>NZ_ATXG01000034.1 GCF_000421565.1 Agromyces subbeticus DSM 16689 | reverse complement strand
AGTGACGTCGACGCGCTGACGCGAGCGTTCGAGGGATGCGAGGTCGTCGCGCACTGCGCGGGCATCAACCGCGAGATCGGCGACCAGAGCTACCAGCGGGTGCACATCGAGGGCACCGCGAACGTGATCGAGGCGGCCAAGCGCGCCGGGGTGCGAAAGGTCATCATGCTGAGTTTCCTGCGGGCGCGACCCGACTGCGACTGCCAACTGTGACCCCAAACCGAGGGGAATGACTCTCCCAACTCTGGACTTCTAGATGGCGATGCTGCCACACTTGCGGCGCAAGCAGGGGGAAGTGTGGACCACTACGTTCTTGTCAAGTATCAATGCCGGAACGGCTACGAATGGGATCTCATCGCCACCGTTCGAGAACAGGTAGATCGAGCCATCCTGGCGAACCCCCCATCAGCAGTGGCCGGCGGCGGAACGACCGGCCTGCCGGCTGGGGCGTGCGCTCCGCTGACCGCGGTTGAGCTAAGCGAGCGAACAACGGCAGAACTTCACAGCAGCCGCCATCGGGAGCACGTTCTGCGCGGATTCGTCCTCCTACATGAGTCGGCCGTAGCTAGCGGCCACTCACAACATCTCGTGAGACCGATCGAGTCGGGGCTTCAATGTCGTCAGCTCTACACCTAGTTCCACGGCAAGCCAGCACCGAATTAATGTGAAGCCCTCTCGTGCTCGCCTAATCGCGTCGATACCGTCAGGCAGTGGGTTGTCCGCGTGTTTGGCTCCCTTGAATGCGGAGTTGAATTTCTGACGCCAATCATCCGCGTTGCCGCCGTCGCCATAAATCGCGGAGAGCTCCACGCCAATGGAATCTGTCACGTACTTCAGAAGTCTCTCGTACGTTGGCGTGCGTCCCCCGATCTGAGGCGTGCGGCGCCAGATTGCGTACCCGAGCGCCTCCAGGGCAATACCAACCTGCAGAAGTTGCGCCTCGACAGTTGAGTTCTTCTGAAACAACGTGGTGACGGCGATCCAAGTCGGGCGAGACCATGAATCGAAGTCCGACAACCAATTGGCAACACGAACCGGATCTGTCTCATCCAGGTAGAACAGAGGTTGACGGTTGTCCTTCATCGGTTCCGCGGTGTCATCCGTCCGGCCGAAAGTCGGCTCATACACACTCGGCCACCATCGCCGCTCATCGTCGGTGCCGAATTGCTGATCGTCCTCCCGCATCACTGAGTCAAGCCGAGCCCGACACTGATACCCATACACAAGGCACATCAAATCTTGGATCATATGATGCGCTGCGGCGTGCACCTCCCAGGGCGCGGTCTCCGACGATCGAGTTCGAACATGGAGCGCCTCGGAGATCGAATAGACCCCGTTCGTCGGCGTCGGATCGTGGTTGAACGAAGTAGCAAGGGTTAGCGCCAGCGGCCCACCGAGCTCACGCGGATCCAAGTTCCCCGCTGTAATCACTACTCGAGGCGACTTCCGTTCAGAGTCGATCTCCAGCCGCCCATCGACCGCGTGCATCTTCGCCCAACGCGCGAGGCCTTCGACTTCCGAACTCATCCCATTGATGTGGTCGTAATCGGCATGACTCGCGCCGGTCTCGACTACCGATCGGTACCGGATCCGCTGCTGCGAGGAGCCAACCGATGACATTGACATCCCGCCACTTGACCCTTCGCGCAAGGTCAGGTAGCCGCTATGGTCCCTGAAGATCAGAGTAGAAGGCGCCGACTCCCCTTGGTTGCGCTGCCAAGCTTCTTCGAAGCCGATTTCGCGCGGCCAGATCACCTCCGCCCCGTGATCGTCGAAACTCACGCTGACAGTCGAGTCCCGCTCCCTCGGAGAGACGACATGTCCGACACGGATTAGGCCGCGCTCCATCTTTGACGCCACTACGCCACCACTTGGCCGCTGATCAAGCAGTCCATCGTTACCCGTGGAACGAGTGGCATGTGTCCGGGCCTTAGCCCACCATTGCGGGATCCACTCCATCTGACGCTCATCCCAACAGGCTATGGCCGCGGCAAGGCCGCGCCCACTGTGACAGGTACCCGACGACGTAGAGCGCCCCGACCAGTAGCATCCGAGACATGCCCCACCCACACCCCCGCACCGCGATCACCGGCGGCACCGGATTCGTCGGACGCCACCTGGCCGAACGGATGGGGCCCGAGGCATCCGTCGTCATGTCTCGCCGCACCGGCGTCGACACCAGTGACGTCGACGCGCTGACGCGAGCGTTCGAGGGATGCGAGGTCGTCGCGCACTGCGCGGGCATCAACCG
>NZ_ATXG01000033.1 GCF_000421565.1 Agromyces subbeticus DSM 16689 | reverse complement strand
CACAACTACATCGGCACCGAGCACATCCTGCTCGGCCTCATTCGCGAGGGCGAGGGCGTCGCCGCACAGGTGCTCGTCAAGCTCGGCGCCGACCTCAACCGCGTGCGCCAGCAGGTCATCCAGTTGCTCTCGGGCTACCAGGGCAAAGAGCAGGTGCAGGTCGGGGCCAACGAGCAGCAGACGCCGCAGGGCGGCTCGCAGATCCTCGACCAGTTCGGCCGCAACCTCACGCAGGCCGCGCGCGAGTCGAAGCTCGACCCCGTGATCGGGCGCGAGAAGGAGATCGAGCGGGTCATGCAGATCCTCTCGCGTCGCTCGAAGAACAACCCCGTGCTGATCGGCGAGCCCGGCGTCGGCAAGACCGCCGTCGTCGAGGGCCTCGCACAGGCGATCGTCAAGGGCGAGGTGCCAGAGACGCTGAAAGACAAGCAGCTCTACTCGCTCGACCTGGGCTCGCTCATCGCCGGCTCCCGCTACCGCGGTGACTTCGAAGAGCGCCTGAAGAAGGTCACGAAAGAGATCCGTACGCGCGGCGACATCATCGTCTTCATCGACGAGATCCACACCCTCGTGGGTGCCGGTGCCGCCGAGGGCGCCATCGACGCCGCGTCGATCCTGAAGCCGCTCCTCGCTCGCGGCGAGCTGCAGACGATCGGTGCGACCACGCTCGACGAGTACCGCAAGCACTTCGAGAAGGACGCCGCGCTCGAGCGTCGCTTCCAGCCGATCCAGGTCGCCGAGCCGAGCCTGCCCCACACGATCAACATCCTCAAGGGGCTGCGCGACCGCTACGAGGCGCACCACAAGGTCTCCATCACCGATGGCGCCCTCGTGGCCGCGGCGAACCTCGCCGACCGTTACGTCTCCGACCGGTTCCTCCCCGACAAGGCGATCGACCTGATCGATGAGGCCGGCGCACGCCTGCGCCTCTCGATCCTCTCGAGCCCGCCCGAGCTGCGCGAGTTCGACGAGAAGATCGCCGTCGTTCGTGCCGCGAAAGAGACCGCGATCGAAGAGCAGGACTTCGAGAAGGCCGCGTCGTTGCGCGACGAGGAGAAGAACCTGCTCGGCGAGCGACTGCGCCTCGAGAAGCAGTGGAAGTCGGGCGACGTCAAGACCACGGCGGTCGTCGACGAGGGCCTGATCGCCGAGGTGCTCGCGCAGGCCACCGGCATCCCCGTCTTCAAGCTCACCGAAGAGGAGTCGTCGCGACTCGTCTTCATGGAGAAGGCGCTGCACGAGCGCGTCATCGGTCAGGAAGAGGCCATCTCGGCCCTCGCCAAGACGATCCGCCGCACGCGTGCCGGGCTGAAAGACCCGAAGCGCCCATCGGGCTCGTTCATCTTCGCCGGCCCCACCGGCGTCGGCAAGACCGAGCTCGCCAAGGCGCTCGCCGAGTTCCTGTTCGACGACGAGGCGGCGATGATCTCGCTCGACATGTCGGAGTACGGCGAGAAGCACACGGTCTCGCGACTGTTCGGCGCCCCTCCCGGGTTCGTCGGCTTCGAAGAGGGCGGCCAGCTCACCGAGAAGGTTCGTCGCAAGCCGTTCAGCGTCGTGCTCTTCGATGAGATCGAGAAGGCGCACCCCGACATCTTCAACTCGCTCCTGCAGATCCTCGAAGAGGGTCGGTTGACCGATGGTCAGGGCCGGGTCGTCGACTTCAAGAACACGGTCATCATCATGACGACCAACCTCGGCACGAAAGACATCTCGAGCGGCCCGGTGGGCTTCGCGCTCGAGGGCGACACCCGCACGGGTTACGACCTCATGAGCGGCAAGGTGAAAGAGGAGCTGAAGAAGCACTTCAAGCCCGAGTTCCTGAACCGCGTCGACGAGGTCATCGTGTTCCCGCAGCTCTCCAAGCCCGAGCTGCTGCAGATCGTCGACCTCTTCATCAAACGCCTCAGCGAGCGCATGCTCGACCGCGACATGACGGTCGAGCTCACGCAGGCGGCCAAGGAGCGGCTCATCGAGGTCGGGTTCGACCCGTCGCTCGGTGCTCGCCCGCTGCGCCGCGCCGTGCAGCACGAGGTCGAAGACCGGCTCTCCGAGAAGATCCTGCACGGCGAGCTCAATTCGGGCGATCACGTGCACGTCGACTTCAAAGACGGCGAGTTCCTCTTCACGACCACGCAGCGCGAGCTCCCCGTGGGCCTCGGCGTGAACACGGCCGCTGCCATCGGCACCGGTCCGGTGAGCCCCGACCTGGCGGCTGCGTCGGGCGAGTAGCCGGAACGACACGAAGGGGCGGATGCTGCGGCATCCGCCCCTTCGTCGTCTGCGGCGTGCACCGACTCGACCAGCGCGCCGTCGTCTGCGGCGTGCACCGACTCGACCAGCGCGCCGTCGTCTGCGGCGTGCACCGACTCGACCAGCGCGCCGTCGTCTGCGGCGTGCACCGGCCGGGTGCGCGGACTTGACCCTGCACCATGGTGCAGGGTCGATCATGACGGAATGACCGACGCACTCGCACTCGCCAGTCCGACCACCGCCACCGACTACGTACGCCCGCGCTGGGGGCGAGCGGGCGCCGTCTACGACCTGATCGTGACCGTCGGCTTCGCGACCCCGTTCACCGCCTCGCTGCTGCT
>NZ_ATXG01000032.1 GCF_000421565.1 Agromyces subbeticus DSM 16689 | reverse complement strand
CCATCAATCAAAGGAATCCATACCCACTCCAAAGGAGCAAGCTGGGGTTCAATAAAATTGGCATTGAACATAGTGCACGCTGTTGAGTTCTCAAGGAACGGACGCACCTGAGTTTCAGCCATATCGGCTTGCCCTCAGGGCAACCTATCTACCATACCACTTCACGCGCCGGCTTCGATCTCTCGAAGTCACTCAGCGGTTGTTGACACAACAAGAACACGACTCGAGAGCCATGTTCGTTCTGAAGTGGGAGTTTCATCTTAGGCTTGAAATCACCGAGTCGCAATGCGACTTCGAGGCTATTTGGCTAAGAATCTCGCCGTCTCGGCCGGGAAGCCCTGATCTCTCAGCCGCTTCCCGCACCGCCGTGGCGATGAGTAAGAATTTACGCGGATCCCCGCACCCCGGCAAATCCGGCATGCATCCCGGGCGTGTCGCGCCGAAACACGGGGATTCCGCGACATCCGCTCAGTTCACGTCGTCGGGGTGCGCGCTCACGCGACCGTCACGTTCGAGCGCCGTGATCGCCTCGACCTCGGAGTCGGTCAGCTCGAAATCGAAGACCTCGAAGTTCTCGGCCATGCGTTCGCGGCGATTCGACTTCGGGAACACGATGTGGCCGCGCTGCAGGTGCCAGCGGACGACGACCTGTGCGGGGCTCTTGCCGTGCGTCGCAGCTGCATCGGCCACCTCGGGCAGCTCGAAGAGCGGGTATTTGCCCTGGCCGAGCGGGCCCCACGCCTCGATCGCGATGCCGTGCTCCTCGGCGAGCGCGGTGGTCGCCGGCTGCTGGTGCGCCGGGTGCAGCTCGATCTGGTCGACGGCGGGAACGACGTCGGTCTCGGCGAGCAGCCGCTCGAGATGCGGCACGAGGAAGTTCGAGACGCCGATCGATCGCACCCGCCCGCTCTCGCGCAGCTGCTCGAACGCCTTCCAGGTCTCGACGTATCGGTCATTGGCCGGAGCCGGCCAGTGGATCAGGTAGAGGTCGAGGTAGTCGAGCCCGAGCCGCTCAAGACTGGCATCGAATGCGTCGAGCACCGATTGCGTGCCCTGGTCGTCGTTCCACAGCTTCGTCGTGATGAACAGCTCTTCACGCGGGATGCCCGAGTCGGCGAGCGCGGCACCCACGCCTGCCTCGTTGCCGTAGATGCGCGCCGTGTCGATGTGCCGGTACCCGATCTCGAGCGCATCGGTGACGATGCGCTCGGTCTCGGTCGGATCGACCTTGAAGAGCCCGAAGCCGAGCTGCGGAATCGAGTGGCCGTCGTTGAGCTGGATGCGTGGAACAGAAGTCATGCTTCATCCCACCATGGAGCGGTGCGTCGCGACAGGCGGTTCGCTCGCCGCGAATCAGGCGGCGGCCTCGCTCGAGAGGTCGGCGTGCGGATGCCGCACCGCCAGGCGCTCCCCCGCTCGCAGCGCGACCGGCCAGCGGTTGCCGGGCGGGGGCAGGGGGCACACGTACTCGTCGGAGAACGCGCACGGCGGCAGGTACGCACGGTTGAAGTCCACGACCACCGCGCCATCGGCATCGGGCTCGGCCACGCGCAGGAACCGGAAGCGATAGCTCTCGTCGCCGCTCGTGGCGTCGGCGAGCACCGCAGAGAGGCCGTTCGAGTCGCGCGTGACGGTGAGGGAGACCGGCACGCCGTCGATCTCGAGGGCGATCGTGCCGCCCAGCACGCCACTCGACGCGTGACCGTCGACCGAGGTGATGTCGAGGGTCGCCCCGACGGCCGCTGGCGTGAACCGCCCCGTCACGATGCGCTCGGGCGAGAACCGGTAGACCTCGATGCCGTCGAGGCTCGTGCGGCTCGGGGCATCCGGATCGATGATGCGAAGGGCGAGCGAGCCGTCGCGCTCGAAGGCACGCAGACGCACGACGTCGAACTCGAGCTCGTCGCCCGGCGCGAGGCGCGGGGAATCACCGTTCGGCAGCGAATCACCGACGACCGCACCGCTCTGCAGGCGCCAGCGGCCCGGCGCGCCGGCGAACTCGGTCGGATGCGTGGTGAGCCAATGCGTGTGGCGAAGCGCGGCCGTGCCGTACGGGGCCGACACCGCCCGCCAGCGCCTCCGCTGCCATTCGTGCCACTCGTGTTCGACGTCGCGCTCGCCCATGCGGCAACCGTATGCGGCGGACCCGCAGCGGCGGAAATCAGGTGTCGTCAGGTGGCGAACGCGGCGTCAGGGAGGAAGAGCAGCACGAGCGCCGGCGCGCTCGTCATGAGGTTGACGAGCAAATGGGCGATGATGATCGGCATCAGCCGTCGCTGCCGATGCACGATGAGCGCCGAGCCGATGCCCCAGACGAAGAACGCCGCGAGGTAGACGAGCACCGCGTCGGCGGTCGCGGCGTAGAACACGTGCTGCAGCGCGAAGATCGCCGCGGGCACGACCATCGCCCAGAACGGCGGCCAGCGCCGCTCGAGACCCCACTGCGAGTAGCCGCGGTAGATCAGCTCCTCGGCTGGCGCGTTCAGCGGCGCGAACGACACCACCGAGACGATGGCGAGCACCGTGAGCCCGACCCGGTTCACCGGCGGCGCGGCATCCGCGTCGTAGAAGACCCGGTCGAAGTGCTCGAGCGCAGAGCCGCCGTGCAGGGCGAACATCACGGCCATGACCGCGAGGATGAACGGCAGCCACATGACCGCGAGCCAGAGCAGCCCCCACAGCACGTCGCGACCGAGTCGTCGCCAGGAGAAGTCGATGAGATCGCGCGCCCGCTGACCCGAACGGTGCAACGCCCGTCGCACGAGAATGATCGAGAGCACGTTCACCGGCAGCATCGTCGCGGCGGCGAACAGCATGCCGGGCGGGAACGGCGCCTGCTCGCCCGCTGCGACGAGCGCGAACCAGGTGGCGAGCGCCGCGAGCCCGACGAGCGCGACCCTGAGCACGGGCAGTCCGACGAGCCCGCCGACCGTCGGCGCGCGCGACGAACCGGGCCTCGCCCGCTCCGCGACATCCGTCGACATGAGGGAGTTCTACCACGAGCCCGCCCGCGCCGCATGCTGATACTGCAGGGCTCAGAGGGAGTTCTCCCACGAGCCCGC
>NZ_ATXG01000031.1 GCF_000421565.1 Agromyces subbeticus DSM 16689 | reverse complement strand
CCTCGTTGTTCGTCGCCTTCACCGTCACCAGCACCTTGCCGGCGATGCAGCGCGTTCCGGCGACCACCGGCACATCCAGCACCGGCGCCGGGTCATCCGCCTGCAGCTCGAACGAATCGAACTCGACGACGACCGGAGTCTCCTGCTGCGGCCCGATGGCCATCAGCCCGAGGCCGCGGAGCGGCTGGTCGAACGTGATGCCGGTCGCCCCGATGGGAGTCCAGTTGACGCCGCCGTCGCTCACCTCGGCCGTGTAGAGGTTGCCGGTCTTGGTGACCCGGAGGTACCAGTACCCGCTCTCGGTGGTGTCGGCGACGTTGAGGTTGCGGTTGCCGATGCCGGCCGCGTTCGCCTCGCCCGCAAGCTCGGCCCGCAGGTCGAGTGCCGCGCCGGGAGCGTTGTAGGCGACGATGTCGGCCTTGACGTAGTTGTCGTCATCGGCCCACATCATCAGCCCGGCCAGCTGGTAGCGGTGATCGAGCGGCGCCTTGAACTTCGTGCTCGCCACCCAGTCGCCCTCGGGCGCTTCGGTGAGGATGAAGTTCCGGGGCGACAGCGGGTTGTTCCCGTTGATGTCGCCCGGCTGCGTCGTGATCTTCAGGTGGCCGTCGGCGACCTTGGCGTGGTTCGAGTCGTACCGAACGCTCTGCCCCCAGCGGCAGCCGTCGAGCGCGGTCCCGTCGAACGCATCGCTGGCTGCGACGGGTTCGCCGGCGGCCGGCTCGGGGCTGAAGTGGAACCAGTCCACCTTCGCGGTGACCGGGGTCGCTCCGAGGTCGCCCGCCGCCATGACGCCGATCTTCGCGTTCGGCTTGAGCTGCAGCGATCCGCCGAGCGCGCTCCACGTCTGACCGTCAGCCGAGTACGCACCGGTCAACGTGGTTCCGTTGCTCGTGAGCTTCAGCTGGATCGTGGTCGGGAAGCCCGCAGGCAAGGCGGGAGCGGACGGCGTCGTTCTGCTGCCGGCCGTCTCGCTCTGGAACTCGATGAAGCGTCCACCGCTCTGGTTCCGTACGAAGGCGAGCTTGTTGTACTCGTTGTCGTTCTGGTGCACGACGAGTCCGGCCCACTGCCAGTGCGAGTTATGCGCCAGCGTGATCTTCGTCGTCGCCTCCCACGCTCCGGCAGGCAGCGGCTTACCGGCGAAGCTCACCGGTCCGGTCGAGGCCTCGTTGATGTCTCCCGCCGTGACGGGGAGATCGAGCGAGCCGCCCGACTGGGTGATGGGCTTGCCGTCGGCCGAGCGAAGGCCCCACGTCGCCGCGAGTGCGGGTCCGTCGAACTCGTCGGAAAGCGGCGCTGAGGTGCACATGAGCGGCTCGAGCGGACCCGAGGGCTGCGGCGGAGTCGGATCGGTGTCGATCGCGAAGTCCGCGAAGTCGACCGTGCCTGCTCCCGTGGCGTGCGACACCGTGAACATGCCCACGTCTTGAGTCGACGCGGCCCCCGTGAGGTTGACCGTTCCGCCGACCTGGGTCCAGGTGGTGCCGTTCTTGGAGAAGTACGCCGTGTAGTCGGCGCCGCTCCGCTTGAGCTTCACCCAGGTGGGGTAGCTCGTGGTGCCGCCCTGCACCGAGGTGTTGAGCTGTCCGTTCCCGTCGGGGTCGGACAGGAACTCGATGCCGCCGCTCGGCCGGATGCCGACCATCGCGTAGCCGGGCGAACTGCCGGGCAGCGTGATGTCGTTGCGCACGATGAGCCCTGCCTTGGCAGCACCGTTCGTGTTCTGCTGGGCATCGACCTTGACGACCGCCTCCCAGTTGTCATCGCCGCCGGCCGGCGCGTACAGGCTCGAGTACTGGTCGATGCCCTGCCACGTGTCGGCGCCGGCGCCGGTGATGCGGAAGCGTCCGTCGCCGATGCGCTCGAAGGTGCCGTCGGCGTTCGTGAACGGAACGAGATCACCGAAGAGCTCGCCGACCTGCGCCTGCACGATGCGAGACGTGGTCGACTTGCCTGCGGTGTTCGTCGCGACGGCGGTGAGCTCGTAGAGCCCCTCCGCCGGCGCGGCCCACTCCGCGGCGTACGGTGCGGACTCGTCGACGCCGATGGAGGTTCCGTCGACGAAGAACTCGACCTGCTCGACGGTGCCCGCTGCGTCGGCCTGAACGGTGACGTCCTGACCGGGCTCGAGCTCGACGTCCTGCTCGGGCGCCGTGATGGCGACCGTCGGCGAGGCTTCGGGCGATGCGCCCTGGCCGATCGCCTCGAGGAAGTTGAGCTTGATCTCGCCGCCGCGGAAGACGACGTAGAGGTCGAGCGACTCGTCGGGGAATGCGCTCACATCGACGAGCACGTCGGCGAATCGCGTCGACCCGGTCGCCGGAACTGCCGCGGTCGCGAGCAGCTCGCCATCGGCCGCGCCGTTGCGAAGCTCGATGCTGGTTCCTGCCGACACCGCCGAGACGCGCAGCGCGAGCTCGTCGACTCGGTAGAAGTTCACCGGTTCGAAGTGCGCCCATGCGCCGTCGCCACCGACGATCACTCGATCGCTCTCGATGCCTTCGACGTCGCGGCTCGGTGCCTTCGTCATCGCCGAGGCGCTGTCGTAGAACTCCGCTTGCTTGCGCTTCGGGAAGACGAGCGTCGTCTGCGAACCCGTCAGCGGGTTGGCGCCGGCTTCGCCGCCGCCATCCGTGTAGCGGGCGTCGAGCGCGAAGAAGATGTTCTCGTCGGCCGCGTGGCCACCGAGGGTCGTCTCCGTGGTGCCCGTGAATCCGCTCATCGGGGTCGTCGGGTGTGCGTGCTCATCGTGGCCGAGCGCGGGCTGGATGATGACGTCGTCACCGTTGACCGTGCCGTCTTCGGGATCCGTGACCGCGACATCCCATGACAGGTCGTCTCCGAAGTCGAAGAACGAGCCGTTCGGCGGAAGCGAGAACGACACCGACGGGCGCGTGTTGCCGACCGTGATCGGTACCGTCGTGGTCGCGGTCTTGCCATCGGGGTCGGTGACGGTCAGTCGAGCATTGAACTCGCCGTCGGCCTCGTAGGTGTGCTCGGCGGTCGCCGTCGTGGCGTCGACCGTTCCGTCGTCTTCGAAGTCCCAGGCGTAGGTGAGCTCCGCGTTCTCGGGGTCGGAGGACTTCGAGCCGTCGAACGTCACCGCGAGCGGCGCCGGTCCTGAGTCCTTGTCAGCCGTGGCCTGCGCGATCGGCGAACGAGAGCCCGAGATGTAGTCGATGCGGTGCAGTCCCGAGTTGGGGTTGTCACGACCGAAGCCGCCGCCCCAGTCGAGCACGTAGAGCGACCCGTCGGGACCGAACTTCGAGTCGATGGGCGCGAGGAACTGCTCCTGCGGGAGGAAGGGGTTGACCTTCTCCACCTGCGAGCCGGAGCCCGCCGCGGGGTCCTTCAGCTGGATGGTGAACATCTTGTTGCGCGCCCATTCGTAGAAGAAGGGCTTGCCGTCGTACGAGGCCGGGAACTTGGTGTCGGAGACGAGTTCGGCGTCGTAGTTGTAGACCGGTCCGCCCATGGGGGCGAGGCCGCCGCCCTGCGGGATGACCGAGGGCACCGACGAGCGCTTGTAGCCGTAGAACATGTCAGCGGCACGGGCGGCGGGCAACTGCGTGAGACCCGTGTTGCGCGGCGAGTCGTTGACGGGGTTTGCGCAGTCGAAGAACGCGCCGACCGTGACCGGGTTCGTCGTGTAGTCGACGTTGCGGAACGGCTCGTTGTCGCCCATGCAGAGCGGCCAGCCGTAGTTGCCGGGCGACGTGATGTAGTTCCACTCGGCGATGCCGGCCGGGCCGCGCGTCGTCGGAGCATCCGTGCCGTTGTCGGGCGAGTAGTCGGCGAGGCTGATCGCACCCGTCGACTGGTCCACGGAGAACCGGAACGGGTTGCGGAAGCCCATGGCGTAGATCTCGGGCAGCGTCTTTCCGTCGGTGTCGGCAGCCTCGGGGAAGAGGTTTCCTTCGGGAACGGTGTAGCCGGGGCCCTCGGCGTTCGGCGTGATGCGCAGCAGCTTGCCGCGGAGGTCGTTCGTGTTCGCCGACGTCTCGCGTGCATCGTGGAAGGTGTTCGGACGAGTGGAGATCGGCGCGTAGCCGCCAGAGGGCTCGGAGTGGGGGTTCACGTCGTCGCCAACGCCGAGGTACAGGTTGCCAGCGGCGTCGAAGTCGAGGCCGCCACCGGTGTGGCCGGGCTCATCGGGCAGCCGTCGAGCGGGCACCTCGATGATGAGTTCTTCCGAGGCGGGGTCGATCGATCCGTTGACCATCGTGAAGCGCGAGACGCGGCTGAGGAAGCTCGACGGGTCGGAGTTGTCGGGAGCGTCGGGCGAGCGGTAGGTGTAGATGCGACCGTTCTCGGTGAAGTTCGGGTCGAGTGCGATGCCGAGGAGTCCGTCTTCGCCGCCGGAGTAGACGTCGAGCTCGAGGGCCGTGGTCACGGCGTTCGTGGCGGGGTCCCACACGCGGATCTGGCCGCGGACGAGCTCGGTGTAGAAGACCCGGCCGTCTTCGGCGACGTCCATCGCGAAGGGCGCCGAGGTGTTCTCGTCGAGCGCGACCTTCTCGAAGCTGTTCCAATCGGTGCCGCCGCAGTCGCCGGCGACCTCGCCGGTGGCGTACTGCACGCCGCCGACGATGTGCTGCAGGAGCTTCGGTTCTTGGAAGTGCGAGCCGAAGTGGCCCATCGCGGTCGCCCAGGCGCGACCACCGTCGTACGCCTTGCACCACGAGATCGGGTGGTCGTACCCCATCGCGTTGCCGCCGGCGTCGTACGTGGTCTCGTCCATCGACGCGAGCACGTGAGCGGTGCCGCGCACGTTGTTCGAGAAGTTGTACCACTCGTCGGCGCGATCCCAGCGGGTCTCTTCGAAGTGCTCGGTCGACGGGTGCGTGTCGTCTTCGATCCGCACCGTGCCGGGCTGGCCGGGGTCGGTGCCAGTCGCGGCGTGGCCCGGCATGAGCGAGCCGACGAGCTCGTCCCACCACGGGTAGGCTCCGCGCATGTCGGTGGCGTTGTGGATTGCGACGATGCCGCCGCCGGCCTGCTGGTAGCGCTCGAGCGCCGCCTTCTGGTCGGCGTTCCACGGGTCGCCCGAGGTCTGGAACATGACCAGCGCGTCATAGCCGGCGAGATCGGTGTCGTTGAAGACCGTGGAGTCCTCGGTGTGCGTCACCTCCATGCCCTCGGCCTCGAGTGCTGCCGTGATGAGCGGGGTGCCCTTGTTGATCGCGTCCGTGTGCCGGAACTGCGTCGTCTTCGTGAAGATCAGCACGTGGGCGCCGTCATGCGCCTGTGCCGGTGTCGCCGTGGCGGCGACGAACCCCGCGGCGAGCAGGGCCGTGACCGCGCCGGCTATGAGCCGCCTCGCGGTCGAATGGAACTGGGTGAGCATGAGACCTCCATTGGTTTCAACTGCCGGGAAAGCGCACTCGGGCGTCCGATCATGAACCTAGGGGGGACTTTTGGTATTCGTCAAGCAAAAGATGACAATCACACCGATTGATTCTGTCTCCGCCGTGAAGAGTTTCTCTTTGATGGCAGCGATAACCACCACAGACCCGCAGGAGGATTCTTGCAGGACGCGTGCGACGAGAGCTCGAGGCACTGAATCTCCGACGATCCGCGCGCACGAAACGGGTGGGTGACGCGAATCTCGCGTCGCCCACCCGTTGGGTGTTCTGGGGTGGTTATTCGAAGAGGGAGAGGGTGAGGTTGGCGG
>NZ_ATXG01000030.1 GCF_000421565.1 Agromyces subbeticus DSM 16689 | reverse complement strand
CACGCAAGCAACCGCGCACCTGAGACCGAACGCTCAGCACCCGCGACCTCCACGAGGCGGCGTTGCAGGCCCGCAAGCAGCCGCGCAGCTGAGACCGTAGCCGCGCAGCTGAGCACCCCCGCGCTCGCACGCGCGGAGCGCGCCTGTCCAGCCCTGTCGAAATCCGCGGCTCAGGCGGAGAATGGGGGTATCCGTGCAGCGGTGGAGGTGCGACATGACTCACGACGCGACCCGCGATCCAGCTCATGCAGTCCGATTCTCCGAGTACGGCGGCCCGGAGGTGCTCGAGGTCGTCGAGGTGCCGATGCCGGAACCCGGCGAGGGCGAGGTGCTCGTCGAGGTGTTCGCCACGGGACTGAACCCGGTCGAGAGCGCGATCAGGCGGGGCGAGCATCCCGAACGCTGGCCGGTGTCCTTTCCCTCGTCGCAGGGCAGAGATCTCGCGGGCGTCGTCGTCTCGACCGGCCCTGGCGCCTCGGCGTTCTCGCACGGCGACGAGGTCATGGGATTCGTCGACCGCGGTGCGCACGCGACCCATGTCGTGGTGCCCGAGCGGCAATTGCTGCCGAAACCCCCGGAGCTGACCTGGGAGGTGGCCGGTTCGCTCTACGTCGCCGGCACGACAGCCTGGACCGCGGTCGAGAGCCTCGCGCTCACGCCCGCCGACACGGTCGTCGTCACGGCCGCCGCGGGCGGTGTCGGATGCCTCGCCGCCCAGTTCGCCCGCATGCGCGGCGCCACGGTGATCGGCACGAGCGCCGAGATGCGTTTCGACTTCCTGCGTCAGTTCGGAGTGCTGCCGGTGGCCTACGGCGCCGACCTCGCCGAGCGGGTGCGGCCGATCGCCTCCGGTCCGATCACGGGATTCCTCGACTTCCTCGGCGGCGAGACCGACGCGGCGATCGCCCTCGGCGTGCCTCGATCCCGGATCCTCACGGTGCTCGACTGGGACGCCGTCGAGGAGCAGGAGGCCGTGAAGCTCTACGCCGGTGATGTCGTCGCCCTGGGTAGGGTCGCCGCGCTCGCCGCCGCGCGCCGCATCCGCCTGCCGATCGCCGACATCTTCTCGCTCGACGACGTCGCCGACGCCTATCGTGCCCTCGACCGTCGCGAGGCGCCGGGCAAGATCGTGCTGGGGCTGCGCATCGTCGGCTATGCCGGCCAGCGCGTGCAGGAGCCGGCCTACAAGGAGCAGGACGTCACGCTCGGCGTGCCGACGCCGCACGCGCACCTCGACGTCGAGGAGGCGGTGCCACCGGCCCTCGGCGACGGAAGCGTTCGCCGTCGGCGGCGCGACCGCGACCTCGGCACAACCGCTCGGCCATGACGGTGCGTAACCCGAACGTCGAGGCATCCGCTCGCCCGTAGGATTGGGGGATGGCCGACGGCTCCTCGTTCTATATCACCACGCCCATTTTCTATGTGAATGACGTGCCCCACATCGGGCACGCCTACACCGAGGTCGCTGCCGACGTGCTCGCGCGCTGGCACCGCCAGGCGGGCGACGACACGTGGATGCTCACCGGCACCGACGAGCACGGCCAGAAGATCCTGCGCACGGCGACGGCCAACGGCGTGACGCCGAAGCAGTGGGCCGACAAGCTCGTCGACGAGGCCTGGAAGCCGTTGCTCGCGACGGTCGACATCGCCAACGACGACTTCATCCGCACGACCGACGCCCGCCACGAGGCGAACGTGCAGAAGTTCCTGCAGAAGCTCTACGACGACGGCCACATCTACACGGGCGAGTACGAGGGCTACTACTGCGTCGGCTGCGAGGAGTACAAGCAGCAGTCCGACCTCGTGCCCGGCACCGGCGAATACGACGGCCAGCTCGTCTGCGCGATCCACTCGAAGCCCGTCGAGCTGCTGCACGAGAAGAACTACTTCTTCCGCATGTCGGCGTTCGCCGACAAGCTGCTCGCGCTCTACGAGGAGCGCCCCGACTTCGTGCAGCCCGAGTCGGCGCGCAACGAAGCCGTCTCGTTCGTGAAGTCGGGCCTCGCCGACCTCTCGATCTCGCGGTCGACGTTCGACTGGGGCGTGAAGGTGCCGTGGGACGAGTCGCACGTCGTCTACGTGTGGTTCGACGCGCTGCTGAACTACATCACCGCGGTCGGCTACGGCCAAGACGACGAGGAGTTCGCGCGCCGCTGGCCCGCCCAGCACCTCATCGGCAAAGACATCCTGCGCTTCCACGCCGTGATCTGGCCGGCCATGCTCATGGCCGCCGGCCTCGAAGTGCCGAAGGGCGTCTTCGGCCACGGCTGGCTGCTCGTCGGCGGCGAGAAGATGTCGAAGTCCAAGCTCACGGGCATCGCCCCCGAGCAGATCACCGAGACGTTCGGCTCCGATGCATTCCGGTACTACTTCCTACGCGCGATCGCGTTCGGGCAAGACGGTTCGTTCTCGTGGGAAGACCTCGCGGCCCGCTACCAGGCGGAGCTCGCGAACGGCTTCGGCAACCTCGCCTCGCGCGTCGTCGCCATGATCACCCGCTACTGCGAGGGCGCCGTACCGTCGGCCGGCACGCTGACGGCGGCCGATCTCGAGATCGCGTCGGTCGAGCGGCGAGCGACGGATGCCTCGTGGGAGGCGATCGGCCGGCTCGCGATCCACGAGGCGATCGGCGCGGCGTGGGAGCTCGTCGACGCGCTCAACGGCTACCTCACGATCGAGGAGCCGTGGACCCTCGCGAAGGATCCCGAGCAACGCGACCGTCTCGAGACGGTGCTCGCCACCGCCTACCACGGGCTCGGCACGCTCGCCGTGCTGCTCTCGCCGGTGCTGCCCGTCGCGACGGCGAAGCTGTGGACCGCCCTCGGCGCGCCCGGCACCGTGCAGCAGCAGCGCATCGACCGGGCGAACGAGTGGTCGGTCGGCACTCTGGTGGCGCCCCTCGAGGGGCTCTTCCCCCGCATCGAGGTCGCCGCGTGAGGTTGGCGTGACCGACGAACCACTCGCGCACCTGCGCACTCGCTCCGACGGCGGCCGTGCGGTCGAGTACCCGCCGGCACCCGAAGCGCTGCCGGTCGCAGTGTTCGACAACCACACGCATCTCGAGATCGCCGACGGCGCGCTGCCGCTCGACGTGCACGAGCACCTCGAGCGCGCGGCCGCCGTCGGCGTCGCGGGGGCCGTGCAGGTCGGCACGGATGTCGCGACGAGCCGCTGGTCGGCCGAGGTCGCCGCACGTGAGCCCCGCCTGCTCGCGGCCGTGGCGCTGCACCCGAACGAGGCGCCCGAGCTCGAGGCATCCGCGCTGGTATCGGGCACAGGGCTCGACGACGCCCTCGCCGTGATCGACGAGCTCGCGGCCCGCCCGCGGGTGCGCGCGATCGGCGAGACCGGGCTCGACTTCTTCCGCACCGGCGACGACGGGCGAGGTGCGCAGTTCCGTTCCTTCGAGGCGCACATCGACATCGCGAAGCGGCACGGGCTCGCCCTGCAGATCCACGATCGCGACGCGCACGACGAGGTCGTGGCGACGCTCCGCCGGGTCGGCGCACCCGACCGCACGGTGTTCCACTGCTTCTCGGGCGGTGCAGAGCTGGCTCGGCTCGCGGCCGACGAGGGGTGGTACCTCTCGTTCGCCGGCAACGTCACGTTCAAGAACGCCGAGAACCTGCGCGAGGCGCTCAGGGTCGCGCCGCGCGACCGCATCCTCGTCGAGACCGATGCCCCGTACCTCACACCCGCGCCACTCCGCGGGCGCCCGAACGCGCCCTACCTCGTGCCGCACACGGTGCGATTCATGGCCGAGGTGCTCGCGGCGCCGCTCGACGAGTTCTGCGCGCAACTCGCGTCGAACACGGTCGCCGTGTACGGCCCGTGGCAAGATGAGCCCGTGATGCTGGCAGCACCGGGTGCAGGAGCATGAACGCGCATCGGCATGAAGCCGAAGGCGTCGAGGTCCTGCCGCGCCTGCTCGGCCCCGCCGAGATCCGCGACCTGGCCGAACTGCTCGACGTCACGCCCACGAAGAAGCTCGGCCAGAACTTCGTGCACGACGCCAACACCGTGCGGCGCATCGTGCAGACCGCCGGCGTGCAATCCGGCGAGACGGTGCTCGAGATCGGGCCGGGCCTCGGGTCGCTGACGCTCGGACTGCTCGAGGTCGGGGCATCCGTCATCGCGGTCGAGATCGACAAGCGCCTCGCCGCCCAGCTGCCGCACACCGCCGACATCATGCAGCCCGGCACCTCCCTCACGGTGGTGACCGAAGACGCGATGCGGGTCACCGAGCTGCCGGGCGCGCCCGTGCGGCTCGTCGCGAACCTGCCCTACAACATCTCCGTGCCGGTGCTGCTGCACCTGCTCGAGCACTTCGACTCGCTGCAATCGGGCATCGTCATGGTGCAGGCCGAGGTCGGCTACCGACTCGCCGCCGAGCCCGGCTCGAAGGTCTACGGCGCCCCGAGCGTGAAGGCCGCCTGGTACGGCCGCTGGCGCACCGCCGGCCAGGTCTCGCGCATGGTGTTCTGGCCGGTGCCGAACGTCGACTCGGTGCTCGTCGGCTTCGAGCGAGCGGATGCCCCTGGCACTGAGGCCGAGCGCGTCGCGACGTTCGCCCTCGTCGATGCGGCGTTCCAGCAACGGCGCAAGATGCTGCGGCAATCATTGTCGAGCGTGTTCGGTGGCAGCTCCGCGCAGGCCTCGGCCGTGCTCGAGGCAGCCGGCGTCGACGCGCAGGAGCGCGGGGAGCGACTCACCGTCGCCGACTTCCTGCGCATCGCCCGCGCGGCCTGAACTCGCGCTACCGTGGTGCCGTGGGCACGCAACGAACGGTGGGGGCATCGGCCGACAACGTCGGCGACGACGCGGTCGAGCGCGCAACAGGCACGACGCGCGACGCGTGGTTCGCGCTGCTCGACGCCGCCGGCGCCGTCGAATGGAGACATCAGACGATCGCGACGTGGCTCGTCACCGAGCGCGGCGTCGACCCGTGGTGGGCGCAGGGCGTCACCGTGGCATACGAGCAGGCACGCGGCATCCGTCGGCCCGGCCAGCGGCAGGACGGCACGTTCGAAGTGAGCGTCACGCGCACCGTCGCCGCCGAGGTCGAGCCGGCACTGCGCGCGCTCGCCGCGGTCGTCACCGCACAGACCGGTGTCGAACCGCTCGCACTGAACCTCGCGGCGAAGTACCCGACCGCCCGCTTCGTGCTCGAGGGCGGCGAGTTCCTGCTCGCTTCGGCGTCTGCCCGTGGCGAGGGCAAGACCTCGATCGGGCTCGTTCGCGGGCGCATGCCGAGCGACGACGATCTCGCGGGAGCGAAGGCGACGCTCCGCGGCTGGCTCGACTCGGTGACCGTCGAGCCGGTCGGTTAGCGTGGACTCATGACGATCGCGGCGACCGACGAGGCAGTGCACGTTCGGGCGCCCGGCAAGATCAACCTCTTCATGCGGGTCGGCGCGGTGCAGCCCGACGGCTATCACGACGTCGCCACGGCGTACCAGGCCGTCTCGCTCTACGAAGACGTGCGCGCGTGGCCCGCTGACGAGTTCAGCGTCTCGTTCGGCGGCAGCGTCGACACCTCGGGCCTGCCGACCGACCGCTCCAATCTCGCCATCAAGGCAGCGCGGCTCCTCGCCCGCACAGCCGGTGTGCCGGGCGGCGTGCACCTCGAGATCGACAAGCACGTGCCGATCGCGGGCGGCATGGGCGGCGGTTCGGCGGATGCCGCGGCCACCCTCGTCGCCTGCGACGCGCTCTGGGGTACGGCGCTTTCGAAAGAGGATCTGCACGCCCTCGCGGCGAAGCTCGGGGCCGACGTGCCGTTCGCACTCTCGGGCGGCACGGCGATCGGCACCGGTCGCGGCGATCGACTCAGTCCTGCCCTCGCCACCGGCTCGTTCCACTGGGTGCTGGCCGTGGCCGAGTTCGGCCTGTCGACACCGGCCGTCTATCTCGAGCTCGACCGCCAGCGTGAGACCCGGCTCACTCTCGCGTCCGATGGCGTGCCCCCGGTCGTCGACACGGTCGTGCTGCAGGCGCTGCGCGCGGGCGATGCCCACCGCTTGGCCGAGTCGCTGCACAACGACCTGCAGGCCGCGGCGCTGAGCCTCGCGCCCGGTCTCGGCGGCATCCTCGAGCTCGGCCAGGCGCACGGTGCGCTCGCCGGCCTCGTCTCGGGTTCGGGCCCGACCGTGGCCTTCCTCGTCGACGACACCGACTCGGGGCTCGAACTGCAGGTCGCTCTCTCGGCAGCCCGACTGCGCGCGGTGCACGTGCACGGTCCGGTGCACGGCGCTCGTGTCATCGCGGGCTGACGATCGGCCTCTCAGGCAACTGCAACTAGGCTCGTGAAGACATGGCACACCTTCTCGGCGCCGAGCGCCTGCACCTCGAGTTCCCGACGCGCGTCGTCTTCGACGAGGTCACCCTCGGCATCGACGAGGGCGACCGCATCGGCGTCGTCGGCCGCAACGGCGACGGCAAGTCGACGCTGCTGAAGCTGCTCGACGGTCGCCTCTCACCCGACGGCGGTCGGGTGACGCATCGCCGTGGCATCCGCATCGGCACGCTCGATCAGTCCGATGTCGTCGATCCGGGCAAGACGGTCGCCGAATTCGTCGTCGGCGGCATCGAAGAGCACGTCTGGGCGGGCGATGCCAAGGTGCGCGACGTCATCGCGGGCCTCCTCGGCGACGTCCCGTGGCACGGGCAGATCGCGAACCTCTCAGGCGGTCAGCGTCGTCGCGTCGGCCTCGCCGCGCTCCTCGTGGGCGATTGGGACGTCGTCTTCCTCGACGAGCCGACCAACCACCTCGACGTCGAGGGCATCGCCTGGCTCGCCGGCCACCTGAAGCGTCGATGGCCGACCGACGCAGGCGCGCTCGTCGTCGTGACCCACGACCGGTGGTTCCTCGACGAGGTCTGCACTGACACCTGGGAGGTGCACGACGGCATCGTCGAGCCCTTCGAAGGCGGCTACGCGGCCTACGTGCTGCAGCGGGTCGAGCGCGACCGGTCAGCCGCGGCATCCGAGGCCAAACGCCAGAACCTCATGCGCAAGGAGCTCGCATGGCTGCGCCGTGGCGCCCCGGCCCGCACCTCGAAGCCGAAGTTCCGCATCGACGCCGCCAACGAGCTCATCGAGAACGAGCCGCCGGTGCGCAACAAGGTCGAACTCGACCGCCTCGCGGTCTCGCGCCTCGGCAAAGACGTCGTCGACCTGCTCGACGTCTCGGTGGTCTACCCCGGGCGCGAAGGCGTGCAGGCGACGGATGCGGCGACCGGCGCTCCCGTCGCGCACACCGTGTTGCGCGACATCGAGTGGCGCATCGCGCCCGGTGAGCGCACCGGCATCCTCGGAGTGAACGGCGCAGGCAAGTCCACGCTGCTCGGTCTCGTGACCGGTGAAGTGCAGCCCACGAGCGGCCGGGTCAAGCGCGGCAAGACCGTGCGCATCGCCACGCTCAGCCAAGAACTCAACGAACTCACCGAGTGGGCCGATTCGCGTGTCTCGGCCGTCGTCGCCGAGCAGCGTTCGAGTTACCAGGTGGGTGACAAGGAGATGACGCCGGGGCAGTTGCTCGAGCGCCTCGGCTTCACCACGGCGCAGCTCTCGACGCCCGTGAAGAACCTCTCGGGCGGGCAGAAACGGCGCCTGCAGCTGCTGCTGATCCTGCTGCAGGAGCCCAACGTGCTCATCCTCGACGAGCCGACGAACGACCTCGACACCGACATGCTCGCCGCGATCGAAGACCTGCTCGACTCGTGGCCCGGCACCCTGCTCGTCGTCTCGCACGACCGCTACCTCATCGAGCGGGTCACCGATCGGCAGTTCGCGATTCTCGACGGGCACCTGCGCGACCTGCCCCGCGGCGTAGACCAGTACCTCGAACTGCGCAGGGCGGGCATCGCCGAACCGGCCGGAGTGAGCGCGCCGAGCAGCACGCGAGTCGCGACCGCCAGCCTGGGCGGCGCAGACCGGCGCAACGCCGAGAAAGAGCTCGCCTCGATCGACCGCAAGCTCGAGAAGACCGCGTCGCAGATCGCCGAGTTGCACGAGAAGCTCGCCGTGCACGATCAGGGTGACTACGTCGGGCTGACGTCGCTCGGCGACCGGCTCCGCGAGCTCGAGGCATCCGTCGCCGACCTCGAGACCCGCTGGCTCGAAGTTTCCGAGTCGCTCGAGGCCTGACGTCGCAGAAGCTGTGACGCTCTGTGACCCGTGTGGCGTACGAGGAAAGAACCTTCGCATAACGTAGGTATGCACCCGCGATCGCGGCATCGAAGCCCCCACCGTTACCAACCGTGGCGGAGCCATGCCTGCTCCACGCCAACAGCACCCGGTCGCGCTTGCCGACAGCGAAAGGGAATCACCATGTCACGTCAGCAGCTCTCACGCCCTACGAAGCTCATCGCCGCACTCTCTGCAGTGCCGCTCGTCTTCGCACTCGCCGCGTGCGCCACGCCCGCCGCAGGCGAGGGCGGCGACGCCGCGAACGAGGTCGTCACGATCGGCGTCGTCGGCAAGGGCGACCCGCAGTGGCCAGCCTTCGAGGAAGCCGCCGCCGACGAAGGCATCGAGATCGAGATCGTCGACTTCTCGGACTACGCGCAGCCGAACCCGGCGACGACCGAGGGCGAGCTCGACCTCAACCAGTTCCAGCACATCGTCTACCTCGCCGACTACAACGTGTCGAGCGGTGAAGACCTCGTGCCCGTCGGCGCCACGGCGATCTACCCGCTCGGCCTCTACTCGACGAAGTACGACTCGGTGAAGGACATCACCGAGGGCGACACCGTCGCCGTGCCGAACGACGCTTCGAACCAGGCGCGCGCCCTGCTCGTGCTGCAATCGGCCGGCCTCATCGAGCTCAAGAGCGGCGGCACGATCTTCTCCGACCTCGCCGACATCGACGAGGCGAAGTCGAAGGTCAAGGTCACGGCACTCGAGGCATCCCTCACGCCGACCTCGCTGCCCGACGTCGCGGCCGCCGTCATCAACAACGACTTCGTGGAGCCTGCCGGCCTCTCCTTCGAAGACGCGATCGCCCAGGACGACCCGACCGATCCCAACGCGCTGCCCTACGTCAACATCTTCGCGACCCGCGCCGAAGACAAGGACAACGCGACCTTCAAGAAGCTCGTCGAGATCTTCCAGACCGACCCCGAGGTGCAGGCCGGCCTCATCGAGGCATCCGGCAACACCGCGATCGCGGTGACCACCCCGGTCGCCGACCTCGAGAAGTCGCTCGCCAAGGTCGAGGCCGACACCAAGGCCGCCAAGGGCTGATCGCGTTCGCGCGCTCGCGCGTTCCGCACCCCGCCGTTCGGGCGGTGGGCACCGCACCGGTGCTCACCGCCCCGTTCGCGTTCACGACATTCCACGTCGCAGAGGAGAACACCATGGCGCTCGTCGCCCTGCGCAACGTCACCAAGACGTACCCCGCATCCGAGCGAGGCGGCTCGCCCGTCGTCGCGATCGATGACGTGAGTCTTGAGGTCGAGGCCGGAGACGTCTTCGGCATCATCGGCTACTCGGGTGCCGGCAAGTCGACCCTCGTTCGGCTCGTGAACGCGCTCGAGCCCGCGACGTCGGGGTCGATCGAGGTCGACGGCCGCGAGATCACGACGATGCCCGAGCGCGAGCTCCGCGGCATCCGTCTCGGCATCGGCATGATCTTCCAGCAGTTCAACCTCTTCAACTCGAAGACGGTGTGGGCGAACATCGCCTACCCCCTCACGGTCGCCGGTGCGTCGAAGGCGGAGATCGCGGCGCGCGTCGCCGAACTGCTCGAGTTCGTCGGGCTCGCCGACAAGGCGAAGAACTATCCCGACCAGCTCTCGGGCGGGCAGAAGCAGCGGGTCGGCATCGCTCGTGCCCTCGCCACCTCGCCGCGACTGCTGCTCGCCGACGAGGCGACGAGCGCGCTCGACCCCGAGACGACGCAAGAGGTGCTCGAGCTGCTGAAGCGCGTGAACCGCGAGTTCGGCGTCACGATCATCGTCATCACGCACGAGATGGACGTGATCCAATCGATCGCCACGAAGGTCGCCGTCATGGATGGCGGCCGGGTGATCGAGCACGGCGCGGTGTTCGACGTCTTCTCGAACCCGCAGAACCCGTCATCGCGGCGCTTCGTCTCGACCGTGGTCAAGGGGATTCCCTCTCCCGCCGAGCTCGCGGTGCTGCGGGAACGGCATGAGGGCCGCATCGTCACGATCTCGTTCCGCGACGGCGACGCGTCGCAAGCGGCCGTCTTCGTCGCGCTCGCGACCGCCGGCGTCGAGTTCGAACTCGTCTACGGCGGCATCAACGACATCCAGGGTCGTGCCTTCGGTCACCTCACCCTCGCGATCAGGGGCACGGATGCCGCGATCGACACGGTGCTCGCCGAGATATCCTCGCGCGTCGACGTCACGGAGGTGGCGTGATGGATCGCCTCTTCGAACTGCAGGGCGAGTTCTGGGTCGCTGCCGTCGAGACGCTGTACATGGTGGCGCTCACGCTGCTCATCGGTGGGCTCGTCGGCCTCGCGCTCGGCACCGTGCTGTACACGACTCGGCCGGGCAGCCTGCTCTCGAATCGCGTCGTGTACAACATCGTGAACGTGATCATCAACTTCTTCAGGCCGATCCCGTTCATCATCTTCATCGCGGCGGTACAGCCGCTCTCGCGACTCGTCATCGGCACCGGAATCGGCAACGACGCACTCGTCTTCGCGCTCTCGATCGCGGCATCGTTCGCGATCGCCCGAATCGTCGAGCAGAACCTGCTGACCGTCTCGCCGGGCGTCATCGAGGCGGCACGGTCGATGGGCGCGGGACCGCTCCGGATCCTGCGTACCGTGGTGCTGCCGGAGGCCCTCGGCCCGCTCATCCTCGGCTACACCTTCGTGCTCGTCGCGATCGTCGACATGACCGCGGTGGCCGGACTCATCGGCGGCGGCGGGCTCGGAAACTTCGCGCAGGTCTACGGCTACCGGCAGTTCGAGCCGGTGATCACCTGGGCGGCCGTGCTCCTGATCGTGATCTTCGTGCAGGGCGTGCAGTTCCTCGGCAACTGGCTCGCGCGCAAGGTGCTTCGCCGGTAGCTCGCGTGCCGGGGGCCGGGTGCTGGGTGCCGGGTGCTGGGGGCCGGGGCCCGGTGCCGTCTGCCGGGTGCCGGGCGCTGTCACTGTGCCTCGACAGACCACCATGCTGTTGGACTGCCCACATCACGGCACATTCGACGACAGGCTCCCGATCGCCACGTCGACGATCGAGGCATGACCAGACTCAGCGCCGACGAGGCGATCCGACTTCCCATTCCCAGCGACCACGACGTGCAGCAACGCGTCGCGAACCTGCTCGACTGCGCGATCCGTCGCCAATGGTGGACGTTCTACCTCGACGAGAACGACGTGCAGTTTCCGCTCATCATGCCGATGGCCGGGTACCCCGAGTCACCCCACGAGCCCGAACCGGAGTTCGGCACCGCCGTTGCCCTGATGGCGAATCGCCTGTCGATGATCGTTCGCGAGATCGATGCGGCGAAGCTCGTGTTCGTCTGGGAGCGACCGGGCCCAGCCGCGACGACACCGGACGATCGAGTTTGGGCGCGCGAACTCGGTGAGGCCTGCCGCGCCGAGGGTGTCGCCGTTCGTGCCCAGCTGATTCTGCACGACGACGGCGTCCGCTGGTTCGCGCCGGACGACTACGCGTAGGAAGCCCGGAAGCCCGGAAGCCCGGAAGCCCGGAAGCCCGGAAGCTCGGTGAGTCAGTGCCGTGCGTCAGAACGGAGGATCACCGGCGAATCTGGCTGCGGCTGCGGCTGCGGCTGCGGCTTCGACCTCGTAATGGGTGTGGCCCGTCATGGTGTGTGCTGGGTGGGTGCGGTGGATTCGGCCGGTGGGGGAGGTCCATTCGAGGGTGGCGCCGGGCAGGTGTCGTAGCGTCCAGGAGGTTTCGTGTTTGAGGTGGTGGTGGAGGGGGCAGAGGTGGGCCAGGTTGTCGTGGTT
>NZ_ATXG01000029.1 GCF_000421565.1 Agromyces subbeticus DSM 16689 | reverse complement strand
GGCTCGCAGGCCCCGCAGTCGACGCACTCGTCGGGGTGGATGTAGAGCGAACGCTCACCCTCGTAGATGCAGTCGACCGGGCACTCGTCGATGCACGCACGGTCTTTCACGTCGACACACGGAAGGGCTATGACATAGGTCACGGTGGCTCGCTGTCCCTTCGAGAAGCTGGATCTTCAGTCTAGGCGTCGCGCGGGCGCGCGGAGGGCAGCTTGGGCCAGGCGACCACGAGCACCGCGATGAGCGCCGGGGCGATCGACCACACGGTGCCGGTCAGGTCGCCGACGATGATCACCGAGCCCCCGGGGCCGGGCAGTGTGAGCACTGCCACCGCGACGACGATGCCTGCGCCGGCCGCCGCCGCAGCGGCCCTTCCTCCGGCGACCAGGCGAATGCCGAGCAGCAGCGCCGCAACCCCGACGAGAGCCGCCACGAGCCCCCAGGGGATCGCGATCTCGCCGATGCGCAGCACCGACCGGTGACCGACCGTCGCGAGCGTGCCGAACGCGAGTCCGATCAGGAACGCGATGACGATGGTGCCGATTCGACCGCCGCGGTTCGTCATTTCGGCTGCGGCGTGACCGTGTACGACACGGTATCGCCGTCTCCGGCCACGAGCACGAGGTACTCGCTGTTGGAGTACACCACGGCGCCCGTGTTCTGTCCGGCCAGGGTCGTGTCTTCGGTGAAGCCCGCCGTCTCGAGCTTCGCCGCGGCCTCGGCGACCGGGTCGGCCGCCGTCGAGGTGATCATGACGGTCCACCCCGACGTGCCGCCGGCTTCGCCGCCCGCGGCGAAGCCGATCTCGCCCTCGATCAGTTCGACCGTCGGCGGGAAGTCGGCCGGCAGCTCGCCGCCGAGGCTCACATCGCCGCCCGTCGCATCTTCGATGGCGTCTTCGACGCCCTGGTTCACGAGGTCACCGGGATTCGGGAAGCACCCCGAGAGCAACGTCGCGGCCAACGCCGCGATCACCGCGGCGGTGGCCGCACGACGACGGGTGGTGATGGGGTGTCGCATGACCGGCTCCTCGTGTGCGATGGGAAGAGAGGGGAACGGATCGGCCATGCAATACGCAGCACGCCGCGCCATCCGCTCGTCCAGCTCGAATTCTAGCCGCCCGGGCCCACGTGGGCGATGGCGTACCGTGGAGCCTGCACACGGAACGGACCGTTTGGAGAGGACCGACGATGGCCGAGACCAACGCACCCGCAGCTGCTCCCGACGTGCTCGTCGAGCAGGGCGGCGGCATCGCGATCGTGACGATCGATCGACCGACGGCGCTCAACGCCCTCTCTCCCGAGGTGCTCCGCGCGTTGCTCGGCATCTTCGAATCGCTCGCCGCGGCGGGCAGCGACGTACGTGGCGTGCTCCTCACCGGCGCCGGCGGCCGCGCGTTCGTGGCAGGCGCCGACATCCGCTCGATGTCGAGCCTCACTCCCGAGCAGGGCGCCGACGCCGCGCGGCTCGGCCACCGCGTCGCGGCCGCGATCGAAGGTCTCGCGGCCCCCGTCATCGCCTGTGTCGACGGGTTCGCCCTCGGCGGCGGTCTCGAGCTCGCTCTCGCGTGCGACTTCATCTACGCGACGGATGCCTCGAGCTTCGGTCAGCCAGAGGTGCACCTCGGTCTCATTCCCGGGTTCGGCGGCACGGTCCGCCTTCCCCGCGCCGTCGGACTCGCCCGGGCGAAGGAGCTCATCTACACGGGCCGCCGCATCGACGCGGCTGAGGCCGCGGCCATCGGGCTGGTGGTGCGCACCTTCTCCGATCGCGACGCGCTCTTCGCCGGCGCCCGCGCGACACTCGACGAGGTGACCACGAACGCGGCGCCCGCTGTCGCCATCTCCAAGCGGGTGCTCGTCGGCGCGGCCGGACGGCGCACCGAGAGCGCGACCGAACTCGAGGTCGAGGGCTTCAGTGACGCGTTCCGCACCGACGACATGCACGAGGGCGTCGCGGCGTTCATCGAGAAGCGCGAGCCGCGCTTCACCGGCGCGTAGCTTCGGTGGCCACGTGGGTTGAGGAGGCGCGTGGCCCCGCGGGTTGCGGAGGCGCGCCAGCGCCGTCTCGATACCCGACGAACGCGGGCGGCCGACGTCAGCGTGTCAACCGAGGCGCGCGGCGAGCCAGGCGAAGCCGTCGAACCGCACGCCGTCGACCCCGAACATCTCGAGGTGCAGGTGCGGGCCGGTCGACTGGCCGGTCGTGCCCACGAGACCGATCTGCTGGCCGGCCGTGACCCGGTCGCCGACCGAGACGCCGAGCGAGCCGAACTGCATGTGGCCGTACGAGCTCGTGATGAGCTCGCCGCCGATGTTGTGCTGCACCTCGACGTTGACGCCGAGGCCGCCGCCGTTCTCGGTCGCGAGCACGACGACGCCGTCGGCGATCGACATCACGGGTGTTCCGTTGCCGGGGTTGAAGTCGACGCCGTCGTGGTTCGTCGAGCAGCCGGCGCAGGGCGCCGAGCGCGGACCGAACCCGGAGCTGCGACGATCGGGCGACAGCACGGGCCAGACGACGGCATCGGTGTCGATCAGCGAGACGTCGCCGACGCTCGCCACCTGCGAGACGATGGGCGGCGGTGCCGCTTCCACGTTGTACTGCTCGGCGGCCAGCATCGACATGACGCCGTCGCTGCCGACCTCGACGGTCTGAGGCTCGTAGTGCACGGTGTCTTCGGCCGGAGCGTACACCGAGGCACGAACCTCGGTGTCGGTCGCGGTGATCGCGAGCGCGGGCACGCTCGTCGCGATCATCATGCCGCCGACGAAGGTCATCGCGATGACCGAGAAGGCCGGGCGCACGGCGCGTCCGCGCCGGGTGGGGCGCGAAGGCTCGGGAGTCGAGCGCGCCGCCCCGCGGGGGGTGGCGGAGTCACGGGCGACGGTGGGGCGGAATCGGGCAGAGCGGGAGGAGGCCGCGCGGCGGCCGTGTGTGGGGAGAGTCATGTGGTGCGTTACGTATCCGGGTCGGGGGAAGTCGAGACGGTCTCGCCGGGGGTGCTGAGACAATCTCGCCTACCGTACGCAGCGAGTCTGGGAGGAAGCTCCGTTATTCAACCGTTATCTGGGAAAGCCCCGAGAGCGCTCTCCCGGATCACGACAAAGCGGATGCCGCGGAATCGGTCGACTCCGCGGCATCCGCTCGTGTTCTGCTTGTTCGGGCTAGCCCTGCTTCTTCAGGCGCGAGGTGTTGCGAGCGCGCGCCGTGGCGTCGAGCTCGACCTTGCGGATGCGCACGATCGCCGGAGTCACCTCGACGCACTCGTCTTCGCGCGCGAACTCGAGGCACTGCTCGAGCGAGAGTTGACGTGACGGCGTCATCGACTCGAACGTGTCGGAGGTGGACTGACGCATGTTGGTCAGCTTCTTCTCCTTCGTGATGTTCACGTCCATGTCGTCGTTGCGCGAGTTCTCGCCGATGACCATGCCCTCGTAGACCTCTTCGGTGGGGTTCACGAAGAAGGTCATGCGCTCCTGCAGGGCGATGATCGCGAACGGCGTGACGACGCCGGAACGGTCGGCGACGATCGAGCCGTTGTTGCGCGTGACGATCGAGCCGGCCCACGGCTCGTAGCCGTGCGAGATCGCGTTCGCGATGCCGGTGCCGCGAGTCGTCGTGAGGAACTCCGTGCGGAAGCCGATGAGGCCGCGGCTCGGCACGATGAATTCCATGCGCACCCAGCCCGTGCCGTGGTTCGCCATGTTGTCCATGCGGCCCTTGCGCGCGGCGAGCAGCTGCGTGATCGCTCCGAGGTACTCTTCGGGGGCATCGATCGTCAGGTGCTCGTAGGGCTCGTGCGTCTTGCCGTCGACCTGCTTGGTGACCACCTGCGGCTTGCCCACGGTGAGTTCGAAGCCTTCGCGACGCATCTGCTCGACGAGGATGGCGAGGGCCAGTTCACCACGGCCCTGCACCTCCCACGCGTCAGGGCGGCCGACGTCGACGATCTTGAGCGAGACGTTGCCGACGAGTTCACGGTCGAGGCGGTCTTTCACCATGCGGGCGGTGAGCTTGTGGCCCTTGACCTTGCCGACGAGCGGAGAGGTGTTCGTGCCGATCGTCATCGAGATGGCGGGCTCGTCGACCGCGATGATCGGCAGTGGGCGCACGTCGTCGGGGTCGGCGAGCGTGTCACCGATCATGATGTCTTCGAAGCCGGCGACCACGGCGATGTCGCCGGGGCCGGCGCTCTCGGCCGGGTACCGGTCGAGTGCCTTCGTGAGGAAGAGCTCGGTCACGCGCACGTTCTGCACGGAACCGTCGTGCTTCACCCAGGCGACCGTCTGGCCCTTCTTGATCGTGCCGTGGAAGACACGGAGCAGTGCGAGGCGGCCGAGGAACGGCGATGCGTCGAGGTTCGTCACGTGCGCCTGCAGCGGGTGCTCGTCGTCGTAGACGGGAGCCGGGATGTGCTGCAGGATCGCCTCGAAGAGCGGCTCGAGGTCGTCGTTGTCGGGCAGCTCGCCGTTGGCCGGCTTGTGGTGGCTCGCGGCGCCGTTGCGCCCCGACGCGTAGACGACGGGAACGTCGAGGATCGCATCGAGGTCGAGGTCGGGCACGTCGTCGGCGAGATCGGAGGCGAGGCCGAGCAGCAGGTCCTGGCTCTCGGCGACGACCTCGTCGATGCGGGCGTCGGGGCGGTCGGTCTTGTTGACGAGCAGGATGACGGGCATGCGCGCCTCGAGCGCCTTGCGCAGCACGAATCGGGTCTGCGGCAGCGGGCCCTCGCTCGCGTCCACGAGCAGCACGACACCGTCGACCATCGACAGGCCGCGCTCGACCTCACCGCCGAAGTCGGCGTGGCCGGGCGTGTCGATGACGTTGATCGTGATGGGGCCATCGGTCGCGTGCGCGCCCTTGTACGAGATCGCCGTGTTCTTGGCGAGGATCGTGATGCCCTTCTCACGCTCGAGCTCGTTCGAGTCCATGGCACGCTCTTCGAGGTGCGCGTGCGCGGCGAACGAGTCGGTCTGCCGGAGCATGGCGTCGACGAGCGTCGTCTTGCCGTGGTCGACGTGGGCGACGATCGCGACGTTGCGCAGGTCATTGCGGGTGGCGTTGGCCATAGTTGGTCCTCGAGGATGCCGGCCGCCGCGCCGCCCGAGCGGCGTGAGCACGCACGGGGACAGCATGGAAGCGCTGTGATGTAGGTCTGTGGGGAGCGCGGGAAGCCGCAATGACGGCGTGCGCCCCTCTAGCGTACCCTGCCGCGCGCCCGGCCTGCTGAGAACGCACGAGCGCCCGCCATCCGGATGCCGGATGACGGGCGCTCGTGTCGTGCTTCTGTCGCTCGGGGCTTACGCTCCGAGCTCGATGTTCGCACCCGGGATCGCCGCGAGGAGATCCTTCGTGTACTGCTGCTGCGGGTTGTCGAACACCTCGTCGGTGGTCGCCGCCTCGACGATCTTGCCCCGCTGCATCACGCAGACGTGGTCTGCGATGACCCGCACGACCGCCAGGTCGTGCGTGATGAACAGGTACGTCAGGCCGAGCTCCGCCTGCAGATCGGCGAGCAGGCGCAGGATCTGCGCCTGTACGAGCACGTCGAGCGCGGAGACCGCCTCGTCGAGCACGACGATCTCGGGCTTGAGCGCGAGCGCGCGAGCGATCGCGATGCGCTGACGCTGGCCGCCCGAGAGCTCGTTGGGGTACCGGCTGACGAGGGTGCGCGGCAGCGACACCTGATCGAGCAGCTCGTACACCCGCTCGCGGCGGGAGGCGACCGTGCCGACCTTGTGCGTGAAGAGGGGCTCGGAGATGGTGTTGCCGATGTTGCGCAGCGGGTTCAGCGAACCGTACGGGTCTTGGAAGACCGGCTGCATGCGGCTGCGGAGGTTGAACAGCTCTTTGCCGGTCACGCTCGCGAGGTCTTTGCCGCCGACCACGATCTTGCCGCTCGTCGTGTCTTCGAGCTTCAACAGCATCTTGGCCACGGTCGACTTGCCCGAACCCGATTCGCCGACGAGCGCCATTGTGGTGCCCTTCGGGATCTGGAACGACACCTTGTCGACCGCGGTGAAGTCGCCGGAACCGCGGATCTTGAAGACCTTGGTGAGGTCTTCGACCACGATCGCCGGCGGGGCCGGAGGAGCCGCCGCGAGCGCCCCGGCGCGAGCTTCGGCGGTGGCGATCAGGTCGATCGCCTCGCCCGCGGCATCCGCTGCGCCCTCGTGCATCGACGATTCGGCGGCGGCGATCGAGCCCGTCGCCTGGATGCGGCGCGAGGCGAGGCTCGGTGCTGCAGCGACGAGCCGCTGGGTGTACGGGTGCTGCGGGTTCTGCAGGATCTCGGCCGACGGGCCGGACTCGACGACCTTGCCCTTGTACATGACCACGAGCTGCTCCGCGCGCTCGGCCGCGAGGCCGAGGTCGTGCGTGATGAACAGCAGGGTCGTGCCGAGTTCACGGGTCAGCGACTCGAGGTGGTCGAGGATGACGCGCTGCACCGTGACGTCGAGCGCCGAGGTCGGCTCGTCGGCGATGAGCAGCTGCGGGTCGGCCGCGAGTCCCATGCCGATCAGCACGCGCTGCCGCATGCCGCCCGAGAACTGGTGCGGGAACTGCTTCATTCGCCGGTCGGCATCGCCGAGACCCGCCTCTTTCAGCACTTCGATCGCACGCTTCTTGACGGCCTTGCGGCCGCTCGCGATGCCATTGGCCTGGATCGCCTCTTCGACCTGGAAGCCGATCGACCACACGGGATTGAGGTTGGACATCGGGTCTTGTGGAACGAACCCGATCTTGCGGCCGCGAACGGCCTCCATGTCCTTCTTGCTGGCCTTCGTCAGGTCTTGGCCGTCGAGGAGGATCTGGCCCCCGGAGATGTGCCCGGTGCCCGGGAGCAGGTTGATGATCGCGTGCGCGGTCGTCGACTTGCCGGAGCCCGACTCCCCCACGATCGCGAGGCTCTGCCCACGGTAGAGAGTGATGTTCACACCGTCGACGGCCTTGACCAGACCATCTTGGGTGTTGAAGCCGACCTGGAGGTTCTTGATCTCCAGCAGCGGCCGCTCGGCGCCTGGTGCGCGTTCTGTCTGCACGTTCGATCCGTTCGAAATCTCGCTCATCGCTGTGCCCTCGCCTTCGGGTCGAGCGCATCGCGCACGACCTCGCCGAGCATGATGAAGCTCAGCACGGTGACCGACAGCGCGATCGAGGGAAGGATCAGCGTCTGGGGCGCGGTGCGCAGCGAGGTCTGGGCCTGGCTGATGTCGTTGCCCCACGACATGATGTTCGTCGGCAGCCCGACGCCGAGGAAGGACAGGGTCGCTTCTGCGACGATCGCCGACGCGAGCGAGATCGTCGTGATCACGATGACCGGTGCGATCGAGTTCGGCAGCACATGGCGCAGCAGGATGCGGAACCGCGAGACTCCGAGCGCCGTCGACGCCATCACGAAGTCGGCGTTCTTGACCCTGAGGATCTCGGCACGCAGCACGCGCGCCGTGGCAGGCCAGGCGAACAATCCGATGGCGAGCGAGATCACCCACACGTTCCGGTATCCCGAGAGCACCGACATGATGACGACGGCCGCGAGGATGTAGGGGATCGAGAAGAAGATGTCGCCGAGGCGCGAGAGCACCGCGTCGAGCCATCCGCCGTAGAAGCCCGCGAAGGCACCGAAGACGACGCCGAGGATCGCCACGAGCGACGTCACGATGATGCCGACGGCGAGTGAGGTCGAGGTGCCGTGGATGATGCGCGAGTAGATGTCGCAGCCCTGCTTGGTGAAGCCGAGCGGGTGCCCGTCGGTCGGGCCGCCGTTGCTGTTGGCGAGGAGGCAGTCGTTGTTCGGCGGCGTCTGGGTGAACCAGCCCGGGAACAGGGCGACGACGACGACGAGCAGGATCAGCACGGAGGAGATCCAGAACATCGGGCGCTTGCGCACGTCGTTCCAGGCATCCGTCCAGAGGTTGGAGGGCTTGCCCTCGGCCTTGACCGAGTCGATCGCGACGAGCGGAGTCTCGTCGAGCGGGGCGACGAAGTGCTGCTGGTCTGGTCTGGTGTTACTTTGCATAACGGATCCTCGGGTCGAGAACGGCGTACAGAAGATCTACCAGCAGGTTCACCACGAGGTAGATCAGCACCATGATCGTCACGAAGGAGACGACGGTCGGTCCCTCTCCGCGAATGATGGCCTGGTAGAGCGTGCGGCCGACACCCGGCACGTTGAAGATGCCCTCGGTGACGGTCGCGCCGACCATGAGCGTGCCGAAGTCGACGGCGAGGTAGGTCACGACCGGAATGAGCGAGTTGCGCAGGATGTGCACGGGGACGATGCGGTTGCGGGACAGGCCCTTGCTCGCTGCGGTGCGAACGAAGTCCTGCCCACCCGTTTCGATGACCGACGCCCTTGTCAGTCGAACGATCTGGGCGAAGCTGATCGTCGCCAGCACGATCGCCGGCAATATCAGGTCTTGGGTCGGGGCTCCGGGACCGACCGTGGTCCTGAACCAGCCGAGATAGATGCCGAAGAACCACTGCATCACGAACGCGAGCACGAAGATCGGCAGCGAGATCAGGATCAGGCTCACGACGAGCGCGCTGGCGTCGAAGATGCCGCCCTTGCGCAGTCCCGACACGAGGCCGATCGTGATGCCGGCGACCATCTCGAAGAACACGGCCATCGCCGCGAGACGGAGCGTGACGGGGAAGGTCGCCATCAGGATCTCGGAGACCGGCTGTCCGGAGAACGAGACGCCGAGGTCGCCCCTGAAGATGTTGCCGAGGAAGATGAAGTACTGGACGATGAACGGCTGGTCCAGGTGGTACCGCTCGCGCAGGGATTCGATGACCGACGGGGGCGGGGTCTTGTCGCCGAACAGCGCGACGATCGGGTCGCCGGGCATGGCGAAGACCATGAAATAGATCAGGAACGTGGTGCCGAGCAGGACAGGGATCGCCTGCAGCAGTCGGCGCAGGATATAGCCGGCCATGGATCAGGCCCTGCGTTCTGCGTATGTGGACATGTTGAAAGAAACCTCACCGTTGTGCGAGTTCGACTCCACGATGCTACGCCGATCAGGCGAACACCGCGGATACGTGGGAGTGGGGCGGCAGCCTGCTCGGCTGCCGCCCCACGGGCGTCTCAGAGTCTAACCCCGAGGCGTCCTCGATCGAGAATTACTCGCTCTTGGTGATCTGGTAGTACAGCGGCACCGAGTTCCAGCCGAACTCGACGTCGTTGACCAACTCGCTCCAAGCGCCGTTGACCGTGGAGTACCACAGCGGAACGACCGGGAGGTCCTGGAAGAGGATCTCCTGTGCAGCCTGGAACTTCTCGTTGGCCGCGGCGATGTCGGTCTCGGCGAGGCCCTCCTTCAGCAGGGTGTCGACCTCGGGGTTCGAGTAGTCGCCGTCGTTGGAGCCGGCACCGGTTCCGTAGAGCGGGCCGAGGAAGTTGAAGAGCGCCGGGTAGTCCGCCTGCCAGCCCGAACGGAATGCCGTCTGGATGGTGCGGTCGGTGATCTTCGTGCGTGCTTCGGCGAACGTCGGGTAGGGGTCACCCGAAGCGTCGATGCCGAGCGTGTTCTTCAGACCGTTCGACACAGCGTCGACCCAGGCCTGGTGGCCGCCGTCGGCGTTGTAGGCGATCTTGAAGGTGCCGTCCCACGGAGCGATCGCGTCGGCCTCGGCCCACAGCTTCTTCGCCTCGTCGGGGTTGTACTCGAGCACCTCGGAACCCGGGATCTCTTCCGAGTAGCCGTCGATGACCGGCGACGTGAAGTCGTGCGCCGGGGTACGGGTGCCGGCGAAGATCACGTCGGTGATCTCTTCACGGTTGATCGCGAGCGAGATCGCCTGGCGGCGGAGGTTGCCCTCTTCACCCGAGAAGTGCGGCAGACGCGCGGGGATCGTGAACGACTGGAAGATCGCGGCGGCCTGGGTGACCGAGCGGTCGGCGAACTCGTCTTCGAAGGTCTCGAGGGCGGAGTCGGGGATCGCGTCGAGCACGTCGAGGTTGCCACCCTGGAGGTCGGCGTACGCGGCGTCCTGCGAGGCGTAGAAGATGATGCTCAGACCACCGTTGACCGCCTTGCGGGGACCGTCGTAGTCGGGGTTGATGACGAGGTCGATCTTCTCGTTGTGCTTCCAGGCGCCTTCGCCGTCGAGCATGTACGGGCCGTTGCCGACCGGGTTCTCGCCGAACGCGGCGGGGTCGTCGAGCGCGCCCTCGGGGAGCGGGTAGAAGGCCGAGTAGCCGAGACGCAGCGGGAAGTCCGACTCGGGCTGCTTCAGCGCGACCGTGAAGGTCGTGTCATCCACGACCTCGAGGCCCGGAAGCTCAGGAACCGACTCGTCGTAGCTGAAGCCCTCGATGGACTCGAAGAAGTACTGCGAGAGCTGCTCGTTGGCAGTGTCTGCGCCGTAGTTCCACGCGTCGACGAACGAGTTCGCCGTGACCGGCGAACCGTCGGAGAAGGTCTGGTCGGCCTTCAGCGTGATCGTGTAGTTCTGCGCGTCGTCGGTCTCGATCGACTCGGCGACGTCGTTGTGAGCAGCACCCTTGGCGTCGTAGTAGACGAGGCCCGCGAAGATCGCGTCGAGGATCTTGCCACCACCGACTTCATTGGTGTTGGTGGGGATCAGCGGGTTCTGGGGCTCGGAGCCGTTGGTCGTGATGACCGCGGTGGCATCGCCCGCGGGCGCCGACGGGTCAGCGCCGCCACTCGTGCAGCCCGACAGCGCCAATGCGCCGGCGGCAGCAAGAGCAATGGCGGCTACGCCGATTCTCTTGATCTTCAATGTTCCTCCTGATGAGATGTGCGACGACCGCACGGCTCGTGGCCGCGCTGGAGCGCTGGTAGATCGAGACTATGAACCCGGTCACCCCGAAGCAAACCCGAACGGCAAACCGTTACCGACGCGCAACCTAGCGACACACGCATCGCCGAAATTCGTCACGAATCCGCACGATTCTTGCGTTTTGGGCGCTCGTGCGAAGATTGCGGCATGTCTGCTGCACGACGACTGCGGCTCGAGGTCGCCATCGTGCTCGGGCTCTCGCTCGGGGCATCCGCCGTCTACTCGATCGTCTCGATCGTGGCCAAGCTGACCGCGGAGACGCCCCTCGGCGAGCAATCGGTGGCGCTGAACCCCTCTCGCGCTCCACGTGAGTGGCTCGATTTCACCTACCAGTTCCTCGATGTGTTCTTCGGGCTGTTCGCCGTCGCACTCGTGCTCTACCTGCTCTGGCAATCGGGGGGCAACCCGTTCCGCCGCATCGGACTCGACCTGTCGAGACCGGGGCGTGACGCGGCATCCGGCGTGCTGCTCGTCATCGCCATCGGGGCGCCGGGCATCGCCGTCTACGCACTCGGCCGCGCACTCGGGGTCACGGTCGCCGTCGAGGCCTCGCCCGCCGACTGGCTGTGGTGGACCGTGCCGATCCTCGTGTTCCGTGCGTTCGAGGCGGCCGTCACCGAAGAGGTCATCGTGGTCGGCTACCTGTTCACGAGGTTCCGCGAGCTCGGCGTCGGCCCGTGGGCGACGATCCTGTCGAGCGCGGTGCTGCGCGGCACGTACCACCTCTACCAGGGCATCGGCCCGTTCTTCGGCAACGTCGCGATGGGCATCGTCTTCGGCTGGTGCTACCAGCGCTGGGGGCGCACGCTGCCACTCGTCATCGCGCACTGGATCATCGACATCGTGTCGTTCGTCGGCTACCCGCTCGCCGTCGGCTGGTGGCCCGGGCTCTTCGCGGTGCCGGCGGGCTGAGCGGTTCGAGCCGGCTGACCGGTTCGGGCCGGCTGATCCTGGCGAATCGGATGCCGCGTGCGCACCGTTCTCGGCAGGTGGTCGCTCCCGCCGAGCGCGACCACTGTCGCCGGCATCGGCGGCAGCGACTCCTCGGCGACCTCGACGCGCACGTCGGAGTCGGTGCCCCGTACCCGTGCCAGATCGAGTCCGCTGCGCCGCGACGGCGTGCAGACGGCCGAGTAGAAGCCCTCGTCGCCGAAGACGCTGCCGCTCGCGAAGTCGGTGATCGACTGGGCCCTGCGCAGCGCCTCGGCAGTGGCAGGATCACGCCGCTCGAGAAGGCCCGCCCGCTGCTCGAGTCCGAAGCCGCGGCCGGCCAGCATGGAGGTGCCGACGAGGAACCCCACGAACCCGACGGTCGTGAGCACCGTGATGAGGTCGACGGACATCATGCCCCTCCGCTTCGAGAGAACCCGGGCCCTGACGAACCCGCGGGTGAATTCGAGAGAACCTCAGTGTACTCCCGGGGGTGAGCATCGGGGCCGCCCTGATCCGTCGGATCGCGCAGCTTGCGAGCATGAGGGCATCCACCGCCACGCGGGCGCCGACCGGCACCGCCGGACACAGAGTCGGAGCTGAACCATGTCACTCGCCGCTGCCTTCGCCACAGGCCGTCTCGCTGCCCGCGCCACGGACCGCCGCTTCGGCCCCGGCCGCGACCACCGCGAGGCCGAACGTCGTGAACTCGAGGTGCGCGAGGCCGAGCTCCGGGTCCTCGCCCGTCGCAGCCCGGTCGCGCCCCCGGTCGCCGCGCGTCGCGACTACACCGAGCGCGGGCGCCACGCCGCCCCGCGACCCGCCCGCGCCTGAGCGGGATCGCGGCGTCGAACCTCCCTACGCGAACGCCGCTCCTTCGTCGCGGCGTGAAACCGCTGTGCTCTCTGGTCG
>NZ_ATXG01000028.1 GCF_000421565.1 Agromyces subbeticus DSM 16689 | reverse complement strand
AAAGACCGTGCGTGCATCGACGAGTGCCCGGTCGACTGCATCTACGAGGGTGAGCGTTCGCTCTACATCCACCCCGACGAGTGCGTCGACTGCGGGGCCTGCGAGCCGGTCTGCCCCGTCGAGGCGATCTACTACGAAGACGACCTGCCCGACCTGTGGGCCGACTACTACAAGGCCAACGTCGAGTTCTTCGAGCTCTCCCCGGGCGGCGCTCCTCCGCTCGGCTCGCCCGGCGGCGCCGCGAAGTCTGGCGTGCTCGCCTACGACCACCCCGTGGTGGCTTCGCTGCCCCCGCAGGCCGAAGGCGCGCACGACTGATCCCGCGCCGACGACCGGTCGGCGATGTCGTGCCGATGTCGGTGCTGCGCACTATCGTGAAGCCTTGTGCCTGCTCCTGTCATCGTCGCCACCGACCTCGTGAAGCGCTATGGGGAGTTCGCCGCCGTCGACGGCATCTCCTTCGAGGTCGCACCCGGTGAGTCCTTCGGGCTGCTCGGCCCCAACGGTGCCGGCAAGTCCACGACCATGCGCATGGTCGGCGCGGTGTCGACCCGCACCGGCGGAGACCTCTCGATCCTCGGGCTCGATCCCGACCGCCACGGGCCCGAGATCCGCTCCCAGCTCGGGGTCGTGCCGCAGTCCGACAACCTCGACACCGAGCTGCGGGTGCGCGAGAACCTCCTCGTCTACGGGCGCTACTTCGGCCTGCCGGGCAAGCTCGTGGCGCAGCGCGCCGACGAGCTGCTCGCGTTCGCGCAGCTCGAAGAGAAGGCGGCCGCAAAGGTCGAATCGCTCTCGGGCGGCATGAAACGCCGACTCACGATCGCCAGAGCCCTCATCAACGACCCGCGGCTCCTGCTGCTCGACGAGCCCACCACCGGGCTCGACCCGCAGGCGCGCCACATCCTGTGGGATCGTCTCTTCCGGCTGAAGGAGCAGGGCACCACGCTGCTGCTCACGACCCACTACATGGACGAGGCCGAGCAGCTGTGCGACCGCATCGTGGTGGTCGATGAGGGTTCGATCATGGCCGAGGGCACCCCGGCCGAGCTCATCCGGCGCTACTCGTCGCGCGAGGTGCTCGAGGTGCGCTTCGGCTCCGATCGCAACGCCGAGGCCGCCGAACGGCTCGCCGGCCTCGGCGACCGCACCGAGGTGCTGCCCGACCGCATCCTCATCTACAGCGCCGACGGCGAGGCCGAGCTCGAGCGCGTCATCGACGCGGGCCTGCACCCGATCACGAGCCTCGTGCGCCGATCGAGCCTCGAAGACGTGTTCCTGCGGCTCACCGGGCGGAGCCTCATCGAATGAGCAGCGAGTCCACGCCGCGGCCGGGGCACGACGTAGCGAGCGCGCAGTCGACGGATGCCGCGGCTGACGCAGGGCGTACCGCGCTCGCCGGCGGCATCCGCCCCAGACGCTTCGGTGCCTGGTACGTCGCCGAGCACCGCTTCCGGGTCATGCGGTCCTACCTGCAGACCGTCATCGCCACTGGCATCGGCAACCCGATCATCTACCTCTACGCCATGGGGGTCGGCCTCGCCACGCTCGTCGACCAGAACCTCGGCGACGACGCCGTCGACGGCGTCGGTTACCTGGCGTTCGTGGCTCCGGCGCTGCTCGCGAGCGCTGCGATCACGGTGGCATCTGAAGAGTTCACCTACCCGGTCATGCTCGGCTACAAGTGGAATCCGATCTTCTTCGGCATGAACGCCTCTCCCTTGCGCCCGACGCAGATCGTCGACGGCATCGTGATCTCGGTGACCATTCGCATGCTCGTCACGTGCGGCATCTACTTCGCGTTCATGCTCGTCTTCGGCGCAGTGCCGTCGCCGCTCGGATTCCTCGCGATCTTCGCCGCGCTGCTCACGGGCCTCGGCTTCGGCGCGCTGCTCATGGGCTACGCGTCCACGCTCGAAGAAGACACGGGGCAGCTCGCCATGGTCATGCGCCTCGTGGTGCTGCCCATGACGCTCTTCTCGGGCACCTTCTTCCCGCTCTCGCAGTTTCCGATCTGGTTGCAGTGGATCGGCTGGATCTCACCGCTCTGGCATGGCACCGAGCTGTCCCGGGTGTTCACCTACGGCTACGCCGAACCGATCTGGCTGACCGTCGCGCACGTGCTCTACCTGCTGGCGCTCTTCGTGCTCGGCTGGGCGTGGGCGCGTCGCGTGGCCGTTCGGAGGCTGAACCGATGAGCGCCGAGCGAGTCGACGAGTCGGCACCGGCTGCGGCGACGCAGCGCCCGGTGCGATCGCTCTACGCGGGCAACGCGCGTTCGGTGATGTTCCGCGGCTGGCGGGCCACTCGCAGCACCAACTGGCTCGTCATGCTGTCGGGCTTCTTTGAGCCGATCTTCTACCTGCTCTCGATGGGCATCGGCCTCGGGGCGCTCGTCGGCACGGTGACGACCACGAGCGGCGAAGAAGTGCCCTACGCCGCCTTCATCGCACCCGCGCTGCTCGCCGTCGCGGCGATGAACGGCGCCATCTACGACTCGACGTGGAACGTCTTCTTCAAGATGCAGTTCGCCAAGCTCTACGAGGGCATGCTCGCGACCTCGCTCGGCCCGCTCGACGTCGCGCTCGGCGAGATCCTGCTCGCGCTGCTGCGCGGGGCGCTGTACGCGATCGGCTTCATGTTCGTCATGCAGGTGCTCGGCTTGAACCTCTCGTGGTGGGCGCTCCTCGCACTGCCGGCCGTGCTGCTCATCGCCTTCGGCTTCGCGAGCGTCGGCATGGCCATCACGAGCTACATGAAGACCTTCCAGCAGATGGACTGGATCAACTTCGTCATGCTGCCGATGTTCCTGTTCTCGGCGACGTTCTACCCGCTCTCGGTGTACCCGCAGTACATCCAGTGGGTCATCCAGGCCCTCCCGCTCTGGCACGGCGTCGAGCTCGTGCGCGGCCTCACGACGGGTGACGTCGGGCCGATCATGCTCGTGCACGTGCTCTACTACCTCGTGATGATCGCGATCGGGCTCGCCTTCACGACCAAGCGACTGCGCGCGCTCTTCCTCGATTGAGCCGGCTCGCGTGACGGCCGGCGCGTGTTTCCGTGTGTGACGGGCGGCCGCGACATCCGCTCGATGCGCGCGTAACGTGGCGCGCATCCACCACCGAGGAGCCATCATGCCGCATCGCGAACCGCACACGCCCACCGAGCCGCACGCCGGCACGGTCATGGGCATGCGCGGGTGCGAGAGCGCTGCGGAGTGCCGGAGCGATCGACCGGGGCACCGGCTGCACGCGATGCAGGAGCGGCTCGCCGGCGTCACGGCGAGCAAGTGGATCGACGCGATCGTGGTCGAGACCGGCGACGACGGGTTCGCGACCGTCGCCGATTTCGCGCACGACCGACTGCGCCGGGTCTGGCACCACGACGCCTTCGATGGCGTGCTGGTCGTGGGCGCACCGGTCGCGGTTCACGACGTCTACGGCGTGCTCGCACACGGTGGCCGCCGCTTCAGCGTCGCGGCGGCCTAACCGCTCAGCCGCCCGAGGCGGCCTGAGCCGCGTCACGCCATCGGCATCGCCTCGCTCATCGAGCCCATCATCTTCTCCATCGCCATGACGGCCTGATCGCACGCCATCGCGCACATGCGGCAGTGCTCGCTCATCTCGGCGTGCATCATGCACTCGGTCGAACAGGCACGCGCCATCATCACGGTCGACTGCATCATCGACATCATGACCTGCATGTCCCAGCCGTGCATGCGCAGCATCATGCGCATCATCGTGTCGCACATGTCGGCGCAGTTCGCGCAGAGGCTCGCGCAGCGGCCCATGCCCTCGCCCGCATCGGCGTCGGCGCACATCACGCACGCCTGCATGCACGCGGAGAGGGCCTCCATACACTCCTGCATCATCGCCGGATCGATGCCCTGCATGGGCATCTCCGACGACGACATCGCGCCCTTCATCATGTCCATCGTCATGTTCACGCTCGACCGCCGTCCCCGGGCGCCGAGCGTCGACGGTGCGCCGGCGGATGACTCGGCAGCCCTGTTCGGTGCCATGCTACGCCGGGCGACTCGGGCCGAGAAGGGCCGCCGGGATGTCAGTCGGCCCGAGCGCGACCGGCCTCGAGCACGACCACCCGATCGCATGCCGCGATGGTCGACGGACGATGGGCGATGACGAGCGTCGCCCGCTCACTCGGCTGGCGAAGGAAGCTCCCGATCACGGCGTCGGCCTCGTCATCGAGGGCGGCGGTCGCCTCGTCGAGGATCAGGACGCGCGGGTCGACGACGAGGGCTCGCGCGATTGCGACCCTTGCGCGCTGGCCTCCCGACAGGCCGGCTCCGAGCTCGCCGACGGGCGTCGCGAGCCCGTCGGGCAGGCCGGCGTCCGGGCTCAGGATGCCGGCCTGCGCCGCGGCGCGTTCGAGCACCTCGGTCGATGCCGCCGGATCGCCGAGGCGCAGGTTGCTCGCGATCGTGCCGCTGAGCAGCGGCGCTCCCTGCGGCACGGCGCTGACGAGGCGGCGGAGCCGGTCATCGGCCAGTGCCGGCAGGGGGCGACCGCCGACGAGGATGCTGCCGGAGTCGGGATCCCAGAACCTCAGGGCGAGGCGGGCGCACGTGCTCTTGCCCGCGCCGCTCGCGCCGACGAGCGCGACGGTCTCGCCCGGGCGCACGGCGAACGAGAGCGCATCGAGCACGAGCGGGGCATGCGGGTGGTAGCGGAACCCGACGTCACGGAACTCGAGCCCCGCGTCGCTCGCTTCGAGCTGGCTCGCAGTATTGCCCGCGTCGACGACCGACGGCGGGCGGTCGAGGATCTCGAGCACTCGGCGGCTCGACTCCCGCAGGGTGCCTCCGTTGCGCAGCAGGTCGGCTATCTGCGCCGCCGGCAGGAGCGCGGCGGTCGCGATGGTGAACGCGAGCGGGGTGAGCGATGGGGGCACGGTGTCGATGCGGGCGATGACGACCGCGATCGCGCCGAGTCCGGCGAGTGCGAGCAGGGCGTCGGATGCCGCTCGCTCGATGCCGGCGCGGGAGGCGATGCGCGTCTGCACCCGCGCCAGCGCGGCGTCGTCGGCACCGATACCCGTGCGCCGGGCGTCGAGTGCGCCGGCGTGACGCAGCTCGCGCAGTCCCTGCACCGCCTCGACGAGGTCGGCGCGCAGCGCTGCACGACGCGTCGAGAGCTCCTTCGCTCGCGCGTCGACCCGGCCCGTGGCGATGAACGGCACGGCGACCGCCATCACGAACAACGGCAGCCAGACGAGCAGCAGCAGCGGGGAGATGGCGACGGACGCAATGGTCGTCACGAGGAGCATCACCGTGGCCGAGACCGTTTGCGCGACGGTGTGGGCGTAGAGCCACTCGAGCGTGTCGATGTCGGCGAGGGCGACGGCGGCGAGGTCGCCGCTGCGCCGGGCGTCGCGGCGGTCGGGAAGGCTCCGCCGGAGGGCGGTGAACACGCGATCGCGGAGCACTCCGATGAGGCCGTAGGCGAGGTCGTGGGAGACCAGCGACTCGCGCCACGTGGCGATCGCGACCACGATCGCGCCGACGCCGAGCAGCGCGGTCCACTCGGCGACGGGGGCCGGTTCGCCCGCGAGAGTGCGGCCGATGAGCAGGGCGAGACCCGCGGCCACGCCGAGCACGCCGAGGTGCACGACGAGGTTGGAGACGAGCGTTTCGACGAAGGGACGCGGCCGGGTCGCGATGATGGGCAGGAGTCTGCGCACGTGCCTCACCGGTGCGCTCCGGACGGCTCGGTGGTGGCATCGAGCGCATCCGACTCATCGAGTCGCGGCTCGACCGAGGTGACGCGGCCGCCTCGCATCGCGACGACGGTGTCGGCTCCGCGTGCCGCTGACGTGCGGTGCGCGATGACGATCCTCGTGCAGCCGATGCTCGACCGCTCGATGCCGTCGAGCACCCGGCGCTCGGTGTCGATGTCGAGCGCTGACGTAGCCTCGTCGAGCACCAGCACCGACGGTCGGGCGAGCAGGGCCCGCGCGATCGCGAGTCGCTGGCGCTGCCCGCCCGAGAGTTCGAGGCCGCCCTCCTGCAGTTCCGTTGCGTAGCCGCGGGGGAGCGAACGGATGAAGCCGTCGAGCTCGGCCGCCGTTGCCGCCGCCGAGACCTCGATGTCCGAGGCACCCGGCCGGTGCAGTGCGATGTTGTCGCGCACCGAGGCCGCGAACAGGAACGTGTCCTGCGCGACCACGACGACGCTCCGGTGCAGCGCGGCGAGGGAGTACCGTCGAAGGTCGCGGCCGTCGAGTTCGATGACGCCCTGGTCGGCATCGAACTCGCGGAGCAGCAGCCGGGCGATCGTGCTCTTGCCCGACCCCGACGGCCCGATCACGACTGTCGTCGAGCCGGGCTCGATGCGCAGGTCGACCCCGCTGACGCCGCGTCCGCCCTCGGGATGCGCGAAGGCGACCGCGCGAAACGTCACCGCCGACCCCAGAGATGCCGGCACGTCATGGCGCCCGAGATCGGGCACCGGCGGGCTCGCACCGAGCAATTGCTCGAGATCGTCGACGGCTGAGAGCCCGAGGTAGCCGGCGTGCCAGTGACCCGCGAGCTCCGAGAGCGGACGGAAGCACTCGCGGGCGAGCAGGAGCACGGCGATGACCGCCTCGCCGCGGATGGCTCCGCCCGCGAACTCGATGGCGGCCGCGCCGACGGCGGCAACGGTGCCGAGCTGCACGACGAGGGAGCTGAGCCCCGACTCCACGAGCGAGACCCGCAGCTGCGCCATCGTCTGCGCGTGCAACTGCGCCGACCGGTGGTTCACGCGCTCGCCGACGCGGGCGCCGGCGCCGAAGGCCCGCAGTAGCGGAACCGACTGCGTGGCCTCGAGGAACTCGCTCGACAGCTGCTCGAATCGGCGCCATCGGCTGCGTCCGTTGCCGAGCAGTCGAGCATCCCAGAAGCGCGGCGCCGCAACCGCGATCGCGACGGCGACGGCGAGCACGATGCCGGCGGCGGGCGCCGTGAACGCCACGAGCACGGCGATACTGAGCGGCACCAGCGTCACGATCGCGAGTTGCGGCAGGTAGCGGGAGTAGTACGCGTCGAGGCCGTCGACGCCGTCGACGAGCAACGAGGTCGCCGCGCCCGCCCTGGCGTTCAGGGGGTGGGACGGGCCGAGTGCGGAGAGACGGCTGAGCAGTCGATCGCGGAGCCGGATGCGCACGGCGATGCCGCAACGGGCGGCCACGATCTCGCGGAGCCACAGCACGCCGGTGCGAACGGCGACGATGAGGAGCAGGGCGGGCGCCGACGTGGCCGCAGCCGCGACATCGCCGCGGATGAGTGCGGCGAGGGTCGCCGCCACCTGCAGCGCGAACAGCACGTGGCCGATCGTGACCAGGAGCGTCATCATCGCCACGAGGGCGATGCGCCCCGGCACCAGGCCGGCGAGCTGCAGGAGACGGCGGTGGATCATCCGGCGAAGGCGTCGGGGTGCAGCGCCTCGGCGATCCGTCGAACGAGCGCGACGTTGCCGAGCGTTCCGGGGAACGTGTCCGCGGCCGAGACGGCGATCAGCCGGTCGTTCGCGACGGCCGGCAGATCGGGGAACGTGGCCGTCAGGTAGTCGCGCGTGGCCTGCTCCTGCGCCGGATTGCTCGCCGAGAACACGATCGCGTCGGGCGCCTCGACCGCGAGCGCCTCGGGGCTGATCTGGGCCGCGAAGAAGTCCGAGAACGCGTCGTCGTCGGGTCCGAACACGTTGTCGGCTCCGGCGAGTCGCAGAATGTCGTACTCGATGCCGGCGCCGATCGCCGAGAGCGTCGTGCCCTCGACGTAGACCTGAGCCACCTTCGGCTTGTCGAGCCCGTCGATCGCGGCGGCGACGGTGTCGAGTTCGGTCTGGGCCGCGGAGATCATGGCGGCGGCCTCGTCTTCGACCTGGAAGATGCGACCGAGGTTCTCGAGGTCGACGAAGAGGTCGTCGACCGTGCCCTCCATGCGACGGTCGAAGCACCCGCCGGTCGCGACGTAGGCGTCGACGCCGGATTCCTCGAGCTGATCGAGGCTCGCGAAGCCCTGCTCGGCGGTGAACTCGTAGGTGGTCGGCGAGTAGACGAAATCGGGATGCACCACGAACAACTCCTCGCGAGCGGGAGGCTGCGCGTCGCTGAGCACGGGGATGTCGGCCGCGAGCTCGGCGAGGTCGGCGGGCAGCGCCGTCGTGTCGACCTGGGCCTGCCCGACCATGCGGTCGACGAGCCCGAGGCGAAGGAGCAGCTCGGTCTGCGACGGACTCATGCCGACGACGGCTGCCGGCACACCGGTGATGGTCAACTCGCGTCCGCAGTTCTCGATGGTCAGCGAGGTGTCGTCGCTCTCTGTGGTGCCGTCGGTGCTGGCTGCGACGCCGGCACCGCAGCCGGTCAGGAGCAGGAGGGACGTCGTTGCTCCGACGAGACCGATCGCTCGAGTGCGGCGGCGGCGAGTGAGGGCGTTCGGGTGATTCATGAGTTCTCCAGAGTTCGTTCGGGTCGGTGGGCGGACGGTGCGGGGCGGGCGAAGGCGAGCACGGAGTCGCCGCTGGCGGGGTCGAGCACATGGCGGGCGTCGACGGCGAAGACCTCGCGCACGAGCTCGGGGGTGAGGATGTCGCGTGGCGGACCGAACGCGACGAGCGCCCCGTCGCGCATCACCGCGACCTCGTCGCAGTGCGTGACCGCGAGGTTGAGGTCGTGCAGTGCGGCGATCACCGTGCGGCCGAAGGTCGTCACGAGGTGCATGAGCTCGAGCTGGTGCGAGATGTCGAGATGATTCGTGGGCTCGTCGAGCACGAGCACCGGGCCGTTCTGCGCGAGCGCTCGTGCCAGCATCACGCGCTGCTTCTGGCCGCCCGAGAGCTCGCCCACCATGCGATCGATCAGTTCGAGCGAGTCGACCCTGCGCAACGCCTCGGTCGCGATGTGCAGGTCATCTGCGGTATCCCGGCCGAAGGAGCCATGGTGCGGCGCGCGACCGAGCAGCACGAGCTCGAGCACGGTGAGATCGAACTCGGTCGACGACTCCTGCAGCATGACGGCGACGGTGCGGGCGAGTTCGCGACGTGGCATGCCGAGCACGTCGTCGCCGTCGAGCGTCACCCGCCCTGCTGAGGGCCGGCAGCCGCGGTAGAGCGTGCGCAGCAGGGTCGACTTGCCGCTCCCGTTCGGTCCCAGAATGCCGACGAAATGCCCAGAGGGCACGGCCACGCTCACCTCGCGCAAGACCGGCGTGCCGCCGAGCGTCACGCTGACGGACTCGAAATCGACCCTCATCGATCGAATCCCGCACGAGTCGCGCTACCGCGGCGCATCAGCCACAGGAAGAAGGGCGCCCCGACGAAGGCCGTGAGGATGCCGAGCGGGATCTCGGTCGGTGCGGCGACCGTGCGGGCGAGCAGGTCGGCGACCATGAGGAACAGCCCGCCGCCGAGCACGGTCACCGGCAGCATTCTGCGATGGTCGGAGCCGACGAGGATCCGGGCGACGTGCGGGATGACGAGCCCGACGAAGCCGATGCCGCCGCTCACCGAGACGATGACTCCCGTCAGGAGCGAGGCGACCACCAGCAGCAGCCCGCGAAGCCGGGTGACGTTCACGCCGAGCGACGTGGCCGATTCGTCGCCGGTGAGCAGGGCGTTCATCGACCGGGCCTGGGTGGCGACGATGAGGCACGCGACGACGACGGCGATGATCGGCGCCGGAAGGCTCGACATGGTCGCGGCGGAGACGCTGCCGAGCAGGAAGAACAGCACACTCACGACGTTCTGCGCCTCGGTCGTGATGGTCAGGTAGCTCGTGATCGCGCTGAACAGGGTGCCGAGGGCGACGCCGGCGAGAATCATCCGCGTCGGCGAGAGCCGGCCTCCCTGCTGGGCGAGCAGCGTGACGAGCGCGCTCGCGACGAGGGCGCCGGCGAACGCCGCCGCGCTGAGCGAGAGACCCGCGACTGCCGTCGAGCCGAGCACGATCACGAGCACCGCGCCGACGCTCGCGCCCGACGAGACGCCGAGCACGTAGGGGTCGGCCAGCGGATTGCGCACCACCACCTGCATGATCGCGCCGGCGAGGGCGAGCCCGGCGCCGGCGAGCCCGGCCAGCAACGCTCTCGGCAGACGGAACTGCCAGACGGCCTGGTCCTGCAGCGTCGTGAGGCTGCCGTCCGACATCCAGGGCAGCCCGGGCACGAGGTGCCCGAGCGTGATGCGGGCGGCATCGAGCACGCCGACCTCGACCGTGCCGATCGCGCCCGAGAGCACCAGCACCACCACGATCGCGGCCGCGAGAGTCGCATTCAGCGCGGTGACCGAGGTGCGTCCGCGCCCGCGCGTGGCGGGCGACGTCGTCGACGGTGCGCGCTCGGGTGTCGGCGCAGCGGGGGGAGCGGAGATCACGGCGGCCTCTCGATTCGGATCTCCGCAACCGTATCGATAATGGTTATCAAACTCAAAACTGATGCAACGAGCGCCGCAGCGAATGACAGAGGGGCGGATGCCGCAGCATCCGCCCCTCGAATCAGTCGTGCGTCTCGGCTACAGCACCGCCGACGCCTCGAGGCTCGCGGCCTCGCTGTCTGCGGCCTCGTAGTCGACGTCCTTCGTCTCCTTCGAGACCACGAGGGCGACGAGCGTCAGCACGGCCATCACCGAGAGGTAGACGCCGACCCAGAACGGGCTGCCGCCACCGGCCGCCCAGAGCGCGGTGCCGATGAACGGCGCAACGGCCGCGCCGAGGATCGACGAGACGTTGTACGAGATGCCCGAACCGGTGTAGCGCACGTTGGTCGGGAACAGCTCGGGCAGGAGCGCACCCATCGGCCCGAACGTCATGCCCATGAGGGCGAAGCCGATGATGAGCCACGCCATGACGCCGACGAAGCCGGCGCCGAGCAGCGGCACCCAGGCGAGGCCGAACACGATGATGCCGAGCGTCACCCAGATGAGCGTCTTGCGGCGGCCCCAGCGGTCGGCCCACGGACCCGAGAGCAGCGTGAAGACGCCGAAGAACACGACACCGCCGATGAGCATGAGCACGAACGTCGTGTACGAGTAGCCGAGGCCTGCGACCGGCGCGTCGGTCGGCTTCGTGCCGTAGCCGAGCGAGAACGTGGTCATCAGGTAGAAGAGCACGTAGGTGGCCAGCATGAAGAACGTGCCGAGGATCAGCTGCTTCCAGTAGTTCTTGAAGACGCTCGCGAGCGGCAGCTTCGCGAGCTTGCCCTGCTTGGAGGCGTTCGAGAACGCGGTCGACTCCACGAGCCGCAGCCGCACCCAGAGCCCGACGACGACCATCACGGCCGAGAACAGGAACGGGATGCGCCAGCCCCAATCGAGGAACGCGGCGGAGGGGAGTGACGAGTTCGGGTCGTCCGACGGCAGCACCGCGGCGATGATGAGGAACAGGCCGTTGGCGATGATGAAGCCGATCGGTGCGCCGAGCTGCGGGAACGTGCCGTACCAGGCGCGCTTGCCGGCCGGCGCATTCTCGGTCGCCACGAGGGCAGCGCCCGACCACTCGCCGCCGAGGGCGAAGCCTTGCGCGATGCGCAGGATCACGAGCAACAGGGGAGCGAACCAGCCGACCATGAGGTAGGTCGGCAGCAGGCCGATCAGGAACGTCGCGATGCCCATCGTGAGCAGCGCCCCGACGAGCGTCGCCTTGCGGCCGTGCTTGTCGCCGAGGTGGCCGAAGATCACGGCGCCGACCGGGCGGGCGACCATGGCCGCACCGAAGACGGCGAACGACTGCAGCAGGGCGGTCGTCGGGTCGCCGGCCGGGAAGAAGAGGTGGGGGAAGACGAGCACCGCCGCGGTCGCGTAGACGTAGAAGTCGTAGAACTCGATCGTCGTGCCGATGAGGCTCGCGAAGATCACGCGGCTGCGGGGATTCGCCGGGGTTGCTGGTGCGGCGTTGGCCGCGGTGGATGTGGACATCGCTTGGGAGGACTCCATGAACGTGTGCGGAACGCTGGCTTCCGTGATGCGTCGGTCTGGCGTGAGCGCGGAGTCAGTGGGTGGAAGGCGTCGCTTGTGGCAACCGAAACAGCCTACGCGGCGCTCGCGCGGCAGCCACCCGGCGCTGTGAGCCTCTGCGCCGAACGGCGGCATCGACGCGGCGAACGGCGTGCGCCGGATGCATCGAACGACGGATGTCGCGGCATCCGCCCGTCGTTAGGCTGGCCCCATGGATACCCTGATCAGCATTCTGCACGTCGTCGGCGCCGTCTTCATCGTCGGCCCCATGGCGATCCTCCCGATGACCGCGATGCGTGCGGTGCGCGCCGGCAACGGTGCGCAGGTCGCAGTGCTCGCGAAGTCGACGACGATCTTCTCGTGGCTGTCGCTGCTCGTCTTCGTGCTGGGGTTCGGTGCGATGAGCCTCGCGCCCGACGAGTACGAGCTCTCGATCACGACGCCGTGGATCCTCTGGTCGATCATCCTCTACGTCATCGCGTTCGCGCTGACGGTGTTCGTCGTCGTGCCGTCGATGAAGAAGGCCGCCGCGGCGCTCGGCACGAGCGACGGCACGGATGCCGCGTCAGCGGGCTACCCGGCGATCGCAGCCGGCAGCGGCGTCGCGTCGCTGCTGCTCGTCGCGGTCGTGGTGCTCATGGTCTGGAAACCCTAGCTTCCCGTTCGCCGGTCGAGTAGCGAGCGCCAGCGAGTGTATCGAGACCCCGCGCCGGGTCTCGATACGCTCCTTCGTCGCTACTCGGCCGACGACAGGGTCTGCAGCACGCGGGCGGTCGCGATCGCGGCCTCAGCGGCCTCGCGACCCTTGTCCTCCTTCGAGCCGGGCAGGCCGGCCCGGTCGAGCCCCTGCTGCTCGTCGTCGAGCGTCAGCACGCCGAACCCGACGGGCTTGCCGGTGTCGAGCGCCACCCTCGTGAGCCCGTCGGTCGCGGCCGCCGAGACGTACTCGAAGTGCGGCGTGCCGCCGCGGATGATCACGCCGAGAGCGACCACCGCATCGGCGCCCTCTTCGAGGGCGGCCTTCGCGACGACGGGCAGCTCGAAGCTTCCCGGAACGCGCACGAGCGTGAAATCGGCACCGGATGCCTCGAGCGTGCGGGTTGCCCCTGCGATCAGGCCGTTCGTGATCTCGTCGTGCCAGCTGCCCGCGACGATGACGATCGTGAGACCGCGGCCGTCGACATCGAGCTCGGGGGATCCTGCTCCACTCATGATGGGTGTCCTTCCAGAAGGGTTTCGGCGGTGCCGTCGGTGAGTTGCTGGTCGTTGATCGTGTGGCCCATGCGGCGGCGCTTGGTGTCGAGGTAGCTGGAGTTGCCGAGGCCGACGCCGACGACGAGCGGCAGGCGCTCGCTCACGGCGATGCCGTGGGTCTCGAGCTGCCGCACCTTCTCGGGGTTGTTCGTGAGCAGGCGCACTCGCTCGATGCCGAGGTCGGTGAGGATCGCCGTAGCCGCGCTGTAGTCGCGCGCGTCGATCGGCAGCCCGAGCGCGAGGTTCGCGTCGAGCGTGTCGAGGCCGTCCTCCTGCAGTCGGTAGGCGCGCAGCTTGTTGATGAGGCCGATGCCGCGCCCCTCGTGGCCACGCAGGTAGACGACCACGCCGCCGTCGCGCTGGATCGTCTCGAGCGCAGCGTCGAGCTGCGGGCCGCACTCGCACTTCAACGAGCCGAACGCCTCGCCCGTGAGGCATTCGGAGTGTACCCGCACGATCGCGTCCTCGGGGGCTGCGGCCGGGTCGCCCGCGATGATCGCGACATGGTCGGCGCCCGTCGCACGATCGCGGTAGGCGCGCACCCGGAAGTCGCCGTGCTCGGTCGGCAGGGCCGTCTCGACCTCGAAGTCGACCGACGAGGATTCGGGCACCGCGGTGGCAGGTGACGCCGCGAGGAGTTCATCGACCGGGTGGCGCTGTTCGAGCCAGTCGATGAGCGCGGCAACGGTCGTCACGGGCAGGCCCTCGCGTTCGCCGAGCTCGAGCAGGCCGGGAAGCCGCATCATCTCGCCGTCATCGGCGACGATCTCGCCGATGACACCGACGGGGGAGAGGCCGGCGAGCCGCATGAGGTCGACCGCGGCCTCGGTGTGCCCTGCACGTTCGCGCACCCCACCGTCGACCGCGCGCAGCGGGATGACGTGGCCCGGCCGGATGAGCCGCTCGGGGGTCGCCGCCGGGTCGGCGAGCACCCGCAGGGTGTGCGCACGGTCGGAGGCCGAGATGCCCGTCGACGTGCGGTCTGCGGCATCGACGGTGATCGTGTACGCGGTGCCGCGTACGTCTTCGCTGCGCTCGGTCATGAGCGGCAGCGCGAGCCGGTCGGCGATCGCGTTGGGCATGGGGGCGCAGAGGTAACCGCTCGTGTGGCGCACCATCCACGCGATCCACTCCTGCGTGGCGAACTCGGCGGCCATGATGGCGTCGCCCTCGTTCTCACGGGCTTCGTCGTCGGCGACGATCACGGGCTTGCCTGCACGCAGCGCGTCGAGCACCTCGGGCATCGTGGCGAGGCTCATGCGACACCCCCGCTCGCCGCGCGCGGGCTCGAAACGGGCGCCGCCTGGAAGCCGATGATCGAGGACGTGCGCTCGGCCGGCTCGTCGCGCCGGAGCGCGTCGAACCGCAGCATGCGCTCGACCTGTCGGGCGAGGATGTCGGTCTCGATGTTGACCCGGTCGCCGACGACGCGAGCGCCGAGCGTCGTCGCCGTGAGCGTCTCGGGGATGAGGGAGACCTCGAACCACGATCCGTCCGGCTCGTCGCCGACGGCGCTCACCGTGAGCGAGACGCCGTCGACCGCGATCGAGCCCTTGTCGACCACGAGCGGCGCGTGGGCGAGGTCGAGCGAGAAGCGGATGACGCGCCACGCGTCGCCCGGCCGGATCTCGAGCACCTCGGCGGTGCCGTCGATGTGGCCCTGCACGATGTGCCCGCCGATGCGATCGCCGACCCGGGCGGCACGTTCGAGGTTGACGGCGAGCCCCTCGGCGGCGCCGTCGAGCGTCGACATCGCGAGGGTCTGCGCCATCACGTCGGCGGTGAAGCCCTCGTCATCGAAGTCGACGACCGTGAGGCACACGCCCGACACCGCGATGGAGTCGCCGTGCTTGGCGCCCTCGACGGCGAGCGGGCCGCGCACCGTGAGGCGTGCGGCGTCGGCGGTGCGCTCGACGCGGGTGACGGTGCCGAGCTCCTCGATGATTCCGGTGAACATGTCAGTTCCTCTCAGGGTCGGTGGTCGGGGCGTGCGCAGCACGTTCCGACACCGGGCGGGCGACGATCAGCAGGTCGTCGCCGAGTCGTTCGATGGTCGCGAAGTCGAGCCGCAGCGCCTCGTCGATCGAGGAGATGCCGAGCTCGCCGACCGCGAGGCGGGGACCGCCGATGAGGGCGGGGGCGAGGTACACGAGCACCTCGTCGACGAGGCCTGCGGCGATCATGGCGCTCGCGAGCGTCGGGCCGCCTTCGACGAAGAGCGAGCGGATGCCCCGGCGCGCGAGCTCCGCCAGGTCGGCGGCCAGATCGGTGCCGTCGAAGAACAGCGCAGCCTTCGGGTGACGGCTGATCGCGGCATCCGCCGGCACCTCGCGCCGGCCGAAGACGACGGGCACCGGCTGGCGCTCGAGCAGCTCGCCATCCGCGTCGCGCGCGGTGAGCGACGGGTCATCGGCGAGCACGGTGCCCGTGCCTGCCGCGATGGCATCGGCGACCGCGCGTCGCCGGTGCACGTCGATGCGGGCTTCGGGCCCGGTGATCCACTGGCTCGTGCCGTCGGCGGCGGCGGCGCGACCATCGAGGCTCGCCGCCCACTTCACGGTGACGTGGGGGCGGTGATGGCGGGCGGCGAAGAGCCAGTCGTCGAGCATCGCCTCGACCTCGTCGACGAGCACGCCGGCGGTCACGTCGACTCCGGCGGAGCGCAAGTGCTTGGCGCCGCCCGAGGAGTGCTCACCCGGGTCGGCGACCGCGTAGACGACGCGACTGATGCCGGCCTCGATGAGCGCGACGGCGCACGGCCCGGTGTGACCCGTGTGGTTGCAGGGCTCGAGCGTGACGATCGCCGTGGCACCGCGGGCGGCGCCGGGAGCGAGTCGGGTGAGGGCATCGACCTCGGCGTGCGCCGTGCCGGCGCCGCGATGCCAGCCCTCTGCGATGACGTCGCCCTTCGGCGAGAGGATCACGCAGCCGACCCGGGGGTTCACGCCGCGGGCAGGGCCGCGGAGAGCGAGTTCGAGCGCGCGGCGCATCGCCGCGACATCCGTCGCTGTGGGTTCGCCCGCACTCATCCGTGATCCTGTCTCAAGGCTCCGGGGTGCTCGGCGATGCCGACACGTCGACACTCACTCCGTCGGCAGCGCACAGCACAGCCGACTCGTGCGCCTCCCATCCGGACTTTCACCGTCGGTACCGGATTTCCACCGGTTCGACCACAGGTGCGGGGCCTCTCGGCCTCGCGCTCGCAGTTCGCGGACTATCACCGCCGGTTCGGACTTACACCGACCCCGGAGCACGTTTCTCACTCGATTCTAGATCAACACCTGCGGCACGCTGCTATTCCCCGTCGCCGGGCGACTCGACGAGCGCGCGGGCCGTGCCCTCGTCGACGATGAGGTCGGTGATGAGTCCGGCCGCGAGGGCGCCGCGAAGGCTTGCGAGCTTGGCGCGGCCCGAGACCACGCAGACCCGACGGGGCGCCCGTCGCAGCACGGCGAAGTCGGGACCGGTCGCACGTTCGTTCAGCGCGATGCCGTCGGTCGAGCCGTCGGCGCGGTAGAAGACCGTCGCGACGTCGCCCACCGCGCCGTCTCGCGAGAGCGCCTCGTAGTCGGCGCGCTCGAGATAACCGCCTTGGTAGACGTGGCTCGGCACCTCGGCGAACGGGGAGCCGACGCCGAAGAGCGCGACATCCATGCCCGCCTGCACTTCGAGCAGGCGACGCGTGCTGCGTTCGCGCCAGAATGCGCGTCGCGTCTCGGGGTCGTCGAAGAACGCCGGCACCGGGAACTGCTGCACCCGTGCGCCGAACGCGTCTCCGAAGCGGCGCAGCAACTCGCTCGCGTAGACGATGCCGGTCGTGCGGCCGTTGCCGGCGCCGTTCAGCTGCACGACCTCGGAGTTGTGGGTGGCCTTGGGAACGAGGTGGCGGCTCATGGCGCTCATGGTCGAGCCCCAGGCGACGCCGATGGTCTGGTTCGAGTCGATGAAGCGGCCGAGAATTCGTGCAGCCGAGAGGGCGACTCGGTCGAGTCGATCGACGTCGCTCGCGTGGTCGGGCACGGGAATCACGTGGGCGCCGACCTCGAAGCGCTCGAGGATCTCGTGCTCGATACGGCTCGGCAGGTCGAGCGGCGAGTGGATCGAGATCTCGACGAGACCGCTCGCACGAGCGTGGCTGAGCAGGCGCGACACCGAGGATCGCGAGGTGTGCAGCTCGTGGGCGATGGCATCCATCGTGAGGTCCTGCATGTAGTAGAGGTGCGCCGCCCGCAGCGCGTCGCGCATCTTGCCCGACACCGTCTCGGCGCCCTCGGCGGGGCGCGCGGCTTGCTGTTCGATCATCCTGGCCATCCTTGCACGTTTGTTCACCCGGCTTGCAAGTTCGTTCCGCCGTGTTCACGATGTATTCATCCACATCAGGCATGCTCATGCAAGCCGCCGTTCCACACCGAGAGGACAGCGATGTCTCCGCAGCAGACGACTCCGAACCAGCCCCGCCCACACTCGAGCGGCGAGCGAGCGGATGTCGCGGCCCTTCGCACCCGGCCGCAGGCCTCCGTGCTCGTGATCGGGGCCGGTATCAACGGCATCGCGACGTTCCGCGATCTCGCCCTGCAGGGCGTCGACGTGGTGCTCGTGGAGCGCGGCGACTTCGTCTCGGGGGCGTCGTCGGCCTCGTCGCACATGATCCACGGCGGCATCCGCTATCTCGAGAACGGCGAGTTCCGCCTCGTGAAGGAATCGGTGACCGAGCGCAACGCCCTCATCCGCATCGCGCCGCACTACGTGAAGCCGCTCGAGACGACCGTGCCGATCTTCTCCACATTCTCGGGCATCCTCTCCGCCCCGCTGCGCTTCCTGACCCACAAGGCCGGCAAGCCCACCGAGCGCGGTGCCGCCCTGATCAAGACGGGCCTGACGATCTACGACGCGTTCTCACGTGACGGCGGCTCGGTGCCGCGCCACCGTTTCCACGGCCGCTCGCGTTCGCTCGCCGAGCTGCCCGCCCTGAACCCGGGCGTGAAGTACACCGCGACGTACTACGACGCGAGCATGCACGACCCCGAACGGCTCGCGCTCGACGTGCTCTTCGACGGCCTTGCGGCCGGACCGCACGCACGCGCCGCCAACTACCTCGAAGCCGTCGGCATGGGTGAGCAGGGTGTGCGGGTGCGCGACACGCTCACCGGCGCTGAGTTCGACCTCGCCGCCGATGTGGTCGTGAACACCTCGGGCCCGTGGACCGACCTCACCAACGAGGGCCTCGGCCGCGCGACCGCCTTCATGGGTGGTACGAAGGGATCGCACATCGTGCTCGACAACGACGAGCTGCTCGCCGCGACCGCCGGCCGCGAGATCTTCTTCGAGCACGAAGACGGTCGCATCGTGCTGATCTACCCGCTCAAGGGCAAGGTCATGGTCGGCACGACCGATCTCGAGCACGACATGCGCGAGCCCGCCGTGTGCACCGAGGCCGAGGTCGACTACTTCTTCGAGCTCATCGCGCACGTTTTCCCAGCCGTGCCCGTCGACCGCTCGCAGATCGTCTACCGCTTCTCGGGCGTGCGCCCCCTGCCGCGTCACGACGACGAGGCGCCGGGCTTCGTCTCGCGTGACTACCGCATCGAGCGATCGGATGTCGCGGAGCGTCCGGGCACCACGCTGCTGAGCCTCGTCGGCGGCAAGTGGACCACCTTCCGCGCCCTCGCCGAGCACCTGTCCAACGAGGTCCTCGGACTCCTCGGCAGTGCCCGCACGCGTTCGACCGTCGGCCGCGCGATCGGCGGCGGCGCCGGGTATCCGACGACCGACGGCGCGCGCCGGGTGTGGCTCGCGTCCCACGGCGACGAGATCGGCCGTGCCCGCGCCGAGCAACTGCTCGAGCGCTACGGCACTCGCGCCGAGGCGTTCATCGCCTCGATGGAGGGCGAGCGCGACGAGCCCCTCGAGCACCACGCGGGCTACAGCCGTGGCGAGATCGCCTGGCTCGTCGGCACCGAGCGCGTCGTGCACCTGAGCGACGTGGTGCTGCGCCGCACGAGCATCGCCTTCACCGGTGCGCTCACGGCACCGCTCCTCGACGAACTCGCCGCGATCGCCGGCACCGAGCTCGGCTGGGACGCCGAGCGGCGGTCGGCCGAGGTCGCCGCGACCCGAGAGCTGCTCGCGTCGCGCCACGGCGTCGTGCTCGAACAGCTCGTCGGCTGAGCACCGTCGATCGAGTAGCGAGCGCCAGCGAGCGTATCGAGATCTCGTGACGGGATCTCGATACGGCCCTGGCGGGCCTACTCGACCGGCGGCGCCGAAACTGCACGCATGTGCACGCGAAATCGCGGTGCCGGGCGGTCAACCCTCGATACCGTTTTTCGGGGCCACTGCCCCGCACATTCTGAAAGAAGGTCAATGTGGACAATCTCGGTCTCGTCTTCCTCTCCGAAGTCGTCGGCACGGCGATGCTCGTGCTCCTCGGCTGCGGCGTCGTCGCGAACGTCATCCTCGCCAAGACGAAAGGCCTCGGCGGCGGCACGCTCATGATCAACATCGGCTGGGGCCTCGCGGTCTTCGCCGGTGTCATCGTGTCGTACGCTTCCGGCGCGCACCTGAACCCCGCCGTGACCGTGGGCCTCGTGGCCAACGGCGCCGAGGAGTTCGGCTCGGGCGTCCCGGTGAACCCCATCTCGGTGGCCACCTACATCGGCGCGCAGATGCTCGGTGCGTTCCTCGGTGCGATCGCCTGCTGGCTCGCCTACAAGCAGCACTTCGACGCCGAGCCCGAGGCCGGCAACAAGCTCGGTGTCTTCTCGACCGGCCCCGCCATCCGCAGCTACGGCTGGAACCTCGTCACCGAGTTCATCGGCACGTTCGTGCTGGTCTTCGTCGTGATCGGCTTCGGCGGCGGTCGCCAGGGCGACGGCGGCCTGGCCGCACTCGGTGCGCTCCCCGTCGCGCTCCTCGTGATCGTGATCGGCACCTCGCTCGGTGGCCCGACCGGCTACGCGATCAACCCCGCGCGTGACCTCGGACCGCGCATCGCGCACTTCCTGCTGCCGATCAAGGGCAAGGGCGGCAGCGACTGGTCGTACTCGTGGGTGCCCGTGGTCGGTCCACTGCTCGGCGGTCTCGCTGCCGGCTGGGCGGCGATCCCGCTGCTGCCGCTGCTCGGCTGAGCCCGCGGCATCCGCTCTTCTCCTCATCGTTCACTGACAGCAACGGAGTTCTCAGATGGCTGACTACATTCTCGCGATCGACCAGGGCACGACCTCGTCGCGCGCGATCATCTTCGACAAGGCCGGATCGATCGTCTCGACCGGGCAGCTCGAGCACGAGCAGATCTTCCCGAAGGCCGG
>NZ_ATXG01000027.1 GCF_000421565.1 Agromyces subbeticus DSM 16689 | reverse complement strand
CCCGGCCGGCCACGGGTGCGTCCGGACGCGCTGCGTGCCGACAAGGCGTACTCGTCACGGGCGATCCGCACCCACTTGCGGGAGCATGGCATCGTCGCGGTGATCCCCGAGCCTGCCGACCAGCAAGGCCACCGGAAACGCCGCGGCTCACGCGGCGGACGCCCGCCGGCCTTCGACGCCGACGAATACCGCGGCCGCAACGTCATCGAACGCCGCTTCTGCCACCTCAAGCAATGGCGCGGGCTGGCCACCCGGTACGACAAGCTCGCCATCACCTACCGCGCCGCCGCCGTCCTCCACGCGGTCATCGCCTGGGCGAAGCACTTGTCAGACACGCCCTAGGCGTCGCAGGCGATGCCGTCGCCGTCGCGGTCGAGATCGTAGATGTCGGCTCCAACAATCCGAACCGGTCCATCGACGTATCCCGGTCCGTCCCCGCTTCCTCCGAGACAGTCGACATCAGATGAGACTGGAACGCACGCGCCCTCGTAATTCGAGTCGCATCCGTTGTCGGCCGGCCCTGGAGGCGGTGGTGGTGGAGGTTGACGTGATCCGACGGCGATGACCTCGTTCACCGGATGCACTGTCACGACTTCTTCAATGACTTCGCGCGAGATCTCGACTCCGTCGACCGTGACCACACGGATGCGGGTGACCTTTTGACCGTTCGCCCCGGGCGTCGCGACCGCCGTTAGCCCCGCGTCGAGATTCGCGTCGTCGACGGTCGATGATGTGTAGGCGATCGTCGCCGACTCCTCGATAACGGACTCTTTCCGCACCGGCGTCGGGGTCGGTGTGGGCGTGGGAACTGTCGCGCGCGGCGACGACGAACTCATGCCGGCGAACGAGGCCACATTGTCTAACGGTTGCTGCGTCGCCGTGAGGGCAGCGCCACCGATGGTTGAAGCGAAGATGCCTGCGACGAGAACGGCCACGGCAACCGGGCGCGTGCGGATACGCAGCCGACCAAACGAGCCCTTCAGCACGGCATATAGTCCGACGGCGCCAGCGACGACTCCTGAGGCGAGAAGTAGCGCAGCCGGCCCCCAGAAGACCAAGATCACCACCACGATGGTAGAGAACGTGATAATCGCGGCCTTGAAGTTCACCCCAGATTGTGTCGCCACGGTGGCGACTTGTCCCGCAGGCGAAGCTCCGCGGTTGATCACCGCGCCAGTGTTTGCGTCGACGTAGAAAGTCGCCCACTTCGTCCCATCCCACCAACGCAGTTCACCTGACCCATCGTCGAACCAGCCTGGGTCAGCTGCGGGCATGGGGTACTCCTTCGATGCAGTCTCCCGCGACGCTAGTCGGCCGGGAACCGTAGCGCGCGTCCCAGTACTGGGGGTCTCGTTGCCAGCCAAAAACAGACAGCACCATCCGCTTTGTCGAGAGTTCGTGAAGCTTGTGGACAGAGAGGCGACCAGCAGATTCCGCGCCAGTACGCGCTGACTTCGCGCGACCGCCAGGGTGACATGGCACGTGACAGTAATGATTGTCATCTAGCGCGGACACGATTCATCCTGTAAATCTCGAGGAAGTGGCGCGCACGTGGAAGCACGCCATTCACATCCACAAGCGTTGCGGGGACGAATATTTGACCATGATGAGCTCATCCGCCGGCAGCAAGGTGCCGGGTTCTTCCGTCAGCCAGCCAGCCCGTTGGCGGCGATCGCAAATACCGGAATGGACAATGGCCGACCGGCTTCGGAAGGCGAGGGAGCATGCGCGGTTGGAACAGCGCCAACTTGCCGAACTAGCTGGTATCGCTCGGGCAACAGTGAGCAACGCTGAGAGAGGGGCTCACATCCCGCACCGCGCCACCGTCCGAGCATGGGCCGATGCTTGTGGCGTTCTCGTGTCATGGCTTGAGACTGGTCGTCGTTCGTGACAGCTGTGACGGCCACCTCGGAAAGCGCGCTAATCACCTCCCAGAGTTCGCCGAGTTTCAATGCGGCGAGTGCCCCGCCCGGCGCGGGCCACGCAGGGTGAATCCAACGCATAGCTGCGTCCGTTGGCTAGCTTGGGCACAACGGCTGAAGAAAGGCCTCACGCAAAATGTCAATCGCGGAGTCAATTAGCGACATCCTTCAGCTTCAAACGCACTTCACCCCCGGACCGTCCCCGGCGATGGCGCGACGCCGAGAATTAATCGAGACGATCGCGGCCTCGTTTGAGCGTGCCCTGCGCAATGAGGGCGACTTCATCACGCAGGTAAAGGGAAGCAACGGGATCGGCAACAATGCACGTGTGCCTTGGGTGCGCGCGTTCGATCCAGCGCAATCGCCCAGTCCGAGGACCGGCTGGTACGTCGTCTTGCTCTTCTCGGGGGACGGTTCCGCGGCATTCCTGAGCCTTAACCAGGGGGTGACGCAACTGAGCGTGGATGAAATAGCTCGCAACGTCCAGCGCGGGACCAACCTGTTGGGCTCGCGCTTTGCGGATGCAAGATCCACCAACTCTCGATTGCGCGAGTCGATCTCATTGGCTGACCCGGGTCTCGGCCGCAGGTATGAGCGGGGTAATATCGGCGCGCTCGAGTACCGCCTTGGCGAGGATCTAGATGATCGCGATATCGAGAGCGACCTTCGATGGCTGCTCGAATTGCTCCGTATCCTGCCGGCCGCGAGCCTGCCGATCGAGGAACGCTCCGGCTCGATCGAGCCAACCGCTGTCGCGCCGGCACCGGAATCGCCCGAGGAAGCGCTTCGACGTACGAGCAAGGCCATCCATTGGCCGGAGGATGACATCCTTGCCGTCGTAGAAAGTCTCATGGATGAGAGCCCTCAAATCGTCCTAACGGGGCCGCCCGGCACTGGGAAGACCTACGTTGCACAGCACCTCGCTGCTTATCTCCTCGGAACTGTTGATCCGGTAGAGAACCATCCATTCATTGAGATCGTTCAGTTTCACCCGACCTACGGCTACGAGGAGTTTGTCGATGGTCTACGCCCCCGAGTTGGGGAAGACGGAAATCTTCGGTTCGAACCTGTTGCGGGAACGATTCTTCGGTTAGCGGATGCAATTGCCGAGGATGGAGTTCCTCGTGTTCTGATCATCGACGAAATGAATCGAGCAAATCTACCGCGGGTGTTTGGCGAGCTCTATTACCTCCTCGAGTACCGCGATCAGAGCATTCGGCTGATGCATCGCGAGAAGTTCTCGTTGCCACGCGAGCTGACCATCATTGGCACCATGAATACGGCGGATCGTTCGATCAGCGCAGTAGATTTTGCGCTACGACGTCGGTTTGACTTTTTTGATGTAATGCCGAGCGTGGAGGTGCTTCGCGCGCACTACTCTTCTGCGACCGCTACCAACGAAGTGGGCGAGGAACTCTATACCGGGTTCGAACGCCTGAATGCTGCCATTGAGGCGCGGATGGGTGATGCCCATCATGGCGTAGGTCACAGCTACTTCATGAAGCCGCAAATCGATGCACGGGCCCTGCAGGGGATCTGGGATAGGCAGATTCGACCGCTGCTTGGCGACTACTTCTACTCCAATCGTGAAGTTCTAGACGACTTCAGGATCCACACGTTCTGGCGCATCGAGTGAGAGCGGAGGAGTTTGTTGAAGGCGAAGCTCGCGTCATCGAGCTTACGACTCGGCAGTTCGAGGACCTCGGGCGATTGAGCATCCAGCTCGGGAACAACCGCGCTTGGTGGGGCGATGATCGAACTGATCCAGATCGAGATCCGCCGCGGATAGCGGAGCTCGATCGTCTGGCCGATGGGCTCGCCCGGGTGCGCATCCGAAACGTCGTGGGCGTGCTTGCAGTACCCGGCCTAGAGCTCATCGTCGCGCCGAAAATACCATCGGACCATTTCCTCTACTTGCTGGAATATGCGCTTCTCGGTGCTGTGAGGCATCAGCGTGGCCCGGCCGCGTTAAGCGCAGGGTCGGGCCTGAAGAGACTCGTCGTTCGCTGGTATATCGACGCGTTGGAAAGGCTCGTGGCACAGGGGCTCGCCAAGGGTTACACCGCGCAGCGGGCTGAACTGGACCACATCCGCGGGAGCATCGACAGCACGACCATGTTGCGATCGTGGTACGCCGGGCGTGTCCGAATCTCGTGCGAATTTGAAGAGTTCTCCGAAGACACCCCGGCGAACCGGTATCTCTCGTACGCATGTCAACTTCTCCTGGCCGGAGGCTCGGTCAGCGATGACGATTTTGTACGGTTGCGCGCGATGTCTGTTCGCTTGCCACGAGCCATCCGGGGCCGAGATCCAGAGCGACCCGTGCTGAACCCTCGGGAGCACCAGTACCGCGAGGCAGTTTCGCTGGCTCAGGACATCATCACTGCAACTGGGCGCGACCTTCTCGGTGGGGACCGCGCAGCTTCGACGTTCGCGATCTACACACCACGGGTGATTGAGGACGGCATTCGAAATGCACTCACGTTCACGTTGGAGCCCATCCAGGTGAGAAAGACGGGCGGACGACGACTGGTGCCGTCGTTCGTGATGGTCCGGCCCGACCTCGAACTTGGGCCACCGCCGTTTACCGGCGATATTAAGTACAAGCTTGGTGGAACGTCGTGGAACAGAGGCGACCTGGCACAAGCCGTCCTGTTCGCTACCGCGTATCGAAGTCCCCGAGCAGTCGTAATCGACTTCGTCGATGTTGATTCGCCAAGGGACGTTCGCCTCGACGTAGGCGAGGTCGCCATTTATCGTGCGGCTTGGCGCTGCGGCGCTGGCTGGGCGCCTGAAGACTCTCTCCGAGATTTGACAGGGGCTCTCCTAGCCTCGATTTTCGAGCCTGCGGCATGAGCGTTGCGCGAGTACGAAGTCCGGCCAGTTTCCTCGCCATTGTCTCGGCTGCCGAGCTCGTAACTGCTCATCGCTGGCCACCTCACGAAGCCCAAGCATCTTGCGATTCTTTTCGAATGATGAACGGGTGACGCCCGTCCAGGTAGATGATGCGCTGCACCGGACCTTGATGGATCACCCCGATAACAAGAATGGCGGCGCCGTTGAGGTCTTCAATATCGTCGATGTTGAAGTCAGCGAGTAACCTCTCTCGTTTGGCGGCTGGGACGAGGAGATTCGGATTGCCTCGTCCTCGGGTGTTGAGCCAGATGTTGTTCTTGTCGTCTTCCTTGACCTGGTAGATCGCTCCCCAGTAGCCGCGTTCAGCTCCCGCCGGCACGCCTTCTGCTTCGTCCAATCGAACGAAGTAGTCGCGAACAACCCACTCCGCACCGGTCGGGAGGACCAGTATGGCCCTGGAGCGCCGGAATTCAGCAGTGCGCACGAGCCGCATCAAGGCGTTGCGCAATCCAATCTGCGATGTAGACGAAGTGTTGGCCGCGCCGCGGACATGCGCCGTAGCGCTTCCTCGACCGCTCGTGGCGGCAGGGAGTGGTCTGACATTCTTCCGCTCGGGCACGGTGGCTGTCAGCAGGAGAGCGAGACGATCCCCGCGATTAAGAAATGCGTCACCGTCTTCGAGGAACCCGTCCTCGTGCGGCGAAAGCGCAGAAGCAACTTCGCAGCCTTCGTTGTGGGGGCGGGCGCCGAAACAGGCCGACTGACCGCTCCTAGATGCGCGACGAAAGTAAGATTCTGCGCCGCATTCCCGACAGACAAGGCTCCTTCGATACGTCGACAGAGTTGCCAAGTCGAGGTCGGAGAACTCCGCGGCAGTATAAGTATGGTCATTGGCCCGACACAATGCGATGTCCACTTGGGTCCTTTCGTCGCCCGAAGCGCGGGCCCCTACGACCATCATCCTCAAACTACTATCGCGGCAACACGAGGATCGGAGAGTTCAATGGGTGCAGGTGATATCGAGCTCATGATGACTCGACTCGCCTTCCTGATGGACCTCCGCTTGCGTCAGACTGGGATGAACTGCCGGAGGTACGCCCGCAGGGACGGGTCACACACGTAGACGAAAGTGCCACGTGCGCCTCGCGTGAGCAGCACGCCGTAGATGTTGCTCACAAGTCGAAGCAGATCGTCGTCGTCGTACTTGATGCCGAGCTGCGGATTGTTTTCCTTTCCCTTCGTGTCGTAGTAACTCGCGCGATCGAAGATGAGTTTTCGCTGCTGCGGGTCGTAACGGAGGTCGGGGCCGATGATCACGCCCGCGTAGTTGAGGTCATAGCCCTGCACTGTGTGGATGGAGCCGACCTCGTCGACTGCTCCTTTTGAGTTGATCCAGTCAACCGCCGTGCGGTTCCACTGCAGCCGGCACCCGTCCAACTCAATGTCGTACGCGCTTGGATCTTTCTTGCTACGCCACGGCCAGGCGAATCCGGCGACAAGGCGTGCGAGACCTCCCGCCACGTTCTTCTCCCGGAGGTGGCTGCACATGTCATGCAGATCTTCGAAAAGCCGAAACTCATACCCGGGAAATTCTTGAAATGAGACGTTGCCCGCCGGTTCGGGCGAAAGGATGCGGCGTACGTAGTCGACGTAATCGGCGCCGCCTTGGACGCGCATCTGCGACCACAACGGATAGACCCGACCTTTCGCTCGGGTCGACTTGACCAGACCGTTCAGCGTCTCGGTCGGGAGATCCGCAGGGCGCACGCGCTGGGCAGCGTCGAGGAGGAAGAGTTGGTGCCGACTCTTTGCGACTATCCAGTCGAGCTGAGTCCGCGACGAGTCGTCGGTCCCGAACAACCTCTGATTGATCTCCGAGAACTTTGCGTTGAGTACACCAGATGCCTGATTCGCGCGCTGGTTCAGACGATGCGTCTCGTCGACGATGAGCAGGTCAAACTGCTCCTCGCTGTCTCCGACTTGAAATGGCGAAAGCACCATGTTCCCGTTGAGTCCTGGCGTGCGATTGAAGACCTGCCTGATGGACGTGCGCAGAGATTGCTGCGGAATGACGAGTGCGATTCGAAGATCCACGATGAGTTCGCGGTACCCGTCGGCGAAGAACTCGGCAAACATCGAGTCCCCGCTGAGATCCTCAGTTTCGGAGGCGGTTGCGATGTCTCGGAGAAGCTTCGTCAGGTAAATCCCTACGATCGTCTTGCCTGTGCCCGGATCGCCCTGAATGACGATTGTGCTCGGCTCATCCGCTTCGAGATCCTCGAAGAGTCCTTCGAGGATGTCCTCCATCGCGATCGCCTGATCGGGAGTCAGAGCTTTGAACGGCGAGAGCTTGAACAGGTCGCTGTTCATGATCTCGGCGACAGGCCGTTCAAACACCTTCGCGGTACGGAGTTCTTCGAAGATCTCGTCAAACTTCTTACGATATCGAGCGCGGTCGAAGTAATCCGAATCCGTAATGCCATCGTTTCGGTTGAGCACGCGATACTTGCCATCACCGGCGAGCAATCGAATCAACTGTGACTCAAGGTCGAGACAGACAGACTTGTTGAACGTCTCATCAAGGATGACCCGAACGTCGTCGAGATGCTGCTTCGCCGGTGCAGCAAGGTGCTGCCGCATCCGCGTGGCAAGGTTGACGGACTCTCCGACGTACACATCGCGGGAGCCATTCAATGTGTAGACAACGGGCCAGTTCGAGTAGCGCGCGTCCAGGAGTGCGAGCGTCTTCACTGATTCTGGGACGAACGGGACGCGCTTGACCCTAGAGCTCGTCATACTTCACGGCCCGCCCTCGCGCCTTCTCGACGGGGTACTTTTCCTCCGTTTTCGACAACTTGGCAAGGACGATCTCGGCTGGGTCAACACCTAGCCGGTCGGCAAGTAGTAGGCAATAGGTCAAGACATCCGCGAGTTCGGCCCGTACACGGTCGGGGGGAGACTCCCCTCCCCATTGAAAACACTCGAGCAGCTCTCCTGCTTCGATCGCGATGCTCTTCGCAAGGTTTTCAGGAGAATGAAACTGCTCCCACTCGCGCTCAGCGACGAAGGCTCGGAGCGCAGAGATTACGGACTCGTCAGTCACGTTCACACCGTAACAGTGGAGGTGCGATCACCAGAGCGTTGAACGTGAGGGAGTCATGCGTGGGTCCCAGATGACGCGGCCGGCCCGGAGAGGCCTGGGACCGGATGCGGCCACCGTGCTGGAAATACTCGCGTTCCCCCAGTTCGGGGGCAGAGGGGCGTAAATCGCGTCTGGCTGGGTGCCTCCGCACCTACGGTGAACTGAATCCGATCCCGAGGAGCCCCCGTTGAACCGCCCCTTCATCGCGCTGCTCGCGGCGCCAGCAATCGTTGCCGCACTGCTCGTTCCGACCGCTGCCGTGGCCTCCGAGCCAGAAGCGACGACGCCGAGTGCGCTCCTGGCAGAGCTCACCGTGGCAACTGACTCGACGATGCCCTACAACCGGGACCTCTTCGCCGAGGGCATCGACGTCGACGGCGACGGCTGCAACACGCGACGGGAGGTGCTCCAGACGGAATCGCTCGTGCCGGTCACCATCGTCTCGGGATGCACCATCACCGCGGGCGAATGGTTCTCTTGGTACGAAGGCGTCACGCAGACCGACCCCGCCACTCTCGAAATGGACCACCTCGTCGCGCTGAAGGAGGCATGGATCTCCGGTGCGCACGCGTGGACGAACGAGCAGCGGTCCGACTACGCCAACGATCTCGACATCGATGCCACCTTGACGGTCGTAACGGGTCAGCAGAACACCGCGAAGAGCGCGTACGACCCCACGAACTGGCTACCGTCGCATCAGCCCGCGCTCTGCAAGTACGTCTCCGATTGGGTGACCGTCAAGTATCGGTGGAACCTCGCGATCGACGCGACCGAGAAGGTGTCGCTCCAATCAGTGATCGACGCCAACTGCTCGACAACAGAGATCCCCGTTCCACCCGTCCGCACCGACACCGCTCCATCAACTGAGCCAGTTCCCGGCGGCGGCGCGAACGCACTGCCCCCGGGAACCCACCGGCTGGCCGGCGCTGACCGGTATGCCACGGCCGTTCAGATCTCGGCGCGTTTCAACTCCGGCGTCAGCGCTCTGTACATCGCCACGGGTGCCAATTACCCTGACGCGCTCGCTGCCGCGGCCGCGGCCGGCGCCCGGGGGGTGCCGCTGCTGCTCGTGCAACCGACGGCAGTTCCGAGCGTGGTGTGGGACGAGATCGTTCGGCTCGCCCCGTCGAGCATCGTCATCGTGGGCGGCGCCGCGGTCGTATCCAGCGCGGTCGAGGCTCAGCTTGCTTCGATCGCACCGGTACAGCGACTGGCCGGGACTGATCGCTACGAGACGAGTCGGCTGATCGCCACGAACGCTGGGCTGACGGCGTCGACCGCATTCGTCGCCGACGGCGGTAACTTCCCTGACGCACTGTCGGCCGCGTCGGCGGTCGGCCACATCGGTGGTGGAGTGGTGCTTCTCCCCGGAGCCGAGTCGTCTGTGTCAGCTGCAACCCGCGACACGCTGGTCGAGATCGGAGCATCGACGGTGCGCATTGCCGGAGGACCCGGCGTCGTCAGTTCTGGCATCGAGTCGTCACTGTCATCGACGTTCTCGGCCGTCGTTCGCCACGGTGGCCCTGACCGGTACACAACCAGCGTTCTCGTGAACCAGGCGATGTTCGCGTCGACCTCGACCGTGTTCTTGGCGAACGGCACGACGTTCCCCGATGCCCTCGCAGGTGGGGCGCTGGCAGGCTCGTTGAGCGCACCCCTGTTCATCGTTCCCTCGAGTTGCGTGCCGAAGGTGGTGCGCGACCAGATCCTGGCCTACAACCCCTCGACGATCGTGCTCTTGGGTGGCTCGGGATCACTCTCGGCCGCAGTCGAAAACCTCACAGAATGTGCGCCCCCGCCCACACCGAACCCGAATCCCAACCCGAACCCCAACCCGAACCCGACACCTTCCAACCCGGGCAACACCGTGAACTGCAGCGATTTCGCAACTTGGGCACAAGCGCAGAACTGGTTCAACACCTACTACCCGCACTACGGCGACATCGCCTTGCTTGATGCTGACAACGACCGAATCGCTTGCGAATCCCTGCCCGGGGCGCCATAGACTCCGCAGCATGGACGAGTCGGCCGCCCTCGCGACGACCGCGGCGCGCGCCGTCGAGACGGCCGACCGCGATCGCGTGCTCTGGTCCGATGCCGACCGCGAATGGGCCAGCCGGGCAGCCGCGGCGATCGTTGGGGAGCGGGCGAGCGCCGACGAATTCCTGAGTCGCCGCGCGCAACTCGTGCTCGAGCGCATCGGCACCCGCCAGCCGGCGGTGACGCGCACAGTGCGCGGCATCCAGTGGCGGCCGTGGGTGGGCGTAGTGACGGTGGTCGCTGCGTTCCTGTTCGGGCTGCTGATCGACCGCATCGGCGGCGGGTCGAGCATCAACCTGCTCGCGCCGCCGGTGTTCGCGCTCGCCGCGTGGAACCTGCTCGTCTACGTCTGGCTGCTCGTACGGCCGCTGGTACTCGGTCGCGGGGCGGCCGGTCCGGTGCGGTCGCTGCTCATCCGGGTGGCGTCGGCGCGGACATCCGGCGACAGCAGCCGAGCGGATGCCCCGACCGCCGCCCGCCGCACCGTGCTCGCCGCGCTGCCCCGCGACTGGGCGCGCGTCGCCGCGCCGCTCTACACGGCGCGCGCCGCGCGCGTGCTGCACCTCGCGGCGGCGGCGACCGCGCTCGGCGTGATCGCCGGCCTCTACCTGCGCGGGCTCGCGTTCGAGTACCGCGCGTCATGGGAGAGCACATTCCTCGGCGCCGAGCAGGTGCGCGCGCTGCTCGCCGTCACGTTCGCGCCCGGGTCGTGGATCACCGGCATCGCGGTGCCCGACGTGGCGGCGATCGAGGGGATCCGCGCGCCCGCGAGCGAGAACGCCGCGATGTGGATGCACCTCATGGCCGCCACGGTCGCGCTCGTCGTCATCGTGCCGCGGCTCGTGCTCGCCCTCGTCGCGGGGCTCGTCGAGCGGCGCCGGGCGAAGCGCGTGGCGCTGCCGCTCGACGAGCCGTACTACCGCCGCCTCGTCGCGGCGTGGGTGGGCGAGCCGGCGCGGGTGCGCGTCATCCCGTACAGCTACACCCTCACGCCCGAGGCGCGGGCTGGGCTCGAGGCCGTGCTCGCGCGGGCGTACGGCAACGCGGCGCCGACGATCGATGCGCCTGTCGCGTGGGGCGACGACGTCGAGAAGAGCCAGGCGACGGATGCCGCGGGCAGGGGTTTCGCCGACGCCGGCGAGATTCGCCTGCCGCTGTTCAGCCTCACGGCCACGCCCGAGGAGGACGCGCATGGGGCGTTCCTCGCGGGGCTCGGGGGCGGTGATGGCGGGGCCGGTCGTTCAGCGGCATCCGGAACCAACGTCGTGCTCATCGACGAGTCGGGGTTCCTCGCGCGATGGGGCGATGACGCGAAGCGACGTGATGAACGGCGCGAGGCGTGGCGCGAGTTGCTCGAGGCGCACGGGAGCGTCGCGGTGTTCGTCGACCTCGGCGACCCCGATCTGGCGGCGGCCGAGGCGGAGCTTGCTGCCGCGGCATCCGCTCATGATGGTGGGGTCGCGGACGAGGGGAGGGGGCGGGCATGAGTGGTGATGCGGCATCCGACCGGGTTGATCGGGGTCTGGGTCTCGATACGACGGCTTCGCCGCCTACTCGACCGGCGGGGCTTGATGCCGGCGCCGTCTCGCTGTCGCTCATCTCGCACACGAACGCGGGCAAGACGACGCTCGCGCGCACGCTGCTCGGGCGCGATGTCGGCGAGGTGCGCGACGCCCCGCACGTCACCGCCGAGGCGACGCCGTTTCCGCTCGTGCAGACATCCGAGGGCGACCTGCTCACGCTGTGGGACACCCCCGGCTTCGGTGACAGCGTGCGGCTCGCGCGGCGGCTGCGGCAGAACCGCAACCCCATCGGCTGGTTCACGTCGCAGGTGTGGGACCGCTATCAAGACCGCGCGCTGTGGCTCAGCCAGCTCGCGGTGCGCAACGTCGCCGAGCAGGCCGACGTGGTGCTCTACCTCGTGAACGCGGCCGAGGCGCCCGCCGACGCCGGCTACCTCGCCCCAGAGCTCGAGGTGCTCGAGTACGTCGGCAAGCCCGTGCTCGTGCTGCTCAACCAGACCGGTCCGCCGCGCGAGCGGGCAGCAGAAGAAGCGGATGCCGCGCGCTGGCGTGCCGCGCTCGGCCCCTCGACGAACGTGCGCGACGTGCTCGCGTTCGACGCGTTCGCGCGCTGCTGGGTGCAGGAATTCACGCTGTTCGCAGCGATCGAACCGCTGGTTCCGGATGCCTCGGCGTCGGCCTTCGCCCGGTTGTCGGCCGCGTGGCGCGACCTGCGCATGGGCGAGTTCGACGCGTCGACGGCGGCGCTCACGGGGCCGATCGCGCGGGCGGCCGCTGACCGCGTGACCCTGTCGGCTGCGTCGGGGTCGCAATCGTTTGCGAAGCGCGTCGGCGACTCGCTCGGCCTGCCGAATCCGGCCCAGGCGCAGGCCCGAACGGATGCCGCGGAGCGGATGGCGGCCCGCCTGCAGGCCGACCAGCGGCAGGGCATGGAGCGGCTCATCGCGATCCATCGGCTCGAGGGGCGCGCGGCCGACGAGGTGCTCGAACGCGTCGCCGGCGACATCCACGTCGACGAGCCGCTCGACGCGACCCGCACGGCGGCGTTGGGCGGAGTCGTTTCGGGCGCACTCACCGGTCTCGGTGCCGACCTCATGGCCGGCGGCATGACGTTTGGCGCCGGCATGGTCGCGGGGGCGATCCTCGGTGCGCTCGGCGGTGCCGGTGTTGCGCAAGGGATCAACGTCGTGCGCGGCCGCAGCGAGTCGAGCCTGGGCTGGGAGGAGGCGTTCCTCGACGGGCTCGTCACCTCGGCGCTGCTGCGGTACCTCGCCGTGGCGCACTACGGGCGGGGTCGCGGCGCGTGGCGCGAGGGCGAGTATCCGCCGCACTGGCGGCCGATGGTCGTCGAAGCGGTGGTCGCGGCGCGGGAACGCCTTGCTTCGATCTGGGGGCGGCGCGCCGACGGCGAAGTGGCGGTGCAACGGCCGCTCGAAGCGCTGTTGCGCGAGCTCGCCCTGCAGCTGCTCGACGAGCTCTATCCGGGCACGCTCGACGCCGATGGCGAAGGCGCCCCGCACGCACGGGAGGGCTGAGCGCGGCGCGCGAGCCACGCCAGCATCCGCTCGATGACCGATGCGCGCCCACTCGTCAACCCCGCGACCGCTGCCGCCGCGTCACGTAGCGTGCCCCATACGCGAGCGGAGGCATCCATGCGCATCGTCATCGTCGGAGCGACCGGCAACATCGGCACCGCGATCCTGCGGCGACTGCACCAGGGCGCCGGGCACCCGGGCGACCTGGGTGGCCCGGCCAGCCCGGCCGACTCTGGCGACGCGACCGGCTCGGGCCGCCACCTCGGTGGGCACGAGCTCGTCGGCGTCGCACGCCGCCGCCCCGACGCAACCGTCGCGCCGTATTCCGACGTCGAGTGGCACGAAGCGGATGTCTCTGCGCCAGACGCCGTCGAGCGTCTCACCCGCATCCTCGCCGGCGCTGACGCCGTCGTGCACCTCGCCTGGCTGCTGCAACCGAATCACCGCGAGCGCGTGATGTGGGCGACCAACGTCGTCGGACTGCGCAATCTGCTGGCTGCCGCGGCATCCGCCGGTGTCTTGCACGTGATCGTGTCGTCGTCGGTGGGGGCGTACAGTCGCGGGCCGAAGGGATCGCGCGTCGGCGAGGACTGGCCGACCGGCGGGGTGCACACCTCGCACTACAGCCGGCACAAGGCCGCGAACGAGCGGGCGCTCGACGAGTTCGAGGCGACGCATCCGCAGATCGTGGTGTCTCGTGTGCGGCCGGGGCTCGTCTTCCAACGCGACGCGGCGAGCGAGGTCGGGCGACTGTTCCTGGGCGCGCGGTTTCCGAAGCGATGGCTTGGTCGGCTTCGGCTGCCCGTGCTGCCCGTTCCAGTGCAGGTGGTCTCGCAGGCGGTGCACGCCGACGACCTCGCCGACGCGTTCGCGCGCATCATCGAACGGCGTGCCGGCGGGGCATTCAACGTCGCGGGCGAGCCGGTGCTCGATCCCGAGGCGCTCGCCGCGGTGCTGGGCGCGCGCACTGTGGTTCCCATGCGGCTCGCGGTGGTTCGGGCGATGATGTGGGTGACGTGGAAGCTCCGCCTGCAGGCATCCGACCCCGGCTGGATCGACATCGCCACCAACGTGCCCGTGATGTCGACCGAGCGAGCCCGTTCGGTGCTCGAGTGGGAGCCCCATCGCAGCTCGACTTCGGCGCTGCGAGAGCTGCTCGATGGTATGGGCGAGGGGGCCAGTCTCCCGGCATCGCCGCCGCTGTCGCGCTGATGGCGTGCTCACCTGCATGTGGTCGTAGGTGCGGTGGCCGAAGAGCCTGGCGCCGGTGTTGGCCATGCCCTTGGCCATCTCGGCGCCGAGCGCGCAGCCGTCTCAGTTGAGCGGCACGACCGCATCGATTTGCACCAGGGCATTGCCCTGCAGCACGTTGACGCCGATCATCGAGCGTGCGGGCGGAGCGACCGGGAAGAACTCACGGAACACCTGATCGATGATCGAGCCGAACTCGATCAGCACGGGCGTGTAGATCGTGAGCTTGATCGTGTTCGAGAAGTCGGCTCCCGCGGCGAGACAGATCGTGTTCAAGTTCGTCAAGCACTGTCGCATCTGAGCGCTCACCGCCTGATCGCCGCCGCCCATCAACGCGTTGAACGGGCGCGGCAGCATCTGCCGGGTCTCCGGGTCGATCGGGAGCTGACCCGAGACATGGAGCAGACCGTCGTACGAGATCGCTTGGCTGGATCCGCCGGGCGACCACGGCGCATCGGGAGTGAAGATCACGGTACGTTCCACAGGTCACTCCCGAGCTTGAGGTCAACGGCACTGGTCCCGACATCCTATGGCGGGAGCTCCCGTGGCTCGTGTTCGGTGGGCCGCGCGGTTTCACGCGGCCCCGGGTCGCTACGCCTCAGGCGGCGCCTCCTGCAGCGCGCGAACCTCGATGCGGCCCTGCAACGCCCGCGCTGCCTTGGTGGTCCATTCGACGGCCGCGGCATCGTCTGCCGCCTCGATCACCCAGAATCCGCCGACGTATGACGTCGCTTCGACGAACGGTTCGTCGAGCACCCGGGGCTCGCCCGACGAGGCGTCGACCGTCTTCGCCGTCGAGGGCGGGTTCAGGCCGCCAGCGAACACGAACGCGCCCGACTCCTTCAGCTCGGTGTTGAACGCTTCGACCGCGGCCAGGACGGCGGCAAGCTCTGCGGGGTCGAACTCTTGCATCGACTCCATCGTCGGCTCCTCGGCGGAGTCGTGGGGCACGGTGAGGAAGTACTGCGTCATGATCGATCCTTTCGTCGTCGGGTGCCGTTGGTGGCCCCTCTACTCATGCGTCGAACAAGCGCGGCTCAGATCGACACGGGATAGAAGTTCATTCTGCCGAGGTGAGTATCGGTCGGTCAGGTCGCCGGCGCGTAGCGCGCCAGCGTGATGCCGGTCGCGGTCGTCAGGCTGCTCACGAGCCGTAGTTGCAGGTGCACTCCGTCGAACATGCGGTGGCCGGTGCCGAGCACCACCGGGTGGATGATCAGCACGTACTCGTCGATCAGCCCCGCCGTCGCGAGCGACCGCACGAGCTCGCCGCTGCCGAGGATCGCGAGGTCACCGGCATCCGTCGCCTTCAACTCGGCGACCGTGTCAACGGCCTCGCCGACGAGCGAGGTGGAGTTCTGCCAGGTGAGCTCGAGCGATGGGTCGCGCGTCACGACGTATTTCTGTGCGTTGTTGAGGTGCTCGGTGAAGGGGTTGCCATCGGTCTGGTGCGGCCAGAAGGCCTGCATGTGGTCGTAGGTGCGGTGGCCGAAGAGCATCGCGCCGGTGTTCGCCATGCCCTTGGCCATCTCGGCGCCGAGCTCGGGGTCGGCACCCCCGCTGAGCGCCCACCCGCCGAGGGTGAAGCCGCCGCGGGTGTCTTCATCGCCCGACATCGGCGCCTGCATGACGCCGTCGAGCGAGAGGTTGTTCGTCACCGAGATGCTGCTCATGATGTTCCTTCCTTGACGGATGGACGGTTCCATCGTCTCTCAGTGAGTCGAAGCTGGCGAGGGGGAATCGACACAGGCGATGTCTGCGAACCGTGCCGCCGTCAGCTGGTCACCGAGTGGGCGGTCAGGAGTTCCGCGCGGCAGCGGACACGTCGACGCAGACGACTCCAGTGTTGCCGTCGTGATCGGCGATCACCGTGAGCGCTGGCGCATCGCTGTCGTCGACGACGATTCCGCCCGCGGCGAGGGCCATGGCGATGCGTTCCTCGGCCGCCTCGGGTGCCACGCAGACCTCGAGGTGGAACCGCTGGCGCGGCGTCTCGTGCTCCTCGGCATCCCCGAACCACAGGTTCGGCACCCGCCCCGTGGTATCCCGGATCTCGTCGCTGGGGGAGCCGCGGCCCTGGGACTCGGTGTTCCCGGTCAGGAGGGCGGCCCACACCGGGGCGATGGTCGCCGAGCGTGCGGTGTCGAGGCCGAGCTCGATCTCGCTGACCGAGGCCGGGTCGGCGGCGAGCCCGTGATCGGCGGCGATCGAGGTGATGCGTCGCGCGAGGTCGACGTCGTTCTGGGTCACCCATTCGACGACGTGTTCAGTGCCTTCGCCGTCGCGGTAGATGGCGTCGTCGCTGACCAGCTCGAGGTCGACGTACCCGGTGCCGATCGACACCCGCGGGTGGTGGCCGAGCGCGTCGCCCGCCTCGCCCACGGCGACGACGAACCGTGCGCCGGTGCCGAAGTCGTCGATCAGGTACCGGGCGTGCAGTCCCTGGGCGAGCTTCCGCCAGTCGGTCAGGTCGGCCGCGGCGATCTGTTCGCCCTTCAGCATGTCCATAGCCGCGGATTCTAGCCCTGCGGCGGCGCAGCGGCATCAGGGAATTTACTTCGAGTCGACGGCTCGCGCCGAATGGCGACACGCCGCGACATCCGCTCGGCCGCCGCGATATCGTCGTCAGGCCAGACTTCCGAAGGAGCCCGAAGCCATGCCCGAACTCATCCTCTCCGGCAACGACCAGCAGACCGTGCCGGTCGTCGTCGCGATCGCCCGTGGCCTCGGCTACGAGGCCACGCAGCCGTCGCAGGGCAACATCAAGCTCGAGCGGGGCAATCTGACGAAGACGCTGCTGCTGGGGGCGATGGCGGGCAAGAACTTCCACATCTCGTTCTCGTTCGACATCGGGGTCGACCAGCACGGCAACACGTGGCTGCGCTTCGATCAAGACGGCGCGCTCGGCGCGGTCAAGGGCGGCGCGATCGGCTACGCGAAGAGCAAGAGCGCCTACGGCGAGTTCATCGACACGGTGCGTCGCGAGACGGTTGAGCGCGGGTTGCTGCTCGGGGAGCGGTAACGCAGGCGTTCACAGTTGGATGCCGCGTGCACGCTGCAGCTCGGTACACGCTCGTTCAGGGCGGTGGCTCGCCGACCTCCGTCGCGCAACCCCGTGCGGCGAGACTCACCGCGATCTAGCCTGTAGGCACCGACCGAGACCGACCGAGGAGGACGAGCATGAGCGACACCACGGGCCGTGACGACTGGGTGTTTCCCGACGACCGAAAGCTGCCCGACGACCGGGACTTCGCCGACGACGCCAACGAGCAGAAGCGCTTGCGCGCCGAGCATGCCAGCGAGCTCGGCGTCGATCCGTTCTTCGAAGGGGCGAACATCACCGAGAGCGACGGCCCCGACCTCGAGACCGGCGACGATCTCGACACCGGCGGCGGTCACCGCACGCCGCGCGACGACTGAATCCGCGCGTCGCGGCGACCGCGCGTCAGTCGCGGCATCCGCTCGTCAGCGGTTGGAGCGGTCGGGCGCGGTGCTCCACAGCGCCCACGCGACGAGCACCGGCTGCAGGAAGAGCCGCACGAAGCGCGCCCGATCGGTGCGCATGAGCGGGGCCGGGCGACCGGTGCGCCACTGGTGCAGGTTGCCGGGGAACACGGCGACGAAGAACGCGGCGATCGCCGCGCCGACCCGGCGACGCTCACGGGGCAGACCGATGACGGCGACTCCGAGCATGATCTCGGCCGCACCCGACGCGACGACCACAGCGTCCTTGTCGATCGGCGCAGCCTCGACGACCCAGTCGGGCACGGCGATGCGGTAGCCCTTGCGAGCCCAGAACAGGTGGGAGAGACCCGAGAAGACGAGCAGCGCCGCAAGCAGCCAGCGAGCGGTCGAGCGGATGACGCTGAGTGGCCGTTTCGGGTCGGGGCGGTGTCGTCGGCGCATCGCTCCAGTGTTGCATCGGTTGCCCGATCGAGTCGGTGATCGGTCGGAGATCGGTCGGTGACCGTCGGCGATCGGTCGGTGACCGGCGGCGGTCAGTTCGGCGAGCATGGCAGATCCGTGGTGGCGTCGCGTCATCCGTTGAGCACGCGAGCACGTCGAGGCCCGTCCTCCGACCGTGGGAAGCAGGGCGAAGTCGGGCCGACGGGAGTAGCCTCCGCGTATGGGACGAACGACCGTCTCGGCGCTGCGGCAGGTCATCGTCGACCTGGCAGAAGCCGGAGCAGGCAGCGAGTCGCTCGCAGCATCCGCGGGCGGCAGTCTCGGCACGGCGCTGTTGCCGCTCGTCGCGCTCGCCGGATCGCTGACCGCCGCGGTCTGCGTCGCAACCCTGGTGATCGCGTGGCTGCGCAAACCCGAGGCCGGCGGCACGCTCGCGCTCGTCGATCCCGAGTCGGCGGGGCTGCTCGCGGTCGGGTTCGTGTCGGGCGCTGCGGCGGCACGCTGGCTGCCGGCGACGGTCATGCTGCTCGCCGTCAACGGCGTGATCGCCATCCACGATCGGCGCGATGCCCGCGATGCCCGCGACGTTCGCGAGGTTCCTGGCACCGGTGGTGCCGGCGGTGGTGTCGGCGGTGGCGCGGGCGCCGGGCTGAGCGCCAGTGCGCGGGGCATCCGGCTCGCCTTCGATGGCGAGTACCCGCTCGCCGCCCGCGCGGACGTCGATTCAGCGGGCGCCGACGGCACGGTGCTCGCCGTGCTCTCGCCCGGGCTCGCAGGTGGGTCGCGCACGGTCGTGCCCGGCGCGTGCGTCGACGCAGATCGGGTGGTGATGAACAACGGCCTGCTGCTCGAAGTCACGCGCGACGGCTTTCGCGACGCGGCCGAGTGGTATCGCGAGCCGCGGCCGGCGGGCCGGCTGAGGGCGGCCACCATCGGCGGCCTGGTCGGAATCACCCTGGGATTCATGACGCTGGGCGCTCCGGATAGCCCCGGGAACTCCATCGCCTGGAGCGCGATCGTCATCGGCGCGCTGGCTCTCGGCTTGCGCGTGCTCCTGCCGCGATGGATCCCGCTGAACTCGGCCGGACTGCAGCTTCGCGAGCGGGCGATCCGGTGGCGCGAGATCGTTGCGAGCACGGATGCCCCGAGCCTCGCGATGGCCGAGCAGTTGCTGCCGTGGGCGGTGCTGTTCGACGAGGCATCCGTGGTTCGACGCCTCGCTGCCGTCGCCGAGCAGGCTGGCACCGCACCCGCCTGGTATCGATCGTCTGCCCCGTTCTCGGCCGAGCGACTGGCATCGTGCATCGCCGTCATCGCCGCCGAGCTGTCGCAGCCGATCCGCGTCGCCGGCGGGATGCTGCAGCGCGGTGAGGACTCCCGGTTCGGTGTGCCGATGATCGGCGACCACAAGGGGTGGGGTGGCGGATACCTTGCTGGTGGCGGCAACGGCACGTTCGGCGACGGTGACGGCGGCGGTTTCGGTGACGGCGGCGGTGGCGGTGGTTTCGGCGGCAGTGGGGGCTTCGACGGGGGTGGTGGTGGCGGCGATGGCGGTGGCAGCTGAGCACGACCGCTGACCGGGTGCGGCTGCTACTGCTGCTGCTGCTGCTGCTGCTGCGGCGATCGGGCGGGTCGTGCCGGCCGGGTCGTGCCGGCCGGGTCGTGCTGGCCGGGTCGTGCTGGCCGCGTCAGCCGTCGAGCACGTCGAGGTCGACCTCGATCTCGTCGCCCTCGCCGATGTCCTCGGCCTTCAGCACCGCGCGCTTGAGCGGCAGCAGGTAGATGTCGTCGCTCGGAAAGATCGAGGTCGTCCACGTGGTCGCGCCCACCGTGGCGACGACCTTCACCGAGTTGAAGCCGCGCGGCATGCGGGGCTGGTCGGCGATGTCGGCGGCCGGTTCAGGCGGCACGTCGACGAAGAACCAGTTTCGTCGCGCCGTCCATTCGTAGATCTCGGCGGTGAAGCGGTAACGCATGTCGCGATCGTATCGGGCGGGTGCTGCGACTCGTCCTCCACAGGCCCTGTTCCGACGGAGTTATTCACAGGTTGACCGGCGCTTTTTGCCGAAGTTCGGATGTCGGTGGGTGGCGGCAGGATGGGGTCATGACCGAATTCGCCGCGACGCTCTACGAGGTGCGAACCTCGCTCCTCGACGTCGTGCGCGTCGGCGAGATGGGCGGCTGGTCTGATGACGAACTGCTCGCTGCGACTGCCGCATTCGAGGCGGTGGGCCGGGTGGTCGATGCACACCGCGCGGCGTGTGCCGGCGAAGTCGCCGAGCGCTCTCGGGCCGAGTTGGGCGGTGAGCGGTTGTCGGCACGGCGCGGATGCCGGTCTGCGTCGGAGCTGCTCGAGCGGGTGACGCAGGCGTCGGGCGCTGAAGCGCGCCGACGCATCGTGCTCGGCACGGCCACTCGGCCGCGTGCGGGTCTGACCGGTGAGCCGCTGCCAGCGAGGTTCGCCTCGGTTGCGGCGGCGCTGGCCGGCGGCGAGCTCGGGGCGGATGCCGCGGGCACGATCATCCGCGCACTCGACGCCCCCAGCCGAGTCGCCGACCCGATCGCCCTGGCCACCGCCGAACGTGAGCTCGTCGCCGCCGCACTCGGCGCCGGTGACGTCTACCCGGTGCGGGCGTCGGCTGATGAGGTGCGGGTGCAGGCGCAGGCGTGGGCGGTGTTCCTCGATCAAGACGGTCCCGAACCCGACGACGAGCGCGCGATGCGTCGCCGCGGGTTCCGCATCGGGCGCGCGCGTGACGGGTTGATCCCGGTCAGCGGCGAGTTGCTGCCCGAAGTCGCGGCCGGCCTGACCCGCCTGTTCGATGCGCATCTGGCGCCGCGATCGGGCGGCGGCTTCATGACCGCCGAAGAGCGCGCGAACATCGCTGCCAACGGTGAGGTTCGAACTGCTGAGCAGCAACGGCATGACGTGGTTGCCGCGATCGTCGCGACGGCTGCGCGTTCTGGTGAGCATCCGAGCATCGGCGGTGCACCGCCCACCGTGCTCGTCAGTGTGCGCGCCGCCGACCTGCAGTCGGGGCATGGTGTCGCGCACGCTGACGGCATCGACGTGCCGGTTTCCCTGCGCGCCGCCCGACAGATGATGTGCACCGGCGGCACTCAACCGGTCACCTTCGACGACCGCGGTCGCATCATGCAGCTCGGGTCACCCGAACGGTGTTTCACCCCGCATCAACGTCGCGCCATCACCCTGCGCGACGGCGGCTGCCTCATCCCGGGCTGCCGCGTGCCGGCGTCGTGGTGCGAGATCCACCATGTGATCCCTGATGTCGATGGCGGGCCGACGCATCCCGACAACGGGGTGTTGTTGTGCTGGTTCCACCACCGCACGATCGAGACCTCGGGGTGGGGCATCCGCATGATCCGAGGTGCACCCCAGATCCGCCCTCCCGCATGGCTCGACCCCGGCGGCACCTGGAGGCCGAGCACGAAATCACCCACCCGACTCGCCGACCAACTCGAACGAAACGAGGAGCGCGAACGAAAACCCGCGGCTGTCGCATGATCAGGGATGAGCGCCTTGCCGCGTCCGCAGAACGCGCGCTCGTCGCCTCATCGCCTCATCGGCTCATCGCCTCACGATCACGAACCCACCCGACGGGATGAGCACCGTGCCCCGACCGCTCAACGCGCGCTCGTCGACCAGCACTCCGCGGCCGTCGTAGATGCGCGCCGTTGACGTGAAGCCGTCGAATCCCAGCTCGGCGCGCTGCTGGGATGCCGACGTCGAGTGTGCGAGCTCCGTGGCGCTCTCGGATCCCTCGAGCACGAGCCGCGAGACCGTCGGCCTCACGAGCAGCGCGTCGAGCGTGACGGTTCCGGTCTTCACCGACACCGAGACCGACGTGCTCCCGGCATCGAGCGGTGCGCGCAGCGAGCGCGGCAGCAGCACGCCCGGCACGGGGCTGATGCCCTGCGGTTCGCCGCGACCGTCGAGTACGCCGAGCGGCGTGCGCCCGGTGGTCCAGATCGAGCGGGCGCGAGCGTTCTCATCGAGCCAGGCGACCGGCTCGATCGAGCGTGACGAAGCGCCAGCGCCAGCGCCAGTGCTAGTGCCAGAGCCAGAGCCAGAGCCAGAGCCAGAGCCAGAGCCAGAGTCAGAGCCAGTGCCAGTACCAACCCCGGCGCCGACGCCGGCATCGATCTCGAAGGTCGCCTGCTGCCCGCGTTCGAGCACGAGCACGTCGCCGCTGTAGAGCGACTCACCGGTCCAGGCCGATGGCGGGGTCTGCACCGAGCCGGTGGTCGACGTCGCCGATTCGGCCTCGAC
>NZ_ATXG01000026.1 GCF_000421565.1 Agromyces subbeticus DSM 16689 | reverse complement strand
TGTCCGGCGGTGTCCTACTCTCCCACAGGGTCACCCCTGCAGTACCATCGGCGCTGCGAGTCTTAGCTTCCGGGTTCGGAATGTGTCCGGGCGTTTCCCTCGCGCTATGGCCGCCGAAACTCTTGCCACACCACAGCCCGCCAACCATGCGGTTGGGGTGGGTGTGTGGTCTCGGTGACCGCATCAACCAGAACCCGTGGGTTCGGTGGTGCGGGTACAACTGTGTTGAATTGTGTTGGGTTTCCGTCTGAAGGGAACCACAGAGTGGACGCGAGCAATCTTGGCCACACACACGGCCTTTACATGAAATGTGTTCAAACGTGTGAGTGTAGTGATTGTCAAGTTATCGGCTTATTAGTACCGGTCAGCTCCGAGAGTCTTTAGTCCTCTCTTCCACATCCGGCCTATCAACCCAGTCGTCTGGCTGGGAGCCTCTCACCCCGAAGGGTATGGAAATCTCATCTCGAGGCCGGCTTCCCGCTTAGATGCTTTCAGCGGTTATCCATCCCGAACGTAGCTAACCAGCGGTGCTCCTGGCGGAACAACTGGCACACCAGAGGTTCGTCCAACCCGGTCCTCTCGTACTAGGGTCAGATCCTCTCAAATTTCCTACGCGCGCAGCGGATAGGGACCGAACTGTCTCACGACGTTCTAAACCCAGCTCGCGTACCGCTTTAATGGGCGAACAGCCCAACCCTTGGGACCTACTCCAGCCCCAGGATGCGACGAGCCGACATCGAGGTGCCAAACCATGCCGTCGATATGGACTCTTGGGCAAGATCAGCCTGTTATCCCCGAGGTACCTTTTATCCGTTGAGCGACAGCGCTTCCACAAGCCACTGCCGGATCACTAGTCCCGACTTTCGTCCCTGCTCGACCTGTCAGTCTCACAGTCAAGCTCCCTTGTGCACTTACACTCGCCACCTGATTGCCAACCAGGTTGAGGGAACCTTTGGGCGCCTCCGTTACTTTTTGGGAGGCAACCGCCCCAGTTAAACTACCCACCAGGCACTGTCCCTGAACCGGATCACGGTTCGAAGTTAGATATCCAGAGTGACCAGAGTGGTATTTCAACATTGACTCCACCGACACTAGCGTGCCAGCTTCAAAGTCTCCCACCTATCCTACACAAGCCACACCGAACACCAATACCAAGCTGTAGTAAAGGTCACGGGGTCTTTCCGTCCTGCTGCGCGTAACGAGCATCTTTACTCGTAATGCAATTTCGCCGAGTTCGCGGTTGAGACAGCTGGGAAGTCGTTACGCCATTCGTGCAGGTCGGAACTTACCCGACAAGGAATTTCGCTACCTTAGGATGGTTATAGTTACCACCGCCGTTTACTGGGGCTTAAATTCTCAGCTTCGCCTTGCGGCTAACCGGTCCTCTTAACCTTCCAGCACCGGGCAGGCGTCAGTCCGTATACATCGTCTTGCGACTTAGCACGGACCTGTGTTTTTAGTAAACAGTCGCTTCCCACTGGTCTCTGCGGCCCTGCAGCGCTTCCCTCAGCTAGTGAGTTCACGCCTTAGGCCCCCCTTCTCCCGAAGTTACGGGGGCATTTTGCCGAGTTCCTTAACCACGATTCTCTCGATCTCCTTGGTATTCTCTACCTGACCACCTGAGTCGGTTTGGGGTACGGGCGGCTAGAACCTCGCGTCGATGCTTTTCTCGGCAGCATAGGATCACCAACTTTTTATCCGCATCGTGTCTCAGCCTTGATGAGCGACGGATTTGCCTATCGCTCGGCCTACGCACTTGCCCCGGGACTACCATCGCCCGGGATCGGCTACCTTCCTGCGTCACACCTGTTAATACGCTCACTCCACCAGATGGGGTCGCATGCCGCCCCGCGATCGTCCCCGAAGGGATCCACACGGCTTGGGATGCTTAGCACTCCTGATTTCATGTGGGCGGTTCTTCGCCGGTACGGGAATATCAACCCGTTGTCCATCGACTACGCCTGTCGGCCTCGCCTTAGGTCCCGACTTACCCAGGGCAGATTAGCTTGACCCTGGAACCCTTGGTCTTCCGGAGGACGGGTTTCTCACCCGTCTTTCGCTACTCATGCCTGCATTCTCACTCGTGTGGCCTCCACGGCTGGTTCACACCGCCGCTTCGCTGGCCACACGACGCTCTCCTACCCATCAACACGGCTGGACCACGAAGGCCTACCATTAATGTCAATGCCACAACTTCGGTGGCGTGCTTGAGCCCCGTTACATTGTCGGCGCGGAATCACTTGACCAGTGAGCTATTACGCACTCTTTCAAGGGTGGCTGCTTCTAAGCCAACCTCCTGGTTGTCTGTGCAACTCCACATCCTTTCCCACTTAGCACGCGCTTAGGGACCTTAGTTGGTGGTCTGGGTTGTTTCCCTCTCGACGATGAAGCTTATCCCCCACCGTCTCACTGCTGCGCTCTCACTTACCGGCATTCGGAGTTTGGCTGACGTCAGTAACCTTTTAGGGCCCATCGGCCATCCAGTAGCTCTACCTCCGGCAAGAAACACGCAACGCTGCACCTAAATGCATTTCGGAGAGAACCAGCTATCACGAAGTTTGATTGGCCTTTCACCCCTATCCACAGCTCATCCCCTCCATTTTCAACTGAAGTGGGTTCGGTCCTCCACGACGTCTTACCGTCGCTTCAACCTGGCCATGGATAGATCACTTCGCTTCGGGTCTAGGACCTGCGACTGAATCGCCCTATTCAGACTCGCTTTCGCTACGGCTGCCCCTCACGGGTTAACCTCGCCACAAATCACTAACTCGCAGGCTCATTCTTCAAAAGGCACGCTGTCACCCCTACAAGGAGGCTCCAACGGTTTGTAAGCAAACGGTTTCAGGTACTATTTCACTCCCCTCCCGGGGTACTTTTCACCTTTCCCTCACGGTACTTGTCCGCTATCGGTCATCTGGGAGTATTTAGGCTTATCAGGTGGTCCTGACAGATTCACGCGGGATTTCTCGGGCCCCGCGCTACTTGGGATACCTCTCCGGGCCGCCAGGCATTTCGACTACGGGACTCACACCCACTCCGGTCCGGCTTTCAATCCGGTTCGTCTATACCTGACGCGTCACCGTGACTGCACGGCAGTACAGTCCGAAAGGTCCCACAACCCCGACCATGCAACCCCTGCCGGGTATCACACATGGCTCGGTTTAGCCTCTTCCGCGTTCGCTCGCCACTACTGACGGAATCACTGTTGTTTTCTCTTCCTGTGGGTACTGAGATGTTTCACTTCCCCACGTTCCCTCTACCCGCCCTATATATTCAGGCGGGAGTCACCAGGTCACCCAAAGGGCCTGGCGGGGTTTCCCCATTCGGAAATCCTCGGATCACAGCTCGTTTATCAGCTCCCCGAGGCTTATCGCAGATTACGACGTCCTTCTTCGGCTCCAGATGCCAAGGCATCCACCGTTTGCTCTTAAAAACTTGAAATCACATGAGATCGAATCGTGCAACACCACCCAAAGGCGATGCTGCGAAATTGACCAGTGAACACACCAAACAACACCCCGAAGGATGCCCTTTGGCGATTCACCTTTTGTGAAACAGCCTCGAAAGGCTATTTCTAAGATGCTCGCGTCCACTATGTAGTTCTCAACAGACGGCCAGAACCCCCACCACAACCGAATCAAAACCATCGGCAACAGTGAAGGCCTGAAGAAACCATCACCCCCACACCCCGAAAGGCGCAGAGTTGTCCGGTCCCTCAGGACCCAACAGCGTGCACGTGCCAGCCTCCCCCGACCAAACCCTTCCAATCACCCACAAGTGAGCAACGTACTAAATCCAGTCGAAATCAACCAGCACCTATGTCAATGTTCCACCCATGAGCAACCAGCGAGCCACAAAGGACCCGATCTGGTCTGCACTGCGAACATCCGAAGACATCCGAGTTGCTCCTTAGAAAGGAGGTGATCCAGCCGCACCTTCCGGTACGGCTACCTTGTTACGACTTAGTCCTAATCACCGATCCCACCTTCGACAGCTCCCTCCTTGCGGTTAGGCCACTGGCTTCGGGTGTTACCGACTTTCATGACTTGACGGGCGGTGTGTACAAGGCCCGGGAACGTATTCACCGCAGCGTTGCTGATCTGCGATTACTAGCGACTCCGACTTCATGAGGTCGAGTTGCAGACCTCAATCCGAACTGAGACCGGCTTTTTGGGATTCGCTCCGCCTTACGACATCGCAGCCCTTTGTACCGGCCATTGTAGCATGCGTGAAGCCCAAGACATAAGGGGCATGATGATTTGACGTCATCCCCACCTTCCTCCGAGTTGACCCCGGCAGTCTCATATGAGTTCCCACCATTACGTGCTGGCAACATACGACGAGGGTTGCGCTCGTTGCGGGACTTAACCCAACATCTCACGACACGAGCTGACGACAACCATGCACCACCTGTAACCGAGTGTCCAAAGAGTTCCACATTTCTGCGGCGTTCTCGGTTATGTCAAGCCTTGGTAAGGTTCTTCGCGTTGCATCGAATTAATCCGCATGCTCCGCCGCTTGTGCGGGCCCCCGTCAATTCCTTTGAGTTTTAGCCTTGCGGCCGTACTCCCCAGGCGGGGCGCTTAATGCGTTAGCTACGACACGGAAACCGTGGAAAGGTCCCCACATCTAGCGCCCAACGTTTACGGCGTGGACTACCAGGGTATCTAATCCTGTTCGCTCCCCACGCTTTCGCTCCTCAGCGTCAGTTACGGCCCAGAGAACTGCCTTCGCCATCGGTGTTCCTCCTGATATCTGCGCATTCCACCGCTACACCAGGAATTCCATTCTCCCCTACCGCACTCTAGTCTGCCCGTACCCACTGCAGACCCGAGGTTGAGCCTCGGGATTTCACAGCAGACGTGACAAACCGCCTACGAGCTCTTTACGCCCAATAATTCCGGACAACGCTCGGACCCTACGTATTACCGCGGCTGCTGGCACGTAGTTAGCCGGTCCTTTTTCTGCAAGTACCGTCAAGGAGCAAGCTCCCCTTCTTCCTTACTAAAAGAGGTTTACAACCCGAAGGCCGTCATCCCTCACGCGGCGTTGCTGCATCAGGCTTGCGCCCATTGTGCAATATTCCCCACTGCTGCCTCCCGTAGGAGTCTGGGCCGTGTCTCAGTCCCAGTGTGGCCGGTCACCCTCTCAGGCCGGCTACCCGTCGACGCCTTGGTGAGCCATTACCTCACCAACAAGCTGATAGGCCGCGAGTCCATCCCAGACCGAAAAACTTTCCACCCAAAACCATGCGGTTCCAGGTCCTATCCGGTATTAGCTCCGATTTCTCGGGGTTATCCCAGAGTCCAGGGCAGGTTACTCACGTGTTACTCACCCGTTCGCCACTAATCCACCCAGCAAGCTGGGCTTCATCGTTCGACTTGCATGTGTTAAGCACGCCGCCAGCGTTCGTCCTGAGCCAGGATCAAACTCTCCAAAAAAACTGGTTCCAACACCCCCCAAAAGAGGCATTGAGAGTTTCAATCACTGACAGAGAAACAACTGACTACTTAGAATCAAATTGTCCATCAATCAAAGGAATCCATACCCACTCCAAAGGAGCAAGCTGGGGTTCAATAAAATTGGCATTGAACATAGTGCACGCTGTTGAGTTCTCAAGAAACGGACGCACCCGGTGCTCGAACCTGATCGATTCGAACTGCCGGAGCTCTTCGTTCTCACTCGGGCATCCTTCACAGGACGGAACCGAACGCTTCAAACGCAGTGAAGACATCGTCTTCATGGTTTGGGATCTTCGTGCCACTTGAGGCCGATGAGCTGGATGCTTACTAGCAGTTCCGCTCTTTCGCTCCTGTGGGGCAACGAGTGATTACATTACGGGGATTCTGGGGGTCGTGCAAGTTCCGGCTGCATCCCGGGCGTGTCGCGTTGTCCGCCCAGAAAACACAAGGGCTCCGGCACACACCGAGGTGTGCGCCGGAGCCCTGAGCGATGGTCTTTCGACTACTCCACGAAGATGCCGGCGAGCGTCTTCTTGCCGCGGCGAAGCACCGCCATGCCGCCGGACGCGACGCGCCCGGCGAGCGTCGCGGATTCATCGTCGATGCGCACGTTGTCGAGCGAGACGCCACCCTGCGCGATGGCGCGTCGGCCCTCGCTCTGGCTCGAGACCAGTCGGGTGTCGACGAGCAGCTGCACGATCGAGGCATCCGGCGCCGCAGTCGTGTTGGGCAGTTCGCGAAGCGCCGCCTCGAGCGTCTCGGGATCGAGCGACGCGAGGTCGCCCTGCCCGAACAACGCGCGCGACGCCGCGATGACCGCGGCCGTGGCATCCGCGCCGTGCACCAGGGTGGTGACCTCGGTGGCGAGCACTCGCTGTGCTTCGCGCTTGTACGGCTCGACTTCGACGAGCTGAGCAAGCTCCTCGATGCGCTCACGGCTCAGGAAGGTGAAGATCTTCAGACGCTCGATGACATCGGCATCGTCGGTGTTGAGCCAGAACTGGTAGAACGCGTACGGGCTGCACATCGCGGCATCCAGCCAGATCGCATTGCCTTCGCTCTTGCCGAACTTCGTGCCGTCGGAGTTGGTGACGAGGGGGGTGCCGATGGCATGCGCACTCGCGCCCTCGACGCGGTGGATGAGATCCGTTCCGCTCGTAAGGTTTCCCCACTGGTCGCTGCCGCCGGTCTGCAGCACGCAGCCGTACTGTCGGTAGAGCTCGAGGAAGTCGAACCCCTGCAGGATCTGGTAGCTGAACTCGGTGTAGCTGATGCCGGCGTCGGAATTCAGCCGGGACGCGACCGCGTCTTTCTTGAGCATCGTGCCGACGCGGTAGTGCTTGCCGACGTCGCGCAGAAAGTCGATCGCCGAGAGACCGCTGGTCCAGTCGAGGTTGTTGACGAGCCGAACGCCGTTCTCGCCCTCGGCAGAGAGGAACCGGGAGATCTGCCCCTGCAGGTACCCGACCCACTCCGCGACGGTCTCCTTCGTGTTGAGCGTTCGTTCGGCCGTGGGCCTCGGGTCGCCGATCAGGCCGGTCGATCCGCCGACGAGGCCGAGCGGCTTGTGGCCGGCCAGTTGGAGCCGCCGCATCACGAGCAGTTGCACGAGGTTGCCGAGGTGCAGACTCGGAGCCGTGGGGTCGAATCCGCAGTAGTAGGTGATCGCCCCGCCCGCGAGCATCTCTTTCAACGCCGCCTGGTCGGTCGACACATGCACGAGGCCGCGCCACACGAGTTCTTCCCAGACGTCTGAGAAGGAGGCGTCGTTCTGCTGGGTACTGAGGATCACCGGGTCTGACACCCAGTCAGGGTATCAGCGAGCGGATTAGGTTCCATCTCTAACCACCTCTCGATTAATGGTATATGCTTATTCATAGCTGAATGAAGTCTGCAAGCTGAAGGAGTGGACATGATCGTCGTCACCGCCGACCAGGTCGCCAGTCGCACGAACGCCGATATCGCCGGTTCCGAACGCGATCGAATCCAGCGAGCGCACGGCGAGCATCTCCTGCTGCCGGTCGCTCGCAACGCCGGCGACGAGATCCAGCTGCTCACCCGCGACGCCAGAACGGTCGTCGAGGTCGTCTTCGAACTCACCCGCGACGGCGCCTGGAGCGTCGGCATCGGATGCGGCGACGTGCGGGATCCCCTGCCCGCCGACATCCGGGAGGCGAGCGGCGAGGCGTTCTTCGCGGCACGCGACGCGGTCGAGCGCGCCAAGAAGAACTCGCCCCGGCTCGCGATCGAAGCAGCACATGACGATGCCGCGCACGTCGAAGCGCTCTTCAAGCTCGCCCTGCTCCTGCGCGAGCGCCGCTCCGATCAAGGCTGGGAGGTCTACGACCGAATCGTCGCAGGTGCGATGCAGTCGGAGATCGCCGACGAGCTCGGCGTCAGCGCTCCGGCCATCAGCTCGCGAATGAAGTCGGCGAACATCCGTGCGGAGCTCGACGCGGTGCCCGCGCTCGCTAGGCTGCTCGAGAACCTCGACCGCTCGACGGGAGCCCGTGCATGAACTTCTTCGTCATCGCCGAAGCCATCACCTGGTCGGCCCTCGTGGTCGCGCTGCTCGGTGCCGCCGCTCTCTCGGTGCTCGCCTACCTTCGACCTCGTCGCGCCTACATCTGGTTCGCAGCCGGCGCCCTCGCCGCGGCACTCCTCGCGGCCGCGACCGCGAGCGAACCGGCGCAGTTCGGCCTCGCCCCCCTCGTCACCGTGCTCGGTCTCGTCATCGCCGTCTTCGGCGGTAGCCCGGCGGCCGCCACCGCCCTCGACCTCGCGATGGGAGGCACGGTCGCACCCGGCCTCCACGGCGGCATCATCGTCGCCGAGAAGCGATCGGCCGATGAGGAGCACCGAGGCGTGCAGTCCAGCACACGTCGCGAGGTCCTGCGCGGCGGTCTCACGATCGGCGTGCTCGAACGCATCGCCTCGGCCGGGGCCATCATCGCCGGATTCCCCGAAGCCCTCGCGATCGTCGTCGCGGTCAAGGGCGTCGGGCGGTTCACCGAACTCGAGGCACCAGAGGCACGTGAGCGGTTCATCATCGGCACCTTCGCGAGCCTCATCTGGGCTTGCGCTGCCGCGCTCGTCGTGCATCTCGCGGTGCGCTGAGCCGCAAGGCCCCGGGAACGGCGCGGCCGACATGTCGCCGCGCCGCCGCGGCAGCACCGCCGTCATTCCGCGGCGAGCTTGTGCCGGCGATACGGCGAGACGCCCTCGTCACCGGGGATCCAGAACCGCCAGGGATACTGCGCCCCGCCGCCTGCTCCCCCGACGCCGGTACGCGGTCCGCTCGCGTGATGCAGGGGCATCCGCGGCACTCGAAGGGCGAACGGGGCGGCGAGCAGATCGCTGCCGTCGGCGACGAGCGGCACGCCCAACGCTTTCGCCAGTCTGCCGGGCCCACGCGCCAGATCGCGGTCGTTGACGTTCGGTCGCCGATGGCGGGCGAGCTCGATGCCCTCGACGATCGTGCCGCCGCGCATGAGCACTCCCGATGAAGAACCGGTCGGCCGGGCGACGATATTCAGGCAGACGTGCATCCCATAGCTGAAGTACGCGTACAGGTGCGCCGGGGCTCCGAACATCACCTCGTTGCGCGGCGTCCGGCCCCCGAACGCATGCGAACCGGGGTCTTCGCCGACACCCCGGTACGCCTCGAGCTCCGACAGCCGAATCGCGACCCGGCCGTCGGGCGCGTCGTAGCTCAGCACCGCTCCCAGCAGGAGCGGTGCGAGCACGACCGGGTCCTGTTCGAAGAACTCCCGGTCGGGAATGACGAGTTCGCTCAGCTCCGTGCCTTCGGCAACGCGGCGACGAGGTGGCGCACCCGCTCGGCCAGGTGGGCGAACTGCTCGGCGACGCGAACCGGTGCGGTGCCGCCGATGCCGTCGCGGCTCGCGACCGACCCCTCGACCGTGAGCACCTCGCGCACGTCGGGCGTGAGCAGCGGCGAGATCGCCGCGAGCGCGTCGTCATCGACCGCGTCGAGATCGAGCGAGTGCTCTTCGGCGTAGCGCACGAGCGCTCCGGTGATCTCGTGCGCGTCGCGGAACGGCACCCGTCGCTTGACGAGCCACTCCGCGACATCCGTCGCCAGGGAGAAGCCGGCCGGCGCGAGCTCTGCCATGCGCTCGGTGTGAAAGGTGAGCGTGGCGACCATGCCGGTGAACGCCGGCAGCAGCACCTCGAGCGTCTCGACCGAGTCGAAGACCGGCTCCTTGTCCTCCTGCAGGTCGCGGTTGTACGCGAGCGGCAGTGCCTTGAGCGTGGCGAGCAAGCCGGTCAGGTTGCCGATGAGCCGACCGGCCTTGCCGCGCGCGAGCTCGGCGATGTCGGGGTTCTTCTTCTGCGGCATGATCGACGACCCCGTCGAGTAGCCGTCGTCGAGGGTGACGAAGCCGAACTCGCGCGTGTTCCAGAGGATGATCTCTTCGGCGAACCGCGAGAGGTCGATGCCGATCATCGACGTCACGAAGGCGAACTCGGCGACGACATCGCGGCTCGATGTGGCGTCGATCGAGTTCTCGGCCGGGCTCGCGAGGCCGAGGTCACGGGCGACGGATGCCGCGTCGAGACCCAACGTCGACCCGGCGAGCGCTCCCCCGCCGTAGGGCGAGACGTCGACCCGCTTCGTCCAGTCGACGAGCCGCTCGAGGTCTCGGGAGAGCGCCCAGGCGTGCGCGAGCAGGTGATGCGCGAGCAGCACCGGCTGCGCGTGCTGCAGGTGGGTGCGTCCGGGCATGATCGCCGTGCGATGCGCGTCGGCCTGCGCGGCGAGCGCGTCGATCAGGTGCACGACGTCACGACCGATCGTCGCGGCGTGGTCTTTCAGGTAGAGCCTGACGAGCGTCGCGATCTGGTCGTTGCGGCTGCGGCCGGCCCGCAGCTTGCCGCCGAGCTCGGGACCGACGATCGCGATGAGCGCCGTTTCGAGCGCCCCATGCACGTCTTCGTCGGTCTCGGCGGCGACGATCTCACCCGAGTCGACGCGCGCCTCGAGCGTGTCGAGACCGGCGAGCATCGTCTCGAGCTCATCGGCAGCGAGATAGCCCGCGGCAGCCAGTGCGCGCGCGTGGGCTCGAGAGCCCGCGAGATCGTAGCCGGCGAGCTGCCAATCGAAGTGCGTCGACTTCGACAGACGCTGCAGCTCGGGTGACGGGCCGGTCGCGAACCGCGCTCCCCAGAGCGAGCCCTCGTTGGTGCCATGGGCGTCGGCCGTGTTCGATGCGTCGTTGATGTCGCCCATCAGGCGTCCTTCCTCGCGAGCAGCCAGACCAGCAGCGCCTTCTGCGCATGCAACCGGTTCTCGGCCTCGTCCCAGATGATCGATTGCGGGCCGTCGATGACCTCGGCGGTCACCTCGTAGCCCCGGTCCGCGGGCAGGCAGTGCATGAACGCGGCATCGGGCGCCGCGAGCGACATGAGTTCGGCGTCGACTTGATAGGCGCCGAACGTCGCGACGCGATGCGCCTTCTCCTCCTCTTTGCCCATCGACACCCAGGTGTCGGTGACCACGACATCGGCGTCCGTCACCGATTCGCGTGCGTCGGTCAGCACCGCGACCGAACCGCCCGTGCCGGCAGCGACGCGCTCGGCGTCGGCGACGACGGATGCCTCGGGCGCGAACTCCGCCGGAGCGGCGACGCGGATGTGCATACCCGCCGTGGCGCAGGCGAGCAGGTACGACTGCGCCATGTTGCTGCGGCCGTCGCCGAGGAAGGTGACGGTGAGGCCCGCGAGCCGGCCCTTGTGCTCGCGGATCGTGAGCAGGTCGGCGAGCAGCTGGCAGGGATGGAAGTCGTCGGAGAGCGCGTTGACGACCGGAACACTCGTGCCGGCGGCCATCTCTTCGAGCCCGGCCTGGGCGTAGGTGCGCCAGACGATCGCGGAGACCATGCGTTCGAGCACGCGCGCCGTGTCGGAGGGAGTCTCCTTGCCGCCGAGCTGGCTGCTGGCCGTCGAGATGATGAGCGGCGAGCCACCGAGGTCGGCGATGCCGACCGCGAACGAGACGCGCGTGCGGGTCGAGGACTTGTCGAAGATCACGGCGACGGTCTGCGGGCCGGCGAGCGGAGTCTGCGACCAGCGGTCGGCCTTCAGCTGCAGGGCGAGATCGAGGATCTCGGACTGCTCGGCCTGGGTGAGGTCGTCGTCCCGGAGGAAATGGCGGGTCATGTGGTTCGTCCGTTTCGTGGTTCAGGTCGAGTCGTGGTGAGCACCGGCGAGCGCGCGCGCGAATCGCGCCTCGAACTCGTCGATCTCGGCGTCGCCGATGATGAGCGGCGGAGCGATGCGGATGGTGTGGTCGTTGGCGGCGTTCACGATGAGCCCTTCGCGCATGGCGTGTGCGACGACCGCACCGGCGTCGGGTTCGGTCAGCGCGACGCCGATGAGCAGGCCGCGGCCGCGCGTGCCGCGTACGAGCGGCGACCCGATGGCCTCGATGCGCGCCCGTAGCTGCGGCCCCCTGGCGGCGGCGTTGGCGACGAGGCCTGCACGCTCGATCTCGCCGAGCACCGCGTTCGCGACCGCGGTCGCGAGCGGGTTGCCGCCGAAGGTCGAGCCGTGCTGCCCCTTTCGGAAGAGCTCCGACGCATGCCCGAAGGTGACGAGCCCGCCGATCGGCATGCCGCCGCCGATGCCCTTGGCGACGGTGATCGCGTCGGGCGTGATGCCTGCGTGCTGGAAGCCGAACCACTCGCCGGTGCGCCCGGCGCCGGTCTGGATCTCGTCGACGATCAGCAGCGCGCCGTGCCGGTGCGTCAACTCGCGGGCCGCCCGCAGGAAGCCCTCGGGCAACTCGACGACGCCGGCCTCGCCCTGGATCGGTTCGACGAAGACAGCGGCGACGGCGTCGTCGACGGATGCCTCGAGCGCCTCGATGGTCGCCGGAATGTGCTCCACTCCGCCGGCCATCGGCTCGAACGGCGCCCGCATGTGCGGCTTGCCCGTGAGCGCGAGCGAACCCATCGTTCGTCCGTGGAAGGCATCGACGAGGGCGAGGATGCGCGTGCGCGCCCCGCCCGAGTTGTTCAGCCGGGCGAGCTTGAACGCCGCTTCGTTGGCCTCTGCGCCCGAGTTGCCGAACCACGCGCGCCCATCGGGCTCGGCGCCCGCGAGTCGCACGATGCGTTCAGCAAGTTCGAGTGCCGGCTCGGTCGTGAAGTAGTTCGACACGTGCGCGAGCTTCGACGCTTGAGCGGTGATGGCCTCGACGAAGACCGGATGCGCGTATCCGAGCGAGTTCACCGCGATGCCGGCGAGGAAGTCGAGGTAGGTCGTGCCCGCGGCATCCGTCACCCAGGCACCCGATCCGTGCTCGAGCTTCGCGAGCGGCATGCCGATCGATCGCATGACCCGCTGGTCGAAGCGCTGCTGCCAGTCGCTCATGCCGCCACCACCTCGGTGCCGATGCCCGACTGAGTGAAGACCTCGAGCAGGATCGAATGCGGCACCCGGCCGTCGATGATCGCCGCCTTCGCGACGCCGCCCTCGACGGCCTCGAGACAGGCCGACATCTTCGGGATCATGCCCGATTCGAGACTCGGCAGCAGTTCGACGAGGGCCGGCACATCGATGACCGAGACGAGCGAATCCCGATTCGGCCAGTCACGGTAGAGACCCGCGACATCGGTCAGGATCACGAGCTTCGCGGCACCGAGCGCAACCGCGAGCGAGGCCGCGGCGGAATCGGCGTTGACGTTGAGCGACTGCCCGGTGACATCGCCGTCGGGGGCGATCGAGGAGACCACCGGGATGCGTTCGGCGGCGAGCTCGGCCAGCACCGCCGCGGGGTCGACGGCCACGACGTCGCCGACGAGCCCGAGGTCGACCTCTTCACCGTCGACGACGGCGCCGCGGCGCCGCCCCGTGAAGAGGCCGGCGTCTTCGCCCGAGAGCCCCGACGCGAGCGGGCCGTGCTCGTTGATGAGCGAGACGAGCTCTCGGTTCACCTGGCCCGAGAGCACCATGCGCACGACATCCATCGTCTCGGGAGTGGTCACCCGGTAGCCGCCGCGGAACTCGCTCGGGATGCCGAGCCGCTCGAGCATCGCCGAGATCTGCGGACCGCCGCCGTGCACCACGACGGGCTTGATGCCCGCGTAGCGCAGGTAGACCATGTCTTCGGCGAACGCGCGCTGCAGCTCGGGGCTGACCATGGCGTTGCCGCCGAACTTCACCACGATCGTCTCACCGTGGAATCGCTTCAGCCAGGGCAGCGAATCGATCAGCACCTGCGCTTTCGCGGCGGCGTCGTTGGTGTCGGGTTCTGTGTCGTCGCTCATGCTCAACTCGCGTAGGCGCTGTTCTCATGCACGTAGTCGTGCGTGAGATCGTTCGTGAAGATGGTGGCGGATGCCGCGCCGGCGTGCAGCTCGATGAGCACGTGGGTCGCACGCGGGGTGAGATCGACCTGATCGCGAGGGGCATCGGGCCGACCGGCGTGGCAGACGCGCACCCCGTTCATCGAGACGTCGACGAGGTAGGGGTCGAACGGTGCCGAGGTCGTGCCGATCGCGGCGAGCACCCGGCCCCAATTCGGGTCGTTGCCGAAGATGGCGGCCTTGAAGAGATTGTTGCGCGCGACCGAACGGCCGACCTCGACCGCGTCGTCTTCGGTCACCGCGCCGACGACCTCGATCGCGATGTCGTGGCTCGCGCCCTCGGCGTCGGCCTGCAACTGCAGCGCCAGGTCGCGGCAGGCCTCGGTCAGTGCCGCGGTGAAGTCGGCCAGATCGGGCGTCGCACCCGAAGCGCCCGACGCGAGCAGGGAGACCTGGTCGTTCGTCGACATGCAGCCGTCGGAGTCGAGCCGGTCGAAGGTCACCCTGGTCGCGGCGCGAAGGGCGGTGTCGAGGTCGGCGGCCGGCAGCGCGGCATCCGTCGTCACCACCACCAGCATCGTCGCGAGACCGGGTGCCAGCATGCCGGCACCCTTCGCGATGCCGCCGATCGACCAGCCGTCGCCCGCGACCACGGTCTGCTTCGGCTTCGTGTCGGTCGTCATGATCGCGCGGGCGGCATCGTCGCCGCCGTCGGGCGAGAGGCGCGCGATCGCCGACAGCACGCCCTCTTCGAGGATCTCGCCGTCGAGCTGGTCGCCGATGAGTCCCGTCGAGCAGACCAGCACATCGCCGGCGGCGACGCCGAGCCCCGAGGCGGCGGTCTCGGCCGTGCGGTGCGTGACCTGGAAGCCCTCAGGGCCCGTGAAGCAGTTGGCGCCACCCGAGTTCAGCACGATCGCCGAGACGATGCCGTCGGCAGCGACCTGCCTCGACCAGATGATCGGGTTCGCCTGCGCACGGTTGGCGGTGAACACGACCGCGGCCTGCTGGGCCGGCCCGCGGTTCACGATCAGCGCGAGGTCGAGTGCGCCGGTGCGCTTGATGCCTGCAGCGACTCCGGCCGCCTCGAAGCCGAGCGGATGGGTGACGGTCACGGTGCGACTCCGTTCACGGGCAGCCCGGTCGACTCGGTGAGGCCGAGGGCGATGTTCGCGGACTGGATGGCGGCACCCGCGGTGCCCTTGACGAGGTTGTCGACCGCGGCGATCACGACGACGCGGCCCGCATTCTCGTCGATCTGCAGTCCGAGCAAGGCCGTGTTGGCGCCGAGCACATCGGCGGTGCGAGGGAATTGACCGTCTGGCAGCAACTGCACGAAGCGTTCGCCGGCGTAGGCGTCTTCCCAAGCGGCGCGAACCGTCGCGGCATCCGTGCCCGGCACGATTCTCGCCGTCGAGGTCGCAAGGATCCCTCGCGACATCGGCACGATGACGGGAGTGAACGAGATCGTCGGGTGCGCACCGCCCGCCCAGCGCAGCGCCTGCTGGATCTCGGGGATGTGCCGGTGCACTCCCCCGACGGAGTACGGGTTGGCCGAGCCGAGCAGCTCGGAGCCCAGCAGGTGCGCCTTCAGGCTCTTGCCCGCGCCGGAGGGCCCCACCGCGAGCACCGAGACGAGGTCGGCGGCCTCGATGACCCCAGCCCGGATGCCGGGAGCGAGCGAGAGGGCGACCGTCGAGGCGTTGCAGCCCGGTGCGGCGATGCGCTTGGTCTTCGCGAGCCGGTCACGCTGGGTGCCCGACAGCCGCGGAAGCTCGGGAACGCCGTACGTCCACGCACCGTGGAAGTCGCCGCCGTAGAAGGCAGCCCAGTCGGCCTTGCTCTCGAGGCGGTGGTCGGCTCCGCAGTCGATGACGAGAGTGTCGGGTGCGAGCTGAGCGGCGATCGCACCGGATGCCCCGTGCGGAAGCGCCAGGAACACGATGTCGTGCCCGGCGAGATTCTCGGCCGTCGTGTCTTTCAGCGTGAGGTGCGTGTAACTGCGCAGGTGCGGCTGCACCGCGACGAGCGGCTGACCGGCGTTGGAGTGCGCGGTGACCGTGCGCACGTCGAAGTGTGGATGATCGGCGAGCAGGCGAAGGATCTCGCCCCCCGCATAGCCGGACGCGCCGGAAACGGCGACGGTGAACGTCATGGTTCCACCTTAAAGGTCGAAGTGGTCGAGGTTGGCTCCCGGCGACGCACACGACCTGAAAGGTCGAAGTGGTCGAGGGATGGCTCCGGCGACACCTGCCGACGGCCTCATCGCCGCATGCTGGGTCGCCTAGAGTCGGCGCTCGCCACGACGTCGGCTGCGCACCACGACGACACGCGTGACGCGTGCGGGGGCTGCGAACCGAGCGGCGGACATGGTGCGACCCTATCGGGCGCGTGCCGCACGGCGCAAACGCGCGGCCAGCATGTGTCATGCCCGGCCGCGCGCTCGGTCGATCATTCGCGAACGGATGCCCCGAAACGCTCGTGTGCGAGCGCCGCCCCGGCGAGCTTCGCCTCGCTCGCCTCGGACGCCGTCAGCGTGCGGTCGGCCGCACGGAACCGCAGCGCGAACGTCAGGCTCTTCGCGCCCGACGGCACTCCCTGCCCGCGGTAGTCGTCGACGATCGTGATCTGCTCGAGCAACGCGCCCGCGCCCTCGCGCACGGCATCGGCGACCTCGGCTGCGGCCACCTCGACCGGCACGATGAGCGAGAGGTCTTGCGTCGCCGCGGGCAGCGTGCCGATCGTGCCCGCCTCGACGATCGGCTCGGTGAGCGCGATCACCGCATCGAGATCGAGTTCGACGAGCGCGACGACACGCGGCAGGTCGGCATCGGCGGCGAGGCTCGGCAACAGCTCCCCGGCGAAGCCGACGGCGGTGCCGGCCACGCGCAGCTCGGCCGTGCGGCCGGGATGCAGCGCCCTGTGCGAACCGTGCACGACGTCGATGCGAGCACCGGTCGCGAGCTCGACCTGGCGCACCACATCGAGTGCGTCGGCGATGCCGGCAGGCACGGCGGCCTGGCCGGGTTGCTTCGACACCGCGTCGCCCACGATGAGCGCGCCGAGGTGACGGGGCTGCGGCGGAATGCCGGCGTCGAGCGCCGCGAGCACCTCGTCGCTCGGTTTCTCGTCGCCGACGGGCAGCGAGGGCGAGCCGTAGCTCCGGCCGGGCTCGGGCAGGAACACCGTGCCGATCTCGAAGAGTGCGAGATCGGTGAGTCCGCGAGAGAGGTTGCGCCGTGCGGCACCGATCAGTCCCGACATGAGCGAGCGACGCAGGAACGGCGCGGTCTGGTCGAGCGCGTTCGCGATGCGCACGGATGCCACGGGTGAGCCGTCTGCGCTGCCGAACACGGCGTTGTCGTCAGCCGCCACGAACGGGAACGACAGCACCTCGGTCGCGCCGGCGGCGGCGAGAGTGTCTGCCGTGCGGCGACGCAGCCGCTGCGAGCGAGTGAGCCCGCGCCCGGGAGGGGCGACGGGGAGCACCGACGGAATGCGGTCGTAGCCGATCAGCCGGGCGACCTCTTCAGCGAGCTCTTCGCGACCCGTGAGGTCGGGACGCCATGCCGGGGGCACGACCGAGAACCCGCCGTCGACGGGCGTGATCGCCCCGCCGATCTCGGCGAGCGCATCGTGCACCTCGTCGTCGGTGTACTCGACGCCGATGATCGTGCTCACGAAGCCGTGCGGCAGCACGATCGCCTGCCGTGCCGGCGTCGTCTGGATGAGTGAACCGCCCTCGTCGACCGTTCCACCGGCGAGATCGACCATGAGCTGGGCGACGCGCGACACCGCGGCCGCCGCGATCTCGGGGTCGACTCCCCGCTCGTAGCGCTTGGCCGCCTCGCTCGGCAGCTTGTGACGGCGAGCGGTGCGGGCGATCGACACCGGGTCCCAGTTGGCGGCTTCGACGAGCACGTTGCGGGTCTCGTCGCCCATCTCGGTCTCGGCACCGCCCATGACGCCGCCGAGGCCGATCGGCCCGCGGTCGTCGGTGACGACGAGGTCTTCGACGTGGAGCGTGCGCTCCTTGCCGTCGAGGGTGGTGAACTTCTCGCCCTCCGCGGCGCGTCGCACCACGATGCCGCCGCGGAGCTGGTCGAGGTCGTAGCCGTGGATCGGCTGGCCGAGCTCGAGCATGACGTAGTTCGTGATGTCGACGAGCACCGAGATCGAGCGGATGCCGGCGAGCTTCAGCCGGGCGATCATCCACGCCGGAGTCGGGTGGGAGGGGTCGACGCCGCGCACGATGCGCGTGGCGAAGACCGAGGATCCCACCTTGCCGCGGATCGGGGCTGCGTCGTCGATCACGACGGAGAACGCATCGTCGGCGACCTCCGCTGGCGCAGCCTGCTCGACCGGGTCGCGGAAACGGGCCCCGGTCGCGTGAGCGTACTCGCGAGCGACACCACGGATCGAGAACGCGTAGCCGCGATCGGGGGTGACGTTGATCTCGATCGCGGCGTCGTCGAGGCCGAGAAGGGCGATCGCGTCACTGCCGACCGGGGCATCGAGGCCCAGCGTCGAGAGCCGGAGGATGCCGTCGTGCTCTTCGCCGAGCCCGAGCTCTCGCGCCGAGGCGATCATGCCGTCGGAGACATGTCCGTAGGTCGTGCGCGCGGCGATCGGGAACGGGCCGGGCAGCACGGAACCCGGCAGGGTCACCACGACCTTGTCACCGACGAAGAAGTTGCGGGCACCGCAGACGATGCCGTGCACGGCGGGGCCACCGTCGGCTGCCGTCTCGTCGTCGGGCGCGACCCGAACCTGGCACCAGCGGATCGTCTTGCCGTTCGTCTGCGGTTCCTCGACGAACTCGAGCACCTCGCCCACGACGATCGGACCCTGCAGGTCGAAGGTGTGCACGTCTTCTTCTTCGAGACCGACCTTGACGAGGGCGGCATGCACCTCTTCGGGCGTCGTACCGGGCACGAGTTCGACGTACTCGGCGAGCCAGCTGAGCGGCACCCTCATGTCAGACCACCATTCCGAACTGCTGGGAGAAGCGGATGTCTCCCTCGACCATTTCGCGCATGTCCTGCACGTCGTTGCGGAGCATCAGCCCGCGCTCGATGCCCATGCCGAAGGCGAACCCCGTGTAGATCTCGGGATCGATGCCGGCGGCCTTCAGCACGTTGGGGTGCATCATGCCGCAGCCGCCCCACTCGATCCAGCGCGGCCCGTCTTTGAACGTCGGGTGCCAGAAATCGAGCTCGGCAGACGGCTCGGTGAAGGGGAAGTAGCTCGGGCGCAGGCGGATCTTCGCCTCGTCGCCGAAGATCGACTTCACGAAGTGATCGAGGGTGCCCTTGAGGTGCGCCATCGTGAGGCCCTTGTCGACCGCGACTCCCTCGAACTGCATGAACACGGGCAAGTGCGTGGCATCGAACTCGTCGGTGCGGTACACGCGGCCCGGGGCGAGCACGTAGAGGGGCAGTTCGCGCTCGAGCATCGAGCGGATCTGCACCGGGCTCGTGTGCGTGCGCAGCACGAGGTGCGCCTCGGGCGGGTCGACGAAGAACGTGTCCTGCATGGCGCGCGCCGGGTGGTCGGCATCGAAGTTCAGGGCGTCGAAGTTGAACCACTCGCTCTCGACTTCCGGGCCCTCGGCGACCTCCCAGCCCATGCCCGTGAAGACGTCGCACACGCGGTCTTGCAGCAGGGTGAGCGGATGCCGCGCACCCGCGCGGTACCGCGAGGCGAGCGCTGTGACATCCACAGCCTCGGCCTCGAGCTGCGCTGCTGCCTCGGCCTGGACGATCTCAGCCTCGCGCGCAGCGAACGCCTGGTTCACGCGGCCGCGGGCGCCGCCGACGAGCTTGCCGAGGGCGGCCTTCTGGTCGTTCGGCACGTTGCGCAGCTCGGCGTTCAGGAGCGCGAGGGCGGACTTCTCGCCCGTGTGCTCGGTGCGGACCTGCTTCAGCGCGGCTGAGTCGCCGGCCGACGCGATGGCCGCGAGGGCTGCGTCGACCGCCGTCTGGACGGCGTTCTCGGTGATTTCACGGGGCTCGGACACGAAGAACGAGTCTAGTCGTGCCGGGCCACCGCATCGTCGTTCGACGAGCTGACAACTATGGAGTGCCGCGCTGATCTTCGGACTGTCGAGCTGCGGCCGAGGCCTGCGCAACGAGCATCGCCTGGTTGGGGTCGTCTGGGTCGAGGCGTGCGCCCGACGACTTCGACGCCGTGCGCTTCGACAGCCACCGCGCGAACGATGACAACGACAGGTTCATGATCAGGTAGAGCACGAGCGTGACGACGAACAGGGAGAACAGGTAGCGATTGCCGTAGAAGCTCGCGAGGTTGTTCATGTTGACGCGCAGCAGTTCGACGTAGCCGACGATGTAACCGAGCGAGGTGTCTTTCAGCAGCACCACGAGCTGCGCCACGATGATCGGCAGCATCTGCCGGAATGCCTGCGGAAACTCCACGAGCATCTTCGACTGCAGCGGACGCATACCGAGACTCAGGCCGGCCTCGCGCTGACCGCGCGGCAGCGCCACCAGCCCGGCGCGCAGCGCCTCGCCGATGAGCGCGCCGTTGTAGAGGGAGAGCGCCACCACGACGGCCCAGAACGCCCCGGTGCTCATGACGAGCAGGATGAACAGCATCATGAGCAGCACTGGCATGCCGCGGAGGAACTCGAGCACGACCGCCGTTGGCACACGGATCCAAGCGGTCTCGGCACTTCGCAGCAGTGAGAAGAGGATGCCGAGGGCGATCGCGAAGACCGCGGCGGTGAGGGCCGCCTTCAGCGTGCCGACCACACCCTCGAAGATGATGAACGACCACACTTCGGGGTCGGCGAAGATGTCCCACCGGCTCGGGTCGAAGTACCCCGGCAGGGTGATGCCGCCGCTGTCGCGCGGAGCGGCGAGGATGAGGACGATCCACGTCAGCCCGGCGAGGATGACGACGCCCGCGACGATCGACAGGATGAGCGACAGCCGCCGTGCCTTGGGGCCTGGGGCGTCGAAGAGAACGCTCGCGCCGCTCATCGCTGCACCACCCACTTCCGTTCGAGTTGGCCCGCGAGAATGCCGAGCGGCACCGTGATCACGAGATAGAGGGTGGCTGCGGCCAGCAGGATCGCGAGCACCGCGTTGCCGTTGGCATTGGCGATTTCACGCGTCGCGGCGAAGAGCTCGAACACGAAGAATCCGCCGGCGACGGAGGTGTTCTTGGTGAGGGCGATGAAGACGTTGATGAGCGGCGGGATCGTCATGCGGAACGCCTGCGGCAAGACGATGAGGCCGACGGTCTGGCCGAAGCCGAAGCCGAGACTCCGCGCAGCCTCCGCCTGACCGACCGGCACGCCGTTGATGCCGGATCGAAGCGCCTCTGCGATGAACGGCGAGGTGTAGACCGAGAGGCCGATCGTCGCGGCCGTCGCATAGTCGAGTCGGGAACCGATGTACGGCAGGATGATCGCGCAGAAGAACAGCACGAGCGTGAGCGGCGTGTTGCGCACGAGCTCGGTGTAGACCGTGGCGAAGCCACGCAGCGAGGCGACCGGGGAGATCCGCATCGCGGCGATGATCGTGCCGAGCACGAGTGCCGCGAGGCCGCTCACGACGAGCAGTCGCAGCGTCATGCCGAACCCCTCGAGGTAGGTCGGCAGGTTATCGATGACGGCGTCCACACGCCTCCGTTCGGGATCTCAGGTGGATCGGTGTGGCCCGGGCACCGCGTGCCCGGGCCACGATCGATCAGTAGCGGTCGACTGCGGGCGGCTCGACGAACGGGAGAACGGCGCCGGCTGTCGACTCCCATGCCTCCTCGTAGCGGCCGTCTTCGTAGGCCTCCTCGAGCACATCGTTGATCCAGTCGCGGAACTCGGTGTCTTCGAGCGCGAGGCCGATGCCGTAGGGCTCTTCAGTGAAGGGCTTGCCGACGACCTTGAACTCGCCCTCGTTCTGCGCGGCGAGGCCGGCGAGGATGACGTTGTCGGTCGACACCGCGACGACCTGGCCGCTGCGCAGCGGCTCGAGGCAGTTGGTGTAGGTGTCGGTTTCGAGCACCTCGGCGCCGAGTTCCTTCAGGTTGGCCGCGGGGGTGGACCCGGTGACCGAGCACACGGGCTGGCCGACGAGATCTTCTTCGCTCTTGATGTCGTCGTTGTCGGCGAGCGTCAGGATCGACTGACCGGCGAGGTAGTACGGCCCGGCGAACGAGACGACCTCCTTGCGCTTGTCGTTGATCGTGTACGTCGCGACGACGATGTCGACATCACCGTTCTGGATGAACGGCTCGCGGTTCGCGGAGACGGTCTCGACCCATTCGATCTTGTCTTCGGCGATGCCGAGTTCGCCCGCGATGATCTTCGCGATCTCGACGTCGAAGCCCTCCGGCGCACCCGACGGGCCCTTGAGGCCGAACAGCGGCTGGTCGAACTTGGTGCCCACCGTGATGGTGCCGGCCTCGGCCAGCGTCTCCATCGTGCTGCCGGCCGCGAACGTGGGTGCAGGCTCGGCCGTCGGCTCCTCGGTGGCTTCGCCGCCGCCGCCGGCGCAGCCGGCCAGCGCGAGCGCCGACACCGCAGCTGCTGCGACGAGTGCGATTCTCATGCGTTTCATGTCTCTGCCTCTTCTCCTGTGTGATGGTTCCTCGCCGCTCGTGGCAGCGCAGGTCTAGTGTTCGAGGATCTTCGAGAGGAAGTCCTGCGCCCGCTCGGACTGCGGGTTGTCGAAGAACTCGGCGGGCGTCGCCTCTTCGACGATCTTGCCGTCGGCCATGAAGAGCACGCGGTCGGCGGCCTTGCGGGCGAAGCCCATCTCGTGTGTGACGACGATCATCGTCATGCCGTCTTTGGCGAGGCCGATCATGACGTCGAGCACTTCGTTGATCATCTCGGGGTCGAGCGCGCTCGTGGGCTCGTCCATCAGGATGAGCTTCGGGTTCATCGCGAGCGAGCGCGCGATGGCGACTCGCTGCTGCTGACCACCCGAGAGCTGGGCCGGCAGCTTCTTGGCCTGATTCGCCACGCCGACGCGCTCGAGCAGCTGCATGGCCTTCGCTTCGGCGTCTTTGCGCGACATCCGCTTCACCTTGATGGGTGCGAGCGTGATGTTCTCGAGCACCGTCTTGTGCGCGAACAGGTTGAACGACTGGAAGACCATGCCGACATCGGCGCGGAGGCGAGCGAGCGCAGCGCCCTCTTCGGGCATCTTCTCGCCGTCGATCATGATCGAGCCCGAGTCGATGGTCTCGAGACGGTTGATCGCGCGGCACAGGGTCGACTTGCCCGAACCGCTCGGCCCGATGACGACGACGACCTCGCCGCGGTTGACGACGGTGTTGATGTCGTTCAGCACGTGCAGATCGCCGAAGTGCTTCTCGACGTGCTCGACGACGACGAGTGGTTCGCCGCGACGCACGGAGATGTTCGAGGTCGGCGGGGCGGGCTGGGTTGGCTCCATAACCCCAAAACTAGGGCCAGCAGCGACCGCGCGACAAGCTGCGACGCGGTGGTTACCTAACCGTGATGCGCGCTGCGCTGCGCGAAGGCGCTCTCATAGAGGCAAACGGATGCCGCGGTGGCGAGGTTCATCGATTCGGCGTGACCGTAGATCGGCACCGTCACGGCACGATCGGCGAGCTCGAGCTGCTCGTCGGGCAGGCCGCGCGCCTCGTTGCCGAACACCCATGCGGTGGGTTGTGCGAGCACGCCGTCGTTGCGGGCGGCCAACAGGTCGTCGCCCTTCACGTCGGCGGCCAGCACCGTGAGCCCCGCGGCCCTGGCCCGAACGAGCACGTCTTCGAGCTCGGCGCCGATGGCGACGGGCAGGTGGAAGATCGAGCCGGTCGACGATCGCACGACCTTCGGGTTGTACAGATCGACCGTGCGCCCGGTGAAGATGACGGCGTCGGCGCCCGCGGCGTCGGCTGCGCGCACGATCGTGCCCGCGTTGCCGGGGTCGCGCACCTCTTCGAGGATGGCGACGAGCTTGGGGCCCGCTGCGAACACGTCTTTGACGGCCGTGGGGAACTGGCGGCAGACCGCAACGAAGCCCTGGGGGGTCACAGTGTCGGCCATCGAATCGAGCACTTCTTCGGTGACGTACTCGATCTCGATGCCGGCGGCCTCAGCGGCGGCGGTGATCTCGTCGTATCGCTCGAGCGCGGTCGGTGTCGCGAACAGCTCGACGACCAGCTGCGGGCGGAACGTGAGCGCCTCGGCGACGGCCTGTGGTCCCTCGAGCAGGAACAGCCCGCTCTCGGCGCGTGCCGCCTTCTTGGCGAGCTTCGCGACGGCGCGGACGCGCGGCGATCTGGGGTTCTCGAGCATGCACCCATCCTATTCGCCCATTCCGACGACGCTTTCCGGGCTGGAGGGCCCGTGCGCGGCATCCGCCACGGCGCGAAATGTCGTCGGAACGCTCCGCTACGCAGAACGGCCCGGCATCCACGCAGTGGGTGCCGGGCCGTTCGAAGTGCTGTAGTGCTGAAGTGCTCGCTTACGCGGCGGTCTTCGGTGCCGAGGTGTCGGCCGCCGAAGAATGCAGCGCCTTCTTACGCGGCGGTCTTCGGTGCCGAGGTGTCGGCCGCCGA
>NZ_ATXG01000025.1 GCF_000421565.1 Agromyces subbeticus DSM 16689 | reverse complement strand
CCCGGCCGGCCACGGGTGCGTCCGGACGCGCTGCGTGCCGACAAGGCGTACTCGTCACGGGCGATCCGCACCCACTTGCGGGAGCATGGCATCGTCGCGGTGATCCCCGAGCCTGCCGACCAGCAAGGCCACCGGAAACGCCGCGGCTCACGCGGCGGACGCCCGCCGGCCTTCGACGCCGACGAATACCGCGGCCGCAACGTCATCGAACGCCGCTTCTGCCACCTCAAGCAATGGCGCGGGCTGGCCACCCGGTACGACAAGCTCGCCATCACCTACCGCGCCGCCGCCGTCCTCCACGCGGTCATCGCCTGGGCGAAGCACTTGTCAGACACGCCCTAGGCCGCAGCGTAGTGCTCGCCGATCGTCTTCGTCTGCTTGGTGTCGATCACGAGTCTGACCGTAGCGGGTGCCTTCTCCGCGGTCAGCGGGGCAAGCGGACGGAGTCCCGTAGTGAGCGCGTGCAATAGCTGGGCTCTGCCCCGAGAGAAGCGCCGCGCTAGTGACGGGCGTCTACGGCGCGCTGCCGGACGATTCCAAAAATGAGAGTGCCGATGAAGAGAACGACCCCGATCGCGCCCAACCAGAGCAGGCCTTCGAAAACGAACCCCACAATCGACAGCACCGCCCAAACTACGAGCAAGATGACGACCACCATCCACATACCCTCAGATTACGCTCATCCCCCTCGATTGGCACTGGCAGCGCCAGCCGCAGCCGTCGATCAGAAGCCTCGGTTTGTGAGCGTCGTCCGTACGACGCCTTCTTCGGCGGAGAGCGCCGTCCAGAGCTGGTGGGCGAACTGCAGACGGTTCCAGCCATCTGGCCGCGGCTCGGGTCCGTCTGGCTTCGCCCACTCGTGCCGGCTGCTTCCGAGTTTTTGAGCCAGCCAACGCTGCGCCCAGGGTTGCGCCGTGGCCCTCGTTGAGCTGACGCACCAGCTCGTGGGGGTCAATGCGGTTCGTGGCCCGGTGCAACTAGACCGACGTGAGGGCGGCCATGCCCACAAGAGTATCGCGCGACAGCCACTAGACACTCGGAATCTCACCGCAGAAAATACAAAGAAGTACCCATCGGTGCGACTCGGGGCGAGTCGGAGCTCGGGCGATGAGCGACTGCCTCGCCTGCGTGAACTGGGTCTGTGACGACTGCGGCGCCGTGTGCCGGTATGCCAGCCGGTTCTCTGAGGAGGCGCAGCACTGCTCCAACGGCAGCGGCCCCACAGGACTCATGGCTGCGTCGCCGCGCGGGCGGCGTCTTGGCGACCCACACTGAAGCGCGCGATCCGCTGAGAGCCGATCTCGGCCGCGTCAGCGATCGAGCGCAGGCTGTGCCCGCCACCATGCAAGCCCGAACGATCCGTACCCGCTATCCAGATACACCGAACACACCGAATACACCAAAGTACACTGAGTACACACGAGTTCACAGGAGGCCCGACTCATCGATGCGGGCCTGATCCAGCCGGCCGGACGAGGCCGCCTCGACTTCGCGATACCCGGCTTGCGCGAGCATCTCCGCCGACGCCTCGCGATCGGTGACAACGTCGACGTCGTGACCGCGTATGTCAGGGTTCCCGAGCACGTCGTCTGCGGTGCCCCGAACTGGGCGGTGCCGCCGAAGCGGATGCGGCGTATGCTGCGCGGCATCGACACGAATGAGACGAGGGCAACGGCCGCGGCTCCTTACGTCACGCCAAGCCGCGGCGAGACCAGGTCGCGCCGTTTCTGCTGACAAGCCTGCCTCTCGACCGACTGAGAAAACCAACCGATGGTTGGAGGAATCATGAACGCGAAAAGGGAGTCGCTGTAAGCGCAGCTCTACTCCTGGCGTTGCTGACGAGCGGATGTGGGGGAGCCGAACCGGATCGGCCACCATGGATCTCGAATTCCATAGTCCCGGCATAACTAATTAGCGGGCTACCGCTCAGCTCGTCGTCGCCAATCACCAGGGGCTGCCATCCAGAGGATCCGCACAACTGGCGTCGTCACACGCGTCGTCGCAACGTACGCAGGCACACCCTGCCGGTCATCGCGTACGAAGACCATGACCGCCGGTTCACCGAGACGGACCGGGCCGATTTCGCATTGGATGAGGATCTCGTCGCGGTATAACGTGTTGTCGTCTCGAGTGCCGTCGTCGATCACGGGATGCCGGATCATCCAGACTCCTGAGCTGCTGGCCTGGATTTCATAGATGGTCCCGCTCTCCGTAGTCAGCAGCCAGGTGCCGTGCCGCTCCTGATCGAGCTCGTCGTAGGGGATCGCGCCGTTCATCTGGATTTCGCGAGTCGGTACAGCAGCTTCTTTCGGCGGCGTTCGACCAGCCGGGATTGTGTGTGCCCGAGCCACGCCCGCACACGGCCGCGTATCGTGCCGTCGTCGAATCCGAGGTCCCAGTGCTCTGGTGCCCGAGACCATGAAGGTTGGATTACGCACATCGGGCAGAACCGTCTGATTCGTTCTTCGTGGTGGCAGCGGGAACAGCACCGATCGTCAAGGGTGATCGACACGATTCTCGCGGAGAGGTGCCATGTGTTCCCGTACAAGAAGCTGCCGTCGCTCAACTCCACGTAGCCCCGGCTTCCGACCTTCCAGTTCTCGTAGAGGTCGCGGATCGGGACCGGAGCGGATAGAGCGTCGTCGACCGGGCATCGTTGCCACGTGGGCCGCCACGTTGATGTTTCGAACCGATGGACGGTTCCCGACTTCGTGGTCACGAGGTAGATGCCGTGGTCGAGTTTCGGCAGCCGCTCGAACGTACGTGCTTGGTTGGCGGTGCGTCGGTCAGTCATCGGGCGCCTCGTCGGTGGAACCGTCGGGCGGAACGTCGGCAGGCATTCCAGCGTCTCGGGTGATGGGTGCGCCAGCGATCTGGATGCCCTTTTCGAAGATCGCAGTTTCTAGATCGCCGGCGAAACTCAGCGCGTACCAGAACTCGCTCTGCCTGCAGACGCTGACAGATATGCGCGGCCCGACGCTCGTACGGTCAACGGCCTTCGTACTCGCCAGATCAGGAAGGACAACGGCTACATCTAGGACGATAAGCTCCTCGTTCCACACGACTGCGACTGACGCGCCTTGCGGCCGGGGGAGGGGCGGTGGGCTGCTCGACGAGCTCGGCTGACGGTACATGAGGTCCGAAAGCCGACGAACGGTTGGATGGTCCCGGATCAATTCGATGGTCTGTTTCCTGCTTGATTCGGAAACAGTGACCAACCCGGCAGTGCGTAATTGTTCGACTATGCGGTGTGTGCGACCCAGACTCAGGCCAGCTACGGAACTTAGCCGCCGCTTCGTGACCGGAATTGGTGCATGTAGCAGCACACGGAACAGGTTTGTTCGCTTCTCGCCCAATATCGCCGTGGCCGCCGGCTCCCAGGTCATAACCGGCCGCCGATGTCGTCTGCTGGTGAGTCTGGGCCAGGATCTCCATCCGCGATTCGCTGGAGGATGGAGCGACCGCCTGGTGTCAGATCCTCGGGGAACAGCAGGCGGATCGCAGCTCGTAGGCGCTCCGTCAGATCACCGCATGCGCCGATCGACAGTCGAAGCTCTTCGACCGTGGCCTCGGGTGTCAACTTGTGTCGGTCGTATTGGCGAAGTGTGTCCCTCAAGCGATCGATTCCATTCACTGGAGCCCCCGAGCCGAGATGCGTGTGGTTAAACTAATAACCTTGTGAGGACGATCTGTCAAGCCACATCGGCGAGCTCTCGTCGGTCAGTCCAACGCGCCGTGGGAGAATCGACGCATGCAAAACTGAGGCAGCCGGCGTCATCGGCATCGGCTACGAAGGCCTCACACTCGACGAGATGGCCACTGAACTCACCCGTCGAGGCGTCACCGCTCTTGTGGACGTGCGGTTGAACGCGTTGTCCCGCAAACACGGATTCTCGAAGAAGAGCCTCGCGGAAGGCCTCGCGGGCTACGGCATCACCTACCTGCACCGCCCCCAACTCGGAAACCCCTGCGACGAGAAAAGCGAGCCCCACTGCCACCGCCATCAGGCAGAGAACGAGTTCCGACGGCCGCCAAGCATCCGCTGCGTTGCGAGTGTGCGTACGACCGTCGCCATCACCTGACACTCTTGCAGCATCAGGTGGAGGTCTCAGCCATCAGTGACCCAGGCGCAGGACTCGAAACTTTCTTGAGTGGTGCTTCGAGCCCTGTGCGGGCCTGGGCGAGGTGCTCTGACATGGCCTGCGAGGCGTCCGATTCGTTTCCAGCGCGGATTGCTTCCAGGATGATGGAATGGGCGCTGATGATGCTGTCCAAGCTTCCGCCGGCTGCAACCCAGCCGCTCCACACCCTGCGGCGAAGTCGCCACAGCACGGGTTCGAGTGCCTCGAGGGTGAGTTCACAGAGGTCGTTGGCGGTGGCGCGGGCGATCGCCGCGTGAAAGTCGACATCTGCTGCATGCAGGTCTTCTGCGGTCCTGACCATGCGCATCTGGTCCATTGCTGCGTCCATTGAGGCGAGGTCGTTGGGTGTTCGGTGAGTGGCGGCGAGGCGGGCGTTGCCGACTTCGACGATCTCGCGGAACTGCTGCAGCCGTTCGTCCTCGACCTCGGCGCCGACAACCCGGAGCGTGAGGAGTCTGGCCATATGAGACGAATTGGGCACGGAGACTGTGCTTTCTCGGCCTTGGTGGCGTCGGAGCAGCCCGATGGCGGCGAGCCCTGCGACCGCCTCTCGGATGACGGGGATGCTGACGTCGAGCATCTCGGCGAGATCCGCGGTCGCGGGGAGAGGATCTCCATCGCGGAGTTGCTGATCATCGATGAGCTCGATGATTGCTTCGGCAGCTTGCTCGGCAAGAGAGTTGCGCTTGAGCGACCTCGGCATGGTTCCCCTTTTCACTCGACTTGTCAGATTGTAGCGAACTCGTCATCATGTTGACTACCTAATTACTTCTATTATAAGTTTGAGTCGTCGCTTCGAGCGACGCGCGAGGAGGCGTGGAATGTCCAAGATCAGGTCAGTATCGACGGCCGTGGTGGCAGCGAATTTCGATTGGACGATCGTCCGGATCGAATCAGAGTCCGGTGCTGTCGGGTGGGGTGAGGCGTTCTTCGCTCCGGGCCTGCCGGAGATTATCGGTGAGATGGGTCGCCTCATCGAAGGTGACGATGCGGCGGACGTCGAGGTCATCGGGGCCAGGCTTCGGGCGGCGACGTCGGGCGCCGGATCGGTCGGCGGAATCGTGCACAACGCCTTGTCGGGCATTGACGGCGCCCTTTGGGACCTGAACGCTCGCGAGCTTGGTGTACCGCTCTGGCGGCTGCTCGGCGGCGCGTTCCACCGATCAGTCCGTGTGTACGCCGACTGCCATGGAGGGGCGGGGCTCATGAGCTTGGGGCCGATGCTCGACATCCGGCCGGTACCGTGGCTGGACGTCAGCGGCCAGGTGGCTGACGGGACGGTGGGCAAGAGTCTGTTCGATCTCGACGCCGAGACAGAACCGGTCGACCTTGAACTGCTTGCCGAGCGCGCCCGCGCCGCGGTCGATGCCGGCTTCGACGCGCTCAAGTTCGACCTCGACGTGCCGGGCCTGGTCCCGACGAAGCGTGGGTCGCGGACCATGCCGCCTGGCGCTGAGTCGCTCGCGCACGACATGGCCGATGCGATCGCCGAGGGCGCTGGCCCGGGTGTTGAGCTCGCGTTCGATCTGCACTGGCGTTACGACATGGCTTCGGCCGTGCGGCTTGCTTCGGCCGTCGAGCACCAGTCGATCATGTGGCTCGAAGATCCCCTGCCGCCGGAGAACGTGAGCGGGCTTATCGCGCTGTCGCAGTCGACCCGTGTCCCGCTCGGCGGGGGCGAGAATCTCATCGGACACCGCTCGTTCGAGCCCGTCATCTTGGCGGGAGCCCTCGCGGTCGTCACACCCGACCTCGGTAAGGTCGGTGGGGTCTCCGAGGCCAGGCGGATCGCGGCGAGCAGCGCGGACCGCGGCCTCTCGATTGCGCCTCACAACATCGCGGGCCCTATCGGCACTGCGTTCGCTGCGCAGGTGTCAGCGACTTGGCCGAATTTCCTCGCGCTCGAGTACCACGCGCAGGACGTTCCCTACTTCGCCGACCTTGTCGACGTCCCGCTCATCGAACGCGGACAGATTGCCATGACCGACCGACCGGGTATCGGAGTCGAACCGGTGCTCGAGGTCATCGAGCGCTGGGCAAAGCCCGGGACTACTGTCTTCGCGCGCTGACCCGACCTGACCTAACCGAGAGTGAGAGAGTTCATGCACAGCCCCGACGACCGCGCCGCCGACCTGATCGCGGCGATGACCCTCGACGAGAAGATCCAGCTCGTCACCGGCTACCTGGGGATGCCGGTCGACCTCGCAGCCCCCATCGACTCCGGCGGGGCGTTCGGGCTCACGGAGGAGATGACCCCACCGCCCGGTGCAGTGGGCTCCGACGGCTTCGTGCCGGGCGTGCCGCGGCTCGGCATTCCGGACCTTCAGCTTGCGGGGGCTGGCATGGGCGTCACGAGCCTCGTTCCCCGCGAGCAAGGCGAAAGTGTCTCGTTTCCGTCCGCTATGGCGCAGACATCGACATGGGACGTCCCGCTGATCCGGGAGTTCGGTCGTCGAGTGGGGCGGGAGGCACGTGTGCAGGGCATCAACGTCATGCTGGGCGCCGCCTGCAATCTCACGATCGAGCCTCGTTCCGGGCGCGTGTTCGAGTATCACGGGGAAGATCCGATTCTCTCCGGGACTATCACCCGTCAAGAGCTGCTCGGCACGCAGGATGAGGGCGTCGTCGCCTCGGTGAAGCACTTTGCGGCGAACTTCCAGGAGACGGGCCGATTCGTCGTGAACTCAGTGGTAAGTGAGCGGGCTCTGCGCGAAGGCGAGCTGCTCGCGTTTGAGGTGGCGCTCACCGGGCCGGCCGACGAGACCGACGAGGTCGGTGTGGGTGCGGTGATGACGTCGTACAACAAGCTCAACGGGACATACGCGTCCGAGAACCACTACCTCCTCACCGAGGTGCTCAAGGACGAATGGGGCTTCCGCGGCTGGGTGATGTCGGATTGGGGCGCTGCGCACAGTACGGTGCCATCGGCACTGGCGGGCCTCGACCAGGAGTTCCCGCACGCCCACTGGTACGGATCGCGGCTCAAGACGGCCATCGAGAACGGCGACGTGCCCGAGTCGCGCCTTGACGACATGAACCTCCGCATCCTGAGGAGCCTCATCTCAGTGGGCCTTCTGGACACGTCCAGGCGCCCGGCTCGGGAGGTCGAGGCGAGCCTAGACACGGCGCGGCGAATCGCCGAAGAGGGGATCGTGCTGCTTCAGAACGATGGAATCCTCCCGCTTCCTCGCGGCTTCGCCGGTGTCGTCGGCGTCATCGGATCACACGCGGACATCGCGGTCCCATCTGGTGGCGGGTCCGGGGCGGTGCGCCCTATCGGCGGCGACCCGGTCTCCGACCCCCAGGGCAACCTGCCACGGTACTGGCTGCCGTCGTCGCCCCTCGGGGCGCTTCGCGCCGCCCTTCCCGAGGCGGAGATCCGCTTCGACGCCGGGACCGACCAAGCCGCAGCTGCAGACCTCGCCGCGGAGTGCGACGTCGTCGTGGTGATTGCGCACCAACTCACCATGGAGCACTTCGACGTGCCCGACCTTCACCTGCCTGACGGCCAGGACGAGCTCATCGCGGCCGTCGCGGCCACAGCCACGCCGACGGTCGTCGTCCTCGAGACCGGCGGCGTCGTCCTGACCCCGTGGCGCAACGACGTCGCCGCCGTGCTCGCCGCATGGTATCCGGGTCATCGGGGAGGGGAGGCGCTGGCGGCAATCCTTTCCGGCGCAGTCACCCCCTCAGGCAAGCTGCCCGCTACGTTCCCCGACAGCGAGGATGACCTTCCCCACCGCGAGGTATTCCCCATGCCACCGCTGCATGGGAAGGACGGACCGGTAGAACTCACCCTGGTGAACATCCTCACGGAGAAGCAGGGCGAGTACTTCGACGCCGTCTACGACGAGGAGCTGCTGCTTGGCTACAAGTGGTTCGACGCCACCGGCAAAGATGTCGCGTTCCCGTTCGGGCATGGCCTGTCCTACGCCCAGTTCTCCTACGACGGCGCATCCGTGATCCCCGGTCGCGATGGAGGGGCCGTCGTCACGGTCTCGCTCACCAATGCGGGCGAGGTCGCCGGGCGGGAAATCGTCCAGGTCTACGCCACTATGCCCGAGGAGGCAGCAGCCCCCCGTCGGCTGGTCGGCTGGGCGTCAGTCGTGCTTGAGCCGGGCGAGGGCCGGGAGGCCATCATCAAGGTCCCGGCAACCTATCTTTCCATCTGGTCCGTCGAGGAGACGCGCTGGGTCCGTCCACCGGGTACCGTCCGTCTCGACATCGCCGCATCCTCACGCGACGTCCGTCTCGTGCGGGAGCTTGGTACGGAGCAGCGCGCATGATCGAACCCGAGGTCGCGGGCGCGGCGCTCGTCGCCCAGATCCGCGAGGCGCGTCCGTCGGAGGGAAGCGCCGTCGTATGGCGGCTCGGACAATCCGGATTGCTTGTCCGCTTCCCGAGCGCCACCGTCCTGGTCGACCCCTACCTCAGCAACCATTGCGAGGCTGTCCGGGGCGAACCGTTCGATCACCGCAGGCTGACCCGCGCTCCACTGGACCCCGTCGATCTAGACAGGCTGGATCTTGTCATCTGCAGCCATGACCACCTCGACCATCTCGACCCGCCGACGATCCGATCCCTCGCCAAGCAGAGCCCGGACGCGATGATCGCCGCCCCGAGGTCCTGTGCGGAACTCATCAGCGAACTCGGCTGGGCTCCGGAACGCATCATGTCCTGCGACGACGGAACTATCGCGAAGGTCGCCGGCTTGCAGCTGCGCTCGTTCGCGGTGCCGCACGACGAATTCGACGAGGCGACCCTCGGCCACCCCTATCTCGGCTGGTTCGTCGGGGATGGCAAGGTCACCTTGGCTCATCTCGGCGACGCTCGTTCGCATCCGCGAATCGTGTCGGCTCTTGCGTCGGCCTCCGTCGACCTCCTCGCCGTTCCGATCAACGGGAGCAGCCCCGAACGGGCGGCGATGGGCTTTGCGGGCAACATGAACGCGGAGGAAGCAGTGCGCCTCGCGCAGTCGAGTGCGGTGCGCCTCACGCTCCCCATGCACTACGACATGTTCGCCCAGAACATCGATCCGGATGCGCTCGGGCGGTTCGAGGCCGCAGCCGGGGCTGCGGACGTTCCCGTTGTCACGCTCCCAGTGGGTCGCGCGTTCACGGTAGAGGAGGCCGGGGCATGACGACGACGCTCGAGACGCTCCGGTCACCCGGGATCGTCCCCGTGGTCACGATCGACGATCCGGACGACATCGATCCGATCGCGGCAGGGCTCGCCGACGGAGGCGTGCGGGCGATCGAGGTCACGCTGCGGACCATGCATGGAGTTGAGGCCATTCGCCGCATCAGCGCGCGAGGCGACCTTCTCGTCGGTGCGGGTACCGTGCTCGACGAGAAGGCCGTACCCGCCGTCGCCGAGGCGGGCGCGGCGTTCGTAGTGAGCCCGGGTCTCGATGCCGAGGTCGTTGACGCGACCCGGCGCGCTGGACTGCTTCCGGTGCCGGGAGTGGGCACGGCGACCGAGGTGCAGCGGGCTCAGCGGCTCGGATTGGGTCAGGTCAAGCTCTTCCCCGTCGCTCAGCTCGGGGGTCTCGCAGTCGTCCGAGCTTTGCACCAACCGTTCCCCGAGCTGTTGTTCATGCCAAGTGGCGGGGTCACCGCCGCTGAAGCGGGGGCATATCTGAACCATCCGGCCGTATTCGCCGTCGGGGGTAGCTGGCTGGTACCGAGGGGGAGGGGCGAGGACCTCTACGAGCAGGTCCGACGGCGCGCTGCTGAGACGGTGGCCGCACTGACGCTGGAGTCAGGGCATGGCTGATGTCGTGACCCTCGGAGAGTCGCTGTGCCTCATGAGATCGGCGTCGGCCGACAGCCTCGAACTCACCGCCGATCTGCGCCTGAGCGTCGGCGGTGCCGAGTCCAACGTCGCCATCGGCCTCAGCCGCTTGGGTGCCTCTGTGGAGTGGATCGGTCGTGTCGGCGACGACGAGCTTGGCAGGCGGATCGTTCGGGAGCTGCGCGCCGAAGGCGTCACGGCGAGGGCCATTATCGACCCGGGAGCTCCGACTGCGCTCATGTTGAAGGAACGCCGAGTCATAGGACCATCGCGTGTGCGGTACTACCGTGCCGGCAGCGCGGGCAGCCGAATCGCACCCGGTGACGTCCCGCTCCCTTCGATCGCGGCCGCCTCGATGCTTCATGTCACCGGCATCACCCCATCGCTGTCTCCGACCGCCGATGCCGCGATCGACGCGGCCGTCGGCGAGGCAGTGGCCCAAGGGGTGCCCGTCTCATTCGACGTCAACCACCGAGCTACCCTTCCACGACATCGCGATGCCGGTGAGATCTACCGGTCAATCGCCACGAGGTCTTCTCTCGTGTTCGCGGGCGAGGACGAAGCTCGGCTCTTGGCGCCGAATGCAACCGACCGAGACTCACTCCTTCACGCGATCGCAGCACTCGGGCCGCGCGAGATCGTACTCAAGCTCGGATCCGAAGGAGCCGTCGCACTTGTGGATGGTTCGAGATACTCCCTGCCGGCGGTGCCCGTACCGGTGGTCGACACCGTGGGCGCGGGCGACGCGTTCGTCGCCGGCTACCTCGCTGAGCGTGTCCGCGGGCTGTCTCCCGAGGAGAGGCTCGTCACGGCTACGCGGTGCGGAGCCTACGCCTGCACTGTCGCCGGCGACTGGGAGGGCGCGCCCCGCCGCATTGACCTCGCTTCGCTTGAACTCAGCGGCGAAGACGTTCTCCGCTAATTCCATGCTTCGCAGCTTGGCATATAGCAACATCTCTTATAAGATGATGTCTTGGGAGAAATCCCACCCCTGCACAACTTCAAGGAGGATGCTGTGTTTTCACGATTCTCGAGATCGCTCAACGGCGGTCTCGCTACGGCAGCCATAGCGGTAGCCGCGCTCACCGGATGCACCACTAGCGGGAGCAGCAACGACAACCAAGAGTCGCTCGACCTCGGCTCGTTCATCGATGTCGCGTCACTCGACCCTGCGCAGTCCGACGTCGGGCACTACATGCCGTTCCTGCAGCCCGCCTACGACACGCTCATCAGGCTGGATGATCAGGGTGAGCTGGTTCCCATGCTCGCGACCAGTTGGGACTTCGTCGACGAGGCCAGGACGATCATGGAGTTGAAGCTCCGCGATAACGTGAAATTCTCGGACGGAACGCCGCTCACCGCCGATGCCGTGGTCTCCTCCTTGGAGCGCTTCAAAGCGTCGAACGGACCGCGCTCGACGGCATTGGCGTCGGTGGACACGGCTACCGCGGTCGACGACACAACCGTTCAACTGCACCTCAGAGCGCCGGATCCAGCGCTCGCCCATAACCTGGCTCTGGTCGCCGGCATGATCACCAATCCAGCCGCCGCCGACACCGATCTCGCAAGTGTTCCCGCGGGTACCGGCCCGTACGTGCTCGACACGAACGCTACGCGACGCGGTGACGTGTATGTGTTCACGCGCAACGAGAACTATTACGACACGGAGGCCTTCCCGTTCGACTCGATTAGCATCCGGGTGCTGACCGACCCTACGGCGCGTTTGAACGCCGTGAAGACCGAGCAGGTCGACGCGGTGTACGGTGCTCCGTCACAGCTGTCTGAAGCCCAGGCGTCCGGGCTCACGATCGTCTCGACGCCCGGTGACTGGCAGGGTCTGTTCCTCATCGATCGAGACGGTGTTACCACTACGGCGCTAGGCGACGTCCGCGTCCGCCAGGCAATCAACTACGCCATCGACGGAGACGCAATCCTGCAGTCGGTCGCGTTCGACCAGGGCACACCCACCACCCAGGTGTTCTACCCGGGAACCCCGGCCTTCGACCCGAAGCTCGACGACAAGTACCCCTACGATCCTGACAAGGCCAAGGAGCTCCTCACGGAGGCGGGCTACGCGAACGGATTCACATTGAGGATGCCGTCCTCGGACGCCTTCCTCCCCGAGGTTTACCCGATCATTCAGCAGCAACTGGCGGACGTTGGCATCACGGTCGAGTACGACCCGCAAACCCCGGCCGCAGGTCTTGCCCCCTACCTCAGCGGACAGTACTCGTCGTTCTTCTTCAGCTGGGGCGCCTCTCAGAACTGGCTCGACGCAAGCCTGCTTCTCAGCGAAAGTGGGGCATGGAACCCGTACCACGTCGCCGACCCACAGATCGCCGACCTCATGTCGAAGATTGCTGCCGCCACCGGGGGAGAACAGGACGCACTCTACAAGGAGCTGTCCGCCTACGTTGTCGACCAGGCATGGTTCAACCCTTTCTATGTCGTCAGCAATCTGATGTTCGTCGGCCCGGACGTGACGGTCACGCCCCAACCACAGCAGATCGTTCCTTCGATCTACAACTACCGGCCCGCCGAATAGGCGGATCGATCGTAGGGGGCGGTCGATACCCGGCCGCCCCCTCGACCCGGAGGTCATCATGCTCTCGTTCGTGCTGAAACGCATCGCCTCGGCGATCGTTCTCATCGTCGTGGTGTCGTTCATTTCATTCGCTCTCACATGGCTCACGCCGGGCGACCCGGCCCGCGCAATCCTCGGCATTAGCGCGACCGACGCCCAGGTGGAGGCGAAGCGCACCGCGCTTGGGCTCGATCAAAACGTCTTCGCGGCCTACATCGGCTGGGTCCGAGGAGTGCTCACCGGCGACCTCGGCACCTCCTGGTTCACGAATCAGTCAGTCGCCGACTCGATCGCCACGCGGCTACCCGTCACGCTGTCGATCACGATCGTCGCCATCCTGCTCGCCGGTGTCATCGGCGTCGGTATCGGTCTTCTCGCCGCTGCGCGTCGCGGTGCGGTCGACAGCGCGATTCAGCCGTTCGCCGTGCTCGGCTTCGCCGTACCGAACTTCATCGTTGCGATCCTGCTCATCACCGTTTTCGCGATCAACCTCCGCATGGTCCCAGCGACCGGATGGGTCGATTTCGGATCCGACCCCAGCCTCTGGGCGAAGTCGATCGTGCTGCCCGTAATCGCTCTTGCGATCGCAGCCACTGCCGCAGTGGCGCAGCAGACGAGGAACGCGGCCATCGCGACCATGCAACAGGACTACGTCCGCACGCTCCGCGCCCGGGGGCTGGGCACCGGGTCCATCTACCTCAAGCATGTCCTCCGCAACTCGGCACCCGTGGCGCTCACGGTGCTGTCGCTCCAATTCATTGGACTGCTCAGCGGCGCCGTGGTCATTGAGTACATGTTCGCCCTGCCCGGCATCGGCGCGCTCACGGTCGGGGCCGCGACCCAGCAGGACCAGCCCGTCATCCAGGGCGCAGTCATCACCGTCGTCATCGCTGTCGTAGTCGTAAACCTCATCATGGATCTCGCCTACGCCTGGCTCAACCCGAAAGTCCGCTCGTGACTGTACCTCCCACCACCCTCGCCCTAGCGGCGACCACGGTCGTCGATCGGCGGTCAACGCTTCACCGTTTGCTGCGCAACCCGGCCATGCTCATCCCCGCAGGCGTGCTGCTCCTGATCGTGCTGATCTGCGCGCTCGCCCCGCTTTTCAGTCTTCCGGCACCAGGTTTTGCCGACGTAACGGCCGTACGCCAACCCCCTGGTGCTGCGCATCTCCTCGGCACGGACTCGTCCGGCCGCGATGTCCTCAGCCGACTACTGTTCGGCGGTCAAGTGACCCTGCTCGCTGGGCTCACAGCCACCACGGTCACGTTCGTGCTCGGCGTGCCGATGGGTCTCGCCGCCGGCTACTACAGCGGCAGGCTTGACTCCGCAGCGAGCTGGCTGTCGAACCTGATCCAGGCGCTCCCCGCGATCGTCGCGCTGCTCGCTGTCTCCGTCTTCATCGGCTCCAACCCGATCGCCGTGATGGCGGTCTTCGGGATCCTTATGATCCCGGCGATGTTCCGGCCTGTTCGGGCGGCGGTCATCGACGTCCGGCGCGAGCTGTACATCGACGCAGCGAAAGTGTCGGGCATCGGCGACCTCGCGATCATGGGCCGACACATCCTGGGTGTGGTGTTCCCCGTCGCACTTATCCAGACCGGCTTCATCTTCGGCCTCGCGCTCATCGTGCAGGCGGGACTGGAGTTCATCGGCATCGGCGAACAGGGCGCAGCAAGCTGGGGCGGGATGCTCGGCGACGCGTTCAAAGACATCTACAACGCTCCGTTCCTGCTCCTGCCCCCGGCTCTGGCCATCACCGTAACGGTGGTCTGCCTCATCCTGCTCGCCTCGGTGGGACGCGACTTCATCAGCGACGGAACGACGCCGGCGAAGAGGCGGCGCGCCAGTCGCGTCCGCGCGGCCGAGGCCGCCGCCCCGCCACCCTCAACGCACCTGCTCGAGGTGGCAAACCTCGAGATCGAGTACCGACTCGATGGCACCGACCGGCGGGTCGTCGACGGCGTGAGTTTCTCGGTCGACCGAGGCCGCGTGCTCGGCCTGGTCGGCGAATCCGGCTCGGGGAAGACCCAGACCGTCCTCGGTGTGCTCGGACTGCTCGCTGCAGGCGGCGCAGTGACCGCCGGTTCGGCTGTCTTCGACGGCCGCGACCTCGTACAGCTCGGCGCAGCCGATCTCAGGGGCATCCGCGGCCGCGAAATCGGGTACATCCCACAGGAACCGATGTCGAATCTCGACCCGAGCTTCACGATCGGCAGCCAGCTCATCGAACCGATGCGTCGCCACCTCGGGCTGTCCCGCCGTGAGGCCCGTGCGAAAGCCCGCGACTTGCTCGCCCGGGTGGGCATCGTCGACCCCGACCGTACCCTGGACAGCTTCCCGCACCAGATCTCCGGCGGCATGGCACAGCGAGTGCTGATCGCCGGCGCGGTCTCCTGCGACCCGAAGCTCATCGTCGCCGACGAGGCCACCACCGCCCTCGATGTCACAGTCCAGGCAGAGGTCCTCGATTTGCTCCGCTCCCTCATCGTCGAGCGCGACATCGCGGTCGTCCTGGTTACGCACGACTTCGGCGTCGTCGCCGATATCTGCGACGACGTAGTGGTGATGAGGTCTGGGAATGTGCTGGAGTCCGCCCCCGCTCTGACGCTCTTCACCGAGCCGGAACACGCGTACACCAGGGCGCTGCTTGCGGCCGCCCCGGCGCACCTTTCGCCGCGCGAGCCCAAACAGTTGGATGACGCACCGGTGATCCTCCGCCTGGAGGATCTTGAGGTGACCTACCCCGGCCGCCGCGGCAACGCGTTCGTCGCTGTGAAGGACGTCTCGTTCTCGATCCGCGAAGGCGAAACCTTGGGCCTCGTCGGCGAGTCCGGATCAGGCAAGTCGACCATCGGCCGTGCCATTCTGGGCCTGGCCCCCGTGACCGCTGGGGATATCCTCTGGGACGGGACGAGCATCGCCACCGCGTCCAGGAGCGCCCGGCGGGCGCTGAGCTCCGACATCCAGGTCGTGTTCCAGGATCCATACAGTTCGCTCAACCCGGCGATGCCGGTTGAGGACATCCTCGTCGAGCCGCTGCTTATTGATCCGACGGTCAGCCGAGCCGACGCGGTCAAGCGAGTGCGGAGCCTCCTCGATGCCGTGCACCTTCCGGCAGATGCTGGGCGGCGCCGTGCACGCGAGTTCTCCGGCGGTCAACGGCAGAGGATAGCGATCGCGCGGGCGCTCTCCCGGTCGCCGCGGCTCATCATCTGCGATGAAGCAGTGAGCGCGCTCGACCTCTCAACGCAGGCCAGTGTCCTCGACCTGTTCGCAGAACTGCAACAGCAGATCGGAGTCGCATACCTATTCATCTCCCACGACCTCGACGTCGTGCGCCATATCGGCGATCGGACCGCCGTTATCCAACACGGCTCGCTCGTCGAAGTGGGCGATAGCGAAGCGGTCGCGACTGAGCCACAGGATCCGTACACACGCCGACTGGCGGCGGCGTCCCCCTATCCGCACCCGGTCGTACAAGCCGAGCGCCGCGAGCGACGGAGAGCTGAGCTCGCCACCGGCCCCTGACATCTCTCACTCGGACCACATCTCTCCTCACGAAAGGCACACCATGACTGAACCCTTTGCTACTGTCACCGTCGGTTTGGATGACCCAGGACAGGCCGTCTCCCCTCTGATCTTCGGCGGGATGATCGAGCACTTCGGCCGCACCGTCGACCCGGGCATCTGGGACGCGGAGCTCGACATCCCGCGATCGGACACGAAAGCCGCCATCGAAGCGATGGGCGTTCGCGCCCTCCGCTACCCGGGCGGCTGCTTTTCGGATGACTACCACTGGCGCGACGGTGTCGGCCCGAAGTCCGAGCGTCCGCTCGTGAAGGAGACGTTCTGGACCACAGTGACCCAGCGACTCGGCGGATTCGGCACCAACTCCACGTTCGCGTCGACCCCGGAAGACATCGGGCGGCTCATCGGACCGCCGGAACCCAACCTCCTCGGCACCGATGAGTTCCTCCAGTACTGCCTCGATGTCGACGCAGAACCGTTCCTCGTCGTCAACATGGGCACCGGGACCCCCGAGGAAGCTGCAGATTGGGTGCGATACTGCAACGTCGACCGAAACTCGCCCCGCCCGGTCACCTGGTGGTCCCTCGGCAACGAAGCCTGGGGGATCCAGGAGTACGCACACGCCGAACCTGCCGTGTATGGGCGCCGAGTGGTCGAGTTCGCCCGCGCCATGAGGGCGGTCGACCCGGACATCAAGTTCGTCGCCGTCGGACTGCCCGTCAACGACACCCACGAGAGCATGCCAGCCGGCATGGCTCCGTATCCAGCCAAGGTATGGAACGCCGGCGTGCTCGAGCAGTGCAAGGACGACATCGATCTGCTGTCGGTCCATTGGTACTTTCCGGGAATGCTCGACCGACCGCTGCAGACGATCGGCGACCTCCGTCAGCTGACGACATCCCCGCAGCTTCTCGAGGACGCGTTCGCCACCACTATCCGGTTCGTCGACAACCTCACCGGGCCCGACCACCGCATCGACCTCTCATTCGACGAGTGGAACCGGATGGTGCAGTTTGACGACCATCTCGCGACCAACCACCCCCTCGGCAATGCCGCCTTCTTTGCCGGGTGCTACAACGCGATACTCGCCCACGCCGAGCGCATCCCTATGGCGTTCATCAGCCACCTGGTCAACTGCCTCGCACCGATCCAGACCGACGACACTCGCCTCTTTGTCACCGTGTCCTTCCTCGTCGCCCGCCTTTACACCCGCCACGCCCGCGGCATCAGCCTCCCGACCCAGGTTGACAGTCCCTCCATGCACGTCCATCCCTTCGACGGCCTCGACCCCGCAGCGATGAGCGGGAGCATCCTCGTCGAATCTCGAGAGGCTCGCGTGATCACCGCGGCGGCAACCCGTGACGGCGACCGCAGCGCGGTATTCCTCGTGAACGCCGACCCCGAGTCTGCGCACGAAGTCGAAGTGAATGGGTGGGCGGATGGTCCCGCGAAGGTCCAATGGATCGCCGGGCCCGACGTGTGGGCGCAGAACGACTTCGATCACCCGGACGTCCTCCAGTTGCGCGAGAAGGCGGTGCGTGTCGATGGCGGCCGACTCACTGTGTCAGTCCCCGCCGCGGGCGTCGCGGTCATCAGCCGATGACAATCCGTCAGCAGAGAACGAGAGGTGGCGCGATGACTGCATCCAACGACGCAGAGCGCATGGAAGCGATCCGGGCTGAGCTGTACACGCCTGTGGTCGGTGACATTCTGGACGAACTCGGGTATCGGCGGCAGTTCCTGCCGCCGGAGATCCACGGCATCCAGAATGAAATGGTGGTCGTTGGCAGGGCGATGCCCGTGCTCGTCGCCGATGTCACGGGGCAGCAGACCAAGCCATTCGGCATGCTCACCGAGGCGCTCGACCAGCTCGAGCCGGGGGAGATTTACGTCGCTCAGAACGCGACGATCCCGTGCTCCGCTTGGGGCGAGATCCTCACTGCCACCGCCCGACAGCGTGGTGCGGTAGGCGCGGTGGTCGATGGTTACCACCGGGACACCCCCCGAGTGCTGCAGCAGGACTTCCCGGTGTTCAGTCGTGGCGGCTATGCGCAGGATGCGGCTGTCCGGTCGTCGGTGATCGACTTCCGATGCCAGGTGCGTATCGGAGACGTGGAGATTGCACCGGGCGACCTTGTGTTCGGCGACATCGATGGTGTGGTTGTCATCCCCGCCGCGGTAGAGGACGAGGTTATCGAACGCGCACTGTCGAAAGCACGAACCGAAAACCTGGTGCGCAGCGCCATCGAGTCCGGGATGAGTTCGACCGAAGCCCTCCGAACTTACGGAGTACTGTGAGCTCGCCGACGTTCCCGGACCTGGTCGGGGCGACAGCGCTCGTCACCGGCAGCAGCCGAGGGATCGGCGCCGGTCTTGCGGACGCACTGGAGTCCGCAGGCGTCCGTGTGCTCCGGCACGGCTCCCCGGCGCACGCCTCCCCGGACCAGGATGATTCGATGCTCCTCGCAGACCTGTCGACCGAGCGCGGCGTCGATGAGCTGGTGGCCGCCGTCAACGACCGAGTTGATCAGCTCGACATCCTCATCAACAACGCGGGCGTCGAGCTGCCTGCACCGCTCACGGCGATGGACGGCGCATCGCTGCGGCAGACGCTCGATGTTAACGTCGTGGCTCCTATCCTGCTCACTGGGGCGCTCGTGCCACTGCTGAGCAAGGGTCGACCGGGGAGTGTGATCAACGTCACAAGCATCCACGATGGTGTTCCCTATGCAGGCAATATCGCCTACGTTGCCTCTAAGGCCGCTCTTGAGGCGGCCGGTCGTACGATGGCGCTCGAGCTTGCCGCCTCGAGGATCCGCGTCAACTCGATCGCCCCGGGCGCGATCGAGACCGACATCAACCGTGAGGTCATCGACGCGATGGGACGCGACCGTTTCGAATCGTGGATCCCGCTCGGACGAGTCGGCGCGGTCGACGACCTCGTCGGCGCTGTGCTGCTGCTGGCTTCCGACGCTTCACGGTACGTGACGGGATCCCGCATCCTGATCGATGGCGGCTACAGTCAGGCGCTGCTTCGCTACGGTCTCACTTGAGCCGTGTTCGTAGATTCAGCAGCTCGCGGATGCCGTCACGAGCCCACTAGCTGAGGATCTCAGACAGGAAGCCGGTCGTCGACCTGTCTGTCAATGTGCTGAACCGGTCCAGCACTGCTGCGAGTTGGGGGTCGCAGCAATGTCGGACCGGTTCAGCGTATTCAGGTCGAGGGGAATCCCGCGCTGGGCGCGACAGGCTGATCGCCGCTCTTGATGGACTCCTCGAGTCCGATGCGAGCCTGGCTGAGGTGGTCGGCCATGGCTCCTGCCGCCAGAGCCTCATCCCCGGCTGAGATTGCGGAGAGGATGGCGCGGTGCGCTTCGATGATCGGATCGAACTCGCCGCCCTGATGCACCCAACCGCTCCACACACGGCGGCGAAGCCGCCAAAGCAGAGGTTCGAGCGATTCCAGCGTGAGCTGACAGAGGTCATTGTCGGCAGCGTTGGCTACGGCCGCGTGGAACGCGACGTCCGCATCATGCAGGTCCTCAGCGGTTCGCGCGCTTGCCAACACCGCCATCGCGGCCTCTAGCGCAGCGAAAGTCTCGGGAGTGCGATTGCGTGCTGCTAGACGAGCGTTCCCGACCTCCACGATCTCGCGGAACTGCTGCACCTGCTCATCATCCACCGCGCTGCCGATCACGCGCAGACTGAACAGTCGACCAAGGTGGGATGAGTTCGGAGTAGCGATCGTGCTCTCCCGCCCCTGCTGCCGCTCAACAAGCCCGATAGCAGACAACCCAGCAACCGCCTCGCGGACCACCGGCACACTCACATCTAGCATCTCCGCGAGCTCGCCGCTGGCGGGCAGTCGGTCGCCAGGCTTCAGGTTCCGTTCCGAGATCAATTCGATGATGGCCTCGGTGGCCTGATCAGTGAGTGACGTTCGTTTGAGGGAACGTGGCATAGATGCTCTCCAGTCTGCCTGCTACGACCTTGGTCAAGAGGTTATCAACTAATCGAATAAGTGGATGCCTGACAAGAAGAAGTGGATGCCTGAGAAGAGTTGCGAGCCGGGCAACATGGCCATCGATAAGCCACGACATCCACCAGAGGCCTCAGGGGCGTGCTGTCGGGGGTGACCAGGCTGGGAATGTCACCGTGATCTCGAGTCCGCCGCTCTCTCCGGGCTCGAGTCGCAGTTCGGCGCGGTGGCATCGTGCGATCGCGGCGACGATGGCGAGGCCGAGTCCGTGGCCGCGATCGACGACTCCACGCCCGTGTAGGCGTACGAACGGTTCGGTCAGTTGGAGCGCTTGTTCCGGGGTGATCGTTATTCCGCTGTTCTCGATGTGCAGGATGGTCTGTCCCTGCTCCGTGCGGGTGCGCACTGCGATGAACCCTCCTTCGAGGTTGTGCCGCACCGCGTTGCCGAGCAGATTGTCGGCGAGCAGCCGCAGGAGCCGAGCGTCTCCGGCGACAGCGCCCGGTTCGAGGTCGAGCGACATTGTGACCTCACGGTCGGCTGCGCGATCGGCGAGCTCTTCCGCACTCGAGCTCGTGATGAGTGCGATGTCGCATCGCGCGTCCGTCGGTCCTGGTGCTGATTCAATGTCGGCCAGTGCGAGCAGGGCGTCGACCGTGTCGAGACTGCGTTCGTTCATCTCGCGGAGACCGGCGAGAACCTCTCGGCGGGGTGTGCCGCCCGATGCGAGCGCGACGTCGATCACTGCCCGCGTCGTGGCAAGGGGTGTGCGCAACTCGTGCGAGGCGTTGGCGGCGAAGCGCTGATGGCTGTGGAATGCGGTCTCCAGGCTGCTGAGCATGTCGTCGAAGGTGGTGGCGAGTTCGGTGATCTCGTCGTGGGGGGTTCCCAGGCCGATGCGGTGGTCCAGGCGGCCGTTGGTCGCCTGTTTCGCGGCGACGCTCACTTCGTGCAGCGGCCGCAGCATGCGGCCGGCGATCTTCCAACCGATCGCTCCCCCGAGGAGTGCGACGACGAGAAGTAGGACCACCCCGACCACGAGGAAGAGTCGCATCAGGTCGTCGCGGCTGGAGACGACCACCTGCAGCGGTGCAGAGGACAGGTTGTCCGAGACCGCCGTCTCCGAGAGGGGTGGCGTGTCGGCGAGTGAACCGGGGAGGCCGGGTATCGTCGGAGCTTGCGCAAAGGTGTAATCGGGGAGCCAGACGATGACGATCGCCATCAGCGTGAGCAGCAGCGCCCCCGACACCGTGAGCAGGCCCGCGTACGTCAGGGCGAGCCGCAACCGGAAGGTCAGGCGGCGAGGTCGACCGACAGCGGTAGTCGCGGGCACCATCGGTGTGCCGATCATGGCGTCACCCTCATCGTGTAGCCGGCGCCGGTGATGGTCCGGATGGGCCAGGGGTCGCCGAGCTTGCGGCGCAGGGCGGAGATGGTGACCTTGACAGTGTGGGTGAACGGGTTCGCGTTCTCGTCCCACGCACGAGTCAGCAGCTGCTCGGCGCTCACGACGGCATCGGGGTCGCGCATGAGCACCTCGAGCACGGCGAATTCCTTCCGGGTGAGGAGCACGAAGTGTCCGTCGCGGACGACCTCGTGGCGAGTCGGGTCCAGGCGGATGTCGCCGACCTCGAGCACGGCCGGCTGCGCGGCGAAGGGGCGGCGGGCGAGGGCATGCAGGCGCGCGACCAGCTCGGGAAACTCGAACGGCTTCGTCAGATAGTCGTCTGCTCCGATCGCCAGCCCGTCCACCCTGGACTGCAGCGAGTGCGCGGCCGTGAGCATGATGACCGCGGGGCGGGGCGAGCGCTCGGCGATCCTTCGGCACACCTCGTCGCCGTGCACGACCGGGATGTCGCGGTCGAGTATGACGACGTCGTAGGTGGTGAGGTCGACCGCGATGAGGGCAGACTCGCCGTCGCCCGCGACGTCGGCTGCGATCGACTGCAGTTCGAGGCCCGCTCGGATCGCCTCAGCCAGCCGGGGTTCGTCCTCCACGATCAGTACTCGCACCTGATCCTCATCTCTCTCTTCCGTGCGCGCTGATTCCGCGCGCTCCCCATCTCACTCCATGATCGGTAACGGGCAGGTAAGGCGTGCGCCTTACCTCAGTTTGACCATATTTGCGATGTCCTTTCTGGGCGCCCTCCTGGCGCTCCAAACGAAAGGAACACCATGACAATCACACGATCGCGGACCGGCCGGCTTGCTGTGTCCCTGGTGGGAGTCGCCCTGATGTCGGCAGCCCTGCTCACTGCGTGCGCCCCGACTGGCGGCTCGGAGGAGCCGTCCGGCGGGCCGACATCTCTCGGAGGCGGAGGCGGCGTGAGCAACTCCACCTTCGAGCAAGAGCTTGCCGCCTGGACCGAGAAGCTCGACTCCTGCCTGCGCGACGAGGGCATCGACGTGCCGAAGCGCTCACCGAACGAGATGCTGGACTTCGACTCGCTCGGGGTCGACGAGGGGACGTACAAGGCAGCGGCCGCAATCTGCTCGAAGAAGGCCGGCCCCGCCCCCGTCGACCCCAGCGCCCCGAGCGATGACGAATACCATCAGATGCAGCTCACCTTCGCCAAGTGCATGCGGGACGCCGGCTATGAGTGGGACGACCCGGCACCGCCGTCCGAGGCCGGTTCGGCTGGAGTGAAGCCGATCGATCCGGGCCAGTTCGACCAGAAGGACCTGGACGCCTGTGCGGTCAAGGCAGGGTTGGATGCGGGGTCGGGCAATGGCTGATCGCGATGCCGGTGACTCCCGGGACGCGTTCGTTGCGAGCGAGGAGGTGCGTGCCGAGGGGGACGCCGAGCGGAGTGCTCATTCACGACGTCGTCTGGTGATCGGTATCGTCGCGGTCGCGGTGCTGGCTGTGCTCGGGGGTGGGGCGGCTGTCGTCGTCCCTGCCCTCGCACAGCCGCCCGTCCAGCAGGGCACGCAGCGTGTTCACACCGCGACCGATGTGGTGAGCCGCGGTGATATCGCGGAGCGGGTGCGCACCGGAGGCAAGCTGGGGTACGGAAACAGTCGCGCGCTCGGATCGACGCTGCCGGGGACGGTGACGTCGGTCCCCGCCGTCGGCACCGTGATCGGGCGGGGGGAGGAGCTGTTGCGGATCGACGATCAGCCTGTGGTGCTCCTGCTCGGTGCTCTCCCCGCGTGGCGCGGATTCGCCGCCGAGATGAGCAATGGGCGTGATGTGCGCCAGCTCGAGGAGAACCTGCGCGACCTCGGCTTCTTCCAGCGAGAACCGGACGAGGAGTTCACCTGGTGGACGGCCGAGGCCATCCGCAACTGGCAGACGGCTCGAGGGCTGCCACGCACCGGAGAGCTGTCTCTGGGGAGTTTCGTGTTCGGGCCTGCTGCAGTGCGGGTGAGATCCGTCGATGCCGGTCCGGGGTCGCCGAGCGGCGGTGCCGTGCTGACGGTCACGGACACAGGCAAGCAGATCACGATCGAACTCGATGCAGATCTGGCGTCGGTCGCAGCGAAAGACAGCAAGGTGCAGGCGTCGCTCCCGGACGGCACGATCATCGACGCGACCGTCACCAGCGTCGGCGCCGCGATCGAGAAGGAGGGCGAGAACGGAGAGAAGACCATGAAGGTGCCGCTGGTGCTCACGCCCGACGATCCCGCAGCCGGCGGTGACGTCGTCGACGTGACGGTGTCTGCGACCTTCACGCGAACTCTCGCGACGGGCGTACTCCGGGTCCCGGTTCTCGCCCTGCTCGCCGGACCCGACGGTACCACGCAGGTCGAGGTCGTCGATGGCAAAAGGTCCCGACTGGTCACCATCACCACCGGGACATTCGGCGACGGTCTCGTCGAGGTCGCCAAGGTCGTGGATGGCAAGCTGGCCGAAGGCGACGAAGTGGTGGTGGCGCAGTGACCACCGTCCTCGAACTCCACGATGTCACGCGCTCGTACGGGTCTCCGCCGACGCAGGCGCTCCGTGGCGTCGATCTGCGTGTCGACGAAGGCGAGTTCGTGGCCATCGTCGGCCCTTCAGGGTCGGGTAAATCCACGCTACTGAACCTCATCGGCACGCTGGATCGCGCCACCAGCGGGGAGGTGCTCATCACGGGGGAGCGAGTGGATGACCTCTCCGACGCCCGACTCAGCGCCCTGCGGGCGCACACGATCGGATTCGTGTTCCAGCAGTTCCATCTCAGCGAGGGCCAGAGCACGGTCGACAACGTGGGCTCTGGACTTCTCTACACGGGGATGAGCCGCGGGCTGCGTCGGGAACGGGCGAGGGAAGCTCTCATCTCGGTTGGTCTCGGGCACCGCCTGGATCACAAGCCCAAGCAGCTCTCCGGAGGCGAGCGTCAGCGTGTCGCGATCGCCAGGGCGATCGTCCGCCGCCCCGCACTCCTCCTGGCGGACGAGCCCACGGGAAGCCTCGACTCCGCATCAGGGGAGACGGTCGTGCAGCTCCTGCGTGAACTCAACGGCAATGGGACCACGATCGTTCTGATCACGCACGATCGCGACCTGGCCGAACGGCTCCCGAGGCGAGTCGCGATCCGTGACGGGCTTATCGTGTCGGACTCGGGCGATCCCGCGATCGCTGGGCAGACGAAGTCGGGGGTCGCCGCATGAGCGTTCCTCGATCCCGATTGCGGGCGTCAGACCTCACGGGCCTGGCGTTCCACGGGGTACGCGCCCACCCCATGCGCGCCGTTTTGTCGGGCTTGGGGATCGCCATCGGCATCGCCGCGATGATCGCCGTGATCGGCATCTCCACCTCCAGCCAGGCGCTCGTGCAGCAGAAGCTCGCCGAGATCGGCACCAACATGCTCACAATCACCGCGGGTAAGGACTACCTCGGCCACGAGACGAAACTCAGTCCGGACGCCCTCGCCCGGATTCGTCATCTCGATGGCGTCGAAGAGGCCTCTTGGACGAGCGACGTAGACACGCACGTCTACCGCAACCCCTACGTCGCCGCGGGGGCGACAGGGGGACTGGTGGTGCGGGCCGCCGAGGAGCGGCTGCCGGATGCCGTGGGCGCGACTCTGGCGCAAGGCTCCTGGTTCACGATCGCGACCCGAGGACTCGATACGGTCGTGCTCGGCAGCACGACAGCGGAGAAGCTCGGTATCACCGAGGTCGGGATGCAGGTCTGGTTGGGCGAACGTCTGTTCACCGTCGTCGGCATCCTCGACCCTGTGCTGCTTGCACCGGAGCTGAACACCTCGGCGATCGTGTCACCGGAACGCGCGACCGCGGTTCTCGGATTCGACGGCATCCCCACCACCATCTACGAGAGATCCGAGGACGCCGACGTGCTGCGCATCCGCGACCGCCTCCCGCAGACGGTCAACCCCGCATCACCCGGCGACGTCAAAGTCTCCCGCCCCTCCGACGCGCTCGCAGCGAAGAACACGGTCGATCAGGTGTTCACCGGGCTGCTGGTCGGGGTCGGTTCGATCGCGCTGCTGGTCGGTGGGATCGGGGTCGCGAACACCATGGTGATCACGGTCCTCGAACGGCGGCAGGAGATCGGCTTGCGCCGCTCTCTCGGTGCCACACGCCCGCACATCCGCGCGCAGTTCCTCGCAGAAGCCATCCTCCTGGCCTTCCTCGGCGGGCTCGCCGGAGCACTGATCGGAGTCGCAGCCACCGCGGTGGTCGCCGTGGCCAACGGGTGGCCGCTCGCGGTGCCGTTGCTGATCCCCGTCGGCGGGCTGATAGCGACGATCGCTGTCGGTGCGATCGCAGGGGTCCTGCCGGCCGTACGCGCCTCGCATACTCCGCCGACGGCTGCGCTGAGTGCGTGACGCACGGCGCCGCGTCGATGTCAGAAACGCACCCCAGGCGTTCTCATCGACGCGGCGTCGGAGGGCACAGCGGGAGTGGCTGCCCAGGAGGCGAGCGCTTTTACCGCAGTTTTACCCGATCTCGGTTGAGTTGACGCAGTTGCAAGCAGGGGTGGGAATTCCGATCAGTCGCATTCCGGGCGCTCGCATATCGCGTCCGCGGGGACGCGGTTTCCTGGCATCAAATGTGAATGCTCGCGGCTGCGATCGACGTACCTGTCAAGTTGATCGCCGTCTTCTCGAACAAATTGCACGCAGCTTCGGACTCTAACGAAGGAGCACGAATGAAGAACCGCAGTATCTACCGGTTGCGGGCCGCTCAGATCACCCTCAGCGTCTTTGCGGGAGCGACGCTCGTGTCCTGCACGGCAGGGCCACCTCCGGCGGACACGGTGATCACCAACGCGTTTGTATACACGGTCGATGCCGACCAACCAGATGCTGAAGCCGTGGCCGTCAGAGATGGTGAGATTGTCTTCGTTGGCTCGGCGTCTGGTGCGAAGAGCTTCATCGACAGCGAAACTGAGGTTGTCGACGCTAACGGTCGGATGGTCATGCCCGGATTGATCGACGCGCACGTGCACCCCAGCGGCGGAGGTGCAGGGCTGAACAGTTGCAGCTTGGACTACGCCCAGCTCACCGTCGAGGAGACACTCGAAGTCGTCCAGGGATGCCTCGACTCCGGCACAGGGATCATCGGTGAGGGCGATAGCCGCTGGTTGATGGTGAAGTACTGGGACCTGCAGGGCCTCAAGCCCACCGGCACGGTGATGACGAAGTCTGACCTAGACCAGTTGGACGCAGTAGGAACAGCAGTGGTGCTGACTGCGACCGACGGGCACAACCATGTTGTGAATTCGAAGGCACTCGAACTGGCCGGAGTCGATAAGAACACTCCCGATCCCGAAACCGGGCGCATCGAGCGCGATGCCGACGGTGAACCGACCGGGTACTTCTCCGATGCGGGGAAGGTGGTGACGATGCATGCGCCTGAGAAGAGTACGGAGGAACAGACGTCAGATCTGAAGGCCGGGCTGAGAGCATTGAACGAGGTTGGCGTGACCGCAATCTATGGCAACGCGGGAGGACTGGAGCAATACAACATTCTCCAGGACGAGGGGAGCCTCACGACTCGAGTGTCGGCAGCCCCGACCGTCACAGCAGAACAGTTGCGTGCGTCCGATCTTTCTGAGCTCATCGAGTATCTCGATGAGCAGAAGGATCTCTACGACGACGGAAACGTTCATGTGAATACAGTTGGAGAGATCCTGGTCGACGGCGTGATGGAGTTCCCCGCCTTCACCGCGGCGAACCTTGACCCCTACCTAGAAGATGTGAACGGAGCTTGGCAGCCGACGACCAACACCGGACCAACATACTTCGAAGGCGAGAGCTTGAACGACCTTGTCATCGCCCTCGACGCGGCCGGGTGGAATTCACATTTCCACACGGTCGGGGATCGGGCGGTACGCCAAGTGATCGATGCCGTGGAGGCTGCCCGCGAAGTGAATGGTGAGACTGGCACCTCCTTCAGCACGTCACATAACCAGCTCGTGGATCCCTCTGACATCCCGCGATTCGTCGATCTAGGCGTGACCGCGAGCTTCTCTCCGCAGTGGGCGCAGCGAGACGCCTACACCGTAGACAATCTTGCGAATTACATTGGGCCCGAACGTGCAAATAGGCTGTACCCGTTCGGACAACTGTATGAAGCAGGCGTGAATGTTTCGACAGGTAGCGATTGGCCGGTCGACGAGCTAAGTCCATGGCGGATGGTCGAGCAGGCAGTGACACGCACCGGAGCAGTCGGTTTCGATGGCCATCCAGGCGTGCTGGCCGAGGATCAGACCGTCACGCTCGAGCAATCGATCGAGATGATCACGAAGAACGCAGCCAAGCAGATCGGCATGTGGGACGAGATTGGTTCTATCTCCGTTGGCAAGCGGGCAGACATGCTGATCCTCGATCAGAACCTGTTCGAGATCCCCGCTGGCGAGATCCACGCAACAAACCCCACTCACGTCTACTTCGATGGAGTCGACGTGCTGTAGAAGTCGCATGCGCCTTTGCCCATGCAGAGCCGCGCTGAGAGGCGCGGAAGGGTGGACGAGGGCTAGGACGTGGCCGAGTTGTTGATGGGCCGCCAGTCATAGTCGTAACCCGCTTGGTGGATGCTGGGCAGCGGTTTTCCGCTCCCGGCATCCACTGGAGCCTCCGCACAGGTTGTCCATTTCGAGCTTGGCGATCGTCTCCCGGCAGACGCTTCCGGAATCTCGGGGGAACTACGGCGGGAAGCCCTGGCATGGTCGCTGTCATTGACGTCGTCAAGGGCACCGCCTCTATCGGATCGGCGGTGACCCCACACGCAATCTCCCGGAGCGGGACATTCTTCGACTCCTCGTCGAAGTATTTCGCCGGGGAGGCGAACTGGTGAACCCTTTCCAGCTCATCGAGGCCACATGACGCCTACGGCGTCATGTGGTTGCGTCAGGTCATCGAAGATCATCCGCTCCTTGCTATACGCATGGCTCGCCGAATACGCATGGCTCGCCTAAACTCCTGACGGTCGGGCGCGGGCTGCGGTCAACTCCGGCGGCTATCCGGCGCTGGGGCTGTTCATGTGCCAAATCTCTGCCCGCTTGCGGAGGTACTCCCGAACCCTTCGACGGCGTGAAGGGCCGGCAGGGTCGGAGCATCGCGGATTCCTCGACACGATCGGCGCCGGCGCCGGCGACCTCGCCGCATCCCTGATCGCCGCGCACGGCGGTTCGAGTCAACTCGGACGGCGACCGAAACGGCACCGGTTACGTCCGGCAGGAGCCGTGACGTACCCGGTGCCAGTTCATTGAACTCACCGGCGAGCTCGCCGAGCCTTGCGGTGCTTGACGATCAGCCGAGTCCCGACGGCCAACAGCAGAAGGGAGAACGCGATGTTCGACCAGAGCGGCGAGATCGAGTTCGCCATGACGATCCCGAGCGGCGACGTCACGCAGGCGGCGATGCCAACACACAGGGCGATCCGAAGGTCGAGATTCCCGCGTCGTGCGTTGCCCAGCGTTGCGGAGACGGAGCCGGGCACCATCATGAGCAAAGAGGTACCCTTCGCGACTAGGGCGTGTCTGACAAGTGCTTCGCCCAGGCGATGACCGCGTGGAGGACGGCGGCGGCGCGGTAGGTGATGGCGAGCTTGTCGTACCGGGTGG
>NZ_ATXG01000024.1 GCF_000421565.1 Agromyces subbeticus DSM 16689 | reverse complement strand
CTTGCGTGCTTGCAGGGCGGCCTCGTAGAGGTCGCGGGTGCTGAGCGTGCTGTCTCAGCTGCGCGGCTGCTTGCGGGCCTGCAACGCCGCCTCGTAGAGGTCGCGGGTGCTGAGACCGCTCTCGGCGGCGACGAGTGCGGCGGCGTCTTTCATGCGGGTTCCGGATGCCGCGAGCTCGAGCACCCGTTCGAGCGCGGTCTCGGGGTTCGACTCCTGCTCGGGCGCCCCTCCGACCACGATCACGATCTCGCCGCGCACGCCGCCCTCTGCCCAGGTCACGAGCTCGCCGAGCGGGCCGCGGCGCACCTCTTCGAAGAGCTTCGTGAGCTCGCGGCAGACGGCAGCCGGCCGATCGGCGCCGAAGGCCTCGGCGAGCGCGGCGAGGCTCGCTGCGATGCGCGACGGCGACTCGAAGAAGAGCAGCGTGCGGCGGTCGCCGGCGAGTTCGGCGAGCCGACGGCCCCGCTCCCCCGCCTTGCGCGGCAGGAACCCCTCGAAGGCGAACCGGTCGGTCGGCAAGCCCGAGACGGCGAGCGCGGTGAGCACGGCCGACGGCCCGGGGATGACCGTGACCTGCACGCCGGCCGCGGCGGCAGCGGCGACGAGCGGGAACCCCGGGTCGGAGACGGTCGGCATGCCGGCGTCGCTCAAGACGAGCAGGTCGGCCTCGCGGGCGAGCTCGACGAGCTCGTCGGCCTTCTGCCGCTCGTTGTGCTCATGCAGTGCGATGAGCCGCGGCCGGTTCGCGATGCCGAGGCCTGCGAGCAGGCGCTGCGTCACCCTCGTGTCCTCCGACGCGATCACGGTCGTCGTCTCGAGCGCTTCGCGGAGCCGGGCCGACGCGTCGCCGAGGTTGCCGATGGGCGTGGCCGCGAGGATGATCATGCATCAAGTGTGTCGCACGCGTGCGGGGGTCTGCCCCCACGAGAAGACTCGTGCCCGCCGGGCAGCCGCACCGAGCACGACGCCAATACGGTGAGTCCCATGAGAAACGCACTCTCGTTCGGCTGGGCTTCAGCCGTGAGCATCCTGCTCGATGTCGTGCTCGGCAGCCTCTGGTTCTGCCTCGAGTTCACGCTCATCGCCGTGGGTTTCGCGACGATCCCCGTGCTCGGCCTCGGCATCGTGCCCCTCGCCGCCGGCATCGCCCTCACACGGATCTCGGGACCGAGCGAGCGCCTGCGACGCAACGCGCTGCTCGAGACGACGGTGCCACCGGTCGCCCGGAGCCGCACGACCGCGACAGGATGGCGGCGTCCGCTCGCACAGACGTGGAACGACGTGCGCGATCCCGTCACCTGGCGCATCCTGCTCGGCCACTTGCTCACGATGGTCGTGGGCACCGTGTTCTTCGGCATCGTGTGGACGGGGACGCTTGCCGCGCTCGGCCTCATCGTCGGCAGCCCGAACCTCTTCGCCGAGGCCCTCCTCGATGCCACCGAGGCGGCACCCGGGGCGCGTATCCCGCTCGGCATCGCCATCCTCGCCGCCGTTGCCGTCGCCGTGTACTGCGGCGGACTCGTCTCACGCACCATCACCCCGCTCTTCGGGCCGTCGTCGGCCGTCGAACTCCGCACGAAGGTCGACTCGCTCGCCGGAGCGCGCCAGGGCGCCGTGGATGCCGCGGCCATCGAGCGGCAGCGCATCGAACGCGACCTGCACGACGGCGCCCAGCCGCGCCTCGTCGCGATGGCGATGACCCTCGGCATGGCCAAGGCGAAGTTCGACTCCGATCCCGAAGCCGCCCGCGCCATGCTCGAGACCGCGCACGGCGACGCCAAGGCCGCGATCACCGAGCTGCGACAGCTGGCCAGGGGCATCCACCCCGCAGTGCTCACCGACCGCGGGCTCGACGCCGCCCTCTCGGCACTCGCCGCGCGCACCTCGGTGCCGACCACGGTCGACGTGCGCCTCGAACGACGACTGCCGGGCGAGATCGAGGGCGTCGTCTACTTCGCCATCGCCGAAGCGCTCACGAACGTGAGCAAGCACTCGGATGCCGCGAACTGCGCGGTCGTCGTCGGATGTCGCGGAGCCGTGCTCACCGCCACCGTCACCGATGACGGCCGGGGCGGCGCGACCGGCGCCGATGGAACGGCCCACGGAGAGCTCGGGCAGGGCGGACTCGCCGGCATCGCCGCGCGCGTGCGCTCGGCGGGCGGCACCATGACCCTCGACAGCCCGAACGGCGGGCCCACCACCCTCACCCTGGAGTTGCCATGCGCGTCGTGATCGCCGAAGACTCGGTGCTGCTCCGAGCCGGCCTCGAGCTGCTGCTGACCGATGCCGGGCACGACGTGCTCGCCGCGGTCGACACCGCACCCGAACTGCTCGCGGCGGTGGCGCGCCACGAGCCCGACCTCGCCATCGTCGATGTGCGCATGCCGCCGACGTTCAGCGACGAGGGCGTGCGCGCCGCGATCGTGATCAGGGCGCAGCATCCGTCGGTGCGAGTGCTCGTGCTCTCGCAATACGTCGAGGAGCGGTACGCGGCCGATCTCATCGCCGACCGCACCGCGGGCCTCGGTTACCTGCTGAAAGACCGCGTCGCCGACGTCGACACCTTCCTCGAGGCGGTGACGCAGGTCGGCGAGGGCGGCACGGCGCTCGACCCCGAAGTGGTCGCCCAACTCCTGCTGCGCTCCCGTCGCTCCGACGGGCTCGACCGCTTGACCGAACGCGAGCGCGAGGTGCTCGCGCTCATCGCCGAGGGCCGGTCGAACCGCTCGATCGCCGTCGACCTCGTGATCGGCGCCGGTTCGGTCGAGAAGCACATCTCATCGATCTTCACGAAACTCGACCTTCCGCCCGAGGACTCCGGACATCGGCGAGTTCTCGCCGTGCTGCGCTATCTCGGCAGCGATCTCGGATCCCGCTAGCCCCCATCGTCAGGAGCGCACAATGTCTACCACCGCCACCCGCTCGACTCTCCGCACCGCCCTGCTCATCGGCGGCTCCATCCTCGTCATCGGCCTGCTGACCTTCCTCATCGTGTCGGTGGTGTCTGCGGCGAACCGCACCGACGCCTCCCGCGAGGTGGCGATCGACGACGCCTTCGACACGCTCGCCATCACCTCCGAGGTCGCCGACGTCAGAGTGTCGTTCGGCGATGTCGAGCAGCCGCTCGTGGCCTTCGAGCAACGCGGTGCGAACCGCGACATGTCGTTCGAGGCCGAAGCCGCCGGCGGAACACTCACGGTCGCGGTCGCCGAGCACGGCTCGGCCCCGTTCTTCTTCGGCGACGTGGGCGCGGCTCCGCGGCTCGTCGTCACGCTTCCGGCACCGTTCGCCGACAGCGGACTCGCGCTGACGCTCGACGCCGATATCGGCGATGTCGTGCTCGAGGGCGACTTCGGCGTGGTCGACGTGGTCACCACGGTCGGCGACCTGCGCCTCAGCGGCTCCGCGGAGCGCCTCGACGCCGAGTCGACGGTCGGCGACACCACTCTCGACGGGTTCGCCGTCTCGGATGACGCGACGATCTCGACGACCACCGGGCAGGTCGATGCGAGCATCGGGGCGGTGCCGAATCGACTCGACGTCGTCACGACCGTGGGCGACATCACGCTCGTGCTGCCGAACGGCGACTACCGCATCGACACCGCGACCAACATCGGCGACATCACCGTCAACGTGCCCGACAGCCCCGCAGCCGACACGATCGTGCGCGCCGAGACCACGACGGGCGACATCACCATCGGCAACTGAACGACGGCGCTCTGCGCCCACCCCGCGGATAGGGTGGGCGCATGAGTGTGGTCACGGCGTCCGATCCCGACGCCGACGAGAACGTCGCACCCGAACGACGCGGCACCCGCCTCGACGACTGGTGGGCGAGAGTGCTCGCCACCCCGCGGCGGCGCGCACTGTGGTACTGGGGCGGCCCGATCCTCGTGACGCTCATCGCGGCGACGCTGCGGTTCTGGAACCTGGGTCACCCGCAGGCGATCGTCTTCGACGAGACGTACTACGTGAAAGACGCGTGGACCCTGCTGCAGAACGGCTACGAGTCGAGCTGGCCCGAGGGCGCAGACGCCGACTTCGCCGCCGGCGACACCGGTATCTTCCAGGACGCACCCGCCTACGTCGTGCATCCGCCGCTCGGAAAGTGGATGATCTCGCTCGGCATGGCCGCCTTCGGCGCCGGCGACCCCTTCTGGTGGCGCGCGCCCACCGCGCTCGCCGGCACCATCGCGGTGCTCCTCATCACCCTCGTGGCACGGCGGCTGTTCGCCTCGACGATCCTCGCGGTCACCGCCGGACTGCTGTTCGCCGTCGACGGCAACGCGATCGTGATGTCGCGGGTGGCACTGCTCGACAACTGGCTCATGCTCTTCGCCCTGCTCGGGTTCTGGTTCGTGCTGCTCGATCGCGACCGAACCGAGCAGGTGCTCGGGTCACGGCTGGCCGCGTCGCATCACCTCGGCCGCGATCCGCACTACGGACCGGCTCTCTGGGCGCGCCCGTGGATCATCGCCGCCGGGGTCGCCTTCGGCGCCGCCTGCGCCGTGAAGTGGTCGGGAGCGTGGTTCCTCGCGGCCTTCGGCATCTACCTCGTCATCGTCGACGCTGTGGCCCGCCGGCGGGCCGGGGTGCCGTTCTGGCTCACCGGTGCGCTGCTGAAGCAAGCGCCGGTCACCTTCCTGCTCCTCGTGCCCGTCGCAGCCGCCGTCTACCTCGCCTCGTGGACCGGCTGGCTCGTCACCGACGGCGGCTACTACCGGCACTGGGCCGAAGAGGCCGGCAACGCCGCCACGGGCTGGCTCTCGTGGGTGCCGCTGGCCCTGCAGAGCCTCTGGCATTATCACGAGGCGGCCTACGGCTATCACGTCGGCGTGCACAGCGCGCATCCATGGCAGTCGAACCCCCTCACCTGGCTGTTCATGATCCGGCCGACGAACATGTACTTCGCCGCGACCGAAGATGGTTCCGGTGGCTGCGGCGCCGACACGTGCTGGGCCTCGATCATCGAGGTGGGAAACCCCCTCATCTGGTGGGCAGCGGCCGTGGCATCCCTCTACCTGGTCTACCGGCTCGTGCGCTACCGCGAGTGGCAGGTGGGAGCGATCCTCGTCGGCCTCGCCGCCGGTTACCTGCCGTGGCTCGGTTACCTGAACCGCACCGTGTTCCAGTTCTACTCGATCGCGTTCGAGCCGTTCATGCTGCTCGCCCTGGTCTTCGTGATCGGCCTCGTGCTCGGCCGACGCGACGACCCGCAGTGGCGGCGTCAGCGCGGCATCGCGATCGTGGCGATCTTCCTCGGCTTCGTGCTGCTCATCTCGGCGTTCTTCTTCCCGATCTGGTCGGGCGTGCCGGTGACGCCGACGTTCCGGCAGCTGCATTTCTGGCTGCCGAGCTGGGGCTAGCGTAGGAGGATGCGTGTTCGGATGCCGGGACTTCTCGTCGCGGCATCCGCGGCCCTCATCGCCTGGCTCGCACATCTCGCGGTTCCGGCGGTGCCGATCCTCACGGCCGCGGTCGCACTCGGCATCGTGGTGGGGCAGATCCCCGGTCTGCAGCCCGCACTCGCCGGAGGCCTCGCGCCCGGCCTCCGCGTCGCCGCTCGCAGCCTGCTGCGCACTGGCATCGTGCTCCTCGGCCTGAAGCTCAGCCTCGTCGACATCGCCGGCCTCGGCTGGGTAACGATCGCGACGACGGTCGGCGTCGTGCTGCTCACCTTCGTCGGCACCATCGGGCTCGGCCGGGCGTTCGGCCTGCCCGGCCACCAGCCGCTGCTCATCGCGAGCGGCTTCTCGATCTGCGGCGCCTCGGCGATCGGCGCGATGGGCGCCGCCGTGCGCGCCCGCGATGAGGAGCAGGCCGTTCCGGTGGCCCTCGTCACCCTCTGCGGCACGCTCGCGATCGCGGTGCTGCCGGCCCTCTGGCGTCCGCTCGGCCTGTCGAGCACGGAGTTCGGCCACTGGGTCGGCGCCGGCGTGCACGACGTCGGCCAGGTCGTCGCGACCGCGCAGATCGCCGGCACCGCGGCCCTCGCCGTGGCCGTCGTCGTCAAGCTCACCCGGGTGCTCATGCTCGCGCCGATGGTGGCGATCACCACCGCGGTCGAGCGACGTCGGGCAACGGATGACTCGGGCCCTCGCCCCGCGATCGTGCCGCTCTTCGTCGCGGGGTTCCTGGCCGCGGTGCTCGTGAACACGTTCGTGCCCCTGCCCGAGTGGTTGCTCTTCGGCGCCGACCAGGTGCAGACGGCGCTGCTCGCCATGGCGCTCTTCGCGCTCGGCGCCTCGATCCGGCTCGGCGAGCTCGCGAGCACCGGCTGGCGAGCCCTCGTCGTCGGCCTGACTTCGTGGGTGCTCGTCGCAGGGCTCGCCTACGGCGCGGTGCTGCTCGGCTGAGTCTCGGCGGTGCGGCCGGCAGCCGCGACCTGGATCACGACCTTTCCGCGCACGCCGCCCGATTCGAGACGCGCCACGGCATCGGCGGCACGCTCGAGCGGGAACACCTCGTCGACCACCGGGCGCACCTCACCGGCGTCGATGCGACGAGCGAGCTCGGCGAGGTCGTCGCCATTGCGCGAGGCCGCGAGCGGTCGCAGCCGCTGCGGAACGAACGGCGAGATGACGGATGCCGCGGCCATCCGCCCCATCGGCCCCAGCACTGCGCCGCCGCGGCCCGACGACAGCAGCAGCGTTCCCCGTCGGGTGAGCGACCGGCGCACCCGATGGAGCGGGTGGTCGGCGACGAGGTCGAACACGACGTCGTACCGACCCGTGTTCGCGGTGAAGTCGTCACGCGTGTAGTCGATGACGTGGTCGGCGCCGATGGCGAGCACGTGCTCGGCCTTCGAGCCACGGCAGACCCCGGTCACCTCGGCGCCCATGGTCTTCGCGAGCTGCACCGCGAAGCCGCCGACTCCCCCGGAGGCGCCATTGACGAGCACGTGCTGCCCGCGCGAGACGCCCGCGAGCCGAAGGCCCTGGAGCGCCGTCGTGCCGGAGACGACGACGGCTGCGGCGTGCACCGCATCGATCGAGGCCGGTCGCGCCGCGACGAATCGCTCGGGCACCGCGACGAACTCGGCGAAGCCGCCCTGGTCCGACTCCGCATAGACGGCGTCGCCGACCCGGAACCGCGGGCTGCCCGGGCCCACCGCGACGACCTCGCCCGCGACATCCCGGCCGATGGTCGGCCGTTTCGGGCGCCGGAGGCCGAACGCGAGTCGAACCGCTCGAGGCTCACCGCGCATGAGCAGCACGTCGCCCATGCTCACGGCGACCGCCTCGACGCGGATGAGCACCTCGTCGCCGGCCGGCTGCGGCCGGTCGAGTTCAGCGAGCGCGAGCACCTCGGGTCCGCCGTAGCGGTGCTGGACGATGGCTCTCATGGTGCGACCTCCTGAACCCGAACCGGTGCCATGGTGAGCACCACGCTGCCGGCCTTGCGCCCGGTGTCGACCCGGCGATACGCCTCGACGATGTCGTCGAAGGGCACCACCCGGTCGATGACCGGCACCAGCGCGCCTCGCTCGACCAGGTCGACGAGCAGTGCGAGATCGGCCGCCTTCTGCTGCGCGTCGCGCAGCCCGGTGAAGGTGATCCCAGCGCGACGGCCGCGACCGAACCACCGGGTGACGAGCGCCTGCACCAGGATCGCCGCCGACGGGACCGTGCTGAGGTAGATGCCGTGCTCGGCGAGTGCACCACGGCAGGCACCGAACGAGCGCTTGCCGACGGCGTCGAAGATCACGTCGTACGCACCGCGCTCGTCGGCGAAGTCGGCGCGAGCGCGGTCGATCACGCGATCGGCGCCGAGCGACCGCACGAGCTGCTCGTTCGCGGAACTGCACACGCCCACGACCGTGGCCCCGTACTGCTTCGCCAGCTGAACGGCCGCCGAGCCGACCGTGCCCGAGGCGCCGTTGACGAGCACGGTCTGACCCGGCTGCACGTGCGCGAGGTCGCGCAGAAATGGCAGGGCGGTGAGGAACCCGTCGACGATGGCCGCAGCGCCCGCCTGATCGAGTTGCCGCGGCACGTGCACGATCGGACCGTCTTCGGCGATGGCCAGCAACTCGGCGTGCGCTCCGCTCGCCGGTGCGATCGTGCCGAACACCCGGTCTCCTGGTGCGAACCGGCCGACCCGGGCGCCGACGCGTTCGACCACCCCGGCGAAGTCGGAGCCGAGCACCGGATGCTTCGGCTTCACGAGCCCGAAGAACAGGCGAGCGAATCGCGGCGTGCCGCTGCGCCCTGCGCTGTCGGTGACGCCGACGACGCTCGCTTCGACGCGCACGAGCACTTCGTGCTCGGCCGGGGCAGGGGCATCCGTCTCGATGATGCGCACCACGTCGGGTGCACCGTACCGTTCGTGCACTGCGGCTCTCATGATGCCGGCTCCTCGATGTCGGGATAGTGGAACACGTCGTCGAGGGGAACCCCGAAGACCCGCGCGATCTGGAACGCCACCTCGAGCGAGGGCGAGTAGCGCCCCTGCTCGATGGCGATGACGGTCTGGCGTGTGACGCCGAGCCGGCTGGCGAGCTCGGCCTGGGTCATCTCGCCGTGGCGGAATCGCAGCCCGCGGATCTCGTTCGTCACCCGGGTCGGCTTCACCACGTCGGCACGCCCTTGCGGTAGACGACGACCTTCGTGATGCCCGACATGATTCCCGAGATCACGAAGCCGAGGTACAGGGCGTTCGCGATCCAGAAGGTGTCGACGTCGAACATGGCGAGCGCGAGCGCCCCGACACCGCCGATCACGACGAACGAGCCGCCGACCCGCTCGCCGAGCCGATCGATCTCCTTGTCGCGGATGTCGCCCTTGGTGCTCTCGCTCGGCGAGACGATCTCGACGAGGATTCTGCCGACGATGCCGGCGACGATCGCGCCACCGATGGTCCAGAGCATCGGCGTCACCCAGTCGACGTCGTCGACCGAGGTGCCCGCGAGCAGCTGCGGCAGCACGAGGAACAGGTAGACGGCGTAGCCGCCGACGGCGATCGTGAGCAGGACCCACGTGCCCTTCTCTTCGTACGACATGGTCGGGCTCCTTCGAATGCCGAATCGATGTAAAACATTGCTGACATTCGTAAATGTAAAACATCGACGACACGAAGTCAAGTATTCTTTACATGTTCGATGAAGCGCCGTCACCGGCACCGAGCGCGCGGCCCTAGTGGCCTGCGCCGCCGTCGACGAACTTCAGGCCGATGACGCAGCCGATGAGCCCGACGAGCAGGAGGATCTTGACCCACGAGACATCCGTGTCACCGGTGGCCATCGCCCAGATCACGGTGAGTGCCGCGCCGATGCCGACCCACACCGCGTAGGCCGTGCCGGTCGAGATGTCGCGCATCGCCCACGCGAGGCCGGCCATCGAGAGCACGAGCGCGCCGAAGAAGACGACCGATGGCCAGAGCTTCGTGAAGCCCTCGGACTTGCCGAGCGCGGTGGCCCACACTGCTTCGAGCACGCCCGAGATGATGAGGATGATCCATGCCATGACTGTTCACTCCCAGTGGCCAGTCTTGTCGCGTTCCGGGTACTGATCCCTCGTCCGGGGCCCCATCGTCGTGGCCTGCCTCGATCGTAGCAACGGGCACTGGGCAGTGCCTGTGCAGGAATCAGGGCCTGTGCAGGAATCAGGGCCTGTGCAGGAGTCAGGGCCAGTGCAGAAATCAGGCCAGTGAAGGAATCAGGGCCTGTGCAGCACGAGCGGCGGGGTGCCGGCGTGCTCAGCCGACGCGCGCCACCTCGGCGAAGTGCTCGACGACCGGGAACGGCTCGTAGAAGTCGTGCAGCAGCTCGCGCCACCGCCCGTACTCCGGCGAACCCCTGAACCCGACCGCGTGCGCTTCGACGCTCTGCCAGTGCACGAGCAGCAGGTACTCGTTGGGCGTCTCGATCGAACGCGACAGGCGCAGGTCGACGAAACCCGGCATGGACGAGATGATCGCCGTCGCCTCGGCGAAGGCGCGCTCGAAGTCGGCCTCGCGGCCGGGCTCGACGGGCAGGACGGCATGCTCGAGGATCACCGGACCAGCGTATCGACCCGAGACATCCGTTGCCTCGCGTTACGCGGCCGAGCGGCCAGCGCGCCGCACGGCAGTAGCGTTGCGGGCATGGCAGACCGCGAATACGGCTTCAAGACCCGCGCCATCCACGCGGGCAACATCCCCGACCAGGTGACGGGAGCCCGCGCGCTGCCGATCTACCAGACGAGCGCCTACGTCTTCGACGACACCGCCGACGCCGCGGCGCGATTCGCGCTGCAGAAGTACGGCAACATCTACTCCCGGCTCGCCAACCCCACGGTCGCGAGCTTCGAGGAGCGCGTCGCGAGCCTCGAGGGCGGCCTCGGCGCCGTCGCCACCGCGAGCGGTCTGAGCGCGCAGTACATCACCTTCGCGAGCCTCGCCGGCACGGGCGATCACATCGTCGCCTCCGCGAACCTCTACGGCGGCTCGATCACGCAGCTGGATGTCACGCTGCGCCGCTTCGGCATCGAGACGACCTTCGTGCAGTCCGCCGATGCCGCCGACTACGCCGCCGCCATCACCGACAAGACGAAGGCGCTCTTCGTCGAGACGATCGCGAACCCCTCCGGGGAGATCGCCGACCTCGAGGCGCTCGCCGACGTCGCGCACGCGCACGGCATCCCGTTCATCGTCGACTCGACGATCGCCACGCCCTACCTCAACCGGCCGATCGAGTGGGGCGCCGACATCGTCACGCACTCGGCGACGAAGTTCCTCGGCGGCCACGGCACGACCCTCGGCGGCGTCGTCGTCGAATCCGGCCGGTTCGACTGGCACTCCGAGAAGTTCCCGCTCTTCGGTCAGCCCGTGCCGAGCTACGGCGGCCTGCAGTGGTCGGGCAACTTCGGCGAGTACGCGTTCCTCACGCGGCTCCGCGCGGAGCAGCTGCGCGACATCGGCCCCGCCCTCGCTCCGCACTCGGCGTTCCTGCTCGCGCAAGGCGTCGAGACGCTCCCCTACCGAATTCAGGCGCACATCGACAACGCCCGGGTCGTCGCCGAGTGGCTCGACGCCGACCCCCGCATCGAGCGCGTGCTCTGGGCGGGCCTGCCCGAACACCCGCACCACGACCGCGCCCTGAAGTACCTGCCCAAAGGCCCGGGCTCGGTGTTCAGCTTCGAGGTGAAGGGCGGCCGCGCAATCGGGCAGGCGCTCATCGAGAACGTCAACCTCGCGAGCCACCTCGCGAACATCGGCGACGCCAAGACCCTCATCATCCACCCGGCCTCGACGACGCATGTGCAGCTGACCGAGCAGCAGCTCGTCGACGCCGGCGTGCTGCCGGGGGTTGTGCGACTCTCCGTCGGCATCGAAGATGTTGAGGACATCATCGACGACCTCGATCAGGCCCTCACGATCGCGACGGGAGCAGCACGATGACCGAAGCAGCCACCATCGACGAGACGAGCACGGGCGACACCGAGACCGTTCGCCTCGTCAACGGCCTCTCCTGCGAGCTGCCGGCGAGCTCGCCGCTCGCGAAGCTCCTGAAGTCGCAGCGCACCTGGACCGGGCCCGACGCGAAGCAGCGGCTCAAGATCCTGAACGCGGCGAAGTCGGTCGCGATCGTCGGTGCCTCCCCGAAGCCGCAGCGCTCGAGCTTCTTCGTCGGCACCTACCTGCAGCAGTCGAGCGACTACCGCCTGTACTTCGTGAACCCCATGGAGACCGAGATCCTCGGCCAGCCCGCGTATGCGAGCCTCGCCGACCTGCCCGAGGTGCCCGACATCGTCGTGGTCTTCCGCCGCGGCTCCGACATCCCCCAGGTCGTCGACGAGGTCGTGGCATCCGGCGCCAAGACCATCTGGGTGCAACTCGGCATCTGGAACGAAGAGGCCGCGTACGACGGAGAGGCGAAGGGCCTCACCGTCGTCATGGACCGCTGCATCAAGGTCGAGCACGCGCGCTTCCACGGCGGCCTGCACCTGCTCGGCTTCGACACCGGGCAGATCACGTCGCGCAAGACAGTTCGCTGACTCGCAGCGCCACCGACCGGGCCTCAGCCGCGGTCAGTGGCGCTCCTCGCTGATCCGGTCAGTTGCCGGGCCACACCGTCGCGTCGAGGTCGGGCAGGGTTCCGGGGCTGAGGGTCTCGGTGTCCTTCTCGGTCAGGTGACCAGGGCCGAACCCGGCCATCGGTCCCGACACCGGTAGGTTCAGCTTCGAACCGCGGAGATCGACCGTGTAGGTGGTCGCGGCCGTGTCGACGGCCACGACACCGTTCCGGCTGCCGCTGACCACGAGGCCGAGCTGGTGACCTGCCGGGACGACGACGTCGTTGGCAGCCAGTTCGACGGTGACCTTATGGTTGCCCGCGCCGTCCAGTCGGGCCCAGCCCCGGGCCAGGACCTGCAGTTCGGTGCTCGAGATGCGCTTGGCGACGTCGTTGTAGCAGGCGTCGTCGGTTGCGGTCGCCGGGCCCCAGCAGGACTCCGTGCTCAGCGTCAGCGCACCGTCACCGGAGGAGCTGATGCGATCCATCACCCCGTAGTCGACCAGCATGACCGACACCTGCCCGACCGGTGCGGTGTGCGTGACATCGAGGTCGACTGTCGGCGTGCCCGAGATCCGGACGTCGTGCTTGGTCGTGCCGGTGAGGAACTGCAGCCGGTTGGCGTTGTCGCCGATCTTGACCGCGTTCGCCTCGCTCAGTGCGGTCGAGTTGATGTAGCTGACCGTGGAGCGGTCCTGCTTGCCCAGCATCAGCGTGCCGTCGGAGTGCAGGTTCAGCGACTGGGTGCGAGCGGACGAGATCGGCCAGGTCTTCGACTGCTCCCACTGGTTCGGCGCGGTCTCGACGCTCACCGCGGGCTCGCGGTCGATACCGTTGTCGATGTCCATGAGCTCGTGGTCGAACCATCGGTGAAGGGTGTCGACCCACAGCGCGCGCTCGGAGTCGAACGGGTCCACGTGCCCGAGGCGGGTGAGCCACATCTTGCGGTCGACACCCTGTTCGCCGAGGTCGTCCCACCACTTCGAGGCATTCATCGTCTTGACGTTGGTGTCCTGCAGCCCGTGCATGATGAACACGCTGGCCGTGACCTTCGATACGTCGTAGAAGGTGCCCTCGCGGTAGTCGCGCTCGGCCCAGAAGTCGGTGTACGCACCGGTCTCGTCGCCGTCGTTGGCGTTCATCCAGTCCAGTCGCGCCGTGCAGTCGGTCGCGATCGTCCGATTCGACGCGACCGAGCGGGACAGGCTGCTCGGATAGTTGAACGACTTCACCGCACCCTGCCAGCGGTTGTAGTCGTACCAGGAGCTGATCGCGCTGATCGGCACGATGGTCTCGAGCCCTTCGACGCCGGTGGCGGCGACGCCGTTGGCCAACGTCCCGTCGTACGACTTGCCGATCATGCCGGTCTTGCCGTTGCTCCAATCGGCGTCGACGACGGCGCCGCCGGCATCGTGGGCGACCCCATTGCCGGCCAGCCACTCGACGACCGCCTTGACCGACTCGATGTCGGAGCGACCGCCCTCATCGGTGCAGCCGGTCGAGCGGGCGGTCCCCGCCATGTCGACGGCGACGAAGGCGTAGCCGCGGGGCACGAAGTAGTTGTCGTAGTAGAGCGGGAACTTGACGAGGTTGCCGTCGGCGTCGTAGACCTTGCGCTCCGCCTCGTTGCCCCGACCGGAGCTCAGGTAGTAGGGGCTGGCGTCCATGATGATCGGGACCCTGGCGTTGCCGTCCAGTTCGCGGGGCCGGATGATGTCGGTCGCGATCTGTTCGTCGTCACCGTCACCGTCGAGGTCGGGGGCGGTGACCCACACCGTCTCCCGGATGGCACTGGCGTAGTCGTAGATCGGGGCGGTGACATTGTCGACGAGCGTGACCGGCGGGTTGTCGGTCGGCGCCGCGATGGCGGCTCCCGCCCCACCGAGTGCGAGCGGTGCCGCGATGGCGACCGAGCCCGCGAGGGCGAGAATTCTGGATTTCACAAGGAGGTCCTTCCGTCGCGGGCCGGGATGTTATGTGGCAACTTACGGTGCTCGAACCTGATTGGTCAACAATCTCGACGGTCGGGTCGTGCGTCACCCGACGCGCTGCAACGCCCGCTCGCGGCGCTGGGCGACACTCGAGCCCGACTCCCGCCGCGCCATCCTTCGCAGCACGATCGGGGCCAGGATGAGGCCGGCGATCGCCCAGGCGCCGAGCACCGCCGCCGTCTCGAACAGCCGCCACGACTCGCCGATCTCGACGACGACCGCGTCGTCGGGCAGGAACGCCGCGCGCATGCCGAGCCCGAGCCAATAGACCGGGAAGACCTGCGCGATCCACTGCAGCCACTCGGGCAGACCGGTGATCGGTGCGAAGATGCCCGAGATCGCGATCAGCCCGAGCACCGGAAGCGAGAGGTAGCCCGCGCCGCGCGGGGACGCGATGAGGGAACCGAGCATCGCGCCGATCGTCTGCGTCGCGACGAGTCCGAGCACGAGCACCCACGTGAAGGTGACCCACGACACCGGGTCGGCGAGGTCGAGCCCGTCGACGAGGAACACCCCCGGAACGAGCAGGATCGCCAGATACGCGAGGATCGTCGCCGAGATCTGCACGATCTTGCCGACGAGATAGGCGCGGATGCCACCGGGTGTCGCCTTGGCGCGCAGGAGCGTGCCGTCTTCGCGATCGGCGGCGAGCTGCTGCACGACGAGCAGCAGGCCGAGCGCGACGAACATGCCGAGCGCACCCGGGAGGATGATCGTGCCGAGCTCGTACCCGGTGTCGCCGATCGGCAGGTCTCGAAGGAAGAAGACCGCCACGAGTGTGGCCACCGGCCAGAGCAGCTGATTGATGAGTTCCATGCCGGTGAATGCCTGCCGGAGCTCGATCAGCCCGCGCCGGATCCCGGAGCGGACGGCGGTCGTCGCCCCGCTCATCGGGTCACCTCGGCGAGCTGGTCCGCGGAGGTCTCCGCACTCCGGACGAGCTCGAGGTAGGTGTCCTCCAGCGACGCGCGCCGTAGCTCGAGCTCGCTGATCTCGCCGCCGTGGCGCGCGAACAGCTCGCGTGCGTAGGCCGTCGAGTCCGCAACGTACTGCACCGAACGTTCGCCGCCCTGCACCCAGCTGATCTCGTCGTGACCGACGAACTGCCGGGCGAGCTCATCGGGGGTTCCGTTCGCGATGATGCGCCCCCCGGTGAGGATGACGATGCGGTCGGCGAGCTTGCCCGCCTCGTCGAGATCGTGAGTGGTGATGAGCACGGTGGTGTCGAGATCGTCGCGAATGCGCCGAACGAGACTGTGGAAGTCGCGTCGCGCCTTCGGGTCGAGGCCGGTCGTCGGCTCGTCGAGGAAGACCAGCTCGGGGCGACCGACGAGCCCGATCGCCACGTCGAGTCGTCGCCGTTGCCCGCCCGAGAGCGTCTTGACCGACTTGCCGGCGTGCTCGGTCAGGCCGACGGCTGCCAGCAACTCGTCGACATCCCATGGGCGGCGAATCTGCGCCGTCGAATACGGCTCGTACAACGAGCCCTGAAAGGCGAGGAGTTCGCCGACCCTCCATTTGGCGTGATCGCGCCACGACTGCAGAACCACGCCGATGCGGGCACGCCAGTCTTCATCGCCATGAGCAGGATCGCTGCCCAAGACCTCGACCCGGCCGGCCGATCGCATGCGGAACCCCTCGAGGATCTCGATCGTCGAGGTTTTGCCGGCCCCGTTCGGTCCGAGCAGGGCCAGCACCTCTCCGCGGTCGACCTGGAAGGTCACGTCGTGCAGCACGTCGTCCGTGCCGTAGCGCATGCGAAGTCCTTCGACCTCGATCGCACGGTTGTCTGTCATCGTCATCTTCGCTCCCCGTCGTCCTGCGATCCGGCCCGTGGTCAGAGGTGTTCGAGTCGAGTGATGAGTGCCGCGCGATCGACACCCGCGTACGCGAGCGCTCGGGGGACCGTGCCGAGGTCGAGCCGCAGCACGCCGATGAGCGCGTCGGCGACGGCGAGTCGCTCGCGCTCGGCGCGGCTCCGATCGCGGCGTGCCGTGAAATTGCCGCGCTTGAGCGCCTCGCGGATCGACGATCCCCACCCCGGGCGCGAGGAGCCGGTCGCGTGCAGCCGCTCCTCGGCGACGGGTTCGATGCCCGCCGCGCGAAGGGCGTGCTCGCGTTCGCCGCGCAGCGCGGCCTCGACGCCGGCGTAGTCGAGGCCGACGTCGGCGAGCTCGAGCGCCGCGACATCCCCGCTCGCCGCGATCGAGAGCAACAGGTGCTCGGGCTCGACCTTGGCCGCGCCGCGGCGGGAGGCCTCGTCGATGGAGCGCACGATGACGGCCTTCAGCCCGACGCCGAGATCTTCGTGCAGTTGCTCAGGCATTGCGTCTCCTCAGTTCGATGCCGGCGGTTTCGAGCCGGCGGTGGTGCTTCTTGTGCACGGCCTGCCGGGTGACGCCGAGTGCTTCGGCGACCTGGCCCCAGCTCCAGCCGGCGCGCATGGCTCGCTCGATCGCGGCGTCTTCGAGTCGGTCGGCGAGCTCGCGCAGTGCCACGACGGCGGCGAGATCGTCGGCTTCGGCTCCGGTCGGTTCAGGCAAGTGCGGGGTCATATAGGCAACCTAAGTTGCTAATGCATGTTTGTCAACCTCAGTTGCTTATCGAGTGGTTCGGCAGCAGTCCACCGACCTCGAACTGGCCGTTGTCTCGCACTGCCGAGTGCGATTTCATCGAAGGATGCCTCGCTCCACCGCCGACCTCGACACCACCGCCGACCTCGACACCACCCCCGATGCGTCCACCGACCTCGAGTTCTCCGACGACCCCGGCCGTCTCGACCTCGAGCGCATCCACGCCTGGCTCGCGGAGGAGTCGTACTGGGCGATCGGGCGATCCCGAGAGGCTCACCAGGCCGCCGTCGCGGCCTCGCGCAACTACGGCATCTACGATCGCGCGAACGGCGCGCAACTCGCCTACGCGCGGGTCATCACCGACGGCGTCACGTTCGCCTGGCTGTGCGATGTGTTCGTCGCCACCGAAGCACGTGGTCGCGGCATCGGCGTGGCCCTCATCGAACAGGTCATGGCCTCGCTCGAACCGCTCGGCCTGCGACGCATCGGTCTCACGACCGCCGACGCGCACGGGCTCTACGAGCGATTCGGGTTCCGCCCGCTCGACCAGCCCGAGCAGTGGATGGCTCGCATGGGGTGAGCCGGCTCAGGCCGCTGCATCACGCTCGTAGGCGAGCATCAGAAAGCTCGAGCCATCGGGCCGCACGAAGGTGAACTCACGTTCGTGCAGTCGCTCGAAGCCGAGTCGCTCATAGAGGCGCTGCGCGGCCACCATGTCGGGCCCGGTGTTGAGCACCACCCGATCGATGCCGCGAATGCGCGCGAGCCGCAGCACGTGCCCGACGAGCAGTTCGCCGATGCCACGCCGCCGTGCGCCTGCAGCCACCCCCAGGAACCGGAAGTCGAGCTCGCCTGCACGTGCGAGCGGCGAGATCGCGGCGCCCGCCACGGGCGTCGATGCCGTGCCGAGCAGGGCGCCGCTCGAGGCATCCATCGCCACCCAGACCTGGTGGTCGCGAGCACGCTCGGCGACCGCGGCGATGTCGGCCCGGTACGCCTCGCTCAACTCGAAATCGCTCGCGTACGCCCCCTCGACGAGTGCGGCGACGAGGTCGGTCTCTTCAGAGCGCATGAGCCGCAGACGCACATCGTCGCGCTGCTGCAATGCGAAGCGGTAGGCACAGGCCACGACCTCGCCGAAGCGTTCGTCGCGCTCGGGCAGCCGTTCGAACCCGAGCCGGGCGTAGAGCCCCTGCGCTCGCAGGTTGCGATCGCCCGTGTCGAGCACGAGCGCATCGGCGCCCCAGCCGAGCGCGACCTCGACGCTCGCGCGCATGAGTGCCTCGCCGATGCCGGCACCTTGAGCCTCAGGCGCTACTGCGACGAGGCGCACCTCGGCCTCACCCAGCGCCGCGACCCTCGCGTACGGCGTGCCGGCGCGCAGCACGCTCGCCGTGCCGAGCAGCTCGTCGCCGCGCACCGCGACGAGCACGGTGCCGGATGCCGCGCGCCCGTGCACATCGCGCTCGAAGGCGCGTCGCTCGGCGCTCGCGGGCAGGTGGCCATAGGGGCCCGCGGCGAATGCCCGCTCGATGAGCGCGGGTTCGGCAGCTGCCTCTTCGTCTCGGATCGAACGGATGGTGAAGGGGGCGTCGACGTTCTGCATGATCGGATCAAGCCTACGGCGGCCCTCCGACCTCTGCGGCGGCTCCGGCGACCCGTGCGCGCGCCGCCTTGATCGGCCGCGTGCGCGAGAACCGCCGATCGTGCGCGGAACACGCGCCGCCGGGCGCCGAGGCGCACGATTCTGCGAGCCGGCGCCACCACGGTGCGCGACGCCCGGCGTAGCCTTGATGGGTGACAGCGTTCGTCTCAGCCCTCGATCTCTTCTCGATCGGCATCGGCCCCTCGAGCTCGCACACCGTCGGCCCGATGCGGGCGGCCCGTGCGTTCGCCGAGCGACTCATCGACGACGGCGTGCTCGACGAGGTGCGCCGCATCACCTGCTCGCTCTACGGTTCGCTCGGCGCCACCGGGCTCGGCCACGGCACTCCCGACGCCGTCGTCGCCGGCCTCGCGGGGCTCGAGCCGCAGACCTGCGACCCCGACGAGGTTCGCGGCGCCTGGTCGCGTCTCGGCGATGCCGGCGACGACGTGCGCATCGCCGGCAGCCGAGCGGTGCGGATGCTTCGCAGCGACGTCTCGCTCGTGCCACGCACTCGCCTTCCCGGCCACCCGAACGCGATGACCCTGCAGGCGTGGGGCGACGGCCCGCTGCCGCTCGCCGAAGAGACCTACTACTCCGTGGGCGGTGGCTTCATCCGCCGCGAGGGAGACGCCCCGCACGAGTCGGAGGCGCTGCGGCATCCGCTGCCCTACTCGAACGCCGACGAACTGCTCGCGCTCTGCGAGCAGCACGGTGTGTCGTTCTGCGACGTCGCGCGGTCCAACGAGGTCGCGGTACACGGCGAAGCCGGCATCGACGCCGGGCTCGACGCGATCTGGGGCGCCATGGCCGACTGCGTCGCGCACGGGCTCGAGACCGAGGGCACGCTTCCCGGCGGCCTCGGTGTCAAGCGCCGGGCCCCGCAGGTGCGCCGTCGCCTCGAGGAGTACGACCGAGACGAAGCGCACAGCTCCTCGCCGCACCGCGACACCTCGACCGAGTGGCTGCACGCCTTCGCGCTCGCCGTCAATGAGGAGAACGCCTCGGGCGGGCGGGTGGTCACGGCGCCGACGAATGGCGCTGCCGGCATCATTCCGGCGGTCGGCCACTACTACCTGCGGTTCGTGCCCGGTGCGGATGCCGCCGGCATCCGCCGCTACCTGCTGACCGCCGCGGCGATCGCCTCGCTCGTGAAGAAGAACGCCTCGATCTCGGGCGCAGAGGGCGGCTGCCAGGCCGAGGTCGGATCCGCGTGCGCGATGGCCGCCGGGGCGCTCTGCGCCGTGCTCGGCGGCACGCCGCGCCAGATCGAGAACGCCGCCGAGATCGCCATGGAGCATCACCTCGGCCTCACGTGCGATCCCGTGGCCGGCCTCGTGCAGGTGCCGTGCATCGAGCGCAACGCGATCGCCTCGTCGACCGCGGTCTCGGCCGCCCGGCTCGCGCTGCACGGCGACGGCACGCACCTCGTCTCGCTCGACACCGTCATCGAGACGATGCGCCAGACCGGTCTCGACATGATGACGAAGTACAAGGAGACGAGCGAGGGCGGGCTCGCCGTCAACGTCGTCGAGTGCTGAGCGCGGGGGCGGCCGGCCGCTGGGCGTCCTGTCCCCCGCATTGGACCTCGCGCGCATGGCGCCGGAGTGCCAGTCTGTGCACATGCAGCCTGTGTACATGGAACAAGCGGAACCCGCCATCGATCAACTCTGGGGCGTCGGCGTCATCGGACTCGTCGTCGGCCTCCTCGTCTATCTCGCCGTGCTGGCGCTCATGCTCTGGATCGGGTATCTCATCGTCAAGGCGGCCGTGCGCAACGGCCTCAAGGAGCACACGACATGGCTCGAGGGCCGGCGCGGGCCGCTGCGCTGACACACGGCGACACGATGACGTCGTGTTGCACGCCCCGGTGCCCGGCGAGGGCGTCGCAGCTAACGTTTCGCCATGACCGCACCCGCCCTCGAGTTGCCCGGCCCCCTCGTCACCGCCGACTGGCTCGCCCAGCAGCTGGGCGATGAACGCCTCGTCGTCGTCGATGCGAGCGTGCTCGGGGTCGACACCCCCGGCGGCTTCCGTTGGCTCTCGGGCCTCGACGACCATCTCATCGAGGGGCACGTGCCGGGGGCGGTCTTCGCCGACGTGCTCGAGGAGTTCTCCGACCCGGCCGGTCGGTTCCCGTTCACCCGACCCGACCTCGACCGGCTCACCGCGGCGGCGCGAGACATCGGCATCGACGACGAGTCGATCGTCGTCGTCTACGACTCGTCGATCGGGCACTTCGCCGCGAGGTTCTGGTGGCTGCTCGCCTCGGCGGGCTTCGCCGGCGTCGCCGTGCTCGACGGCGGACTCACCGCGTGGCGTGCCCGCGGCGGCACCCTCGCGACCGGGTTCCAGCCACCGCGACCGGCGGGCCGGCTCTCGCTGACCCCGCTCGACGGGTTCTGGGCCGACGCCGACGAGGTACGCGGCATCGTCGACGGCGCGGTGGATGCCGCGCTGGTCTGCGCGCTCTCACCCGCCGAGTTCCGGGGCGAGGCGGGCCGGCGGCCGCGGCGTGGACACATCCCCGGGAGCGTCAATGTTCCCGTCGGGTCGGTCGTCGATCGCACATCGCGCACCCAGCTGCACGGCTCGGCGCTCGCCGAGCGACTCGCCCCGGTCGAGGCGCCGACCTCGGCGCGCGTGGTCGTCTACTGTGGCGCCGGCATCGCCGCGGCCGGCACCGGATTCGCGCTCCGCCGAGCAGGCCGCGCCGACGTCGCGCTGTACGACGGGTCACTCGACGAGTGGGCCGCCGATCCCGAGGCGCCGCTCATCACGCTCGCGAGCTGACGGGCGCCCGGGCGGATGCGGGTGCGTCGACGCCCGACTGCCCGGCACCCATCGCTGCCCAGATGGATGCCGGTGCGTCGACGCCCGACTGCCCGGCACCCATCACTGCCCAGATGGATGCCGGTGTCCCGGCCGGCACCCACCCGAGTGCGGTGCACCTGCGTCAGCAGGCGCAGCTGATGGCCGCGTTCGACACGGCGTTTCCGCCGAGGCCGGCCTCGGCGACGTTCGTGAGGGCGTCGGGTGCGAACTGCGCCGGCCCCTCGTCGGTGTCGTAGGCGAAGCCCTCGCGCACCCAGTACTCGAAGCCGCCGAGCATCTCCTTCACGGGGTGGCCGAGCAGCGCGAACTCGAGGGCGGCACGCGTTGCCCCGTTGCAGCCCGGGCCCCAGCAGTACACGACCACGGGGGTGCCCGCCGCAATCCGTTCCGCGGCCTCTGCGGCGATCCGGCGGCCGGGCAGGTGCACGGCTCCCGGCACATGACCCTGCGCCCACGAGGCGTCGCTGCGGGTATCGACGAGCACGAAGTCGCGCGCCGGTTCGGCGAGTGCGGCGGCGACATCCGACACGTCGGCCTCGAAGCCGAGGCGGCCGCGGAAGTGTGCGATGGCCGCGCTGGAGTCGGCGACGTGCGCGAACAGCGCCGGAACGGCCGACATCGGAACGGTCTGCGTCGAGGTGTGGATCGTTTCGGTCATGCCTTCACCCTGTCATCGGCCGAGCGATCGGACCCCGTGAAATCGCGCCGTCGTGGCGCGACATCCGGCCATTACCCTGAGGGCATGCATATCGGCGAGGTCTTCCTGTTGCTCGGCGGCTCGCTCGCGGTCACCGCCTTCGCCAGGTGGCGGGGCTGGCCCGCTCCGCTCCTCGTCATGGGGGTCGCCTTCATCGTCTCGGTGGTGCCGGTGGTGCCCGCGATCGAGGTCGACGGCGAACTGGTGCTCACCCTCGTGCTGCCGCCGTTGCTGTACTCGGCCGCGCTCGACGTGACGTACCTGAACTTCCGGCGCAGCATCCGGCAGATCCGGCGTCTGGGCGTCTTCCTGCCGATCGCGACGGCCGCAGCCGTCGGGCTCGTGGTGTGGCTCATCGCGCCGAGTCTCGGCCTGCCCCTCGCGCTGCTGATCGGGGCGATCGTGGCGCCGTCGGATGCCGTTTCGGCGGCGGCCGTCGGTCGCAAGCTCGGGCTGCCGCGGCGTGTCATGACGGTCATCTCGGGCGAGAGCCTCGTGAACGACGCAACCTCGATCACGCTCTTCCGCACCTTCGCCGCGATCGTCGCGGGCGCCACGGTGACCTGGCTCGACGGCATCGGCTCGTTCGTGATCGCCGTCGTCGTCGGCACGGGGCTCGGCCTCGTCATCGGATGGCTCGTGACGCTGCTGCGCACTCGACTCGACGATCCCGTCGTGCTCGGCACCGTGAGCCTCCTCATTCCCTTCGCCGCCTATGCGATCGCCGAGCGGCTCGGCGGGTCGGGCGTGCTCGCCGTGGTGGCCGCGGGCATCCTGATCGGCTACCACGCGCCGAAGACGAGCTACGCGACGAGGCAGCAGGAGCGCCCGATCTGGCAATCGATCGACGTGCTGCTCGAGGGGCTCGTCTTCGCACTGATCGGGCTGCAGTTGAGCCCTGCGGTGCTCGACGTGCTGGCCAGCCCGCTCGGCCTCTGGGCCAACCTGGGCATCGCCGGCGTCGTGCTCGCGACCGTCATCGTCGTTCGCATCCTGTGGGTCTTCGGCGGCTATGCCCTGTCGCGACGCATCGGCGAATGGCTCGCCCCGGTCTGGGCGAGGCGGGGCCGCCGCTACCACGTCGAGCCGAAACTCGCACCGAAGGAGCTCGCCGTGATCTCCTGGGCGGGCATGCGCGGGGTGGTCACGCTCGCGACGGCGACCGCGATCCCGGCCATGGCAGGCGACCCGACGGCAGCCAGCACGGTCTTCCTGATCGCCTTCGTGGTCACCGTCGGCACGCTCCTGCTGCAGTCGACCACGCTGCCGGTGCTGATCCGCCGGCTCGGCGTCGTCGCCGACGACGAACGCGATCAGGATCGGAAGGAGATCCAGGCCGTGCTCCGGCGGAGCAGCACGGCCGGCCTCGCCTACGTCGAGGAACGCCGTGAAGAGTGGCGCGAGCGCTTCGGCGCCGAACTCGCCGACGAGGTCATCGGCCGATTCGAGAAGCGCATTCGAGCGGATGCCGCGAAGACGCGCCAGCTCGAGAACGAGGCCGAGGCGCCGCCAGTCGTCTCGCACGCCGAATTCGCCGAACTGTCGCGGCACTGGATCGCCGCGCGACGCGCGGTCCTCCTCGAGGAGCGCGACGCCGGACACCTGAACGAGGAGGTCATGCGCGAGCTGTTCTTCGCGCTCGACGCAGAGGAGCTCGCGCTCGACTCGCGCGCAGCCGTGCGCGCCGATGCCCGCGGCGAATTGCCGTGAACGCTACTCCGCCGCGCTGAAGAACGCGGTGACCGCGGCGCCGAGCGCCACGAGGTCGTCGACGTGGGCCAGTTCTCGGGCCGAGTGCATCGACAGCAGCGGAACGCCGACGTCGACCGTGCGGATGCCGAGGCGGGTCGCCGACAGCGGCCCGATCGTCGAGCCGCACGGCATCGAGTTGTTCGACACGAACGACTGGGTCGCCACCCCGGCGGCACTGCAGAGCGCGGCCCAGAACGCCGATCCCGCAGCGTCGCTCGCGTAGCGCTGGTTCGCGTTGAGCTTCAGCAACGGCCCGCCGCCGAGCACAGGCCGGTTCGCGGGGTCGTGCCGGTCGGAGTAGTTGGGATGCACCGCGTGGCCGGCATCCGACGACACGATCCAGGATGCCGCGAACGCACGCCGACGCTCGACCTCACCGCCGCCGAGGCTCGCGCCGATGCGCACGAGCACGTCCTCGAGGAACGGGCCGCTCGCGCCCGATCGCGACTCGGAGCCGAGCTCCTCGTGGTCGAACGCGGCCAGCACGCTGATGTGGCCGCCGTCGCTCGGCGTCTCGAGCAGGGCGGCGAGGCCGGCGTAGACCGAGCTCAGGTTGTCCATGCGCCCCGAGGCGAACAGCTCGTCGTCGCGACCGAAGCGCGCAGGGGTCTGCGTATCGGCGACGAGCACGTCGTGGCCGACGATGCGATCGGCGGTCGTGCCGACCGAGCCGGCGAGCACGCCGAGGATGTCGCCCTCGGCGCCCACTCCCCAGATCGGTTGCATGTGGCGCTGCTTGTCGAGCGTGAGGCCCTTGTTCACCTCGCGGTCGAGGTGGATCGCCAACTGCGGAATGCGCAGCATCGGCCCCGTGCGCACGAGGTGCTCGACGCCGTCGTCGGTCACGATGCGCCCGGCGAGCTCGAGCTCGCGATCGAGCCACGAGTTCAGGAGCGGCCCGCCGTAGACCTCGACCCCGGCCTGCAGCACGCCTTCCGACGTCGAGCTCGGCCGCGGCTTCAGCTTGAACGACGGAGAGTCGGTGTGGGCGCCGAGAACCCGATACGGCGTCGTCGGCCCCGCGGCATCCGGTGTCACCCAGGCGATGACGGCGCCATCGCGAACGACCACGCGACGGCCGCCACCCGCCGGCCACTCGTCACGCTCGTCGAGCCGGTCGAATCCGGCCGCCTCGAGGCGCCGGGCGACCTCGGCGGCCGCGTGGTACGACGATGGAGCGGCCTGAACGAACTCGGCGAAGTCGGCGATGTAGGGGTCGGTGTTCGATGCGGGCATCCTCCCATCAAACACCGCTCGCGGTCGCTATGCGAACTGCACGACCGCCTGCAGGCGCGAGCGCACTTCCATGACCTCGGTGCCGCCCAGCTGAGCCGAGCCCGGCAGGCCCTCGCGCACGGCGCTCGCGAGACGTGAGCGCCGCACGAGCGCGACCACGGCGCCGCGGTTGGTGCCGCCGAGTTCGAGGGACTCCTCGGCGTGCTCGTCGGGCACCACCATGAGCAGTGCGGTCGGCTTCACCCGGGCGGCCCGCCCGATCGCCTTCGCCCGTGCCGCGAGCGCGCGAACCGGGCGCTCGCCGGCGAGCGCCTCGCCGACCAGCTCGCCGCGCTTCATCGCGACCGGGCCGCCCCAGTCCTCGGACTGGATGGCGAAGAGCCCGCTCGGGCCGAGCACGAGGTGGTCGAGCTTCGGCGGCAGGCCGCGGCCCGCGGCATCCGTCGCGAGGTCGTGCCACACCGTGTAGGCGATGCCGAGCGTCGAGAGGGCGCGCGCGCTCGACTCCTCGGCGAGGGCGTCGGCGAGCACGTGACGGATGTCGCGCGGCGCACTTCGCACGAGCGCGGGATCGTAGGGGTCGGCGAGCGTGACGCCGCGCCCCGCCCACTCCCGGATGAGATCGAGGTAGCGCTCGCGCGACAACCCGCCGGGGTGGCCGTAGGTGCGGGCGAGCGGGCGGGAATCTCGTCGTGCCCTGGGCGCAGCCGGCGCCCACGCCTCTCGCGTCGGCTCGGGTGCCCCGCCTCGCGCGCCGCGGTCGAAGAGCGCTCGCGCATCGGGCGTGCCGACGAGCTCCCACGCCACCTGCACGGCGTGGAATCGCACCACGTCGCCGCCGGTGTCGGGGTGGGCCTCACGGAGCGCCCGGCGGTAGGCGAGGCGCAGCGCCGCATCGTCGGCGTCGGCGGCGACGCCGAGCACCTCGTACGGGGAGGCGGAGAGCGGACTGTCGGGCATGGGCTCGCTTTCGATGTGCGACCACGAGAATACCGCGGCCCGGCTGTGCGCGGGTCTAGACTGCCGACCACAGGGGCAGTTCGGACGAATCGCACGGGAGGCTGAGATGCTCATCGAGGTCAACTACTGGGCAGTGATCGTCGCAACGCTGTCGACGATGCTCGTCGGCTCGGTCTGGTACACCCCGAAGGTCTTCGGCAACTACTGGATGCGGGTCGCCAAGGTCGACGACTCCGGCGACCGCGGCGCCGTGGGCCCCATCGTGACGACGCTCGTCGTGAGCTTCATCTCGGCGTGGGTGCTGGCGATCGCCACGCAGGTCGCGTGGACGGCACTCGGCGGCAACTACCTGCTCATGGCGATCACGACGGGCCTCATGCTGTGGGCTGGATTCACCGCGGCCCGCTTCATCACGCACGACGCGTTCGAGGGGCGGCCGTCGGGTCTGACCATCTTGAACATCGCGCACGAGCTCGTGACCGTGCTCGTCATGGCGCTCATCATCGGGGTGTGGCCGCCCGCCGGCACCGTCTGACCCGGCACCGTCTGACCCGGCGCCCGGCTCACTCCGCGAAGCGCAGCAGGCCGTCGTCGACGAGCGTTCGCACGGCGGGCAGCAGTTCACGCGCGAGCGCCGCCTCGTCGACGTCGAGCAACTCGGCGAGGGCGCCGACGATCGCCCCGATCGCGAGCTCGCCATCGCACGCGCCGACGAGTGCCGCGAGGCCGGTGTCGAGAGTGATCACCCTGCAGAAGCCACCGCCCTGGCGCAGCAGCATCGCGGTCGGATCGTCGTCGCCGGGCCAATAGTGCCGTTCCTCGGTGACGTCGCCCGCGGTCACGAAGCGGGCCGCGGCGAGTGCGGCGTCGTCGAGCTGCGCCTGCCGATCGCGGGCGGCGAGGCACTCGGCGAGGTGGGCGCCGAGGCCCTCGGCGTTCGACCCCAGGGGGCCGTGCAGCCGTTCGAGCCGGGCGAACCGCCTGGGGGCGGATGCCGCGGCATCCGCTCGGCGAAGCAGCACGTACCCGAACCCGACGCTCTCGACGCCGCGAGCGGCGAAGTCGTCGAGCCAGACGTCGTAGAGCCGGTCGAACTCGGCGGTGCCGGGCTTCGTGCCGCCGTCGCGGATCCAGGTCTCGGCGTACTCGGTGACGTGCTGCACCTCGCGCTCGACGACCCAGTGGTCGAGTGCTCCGGCCCAGCCGCCCACTCGCTCGAGCGCATCGAGCTGCTCCTCGGCGCGGTACTCCCAATTGCCGAGCAGCTGCGCGATTTCACCGGGCTGCAGATGCTCGTGCATGCCGCCGACGACCGCCTCGACGAGCGCGTCGCCGACCATGCCGCCGTCGCGGTAGTCGTATTCGGGAACGCCCTCGGCGCGAGGCGTGATCACGAACGGCGGGTTCGAGACGATGCGATCGAATCGCTCCCCCGCGACCGGCTCGAACAGGCTGCCGAGACGCAGCTCGACGCCCTCGATGCCGTTCAGCGCGAGATTCAGGCTCGCGATCATGAGCGCTCGCTCCGAGATATCCGTCGCGACGACCCGCTCGGCGAATCGCGAGGCGTGCATCGCCTGGATTCCGCACCCGGTGCCGAGATCGAGCACGGTCGCCGTGGGCGTCGGCAGCATGAGCCCCGACAGCGTCATCGAGGCGCCGCCCACGCCGAGCACGTGCTGCTCGCCGAGCGCACCGTCGAGCATGAGCTCGCCGACGTCCGAGATGATCCACCACTCACCGCCGCCACGTGCGTCGGTGAAGCCGTACGGCCGCAGGTCGAGTGCGGCGCGAGCGGATGCCCCGCCGCGGTCGACGGTCACGAGCCCGAGCTCGATCGCGCCCGCGACCCCCAGGGCGGGTAGCGCCTGCTCGAGCTCCGACACTTCAACGTCGTCGCCGAGCACGAAGAGCGCAGCGAGCACGGCCCGCGCGGGGAGCCCGCCCGGAGCTACGCGCTGCGCGGCGAGCGCCCGTCGCGCGGGCACTCGTTCGCCACGATGCAGGGCCGCCGCGGGCGCGGGGCCCCACAGCGCGTCGACGGCCGCAACGGTGTAGCTCGCGGCGCCCAGGTCGGTACGGAGGCGCTCGAGCAGCTCAGCCGCGCGTGCATCGTCGACGGCGGAGACGACGCGTTCGGGCGTCGATGCGGGTTCGGTGCTCATCCGACCATTCAAGCGCACAGCGGTGCAACGGCCGCGGCACGGCTGCCGCCACTCGACCGTCATCGACTCGACACCTGAAGTACACGTCGGATTGCGCCCTGTAACCCGCGCGTCACATGGTGCGTTTAGCGTTGATTACGATCGGATGTAGCGAGGGGAGGGCGCATGGCAGAGTCGACGACGCTCGAGCGTCTGCGCCAAGACGCGCGAGACGAACTCTCGGCACTCATCGAGTTGCGGTGCCGCCTGGGCGAAGACCCCTGGGTCTTCCTGCCCGACCTTCCCTCGGTCGATGAGCAGGTGGTCGCGACTCTGCGCGAGGAGCGCCTGCATTCCGAGCGCTGGCGCACCGTGCGGGCGCGCGCCTACCACCCGGCCGCTCGTGAGGGCGACGCCGCGAAGTTCGAGTTCGACCTGTTGCGCGAGATCGCCCTCGATCACCCCGAGCTCAGCTCGGCGGTGTGGCTGGTGCTCGACCGGGTGCCGTCTCGCTGGTGAGTCGCTGCACTCGCATCCAGGTGAAGAATCCGAAGATCGTGAAGGCGCCGTAGAAGACGTAGAGCAGCGCCGATGCGTAGTAGCCGGCGCTGATCAGCAATGGCACGCCGACGATGTCGACGGCCACCCAGATCAGCCAGAACTCGGTCCACCCCTTCGCCATGCCCCAGGTGGCGAGCAGCGAGCCCATGAAGATCCACGCGTCGGCCCACACGGGTTCGAACGAGCCGAGCGCGCGAAAGACCGGGGTCAGCACGAGCGTGCCGCCGACGAGCGCGACGCCGAGCAGGATGCGCGCTCGCGCACTCGCCCAGCGCGGTTCGACCGCGTTCGCGCTCACGTGACGGTGCTGCGACCAGCGCACCCAGCCGTAGATCGACACGGCGATGAACATGAGCTGGCGACCGGCCTGGCCGAGCAGGTTCACGGGATTCGGGGTGTCGAACACCGCACCGAGGAACACGGTGAAGAGCAGCGCATTGCCGACGATGCCGACGGGCCAGGCCCAGACCTTGCGGCGCAGTCCGCCGAGAGCGCTCGCGAGCCCGAAGAGGTTGCCGACGATCTCGCGCCAGAGGATCACCTGGTCGCCGATCACGAGCTGGGCGTCGAAGAGCCACTCGATCGGGTTCATGTCGCGCTCGAGGTCGAGGCGCGGTTCGCGATGCGCAAGCGACGCCCGACGGGCAGTGCGACGAGCCGCCAGCCGATGAGGAACAGCGCAAGGGTCACCGTCGCGACGATGACGAACGCGACGGCGGTGCCCTGCCCGCTGACGAGACGGAGCAGCATGCCGCCCGTCACCGTCACCGCCCACACCACGACGCCGGTCGGCCAGACCGCGAAGGGCCGCCGCCATGCCATGGCGGCGAGCCACCCCGCAGCGAGTGCGACGAGGAACGGCCACGCGGTGCCTGCGATGCCGACCACGTCGAGTCCCTCGGCGTGGCTTCGTCGCCCGATCAGCACGAACGCGATGACGAGCACCGCGTCGATGACCGCGGCAGCCGCGATGGCACCCGATTCGCGCCGCGCTCGCCCAGTCATGCTCTCATCGTATGGGCCGCCGGGGCTTCGCCTGCCTACGCCCCCGCGCCGAGTGCTGTGAGCGCGGCCGCATCGCCTACGGGCAGCGCGCAGACGAACGCCTCGCAGCGATAGGCGACCGCCTCGCCGGCCCGCACCCCGCGCCCCTCGAACAGCGAGAACCCCGCCTCGGCGAATGCCAGCGACTGCCGTTCGTCGACGAACGCCGTGACGGATGCCTCGTGCACCCGCGTGGCCTCGAGAAGACAATGCGCGGCGGTGCCCGCCGCGAGGCCGACCCGATCACCGTCGGGCACGACGGTGACGAGTTGCACGGCGGGTGCCGTCATGCGGGCCATGAGCTGGAGTGCACCGCCGAATGCGAGGGGACGTGCGGGGGCGATGCCGGCGACCGCCGCCATCGCTCCCTCGGCGGCGGCACGGTATCGCTCGCCGGCGCCCAGCAGGTACAGCCGCCACGCAGCATCCGCGCACGCCGTCGCGCCTGCCGTCGTGGCGCCCTCTGCGGGATCCTCGGGCAGCTCGAGCCCGCGGGCGCGCAGCACCGGGTCACCGCCTCCGGGCGGGGCGAACGGTGTCGCCTCATCGGGCGACGCCGACATGGCCGCGTCGATGAGCGAGCGCGCAGCAACCGCGTAGCCGGCCTCACCGCCCGCCAGGGCGAGCTCGAGCAACCCGCCCGCCAGCATGCCCGTGTCCTCGAGCACCGCGGCCGCGGTCGACGCCGTGCCGTCGAGTGACGCCCGGACGAGCGAGCCGTCGGGCCGTACATGGCGCGCGAGCAACAGGTCGGCGGCGCGCCGGGCAGCGTCGAGCGAGGCATCATCACGCCGCACGAACCCGTGGCGCGCCAACGCACCGATCGCGAGCCCGTTCCAGCCCGTCAGCACCTTCTCGTCGAGGGCTGGCGGCTCAAGCGACGTACGCCCGGCCGCATCCCGGTGGTAGTAGCCGCCTTCATCGCGCACGCCGTCGATGATGCTCTCCGAGTCCTGGGCGCTCGCGAACGCGCCGTCGGGCAGCTGCATGCGCTCGATGAGGAAGCGTGCCACCCCGTCGGCGATCGCGCCGGGCGCCGGGTCTGCGGCGTCTGCTCCGACGAGCTCGGTGCCGACGCTCAGCAGCAGGGCGTTGTCGGTCAGCATGCGCTCGTAGTGCGGTTCGCTCCAGTCCGCTCGGGTCGCGTACCGGAAGAACCCGCCGTCGACGGGGTCCCGCAGTTGCGAAGCACCCATGAGCCGCAGCGTCCGCGCCGCGCGAGAGCGCGCGGGCTCCCCCATTGCGACGAGGAAGCCGAGCACCGGTGCCACAGGGAACTTCGGGGCACCCCCGAAGCCCCCGTGCACGAGATCCTCCTGGCGCAGCAGTTCGTCGACGGCGGCCTGCAATTGCGCTCGGTCGGGCAGTGCACCCGCGATCTGAGCCGCGGATGCCGCCACCAACGCCTCGGCGACCGCATCGGCCGCGCCGGTGAGCTCGTGCCGGCGTTCACGCCACGCCTCGCTCACTGCCGCCAGCACTTGCGAGAACGACGGCACGCCCTGAACCGGACGCGGCGGGTAGTAGGTGCCGGCGTAGAACGCGCGGCCCTCGGGAGTCGTGAACACCGTCAACGGCCAACCCAGTTGCTGCGTGAATGCCGAGGCCGCCGCGAGAAAGCTCGCGTCGACGGCGGGGTGCTCCTCACGGTCGACCTTGATCGCGATGAAGCCCTCGTTCAGCACCTCGGCGATCGCCGGATCGCTGAAGCTCTCGCGCGCCATCACATGACACCAATGGCACGTCGCGTACCCGATGGAGATGAGCACCGGCACGTCACGCTCACGAGCTGCGTCGAACGCCGCTTCGCCCCACGGGTACCAATCGACGGGGTTGTCGGCGTGCGCACGCAGGTAGGGGCTCATGGCTTCGCTGAGACGGCTGCCCATCTCACCAGCCTACGTCGGGCCGTCGCAACCACGGCGGGTTCCGGAGGCGGAACAACCCGGAAACGACGAAGAGCCGCCCCACCGGGACGGCTCAGTACTGCTTCTTCGCGTCTGACTGCTCTTCGCGCCGGCGCTGAGCGCCATGCGCCTTCGCCTTCGCGTTAAATGAGAAGAGCCGCCCAACCTTGGGCGGCTCTTCTCGAAATGATGTCCGGCGGTGTCCTACTCTCCCACAGGGTCACCCCTGCAGTACCATCGGCGCTGCGAGTCTTAGCTTCCGGGTTCGGAATGTGTCCGGGCGTT
>NZ_ATXG01000023.1 GCF_000421565.1 Agromyces subbeticus DSM 16689 | reverse complement strand
CGTTCGCTCTACATCCACCCCGACGAGTGCGTCGACTGCGGGGCCTGCGAGCCCGTGTGCCCCGTCGAGGCGATCTACTACGAAGACGACCTTCCCGAAATGTGGGCCGACTACTACAAGGCCAACGTCGAGTTCTTCGAACTCTCCCCAGACGGCGCTGTGCCGCTCGGCTCACCGGGTGGCGCCGCGAAGACCGGCATGCTCCGGTTCGACCACCCCGTCGTCGCAGTCCTGCCCGCGCAGGGAGCGCATTCATGACGGATGCCGCCACTGCGGGCAACGCGGTGGTCGCCGTCGACGGATTCAAGGCCGCCTTCCGCGAGCACCCGGCCGGCATCGCACTGATCACCGGCCGCACGGAACTCGGGCCCGTCGGGCTCACCGCGTCGAGCGTCGCCTCGGTCTCGGCCGATCCGCCGGCCCTGTCGTTCTCGGTGACTCGTGCGACCGGTTCGGCGGGCGGGTTGCTCGCCGCGGACACGATCGTGGTGCACCTCCTCTCCGCGCATCACGTCGACGTCGCCCGCGCGTTCGCTCGCTCGGGCGAGCCCCGGTTCACGCCTGAGCAGGGCTGGTCGACGCTCGAGAGCGGTGAGCCGGTGCTCCACGATGCGCGAGCCGCACTTCGCTGCCGCATCGTGCAGACCGTGCCGGTCGGCGGCTCGTCGCTCGTCGTCGCCGAGGTGCTCGAGGTGTTCCTCGGAACGCCCGCTCCCTCGCTCGTGTACCGCGACCGGCGATTCCACCGATTCGAACACGACGCCCCCGAGCTCTGACATCGATCTCGGCCCTGTGACCCGGTCGCTCCCATCCGCGAGCGATCCCATCGAAAGGAAGCACACCGCATGCCCGTCTACTCCTTGCCCGAGCTGCCCTACGACTACTCCGCGCTCGCCCCGCACATCTCGGCGACGATCATGGAGTTGCACCACTCCAAGCACCACCAGGCCTACGTGACCGGGGCGAACGCGGCGCTCGAGCAGCTCGCCGAGGCCCGCGAGAGCGGCAACCTCGCGAACGTGAACAAGCTCGAGAAGGACCTCGCCTTCAACCTCGGCGGCCACATCAATCACAGCGTCTTCTGGAAGAACCTCTCGCCCGACGGCGGCGGCTCCCCCGAGGGCGAGCTGGCAGCGGCGCTCGACGACGGCTTCGGCTCGCTCGATGCGTTCCGCGCGCACTTCACGGCGACCGCCCTCGGCGTTCAGGGCTCGGGTTGGGCGGTGCTCGCGTGGGACAGCGTCGGCGCTCGGCCCGTGATCTTCCAGCTGTTCGACCAGCAGGGCAACGCGCCCCTCGGCGTCATCCCGTTGCTGCAGCTCGACGTGTGGGAGCACGCGTACTACCTCGACTACCGCAACGTTCGAGCCGACTACGTGAAGGCCTTCTGGGAGATCGTGAACTGGGCCGACGTCGAGGCCCGCTTCACCGCAGCGCGCGCCGCGACGAGCGGCCTCATCGTTCCGAGCGCCGGCTGAGCACGCAGCCCGCACCAGCTCCTCGCGCGCCGAGGCGCCGGCGACGACCTCGCCGGCGCCTCTCGCACGCGCTGCTCGCGGTGCAGGTGCGCCGGTTCGGCCTCGTCGCATTGCTCATCGCCACCGCCGTCGGCACGCTGATCGGAGCACTGAACCAGTAGCGCGGGACGGCGCGCGACCTCGCGACACGGCGGACGCTCGGACCACTCGGTCGCTACGCGCGGGCGAGTTCCGCTTCGTAGGCGGCACGCAGCTCGGCGAAGGCCGACGGCACCCCCAGCGGACGCGGGATGCCGAGATGCTGCTCACGCAGCTCATCCATGAACCGATCCCAGAACTCCGGTCCGCCACGTTCGAGGAGTTCGGCGCGCACCGAGAGCTCCCTGCTCGTCGGCAGATGCCGCACGCCCCAGGCCCCGAGGTGCGCCAGCACGGGCACGAGCTGGATTGCCGGCTCGGTGAGGCTGTAAACCACCTTCTGCTTGTGGCTCGGGTCGGGTGCGCGAGAGAGCATGTGCAGCCCGACGAGGCGCTGCAGGCGGTCGGCGAGCACGTTCGAGGCGATGCCCTCGTCGGAGCCGGCCAACAGCTCGTTGAAATGGCGCCGATTGCCGAACATGATGTCGCGGATGACGATGAGCGACCACTTGTCGCCGAACACCTCGAGTGCGAGGTTGATCGGGCAGCCCGATCGATGCTCCAAGCTCATGCGCACCACCTCCAAAAACCACTTGCAGCCTACAACTAGTTGACGCTATCCTGCCAACTAATTGCAAATTACAACTGGTTAGGGAGATACATCATGGGCAAGGTGTTCAGCGACCTCGCGGTTTCGGCCGACGGTTTCGCGACCGGCGTGAACCAGCGAGAAGAGGCGCCGTTCGGCGACATCGAAGAGAACGCGCTCCACGGCTGGATGTTCGAGACCGCCGACGAGAACCGCGCCGAGCTCGACGCGATCCTCGATTCGGGCGCGACCATCATGGGTCGCAACATGTTCGGCCCCGTTCGCGGCGAGTGGGACCGCGACTGGCGGGGGTGGTGGGGCCCGAACCCGCCGTACCACGGGCCGGTCTTCGTGCTCACCCACTTCGCGCACGACCCCATCGAGATGGAGGGCGGCACCACGTTCCACTTCGTGACCGACGGCATCCACTCGGCGTTCGAGCAGGCGCGCGCCGCAGCGGGCGACGGCAACATCTCGATCGCCGGCGGGGCGACGACCGTCAACCAGTATCTCGCCGCGGGCCTCCTCGACGAGCTGCGGCTGCACGTCACGGCGTGCATCATCGGCGCAGGTGAGCGGGTCTTCGACGGCGTACCGGCGCAGCCGCTCGAGCGGATCTCGGTGCGTGCGGCGTCACTCGTGACGCACATCACCTACCGGCCGGTGCGATCGTAGCCCGCTCGAACTGCTCGACTGCGTGTTCGGCCGACATGCCGCGCCACGCGACACGTATCGCCTCCCGACAGCGCACGATGGCATCGGAATCGTCGAACGAGACTCCGCGCACGACGAACTGATAGTAGAAGACGCCATTGATGAGGTCGATGCAGGCGTCGAGATCGAGGTCTGGGCGCAGCTCGCCTCGCGCCATCCCCTCCTGAAGCACCGCGACCATGCCAGTGCGACGACGCGCCACATGCGAGCGCCAATACGCCTGGGCGAGTTTGCGATCGGTCATCGCGAGCTTCAACCTCAATCGGAACCGCTCCTCCGAGTAGGTGGCCCGGGTTGAGTCGGCAGAGGCGGTGAACACCGCGAGCACGTTCTCCAGCAGGTCACCGCCGAGCGGTATGGCGTACGGGGTGCGCCCCTGGTCGAGCGCGGCGGCCACGAGATCGGTCATGCTCGGCCAACGACGATAGATCGCCGCGCGACTGACGCCGCTGATGTCGACGACGCGGCTGACCGTGACCTCCTCACCGCGCTCGATGAGCTCGACGGCCGCCTCGATGATCCGCCCGTCGTGACCGATCGAGCGCGGGCGGCCCGGGCCACGGCGCTCGACCGCCGGCCGGGGCCGCCCCGCATCGACCGTCGTCACGCGGATGCCTCGGCGACCGCCCGCTCACGCAGTCGGGCGATCAGCCCGTCGGTGAGGCCGGCATTGCGTAGCGACGCCAGGGGGTCGGCGGCATCCCGGCCGAGCTCGTCGAGCAGCGCTCGCATGGGCGCATCGGAGAACTCCACTCGAGCCGCGCCACGCGCAGCTTGGTCGAGGTCGAACCCGAACTTCGCCATCAAGGGCGCGATGACGGGGGCGATGCGCTCGTGGATGGCTGCCGAGTTCGCACCCGTGCGGGCGTAGTCGGCGAGGATGTCGACGCGGTCTGCGCCGAGCACGAGCAGCAGGGACGCCGCGAGCACGCCCGTGCGATCCTGCCCTGCAGCGCAGTGGAAGGCCACCGCACCCGGAGCATGCGCGATGATCGCCAGCGCCGTGACGATCTGCGGGGCGGCGTTCTCGAACATGCGCACGTACATCCGGCCGAACGAGCGTTGATCCAGCGGGTCGCCGTCGGCTGCCTGCCCGAGGTCGGTCATGAACGGCACGTGGTGGTAATTCACTGTCGTGCGAGCCGCGAACGGGCCTCGCCCGGTGAGCAGCACCTCATCGGCCGAGCGCAGGTCGACGACCGCGCTCAGGCCGGCTGCGACGAGCTGGTCGGCGATCGCTTCGGTGACGGTCGAGAGATCGTCGGCACGAATCGCGAAGCCTTCGCGAACGACGCCGCCCGTCATCGGGATGCCGACGAGGTCGCGCAGGTTGACCGGTGCGCTGAGCGGGATCGCGGCGAGCGCGGGAGCCGCCACGGGAGTGGGAGCCGGAGTGGCTTCGGCGATGGTCATGTGATTCTCCTTCGGATGACGGCGCTCGCCTGGTCGATGACCGTGACGAGCACGATGATGCAGATGACGATCGCGCTGAGGTGCCCGTAGTCGTACATCTTCATGGCGGTGGTGAGCTCGAGGCCGATGCCGCCGGCGCCGACCATGCCGAGGATGGTCGCGCCACGCACGTTGCCCTCGAAGAGCAGGAGCGTATACGAGACGAGCATCGGCGCTGATTGCGGCAGGATGCCGTACTGCACGACTTGGCGCTTCGAAGCGCCGACCGCCTGCATGGCGGTGACGGGGCCCACGTCGACGGCCTCCATGGCCTCGGCGAAGATCTTGCCGATGGAACCGATCGAACCGATCGTCATCGCGAGGATGCCGGCGAACGGCCCGAGCCCGACGGCCGAGACGAACATGAGCGCGAAAACGAGATCGGGCAGCGACCGGATGATGTTCATCACCCAGCGGGTCGGGTAGTAGAGCCACTTCGGCGCGATGTTCGAGGCGGCCCCGAACGCGACGACGAGTGACAGCACGGCGCCGAGCACCGTACCGACGATGGCCATCTGCAGGGTCTCGATGAGCAGCGCCACGATCGTGTCGAACTTGTCCCAGGTCGGAGGGAAGAGCCGCGAGAGGAACTCCCCCATGTTCACGGCGCCCTCGCCGAGTTTCGCGAAGTTGAACTCGGCGCCGACGAACGACCAGACGAGAAGCAGCGCGACGACCGGTATGCCGAGGAGGAAACGCGCGCGCGGCACGTTGAACGCACGCTCCAGGCGCTCGCGTTCACGAGGGTCGAGTTGCGGCGGCGGGGGCGCTTTCCGGCCGGCGCGATCAGGCGAGGTCGTCGACAACGCCTTCCCCCTCCTCGTCGTCGTGCTGGTAGACGACGTCGAGGGCCGCCGCATCGAGCTGACTGGTCGGGGCGGAGACGAGCATCTCGCCGTGCCGGAGGCCGACGATGCGATCGGAGTGCTCGAGCGCCAACGGCATGACGTGCAGGCTCACGAGCACGGGAATGCCGTCGTCGCGCGCGATCGCATGCAGCAGTTCGAGGACCGAGCGCGACATCTTCGGATCGAGCGAGGCCACGGGCTCGTCGGCGAGGATCAGTTTGGGTCGCTGCATGAGGGCTCGAGCGATGGCGACGCGCTGTTGCTGCCCGCCTGAGAGCGACCGAGCCGGCTCCTTGGCCTTGTGCGCGATGCCCACCCGATCGAGCAACTCGAGCGCCCGCTTGCGGTGCGCCGTCGAGAAGCCGCCGACGACGTTGATGGGGCCTGCCTCGTGCAACGCCCCGGTGAGCACATTCGTCAGCACGCTGAGGCGTCCGACGAGGTTGAACTGCTGGAACACCTGACCCACGGAGGCGCGCACGTCGCGCAATTGGCCGCGACGCAGGTTCGTCAGGTCGTACCCGCCGACTCTGGCTGAGCCGCCGCTGATCGGCGCGAAGCCGGTGAGGCTCTTCATGAGCGTCGATTTACCGGAACCTGACGAGCCGAGCAGTGCCACCATCTCGCCGGGAAAGAGATCGAGATCGACGCCGTCGAGCACGAGCGGCCCGCCGCCGTACGCGACCTTCAGATCACGCACCGAGACGAGCGGCAGCTGTGGCTGCAGCTCGGCCGCCGAGAGTGGCCGCGCGTGCTGGGTTGCGGGAATGGTCATGACTCGCCGCCGCTTCAGCCGAGATCCGAGATGTCGACATCCGCGATGGCCGCGATGTCGACGAAGGGCTGGAAGATCTTGGCATCCGGCTCGAGGATCGGCCCGGTGCCCTGCATGGCCTCGAACATCGCCCCGAGGGCCTCGGCGTTCTCCTCGACGAAGACGTTCGGCAGCGCCTCGAGCAGCAGCTCGCGCTTGTCCTCGGCGATCAACTGGTCGGCGAGCACCGTCACGGCTACCGGCATCGAGTCGCTCTCCCCGATGGAACGCGTCTCGCCCTCGGCGAAGGGGAACATGTCGGTGCCGACCATGGTCGGGAAGATCGTCGACGTGCACGCGACATCCACTTGCCCCTCCTTCAGCGCGATGAAGCTCATGTCGTGGCCGCCCGAGAACATCGGGGTGTAATCGGCGTCCTGCTCGAGGCCGGCGTCGTGGAGCATTGACACGGGCATGAAGTATCCCGAGCTCGACGCCGGGTCGGCGAAGGCGACGACCGTCTCGGTCGTGACGTCGTCGAGCGAGTGCAGCGACGACCCGTCGAGTACGAGGCAGGTCGACACCGGTTCGTCGTTCCCCGGCCAGGCGACGAGCGCATCGACTTCGCCCGTGTTGACGGCGAGGGCGGAGGGGAATCCGCTCATGAAGCCGATGTCGACGTGGTGGTTGCGGATGGCCTCCACGACGGCCGTGTAGTCGGGCACGTCGACGATCTCGACCTCGCGACCGGTCTCGGCGGTGATGAGCTCGGCGAACGCCTCGATCGGATTCTGGGCGGTCGGGTCGTCGCCAAGCGGTGTCGTCGCGAAGGTGATGGGGGCATCTGGGTCCGAGGCCGCAGCGGCCTCTGATTCGGTGCTGGAGCAGCCGGCGAGAGCGACGGCGCCGAGGGCGAGAAGTCCGAGAGCGGGAAGGGCGCGGGCGCGCATGGGCGTTCCTTTCGGGGAGTGAGTCGGATGTGCCCGACGGGATATCGCGACTGGCGATATCGAAATCTCACCCGATCGAAGTGGCCGCGAATTACGAGACCGCCGTACCTGGAATCGAATGGCGGGTGAACAGCGAGTGACGTCGATGGCGACGCCTGCGCCACATGACGTGGCTGGAGGGACCAAGCCGCAGGTTCCGGCCGCCGTCAGCTTGCGGGCTGATCTCGCACGGTCGTCGTGATGGCCCGCATGACCAGCCCCCGGAGTTCGGGAACCACCTCGGCCTCGAACCACGGGTTCGCAGCGAGCCACCTCGCGTTCAGGCCCGACGGATGGACGATGGGCATGATCTCCGGCAGGTAGTCGCGGTACGCCCGAACCGTCTCGGTGAGGCTCGCACGTCGACGGTTTCCGAGGTAGTGTCGCTGCGCATACGCGCCGACGAGGATCGTCAGACGCACCTCGGTGAGCATCTCGAAGACGAGCGGATGCCACCGCGGCGCGAACGACGGCCTCGGCGGTGCGTCGCCCGACGTGCCCTTGCCCGGAAAGTAGAAGTCCATCGGGACGATGGCGAACTTCGCCGGATCGTGGAACTCCTCACGGCTCACCCCGAGCCATCGCACCAACCGGTCGCCGCTCGCATCATCGAACGGCGTCCCGGACTCCTGTGCCCGCCGGCCGGGTGCCTGACCGACGATCGCAACACGCGCGGTCGAAGATCCAGAGAATACCGGCGCCCAGCCGATGTCCGTCATCGCGGCGTTCTCAGGGTCGGCGGCGACCTGGGCGCGGAGCACGGCGAAGTCGTCAGTCACCGGCGTCGCCCAGCCATGCCGGTGCCGGAGCGCGACGTTCGGCCCGCCACCCCGGGTCGAGCTCGATGAGGCGAATGTCGTGAAGTCCGCCGGCGTCGGCCACCGCCGTCATGAAGGTGGCCTTCGGCTGCCGTCGCCGGTCGGTGGGTGAACCGGGGTTCAGCACGCGCATCCCCGCGGGCGACACGGTGTCCCAGGGAATGTGGCTGTGCCCGAACACGAGCACATCGACACCAGCGAACGCCGCATCCAACCTGCGTTCGCGCCCGACGGCCTGCCCCGTCTCATGCACGACTGCGAAGCGCACGCCGTCGATCGTCGCCGAGGCGACCTCGGGGAGGCGGGCGCGGAGGGCGTCGCCGTCATTGTTGCCGACAACTCCGATCACCCGACGAGACCGCTGCTCGATCTCGTCGAGCAGGCTCACCTCGACCCAGTCGCCGGCGTGGATGGTCACGTCGGCGAGCTCGATCGCCGCCCATACCTCGGGCGGCAGGTCGCGTGCACGTTTCGGAACGTGAGTATCGGCCAGGATCACGAGTGACGTCGGCATTGCTCCATCATGCTCTTCAAACGATGCGCGATGCTGACGGCAGGGCACGATGCCGTTCGCAGGCCGCGCGGTCCCCTGGACGGCCCTGCGTCACGCCGCCGCTGACGCTCCCACTCGCTCGGCCGTCGTCGCGATCGTCGCGAAACCTCGCGCCGCGAGCACGCTCTCGGTACGTCGCATGAGGTCCTCGCCCGAGACCGCGGCATACGACTCCCCCGCCGGGATGTCGGACGTCGTCGTCGCATCGGTGACGAACTCGACGTCGAACCCGAGGTCGCTCGCCACCCGGGCCGTGGTTTCGCAGCACTGATCGGTGCGGATGCCACAGATCACTACTCGACGAATGCCGAGCTGCATCAACTGCTGCTGCAGGTTGGTCGTCGTGAACGCGTTGATCGATGTCTTCGTCACCTGCGGTTCCCCGTCGGCCGGCTCGAACTCCGAGACGACTCGAACGAGACCGCGCGTCGGGTCGAAGACGCTGCCCGTGCCCGGATCCGCGTGCGTCACCCACACGATCGCGTCACCGGCCGAGCGCGCGTGGTCGACGAGTCGAGCGATGTTGGCGAGCACTCGAGGATTCGCCGTCGCCTTCCAGTCGTCTGCTCGCGCGCGGAACGACTCCTGGGCATCGATGACGAGCAAGGCGGTGTCGGATGGATGTGTCATGGGTCCATCCTCGCGGCACGTTCAGCCGCTCCGAAAGGCATCATGCCGCCAACGACCCGAGCGTTCCGGTCACGCATTCCAGTTCTAGGTGTCAGTTGGTCGGGAAGGTCGCGGCGGTCAGCTGCTCGGAGACCCTCCAGATGCGCTGAGCGTCGGCAGCGCTGCGCAATGGCGCGTACACCCGCTGCTCGGCGGGCGGACCGCCGAGCTGCCCGAGGCCTCGAGGGCCGTAGAGGGCGCCGGGCTTGGATGTCGGGTCGGTGGCCGCCATGAGCGCGGGAAGCTTCGCGGTCTCGACCGTGCCGAGGAGGACGCCGCGGGTGGAGAGGGCGCGGATGAGTCTTCGGCCCGGCGTCTCCTCGACGCGGCCGAGTTCAGGGCGCGCGGCGAGCAGATTCGTCGGAGCGACCCCGGGATGCGACAGGTTGCTGGTGATGCCCCATCCGTGGGTCGTGCTGCGCCGCTCCAGCTCGAGCCCGAAGAGCCCGAATGCGATCTTCGACTGGCTGTAGGCGCTCATTCCGTCGTAGGAGCGTTCCCAATTCAGGTCGTCCCAATTGATGGCGCCTCGTCTTGCCGCGATGCTGACCTGCGAGGTCACGCGTGCCCGACCGGCCTTGAGGAGCGGCAGCAGATGAGCGACGAGGGCGAAGTGACCGAGGTGGTTGGAGCCGAATTGGAGCTCGAACCCGTCGGTGGTCGTCTGCCGGTCGGGCGGCGTCATGACGCCGGCGTTGTTGATGAGGATATGGATCGGCCGACCCTCGACCCGGAGAGTCTCGCCGAGGGCGGCGACGGAGTCCAACGAGGACAGGTCGAGGTCACGGAGCGACACGTCGGCGCCAGGAGCCGACTGCCTGATCTTGGCGATCGCAGCCTCACCCTTGCGTCGATTGCGCACGGCCATCATCACCTCCGCGCCGGCTGCGGCCAGTCGTGCGGCCATTCCCAGCCCCATCCCGTCGCTGGCGCCGGTGACGACGGCTCGCTTCCCTGAGAGGTCGGGGACGGTGATGTCGATGTTCTTTCGTGGCATGAATTCACTCCCGATAGTCGTGCGTTTCCTCCACCCTCGGGGAGGGCGGCGAAGTTATTCAGGGCCGCTCGATCCCCTGATACGGAAGGCCACGCTTCGGCCGAAGGGGGGATCGGTGAGCCGTGGATGCACAGGCCCGCGGGCGGTAAGAATGAAGCAGCACCGAAGGAGGCAGGCATGCTGATCGACAGGACCGGACTGGCGGAATTCCTTCGCCGCCGCCGCGAGTCGCTGCAACCCGAAGACGTCGGCCTCCCCCGCGGACAACGCCGCAGGACGAGCGGCCTCCGGCGAGAGGAGGTGGCCTCGCTCTGCCACATGTCGACCGATTACTACTCGCGGATCGAGCAGGAGCGTGGACCCCAGCCATCCGCGCAGATGATCGCCTCCATCTCGCAGGGGCTCCACCTCACCCTCGACGAGCGTGACCACCTGTTCCGGCTTGCCGGGCACAACCCACCCACGCGTGGCGCAGTCAGCGAGCACATCAGCCCCGGCCTGCTGCGCATCCTCGATCGCCTCCACGACACCCCTGCAGAGATCGTCACGGAGCTCGGTGAGACCCTGCGGCAGACTCCGATGGGCGTGGCGCTCACGGGCGACACGACTCAATTCACCGGGCCAGCCCGCAGCGCGGGATTCCGCTGGTTCACCGACTCAGCTGCCCGGCGACTCTACGCGCCTGAAGAACACCAGTTCCTCAGTCGGATGTACGCCTCAGGGCTGCGCGAGATCGTCACCATCCGTGGCCAGGACTCTCGAGCCGCGCACCTCGCCGAGTTGCTCCTCGCCCGCAGCGACGAGTTCCGACGGGTGTGGGAAGACCACGAGATCGGAATACGCCCCCACGACGTCAAGCACTTCATCCACCCGGAAGTCGGCGCGCTGGAGCTGACGTGTCAGCGACTGCTCGACCCGGACCAGTCACACTGGCTGCTCGTCTACACCGCCATTCCCGGCAGCGAGAGTCACGACAAGCTGCCGTTGCTCTCCATCATCGGAACGCAAGCGCTTCACTAGCGGCCATCATCGTCGCCGCTCTCCGAACTGGCTCGGTGCCGTCGATATCGGTCCGGTTCGCTTCAGTGCGTACTCGATGCCGATGCGGGCGAGCCCTGAGCAGAAGTCCGGTCTACGATCAGTGCATGAATGTGACGACGGTCGTGAAGAGTGTCGAGATCCCCGGTGTGGGGCGTGTGACCTGCATGGGCGAAGAGACACGTCGAGCCGACGACACGATCGAGGTGACGGCCATGCAGACGGCGGTGATCAACGGGCGGCCTGCGAACAAGTCGGAACGAGCATATGCGGCTGAGGTGCTCGGCTGGTTCGACGAGTAACCATACAGAAAGCCCCGGCAGAAACTCAGTTCTACCGGGGACTTTCTGGTCGGGCTGACAGGATTTGAACCTGCGACCCCTTGACCCCCAGTCAAGTGCGCTACCAAGCTGCGCCACAGCCCGATGCCACCGGATTTCTCCGAAGACAACTTGACCATCATAGCGGCATTCGAGGGCGTGTTCGTGCACAGCGGCACGACGCACGCGACATCCGATCGCCGGAATCGAGACGGATGCAACGCGCATCGCTCAACCGGCCGGGAACATCCTCCTCAACCGCTGAGAACCCTCGACCCGGCGCAGCATCCCGGCAAGACTGAGGCGAACGCACGCCGTTCTGAGGGGAACCACCATGGCACGCACCATCGCCGACCAGCTCGTCGCCCAGCTCATCGATGCGGGCGTCGATCACATCTACGGCATCGTCGGGGATTCGTTGAACCCCATCGTCGACGCCGTGCGGCGTTCGGGTGGCAAGGCCAAGGGCGGCATCGACTGGATCCACGTGCGCCACGAGGAATCCGCCGCGTTCATGGCCGCTGCCGAGGCGCAGCTCACGGGCAAACTCGCGGTGTGTGCCGGCAGCTGCGGCCCCGGCAACCTGCACCTCATCAATGGTCTCTACGACGCGCATCGCTCAGGCGCACCGGTGCTCGCGATCGCGAGCCACATCCCGAGCGCGCAGATCGGCTCGGGCTACTTCCAGGAGACGCATCCAGAGCGGCTCTTCGTGGAGTGCTCGAACTACTGCGAGCAGATCCTGACGTCGAGGCAATCGCCGCGGGTCGTGAACTCGGCACTTCGGCACGCGATCGCCGGCCCTGGGGTGTCGGTGATCGTGATGCCCGGCGATGTCGCCGAGTTCGAGGCATCCGATGCATTCCCGCAACTCGTGCTGACAGCACCGGCCACCCTCGTGCCAGACGACGCCGATGTGCGCCGACTCGCCCGGGCGATCGACGACGCAGAGACCGTGGCGATCTTCGCGGGTGCCGGAGCGGCGGGCGCGCACGACGAAGTGATCGCCTTCGCCGAGCGACTGAAAGCGCCGATCGGCCACACCCTGCGCGGCAAGCAATGGGTTCAGTACGACAACCCGTACGACGTCGGCATGACCGGCCTGCTCGGCTACGGCGCGGCCCACGCGGGCATTCACGACGCCGACCTCGTTCTGCTCGTCGGCACCGACTTCCCCTACGAGCAGTTCCTGCCCGACCCCGAGAAGGTCGTGATCGCGCAGATCGACACGGATGCCTCGCACCTCGGCCGCAGAGTCAGTGTCGCCCACCCCGTGCACGGCGACGTGCGCACGACGCTCGCTCGCCTCAGCGAACTGGTCGCACCGAAGTCGGATCGCGGCTTTCTCGATCGCATGCTGAAGAAGCACCACAAGCTGCTCGACACGGTCGTCGGCACCTACACGGATGTCACCGCGACCGCGCCGATCCACCCCGAGTACGCGATCACCCTCATCGACGAGGCGGCCGCCAACGATGCGGTGTTCACCGCCGACACCGGCATGGGCAACGTCTGGCAGGCGAGGTACGTCACGCCAGCGCCCGACCGTCGCATCATCGGCTCGTTCGTCCATGGCTCGATGGCCAACGCGCTGCCCCACGCGATCGGCGCGCAGGTCGCCTATCCCGACCGCCAGGTCGTCGCCATCGCCGGCGACGGCGGGCTCTCGATGCTGCTCGGCGAACTCATCACCGCGGTCGCATACAAACTGCCGCTCAAGGTCTTCGTCTTCAACAACTCGACGCTCGGGCTCGTGAAACTCGAGATGCTCGTCGACGGCTTCCCGTCATTCGGAGTCGACGGGCCCGCGGTCGACTTCGCGGGCATCGCCGAGGCGATCGGCTTCCACGCCGAGCGCGTCGACGACCCGCACGCCCTGAAAGACGCGGTGGCGACGACGTTCGCCCACCGGGGCCCCGCACTGCTCGACATCGTGACCGATCCACGGGCGCTGTCGCTGCCGCCCGCGATCACGGGTGAGCAGGTCAAGGGATTCGCCCTCGCCATGTCGAAGACCGTGTTGCACGGGGGCGCCGCCGAGGCCGTGGCAATGGCCCGCTCGAACGTCAGGCACCTGCCGGGGCTCTGAAACGGCCCCACGGCGAGGCGCGCTCGCAGCGCCTCGCCCGCGCTCAGATGTACTTCCGCACCTCGTCCATGAATGCCACCGGGTCGTCGACCCAGATGCGCAGTGCCGTCACCGACTGCTCACCGCCGGCTTTGCCGTGTCCGGGCAACTTCAGGAGCGTCGGCCCCTCGAGTTCAATCTCGAGATTGGTCTCATCGGTCATGCGCAGCATGAGGGTGCGCGAGGCATCCGTATCGACGATCTTCGGCGACTTGGGCTCATCGACGCGAAGGTTGCGTGCGACCGATGCGATGTCGTCCCAGCTGAGCGCGATGTCGATCTCGAGCCCACCGCGCACGCGAATGCCGTCGGGGCCCACGGTGTGCGGCCGCATGAGGTAGGCGCACAGCAGTCCGAACATCCAGGTGAGCCCCCAGATGCCGAGCACGAGCAGCGTGATGCGCACCGCCGGCCAGCGATGCACGATGAGGTCGAAGATCGGAATCTCGACCGCCGACAGCACGATGAAGATCATGAGGATCGTCATCACGGGCTTGTGGAAGCTGAACCCGACGGCACCCCGCGGCACCGCCGGCCGTCGTGCGATGAATCGGCCGATGCTCGCGTAGATGGCGAGCTCCATCAGCAGGGCTCGCTTCATGAAGGTGCCGATGCGACGCCAGACGGATGCCTCGGGGCGGGCCGAGATCTCGACGCTCACTCCCCCACCGCCTTCTGCCGCTGTTCCTCCGCACGACGCTGCTCATCGGCGGCGATCAGCTCGCGGAGCCGTTCGGTGATCGCCTCGATACCGCGCAGCAGCGCCTCGCGGTCGTCAGGGGCCACCGCACCGATGAGGTCGGCCGAGAGTTCGGCATGGTCGTGCTGCATCTGGCGCATCATCTCGTGAGCGGATGCCGCGAGGGACACGATGATCGCACGCCGATCACTCGGGTGCGGTGATCGCGTGACGTAGCCGCCCGCCTCGAGTGCGTCGACGAGCCCGGTGATGTTGCGCGGGCTCACCTCGAGGCGAGTCGCGAGTGCGTGCTGCGTCGATGGCCCGGTCGCCGCGAGCTCCCAGAGCAGCCTCGTGCGCGACGGCGTGAGCGGCGTGCCGTCGAAGGCGCGCGCCATGTCTTTCTGGAAGAGCTCGCTCACCTCGAGCAGTCGATCGAGCACGGTGATCTCGGGAGTCATATTCTGATGGTACTACATTGTTACCTCGCTTCACGATCTACGGAAGCGGCCGAAAGGGCAGCCCCAGTACGCCCTCGGTTCACGTTTCGAATGTCGGTGGTCGGCGTTAGATTCGTCTGGTGATGACCGACGTGACCGAAGACATCGAACCGCCACCGCTGCGCGTGGTGTCGGCCAGAGATGTGCCGTTCGCCGACGTCGAGACGGTGTTCGGCACCCGCGGCGACGCCGCTCACTGCTGGTGTCAGTGGTACAAGATCCCGGGCAGTGATTGGCAGAGCGTCGGTGACGAAGCGCTGCATGACCGTCTGCGCTCGCAGCTCGAAGCCCCAGGCTCCGGGCCGGGGCTCATCGCCTACGAGGGCGATGCGCCGGTCGGCTGGTGCGCGGTCGAGCCGCGCAAGAACCTCGTGCGCCTGCGCCGCAGCCGCATCGTGGCCGACGGCACGCCGAATCCCGATTTCGACGATCCCGACATCTGGTCGATCTCGTGCTTCGTCGTGCCACGGCCCAATCGGCGCCGCGGTGTCGGCCGGGCCCTCGCCGAAGCGGCGGTCGACCACGCCCGCACCGGCGGTGCCCGCATCGTCGAGGCGTACGCCGTCGATCAGACGGTGCGCGCCAAGGCTGCGGCCGCCGATCTCTTTCACGGCACGGTCTCGATGTTCCTCGGCGCGGGCTTCATCGAGGTCGCCCGCCCGAAGGCCGACCGCGCGATCATGCAGCTCGAGCTGGTGAGCAACGGGGCTTGAACCCGCTACCTCCACTGCTCAAGCCTCACGAGCGACCCGCTGACCGCGATGCTGCTCAGCCATCAGAAATGCCGCCGGGCCCGGTGTCGTCTCCGCGAGGGAACGACCCGGGCGCCGCGGCATCCGACGCTTACTTCGAACGGTCGCGCTTCTCGCGCACTCGCATGTTGATGACGATCGGCGACCCCTCGAAGCCGTAGATCTCGCGCAGGCGTCGCTGAATGAAGCGGCGGTAGCCCGGGTCGAGGAAGCCGGTCGTGAAGAGCACGAAGGTCGGCGGGCGGGTCGCTGCCTGCGTGCCGAACAGGATGCGGGGCTGCTTGCCGCCGCGCACGGGGTGCGGGTGCTCTTGCGTGAGCTCGGTGAGGAAGGCGTTGAACTTGCCGGTCGCGATGCGCGTGTCCCACGACTCGAGCGCGGTCTCGAGCGCCGGCACGAGCTTCTCGAGGTGACGACCGGTCTTCGCCGAGATGTTCACGCGGGGCGCCCACGAGACGTGGTGCAGGTCTTGCTCGATCTCGCGCTCGAGGTAGCGGCGACGTTCGTCGTCGAGCAGGTCCCACTTGTTGAAGGCGAGCACGAGCGCCCGGCCCGACTCGAGCACGAGGTCGATGATGCGAACGTCTTGCTCCGAGAGCGCCTGCGAGACATCGAGCAGCACGACGGCGACCTCGGCCTTCTCGAGCGCGGCCTGCGTGCGCAGCGATGCGTAGAAGTCGGCGCCCTGCTGCAGGTGCACGCGGCGACGGATGCCGGCGGTGTCGACGAATCGCCAGATCTTGCCACCGAGCTCGATCTGCTCGTCGACGGGGTCGCGAGTAGTGCCGGCGAGCTCGTTGACGACGACGCGCTCTTCACCGGCGGTCTTGTTGAGCAGGCTCGACTTGCCGACGTTCGGGCGCCCGAGGATCGCCACGCGACGCGGGCCGCCGAACTCGTCTTTGGCGACGGCCGATACCTGTGGCAGCACCTTGAAGACGGACTCGAGCATGTCGGCGACACCGCGGCCGTGCAGTGCCGAGACGGGGTACGGCTCGCCGAGGCCGAGGTTCCAGAGGGCGGCGGCTTCGGGCTCCTGCCGGGCGTCGTCGACCTTGTTCGCGAGCAGGAAGACCGGCTTGTTGGCCTTTCGGAGCAGTCGAACGACGTGCTCGTCGGTCGACGTCGCGCCGACCGTGGCGTCGACGACGAAGAGCACGACATCGGAGAGGTCGATCGCGACCTCGGCCTGGGCGGCGACCGACGCGTCGATGCCCTTCGCGTCGGGCTCCCAGCCACCGGTGTCGACGAGCGTGAACCGGCGGTCGAGGTACTCGCCCTTGTACGAGACACGGTCGCGCGTGACGCCAGGAGTGTCTTCGACGACGGCCTCGCGACGACCGAGGATGCGGTTCACGAGGGCGGACTTGCCGACGTTCGGCCGGCCGACGATCGCGATGACCGGCAGCGCGGGCAGGTAGCGGATCGCCTCTTCGCCCTCTTCCGAGATCTCGAGCACCTCGAGGTCGTCGTCGTCGAGCGCGTAGTCGGAGAGCCCCGAGCGAAGCGCGGTCGCGCGCTGCTCGGCGAGCTCGTCGTCGACGCCTGCGAGTCGCTGTGCGAGGTCGTCGTCGGGAGCGTCGAAGTCTTCGCTCTGGTCGGTCATGGTCTCTCCTCTAAGTCTGTGTGCGCCGGCCGCATCACCGTTCTGGTGCGACTACCGGTTGCGCCGCGCGGATCACGCCGAGCACCGCGTCGACCGTCTGATCGAAGTCGAGTTCGGTCGAATCGACGGTGGTGACGCCGTCGGCCGCAGTCATGAAGTCCACGACTTTGGAGTCGGCCGCGTCGCGCTTGCGCAGTTGTTCCCCCGCTGCCTCGGCCGAGGATCCGGCGAGCTCGGCGGAGCGCCTGCCCATTCTAACCGCTTCGGATGCTGTGAGGAGAATGCGAACCGGAGCATCGGGCGCCACGACGGTGGTGATGTCGCGACCCTCGGCCACGATGCCGGGTGCGTCGACCGTCGCCATGATCGCGCGGAACAGCTCGATCAGGTGCCGTCGCACTTCGGGCACGCGCGCCACGGCGCTCACGACGGCAGAGATCTGCGGGTCGCGAATCGCGTCGGTCACGTCGATATCGCCGACGTGCACGGCGTATCCGGCCGGGTCGGTGCCGATGCGGTAGTCGAAGGAGTCGAGACAGGCGACGACGGATGCCGCGTCATCCGTGTCGACTCCGGATGCCTCGACGTGCCAAGCCAGCGCGCGATAGGCCGCGCCGGTGTCGAGGAAGCCGAAGCCCAATCGGCGGGCGACGGCTTTCGAGACGCTCGACTTGCCGCTGCCGGCCGGGCCGTCGACGGCCACGACGAACGGAATGACGGGTGACACGTTCAACCTGCAATCCGCCAGCCGCGTGCGGCCAGCTCGTCGGTGAGGTGCTGCTGCATTTCGGGCAGCACCGAGATCTCGGCGAGGCCGATCTGCGCGCCGGGCGAGTGCTCGAGGCGAAGGTCTTCGATGTTGGCGCCGGCCTCGCCGACGTCGTTGAAGAGGCGTGCGAGCTGGCCGGGGCGGTCGTCGATCATGACGATGAGGCTCGAATAGCGCCGGTCGACACCGTGCTTGCCGGGCAAGCGCTCGACGCCCGTGTTGCCGCCGAAGAGCTCTTCGGCGACCCTGCGCCGAGCGCCGGGGGCCTCCATGTTCTCGAGTGCGTCGATGAAGCGGTCGAGGTCGTCGCGGTACCCGCGGAGGATCTCGGCGACGGGCTCGGCGTTCTGGCCGAGGATCTGCACCCAGAGTTCGGGGTCGCTCGCGGCCACCCGGGTGACGTCGCGAATGCCCTGGCCGGCGAGGTTGACCGAGGCGTGCGGCGCATCGATGAGGCGGCGCGCCATCAGGCTCGAGACGACCTGCGGCACGTGCGAGACGAGCGCAACGGCGGCGTCGTGCTGCTCGGGGGTCAGCTCGACGAGCGTGGCGCCCAGGTCGAGGATCAGGTCGTCGATCGCCGAGCCGTCCTGGTAGGACATGCCGCCGTGCGCGGCGACCACCCAGGGTCGGCCGACGAAGAGATCGGCCCGACCGGACATCGGGCCGCCGCGCTCACGCCCGGCCATCGGGTGCGTGCCGATGTAGCGAGAGAGGTCGGCGCCGCGCGCCTTCAGGTCGTCGTAGACGGCGAGCTTCACGCTCGCGACATCCGTGACGATCGCCTCGGGAAAGGCGTCGAGCTCGGCGGCGACCACGTCTGCAGTGACATCGGGCGGCACGCAGACGACGACGAGTTGGGGGCGGTCGCCGGGCTCGGCCGGTCGACCGGCGCCGTAGTCGACCGCGATCGCGAGATGCGTCGGCGACGCATCGGCGAGAATGACGTCGATGCCCTTGGCGCGAAGCCCCAAGCCGATGCTCGCGCCGAGCAGGCCCACGCCGACGACGCGCACGGGGCCGGTCAGGCGCGACTCGTTCACGAGCCGGCTCCCTCGGAACCGGGGTCATCGTTCGAGCCATCGCTTCGCTCCTGGCCGGCTTCCGCGGCGCGGGAGATCGTGAGCAGCTGACCGAGCTCGGCCTTCGTCAGCTCCCGCATCTGGCCCGACCGAAGGGTGCCGAGGTTGAGCGGCCCGAAGCTGCGACGAACGAGGTCGACCACCGGGTGACCGACCGCGTCGAGCATGCGCCGCACGATGCGGTTGCGGCCGGAGTGCAGCGTCAGTTCGACCATCGAGTGCCGGTCGTCGCCCTGCTGCTGCAACACACGCGCCTTGTCGGCGGCGATGGGTCCGTCGTCGAGCTCGATGCCGTTCTTCAACTGCTGGACGACCTGCGGCGACACTCGGCCCGTGACCTTCGCGATGTAGGTCTTCGAGACGCCGAACGAGGGGTGGGCGAGCACGTGGGCGAGATCGCCGTCGTTCGTGAGCAGCAGCAGCCCGCTCGTCTCGGCGTCGAGGCGGCCGACGTTGAAGACGCGCTCCTCGAGGTCTTCGGTGAAGCGGGTGAGATCGGGCCGACCCTGCTCGTCGCGCATCGACGAGACGACGCCGCGCGGCTTGTTCAGCATGTAGTACCGCTTCGCGGGGTCGAGCTGCACGGCGACGCCGTCGACCGCGACGAGGTCGGTCTCGGGGTCGATGCGCCGGCCGAGCTCGGTCACGATCTCGCCGTTCACCTCGACCCTGCCCTCGGCGATGTACTGCTCGGAGACCCGCCGGCTCGCGACGCCCGCCGCGGCGAGCACCTTCTGCAGGCGCACGCCTTCGGGGGCGGGCTCGCCGCCCCATCCTGTCGTGTCAGTCAAAGTCGAATCCTTCCTGGCCGTCGTCGAGCAACGGCGAGATGTGCGGCAGCTCGTCGAGCGAGTTGATGCCGAGGTTCGTGAGCAGCAGTTCCGTCGTGCCGTAGAGGATCGCGCCGGTCTCTGGATCGGTGTCGACCTCGGTGACGAGCCCGCGGCCGAGCAGGGTGCGCACCACCGAGTCGACGTTGACCGCGCGGATCGAGGCGACTTGCGAACGGGAGATCGGCTGCTTGTAGGCGATCACCGAGAGCGTCTCGAGCGCCGCTTGCGAGAGCCGGGTCGAAGACTGCGTCAGCACGAAGTCGGCGACGAGGGTGTCGTACTCGGCTCGCACGTAGAAGCGCCAGCCACCGCCGACCTCGCGAAGTTCGAAGCCACGACGGATGCCTCGTGCCTCGGGCTCCCCCGCGACATCCGTTCGCGGCTCGCCCGAGGTGCCGGTGCCGTCGTAGTCGGAGCGAAGACGTGCGATCGACGAACGCACCTCGGCGACCGGCCGGGCGACAGCCGCCGCGAGCGAGACGACGCTCTGCGGCTCGTCGGCGATGAAGAGGATCGCCTCGAGGGCGCGATCGAGGTCGAGGTGCGGCTGACCGGGCACGTCGAGCGGTGTCGAGATCGACAGCTCGGGGCCGTCCTCCATCCCCTCCGCTCCTTCGTCGATCGCGGTATCCGTGTCACTCGTCATAGTCGGCCCCCAAGCTCTCGAGATTCTCGTCGGACCAGCTCTCGGCCGACCAGCGCAATGTCAGTTCGCCGAGCGGTTCGAGCTGTTCGAAGCCGATGGCCGCATGGCGGTAGAGCTCGAGCACCGCGATGAAGCGCGCCACGACGACGCCCTGCTGCCCGACGCCGGCGATCAGCTGGCGGAACGTCACGGGGTCGCCGCGCCGCAGCACGGCCACGACGTGGGCGGCCTGCTCACGGATCGAGACGAGCGGTGCGTGCAGGTGGTCGAGGCCGACGACCGGGATCTCGCGTGGCGTCAGCGCCAGGGTTGCAAGCGCGGCGAAGTCTTCGGCCGAGAGCGTCCACAGCAGTTCGGGCGCGCGCTGACGGAACTTCTCTTCGAGGCGCACGTTTCGGGCATGCCGCATCGATTCCCGCTCGAGGTGCCCCGCGAACCAGCGCGCCGCCTCTTTGAACGCGCGGTACTGCAGCAGTCTCGCGAACAGCAGGTCGCGCGCCTCGAGCAGAGCGACGTCTTCTGCGTCGACGAGTTCGCCCTGCGGCAGCAGCCCGGCGACCTTGAGGTCGAGCAGGGTCGCCGCGACGACGAGGAACTCCGATGCCCGGTCGAGCTCCTCTTCGGAGTCGAGACCGCGCAGGTACGAGATGAACTCGTCGGTCACCGCCGACAACGAGACCTCGGTGATATCGAGTTCGTGCTTCGTGATCAGCGAGAGCAACAGGTCGAACGGGCCCTCGAAGTTCGCGAGCGCGACGCGGAAGCCTCGCTCGGGTTCGGGTTCGAGTTCGGCCGACGCGGCAGCGGGCTCAGTCGACGGCGTCTCCACCGGCGGCGACGCCGCGGCCGCGTGCTGCTCGGGGGCCGAAGCCGCCTCAGGCGACCGCGCCACGGAACACCAGCTCCCGTGCGAGCTGCCGGTACGCCTTCGACGCCTGGTGCTCGGGAGCGAACTCGGTGATGGGGGTCGCCGCCACCGTCGCGTCGGGGAATTTCACGGTGCGCGTGATGACCGTCTCGAGCACCTTCTCGCCGAACGCATCGACGACCCGCTCGAGCACCTCGCGCGAGTGCAGGGTGCGCGCGTCGTACATCGTCGCGAGAATGCCGTCGAGCTGGATAGCGGGGTTCAGGCGGTCGCGCACCTTGTCGATCGTCTCGATGAGCAGCGCGACGCCGCGCAGCGCGAAGTACTCGCATTCGAGCGGGATGACCACGCCGTGGCTCGCGGTGAGCGCGTTGACGGTCAGGAGGCCGAGCGACGGCTGGCAGTCGATGAGGATGACGTCGTAGTCGGCCGACACCCGGCGCAGCACGCTCGCGAGGATCTGCTCGCGCGCGACCTCGGTGACGAGGTGCACCTCGGCTGCCGAGAGGTCGATGTTGGCGGGGATCACGTCGAGGTTGTCGACGCCGGTCTTCTGGATCACCTCGGCCGGGTCGAGGGTGCGCGAGAGCAGCAGGTCGTAGATGGTCGGCACGTCGTGCGTCGGCACGCCGAGCCCTGCCGACAGGGCACCCTGCGGGTCGAAGTCGATCGCGAGCACCCGTCGACCGTATTCGGCGAGCGTCGCGCCGAGGTTGATCGTGGTGGTCGTCTTGCCGACGCCGCCCTTCTGGTTGCAGAGGGCGATGATGCGTGCCGGACCGTGCGCGGTGAGCCGCTTGGGCTCGGGGAATTCGCGGTACGGACGACCAGTGGGGCCGAGCTCTGGCGGAAGCGAGGCGATTCCCTCCGCTGAGGGCTTCTGGTGCGTCACGTGTCCACTCTCTCCTGGGTTGCGGATGCTTGGTCGATTCTAGCGAGCACGGGGGTGGGCCGCCGTGTACATCTCCCGGAGTGTATCGGCTGTCACGAGCGTGTAGATCTGCGTCGTGGCGACCGAGGAGTGTCCGAGGAGCTCTTGCACCACACGCACGTCGGCGCCCCCCTCGAGCAGATGGGTCGCGAACGAGTGGCGCAGCGTGTGCGGCGAGACGGATGTCGCGAGCCCCGCGGTCTCGGCCGCATCACGGATCGCCTCCCACGCAGCCTGGCGCGACATCCGCTTGCCCCGCACACCGAGGAAGAGCGCGGGCGTCGCGCTGCCGCGGGTGGAGAGGACGGGGCGGGCGCGCACGAGGTAGGCGTCGATCGCTCGCCGTGCGTAGCTGCCGAGCGGCACGATGCGCTGCTTGCCGCCTTTGCCGAAGAGGCGCACGACCTCTCGATCGACGAGATCGTCGACGTTCAGCGAGACCGCCTCCGAGACTCGAGCGCCGGTGGCGTAGAGCAACTCGAGCAGGGCGCTGTCGCGAACGTCGGTGAGCTCTTCACCGCCGGCCGCGGCGATGAGTGCTTCGACGTCGTCGACCGGAATGGCCTTGGGCAGCCGCATCGGCAGTTTCGGCGGGCGGAGCTCGCGAGACACGTCGGCCGGCACGAGCCCCTCTTCGGCGAGGAACCGGTGGAAGCCGCGAACCGCCGACAGCACGCGGGCGATCGACGACGTCGCGAGCGTCGGAACGCGTTCGGCGCCGAGGAACCGCACGAAGTCGCCGAGGTCCTGCTCGGTGACCGCGACGGGGCCCGCGATGCCGCGCATCGCGAGCCAGTCGGCGTAGATCGTGAGATCGCGCCGATACGACGAGATGGAGTTCTGCGCGAGGCCCCGCTCCACGGTGAGATGCCGCAGATAGTCGTCGACGGGGGCACGGGTCATCTGGGCGCCGGTTCCGAAGGCTCGACGAGCTCACTCGGTTCGACCGGCCGGCCCGGCCACGGGGCATCCGCTGCCCCGAGGCTCGCCCAGCCCCGGGCGCGCGCGGTCGCCGCAGCCAGCACAGCGATCGCGAGCGGTGCGTTGTGGATGCGCCGCTCGAGCACGGCGTCGACGCACTCGTCGAGCGGCACCCACCGGGTCTCCATGTCGGCCTCTTCGGCCTCGCGAGCGAACGCCGCGACGGTGGCGCTCAGCCCGCGGGCGAGGTAGACGCGGATGCGTTCGTCGCTGCCGCCGGGCGACGTCGCGAGATCAGTGAGCACCGCCCACTCGGATGCCTCGAGGTCGGCCTCTTCGGCGAGTTCGCGCTTCGCGGCGTCCAGTGGGTGCTCGCCGTCGACGTCGAGCAGTCCCGCGGGGATCTCCCAATCGCGCATGCGCACGGGGTGACGGTACTGCTTGATCAGGAACACCCGGTCGTCGTCGTCGATCGCGAGCACCCCGACGGCGCCCGTGTGATCGGTGTACTCCCGCACGATCGTGTCGCCGCCGAATTCGAACGCGTCGCGTCGGATGCTCCAGACGCGACCCTCGAACACGACGTCGCTCACGACGATCGGCACGTCGACCCGTTCGTCGGCGAGCGGCTCGGGCCGCTCGCCGACGTGCTTCGCGCTGGGTTCAGCCATGTTCGGCTCAGCCGTTGTTGACGTCGAACAGCAGGCTCGCCTGCTGGCGTTCGAGCGCTGCGCCGACGAGCCCGCGGAACAGGGGGTGCGGGTCGTTCGGGCGGCTGCGCAGTTCGGGGTGCGCCTGCGTGCCGACGTAGAACGGGTGCACGTCTCGCGGCAGCTCGACGAACTCGACGAGGTGACGATCGGGCGACATGCCCGAGAACGAGAGGCCGGCTTCGGCGATGCGGTCACGGTACGAGTTGTTGACCTCGTAGCGGTGGCGGTGCCGTTCGGAGACCTCGGTCGAGCCGTAGAGCTCGGCCGCGATCGAGCCGTCGGCGAGCTTCGCCGGGTAGAGGCCGAGACGCATCGTGCCACCGAGGTCGCCGCCGGCGATGATCTCGACCTGCTCCTCCATGGTCGCGATGACGGGGTACTGCGTGTCGGGATCGAACTCGCTCGACGATGCACCGGGCAGCCCGACGACATTGCGCGAATACTCGATGACCATGCACTGCAGGCCGAGACACAGCCCGAGCACCGGAAGGCCGTTCTCACGGGCGAACCGCAGCGCGCCGAGCTTTCCCTCGATGCCACGCACGCCGAAGCCGCCCGGCACGCAGATGCCGTCGAGGTGCGCGAGGTGCTTCTGCGCGCCCTCGGGCGTCTGGCACTCGTCAGACGGGATCCACTCGATGACGACCTTGCTGTCGTTGGCGAATCCGCCGGCGCGAAGCGCCTCGGTGACCGACAGGTAGGCGTCGGGCAGGTCGATGTACTTGCCGACGAGGCCGATCGTGACCTCGTGCTTCGGCTCGTGCACGACCTCGAGCAGCTCGCTCCAGCCCGACCAGTCGACCTCGTCGGCGACGAGCCCGAGCGAGTCGATGATGTACGCGTCGAGCCCCTGATCGTGCAGCATCGTGGGGATGTCGTAGATCGACGGCACGTCGACCGCGTTCACCACGGCGGCCTCGTCGACGTCGCACATGAGCGCGATCTTGCGCTTGTTCGACTCGGTGACGGGCCGGTCGCTGCGCAGCACGAGCGCGTCGGGCTGGATTCCGATGGAACGCAGCGCGGCGACGGAGTGCTGCGTGGGCTTCGTCTTCTGCTCGCCCGACGCGCCCATGTAGGGCACGAGCGAGACGTGCACGAAGAAGACGTTCTTGCGGCCGAGTTCGTGGCGCACCTGGCGAGCGGACTCGATGAACGGCTGCGACTCGATGTCACCGACCGTGCCGCCGATCTCGGTGATGATCACGTCGGGCTTCGGCGACTCCGCGGCCTGCAGGCGCATGCGTCGCTTGATCTCGTCGGTGATGTGCGGAATGACCTGCACGGTGTCGCCGAGGTATTCGCCGCGACGCTCTTTGGCGATCACCGTCGAGTAGATCTGGCCGGTGGTGACGTTCGCCGCTTGGCTCAGGTTGATGTCGAGGAATCGCTCGTAGTGCCCGATGTCGAGGTCTGTCTCGGCGCCATCATCGGTGACGAAGACCTCGCCATGCTGGAAGGGGTTCATCGTGCCCGGATCCACGTTCAGATATGGATCGAGCTTCTGCATGACGACTCTGAGGCCCCTGGCTGTCAGGAGATTGCCGAGACTCGCCGCCGTGAGTCCCTTGCCCAACGATGAAACGACACCACCCGTGACGAAGATGTGCTTCGTCACGCTGTGAGACGCGTCAGGGTTCGAATTGTCTGTGCTCGTAGGAGCTGTTCCGCGTTCATCCACCACGGGCTTATAGCCTAACTCACGTTCCTGATCGTTCGACCCGACATGCCCCACGCGCTCCCCCATTTTCTTCTCGGGATCGATCGATCCCCTGTCGAGTGGCCTGCGCCACGAGTCACGCCGCGCGGTCTGCGGCGATCTCCAGCAACTCCCGTGCGTGCGCCAGCCCGCTCGCCGAGTCGGTGAGCCCCGACAGCAGTCGCGCCATCTCGGCCTCGCGCTCGGCGCCGACGAGCTGGCGCACGCTCGACGAGGTGACCTGACCGTCGGTGCCCTTGACGACGCTCAGGTGGTTGGTCGCGAAGGCGGCCACTTGTGCGAGGTGGGTCACGACGATGACCTGTGAGCGTTCGGCGAGACGCGCCAGACGGCGGCCGATCTCGATGGCCGCTGCACCGCCGACACCGGCGTCGACCTCGTCGAATACGAAGGTCGGCACCGGGTCGCTGCCGGCGATCACGACTTCGATCGCGAGCATCACGCGCGAGAGCTCGCCGCCCGACGCGCCGCGCGACACCGGTCGGGGCTCGGCGCCGGGGTGCGGGCGGAGCAGGATCGACACGGCGTCGCGACCGAACACGTTCGCCTCTGCGGTCGGCTCGACCGCGACAGCGAGCTGCGCGTCGGGCATCGCGAGCGCGGCGAGCTCGGCGGTGACCGCGGCGGCGAGACCGGTCGCGGCCTCGGTGCGCAGTTCGGTGAGGCGTGCGGCCAGTCGATCGACTTCGGTCTCGAGCGCGGCGACGGATGCCTCGAGCCCCTCGATGCGCTCATCGTCGCTGTCGAGCTCGACCAGCCGCAGGCCGCCGTTGCGCCGGAACTCGAGCACCTGTTCGAGATCGCCGCCGTGCCGCCGCATCAGGGCTCCGAGCACGGCCCGGCGATCTTGCACGATCTCGAGCTCGCGCGCGCCGTCGGCGTCGAGGCCGGCGAGGTAGCCCGAAAGTTCGGCTGCGGCGTCTGCGAGCAGGAAGCCCGCGTTCGCGAGCATCTCGCCGATCGGCGGCAGCGCGGCATCGTGCTCGGCGACACGTTCGAGGTGACGGCGTGCAGCATCGACGAGCGCCACGGCATCGGGGGCATCGTCGACGACGTCTTCGGCCGAGATCAGCGCCCGGGCCTGTGCGGCCGCGAGTCGCAGTTCTTCGAGGTTCGACAACCGATCGGCCCGTTCGTGCAGTTCGAGGTCTTCACCGGGTTGCGGATCGGCAGCCTCGACCTCGTCGAGCGCCGCGCGCAACTCGGCGGCCTCTCGGGCCCGGGAACCATGGTCGTCTCGAAGCCGGTCGAGCTCGGCGGCATCCGTTCGCCAGGCGTTGAACGCCATGCGGTACTCCTCGAGCACCGCCTGCAGGTCTGGGCCGGCGTACCGGTCGAGTGCCTCGCGCTGGGCGACAGCGGAACGGAGCCGCTGCTGGTCGGCCTGCCCGTGCACGACGACGAGTTCGTCGCCGAGCTCGGAGAGCACGCCGACCGGGGCGCTGCGACCGCCGACGACGGCGCGACTGCGCCCCTCGGCCGAGACGGAGCGGCCGAGCAGCAGTTCACCCGACTCGACCTCGCCGCCGGTCTCGGCGACGCGCTCGGCGATCGCTCCGTCGTCGGGAACGAGCCAGCGCCCCTCGACCCACGCCTGCTTGGCGCCGGCGCGCACCGCGCCGGCATCGGCTCGCGAGCCGAGCAGCAGCCCGAGTGCCGTCACCACCATGGTCTTGCCCGCGCCGGTCTCGCCGGTGACGGCCGTGAATCCGGCGCCGAGCGGAAGCGTCGCCTCGGCGATGACGCCGAGGTCGCGGATGCCGAGTTCTTCAATCATCGAAACCCCTACTCACGCCCGACCGGCCCTCTCCAGCCGGTCACCGGAAGCTGGAACTTGTTCACGAGCCGATCGGTGAACGGTGCCTCGTGCAGACGCGCGAGACGCACCGGCACCGGCGACTTGCGCACGATCACCCGGGCTCCGGGCGGCAGGTCGAACGTGCGCCGACCGTCGCACCAGATCACGGCGGATGCTTCGGTGCGCTGCAGGATCTCGACCGCGAGCGACGACTCGGGACCGACGACGAGCGGCCGTGCGAACAGCGCGTGCGCGCTGAGCGGCACGAGGAGCAGTGCTTCGAGGCTCGGCCAGACGACCGGCCCGCCGGCGGAGAACGAATAGGCCGTGGAACCCGTCGGGGTCGACATCACCACGCCGTCGCAGCCGAACGACGAAAGGGGGCGCCGGTCGACCTCGATGACGACCTCGAGCATGCGCTCGCGCTCGGCCTTCTCGACCGTGACCTCGTTGAGCGCCCAGCTTTCGTAGACGACATCGTCGCCGACCTTCGCGCGCACCGACAGGGTCATGCGCTCTTCGACGGTGTAGTCGCGGGCGAGCGCCCGGCCGACGGTGTAGCCGAGGTCGTCGCGCTCGCTCTCGGCGAGGAAGCCGACATGGCCGAGATTCACACCGAGCAATGGCACCGGAAGATCGCGCATGATCTCTGCGGCGCGGAGGATCGTGCCGTCGCCGCCGAGCACGATCACGAGCTCGATCAGCGCCGGGTCGATCTCTTCGAACCGCTCGACCTCGCCGTTCAGCTCGGGCACGAAATCGTGCACGTCGTTCCAGTGCTCGGCCGCGATCACCGGCACAGCGCCGGCCGCGAGCAGTTGCGCGCAGACATCGCTGGTCGCCTCGAGGGCGGACTGCCGGCCGGTGTGCGAGACCACCAGGAAGCGTCGTGCGTCACTCACGCCTTCGCCCTCCCCGTCAGTTCGTCGACCCGACCTGACCATTCTGTCGGACTCACGCCCCGTGTCGCGCTCAGATTCACGAGGTATTCGAGGTTTCCGTGCCCACCGGCAATTGGGGAGGACGAGATGCCAGCGGTGCCGAGCCCCTCGTCGAACGCCGCCCAGAGCACATTCGAGATCGCCTCGGCCCGCAGACCGGCATCTCGCACGACACCCTCGCGGGCTCCCCCGCGACCGACCTCGAACTGCGGCTTGACGAGCAGCACGAAGTCGGCGTCGGGCGTCGCCGTGGCGCGCAGCGCCGGCAGCACGACCGTCAGCGAGATGAACGAGAGATCGGCGACGACGAGCGATGGCCGCTCGGCAACCCCGGTGAGCTCGGCGAGGCGTGCTGCATCGAGGTGGCGGACATTGCATCCCTCGACGAGCACGAGGCCCGGTACGTCGACGAGTTCGGCGGCGAGCTGCCCGTGCCCGACGTCGACGGCGAGCACGCGCTCAGCGCCGCGTTCGAGCAGCACCTGGCTGAACCCGCCCGTCGACGCGCCGGCGTCGAGGGCGATGCGGCCGGCCACGTCGATGCCGAACGCATCGAGGCCGGCGATGAGCTTGTGCGCGGCGCGACTCACATAGTGATCGGATGCCGCGACCTCGAGCCGCGCGTCGTCGCTCACCTTGGTCGCGGACTTGACGGTCGGGTGCCCGTCGACGGTCACCACGCCCGACGCGATGAGCGTGGCGGCGTGCGTGCGCGATCGTGCGAGTCCGCGAGCCGCAAGGGCGGCGTCGAGGCGTTGCTCGGCCATGCGTCAGGAACGCCGCGACGGATCGGACTGCTCGAGCTGTGCCCGCAGTCCGTCGGCGAGCGATTGATAGCCTTCTGCGCGCTCGGCGAGTGGTCGTGTCTCGAGGTCGGCGAGCACGCCGGGAACCGTCGCGGCGACACCCTCGGCCTCCGGCGCCGCGGCACGATCGGTCGTCTCTGCTTCGGTGGCTCGACCGGCTTCAGTACTCACCACTCCACGGTACCCCGAGCCGACGACGTCGCGTCAGGAATAGAGCCGCGTGGGAACATCCAGCACGTGGATCGCGACGCCCGAGTTCCAGATGGTCGCGCACGCCGCACGCAGCAGGTCGATCTCACGATCGCCCTCGTCGACGATCTCGACCCGGTGCCCGGCGAGTCGAACGCGGGCCGACCCGACCCGCGCGACGTCGCCACGAAGCTGCTCGGTGGCAGGGTACGGCTCGTGAAGCCCGTCGAGATCGGCGAGGATGAAGTCGGGCCGACTGGATGCATCGGCCGCGAGCACCTGCTTCGCACGATCGATGCCGGTGAGCACGACCGCGCTCAGCATGCCGGCGCGGTTCGCACCGAGGATGTCGGTGTCGAGGCGGTCGCCGACGACGAGCGGCCGCTGCGCGCCGAACCGTCGCCTGGCCTCGTCGAAGATCGGCGTCTCGGGCTTGCCCGCGACCAAGGGGAACCGTCCGACAGCGGTGTGCACCGCGGAGACGAGGGTTCCGTTGCCGGGCGCGACACCTCGCGCGACAGGAATCGTCCAGTCCATGTTCGTCGCGATCCACGGGATCCCGGGCGTCGAGGCATCCGGTCCGCCGTTCGCGTTGAGCGCGAACGTCGCCTCTGCGAGATCGCGCCAGCCGATCTCGGGGGTGAAGCCCTGCACGACGGCGTCTGGAGCATCATCGGCCGATCGCGTGACTCGGTAACCGCGCTTCTCGAGTTCGACCGTGATGCCCTCGCCGCCGACGACGAGCACGAGTGCGCCCGGTGCCACCTGCTGGTCGAGCAGGCTCATCGCCGCCTGAGGTGAGGTGACGACATCGTCGGGTGCGACCTCGAGGCCGAGTTCGGTGAGATGACGGGCGACGGATGCATCGCTTCGCGAGGCGTTGTTCGTGATGTACCCGACGGCGCGGCTCCGCTTCGCGAGGGTGAGGCTTTCGACCGCGCGCGGAATCGCACCGGCACCCGCATAGACGACGCCATCGAGGTCGGCGAGCACCGCGTCGACGCCGTCGAGCGGGGTCGACGACTCAGTCTTCGCGCGAAACAGGCTCATCGACCGCACCCTCGGACTTCTCGGACTCCTCGGCTTCGAGCGCACGACCCTCGGCGATCACTGCGGCCACGTCGTCCTCGAGCACCGCACCCGGGTCGTCGTCGGCGTCGACGCCGTCCACCGGCGCCTCAGGGGCGCCGGCGTCGTCGTTCGCTTCGTCGTTCACGTCGTCGACCTCGGCGTCCGCCGGAGCATCCGTCGCTGCCGTATCGCCCGTCGGCTCTGAACCTTCCGACGAGGGCTCGTCGTCTGCCCCTTCGATCTCGACCGAGAAGATCTCGATCGACTCGGCCTCGGCCGGTGCGCCGAGGGCGGCGTCGGCGCGATCCGCACGAGCACGCCACGTCGCGGCTTCGGCCGAGCGGCCGAGTTCCTCGAGCACTTCCGCGTAGGCCGAGAAGAGTGCGGCGCTGTACGAATATGCGCGATCGGGGTCGAGCTGCGGAATCTCGAGCTCAGCGAGCGCGATCTCGGGCTGGCCGAGGTCGAGCCGGGCCCCTGACATCGCGATCGCGAGCCCCACCTGCACGGCGGGCGGCAGGGTGCTGCGATCGACGGCGCGACCGACCTCGAGCGCGCGATCGGGTCGCCCCACGCCGCGTTCGCTGTCGACCATGAGCGGCAGCTGGTCGTTGCTGCCGGAGATTCGACGGTAAGTGCGCAGCTCGCGGAGGGCGAGCGCGAAATCGCCGGTCGCATAGGCGGTGATCGCGAGCGTTTCGCGCACGACGGCGACACGGCCGGCGCGGCGCGATGCCGAGAGCGCGTGCAGGTGCGCGAGCTCAGGGTCGTCTTCGAGCAACAGGGATGCCGCGACGAGATGCCGCGCCACCCAGTCCGCGTTCTCCTTGCTCAGCGTCTTGAGCTCGGCACGTGCGCCCTTATCGAGATCGCGCGCCTCGATCGACTCGTCGATCTCGGGAGCGTCATGGCGCGGGCGGTACTGCAGTTCCGCGGCACCGTACGTCTCACGGGGCGTGTCACTCTGCTCGTCCCGAGCGCCGGGGCGACCGCCCCGAGGGCGGTCGCTATACGGGCGCTTCGCATCACGGTCACCGTAGGGGCGCTTCGCGTCACGGTCACCGTACGGCTTCTTCGCATCGCGGTCACCGTAGGGGCGCTTCGCGTCACGGTCACCGTACGGCTTCTTCGCGTCACGGTCACCGTACGGCTTCTTCGCATCGCGGTCACCGTAGGGGCGCTTCGCGTCACGGTCACCATACGGACGCTTCGCGTCACGGTCACCGTAGGGCTTCTTCGCGTCACGGTCACCGTACGGCTTCTTCGCATCACGGTCACCATACGGCTTCTTCGCATCACGGTCACCATACGGACGCTTCGCGTCACGGTCACCGTAGGGCTTCTTCGCATCACGGTCACC
>NZ_ATXG01000022.1 GCF_000421565.1 Agromyces subbeticus DSM 16689 | reverse complement strand
CGCTGCTGTGACCGGAGAAGTCGAAGAGGAAGACCTCGGCCCCCGCGTAGACCCGGGCTGTCGCAATCCGCTCAGGGGCGGTCACAGGAGACAGGGTGACTACGAGGTCCTCGCCCGCGCCCTTCCCCGACGTCAGCGTCCACTCTTGCCCCGGATGCCGAGCCATGAAGCCTGGGACCAGGGCGGCAAGTTCAGGTGTGTCCACAGGCGAAAGTAAAGCACGGCCAATGAAGGCCCCGGTGTATGGCAGGAGACCAACCGGATGCGGCCGCCGTCCTCCACGCTGGCATTGTCTGGGCAAAGCACTTGTCAGACATGCCCTAGCTCAAGATCCGAAATGGGCAAGGCAGCGCGAGTTACAGGCTTGTGCGCGAGGCGCCGTCAGTGCGAGTTCACCAGCGCGATCGCCTGCGCGTAAGCCCCGTTCACCTCTGAAAACCGCAGCGGCTTGACGCGCTCGACGAGGATCTCGGTGGCGTCGGGCTCGCTGGCCAGGAGCGACATGGTCTCGTTGATGTAGTCGTCGAGCGGGAGGAACGCCTCGACCTGCGACTGGCCGGGCATGAGCTCCGTGCGAACAGCCGGCGGCACGAGCTCGATGACCTGCACCGAGGTGCCCGCGAACTGCAGACGAATGCTCTCCGTGAATTGGTGGATGAACGCCTTCGAGGCGTTGTAGCTCGGGGTGACCCGTAGCGGCGTGTGAGCGAGGCCCGACGAGACCGTGATGATCGTGGCATCCGACCGCGTCTGCAGGTGCTCGGTGAAGGCGGCGACGAGGCGCACCGGACCGAGCACGTTGGTGTCGATGATGCGCTCGGCGGTGCCGAGGAAGCCGGCCGTCGTGACATCCTCGGCCACCATGATGCCGGCCATTGCGATGAGCACGTTCAGGTCTGGGTGGGCGGCGAGCACCGTGTCGCGGGCGCTCAGCACCGAAGCGGGGTCGCCGATGTCGAGCGTGACGACGTCGAAGCCGTGCTCTGCAGCGAGGCGGTCGAGCACCTCGGTGCGGCGGCCGCCGATGACGACGGTGTTGCCGGCTTCCTGCAGGCGCAGCGCGAGCGCCAGGCCGATGCCCGAGGTGCCGCCGGGGATGAAGATGGTGTTGTCAGAGATGTTCATGGTGTTCCTTTCGGTGACCCGCCGTTCGACCAGGTCCACAACCACGATGCGCCGGGCCGCGCTGCAGCACGAGAGACCCGGCTGTCGTAGGACCGCCGATCCCTCCCTCCCGGCGCCGATGCGGCGCATGATGGAGCAATGGACCGCGAACAGCTCGCCGACTTCCTCCGCCACAGGCGGGAGAGCCTGCGCCCCGAAGACGTCGGCCTGCGTACCGGCGCTCGCCGGCGGGTCGCCGGGTTGCGGCGCACCGAGGTCGCCGAGCTCACCGGCATGTCCGCCGACTACTACACCCGCCTCGAACAAGCCCGCAGCCCTCAGCCATCGGAGCAGATGCTCGCCGCCCTCGCCCGCGCGCTGCGACTCACGACCGATGAGCGCGACCACCTCTACCGCATCAGCGGCCACACCGCGCCGAGCCGCACCTCACTCGATGCGCACGTCGCCCCGGCACTGCAACGCGTGCTCGACCGGCTCGACGACACTCCCGCCATGGTGCTCTCGAGCCTCGCCGAGACGCTCGTGCAGAACCAGCTCGCCGTCGTCCTCTTCGGCGACCATTCCCACTTCACCGGCATGGCGCGGTCGGCAATCTACCGGTGGTTTACGGATGTCTCTGAGCGGGCCGTCTACCCGGTCACCGATCAGCCTCGGCAGGGCCGCGCTCACGTCGCGGGCCTGCGCGCCGCCTACGGTCTCGGCGGGCCCGCTTCGCGCGCCGGGCAGATGGTGCGTGCCTTGCAGAAGCAGAGCCCCGAGTTCGCCGAGTTGTGGGAGCAGCACGAGGTGGCGCGGCGTTTCGAGGACCACAAGATCCTGATTCACCCCGAGGTCGGTGACATCGAGTTCGATTGCCAGGCACTCATCACCGAAGACCAGTCGCAGGCGTTGCTGATCCTGACGGCCGCTCCGCGCACCGAGGCCGCCGACAAGGTCGCACTCCTGAGGGTGCTCGGCCAGGAGCAGTTCACCTCGTAGGGCGACGCCGGCGCGCAGCCCATGGCACACAGGCCGCGACATCCGTCATCGCCTCCCCCTCAGCCGCGTTGTGGGATGCTGCCAAACCAGCCAGCCGACGGATGACGCGCATCGTGGAACCCGCAGAGATCACGACCAGCCCGCAAAAGCGGAGTTACGCTGCGGGAATGAGCGCATTCCGATCGCCAACAGCCGATATCGCCTTCATCCTCGAGCATGTGGTGGACTACGACGCAGTCGCGCTCCTCCCCGGGTATGAGCACGCTGACCTCGAGACGGTCTCCGAGATCCTCGACGAGGCCGGCAACTTCATGGCCGAGGTCGTGGCACCCACCAACCGTGCCGGCGACCTCGAGGGTTCGAAGCTGAACTCCGACGGCACCGTCACCACGGCGACCGGATTCAAAGAGGCATACTCGGCTTACGTCGACGCCGGCTGGGGCTCGGTGCCGCTCCCCGAGGAGTTCGGCGGTGGCGGATTCCCGCGCACCATCGGCCTCGCGCTCCAGGAGCTCATGGCGACCGCGAACATAGCGTTCGCGCTTGCGCCGCTGCTCACGCAGGGCGCGATCGAGGCGCTCCTCCACTACGGCAGCGACGAGCAGAAGCAGCAGTGGCTGCCGAAAATGGTCACCGGCGAATGGGCCGGCACCATGAACCTCACCGAGCCGCACGCCGGCTCGGACGTCGGCGCCCTCACCACGAAGGCGGTGAAGCGCGACGACGGCACCTACGGCATCACCGGTCAGAAGATCTTCATCACCTTCGGCGACCACGACCTCAGCGAGCAGATCGTGCACCTCGTGCTCGCTCGCACCCCCGACGCGCCGGCAGGCACGAAGGGCATCTCGATCTTCATCGTGCCGAAGTTCCTGATGAACGACGACGGCTCGCTCGGCGAGCGCAACGGCGTGCACACCGTCGGCGTCGAGCACAAGATGGGCATCCACGGTTCGCCCACCTGCGTGCTCTCGTACGAAGACGCGACCGGCTACCTTGTCGGTGACGAGAACATCGGCATGCGCATCATGTTCGTCATGATGAACAGCGCCCGGCTCTCGGTCGGCATGCAGGGCCTCGCCGTGTCCGAGCTGGCCTACCAGCAGTCGCTCGACTACGCGCGTGAGCGCATCCAGGGCCGCGCAATCGGCGCGACGCAAGACTCCCCCATCATCGACTTCCCCGACGTGCGCCGCATGCTCATGACGCAGAAGGCGTACATCGCCGCGATGCGCCGCATGATGCTGCTGACCGCGACCTACACCGACGTGTCGACGCACCACCCCGACGCCGCCGTGCGCGCCCGGGCGAACGAGATCGTCGGCCTGCTCACGCCCATCAACAAATCGTTCGGCACAGACCTCGGCAACGAGCTCACCTCGCTCGCGCTGCAGATCCACGGCGGCATGGGGTTCATCGAAGAGACCGGCGCAGCACAGCACTACCGCGATGTGCGCATCGCGGCGATCTACGAGGGCACCAACGGCATCCAGGCCGCCGACCTCGTGGGCAGAAAGCTCCCGGTTCGCGACGGGGCATCCGCACTCGAGTTCATTGCCACCATGCGCGAGCTCGACAACGAGCTCGCGGGGGCCGGAGACGAGTTCGCCTCGATCCGCACGCAGCTGAACGCGCAGCTCGACACCCTCGAGCAGACGACGGTGTGGATGCTCCGCACCGTCGCCACCGACCCCAACGCCGTGTTGTCGGGCTCGACTCCGTACCAGCGCATCTGGGGGCTCGTGCTGGGTGGCTGGCTCATGGCGAAATCCGCGCTCGCCGCCCGCGGACTCGATGCCGATGGCATCGCGGAGTCGCAGCTGCCGCTGGCCCGGTTCTACGCCGAGCAGCTGCTGCCGCAGGCGGCCGGCCTCGCCGGCGCCGCCACGGCCGGCTCGCGCGACCTGTTCGCCCTCGACGCTGACGCGCTCGGCGATGTCGTGCGCCGTGGGGCGCGCGTCTGAGGCGATCAGGTCGCCGCATCATCCGAAGCGGGCCGCCCAACGCCCGCGATCCTGTCGGCGCGACGCGTCGATGTCATGCCGGGCGAGGAGCAGCGCTTCGCCCGCGAGCGACGCGACGCTGCGGGCCATCGTCATCGCCTGCATTCGATGAACCTCGTGGATCACGATGACGGCGCCCGCGGACCCGCCGAGGCAGTGACCGAGATCGATGCGGATGCGCTCGGACTCGGCCAGCCGCGTCAGGGCCTCGGCGCCGATCCACCCCGGATGGCCGGCGATGGCATCGCGCGCGACGTCGAGCTTTCGGTCCGCGTCTTCGACGGCACGGTGCAGGAGGTTCAAGGGAGGCGTCGGAGCCGTCGCGCGCTCGCGGGCCGACGTGGTCGCGGCAACCAGCTCAGCATGCGCCGTGCGCAGTCGGTTCAGGTGGGCGAGCGGGTCGGTGTTGACGCCGACCGGCGGGAGGCCGACGAGGGCCACCTGCAGCTCGAAGGTCTGCACCGCATCGAGGAGGGTCGCTGCTCGCCGCACCGACTCCAGGGATACCTCGAGCGCGAGGTTGGCCTGCTCGCGCTGCCCTGCCTCACGTCGTCGCTCGGCCACTCCCACACAGTGCTCGGCGAATGCGAGCAGCTGTTCGGCCTCCGCGGGGTTGGCCTCGACGTCGGTGAGTGCCTCTTCCGCAGACCTCGCGGCGAGCAGGTCGATGGTCTCGCGCGCGTCGGGGATGCGGGCGCGCAGGTGCGCGACATCCGCTCGCACTCCGGTGATGATCTCGGGAGCCCGCCGCGACCGCGCGACCTTGTCGGCAAGGGCGGAGGCCTGCTCATCGAGCACGTCGTCGATCTGCTCGCACAGCTGCACGATGAGCAGATACCGCGCCCGCACCTCGTCGGCGGTGCCGGGCATCGCCTCGTGATTGAGCCGGTTCAATCGGAACCCGTCGATCAGGAGTGTGCGCGCGGCGACGAGGATTTCGCTCGCCGTTGCCGTGGCGCGAGATCCGAGCTCGGCTTCGGCGAAACCGAGCTCGTCGTGGGTGACGCGAATGCGCTCGTCGGCGGCGAGCAGGGCCGACCCAGCCCGCTTCGCCAGCTCGGCATCGCGAACCTCGAGGTGCTGCGCACCGAAACGGCGCCTGACCCGTGCCCCGGCCATGCCACGATCCTATGTTCGCCGCTCGGCGCCCGCTACGGGCCGGCCAACGCGGATCGACCGATGCAGCGAAACGCCTGCTCTGTCACCATCGAAGTATGAGCGACCCGACGAGGGCGCCCGCCGGGTGGTACGAAGACGGGTCCGGCGGGCGCCGGTACTGGGATGGCGACGCATGGACGCAGTATGTCGCGCCCGGGGTCGAGACCGTGCCGTTGTCGCAGCTCGAGCCCGACGCGGCGAATACCGAAGTGTTGCCGGCGGATGGTGATGGCCCGACGATTCCGTTCGTCTGGGGGTCGCGAGGGTCGGATGCCGCGGGGCGCGGGTCCCGCGACGCCCCGACCACCGCGTACGCGGCGACGGCTCCGTACGCCGCGACCGCTCCGACTACGCCGTACGTGCCCGTCGACGCGAGCCCCGATGCGACGACCGAGAGCTACGCCGCACCCGTGACGACGGTGCCGCCGCGGCATCCGTTCACCGAGCCGTCGAACCCCGGGCCGAACGTGGCGGGCATCATCGCACTCGTGGTCGCGGTCGTGGGGCTCGTGGTCACGTTCATCCCCGCCGCGAGTGGCTTCGCATGGATCCTGGTGCCCGTCGCGCTTGTGCTCTCGACCATCGGCCTGTTCCTGCGCGGCGCGAAGTGGCCTGCGGTCATCGGGCTTATCGTGTCGGTCATCGCCGCGGTCGTCGGGCTCGTGATGCTCGTCAACTTCGTCCTCGGGTCGGTCGGCGATGTGATCGACGGCATCGACGAGGCGATTCCCGACGTGCCGGCGCTTCCGCTGCCCGAGCCCGACCCCGTGCCCGAGCAACCCGAGGTGCCGGTCGCGGGCGACCTCGCATTCGGCGAGACGATGACCTGGGACGACGGCGTCGCACTCACGGTTTCCCTGCCCGAGCCGTACACCCCGAGCGACTTCGCGGTCGGCGCGACGCACGCGAACCACATCGTCTTCACGCTGACGATCACGAACAACTCGACGGCGGATCTGCAGCCCCTGCCGCTCCCGACCCTCTCGTCGGGCGATCAGGACGTGAGCCAGATCTTCGACATCGGCAGCGATGTCTTCGCGCCAGGCGACGACGTCGGCTTCCCGCCGGCAGCCGTGATCGAGCCGGGCGGGTCGGTCAGCTGGCGTGCCGCCTGGTCGGTCGACGACCCGAGCTCTCTCACGTTGGAGGCAGCGCCGAGCGTCCTGTATCCGAGCGCGACCTTCACAGATGCGCCCTAGTCGGCGAGTGTTCGCTCATCGACCCCGCGACGCTGCATCACGGTGCCGTCGCCCTGCTAGCGTGTGGCCATGCCAACGCCGGTGCAACACCTCGTCGAGTCGATGTTCGCCGGGGTCGAGGCCCTCGATGTCGATGCAGCGACCGCCCAGATGCGCGATGACATCGTGCTCTACGACCCGCACTACCCGTATCCCGACATGGCCGGCATCGCCGCCGTGCGCGAGGGACTCGCGTGGGCGTTCACGCAGATGTCGAGCATGCGCTTCGACATCGAGCGGTGGTTCTTCGACGCCGACGGCACCTCGGTCGTGGTCGAGACATCCACCCACCACGTGCTCAAGATGGGCGGCAAGCGCCTCGACTTTCCGCAGGTGTTCGTGATCGACACCGACGGCGAACGCATCACGAAGATGCGCGCGTACGAGCCCTACGGCCCGCACGGCATGACGGGCTTCGGGTTGAAGATCGGGCACGCCGTGTACCGGTTCTCGCACCGACGGAGCTCGGGCGTGAAGCAGGCTCGCTGAGACCGCCCTAGCGGTTGCGGATCGCGAGGTCGTGAGTTCGTTGAGTTCGTGAGTTCACGACCGCTGCCGCGCTGCGACGGCCTCGTCGAGCTTCGTGAGCAGCGTGGTGCAGGTGCGCCAGTTGCGCATCGTCATCTGCTGGAAGATCGGCATGGCCATGAGCTTCTGGATGCGGGTCTTCGTCGCCTGGGCCGCCACCCGCGAGAAGTAGATCGCGCCGGGGCCGCGCGCCACGGCGTCGACGCCGTCGCGGAGCTCGGGCAGCTCGGCGAAGGCCTGCTCGGTGGTCAGTGGGTGCTTGAGAAAGATGACGTCGCTTCGCAGCTTCGGTGATCCGTGATCGGCGGGGGCGTCTTCGATCGTCTGGGCGAGTTCGTCGCGCGAGCGGATCACGACGAGCAGCGGAATGCCGAGGCGTTGCTCGAGCATCGCCTCGACCTTCGACTCGAGCGCCGACGCCGGCTCGGGGGCAGCACTGAAGAGCACGTTGCCGCTCTGCAGGTAAGTGCTGACGTCGCCGTATCCGGCATCGCTGAAGCACGCGACGAGTTCGGGCATGCGCACCAGGTTTCGGCCCCCGACGTTGATGCCCCGCAGCAGTGCGACGTATGGGGTGCGGGTGCCCGCGGCATCCGCTCGGGTTCGCTCGACCTTGGCGCTCATGCCGGCAGACGCACCCCTAATCGACCGCGCGCTCGCGGCTCGACAACTCAGTGCTCTGCTCTGCGCCGGCCGCCTCCGGGCCCGGCGCCGGTGTCGGCGCCGGTGGTTCGAGTCGACGGCGCGTCACGAGGTAGGAGCCGAGCAGCACCAAGACGAAGCCGACGATCGTCCACACGGTGATGCGCTCCCCGAGCACCAGCACGCCGGCGGCGATGGCCACGGCCGGGTTCACGTAGGTGATCGTCGTCGCCTTGACCGGGCCGATCTCGGCGATCAGTCCGACCATGAGCAAGAAGGCGAGGGCGCTGCAGACCACGGCGAGCACGATGATCGACACGATCACCTCGGGCGACGGCACCGCGGTCGGCCAGCCGTCGGTCAGCAGCACGAACGGGATGTAGATGACGGCGGTGGCCGCGAGCGACACGGCGACGACCCCGACGCCGGGGAGATCCGACATCCATCGGGCGAGGATCGCCGGGCCGAGCGCGTAGCCGACGACCACCACGGCGATCTCGGCGACCGCCAGCAGGTCGGAGCCCGCGACGTCGAAACCCACGAGGGCGGCGACACCGAGCATGCCGAGCCCGATGCCGATCCAGTTGACGCGCGAGAGCCGAGAGGGCTGCCCCATCGCGAACGCGACGGCCACGCCGGCGAGGGGCACGGCGGCGAGCAGCAGCCCGGCGGTCGAACTCGGCAGGCGCTGCTCGGCCGAGCTCAGGAAGTACCACGGCAGCACGATCTCGACGATCGTGTAGGCGAGCATCGGCTTCCACCGTCGCACCACCGACACCACCTCGCGCCGGAAGAACGCGAGCGGCAGCAGCAGAATCGCCGCGAGGCCCGCGCGCGCCAGCACCACCATTCCGGGCTCGAGTTCGCTCACCGCCACCTTGATGAACAGGTACGGGATGCCCCAGGCGATGCCGAGCGAGACGAACAGGATGAGTCCGCGACGAGTCACTCGCCCATTGTGATCGCTGCGGGCGACTGCCGCCGCCGTGGTGCTGCCGAGTGGGCGCGAAATCCTGCCGAGTGCGTCAGTCGATCACGAGAGCAGGCGGGCGGGCGGGTGGTCTGCGTCTAGCCGAGCGAGCCGGTCGCGGGGGTCTCGAGCACGCTGGTGCCGACGACCGGGAAGACCGGCGGAAACAGCTCGCCCGCGGCATCCGGCAATACGCCGGCAGAGTGCACCCGGTAGTCGCGCTCACCATACGCCGCGCGCAGCTTCTCGAAGATGCGCTGGCCCTCGCGTCGCAACGCTGCGACGTCGACTCCGGGGATGACTCCGTCGCGCATGACGACGCGACCACCGACCATGCTGAAGCGCGCGTCGCGCCCGGTGCCGCTGAGCACGAGGGTGCGCAGCGGATCTTCGACCGGTCCGAGGCGCAGGTCGTCGAGGGCGAAGGCGACGAGGTCGGCGGTCGCGCCCGGGGCGATGCGGCCGAGGTCGGGGCGGTGCAGCGCGCGGGCACCGCCGAGCGTGGCGGCCTCGATGTACTCCGCGAGCAGCCCGCGTGAGAGGTCGCCGTGCTGCTGTTTGGCGAGCTGCACGCCAGCGTCGATGCCGCGGATCAGGTCGGGCGGGAACGAGTCGGTGCCGAGGCTCACGTTGACGCCGGCGTCGAGGTAGCGCGAGAGCCGCTCGAGCAGAAATGCGTAGCGGTTGTTCGTGAGCGGGCAGTGGATGATCGAGGCGCCGGCCGCGGCGAGCGCCGCGAGGTCGCCGCAGTCTTCGCCGTCGACCTCGGAGTGCAGGCCGAGGTAGACGCCGTGCGCGATGATCGTGCGGTCGGTGAGCAGGCCGGCGCGGTCGAGCAGCTGCATGGGCGTGATGCCGTGATCGGCCAGGATCAGCGCCCGCTCATCGAGTCCCTGCAGCGCGTGCACGCGCACGAGCGCACCGCGCGCGGCCGATTCGCGTGCCGTCGCGGCGAGCAGCTCTTCGCGCACGGTCTCGATGCGGCACGGCGCGAGCACGCCCGTGATGAGCGGGTCGTCGAGCGCGGTGACCGTGTCGAGAAACCGCACAGCCTCGGCGAAGCCGCGCCGACCCTCGTCGTCGTTCCACGCCACCGACGAGATGCCGTCGTCGTCGGTGACGTGCACGCCCGAACGATACGACGGGCCGAGAAAGGCGCGCAGGCCGAGCTCGCTCGCGATGCGCGCGACATCCGCCAGGTCGTCGTGCGTCTCGGCCCAGGCCGAGTGCACTTCCGAAGCGATCGGCATGAGCGAGGTGATGCCGTGCAGCGCGAGCTGCGTGAGCGCATAGCGCCGCATCGTGCTGCGCTCGGCCGCGTCGAGCACGTCGTGGCGGCCGTCGGCGAAGTACGCCGCCGACCATTCGAGCCGCGCCGACTCCGGGGCATCCGACCAGGAATCGAGAATGAGGTGGTCGATGTCGGCGAGCGCGTCGAGGTCGATCAGGCCCGGCATCAGCAGGCTCTCGCCGAGCGCGATGTGCTCGTCGACCTCGCCGTTCGCCTCGCTCACGAGCTCGCGCGCCGGGCCGACCGCGACGACTCGCCCGTCGACGACGAGCACCGCGCCGTCGCGCAGTTCGACGTGACCCGAGCCGTCGTGGGCGAGCACATGGTCGGCGGTGATGAGGGTGCGCATGCCGCGGCTACGCAGCCGGCATCTCGGGCGACGGCGACGGCGCCGGTGCGGCCGACCCCGGCGCCGACGCGAGGCGCTCGCGTCGCAGCGGCTTCCAGCCCGGCCGCGGCACGGCGGCGCGCAACGATCGGGTGTACGGATGCACCGGATGCGCGAGGAGCTCGGCGGTGGCACCGGAATCGACGACGATGCCGCGTTCCATCACGATCATGCGCTCGGAGATCTGGTTCACGACGGCGAGGTCGTGCGAGATGAACAGGTAGCTCACCTCGCGCTCGGCACGGATGTCGGTCAGCAGGTTCAAGATCTGCGCCTGGATCGACACGTCGAGCGCTGCGACGGCCTCGTCGAGCACGATCACCGCGGGATTCGCGGCGAGCGCGCGGGCGATCGCGACCCGCTGGCGCTGCCCGCCCGAGAGCTGATGCGGAAACTTCTCGGCGAACTGCGTGCCGAGCCCGACACTGTCGAGGATGTCGAGCGCCGTGTTGCGAGTCTCGCGCTTGCCGGCCGTGCCCTTCGCATGCAGCGCGACGCTCGACTCCACGATGTCGCCGATGCGCTGCCGCCCGTTGAGCGACGAGTACGGGTCTTGGAAGACGTACTGCACCTCTTGCGCCCAGCGGCGGCGATCGGCGAGGTGCTTCACTCCCCCGGCCCGCGACTCGCCGCGCACCGTCAGCTCGCCGGCGGTGACCGTCTCGAGCCCCACGAGCATGCGGGCCACCGTGGTCTTGCCCGAACCCGACTCGCCGACGATCGCGAGGCACTCGTTCGGGTACAGCTCGAACGAGACGTCGTCGACCGCGACGATCGGCTCGCCCTTCGAGCCGCGTGGGGCCGGGAACACCTTCTGCAGATTGCGTGCGACGACGATCGCTTCGCTCTGATTGCTCATGCCTGTGCCTTCAACATCTCGTGGGTCTCGCGGTTGTAGCGCAGCACCGGCAGCCGATCGTGGCGCTCGTCGATGCTCGGCCGGGCGCCCATGAGCTCGACCGTGTAGGGGTGGGTGGGCGCGTCGTAGACGTGCGTGCCCTGCTCGACGATCTCGCCCGCGTACATGACCGCGAGCCGGTCGCAGCACGCGGCCGCGAGCTCGAGGTCGTGGGTGATGAACAGCAGCGCGAGCCCGCGGGCGCGGCGCTGCTCGTCGAGGATCGCCATGACGTCGGACTGCGCCGTCACGTCGAGCGCGGTGGTGGGCTCGTCGGCGAGGATGAGGCGCGGCTCGGCGAGCAGCACGCTCGCGATCATGACCCGCTGCAGCAGTCCGCCCGAGAGCTCGTGCGGGTACTGGCGCAGGCGCTGCTCGGCGTTGCGCACGCCGACCTCGTCGAGCAGCACGACGGCGCGATGCTCGGCCTCTTCACGGCGAACGCCCTTCGTGTGCACGAGCGCCTCGGTGAGGAAGTCGCCGACCGTGTGCACCGGGTTCACGTGCGCCCGCGGGTCCTGGAAGATCATGCCGACATCGCCGACCCGGTACCGACGCAGCTGCGCGGCGTTCATGCCGAGCACCGAGGCGCCGTCGAAGGTGATCTCGCCCGAGACCCGGAACCCCGGGTCGAGCATGCGGGTGATCGCGCGAGTCGTGAGCGACTTGCCCGAGCCCGACTCGCCGACGAGGCCGAGCGCCTCGCCCGCCTCGATCGTGAACGAGACGCCGTTGAGCAGCACTTGCTCGCTGCCGCGCAGCTGCAGGGTCGCCCGCACGTCGTCGAGCCTCAGCAGGGGCTCGGTGCGGGGGCGGTCGGTGCGTTCGGGTCGTTCCGTCAGCTCGGTGCGTTCGGTCATCGGATGCTCCTTGCGCTCGAGGTGAGCCGATCGCCGATGATCGTGACGCACCAGACGATGACGACGATGAGGCTGCCGGCCGCGATCGCCTCGATGGGCTGGCCGCGCAGCACGGAGTCGAAACCGCTCTTGACCATGAGGCCGAGGTCGGCCGTGGGCGGCTGCACCCCGAGGCCGAGAAACGACACCGCCGCGAGGTCGATCACGGCGAAGCCGAGCGACGACACGGCCTGCGCGACCACGATCGGCTGCACGTTCGGCAGGATCTGGGTGAAGGTGATGCCGGTGCCCGAGTGCCCCTGCAGCCACGCAGCCGAGACGTAGGGCATGTTGCGCTCGCGCAGTGCCGCACCGCGCACGACGCGGGCAACATAGGGCACGTAGGCGATGGCAAGACCACCGACCACGGTCGCGAGGCTCGGCCCCCAGATCGCGACCGCGATGAGACCGAACACGATGCCGGGCACCGCGAACAGCACGTCGAGCAGCCACGAGATGGCGGTGTCGACGCGGCCGCCGCGCCACGCGGCGAGCAGCGCGAGCAGCACGCCAACCACCGTCGCGATGAGGATCACGAGACCGGGGCCGGCAAGGGTGATGCGGGCGCCCCAGATGAGGCGGGAGAGGATGTCGCGGCCGAGCGCGTCGGCCCCGAGCAGGTGCGCCGGGGATGGCCCGCTGAGCGAGGCGAGCAGATCGGGGAAGTCGGGGTCATATGGCGCGACGATCGGCGCGAACGTCGCGGCGAGCGCGATGACGAGCAGCACGCCCGCGGCGATGCAACCGACCGTGCCGAGCCGCTCGATCGTCGTTCGAGCGAAGCCCGGGCGAACCCGGCGCTCGCGCACGACGTCGGCGACGGCGAGGCTCGTGGTGGATGGGATGGTCATTGCCGGCTCCCGAGCGCGATGCGCGGATCGATGAAGGTGTAGAGGAAGTCGACGATCGCGTTCACCACGACGAAGGCGACGACGAGCACGAGGATCACGGCCTGCACGACCGCGAAGTCGCGCTGCAGGATGGCGCGCACGAGCAGCGAGCCGAGGCCGTCGAGGGCGAACACGTTCTCGACCACCACCGCGCCCGCGATGAGCGTCGCGATCGTGAGGCCGAGCACCGTGACGATCGGAATGAGCGAGTTGCGCAGCACGTGGTGCCGCACGATGTGCCCCGTCGCGAGCCCGCGCACGGTGGCGGTCTGCACGTGCTCGCGACCGCTCTCTTCGAGTACCGCTGCACGTGTGATGCGGGCGAGGTAGGCCGCGCTCGCGACCGAGAGCGCCAGGGCCGGCAGGGTGAGATGCCAGAGGGTGTCGACCCCGCCGGTTCCCGACCCGAAGGTCGGGAACCAGCCGAGGCCGACCGCGAAGACGCTGATCAGTGCGACGCCGATCACGAACGACGGGGTCGACAGGCCGATCGCCGCGAGCGTCGAGGTGAGCTGATCGCTCCACCCGCCGCGCAGCGCCGCGAACGTGCCGACTGCGATACCGACGACCGAGATGATGATCGCCGCCAACGAGACGAGCGCGAGCGTCGTGCCGACCCGGCTCGAGATGAGCGCCGAGACATCCTGCCGGTAGACGATCGAATACCCCAGGTCGCCGCGCAGGATGTCGCCGAGCCACGCCGCGTAGCGCACGAAGAACGGATCGTTCAGGTGGTACTGCTCGGTGACCGCCGCGATCTGCTCCGGCGTGCCGCCGCGCGGCCCGAGGATGAAGGCGAGCGGGCTGCCGGGCGCGAGGTAGAGCAACCCGAACACCAGGAACGACGTCACGAGCAGCACGAGCAGCAGCCCGCCGAATCGCCGCAACAGGTAGGGACCGAGAGACATCCGCTTACTTCACCCCACCGATCGTCGCCGCCCACGGCGCGTACAGGTAGGCGAACGAGGCCGTCGCACTCGAGATCCGCTTGTTCTGCACGAGGGTCACGGGCTCGTACTCGAGCGGGATCCACGGCAGACCCTCGGTGACCTTGTCCTGGATCGTGGCCACGAGCTCGGCCCGCTTCGACTCGTCGAGCGTCGCGAGCGCCTCCTCGATCTCTGCGTCGGCGCCGTCCCACCCGATGTAGTCGTGGCTGTTGCTCGTGTGGAAGAAGCTGTAGACCCCGAGCGGGTCGGCGAAGTCCGCGTAGTTCGTCGTGAAGAAGCCGTCGAGCCCCTCGCGCGCCTTCGGGTCGAAGTACAGGTTGCCGAACTGTTCGACCGGGATGACCTTGGTCTGCACGTCGAGGCCGATCGCCTGGCCTGCGGCCTGGATCAGGTTGGCGGTCTGCTCGTGCACGGCCGAACTGCCTTGCACCGCGAGGACGATGGGCTCCTTCGGCGATCCCGCATCGGCGACGAGCTGCTTGGCCTCTTCGATGTCGGGCTCGACTCCGAACTTCGCATAGGCCTTCGCGAAGGTGTCTTCGCCGTACCCCCATGCATCCGGGCCGACAAGGGTGGGAGCGGGAATCGCGACGCCCTGGAAGACGACCTTGGCGATCGCGGTGCGGTCGACGGCGAGCGAGAGCGCCTCGCGGATCTTCTGGTCGCCGAGCGGGCCCTCGGCGTTGATCGGCGCAAGCGTCCAGAAGACGAACGACTTGCCGTACGCCGTCGCAACCGTGTCGCTGTTCTGCAGCTGCGAGAGTCCGGCGGGCGGAAGGTAGAAGTACTGCCCGTCGATGTCGCCCGTGCGGAGCGCGTTGACCGCCGTCGACTCGTCGGCGATGAAGCTGAAGCTGAGCTTCTCGACCTTCGGCATGAGCGCGGAATCCCAGTAGCTCGGGTTCTTCGCGAGTTCGATGCTCTTGCCCGAGTTCCACTTCGTGAGCGAGAACGGGCCGGTGCACTGGAGGTTGCCATTCGGCGTGCCGAACTGCTCGCCATCGGCTTCGGCCGCGGCCTTCTCGACGATCGCGCCGGCCGCGGAGCCCATGGCCTGGGTGAAGAGCACATCGGGCTGCTTCATCTTGACGGTCACCTCGTAGGGGCCCGTCGCAGTGACCGAGTCGACATTGAGGAAGTAGTCGGACCAGTAGGTCGTCGTGTCGGGACCGGTCTGCCGGCCGAGCGAGTACGCGACGTCTTCGGCCGTGAGCGGGTTGCCGTTCCAGAACGTCACGCCTTCACGGATCGTGTAGACGATCGTCGTGTCGTCGGGCTGGCTCACGCTCGTCGCAAGACCGGGCTCGGTCTTCAGGTCGGGCGTCAGGCGCAGGAGGCTCTCGCAGAGGTTCGCGGTGACCGTGTTCTCGGCGTAGTTGAAGCCGTAGATGGGGTCGAGTGACATCGGTTCGTACGGCAAGTTCCACTTCACCTCGTCGACCGGCTCGGTGCCGGGCGTCGTGGTCGTGGCGAGGTTGTCGAGGTCGAGGCTGAGCCCCGGCTCCTCGTCGGTGGTGCTCGTGGCGGTGCATGCCGTCAGAAGCAGGGCTGCTGCCGCGAGTGATGCGGCGGCGAAGACTGGCTTGGGGGTGAACACGGGAACTCCTTCGTTGCTGTGTTTGCGGTGCTGAATGGGTGCTGCTCGAATCGGGCTGGTGCGGGATCCGCTCGGCGTCGCCTTCGTGGGGCGACGCCTACGACGCTCGGTGGTGCACCTCTCGTCCGGCACGGATGACGCGGCTCGGCGCCGGGCGATCGACGACGAGCTGCGCGATGGACTGGGCGTCGAATTCGAGCCGGGTGTCGCCGGTGGGCCCGGCCCAGTCGGCGAGTTCGGGGATGCCGAGCATGCGGCCGCCCTCGGTCGACGCGAGCCGGTAGCAGTGCTCGAGCTCGGCATCGGTGATCGCGCCCGTGCGGTACGCGAGCAGGTGCGTGCGGTCGACCATGCTGCCGGAGCCGAACGGCGACCACGAGTCGCGCACCCCGTCGGAGCCGACCGCGAGCTGCACCCCGTGCTCGGCGAGCAGGGCGAGGTCTGGAACCGGGTCGGGGCCGAGCGCACACGTCGTGATCCAGAGGCGAGCCGCGGCGACCCGATCGAGCGTGTCGAGCAAGGTGGGGGCGGATGCCTCCGCGAGCGCGAACGCGTGACTCACGGTGACCCGGCCCTGCATGCCCGCGGCCTCGGTTCGCGCAGCGATCTCGCGAATCTGGGCGAGGCCCGGCTCGCCGCCGTCGTGCAGGTGGATGTCGAGGTCGCGGCCCGCACGCTCGGCCAGGCCGAACACCGCGTCGAGGTGGCCGGCGACGTCGCCCTCGAGCCCGAGCGGATCGATGCCCCCGACGAGGTCGGCGCCCGCGTCGAGCGACGCGGCCATGGCCTCGATCGTGCCCGGGTTGGTCAGCAGCCCGAACTGTGGAAAGGCCACGATCTGCACGGTGAGATCGGGCGCGAGTCGCTCGGCCGCGGCGCGCACGCCCTCGACATTCGCGGTGCCGAGTTGGCTCGAGACGTCGACATGCGCACGCATGGCGAGTGTGCCGCTGCGAAGCGCCGCGCTCAGCAGCGCGAAGGCGCGCTCTTCGACGCCGCGCGTGTAGCCGTGCTGCGTCGCGAGGTCGTTGGCGATGAGTTCGGCGAGCGAGGTCGCCGGCCGCCGCGACATCCACTGCCCGCCCCACGAGGTCTTATCGGGGTGGATGTGCGCATCGACGAGCGGCGCCGTGACAAGCGTTGGTGCCGCGGTGAGCGGCGCAGCGCTGGGCGGCGCAGCCACTGCGGAGGGGCTGAAGGGAGAGCTGGACACCGATACCTGCTTCTTCGGAGATGGTGATTGTCCGGGTGACTTGTAAGACGTATGATAACCATACGTTTCGTCGAGAAGGAAGTTGCATGAAGCAAATCGCACGGGTCTCACTGGTCGACACGGTCGTCGAACAGCTGCGAAGCGAGATCATGAGCGGGGCGTGGCCGGTCGGCTCGCGCATCCCCTCCGAGGCCGAACTCGTCGAGGCGCTCGGGGTGAGCCGGCCGTCGGTGCGCGAGGGTGTGCGCGCGCTCGTTCAGGTGGGCCTGCTCGAGACCCGGCAGGGCGACGGCACCTACGTCGTCGCCGACAACGAGACGGCCGTGGCACTCAAGCACGCCCTGCACGTCGCCGACGTGCGCGAGGTGCTGACCGTTCGACGGGCACTCGACGTCGTCGCCGCGCGCGAAGCGGCGTCGCGCCGAACCGACGACGACCTGCAACAGCTGCGCACTGCGCTCGAGGGCCGTCGCTCCGCCGTCGCCGATGAAGACGTCGACGCCTTCATCGACCACGACGTCGCCTTTCACATCGGCATCGCACGCGCCTCGCAGAACGCCTTGCTCTTCGGGCTCTACAGCAGCTTCGAAGACTCCCTGCGCGACTCGGTGAGCCGCACGAACTGCTTCGTCAAGGGCACGTCAGACCACGACGACTTCCACTCGGCGATCCTCACGGCGATCGAATCCGGCGACGACACCGCCGCGACGCTCGCGGCTCTCAGCGTGCTCGACGACCAGGAGCAGTCGCTGAATGACGTCGCACCCTGATCGTCGCGCGGGCGTGATGGCCGCGGCCCTCATCGTGTTGATCGGGCTGAACCTGCGCGACCCGATCACGAGCGTCTCGGCCGCGCTCGCCCCCGTCAGCGATGCGTTCGAACTCTCACCGATCGGGGCCGCGACGCTGTCGAGCCTGCCCGTGCTCATGCTCGCCCTCGGCGCGCCGCTCGCACCGGTGCTCGAGCGACGCCTCGGGCTGCACGGCGCGACACTCGCGCTCGCGGCCCTGCTCACGGTCTCACTCGCACTTCGCCCGCTCAGCACCACCACGATGTTCGTCGGCACCGTGCTCGCCGGGCTCGGCATCTGCGGGCTCAGCGTGCTGACCCCGCAGCTCATCCGCGCGTACCTCGCGAGTCACGCCGGCCTCTGGTCGGGCTTCTTCTCGACGAGCTTCGGGGTCAGCGCCGCCCTCGGCGCGAGCCTCACCATTCCGCTCATGCACGCGACCGGTTCGGTGCGCGCCACGCTCGCTCTGTGGGCAGTGCCGGCCGCCGTCGCCACGGCCGCCGCCGCCATCGCCTTCATCAGAGCGAGGTCAGCCCGGCTTCGCGTCTCGCTCGTGCCGACGACGGGCGCGCGGCGCCGTGTTCGACTCGATGCCACCGCCCTGTCGGTCACGGCGTTCTTCGGCAGCCAGGCGCTCGGCTTCTTCGCGATGACGGCGTGGCTGCCGACGATCTTCGCGAGTCGCGGAATGCCACCGGCCGAGGCGGGCTGGTTGCTCGCCTGGATGAGCATCGCCGGCCTGCCCGCCTCGCTCATCATCGCGATCGTCGCCGGGCGCCGGGCCTCGCAATCGGTGGTCGCGCTCGTCATCAGTGGGCTCGCGGCGGTCGGGCTCGCGGGCGTCGCGTGGGCGCCCGCCGCGTTCGCCGTGGTCTTCGTGGCCGTGCTCGGGTTCGCGCAGGGCGCCGCGTTCGGCCTCGCCGTCATGCTCATCGTGCTGAAAGCGCCGCCGCACGGCTCCATCGCCGGGTTCTCGGCATTCGCCCAGGGCATCGGGTACGCCTTCGCCGCCCTCGGCCCGCTCGCGCTCGGGGTGCTGCACGCGGCGGGCCTCGACTGGCCGGTCATCGTCTCGATGCTGATTCCCGTGATCGCCGTTCAGGCGGTGATGGGCTGGCTCGCGGGCCGCCCGCGCCCCGCAGCATCCGTCGCCCCGATCGCGGCCGAGAATGAGCCGGCAACCGAGACCGAAACGGCAGCCGAGTCCGAGACCGCAGCCGACGACCGGGCGCTCAGCTGACGCCTGCCGCGGACGTGCGGGTGCCGGCGGCATCCGCTCGTGCTCTCGCGAGCTCGGCGCTCACGCAGACGTCAGTCGAAGATGCCGTCGAGCACGCTGCCGATGACGAGGCCGCCGAGGATGCCGCCCATCATGTCGCCACCGCCCCCGCGACGACCGCCGCCCCAGCCCGGGCCGGGGCCCTGGCCCCACTGCCCCGGGTCTTGCGGACGTGACGAATCGATGTCGCGTTGCGCGAGCTGGAGCGCCTCAGCCGCGAGGTACGCCACCCGCCGGGCCATCGCCATCGCCTGCTCACGGTGGTCCTCGCCGATGACGGCGACGGTCGCGGCGGGTGCACCGAGGAAGTGATCGAGGTCGAGCCGAATGCGGTCGGACTCGGCCAGCCGGGTGCGGGCGTCGGCGCCGATCCAGCCGCGGTGGCCCGCGATCACGTTGCGCGCGACGGCGAGCTGCCGGTCGGCGTCATCGATGGCGTGGTGCACGTGCTCGATCGGCGGGATCGGGCGCGCCGCGCGCTCACGGGCCGCGGCGATCGCGGCATCGAGCCCGGAGTTCGCCTCACGCAGGCGCGTCAGCTGGGCGAACGGGTCGGTGTTCACGCCGGCCGACGGCAGCCCGGCGAGGGCCCCCTGCAGCGCGGCGATCGCGGTCGTGACGCCGGGGTTGTGCGGCTCCTTGAGCGCGATGGCGAGGTCGCCGCGGGAGTCCTCGACGATCGCGGCGAGCGTCGCCTCGGCTCGCAGCGCCTCGACCTCGAAGGTCTCCACGGCGTCCAGCAGCGCCGCGGCCCGGCGCACCGATTCGGTCGACGCCTCGAGGGCGAGGTTCGCCTGCTCGCGCTGGCCCGCCTCACGTCGGCGCTCGGCGACGCCGGCACTGTGCTCGGCGAACCCGAGCAACTGCTCGGCCTCGGCGGGGTTGACGTCGACCTGGGCGAGCGCCTCGCGCGCGTAGCGACTGGCGAGCCGATCGATGGTCTCGCGGGCATGCGGAACGCGGGAGCGCAGGCGCGCGGCATCCGCTCGCACCCCGGCGATGATCTCGGGAGCCCGGCGCGCACGCGCGATCTTCTCGGCGAGGGCGCTCGTGCGCTCGTCGAGCACGTCTTCGGCCCACTCGCAGAGCTGCGCGATGCGGGCGTTGCGCTGGCGCAGCTCTTCGGCGGTGTCGGGGATCTCGTCGTGGTTCAACTGGTTCAAGCGGAACGCCTCGCCCAGGTGTTCGCGCACGGCGGCGAGCGACACCCGCAGCTCGGCGGTCGCCTCGTGACCGAGCTCGGCGTCGGCGAACGCGAGCTCATCGGTGGTGACGCGAACGCGCTCATCGGCAGCGACCAGGGCCGTGCCTGCCCGCTTCGCCAAGTCCGCATCTTGGACCTGCTGTGCAGCATCGTCTTCGCGTTTGCGCTTGCCCCAGAATCCGGCCATGCCTCTGATCCTAAGGGCGGCACTGAGGGGCGGCGGCACCGCGAAGCAAGTTCAGAATCAGCCCTTGCCCGGCTTGTCTCCCTTGTACTCGATGTGCCAGTCGAGGACCGGGGTTTTGATGGTGATGCATCCGCCGAGAGGGCCCATATCGCGCGGGAGGATCTCGAGCATCACCGTCATCGACTCCTGTTCCCCATCGCCGAGTTGATCTCGGGCTGCAGCCAGGATGGCGTCGTTGATGTCGTCGGCGGTCACTGCTGCATCGACGTCCGCATCGAGCAAACGAGGCCTGTCGGGTGTGGTCATGTGAGCTTCGATGTACTCGCGGCTCAGCTTCAGTGCCATGGCTGCTCCATTTCGTCAGGTCCGCTGATCGCACGGACATGCGCACAGTCTCGTGATGGTGGAGGCAGGCCGCCAGACCCAATCGGGGGGTGCCTGAACTGGGTTGCGCGGGGAGAGAACCCGAACACTCTCCCCGCGCTCGACCGATCGCCGCATCGGATACCGCCGAACCATCCCCCCGGTAGGTCGGCCGCGATACGCGGCCCTGCAGCGATGCAGACACGCGCCCTCTGTCGCGTGTTGGTCACGCTACGGACTGCAAGCGCATGCGGCAACGCGAAGATTTCAGATGATGAACAGCGGATGCCGCAGGCGCGAGCCGCGGCATCCGTCACCGCCGACTCAGGCGCCAGCCTGGCCGAGCCGGTCGGCGCCGAGCTGCATCGAGAGGCGCGCGGCGACCCGCTGCAAGCGCTGCACGAGGGCCGGATCGGCCCGCTCGACCTCGTCGGTCGGCAGTGACACGGCCATCGAAGCGGTGATGCCCGCGGCATTGACCGGCACGGCGACGCATGTGTAGCCGATGGCGTACTCCTCACGATCGACGACACTCTCGCGCGAGCGCGCGAGCTGGTCGAGCAGCACGCGCCGGTCGCTGATCGTGTGCTGCGTGAGCTCGGCGAGCGGATGCCGCGACACGTAGTCGAGCCGTTCGGCCTCGGGCAGCACGGCGAGGATCTGCTTGCCGAGCGCCGTCGCGTGCGCGCTGCTGTGCAGTCCCACCCAGAGTTCGACCCGCGGATTCTGCACGGCATCGACGATGTCGACGAGGTGCACCTCGCCGTCTTCGTAGCGCGAGAGGTAGGCCGTGGCGCCGAGCTCTTCGGTCACCCCGCGCAGCGCGGTGCGCACTCGCGAGAGGAACACGCCGTGCGCGGCATCCCCCGAGAGGAACGCCGGAAACCGGTCGCCGAGCAGCAGCCCATCGGGCTCGCGCGCGAGGTAGCCCTCGTGCACGAGCGTGCGCACGAGGTTGTAGGTCGTGCCCGGGGTCAGGCCGCTCGCCGCGACGAGCGCCTTCACGGGCATGGGGCGCGGTTCGTTGGCCACGATGTCGACCAGCCGCAGCGCGCGCTGCACCGAGCCGATCAGAGTCGGATCCGATTCACGAGCGTCTGGTGACGGCATCGGCTCTCCTCCCCGCGCTCATGGTAACGCCGCGGGCGCGAGTCCGGCGAGATTCGGGGGGGATGAAATGGCGCCGCGTGACGCGAGTCTCAGGCGACGGATGCCGCGAACTCACGGGCAGACGAACGGGAGAGCTCGGCGGCATCCGTGTCGTCCGACGTGATCTCGGCGACGGCCGCGGCATCCGGAACATCAGCGGTATCCGCGACATCCGTGGGCTCGTCGACTGCGTCGAGCGGGTGCGCGATCTCGTCGCGGCGCATGCGTGCGGCGAAGATCGCGACGACGCCGATGAGCAGGGGCGCGGCGCCGGCGATCAGGAACACGGTCGGCAGCCCAACTGCCTCACCGGCGGGCCCGGCGAACGCCATCGAGACGGGCATGAAGGCCAGCGAGACGAAGAAGTCGAGGCTCGAGACGCGGCCGAGCATGTGCGGCGGCACCCGGCGCTGCAGCAGCGTGCCCCAGATCACGACGCCTCCGTTGAAGGCGGCGCCCACGAGGAAGGCCGCGATGGCCATGACCCAGATCTGGTCGGTCAGTCCGAAGACCGCGAGCGGGAGGCATCCGAATGCCCACAGCAGGTTCATCACCGTGAGGTAGCGCTTCGGCAGCTCGAGCGAGGCCACGGCCATCGATCCGGCTGCACCGCCGATGCCGAACGCCGCGAGAATCAGCGCGTGGTCGTCAGGGCCGCCACCCGCGACGTCTTTGATGACGAACGGCACGAGCACCTCGAACGGGCCCATGATGAGCAGGATCAGGAGCGACGCGAACACGAGGGTGCCGAACAGCCACGGCGTGCGCACCATGTAGGTGAATCCGTCGCGCACGTCGACGAGCAGTGCGAGGGCGGGATGCCGCGGGGCGGTGTCGACCGCGACGTCGGTGTCGCTGGCGGCGCCCGTGTAGCCGGTGTCGCCTGTGCTCGCCTCGGCGCCGCGCACCGATGTCTCGGGAAGTCTGAGGATGCACACCGCCGCGACAACCCCGGTCAGCGCAGCCACGGCGAGCGCGGCTCCGGGCGATGAGATCGCGATGAGCCCGCTCGCGAGCGCCGGACCGCCGGCCTGCATGAGGATCGGCCGGGCCATGCCCTCGAAGCCGTTGGCGGCGAGCAGTTCGTCTTCGGGCAGCACGCTCGGCAACAGCGCCGAGTAGGCCGGGTAGTAGAGGCCGGCCATCACGCCGCCCACGAACGCGACGGCTGCGAGCTGCCAGGCGGCGAGACCTCCGGTGAGCGAGAGCAGGGCGACGACGCCGACGCTCGCGGCCCGCACGACCTCGACGACGAGCAGGATGCGCTTCTGCGGAATACGGTCGGCGAGCGCGCCGCCCAGCAGGGTGGTCAGCAGCATCCCGACCGCCGATGCGCCCGCGACGAGCGAGAGCTCGGCCGCGCCGCCGCCGATCGCGACGATCTGCCAGACGAGGGCGACCATCCAGATGCCGGAGCCGACCATCGACGCCACGAGCGCCGCGGCGAGCCAACGGTAGGCGGGGTTGCGCAGGGGCCGGAGTGCCCGGGGTGTTGACATGATCTTCTCCTCGCTTCTGGTGTGTTTACTTCGGATGCTTCTGAAATGGATGCTTCTACTCATGCGTCGATCGGGAGTGCGCGAGATCGACACCCCGGAGCGGAAATCGCATGAAGAAATTCGCGAGAGCCGTGACCTTTTCGCATTCCGCGACATTTCTCAGGTAAGGAGGTGCATGTGGACGAGAACGAAGGCACCGACGCCGATCTCTTGACGAGGTTGGCGAGCGGCGACCAGACGGCACTGTCGATCGTGTTCGACCGGCACGCGGCCGCGGTGACCAGATACGCCTGGGCGATCGCGCCGAGTCGCATGGATGTCGAGGAGATCGTGCAAGACACCTTCGTCACGGTGTGGCGCAAGGCTGGCGAGATCACGATCGCCGAGACATCCCTGCTGCCGTGGCTTCTCGTCACCTGCAGGTACCTCGCCCTGAACGTCATGCGCAAGGCGGCGCGAAACCACGCCGACGAACTCGACGAGAACATCGCCGGCGGCTCGAACGCGGTGCGCGAACACCACGACGCCGAAGCCACGAGCGAAGACCTGCGCTGGGTGCTCGACGAGATCGAGCGGCTCGATCCGATCGACCGGCGCGTCTGCGAGCTGTGCCTCGTCGAAGGACTCCCCTACGCCGAAGCGGCGCAGCAGCTCGGCATCAGCGTCGGCGCCGTGAAACAACGCGTGTCCCGAAGCCGGGCCCGATTGAAGAAGGCGGTGACCCTCGATGAGGTCTGAACCACCGACCGGAGACGAACTGACACGCCTCCTCGTCTCGACGAAGCGCAACGTGCTCGAACAGGTCGCGCTCGAAGCGGCATCCGTGAAGCGCGCGACGTTGACGGACCGCGTGATCGCCATCGCCATCGGAGTGGCGCTACTGCTCGGCATCGGCACCGGTGCGGCCTTCGCGTTCGGAGTGCTGCCGCCTCTCGCGCCCCCGCCGGTCGCGACCTCGGCGGCGACGCCGACGCCGACGCCCACGCCGACGCCGACCGCAACTCCCACGCCAACGCCCACACCGCCTCCTGCTCCCGTCGTCGAGGCGGGGCCACCACCGTCGCGGTACGGGCTGGAGTGCGGGTCGCTCGTCGCCGAGTCCATGGCCGCCGACCTCTTCAACACGGAGGTCGGTTCCGTCGATCCCATCGTCAGCGCATCCGGCGTCGGCGTAGCGATCCCGAGGCCCACCTCGGTGCTCTCTTTGGGCGGCACGCTGTGCGGATGGTCCAACGGCGTACCGTACAACCCCCAGTACGGTAGCCGACCGGAGTACGCCGGCGTTACCGTCCTGATCGTGCCACGACCCGCAGAGGGATGGACGCAGAAGGCCGTCGCCTACGGGATGCCGCGAGATGAAAGCGGATGCCGCGAGACCGCATGTACTGCGAGCGCTGCGGTCGGGGACGCCTGGGTCGAAGTCGAGGCGATTTTCTGGGAACCCAACAGTATGAACCCATCCGCCTGGCAACCATTCGTCGACTCGATCATCGAGGCGATGAGTGCAATCGACTCTGCCACGGAGCTCGTCGTGCCTGAACGGGCGAGTTCCCCCTTCCCGCTGGACTGCGATGCCGCCATCCCGCTGGGAACGGTGCAGTCCCTCACTGCGACGCCCGATGCCGATTGGGGCGACTACACGGGGAGCAGTGGCGGCTGGAGTCTCTGGGCCGAAGCACGCGTTCACGCCGACAACGTCGGATGCAGGTGGGGGTCAGCGCAGTCTGACGGCACTGTGGCGGGTCTCGCCGGGATCGAGAACGGACGCTGGGCATATGAGCGGATGGTCCAAGCCGGCACATCGGTTCCCGTCGAGTTGGCAGGGCTGCGTCCCGAGGATGAGGCCTCCATTCGGTGCGCTCCCGAGTTCTCGCGATGCGCGGTCGATCTGCGCATCGGCCCGGACTGGTTCAACATCGATGCGAAAGACGAAGCCACGGCGATCGCACTCGCTGAGGCGGCGCTGGCGCAGCTGTCGCCGTAGACCGATCTGCCGCGGTGCGTCACGGTACTTCGGTACCGTGCGCGCTCCGCTAGGCTCGCACGCAGTGACACGGGGTGCCGCAATCCGCGGCTGAGAACAGACCCGTCGAACCTGATCTAGTTCGGACTAGCGAAGGGATGTCGCGATGCTGACACGCACGCTCATCGACCCTGCCCACCTCATCGAGTCGAGCGGCACGCTGCTCGACCATCTGCGAACGACGACGCCACTGGTGCACTGCATCACGAACGGCGTGGTCACCGGCTTCACCGCCAACGCGCTGCTCGCGCTCGGCGCGGCGCCCGCGATGGTCGACATCGTCGGCGAAGCCGGCCCGTTCGCGACCGTCGCGAGCGGCCTGCTCGTGAACCTCGGCACGCCGCAACCCGAGCAGCGCGATGCCGCCCGGGAGGCCGTGCTCGCCGCTCGCGGCGCGGCGACCCCCTGGGTGCTCGACCCCGTCGCGATCGGCATGCTTCCGATTCGCACGGCGCTCGCGCACGAACTGCTCGCCGAGCGGCCCACCGCGATTCGCGGCAACGCCTCCGAGGTGCTCGCGCTGGCCGGCACCGGCGAGGGCGGGCGCGGCGTCGACGCCTCCGACAGCACGGATGCCGCGGCATCCGCTGCTCGTTCACTCGCCGTCTCGGCGGGGTCGGTCGTCGCGGTCTCGGGCCCGATCGACCTGATCACCGACGGCCGGCGCACGGCGCGCATCGCCAACGGCGACGTGCTGCTCACCCGGGTCACCGGCGGCGGCTGCGCACTGGGTGCGGTGACGGCGGCGTTCCTCGGTGCGGCTCGCGGCACCGGGCACGATGCGTTCCACGCGGTCGTCGCGGCGAACCTCGTGTACACGGTGGCGGCCGAGCTCGCGGCCGACGGGGCATCCGGGCCCGGGAGCTTCGCCGTGCGGTTGCTCGACGCGCTGTCGGCGGTGGATGCCGCGGCGCTCGTCGAGCGGGCGCGGGTGACGGTCGGGACCGATGCTGTCGAGGCTGATGCCGACGCGCTCGACCTCGCGACCGAGGGGGTCGTCGCGTGAGCGCCGCGCGCACCCTCGACCTCTCACTCACCCTCGTCACTGATGCCGCACTCTGCGGCGAACGCGGTGTTGCCGCCGTGGTCGCGGCCGCGGTCGCGGGCGGGGTGACCACCGTGCAGCTGCGCGACAAGCAGGCCGGGCACGACGAGCTGCTGCGCGAGCTCGAGGCCGTCGCCGAGGCGGTCGCCGGCCGGGCGACGCTGCTCGTGAACGACCGGCTCGACGTGGTGCTCGCGGCGCGGGCGCGCGGCATCCGGGTCGATGGGGTGCACCTCGGCCAGGGCGATGCGTCGGTGCTCGCGGCTCGGGAAGCACTCGGGCCCGATGCGATGATCGGGCTGACGGCGAACACGCCGGAGCATGTCGAAGCGGTTGCGCGGATGCCGCGGGGCACGGTCGATTATCTCGGGGTGGGTGTGATTCGGCCGACGTCGACGAAGCCCGATCATCCGCCGGCGCTCGGAGTCGACGGGTTCGCGCGGATCGCGGGGCTTGCGGCGGAGATCGGGTTGCCGTGTGTCGCGATCGGTGGGGTCGGGGCGGCGGATGCTGCGGGGTTGCGCGAGGCTGGGGCGGCGGGGGTTGCCGTGGTGTCGGCGGTGTGTGCGGCTGGGGATCCTGAGGGGGCTGCTCGGGAGATCGTGCGGGCTTGGGGGGCGGGTCTCGATACGCGTCCTCCTCCGTCGGGCGCTACTCGACCGGCGGAAATCTGGGGTCTCGATACGCGTCCTCCTTCGTCGGGCGCTACTCGACCGGCGGGAGGGGCGGGCGCTGCTCGACCGGCGGGGGTGCGGGTGCCTCGGGTGTTGAGCGTGGCGGGGAGCGATCCGTCGGGCGGGGCTGGGATCCAGGCCGACCTCAAGGCGATCGCAGCGGTCGGGGGCTACGGCATGGCGGTCATCACCGCGCTCACTGCGCAGAACACGCACGGGGTGCGAGCGGTACACGTGCCGCCCGTCGAGTTCCTGCGCGCTCAGCTCGACGCGATCTCCGACGACATCGCGATCGATGCCGTGAAGCTCGGCATGCTCGCGAACGCCGAGGTGATTCGCGAGGTCGCCGAGTGGCTCACTCACACGCGCCCGCCGGTCGTGGTGCTCGACCCCGTGATGGTCGCCACGAGCGGCGATCGCCTGCTCGACGCCGACGCCGAGCAGGCGATGCGGGAACTCCTCCCCCTCGCCGACCTCGTCACGCCGAACCTCGCCGAACTCGCCGTGCTGGCCGAGGCTGCGCCCGCATCCACCTGGTCGGAAGCGCTCGATCAGGCCGCCGCCCTGTCGAGCAGGTACGGCGTGCGGGTGCTCGCGAAGGGCGGCCACCTCGGCGGCGACAGCGCGCCCGATGCCCTCGTCGACGCGCGCCTGCACCGGGCACCGAATGCCCCAGCGACCTCGGCCACGCCCCCGGCCGGCCGACGGGATGCCTCGGTGCACGAGTACCCCGGCGACCGCATCGCCACGACGGCGACGCACGGCACCGGCTGCTCGCTCTCGTCGGCGATCGCGACGCTGCGGGTCACCCGCGGCTCGTGGCATCCGGCCGTCGCCGACGCCCGCACCTGGCTTCGGGAATCGCTGCGCCATGGCGAATCCCTCGCGGTCGGCAGCGGCAGCGGCCCGGTGCACCACTTCGCCGGGTTGTGGCAGCGCGGCGGACTCGTGACCGCACCGACCCCCGACGAGGTCGAGGCCGACTGGTGGGCCGAGGTCGCCGAGGTGCGGCGCGGCATCGACGAGTTGCCGTTCATCCTCGGCCTCGCCGACGGCACGCTCGCGCGCGCCGACTTCGAGTACTACCTCGCGCAAGACGCGATCTACCTCGGCGAGTACTCCCGAGTGCTCGCCGCCGCGTCGACCCTGGCACCGGATGCCACGGAGCAGGCGTTCTGGGCCCGCGGCGCCCACCAGTGCATCGCCGTCGAAGCCGAGCTGCATCGCGAGTGGCTCACCGGGGCATCCGCTGCCCTCGACGACCGCGGCCCCGTGACGACCGCCTACCTCGACCACTTGCTCGCAACCACGGCCCGCGGCGACTACGCCGTGCTCGCCGCGGCCGCGCTGCCCTGCTACTGGCTCTACGACGACCTCGGGCGGCGGCTCGCCGACGGGTCGTTCGGCGAGCAGACGGCGGCGCCGGGGCATCCGTACGCCGACTGGCTCACGCAATACGGCGACCCGGCCTTCGCCGAGGCGACCCGCGAGGCCATTCGCATCGTGACCGGCCTCGCGTCTCGTGCGACACCTGAGCTGCGCGAGCGGATGCTTCGGGCGTTCCGCATCTCGGCCGAGCACGAGCTCGCGTTCTTCGCGGCGCCGATCGCCCGTGCGGAGGCGGCAGCATGACCGCCGCGAATCGCGCGGTCACCGCGGCATCGTTCGGCACCGTGCTCGAGTGGTACGACTTCTTCCTCTACGGCACGGCCGCGGCGCTCGTGTTCCCGGCGGTGTTCTTTCCGGGCGACGACCCGCTCACCGGCATCCTGCTGTCGTTCGCGGTCTACGCGACGGGCTTCCTCGCCCGCCCGGTCGGCGGGCTCGTCACGGCGTGGCTCGGCGACCGCTACGGGCGGCGCGCGCCGCTGACCGCGACGATCCTCGTGATGGGCATCGCGACCGCGTGCATCGGGTTGCTCCCGTCATATGCCATGGTCGGCGCGCTCGCGCCGACGCTGCTCGTGGCGCTGCGGCTCGTGCAGGGCGCGGCGACCGGCGGCGAGTTCGGCGGCGCCGTGCTGCTCGCACTCGAGCACGCCCCGGCCGAGAAGCGCGGCTTCCGCGGCGGGCTGCTCTCGAGCGCGGTGTACGCCGGGCTCATCCTCGGCAACCTCGCCTTCATGCTGCTCGTCGCCGCGCTCGACCCGCAGAGCCTCATCGACTGGGGCTGGCGGGTGCCGTTCCTCTTCAGCCTCGTGCTCGTCGGCGTCGGAGTGTACCTGCGCCGGCGGGTCGGCGAGACGCCCGAGTTCGAGCGCCTGCGCCAGCGGGGCGGTGCGTCGCGGTACCCCATCGCCGAGGTGCTGCGCCAACCGCGCAACGTGATCGCCGTCTTCCTCGTGCGGGTCGGCCAGAACACCACGTTCTACGTGATCGCCGTGTTCTGTCTCGGCTACGCGAAGTCGGTGCTCGAGCTGCCGAGCTGGGTGACGCTCACTGCACTGCTCGTCGGCGCGGCCGTGGCCGTGGTGCTGTGCCCGCTGTGGGGTGCGCTCGGGCAGCGCGTCGGCGCTGCGCCGCTCGTGATCGGCGGCCTCGTCGGGCTCGGGCTGCTCGCGGTGCCGCTCTTCCTCGCGCTCGGCACGGGTGTCGCGGCGCTCATCATCGGCGTCGTCGTGCTCGCCATCGGCGTGCTGAACTCGGCGGCCGACGGCGTGCAGCCGAGCTGGTTCGCGAGCCTCTTCGACACTCGCGTGCGCTACACGGGCCTGACGATCGGGCGCGAAGCCGGTGCGATCGTCGGCGGCGGCCTCGCGCCGCTCGCCGCGGCCGCCCTCGTGGGCTGGGCCGGGCACTGGTGGCCCGTCGCGGTGCTGATGATCGTGGGAGCGGTGGTCGGCGTGATCGGGGCGCGGCTCGCGCGGGTGCCACAGGCAGACCAGCCGAGCGAACCGAACGGGCTGAACGGGCCAGACCGGGCGAACCGGCTGCGCGAGCCGGCGGTCAGCCGGGCGACATGGTTCCGCTCGACGGCATGATCGAGTTGAATGGACGGTGATCGTGTCGGCCGGCCCAAGCGCCAGCCCCGCGATCGCCCCGCTGGTGCCCTTCACTGAAGACGAGGTATGCGATTTGGTTCTCGAACGGTCGGGCATCGCCTGCGTCGGGCTCGCGCTCGTGTTCGGGCTCGCCGCGTGCACGGCCGGCTCAGACGAGCCCGCGCCGACGAGCCCCGTCGTGCAGCTCGGCGCTCCCGGCGAAGAGAACCAGACCCTCTCTCCCGAGGATGCAGCGAAGCTCGAGTCGCCGAAGCACACCGAGGCCGACGAGCAGTTCATGCTCGACATGGTGCAGCACCACAACCAGGCCATCGTCATGACGAGCTTCGTCGACGAGCGAACCGATGACCGCGACATCCGCCTGCTCGCCAAGCGCATGAAGATCAGCCAGCAAGACGAGATGGACCTGATGACCCGGTGGCTGCAAGATCGCGTGGTGCCGTTGACCGATGAGCACGGCGGTCACGGCGATGGCCATGAGATGCCCGGCATGCTCACCGACGAACAGCTCGCCCAGCTCGAGGCCGCCGACGGTGCGGCGTTCGAGCGGCTGTTCCTCGAGTTCATGATCCAGCACCACGAGGGTGCGTTGCAGATGGTGAGCGAGCTCTACACCGACGGCGGTGGCCACGAGTCGGAGATCGACCAGTTCGCGCGTCACGTCGAGTCCGATCAGGGAGTCGAGATCGCCCGCATGCAGCAACTGCTCGCGACACGCTGAGCCACTGGGCCCGTCGAAACCCCGACCGGACCAGAACAACGAAGAGGTGCCCAGCGGCCTGAGCCGCTGGGCACCTCTCGCGTTCAGGGGAGGCCGACCGGCGGCCTCCCCACGCTTCACCCGAAGGTGGCTGCGAGCGCGTTCAGCGCCTGCACCATCGCGGAGTCGGGCGCAGCACCCGACTTCTTGGCTGCGTTGTCGAGTTGCGCGACGACCGCGTTGCCGTTCGCGGAGCCACCCGCGAGCGACTCGGCCTTGTCGACGTGCTTGCGCACCTCGCTCAGTGCCTTGCCACTCAGGCTGCCGCTTCGCTCGGCCTGATCGATGTACGACCGTGCCACGGCGAAGCTCGGCTCGTGCACGAGCTTCGACTGCAGCTGCGCGTTGAACTCGTCGAGCTGGATCTCGCCGGCAGCGGCGATCTCGTTGGCCGACAACTGGTCGCTCGCGGTGAGTGCGAGGCTCTCGAAGCCGCGCGCGATCTCACTGCCGAGCACGTTGCCGTTGTACCAGTAGGTCGACCAGTACCCGGCGAGGTTCAGCGCGCCCGCGTTCGGCACGTTCACCGGCCCGCGGTCGAGGTAGGCGATCTCGGTCGGGTTCGCGGTGTCGGTGAAGTCGATGACCGAGAGGCCGCCCTGGTACCAGGCCTGCACCATGATGTCGCGACCGGGCACCGGCACGATCGAGCCGTTGTGGGCCACGCAGTTCTCCTGCGAGGTCTGCACCGCCGGCAGCTTGTTGTAGCTCGCGAACTCCAGCTTGCCGTCGACGATGTCGAAGAGGGCGTTGGCGCCCCACTCCGGCTGGTCGGTCACGCGGCAACGGGGCTGCGTTCCGCCGCCCCACTCGTCGGTGAAGATCACCTTGGTGCCGTCGTTGTTGAACGTCGCCGAGTGCCAGTACGAGAAGTTCGGATCGGCGACCGCATCGATGCGCACCGGATTCACCGGGTCGGAGATGTCGACCAGCAGTCCGTTGCCCTGGCACGCGCCCGCGAGCAGCCCGATCTCGGGGAACGCGGTGACGTCGTGGCACGTGTTGGTGTTGGGCGTCGGGCTGTACAGCGTGCCGCTGGGGTGCAGCTCGGTGCCCGGCAGGGTGTTCTGCAGCCCGTTGAACGCGCCGGTGTCGAGGTCGGTGAAGATGCGCGGCTGGCTGACGATCGCTGCCGTCTCGGGCGCCGCGAGCGGCACCTTGATGACGTCGATGCGCCACTGCGTCGGATTGCCCGTGGTCACGGGGTCGGTGGTCAGTGCGGCGTTCTCGCAGCCCGGGAGCTCGAGGGGCGACCGCACGCTCGACGTGCCCGAGTTGTAGATGTAGACGTTCTCGGTGTCATCGGGGTCGGAGACGAGCGTGTGCGTGTGCGAACCGCGGCAGGTCTGCACGCCGGGCAGCTGCACGGGGTTGTCGATGTCGCTGATGTCGAAGATGCGCACGCCGCGGAAGCGCTCGGCGTTCACCGGGCCGGGTGCACCCTGCGAGCCGCAGTCGATGCGGCCGCGCGTCTCTTCGACCGACATGAAGAGCAGGTTGCCGTAGACCGACACGTCGCCCTGACCACCGGGACACACGAACGATCCGCGCAAGCTCGGCGCCGCGGCATCCGACACGTCGTAGACCTGGAAGCCGTTGAAGTTGCCGACGATGGCGTTGTCGCCCGAGAACGCCAGGTCGGAGTTCACGAACCCGAAGTTGCCGGGGGGCGCGTCGAACGGCGCGACGCGCGGCAGGCTCGCGAGCAGCTCGATGTTGCTCGTCGCCGTCTGCGCGTCGAGGTAGCCCGGTGGCAGGTCGACGCGGGGGTCGTCTTCTGCGGCGGATGCTGCGCTGACCGCCATCAGGGATGACCCGAGCAGCAGTGCTCCGGCCATCGCGAGGGCGCGCCGGCGCCATCGTATGGTGCGGGGTGCGGTTCTCATCGGTAGTTCCCCTTCTCTCGCTTGACTGCGATCGATGTCCTCCGACGGGCGAGCAGCACAACGTCGTGCCCGGCTCGCGGCCCCTGGAGGCCGATCTCTGGGTCAAACGTATCGGGGCCGGCGGCCGGGCGCACCACCTGATTTCGCGGCGCACATGGCGTCTGTCGAAGGAGACGCCGCCCGGCCTCAGCGTGCGAGCCCGTCGTAGTACGTGCGCATCGCGGGGAAGTACGCATCCCACGCCACCGTCGCCGCGTCGCCCTCGCCGAGCGCCACCTCGAGGCGGTCGAGGTAGTACTCCCACCCGGGGCCGACATTGCCGAGATCGTCGACGACGGCCTGAGCGAAGACGAGCGTGGTCACTCCGTCGGCCTCGCTGAGCTCGAACCGGAGTCGCCATCGGTCGTCGCCCACCGAGGTGGTGCCGGCGAAGCGATGCGGCGGTTCGCACACCTCGATGCGGTACTCCTCGGCCGCGACATCATCGCCCTCGGCGGTCATGTAGAAGTCCACTCGCCCGGTGCGCGGGTCGCCCTCCCAGCGACCGATCCACCGCTCGAGTCGCTCGGACTCGGTCATCGCCGCCCACACCGCGTCGATCGGCACACGGTACCGCCGGGTGAGCTGGAGCTCCTGCCCCAGCGGGCCGTCGGCGATGACGCCGGTGGGAGCGGGGCTGGCGGTCGGAGTGTCGTTCGTCATGCGATTCCCTCTCGTTCAGTGACGCCCGGCTCGCGCGCAGCCCTGCGCACCTCGAGCTCGAGGGCGTCGAAGTGCTCGGGCGCGAACGGCGGAGAAGCGGGCGACGGATGCCTCGCGCCGACCTCGGCGGCAACGCTCTCGACCGCGACGCTCGCGTCGAGCCGGGCGAGCAGTTCTCGCACCGGGGCGAGTGCTGCCGGGTCGAGCGAGTACACCCGCGTGCGCCCCACCGATCGCGCCCGCACGAGCGTCGACTCGCGCAGCACCCGCAAGTGCCGGCTCACGGCCGGCCTGCTGTGCACCTCGTTCGCGGCGAGCGCGCCCGCCGTGCGGGGCTCGTCTGCGAGTGCCAGCAGGATGCGCCGCCTCGTGTCGTCGGCGATCGCCTCGAATGCGTCCACACCGGAAGCGTAACACAATGGTTACGTTTCTCGAGGCGATTGCGCAGAGCCGCCGGAGTCGGAGCCGCGGGTCTGCCAACCGGTCGTGCCGGCGCGAACCGGCACGACCGGCAGAGGGCGAACGGTTGCCTCAGGCGACGGCGATTCCCTCGAGCTCGACGAGCTGGCCGGGGATCGCGAGGCGCGTGACCCCGAGCATGGTCGTCGTCGGCGACACCCGGGCAGCGCCCAAGCGCGCCGCCAGCACGCCGTAGTGCTGGAAGAGCAGGTCGACGTCGGTCGTGTACACGTTCAGCCGCACGAGGTTCGCGAGCGTCATGCCGGCCGCACCGAGCACCGCCTCGAGATTGTCGAGGCTCAGCTCGAGCTGCGCCGCCAGGTCGCCCTCGTGCTGCGGCGCACCCTCGGCGCTCATCGCCGTCTGCCCCGAGCAGTAGAGCGTGCGGGACTGTCCCGTCACCAGCTCGCCCTGGTTGAATCCCAGGTCCACAGACCACGTCACCGGGTTGATCGCCGTTCGTTCGAGTGCCACATCAGCTCCATTTCGTTTGATCGGAGAGGTCGATGACCTTCTCCTCTACTGAGCCTTCCAACCAATCACGACACCTCATGTCATGTATTCGATAGATTTCTCGCATGCGCGCCGATCGGCTGGTCTCCCTGGTGCTGCTGCTGCGCCAGCGCGGCCGGCTCTCGGCAACGACGCTCGCGAGCGAGCTCGAGGTCTCGACCCGCACGGTGCTGCGCGACATCGAGGCGCTGTCGGCGGCGGGCGTGCCGGTCTTCGCCGAACGCGGCCGTCACGGCGGCTTCGAGCTGCTGCCGGGCTTGCGCACCGAGCTCACCGGGCTGAACCACGACGAGACCCTCGCCCTGCTGACGGCGGGCTCGGCCCGCGGAGAGCAGGTCTTCGGCCTCGGCACTGCGCTCGCCTCGGCCATGCGCAAGGTCGTCGACGCCTTGCCCGAGGGCCACCGCGTCGTCGCGAACGACGCGGCGCAACGATTGCTCGTCGACCCCGCGACCGACCTGCTCGCTCGCCGGAAGGTCATCGAAGATGTGCCCGAGGCGACCGTGATCGAAGTGCGGCGCGCAGTGCTCGCCGGGCACAAGCTGCGCATCCACTACGCCGCGGTCGATCGTGCGCCGAAGTGGCGCACCGTCGATCCGATCGGCCTGGTCACGGTTCGCGAGAAGGCCTACCTGCTGGCCACCGTTTCGGGCGCGGACCGCACGTATCGCCTCTCGCGGATCCTCGCCGCCGAAGCGCTCGACGAACCCGCCGAGCGACCGGCTCAGGTCGATCTCGACCGCATCTGGCAGGAGCGCAGCACCCAGTTCCGCACGGGCGGCGACCAGCTCGCGGCGATCGTCACGTTGAACCCGGCGCGACGGGAGGAACTGGTTGGCACCGCGCTGGCCGTGCTCGCCGAGGCGCTCGAAGCCGACGGCCGACTCCGGCTCGAGGTGACGTTCCAAGACCTCCGCCATGCCGAGTGGGCGCTCTGGCAGCTCGGCACCGACGCCGAGGCCGCCGCGCCGCAGTCGTTACGAGCCGCGCTGCGCGAGCGCGCCGCGGTGATCGCCGCCCGCTACGCAACTCCGGTGTGAGATTCACGATCGATATGTCAGTTCCGCCTCATCGATGAGGCGGAACTGGCATACGACGACAGGATGAACTGGCCTCTGTCGAGGCCCTCGACGTGAGCTACGCGCCGAGGGCCTCGCGCGCGTGACGGTACTTCTCGGTGAGGCGCAGCTGCGTCTCGTGGTCGAGGCGCCGCAGGCGCCAGGGCGCAGTGTTGTCGCCGATGTCGGCGAGCTTCACCCGGCGAGCCTCGGGGTGGCGACGGATGCGCGCGTAGTACTCGTCTTCGTCGACGTCGGGCGTGCGCGTCAGCAGGGTCACGATGTCGACGATCTCGGGCAGCACACCCGCCTCGAGCAACTCCTGCGCGGTGACGAAGGTGTCTTCGAGCACGTCGTGCAGCCACGCGGCCGCGGCCGGCACCGACTCGGTCAGCGCGTCGAAGCGCTCGGCCACCCGGCCCGGGTGGTCGATGTACTCGGCGCCGACCCGGTCGAGCTGGCCGCGATGCGCCACGAAGGCGATGCCCTTCGCGAGCGACACCTGCGCGGCGGCATCGAGGGCCGGCGCGGTCTCGGCGGGAACCTCGGGAGCCCCGGTGGCCGCGGCAGGCACCGGCTCGGGTGCGGACGCCGCGTGCGACCAGTGACTCACGACCGCGGCGACCGGCACCGGAACGGCACCGATCGGCACCACGGATGCCAGTGGCTCGGCCTGCTCGAACCTGTTCGTTCCCATCACCACGTCGTGCTCCTCAGTGCTCGGTGCTTCGTCGTTCTCGTCGTCATCTTCGTTTTCGTCATCGTCATCGTCATCGTCGTCATCGTCGTCATCGTCGTCATCGTCTTCGTCGTCTTCGTCGTCTTCGTCGTCTTCGTCGTCTTCGTCGTCTTCGTCGTCTTCGTCGTCTTCGTCGTCTTCGTCGTCTTCGTCGTCTTCGTCGTAAAACTCGCGGTCGAACTGGAACTCGAATTCGAACTCCGGCACCGGCACCGGGAGCCTGGCCGGCTCTGCGACATCCGTCACTGCGGCAACCACCTCGGCGGGCTGCTGCGTCTCGGCGGCCCGCTGCGCCTCCGCGGCCGCCTCGGCCAGCGGATCGCGGCCGAGCACGGGGCGCACGAAGTTCAGTTCGGCCTGCAGCTCCGCCATCTCGCGGGCATCGAGCTCGAGCAGCGAG
>NZ_ATXG01000021.1 GCF_000421565.1 Agromyces subbeticus DSM 16689 | reverse complement strand
CGTGTACGCCTCCAGCTCCTGCACCACCGACTCGTGCACCACACCCGCCCCGCCCAGCACCACGATCCGCTTCGGATCCAGACGATCCAACTCCGCCGCCACGACCGCCGGGATCATCGAGTCCGCCACCAACAGCAACGGACCACCCTGCGCACCAGCCACCGGAGCACCAGCCAACGCATCCGGGAAGTTCAACCCGTTCGCGACGAACACCACATCGACACCCGGCGCATAACTCTCCGCCGAGATCACCGCCGACGTCGCGAACCGATCAGCACCCGAGAAACGCTCCACCTGGCTCGGGACCGCCGGCTGCACGTCGACCGGGTCGCTCGATCTGACCGCGGTCTCGTAGCCTGCCTTGGACCCGGTCACCTCCACGGTGATGGACGCGTCGGCATCGTCCACCGTCAGGACATAGACGCCCGTGGTCGCGCCGACGATCGGCACGCCATCCCTCATCCACTGGATCGACAACTCGACGGGTTCCGGCGCCCACGTTCCCGGGACGACGGTCAGCTCGGATCCGACCGCCGGGACACCGTCGATGATCGGGGTCGGAGCGGCAGTCAGCTCCAGCAACGGTCCGCAGGAGTCCGGTGCGACGAACAGGTGCGTCCATCGGGACTGCCCCGTCGTTCCCCACCCATCGTCGAAGTAGGCCTCGACCGTGTAGGGAATCCCGGGTCGAGGTGACCACGGCGCACCGTCATGGGACTCTGCGCCATCGCCCGAGCGACCGTCGTTCGGCGACCACGACCACATTCCGTGGGGGAAGTCATCGAGCTTCAGGTGCGCAGGCGCGTCGCACGTGGCGTCGACGAATACCGGCTCCGGGATGGATACCGTCTGGAACACCACGTCGGACTCGACCTGGAAGTCGAGACCGGCGAAACCGCCGGGGAACGGGGCCGCGTCGTCGATGCCGGCCGGCAGCTTCGACGACATCGTGCCATCACGCAACAGGACGATCGAGCCGTCACCAGCCCCCGAATAGCGGACCTGCAGGAGCTCGGCCGCGCCGGGTGCCCAGGACGACGTGTCCAGCGGTTGCGTCGCCACCCCTGCCGTCGTCAGCGCACCCGACCAGTGGAGCGAATGGTGACGACCGAGTCCATCGACGTAGGTGAATGCCACCCAATCGACCGGCGCGTCGAACTCCCACCCGATCTGCAGCTGTTGGCCCTCACCGAGAGTGGGACCCGAGATCCGGGTCACCGACGACAGCGCCGGGACCGCAGCCAGGTCGATGTCGGAATCGACGTCGAACGTCAGCCCGACGAGGTCGGCGACCGGAAGGGTGGCATCCTTCACCCCGCTCGGAGACTTGTACTCGACTGCGCCGCTGGCATCCAGGCTCATCGAGGCGGCTCCCCAGCGGTACTCGATGCCGTCGAAGACCGCTGCGCCGCCGGCCCACTCCGTGGTGTCGATCGTTGCACGCGCGACGCCGTCGGTGGTCGGAGTCATTCCGCCCCACCAGGATGCGTATCTCGGCGAACCCATGGCGTCACGGAAACGCACGCGTACCTGATCGACCGGACGATCGAACGACCATGCGACGGCGAGTTCGTCACCGTCCGCGAGCACACCGGCCGAGGTTCGCGATGCGCTGGAGAGCAGCGGCGGTATCGACAGATCGAGGTCGGATTCCACCTGGAACTCGGGAACATCGATGGCCTCCGCGGCCGAGGGGATCTCGCCGACCTCACCGGATGCCCAGATCACCGCACCGTCTGCACCCAGCTGAACCGACTTGTAGTGCTCGCCGAGGCCCCACGCGTAGTGAATACTCTCGAGCACCACCGGGCCGCGCGGCCAGATCGCGGTGTCGACTGCCATGCGGATCTCGCCGGACGTCGACGCCCCCCACATCCCCGAGTACTGAGGATGCAGCCCACCCAACGCGTCACGCAGGGTCACCGTCATCGAGTCGACGGGAGCATCGAACGACCACTGAAGCACCACTTCGTCACCATCGCCGACCACGTCGGCCGACGTGCGCTCGAGCGAGGTCAGCCCGGGCGTCGCCGACGGATCGAAGTCGGAATCGATGTCGAACGCGAGGTGCCCGAGCCCGCCCGCGGGCAGGGTCGCATCCGCCAACCCGCTCGGCTGCTTGTAGACGACCGCACCCTGGGCGCTGAGGGTCATGGACTTCCCCATACCCCAGGTGTACGTGAGCTCGGAGAACACGACCGTGCCGGCGGCCCATTCCGGCGTTTCGACGAGCACCCGCGCAACGCCCGCCGTCGAGGGACCGGCCCCGTTCCCCCATGCGGACCACTCGGCGGCGTGTCCCCTGCCGACTCCATCACGGAATCGGAGCGTGACCGACTCCACGGGCCGGTCGAATTCCCAGGGGATCACGACCTCAGCACCATCGGTGAGCACCTCCGCCGACTGCAGTTCCGCGCTCAGCAGCGCCGGTGGAATCGACAGGTCGACATCGGAGGCCACGTCGAACGGCGCGACGTGGATCGCGTCACCGACGGGTGGCACCGCCGGAAGGCCGTCGGTCTTCCAGGTGACCACGCCGTTCGCGTCCAGGCTGACGGTCTTGTACTGGTCCCCCGACATCCAGGAGTAGCTGAGGCCGTTGAACGTGACTGTCCCACCCGGCCACGAGGCCGTGTCGACCGTGCCCCGAACCTCACCCGACGTGGCAGCACCCCCGTTTCCGTACAGGTTCTGCGAGCCGCCCATCGAATCGCGCAGCATCACGCTCACCATGTCGACGGGGGCGTCGAACTCCCAGCCGATCACGATCTCGTCGCCGTGCTCGACCACGTCACTCGAAAGGCGCTCGAGCGACACGAGATGCGGCACGTCCGGTTCGGATGCGGCGGCCACCGAGGGCTGCCAGATCGAGAGCGCGGTCATGAGGGCGACGAGCAGGGCGACGAGCGAAATCGAGCGTCGCGGGAGGGTGTTCGGGAGCAACGTGGGGATCCTGTCTGTTCGGGCCCTAGCAGCCTAGGGGGAACGCTTCGGTTCGTGGCCGGCCGGCGTGCCCCCCGTTCACGGGGTAGGCGCGCCGATCGTCTTGGCCGAATCGAAGAGCTCGTGCTCGTGCTCGTCGGCGAGTAGCCCGCGCGGCTCCCGCGCGGCGCGCGCCGTGTGTGGCCAGTGGCTACCAGGGCACCGTCGCCCGCACCACCCCGAGCACCTGATCGCCGGGCACCGTGCCGCCCGACGGCGACGACACCTCGGCGCGAGAGTCGTGGGAGGCCGCGCGGTTGTCACCGACGAGCCAGAGCGAGCCGTCTGCCACCCTGACATCGAACGGAATCACCCCGCCCGGGCGTGACGCGTCGAGCACGTACGACTCATCGAGCGCTGCGCCGTTCAGCATCAGCCGCCCGGTGCCGACCTCGCAGCACACGACTCGATCTCCGCCGACCGCGATGACGCGCTTCACGAGCAGTGCCCCATCGACCGATGACCAACCGCCGGGGTCCGCCACGACGACGACGTCCCCCCGAGCGGGAGGCACCACCCGATCGAACACCACGGCGTCGCCGGGTTCGAGGCCGGGCCGCATCGACTCATGGCTGACGTGTCCGACGCCGAAGGCGAGCGCCGCTCCGAGTGCGAGCAGCGCCGGTGCAACCGCGATGAGCACGGGGCGAAGCGCCGCGGCACCGCGCATCCGCTCGGTCGGCGGGGCCGTCACCCGAGTTCCTCGATGATCGCGCCCATCGCGGCGATCTCGCGCGCCTGCTCGATGAGCACATGCTTGGCCGACGCCCGAGTGAAGGCGTTCTCACCCTCGGCGACGGCCGTGCGCGCCATCACGAGGGCACCCTCGTGATGCACGATCATCAGTTCGAGGAACATGCGCTCGGCCGCGACTCCGTCACTCGAACGGAGCGCGTCGAGCTGCGCAGGGGTGGCCATGCCCTGCATGCCGCCATGCCCCGCTGCACCGCCGTGCGCCTCGCACCCCTCAGCCGCCTGGATGGTCGGCGTCGGCGGTGCGGCCGGTGCGGCTGCGGAACCGTGGGCCGCGTGACCGTCGTGCCCGCCGGCGGCCGGTGCGGCAGCCTCGGGCGGAGTCCGATCGGCAGCGGTCCACGCATCCCGCCACGCCTCCATCGCCTCGATCTCACGCGTCTGGTCGGTGACGATGAACTCGGCCAGCGCTCGAACGCGTTCGCCCGCCGACGGCTCGTCGAGCACGATGCCGCTGAGCTCGAGTGCCTGCTCGTGGTGCGGGATCATCGCCTCGACGTAGCAGTAGTCGGCCGAGACCGGGAACTCGGCGACGACTGCTCCGCCCGCGCCGGCGGCGAGAACGGTCGCGGGCGGAGCCGGGGCGATCAGCGAGACGCCCACGACGCCCAGCGAGGTCAGGGCGATGGCACCCGCGATGAGGGCGGATGCGCCGGCCAGACGCGATCGAGTCATGCTGTTCCTCCGGGATGCGGCCGTGGGTGGCCGTGGCTCGAGGCCACGACCACCCACGGCGATCGGTGTCAGGCGGCGACGACGCCCGACTCGTGGCGGCGGCGGTACCAGCCGGCGAAGCCGAGGCCCGCGCCGGCGAACAGCAGCAGGGCGCCGACCGTGGCGAGCACGTTCGCGTTGCTGCCCGTGTTGCCGAGCACCTCGAACACCGAGGCGACGGTCGCCCCGGCCACCGTGAAGGTGCCCTCGGCCGTCACCGACGATGTCTGCCCGGTGAGCACGAGACGGTGCTCGCCGAGCGGGAGGTCGGTCGGCACCAGGAACTGGAACTTCACGTCGCCCTCCTCATCTGCGAGGTAGGTGCCGACGTCGATCGGGTCGGAGTGCAGCACGGCACTCACCGACTCGCCCGGGGTGAAGCCCGATGCGGTGACCGACTGCGTGCTTCCGGGCGTGACTTCACCTGATCCGAACTCGACCGCACCCGTCGAGGCACCGCCACCGCCGGGCGGCGTGGTCGTCGGCGGAGTGGTCGTCGGCGGCGTGGTGGTCGGCGGGGTGGTGGTCGGCGGCGCCGTGGTGGGCGGCGTGGTCGGCGGCGCCGTCGTCGGGGGCGTGGTCGGGATGTTCGGGTTCGGAACACCGCGCATGTCGCCGTTCACCCACTTGCGTCCTTCGGGGATGATCGGGTTCTGCGACGTCACGTCGCGCGGGTAGAGGGTGAAGCCCTGCCAGTGGATCGGCATGGGGCTCTGGTCCTCGTCGCGGTTGATGTGGTGGAAGCCGACGTTGACCCAGGCGACCGGGTCCTCGAGGGTCTCGCCGTCGGCGATGTAGTCGGTCACACCCTGGTTCGCCTTGCGCGGGATCAGGTTGTACGACGCGTGCACCTCATCGGACTTCGCGCTCGTGAAGGCGATGTCGTAGTCGGTCTCGGGATTCAGGTTGTAGGCCTGATCGCGGTCGACGATGATCTCGTACGAGCGGGCGTGCCCGTCGGCGTTGATGCTGTCGGGGTTCACGACGCGGTACGCCTCGCGGTTGTCGACGATCACCTTGCCCTCGGTGTCGACCGACGTGAGCTGCGTGTCGAGGATCGCGGTATGGCCCGTGTCGCCGGTCGTGCCGTGCTCGCCGGTGGGATCGGTGTCGAACTTCTCGACGACCTGCTCCTCGGCGCTGTCGATGCCGAAGTCCACTCGCCAGAAGGCCGAGTGGTAGTGGTTCACGGCGTGGTCGGTGTCGCCCTCGCCGAGCGGCCAGCCCTGGTTGACGACGTTCGTGTAGTCGTTCGGCGAGAGGTCGCCAGTGGCGCCGAGGCGCACCGACACCTCGCCGTCATCGTGGAAGCGGTACTCGGTCTGGTACTCGTACCAGCCGATGCGCGACACCGTGTGCAGCACGAGGTCGGTGCCCTGCGCGGCGTACACCGCGTCGTTCGTGATGTTCGAGCGGTACGCCAGTCCCGAGTCCTCCTCGCCGATGCAGATCGCGGGGATCTCGCCGCGAGCGGCATCCGTCCACGCGGTGCGCACCTCGCCGACGGGGCAGTCGACGTCGGTGATGGCCTGGAGCCGCCGGCCACCGACCTGATAGGTGGTGACGTCGTTGTACTCGGTGGCGCCGGTGTCGTACGGCACGTTGAGCTGGGCGAGCGCGATCGAGTCGAGCACCATGATCGGCGCCGCTTCATCCCGTGGCTGATACGCGACCTTGTCGAGCACGAGCCCTCGATAGGTGTCGATGCGCCAGCACATCTCCCAACCGGAGCCGGCGTCGAGCGTCTCCTGCACGAGCGATTCGCCCGAGCAGGATGCCTCGGTGACGGTCTGTGCCGATGCGCCGCTGATCGGCACGAGCAGCAGGCCGCCGGCGGCGATGGTTCCCGCGAGCGCGAGCGCTCCGAAACGTTTGGTCATGGAAGTCTCCTGGTTCATGAAACGGGCAGAACGGTCTGGGTCGAGAGATTCACGACGTAGGTGCTCGTCGTGAGGTAGGGGCCGCCGTCGACCTGCGCGAGCACCTGCACGCACCGCTCGATGCCGCAGGACTCGGCCCCGAACGAGGCGGCGTCGGTCGTGAACGAATGGGCGCTGAGTTCCACGGATGCCGCGTCGCGGGTGAGCGCGGCACCGCCCGTGTACGAGGCGAACTCGGTGCCGAGCTCTGCCGACGCGGCAGGATCGGCGAGCAGCAGCTCCCACGCGTACAACGTCTCGGCGTCGGTCGGTGCTGGCTGCGACCCCGTGCCGCGCTGCACCTCCTCGATGGCGCCGCTCGTGACGTTCACGAGGAAGCTGACGAGCTCATTGCTCGCGTAGTCGTAGTACAGCAGCGTGAGTCGTCGCTGCCCGTCGCTGTGGAAGGAGGGGTCGGCGACATCCGTCGAGAGGTACTGCAGGCCGGTGCCGCCGAAGAGGTCGGAACCCGCCGTGAAGTCGGCCGACTGGCTCACGAGGAAGCGCACGTACGCCACCTCGTCACCGGCCAGCTGGTCGTAGGCTGCGGGGATCTCGGCCGGTGGCGCGAGCGTCTCGGCCTTCTCGGGCGCGTTCTCGTCGGTCGACTCGGCCGCGATCGGCGCCGACGCGGCGTCGGGCTCCTCGCTCGTGGCCTGCACCGCGACCTGCGTCGCGACGGCCAGCACGATGACAGCGCCCGCGGATGCGGCGATGGAGGCGATGCCGAGGACTCTCGACTTCCGAAGACGTGGCCCGGCCTCCGCCGGTTCCGTGGCATCGGAGCCGGGCGGGCGTTGAACTGGATGTTTCACGAGCATCCTTTCGCTGTGCTGATGGACCACCGGGCGCTCACGGCCGAATGGCGTGTCGTGAGTCTCGCCACCGCCTGTTTCGCCACTGTTGCCCGTGGGGGAAGTTCGTGGATGCGCGAATGGACACTTCGGCTGCTTCACCCCTTCGGCGTCCCACCCCGCGTCATCCGACCGAAATCCGAGCGAGACCCGTCGGCAACGTGCTCGCGTTAACCTGCCCGAGGCGGAGGGAGACTCGTGCGGGCACTCGAACGGGCCATCGCCGAACGCCAGCCGATCGCCGGCCTCGAAACGACGTCCCCGGTGCACGGCCTGCGACGACGCACGATCGGCGGCTGGGATGTCACGGGGCAGTCCGTCGCGGCGGTCGCTCCGGCGGGCGTGGTGCTCGTGAACCCCCTCGCACTCGGCGAGCGCGCCGGCTCGTTCGCCTTCGTCTCCCTCCTGGTCACGCTCGGCATCGCGGTGCTGCTGGCGTTGACCATCTCGGTGTTCGCCCGGCGCATCGCGAGCACCGGATCGCTCTACACCTTCGTGGCCCGCGGCCTCGGGCCCGTCGCCGGCATCGTGGCGGGCGTCGCACTGGCACTCGGATACGGCGGCATCGCCGCGAGCACCCTCATGAACGCGTCACGGCGCAGTGTTTCGCTGATCGGGCATGCCACCGGCGCGGAGCCGCCCGGCTGGCTCCTTCCCGCCGTGATCGTCGGGTTCGGTGTGATCATCACCACGGTCATCGCGTGCGGCCTGCGGCTCTCGACCCGCGTCATGCTCGTGATCGAGATTCTCGCGGTCGCGATGATCCTCACCGTGTCGATCGTCGTGCTGAACAGCACCGGCTGGAACCTCGCGGACCTCGTTCCCGACCTGTCCGCACCGTTCGATCCGGGCGCGGTGCTCGCCGGCGTCGGCGTCGCGCTCGTGGCCTTCATCGGCTTCGAGAGCGGCACCGGCCTCGGGCCCGAGACCCGCCGACCGCTCGCGACGATTCCGCGCGCGCTGCTCTGGACGGTGCTCGGCGTCGGCGTGGTCTACCTGATCGGCGCGGCCGCCCAGCTCTCGGGTGACGCCGCGCCTTCGGCCGGCCCCATGGATCTGCCGCTCGTCTCCCTCGCGGCCGACGCCGGCCTCTCCGGCCTCGGCCCCCTGATCGACCTCATCATCGCCCTGTCGTTCCTCGCGTGCGCGCTCGCCTCGACGACCGCACTCGTGCGGTTGGCGTTCGCCATGAGCCGCGAGCAATTGCTGCCCGCGGCGTTCGGGCGAACGTGGAAGCGGTTCGGCACCCCGGCGCTCGGCGCCGCGATCATCGCCGCGGGCGTCACTGCGGTGCCGTGCGTCTGGATCGCAGCCACGGGCGCAGGCGAGGGCCTGCGCTCGTATACCTCGCCGGCAGCAGTCTGCGGCTACATCGCCGCGTCGGTGCTGCTCTGCATCGCCGCGCCCGTGTTCCTCGTGCGCATCGGAGAGTTCACCTGGCGCAGCGCCCTCTTCGCACTCATCTGCGCCGGCGCGCTCGCCTCAGCGCTCGCCCACTACGTCGTGACGGCGAACGAATCGCTCGCACCCGGGCTCGTGCTCGCCGTCGTACTCGGCACCATCGCGGTCGTCGCGTGCCTGTTCCGGATGCGACGGCTCGGCATCGCCGATCGTCTCGGGCTCTACGACAGCCCTGTGGCTTCCGATTCCATCGGCGGGCTGCCCGGCAGGCCGGCGCACCCCGCCGCGGAACCAGGCGCTCAGGCGGACGCGAGCCGGTGATGCCGAGTCGCGATCCCGGTGCCGAGGCGGTGGCAGCGCCACGTGCGAACAACATCGCCCTCGCGCTCGAGATCCTCGAGCAGGTTGCACGACATCGCACGGGAGTCACGGCGAACGACATCTCCCGCACGCTCGACGTTCCGCGCGCCACCGTCTATCGCATCGTGAACTCCCTGGTGCAAGACGAGTTCCTGCTTCGCCGCCCCGATCTCAAGGGATTCATCCTCGGAGCGCGGGTGGTCGAGCTGGCGCATCTCGTGGCCCCGACCTCGGCAACAGCCGGGTACGAGCAGGTTCTCGAATCCCTGCGACGCGAGACGGGGCAGGCGATCCACTTCGCGAGATTCGCGGATGCCGGCATCGTGCTGGTCGACGAAGATCGTCGCAGCCCGATCTCGGATCCGCACGGCCTCATCCGCGACCCGGCCCGGTCGGCGATCGGGCGCCTGCTCCTCGCAGAGGTTCCTGCGGCGACGGCGACGGCCATGAGTTCGGCCTCGCTCGATGATCTCGCCGAGATCGCCGAAGCGGCACGAGTGCTCGACTACACCCAGCAGATCGGCTTGCTCTCACCCGATCGGGCGTGCTTCGCCGTGCCGGTGCGGTCGCCTGCCGGCGCCTTGCTCGGGGCGCTCGCACTCGCGACATCCGTCTCGCGGATCTCGACCGCCGCCCGTCACGTCGGTCTGCTCCGTCAGGCCGCAGCGGCACTCGCGGAGGCGTTGCCGCTGCCGGTGCACAGCCGAGCAACCGGCGCAGCGGCCCCGTGACCCGGGCGGCGCCGGTGGCTCTCGGCGTCACGGCGATCAGCGACGGGACTCACCGGCGCGCTACTCGCGCAAGTACGCGCGCAACTGCTCGACCACGAGGTCGTGATCGGCCAGCTGCGGCAGCCCCGAGACACCGACTGCACCGATGACGCCCGCTTCTCGGATGCGGATCGGCACCACGCCGCCGTGCGCCGCGAACTCGCGCGGGTCGAGGCGGGCGTGCACGTCGAAGTCCTCGCCCTTCGCGCGGAACTCCTCGCCGACGAGCATCGACGCCCGGCCGAACCGCTCGACGACGCGGTGCTTGCGGTCGAGCCAGGCGTCGTTGTCGGCGCTCGCCCCGGGCAGCGCGGTGTGGAACACGCGCTGCGGCCCGAACCAGATCGCGATGGCGACCGGCAGGCGGGCTTCGGCGGCGGCCGCTCGAAGGCGGCCGCCGAGCTCCCATGCATCGTCGAGGGTGAAGCGCGCGAACCGCAGTTCGGTCTCTTCGGCGACGAGCCGGTCGAGCAACTCGTGTGACTCGCTCATGGCCGCAACAGCACCTTGATCGCGCGGCGCTCGTCCATTGCGGCGTACGCCTCGGCGACATCGGTGAGCGGCAGTTCGAGGTCGAAGACGAGCCCGGGCTCGATCGCTCCCGACCGCACGTCGGGCAGCAGCTCTTCGATGTAGCCGCGCACCGGCGCGATGCCGCCGTTGACGCCGACGTTGCGATTGAACAGCGGCCGCACGGGCAGCTCGGGCCCGCCGTTCGGCGCGCCGACGTAGCCGACCATGCCGCCCGGGCGGGTCGAGCGGATCGCCTGGTCCATCGACTCCTTCGTGCCGACGCACTCGAGCACCCGGTCGGCGCCGATGCCGCCCGTCAGCTCCTGCACGCGGGTGATGCCCTCGTCGCCGCGCTCGGCGACCACATGGGTCGCGCCGAAGCGCTGCGCGAGCGCCTGGCGCTCGGGATGCCGCGACATCGCGATGATCGTCGTGGCGCCGAGTCGCTTCGCCGCGATGATCGCGCACAGCCCGACGGCGCCGTCGCCGACGACCGCGACCGAGTCGCCGGGGGCGATACCCGCCGAGACGGCGGCGTGGTGGCCGGTGCCCATGACGTCGGAGAGCGCCAGCAACCCCGGCACCTCGTCGTCGGCGATCGGGCCCGGCACGACCACGAGCGTGCCGTCGGCCAGCGGCACCCGCACGCGCTCGCCCTGACCGCCGTCGGCGAAGGCGCCGAGACGGTCGTCGCCGCCCCACCAGCCGCCGTTCAGGCACGAGGTCGAGACGCCGTTGCGGCAGTTGGCACAGGTGTTGTCGCACACGTAGAAGGGGGCGATCACGAAGTCGCCGACGGCGACAGCGGCGACATCCGCCCCCACCGCCTCGACGACGCCGACGAACTCATGCCCGATGCGATGCGGCTCGTGCGTCGGCGTGATGCCGCGGTAGGGCCAGAGGTCGGAGCCGCAGACGCACGCGGCGACGACCTTCACGATGGCGTCGCCACCGGTCGAGAGCACGGGGTCGGCGACGGTGTCGACACGGATGTCGCGGGGCGCGTGGATGACGGTGGCGAGCATGGTTCGAGCCTACGACGCCGGGCGAACCTCACCCCCACTTCTGGGGTGGTTAATCGATTCAGGCCACGCCGTTGAGCAGATGATTCGCCTGATCAACTGCACTTTCGAGCCATCCGTGATGTGCGAACCCATCGTCGGCCCAGGCTCCTGGGCGGATCAGCCCATGTACACGAACGACTCCATCGTGTGAGAATCGCGACGTACCACTGAGCGACGCGGGGAAGGCCTCTCCCCGGGGGGAGCATGGTGGCGCGGAGGCCTGTCGGGGGGCGGGCCTCCGCAATAATCCTCGCGATCCGCGACGTGCCGCGCTCGCTCGCGGCTCGAATCACGCACACGAACGGGGCCGACCGCAGTAGCGGTCGACCCCGTCGAGTGCGTCAGGAACTGACGAGCGTCAGCGTCAGCGCCTGATGGCGGCGAGCGCGTTCACGATGCCGTCGCCGTAGAACCCGTTCTTCGTGGGCGAGCCTTCGCACGTGTGCGTCGAGGTCGCCGTGGTGCCGTTCGGCAGGTGCCGCACGTAGGTGAAGTCGGCGGGCACCGGGCACGCCGTGTCGACGGCCGACGACAGCAGCTTCGCCTCGACGGCATCGGGCGACAGTGTCTTGCCGCCGTGCTCCTTGTCGCGCTTGCCGAACTGGCCGACGATGAGGGCTGCGACACCCGCGGCGTGCGGCGAGGCCATCGAGGTGCCCTGCAGGTACTGGTAGTAGCCGCAGGTCTCACCGGATGCGTCGCAGCTCTCGACGGCCCACGGTACGACGACGTCGCCGTTCTCGTCGATCGCGCCCTCGGCTTCGGCGAGCGCGGTCGGGTACGCGGCGAGGATGCCGGCGGCGTAGTCGCGGGTGCCTTCGGCGGTGTCGTAGACGTCGCCACCGGGAGCGGCGACATCGACGTAGCCGTTGCCGTAGTCGGAGTAGTACGACTTGCGCTCGCTCGGGCCGGTGCTGCTCACGGTGATGACGCCGTCGCCCTCGCTCGGCATCGAGATGCACGAGGCCGGGTCGAGCAGGTCGCGCGTGTACGCGATCTCACCGGGCTCGCTCGCGAAGTCGGGGCTCGAGGCGTCGCTGATGACCTTCGTGTAGTCGGTCGCACCGTTGCCGGCTGCGGAGACGAGCGTCACGCCGTTGCCGCGTGCGTAGTCGAGTGCGCGCTGCATGGCGGTGATGACGGTCTGCTGCTCGGCCTGGTCTTCGGGCGAGTCGGCGGGGTGCGAGGTGCAGTTGAAGAGCCACGGGTCGACGTAGTAGCTCATGTTCACGACGTCGAGGCCGTTGTCGCCCGCGTACGTGAGGGCGTCGAGCGAGGCCTGCAGGAAGAAGTAGCCCGAGTCCTGGCCGGCGCGCAGGTTGACGATGGTCGCATCGGGAGCGACGCCCGCGATGCCGATGCCGTTGATGGGCGAGGCGATCGTCGAAGCGACGTGCGTGCCGTGACCGTTCTCGTCGACGTCCGCCGCGTCTTCGCACGACTGGTCGGGCTCATCGGCGCACGCGCCGTCGATCGCGTCGCCGTTGGCATCGGTCTCGATGTCGACCGTGAAGTTGCGGCTCAGCTCGGCGTCGAAGTTCGGGGCGATGTCGGGGTGGGTTCCGTCGACACCGGTGTCGAGGATGCCGACCAGCACGCCGCGGCTCTTGTCGTGTCGGTACGAACCGTCGACCGTGGCGTCGATCGCCTGCATGTCCCACTGCAGGTCTGCGAGCGGTTCGGCGAGCGGCCGGCCGTTCGACGGACGCGTGGCGGGAGCTCCGGCAGCGGCGTTCTCGCCGGCGCCGCGGAGGTCGGCCTTCGCGCTGTCGAACTTCTCTGCCGCGCCCGCGCCCTTCTGCGCGTTCGGAACGTCGGCGATGACGCGGTTCTGCGCCGTGCCCTCGATGACCGACTGGGCGGCGGCTTCAGCGGCGAAGTCTGCCTCGGTCGTCACGACGGTCGCGACGCCGACCTCGGCGTTCTCGGCGATGATCGTTCCACCGGCGGCCGCCACCGCCGCTCGCGTCGCCTCGGTCGAGGCGCCTTCGGCGAAGAGCACGACGTACTGCTGCTCACCGCTCACCTCGTCGCCGGTCGAGTTCGCCGCGCCGGCCGGGCCGGCGACGAGCGCCGTCAGGGCGAGCGCCAGCGCGGAGGTCGTTGCTATGGATTTGAATCTCAACATGTTCGTCCAATCCGTGGGCCGTCAATGAGCGCGATCCTTCCATGTGCCGCGAATGGGGGCAAGAGCAGCGCTCGAAGCTCCCGCGAATCCGCGTGGACGCGCGAGCATGACGCACGTTCCGCGGCGTGTCCGGCAAGAATCGTGCGTCGTGAGGCACCGACCGGTGCGCCGCCTCACACGTGCGGCACGAACTCCTGCCAGGCCAGACGCTTCTCGCGTCGCGGGTCGAGCTCGACCCGATCGGCGCCGTCGAACACGATGGTGCGCCGGTCGACCTCGTCGTAGGTCGGCCAGTCTGCGCCGGGACATCCGGATGCCGCGAAGCTCACCCAGTGCCGCTGCATCCGTCGCCCGACCGCACGGAACATGCGGCGCCCGCCGAGCAGCGTGAGCCCGGTGCCGACCGGGGTGTCGAACTTCTCGAACAGTGCGAAGAGCTCGAGGCCGTGCGTGGCGTCGAGGCCGAGCAGCCGCGGCATCCGTGGTGCGGCATCGAAGCGGTAGCCGAAGGTCGGCGCGAAGCGCGAGTGCCGCTCGGCGACCTTCACCGACGGGAACCAGAAGGTGAAGTCACCGCCGAAGTCGGCGGCCGGCCGTCGTTCGGGCAGACCGGGGTACTGCCGCTTGATCGCCTTGCGCGCCTTCTTCTTCGTGTTGGCGAAGATCGCCCTGATGCGCGGCTTCGTCGTGGGCAGGATGTCGATGCGACCCTCGAACAGCGATCCCTCGCGGTCGTTCGTGCCGATGATGAGCGGCACCCGGTGCGCGAGCCCGTCGCGGAAGGCGTCGAGCGGACGGTGCGGCAGGAACTCGCCGTCGATGACGGGCGCAAGGCTGATCGTGCCGGGATTCTCGTCGGGGGTGCGGGTCGTGAGCGCCGTCGTCGCCTCGGCGAGCAGCATGGGGTCGGCGGTCACGAGCATCGCCGCGGCATCCTCGACCGACTCGCTCTCGAGGTCGTCGTCGTCGACCACACGGCTGAGCAGCTGCACGTATTCGCCCGCCCACCGCTGCGCGACGTCGGGCAGGTAGACCGCATTCGCGGGCGAGCTCTGCGCGATCGCACGATGGAAGAGCCCCTCGGCGGCGGGCACGGTGAGCAGCGTCGTCACCGAGTTGGCGCCGGCCGACTCGCCGAAGAGGGTCACGCGGTCGGGGTCGCCGCCGAAGGCACGGATGTTGCGGCGCACCCACTCGAGCCCTGCGACCTGATCGCGCAGGCCGAGGTTCGCCTCGATCGGCCGCCCCGGCCGCGAGTAGGCGCGGAAGTCGAGCCAGCCGAGGGCGCCGAGCCGGTAGTTGAGGCTCACGTAGACGACGCCGTGCTGCCGGGCCAGCCGCTCGCCCTGGCGCGGGTACTCCCCCGACGAGCCGACGCTGTAGGCGCCCCCGTGGATGAACACCATGACCGGGCGGCCGCCGGAGCCGGCCGCCCCGCCCACTGTCACGGTTTCATCGGGCGCGATCACGTTGAGGCTCAGGCAGTCCTCGCTGCGCGGCAGGTGGGGCGCGGCGCCGATGAACTGGCCGCGCCGCTTCTGCGGGGCGACCGGCCCGAAGCGCGTCGCGTCGCGCACGTCGCTCCAGCCCTCGGCGGGCACGGGCGCCCGGAACCGGCGCTCGCCCGCCGTCGAGGCGGCGTACGGGATGCCCCGCCACAGTCGCACCCCGTGGCGGCGCAGACCCGACACGGGGCCGCGATCGGTCTCGACGACGAGATCGCGTGACGTGCCCTCGCGCAACAGCATGCCCGAAGCGTAGAGCCGCAAGGTGAACCTCGGGTGTGCGATGCGCGCGACAGCGCGATGTCGCCGATGCATGCGATGTCGGCAGTGTCGGCCAAGATATTCAAGTGATCGGCATCAGGAGCTTCTGGAACGCACTGCCCACCGAGGGGCGATGGCTGCTCTCGACAGTCGCGATCCAGACCCTCGGCCGTGGCCTCACGCTGCCGTTCACGATCATCTACCTGCACGAGGTGCGCGGCTTCGACCTCGGCCTCTCGGGCGGGCTGATGAGTCTGATCGCGATCGTCGGACTCATCGTCACCGGTCCCGGCGGCACCCTCATCGACCGGTTCGGCGCCCGCAAGGTGCTGCTCGTCGGCCTCGCGGCGATGATCATCGGCTGCACGCTGCTCGCCTACGCGACCCACCCCGCCGTCGCTGCCGTCGCACTCGTGCTGATCGGCGTCAACTTCGGCGTCTCGTGGCCCGGCTTCAACGCCCTCATCGCCGCGGTGGTCACCGGTGAGCTGCGCCAGCAGTACTTCGGCGTCAACTTCGCCCTCGTCAACCTCGGCATCGGCGTCGGCGGCGTCATCGGCGGCTTCTTCATCGACGTCGACAAGCCCGAGACCTTCACCGTGATCTTCCTCATCGACGCGATCAGCTGCCTCGTGCCGGCGGCGCTGCTGCTCGGCCCGCTCCGGCACGTGCGCACGCACGCCGATCCCTCCGACGACGCTCCGGCGACCGCCGGGTATCGCCAGATCCTCCGTCGGCCGGCGGTGCTGTGGCTGACGCTGCTCACCTTCATCGCCATGTTCATCGGCTACGGCCAGATGGAGGCCGGCTTCCCCGCCTACGCTCGTCAGGTCGCCGAGGTGTCGACCCAGGTCGTCGGCTTCTCGTTCGCCGTCAACACGGTGGTCATCGTGCTGCTGCAGTTCACCGTGCTGAAGTTCATCACCGGCAAGCGGCGCACCAGAGTCATGTGGGTCATGGCGGCCGTGTGGGCGGTGGCGTGGCTGCTGCTCGGCGCTGCCGGGCTGCTGCCCGACTCGCTCACGGCGGCGATCGGCGTGCTCGCGTTCATGGGTGTCTTCGCCTTCGGTGAGACACTGCTGCAACCCACCGTGCCCGCGATCTACAACGACCTCGCCTCCGACCGCAATCGCGGGCGCTACAACGCGATCAACGCCGCAGCGTTCCAGGGCGGCGCGATCGCCGGGCCGATCGCGGCCGGCCTGTTGCTCGACCAGGGCCTCGACGCGGTCTACATCGCGGTGATGGTGCTCGGCTGCCTCGGCATCGGCGTGCTGTCGAGTGCGCTCGAACGTCGCATCCCCGCCAGCGCGAACGGCGTGCCCACGGCAGAGAGCACGGGCGCGTCAGACCCCGAGTTCGACACTCGAGGCTGACGCAGCCGTGCCCCCAGCGCGACGTCAGCCGCTCGTCGTGACGATCGACGCGAGCCGGCCCTTCGCCTGCCGCACGTCGTGCTCACTCGACGCCGGGTCGGTGCGCACCGTCTCTGCTGCGAGCACCGCCTCGCCCCACGTCATCGCCACGCCGCCGTAGGTGACGGGTGTCGACAGATCGACCGAGCCATTGGCGAAGTTCAGCCACGCCGCGAGCAGGAACTGGTCGAACTGCTCGTCGGCGCCGCTCTTCGGCGGCGAGTGGAAGATGTCCACGGCATCCGCTCGGTCGAGTGGGCTGTCGAACACCGTGCTGAAGAACACCACGATGTCGAGGTAGCACTCGAGCTCAGCGGCGGTGAAGTCGTTCGACTTCTTCTCGCGGTACTGGTTCAGCCACCACCCGTGCTGCTTCGACTTGGTGCCGTCGCCGACCACGACCACCGCGGCCGAGTCGGCGGCGGTGCCGCCGTCGTCGTCCTCGACCTCGGTGACCAGTTCGTACAGGCATGCCTCGGCGTACACGTGGTCGGCCGAGAGGTCGACGTCGCGCGGCTGCACGCTCGGCGACTTCGGCGGGTCGAGCGCCGGCGGATTCACGAGCGAGGTCTCAGAGCTCGTCGCTCCGTCACCCCAGTTCCACGTGACCGTGAGGTCGTCGCTGCCCGGGTCGGTCGTCGTGAGCGGCACCGTGAGGTTGCCGCCCGCGTCGAGCACGAAGGCCTCGACCCCGTCGTAGACCTGCGTGCCCGAGGTGTCGATCTCGATCGTCGGGTCGACGTTCGCGACGTCGACGACGATGCTCGCGCACGTGGTCGAATCGTCGTCGGAGCCGCAGACCTCGACATCGAAGAGACCGTTGTCGCCGTAGTCGAACAGCACCTCGAAGGCGAGCGTCGCGTCGGGCCGTGCGTTCTCCTCGACGCCGGCGAGCGCGAGGGCGCCCGCCCCGTCGTCGAGGTCGAGCGTCGCCGACAGGTCGTCGAGCCATCCCGGGTCGGTGATGACCCCGCTGATCGTGACGGTGCGCGTCGCCTCGTCGATGGGAGCGACCGGATCGATCGTCACCACCGGCTCGACGTTCGCGACGTCGACCTCGCTCGCATCGGTCGCAGTGTTGCCGAAGGCATCGGTCACCCGCAGCCCGATCGGGTACGACCCATCTTGCCCGACGAGCGCGAAGGTCGGAGTCTCACCCGTGGCGTCGTCGTACTGCCCGTCGCCGTCGAGGTCCCACTCCCAGGTCGCGATCGCGCCGGCGCTCGGGTCGGACCCGGCGCTCGAACCGGCCGCCGTCAGCGCGACATCCGTGCCCTCGATCGTCGCGTACGGCCCGCCGGCATCCGCCGTCGGAGCGCACGCCGCGGGCAGCGTGAAGTCGTCGACCTGATCGCCGTGACCGTTCGTGCCGGCCGCGACCGCGAGCTCACCGAGCCCGCGCTGCGCGAAGGCCGACCAGATCGCGCAGACGTTCGCGCCGGCGTTCGTCGCGACATCCGCTGCGATGAGGCCGTTGCGGGCGTCGACGAAGGTGGGCTTGCTGCCGACGTTCGTGTTCTTCATGCCGTCGATCACGAGTTGCTCGGCGACTGGCAGTCCGACCAGGGCGCGCACGGCGTAGACCATGGTCGCCCAGATCGTGCCGTTGCCGTGCGGACTGCCGTCGGCGGGCACGTAGTTGTTGTAGTCCGAGTACACGAGCGGCGAGGTGTCGTACGCGACCGAGCGGATGCCGGTCGTCGTGTTGCCGGTGGCGTACTCGCCGATGATCGCGTCACCCCACTTGAGGAACGAGAGCACGTCGCTCCAGCCTTCGCCGAGCGCTCCGGTCTGGTCGTCGCCGTAGTCGAAGCTGCCGCCGCCGACGAGCCGCGTCGAGACGCCGTGGCCGAACTCGTGGGCGATCACGTCGCCGTCCATCGAGCCGTCACGGAACGGCCGGCCGGCCGGCGCCCACATGTACATCTGCATGCGCGGGCTCGCGCCGTCACCCGGCGTGCCGAAGTTGGCGTTGTTCTGGCACCTGATGTCGTTCGGCGGGTCGGCCTGGTCTTGGCAGCCGAAGTCCCAGCCGTCCTGCGCCTCGGCGTTCACCGGGTCGCCGTCGCTGCCGCCGTTGCCGAAGTTGTCGATCTGGAAGTTGCGCCACGCCTCGGTGAAGCCGAGCTCGTACGTGTAGTCGTGCATCACGTTCGTGTAATAGAAGAGCTGCGTCGTGATCGCATCGAGGTCGGCGTCGAGGCTCGCCTGGCTGGCGTCGGCATTGGTGCGCCACGCGTCGGTGAACGCGTAGTCGAACACCTGGTAGCCCGGGTCGCCCATGGCGGGCGTGTTCGGCTGGTATTCGTCGTTCGCGTCGTTGTCGTCGAGGTCGCGGTAGGCGTTGACGTTGTTGCCGCTCGTCGTCGTGCCGCCCACCCACGTGCCGTTGACACCGGTGAACGGATGCAGCTCGCGCCCGGCGCCCGTGGCGTCGGGGTGCTGCTCGTCGAAGACCCGCCCTTCGGGGGCGGCGTGCGCGTAGCGACTCGACTCGGCGAGCACCTCACCGGTCACCGCGTCCACGACCGATTCGACCCAGATCTCGCCCGACAGTTCGACGTCGGTGACCCAGGCGAGCTGGAGCGCCGCGCCGTCGTCGACCATGTACCAGCGTTGTTCAGCCGTGAGCGGTGCGGCGTCGACCACGCCCTCTGCGATCGTGTTGGGCACCTCGACACTCGGCTCAGCGGTCGTGTCCGCTTCCTTCGGCACATCGTCCGTCGTGATGGCTGCGCCGGATGCCTCGACCGCCGCACCGACGATGGCATCGGCCGCGGTGACCTCCGGGGCCGGCGGTGCCGCCGACCTCGCCGCCGGAACGTCGGCTGCGACACCGCCGAGGTGCACGAGCCGGCCGTCGGCGGCGACGCTCGCGGTGATGACCGCGTCGTGCACCGGGATCGACTGCACGTGCTGACGCAGCTGCACGTAGCTCACGCCATTGGCGTCGGTGATGACCTCATCGGCCGTCAGGGTCTCGAGTCCGCCGCCGTCGAGCCCGAAGGCTGCGCGGTGAGCGTCGAGGTAGCCGAGCACGACGTCGGCCGGTGCCGCATCCGATGGCTCGGTGAGCGCGCCGATCGGGTTGAGCACCGAGAGCACGTCGCCCAGCGGGTCGACCCGCACGAGTGCGCCGGCGCCGAACTCGTCGGAGAGGCCGGGCGGTGGTGCCGCCGCCGGTGGGCTGGTCGGCGGTGCGGCAACCGCAGCGAGCGGCTGGCTGAGCACGAGTGCGAATGCGCCGAGAATTGCGACGGCGCCGATCGGACGGACCATGACGGCCTCCCGAAGGGAACTTCGACGAAGCCCGGGGCGATCCCCCCAGCCGCCCCGGGTCTGACTCAGTGAGCCGTCGCACAAGCTACGCCGACCCGCCACTCGCCGGTAGAGGGTCGGGGACGGAACCGTACCTCCAAAACGGGGGACACGGCCGCGGCGCGGCTACTCCGCGGGCACCTCGGCCCGCGCCACGGTCAGCGAGTCGCCGTCGTCGGCGAGACCGACCACGACGGTGTCGCCGTCGCGCACCTCGCCGGTGAGCAGCGCCCGCGCCAGGCGGTCGTCGATCTCGTGCTGCATGAGCCGGCGCAGCGGCCGGGCGCCGTAGAGCGGGTCGTAGCCGCGTTCGGCGAGCCAGGCTCGGGCATCGGGCGTGACGCCGAGCTGCAGTCGCCGCTCGTGCAGTCGCGCGCCGAGCCGATCGATGTAGAGGTTCACGATCTCGGCGAGCTCCTGCTCGCTGAGCGCCGAGAACACCACGATGTCGTCGAGCCGGTTGACGAACTCGGGCTTGAACGCCTGCCGAACCGTCTGCAGCACCGCCTGCTCCTTCTCATCCCAGCTGAGCGTCGGGTCGATGAGGTACTGCGAGCCGAGGTTCGAGGTGAGGATCAGGATCGTGTTGCGGAAGTCGACCGTGCGGCCCTGCCCGTCGGTGAGCCTGCCGTCGTCGAGCACCTGCAGCAGCACGTCGAAGACCTCGGGGTGGGCCTTCTCGACCTCGTCGAAGAGGATCACCGAGTACGGGCGACGACGCACGGCCTCGGTCAGCTGCCCGCCCTGGTCGTAGCCGACGTAGCCCGGAGGGGCGCCGACGAGCCGCGAGACCGAGAACTTCTCGCCGTACTCCGACATGTCGATGCGCACCATGGCGTGCTCGTCGTCGAAGAGGAAGTCGGCGAGCGACTTCGCGAGCTCGGTCTTGCCGACGCCGGTCGGGCCGAGGAAGAGGAACGAACCAGTCGGCCGGTTCGGGTCGCTGATGCCCGCGCGCGAGCGGCGCACCGAGTCGGCGACGGCGGCGACGGCACGCTTCTGGCCGATCAGCCGCTTGCCGAGCTCCTGCTCGAGGTGCAGCAGCTTCTCGGTCTCGCCCTGCAGCAGGCGGCCGACGGGAATGCCGGTCCACGCGGCGATCACCTGCGCGATGTCCTCTTCGGTGACCTGCTCGTTGACCATGCGCGGCTCGTCGGGCGCCGCTTCGGCCTGCTCGGCCGCCACGAGATCGCGCTGCAGTTGGGCGATCGTCTCGTACTCGAGCTTCGAGGCCGTCGCGTAGTCGGCCTCGCGCATCGCACGGTCGCGCCTCGTGACCGCGTCGTCGAGCTGCTTCTTCAGATCGCCGACGCGATTCAGCGACATCCGCTCACGTGCCCAGCGGGCCTCGAGGCCGGCGAGTTCGCGTTCTTGCTCGACGAGCGTCTCGTGCAACTTCGCGAGCCGCTCCTTCGACGCGTCGTCCTTCTCCTTCTTCAGGGCGAGCTCTTCGAGCTTCAAGCGGTCGACCTGGCGCTTCAATTGGTCGATCTCGACGGGGCTCGAGTCGATCTCCATCTTGAGGCGCGACATCGCCTCGTCGACGAGGTCGATCGCCTTGTCGGGCAGTTGGCGGGCCGAAATGTAGCGGTTCGAGAGGGATGCCGCGGCGACGAGCGCGGCGTCGGAGATCGTGACCCCGTGGTGCGCCTCGTAGCGTCCCTTGAGTCCGCGCAGGATCGCGATCGTGTCTTCGACGCTCGGTTCGCCGACGTACACCTGCTGGAAGCGGCGTTCGAGCGCGGCGTCCTTCTCGATGTACTCGCGGTACTCGTTGAGCGTGGTCGCGCCGATGAGCCGCAGTTCGCCGCGAGCGAGCATGGGCTTCAGCATGTTGGAAGCGGCGACCGAGCCTTCGCCGCCGCCCGCGCCCATGAGCAGGTGCAGCTCGTCGACGAAGGTGATGATCTCGCCCTCGGCGTCGTTGATCTCCTTGAGCACGGCCTTCAGCCGCTCCTCGAACTGACCGCGGTACATCGCGCCGGCGACGAGCGCCGAGATGTCGAGCGAGATGAGCTGCTTGTTCTTCAGCGATTCGGCGACGTCGCCCGCGACGATTCGCTGGGCGAGCCCCTCGACCACGGCGGTCTTGCCGACGCCCGGCTCGCCGATGAGCACGGGGTTGTTCTTCGTGCGCCGCGTGAGCACCTGGCTGACCCGGCGGATCTCGGCGTCACGACCGATCACGGGGTCGAGCTTGCCCGCCTTCGCGATCTCGGTGAGGTTGACACCGTATTGTTCGAGCGCCGACTTCTGCTCCTCTTGCGAGCTCGGCGCACCTTGCATGTTGGCCACAGGCGCTCCCTTCGTTCAAAACTTGAGTGTAGTTAACTCAACTTTGGCGAGAGGGCTGGTATTCCGATTTCGACGCCGGATCTCCCCCGGGAATCACGGTAGACGGATGCCGCGTGGCGCGCCAGCGTCGTTCAGTGCACCAGCGCCGTTCAGTGCGTCACGTCGACGGCGATCACGGTCGTGCGCTGCGTGCCGGCGGGCGTCGGCACTTCGTAGCGCACCGGCATGCCCGGGTGGGAGGCCGCGAACCAGAACGTCTCCGCCGCGGCATCCGCCGACTCGTCCGGCTCGCCCGGCTCGTCGCCATGAACGCCGTAGCGCCGGCAGGCGAGCCGCCCGATCGGCAGCTCGAGCACCTCGTCGGTCACGGTCGTGCGCTCGATCGGAAATGCGGCGTGCCCCTGCAGCTCATGCCAGGTCACGCGGGCGGTCGAGACCTCGCCGTCGACGCCGCCATCGGCGGCAACGCGCCAGCGCTCGAGTGTGGCGCCCTGGTCGTCGCAGTTGCTGAAGCGATTGACGCGCTCGTACCGCTGCCCGCCGGGCTCCTCGACGAGGAGACGGATCGTCTTGCCCGTGCCGCTCGCCCGGCGGATCTCGTCGGCAGTGAAGGGAGTCGGAAGCAGGCCGGGCCCGAGCACGCGTGGGTCGCTCATGCACGCCATTCTGCGTCATCCGCCGTCATCTCCACACGGTCACGGTGAATTCAATGCTTTCTCATACGTTCATCGGCAATGCTCGAAGTCCGAACCGGGGAGAACGCATGCAGAAGCGCACCAAGATCATCACCGTGTCCATCGTCGCCGGAGCGATCGTGCTCGGCGCGACCGCCGCTATCGCCGGTCCGATCTTCTATCGCGACGTCATCGTCGGCGAGGCCGAGGCCGCCCCGTCGGTGACCGCGGCGCCGACGGCGACGAGCGGCACGGATGCGGAGGCCGCGGCATCCGACCTCAGCGGAAGCTGGAATGTCGCCACCGGTTCCTACGCCGGCTACCGACTCGACGAGGTGCTGAACGGCACGGATGTCACGGTCGTCGGCCGCACCGAAGAGGTCGCGGGTTCGCTCACCGTCGAGGGCGACACCCTCACCGCGGGCGAGATCACCGTCGACATGGCCTCCATCGCCACCGACTCGGGCAATCGCGACGCGTACTTCCGTGACACCGCGCTGCGCACGTCGGAGTTCCCGACCGCGACGTTCACGCTGACCGCGCCGGTCACCGCAACTGCCGCGCCCGTCGCGGGCGAGGTGCAGACGGTGACAGCCACCGGCGACCTCACGATCGCCGGAGTCACGCGTTCGGTCAGCGTCGAACTCGAGGCCGTGCTGAACGGCGCCGACGGGCAGGTCGCCGGAAGCATCCCGATCACCTTCGCCGACTTCGGCGTCGAGGCGCCGAACCTCGGATTCGTCTCGGTCGAGCCCGACGGCTTCATCGAGTTCTCGCTCGTGCTCGCTCCCGCCTGAGCAGACTCGGCGGCGCTGTGGCAGGCTTCAGCCATGGACGCATCCGCTGATCAGCCGCAGATCGGGAGCATCACCGTCGAGCGCTCAGCGCTCGCGGAGCCTGGCACGGATCTCGCAACCGCGCTCGGCACGCTCGGGTTCGAGGTGTCGACCGAGGGCGTCCCCGACGACGCACCGTCGGGGTGGCGAGTGCTCGCCCGGCGCGCCGACGGCGTGCTCCTCGGGGCGCCGACGACGGACCGTCCGGGATGGTGGACCCTCGCGTACGCACGGTCGCGAGACGGGCAGTCACCCGCTGACGTGCAGGTCCACGCCGAACCTCAGCGTCTCCGGCCGAGTCGCGCCGAGCGCAGCCGGGGTCTCGTGCTGCGCTGGCCGGAGGTCACCCGCTCGGAGCCCGACTTCGGCCGCCTCGCCGTTGACATCGTCAACGCGGGTGACCAGCGCTGGCGACCCGACGGCGACTCGTTCGCCTCGATCGGGTTCATCACCGGGCCCGGCGGAAGCTCCGCGGCGGGGTACTTCGCCTTCGCCGGAGGAGGCTTCTCAGCGGTCCCGCTCGGTCCGGGTGAGTACGCACGCGTGAGCGTGCGCCTCGACGGGAGCCAATGGAAGGATCGGAAGCCCGGGCGCCACGAGATCTCCGCGACGCTCGTCGACCTCGACGTGCGCACCGAGTCGCCACTCGAGGTGGAGCTCACCGCCGAGCTCATCGAGCGGTATCGGCCGCACGACGAGCGGCCGCGAGCGTCTTCGCCCGACCTGCGGCGTGATCTCGAGGAACGCCTTGACGGCACCCACGCGATACTCGGCGCTCAGAAGCAGTTCGCCGCTGTGTTCGAGACGGTGGCCGCCGCGACATCCGACGAGGCTGCAGTGCTCGGCATCCGCGAGCTACTCGGCTGCTCTTCAGATGCGGCGCGCCAGGTCTACGAGACGCCGCTCCGCCGGTACCGGGCGGAGCATATCCGTCGACTGTCCGAAGAGGCCCGCGACCTCGAACAGCGGATCGCGCAGGCGGCCGCCGCCGAGGCATCCGCCGCCGATCGCCCCTAACTGCCGCCGACCGAGCGCGCACCGACGACCTTGCAGCCGTGGTCGCGGCATCCATGCACCGGAATAGACCCTGAGGCCCGGTCGTTCCACCAGTCGTGCAACGCTTCGGAACGCTCTCATTCGGACACTACGGCCCTCTGGGCGGCGGTCGCGAACTCTCGGCCGGCGATGCCATGCTGCAGGCGATCGATCTCGCGCAGGCCATGGACGAGCTCGGGGTGAACGGCGCGTACTTCCGCGTGCACCACTTCGCCCGCCAGCAGGCGTCGCCCATGCCGCTCCTCGCGGCGATCGCGGCCCGCACCCGGCACATCGAGGTCGGCACCGGCGTGGTCGACATGCGCTACGAGAACCCGTTGCACCTCGCCGAGGAGGCGGCGGCCGTCGACCTCATCTCGGGCGGCCGACTCGCGCTCGGCGTCAGCCGGGGATCGCCCGAGACGGTCGTGCGCGGCTACGAGGCCTTCGGCTACACCGGCTCGCAGGACCCCCGCGGCGCCGACATCGCCCGCGAGCACTTCGACCGGTTCCTCGACGCCGTCGAGGGCAAGGGCATCGCCGAAGCGGATGCCTCGTCGCCGTTCGGCGGCGCGAGCGGCCTGCAGCGCATCGAGCCCTACTCCCCCGGCCTGCGCTCGCGCATCTGGTGGGGCGCCGGCAACAGCGACTCGGCCGAATGGGCCGGGCGCCGCGGCGTGAACCTCATGTCGTCGACCCTGCTCACCGAAGACCGCGGCATGCCCTTCGACGAGCTGCAGGCGCAGCAGATCCAGACGTTCCGCGAAGCCTGGCGCGAGGCCGGCCACCCCGGCGAGCCGCGCACGTCGGTGAGCCGTTCGATCTTCCCCATCACGACGGCCGAAGACGAGCTCTACTTCGGCGGCCGTCAAGACGGCGACGGCGTCGGCTACATCGACGGCATGCGTTCGACCTTCGGCAAGACCTATGCGGGCACCCCCGACAAGCTCGTCGAGCAGCTGTTGCGCGATGCCGCGATCCGCGAGGCCGACACGCTCATGCTCACGATCCCGAGCCAGCTCGGCGTCGAGTTCAACCTGCGGCTCATCGCGGCCTTCGCCGAGCACGTCGCGCCGAGCCTCGGATGGGAGCCCGCGAACCGGTGACGTGAGGTGGCCCCGGCCGTCTATGAGACCACAAGTTTCGCGGCCGTGGGCAGCGGACCTGGTGTGTCAGTCGTCGTCGATACCGTGGAACGGTCAGTCCGTCGAGAGGAGACCACATGCGAATCGCCGTCACCACTCCGACCGGGCACGTCGGCCACCACGTGGTCGCCATGCTCGTGCGAGCGGGAGTGCGACCCCTCGTGCTCGCACGACACCCCGAGCATCTGCCCGCCGCAGTCCGGCCGATCGTCGACGCCGTCGCGGTGGATCAATTCGACGGCGACGCCGTGGCCGAGGCGACGGCTGGCGTCGACGCGCTCTATTGGGTCGACCCGCCCACGACCAGCGCCGATCCGCTCGACGACTACGACCGGGCTTCGGCCAGCGTGGTTCGCGCGGTCGAGGCGAACGGCATCCCTCGCGTGGTGTTCCAGAGCAGTGTGGGGGCCGAGAAGCGTCACGGCGTGGGCGAGATCGACGGCCTCGCAGCCACCGAAGTCGCGCTCGACGCCACGGCCGCGAGCGTGACCCATCTTCGGTGCGGGTACTTCTTCACGAACCTCGAGCTGCAACTCGACCAGGTGCGATCGGGTGCACTCCAGGTGATTTTTCCGGTCGACCACCCGTTGGCATGGGTGGCTCCGCGCGACATCGCCGAGGTCGCGGTCACCCGTCTGCTCTCGAGCGAGTGGAGCGGCCGGCATGTGCAGGCGGTGCACGGCCCCGAAGATCTCTCGTGGCGAAGGGTCGCCGAGATCGTCTCGGCGGCGACGGGCCGCCCGCTGGCGGTCGAGCAGATCTCCGCCGACGCGATGCGCAGCGGCCTGCTCGACGCCGGCATGCCGGCCGCGGGCGTCGAGGCGATGCTCGGCATGTCGACCGGCTTCCTCGACGGATTCGTTGCCGAGCAGCCCCGCTCAGTTCGCACGACCACGCCGACGACACTGGCCTCCTGGGCCTACGACGTGCTGCGTCCGCAACTCTGAGGCGCGGCAGGTCTGTCGAGTTGGGCTATGAACCGCCGTCGATGAGCTGCCGCACCGTCGACTCGGGCTGCGCCGCGGCGAGCGCGCGCACTCCCGCCGGCAGCAGCACGAGGTGGTGGTACGAGAGGCGCCCGGCTCTAGCCAGTGTTCGAGCGCCGCACCCGAGCGTCGCCGAAGCCCCAGAACATGACCGCGCCTCCCCGGCCGATTGGGGGGCCGGGGAGGCGCGGGGTTCAGCCACGCCCCGCCACCGCATGACGACGACGAAGCGCGGGTCTCTGCGGCGACCTAGCCGACGCCCTCGAGCGCGTCGGTCTCGGTGTTGCCGATGTTGCGGATGACCTCGGGGCGGCGCTTCGCGAGGTACTGGTACCACGCGAGTGCCGCGATCATCGTGATCAGGAACAGGTAGGGAATGATGTTCAGCGGCCACGCCGGCACCGGCACGACGTTCGCGAAGAACACGTAGGCCATGGCGACGACGGCGACGGTCGCGCAGACCCACACGAGGCCGTTGCGCATCTTCTCGCGCCGCGTGTAGACGACGCACGCGATGGCGACGAGCGCGTAGGCGACCATGTAGCCGTAGGTACCGTAGGTGTCGACCCACACGACGATGTCCATCGGGTGCACCCCGATCGCGAGCAGCACGATGTCGAGCGCGATGGCCGCAGGGCCGGCGACGAGCAGCACCCGGTGCGGCGTGAGGTGGCGTTCGTGCGTGCGGCCGAACCGCTCGGCGACTACGCCCTCCTTGCCCATCACGTAGATGATGCGGCCGACGACGTTGAGCGGCGCGACCACGACGGCGAAGAACGAGGCGCCGACGCCGAAGGTCAGGATCGGCGCGAACCATCCGGGCATGCCGATCTTCGTCGCGATGTCCTCGAGCGGGCTCGCGCTCGTGGCGAGCCCTTCGCCGAGCACGGCGATCTGCGTGTACGCGGCGAACACGTAGAGCACGCCGACGGTGACGGCGCTCCACATGATGGCCCGCGGAATCGCGGTGTACGGGTTCTTCGCCTCACGGCCGAGCGCATCGGCCGACGAGAAGCCCACGAACCCGAGGATGCCGAGCACCATGCCCGCGGCGACACCCTGCAGCGGCACGCCCTCGAACGAGAACTGCGCGGGGTCCCATGCGGCCGGCCCGGCCCACACCAGCGCGAGCACGAGGAGCACCAGGATGATGGCGACCGACACGAGCTCGAGCACGAGCGAGACGCGAGCAGAGAGACGGATGCCGCGAATGGTGAAGAGCGTCGCGAGCCCGCCGAGCACGATCGCGAGTGCGATCTGCCAGCCGACGCCCTCGGCCGGCACGCCCATGAGCACGAGGAACTGGTTCATGTACGAGACCGCGCCACCGAGCGAGCCGGCGGCGATGCCCCAGCAGCCGACGAGCAGCGCGACGCCCGCGAGGTAGGCGCCGAACGGCCCGAGCCCCTTCGCCACGTAGGTGTAGAGCGATCCGGCCGATGCGTGCCGCTTCGCGAACACGGCGACGCAGTAGCCGACAGCGAGGATCACGAGCGTGGCGAGCACGAACGAGAGCACGGTGCCGTTGCCGGCGCCGAGGTAGATCGCGGCCGCGGTGAACGCGATGACAGCGCTCGGTGCGATGTTGGCGATCGCCTGGGCGGCCAGCTCGGGCCCGCTCATGACGCCGTGGCGGAGCCCGGCGTCGACCGGCGCATCGGCGCGGGCCGCCGGCGCCTTGGTGGTGGGGGAAGTCATTGAGCTCTCCAGTGAGTCGGGTGATGACGATTGGATCAGGGAATGAGCAGCGTGCGCAGTGCTTCGCCGGATTCGAGGTCGTCGAACGCAGCGGCGGCTTCGGCGAGCGGTCGGCGCGCCGAGATCAGGGGGTCGAGCAGCAACTGGCCGTCCATGTAGCGGTCGACGAGCGCCGGGATGTCGATGGAGGGGCGAACGGAGCCGTAGTTCGAGCCGAGGATGCGCTGGTCGGCCTCGGCCAGCACGAGCGGCTCGAACGAGGCCTTGGCGCCGGTCGGCGGGAGGCCGACGATCACGGCGGCACCGCCGAGGCCGAGCATGCGGATCGCCTGCTCGGTCGTCGAGGTGCGTCCGATCGCGTCGAACGCGTAGTCGACCCCGTCGGGGATGAGTTCGAAGAGCGCCTCGACGGCGTCGACCTGCGAGGCATCGATCTGGTCGGTCGCGCCGAACTGCACGGCGAGCGCGGTCTTGTCGGCGCGCACGTCGATCGCGACGATGCGCTCCGCCCCGGCGAGCCGGGCACCCTGCACGACGTTCAGGCCGACCCCGCCGCATCCGATGACGACGACGGTCGCACCCGGTTCGACGGCGGCCGTGTTGAGCACCGCGCCCACGCCGGTCGCGACGGCGCAGCCGACGACGGCGACGACATCGAGTGGGGCGTCGTCGCGCACCTTCACGGCGCCGGATGCCGGCACGACGACCTCCTCGGCGAACGACGAGACCCCGAGGTAGTGGTGCAGCGATTCCTCACCGTGCGACAACCGCGAGGTGCCGTCGAAGAGCACGCCCTTCGGAGCGACGATCGTTGCGACCTTCTGGCAACGGGCCTCGTGGCCCGAGCGGCAGTAGCGGCACTCGCCGCACGGCGGCACCCATGAGAGCACCACGTGGTCGCCGACGGCGAGCGACGTGACGCCCTCGCCGAGTTCGACGACCACGCCCGACCCCTCATGACCCATGACGAGCGGTGCCGGGGCGTCCCATTCCCCTCGCTTCACGTGCAGGTCGGAGTGGCAGACGCCCGCCGCCGCGATCTTGACGCGAACCTCGCCGGCCTTGGGAGCGGCGAGCTCGACATCGGCGACCTCGATCGGCGTCTCCGGTGCGCGGAAGACGATGGCTTTCATGATGCTCCCTTGGATCAGTGCTGGGGGTACGCCCGATGCTAGGCACGGTCGCACCGCCGCGTCACTGTGAAGAATGTCGAAGAGGCGACGGATGTCTCGGCATTTCGTACACTCGAGGCATGGCCCGTGACGTGCTCTCGATCGCCCGCGTGCTCGGCGGCGAGCTCATCGGCGACGCCGTCGCGAATGCGACGCCGGTCGACGCCGCCATCCGCCTCGACGAGTTCAGCGTGGTCGGCCACCCGGGATTCGCGACCCTCGTGGTGGCTGCGGCCGAACCCGCGGTCGATGCGCTGAGCGCCGGCGGGCCGCGCGTCGATGCGCTCCGCGGTGCGGTGATCGTGACCCACGGCGCGAGCCGCGCGCTGCGCCGAGCCGTCGAAGCGGCCGGGGTGACGGCGATCATCGGCGCCACCGCGGTCGACACCGTGCTGCATCCGCTGCTCGTCGCGCTGCTCGCCACCGACCAGGCCGCCGAAGACCGACTCGTGACCACCGGCACGAAGGTGCTCACGCAAGTGGCGCGACGCGGCGGGGTCAGCGCCGTGATCGCCGAGCTGGCGCGGCGCATCGACGGCTGGGCGGTGCTGCTCGATCCGCACGGCCACGTGATCTCGACCGCGGGCGCCGGCGGCCTGCACGTGAAAGACGCTGTGGCGGTTGCGTTCAACCGGCCCGTGCGGGTGCGGCATCCGGGGCTGCAGGTGCATGCCGTCGGCATCGGCGAAGACCTCAGCGCCTACCTCGTCATCTCGTCGCGCGAGGGTTCGATGAGCCGCGGCCGCGACCTGGCATCGCAGGCGGCGGCCCTGCTCGATCTGATCCTGCGCACGCACGATCGCACGACGACTGAACGACTCGGTCGCGAAGTGATGATCGGCACCCTGCTCGACGGCGGGCCGCCGGCCGCCGCCCTGCTTCGCCGCTGGGGCGTGCACGAGGCCTCGCTCACGGGATTCGCCGTGACCGCACGCTCGAAGTCGGTCGACCTCGAGCGCCTCGTGACGCGTTGGCTCGACGAGCTCGGCAGCGCCCATCTCATCACCGAAGAGGCCGGGCACCTGCTCGGCTTCCTCCGCGACGACCGTGTCGATGAGCTCGTGCGCCGGGTCGACGACTTCACGGCCGATGCGCGAACGCCCCTGCGTCTGGGGCTCGGCTCCCCTGCGACATCCGACGCGCTCGCGCGCACGGCCGCCGAGGCGAGGCAGGCGCTCGACCTCGCGGTGACCGACGGTCGCGCGGTGTCGCGCTACCGGGCGCTGCCCACGGTCGCCCTCGTGCTCGATCGCCTCGATGCCGGCGACGGAGCCCGTCTCGCCCAGGTGCTCGACGCGCTGCGCGGCGATGACGGCGAGCACGGCGAGCTCACCCGCACCCTGCGGGTCTACCTCGCCGAACACGGCTCGTGGGGCATCGCCGCCGACCAGCTCGGCGTGCACCGCCAGACCCTCGCCAATCGCGTGCATCGCATCGAGGAGCTCACGGGCCTCTCGATGGGCAGCCCCGACGACCGCACCGCCGCATGGCTCGCGCTGCGGGCACTCGAACGTTGATGGAATGCCGCCGCGCGACGGCGGGTTGTGTTCGAAGAACCATCGAGGAGGACACATGCCGCTGGAAGGCGAGTACGAACCGGGTACGTCGAGCTGGGCCCGCAAGCAGGCCGAGGCGTTCGAGGCATCCGACGGGCAGAAATCGAACGACCTGCAGGGGCGCCCGATCATGCTGCTGACGACCGTCGGCGCAAAGTCGGGCAAGCTGCGCAAGACGCCGCTCATGCGCGTCGAGCACGATGGCGAGTACGCCGCGGTGGCGTCGCTCGGCGGGGCGCCGAAGCATCCGGTCTGGTACTGGAACGTCACGAAGCACCCGCACGTCGAGCTGCAGGACGGCAGCGAGAAGCACGACTACGTCGCGCGCGAGCTCGAGGGCGACGAGCGCGAGACCTGGTGGGCGCGCGCCGTCGAGGCGTACCCGTCGTACGCCGACTACCAGACGAAGACCGACCGCGTGATCCCGGTCTTCCTCCTCACCCGCATCACCCTCTGACCCGGTTCCGCACCCGCGGCGCCTGAGTACCCGATGCGCCGCTGAGTGCCGCATCTCCGCGCGCGATCCGCACTCAACCGCACATCGGGTACTCCCGCGGAAGCGGATCCGGATGGGAGCGAGCGCGGGCACGGTCGAACGCCTGCGCGTCAGAGCCAGCGCATCGTGAACGCGCGGGCGAGCACGGCTCGCAGCGGCGGCACGGAGAGGGTGCGCACCGCGGCGTTGCGCAGCCGCAGGCGGAGGCCCGCGGCGGGCGCACCCATCGCCATGTTGAACGCGGCCTGCCGCATGGCACGCGCCGCTGCACTGCGGCGCGTGCGCGCGTAGCGCTCGAACGCCTCGAACGGCGCGCCCGCATCGAGCGCTGCCGCCAGCTCGTGATCGAGCGCGAGCGCGTCGAGCCAGCCGAGGTTCATGCCCTGGCCGCCGATGGGGCTCACTTCGTGCGCTGCGTCGCCGACGAGGGCGACTCGGCCGTGCGCCATCCGCTCGGCCAGGTGCTGCCGCGCCTCGAAGCCGCTCGGCGCCGAGGCCGTCGCCTCGTCGAGCGTGTCGCCGGTGCGGCTCGCCACGATCGTCGCGAGCACGCCGGCATCGAGCCGCGCCGGCGGCCGGCGCACCCACGCCACCCACCGTCGCCGCTGCCCCGGCATCGGGAACGACTCGACCACGCCGGCCGGCTCGAAGTGCAGCAGCGCCGTCGCGGCCTCGCCGGTGTCGTCGCGCGTGTCGCCCATCACGTAGTGCGCCCGGCCCGGCCAGGCGTGCCAGCCGATGCCGACGAGGCTCCGGATGCCGCTGCGCACGCCGTCGGCACCGACCACGTACCGCGCGGCGATCTCAACCCTGGCGGCGATCTCGACCGGCTCGCCGCCCCGCTCGGCAGTGATCTCGAGGTGAGTGCCCCGGTCGCGGATGCCGACCACCTCGACGCCGCGCTCCAACGCGTCCGGGGCGAGCTCGGCGAGCCGCCGTTCGAGCAGCGCCTCGGTCTCGAGCTGCGGCAGCGACCACACCGACCCCGCGCCGCGGAACGACATCGCGCCGAGCACCCGCCCCTCGCACGTGACCCGGCCCTCGCCGATCTCGACCGCGGCCGCTCGCACCTCGGTCTCGACGCCGGCGCGGCCGAGCGCGCGGAGCCCTGGCGGGTGGATGCCGATCGCCCGCGACCGGCCCGTGCGCTCCGTGCGACGTTCGAGCACGACGACATCGCGCCCGCGCCGGGCGAGCAGGCACGCGAGCAGCAGGCCGACCGGGCCACCGCCCACGATCACGACGTCGTGCATGCGATCGGCGCCCATACGATCGGCGCCCATACGATCGGCGCCGCTGCGATCGCCACCGCTGCGAACATCGGATGCCTCAGACATCCGCGCCCCACACGACCTCGAGTCGCGACGGGAACGCCCGGCGCACCGCCCACCCGTCGGGCAGCACCGCGGCGAGCTCGGCGGCCGTGTGGCTGCGTCGGATGGACGTGAGCCCGTCGGGCCGTATGTACGACCCGGCGAGCAGATTGCCCGCGAACGGCAGCGTGCCGAGCCAGAAGCCCGCGTAGCCGAGGCGGGTGCGCTCGATGTCGCCGTGCACGGCGATGCCGCCCGGCCCGAGCAGCAGCTCGCTGTCACGCAGGAGGGCGCCGAACTCGTGCCCGTCGAGGTGGTGCAGCACGTGGTTCGAGAGCACGAGGTCGAAGCGCTCTCCCGTCTCGACGAGTTCGCTGCTCAGCGCTCGGCGCAGGGTGAGTCCGGGCATCGGGGGTTGCGCCGCCGCCCACTCCATGGCCCGCGCGTCGGGATCGATCGCCGTGATCTCGAGCAGCAGCCGGTCGGCCTTCGCCCAGCGCAGCAGTCGCCGCGGCAGGTCGGCGCTGCCCGAGCCGATGTCGACGAGCCGGGTGCCCCACACCGGTGAGAGCCGCGGGCGCACCCACCGCCGGTACACCGCGCGCTCGCCCGACACGACGGCGTTCACCAGCCGGAACCGCTCGTAGGTCTTCGAGAGCATCTCGGGGTCGGCCCCGGGGTCGTCCATCAGCTCGCTTGCGAGTTCGTCGCGCATGCCGAGCCCGCCGGCGTGCACAACTCCGGAGCGACGCGGCGAAACGCCGCGCGTGCCGCGGATTCCGCCGGCGTGCCGGCGAAGATATCCGGAGTTGTGCACGAGATCACCTTCGAACAGTCATGAGCGAGTCGCGCAGCATGATCAGACCCGGATGGTCATGAGCGCCGACTCCACGGTCAGGCCCGGGCCGAACGCCATCGCCGCGACGCGGTCGCCGTCGGCGGCGGCATCCGAGTGCAGGATGTTGCGCAGCACGAACAGCACCGTCGCGCTCGACATGTTGCCGAAGTCGCGCAGCGTCTCGCGAGCCGGCACGAGCTGCGCCTCGGTGAGCACGAGTCGCGACTCAACCTTGTCGAGGATGCTGCGACCGCCGGGGTGGATCGCCCAGTGCTCGATCGCGTCGGAGGAGGCATCCGTCGCGAGCGCCTCGGCGAGCGCGTCATCGTGCGCGAAGAGCGGCTCGAGCGCACCGGTGATGTGGTCGTCGATGATCGCCGGGATCGCGTTGGAGAGCACCATCTCGAAGCCGTGGTCGCCGATCTTCCACGCCATGTCGCTCTCGCCGACGGGCGTGATGCGCGTCGCGAACCGGTCGAGGTCGAAGGCGCGCTCGCCCGGTTCGAGTGGGCGCGCCGTGACGATGCCGGCTCCGGCACCGTCGGCGAAGAGCGACGACGCGACGATCGTGTCGGGGTCGTTCGAGGTGCGCAGGTGCAGCGTGCAGAGCTCGACGGAGACGACGAGCACGACCGCCGAGGCATCCGCCTTCGCGAGTTGCGACGCGATGCGCAACGCCGGGATCGACGCGTAGCAGCCCATGAAGCCGAGGTGGTACCGCTCGACGCCGGGGTCGAGGCCGAGTTCGCGGGCGATCATGAAGTCGGGCCCAGGTGCGTAGAAGCCGGTGCACGAGACGGTGATCACGTGCGTGACATCGGATGCCTCGAGGCCCGGCGTCGCCGCGATGGCCGCGCGGCCCGCCTCGACGTAGAGGTGGGTGGCCTCTGCCGCGTAGATCTCGTTGCGCACCTTCGTGCCGGGAAAGAGCAGCTCGCCGGATTCGACGTCGAAGAAGACCGGTTCATCCGGGTGCGCGTCGAAGCTGAGCTCGTCGAGCACCGTGTAGCGCGTCTCGATGCCCGAGACGTTGAACGAGGTCGCGACGATGCGCTGGCCGAGGCGATTGAGGCCCGGTTGCGCCGCGAACACGTCGCGAACCTGGTCTTGCACGAGCACGGTGGACGGAACGATGGTCGAGACACCCCTGAGCGTGACGGTCATGCCTCACCCTAGGCAGGTCGAATGGATCGACGACAGGGGTTCCACCCGCTGCGACGATCGATTATGGCCGGTCACGCCTCAGCCGAGCAGCTTCGCCTTGGCCGCGGCGAACTCGTCGTCGCTCAGGATGCCCTGCTCCTTCAGCGCGGCGAGCTTCTGCAGCTCGGCGACGAGGTCGGTGCCGCCGGCCGGTGCGGTCGCGGCAGCCGCAGCGGGAGCAGCCGCTGCCGCTTGCTGCTGCGCCGCGACGCCCATCGCGGCCTGCTGCTGCGACACGGCCTGCTGGGCGGCGGCATCGATCTGCGCCTGTTGCTGCTGCGCCTCGTACTGCTGCTGCTCGTACTGGTCTTGGGCCTTGCCCTGCTGGCGGCGCGCCATGCCGCCGCTGACCGCGGAGGCGGTTCCGGCGACGACGGCGGTGCGGGCGGCGAGGCCGATGAGGCCCGGGCGTCCCATTCTTCTGAACGGCATCTTCTACTCCTCTTCGGCGTCGGCGAGCGCGGCGTTGACGACCGGCGCGGGAATGCGTTCGGTCTGCAGCACGATGCCGCCCGCGGCGGCGAACCGCGACGCGAGCCGCTTCGCCCAGACGAGCTCGATCGCGAGCAGCGCACCCGAGGTGCCGGGCCGAATGCCCTCGGCGAGCGCGATGGCGTCTTCGTCGGCGACGAGGCCGATCGCCTCGAGCTCGACCGTGCCGAAGCCGTACTCGTCGCTCACATCTGCGAACTCGGTGATCGACACCGCGCCGTCGTCGGCCTTGGAGATCACGAGGAAGTCGAGCAGCCGGATCTCGCCGCCCTCGATCAGCTCGCGAATCGCCTCGAGACTGCCGTCATCAGGCCGGTCTCCCTCGAACCCCACCAGGTACAGGTCCACGGGACCGTACTCGAATTCCGCCATGTTCTCCCCCTTCACGTGTTCTGCACCCTACGCGCGCGACATCTTCGTGCGCCACCGTTTTTCGTGAATCCCCAGCGAACGAATCGGAGCCGGCTACGTCACGTGCGGGTCGCCCGACAGCCGGCGCAGCGATGCAGCCCGGGTATCGGGTTCGAGGAGCAGCGCCCGCACCAGCAGGGTGAGTGGGATGCAGAGGATGGCGCCGATCGGGCCGATCACGAATGCCCAGAACACGACAGAGAAGAACGTGAGCGTGAGGCTCAGGCCCACCGCGTCGCTCACGAACTTCGGCTGCACGAGCACCTGCAGCACGACGTTGATCACCGAGTACACGGCGATCACGAGGAGCATGAGCGGCCAGCCGCCGACCACGAGCGCGAGCACCGCCGGCGGGATCACGCCGATCACGAAGCCGATGTTCGGGATGAAGTTGGTGACGAAGGCGAGGATCGCCCACACGATCGGGATCGGCACCCCGATGGCCCACAGCACGAGGCCGTCGAGCACCGCGACGATGAGTCCGAACGTCGCGTTGACCACGTAGTAGCGGCGCACGCTCGTGAAGTAGTGGGCGCCGATCGCATCGCCGGCCACGGTGCCGAAGACCCGGCCGCGCCGCCCGAGCGCCGAGGCATCCGCCGCCATGAAGATCACGTAGGCGAGCACGAAGAAGAACGCCGTCGCGAAGCCGAGCACGGCATCGGCGATCGCCGTGCCGATGGCCACGAGGTTGCCGGGCTCGATCGCCGAGGCCGCAGCATCGCCGGCCTCGTCGCCGAGCCCGAGCGACTCGAGCCACTCGGCGATGCCCATGGCCGTCGCCTGCAGCTCGTCGGCGTAGTCGGGGATCATGCCGACGAACTGCACCGATGCCACGACGAGCATCACCGCGAGCGCCGCGAGGATCAGGTACGCGACCACGATCACGGAGGTCGTCGCGAGCCAGCTCGGCCATCCGCGCCGCTCGAGCGGGCGACGCACCGGGTGCGCGATGATCACCACGACCGCGGCGAGCGCGGCCGGCGCGAGCAGATCGCGCGCGAACCAGATGCCGGCGAACACGATGATCGCGGCGGCGAGGGTGACGAGCATCCGGGTGCCGTGCGCGAGACCCGGGCCTGCGGCATCCGCCATCAGAAGCTGCCGATGCCCTTGCCGATGACGACGACCCCGATGACGAGCAGCAGCACCGCCATGACCGTGGCGTTGTTCTGCACGAGCCAGGCGTGCAGCGCCTCGAGCGGGCGAGCCATCTGCTTCGACGCGAGCAGGTAGGCGATCACGGGAACCGCGACCGAGCACGCGGCGATGAGCGTGAAGATCACGATCGAGAGGGTGATCTCGCCGCCGCTCAGCCCACCCGTGCCGATGATGACACCGGCCGCGACGGCCATCAGCAGGTTCTTCGGGTTGACGGCCGAGAGCAGGAACCCGAGCACGAGCGCTCGAACCGGGGTCATCGAGTCGATCGCCGACATCCACTTCGGCAGCACAGCCGCCTCACCGTGCTGCGGGCGCCCGCGCCACTGCTTGAGCGCGAGGAACAGGAGCCCGATGCCCAGCAGGATCTTGATCCACCCGGCGATCGGCTTGGAGGCATCGGGGTCGCCCTCGGGAATGATCGAGGCGAGCAGTGTGAACGCCACGATCGCGACGACGATGCCGAGCACCCAGCCGATCAGGAAGCCCACGCTCGTGCCCTTCGCCTTCGGCGAGAGCAGCATGAGGATCGCCGCGATGATCGGAATCGGGCTGATCGCGACGCCGAGAGCGAGGGGCAGGATGTCCCCGATGACTGATCCCATGTGGTTCTACTCCTTTGAGGCGGATGCCGCGTCGGTTGTCGTGTCGAGTGTCGTGTGTCGTGGCGTGTCGAGTGTCGTGTCAGTTCGCCGGTTCGGTGAGGGCGACGAGCGCGGCCCGATTGGTCTCGTAGACCCGGTGCGTGCCGAGCAGCCCGAGCGTCTCGAGGCGCGCGCGGGCCTCGGGCCGCATGCGGCTGAAGCCGAGCTCGATGTCGTGCGCCGCGAGCCATGTCTGCAGGCTCTCGAAGGCCTCCGCGCCCGTGACGTCGACGTCGGTGACGGCCTCCATATCGACGACGACGTGGTGCACGGATGCCTCGGGCGCGGCCTTCACCGCACGCTTCACGGCATCGGCGAACACCGAGCCGTTGGCGAAGAAGAGGGGGGCGGCCAGGCGCACGACGATGACGCCGGGCGCGGTGACCTGGCCGGTGGGCGCGTCGGCGAGCAGCGAATCGCTCGGCTCGCCGCTGCTCGCAAGCACGTCGATGGCGGGGTTGGCAGCGCGCTTGGCGAGATTGATGAGCGCGAGCACGAACGCCACGAGGATGCCGGGAATGGAGCCGACGAACAGGGTGACGAGAAAGCACACGGCGCCGATCGCGAACTCGAAGCGGTCGACCTTCCAGAGGCGGGCGAAGTCGCCGATGCCGAGCAGCGGCAGGATCGCGACGCCGACGATCGCGCCGATCGCGGGCGACGGGATGTCGGCGAGCAGCGCCGTGCCGAAGAGCAGGAGCAGCAGCGTGCCGACGGCCAGCACGAGCGAGGGCAATTGCGTGCGCGACCCCGCCTGGTCCATCGCCGCGGTGCGCGACGTCGAGGATCCGACGGCGAAGCTGCCGCTCGCACCCGCGGCGATGTTGCCGAGGCCGAAGGCGAAGAGGTCGCGGTTCGGACTCGTCGGATAGCCGCGCTTCTCGCCGTACGAGCGGGAGACGAGCAGCCCCTCAGCCGTGGTGACGAGGGTGAGCGCCATCGCCGAGGGAATCAGCACGAGCCACATCGACCAGTCGATGACCGGCCAGGTGAGCGCTGGCGGCCCCGCAGGCACCGCGCCGAGCACGGCCACTCCGGCATCGTCGAGTCCGGCGACGACCACGAGGATCGTCGCGAGCACGAGCACCACGAGCGCCCACGGCACCATGCCCGCGAACCGCTTGCCGAGGAGCAGCACCGCCACGGCGGCGATCGAGATGAGCACCGACCAGCCGTTGAGCGTGCCGAGACCGGAGACCAGGCCGACGACCTTGTCGACGAACTCGCCGCCCGAGTCGATCTTCACGCCGAGCATCTTGGCGATCTGGCTCACGAGGATGTCGAGGGCGAGGCCGCCGACGAAGCCGACCAGGATCGGCTTCGACAGGAAGTTCGCGAGGAACCCGAGCTTGAAGACGGCCAGCAGCAGGAACATGATGCCGCAGAGGATCGCCTGCGCGAGCGCGAGCGTCGCGTAGTCGGCGCTGCCCGCCGCGGCGAGGCCGCCGATCGACGAGGCGACGAGGGCGGCGGCCGCGGCATCCGGTGACGCGACGAGCTGCCGCGACGACACCACGAGCGCGTAGATGACCGTGGGCACGATCAGCGCGTACAGGCCGGCCGTCGGCGGCAGCCCCGCGATCTGGGCGTAGCCGATGTTGAGCGGAATCGCGATCGCGAGCAGGGTGACCCCTGCCGTCAGTTCGCGCACCACGTTTCTGCGACCGAGTCCTGCGAGCGGTTTCTGCATGCCGGGTCCCCTCCCGTCTCTCCAGACCCTAGCGAGCGGATGCCGCCGAGCGCTCCCCTTCGCTCGCGGGTTCGATGCGGAATTCGGGAGCGCGAGTCATGAGCAGCCACGCCGGCAGCATGATGACGCACAGCGCGGGCAGGAGCGAGACGTCGCCCGTGACGGCGACGGCGAGGAAGAGCGCGATCCAGCCCTCGCGCGTCACGACGAGGAGGATGCCGAGCACCCCGCAGGCGACCGCGAGCCCGATGGGCAGCGCCGGGATCAGGGCGTGACCGAGCAGCCCGAGGGCGACGCCGATGAACGTGGCCGGGAAGACCCGACCACCACGGAAGAGCGCACTCGCCGCGATGAGCACCGCGAGGATCTTGATGCCGGCCATCGCCGCGAGCTCGGCAGCGCTGTAGTCGTCGGCGTTCGTGAGCAGGTCGCCCATCTCCGAGAGGCCCTTGAACATCGTGATCGGACCGCCGAGCATGCCGAGGAGGCCCAGCAGCACACCGCCCACGGTCGGAATCAGCACGGGATGCCGCAGGGCGTGCAGAGCCCGGTAGACCCACGGGAACGCGGCGAGCGCGGCGAGGCCGACCACCACGGCGCCGCATGCCACGAGCACCCCGGTCACGAGGTCGAGGGCGTCGAGCGCACCCGATGCCGGCAGCTCGAACGCGAGCGGCGGGGCGCCCAGCAAGTGCATCGTGAACGCACCGGCGCCGGCCGCCGCAACGGGCAGGAACAGGCGATCCCACAGCGAGCCGCCCGACTTCAGCGCCGCCACGATGCCGGTGAAGATGAGCGCCGCGGCCACGGGCGTGCCGAACAGCGCACCGATCGTGCCGGAGGCGGCGAGCATCAGCGTGAGCGCCTCGGGCATCTTCGGTATCAATCGCGCGAACAGCGCCACGAGGATCGAGGCGTTGATCGCGATGATCGGATTCTCGGGGCCGAGGCTCACACCACCGGCGAGGCCGAGCACGGTGACGACCGCGAGCCCGGGCAGGGTGGTCAGCGGCAGTGGCGCATCGACGAGTTCGGTCGTCGCCGAGTCGGGCCCGCCGTGACCGGGGAAGAAGCGAAGGGCGAGGCCGACCGCGAAGCCGGTGACCGTGAGCACGAGCAGGATCCACCAGCCGGCGGGGTCGACGCCGAGGGCTCCCGGAACGGCCTCCCAGATGAGATCGCGCAGGCCGCCCGAGACCTCGTCGAGCAGCCACAGCACGAGCGCCGAGACGACGCCGATGGCGAGCGCGGGCACGGCGAGCACGAGCAGCCGGCGCGGCGACGCATCCGGATCTCTCGGCGGCTGGGCGAGGGTCATCTCAGATCCCTTCGCTCGGGGTCAGCGGGGCGGGCGGGAGGTCGCTCGTGACGACCGAGCGCAGTTCGCGCGAGGCGAGCTCGGCCGCGACGGCATCGACCACTGCCGACTGCACGGCGGCCTGGTGCAGTGGGTGGTGCCAGAAGAGCACGCGGAAGACGTCGCGCTCCGCGGAGCGGGTCACGGCTCGCACGAGCACCGGTTCGTGCCGGTGAACACCCGCGGCATCGCTCGCCGCCGTGGCGATGGCGGTGCGCAACTCCTGCTGCTCGAGCCCGTGCGCGTCGACTCTCACCTGCACCTCGCTGCGCCGCGCACCGTGCTCGGAGTTGTTCGCGAGCGCGTTCTGCAGCACGTTGGAGTTCGGCAGGTGCAGCGTCTGACCGTTCGTCGTGCGCACGACGACCGAGCGGCCGTTGAGCTCGACGACCTTGCCGACGACGCCCTCGCTCTCGATCTCGTCGCCGAGCGCGATCGGCCGGCGGGTCTGCAGCACGACCCCGGCCGCGAAGTTGTCGGCGACGCCGCGCAGCACGAGCACCAGCACGACCACGATGATGAAGGCCGCCGCGAGCAGTGGCTGCACCGAGGCGCCGAAGAAGCTCAGCGCCACCCCGATGCCGACGACGATGATCGTGTAGCTGACGATGCGCACGAGCAGCGTCTGCATGGTCTCCGAGAGCGACGGCACCCGCACGAGCAGTCGACGCATGCCCTTGCGGGCGAGCCACGCGGCGATCCACGCGGCCACGAGCGTGATGGCCGCGAAGAACAGGCTCCATCCGTCGATGTCGAGCGATTGCAGCAATTCCCCCATGCGTGCCTCCCGCGGCCAGAGTATCGCCGCGCCCGCCTCGGCTGTGGACTCGACGTGCCGTCAGGCGATAGGTTCGCCACAGCAGCGCTCATGGGGGGCGCTCGATTCTCTGTATCGAAAGGCTGCGCACATGAGTCTCTGGGCAAACTTCTGGGACCTGATCTGGTGGTTCCTGTGGATCTTCGCATTCACGGCATACCTCTTCGCCCTGTTCGCGATCATCGGAGACCTGTTCCGCGATCACAAGCTGAACGGCTGGTGGAAGGCGGTGTGGATCCTCTTCCTGATCTTCGTGCCGTTCCTGACCGCGCTGGTCTACCTGATCGCCCGCGGAAACGGCATGGCCGAACGCTCGCAGAAGCAGGCCCAGCAGGTGCAGTCGGCGACCGACGACTACATCCGCCAGGCGGCCGGAGCGCACAGCCCGTCCGACGAGATCGCGAAGGCCAAGGGTCTGCTCGATTCGGGCACCATCAACCAGCAGGAGTACGACCTGCTGAAGGCGAAGGCGCTCGCGCACTCCACGCAGAACGTCTGATCGAACTCGACAGGTGAAGAGGGTCGGATGCCGCGGCATCCGGCCCTCTTCGCATGTCGACGGGCGGGCGCAACGTCAGATCTTGACCGGGAACGTCAGCATCACGATCAACGCCGTCACCGCGAACAGGCCGGCTGCCGAGAGCAGCACATGGCGCACCCATGGCTGCATGTCGCGCTGCGACATCGCGGTGAGGAAGAGCACGAGGGCGAACATCACCGTCAGCAGCGAGTAGTCGTCGCCGCGCTGGTTGTTCGCCAGCGCCTGCTCGAACCGTTCGTCGGCTCGCTCGTTGGCCGCGGCGGCCTCGACGGTGCCCGGCGGAACGTACTCGCTGCGCATGAACGGGCCGCGCTCGACCCGGCCGTCCTCGGTCCAGGCGTCGAATGCCGCATCGAACTCCGGTGAGAACCGGTCCTCGATGTAGGTCGCGAGTTGCGCGTCGCCCTGGTCGGTGGCGAGCACCCACTGCGCCCAGATGGAAAGATCGTTCGACCTGGCATCCCGCGCCTGGCTCGCCCAGTCGGTCGCCGTCACCCGCGCGCTCGAGGCCTGGCTGAACGCGATCGACATCTCGCCGCCCCACTTCGACGACTGGAACCCGCACCACGCGGTCAGCACGGCGACCGCTGCGAGCAGGAAGACGGCGAGCGCGTCGAGCAGTCGCCGCTGTCGTGTTGGCCCTTCGGGGCCCGATTCGTGGACCACGGATGAATCTTCGCCGCTGCTGCGCATCGCCCTCCCCCGGGCCGCGTCGCGGTGGTGTGCCATCGCGACTGACGTGTCAGATGTCGTCACCATATCGAGGATGCCCGGGCGGGGGAAGGCGCCGGCCCGACCGCTCACCCTTCCATCGCGGCCGCTTCCTCGCTAGCGTCGAACGAAGGGGCCGGAACGAACCGCCCCGACGAGGAGGGGGCTCCGCCATGTCAGAAGAGTTCAAGGGAACGATCAAGCTCGACGTTCGCGATTCGGTGCCCGACTGGGCGCCGTACGAGCTGCCGAAAGCTCCGGAGGGTGCGCCCAATGTGCTCGTCGTGCTCTACGACGACACCGGAATGGCGTCGTGGTCGCCCTACGGCGGCCGCATCAACATGCCCACGATGGACCGACTCGCTGCGAACGGGCTGACCTACACCCAGTGGCACACGACCGCCCTGTGCTCGCCCACACGATCCACTTTCCTGACCGGCCGCAACCACCACGCGAACGGCATGGGCGTGATCATGGAGGGCACGAACGGGTTCCCCGGCCTCTCAGGCCGCATCCCCGAGGAGTGCGCGAGCATCGGACACGTGCTGCAAGACAACGGGTATTCGACGTTCTGGCTCGGCAAGAACCACAACGTGCCCGAAGAGGACGTCTCGAGCGGCGGCAACCGCTCGCAGTGGCCACTCGCCATGGGCTTCGACCGCTTCTACGGGTTCCTCGGCGGCGAGACGAACAACTGGTACCCCGACCTCGTCGAAGACAACCACTTCATCGAGGCGCCGTACTCGCCCGAAGAGGGCTACCACCTGTCGAAGGACCTCGCCGATCAGGCGCTCCAGATCCTGCGCAACCAGCAGTCGTCGAACCCGTCGAAGCCCTGGTACATGTGGTTCTGCCCCGGCGCGAACCACGCGCCGCACCATGCCCCCGAGGAGTACATCGCCAAGTACGAGGGCGCCTTCGACGACGGCTACGAGGCCTACCGCGAGTGGGTGCTGCAGCGCATGATCGACCGCGGCGTCATGCCCGAGGGTACGCCGCTCACCCCGTTCAATCCCCTGCCCGACGATGTGGCCAATGCGGCCGACTTCGTGAAGCCGTGGGACACCCTCAGCGATGACGAGAAGCGCCTGTTCTCGCGCTTCGCCGAGGTCTTCGCCGGGTTCAGCGAGTACACCGACGCCCAGGTCGGGCGAGTCATCGACTACCTCGAAGAGACCGGGCAACTCGAGAACACGATCGTCTTCTACTGCGCCGACAACGGCGCCTCCGGTGAGGGCAGCCCCGACGGCTCGGTCAACGAGAACAAGTTCTTCAACGGCTACCCCGACGACCTCGCCGAGAACCTCGCGATGATCGACAAGCTCGGCTCGCCCGACACCTACAACCACTACCCCACCGGCTGGGCGGCCGCGTTCTCGGCGCCGTTCCAGATGTTCAAGCGCTACTCGCAGTTCGCGGGCGGCACATGCGACCCGATGGTCATCCACTGGCCCAAGGGCATCGCCGCGAAGGGCGAGCTGCGTCACCAGTACCACCACTCGACGGATGTGGTCGCGACGGTGCTCGACGTCATCGGCATCGAGATGCCCGACGTGTACCGCGGCGTGAAGCAGCGGCCCCTCGACGGCGTCTCGATGCGACCGAGCTTCGACGCCGACCCCGATGCGGCGACGACCAAGTCGGTGCAGTACTACGCGATGCTCGGCACGCGCGGCATCTGGAAGGACGGCTGGAAGGCCGCCGCCATCCACGCGCCGATCAGCGGCAAGGGCCACTTCGACGACGACCGCTGGGAGCTCTACCACGTCGAGGTCGACCGGGCAGAGGCGCACGACCTCGCCGCCGAGCACCCTGAGAAGCTCAAGGAGCTCATCGATCTCTGGTTCAGCGAGGCCGAGCGCAATAACGTGCTGCCGCTCGACGACCGCGTCGCCCGCGAGCAGCTCACGATCGAGCGGCCGCAGGCCGAGGCGCCGCGCACGCGCTACGTGTACTACCCCGACACCGTCGCGGTGCCCGAGAGCACGGCCGTGAACGTGCGCGGCCGATCGTTCAAGATCATCGCCGACGCACATCTCGACGAGGGCGCACAGGGCGTGATCTTCGCGCACGGCTCGCGCTTCGGCGGGCACGCCCTGTTCATCAAGGACGACAAGCTGCACTACGTCTACAACTTCCTCGGCATTCCGCCCGAGCAGACGCTCGTCTCGGCCGAACTCGCCCCCGGGCCGCACGCCCTCGGAATGGAGTTCATCCGCGAGAGCGCCGGCGAGCACGGCGAATCGGTCGGCACCTGCAAGCTCTACGTCGACGACCAGGTCGTCGCCGAGGGGCCGATGCGTGCGCAGATCGGCAAGTTCACGCTCTGCGGCGACGGACTCTGCGTGGGCTACGACAGCGCCGACACGGTGAGCCGGCAGTACACGAACCCGTTCCCGTTCACAGGCGGAAAGCTGCTCGAGGTCACCGTCGACATCAGTGAAGAGCAGTACCTCGACCTCGAGCTCGAGGCCCTCGCGATGCTGTCGCGCGAGTGACGACGACGTTGCCCTGAGGAGCATCGGGCGCCGGCCACTGTGCCGGCGCCCGATCTCGTCTGCTGCGGCATCCGTTCGCGTGCGGCGACATCCGCTCGCCTGAAGCGACCGGTCGACTCGTCTGGCCGCGGCTCAGTGCACGCGATGACCTGTGGCGGATGCCGCGGCCGCGCGCTTCGCGTGCCGCAACTCTGCAGCCTCGGCGTCGTCGGCAGCCACGCGCAGCTTCGTCTCGTCGAGTTCGCCGAGGGCGGGCCGCACCCATCCCATCGAGGGATTCGAGTCGACGAGCAGCATGCGCACGAGCAGTGTCAGCGGAATCGCGAGGATCGCGCCCATCGGGCCGAGCACGATCGCCCAGAACAGCACCGAGACGAAGGTGAGCGACTGGCTGAGCGACACGGCATTGCCGACGACTTTCGGCTGGATGATCGACTGGATCACTCCGTTGATCACGCCGTACACGACGATCACGGCCACCACCATGGGCCAGCCGCCGACGAGCGCGCCGAAGACGAGTGGCGGCACGATCGCGATGAAGTAGCCGATGTTCGGGATGAAGCTGCAGAGGAACGACAGCATGCCCCAGAGCGCTGCGCCCGGGATGCCCATGATCGCGAGGGCGAGCCAGTTGATCAGCCCTTGCGCCACGCCCAGCCCCGTCGTCGCGACCATGTACCGGCGCACGCCGGTGGCGAACCGCACGAGGGCGGCGCCGAGCGCCGGGCGCTTCGATCGGATGCCGGCCACGACCGCGGGCACGTACGAGGAGTCCATCGCCATGAGGATGAGCATCGTCAACAGCACCACGGCACCCGAGATGAGACCGGCCGCGCCGCCGAGCAGACCGCTCACGAAACCGCCGAGGAACCCGACGATGTTCGCAGGGTCGAAGGAACCGAGTATCGCGCTGACCTGATCGGCGCCGATGCCGAGACCCGAGAGCCACGACGCGACTGCGGCCAGCCACTCCTCGAACTGCGGCGCATAGTCGGGCAGCAGCGTCGCGAACTGGCCGAACGAGACCAGCAGGGCGAAGACGAACCCGCCGAGCAGCAGCACAACGGCGAGCAGCACCGAGAAGCTCGCGAGCCCGCGAGGCACGCCCCGGCGCTGGAGCGTATTGCGAATCGGGTGCACGCAGATCGTGAGCACGAGCGCGAGGAAGACCGAGGCGAACATGGAGCCGATTGCGGCGATGCCGAACGCGGCGACGGTCGCGCCACCGAGCCCGACGAGCAGGAACGCCGTGCGATGCGGGGGCGGCGGTGCTGCCGCCACGACATCGGCGTCGGCGTCGTTCGGTCCGTCAGGCTCGTGCTTCCGGTTCCACCACATGCCGCCCCCTTGTGTGCCGTGCGTCGTGTCGCCCCTCGTGCGTCAGCGTATCGCTGCGTTCGGCCGGTGCGCAGGAGCAGTTGCCGAACCCGGCGGCGGATGTCGCGACGACGGCTGTGTTGCGAACGTGCACGCGCCACAGGGAAAGTTCTCCACAACCCTCGAACATACGTTCGATTTCCGGTAGGCTGGCAGCATGCCGATCGCACCTCGAAACGCCACCTCATCCGGCATTTCGCTGAACGTCGGTCATGGTCTCGAGCTTGGGGCGTCGCCGTATGCGAGGGCGCAAGACGGGTTGGCGCAGCTGGTCGAGGCTGCGGTGCACGCGCAACGCATCGAGGCGATGCATGCCGCGATGCGGGTCGACGTGATCTTCCTGACCGTGTCGTACGCGCTGCACGCCGAGCAGGCGTTCGTGGCACCCAGCCTGTCACCGGTGCGGCGGCGTGAGATGGCGCGGCGCAGCGTGACCGCCGAACTGGCGACCGCACTGCACGTGCCCGAACGCACCATGCAACGCCAGATCGACGACGCCTGGGTGTTGTCCACCCAGCT
>NZ_ATXG01000020.1 GCF_000421565.1 Agromyces subbeticus DSM 16689 | reverse complement strand
CCCGGCCGGCCACGGGTGCGTCCGGACGCGCTGCGTGCCGACAAGGCGTACTCGTCACGGGCGATCCGCACCCACTTGCGGGAGCATGGCATCGTCGCGGTGATCCCCGAGCCTGCCGACCAGCAAGGCCACCGGAAACGCCGCGGCTCACGCGGCGGACGCCCGCCGGCCTTCGACGCCGACGAATACCGCGGCCGCAACGTCATCGAACGCCGCTTCTGCCACCTCAAGCAATGGCGCGGGCTGGCCACCCGGTACGACAAGCTCGCCATCACCTACCGCGCCGCCGCCGTCCTCCACGCGGTCATCGCCTGGGCGAAGCACTTGTCAGACACGCCCTAGGCCCTCCCGCTTGCCGAAGAGACGCTCCCAGAAGCTCCCACGATGAGAGGTAGCCGACTCGTCGCCAACTTGATGCGTCGCCGCCCGAACATCATAGAAGTCATCAAGATCGCGAGCATCGCTGCGACGACCCGCCTCCGTACGCTTCTTGTCCCACGGAGCCGCCCACCAAATCTTGTTCTTGCGAATCCAATAGTGGGCCTGGCACGGCAGATCCCAGCTACCAACGGATGGCGTGAGCGATATTGCCTCACCGTCGAAGTAGATCTGCCACTGCACCGGGCTGAGTGGCAGGACAACCTTGCTTCCACAACCACTGGCGCAGAGATGCGCCGTCGTCGTATAGACCATCGAGACGTACAACTTGCCCGGCTCAAGCTCGCGAGGGATGAACTCCACGAAGAGTGGTTCAAGGAGTTTGATGCGGCTCATGCGGCAGCTCCTCTGTTCAGCATGTGGTTGCCGTCGATCGTGTAGTTGCTCGTGTACTCATTCTCGAAGTCGAAGTAGAAGCCGAAGCGCTGCTTCCACTTGATGACTGCGAGTGCCGCGTTGAGCATGTTCAATTCGGCGATCTGGATGTTCTGCGCGTATCCGTCGTCACCATCATCGACGAACGAGATCTCGCCATGGGCCATGATCCAGTTCGGATCGGCATGAGTAGGCAGACTCACGCTGGTGCGGATGACACCGCCAATGGATGACCCACGCTGGTAGATACCCATCCCGGTGTCGACGAACGGGATGTTCGCAGTGCGAAGCGTCTCGAAGATGGTCCGTTTGTCGGGTCCAGCGTCAACCGAGATGAAGACGAAGTCGAAGCCGGTCAACTCCTGCGCGTTCGCGGCGGTGATGCGATACGGGTGCGGAATCACGTGCCGGTGCATGGCGGTGTAGTTCGCACTGTGATGAGCGACTTTCGTTGGACGAGCGTTGAGTTCTTCGAGGGTCGCTGCGCCGGGTGAACGGAAGGCGTTGTGGATGAGGAGAAGGTCGTCGTCAAACAGGTGGATCTCGCCGACCGGCGTCTTGGCGACTGCGTCGAGAACGTAGGAGCCAGAGCCGCCGAGCCCGATGATCGCGATTCGCTGTCCACGGATCTTGTCGACGACGGCACCGATGCGCGCGTGCGTCGTCGCGGCGTCTTCGTACTGGAAGACCGACTCCTCAAGGGTTGCAACAATCGGCGGGTGCTGACGATATGAGATCGAGTCGTCGATGGCCTGCGCATGCGCCTGAAGCATGCCGACGTAGGTCGACATCTTGTCGTAGTAGTTCTCGTAGTCGTTGCGAGCAGTTATCGGCCGCTGCGAGAAGCCACAGGTAACGACCAGCCCCTGGCCCAGGTCGACCGGGCCGGGTTGGTGGATGAGATTGTCGAGTCGAGCTCCGTCACTATTGCAGGGGTAGTCATCAACAGTCTCACCGAGGAAGTACGAAACGTGGATATCGGGGCGATTCGCGAGGTCGATGACCTCCATCGTCGAGGCCAGGTATCCCCATTTGATCTCACGTCGTGCATTGACGTACGGAGTGCTGACGAGGAGGTGCCCAGCTCGAAGCTGGACACCGTAGCCCTCGTCCTGAAGAAGCTGCACGTCCGGGTTAGGACTTGGTGGTTGAGGTGACATTGAAGACAGCCCCATCCTTCCTGACGTCGACGGTGCCACCCGGCTTGAGGCTCCCCTCCTTCGGCTTCTGGGCTCCGCGATACGTGACGGTGATGACGGCATCGGCGCTCGGCGGCGTCGGGTATGCGAACGCGACAACCTGCTCGTAGCTGACGGTCTTGTCTGCGACGATCTCCTGCTGGCCGTTGACTACGATCTCGTACTTCTTCTCGTGCGCGTTGTTCTCTGACTGGGACATGTAAAACTCCTGTTCTGTGCGGAGGACGAATGGAGCCGGCGCCGTGCCGGCCCCACCTCGATCACTTCTCGTTGCGAACACCTTTGTGCTGGTTGGGGCTTCCGTTCATGATGCGGCCGGTCGAAGTGTCGCGCTTGAACCAGGTCTTGCCGACCTGGAATTCACTGCGCCCCTTGACTGCTCCGACGCGGTGGCCGCGTCCCGTGTTCTTCGCCACTTCCGGCTCCGTCTCCGGGGCTGGCGGTCAGCCCCTCACTAAGTAGTCGGAACAGGGAGCCATCGAGTTAGCGGCAGCCTTCGCAGAGTCCGTCGACGAGCAAGTGGCGCTGGAAGAGCATGAAGCAGCCGGTGCAGCTTCCCTCGGTCTCGGCAGCTCGGTCACACTGACAGCTCCTGCAGAGGGGGCAGAACCCCCTGCCGCAAGTGGGACATGGGTAGCCACGGAAGGTGCGGCTCTGCCCGCAGCAGTAGATCGTAAGGAGGGGGCGCGCGTCGAACTCGCGCGGCTGGATCATGTAGCCGGGATCGACGTTCCAGATGTCGTGCCCGGCCAGCACCGCGATGACTCGTCTGTCATCGGCGATGGCGTCCGCGTAGAAGTCGGCGGTTCTACCCCACGAGTCAGGCCAAGTGATCCGCCGGGTGAACGTCGCACCTGCAGCAATCCCCCGAAAGGCGTGGGCGTCTTGAAGCACTTGGCCGCGCCATGGATAGACGACGGGCCAGCCATCGTCGGGCTCTGGATGGATGCTTGCGTGGGCGACTTGTCCATCGAAGCGGTCGACGAGCACGACAGCGCCGAGTCCGCGGATGCGCCGTGAAATTGCGATTGCACAGGCCTGATAGCTGGCCTGACTGTTGTCAAAGAGGTCTTGCACGTGGTGTGCACGTACAAGATCCGTCCCGACCACTTCGCTAGTCAGCGCGTCGGGCAACAGAAGGCGCTGCGCGATATGGTCGCACACGGTTTCAAGTAGCGCCGACGGATCAGCTTGGTCGGCGATCCAATCAAACAGACCTTGGTCTTGCTCGACGATCCAGTGACCAAGCTCATGCGCGAGAGTGAAGTTCTGACGGCGACTGTTTGACGTCGGCGCATAGAGGATGACCCCATCCTCGAGGAACGACATCCCGTCGCAGAAGCCACCATCACCACGACTGCTGGACAGTGAGTCGACCGCGCGAACCGTCAAGTTCATGCCGGTGGTCAGTGCGTCGATCGGGTCGAGAACAAATTGCTCCTGCACCGCGGGATCGAGAATCTTCACGGCCCGCTCGATCCACGGCCCTAGCCTCATGAGCCCTCGGCGCCTTCGGCGCCTTCGACGGAGTCAACCAACGCTTCAATCGACTCAAGCAAAACATCCGCTTCGGGAGCACCACCACGATGCACAGCCACGAGCATCCGAGACTCAAGCGCCGAGGCCGCCAGCGCGACAGTAGTCCCCTGGATACGTGCCCACCGCTGCGCCAGCCCCTTGAAGGCCTCTGACCCCACGATGACAGCGAGCCGAGCACGCTCCGGATCCCCCCCGGACTGCCTGCGCAGTCGGTCGGCATCGACAGCGGTCTCCTCAGCGAGAGCGTTGATCAGCGCGGGGACATGAGTCAGGTTTTTGCCACTCTCCCAAGCAAAGATGTCCCTGCTCGTTACCTCCCAGCCACGCGCGGCGAGTCGTTGCGCTAGCACGCTGACGGTCAGACCCACGTTCTTACGGGCGCTCGACAGCGCCTTGCCGTCCAGCTCAAGCTCTGAGTCCGGGACTAGGCCGAGCATCGCCGCGACTGGATCGTCGGCAAGCGGTGGAGCGCTCTGCTGGCTGGCCCAGGCGAAATCGGCGGCCTTGAGCAGGTCTCGAACCTCGGGGCGTTCAGACGACTGATCCGCTCCTGCGGCAAGCGCCGACTGTCCAGCGCGCGCATCAAGGATGGCTGCGATTTCTTCGTCCTTGCCGTCCGGGTGCATCGTCATCCTCCTCCCTTCACTGCGGCGTTGATCTTTGACAAGACTCTGGTACTAATCTGGCTGATTCGAGCCGGCGTAACGCCAACCTCTGCTGCGATATCGCCACGCGGGCGGTCCAGCACGATGTACTGCGCAAGGACGTAGTGCTCCTGAGCGTCAAGGCGCGCGATCGCGGGCCGCGCCTGTGCCATCTTCTCGAGCCATTCCATTGCCTCGTCCTCGTCTGGCGCCGCGCCTCCACGCACGTACTCCTCCGAGTACTCCACGCCCCGCACGACAGCGGCGGATCGCACGATGTCGAGGGCCCTCCGTTTCGACGTTGCAACCAGCAGCGCCTCCCAGCTGCGGGGCGGTTCTGCTGGAGGCGCCTTCATGAGCGACAGCATGGCTTCCTGGACCGCGTCTGCGGCCAGATCCGTCCTTCCTCGCCCGCGCAGCACTTCGTAGGCGACCCCGTACATCGCGTCGCGATGCTTTTGGTACAGGGCCGCCCAGTCGTAGGAGGGATCAGCCATGCGCAGGCTCCTCGCCGTGTGCACCCATCTCATCACTTTCCATCAGCGCCGATGATCGTCGCTTCAAAAGGTAGTCGAGCCAGACGGTCCAGGAGTTAGCGAAACTCTGAAACGTCGGCAAGGCGGAGTTCGCTGTGCCGCTGAAAACCGCCGACGAGTTCGGGACACACCGCAACCACGTATCTCACCATTTTCATTCTGTTGCGGTCGCGGGGCGGTCTTGTAGACACCGAGCGCGGTACTTGTCGCCGGAACCAGAGAAGCGCACGAGCATCTGTCCGGACGTGCCGGCCTGGAGGTCGTTGTAGATCGGCTCCCAGCGACGTTGGTCGATGCTGAACTCAGTCATCACGAGCCCGTCACGTTTGACAATTCCGAGCGTGTAGTCGATGACGTTCATGTCCTGCCGGGTCTCCAACTCGATCGTGACAAGTAGGCCTCGGTCCTTCGCCCCCCGTGCTTGGCAAACAGTTCTGCCAGCGCGCCTGGTAAGCCTTGGCTGTCGAGATGTGGGGATGCTCCTCCTTCGCTCGTGGCTTCGACCATGCCCCGCGTCACGTCCCTACGATGCCTCACCACCGCAGAGAACGACGCCTACGCAGCCATCGCGACGACTGGCAACTCAGCCTTCCGCCCAATCGAACAGGAACGGGCCCCATCGCGGAAGCGCGCTGCGAGCTGGCCTTCGTCGGCTGACCGAGCGGGCAGCCCCGCCTTTGTCCGCGCAGGAACTCGATCAGCAGTCGAGCGCCTCAGCACTGGTGTCGCCTTTTGAGTCAACGTTGGATAAACGTGAACGCGCCCGACGCGGAGCGAACGATGCTGAGAACCCCAGATCAACGGGATAGTTGCCGCGCAGGGACTTGATGCGTGAATCTTCTGGACTCGGGTTCAAGTCCGAAGCGAAACTCCATCAGAGCGATATGCGGCAGCCAGGATTCATTCTCCGCGCATATGCGCACCTCGGAAACGAAGGAGAAATCCCTGATCAGATGCCAAATCTAATGAGTAGGGCGGACGGGACTTGAACCCGTGACCGATGGATTATGAGTCCACTGCTCTGACCAGCTGAGCTACCGCCCCGCGCACCGGCTCATTCAGGCGTCGCGGCCGGCGCGGTATCGGTGACCGGATCGGTCACCGGCTTCCCACGATACAGGCTCTCGAACGTCGAGATCGTGCGTTGGATGTCGTGTGCGGCGATGAGCCGGATCGACTCGTTCTTGAGCGCCCGGTAGTCGTCGGGCGAGGCCTCGAGCACGATGCGGAGCTTGGCCGCGAGGTCTTCGGCACTGCCCGGCTCGAAGAGGTAGCCGTTCTCGCCGTCGTGCACGAGGTGCGGCAGTGCCATCGCGTTGGCGGCGACGACCGGCAGCGCCGACGCCATGGCCTCCATCGTCACGATGCTCTGCAGCTCGGCGATCGACGGCATGGCGAGCACGGAGGCCCGGTGATACGCCTCGCGCAGCTCGTCGTCGGTGACGTAGCCGGTGAACGTGACGCGATCGGCGATGCCGAGCTCGACCGCCAGGTGCTCGAGGTTCCTCTTCTGGTCTCCGCCGCCGACGATCTCGACGATGGCATCGAGCTCTTTCGGCAGCAGGGTGAGTGCGCGCAGCAGCACGTCGATCTGCTTCTCGCCCGTGACCCGACCGACGAAGAGGATGCGGTTCTCGGTTCGCTGCTCCCAGTTCGGTGAGTACTTGTGTGCGTCGATTCCGCAGGAGATCGCGTGCACGCCCGAGAGGCCGGTGTGCTTCTCGAGGAACTGAGCCGCCTTGCGGGTCGGCGTGGTCACCGACTCCGCGCGTCCGAAGGTTCGGCCGGCCGCCTTCCAGGCGAGGCCGACGGCCCATTCCTGCCAGGCATGCGGCAACAGCGTGAACTCGAGCATGTTCTCGGGCATGAAGTGGTTGGTGCCGACGATGCGGATGCCGCGCTTCTGCGCCTCGAGCGAGAGGCCGCGGCCCGTGATGATGTGCGACTGGAAGTGCACGACATCGGGCTGCACCTGATCGATGATGCGCGAGCTGTTCTGCTTGATGCGCCAGGGCAGCGCGAACCGAAGCCAGTCGTGCGGGTACCAGCGCCAGCTGCGCAGGCGGTGCGCGGTGATCTCCTGACCCTCGTGGACCTCTTTCCAGGTGCCGTGCTTGCGGTTCGCGGCCGGAGCCATGACGTGCACGTCGTGACCGCGTTCCGCGAGGCCGGCCGCAAGGCGCTCCGCGAAACGGGCGGCGCCGTTGACGTCGGGAGCGAAGGTATCGGCGCCGATCAGAACCGTGAGCGGCCGTTCGGGCTCCGCGCCGGGAGTGCCGGCGTGGGTACTCGCACCGGGGGTGTCAGACACGTGGGGTTGTTCCTCACCATTTCATCGGATCGAGGGCGATCGGCCCTCGTCGGGGCGCCGCGACAGGCGGATCGGCGCGCGGACTGAATCCGACGATAGTCTACGCACTGCGCCGGCGGGCTCCTCGCGTTGGCATGTCGCCGAGCCGTGCCTGCTCAGCTCACAGGCGCGTCTGCGGGTGGTTTCGTGCCAGCTGGAACACACCCCAGACGGCGATCACCCCGGCGAGGATGAAGACGCCGATCGCCCAGAGCGGCGCCTGCGAGGCCTCGCCCAGCACCAGGATGCCGATCGCGACGGCGACCATCGGATCGACGACCGTCAGACCGGCGATCACGAGATCGGGCGGCCCCGACGCATAGGCGTTCTGCACGAAGTACGCCCCGAGCGCGGTCGCACCGAGCAGGCCGATCACGCAGAGCCACGTGAGCCAGTCGAACTCTCCCTGTTGCAGGCGCCCGAGCACGACTTTGGCGAGCGTGGCGACGAAGCCGTAGAGCACGCCGGCCAGGATCACGTAGAAGATGGCCCGGATGCGGTGACGGAACATGCCGAACGCGACGGCCGCGAGCACGAGCACGACGGCGAGGATGATGAGGATCGTCACGAGCTGACGATCGGTGACCGGCTTGTCGACGGCCGTGAACGCCGCAACACCGACGAAGAGGAACACGCCTCCGACGCACATGACGATGGCCGTGATCGACTTGCGATTGAGCTGCACGTGGTTGATGCGCGAGTTCAGGATCGACGTGATGACGAGCGCGATCGCGCCGAGCGGCTGCACCACGATGATGGGAGCGAAGTAGAGGCTCCCGAGCTGGAACATGATCGCCAGGCCGAGCATGACCGTGCCGATGACCCACGACGGTCGCGCCAGCAGCAGCGCCAGTTGCTTGCCGTTCAGCCCCTTGCCGAGGCTGTCGACGGTATGCGACTCGACCTTGACCACACCCCGGTGCTGGAACTGCGCGCCGAGGGACAGGAACACCGCGCCGATCAGGGCGAGCGGGATTCCGATGAACTGGGTGGGGTCGAGGGCGATCTGTTCAGAGAGCTCGCTCAGGTCCGGTTCCACGCATCGACCCTACCCGTTCGCTGCCCGATATCCTTGGCGAATGGCCGTCCTCCCCATACGAATCACCGGCGACCCGGTACTCCACTCCCCCGCGTTGCCCGTCGAGTCGTTCGACGACGACCTGCGCACGCTCGTGCACGACATGTTCGAGACGATGGATGCCGCGCCGGGAGTCGGCCTCGCCGGCCCGCAGGTCGGTGTGGGGCTGCGGCTCTTCACCTACGGCTGGGTCGATGAGGCCGAGACCCGGTGGCGCGGCGTCGCGATCAACCCCGAACTCTGGATCTCTCCGCCCCCCGCCGGTGAACCCGACCTCGACGAAGAATCCGAAGGCTGCCTCTCGTTCCCCGGCGAGCGGTTCGGGCTGCGTCGAGCCGATCGCGCCATCCTGCGCGCGACCGACCTCGAGGGGCAGCGCTTCGAGATCGAGGCCGAAGGATGGCTCGCCCGCATCTTCCAGCACGAGTACGACCATCTCGACGGCACGCTCTACACCGATCGGCTCGGCGAACGCGACCAGCGCATCGTGGCGAAGATCACGAAGAAGCTGGGGTGGGGAAAGCCCGGCGCGCAGTGGATGCCCGGGGTCGACGACCTCGAGGCCTGAGCCCGATCGAGCGAGACGGATGCCGCGTGGCGGCGCCGCTCACACGAAGGCGCGGATGCCGGCGGCGACCGCCGCGGCGACCGCGACGACCACGATGAACGGCACCTTCAGCGCGTAGAGGGCTGCCGCGACGATCACGGCGGGAACACGTGCGTCGACGACGACCTGCTGCCCCGCCCCCAGCGTCTGCACTGCGATGAGCGCTGACAGCAACGCGACGGTCAGCAGATCGGCGATGCGCGCGGGGCGTTCGCGTTCGAGGAACCCGGCCGGCACGAGGTGACCGGCGAGTTTGAGCGCGAGCGTCGCCGCGGAGGCGATCAGGATGATGTGCCAGGTGGTCATGCCGCCGGCCTCCGAGTGAACAGATCGAACCAACCGACGACCACCGCGACGACAGCGGCGACGAGCACCGGCAGCCCGGGCATGAGCACCGGCGTCGCGAGCGTGGCGACGATCGCCGCGGCAACCGCCACAGCACCGGCCTGGAAGCGTTTGAGACGTGGCCACAGCAACCCGAGAAAGGCCGCGGCCGCCGCGGCATCCAACCCCCATGCCTTCGTGTCGCCGAGGGCATCGCCGATGAGCGCGCCGGCGAGCGTCGTCACGTTCCAGCCCACGAAGATGGTGATGCCGGTCGCCCAGAAGCCGATGCGTGCAGCGCGGTCGGTCGATTGCGCGAGCGCGACCGCCGTCGACTCATCGATCGTGACCCACGCCGCGGCGACTCGCCGCCAGATGCCGTGCGCCTCGTCAGCACCATCGACGATCGGCTTCATGCGCATGCCGTACACGACATTGCGGATGCCGAGCATCGCCGCGGTCGCGATCGCCGAGCCGCCAGCCGCGACTCCGCCGCTCGCGAGCACTCCCACGAGCGCGAACTGCGAGCCGCCGGTGAACATCACGAGGCTGAGGAAGCAGGTCTGCCACACGTCGAGCCCTGCCGCGACCGCGAGGGCGCCGAACGAGATGCCGTACGCGGCGGTCGCCAGGCCGACCGCGAGACTGTCGCGGATCGCCGCCGACCGCTCGCCCTCCAAATTCTCACCATGTTCTTCAGGCGGCCGGGCGTCGGTTTCGGGGCGCTCGTTCACGTTTTCCACACTATCGACCCGAACCGACCTCAGACGGCGTCGTCCTCAGATCGAAGTCAGTTCCACCTCGATGAAGACGAGGCGACCACCGCTGGCATTCACCACGTCATGCGATGTTCCCGCACGCCCTCGATATGGCACCCCCGCCGTCTGGACCAGCTCCGTCGTGGTGCCCTGCGTATCGACCACCGACAACGCGCCGCCGGTGATCGGTACCACGACGTACTCGAACTCATGTGTGTGCGGTCCGGTGCGCTCACCAGGTTCGGTGAACACCCACCGCGTGATGCGCGAGTGCGAGTCGTCGAGCGCGATCGTCGCCTGTGCGTGCATCATGTCTCCTCGGTCGCGTTCGACCGTCACCGTGGCGCGTGGGTGCGGATCAGTTTTCGGTTCACGAACTCCGCCATGCCGTAGTCGCCGAGCTCTCGACCGAAGCCTGACGCCTTGACCCCGCCGAACGGCAGATCCGCCTGGGTCTGCGAGGGGCCGTTGATCGACACCATGCCGACATCGAGCCGATCTGCGATCTCGTTCATCAGAGCCGCATCGGCTCCGAAGATGACGCTGCCGAGCCCGTAGGGAGTGTCGTTGGCGAGGCGAACGGCCTCGTCGACGGATGTCACCCGGTATACGACGGCGACCGGCCCGAAGATCTCCTCGTGGTACGCGCGTGCAGACGCCGGAACGTCGGTGAGGACGGTCGGTTCGACGAACGCACCGGCGCCGCTCGGTCGACGACCGCCGGCGAGAGCCCTCGCTCCGTGTGCGAGAGCATCGTTCACCTGCTCGATCACGGTCGCCGCGGCCGTCTCGGAGGAGAGCGGACCGAATGCCACGTTCGGATCCGTCGGACTCCCCACGCGCAGTGCCTGCACTCGGCGTACGAAGCGATCGACGAACTCGTCATGCACCTCGTCGAGCACGATGAACCGTTTCGAAGCGGTGCACGCCTGACCCGCGTTCCCCATGCGGCCCGCGACCGCGGCATCCGCGGCGGCGTCGAGATCGGCATCGGGCAGCACGATGAACGGATCGGATCCGCCGAGCTCGAGCACGACCTTCTTCATGGCGCGCCCGGCGAGTTCGCCGACCGCGCGCCCCGCGCGTTCCGATCCGGTGAGCGAGATGCCCTGCACCGCCGGCGCCTCGATCATTCGCGCAACCTGGGCTTCGGAGGCGTAGACGTTCTCGTAGACGCCGATCGGGAGTCCGATCCGATCGAAGAGCTCGGAGATCGCCGCCGCCGATTCCGGGCAATTCGGGGCGTGCTTCAGCACGACCGTGTTGCCCAGCACGAGGTTCGGCGCTGCGAATCGAGCGACCTGGTAGTAGGGGTAGTTCCACGGCATAATGCCCAGCAGCACACCGATCGGCGACGAACGCACGACGGCCTCGCCGGTTGGGGTCTCCAACCGCCGTTCGGCGACGAAGGAGGGTCCGTTCTGCGCGTAGTAGTCGAAGATGTCGGCGACCAGGTCGACCTCGCCGAGCGCCTCGGCCGTCGTCTTGCCCATCTCGCGAGTGATGATCGCCGCGAGACGGACGCGGTCGGCGCGATATTCGGCGGCCACTGCCGAAAGGTACTCGGCGCGCTCGCCGATCGGCCGACGACGCCAGTCGCGGTAGGCGGAATCGGCTCGCGCGACGGCAGCGTCGACCTGATCGTCACTCGCGATGGCGACTCTGCGCAGCACGTCGTTCGTCGTCGGATCTGTGACGCGGTACTCGGTCATCGCCGCACTGTCCCGTCCGTCGCGGGCAGCTCACCATGGGCGAGGCGGCGCACGACGTCGGTCAGCACCTCGAGGCCGGCGAGCAGGTCGTCGTCGCGCGTGTACTCCCCCTCGTTGTGCGAGATGCCATCCACCGACGGCACGAAGAGCATCACCGTGGGCACGATCTCCTTCATGTTGATCGAGTCGTGTCCGGCGACCGTGAGGATGTCGCCGTGCGCGTGCCCCAACTTCGCGGCGGACGCGCGTGCGAGTTCAACTCCCTCCGGCTGGTACGGATTGATTCCCCAGGCGTGCGACAGCGATTGGCGGATGCCCACCCGCGCCTGGCGTTCGATCTCGATGAACCGTTCGCGCAGGAGCGCGTTCGCCTCGGCGAGGATCGTCTCATCGGCGCAGCGCAGATCGAGCAGGAGCTTCACCTCGGATGCCACGACGACCGGGGAATTCGGATACACGTCGAGCTGGCCCACGGCCGTGTGGAGCACGCCCGGGAACCGATCGGCGAGCTCACGAGCGAACACCACGAGCAACGCCGCACCGTAGAGGGCATCCTGCCGATCTTCCATCACGGTCGCTCCGGAGTGCGCCTGTGCACCCTCGACGGTCACGACGTACTTGCTCGCGGCCCAGCTCGCCGAGACGAGGCCGATCGTCGTGCCGGCGTTCTCGAGCAGGCGCCCCTGCTCGATGTGGATCTCCGCGCAGGACGCTGCGCGCGGTCCGTCGCCGTGACCCAGGAAGCCCGTGGGCGCGAGCGCTTCGGCGACGGACACTCCGGCGCGATCGGTCGTCGCGAATGCCTGCTCGAGCGGGAGCGCCCCGGTGTACACGCTCGATCCCATCATCGAGGGCGCGAATCGGGAGCCCTCCTCGTTGAACCAGTTCACGACGGCGACGTTGCAGGGCGGAATGATGCCGTCGGCGGCCCACTCTTCGGCCAGGCGAAATGCGGCATGGGCGCCGGCCAAGACGCCGTACGCGCCATCGAAGCGGCCCGCTGTCGGCTGGGAGTCCATGTGCGAGCCGACGATCACGTACGGCGCACCCGGATTGAGTTCGAGCAGCCCGAACTGGTTGCCGATGCGGTCGTACTCGACCCGGAGCCCACGGGACTCGAGCAGCTGCGCGAGCCAACGTCGCTGCGCGACATCCGCTTCGCTCGCCGCCTGCCGATCGACGCCGCCGTTCGGAGTGGCACCGAACTCGCTCATGGTCGCGAAATCGCGGAGGAAATCGGCGGCAGCCTCGGCGGTGGTTGCCACGGCGTCGAAGCCGGCGTCGGTGTGGGTGGTCATGACTGCTCCTTCGTGCGAGAACGGATGGCGAAGCTCACGCGCCGGTGGCGGGAGCCCGCACTTCGGGGTCCTGGCGAAGATGCAGCACCGCCGGCAGACCGCTGGCGCGAGCGCGCCGGTAGGCGTCGCGGAAGTCCGCCGTGCGGGCGACCGTCTCGCCGTAACCGCCGAACGACCGCGCGAACGCGGCGAAGTCGGGATTCGTCAGGTGCGTGCCGGAGGGGCGGCCCGGATACTGGGCCTCCTGGTGCTCGCGGATCGTCGCGTACACGCCGTTGTCGACGACGATGGCGATGAACGGCGCTCCGTATCCGACGGCGGTGGCGAATTCCTGGCCGTTCATGAGGAAGCAGCCGTCACCGGCGACCGAGACGACCTCGCGGTCGGGAAAGACGAGGGATGCCGCGACGGCCGCAGGGATGCCCATGCCCATCGCGCCGTTGCGCGGGGCGATGAGCGTGGCAGGTGCACGGTGCTCGAGGTAGCGGGCCGGCCAGATGGCGTGGTTTCCGGCGCCGAAGGTGATCACGGCATCGGGCGCGAGCTCTTCACGGAGCACCGACATCACCGTCGTGAGATCGACGTATGGCCCGGCGTCGTGCAGTGCGCCGGCGGAAGGGGTCGTGTACACGATGTGCGCGTCGCGGGCCGCGCGCAGACGTGCCTCATCGAAGCTGCGACCGAGCGACGCCGGCAGGTTCGCGACGAGTCCCGCGGCATCCGAGGCGATGATCTGGTCGAGCCGGCCAGAGTGCCCGACCGGGTCGCCGGGAACGACGACGACCGTCTCGGCGTCGTGGCCGAGCCGGTAGCCATCGCTCAGCACGTCGGTGCGGGATGTGCCGACGAAGACCAGGAGATCGGCGTCGTCGAGGAGTGTTGCCACGTGATCACTCCGGCCGTACCCGAGCGCGCCGACGTAAGCGCCGAGCTCGCCGTCGTGGGGCACGGCGTCATACGCACGGAAGTCGGCGACGACCGGGATGCGGTGCCGTCCGGCCCAGTCGACGAGCGCGCGACCGGTCTGCACCGACCACCCCTCACCCCCGACGACGAAGAGCGGACGCTCTGCGCGCTCGAGCCGGTCGACGAGATCCGCGATGGCCGACGGACCTGGTTCGGGGCGCGCAGCGGGGGTGGGCTCGAGGGTCGTCGCCCCCTCGGACGACCAGCGGATGACGTCTTCGGGAAGTCCGATGACGACGGGTCCGGGTCGACCGCTTCGCGCGATCCGGATCGCATCGGAGACGACCCGCGCAGCTGAGCTGGGGTCGTCGAGCGTGGTGACGTGCTTCGCCGTGCTGCCGAACCACCCCGTGAGGTCGAACTCCTGGAACGCCTCACGGCCCCGGTCGGGAACCGGGATGAGTCCGACGAAGAGCACCATTGGCGTGGCATCCTGCCAGGCAGTGTGCACCGCTATGAACGCGTTCGCCGCGCCAGGGCCGCGGGTGACCATCGCGATGCCGGGTCTGCCGGTGAGGCGCCCCTCAGCGAGCGCCATGAAGGCCGCCCCGCCCTCGTGACGGGTGACGATGGTTTCGATCGACGAGTCGTGAAGTCCGTCGAGCACATCGAGGTACGACTCGCCCGGCACTCCGTAGACGCGCTCGACTCCCTCGCGTTCGAGCTGGGCGACGATCAGGTGTCCGGCGGATTGCGCAACGGCTGCGGTACGAGAGCCGCGCGGGGATGCGGCTTCGGGCGCGTTCGGGAGCGTGCTGCGTGGTTCGGTCGCGGTGATCATGAGACGGCCTTTCGGGAGATCGGGGGCTGGACGGCGAGGAGTTCCTCCAGCGGGCTGCCGCTGCAGATGCGGTCGATGAGTTCGGGCTCGGCGAGGTCGGAGCGGAGTGCCTCGCGGAACACCGCGGGGTCGACGGTGCCGGGTGCGATGGCGACCACGCCGTTCTCGTCGCCGGCGACGATGTCGCCAGTCGAGACGGTCACCCCGCCGATCCGCACCGGGACGCCGACGCCGTCGACCGCCGTGCCGAGGCGCTTCGTGGTGAGCGGGGTGGTGCCTCGGGCGAAGACCGGCAGCGACCGCGCGGTTTCACGCAACGTTGCGACATCCGTCACCGGGCCGTCGACGACGATGCCCGCCGCACCGCGAGCGATGGCCGCTGCCGCGGTGACCGCGCCGACGGATGCATGACGCCCGCCGTGCATGCGGATCACGAGCACCGAGCCGGGCTCGAGCCGCAGCAACGCCTGATTCACCGCGATCGCGTCGGGCTCGGTCAGGTCGACCGTCACTGCGGGGCCAGCCATACGTGCGACCGAACCGACGGGGCGGATGCCCGGGTCGCAGAAGCCCTCATCGAGGAAGTGTCCGAGGGTGGGTAGTTCGACGCTCGCAAGGGCGTCGAGGAGCGCCGTCGTCGACGAGAAGGTGACCTCAGTCATCGGAGTCCTCCCGGAGCAGCGCCACGCACTCCAGTTCGAGCGAGACGCCCCAGAGTGAGACGCATACGGTGGTGCGCGCCGGGAGGTGATCGCCGAACCAGCGGGTGTAGATGCGGTTGTACGACTCGAGGTCGGCGGCATCGGTCAGGTACCCGTTCACCTTGACCACCCGGTCGATGCCGCTCCCCACGCCGTCGAGGAGGGTGCGGAGGTTCTCCAGCGTCGTCTCGAGCTGACCCTCGAAGTCCGTCGGCACCGTGCCGTCGGCCCGTGCAGGAATCTGGCCGGACGTGTAGACCACGCCGTTCGCCACGACAGCTTGCGAGAACGCACCGACCGGCTCGCCGAGTCCGTCGACGGTCCGCACCCTCCGGATCGTCATCGTGCCGTCGCCTCGACCTGAGCGTCGACGGCGACCTCGGGCTCGACCTGCTGATCGCCCTGATCCACGATGTCGATATTGAGGTGGCGCCCTTCGGCGAGGAGCACGAGCGCGATCAGCGAGAGCACGGCCGCGCCGCCGACGTACCACGCGATGGACGAGCTCTGCCCGGTGACCGCGAGCAGCGCCACGGTGATCGCCGGCGTGATGGCGGAGCCGAGAAGGCCCGACAGCATGTACGACACCGAGAGGCCGGAGTAACGGACCTTCGCGCCGAACAGCTCGGCGAGGAAGGTCGCGATCGGGCCGTAGTTCGCCGAGAAGGCCAGCATCATGAGCGCGTACGCGACGAAGACGAGCGCCTCGTTGCCGGTGTCGAGGATCCAGAAGAACGGGAAGGCCAACGCCGCTTCGGCGATGATGCCCGCGGCGATCACCGGCTTGCGGCCGACCCGGTCCGAGAGGCGGCCGAAGGCCGGGATCGCGACGAACGCGACGATGCACGACACGAGCACCGCCCACAGCATGAGGTTGTTCGAATGGCCGAGCTCAGCGGTGCCGTAGTTCACTCCGGAGGCGACGAGCAAGGTGAAGGTCGAGCCGGTCGACAGCGTCGCGACACCACCGAGCAGCACCTGCTTCCAGTAGTGACGGAGCAGGTAGGCGAAGGGGAGCTTCGCCTTGGCGCCGCGCTCGCGCACCTTGCGGAAACTCGGCGTCTCCTCGATGTTGAGACGGATGTAGATGCCGACGCCGACGAGGATCGCCGAGGCGAGGAAGGGGATCCGCCACGCCCACGCGACGAGCGCCTCGTTGTCGACGGTCGCCGTGACGATGAGGAACGCGAGGTTGGCGATGAGCGTGCCTGCCGGGACGCCGACCTGCACGAGCGATCCGTACCAGCCGCGCTTGGCGGCCGGTGCGTGTTCGACCGTCATCAGCACGGCTCCGCCCCACTCGCCGCCGAGCGCGAGGCCCTGGATCAGCCTGAGCGAGAGGAGGATGAACGGTGCGGCGAGGCCGATGGTCGCGAAGTCGGGGATCAGTCCGATCGCGAACGTCGCTGCGCCCATCGTGATCAGCGAGATCAGCAGCATCGACTTGCGGCCGAGTCGGTCGCCGAAGTGACCAAAGAGGATCGCGCCGACGATGCGGGCGAGGTACGCCGAGGCGAAGGTCAGGAACGACAGAATCGTTCCCACGGCGGGATCGAGGTCGGGGAAGAACACCTGGTTGAAGACGAGCGCCGACGCGGTGCCGAAGAGGAAGAGGTCGTACCACTCGACCGTGGTGCCGATGACGCTTGCGAGCGAGATCTTCTTCATCTTGGCGCGGTCGAGGCGACCGGATTCGGTCGGCGGCGCTGCCGACGAGGGGGTGGTGGTCACAAGATCCTCCAGGGGGTCTGTGGAAAGGGTTGGTCAACTTTGGCCGGACCGAGCCGGCCGAGGCAATTGAAAACCACACATGGATTCGCGGCGTTTGTGTGCATATGCACAATCTGGACGCCTTGTGTGTCGATCATGTTTCGGTCAAGCGCACGTCGCGCGGGCGATCGCCCAATTCGGGCGGTCGACACGCGCACCGGTCCGTCGAGCCCGGCGACGTCGGGGTGCGGCTTCGCCGAGCTCGACGGCCCCTGAGGTCAGACCGTCTGAACGGCGCCGTTCTCCGCCAGGGCGTTCTGTCCCGGGCTCGCCTCGATGGGCGTAACGCCGCACCACTCCGCGATGAAGAGCGCGATCGACTTCGTGATCCGGCGCACCGACTCGACATCGACGCGCTCGTCGTAGCCGTGGATCGCCTCAGAGATGGGGCCGTACACCAGCGCAGGCATGTCGGCATAGAGCGCGAAGACCCGGCCGTCGAGGTACCCGGGGGTCGTGAAGCTCTTCAGCTCGTCGTTGAAGACCTCGCGATGAGCGCCCCGAAGCACCGACTCCGCGTCGGAGCCCTCCTCGAGCACATAGCCTTCGGCGTAGAAGCCGTTTCGAGTGGCGATCGCTTCGAGTGGGTTGCCCGCCTCGTCGGCGGTGACCGACGAGAGGCACTCCTGGATCTCGGCCCACGCAGCATCCGCCGTGACCCCTGGGTAGAGCGCGACCCGCACGTCGAGTTCGCACCACGCGGGCACACTCGAGGGCCAGTCGCCGCCACGGATGCCGCCGAGGTTGAAGTTGATCGGATGCTCGAGGTCCTCGAAGAAGCGATGCTGCCCCTTGTCGGCGTTCCAGCGCGCCTCGAGTTCCCGGAGCCGACTCATCACGTGGTAGGCGGCATCGATCGCGTTGAACCCGGCACTCATCTCCCGCGGGTGGATCGGCCGACCCGCGACACGCATGGTGAACCAGATGACCCCGGTGTTCGCGCGCACCAGCATGTCCTCCTCCGGCTCGGGAATCAGCACGGCGTCGGCCCGATATCCGCGCTGCAGCGCCGAGAGCGAGCCGTTGCCGGTGCACTCCTCCTCGACGACCGACTGGAAGTGGATGCGCCCGGTCGGCTCGAGACCTGCCGCACGGATCGCGTCGAAGGCGAAGAGATTCGCGACGAGGCCGGCCTTCATGTCGCCGCTGCCTCGGCCGTAGAGCCAGCCGTCGAGGATGGGCGCGTCCCATGGCGATCGCGACCATTCGTCGAGCGGCCCTTCGGGCACGACGTCGACGTGCCCGTTCAGGATCAGCGACCGGCCCTCCTCGCGCTCGGGTCGATACGTGCCGACCACATTGCCGACGTTCTCGTACGAGACCGCGACACGTCCGGCCCCCGGGTGGGTCGCCAGTTCCTCGGGGTCGAGGTCCCAGCGATCCATCTCGAGTCCGCGGTCGCGCATGGCGTCGAACAGCAGATCCTGGGCCGAGGCCTCTTGGGTCCGAAGCGATGGGTGCCGAACGAGCTCCTGGGTGAAGGCGAGCTGGGCGTCGAAGGCCGTGTCGATGGCGTCGACGATGCGTCGCGCGTGTTCGGGCTGGAGTTGCATATGTTCGTCCTTATCTGGATTGGTGCACGATGGGCTTGTCGTGAACGCGGAGGCGTTCGCCGATCGCGCCGCCGACGGCGGTGATGAGCGAGATACCGATGAGCAGCAGTGCGGCCGACCAGGACGCACCTCCGGTCGCGGCGAGGAATGCCGTGGCGATGAGCGGGAGGAAGCCGCTGAGTGCGCCGGCGATGTTGTACCCGAGCGACACTCCGCTGTAGCGCAGTCGCGGCGGGAACAGATCGGTCAGCAGGGCACCGGTGACCGCGTATGCGATGGTGATCAGCGCGATGCCGATCGTCACCGCCGCGATGATCGCGAGCGGGCTCCCGGTGTCGATGAGCCAGAACAGCGGGAAGGCCGCCGCGGCCGTGGCGAGACCGCCGACGACGGTCATCTTGCCGGGTCCGAAGCGCTCGGCGAATCTGCCGGCGAACACCGTGACGACGATCTGGAAGACCGCGGCGATCAGCGTCGCGTTCACCATGACACCCCGATCGACCCCGAGCGTGTTCGTTCCGTAGCTCACGACGAACGTCGTCATCATGTAGAAGCCTCCGACGCCGAGCATCGCCGCGGCGATCGCCACGAGGAGACGGCCGCCGGATCGACGGAACACGTCGAGCGCCGGTACCTTCGCGCGCTCGTCGAGCGCGACGAGGTCTTTAAAGATGGGCGACTCCTCGACCTTGAGGCGAATGTACAGCGCGACGGCGAGGAGCGGGAAGGCGCCGAGGAACGGCAGCCGCCAGCCCCATGAGTCGAACTCGTCGGGTGGAAGCAGCAGCACGAGCGCGAATGCGCCGGACGAGATCAACGTGCCGACGGGAGAGCCGATCTGGATGAGTGCGGCGAACCGGCCGCGACGTTCGATCGGCGCGTGCTCCACGGCGAGGGTCATCGCCCCTCCCCACTCGCCTCCGACGGCGAGCCCCTGCAGGAGTCGGAGCACCGCGAGCATGACCGGCGCTGCGATGCCGATCGCGAGGTAGTCGGGCAGAACACCGATGAGCCCGGTCGCACAGCCGATCATCACGATCGTGATCAGCAAGGCCGGTCGGCGCCCGTACCGGTCGCCGATGTAGCCGAACACGAGTGCACCGAGCGGGCGGGCGGCGAAGCCGACGCCGAAGGTCGCGAACGCGGCGAGCGTCGCGGCAGTGGCGTCGAGCTCGGTGAAGAAGAGCCGGTTGAAGACGAGTGCGGCAGCCGTGCCGAAGAGGAAGTAGTCGTACCACTCGAGGGCGGTGCCGACGAACGCGGCCCACGCGATCCGAGCGGCGTCGGAACCGCTCACCTCGATCGTCGACGCGGGTCGCTCCGTCTGAGCTGGATCTTCCATGGCTTCTCCGTTGAAATGTGCGGGCACTGCCCGAGCGTGAGCACAGTGACGTGCTCCCCCATCGTGATTCACGAAGATGTGCCTGCACAACCGTGAAACGGCACGAGTTCGCGGCCTATGATGTGCAAATGCATAATCAGTCCGACAGCATCGCGGCGCGTATCGCGACGAGATGCCTCGCAGATCTCGATGACATCTCCTGGCGCTACGTGCACGAAGTGCGTGAGCTCTCGGGCTATCTCGATTCGGTGATCGACGACGAAGAGCTCCTCCGGGCCGCCCAGGCGTCGCTCGAGATGCTCTTCGGTCGCATCGCCGGCGCAGACCTCGATGCGCGATTGATCGCGCACTCCGATCGACTCGGTCGCCGGCGGGCGCGACAGGGCATCCCGCTGGATTCGCTGCTGCGAGCCGTGCGCATGGACTTCCGATTCCTCTGGAATGCCATGCGCACGTACATCGCGGAAGAGGAGATGCCCGCGTTCTCCGATGAGGTCGTCACCATCTGGGACGCGGTCGAGGTGCACACCATCAACGTGCACGCGGGATACATGGCCGAGCTCGCCGAAATGAACCGCGAACTCGAGCTCGCCCGGGCGTTCCTGCTGCGTCGCCTCCTCCAGGAGGATGCCCACGATCCGCGGCTGTATGCACAGGCCGCCGAAACCCTGGCGCTCGACCCCGATGCCGGCTTCATCGTCACCGTCGGAAGCACGCGCTTCGCGGCCGAGTTCCGGGCTGCGCTCCGAACGTCGTTTCCCGACGCGACCATCGATCGTCTCGACGGTGCGGAGTTCGCCATCATCGACACCGCAGACGTCGACGATGCAGGGCTCGACGCGCTGCGCGCCATCCCCGGAGGTCTCTCGCCCGTCGCATCGGGCATTCACGAACTCGGCATGATGTGGCGCGCTGCCGGCGAACTCGCGGCGCTCGTCGATCGGTTCGACCGGGCCGCAACGCTCGATCGAGACTGGGATCGACTGATGGTCGGCCGCCTCGACGGGGTTCTGCGCTCGCATGCGCGGCAAGTGCTCGCGCCGCTCGCATCGGTGCCCGATCGAGAACGGAACCTGCAGATCGAGGCGGTGCAGCAATACCTCCACAGCGGTTCGATCACACGCACGTCGGAGGCGCTGTACTGCCACCGGAATACCGTCCTGAACCGGCTGGGCCGATTCTCGGCGGCCACCGGTCTCGATCCGACCCTGCCCCACGATGCGGGCACGATCCGGCTCGTCTTCGCCGCGACGGCATCGGGAGATGAGGGCTGACCGGGGCTCGAACCGCCCGGCGCAACAGAAAAGCCCTGCATTCAGATGAATGCAGGGCTTCTTGCTCCCCCACTTGGACTCGAACCAAGAACCTACCGACCCGCAGCCGATTGAAGGATTGGACCTTACTTCCCCGTAATCACGCCGATGTCTTCGGGTGACACTCCCCAACATTACGGGTTGTTTAGGGACCTTGAGGGGTGTTTCCGGCCCAATTTGTGGCCCAGATGCCACGACAGGCGATAGGCCAGCATCCGGGGCAGCTCGGACGGGGTGGATGGCCTCGTCTGTACGGACGGTCTGGTTGAGCGGCTCCGGCAGATCTACGCGCGGGACACCGCTATCGGCGGACAGCCCGCGGGCGCTCCGCCGGCCCTTCACCATCGATAACCGTCACGCTGAGCTAGACCCAGCAGCGTTACTCGCGCTGCGGCAGGGGTTCTCGCCGAGCTTCGGAAGACTTGCGATCGCGGTGAGACGATCGTCGTGATGTCGCGCGGCTCACGGTCGTCGTTGGGTACGACGGCCAGAACGAGTTGGCTGGTGCGGACCTCGCTGCGGCTTTCCGGCGGGCAGCCAACTTAGTGCTCGGCTGTCCGACCGCGGCCGCCCCGTACATCGCGCAGCGTCAAACTTGCTGTCGACGCAGCGCCGACGATGCAGGGAGTCAGCCGTCGCCTACGGATGAAGATGCCGGACTCAGCTGTGCTCCGATTCGCCCGGGGAGCCTGGCACGGATGCGGTCGACTCCCCGTCGGTGAGGATGCCGAGGTTCGCCTTGATCTGAGGGAGGACACCTTCAGGGAAGCGATCTGCAGGTGTCCCGTAGAGGGCGATCTGCGCCAGTGCGAGTGCGATCCGACTCGATCGCTGCAGCTCGCCATGGACGAGCAGGAGCGCAGCTGTCTGCCGGTCGGTTGCCGCGGCGACTTCGAGCTGTGCCCAGGTGAGGCCAGCGGTGCGGTGGGCCGCCGAGTTGCGGTACCGCGTGCTGTTCGTGAGGAGGCGTCGGGCGCGCTCCAGCGGGCTCATCCGAGCGATTTCGGTGCCAGGCTCGATCACCGCGTGCGGGTCAAGCTCATGGTCGGGCTCGGAGGGACGGGCGGACTTCTTCTTGCTCATGCCGGTCACCGGGCCTCGGGGTCGAAGATCAAGCGGATGAGGATCTCGGTGAACAGGAGCGTGATGAGTGGGATCGCTGCGCTGAACACGATGCCGATCACCGCCTGGTAGGTGGAGAGGTCGCCTTTCCAGTACGCGAGCGTGTGCGTCGCGTTCGCGACGACGGAGAGGCAGGTGGTGATGGCGAGCCCGGCTCTCCCCCATCCGACGTATCGGTCACGGCGACGGAACTCGACCATCGCGAACGTGCTGGCGATGATCGCTACGTCGAGGAAGATCGCGGGGAGCAGCTGCACTTCAGGCGGGATGCCGATCCACGAGCTCATCGCGTACACCGAAGTGAACGAAGTCACGAGCGCGGCAAGCACAACGATGATGAAGAGGCTGACGCGGAGCCACATGAACCACCCGATACCGCTGCGAACCGCTTGGAAGTCAGCTCGCATCGCGTCGGCGAAGGCGCTGTGGTGCTCGACCGCGATCTGCTCCTTCTCGAAGATGACCCCAGTGGGGTCGGCCAGTGTGTCGGTCATGCTCTGCTCCTGCCTCTCGATCGGCAGTGCGTATATGCGCGGCAGAGGCAGCCCTCTCAGCGAGTAGGCGACACGTCCACATCGAGAGTGACGCCATAACGAGCGCGCTGAACCGCCACCTCACCGGCCGGCCAGGCTGGCGATGACTCCTCCAGTCAGCCGACGGTGAACTTCGGTCGGAGGATCACGGTCTCGAAGGTGTCGCGGTAGATCTCGTGGGCCTTCACAGTGGCCCGGTCAATGGTGACGGCCTGCCCCTCTGCGAGGTCCTGCGGGTTCTGCGTCTTCCATTTGAGGACGTATCCGTCGTCGGTGACCAGCTGCACGATGGTCATGTCGCCGTACATCGTCTCGAAGGAGTGCATCGATCTGACGCGGGCGGGAACCTGGGCGAGCTTTGCGTCCTTCGGTGCGAGGAATGCTCGCTGCTCGGCTGCCTTCTCCTTCGCCTTCTGCTTGGTCGCTCGTTCGCGCCGTTCGGCGTGCCGGAACGCGGACACGGCGGAGACAGCGATGCCGGCGTGCTTCGTCTTCACCCAGTCGCCGCCGAGCGATGCTTTGAGGTTCGCCATGTACGAGTCAGCGCCGTCGTCTGGCTGCTTCTTCACCCATCGGATGATGCGGTTGGCGAGCTTCCTCCGCGCCGGTGTATCCCCTGATCCGAGGAGCGCGGCGAACTGCCTTGTCGCTCGGGCTGCGGTGGGCTGCACGGTCCAGCTCCCCTGCGAGGCGGAGACGTACTCCTCTCCATCGGCGGATGCTACGAGTGCGGCGACGACGAGGTCGCTGGTGTCGAAGACGCGAGCGTTCAGGTTGGACCCATTCCCGGCATCGAAGTCGTCGAGGTCGAGGTCGTCGCCGATTGCCCAGAGCCCTTCAGGGCGGACGCCGAGGAACGGCGTGAGGCAGGAGCTTCCGACTTGGCGGCCTCCCTCACCGTGATGGCTGAGGGTGTACACCTTCTCGCGTCGCCGGTTCGTGCCGCACTGATCGCAATGCGCGTCCTCGACGGCTGGCGCGTCCTCGCGCCCGAAGGTGTGGGAGATGACATCGCCGGACGGCGTGAACTCGTGCACGCCGGTGATCTGCCAGCCGCCGTAGCTGATCCTCGGAGCGTTCAGCCGCACCTCGAGCAGCTCGACGTCGATGCCGTCGCGGTGCTCAACAATCGACTCGGTCTCGAAGGCGAACCGCTCTTCGATGCCTGCCCGGGCAAGCTTCCGATTGGCCTCATCGACGCGGCGCTCGACGGCGCTCAGGTGATGTGCGAATACCCGAACACTCGGGCCGGCGGCGTTCTCCTGGGGAGCGGTGCCGGCGGTCAGGGAGACGGCAGATTCGGCGCGCCCCTTAGATGCGAACTCGCCACCCGTCGGCTGTCCGGCAGGCTGGCGGTGCAAAGTGCTCATGACCTGGATAAGGGCGGCGGGCGCCCGCAGATGGATCGTCCAGTGCGAGCGCCCGCTGCAGCCGTCTACTTGGCGCTGGCGAGCAGTACCGGACGCTTCTCCCAGCTCGACGGACGCTGTGAGTCGGCCGGATGCACGGTGCCGAAGACGACCTGGTAGGGCCGCACCATGTGCTCGTACGCCTCCTGCGTCCAGCGGGGGAACCGAGGGTCGCCGACGAGGTGCCGATTCGCGACCGCCTTGCCCGCCTCCAGCAAGATCAGGACCGCGTCCGTCCGCACAGCGCCGAGATTCTCCTGACGGAGTTCGTCCGATCGCGCGTCGAGGATCGCGTCAAGCGGGCGGGCGAGGTCCAGGTCGCTGCTGTCGAGGCCTCGTTCGGACGCGTCGACGGCCGCCTGATCGCCGATCGACACCCAGAGCTCGCGCCGGGCGCCTTCGTTCAGATCACCCCACGCTCCAGCGTTGATTCCCCTGTGGGTTTCGATGAGCTTGCCGAGATGCTCGGCGGTGACACGTCCATCTTGGACGCGCACCATCTGGTTGAGGACGGTGAAGGTACCACCGACCCGGTCGGCTGCCTTCGGATCCCGCGCGAGCTCACGAGCGGCGCAGGTCATCTGTCGTGCAAGTCGCTCTGCCGCGTCGGCTGCATCCGCGGAGAGGGCCCTCTCAACGTCGCGGTGCGCCTGGACGGCAGCGCGCGCTGCCGTGACCACATCCCAGCAGTTCACGTCATCGTCGTCGTGTGCCCACTTCCCCGGGACGCCGGGCCACCCGCTTCGCAGGATGCCGCCGCAGCGCGAGCACGGGATCGGGTCACCGGCGTCGTAATTTGCTTCCCACTCAAGTGGCGGCTCGGCGACCCACGCTGATGGTTTGTCGTCTGCGATCCGTGCGATCATCTCGTCGTCAGCCCACTCGAACCGGTCGCGGAGGCCGGCGCCTTCGAGCTGGGTGAGTCCTGGTCCTGATTCAGACCGGTGGCTCGTGGCGAACTGACCGCCGATGGGCTGGCCTGCGGGCTGCCGTTGCGGCCCGCTCACCGCTCCTCCCAACCTTCAGGAAGGCGGACTGGCTTACCAGTCATCGTGGACGTGTAGACGAGAGTCTCGAAACCGTTCCCGTCGTCACCGCCGCCGTAGTCGACGGAGATCATCTCCTCCTCGGGGTCTGGCTCGATCGAGTCGTTCTCCGTCCAGCGGACGGCACGGTCGACGATCCGGATGCCTGTTTCCTCACCTGTGTACGGGTCGATGAACGTCGGAATCACGGCTTCGGGCTCGTCGGGATAATCGGGGTCGGGCCTGAACTCGAACCGAAGCCGCGGATACTCCGCAGAGCGGACCTTCGAGAGCATCCCACGGTAGAGCTGGTACGCAGCAGCAGGGTCCTCGGCGAAGAGCCGGTCCACGGCCGCCTCAGCGACCTCGCGTGCGGACGGCACCTGCACCGGCTCGTAGTCACGGTCGGCGGCGTCGACCCACTTCCCATAGATGGTCGCCTTCGGGGCCTTCCTCGGCCAGCGCTCGTCCTTCTCGCTGTCAGCGTAGGCGACGAGGAAGTCGCCGGTACCTGTTCGGCCGTCGCGGGTCTCGTAGTCGATCCGCTGGTAACGGTTCCCACCGACAATGTGCTGACGCGACGAGATCACCTTGAGGTAGTGGTCTCGGAGATCGCCGGCAGCCGCCGAATGATCGATGAACTCGTCCCCGACCTGTAGTTGATCGAACGTGAGCTCGAGCGGGCCGGTGCGGGTGGACGCCTGAGAGAGGGAGACATGGGACTCCTGCCGTGACCCAGCGGCGAACTGGCCGCCGATCGGCTGGCCGGATGGCTGACGCTTCATCGTGCTCATGCCCTGGATAAGGGCGGCGCCCGCAGGCGATTCAACCATGAACGGCGAGCGCTTCGGCAGGGCCACTGAGGCGGTGGGCCTTCGCCTGCTCGGAGAGGAGCACCTCGAGGTACCCGCAGATCGCGGCGAAGGTCTCACGGAGGAGGGCGGGTTGCTTCGGGACCCCAAACTGGGTGCTCGAGGTCCGGCCTTCAGCGGCGGCCCGGAGGGTGGCGAGCAGCGCAGTCTCGAACGCCATGAGCCGGCGACCGCTCGCGGTGTGGGGCGTGACGAGTCCCGAGCGTCGGAGAACGAGGCCCTGCTCCATGTGAAGCTGGAGCACTTCGGAGACTGTCTGCGCGTGCGCGCCGAACAACCCTCGACCTTGCGTCGCGTCGATCACCGCGATCGCGAGGCCGACGCACCCGGCATACCGTTCGACGATTGCATCCGACGGGCTCGTAAGTTCATTGAACACGCCGTCGTCGTCGAGCCAAGCGTGCATCAGCGGTATCGCGGCGGCATGGCCGGGCAACGAGACGAAGGTCTGGCGGTTCTGCATGGCGAGGATATGCGCGGCGATCAGCTTGCCCGGGCGATCTGGAACGAGTCGACGGCCGAGGCGATCCACTCTTTCACCTGCTGTTCGGTGCTCCCGAACGGCGCGTCGGGCATCGCGATGACCTCGGCGATCGCGGCTGGCCAGTCGGCGGCGGCGGCAATCTGCGCCGCTTCGAGCTCGGCGAGACGGTCTGCGGTGAGCCGAGTGTTCTTTGTGCTGACCAGCTCACATTCGGTGGCGAGCCAGCCTTCCAGGAGCGCCCGGCAGAGCCGGATCCACGAGAGAGTCGTGGTCGAGGCCATCCGCATGACGCTCATTGTCCCGGCAACGGAGTCGCGGTGAGGGCGCGGGTTCGAGGCCAGTGTTGCGAGCACGAGCGTCTGCGCGATGCGGGCGTCCCGTTCGATGATCTGCTCGATCGCGTCCAAGGTGTAATCGTCCCAGAGAGCGAGGAGGCGCTCGTCGATCTCCTGCTGCTCGGGGCTCATCCGGTCGCTCACGAGTTGGTGGAACGCGCGGGCGGAGTCGCGGGCGAGCATGGGATCTTTGGTGACGCGCTCGGTCACCCACAGTCGATCGAGGAGGTCCGCAGGGCGCACCGGCATCGGCACTTTGTACGCCTCGGCCAGCGCACCGGCCGCGAGCTTTAGCCGCGACGCGGACTGCAGCCCCTTGGCACTCAGGATGAATTCGTCGTGGGCGGACTCGACACTGGCTTCGAAATCGGCCTCTTCGGGGAGCACATCGGTCGACTCGTGCCGATGGTAAGCGGCGACAGCCTCGCTCATGGGAATCCGCTCGTCGACGACGGGATTGACGTCAACCTTCCGCTGCCGGTCAGCGGCGAGGCGGCGCAGGCACGACTGAACCGCGGAACGAGCGAGCTGCCGGGCCCATCCCTCAGCGGAGGCGTGCCGGGCGCGGTCGAGGTCGAAGCCGCCTTCATCCGACTCCAGCGTGCGCTCGAGGATCACATCGTTGAGTAGATCAGCGAGATCAACGCGCTGCCATTCCGGAACGCTGCACGGACTTTGCGCCACGGACTGGGCGATACCGGCGGCCATCAGTTTCGAGTAGATCAGCACACGACCAGATCGTTCATCGAGCTCGTTGGCACGGATGCTTTCAGCGAGGTCGGCGATTTCAGCATCGATCGCAGAGCGGCCGACCATGCTGTTCAGATCATCCACGTCCTGCATATGCGCGGCGCCGAAGTGCGAACAGGCATGTCCCATCACATTGAAGCCACCACGGCGCGGGCGCGCGTCTCTCTCAGTGCTAGCAACTGACCACATCAGGCTCATATATGCACTATGCGTCTTGTTAGACGCATTATCAAATTGAGAGCCTTGTGCTCGCCGATTTGGTGCACGTTGCGTCTCGATGGCACCGGGTTCGCGCTAGAATTGGTGCATGGGCAGGCAGCCGCAGGAACCACCGGGAATCCTTGCGAGTTCACTCGCTGCAGGCATACGCCGAGAAATGGGCGACCGGCGAATGTCTGGCCGCGAGCTCGCTCGTATGCTCGGGCGCTCAGAGAAGTACGTTCGCGAACGCCTGAACGACACATTTGCCTTCGGGCTGAATGACATTGAGACGTTCTGTGCGTGGCTTGGAGAGTCGCCAGAAGCCTTCTTGGCGCGCAGTGAGCAGGAGGCGAAGCTTCGCAACGCCGGCCCCGTGCGCACCCGACGTGGATCCAGCGGCGCCTCCGGCGACACCATCGCCACCCAAGGTCAGATGACGATTACGAAACCGTCGCCCGAGCCGATGGTTGGCGAAGGAAATCACCACCTCGGCGATGAGCAGGCCCTCAACACTCATTTCGGGTGAACACGCTGCAAGCTCTCAGGATGGTATAGCTATGTTCCTGAAGTGCTTGTTCTGAAGACCATCGTTGCCGTAATCTGTGCTCTCGCATTCGCTGCCAGGCTCCGACAGCTCATTGTGGAGCCCACGGCAAATCCTGCGGCGCTTGCATCGAGGAAGGCCTTCACCCTGGCGCTCCTGCTTTTCACGCTCGCCGTGCTGCTCGACATCGAAGAGGTATACAAGGCTCTCGATGCCGCGCTCGGGAGTATCCGGATAGCGGATTTGGTCATGCGAGCTCTTGTATACGCACTGATCTTGATCGTGGGCGTCGTGACGGCCCGGGCATTCAATTCGATGCTTGCGTTGTGGCTGATCAAGGGCAAGTACGGCAAGATCGCGGTGGCCGTCGCGGGAACAGTGACCGCTACCTCGTTCGGATTCGGTGCGCTCGCAACCGACGATCCGTATGACTCTGCCGCGGGCATTGCATATGTACTGGCGTGGCAGCTCTATGCGGCGTATGTCGTTGTTTGCCTGCTCTCCGCCCTGCTGCCCGCTGCACTGACACCGCACACCTCTCGGATACGCCAGGTGGCTGCCATGCTGTGCGCATTGGGATGCCTGGTAGGCCTCACATATCCGGTCGCCCGCGCTGTCGAAGCGGCCAACGACACTGAGGGTTTATTCACTGACCTACTGAAGATGTGTCTTGTCGTGCTTATCGTCTCAAGTAGCACGATCGTTTGGCTCTCGAATCGACCCCAGAAGCAGCTCTCAGTAGGTGGGGCTAAACCGTGAAGGCCGCCGCAGCGACAACGCTGCCGAGCGCCAGACCAGTCAGCGTCTGCGCCCACGTGTGCGCCCCAAGGTAGACACGAGACCATGCGACAGCTCCGCCCACCAGCAATACGACTATGGCTCCCACTGGCGACACCGCTGCCACGGAGCCAACGACGAGTCCGACCATCGAACACTGAGCCGATATCTTCCACCAAATGCTAGCCACACCCACGATGACGACGACGCAACCGAGAGCGACCAGTGCACGAATCAGGTGAGTATCCGCGCCGAGTACGCTGAGCAAGCCGACAGAACCAGCGATCCCCACGATTGTCGCGCCTGCCAGTGGCACACGATTTGTCCGGTCAGGTACGAACCGACTCTCGATCCGACCTCGCCGAATGCCAGCAACTATCGCTATGGCCGGAATGCCGATGCATATCGCAGCCGCGATTGCCGCCAGCAACGGCTCACCGGTTGACCAGCCGACCCCGAGGATGTAGATTCCCGCGACGAGAGGTGTGCTCCCCGCATGCGTGGTGAACGATGCGAGGCGATGCACCTCCTAACTCTACCGAACGAATCACGACGGGTATGTGGACCGTCGTCAGATCCGATATCGTGTGTCCCTTAGCACTAGGTCTGGGCAACGATCCGGTCACCGCGCTACCATCGCCTCGCGTTCCATCATCCGACGGCGTACGTCATCGGGATTCGTCGATGCAGCTGTGAGGAAGTCGTTCGGCAGCGTGACCTCCGTCGGGATGGCCCGGTCCGCTAGATCGATGTAAGTGAAGATCGCGCCGCGCTTCACATCGACGGTCCCGTCCGCGCCTCGCTCAACGAGGGCGCGCATTGACGCCCAGTTGAGCTCGCCGTCTTCGTCGTCGCCGGTACCCGACAGGCGCGCCGGCGCCGTGATCCTGGAGATGCGCTCGGCGGTCGGCTCCAGCTTGAACAGCTCGCACGCCGCGGCGGCTTCCTCTGGGTCCTTGATCGGTCCGATTAGGCCACGGGAGATGTACCCGGCGAGGCCCGCACGCACCGCGTCGGTGACCCGCTGGGTGTAGAGGATCGGGAGGACATTCTGCGACCGTGCGAGACGGCCGACGCGCTCGACCTCGTCGGGCGTGGAGTCGAGCACGACCCACGCCTCGTCGAGGTGGAGGACGCCGCCCCGGCCGGTCAGCGCCATCATGGAGCCGAACACCATCATGCGGACGACCGCGACGGAGACGCGCTGGGTGAGCGAGGACGCCTGCTGGCCCGGTTTCGGGAGTTCGAGGTTCGTCGAGCCGACCTTGATGAGGGTGATGCCGTCCGCGAAACGAAGTGCATTCGTCCCGGGGTTCACACCGAAGCACGCCCGGAACATTGGGAACGAGTTCGCCAGTTTCATCACCGCGGCGACCATCTCGGTCGGTGCGACTCCTGCCTCCTCTGCCATACGCAGGGCCTGGCCGGTGCACGTCGCGCCGTTCTGAGCTCCGAACTCCAGTGACGCGAGCAGGTCGACCTCGTAGCGGTCGCGGTCACCTCCCCAGGGGTTCACTAGCATCAGCATCGACGACGCCGCCTGCACGGCGGAGGCCCGGTTCTGGGCGAACCGGAGAGGGTCGAGGATCCCGTCGCCGGTGACCATGTCGTCGAGAGATGCGACCTGGCCACCGGAGAGGAGCACAGCGGCGGAATGATCGCTCTGTGGTTTTGGATCAATCACCACGTTCGGGTTGTTGTTGCGGGCGAACTGGTCCGCGAGCGACAACATCAGCAATGACTTGCCTGACCCTGTGGCCCCGGCGACCAGGCAGATCGGCAAGCCGTCCGCAGTCGACGCGGCCGACGGTGACAAGTAGGCGGGCTGCCGGTCCTTCTCGGTGAAGCCGACGAGGGCGCCCGATCGGTCTCCGACGGTCGAGAGGGATGCGAGCCCGGAGATACCGAAGCTGACGCTCGGGAGTTCGACGGCATGCGGGTTCGCCCGGGCGGATGAGGCGATCATCGTTTCGGCCCACGCGCCCGGCTGGCGCCACATCATGGAGTTGAGTGTCACCTCCTCGGTGGAGAGGTCCTCGACCGATTCGACGTGTCCGTTGAACCCGACGATGATCGACCCGTTCACGAGTGTGGCGGGCGCCCGGTTCTCGGAGTAGATGCCTTCGACGCTCGTGAGCTGGCCGAGCTTCGCGTCGTGCTCGTCACGGCTGAGCAGCCCGTCGTTCATGGCCTTGCTGATGTCGCGGAGGTACTCCTTCCGTTGGTGTCGGAGCTCGGCGCGCGTCACCTGCGGTGGTTCGAGAGTCCCGCGAATCGAGGCGACGATGGCGCCCATCTCGACGAACGGGAGGAACCACTTCGAGGCGGGCTTCGTGTGCTCGACGAACTCGAGTGAGACGTCCTCCACTGTGGCGAAGGTGATCTCGTGCGCGTCGGGGAAGTCAGGCCAGTCGTCGCAGGTTTCGAGGCCGGCGCGAGTCGCGCGGGCGCCGGCATCCGCGGTGCGGAAGAAGTGCATGTGGTCGGCGTGGGGCATGTACGGGATGTCTGGCGCAGAAGCCGGGTTCCACCATGCGTTCGCTAGGCGGTAGCCGTCCTGCGACAGCGTCACGAGCCCCGCCCGGGCGAGCACCTGGTCGACGGCGTTGAAGTCGCGGTCGTAGTCCTCTAGCGGGGTGCCGCCGGACACGATTGTCTCGGTAACCGAATCGAGCGCGGCGCGAAAGCCGCCGGTGCCGACGGTCGCGTTGAGGCGTACACCGAAGAGGAGGACGCGGTCCATGACGGCGGTTCCGTGGAACTTGGCCGCGAGGTGCGGTGCGAGCGGGCCAGGCGGCGGCGTGTAGGCGGTAGGGACGTTCACCCACAGGAGGTGCACCTCCCGGTACGCGCCCTTCGCGCCGCGTCGCCGCTTCGATCGGATCGACGGCATGTCGGCGAGCATGTCCATCGCCGCCATGATGGGACCGCCGGTGCGGATCGCGTCTTCAGGGGTCTTCGCGTCCTCGACGGCGCCCATCGGAACCCGCCGGTAGAGCCACATACTGTTGCCGTCGATGTTCAGCATCCGACCGTCGGCGAAGCGGCGGCGGACCATCGTCGGAAACTCGGGGGCGGTCATCAGCTCGGAGCTCTTCACTCCCCCGCCTCCTTGGAATCGTCTTCGGGTTCGGCATCGGGTGCGGGGCTTGCGGCCACGACCTCCCGACCAACAACGGCCTGGTCATATGGCTTCAGAGAGAGGCCGGCGCCCGTGGGGCCCCACGAGACGATCACAGGCGCTGCCGTGTCGGCGTCGTGAATGAGCACGTCGTAGGTGACGGTTGTCGGCTCCTGCTCTTTCGAGGGTTCGGCGCCGGCCCAGACGATCTCGAGCGTGACGTTCGCGAGCATCACAGGGCTCGTGCCGTCCTTCTTGAACGTCTCGTCGCCAGTGTCGACGAACGCCGCCTGCCCGACGGACGCGGTCACGGAGGCCACCCCGGACAGTGGGACGTAGAAGTGGTCATCGGCGCGGTCGGCGACGGTGATGCGCAGCTTGTCGGGGTCGCCGGAGGTGAACGCCTCTGCCCAGCTCTTCACGGCAGCGTCGACGGACTTCGCTGTGGTGGTCGCCTTCGTCCCGGCCCAGACGTTGTCCTTCGCCCAGCCCGAGCCCGCAGACGGAGCGACCGCGACAAGTGACGGCGCCGAGAGTACTCGTGACCCGAGCACATCGTCGACGGCCACTGGGACGGTGACCGTGTAGACGGTCCCCGCCTCGTCCGTGATCGTGAACTGGTGCAGCTCCACATCTGGGACTGCCTCGTCGTCGGCAACGGTCGGCGCTACGACGGTCTCGGCGCCATCCCAGGAGAGCATCCTGCCGCCGCCGGGAACCGGGGCCGGCTCGGCGGCGAGCCACGCCTGCAGCGTCGTCGTGGCGGCTGCACGGCCAGGTGCGTCAAGCCGAACCTCCGGAGCTACGGCAGTCGGCGGTTCCTCGCCTGCCGCCTGGCCGGCGAGAACTACGACTGACAGCAGCGCCACGGGGAACAGCACGAACGAGCCGAGCAGAAGCCATCGGTAGATGCGTTGGCGGCGCTCGGCCTTTCGGCTGCCGGGGGCCTCTGGCACCGGTTGGTCGATCTGGTCGGTGAGCCAGCTGTCGGGCTTGGACTTCTTCATCGGTCGGTCTCCTCGGTGAGCCAGTCGGTCTCGGCGGTCGGGGCGCTGAACGGGAGCGCTGGCTTGGCAGCGTCGAACACGTCTTCGTCGCTGGTGACTTCCGGATCGAGGTCGTCGAGCGCACGCTGCGCGGCGAGGCTCACCCGCAGGTCAAGGTCGGTGGCGAGGGTCTCGAGACTTGCCCGGTCAACTCCGGTGCTCTCGGCGAGGGTGAGACGGATCTCGGCCTCCGGGTGCATGACGAGCGCGGCGAGGCATCCGTCGCACTGCTCGCGGCCGGGCTCGACCCGCTCACGGCAAGGGACCCAGCAGGTGCGGCACCCGCCGGGTCGGTGCGAGCTGTCGTGGCCGGCGCCGGCGACGAAGCGCCACGAGCTGCAGCGGCTCATCGCGCAAGCCCCAGACCCCGCACGACCTCAGCGAGCCGGTCCCGCCCGCGGCCGTCTTGCACAGCCTTCGCAAGGGCGATCGCTGCCTTCGCGTCGGAAGCGGGCACGTCCTGACCGATGAGGCCGAGTCGGTGCGCGAGGCGCCACATCGCCCGCATGCGCGCGCGGCCTGCCTGCATCGCGATGACGCCGGCCTCAGCGGGGTCCGCGCCCATGACGGCAAGGAGGTCGACTGCGTGCTGCCCCGTCGACTTCGCACCCGACAATGCGGCAGCGATGAGATCCGGGACGTCGTCCCGCACACCGAGCACGGCTGCGACGAGTGCGCGCTCTCCCTCGTCCATCGCCTCGATCTCCGCGGCCTGCTCGAGCACTCGGCCGACGGTCGCAGGCGTGATCGATACCGCGGCGCGCGGGTTCTTCCTGGCGGGTGTGCGGCGGGTGACGGGCGTGCTCGCAGGCGGCTCCACTGGCGTCGGCAGTAGGCGCACTGGCGGTTGAGCAGTACGGACGGGCTCGAAGTTCATTTGGCGTTCCCTCCTACCCCGTCCAATGCGGCGAAAATACGCGAGCTGCCGCGCATATTTCCGCCATGAACGAGATCGAACGGTACGGAGCTTTCGCTGCGGCGAACGGCCCCGACTGGCGACCGCGTCCCTGGATCGAACACGAACGTGAACTCGCGATCTGGACGGAGAACACCGGCTACCAGCGCGCTTCAGGTCTTCTCCCCGCTACGGACTCCGACCGGGTCGGGCGGATCCCGGGTTGGGCTGACTCGCCCGCCGACCGACGGTTCCTCGAGACCCTCCGCGAGTACGCGCTGTTCCTCGCCGAGTCCGACGGCGTACACCCCCGGATGAGTGGCGCAGGCACCACGCCGTACGAGCGACGCCTCGGGGTCTGGGCCACCCGTTGCCGGAAGGTGCTGAAGACGCCCGACGGCGAAGTCGTTGATGGTCGCCTCGACCGGGTGGCACTGCTCCGGGAGCATGCGTCTGGGCTCCTCGACAACGGTTTCCGATCCTGGGAGCGATCAATCGGACAGTTCCTCGCGTGGGTGGAGTTCAACGAGGAGTGGCCCACCGACTCGGATGAGGCGCCCGAGGCTGAACGACGACTCGCGAGCTGGCTGCGCCGGCAGCGCTGGATGTTCAGCCTCGACCAGCTGGACGCGTCTCGGAAGGAGCGCCTCGACCAGGTTCTCGTCGGTTGGCGCGACAGCGTCGACGTGAGCTTCGAGTCGCGGCTCGAGCGCTTCAAAGCATGGATCGTCAAGAACGGTGGTTGCGCGCCGCGACCGACGACAGAGAACAAGACCGAGGCCTTTTGGTACCAGTGGCACTCCACACAGTGTGAGCTGGACCGGAATGGGCTGCTCGACGAGGACCGATCGAACGCCTTCGGGAAGCTCCGCATGCGAGCTCAGCACACACCTCAGTGCCGGCACACAAACACTCCCCGCAAGCGCGAATGGAGATACGCGGTCTGAGCCGCGCATATCCGAACCGTGGCGAAGACCGAGAAGACCAAGAAAAAGCACACGACCCCGTCGTACCGTCTGCTCGACCATGCGGTGAAGGTTGCGACCGGTCTCGACCACGCCGAACCTCGGCCCGGGCAGGCACGCCTGTCGCAGGCGATCGCGAACGCCTTCGAGGATCAGGGCGAGCATGCTTTGCTCTGTGGCCCCACTGGCATTGGCAAGAGCTTGAGCGCGCTCGCTCCTGCCGCCGTACGAGCGATCGAGCACGGTGAGCGGACCATCTACTCGACTGAGTCGTTGAGCCTGCAGGCTCAGATCATCGACAAGGACGGCCCCACGATCAGCGCCGCAGCCGAGCGCGTCTATGGCAAGCCCGTTCGGTTCGCCGTGCTCAAGGGATGGAGCAACTACTCATGCCTCCAGCGCACCCGCGAGACTGTCGCGGGGCTCCTCGGCGCCGTCGGGCACGTCTCGAACAGCGCGCTGGCCGATCAGCTCGAGCAGATGAAGTTCGGCGCGGCGGTTCACATCGACGGGTATGACTACGACTCGGCGACGCTCATCCCTCTCCTCGCGTGGGCTCTCCGCCAGCACGAGGACTCCCGCCTCAGCGCAGACCGCGCGGCCTACCCGGGCGTGGCGTCGAACCTCGAATGGGCGCTCGTCAGCGTCTCCACGCAGGAGTGCCTTGGGGAGTCCGGGTGCCCGGTCTTCGAGCTGTGCAAGCCGGCCGCTGCGCGAAGCGTGGTCGCGGAGGCGGACATCGTCGTCACGAACCACTCGATGCTCGCCGTGCAGGCGGCGACCGCGCTGCCCGTCGTGCTCGGCAATTCTGGCCTCGGCGACTTCCAGAACATCATCGTCGATGAGGCGCACGCCCTCCCCGGGACTGTCCGGTCGCAGGGGCAGTCGCAGGTCTCCGCGCGCAGGATCACGAAGGTTATCGCGCTCGTGCGCCGCGTCCTCTCCGACACTGATGCTGGGGTGAAGCGCTGGATCGACGATGGCGACGCCGTCGCGACTGCCGTCGATGACGAGCTCCGGCGCCGGTTGAAGGCTGCCCCGTTTGAACCAGGTGACGAGGTCAGCGTCCCGGGCGACGTCGACCCGCTGAACGACACTGCCGATCTCGTGATCTCGTGGGCGAAGCGTGGCGACCGGCTGCTCGCCAACGCGACGGCGGACGCTGAGAGCCAGTCGGTGAAGATCGCCGCGAAGCGCGCCAGAGCAGAGGTCACCCAGCTGGGTTCCGATGTGGATGCTGTTCGCGAGCACTTCGTCGGCGTCGCCCGATGGTGGAAGCGTCCAGCGAAGTTCGGCGGCGGGCACGGGCGCCGCGAGAGCGTGAGCGTCACCGCTGCGCCCGTGGAGGTCTCGCGCATGATCGACCGGAACGTGTGGACCGTCGTGCCGAGCGACGAGGAGGACGCCGAACCGATGCAGCTGTCTGTGGTCGCGATGTCAGCGACCCTGCCCACCGGCTTCGCCAGAGACGCCGCGATTCGATCGCAGTCGCGCGAGTACGAGTCGCCGTTCGACGCCCGCTACGGCGATTCTGCGTTCTTCGCGCCGCGGGTGATCTCCCCCGCCGAGGTCGCAGCGCTCTCCGCGCCGGGCCCGCGGGGCGGCAAGCCGAAGTTCGACACCACGAAGCACGCCGGATGGGCACTCCCCTACATGGTCGACCTCGTCGACGCGAACGGCGGAAGCGCGCTGGTCCTCTCCTCAACGGTCGATGCCGGCAAGAAGTACACCGAGAGCCTACGAGAGGCCGCCCGTGGCCGGTGGCGCGTACTGTCACAGTGGGACGGTGCCAACATCCGCCAGATCAAGGCCGACTGGGAAGACGACCGCACCGCCGTGCTCGTCGGGACGAAGACGCTCATGACGGGCACCGATGCGCCCGGCGAGACGTGCTCGCTCGTGATCGTCGACCGACCACCGCGCGCCCGCGCGAACCCGATCGACAACGCCCGCGTCGAGGCGCTCGCCCCGAACCACGGCGGCAAATGGGGCGCAGACCGGATCGTGTACGCGGGCGACGCCGCAACCCTCCTCGAGCAGAGCGTCGGCCGACTCATCCGGTCGATGTCCGACTCCGGCCTCGCCGCGATTCTCGACCCGCGGCTCGTGAAGTCGAGCCCGTTCGCCTACCCCGAGGCGACGCGGGACATCTACATTCACGCCGTCCGCCGATTCGACCGGAAGTACTCCCAGCTCAGCAAGGCGACCGAGTTCCTTCGGGAGCGGCGGGCGAAGACAAATCAGAGCTGATGCCCGCTTACCAGCGGGAGAGTACGCCGGGTCCCGTCGTGGGCGGTGTGCCTGGTGGAACGAGCTCCCAACCGTGCGCGGCCAGGACTTCGGCAGCTTCGTTCTGAAGGTCACGCACCGTCGAGCGAAATTGGAGACGCCGCCAGCGCTCTCGCCCTTCGAGGACTGCGGACTGCCAGTCTTCCTCGTGATCGATACCGAATTCGCGCACTAGGAACTCAAGGAAGTCTTCCACGCATGGGCGGAACCGCTCGCCTCCGACGGGAATGTGAAGCGACGACATGTCGTGCGGCTTCTTCACGGCCTCGCTCCTTATCGCGTGGGAGCGGCCGAGCAGGTGGGACAGCGCTCCGCGGTCGGCATGAACGTGCCAATGAGCCATGGGAGCGCTGAGCGACATCGCCGCGTCGAACTCCTGTCGGAACAAAGGCGTTCGGTCGAGAACTGAATGCACGGCAAGCCTCGATTGCCAGGCCTTCAGAAACCGGCCTGAGCTGTCGCTTCCGAGATAGATCTGCACTCCGAGGTCTGCGAGATGCTCACCGCCCACGTACAGCGGAACTCGCTGCTCTGCGCTCGTTTTTCCGTCAGGGCGAACTACAAATCGATCATGGTGCGCGATTGATACGATCTGGAACTCGCCAGGAAGCACCCCCGCGAGCGTCGACTGGAGCTCCTGAGCGAATTCACCAGAGCTCGTGTGAAGGTCGAGCAACTTCAGTGTCCGGAGTCTTCGCCGAGGAGGAACGCGATCTCGCTGAGCTCTTCCTTCGCTTCCCATTCCTCGGCGGACAATGACCGGCACGCAACGGCAGCCCAGAACATCTCTTCATTCGTCTCGAGACGTTCGAGGATCTCCGAACGGCGCATTCGCAACGCTTCGCTAGTCACTTCGATGACAGGGGCCACGATTCACCTCCAAGTCCTTTCTACGAAGAGTAGACCTCCAACCGCTGACATTCGTGGGTGGCAGCCGTCCTCGTGGGATCTGCGGTCAAATGTCGGCGGGTCCTGCCTACGCTGCAGACCGGGGGAATCAAGCAGAAGGTGGGTTCTGAGTTGGCTCGAATCGAGAGCACAGTACGAAAACTTCACGTTGCGCACCGGCGTGACGAGGGGGCGAAACTTCAAGGTCTCGCGGAGTTGCCCAGCAAGAGAGTCCCCGGGACCACCGAGACCCGCCTGGTGAGCGTGCTTGATCCTGATGATTTCAAGCTCATACATCTGCAGAAGATCAACATTCGTTGCCCAAGACGGTCCTGCCCGACCATGCTCGTGGCCGTGAAGCGTGGACCGACGCGATTCCTTAGGTCGAAGCCTGGCGGCGCATCATGCAGTCACGGCGTCGTGCCCGCAATTCCGCCCGGGGGCGGAGGTATCGAGTCGGACGAGCATCTCTGGTTCAAGGGGCGACTCGCCACGATCTGCCGTCTCCTCGGATATGAGGCAGTTATTGAGGACCCGCGGACGAAAGCCGATGTGTACGTTCCTGATGCGAAGACCGCGCTCGAATACCAGCGCTGGTCGACAGAGTTCGGCACTCGAACGTTCGCTCGCAAGCTCGCGGGAGCCACAAGCACGATCTGGTTCGTGCCGGAGGCATGGAGCCGGACGGCGACCAAGAAGGTCCGGAGCGAAGTGTATTCACGCCCGGCAGCCTTGATCGGCGCCTACGACAACCGGCGCAAACGAGGCGAACCGTGGACCTCGCTCCGGCCGTGGGAGAACGAGGAGCTGAACAGATACGCGCGACTCTATGTGTCTGGAACCGTTGTCAACTACAAGCATGAAGCCGACGAGTTCTTCACCGCACGAACCGATCTCATGCAGTTCCTACGAGACGTGCTGGCCGGAACCCGAGTGTGGATCGCGTCGGTCCCCGTGCAAAAGTACGGCGGCTTCGAGACCGCTGGTGGAGCTTGGGTCAGGAAGACTGATTGGGAGCGTCATCAGTCCGCCGAGAGAGCTCGGCAGGAGCTCTGGCTGCGGCGCCAAGACGAATTGAGGCGACGTTCTGAAGCACTCGACGCGGCGCCGACAGTCGAGCCGGAGACAACAGTCGACCAACATCCTGCATTGGCGGAGGGTGCGGAAGAGATCGAACACCAGGTTGCCAGCGACACACAGGTCGCGCCATCCCAGTCGGTGCCTCCGGGCGTCGTGAGGATCGATCCGGTCAGCGCGTCGGCTGCGGAGTTGCCAGCCACGGAGACGATTACTCCGTCGCTCAGACGAGAGCCGTGGTGGAAACGCCTCGCATGGTGGCGTGGTCGATTGTGAGCCGATACCGCCGCCCGCGATCGCTAGGATCATCGTCCGGCAAGGTACCGATCTTCCATCGACTTCAAAGGTCGTTATCGCCGTTCGGCCGGACCTGTCATCGTGCTGTTGAGCGCTTGATGGATCAGCTACGTCGTCTCGTGCTGCTCCGTTAGCTTCTGAGCCAGGAGTTCAGCGGCTTGACCCGTGGTCATCGATAGGACCTCGTTCTCGTTGACGCCGAGGTCGCCAAGCGCCCTGAGGAGATACAGCGGGATCGAATTCTCCACCGGGCGGGCCAGAGGCCCGCCCCGGTCGGGGAGCTGGCCATCCTGGACACAGGCCCAGAACACGGGTGCGGTTACCTCAAGCTGTTCGCGGAGGATGTGCGACCACATGCTCCGCGCGTACGTTGTCCTGTCGGCGGGCTTGGAGATACGCGTCCGAAGGATGCGTCCGTCCCAGAGAGTCAGCTCGTACGTCCGATGGTGATCAACCGGGCGTCCAGTCGCTCCGCGGACGAGGCTCCACTCTTCCTTCTCGCAGAACTCATCGTGATGCTCTCGCGTTGCGGCTGGGTACTTACTCACCGCCGCGCTCAAGCCATTCGAGGAGCTGTTCATCGCTTGACAATTTGATTAGCTGAACGAGCGCCCAATTGTTGGCATGGTTCGGAGCATGCTGGAGTCGGTCCTCCCAGTCGGCGGCGTACTCCCGAAGTGGAACAGCGAGATCCGCGAGTGCACTTGCGACGTCTTCACCCTCGGACGCGAACGGCCGAGACTCCATCAAAGCAACCGTTCGCCCCTCTTCCCGATATACCTTTACCCGCGGCGATACTGTACGGAAGAAGAAGCCGCGGAGACGCTCGACGGGCACCACGGCGGAGAGGTGGTCGTCTCGGCGCACCGTGACGGTTCGCCCCTGCTCGGTTGCGTCAAGAACGTCCTTCAGGTGCGTTCGGGCATCAGTGAAGGAGCCGTAATCGGCTGTGAGTGACATGGCGTTTCATCTCCGGTCGAACGTACTTGAAGTACGTCCCGTACATGTTAGCGCGATAACCTGTGTGCCGGTAGCGTCTGGCGTCTGCATCCTGATCACCGTGGCCGACAACCTCATGGCCTAGCTACGCGCCGGATCCGAAGCTCATGGAATCGCCGAGTCCTCCCCTTCACGTCAGTAGCCAGCGGAAAGATCACGACCTCCTCTTCGGCGTACCCTGGCGCGAGTGCCAGGCAGCTTGCCGGCACGTCAGCCTCGACGACGACCCCGTGCTCCCCCGCGAACCAAGCCGCGGAGTCTCGGTGCGCGGACCACGAGCTCAGTGCGCGCAGCGGGTAGCGAGGACCGGACATCTCCCGCCTTCCGAGGCGCCAACCTTCGGGTTGCCCAGATGGTGGTGTCACTCCACGGAACAGGCGTACATGCGTTCGACCTGTGGCCTCTACCCGCTGCTTTAGAGCGTCACTCGACGACCACATGAGAAGTTCAAGGAGCTCCACCATGTGCGGGAGCCGTACCCAGATTCGGCCGGCCTGGGCGAGGGCCGGGATCGTATTGAGATCCGGCTCATCACGATAGAACACGGTGAGCCCGCGCCGGTTCCGGAAGTATCGTTCGGCGCACCAGCTCAAGACGAGCCCGACGGCGGTGCCCGTCGGCCGTGTCGTCTGGAACGCCTCCCGAACAACCCGACAGACCGCCATCGGGAAGTCCTCAACCTGAAGCACTTCGTCAAGGCACGCATGAAGGATCTTGCCAACATCGTCACCGAACAAGTCATCGAGATCGTCAAATCGCTGTTCAAGCGCACGCGCCGCCGTATTGAGTTCACGCCACGCGTCTGCAGCTACTGCGTTGAGCATCCAGTCTCGTTCGACCACCCGCTCGAGGATCAGCAAAGGTAACGTTTCGGCGAGAGGTAGCTGCCCTGCCAACGCAGCCTGGACGCGCTCCGAAAGCGGCTCAGTGGCAAGCACGCCGGGGATCAGCCGCCCAGTTGCGCGATCGTCGACTGGCCGATCTCCATCTGTTCACGTCGGAGATGGTTCAGCGAACGGAGCACCTCGATGTTCGGCTCAGAGAATGAGTCGAGGATGTTCCCGATCGCGAACCGCTCGAACACCTCACGAGCGGAGCGCTCAACGCCCACGTCCACCTTCAGCTCAAGGACACGATCTTGATCGGCCTCAGCAAGCGTCGTACGATTCCAAACCATCATCCCAACGCGAGCGATCGTTCGAGTGTTCAGCGACGAGATTGCCGGCGGATGGACGCCGTCAAGTCGGTCGCTTTCGGCTTCGCAGGCGGCATCGAGCGCCGCCTGCTCCTTGTCGGTGATTCGGCCGGGCTTTATGCGGTTGCTGGTCTGCCATTCGTAGCGGAAGCTGTTGATGGTGGCGTTGTGCCACCTGATCTTCCACTCTTCGTAGCCGTAGCGGACGTTGTCGAGGATGCCATCCGAGACAGGAACGTTCGCCCAGAACTTGACGTGCTGCTCGAACGAACGGGCGCGAGGCGGATAGAGGAAGGTGCCGGTCGCGTTGTACTCGTCGTCGGAGAGCATGTCAGAGCCGAGTCGAACGAACGATTCCGGTCGGTTCGTTCCAGCGAACTGACCTCCGATTGGTTGTCCGGCAGGCTGCCTGTGGTCGGTCATAGTTGCCGATCCTATCCGCGGGAACTGTCTAACTGGCGCTCGCATTGCGACTCACCACCGATTGCGCAGTCGTTTCCCGACCAGCTGGCTCGTTCTTCTTCCGCTCCGCTTCCGCGGCCTTCTCCTGCACCTCAGCGAGATGCGCCCGGTACGTGTCCACGACTTGGTTCTGGCGATCCAGGTGTCGGTCGCGGGTGCCTGCGACGTGCCGGATGCCCTTCACAGCGAGCCCGCCGGCGACGACGGCTCCAGCCGCGCCAGCGGCAACGGGCCCGAGGGTGACCGCGGCTGCGCCGCCTAGGAGCGCAGTCGCTGCGATCGCCTTAGTGGGCTTCCCCGACACCATGTATTTGCCGCCGCGGGCGATCGCGTTTCCGGTTGCGGCGGCGAGCTTGTCCCGTCCGGACCGGATCGCGTCAGCGGATCCAGCGCCGACCCACTGCAACGCACCCTTCGGATCCTCGAATGCGCCGACGAAGGCGTCCTTGGTGGTCATCGCGCCCTTCCTGGTCGCCGCTGCGAGGGCGCGCCGGCCTTCGCTCGTGTTCAGCGCCTTCATCCGTGCACGGTTGGTCGTGACCGCTGCCGGGTCGATGCCGCGCTTGTGAGCCATGGCCTGTCTGAGCTCCGTTCGACGCGACGTCTTCGCTTCAGCGGCAAGTCGCTTGGCCTCAGCCCGAGTCCTCGCCGTGTCCGTCCCGGCTGCGGCACCAGCACCGGCTGCGCCTGCAAGTGCCATTGCTCCGCGGCGTCCCTTTCCACCCGGACCACGGCCGCCTGTTCCGAGGCCGATGCGCTGACCGGCAGCACGAACTGCAGAGCGACCCAGGGCGCGGCCGCCATTCCCTATCCGACGGCCGATAGCCGAGCCTGCGAACCCTCCGAGCGCTGCGCTTCCCGCTGCGCCCGCAGCTTGGCCCCAGGCCGCCGCGGCGCTCGGCTTGAACACGGATGGCAGTTTCAGGGCCTTGGTGAGGATTAGGTGAAGCGCGACGCAGGCGAGGATTGGAGCGAGCCCTGCCCACAGGATTGGTCCGGGAGATCCGGGCGGGCCGAGGAGGTCCGTTTCCGTTCCGAAGCGTGCGAGCAGGTCGGTTAGCAGCACGATGACCGCGAGGAACATGGACGCTCCGGCGGCGAGCACGCTCGTGCCGAGGAGGAATTTGCCTTGCCCGGCCAGCCTTTCGAGCGGCGCGTTCTTGGACGCGAGCGAGGCCAAGAGGATGAAGAGGATCGATATCGTCAGCACGACACCGAACACTTTCGCCAGGATGATGGCGACCGAGAATCCGCCAAAAATGATGAGCTGGAGTGCGGAGGCGACACCGAACACCTGGATCGCCATCACACCGCCACTGGTGTCAGTGCCGTGCAGCGAGAGGAGGTAGTCGCGCACCTCAGGCGTTGTGGCCTTCTCATCGACGGACTCCCCCTTACCGTCGACGTTGAACACGTCGCCGATCTTGCGGTCGTCGTCTGTCCACCACTCCACGCAATCAGCGGGCTTGATCCAGGACTCGGTCTCGTCGCTGTCCGCGTCCTTCGGCTTCTTGTCCCAACCCGGCCGGACCGTCCAATCGGCGCCGTTCCATTCGCATGCGGCCCATGCAATGAGCGAGCGGTCGTTCTGCACGTTGTCGCTGGAGCCCCAGGCCACGGACTTCAAGGAGCCCTTGTTGCCGTTCTCGGACGAAGGCGCGGTCCCGTATCGTACGAGCATGTCGGCCTTGTACTCGGCCCACTGTTGTTTCGCCGGCTTGTTCGAGAACCAGTCGAGAAGGTGACAGTAGACCTCGTCGGCGTATGGGTTCGCCGCACCGAACTGCGCGGCCTTCCACGCCTCACCGCCGGTGTTCAACCATTGGTTGCCGAGAACAGCAGGCAGGGCGTGCCCGTTGCCGGTTGTCGCGTTCATGTATGCGGTCGTTCGGGTCGCCACGCTCGAAGCGCAGTAGCTGATGTTCGCGTCAGCCTCGGTGCCGGAAGCCGCGGGGTTCATGGCTGTTGCGATCGAAGCTGCGGGTGCTTCGACCATGGTGCCGATCGCGTCGTTCACTGTGGTGACCACCCATCCGGGCGACCCAGGACCGGGCTTGTATTGGTCGCCGGTACCTGTGGAGGCGTTCGCTCCGAACGCCATTACCGCGAGGATGCCGACGACGCCGAGCATCTGAGCTGCTCTCCCCCATGGCTTTTCTGCGGACCGAGCCTGTCGCCAGATGAGGGCGAGGATAGCAGCTGCGACCAACGCGACGGTAATGACGGCCCCGGGACCTGACACGAGCGCCGAGCCGATCGAAGCGGCGGCCTTGTCCGCAGCCGCACCGACCTGCCGCATGATGTCCATGCCTGTGGCGAACTCGACCATGGTCAGCGAGATGTCGTAACTGGAATTGCCGGAACCCATCCACGATTGCTGGGTTCCGTACCGCGACAAGAAGGCGTAGGCGTTCTCGAGGATGGAACCGTCGAGCCGGCTGTGCAGCTTTCCGGTCGCGTCCTTCCACTCATCGAAGGGGAGTTCCGGCGTCGGGACGTTGGCGTCGGAGCCGTCGATCCCCGCGTGCACGGCGGATGCCGGTGCTGTGAGATCGGCGGCGAATGCCGTGGCAGCCGGGGCGGCCAAGAGGAAGCCAGCGAGGATTGCGCCGATAAGGATGCTGAGTCGACGGCGCACCGTCATTCACCTCCGAGGATCGTGGTGAGCGGGTCGGCGGCGATCTCGCGGCCACGACTGATGACAGGGCCTCTCGCTGAGATGGGTGAGCCGTCGAAGAGGTCGGTCTTCGCTGGAGTCCGTGTGGGCCGTGAGGACACGACGATTCGTCCCGGTGCCGTGTTGGCGCTGATCGGCCTCCAACACAGATAGATGCGATTCAGTCCGGCGTTGCGCTTGTCGAGCGCTGAGCGGTACATCCGTTGCTTCAGGCCCTTCCGCGACCGGGCCTCGAATCCGAGGAACCCCGCCACGATGGAGAGCAGCGGCACGACGACAAACGCGACAGGGCCGACGATCAGGAACACGAAGGCCGACACCGGCAGCGAGCATGCGACAGCGATGCCGGCGATGATCGCATGCCGGCGGTTGTATTCGAATCCGGCCTTGCTGTCCGTGCGCCCCTCGTTCCGGCGGCGGCCGGTGAGGTCGGTGAGTGCGTATGCATACATGGCGACCGTTCTGGGTAGTTGTCGTCTCAGGAGGCGATAGTTGAAAGCGGCCGCACTACACTGGCCGCTCGATCGAGATCGCACTGGTTTCAAGCCCGTGTGCCACCAGCCGCAGTGCAGCGTCGGCGAAGGATTCGCGGAGCGTGCGACCTTGAACGGCCTCCTCACATGCGATCGCTGTGCGGTTCTGCTCGTCTTCGAGGAGTTGGGTCGTCGCGAGTTCGGCGATGTCACTGAAGCGTCGCTGACCGTCGATGAACGGCATGAGCCGCATCTCGAGCTCATCGGCCACGAAGGTGCCCGCACCCTTCACATGGACGCGATAGCCTTCCTCCCCGAGAGGATCAACGGCGGCGAATGACTTGCGAAGTACGGGCACGAGGTCCATCACTTCTTCGGGCGCGTGCCCTGGGATTAGTGCCACCATGTCGTGGTTACCCATCCACCAAAGCAATGCCCGCTGCCGAGCGCTCAGACGTGCGGTACCGAGCAAGACTCCCGGATCTTCGAGAAGCTCCCGATACTCTGGCGTGAGACGGTACCCGCGTAGGTTCCCGCCGACTGTTGCGCCCACCGTGAGGTCGCCGTCGGCGTCCATGTGGCCGAGCCGGATTACCCGTACTGACGACTCGAACACCTCCGGCCCGTACCTCTCCGCCGTCATCGATTCATTCCCGTTCACCTGAGCGATCACTAGAAGACGGCGTTGAACAGGTTGACGGCGGCGTTCGCGAGCGCGTCGACGATGGTGAGCAGGATCGGAATGACTGCACCCGGTGCGGCGAGGATCGCGCCGATGAAGATCGCCCACCACATCGGCGAGGTTTGCCCGGTTCCGCCTGCGCGGCGGCGATCGAAGATCCACTTGAGCACCGCAGCGAGCACGAGGCAAAGACCGATGATTGTCAGCGCGAGCCCAATACCGCTGCCGATCGCGCCCTGGATGGCGCCCCAGAGCGTGTCCCACGCCCCGGAGAGGTTCACGTCACCGGCGGCGCGCACTGTGATGCCCACCGCGGCGGGGATGGTGTTGGTCATCTGAGCTGCCTTTCGTTCTCTCTAGGTCCAATGCGGCGAACTGGTCACTTCGCGACGATCGGGGTCAGGTTCCGGCGGTTCGCGTAGTCGAGAGCGGACTGCCAGATGCCGTTCGCCCGCTTCGGGTCGGAGAGCAGTGCCTTGACGACTTGGCCGCGTTCCTTCTCGCTCAGGTCACCGAACGGGGCAAACAGCGCATCCGCCTCTCCAGGGTTGTCCTCGCCGTACTCGTAGCGGCGGCAAACCGCGGCGATCTGACCGCCGATCGCGGTCTTGTGCTTGCGAGCCTGCGACTCGCCGACGGATCCGGCGATCGCTTCAGGGGTGTCGTGGTTCTTCGCGATGACCGTGTTCCAGAGGCGGTGCCTGGTCTGCGCAAGGGAGAGCTTCGCGGCGTTGCCGCCGTGGCCCTCAAGCCCGTCGAGCAGCTCGTACGCGGGACTCATCTGCATGTCGGTCTCGATCGACGCGCCGAGGATCCGGTCAGGCGCGGTCATGCCGTCGATCGAGTCGAGGTGAAGGTCGCGGTGGAAGGTATCGGACGGCTTGTGGCGGGGGTCGTGCCAGCTTTCGCGGACCTCCTTCGCGAGCTCGTCCTTCTCGGCGGTTGTCAGGTGCCGGCCGAGACGGTGCTCGTCATCCTCGATGAGCTTCTTCCACAGGGTGAGCGCGGTGGAGTCCTCATGCCGTCGGTGGCCGTCGACGAGACGCTGGGCGAGGGCGCGGGCGGCCGAGTGGACGAGGCCTTTCTGGACTGTGATGCCCTTGTTCTTGCGGGTGAGGAGCACGGATGCGATCGCGTCCTGCGCAATGTCCTCTTCGTCGAACCGGGAGAAGTTGTACCGGCGGGCGTAGTAGCCGGCCGAGCTTTTAGCCTGCTCGACGATGGCGGAGTCCGAGATCGCCTGCGGCTCCGGTGCCTTCAGGCTGACCGTCGACTCGGCGTGCGTCTCGGCCGCAAACTGGCCGCCAATGGGCTGCCCCTTCGGCTGACGGATCCGGGCCGGCGTGGTCGTGAGTGTACTCATGACTCGCATAAGGGCGGCGGTAATCGCGACTCGGCCGTTCACCGCTCAATGCGTCCGGGGAGTTCGATCTCAGTCAGCGTGATCGAGAGGCGGACCTCCAGTCTTCGACCGCGGCGCCGAGGTTCGCCGTCGTACGCTCAAGCTCGACAGCGTTCGCCTCGGTTGGTGCTGCTTGGAAGCAGCGTGCCGCGTTCCTGACAATCGCAGCGCAGCCACGGACATACGCGGTCGGCCAGTCGGACAGCGATCGTTCACTTGCGTGAATGTCGGCCGTCTGCCCGAACCCGTCCATCGTCGTCCTCTCCTCGCCGGCTTTGTCCGGCTGTCGGGTATATGCGCGGCACTTTCGCTCATGCAGCGACGGGCAGCTCGGATGCTTCATCGGCGATCTCGCGGGTGACCTGGTCGAGCAGCGCTTCCGCCTCGCGCAGCTCCAGCTCGTGCTCGAAGACGGCCTGACCCGCGGCATCCGCGGCCTCGTCGGCGGCTCGATCGTTCCTGCCGGCGGAGTCGAGGAGGCGCCCCTCAGCGATGGGAAGTCGCGACGCCCAGTCCGTCAGCTCCGCGAGAATGAACTCTTCCACCGCGCGCAGGCTCCGACGGGCGACGCCAGGGTGCACTACGAAGGTGTGCGCGGTGTGGTAGTTCACGCAGACCTGCACGACGCGCGGGCCGGTCTCGCGCTCGTTGTAGCCGCTGGGGCGCATTCCGACATCGAGCCCCCGCCACTCATAACGGGTGTACGAACCGCGTCCCTGACGAACCTCGTCGACGAGGCCAGCGAGGCGCGATGCACCGTCGGCCTCGTACTTGGCCGCGGCCAGGGCTGTGACCTCAGCTGCTGCTCGGGCGGATGCCGCGCGCTCCCGGAGCGTGGCGGCATCGCGGTTCAGCCCATTCACAGTCTGCGACCAGACCGATCGCATCACGAGCAAGCGGCGCGCGTCGGCGGCGAGCTCGGCCTGACGGAGGAGCAGGGGGTTCCCGGCAGCGAGAGCCTTCACCTCACTGAAGGAGAGCACGGTGTCGCTGATGTCTGCGACCTCCCGCGCGACGCCATCGTTCGCGATGAACTGGGCGATGAACCGTGCCTTCCGGGTCAGCGTCTCCCACATGAACGCGTCGAAAGTGCGCTCGGTGACGTAGCGGAGGATGCGGACGTTTCCGGAGAGGTTGCCGGGGCGAATCGCGCGGCCCTCGCGCTGCTCGACATCCGACGGCCGCCACGGGGCGTCCAGGTGATGGAGTGCCGTCAGGCGGGTCTGAATGTTCGTGCCGACGCCGACCTTATCGGTGGAGCCGATGAGCACGGACACGGCGCCCTCGCGGCACTGGGCGAAGAGGTGGGCGCGAGCCTTGTCGGTGGTTGCCTCGTGGATGAAGCGGATCCGGCTCATGGGGATACCTCCGGCGACGAGCGCGGCGCGGAGGCGGCCGTACGTCTGGGGGTCGCTGGGGTGCGGGGTGCCGATGTCGCAGAGGACGAGCTGCAGGGAGCCGGGGTTTCGGCTCGCCCCGAAGGTGCGGTTCTCGTCGGCGCGGTACTGGGCGACGATCCGGCGAGCGGCCTCGGCGACCTTCGGCGACCGCTCGGCGAGACCGACCAGCAGCGGGTCGAGCGCGACTCGGCGCCCATCTGTGCAGATGACGAGCATGTTGTCGTTCGTCGAGCCCTTCCTCACTCCCGAGCGGAGGGCATCGGCGCGCTCGGCGAGACCCGAGACGAAGCTCGCCTGGGCCAGGCCCGGCTCGCAAACGACCGTCTCCCATTCGGCTTCGGGACGATCAAGGTCGAGGTCCTCCGCGCGGAGAATGTCGCAGCACTCGGCCATCATCTGCGACAGCTCGGGGACATTGCGGATCGCGGATGGGCGGCGTTGCATCCGGAACCCTGAGCCGTCCGGGGCGACCTCGACGTTCGTCTCGTACTTGACGAAGGTCGCCGCCCACGCGTCGAATTGAGTGGCTTCAGCGGCGGCGAGCCGTTCGGGCTGGAGAAGTCGCTGCCAGACGTAGCACTCGGCGAGGGTGTTCGACAGAAGCGTGCCAGTGTAGCCCGCGAGAACCGGCATGCCCGGGCGCCGCTCGGCGAGGACGGAGACCTTCACGCGGAGGTCCGTCGCTCGCTTCGAGGATCCGAGGCTGAAGCCTTCCGCGCGCGTGGCGACGTGATCTCGGCGGAACATGTGAATCTCGTCGACGCTGATGTGGTCGATGCCGAGCTGGTCGAAAGTGATCGTGCCAGCGTCGGCGACCTGTCCGCGGAGCTTGGCGATCTGATCCTCCAGCTTCCGGACCGCCGCGGCGACCTGCTTCGCCCCGCGTGCGCCGCCACCCTCGGTCGCGAGCGACCAGCGGAGGTCCGCCTTCTGCTCCTGCAGCCACGCCTCCTCTGCCTCGGCGGAGACGGGGATGGACGTGAACGCCTGGTGCGTCATCACGACGGCGTCCCAATCCCCCGTCGCGCATCGGGCCGCAAAAAGGCGGCGGGCGTTGCGGGCGAGATCGTCCTTCGATGCAATCAGGAATCGGCCGGTCGGGTACGCCTGCTGCGCTTCCCGGGAGATCTGCTCGAGGAGATGGTTCGGGACGATGATGAGCGGCTTGCGCGCGAGGCCGAGCTGGCGGAGCTTCATCGCCGAGACGATCTGCGAGAGGGTGTTGTGCGTCACCACGAAGTCGTTCGTCACGTATAGCCGGTCTTTGTGCGCGACCGAGATGCACTGCATTGGCTTTGCACCGATCAGTTCCACCGAGCGAATGAAGCGCTTCGGCGGCATCTTGCTTGCGGGCACGTATGCCGAGGCTTTTCTCTGAAGTCGGAAGGGGTTGAAGTTCTCGGGGAGGCGCACAGTGACCCGGTAGTGGAGCCGGCCGTCGATCTTGCGGCTATTGATCCCTCGCCCGATCGTTCCGCCGAGCGAGCGCACAATCCAAGCCACGTCTTCAGCGAGTCGGATCGAAGAAGTGTTGAACGTCGAGCCTGACCCGACAACCTCGCCGTCCGCTGCCGCCCCACGAGCACGGCGCGTCGACACATCGCCATCGGTATCCATCAGCCCTTGCAGGAGCGCGAGACGATCTGCGACCGGGGCGTTGAGGTAGGCCGTCGGGACCGACTTGTTCGGGGCGTCTGAACCCATGACCCCCATCGCACGAAGAATGCGGATGAGCGGCTGTCTGGCACCCTTCGTCGATGACCTCACGTGATAGTCATGCGGCCGGGTGCTGCTCCTGCGGAGCACCTGCCCCTCGGGCAATCCCGCCTCGAAGGCCTGGACGAGTTCGTCGTCGGCGCTCGTGTAGTCGACAGCAGAGGTAGTCACGCAGCCGTCGCCGAGCAAAAGTCCAAGCCAGTACGGGTCGAGAGGCCGGTCACCCCCGCCGTCGAAGTCTGCAGCCACCTGCTGAGGGACCCAATACTTCAGCTGCCCTCTCGCGTCGGTCAGGCTGGACTTGACGATCTCGCGAAGGGTGAGGGTCTTCCACCCGTTATCTTGCACTCGTGCGCGCCGCATCTCGTGCGTCGCGACATTCCATAGGTGTTCGTCGTTGCACTCGACAACGGCGCCATCGCTGAAGGTCACCCGGTATAGGCCGAGGGGCCCCTGAGGAAACACGCCCGTGATCTTGGTCGTTGAACCGTCAGGCGCGATTACATCATCACCGACCATGAAGTCGCCCATGCGGCGGAACCCCGTTGGAGTGAGAACAAGTGAGTCCATCGGTTGCGCCTTCCCGGCTCCTACGGGGTGAGCGATGATGACGCGGTCGCTCGACACGACCCGGTCAACGGCGTCTCGCTGATGCGCCCACAGGGACACCCGCTCGTCGAGGCCGTCGAAGGTCAGGTAGGAGCCGTCGCCGCGGCGTGCGACGTGCGAGTTGAACCGGCGGTTGTACTCGGTGACGATCCGCTCAGCACGGGCCTTGTCCTCCCACAGCCACGTTGCGAACCGGTCCTGGATCGTCCGAAGCTTCTCCTCTGCGGCGAGGGTGCGCTGCGGGTCGCGGACCTTCCGATTGGTGCCGCGCTCGGCGTCGTAGAACTCGTCGTAGACGGTCGGGGACTTCCCGTTCAACCCGTCGAGGAGCAGGTCGATCGGGGACTTGTCGCGCGTCCCGTACGCGAGCTGCGCTTCAGCCGACGCGCGGGCCCACTTCTGCGAGTCCGATTCCCACAGCGCGATCGCCGGGGTGAACTGAATCGTCACGCGGCAGCCGAAGGTCTCCTGTGCGAAGTTCTCCACGTCGAGGGCGGGGATCCACGTCGCGCCGAGCTGCGGGCGGATGTCGAGCGCGGTGAGCTCGGCGGGCATGACCGCTTCCAGCGCCGCGATGTTCTCGGCGTACCGCTCGCCGGCCGCGCGGGCACGCTCCAGCTTCCGGCGGACGTCGCCCGAGAGGTAGTCGCGGGCAGTCAGGAGGTCGCCGGTCTCCGGGTCGGCGAAGACTGCGCCGCCCAGGCGCCCGCGAGCTTCCGGCTCATCGCAGCTGAGGAGGCCGCCGATACGTGCGAGATCGACCGTCCGGGTCTCCGCGAGGCTGATCGCGAGAGCTTCCTCAGCGGATGCCGCGGTCGTTGCGCGCGGCGGGTACGCGCCGACTCGGCGGATGAGGATCGGAGCGGGGCCAGCCTCACCGGTGCCCTGGTCGAACTGCTCCAGCGCGAGGACTGAGACGTAGTCGGGATCGCGGCGGAACCCGCCCATCGGCGGCCGGCGCCAGGAGTACGTCGGCTCACCGGTCTCCGGATCGACCTTGCCTTCGACGAGGTTGCCCCGGTTCAAGGCGCCGAACTTCGCCGCGTACGCGGTGTAGAGCTCGAGCGCAGCCGCGCGGACCGGGGCGATCACGGCATCCGGTCGCTCAGGGTGCGACTCCTGCTCGATGAGCTCGAGCGCAGCGTCGCGGAGTGCGATCAACGCGCGCAGCTCGGCGCCGGCGCGGGCCACAGGCACGATGCCATTCTCGCGGACCTGCATAACCGTGCCGTCGATGATCTGGAAAGACCCGACCTTCCGGCCAAGCTCGTCTTCGAGTATGACGTCGTCGAGGCTGCCGACGGTCGGCGTCTGCGGGACTTCGAGGACGTACGCGGCCGCGGCTGCGGTGGCGGCTGAAATCGCGGCCGGGATGTCCGCAGCGTGCACGCGGAGAGGTGCGGGGTCGTATCCGGTCGCGACGAGTGTGCCTGCGATGCACGCCTCGTGTCCGGTCCAGCGGCCGGAGATCGTGGTGCGGTGCTCCCCTGTTGCCACTTCGTGATCGATCGGTTCGACGCTGGTGTAGGTGCCGTACCGGTGGCTCAGGGCACGCTCGACCGAGCGGGTCGGAAGCGCCCAGCCCGGGTGCACGTCGTTTGCGCGCCGGCGGAGCACGAGTACGTCCGCGACCACGTCTGTGCCGGGGAACGTGCCGGACGGCAGACGCACGGCACTGATGAGGTCGGCGCCCTCGAAGACGGCGCTGTCCGCCCGTTCAGCATCGAGGACGTGGCGGCTGGTGGCGACGATGACGTAGCCGCCGGGCTTGACGGCATCGAGCGCGCGCAGGATGAAGTACTCGTGCAGCGACTTCGACGGGAGGTTCGGGTCGTGAACCGTCGTGCGGGCGAAGGGCACGTTGCCGACGACGGCGTCGAAGCTGCCGGAGCGGATGCGAGCAGTCTGCAGCCCGCCGGTCAGGATGTTCGCGGCGGGGTGCAGTGCACGGGCGATCGCCGTCGCGGTCGGGTCGATATCGACACCGGTCCATTCGATGAGCAGGTCCGCGGGTGCAGCGCCAATGAACGCGCCGGAGCCGCAACCGGGCTCGAGCACGCGGCCGCCGGTGAAGCCGGTCGCGCGGAGGAGGTCGAAAACGGCACGGGTCACGGTCGCCGGCGTGAAGAACGAGGTGTCGCAGACGTCGCGGGCGATGTCGAGCGCGTCCGGGCTGACGAGCGTGTCGAGGAGGTCCGCCGTCGGCAGCCACTCCTCCGAAGGGATGAGCGAGAGTGCGGGGGCCAGCGCGCCCCAGCCGGTGAATCCGGTGAGGATCTCGCGCTGCTCGGGGGTCGCTTCACCGTTGAGCTCATGGAGGGTGGTCAGCGCGGCCAGGCTGGCTCGGGCGGTGCGGTTCATCGTGTCGTCCTCGTGTGCGTCGTGTCGTCTCTTCGTGTCTGACCCGGATATGCGCGGCGAACTCGCCGCGTGAGGCAGTCGCGGTGCCGCGCATATGAAGGGCATGGCAATCGCGATTGAGACCGTTGAGAGGTGGCGCCACGCCCCTGGGGCACCGATCGAATGCCAGGTGCCCGTCGGCCTGCGGCTACGCGCTCCAGTCCGTGACGCGTTCCTCACTAGGTGCGAGCGGATGAGCCTGAGCCCCGACGAGCTCGTGGACACGATCGTCAGGAAGGGCCTCGGGATGCGCGCGCTCCGTCGCCAGCCGACGGCTGCCCCGCGCCCTGCGGTGAACCGAGATGGCGAAGTGCTCTACGTCCGGCTCGACACCGACCTGTGGGCCAGGCTCCTCCCTGTCTGCGACCGCCTCGAGGTGACCGCAGCTCGGCTCCTAGAACGAACTGGCGAACACGCGCCAACCTTCGGCGCGGCGCTGGGCGGCGTGCTCGCGTTCGAGCTTGAATGCGCCGCCGCGCTCATCGGCGAGACGGGACTCGGCACGCTTGCCGCAGATCACGCACACGACGTAATGACGGTACGTGACCGCGCGGATTCCCTCGCTCATCGCGCCACCTCCTTCGTGATTTCGTCGTGCGTCAGATAGGTGCCGGTGTCGATGTAGTGCTGGCGACTCGCGCTGCCTGACGTGTCGTACTCGGGCAGATGTGCGGGCGCGTGGTCGGCGATTGCCGAGCCGAGCGCGCGGTAGAGGTCGAGTGCCTCGATCGCCGACATGAGGATCGAGGCGGCGCACACCGGCCCGTCGTCATCGTTCGCGGCTTCGCGGTCAGGATCGTAAGTCTCGACGGTGATCCACTTGCCATCTTCACCGTCGGGGCCATCCTCGAATGAGGTCACCTCCCAGTCGCCGGCGTGGGCGGCGGCAGGCTCGCGCTGGGCGCGGTCGACCTCGACGGCCTTCACGAGCAAATCGCAGAGGTCGCCGTCGTAGCCCTTTAGGGCGGTTGCCGCGAGGCTCGTGTGGATGGTCGTGTCCGGCGTCGGCCAGACGAGCGCGTGCGCGATCTGGGCGGGGGTCTTCACGGGTCGGTCCTCCTCATAGTTGTCGGGTACGGTTCGCGTGCCGTTGCAGGTGGGGCAGGTCCTCTTCGGCGGGCGGGGGCCCACGGGCCGTAGGCGACCATGCCCGAACCGCGGCAGTTGGGACAGGTCTTCATGTGGACGCCTTCGGGGTGAGGGCGGCGAGGAGCGTCAGGACGCGCTCGGCGTGATCGAGGTATGGGGTGTCGCGCCAGCGCCAAGCATCGGAGCCGGTCTCCATCGCGTCGAGGTTCGCGAGCCAGTCTCCCGGTGTCGCGTAGGGATCGCCGGATGCGATGGCCTCGCGGAACTCGACCAGGATCGGGTTGGCGAGGTTGTGGAGCGGACGGGCGTGGGCAGCGTCGACGCTCGGCCCAGCGCTGTGTGCCTGAAACCGCGGGTTCGCGCGCTCGGCCGCGACCATGGCATCGTCCCAAGTCGTTGCCCACACGTACTGCTGTCGGGTGCGCCCGTTCTTGGCTACCAGATACACGCACCATGCGGCCGTGAGCTTCTCGTGCTTGCCGCTACTGAACTGGGTCCGGTCCTGATCGGCCGTGCTGCTCATCGTCGGGGCTCCCTCGGGTTGTGCCGGGGATATGCGCGGACGGATCTTCGCCGGTGCGCCGGCTAGTAAGCGACCACTCCTCGTGGCTCACGGAGCGATATCACTTCTGAAATCGTCAGGTGGATACGATGCAGCATGGCCATCGACGCAGCACGCCGCCCGGTCAACTCCGCGGTCTCACCACGGGCCGATTGGCCAGCCAAGGAGCGCGTCGATGGCAGCGTTCACGGACGGTTCGAGCAGCGGGTCCTCGTCGCACGCGAGGTGCCACCTGGTCGCTGTCAGGTACAGGGTCTCCTTGATCTTCATGACGGTGGAGTCCGCCAGTCGGAAGGTTTGGGCTCGGCGCGGGTTCGTCTGCATGCCAGGTCTATGCGCGCGCAATGGCGGAGGTGCACGGATGCCTGAGACCGACGACCTGGCCGGAACCGAGGACGCCTGGTACCAGCAGCTCCGCAAGCAGTGGAAGCCCAACCCAGTGCGTCTGCTCCTCGTCGCCGAATCGGCACCCGCCCCCGGTGCGGCAGCCGCCGACCGCCGCTTCTTCTACGCACCGACGGTCAGCCGCCACGACAACCTGTTCCGCGCGGTCGTGATCGCCCTCTACGGTCAGCGGGTCCTCACCGGCGACGACCGCGCCGAGCTGCTCGGCCGGCTTCGGTCGGACGGTGTCTGGCTCATCGACCTGTCACCGTTCCCGGTCAATCACCTCTCACCAGGAAGGCGCCAACGTACGCTCGTCGAGCACGCGCCGGCCCGAGTCCGCGACATCGAGAGCCTCACCCCGGACGGGGTCGTCATCTGCCATACGCTGACGTACCGTGCGCTCGCACCCGGGCTCACCGCGGCGGGTGCGCCCCTCCTCCACGAGCGGCCTATCCCGTTCCCGCTCGGCAACTTCCAAGCCGCATTCGTCGTCTCCTTCCGGACTGCGGTCGCACCACTCGGTCTCGGCCCGGACATCACCGTTGCCTGACATGGAGCTCAGACACGAGCAGCGGACAGCGCCGGGGCTGACACCTCAAGCAGCTGACATCGGACACGGACACACTGCGGACACGGACATCCACGCTCCCTGATTCCGGACTCGACAGCGTGCGGACGTGACGAGGACACTGAGACGCGACACGAGCAAGCGGCCGCCGCTACGATCGGCGCATGTCCGAACCGAGCATCACCGACTGGATCTCAGCCATCACCGGCATCGTCGGCGTGGGCGTCACGGGAGTGATCGGATACTTCACCTACAGGGCGACCCGCCAGGTAAGCGCCGCTCGCACGGACATCGCCGAGATCAACGCCGAGGACATCCCGGGCAAGATCCGAGACACGATCCTTCCCAAGATCTTCTTCGGTGACGCCGATGATGCTGAGTCGACTGGCAACGACCGGTGGGCGGTCAGAATCACCCGCAACAAGATCCTCGACCTGGACACAGGCGAATCCAGGCCAGGGAAGAAGGCTGACTTCGCGCTCTTCAACGCCGGAGGTCCGGCATTCAATGTCACCGTGTCGGGAGTGTCAGCGTCGGATCAAGCTGCGCTCCACTTGCCGCCAATGCCCATTGCGTCCGTTGACCGCCACGGACTGATCCCGATCGACCTGAGGCGTCGGGTCGACACTCCACCCGTGATCGTCGTTGAGATCACCTGGATGAACGAAGACACCACCTTCGGAGTTGCCCGCCGACTCCTCTCTGCAGCCGAGCGCTAGCGACTGTCCGAGCACCCAGCTGCTCGTGCCCGGCGGTAGCCGCGACGGATGCCATTAGAAGAGGCTCGGCGCTGGCGCGCCTCGCCCCGCTCCCTTCGGTCGCTCGCATCGGGTCGGTGTCTGCACGAGGTCGGTGTGTCCGCTGTCCGTCTGCTCTTCCGCCCTTCGGGCGGCGACACGGAACGTGGCGGCGCGCGGCCGTCGTGTCTGCTGCACCCCTTCGGGGTGTGTCTCCGGAGAGTGTCTGTTCGGGGTGTCCGGGGTGGCGGGCTTCATCGTGTCTGGTGTCTTCGGCAGGTTCGTGTCCGCACCTGCGGCGCGCGCTTCGCGGTGGTGGCGGTGCGTCCGTGATGCCGGCTTGACGTGGGGGTGTCCGGGGTGGCTGGTTCGTCGTGTTGTCTGCAGGGTGGGGTGGTCCCCGCCTGCGGCGGCGCTTCGCGATGGAGGCTGGGTGTGACCGTCTCGTCTCTGGAACGGGGGTTTCCGGGGCGGCCTCATCGGGAAGCCAGGTGACTGTGAACCCCTGCCGGGGGCTGCTTCGCGGTGGCTGATTCTGAAGGTCATGTCACTGCCGGAGAGGGGCACATGGTGGCGCATCGTCGACGGGGAGTGCACGGTTCGGGGGCTTCACGGATGACGCTGAGTACACGGTGGACCGCAGGTTCCCGGGGACGCCACGGCAGACGCGAAGCGGCACGGAGCGAAGCGGAGTGCGGCACGACCAGCGAAGCGGTACGGGAGTGCCAGCACCGCGCTTGGAGGCTGACTCTTGTGAGGGACGAGGAAGAGGCTGCCGCGCGGGGCCGCCACACCGGCCTGAGGTGACACCCGCTGACAGGGCGAAGCGTGAACGGAGGCCACGGGTACCGGCGAGGAACGAGGTGGTACCCGTGGGCGGAGAGAGGGCTGAGAGCAGCTGGGTGGGCCGGGGGCGTCCGGCGAGGGCTGCCTTGCGGGGAATCTCATTTCTGAAATCGGGCCAGTTGGCCGCCGAGACCTGCCGGGATTCGCCGCATTGGTGAGGGTATGCGGATCGGCACACCTGACTCTCCCCTCAACCGACTCGGCGGCGGCGCGCACGTGCGGGTCTGGCGACTCACGAAGGCCGGGCAGATGGACGTGAACCCGACCGCGATCGTGCAGCGCGCGGGCTCATTCGGCTCGGTGATCGCGGACGGTACGACCCTCCTCACCCGCCGCAGTGAGGCAGGCCTTGAGCACTACCTCTTGTCGCCGGACTCGAGCGCTGCCGACTCAGCGATGCTCCACCTCGCACAGGCCATCGCCGCCCGCGGCGAGGAGGTCATCGACACCGCCGCCGTCGACGAGCTCATGGCCGGCCGGGCGATTGCGGTGATGGTCTCCGAGCGCGGTGGCCGTGTGGGTCGTGACACTCAGACCGGCGCCGACCCGGCGGAGGTCTCGCGGCTCCTCGCGTCGACCCTCAGCACCGGGCAATGGGTCGCTGCAGTCCTCCGCCCGAAGACCCGCTGGGAGCTGAAGCGGTGGCAGGCGTGGCTCGCCGGGCAGATGGGTGGCGGGTCCGTCCCGACGCATCACTCGGTCGCGTCGACGTCGATCGTCATGGGTGTCTTCGCCGGGGCGGGCAGCCATGCGGAAGCGGCATCCCTCGTCCGCCAGGTCGCCGCGGCGATCCCCGGTTTCGACGTCCCTGTACGGGCCAGGCGCGTCACAGCGCTCCCCCTCGGTACGGCGATCACGATGTCCGGGGCAGTCATCGCCGCGTGCGGTTTCGCCGGGCCGCTGCTGAGCCTGGCCGGTCTTCCCACTCTTGTCCCGTTCACCGCAGGCGGGATGGTCATGGCCGCAGGTGTCAGCATCGCGAGCGGACTGCTCCCTTCGCCCGCTCGCCGCATCCGCCGCGGCGCCAAGTCGGGCAGGCTCCCAGCGCCTGGCCACCGGGTCATCGCACCGCGTCGACCGCGCAGGGAGCGGATGGACAAGGACGGGCTTTCGGTGCAGGCGTTCGACGGCGACTACCCGCTGACGGGGTCCGGCTTCCTCGTCGGCGCGCATCTGCCAGCCACTCTCGTCGCACCGCACGGCGGCGCCGCGTCCGGTTCGCAGTCCGCGAGGAGCGCCGCGCACCCGCCGGTGATGGAGCAGCGCATCGGCCCGTTCATCGGCCGGGTCGACTCCGGTACGGGCCTGCCGATTCACCTCTCCGCCGCCGACCAGTGGGAGGGGACGATGATCTGGGGCCTGCCCGGGTCGGGGAAGTCGCGGCTGATCCAGGCGCTTTTCACCTGGTGCGGGTTCCAACGCGACGTCAGCACCCCCGTCGCCGACTGGCCCGGTGCGCAGAACACCCTCATCGCGTTCGAGTCGAAGGGTGAGGGCGCGGACTCGTACGAGGAGTGGGCGCGGGTCGCGGGCCTGCCAGTCCTCCGTCTCGACCTGTCCGACCCGGCGACGGTAGCGGTCGACGTGCTCGCGTTCGGGAACGTGTCCGCGCGGGAGCGGGCCCGGAGGACGGTGAACGCGATGAAGTACTCGTTCGAGGTCGGCTCCGTCGGCGTCGAGTCGTTCAACACCCTCACACAGGTCCTCACAGGCGCGTTCGTCGTCACCCCCGCGATCGCCTCCCAGGTGCCCGGAGTCGCGACCGACGCGTCGCCCTTCTACTACGTGAACATCCTCCTCGGCCAGCGCGGCGATGACCTCGGGGTCGCCCTCGCCGGGGCGATCCGTTCCGCCGCGGTCGCACCGACCGGCGCCGGTGACGAGGACCTCCAGGCGGCGGCCGAGGCGCTTCAGGGGCTCTACTCCGGGCTCACCCCCGCACAACGCGGTCAGTTCACGAAGGCGCCGCGGAACAAGATCGGCGCGTTCATGGGCGCCGAGCAGTGGTGGTCACGGCCGACGCGGATCCCGTGGGAGCGGATCCTTCAGCACAACGGAGTCGTCATCGTGAATACCGGCATCGCCCGGAACCACGAGGAATTCGACGATGAGCTCAAGACGCAGATGTCGTCGATGCTGATGTACACGCTATACCAGGCGATCAAGGCGAACTGCTCCGGATGGTTCGAAGCCGGCCGCGGGGTGAGCGTCTTCGCCGACGAGCTGAAGCTGCTCGCTGGCACGAGCCCGGAGGTCATCTCCTGGCTCCGCGAGCAGGGCCGGTCGTACGGGGTTCGAATGTTCATGGCGACGCAGTGGCCAGAGCAGCTCCACCCGGACGTGCGCCGGTCGGTGCTCTCGTACGGCACGCAGGTGATGTTCGGCCAGTCGGACCCCGACGTCGCCTCCGCTCTCGCGCACGCACTCTCGCTCGGCGGTGACGAGTGGACTGCCGACGACCTCGCGACGCTCCCCCGGTTCGAGGCGATCGTGAAGGCGACCGTCGACGGCAGGAAGCTCAGCCCGTTCACCCTGAAGATGCACGACTTCTGGGGCACCCGAGACCGGTTCGCCGCCTACGAAGGGTTCGGCTCAGCATGAGCGTCGCCTACGCTACAGCGCCCGGCCGCAATGTCCGGATGGCCGGCCTCCCGAGCGCGTGCCCGGCGCCCGAGCTCCGCGCGCACACCCGCCTCGACCCGTACTGGGACGGTGTCTGGTCACTCGGCGCGCAGGGTTCGTGGGTGAGCGAGGACATCGCCCGCCGCCAGGTCGCCGCCGGGCTCGGTCACCTCCCCGCGCACCTGGCCGCGGACGCCGACCGGGCATGGTCTCGGATGTTCGACCCGGTCGTCCTTGAGCGCAGGCTCGACCTCCTCGGCGTCCTCGACTCGTGGCGGACGGTCACGAGCGAGCAGATCGCAGCGTTCACCGGGCACGGGAAGGTCGCCTCGGGCCGGTCGATCGACATGGCCGAGCTCTTCCAGACCGGGCTCGCAGACGTGGGGATCTTCACGAACGCGCTACTCGGCGGGCGGAACGCCGACCGCGCGTCGCTCTACCGGCCGAGCCGGACGAACGCGTTCCGCGACCGGGTCGAGCCGCAGCTGAGCTACGCGGAGTGGCTGTCCGTCACCGGCGGTTCGCCGTTCGAGTCGGGCGGGCAGTTCGACCGGCACAACATCCTCACCGCCGAGCTCGCCCTCCGCGCCGCCGAGTGGTGCGACCTCGGCATGGTCGTCGGCGAGAAGACCTCCTCCGTCGACCTCCTCGGGCACTCCGGTCTCGGTCTGCCGCCCGCGATCGGATCGCAGCGCGCAGCCGACGCGACGTTCATCCGCCCGGACGGTGTCCGCATCGCGGTGGAGGTGACTGCCTCGGCGGGTGCTTCGTTCGACAGGAAGGTGCGCCGGTGGGCGGAGCTGCTGGACACCCGCCGGATGCGGGACTCGGGCCTCGTCGTCGTGTTCGTCGTCGCCGAGCGCCCGGACAAGAAGATCGGCGGCCGCGACGCACGGTCGAGCGTGCTGAAGGCCGTCGCCTCCGCCGTCCGCGACTACCCGGGCGTCTCGTTCGACCGAACCGCATCGCGGATGTTCGTCGCCGACTGGCGCGAGTGGTTCCCGTCGCAGGGCATGGTGTCGGAGGACTTCCTCACCCTCACCTGCGATCGACCATCGGGGCCTGCGATCGAGCCGTGGGAGCGGGCAAGCCTCGTAGACGTGTTCGATGTTCCGTTCGAACCGGCTGACGATGCGGCGTTCACCGCCGTGCTCGACCAGGTCGGGGCGCTCCGCTCGGTGCCGTTCTGGATGCGCCGCGGCGCGGGCAGGTCACCTGAGGTGTGGCCGATCGCGGTCACGGAGGCTGGATTCGACCGGATCCCGGTGCCGCCGCTGACTCGACCGGAGTCATCGGCGTTCAAGCCGTTCGGGGAAGGTACCGGCGCTGCCGGTGACGTGCGCGCGCCCCGGCGGCTGCGGATGAACCGCTGACCAGCAGGCGGCAAGCGAACAGGGACCCGGCAATGCATGCCGGGCCCCTGTTCGTAGGGTGAGCGCGTGATCGGGGAGCTCAGCAGGGCTGGAGCGTGGTCGTCACATTGGCTCCGGTGTACACGTACCGGTCGGAGACCCAACGGCTGCCACCAGCGGTGTAGACCTTGAGCCAGATGTTGTCGCCGTCGACGTAGCTGCCGGTCGACCAGCAATCGAACTCGTAGACCTTGCCGGCGGTCAGGGTGTAGCCGGCGTAGGAGTATCCAGCGCCGGGTCCGGTCCGGACGTTCAGGTTCGTGTTCGTGTACACCTGGGCGCACCTCGAGCCGCCGTCGCTGTACTGGAGCTGCCCGCCGAAGCCGTCGTGCGGGAAGTACCGGCAGAGCTGGATGTTGCTGGAGAGCACGGGGACGACGGCCTGCGCTGGCGCCGCGATCATCGTCAGGGAGAGCGCGGCACCGATGGCAGTTGCGGCCGCCAACTTCTTGAGGACAGCCTTCAAGGGATTCTCCTTCGTCTCGGTGCAGGTGAACTGCGGAGCTCGCTGTGCGGCGTGCTCAATCACGGATGTCCGGCTCAGCTGCTTCGGTTGCATCTCGGCGCAAAGGGCAGCCAGGTGCGCGCCGGCATCGCCGCGCATATGTCGGGTGAAGGGAGCACAGACATGGATCACCTGACCGACGGCCGATACGACGTTGCCGCCATCCGCACCGGCGACAGAGTCGCGTTCACCTTCGCCTCCGTCATCGAGCCGGAGTACGAGGTGACGGGGCTCGTCTACCTCGACGGCAGCCGCCTCCGTGTCGATGCGCCAGAGGGCCGGTTCGTCGTCCGTGGCGAGCTCGGTCACCGGAACCCGTTCGTGAAGAGCCTCAGAGTCCTCGCCCCTGCTGCGGCGCCGGAGCTCTCCGCCGGTGCAGTCGCCTGCGATGAGGTGCCGTTCTGATGAGCGCGCTCGTCCGCGCAGGGCTGCTCGTGGGTGTTCTGGCCGCTTGGTCGGCGATCGCAATCTGGCTGTTGCTCGCCGTCGCAGCTCAATGAGCTGCTTGCCCGCACGAACTCCGGTCGGTGCCGCGCATATGCAGGTCGAGCCCGGGAAGCCGGGCGAACGTAGAACTCCACACGGGAACGACACACATCTTCTTCACCGATCTGATCGGTGAGGCCTTGAGGAGCCATGGTGCTCCCCCGCCAGATCGCGGGGCCGGTTCAAGCCCGGTCGAGGTCGCAAGAATCGGGGTCTAGAACTGACCGGACAGGCCCGACTTTCACTACGCGAGCTGCTCCAGTGCGGCTCGCCAGGGTTCCTCACGGGGGAAGTGGCAAGGCGCTACTCCGTACGGGTACGGGCCGGGACTGCTAGCGAGTCCCGGGTGGCGGGTTCGATTCCCGTCCGCCGTGAGGACACCCGCTGGTCTCGTTGCTGCAACGGAACACACCGCCGATCCAGGCGGAACCGGCCGGTTCGATCCCGGACGAGACCACCATGCGTGTCGCACGTCAACGCCGAAACTCAGGAGGACCAGCATTCAACACGGCGAAGGCGGACTGGGGTTTTCATGGCACCTCCTGGGCCTCTCCTTTCACCCTGCAGCGGACGACCTGCGTGCGACACGCGTCCACTTCCCACCTCGAGATCGGAGGTCGCCCATGAGGGCCGCCAACATCATCGTCCCCGTCGTGCTCGGCGCGGCTGCCCTCGCCCTCACCGGATGCGCGGCCGACCCTGAGCCGGCACCAGTTCCCGAGACAACCCCTCCCGTAGCCCCGGCAGTCCTCGTGCCTGACGGCGATGCAGAAGCGAACCTGCCGTTCTTCACCCAGGTCGCGAGCGGAGTCTCCGCGTCCGGCACGACGGCGAGCCGGGACTTCACGTCCGCGCTCATCACCGCCGGGTTCGATCGCGCCGCGATGCAGGTGACACCTGACGAGACCCCGACCGGGCTCGCCGCCGACTCCGTCTCGTTCTCAGTCCTCTGGAAGGGCGATTGCCTGATCGGGCAGAACGGCGCGGCCGTCGGAGGGCTGACGACCGTCGTCGATGTCCCGCTCGACGGGGCGTGCCTCGCCGGGCCGACTCCCCCTGTCGAGTAGTTATCGCCATCGCCCGCACGAGCAGTGCTCGGTGCCGCGCAGACCGAAGTCGGGGGTGATCCGCTCAGCCTGATCGGCTGGGTGTCACCTCTCCTCTTGGGAATCGGGATCCACCAGACCCCGACTGCTTCGGCTGTCGAGGTCCGCATCCGCTCCGGTAGCCGATCGATCGCGACGCGAAAAGTCTGCGGGCCCACCGCCCTATTACGTCTCATCGGGAGCCACGTCTCCCCTTCACCCCAGATTCGCGGCGTACGGCCCTGATGATTCCACTTCATTCGGCCTGGTCGCTGGGGAGTTCCGGCGCCGCTATGACCCCCGGCCGCTTTCGAGTTGCGGCCGGGGGTCTCATTCGTCCGGGAGTCGTCGGGCATGATGGACGCATGTCGATTCAGCACGCTGCGCCGTCCGTGGAGCTCCAGCGCCACGGCGAGCTCCGCACGGTCGCCGGCGTGGTCGACTTGCAAGGCTTCATCCTCGAGATGGATGACGACTCCGCGCGCCTCTCCTTCACCGTCGGGCTGAACCTTCACAGGACGGGCGCGACGACGGTGCTCGACGGTGAGGGCATCGCGACGACGGCGCTGACCTTCCGCTCCTGGGAACACCCGGGCGGTGAGGTGATGACTCGGCGCGCGGACGCCGTGCTCGACGCTTCGGCTGGGGCGTTCGGCTCCCCCGAACACCAGGCGATGCTCCGGGCGATGCACCGCACGGTGCGGAACACGATCCGCCGGCTCTACTCCTGAGGCTTCAGCCAGACGACTGATTCATCACGGGTTCGGCCGGCGAACTGGCTCCCGTTCGGCTGCCTCGCGATCCTCTGCGTTGCCGGTGCGGTGGCGCGCCTCGGCGTGGTGGCGGGGCGAGCACGTCCTCCTTGACAGCCGCGCATATCCCCGGCATGAGCAACCGTGCCTTCGTCGAAGACGCCAAGTACATCACCGAGACGACGCTGACCGCACCCCTGGACGGCGCGCCGGAAGTGACGGTCGCCTTCGACCACGATGGCGGCGGCGAGGTGACGATCTCCGACCAAGACTGCGACGAGGCCATCATCGTTGACGCCGAGCACCTCGAGCTACTCCACGACATGCTCGGTCGGGCGATCGAGCTTCGCAACGCGAGCATCCTCGATCCCGCCGCCGCGGGGAGCTGATCGGCCCGGCAACTCTCGCCATGACGAAGGCTCCCTCGACGGCCTTTGGCATGGCGGCGCGGGGGCGCTGCTTCCGAATCCGCGCGACGGATGCGACGATGGGACGGTGACCTCTCTGGATGCCTGGCTCGGCCGGCAGCGACACCGCGACGACCCCGTCGGCGAGATCGCCCGTGCCGTGCAGGCTGGATCGACGGTCGGAAAGCTCCGGAAGCTCGCAGTGAAGCACCCGTCGGCTCAGGCCGGCGCAGAGCAGGCGATCCTCGAGTTCGCAGCCGTCTGAAGCTGCCGCGCATATCCCTCGCGGAGTCGCACGACCGGCGTGCGCACTGGAGGGCGAGACGATGCCAGCACCGATACGGCCAGCAGGCCGGAGGTGACGGATGCCGCTGAAACCTGTGGCCTCGTTCGACATGCCCGCATTCGCCGCTGACCTCGACCAGGTGCGGCTTGAACGCGCGATCACACGGAAGGGCGCAGCGGTCGAAGCCGGCGTCGGAGGTGCACTCCTCACCCGAATCGGACAGGGAGAGCGCGCATCGATCGACTCGCTCGCCGCGCTCGCTCACTGGGCAGGCCTCTCTCTCGACAGCTACGTCCGAGGCTGACCTGCCGCGCATATCCGCGGCATGACCCAAGCACCACCCACCGACATCGCACCGGCGACTGAGCAGGGCGAGCAGATGCCGACCCTGACCGCCGCCGATCGCTGCGATCAGTGCCAAGCTCGCGCGTACGCTGTCGCCTGGTTCCCTACCGGCTCCGGCCCTGCACATTCCGAGGACCGCGCGAGCGAGCTCCTGTTCTGCGGCCACCACTTCCGCGAGCACCGAGACCGCATCGAGATCAAGGCGGTGCGGATCCTCGACGAGACGGCGTTCATCCTCGATTCCTTCGCCGCATCGGAGAGAGCATGAGCAACCAGCAGCCGAAGCAGTCCAAGTCCGTCTTCCAGCGCAACCGTGAGGAGGCCAGCGAAGAGCTCGCGAACGCCTTCGGCAGCCGAGCTGGGAAGGTCACCGTCGTCATTGTCGTCACGGTGATCGTCGGCATCATCATCTGGAATACGATCACCGGCGCGACCGCATGAGCCGCGGGCACATCGTCGGCCGCGCCGGGGCCTCCCTCACCGATGCCTCGTGGGCGGCGAATGAGAACGTCGCACGGATCGGGCAGGTCGGGGAGCAGCTAACCGCTGCCGCGCTCGACCGCATGGCGCATGCCAACGGACCGTCGGTGCTCCACGACCTTCGAATCCCGATTCCAGGCTTCACCGCGAACATCGACCACGCCGTCGTCACCGGGCGGACCGTGACCCTGATCGACTCGAAGGTATGGAAGCCGGGCCTCTACTGGACCTTCGGCGGACACACCAGGCGCGGCCGTGAGAAGTTCGCCTTCGCCGACAAGAAGACCCTCCCCGTCGCGAGGAAGGCCGTAGCCGCGATGCTGAAGAAGTCCGGCGTCGAAGCTACGCTCGACACCCCGCTTCTCGTCGTCCACCCTTCGAACGCGAGGTCGAGGCTGAACCTCGCCCTCTACCGACCCACGGGCGCGAGGGCGATCTCCGGCAGACGTTTCACCGACCGGTATCTCTGGCGCAGGTTCGGCGCCGAGCCCGGCGATCCCCACCTCCTCGTCGCACTCGCCGGTCTCACTGCCAGGAAGGCGACCGCGCCGACGCCGCCACGCAGGCGCATCACCGAGCACCCCGGCTTCGACCTCTGAGCAGAGGCCGAGTTACACCTGAAGAGGTCCGTTCGCCGCATCGGACCTAGGGCGTGTCTGACAAGTGCTTCGCCCAGGCGATGACCGCGTGGAGGACGGCGGCGGCGCGGTAGGTGATGGCGAGCTTGTCGTACCGGGTG
>NZ_ATXG01000019.1 GCF_000421565.1 Agromyces subbeticus DSM 16689 | reverse complement strand
GTGACCGGAGAAGTCGAAGAGGAAGACCTCGGCCCCCGCGTAGACCCGGGCTGTCGCAATCCGCTCAGGGGCGGTCACAGGAGACAGGGTGACTACGAGGTCCTCGCCCGCGCCCTTCCCCGACGTCAGCGTCCACTCTTGCCCCGGATGCCGAGCCATGAAGCCTGGGACCAGGGCGGCAAGTTCAGGTGTGTCCACAGGCGAAAGTAAAGCACGGCCAATGAAGGCCCCGGTGTATGGCAGGAGACCAACCGGATGCGGCCGCCGTCCTCCACGCTGGCATTGTCTGGGCAAAGCACTTGTCAGACATGCCCTAGCTGGCGCGACGGGGCCGGGCGCCGGCCTTCACGCGCGATGGCCTCGAGCGGACTGACATCTTGGCGGTGCTGACAGGGTGAGGGCTTCGCTGCTGTTTCCTGCGGACAGCGAAGTCTGGTGCAGCGAGAGGATTTCGATGGGGATGCCGTGCTCTGCGAGCAGCCTGCTGACGGCTTCTACCGGGCCGACACCGCCGTAGGTGCCGCCGTGCTCTGCTCCATCGACACGGATGCGGAGACTCGTGGTTGTGGCCATGTGGTGGTTTTCGGATTGCAGATCGAGCAGTTCGACGCCTTCAGTCGCGCGGCTCAGGTAGCTGCGTTCGAACAAGCCCAGGAGCGCTAGTGTGTCGGCTTCGACGCCGGTGGTGTCGGCGTGGTCTTGGACGCGACGGGCGAAATCGATCTGCTCCGTCTCCGCGGCGAGTACGGCGGTGACGCGGACCAGCTGACCCACCTGGGCATCCTCGAGACGATCACGGATCGCGACGCAGAAGAGGCCGCGTCCCTCACACGCCAGCATCTGTTCGCGCTCAAGGCGCGATTCAGTTGACCGTCACCTCCAGCCGTGATTCCTGGTGTGTTGACGAGAACTGCTGCCCCGGGGGCTGGACGAAGTCAGTCCCGGCGCGGGTTCGATCCCTGAAAGCTGGAAAGCAGCACATCGAGTGTCCGTTGACACTCCTCCGGTGTCGCGAGACCGGCGAGCCAGCGTTGACTCAGGCCTTCGACGGTTGAGGTGAGTATCTGCGCGAGCGCGTACGGCTCGATCGTCGTCGCGATGGACCTGTCGGCGAGGCCACGCAGAATGCCGATGGTGATCTGGTCATTCCACCGGTCTGTCACTCGTCGGAGTTCGGCGGCGAGCTCGTCGTCATCGATGGGAAGCGCGGTGATTTCGTTCCAGATGAGATTGAGGTTCCGCACTGCGGGTTTCTCATCGAATTCGGCGTGGAGGGCGGTGCTCAGTGCTTCGAACCCGGACGCTCCGCGTGCGTGCTGGACGAGGTTCATCGAGGGTGCCAGGTCGGCGGCGTACTGCAAGGCCGCTCGGATAAGTGCTTGCCTGTTCGGGAAGTGGTAGTAGGTCAGCTGCGGTGTGACCTTCGCCCGGCGGGCGACGTCCTTGACTGCGAACGATTGGATGCCGTTGTCCCCGATGACCTCGGCCGCCGCACTCAGGATGCGTTCTCGGTTGCTCGGGACTATTTCACCGGTCACCGTTCTGCACCTCCTCGACCGCGGCATCTATCGCAGCTCTCAGGAGCTCGAGTGCTTGCTCGCGCGGAATGAGCCGGGATCGCACCCGCTGTTGAAGCCCGTCGACAAGGGCCGTGAGCGCCTTCGCAGTAGGCCGAGCCTCAGCCGCCGCCCCGGACGGAAATGCGGCTTCGACGAGACCGGCGGTAGCGCTTTCCCACCGATCAATGGTGGAGGTCAGTGCCGGGCGGAGTGCCGGATCGAACACCGCTGCGCGCATCCCCTCGGCATAGATGCGGTCTTGCTTGGCGGCCTCCGCTTCCGTGCCCAGATACTGTCCCAGCGCGGCGTAGAGCCGGTCTGCCGGAGACAGGTCGCCCACTGGTCGCTCGTATGGCATGCAGTTGTTGAGAGCTTCGGTGAGCCCCGCCCGCAACAGCTCCTGCCGGTTCTTGAAGTGGTAGTAGATCAGGCCGGTCGAGACGTTCGCGGCTTCGGCGATGTCTTCAACTCGAACATCGTGCATTCCTCGCCCCCCGATGGCTTCCATGGTCGCCGCGATGATCGCGGTGCGCGTGGCGTCGGACTTCGACGGGCCTGAAGTTGGGGCTGGTGGCACGAGTGTGATTCTAGGTTGCCTGAGGCGGTCAGCGGGGCCGGCATCTGAGTGCCGGCCCCGCTGGTGTGACTGGACTACTTCTTCAGTTCGTCGTGAACGACGGCGCCACCGACCATCGTCATCAGGACGTTGGTCTTGTGGATCTGGTCTGCCGGCACCTCCATGATGTTCTGGTCGAGGACGATGAGGTCGGCCAGTTTGCCCTTCTCAAGGGAGCCCGTCTGCTCGGATTGGAGCATCGACCGCGCGGTGGTGTAGGTCACCGTACGAATTGCTTCCTCGATGGTCAGGCCCGGGTCTTCGCCGAGCTTGCCGGTGTAGTGGTCGCCTCCGTCGGGGTTGGCACGGGTAACAGCGACCTCGAGTGAGAGCCATTCATTGAGCTTGTCCACGGGCCAGTCACTGCCCAGCCCGACCTGCGCCCCCGCCGCGGCCAGAGCTCCAGCCGGCTCAGTCCGTGCGAAACGCTCCGGCCCGAGTGTGTCCTGGGCTGCCTCGATGGAATCGAACGACGGTTTGGCCCACTGCAGCCCCATCAGCGGGATCACATCGAGTTCGCCGAACCGCGACAAGTCAGCGGGAGCGATTGATTCGGCGTGCGAGATAGACAGTGGCAGTTCGCTTCCTGTGCGCTCTCGCGCGATCTCGTAGGCGTCGAGGACCTCTCGGACCCCACGGTCTCCGATGGCGTGGACGGAAGGGCTGATCCCAGCCTCAAGCAGGAAAGCAGTAACGTCCGCGAGGGACTCCGTCGTGTAATACGACGGGTCGGGTCCTCGTTCGGTCCCGGGAACCCAGTTCGGTTCCTCCTCGGTGCCGGTGTTGATGAAGTACGGTTCCAGCATGCTGGCCGTGAGTGCCGGCGCCTGGAGTACTCCATCGATTGAGAGTTCGCCGACGTTGGTGACGTTGATGCCGGGTTCGACGACGACCTCTCCGGTTTCCCAGTTGTCGCGGAATGCGATGACTTCGTCGGCGGCCGCGCGAGGATCGTTTGCCGCGGCGTCGCTTGTGACGTTCGGGGCCAGGTGCACTCGGGCGGTGAGATCACCGTCACTGCGAAGCGTGTCGAACACCTTGGCCGTGTCGTCGGTCGAGAACTGGTCCATGAACGACACAACACCTTGTGCCGCGAGCGCTTCCAGTGCGGCACGGCCGGCTGCAAGGTCGTCCTCGAAGGCTTTGTCGGGGGTCGCCTCGGGGACCAGTGCGTCGGCCAAGGCGCCGGCGCCGTCTTCGAGAATGCCGGTCGGTGTTCCGGACTCATCACGTCCGATGCGGCCACCGTCCGGGTCGGGGGTCTGCGCGGTCACGCCGGCCGCCTCGAGTGCGGCGCTGTTGACGACCGTCGAGTGCCCGTCGGTGGAGTTGACGATGATCGCCCGGTCGGTATCGAGTGCGTCGAGCATGGTGCGGTCGGCGTCGGTTCCGGCGGGCTGCATTGCTTGCCGGTACCAGCCTCGAACAGTCAGAGGGACGCTCGGGTCCTCGTCGGCCATGTCGCCGAGGCAGCCCTGGATGCGATCTTGGAACTCCTCGACTGTAAGCGGGTCGTAGTTCAGGGTGCATCCGGCGAGAGCCGAACCGCCGCTGAGAGTATGCGTGTGGCCGTCCTGGATTCCGGGCATCACCATCTTGCCGTCGAGGTCGATGACGTCTGTGTCCGACCCGATCCATTGGTCGACACCGGCGTCGGTGCCGACATAGACGAGTTCGCCGTCGCGGATCGCAACAGCCTCCTGCTGGCTGTCCTTGGCGTCGACGGTCCACACGAAGCCGTTTCGGAGCACCGTGTCGGCCGCACCGCCTTCAGGTGCTGGCTGCGGCGTGCACGCGGCCATCGAAACCACCACCAGGGCGACTGACGCGACCCCGAGGAGAGTACGTGTCTTCATCTTGTTCCTTTCTCATGCTCCAGCGTGTACACGCAGGAGAGTTTCCGGTCTGTGTCGTATCCGAATGCCGAGCAATTACTCACGGGGCGCAGCCTGTGCAGCCGTGGGTTCCATCGGTTCGTCTTCGAGGTCATCGGTTTCATCGATTCCGAGCGACGCGACCGGTTTCCGGAATCCGCGGGTGAGGAAGATCAGGTAGATGACGCCGATGCCGAGCCAGACCGCTCCCGCGATCAACGCATCGGCGTGCAGGTTCACCCAGAGCAGCCCTGTCGTTGCGGCACCAATCAGCGGAAGCACAATGAAACTGAAGACGTCCTTAGCCGTGTGGTAGCGCCGCTTCCGGACCACGAAGTATGCGATCACCGACAGGTTGACGAACGTGAACGCGATCAGCGCACCGAAGTTGATCATGGACGAGATCAGTTCCAAGCTCGGGGCGATTGCTGCGAGGCAGACAACACCGACGAGCAAGGTGGTGAACACCGGGGTCCGAAGCTTCGGGTGCACGTAGGAGAAGAGGCGCTTTGGGGCGAGGACACCGTTGCGGCCCATTACGTAGAGAAGTCGGGAGACGCTCGCCTGCGAGGATACGGCGGAGGCGATTGCAGCCGCGAGAGCTGCCGCGACGAACAGGGCTTGGAATACCGTGCCGCCGACGAACAGCGCCAGTTCCGGCAGCGTGTCGTCGGTGACCTGGAACGCTTCCAGGGTCGGGAAGGCGACCTGAGCAAACCAAGCTCCGAGGAAGAAGATGCCACCGCCGATCAGCACGGTCAGTGCGATGGCTTTCGGGACGAGCCGGGGGTCTTTGGCTTCTTCCGTGTACATGGTCACGGCATCGAAACCGATGAAGGAGAACGCGACGACCGTCGTCCCGGCCAGCACGGCATTCATCTGGACACCGTCATGCCAGAGCGGCTGGGTCGTCAGCAGCGTGCCTTCACCGAGGCCATTCGAGATCTGCACCGCTGCCAGTACGAGGAACGCGGCAATACCGATGAGCGCGATCATGAGCATGACCAAGTTCGTCCGGGACGTCGACTTGATGCTGCGAATATTCAGTGCGGTGATGAGTGCGACGAATCCGATCACCCAAACGGCACCCGGTACTTCGGGGAAGAAGCCCTCCATGTAGATGCGCACGATCACCGCGTTCACCAATGGCAGAAGTAGATAGTCCATGAGCGCCACCCAGCCCACGAGGAACCCGACCGTCGGACTCATCGTCTTCCGGGTGTACGTGTACGCAGAACCGGCCGTTGGGAAGACGCTGACCATCTTCCCGTAGCTGATGGCAGTGAACAGCATGACTACGATGGCGACCAGGTAGGCCATCGGGACAACACCGTCTGTCTCCCCCGAGACGATGCCGAATGTGTCGAAGACCGTGACTGGTGCCATGTACCCGAGCCCGAGCGCGACAATCGCCCAGAGTCCAAGGGATCGTTTCAGGGTTGGCGTCTCTGCCATGTGTTGCACCTCTCGCAGCGTGGCGAATCCGTCCTGACGGGACGTCGTTGAATCATGAGTTCGCCGTCGTGGATTTGTTCACCGCGCAACTGAGTACAGACGGAGGAAGGGCGCGGGCAACCTCCTTGTACCAGCGTCATCTTCGTCCGCAAACGGGAACAGGCCGCGCGGCAGACTCACGCTATTGCCGCGAAACTGAATCTGTCAATAGTCGGTTCTATTGAAAGATTCATTTTCTCGAAGAATGCACACGGCGACCTCGACCGCCTGACAAGAAGCACCCTCCGCCTAACAGCGCCCACTTTCGTCTCGTGAGTTCGGCGGCCCCAACTAAACAAACGTTGTTATAATAAATCGATGTCTAATATTGGTCCTCTGTATTCACGAGTCGAGCGGTCGCTTGTAGAACGCATCGGGGTGGACCTCCTACCCGGTGATCAGCTGCCAACCGAAGACGAACTGATCGCCGAGTTCCGGGTGAGTCGCATCACGGTCCGCCGGGCTGTCTCCAACCTTGTGGCGCGCGGCGTAGCCATCTCCCGGCGGGGAAAGGGGACATTCGTCGCCTCGCCGCGTATCGAGCAGCCGCTGACGGAACTCACCGGGTTCGTCGAAGATATGCACGCCGCCGGGCTGGCCGCCTCGGCACTAGTCTTGAGCTCATCGCCGGTCGCTGCCGACGCCGAGGTCGCGCGGCACCTGGACGTTCCGGTCGGGTCGAAGGTCGTCTTCATTGAACGTGTTCGGCTCGGCAACGGGATACCGATCTCGTTCGACGAGACCTACCTCCTGCCCGACATCGGCGCGAAAGTCGCGAACGACGACCTCGCCACCGAGCCGATCTTCTCGCTCCTCGAGCAGAAGTACGGGGTGCCTCTCATCGAAGCGGAGTATCGGCTCGAGTCGCTCGGCGCCGCCCCGCACATCGCGGCCGCGCTGCAGATCCCGGCCGGCGATGCCACCTTCCGCATCGAGCGGACGTCGTTCACAACCGGTGGTCGCCCGGTCGATTATGAACGACTGCACTACCGCGGCGATGCCATCGCCTTCGTCACCCGCTTGCAGCGGGCGCCGCATTGACCGCCGAGACGGCAGCACTCCTCGGGGTCGCGTCGCTCGCAGCGAGCGCACTCGGGAGCGCGCTCGGGATGGCCGGCGGGATCTTCGTCGTTCCTCTGCTCACCCTGTTCGCCGGGGCGTCCTTTCCGACGGCGGTCGCGGTGAGTCTGGTTTCGGTCATCGCGTGTTCGTGTGCGAGCGCACCCCAGTTCCTCAGCGCCCGCCTCGTGAACCTGCGTCTCGCCGCGGTACTCGAGCTCGCCACGGTCGCCGGCTCCGTGGTCGGCGTGCTGCTCGTCGGCAGCATCGCACCTGGGATCCTCTACGGGTTGTTTGCAGTCGTGCTGCTTGTCTCGGCTGCGCAAATGCTGCGGCCCCGCAGAAGCGCGCAGCCGCTAGGGTCTGGCTGGGGCGAACGGTTGCGGCTCGCATCGAGCGCACCCGATGCTGGCGGTGTCGATCAGCGGTACCATGTCGGTTCATTGCCCATCGGTCTGTCACTCATGTTCGGCGCCGGCACACTCTCGGCCCTGCTCGGCATCGGCAGCGGAGTGCTGAAGATCCCGGCGATGGATGCCGCCCTTCGGCTGCCGCTGAAGGTGTCTTCGGCGACCGCGAATCTGATGATCGGCGTCACGGCCACCGGTACGGCTGCCGCGTACCTCATCCTCGGAAAGGTGGATCTCGTGCTCGCCGGCCCAGTGGTGCTCGGTTCAGTCCTCGGCGCGGTGCTCGGCGCGCGCGCGATGGTCCGCGTCAACGGGAGTGTGCTCCGGGTGGCATTCGTCCTCGTGCTCGCAGCCCTCGCAGTCCCGATGGGTTTGACAGCATTCGGGATCGAGATCGGGCCACTCCGATGAAGGACGGCGCTCACAGACGACGGCTCCCGGCCGCGATCGCGGAGTTGATGCGATGGGGAACCATCATCGGTTCGATCCTCGTCGGTGCCGCGACTGTCGGCACCACTGTCAACGCTTCTTGGGCCGTGCCAGTGGCCGTCGCGGATGTCTCGGTGTTCGTCATGCTTCCGGTGATTCGGGTCGTGATGATGCTGGCGGCGTACGCGAGCGCAATGGACGTTCTGTATGTCTGGATCACGACAGCACTTCTGGTGCTTTTGGCTGCGGCGACCGTCGTCGGGTTGCTCGTGTCGTGATGTCCAATCTCGTCCTGGCCGTCAGGACTGCGGCTCACAAGATCTGCATTCGCCCCGTCGAACCCAGGGGTAGCGGCGACGACCCGTCGTATAGTCAGGTCCAGCCTCGAAATATCGAACTGACTACCGAATAGACGAGTGATGGTCGGAAGGACCCAATGGCATCTTGGTGGGCGAGTCAAGGCCGAAACTACGAAACGGCGATCGTGCAAGGGACGTTGTGGACTTCTCCGTGGCCGGACGGCACCCTGCGACAAGATCGCATACGCATCAAGGCAATCCGCAACGGCGATCACGTCTTTCACTACGCCCACGGATATGTCCGAGCCGTGAGTCGGGTGGTTGCGGAGTGGGTACCGTCACCGAGACCTTCCGGATATCCGAAGCGAACATCGCTCGACCTCGACGCCGGGTGGCTCGTCCGAGTCGAACCGATCGCGACTGACCTCGCTCTTGATTGGCACGAGTTGCCTGAACTCATTGCGGTCGGCGCTCCGGGCCCGATGGACCGCAACGGCATCCCACAGGAAAAGTACCTCAGCGTCATCGCAGACGATGAGGGGCAACGTCTTCTCGAGCGACTCGGACTCGCTATCGAAGCAGACACGGTCGATCTCACAGAACCGGCCTCAGTTGATGGGATCTGGGAGCTCGGCGAGACGGATGCGGTAACGATCGGTCGACGCCGACGCGAGCAAGGGCGGCTTCGGGCATACCTTCTTGACGGGCGCGATTCCGCGAGTTGCGATCTCTGCGGTCGCCGGTTGCCGGTGTCTCTACTTGTGGCTGCCCACATCAAGCCCCGCTCTGTGTCGGATGAGGACCACCGCAAAGACTTCGCGTCGATCGCAATGCTCGCGTGCTCGCTCGGCTGCGATGACCTGTTCGAGCTCGGCTACGTGCTTGTCGATACGTCTGGGGTAGTGAAACCCGGCCGGGATGCAGAAACTGATGCGCTGCAATCGGTCGTTGACCGAGTGGTTGGCAGGACATGTACGGCACACAATACGAAGACCGCAGGCGATTTTGCTGACCGAGCGACCCTTATCCTGACGTAGCAGGGTGAACGCCTTCGCGGCCTAGCTCCGGGGCGTGTGATGGCTTGTTGGAGTCGGCGATAGCCTGTCCCCCGAATCCGCGATTCAGCTGCGGCGGCGTATCTCGCTGACACTCGCAGCGAGTCGCGAAAGAGCGCGTTTCATTGTCTCTGCCTCTTCGGGGTCGAGTCGGTCGTGCCAGAATGCCTCTCTTGCGTTGTAATCGCGGTACGCCTCATCGCAGGCGACCTTACCTTCGGGCGTCGCGGCCACCACGATGCTGCGGCCGTCGTCTGCGGACGGTTGACGACTTACCAAACCGTCGGACTCGAGTCGCTTCAGGAGCGCTGATGCTGCTGCCCGGCTCATTCCGGTGAGTTCGGCAACTCGCAGCAGGGTCGACGGCCCAACCGTGGTCAGCACGAGCAGCGCGCGGAGCGCAGCGGAGCTCATGCGCTGATCAAGCTCCCCGCGGATGTCGTAAACGATCAGCTCGAATGCGCGGTGGAGTGTCATGAAGAACTCGGCTGCGTCGGTGTCGAGCCACGGCATATTCCGGCCGGCGTTCTTGGCGAAGTAGTCGACGAACGACCAGTAGTCAACGTCAGCACCGTCAGGCGTCTCTGCGGGCCCGGTCGGCGATTCTCTATGCGAAGAGGTCATCTTGTCGGGTCTCCTAGGCGCGTCATCGCGATCAGTGTGCGGGCCCTTCTCTCGTTCTCGCTTTGACTCGCAGCGCGGTGGTGCGTTGCGAGCGGCAAGCATCCGGATAGCGGATGCGGGAAGCCTATCGGTTTCCGCGCAAGTTTAGTCAATGTGTTGACTATATGGCGAGTTCGTGGGTAGTGTCCCAAATCACGGACTTCCACGAAAGGACAAGCAATGAAGCTTCCCAACCACAAGATCGTCCTGATCGGTGGCGCACTCGCCGTGGCGACCGGGCTCGCGGGCTGCGCCTCTGGTAGCGCCGACGCGAGCGATCCGCTCTCTGCCTCGCTGGCCGAACCCGGGGTACTGATCGCCGCGGACAGCGGCAGCGTCAAGCCGTTGAAGTACACCGAGGGAGGCAGTTCGGAGATGGTTGGCCTCATCCCAGACCTCACTCGCGAGTACGCCGAGCGGCTCGGGCTCGAGGTGCGCTTTGAGAAGGTCTCGTCCGACGCAGTGATCCCCGGCGTCCTTGCGAACCGATATGACGTCGCGCTGGCCGCCGGCGATTTCGCCGAACGACGGAAGACGCTCGACTTCGTGGACCTCGTCGAAGGCGGTGTCGTCCTCGTCGTGCAGGCCGGAAATCCGGCAGGTGTGGCCGGCCGTGACGACCTCTGCGGTCGCAGCCTGGCGATCGTGAAAGGCAGCATCCAACAGGGCTACGCCGATGAGGAACAGCAGGCATGCGCCGACGCCGGCGAGCCCGCAATCGACATCCAGGGCTACGCCGACGGACCCACGGCGACACTCGCCCTGCAGAGCGCCCGCGTCGACGTCGAATGGTCGGACCTCGCCGTCGCGAACCAACTGGTGAAGGACAACCCCGACACGTTCGAACTCGCCGGCGATCCCGAGCTGCTGGCGCCATACGGCATCGGGATCCCGAAGGACAAGACCGAGCTCCGTGACGCGATCTTCAAGGTGCTGACCGAGATGAAGGAAGACGGCACCTACGACCGCATCGTGGCGGAGTGGGGACAGGAGAGCATTGGCCTGGAGGAGATCGAGATCAATGGTTCCGATTTCTGAGGCCGCCGTCGTGACGGCGCCGAAGGCCCCGGCGACGAGGCGCACCTATCATTTCGTGAAGCCTGTTCCGTGGTCGTGGTGGATCTCCGGCGCGGTCGCACTGATCGCTCTGGCCGGCACCATCGACTTCCTCGTCAACGGCAAGAACTGGCAATGGGGCGTCGTCGGCGAGTACCTCTTCCACCCCGAAGTGCTCATCGGCCTGCAGAACACGGTCATCCTCACGGTCACTTGCGCGGTCACCGGTCTCATCATGGGTGCGCTCGTTGCATATCTCCGGATGTCGGCGAACCCGGTCTTCCGCGCCGTCGGGGCGGTCTACATCTGGCTGATCCGTGCGATCCCCGCCCTCGTGCTGCTTCTGTTCATCTTCTTCCTCGCCGCGCTCCTGCCGCAGGTGCCGATCGGGCTGCCGTTCCTTCCTCCACTGGTCGCGTTGCCCACGAACACGCTGATCTCGCAGTCGACCGCGGCCATCCTGGGGCTCACGCTCATCCAAGGTGCGTACATCGGCGAGATCTACCGCGGCGGCATCCTGTCAGTCTCTCGCGGCCAGATGGAGGCGGCCCGCTCGATGGGCATGACGGGCTGGCAGGCGATGCGCAGGATCATCGCACCGCAAAGCATTCGTGTCATCATTCCGTCGCTCGGCAACGAGATGATCACGCTGTTCAAAAACACCTCGCTCGTGTTCGTCATCGGCTACACCGAGCTCCTCACGACCGTGCAACTCATCTACGGCGAGACCTATCAGACGATCCCGCTACTCGTCGTGGCGTGCATTTGGTACCTCGCCCTGACGAGTCTCGCGATGCTCGGACAGCGTCAGCTCGAGAAGAAGTTCGGGAAGGGATTCCGTGGTGTCAATGAATGACGTGGCGATCGACGGTCAACCGATCGTGAGAGCCCGGGACATCGAGAAGCGCTTCGGCGATCTGCTCGTGCTCGACGGCATCGACCTCGAGCTGTGCGAGGGACAGGTGATCTCGCTGCTCGGCCCTTCAGGCTCGGGCAAGAGCACCTTGCTCCGCTGCATCAACATGCTCGAGACCATCGATTCCGGCGAAATCTGGTATCGCAGTGAATTACTCGGTTTCCGGCAGCGTGATGACCGCTACTACCCGTTGGGTGAGAAGAGAAAAGCCCGGCAGCGCACCCACTTCGGAATGGTCTTCCAGCAATTCAACTTGTTCCCGCACCTGACTGCGCTCGAGAACGTGTGCGAAGGACTCCGCATCGTGCTCGGGCAGTCAAGAGCGGTCGCAGCGGAGCGCGGACGTTACCTGCTCGACCGGGTGGGCTTGGCCGAGAAGGCGGATCAGTACCCCTCGATGCTCTCGGGCGGGCAGCAGCAACGTGTCGCGATCGCTCGCGCACTGGCGCCGAAACCGAGCGTGATGCTGTTCGACGAACCCACATCAGCCCTGGACCCGGAACTCGTCGGCGAAGTGCTCGACGTCATCCGCGAACTGGCCGAATCGGGCATGACGATGCTCATCGTCACTCACGAGATGAACTTCGCACGCGAGGTCAGCGACTCCGTCGCGCTCCTCGACCACGGCCGGATCGTCGAGTTCGGTCCGCCTGATCTTGTATTGACGGATCCACAGTCCGAACGTGCGAAGGCCTTTGTCAATGCAATGAAGAGAAAGTGAACGACAACCACATGCGAACCATCGGAAACACCAGCATCGAAGTGAGTGAACTCTCGCTCGGCTCTTGGAACACCTATTCACGGCTGTCCTTCGAAGCCAACGTCGAACTGATCAACCACGCGTACCGCAATGGGATCAACTTCTTTGACGTGGCGTACTACCGGGACAAGCCGCATACCGAGGTGCTGTTCGGGCGGATGCTGCAGGAGGCAGAGTTCTCGCGCGAGGACATCGTGCTGGCCGAAAAGGTCTGGTTCTTCGACTATCCGGAGCGCTCGCTCGCAGCGCAGCTCGACCAGACGCTGCGACGGCTCGCCGTCAATGACGTCGACGTCATCATCGTCGAGCACCCGCGCGACGGTATGGACGTGGCCGCGCTCGCGACCGAGGCCGCCGGGCTCGTCACTTCGGGGCGCGCGAAGGCCTGGGGCGGCCTGAACTGGCGACCCGAGCTGATCCTCGAGGCGTTCCGGCACTGCCGCGAGCAAGGGCTGCCGACGCCCGAGCTTGTACAGCTCAAATACTCCGTCGTACGGCAGAACGTCGTCGACGGCCCCGAGTACAGTCAAGTGCTCGCTGAGACCGGCATCAGTGTGCACACTTCTGACACGCTCGAGGGCGGAATGCTCACCGGCAATCTAACTCCAGTGCGCAAGATCGGACTCGACATCGGTGGAATCCGCGAAGAGATTCGCCGACGGGTGCCGGCCGTACAGGAGGCAGCGGCCTCGCTCGGCGTGACTGCCGCGGAGTTCGCCATCGCTTTCGCCATCAGCAAGCCCGAGATCTGCTCGCTGCTCTTTGGGGCGACTCGGCCCGAGCAAGTCGACGCGAACCTCCGAGGACTCGAACTCGCCCACACACGTGCGGCGGAAGTGCGCGGGCTCGCGAAGGGCCTCGGCGTCGACGCACACGAGATCGACCCGCCCTACGGCCACGATGCCGCACTGACTGACGAGTTCGTCGCCTGAAGTTGAATGCGCGGAGCGGGCAGCGGTGTCGGCGCTGCCCGCCCGTGCCACCGATGTCGGCTCGGGCTCGCCCAGTCCTAGCCGTGCACCGGTCGACGCCCGCTCTTCGCTGTAGCCACGTCAGGGTACGATGGCGAGTTTCACAACACGCAAGAGGTCGAAGCTCACACGTTCAAGGCGAGCGACCCTGAATGCGGCTAGCACGGTTGGGCGGGCATACGCCGCTAATCGCGGAAAACGCCTGCCTCCCGCGAACTGACCAGATGACTCTGAGAGGGCTAGCGGACGCCGGCACCTCGATCCAGCCGAGCCGTGGAGTTCGAAATTCAGAAGAACCCGTACGAGAAGCGCCGAACGCTGACGTTGCTTGACTCGAACGCCCTCACGGCGGTCGAGACCTTCGCCACAGCCCTCGCCCCGGCATCGCCGCGCTCGTCCTCGCAGTCGACCCCGAGCTCGTCGTCGTCGGCGGCGGCAATGTCCGCGCGGGAGAGACGTTCCTCACCCCGCTGCGCAGGCGTGTCGGGGGGCTCTGCACTGTACGGCCCGCGCCCCCCTGATCGCATCTGTGCTGGAGGAACGCGCATCGCTCACCGGCGCCGTCGGTCTCGCAGCCGCATCGGTCCTCGAACAGCTGCACGCGATCGCATTCAGCGGGGCGTCCATGCCGAGCACTACGACGCCGCCTTGCGCCTGGGGGCGGGGCACTCTGAGCTAAGGCGCCCCGCCGCTGCCCGATCAGGGAGCCGCTTCGGCCTCCAGCCAGTCAACAGCGATCCTTGTTGTACCGCTCGATGGCTGGCTGCCGTTCACAAGACGGACGTCGACCGCGGACGTTCGATGGCGCTCGATCGAGTCGATCGCGGACAGAAAGGTCAACTGGCTGGACGCTTCCCGTCTGGTGAAACGCTCGACCCGTGATCACGCAGGCGGAAGCGGACGCAGAAGTCGACGCCAAGTACGCCAAATAGGTTCCGGGGAGCCAAGCGCAGTTCCCAAGAACAGGGAGGCTCGCGGGTCGACGTTCGGGGCCACTTCGAAATCGAATCACCAAGCCGTTTCTGATGCGGGACCCGGCCGCGGACACCCGGTCGCCTGCCGCCCGTTCTATTGACGGCGGTGTTTGCGGAGGTCTACGGTTCGTCGCATGGTGACAGTCCTGTTACTGATGCGGGCAGATGCAGCGGCATCGCTAAGAGTCGCGACATACGGCGCTGAGGGGGCGCGCGCGCAGGTCGATGCTATTCGTGCCTTGGGCGGCGAAGTCGCCGATCACTGTCAGTGGGTTCTCTTGGGCCGGTACGACCTTGGCGTTGTCGCGACGTTCCCATCAGAGACGGTGGCCGCCGCCTACTGTCTCTCCGCGAATGCCGCAGGCTACGCAACCGAGGTTCACCTCGTAGTTCCGCCAGAAGGGCTCGCTGATGCTCAAGCGGTAATTGCAAACACTCGCCTTGGCTCAAGCGACCCTGGTGACCCGGTGCCACCACCAGTGCACGCGGCCAGCGATGATTGAACCCTTCAACCTTCCGCTTCCTCCGGTCGCACTTGAAAAGTTCGTCCTCCGGCAGCAAGCGGCCACCTCAACACCCGCCCGTCTTCCAAGACCGTTGATGACTGGCGACTCCTTCGATCCCATCGCAGCTGCAGAGCGAGTCGCTCGTCAGAAAGCCGTTGACCTCCTGCTGGGACAACAAGGTGCCGCACCTTGGGGGGGGTTTCGGCCGAACCCCTGCCGCGAGTACAACGATCGGCACATCGGGTCCTCTGAATGGGGGTAGTGGCGCTTGGGGAGGCATCGAGGTTGGGTGGCCTTCGACGCTTCCTTTGGGAGCGGGTGGACGCAAGCCCCTACCGTCCTCGACCTGGTTTGACTCAGGCCAGACAATGAAAGCGTGGTGGGATAAAGGAAAGTGGGTCGTCAAGACCGGTAAGGGCCTGCTTCCGATTGTCGGCTGGGTTTGGAAGGCCCACGATATAGCGAAATGGGTGGACAGCTACTGGGGTAACTATCCTCCGCCCGAGCGAGTGAAGACCCAGTATCAGTTCGGACCGAACTCGATCATCTACCAACACCCCGGCGACATTTGGGCCCCGTACCCGCCCGTTGGGTATGGCGTGGGCGGCGAGAGAATCTAGTGATGACGAACGCCGCGCCGGAACTTCGCCGGTCTTCGAGACGCGAAACGCGAGCCTGAGGGGTTGAGAGCGAGACCTCGGCGGTGCGTGCACCCCATCAGTGCGACAAGACTTGCCCATGCAACGGGCCGACCTCGCGGTTATCCCGAATGATGCGCGCCGACTGATTCATTGCGCTTCTCGGAGATGACTCGGGGATGCGCTGGGAACTTCGACTTGGGGCTTGCCGGCTAATCCCGTTCGACCCAAGCCGTGATCCGGTCGACCTCGCCGGGCGTGATCCCGACCATCGGATCGGGTCTCACCACATGGAACCGTGACCCGAACTCGCGGGCTCGGGCTCGTATGCCGGCGAGCACTGAGTCGTCGAGACGATCATCGATCACAATGAGCGGCGGCGAACCTCTGAAGATCTCATCAGCGATCGCCACGTACTTCCAAGCTGCGGTCTGCGCGAGCGGATCATTGGGCGGCAGGACGGCGTACCGGATCTCGGGGAGGCCAACAAGCGGGGCGAACACGGAATGCGCCTGAGCGCCCCACGTTGAAAACCAAGCGACGGCTACATCTGGCCGTACGGCGATCCGCCGGATCGCGTCGATCGCCCGCGGTGACCACTCGACGATGATCCGGGCTTCATCGGCGCGGGAGTACGGGGCCACGAAGATCGTGGCCTTTTGGAGCTCGCCGCCCCACACGGAAGCTGCACCGGGGCTCGTGAGTGTTCCGTCAATGTCGAGGAGAATCCGCGTGAGCTTCATCCAAGCTCTTTACGGTGCGTGGATCGTCGGTCAGGTCCGCCGGATACGTCCTGGCCACAACTCCGTATCGAGCCCAGTCTCGAGTTTCGAGATCGTGTAGAGGTCAGGCCAGACCCTGCCAGCGAGGATCCCGAGGAGCGTCGCGTGATTGACCTCGCAGGCGGCAGCAGCCGACCGGATGCTTCGATCACCGATCGCCGCGCGGACGTTGTTCGCGAACCTGCGGGCCACTTCACCGGTGGGTTCATCTGCGGTCTTCTCAGGCCAGGACACGGTCAGCTCGTGAGGGCGAGGCCGTGAAGTCCGGGGCATGAGTCAAGCGTAGAGGTTGATGCGACGCGAGTCCTCGCAAACATACTCGCGAGTGCTGGAGCCCGACCATTCGGTTAATCTATTAGCCATTCTCGCAATATGCAACCCGCGGATTGGCGGAGCGTGGCTCGAGAGACCGGATTACTGGCAGAAGTGAGCAATAGTCTGGTAATTTCATTAACCAGTTCCGATTGGGGTGATGCCTACTGCTAGCTACGCAGGAGTTCTTCAACTACAACCGCACGGACACGTCCGAACCGATCTGCCCAGAACAGCACGTCCGCCAACTGCATCTGAGTTTTACCTCGGAGCAATCGGATCATCCGGTCGTAACTTAACCCCGGAAGATTCAGATCGACCTCAGCGAGATGCTCTTCGAGCGATTGCCCTCCGGCAAGGATCTCCTCACGCACCGCGTTGGCAACGCGGTGCTGCAGCTGAGCCGCCCGCACACGCGGGTCCCCACCGCCGAGTCCGTCGACGGCAGCGAACAGAGCGCTCGAACGTCCGAACACCGTCGGCACGGCACAAAGCGTTCTCGGCTCGAACGCGAAACCGGTCGTCGACCGAGTTCGATCTCGAATGGTCTGTTTCTCAGACTGCATAGGGAGATTATCCGCGACGGATCTGCAGCAGAATGCCGGGTAACACGCCAGTGGGACTGCTTGAAGTGAACATTATTCGCCCAAGTCGTCAAGCGGAGGCCAGTCTGTAGCCACACACGCATCTCTGCATGACCATCCCCGCGGCCACCAAATCAACCGAGCGCACTCAGCCCGCTCTCCCGCAACTCGCAAGCATCGCAACACGTCCGCGGCAGCTCACCGCACCCGACCTCGTCGCGAACCGCTATGACAGCACCGTTTCAGCGGAGGTGATCCTGGCCGTGGAACGCTACAAACCGAAACGTCCGACGCCCGGATGGGAACGCGTCGGCCCGTTCGCACAGGAGCTCGCCGCCCGCGCATCCGATGATTCGACTGGCGCCGCTCGCACAATGGTGATCCTGAGCCCATACCTTCTCTGGTGCATCACCGAGCAGGGCCTGCCGATGGCTACGGAGGATCTGCTCACACCGCGCATCATCGACGCCTACATCGGTAGTCTCGGGCTCGCAGACGGCACAAAAGCGACTTATCGATCGAAACTCATCGACACAGCTGAACGCCTGAATCCGGACGGATTCCCGCAGCGCATGAAACGAATCGGGCGCCGTTCCATCGCCGCACCGTATAGCCCGACGGAAATGACCGAGTTCGAGAATTGGGCCAATGGTCAGGCCAGCGAGATCAAGACCCGCAAGGCTCGCCTCATGCTGGCGCTCTGCGCCGGCGCCGGCCTTCGACCAGGAGAACTCGAACTACTCTGCAGCGACGTCACGGTCGACGATCAAGGCATCCTTCTGGCCATCCGCTCCGGCGAAACGCCGCGGGACGTACCCGTTCTCCGCCGATGGGAATCTTGGATCACCGCTGAACTCGACAAGCTCCCCGCAGACGGACCCCTCTGGATGAGCGACGGACAGCGGAAGAACAAGAGCCTGCTGAACGCGTTCACCGAGAAGACCAGCGGCAAGGCACCCAACGGCTCCCGGCTGCGCGCGACATGGATCGTCGCGCACCTCGCGGCAGGCACTCCCATCAAAGAGCTCATGCGCGCAGCAGGAATGGTCCAGTTCAACAACCTGCACCACTATCTCGTCTACGTGGACGATGTCGGCCCTCTGGCCTACCGGACTGCAGTGCGTGGATCGGCTGAGCGTTGACCACGACGATACCGTCCACCGAGACGAAGCGAGTGGAACGCAACGGTGCCCGGCAGCTCGAGCGGCGAATGCAAGCCGTGTTCGGGAGGTCGGTCGAGGACTATGAAAGAGAAGCAGCCGTCGAAGCGCTGCCGAGGGTCTTCCTGGAACTAGCCCACAACGTCGTGACCGCGTCCACCGCGCCGGACATGCTCGCCAGGTGGAAGGACGAAGCACGAAAGTCGAACGCGGGCGCGAAACCCCTCGTCCCGATGACTGCGGTGCTCATCTTGTTCCTCGCACACGCCATTGCAGGCAAGCCACTCACCTATCACGAACTCGCGCGGACTCTGCGGCTCAGACTTAAGCACGACCAGCGCGTCCTTCTCGAGGTGTCCCACAAGTCAGGTACCCACAGCCAGTGGTACGACCGCATGTGGGCCGCCGTGAACCGACTGCTCGAACTCATCGACCCGTACCCAGGCCCGCGAAACAAGAAGCTGAAGGGGCCTGCTTGGGAAGACTACCGAAAGGCCACCGAACAACCGAGCTACATCGAAAACACTGCACGTATGCTCGAGCGCTTCGATGAACTCGTCAACAGCATCCTTCGCGAAAGCATCAAACTTCTGCCGCGTGAAATCTGGGGGGAATTTGGCGGCGCAATAATTGTCGACGCCACCAAAGTCCACATCGCCGGCAGCCCCAACTCATCTTCCAAGCTCGGCGACAGATCGAACCCGGACCCGCTTTCCGGTCGATACCGCCGAGAAGGCAAACACGACGGCAAGGGCGCCGTTACTGACGTAGCTGCATACGAGCTCGAGACGGCCGTCATGATGTGGAATGAGCCCGGGGAGAGCGACCGGTTTCCCACCCTCGTCACGGCCGTTTCGATGCATCGACCTGGTGAGCTCATCGGCCATGCGGCACGCCTGATCCATCATCACAAACAACTCGGCTTCGGTCGCTTTCTCTTGAACGTGGACCGTGCGTACAACGGCGAAAAGATTGAGAACTTCCACATCCCTGCCCGACTTGCAGGCGCCGAACTCATCTTGGACTACAAAGCGCCCGACCTCGGGCTGCAAGGTTGGTTCGAGGATCTGATCCTCGTCGATGGAAATTGGTACACCAACTGGATGCCGGACGACCTGGTTTCTGCAGGCAAGCGGCTGCGCGAACTGAAGGATGCCATCAGAGCTGCGCGAGGAGCCCTCAAAGGCTACTCACGTTCGACGACACATACACCCGAGCAGATCGAACTCATCGAGCAGCACGAAGCCCTCCTAACCGATGGCCCCAGCCACCGAACGCAACTTGAAAAGCTCATCTCGAGCCGGACGCGGTATCGCATGAAGGAACACGGCCATGTGGATGCGGACGGTGCGCAGCGATTCCGCTACCCCGACCCGAAACTGTCACTTGTCCCACCGAAGCCAGTGACGCACCGATCATCAATCACTGTCCCGATGCTCGTGCCCGAAACGGATGCGCCGTCGCATATTGCGGCGCTCGTTCCGACAAATTCACCCTCAAAGACAAAGAGGTCGGGCTCCCCCAGGAAGCCGCAGCCAATCAAACATGTGCAGAAATTCGCCTACGAGTCTCGCGAATGGCACAAGTACAAGGGCATGCGAAGTTTGGTCGAAGCTTCCAATCGCCTCTTGAAGAAGGCGACGAAGTTCGACATCGAAGAGCCGGACCTCCGATCGGGTCGCGGCTACGCGTTCACCTATCTCGCATCGGCGCTCGCCGTCGTGGCAGACAACATCCACCGCATCCGGAGCTTCTTCATCGCGGACGCCAAACGCATGGATGCACCGAAGACCCGCACGCGCCGACGAAAGGACGCCAACGGCAACCCGCTGCCGCGCCGGCAACCCGGCGACAACGGCCCACCGCGCTGAGCCAACGCCACTGACACAGCTTCACGAAAAGTACGAAGGCTTCAGCCTGCCCGGAGGGCAGGCTTTTCGTCGTTAACGGCCCACCGGCCCCGCGTCGAATGCGCGTAGGACGCCAACCGGAGCTCCGGAGGGCAAAAAAGAAGAGGTCGGGACTGAATTTCTTCAGTCCCGACCTCTTCTAGGCAATTTACCGAGAATCAGAATCTGATTCCCCAATGCCGCCTTTGTTGCGGGGGCAGGATTTGAACCTACGACCTCTGGGTTATGAGCCCAGCGAGCTACCGAACTGCTCCACCCCGCGGCACAAGAAATGACTCTAGCACGACGTTCGAGCCTCGTCCAATCGAGGCCGGCGCCTGCGCGAGATTCTTTGTTAAGACTCTTTCCAAACGGGTCCTTGCGTTGGTACTGTCTCCGCAACCGTTCCGCTCCGAGGGGCGCAGCACGGCCCCGACCACGATCGATGAGGATTCAATGTCACCACGCCATGTGCTTCGTGGCGCAGCGTTCGCCGCTGTCGCCACCACGCTGCTCGCCGCCACTGCGACTTCCCCCGCCCTCGCATCGCCGGGCGATCACGACGCTGCCGGTCAGTCTGAGATCAACGGCTACCGCAGCGTCGGCTACCTCATGTCGGACACCCCGGTCACTCGCGACTACCAGATCGAAGACCTGCTGACCACCGGAGCCATCGACGACGTCACCCACATCAACTACGCGTTCGGCAACGTCACCACCAACCTGAAGTGCGAGATCACGGATGTGGCGGGCGAAGGTGACGCGCAGAACGACTACCTCCGGCTCGTCTCGGCTCGAGACTCCGTCGACGGCAAGAAGGACAAGGCGAACAAGCACCAGCGCCTCGCGGGCAACTTCAACCAACTCCGGAAGCTCAAGGCAGTCAGCCCCGACACGAAGGTCCTCATCTCGCTCGGCGGCTGGACCTGGTCCGACAACTTCTCGGCCGCGGCAGCCACCGCCGAGAGCCGCACCGCGCTCGTCTCCTCGTGCATCGACATCTACCTGAAGGGCGACCTGCCGAAGGTCGGCAACCTCGGCGGCCCCGGCGCAGCCGCCGGCATCTTCGACGGCATCGACGTCGACTGGGAGTGGCCGGTCAACGGCGGCGAGACGGCGAACGCGAGCCCGGCAGACAAGGAGAACTTCCTCGCCCTCATGGAGGAGTTCCGTGCACAACTCGACGCGTACGGCGCCGAGACCGGCGAGGACTACCTGCTCACGGCATTCGGCCCCGCCGGCGGATGGAACACCAATGCGGGCGGGTGGAACACCGCTCGACTCTTCGCGTCGATCGACTGGCTGAACGTGCAGGGCTACGACTATGCCGGCGGATGGACCGGCAACACCGGCCACCAGGGCAACCTCCACCCCGATGGCGCCAACAACTGGGGTCTTGCGATCGACAACGCCATCGCGCTCTACACCGCCGGCGGCGCCCGGCCCGACCAGCTGAATGTGGGCCTCGCAGCTTACGGGCAGGGTTGGACGGGCGTGACGATCGGCGACCGTGCCGGGTGGACTCCCGACCCCGCGGTCACCTCGATCGGCACGAAGCCGTACTACGAGATCCGCGACATCGGCGAGGGTTACTTCGACCCCGCCATCGGAGCGTCGTGGCGCTTCGACGCGGCGAGCGGCCAGTGGTGGAGCCTCGACGACCCGAAGTCGGTCACGGCGAAGGCCGAGTGGCTCACGAGCCAGGGCTTCGGCGGCGCCATGTGGTGGGACCTCTCGGGCGACTACCGCAACGAGCTCGGCAGCACGCTCGGCGAGGCGCTGCGTGCGGCGCCGAGCGGCCCGCTCGACTGAGCTTCAGGGGCGACTGAGCACCCACGGCGGCGGCCGTGATCTGCAGCGTCAGCTGCCGGTCGCGGCCGTTCGCGTGTTCGGCGACGCCACGAGCTCGTACGACAGCGGCAGCCAGCGTTCGGCGGGCCAGCCGTACATGCCGTCGCCGAGGTCGACTGCTGCGGGGAAGATGCGCCACGGCACCCGGTAGTGCTCGGCGAACGACTCGACGGCGAGGCCGGCCCCGCGCAGGGCGTCGAAGACCTCACCGAGCGGATGCGTCCACTCCCAGGTGCGGGCATTGACGAGTGCCACCCCGGCGTCGGCGTAGTCGCTCGGGTCGTCGAGCACGTCGGGTGCCTCGTTCGCATACGGGTACGCGAACGACGGCAGCCCGCCGGACCCGGCATCGCCGTCGAAGACGAGAGCAGCCGGGTGGCCGTCGGCGAAGTAGAACCGGCCGCCGGGCTTCACGAACCACGACACGATGCGCGCCCACTCCGCGACATCCGGAAGCCAGCCGATGGTGCCCCACGTCGTGAAGACCAGGTCGAACGATTCTGGCTCGGGCAGCATGTGACGCGCGTCGTAGACGTTCGCCTCGATGAACCGGGCTCGATGCGCGACCCCGAGCTCGTCGGCCATGCGGCGAGCCTCGGCGACCGCTGCAGACGAGAAGTCGATGCCGACCACGGTGGCGCCGAGATTCGCGAGCGAGAGCGTGTCGGAGCCGAAGTGGCACTGCAGGTGCAGCACGCGCACGCCCTCGAGACCGTCGGGGTACAACCGCTCGATCGCCGCCTTCACGATGGGATCGAGCACTCCCCCGCCGGCGCGCAGCGCCGCCCGGTCGTAGAACTCCGAGGCGACGTGCACGCCGACGCGCTCGTTCCAGTTCGCCAGGTTGTCGTCGAGCCAGTCGCCTCCGCGCAGATCGATGCTCATGTCAGCCCGCTGGCCCCAGGAGCCTGGCGATCACTCGGAGCCGGCCGGCGTCTCGGCCGAGGTGACCTCGAGCAGCTGGGCGATGATCTCCGCGAGTTTCGCGTCGGCTGCGCCGTATGCCGCCCAGTCGCCCTCGGCGAGCGCGGCCTGCTTGTTCTTCAGAGCCACGGATGCCTCGTTCAGGAGCGCCTGCACCTCGTCGCTCGGCGTCACCGGTGTCGTGGGCTCCTCACCCTCGGCCGGCGGAGGGGTCGGCTCGGCGCCCGGTTCCACCTCGTTGTCGCCCGCGTCGGCGCCGGAGTCGCCGCCGAACAGCACGTCGAGGGCGAGGTCGAGCGTGTCTTGGAAGGCGATCTGGTCACCGAAGGCGACGAGCACCTTCTGCAGGAGCGGATAGCTCGTGTTTCCGGTGGACTCGACGTAGACGGGCTGCACGTAGAGCAGGCCGCCACCGACGGGAACCGTCAGCAGGTTGCCGTTGATGACGTTCGACTGGCCCTGCTTCAGCAGGTTGAGCGACTGCGACACCGTCGGGTCGGAGTTGAACTTCGCCTGCACCTGACCCGGGCCCGGCACGTTGTCGTCTTCGGGCAGCGTCAGCAATCGAAGCCGGCCGTAGCCCTCGGCGCGCTTGCCGTCGGTGCTGCCCGCATCAGCGTCGACGGCGAGGTAGCCGCGCAGCACGTTGCGGCTCTGCTCACCCCGGGCCTCGGGAATGAAGGTCGAGTACAGCGAGTACGTCGGGTCGTCTTGACCCGGCATCTGCATGGTCAGGTAGTACGGCGGCTGCAAGAGGTTGCTGCCGGTGTCGGCGGTCGGGTCCTTCGGCGTCGTCCACGCGTCTTCACGCGAGTAGAACGGCACGGCCTCGGTCACGTGGTAGCGGCCGAGCACCTCGCGTTGCACCTTGAACAGGTCTGACGGGTAGCGCACGTGGCTGATCAGGTCGCCCGACATCTTCGACATCGGCTCGATCGTCGTCGGGAAGATCTTCTGCCAGGTCTGCAGGATCGGATCCTCGTCGTCCCACGCGTAGAGCGTCACCGAGCCGTCGTAGGCGTCGACTGTCGCCTTGACCGAGTTGCGGATGTAGTTGACCTCATCGAAGGCGAGCGTCGGCGCCTGAGTCTCGCTGTCGGCGATGGCCTCGCTCATGCTGACCTTGTTGGAGTACGGGTACTGGTCGGAGAGGGTGTAGCCGTCGACGATCCACACGACCTTGCCGTCGACGACCGACGGGTAGGCGTCGGAGTCGAGCGTCAGGTACGGCGCGACCTTCTTCACCCGCTGGACCGGGTCGCGGTCGTAGAGGATCTGCGAATCGGTGGTGACCTGGTCGGAGAGGAAGATCTGCTCCGACTGGAACTTCAGCGCGTAGACGAGCTTCGTGAACGCGTTGTCGAGCTTCGGGCCGCCATCGCCCTTGAACGTCGTCTGCGTCTGGTCGGCGCCCTCGCTGCCCGACGGGTAGTCGAGCTCGATCGGCTTCGCGTCTTTCGGCGCACCGACGATCGAATAGGCCGGCGAGCCCTCACCGAAGTACACGCGCGGCTGGAACTCGCCGAGCACGCCGGACTGCGGGATGCCCGACTGCAGGAACACCGGCTGGCCGTCGACCGAGCGCTGGTTGCCGGCCGCGGCCACGAGGCCGTAGCCGTGGGTGTAGACGAGGTGCGAGTTGAACCACGTTTCGGCGTCGCCGAGGCCCGACAGGTCGACGTCGCGAACGGCGACGACCGTGTCTTGCACGTTGCCGTCGATCTCGTAGCGGTCGACATCGAGCCGGTTCGGGAACTGGTAGTACTGGCGGAACTGCTCGAGCTGCTGGAACGCCGGGCTGATGACGAGCGGGTCCATGAGCCGGATGCTCGCGGTGGTCGCGGCGTCTTCGCGAAGCGCGCCCGGCTCGGCGTCGGTCTTCGCCTCGAACGGGATCTCTTCGACGTCGGCGACATCGTAGGCGTCTCGGGTGAGGTCGATGTTGCGCTGGATGTAGGGCTCTTCGAGCGAACGGGCGCTCGGGTCGACCTGGAAGCGCTGCACGACCCACGGGTACAGCGAACCGATGAGCAGGCTCGAGACCACGAGCAGCGCAGTGCCCACGAGCGGCAGGCGCCAGCGACCGATGATCGCGGTCACGAAGAAGAGAACGGCGACGACCGCGGCGATGGCCGCGAGGATGCCCCGGCTGGGGATGGTGGCGTTGACGTCGGTGTACGAGGCGCCCGTGATGAGCGAACCCGTCTCGGTGACGGTCGCGTACTGGTCGAGCCAGATGCTCACCGCCTGGAGCAGCAGGTAGATGCCGGCGGTGACCGCGATCTGGATGCGAGCCGATTTCGAGATGACGACCTCGCGGCCGCTGATGCGCAGCGCCCCGTAGAGGTAGTTCGTCGCGATCACGAGCAGCACCGAGAGCAGCACGACCGCCGAGGCGAACCCGACCACTGCGCGGAAGAACGGAAGCTCGAACACGAAGAAGCCGACGTCGAACCCGAACTGCGGGTCGGTGGTGCCGAAGGGCGTGCGGTTCAACCAGGCGAGCGTGAGCTCCCAGCGGCTCGACGCCGAGACACCGGCGAAGATGCCGAGCACCACGGGGATGCCGTACATCGCGAGGCGGCGCAGCGGCTCGAAGACCTCTTGGTAGCGGTCGAGCTGCGAGTTCAGCTTCGCGTAGACCGGCCGCGAGCGGTACGCGATCTGGATCGAACCCCACACGGGCAGTGCCATCGCGAGGAATCCGATGACGAAGAGCACGATCCGGGCGATCCACTCGGTGGTGAGCACCGAGAGGAAGCCGAGCTGGTCGTACCAGAGCACATCGGCGTAGATGCCGGCGAATGCGAAGAAGGCAATGACGAGCGCGGCGACCACACCGATCGTGATGGCGATCGGGGCGCGCCTGCGCTGGATCCTCGGTTCTTGCGGCTGTGCTGACACTCTCGGCCTCGTGTTCGGTCGGGATGGGATCGGAATTCCATCCTAGAGTTGCGTTTCTTGGAATCGGCTGTTCAGGAGGCGGTGCACGACGGGTAACTGCCCGTCACGGTTCCGTCGGCGACGTCTTCGACGATCTCTCGCGCCTGGTCGAGGGTCGACACCGAGAAGACGGTGACGCCATCGGGAACGTGCCCCGCGACCTCGTTGCAGTTCGCCTCGGGGGCGAGAAACCAGTCGGCACCGGCACGTTCGGCGCCCCAGAGCTTCTGACGGATGCCGCCGATGGCGCCCACGTCGCCCGCCGAATCGATCGTTCCGGTGCCGGCGATGATCTCGCCGCCGGTCATCGCATCGGGGGTCAACTTGTCGACGATGCCGAGAGCGAACATCATGCCCGCGCTCGGGCCGCCGACGTCGTCGAGCTGCAGTTCGACGTCGACCGGGAACTCGTAGTGCATGCGCACGCCCACGCCGAGCACGGCGACGCCGTCGCGGGAGACGGGGGTCACCTCGACGGTGAGCGGGGCGCCGTCGCGAACGAGATCGATCTGCGCGGGGGCATCCGACCCGTGCTCGCGCACCGCGGTCTGCAGCTCGCGGATCGAGTGCACCTCGGCCCCGTCGAGGGCGACGATGACATCACCCTCTTCGAGGATGCCGTCGGCCGGTGAGCCTTCGAGGAGGCCGGCGATCGTCACCTCACGCGGGAAGTCGTAGTCGAGTTCGACGAGCGCCGCGGCGATCGCGTCTTGCTGGGAGTCGACCATGGCCGCCTCGTTGCGGGCGTTGCGGTCTTCATTGCTGACGCCCGGCGGGAAGATCGCCTCGACCGGAACGACGGAACGCGTCTGGTCGAACCACGCGGCGACGATCTCGAGCCAGTTCGGGGTCTGGCCCGGCCGGCCGAGGATCGAGACGGTGAGCAGGTTGAGCTCGCCGTCGGTCGGGAAGGTGGTCTCGTCGGGGATCTCGATGAGCGGCACTTCGTCGCCATCGCCGTTCTCGGCGACCCCGAGGGTGTCGTAGACCGGGCCGGGCTGCTCGATGACGTAGGGCGAGGGCGCCAGGGCGAAGACGATGCCGATCACGACGGCGATCGTGATCGCGCCCCAGCCGATGCGTTCGGCGAGCGGGCGATGTGCACGGTTCGCATGGTTCGGCGACGGCGGCGGCGTCATCGGTATCGACGGCTCGTCGGTGAAGAGGGCCATCCGAGTTCCTTCCGGGGCGACAGGGCGTCGCTGTCGCGAACTTGCGAGCGCCGGGGCCGGCGCTGTTCGCGAAGGGCGGACACCCGGAACGCCCAGCCTAGGCCATTTCCCAGACGGGGGACGGTGCGGCGGCGTTACGGTGGAATCCAACGCAACTGGGAGGTGGCGACAATGGCCGATCGGCAAGACGAGCCCGACGACCGGAGCCCCGAAGACGAGTTCCGCGAGATGCTCAGCGAGCTGCTCTCGGGGGCCGGCGGTATCGACCCGTCGAGTCTCGCCGGCGCCGCAGGTCTGCCGAACGATCCTGCGAGCCTCGCCGCCCTCTTCGGCCAGCTGCAGCAGGCGATGAACCGGGCCGACGACGGCATCGACTGGAGCGTCGCCCTGAAGCAGGGTGAAGAACGCGCAGCGACCGGTCAACGCCAGATCGCCGACGATGAGCGTGCCCGCCTCGACCAGGCCTTCCAAGTGGCGTCGCTCTGGCTCGATGAAGCGGTCGAGTTCGGCGCGCTGCCGGGCACTCCCGAGTTGCTGACCCGGCGTGCCTGGGTCACAGCGACGATGCCGATCTGGTCGCAACTGGCAGAGCCGGTCGCGCTCTCGATCTCCGACGCCCTCACGCGGGTCATGAGCGAGCAGGCGCCCGAAGAGATGCGCCAGATGATCGAGGGCGCGAGCCGCATGATGCGCGGCATCGGCGGCGCCCTCTTCGCGATGCAGCTCGGGCAGGTCGTCGGCCAGCTCGCCACCGAGGTCGTGTCGGGCGGCGACATCGGCATCCCGTTGCTCGACGACGGGCGTGCGGCGATCCTGCCGCAGAACGCCGCAGCGTTCGGCGACGACCTCGACATCCCGACCGATCAGATCGAGCTCTACCTCGCGGTGCGCGAACTGGCGCACGCCCGGTTGTTCCGTCACGCGCGCTGGCTGCGGCTGCACCTGATCACCGCGATCACGGCGTTCGCACGCGGCATCGACATCGACACCGAGCGCCTCGAAGAACTCGCCGAGGGCTTCGACCCGTCGAACACCGAAGCGCTCCGCAACGCGGTCGTCAACGGGGCGCTCATCCGCGCCAAGAGCGAGGGCCAGCAGGCGGCTCTCGCCCGGCTCGAGACGATGCTCGCACTCGTCGAGGGCTGGGTCGACGCCGCGACCGCCGATGCCACCTCGCGCCTCCCCAAGTCCGATGCGATCGCCGAGTCGATCCGCCGCCGTCGTGCGTCGGGCGGTCCGGCCGAGTCCGCGTTCGCGACGCTCGTCGGCCTCGAACTGCGCCCGCGCCGCCTTCGCGAGGCGACCGCGATGTGGCGCGCCGTCACCGACGCCGTCGGCATCGAGGCGCGTGACGCCCTCTGGGCGCACCCCGACCTGCTGCCCACCGCCGAAGACCTCGACGACCCCGCTCGCCTGATCGCCCGCCTCACGGGAACCGACGCGGCAGAGACCGAGGCCGACGACGAATTCGACCAGGCTCTCGAACAGCTGCTGCGCGGCGAGACCCCCGCGGCGCCCAGCGAAGACGGCGAAGACCCGCCCGCCTAGATCGAGGCGCGCCGTCTGCGCGGCCTGTGGAAGGATTCTGCGGCTTCGCCGGCGATTCCGGCATGCTCTGGGCATGTCACCGCGCATCGATCCGCACCTCCCCCTCGTGTGGCGCACTCCGAACGAGCTGCAACTCGGCGCCACGCCGCGCGTGGTGCTCAGGGACCCGGGTGAACTCGAGACGGGCCTGATCGCCGCCCTTCGGCACGGTGTCTCGATCGAGACCGCCCAGAAGATCGGTGGCGGGCTCGGTGGGTCACCGGCCGCGGTGCTGCGACTGCTCGAGGTGCTCGCGCCGGCGCTCGAGGCGGATGCCGCGGCATCCGCTCGCCCGAGGCAGCAGATCGCGCTCGACGCGCCGCCGCCGATCGCGGCCCGGCTCGCCGACCACTTCGAAGCACTCGGCTACGACATCGCCCTCGCAGCGGAGGCCGAGGTCGGCGACACGGCCCTCGCCGTCATCGTCGCCTCGTGGGTCGTGTCACCGGCGCGGCACCTGCCCTGGCTGCGCGCGGACGTGCCGCATCTCGCCGTGGTGTTCGACGATGTCGGCACCCGCATCGGCCCACTCGTCGAGCCCGGTGCCGGGCCGTGCCTGCGCTGCCTCGATCTCGCCCGGCGCGACGCCGACCCGGCGTGGCCGGTCATCGCGGCACAGCTCGCCGGCCGCACGGCGGCGAGCTCCACACCGCGTGCGATCCACGATGCCGTCGCCCGCGCCGTCTCCCTCGCCGACGACCGGCTCGCGCACGGACTGCAGACGCTGCGGGAGGCCTCGCTCAGGCCGGCGCGCCCCGGCGAGCGCGAGCAGTTGCTGCGCCACCCGACGCATTCCGAGTGCGGGTGCCGAGCTCCTGCAGGAACCGCGACGGCTCCCGCTCTCCTCGGTATCCGCCGCCCTGGCGCGGCCAGCTCAGCTCGAGGCGCCGCCGTGCCCGCGTGATGCCGACGTACAGCAGGCGTCGTTCCTCGTCGATCGCCTCGAGCCCCTTGGCATATGCGATCGGGAGCATGCCCTCGGTGAGTCCGACGATGTAGACCTCGTTCCACTCGAGACCCTTGGCCGAGTGCATCGTCGCGAGTGTCACTGCTGCCACGGTCGGTTCGTGCTGCGCCTCGGCCCTGGCCCGCAGTTCATCGGCGAACGTGCGGAAGGTGGTGCCCGGAGGGGCATCGTCGACGAGTCGGGCGATCGCGTTCAGCGATTCCCACCGCGCCCGCACGGCACCGGGGCCATCGGGCGCCTGTGCACTCCAGCCGAGCGCGCGCAGCACGTCGCTGACCGACTTGAAGAGCGGCTCCCCCGCGATCGTGAGCGCCGCCGCTCGCAGCGCGTGCACCGCTTCGCGCACCTCTGGCTGGTCGAAGAACCGCGCAGCCCCCCGCACCCGGGACCCGACGCCGACCTCCTCGAGCGCTCGCTCGAGGATCGCGGATTGCGAATTGACCCGCATCAGCACGGCGATCGATTCGGGTGGTGCGCCGGCATCGATGCGCGCCCGGATCCGGGTCGCGACGCCGCGAGCCTCGCTCAGGTCGTCGGGATATTCGATGATCACGGGCTCGGCGTACGCGGCGCCCGCAGCGGGCGCGCGGGAGGCGGCTGCCGGCAGCCGTCTCGGGGCTTCCGGTGCCCGCGCGGCATCCGTTGCCTGCGCGGCAACCGGCGCCCGCGCGGCAACCGCTTCCGCCTCGGCCGCGACCGCCTCGAGGCGCAGCGCGCCCGCCCGCCCGCGCATCAGGCGGTTCGCGACCTCGATGATCGGGGGTGTCGAGCGGTAGTTGCGCTCGAGGCGTACGACGGTGGCCCCCTCGAAGCGCCGCTCGAAGTCGAGCAGGTAGTCGGCACTGGCGCCGGCGAAGGAGTAGATCGTCTGGCTCGCATCGCCCACCACGCAGAGGTCGCGGCGACCGCCGAGCCAGAGGTCGAGCAGTTGCTGCTGGGCCGGCGAGACGTCTTGGTACTCATCGACGATGAAGTGCCGGTAGCTCTCGCGCACGTGCATCGCAACGGATGCCTCGGACTCGATCATGCCCGCCGTCGCGAGCAGCACGTCTTCGAAGTCGAGCATGCGGCGCTCGTCTTTCAGGGACTCGTAGGCGTCGACGAGCGCGAGGAACTGGTCGGAGGTCAGGTTGCCCGGCGCACCACGCGAGGCGAGCCTCGTGGCATAGGCCTCGGGCCCCACCCCGGCGACCTTGCGCCACTCGATCTCGGCGGCGACGTCGCGCAGCGTCGCCGCGTCGACCTTCACGCGCGCTCGTTCAGCGGCCTGGCCGAGGATTCGCCCCTTGTACTCGAGCACCCGCGGCGCACTGCCACCGACGACGATCGGCCAGAAGTGGTTGAGCTGTGCAAGTGCTGCCGCGTGGAAGGTGCGCGCCTGTACCCCGCCGGCGCCGAGTGCGCGCAGGCGTGCCCGCAGTTCTGCCGCAGCGCGGGAGGTGAAGGTGAGCGCCATGACGCGCGCCGGGTCGTACGCCCCGGAGGCCACTCCATAGGCGATGCGGTGCGTGATCGCGCGCGTCTTTCCGGTGCCGGCACCCGCCAGCACGCACACGGGGCCGAGCAGCGCCTCGGCGGCGACGCGCTGCTCATCGTCGAGCGCGTCGAGCAGGGGGTCGGATGCCGCGGTCACGACGTCGACCATGCCAGCCCTCGACCCTCGGCGTCGAGTGGGGCGCCATACCAGCGCTCGAGCAGCCAGCGTGCGATGGAGATGCCGCCGGGCAGGCCGATCTCCGAGCCGGCTGCTGCGATCTGGTCACGCGTGAACCAGCGCAGCTCGAGGATCTCTTCACCGTCGGCGAGTGCCGAGGCCGGATCGACGGTCGCCGCGATGCGGGCGGTGAAGCCGAGCATGAGGCTCGCGGGGAACGGCCACGGCTGCGAGGCGACATAGGCGACGCGATCGACCTCGATGCCCGCCTCTTCGCGGATCTCGCGGACGACGGCGGCCTCGAGCGTCTCGCCCGGCTCGACGAAGCCCGCGAGCAGCGAGAACCGGTGCTGCTGCCAGAGTGCGTTCGAGCCGAGCAGCACCCGGTCGTCGTCATCGGTCACGAGCACGATCACGGCAGGATCGGTGCGCGGGAAGTGCATGCTCGCGTCGGCGATGCAGCGCCGCGCCCAGCCGGCCTGCACGGGCTCGGTCTCGGCGCCGCATCGCGGGCACCGCACATGGCGCTCGTGCCAGTTCGCGAGTGCGAGCGCCTCGGCGAAAAGACTCGCATCCCGTTCGGAGAGTGAGGGCGCCGCGTCGCGGAGGCTCTGCCAGCGACCGTCTTCGGGCTCGATCAGCGCCGCGGCATCCGAGTCGACGACCCGCAGCTCGAAGCGCAACCCGTCGGTTCGGCCGAGGTAGCAGCGCAGGAGCGGTGCCGACAGCCCGGCCGGCAGCTGTTGGGGGCGCGCGAGCTGCAGGGCGGTCGGCGACCCCTCGACTCGTTGCTCGAGCAGCGCGCGACCCTGATGCAGGACGATGACCAGCGTCGTCGAGCCGGTGTCGAGCGCCGCTTCGAGCGCCGGATCGGCCCGTGCCGCGGCATCCCGGTCGATCGCCGAATGCGAGAAGACCGGCGCTGTCGGTTCGGTCACGTGCCACCTCTCGATGCCCGGGTCGGAGTCGGAGTCGGCCGGAAGGCGTGGCGGTCGCCCCCAGCCGCGAGATGCCTGCTTAAGCTGAGTGCCATGGCCAGACCTCCTCTCACTCTAGCCGCGTTGGCCACGGCGGCGGTGCCCGGACTCGAGGTGCGAGCCGTGCGCGCACACACTCGCAAGAGCCATGGCGCCTTCGACGCGGTGCTCGTGCGAACCACCGACGATCGCATGCTCGTGCTGCGCGTGCCGCGGTCGCAGGCCGCCGAGTCGGAGCAGTCGGCCGACCTCGTGGCGCTGCGCGCACTCACCCCCGGCATTCGCTCACGCCTCCCCTTCGCCATTCCCGAACTGGTCGGGCAGGCGCCGATCGACGGCACCCGCGCCGTGGTCACGACCTTCGTGCCCGGTGCGCCGCGCACCGCCGACGAGCTCACCGAGTACGACGGCATCGCAACCTCGGTCGGCCTGGCGCTGGCCGCGGTGCACGCGCTGCCGACCGGGTTCATCGCCGATGCCGGCCTGCCCCGCCAGTCCGCCGACGAATCGCACGATGCCGTGGTCGAACTCATCGACCGCGCCGCCGACACCGGCCACCTGCCCGCCGCGCTCCTGCGTCGTTGGGAAGAAGCGACCGACGATGCCGCGCTCTGGCGCTTCCGGCCCACCGTCGTCAACGGTGCGCTGACCGCCGACTCGGTGCTCGTCGACGGCGACACCGTGACCGGCCTCATCGGCTGGTCGGCACTCGCGCAAGGCGACCCGGCGCGCGATCTGCACTGGTTGCTCACCTCGCGCGGTGCCGCGGCAGAACGCGCGCTCGACGCCTACTTCTCTGCACGCGACGGAGGCGCCGACGGCCATCTGCCGCAACGAGCGCTGCTCTACGGCGAGCTCGAGCTCGCCAGATGGTTGCTGCACGGCGTCGAGGCGCGTGACGAGGCCATCATCGCCGACGCGGTCGGGTTGCTCGACGGACTCGTCGAGAGCGTGCACGATCGATCGAGCGAGCCACTCTCACCCGAGACCGGGCCGATTCTCACGGTCGGCGATGTCGAGCGGATGCTCGACGAGACTCCTCGCGAGAGTGCGCCTCGCGAAGGCGGAGCGAGCCTGCTGACCGACAGCTACGACTTCTCCGAACTCGAGCGGCGCGAAGCGGGCGAGCGCGACGCCGCACCGTTCGATGCGACCGCGCCGATTCCGCTCGATCTCTCCGACTGGGGCGATGCCGCGCCTGTCGACGGCGAAGTGAGCATCGGTGGTGACGGTGAGGGCGACGCCGGCGGTTCGGCCAACGACGATGCGGGCGACGGCGCCGATCAGCGCCGAGCGGCCGGCGAAGCCTCGGGTGCGGATGCCGCAACCGACGCCCAGGCCCGGCGCAACGCCGCTTCGTCGTAGATCTCGTCGGGACGGATGACCCGGTCGTCTTCGACGAAGTAGAAGACGGCGTCGATCTGTGCGGGGTCGATGCCCGCCCAGTTCGCGTAGGCGAGACGGTAGAGCGCGAGCTGCGTCTGCTTCAGCTCGAGGTCGTGCGCGTCGCGGGGCGCCTTGCCCGTCTTCCAGTCGACCACCTGGTATCGGATGCCGCGACGGCCGAGTTCACTCGTCGGGTCGACGTCGTAGACCGCGTCGAGCTTGCAGATGAAGACGTTGTCGCCGATCGGCAGATGCAGTTCGATCTCGACCGCTGACGGTTTTCGGGAGCCCCACTCCGATGCCTCGAACGTCGCCTGCAGGGCGCGCAGCCGTTCGGGAGTGGCGTCGATGATCGCCTCGTCTCGTCGCGTCTCTCGCTCGGCGAAGACATCGAGCACGTCGAGCGCGTCGATCGCCGCGGCCTCGTGCTCACCGGTCGAGCGCTGCTCGACCCACTGGTGGAAGAGCGTGCCGATGCGTGTCGCCCGGAACGGCCGCTGCGGCATGGGCCGGCGCAATTGCGCGGCGACGGCTGCCGGGTCGTCGACGTAGTCCTTGAAGCGTGAGGCCGGCACGCGCACCGGGACCTCTGGCGTCGACGGCCCCTCTGCGCGACGTCGCCGCTCTTCGAGCAGCAAGCGGATGCGATCGGCGAGCACCGGGCCGATGCCGTCGCCGCTCGGGCGCTCGGCGGCGGCGCGCACCGCGGTGGCTGCAGCAGTGACGGCCGTGCGGCGGCTGCCGAGCGGGTCGAGCGGCCAACGCACGCGCTCGGTGGACGACGTGCGGGGGTTCTCTTCGGACTCGGGCGCGGTCGGCAGAACGCTCGCGTCGAGCACGCCGGCCACGGCGAGTTCTCGCAGGTACGGACTCGGCTTGCGCGGCGCCTTCTGGCTCGCCCACCACGACCCCGAGAGCAGCAGGTCGCTGCGTGTGCGGGTCAGTGCCACGTACGCGAGGCGGCGCTCCTCTTCGGCATGCCGCTCTTTGTTCTCTTCGGCGAATGCGGTGACCGCACGGTCGAAGTCCGCCTGGCTCGCCACGCCGCGCCATGCGAGTTCTGGCAGCTCGTCGGCATCGCCCTTGAACTCGTTGGGCAGCTCGCCGAACGACAGCCAGCCCTTCGAGGAGCGCGGCTTCGACGGCAGCTCGTCGTCGACCAGACGCGGAATCGCCACGACGTCCCACTCGAGCCCCTTCGAGCCGTGGATGGACAGCACCTGCACCGCCCCAGGTTCGGGCTCGTCTTGACGCGGTGCCAGCCGGTCGCGCTGCTCGGCCTCGGTGAGCCAGCCCAGGAACGCGCCGAGGGTCGGGTGCTCCGAGACCTCGGCGAAGCCGGCGAGCAGTTCGTCGAAAGCCTCGAGGCTCGGCGCGCCGAGCGGCTGCGCGACGTTCGCGGCGACCTCGATGTCGAGCAGCAGCTCTTGCTGCACGAGGCTGACGAAGTCGACGAGGCCGAGCCCTGCACGTCGCCGGAGCGATTGCAGCTGCGCACCGGCGCGTCGCATGCGGGCGAGGCCAATCTCGCTGAACGTGGCGAGCGCCGAGTGCGAGTCGGGCGCTACGAGCAGGAAGTCGAGGGCGTCGACGATCGACGGCGACTCGTCGGGCGCGATCGAGGCCCGAAGCCCGGCGCGCACTTCGTCGCCGAGCCGTCGAGTCGCGAGGTCACGGTCGGCGAGCCACTTCGCAAGACCGTGCAGCGCCGCGAGGTCGGCGGAACCGATGCGCCAGCGCGCCCCGCCGAGCACGCGAACGAGCTCGGAGCCGGCGGTGGGGTCGTTCAGCACCCTGAGCACGCAGACGAGGTCGGCGATCACGGGCTGGTCGAGCAGGCCGGCCATGCCGAGCACGTGCACCGGCACGCCCTTGGCCCGAAGCGCCGCGGTGAAGATGCCGACGTTCGCGAAGGTGCGACAGAGCAGGGCACCGCTGCGCGGCGCGATCTCGGGCCGGCTGTGGTCGAGCGAGCCTCGCTCGAGATGCCCGCCGTGCGTCATGCGCCCGAGTCGCTCGGCGAACCACGACGCCACCAAGGCCGCTTCGCCCTCGATGGTCTCGGCCCATGCCACATCCAGTCGCCCTGGCCCTGCGAACGGCGACGCCCCGAGCGGTGCCTTCGGAATGCCGGCGTCGAGCGGCTGGATCAGCGTGTTCGCCGCCTCGAGCACCACGCGGGGGTTGCGCCAACTCGTGGAGAGATCGTAGACCTCTGCATCGCCGCCGGGCGCGAAATCGCGCCCGAACCGGGCCAGGTTCGCGGAGCTCGCACCGCGCCATCCGTAGATCGACTGGTCGGGGTCGCCGACCGCCATGACCGACTGCTCGCCGAACAGCGCGGCGAGCAGCCTGGTCTGCACGACGCTCGTGTCCTGGTACTCGTCGAGCAGCACGGTGCGGTATCGCTCGCGGTGCCCGGCGACCACCTCGGGGTGCCGCTCGCAGATCGCGAGGGCGAGGGCGACCTGATCCGAGAACTCGACGAAGCCCTTCTGCTGTTTCGCCTCGGCGTACGCGTCGGCGAGTTCGAGGAGCGGCGGCAGCGCCTCGACGACCCCGAGCGCATCGACGAAACTCGTGAAGTCGGTACGCTTGCGCGGCGCCTCGATCGGCAGGCCCTGCATCGCGAGGAAGTCGCGCGTCATCGCTCGCACGTCACGGCTGTCGGCGACGTTCTCGGCGAGCGCACGGCTCAACGACAGCACGGCGCCGGTGACCTTGTCGAGCGAGGCGTCGAGCTCGACGAGCCGCGGGTCGGCCGAGGCTGCGACGACCGAGCGCGCGAGTTGCCATGCGGATGCCTCGCCGAGCACCGCGGCGTCGGGTTCACGCCCGATGAGCATCGCGTGCTCACGGTAGATCGCACTCGCGAACGCGTTGTAGGTGCCGACGGAAGCCGACTCGAGTGGGTCGAGCGACACCTCGGCGATGCCGAGCGACACGAGCTGCGCGATGCGCTCGCGGATGCGCTCGGCGAGTTCGCCGGCCGCCTTGCGGGTGAAGGTGAGGCCGAGCACCTCTGGCACGGCGACGTGGGAGTTCGCGAGCAACCAGACCACGCGGTTGGCCATGGTCTCGGTCTTGCCGCTGCCGGCTCCGGCGACGACGATGCTCTGCCCGCGCGGGTCGGCCTCGATGACGGCGCGCTGCTCGGCAGTGGGGGCGTGCAGGCCGAGTCGTGCGGCGATGTCTGCGGCAGCGATCATGCCGAGACCGCCGGCACGAGGTGCACGCGGTATTGCCAGCCGCCGAATCTCGAGCGGTAGCCGAGCTCGGCCGGCCCATCGAACTCGCTGCCGGCCATGGTGCGGGCCACGGCGGCGAGCCGCTCGCGGAATGCGGCCTCGGCCTCTGCATCGAACGGCTGCTGGGCACGCTCGGTGAACGCACTGCCCCGTGCGGGCTTCGCGAGATAGACGAGCTTGGCGCCGCCGAGTGTGCCGGCGTCTGGCACCTCGCCGGCGCGGGCTGCCAGTTGGTAGGCCGCGAGCTGCGGGTGCGCCGCCGTCTCGGCCACCGAGGGCGGGGTGCGGCCCGTCTTCAGGTCGACGATGACCGTGGTGCCGTCGGCTGACGCCTCGACTCGGTCGATCGTGCCCGAGATGCGCACGCGATCGACGATGAGCGTGAACCGCCCCTCGGCGCCGAGCAGCACCTTGCCGTCGTCGGCGAAGCCGGCGAGGTAGTCGGCGGCGCCTTCGGCCATGCGGCGTGCACCGCGCCGCTCGCGCTCCGCGACCCAGCCCGCCTCGAATCGAAGTTCGCGCCAGCGCTCTTCGACCGCCGCCCACAGAGTCTCGATGCTCGTGTCGCCGTCGTCGCGCGCGCCGGCCTCTTCGACGACGGCGTGCACGATCGTGCCGATCGACGCGGCCAGGCCCGACGGCGGTGAGGCGACGTGGTCGATGAACCAGCCGAGCGGCGACTCTTCGGCCCGATCGATCTGTGAGGGCGCGACCGCGACGAGCGTCTCGGGGTCGCCGTCGAGGTCGACGAGGGGTGCCGTGGTCGACGGCTCGGCGAGGCCGTACCAATCGTCGGGATGGGCGCCGGGAACGCCTTGCTCTGCCAGGAGGGCGAGCGCAGCGGGCGCTTCACCACCCCCGGAGGTCGTGGCCTCGAGGCGCAACGCTCCGACGAGTCCCCGCAGGTGCAGCGGGCGCCGGCGTCCGGCCTTGATGCGCTCGACGGCGTACCCCATGAGCATCGACGGCTGTTCGTCGTCGTTGGCGGTGCAGCTGAGCACGAGCTGGCGCTTGGCCCGCGATGCGGCGAGCACGAAGAGCCTGAGTTCGTCACTGCGCACCGAGACGCGTGCCTCGGCCACCGACTCGGGCGCCGGCAGGGGGGCGCCGGCGCGTGCCGCAGCGACGACGCGTGGAAGCAGGGCGGCGTGCAGCAGTGTGCCGCGCGGACGGAGGTTCGGCCAGACGCCCTCTTGCAGGCCCGCGATCACGATGACGTCGAACTCACGGCCGATCACCGCGGGCGGAGTCGTGACGACGACCGTCTCGGCCGAACGCTGCGGGGCGAGCGAGTCTTCGGGCAGTTCGCTCGCGAGCACCTCGTCGACGAAGCGCACGGCCGGGGCGTCGGGCTCGCGCTCGACGAACCGCTGCGCAGACGCGAACAGCGCGACGGCCGCATCGAGTGCCCGGTTCGCCTCTTCGGCGAGCACGCCGGTGCCGGCGGCCTGCGCTGCCCACTCCGTGGCGAGGCCGCTGCCCTCCCAGAGCGACCAGAGCACCTCTTCGACCGTGCCACCGCGCAGGGCGACGCCGCGGGAGGCCGCGAGCAGCTTCGCGAGCCGCGCCGCCCGCCTGGCCGGGGCCGCATCGATCGTCTCGAACCCACCTGGCGCACCGAGCGCCTCGACGAGCAGTTCGTCGGCAGTGCGCGAGCCCTCGCCGGCGAGTTCTTCGTGTCGGAGTGCAAGTCGGAGCCGACGCAGCCCGACGCTGTCGAGTCGGCCGATCGGCCCTGTGAGCAGGGTCACGGCGAGTTCGGGGGTGAGCGATTCGCGATCGAGCACGAGCGAGGCCGCGGCGAGCAGTGCCGCCGCCGCAGGCGCGTCGCGCAGGGCGGTGCGCGCGGCGTTGCCGGCCGTCGGCACATCGGCGAGCGCGAGCCCGCGCTCGAACGCCGGCACGTCGCCGCCCGAGCGGAGTACGACCGCCATCGATGACCACGGCACCCCGTCGAGCAGGTGCCGTTCGCGCAGGACCGCGGCGATCGCCTGGCATTCTGCGGCGTGCGATGGGGCCTCGATGCCGAGCACCGCGGACAGCGGGTCGGGTTCGGCGGCGGCGGTCGCCTCGTGCTCGGCGGAGCGGTGGGCGCCGCCGAGGGCGGTGCCGATGTGGGCGCTCACCGAGCGCACGATCGTGCGCAGCTCCGGCCGGCCGCGGTGCACGACGGGCAGCTCGACGCGACGCACCGCACGGGCGTCGGAGCCTGCGCGTGCGCCGCTGCCGAGCACCGAGCCGAGTGAGCCGAGCAGTTCGGCCCGCCCGCCGCGGAACCCGTTCGACGCGACATCCGGATCGCCGAGCGCCACCACTGCGACACCTCGCGCCGCGAAGGCGCCGAGCAGCGCTGCGGTCGTCTCGGTCGCCTCCTGCGCGTCGTCGACGACGATGAGCCGCACGCGGGCCAGTTGGCCCAGGGCAGCCTCTGCCGCCGCGTCGGAGATGCTGCGACGCACGATCGCGGCGGCGAACGCTCCGAGCTCTGAGGAGTCGTACTGACTCGGTCGCAACTGCGCCTTCACCTCGTCGTACTCGTCGAGGAACGCGGCCGCCGCCACCCACTCGGCCCGCCCGGCGCGTTCGCCCAGTGCGGCGAGGGCCACGGCGTCGACCCCGTGCTCGACGGCTCGCATCAGCAGGTCGCGCAGCTCGGAGCGGAAGCCGCGGAGCACCCGCACCTCGGGCGTGAGCGGCGCCGGCCATTCCGGCCCGAATCCGTCGCGGATGCCGCCCTCGAGCAGTTCGCCGATGATCTGGTCGTGCTCGGCGCCCGTGAGCAACGTCACCGGCGCGCCGGTGAAGGCACGCACCAGCTGGAAGGCGATGGAGTTCGCCGTTCGGGCGAGCGGGCCGCGCGTCGTGACGCCGAGCCGCACCCCGAGCCGGTCGCGCAGCGAGGTCGCAGCCACACGCGTGGCCGACAGCACGAGCACCTCGTCGGTGTCGTAGCCGAGGCGCTCGACGCGGTCGGCGACGAGCTCGATCGCGAAGCTCGTCTTGCCGCTGCCCGGCGCGCCGAAGACCGCCGCGTGCTCGCCGTCGGCGAGCAACGCGAGTGGGGCTGCGGATGTCGCGACGGCCTGCATGTCGGCAACGTTAACCCGTTCCGCCGACAGTGAACGGGCACGGGCCCGGCCAGCCGGTGTCGTAGTGTTTGAGCAACAGTAGAAAGGCGCACCGTGGACGTTCGCATCGGTATCCAGAACTCCCCCCGTGAACTCGGTTTCGAGACCTCGCAGTCGGCCGCAGAGGTCGAGCAGGCGGTCGCCGCCGCCCTCGCCGGCCAGTCGGCCCTGCTGACCCTGACCGACGACAAGGGCACCCGCTACGTGGTGCCCTCGGCCGCACTCGCCTATGTCGAGATCGGCTCCGAAGAGTCGCGTCGTGTCGGCTTCGTCGCCTGACATGGAGCTCATCTTCATCGTCGTCGGCGGCGCCATCCTCGGTCTCGCAGCGCAGTTCGTGCTGCCGCTGCGCCACCTTCGTGGTGTCGCCGTCGGCCCGGCGATCGGCGCGGCCGTCGCCGCCGTCGTGTGGGTGGCCCTGACCTGGCTCGGCTGGCCCTGGGACGGCGGCTGGATCTGGGTCGCCGCGCTCGTCGCCTCGGCGCTCGTGCCGGCCGCGGTGCTCTACCTCATCTCCCCGCGACGTGAGCGCACCGATGCCGAGCTCTTCGAGCGGCTCTCCCGGCCGGGTGTCGTGCGCGCCTGACGTGCTCAGGCTGTGAGGCCGAGCGCGTCCATGCGACGTGTGTGAGCGGCGATGAGCTCGGTGAAGACCGGCTCGACCTCAGCGCCGCGATCGGCGGAGTCGGACGCGCGCAGCGCCGAACGGGCGATCAGCAGGGTATCGCCGACGAGGCTTCTGCCCCAGAGCGCCAGTCGGTCCGAGAGCGCCGGGCTGCCTTCGACGGCCGTCCGCAGCTCGTCGTGCAGCACGGCCGCTGACCCCTCTTCGGCGAGAATCGCGCGAACCCGGGCAGCCAGGTCCGCAGGCAGGCCCTCTGCGAGACGCGAGAAGTAGTCGTCGAGCATGCCCGAGGTGACGTGGATGCCGAGCAGCAACTCGTACCAGTCGGCTCCGGCGCTCGCTTGGCGGAATCGGTCGGCCGCCGGCGCGAACGGCGCCATCACGTCATCGGGTTCGACGCCGAACCTGCGGATCTCGGCGATCAGCGCGTGGTGCTTGCGCAGCGCAGCGCCAGCGGCCCGGCTGAGCCCCTCTTTCGACGGCAGGGTCGGTGCCGTCGCGACCGACTTCGCGAGGCTCTCGAAGAACTCGAGCTGGATGTACGCGGCCTGGCCGAGGAACGGCACCGCATCGGGCACGAGCTCGGTGAAGTCGACCTTCGCGAGTTCGGTCGGCGCGACCCGTGGGCGCAGCCGCGGCAACTCGGGGCGCTGCATGCGCCGTTTCGACCAGAGAACCACGCACACAGCCTATCCGAGGCACTCAGGGAGTCTCGGATAGGGTAGAGGGTGCATGCGGGCGATGGATCCGCTAGCCGTGCGCCTGGGGTTGAGAACGGGGCGCACCTTCGACCGCCACCTCCAGCTACACGACAGGCAGACTTTTGACTACATTCACCGAGCTCGGCGTTGCGTCCGACATCGTCGACGCACTCGCGGGCAAGGGCATCATCGATGCCTTCCCCATCCAGGAACAGACCATCCCCCTCGCCCTCGCCGGGCAGGACATCATCGGCCAGGCCAAGACCGGTACCGGCAAGACCTTCGGGTTCGGGCTGCCGATCATCCAGCGTCTCGGTGACGACCCCGAGGGCGGCGTCAAGGCGCTCGTCGTCGTGCCGACCCGCGAACTGTGCGTTCAGGTCACCGAAGACCTCGAGATCGCGACATCCAATCGCCCCACCAAGATCGTGTCGATCTACGGCGGCAAGGCCTACGAGGGCCAGATCGAGCAGCTCAAGGCGGGTGCGCAGATCGTCGTCGGCACCCCCGGGCGCCTGCTCGACCTCGCCTCGCAGCGGCTGCTCTCGCTCAAGAACGTGAGCGAGATGGTGCTCGACGAGGCCGACAAGATGCTCGACCTCGGCTTCCTCGCCGACATCGAGAAGCTCATGGCGCAGACGCCGGCGACCCGCCACACGATGCTGTTCTCGGCCACCATGCCGGGCCCGATCGTCGCGCTCGCGCGCCGCTTCATGGTGCGCCCCATTCACATCCGCGCGACCGACCCCGACGAGGGCCTCACGCAGGCGAACATCAAGCACCTCGTCTACCGCGCCCACTCGCTCGACAAAGACGAGGTCATCTCCCGCATCCTGCAGGCCGAGGGTCGCGGCAAGACCGTCATCTTCACGCGCACGAAGCGTGCGGCCGCCAAGCTCGTCGAAGAGCTCAACGACCGCGGCTTCAACGCCGCCGCCGTGCACGGCGACCTGAACCAAGACCAGCGCGAGCGCGCCATGGCCGCGTTCAAGGCCGGTAAGAAAGACGTGCTCATCGCCACGGATGTCGCGGCACGCGGCATCGACGTCGACGACGTGACCCACGTCATCAACCACACCATCCCCGACGACGACAAGGCGTACCTGCACCGCGTCGGCCGCACCGGCCGCGCCGGCAAGACCGGCATCGCCGTGACGTTCGTCGACTGGGACGACCTGCACAAGTGGGCGCTCATCAACCGTGCCCTCGAGTTCGGCCAGCCCGAGCCCACCGAGACCTACTCGTCGAGCCCGCACCTGTTCCACGACCTGGACATCCCGGCCGGCACCAAGGGGCGCCTGAAGCCGTCGTCCGCGGTCGCAGCTCCCACGCGTTCGGCTACTGCCGGTCGCAGCGAGGCCGGTCGCAGCGAGGGCGGTCGCTCGGGCGGCGCTTCACGTTCCGGCGGCGGTTCCGAGCGAGCGGATGCCTCGAGCGAGCGCGCTCCTCGCAACCGCACACGCAACCGCACCCGTGGTGGCAAGCAGGCCGGCGAGGGTTCGGGTGCCACCGAGTCCACCGGCGACGCCGGTTCGGCCGACGTCGCCGTCAAGGAGCCCGGAACGGGCACCCACGACGGCAAGGGCCATGAGCACCACGACGGTAACGCCGCTCCCCCGCGTCGTCGCCGTCGCCGCGGCCCGAGCACCGGCGGTACGACGCCCCAGGCGTAAGCCCACTCGCACTGACAGAGCGCCCGCTCGGCTTCGGCCGGGCGGGCGCTCTGCGTTCGTCTGTGTGAGCGTCTTCAGCCCGCCGGGTTCGAATTCACCCCCGTGATTCACCCGCCGGACTCGCGTTGATTGTCGTACCAGCCGCGCGATTCACGAGTTCGGCGAGGATTCGATCGAACTCGCCCTCATCCACCGGTGTGAGCATCGCCGATTCCCGCTGAACCGGCACGATCCCGAGCTCGTACGGCACACCCTTTCTTTGCCTCGAACGAGAATGGCGCGATCAACGAAGTCGCTGAATGTGGCGGTTCCATCCGCAATCACCTCGATGTTCGAGTAGCGCAAGCGTGCGCCGACCGCTTGGCCTTTGCGCGGCAGCTGGCGCAGCTCGATTCCAGCCTCGGCAAGAACGGCGAGCTGGTAGCTGTGCCATGGGTGGGTGTGGTCGTGCAGAAAGCTGGATTCCGTGGGCGAACCGGTCGAACGATGCAGTGCTCCTGATGGCGAAGACCACGTCACCGGAGTCGCCGAACCTGCGGTCCAAGATCGTCAGACGGTTGCGGCTCCACCTCCCGGCCGCCAATCGGCAGATCAGCCAGATCACCGTGGCCGCCGCACAAACCGTGAGCCCGGCCACCATTCCGGTGCCAGAATCTGCACGCTTCGCCACATTCGATCCGGCGATGACGCTCACGGCGATGATGAGCGCGACGAGCGGCCAGGCAACGGTGCGGCGTCGCGGGCGGCGATCGGATGCACGCGCGTGGAGGCGAAGGCCCGCGAACTGCGCCAGTTCTGTCGGATGCATTGCGAGCTACTCCAAGCCGAGGACGCGGAATCGAAGGGCGCCGGGAACATTCAGTTGAGGCACTATACGACGGTCCTGCGTTCGACGTACCCAGTCAGCGTGCGAGCGGCTTCACGGAGTTGGTCGGCGTTCTGAACCAGGTAGCCAGGTGCCGAATGGCGGATGAGGACGATGGGTATCTCCGTAGGTCCGGCAGCTCCATCAACAGAGATCGCGAGGCAATCGCTGCCACCACCGAAATGGAACGTACGCGCAACCTCGACACCGGTGATCGACGTGAACTCGATCATGACTCGCCGTCTTCCGCTCGGGAGGTCCATGATCTGCAGACCCTCGGATTCGAACGAAATCGCGAACAGCAGGGAGACGTCAGTAAGGGAACGGGCACTCACCTCAGCGAGTGACTTCACCGTCGCCGGAACTCGATTGGCGAGCCACACAGGCCCCGCCGACGCCTCGACAAGTGCCGCATACGTCGGAAGGTACTTGCGGTTCTGGAGCTTGAGCGCTGCGAAACCGATGGAGGCGAGCACCAGTGCCGCCGCCACGCCCTGCATGAACGCGAAAAGGGGAAAGTTCAGATCCGCGATGCGCGCCCCGATCGCGAGCCCCTGTGCAATGACCGCGCCGCCGACAATCCACAACCACCACAACCGCCTGCGGGATCGCACTTCGGGCTTCACCACGATTCATCCGCTCGCTTCACGGCAGCTCGGGCGCCGAGCCGCGGCCCTCAGCGATGATCGCCTCGACGACGTCGGGCGCGGTGCGGCACTCGCCGAGCCGGTTGGGCTTGCCGGTGCCGTGGTAGTCGCTGGAACCGGTGACCCGCAGTCCGAACCGCGTCGCGAGCGCGCGCAGTCGGGGCTTGGCGGCCTCCAGGTTCTCGGGATGATCGACCTCGAGGCCGAACAGCCCAGCATCGACGAGTTTCGCGAGGCGCTCGGGCGGGATGACCCGCTCGGCGCCGCGGGTACCGGGGTGTGCGAGCACGGGGACGCCGCCGGCGGCGCGGATGAGGCGCACGCCCGTCAGCGGATCGGGCGCGTAGTGCGGTTGCGCGTAGCCCGCACGGGGGTGCAGGATGCCGTCGAACGCCGCCGAGCGAGTCGCGACGTGCCCCCGGGCAACGAGCGCATCCGCGATGTGGGGCCGGCCGATGGTCGTGCCCTCGACGGTCTGGGCGAGCACGTCGTCCCAACTGAGCGGGTAGTCGCGCCCGATGCGGCGAACGATCTCTTCGGCACGGGTCATGCGCGACTCGCGGATGCGCGCCGTCTCTTCGAGGAGGGCGTCGTCGAGCGGGTCGATGAGATATGCAAGTACGTGCACACTCGTGTAGCCCTCGCGCGTCGAGAGTTCCATGCCGGGGATGAGTGCGACGCCGGTGTCGCGAACGGCTGCTGCGGCCTCAGCCCAGCCGCTCGTCGAGTCGTGGTCGGTGAGCGCGACGCCCCAGAGCCCGGCGCGAGCCGCCTGTCGCATGAGTTCGGCGGGAGCCTCCGTGCCATCCGAGACCGTCGAATGCGTGTGCAGGTCGGCTTCGCCGTCGACGGCGGGGGCTTCTGGCATCCTGCAATGCTAGTCGCGGCATTCGCACCGGCATCCTCACCGGTGACTCCCAGCCGATCGGCAGCGCATTGCCCGAAGCGAGGTGACGTGCTCGCCTAGGGTTGGTGGAATGCTCCCCCGCATCCTCGGCTGGGCCATCGTGCTCGGCACCGCCGTCGTGGCGCTCATCCTCCTCTGGCCCCAGGCCTTCGGCCTGCAGAACCAGTGGGTGGCCGCACACGTCGTGGCCCTGCGGGGCACCGCGGCCGCGGGCGGCATCGTCGCCGTGATCCTGTTCCTGCTGCTCGCGCTCGCCAGGCCCGTACGCGTCTTCGCGTTCGCAATGGCGGCGGTGTTCGCGCTGTTCGCCATCGGCAACCTCGCCGTGCTCACCTCGCGCGGGTTCGGCGGTGCGGATGCCGCAACAGCGGGTCCCGGCTCGGTGACGGTGCTCTCGTGGAACACGCTCGGCGAGGTGCCCGATGCGTCGACGATCGCGTCGCTCGCGCTCGAGCGCGGTGCCGACGTCGTCGTGCTTCCCGAGACCACGGAGCCTCTCGGCGAGCAGGTCGCCATCGCGATGCGCGAGGGCGGCAGCCCGATGTGGGTGCACACGCAGGCGTACGACGACATCGCGAAGGCCCGATCCACGACGATCCTCATCAGCCCGGAACTCGGCGACTACGACGTCGTCTCGGCCGACGTCCCGGGCCCGCCCGGCAACACGAACACGCTGCCGAGCGTCGTCGCCGATCCCGTCAACGGCGATGGTCCGCGCATCGTCGCCGTGCACGCGGTCGCACCGATCCGCTGGGAGCTGCGCAATTGGCGCAGCGACCTCGATTGGCTCGCCGAGCAGTGCGCCGGCGAGAACGTGATCATGGCCGGCGACTTCAACTCGACGCTCGATCACTTCGCCGGGCACGGCGCCGACGGCGGAGACCTCGGTCGATGCACGGATGCCGCCGCGCAGGCGAGTGCGGCGGGTGTCGGCACCTGGCCCACCGATGTGCCATCGTTTTTCGGCAGCCCGATCGACCACGTGATGGCGACGCCGAACTGGCGCGTCGAGGCGTTCGAGGTGCTCGAGGGCTACGACGACGCGGGCAGCGACCACCGGCCAGTGATCTCGACGCTCATCGCCGAGTGATCTCCGGGCGACCGGCGACAGGTGGGCGACCGGTGACAGGTGGGAGAATGGTCGGCATGGCGAACACCAGCGACACCTCCACCACTGAGACGGCGACCCCCGCCACCACCGAGAGCGACGAAACCGGCCGAGATGCGAACCGGTCGACGACGCCCGGCTCAGAGGGCTTCAAGAACTTCATCGGCAGCGGTTGGGCAGAGCGCGACGAGACGCTGCCGCCGGCCCGCGAGCAGGCTTCCTTCGCCGCGACACGCCGCGCAGCGGTCTCGGCAGCGTTCACCGGCCAGCGCCTCATCGTGCCGGCCGGCGACATGAAGCAGCGGGCGAACGACACCGACTACCCGTTCCGAGCGCACTCGGCGTTCGCCCACCTCACGGGCTGGGGCTCCGATTCCGAGCCCGGAGCCGTGCTCGTCTTCGAGCCGACCACCGACGGTCACGAGGCCACCGTGTACTTCCGCGAGCGCGCCGGCCGCGACTCCGAGGAGTTCTACGCCAACCCGGCGATCGGCGAGTTCTGGATCGGAGCACGCCCCTCGCTCGCACACGTCGCGGCCGATCTCGCCGTCGCGACCCGTGGCCTCGAGGAGTTCGACCGAGTCGTCGATGCCGTCGACACCGCCACGCTCGTGCTGCGCGAGGCCGACGCATCCGTCACCGAACGCATCGATCACGCGCGCATCCGGTACGCCGCCGAGCAGGCACTGTCGACGAACGCCTCAGACGCGCCATTCTCGCTCGAGGTCGGCGGCTCGCACGAGCCCGACGCCGAGCTCGCGCGCGTGCTCTCCGAACTGCGGCTCGTGAAAGACGCGTTCGAGATCGCCGAGATGCGAGCAGCGGTCGTCGCCACGCAGCGCGGCTTCACCGAGGTGCTCGCCGAACTGCCGCGCATCACGGCGGAGGTGCGCGGCGAGCGTGTCATCGAGGGCGTCTTCGCAACCCGTGCCCGGCTCGACGGCAACGCCGTCGGCTACGACTCGATCGCCGCTGCCGGCCCGCACGCCACGATCCTGCACTGGACCCGCAACGATGGACCGGTCGTTCCGGGCGACCTCGTGCTGCTCGATGCCGGCGTCGAGATGGACAGCTACTACACGGCCGACATCACTCGCACCTTCCCCGTGAACGGCGTATTCTCCGACGTGCAGCGGCAGGTCTACGAGGCGGTTCGCGAAGCCGCCGACGCCGCATACGCGATCGTCAAGCCCGGCATCGTGTTCCGCGAGGTGCACGCCGCGGCGATGCAGGTCATCGCGCGCAAGACCGCCGAGTGGGGATTCCTGCCGGTCTCGGCCGAAGAGTCGCTCGAGCCCGACAACCAGTTCCACCGTCGCTACATGGTGCACGGCACGAGTCACCATCTCGGACTCGACGTGCACGATTGCGCGCAAGCGCGGCGCGACATGTACATGGACGGCGTGCTCGAGCCGGGCATGGTCTTCACCATCGAGCCGGGGCTCTACTTCCAGCCCGACGACCTCACGGTGCCTGTCGAGTTCCGCGGCATCGGCGTGCGCATCGAAGACGACATCCTCGTCACGGCTGACGGCGCCGAGAACCTCTCGGCCGCCATCCCGCGCACGGCCGACGAGGTCGAGGCCTGGGTGCGCGGCGCCGCCTCGTAGCGAAGGTCAGGCCGTCGAGCGAGCCGCCCGGCGCGCCTGCCACCACGCCCAGAATGTCAGGCCGTCGAGCGAGCCGCCCGGCGCGCCTGCCACCACGCCCAGAATCGGGCGAGCTGACGCTTCGTGAACGCGGCGAGGCGCTTGGCCCAAGCGAACTCGGTGCCGAGGATCGCGAGGCCGAGGAAGACGACGAGCCAGCCCGGCCCCGGCAGCGGCACGAGCAGCAGCCCGAGCAGCGCGATCATGCCGCCGAGCACGCCGACGGCGATGCGATAGGCGCGGCGCAGGCCCGGCCGGCGTTCGATGCGGCGACGGATGCCCCGGAGCAATCGCCTGATCGGGCGATCGGCGCGTTCACCGTCGGCGATCTCGCGATCGAGCTGTGTCTGCGTCACCATGCAGGTCACGATATATCGCGAGTCTGGGAATGAGCTGCCTCCTCGCCCTGAATGGAACGCTCGGCCTCTGGCGCGCCACGAACGCCCGGCAGTACATTGATGCTCATCGTCGATCGCACCGCTGCAGCTGGAGGATCCATGTCACGCCGCCCTGTCTTTCTCGCTCTCGCATCGGCGGGCGTCGCGCTCGCGGTGATCTCGGTGCCGTCACTGGCCGTCGCAGCACCCGGCGACCCTGGCGCGCCGCGCTACTCAGCCGGCGCCGACGGTGCCGGTGACCCGTACTTCCCGCTCGCCGGCAACGGCGGCACCGACGTGCAGCACTACGACCTCGCGCTCGACTACGCGCCGCCCGCGCCCGCGCCGGCACCGCTCGAGGGCCACCTCGAAGCCGTCGCGACCATCGACCTCGTCGCGACGCAGGACCTCGACCGCTTCAACCTCGATCTGCGGGGACTCACTGCCACGGCCGTCACGGTGAACGGCAAGCGCTCGGCGTTCGAGCAGTCGGCGAACGAACTCGTCGTGACCCCGCGCCCCAAGCTGAAGACGGGCGCCGAGGCACGCGTCGTCGTGAGCTACGGCGGAACGACGACTCGGCCGACCGACATCGAAGACGCCCTCTACGGCTGGGTCACGACCCGCGACGGTGCCATGGTCGTGAGCGAGCCCGATGGCTCTGCCACCTGGTACCCCGTCAACGACCACCCGACCGACAAGGCCACGTACACCTTCGAGATCACGGTGCCCGAGGGGCTCGTGGCGGTCGCGAACGGTGTGCTCACCGACACGCAGACCACCGCGGGCACGACCACGTGGTCGTGGAACGCGCCCGATCCGATGGCCGCCTACCTGTCAACGGCGAGCGTCGGCGACTACGAGATCGATGAGTACGTCGCCGCGAACGGCACGCCGATCTTCGATGCCGTCGATCCGACCCGTCTCGGCGCGCCGACGGCCGACCTCGCGCTCACGAGCGAGATGCTCGTGTTCTTCGAGGGCCTGTACGGCCCGTATCCCTTCGTGTCGTACGGGGCGATCGTCGACGACGACTCCGTCGGCTACGCGCTCGAGACCCAGACCCGCTCGTTCTTCTCCCGCAACGCCCGCGAGGGCACGGTGGCGCACGAACTCGCACATCAGTGGATGGGCGATCACGTGAGTCCCGAACGCTGGGCCGACATCTGGCTCAACGAGGGCTGGGCCACGTACTCGACGTGGATGTGGAACGAGCACCGCGGCCGGGCGACGGCGAACGAATCGTTCGACGACTTCATGTCGACGCCGGCAGACGACCCCGAGTGGGACTTCGTCGTCGCCGACCCGCAACCGCTCGGTCTCTTCGCCGGCCCGGTCTACGACCGCGGCGCCGCCACCCTGCACGCCCTGCGGGTGAAGATCGGCGACGACGCGTTCTTCGAGCTCGCGCAAGCCTGGGTCGCTCGCTTCGGTGGCGCAACGGCGAGCACGACGGACTTCGCCGACCTCGCCGAAGAGGTCTCGGGCGAACAGCTCGATGCGTTCTTCACCGCCTGGGTCTACACGCCCGAGAAGCCCGTCGACTGGTGAGCAGCCTCGCGGCGAGCGGTCGCGCCGACGTCACCGCCGCGACAGCTCAGCGCTCGGAGGCGGGCGGCTTCGACTCGTCGGTGTCGGCGTTGACGTCTGCATCGTCGCCGGAGCCGTCGGCCTGAGACGTCGGTGATTCGGCGGCAGGCTCAGCGGTCGGCGCCATCTCGCCGTAGCGCGGGCGAACGGGCGCCTGGCCGGCACGCACCGCCTCGGCCTCGGCCCGGCGCGCGGCATCCGTCGCCTCGCCATAACTCATCGGCGGCGAGCCCGGCGCCGCCGACGGCGACGCGGCCGATCGCTCGGCCGTGGGCGCGTCGACGCCGAGCACGCTGCGGGCCCGCTCGACGTGCGCGGTCTCTGCGATGATCGCGTACCGGCTCGCGAGCACCTGCATGGTCGAGGTGAAGTCGCGACGGCGGCGGTTCAGCGAGTACGACACGACGCTGAAGATCATGCCGAAGCCCGCGCCGATGAGCACGGCCGAGATGAGAATGCCGATCGAGGCGCCGGTGGGCGCGAAGATGAAGAAGAGCAGGCCGAGGAACGTGCCGAACCACGCCCCCGAAAGCGCGCCCGCCCCGGCCGCACGGCTCCAGGTGAGCTTGCCCGTGATGCGCTCGACGCTCGTCAGGTCGGTGCCGACGATCGCCAGCTCGCGCACCGGGAATTCGGCCTTGGCCAGCCGGTCGACGCCGGCCTGCGCCTCGGCGTAGGTCTCGAAGCTCGCGACCGTCTCCCCCTTGGGCAGGGTCGGGAAGGCTCGGCCCATGCGGCCGCCGAACGGCGATTGAGTGCTCACCCCGTCATTCTCCCATGACGGCGCAGCGCGCCGCCGTGGAACGGGAGACGGTTGCGGCCGGGAAGCCGGTGGCATGCGGCATCCGGGACTAAGTTGGTACCCGTGAGCGCCACGAGAGTCTTCGTCGCCCGACTCGCCGGGTGCGCCGTCTTCGACCCCAACGGCGACCGGGTCGGCAAGGTGCGCGACGTGCTCGTCGTGTACCGCAAGAACGACCCGCCCCGCGTCGTCGGCCTGATCGTCGAGATCCCCGGCAAACGCCGCGTCTTCGTCTCGATCGGCCGCGTCACGTCGATCGGTGGCGGCCAGATCATCACGACGGGCCTCATCAACCTGCGCCGCTTCGAGCAGCGCGGCGGCGAGGTTCGCGTGATCGCCGAGATGCTCGGTCGCAAGGTCGCCTTCACCGACGGCTCGGGCGGCGCCACGATCGAAGACGTCGCGATCGAGGAGCAGGAGCCCGGCGAGTGGCAGGTCGACCAGCTGTTCGTGCGCCGGCCCAAGGGCGCCTCGCCGTTCTCGAAGGGGCAATCCGCCTACGTCACGTGGCGCGAGGTGCGTGAGACGAATCCGAGCGGCGAGGCGCAATCGGCCGAGCACCTCATCGCGACCTACTCCGACCTGAAGCCCGCCGACCTCGCGAGCACCCTGCTCGACCTGCCCCCGCAGCGCCGCCAAGAGGTGGCCGAAGAACTCTCCGACGACCGCCTCGCCGACGTGCTCGAAGAGATGCCAGAGTCCGACCAGGTGGTCATCCTCGCAGGTCTCGGCGACGATCGCGCCGCCGATGTGCTCGACCACATGCAGCCCGACGACGCGGCCGACCTCATCGCCCAACTGCCCGAAGAGCGCGGCGAGCACCTGCTCGAGCTCATGGAGCCCGAAGAGGCCGAAGACGTTCGCTTCCTGCTCTCCTACGGGCCCGACACGGCCGGCGGGCTCATGACGACCGAGCCGATCATCGTCTCGGCCGATGCCACCGTCGCCGAGGGCCTTGCACTCATCCGCCGCCACGACCTGCCGCCCGCGCTCGGCGCAGCCGTGTGCGTCACGCTGCCGCCGTACGAGCCGCCCACCGGCCGATTCCTCGGTCTCGTGCACTTCCAGCGCATGCTGCGGTATCCCCCGCACGAGCGGCTCGGCACCCTCATCGATCAGGGGCTGGAGCCGGTGCGGGCCGACACCTCCGCCGCCGAGGTCAGCCGCATCCTCGCGAGCTACGACCTCGTGTCGGTGCCGGTCGTCGATGAGAAGCATCGTCTCGTCGGGGTGGTGACGATTGACGACGTGCTCGATTACCTCCTGCCAGATGACTGGCGAAGTCATCCCGAAGACACCGAGGTGGGGCGTCGCGCTGCGGCGCGGGCCCAGCTGACGACGGGGAGCATCCCCATCCCACACGGAAGGAGGGCAGGAGATGGCACGCGCTGACGCAGACGACCGCCGGTTCGACACCCCGAAGGGCATTCGCCGTTCTCCGTCCTTCCGCGGCTCCGGCGACAGCGACCGCTTCGGTCGCTTCACCGAGTGGGTCGCGCGTGGCATGGGCACGCCGGGCTTCCTGCTCGCGTTGTCGGTGTTCGCGATCGGCTGGATGGTGTGGAACACCGTCGCACCCGAAGACCTGCGGTTCGACTCCATAGCGATCGGCTTCACCGCCCTCACGCTCGTGCTCTCGCTGCAGGCCTCGTACGCGGCACCGCTCATCCTGCTCGCGCAGAACCGTCAAGACGACCGCGACCGCGTGCAGATCGAGCAGGACCGGCAGCGCGCCGAGCGCAACCTCGCCGACACGGAGTACCTCGCCCGCGAGGTCGTCGCGCTCCGGCTCGCGATGAGGGATCTCGCGTCGAAGGAGTTCATCCGCTCCGAGCTGCGTGCGATCCTCGACGAGCTCGACCGCCGCGACGACGAGGAGTCCGAGCATGCCGCCCGCTGACGCCGCCACGCTCGAGGCCGCGGTGCGCGCCGCACTGACCGGCGTGATCGACCCCGAGATCCGAAAGCCCGTCACCGAACTCGACATGGTCGATCACGTGACCGTCGGCGACGACGGTCGGGTCGAGGTCGGCATCCGTCTGACGATCGTCGGATGCCCCGCCTCCGACCGCATCGAACGCGACGTGCGGCAGGCGGCCGAGACGGTCGTCGGCGACGGCAACGCCGTGGTCGTGCTCTCGGTCATGACGCCCGAGCAGCGTTCGGCGCTCACCGAGCGGCTCCGGGGCGGCAAGGCGGCTCGGGGCAACCCGTTCGGCCCCGGCACCCTCACACGCGTGATCGCGGTCACGAGCGGCAAGGGCGGTGTCGGCAAGTCGACCATCACGGCGAACCTCGCCGTTGCGCTCGCCGCGAGGGGTCTCGCCGTCGGTCTCGTCGACGCCGACGTGCACGGCTTCTCGATCCCGGGCCTGCTCGGCCTCGTCGACGCCGACGGTCTCGCTGCGCGCCCCACGCGCGTCGACGAGATGATCCTGCCACCCGTGGCGCACGGCGTGAAGGTCATCTCGATCGGCATGTTCGTCGAGCCGTCCGAAGCGGGCGGGCGCGCGTCATCCGTCGCCGTCGCCTGGCGCGGGCCGATGCTGCATCGCACGCTCTCGCAGTTCCTCACCGACGTGTACTTCGGCGACCTCGACGTGCTGCTGCTCGACCTGCCGCCCGGCACCGGCGACGTCGCGATCTCGCTCGGCCAGTTGCTGCCCAACGCCGAGGTCGTCGTCGTCACGACCCCGCAGCCCGCGGCCGCCGACGTCGCCGAGCGTTCGGGTGCCGTGGCGCGCCAGACCGGACAGAAGATCGTCGGCGTCGTCGAGAACATGGCCGGGATCACGCAGGCCGGTGGCGAGGTGTTCGACCTCTTCGGAGCGGGCGGCGGCGCGATCGTCGCCGAGCGTCTCTCGGCAGGCCAGCCCGAGCCGGTGCCGCTGCTCGCGAGCGTGCCGCTCAGCGTGGCGCTGCGTCGCGGCGGCGACGACGGCATGCCGGTCGTGCTCGCCGAGCCAGACGACCCGGCGGCGCGCGCGATCGAGCAGGTCGCCGCACGCCTCGCGGCCATCCCCCGCTCACTGATCGGTCGCCGGCTCGACGTCACGGTGCGGTGACCGGATGCCGCGCGCCCGCCTCACCCGCCGGCTCGCGACCTGCCTCGCGCTCGTGACGGCGGCGCCGGTGCTCGGTCTCGCGGCCTGTACGCCGTCGCCTCCCCAGGGCTTGCCCGAGGGGCTGTCGGCGAGCATCCAGCAGGGCCGGCTCGACATCGAAGCGCGCCGACTCGTGGTGCGGCTCGAGAACGACGGCGAGGCGACGGTGACCGTGCAACGGCTCGAGGTCGACTCGCCCTCGCTCGCGTCGGGCATGGTGCGCGACGAGCCGTTCGAGGTGGCGCCGGGCGACGCCCTGCAGATCCGCATGGAGCTCACGGCGAGCGAGTGCGACGCCGGCGACGACCCCACGCACCTCGTCGCCGTCGTGCTGCTCGACGTCTCGACCGCGGGCGGCTCGGGCACGGTCTCGGGCGAGCTGCCTGCTGACGACCCGTTCGGCACCCTCGCGAGAGTGACCGGCGAGGCGTGCCTCGCCGACTCCGTCGAGCAGGTCGCCACGCTCACGATGCCCGAACACCTGCGCTCGACCGGCAGCGGCGCCGATCGACGCGCGTTCATCGACGTCGAGGTCGTGCCCGCGGCATCCGGCACCGGTTCGTTCACGATCGACCGGGTGTACGGCACGACCCTGCTGAACGCCGAAGACGGCGTCGACTGGCCGCTCGGCGCCGAGGTCGCGGCGGGCGACGAGCCGTTCACGATCTCGCTGCCCGTGCGACCGGCCCGCTGCGATGCGCACGCCATCGCCGACGACAAGCGCGGCACCATCCTGCCGTTCGCGATCCGCACGAGCGACGGGCGCGAAGGCCGGCTCGACCGCTCGTCGGGCGACACCCTGAAGTCCGAGCTCTACGCCTACTACGGCGAGCGCTGCGCGCTGCAGTGAGGCGCTGACGACGACCCGATCGCGGTGGCGATCGGCTTTGCTACCTTCGAAGCATGACCGCGCCTGCTGACTGGATCGAACATCGTCGTGGCGACGGCGAGCTCCTCGGGTGGATGCGCCCCGAATCCGACGCGTTCGTCGTCATCGACCTGCTCGGCCGGCCGCTGACCGAACCGGTCGACTGGCTGACCGCCGAAGAGACGCTCGAGGCGACCGGCATCGGCTACCTCGCCGATCTCTACGAGCTGCGTCTCGACGATGGCCGGTGGCTTCGCGTTCGCCTCACCGAGGTGTCGTCGACGGCGATCCGGGTCAAGAACGACGACTTCGGCGCCATCGACGCGCCCGCGATCGAGCACACCGTGCCGTTCCCGATCGGCGACCGGTTGCGGCCGCTCACGGGCGACCGCGCCTTCATCCTCGACGCCTGATCAGCGTTCGGCAGCAACCGCGGCCGAACGTCAGGGCAGCTCAGCGCGCGGCTCGACGACTCGAGCGAGCAGCTCGACGAGCAGCCGCTCGGTGAGCTTCGGAGGCAGTGCCCCGACGAGGGCGAGCACCGGCGCGAGGCGATCGGGCAGGGCGCCAGCCGCGCCGTCGCCGCCCAGCAGGCCGAAGGCGCGCAGCAGCCCCGCTGCGCCGGCGGAGTCGAGCCCGGCGGATGCCGCGGCGAGCGCCTCGATGCCACCGGGAAGCGACTGGGCGAGCTCCGACACGAGCGCCCACCCGTCGACGGCGGGCTCGCCGCGCACGGCATCGGCCGCGGCGACGAGTGCGGCGCTCAGCTCGGGCAGCACGGCTTCGGTGACGGGCGTCACGGTCAGGTGCGTGGTGTGCGGCAGGCGGCTGCCGTCGGCCTGTTCGAGGCCCGGCTGCAGTTGCAGGTGCCAGCCCGAGGCGCGCGCGGCATCCGCCCAGTGATGCGGGTCGACCCGGCGCTCGACCGGCACCGCCTCGTCGACCGCGACGGCGAAGAGCGGCCCCGTCGGCGCACCGACCACCCGAAGTCCGTCGATGGCCGCGACGCTCTCGCGAAGCGCAGCGGTCGCCCGTGCCGTCTGCTCGGTGAGCGCAGCGAAGCCGCCGTCGCCGAGCGCCTCGACGATGGCCCAGGCCGCCGCGAGCGGCCCCGCGGGCTTCGAGCCGGTGAGCGTCGGGTTCACCACGGGGTACCCGGGCCAGGCGGTCGTCGCGAAGTACTGGTGCCGTTGCCGGTCGCGGCCCCGGGTGAGCAGCACTGAGACGCCCTTGGGGGCGTACCCGTACTTGTGCAGGTCGGCCGAGAGGCTCGTGACGCCGGGCACGCGAAGGTCCCACGCCGGCAGCGGGTCGGGCCAGAACGCGAGGGCGAAGCCGCCGATGCAGGCGTCGACGTGCAGGGCGATGCCGCGCGGCCCGGTGATCGCCGCGACGTCGGCGACGGGGTCGAGCGTGGCGAACGGGTACGACGGTGCGCTCACGACGACGAGCGCGACATCGTCGCCGAGCCGCTCCTCGATCGCCGCAGCCGAGGTCGTGCCGGTCGCCGGGTCGACCGGAACCAGGTCGAGCTCGAGGCCGAAGTACTCGGCTGCCTTGTGGAAGGCCGCGTGCACCGTGACGGGCGCCACGATGCGCGGCACCCGCGGCGAGCCGGCCCTCGCCGACCGCCAGACGTCGCGCGCCGTCTTGACGGCCAGCAGGCAACTCTCGGTTCCACCCGACGTCACCGAGCCCACGACCTCGTCGTCGTCGGCACCGCCGAACACGCGGCGTGCGAAGCCGACGACCCCGGCCTCCATCGCGGCGACCGAGGTGAACGTGGTCGGATCGAGACCGTTGACCGGTTGCACGAGCCGCGCCGCGCGCGCCGCGAGCTCGTCGAGCTCGGGCAGGCCCGAGTCGTAGACGTACGACAGCACCCGGCCGCCGTGCGTCGGAGCATCGGCCGCACGCAGCCCCTCGAGTTCGGCGAGGATGTCGGATGCCTCGCGCCGGAAGTCGATCATCATGCCACCGTCTCTGCGGTCATGGCCGCGGCATCCGCTCGGATGTCGTCGCGGCGAAGCGGGTACCGTCGCAGCGCCACGAGACTCGCGGCGACGAGCAGCGCGGGGATCACGCTGAAGCTGAGGGTGATGCCGGTGATCGCCGCCGGCGACTGGGCCACGGTCTCGGCACCGGTCGATTCGATGTAGCCCGTGATCGCGAGCACGATCGTGAGCACGGTGGCGCCGAGCGCCATGCCGGCCGTCTCCCCTGCAGTCCAGACACCGCCGAAGCTGCCGGCGCGCCCGATGCCGTGCGTTCGCGCATCGTGCGAGATGACGTCGGGCAGCATCGCCATCGGCAGCGACTGCATGCCCGCGTACCCGGCTCCCGCGAGGGCGACCGGCACGTAGACCCAGGCGCCGGGGGCCCAGATCATGCCGACGAGACTCAAGGTCGCGAAACCGAAGAGCGTGCTCGCGAGGGCGAAGCCGCGCTCTTTGCCGACTCTGGCGGCGACCGCCTGCCAGACGGGCGCGCAGAGCACGGCGGGTGCGATGAGGGCGACGAACAGGAACGTCACAGCGCGCTCGTCGCGGAGCACCCACGTCGCCACGAACTGCGCTCCGGCGAGCATCAGCCCGGTGGCGAGCCCCTGCAGCACGAACGCCGCGAGCAGGGCGCGGAAGGCGGCGCTGCGGCGCAACGCGGCGAAGCCCTCGGTGTAGCCGGCACGGATGTCGCGGCGCGGCGGGGCATCGGTCGACCGCTCGCCCTTCGCCGCGGTCGACGTCGCGACGAGCAATCCCGCGCCGATCACGAGGCCCGCGACGATCGCCATCACGAGGTACCCCGTGTGCTCGTCGCTGAACGCCGCACGCACTTCGGGACCACCGGCGCCGAAGAGCAGGATCGCGATCGTCAGCACGACGACGCGCCAGGTGAGCAGTCGGGTGCGCGCGTCGTAGTCGGCGGTGAGCTCGGCGGGCAATGCGATGTAGGGCACCTGGAACAGGCTGAAGGCGGTGGCCGTCGCGAGGAAGGCGATGAACACCCAGGCGCCGGATGCCGCGGGCGCGAGTCCGGCCGGCACCGCGAAGGTCAGCACGAACCCGACGGGCAGGGCGAGTGCGCCGACGATCATCCAGGTGCGACGGGTGCCGGTGCGGGCGAGTGCGCGGTCGCTGCGTTCGCCGATCCAGGGGTCGATCACGACGTCCCAGACCTTGGCCGCGGTGACCACGAGGCCCGCGAGCAGCGCCGTGACGCCGAGCGTATCGGTGAGGTAGTACACGAGCACGAGACCGGGCAGGGTGGCGAAGCCGCCGGTGCCGAGGGAACCGATGGCGTAGCGGGTCACGACACCGCGGGAAAGGCTGCGCTCCGTTGCGGTCATGGAGGCAGTGTACTCACCCCGGGTGCCCGGCCGGTGGCGAAGTGGGTCAACTGACCTAGACTGTGCCCATGCGCGCGCCAACCGCCTCCCCCGAACTGTTCGCGAGCCTCACCGACGATGTCGTCGCGTCGGGCTCCGAGACCATCGCCGTGCCGACCCCGTCGACCGGAGACACCCTGCACGAGCTGCCTCGATCGAGCGCAGCCGATGTGCTCGACGCGGTCGGCCGCGCCCGGCTCGCCCAGCTCGCCTGGGCCCGCGCCGGCTTCGCCGAGCGACGCCGGGTGCTGCTGCGCGCGCACGACCTGCTGCTCGAGCGGCGCGAGCTGCTGCTCGACCTCATCCAGCTCGAGAGCGGCAAGACGCGCGGCCAGGCGTTCGAAGAGATCTTCGAGGCCGTATCGGTGACCCGTTACAACGCCGTCTCCGCCCAGCGCGTGCTGCGCGGCAGGCCGGTGCGGTCAGGGCTGCCGACGGTCGCGACGAGCCACGTGCGCTTTCGCCCGAAGGGCGTCGCGGGCGTCATCACGCCGTGGAACTACGCGCTGAGCCTCGCCGCGATGGACGTCGTGCCGGCGCTGGCCGCGGGTTGCGGCGTCGTGCAGAAGGCCGACGACCAGGGCGCACTCTCGATCCTCGCGCTGCGCCGGGCCTTCATCGACGCCGGAGTTCCCGAGGCGCTGTGGGCGGTCGTCGCCGGGCCAGCCGCCGAGGTCGGCGAGGCACTGACCGACGTCGCCGACTACATCTGCTTCACGGGCTCGACGGCGACCGGCCGCGTGATCGCCGAGAAGGCCGGACGACGCCTCGTCGGCGCCTCGCTCGAGCTCGGCGGCAAGAACGCCCTGATCGTGCTCGATGACGTCGACCCCGACACCGCTGCGGCGAACGCGAGTCACGCCGCGTTCTCTGCGATGGGTCAGCTGTGCGTCTCGATCGAGCGCATCTACGTGCACCAGAAGGTGGCCGGCGCCTTCCAGCGCGCCCTCGTCGAGCAACTGCGGCGAGCCAAGCTCGGCTCGACGCTCGAGTTCGACTCCGACTTCGGCTCGCTCGCGACCGCGGCCCAACTGGCGCGCGTCCAGGCGCACCTCGACGACGCGGTCGAGAAGGGCGCCACGGTGCTCGTCGGCGGCCGGCACCGACCCGACATCGGCCCGTGGTTCTTCGAGCCGACCGTGCTCACCGGCGTCACCCCCGAGATGCAGGTCTTCGCCGAAGAGACGTTCGGGGCGATCGCCTCGCTCTACCTCGTCGGCAGCGACGAAGAGGCGGTGCTCGCCGCGAACGCGAGCGACTACGGCCTGAATGCCGCGGTGTTCACCCGTTCGGCTGGTCGCGCGCGACGCGTGGCCGACGCGCTCGAGGCCGGAAGCGTCAACATCAACGAGGGCTATCGCGGCTCGTTCGCCTCGGTGGCCGCACCGATGGGCGGCGTCAAGCAATCGGGCCTCGGCCGACGCAACGGCGAGGCCGGACTGCTGCGCTTCGTCGAGCCCGTCACGATCTCGTCGGCGACCGGCCTGCTGCAGTTGCCACGCACGGCGATCGAGTACGAGCAGCAGGCGCCACTGCTCGTGCTGCTCGCCCAGGCGATGAAGGCGCTCCGGCTGCGCTGAGGCGGCCGGCACGCGGCATCCGCTCGGTCGAGTCGCCCGAGCCTGCTCACTGCCGGCGCGTCAGGTCGCTTCGGAGTCGAAGGGCGCGGGTTCGCCGGCGCCGAGCGCCTCTCGCGTGCGCTTGCGCTGCAGGTACGCCGAGTTCTCGTTGACCGACGCGCGCGCCACCACCGGTGCCGCCGCCGCTTCTTCGGCGAACGGATCGACATCGGTCAGTGCCTCGCGGATGATGCGCCGCGGATCGTACTGACGCGGGTCGAGCTTCAACCAGTCGACGTCGTCGAAGTCGGAGCCCATCTCGTTGCGCATGCGGTCTTTCGCGCCGTTGGCCATGTCGCGCAGCGATCGCACGAGGCGCCCCAATTGTGCGGCGTAGTGCGGCAGGCGTTCGGGCCCGAGCAAGAAGACAGCGATCACCCCGATGATGAGCAGCTTCTCGAACGTCAGACCGAACACCCCTACAGGATAGTGGGCGGCGAGGCGTGCAAACGCCACGTCGCCCGCGCTCTAGGCTGAGAGGGCTGAGAGATACATCCGGGAGCCGCCACGTGTCCGATCACGACCTGAACTGGAAGTACGTCGACGACTCGGTCGCGATGACCGAGCCGATCGCCAGAGCACGACAGCAGTCGCTCGAGCTCGGTGTCGAGCCGGTCTCGCCGGCCGTCGGCGCGCAACTCGCAGTGCTCGCTGCGGCGTCGCGAGCCGAGTCGATCATCGAGGTCGGCACCGGCCTCGGCGTCTCCGGCCTGTGGATGCTGCAGGCTGCACGCCGTGCACTGCTCACCTCGATCGACACCGAGACCGAGTACCAGCAGCACGCCCGTCAGCACTTCGCCGACGCCGGCATCGCCGCCGCCCGCGTGCGCCTCATCGCCGGCCGGGCCGGTGAGGTGCTGCCGCGCATGAACGAGAGCTCCTACGACATCGTCTTCATCGACGCCGATGCGCCCTCGGTGATCGAGTACGCCGAGCACGGATTGCGTCTCGCGAAGCCCGGTGGCATCGTGCTCGTCGCGCGTGCGCTCTGGAAGGGCCGCGTGGCCGATCCCGCCCGTCGCGACGAGTCTGCGAGCGCCTACCGCACGCTCATCACCGAGCTGTCGGCCTCGAGCGCAGTGGCGACGGCGATCACTCCCGCCGGCGACGGCCTGCTGCAGATCGTCAAGCTCGGCGTCTAGTCCTCGCTGGTTGACGAGGGACCGCCAGCGACCGTCTCGAAGCCCGACGACGCAAACGAATCGAGCCCCGAGAGACTCGGGGCTCGATTCGAGGATGCGTGACTCAGGCGGGCTTCACGACGCCACCGAGCACGTCGTACAGCTCCTTGGCCTCAGCGTCGTTCACCGAGACGACGAGGCGCCCCCCACCTTCGAGCGGAACTCGAACGATGATGAGTCGACCTTCCTTCACAGCCTCCATAGGCCCGTCTCCGGTGCGTGGCTTCATGGCCGCCATTGAGCTCCCCTTTCGTGGCTGAGCTTCCATTATCTGCCATCACGGGCGGTGCTGGGAAATCGCCGCGAGTCTGTGGACAACACACGACGGCACGGCTGCAGCCCGAAATGGCGCGGGCGCGGCACCGATTCATGCTCCGATCAGGGAGGCGTCCAGTCGCGCCCGTCGACGCCCCATGCGATGAGCAGCCAGCCCAGCTGCAACAGGAGGGAGAGCGCGACCATGCCCCAGCGGTACCATGCCGCGCGCGGCTGGGCCAGCGCACCGACGAGCGGGAACATCGGCACGAGGATGCGGAAGGTGCTCGACTGCGGAAAGAACACCGCGAGCAGGTAGAGCGCGTAGCTCGCGAGCCACAGCCGCAGGTCGACGCCGAGACGACGCACCGCCGGCAGAAACAGCGTCACGGCGAAGGCGGCGATGAGCGCGAGCACCACGATCGTGCCGAGCGGCTGGTGCAACCACCAGTCGCCCGACTGGAACCATGCGGTGAACGGCACGAGCTCCCGATAGCCGATGTAGGCCGACCGCCACGACAGCTCGGTCGCGGTGTAGCCGTGCAGGTTCCCGGTGACCGCCCACACGATGCCCGGCCACGCGAGCCCGACGAGGCCGGCGAACACGGCGACGGATGCCGCGAGGACGCGCTCCCGCATCGGGAACGGGTCGCGCTTCCGCGACCACCAGCGCCAGATCCAGTGCAGCCCGAGGGTGAGTGCGAAGGCGAGGGCGCCGGGCCGGGTGAACGCCCAGACGGCGATCACGGGCACGAGCCATCCGTACCGCCGATCGACGAGCAGCAGCAGCGCCAGCGCCAGCCAGAGCAGGCCGAGCGACTCGGCGTAGCCGAACTGCATGATCGGCGACACCGGCGCCACCGAGAAGAGCACGACCGCGAAGAGCGCCCGGTCGGGCTCGAGGAACCGCGACATCAGGCGGTGCGTGACGAGCGCCGCGCCGAGCCCCGCCAGCAGGGCGATGACGACGGATGCCGCGTTCCACGGAACGCCGAACCAGGTCACGACGCCGACGAGCATCGGGTAGACGGGGAGGAACGCCCACGCGTTCTCGGCCACCTGGCCGGCCTCGGTGAGCGGCAGCTCTCGAGGGTAGCCGCCCAGCCAGATGATCTGGTACCACCTGGCGTCCCAGAGGTTCGCGTACTCGAAGTACCCGGGGCGGGCACCGGTCCACGGGTTGGCTCCCTGCACGCTCGCGAGGCCGAGCACCATGACCGTGGTGATCGCCCGCGCGCCGAGGAAGATCACGACGACCTTCGCCCACCAGGGGGCGAGCCGCCAGCGCACCCGTGGCGACCATCGGGTCACGCGGAACGGGTCGGGCTCCCGCTCGACGGTCGCGACGGTCACGATGCCGGCCTCCGCGTCAGCCGGTGGTGCCCGACAGCCAGGCCCGCAGGGCCCGCTCCGTCGAGAGGATCTGCTCGACGGCCACGCGCTCGTCGTCGGCATGGGCCTTCAGTGGATCGCCCGGGCCGAAGTTGACGGCGGGCACGCCGAGGGCGCTGAAGCGCGCGACATCCGTCCATCCGTACTTGGGGCGCGCTTCGGCGCCGACCGCTTGCACGAACTGCTGAGCGAGCGGGTCGTCGAGGCCCGGTCGCGCGCCCTCTGAGCTGTCGACGATCGTGACCTCGAATCCCTCGAAGAACTCGAGCACGAATGCGGATGCCTCGGCGACGCTGCGACTCGGCGCGAATCGGTAGTTCACGTCGAGCACGGCGTCGTCGGGAATGACGTTGCCCGCGATGCCGCCCGCGATCCGCACGGCGTTGAGCCCCTCGCGGTAGGCGAGCCCGTCGACCAGCACGGTCTCGGCCTCGTACGCCGCGAGCTTCTCGAGCGCCGGTGCGAGCTTGTGGATGGCGTTCTCGCCGACCCAGCTGCGTGCGGAATGCGCGCGAAGGCCGCGGGCCCGCACCTCGGCGCGCAAGGTGCCGTTGCAGCCGCCCTCGACCTGGCCGTTGGAGGGCTCGCCGAGAATCGCGAAATCGGCTTCGAAGAGGTCGGGCCGGTTGCGCGAGAGCCGGCCGAGGCCGTTCAGCGCGGCCGCCACCTCTTCGTTGTCGTACCACATCCACGTGAGGTCGACGATGGGCGCCGTGAGTTCGAGCGCGAGCTTCAGCTGCACGGCGACGCCGGCCTTCATGTCGACCGTGCCGCGACCCCAGAGGTAGTCGACGCCGTCGATCGTCTCGAACCGGGTGGGCAGGTTGCGGTTGATCGGCACGGTGTCGATGTGCCCGGCGATGGCGACGCGACGATCGCGGCCCAGATTCGTTCTCGCGACGATCGTGTCGCCGTCGCGGATGACCTCGAGATGGGCCGCCCCGGCGAGCGCCTGCTCGATGAGGTCGCCGAGCACGCGCTCATGACCGGACTCGCTCGGCACGTCGCAGATGGCGCGGGTGATGGTCACGGAGTCGGCCGAGAGATCGAGCGGCGAGGCGGTCGCGTCGGAAGGCATGCGTCCCAGTCTACGAACGCCCCGGATGCCGCGACGCACCGCGTCACAGCCTGCCCCCGCTCGATACGCTGGACTACATGCCCGAGAACGACGTCGCCCACAGCTCGCCCCGTCTCGCCCGTGGCGCCGGACTCGCCACGACCGCCGCCGACGGCACCGTGCTCGACACCTGGTTCCCCGCGCCGTCGCTGGGCGATGCGGCCGCGGCCCCGATCGCGCCCGAACACCTGGCGCTCACGGGCCGAGACGAGCGCCGCAACGTCACGATCGACGCCGTCGACGTGGCGATCGACCTCGATGCGCCGCCCGCGAGCACGAGCGACGCCTACTTGCGGCTTCACCTGCTCTCCCACTTGCTCGTGGCGCCGAACACGGTGAACCTCGACGGCGTCTTCGGCCACCTGCCCGCCGTCGTCTGGACCAACGCGGGTCCGGTGCATCCGGCCGACTTCGATCGCCTGCGCCCCGCGCTGCAGCGCGCAGGAATCCACGCCACGGGCATCGACAAGTTCCCGCGCCTGCTCGACTACGTCACGCCCGAACGGGTTCGAATCGCCGACGCGTCGCGCGTGCGGCTCGGCGCGCACCTCGCACCGGGCACGACCGTGATGCACGAGGGCTTCGTGAACTTCAACGCCGGCACGCTCGGCACCTCGATGGTCGAGGGACGCATCTCGCAGGGCGTCGTCGTCGGCGACGGCTCGGACATCGGCGGCGGCGCCTCGATCATGGGCACCCTCTCGGGCGGCGGCACCCAGCGCGTGGCGATCGGCGAGCGGGCCCTGCTCGGCGCCAACTCCGGCATCGGCATCTCGATCGGCGACGACAGCGTCGTCGAGGCGGGCCTCTACGTCACCGCCGGCACGAAGGTCGTGCTGTTCGGCGGCGCCGGCGAGCGCCCGAGCACGGTCAAGGCGGTCGTGCTCTCGGGGGTGCCCAACCTGCTGTTCCGGCGCAATTCGCTGAACGGCCAGGTCGAGGCCCTCTCCCGCACGGGCGAGGGCGTGCTGCTGAACGCGGCGCTGCACGCGTAGCCGAGCCGCCTCGCACTCGCCGGCGCGACCGCACGCGGTCTCGACTACAGTTGATCTCCTGGCCGCCGCGGGGCGGCCCTCGTCTTGCGCATCACGAAGGAGTGGCGTGGGTACCGACGCACCGAGAACCCGTCGGCATCGGGGAGTGAGCCTCCTCATCGGCCTGCTCACCACCGTGCTCGTGCTCGCCGTCGTGGCGGCAGGGCTCGGCTGGTGGACCGTGCACCGCTCGTTCCCCACAACGAACGGCGCGATCGAAGCCGCGGGCCTCACCGCCGAGGTCACCGTTCACCGCGACGACGCCGGCATCCCCCAGCTCTACGCAGAGACCGACCACGACCTGTTCTTCGCCCAGGGCTACGTGCACGCCCAAGACCGCTTCTGGGAGATGGACTTCCGCCGCCACGTCACCGCGGGCCGGCTCGCCGAACTCTTCGGCGAGTCGCAGGTGGGCACCGACGCGTTCATCCGCACGCTCGACTGGCGGGGCGTCGCCGAGCAGGAGTTCGACATGCTCGACGAGCAGACGCGGGCCCACTACGACGCCTACGCCGAGGGCGTGAACGCCTACCTCGCCGAACACCGCGGCGCCGACCTCTCTCTCGAATACGCCGTGCTCGGCGTGCAGAACCCCGGCTACTCCCCCGAACCGTGGTCGGGGGTCGATTCGATCGCCTGGCTGAAGGCGATGGCGTGGGATCTGCGCTCGAACCTCGGCGACGAGATCGACCGTGCCCTGCTGTCGACGGTGCTGCCGCCCGACGAGGTCGAGCGCCTCCACCCCGAGTTCGCGTGGGGGCAGATGCCCACGATCATCGGTGAGCGGCCGACCGCCGCTCAGGCCGCACTCTCCGTCGCCCCGCTCCCGAGCGACGGGGTTTCGAAGACATCGGATGTCGCTGCGGCATCCGCATCCTCGCCCTCGCCCGAGTACGCCGCGGCGCTCACGACCCTGCGTGCCGCGATCGACGGCGTGCCCGAACTGCTCGGCCCCGAGGGCGGCGACCTCGGCTCGAACTCGTGGGTCGTATCGGGCTCGCTCACCGAATCCGGCCTGCCCCTGCTTGCGAACGATCCGCACCTCGGGCCGGCCATGCCGTCGATCTGGGCGCAGATGGGCCTGCACTGCGTCGAGATCACCCCCGAGTGCGGCTTCGACGTCGCCGGGTACTCGTTCTCGGGCCTGCCCGGCATCGTCATCGGCCAGAACCAGAGCATCGCCTGGGGGTTCACGAACCTCGGGCCCGACGTCGCCGACCTGTACCTCGAGCGCATCGAGGGCGACTCCTACGAGCTCGACGGCGCGCTCGTGCCCCTCGCGATCCGCGAGGAGACGATCGAGGTCGCCGGCGGCGATCCCGTCACGATCAGCGTGCGATCGACGGCGCGCGGGCCGATCGTGACCGACATCGATGCCGACTTCACCGCGGTCGCAACGGGGTTCCCAGCGGCATCCGCGCAGCCCGACGGCGACTACCAGGTGTCGCTGCAGTGGACCGCCCTCACGCCGGGCACCACCGCGCGCGCCATCTTCGCGCTCGATCGGGCAGCCGACTGGAACGCGTTCCGCACCGCCGCCGCGATGTTCGACGTACCGTCGCAGAACCTCGTCTACGCGGATGTCGCCGGCAACATCGGCTATCAGGCACCGGGCCGCATTCCCGTGCGGCTGTCGGGCGACGGCACGATGCCCCTTCCCGGCTGGACGAGCACCAACGGCTGGTCGGGCACCATCGGCTTCGACCAGCTGCCGTCGGTGCTGAACCCGCCCGCGGGCTACCTTGTCACCGCCAACAACGCGGCAGCCGGGCCCGACGGCCCCCTGCTCACCGAGGACTGGGACTACGGCTATCGCGCCGCCGCGATCGAGCGTCTCATCGGCGAGCAGCTGGCCTCGGGCGAGAAGTTCACGGCCGACGCACTCGCGCAGATCCAACTCGACACGAGCGACGCGAATGCGGCAGCCTTCCTGCCGGTCATCGAGTCGCTCGATCTCGACGGCGATGCCGCACGCGGCGCCGAACTCCTCGCGGGATGGAATGGACGGGCCGATGCCGACAGTGCACCGGCGGCCTACTTCGCGGTGTTCTGGCGCACACTGCTCGACGAGATGTTCGGCGATCTGCCAGAAGCGACGCGGCCACAGGGCGGCGACCGCTGGTTCACCGTCGTGGGCACACTCCTCGACGAGCCCGACTCGACGTGGTGGGCGAACTCAGACGGTGAAATCGCCGGCCGCGACGCGATGATCGAGCATGCGCTGAGCGCCGCGTGGGGCGAGGCCGAAGACCGCATGGGCTCCAACACCGACTCCTGGCGCTGGGGGCGGCTGCACACGCTCACCCTCACGAACCAGAGCTTCGGTGAATCGGGCATCGGCCCGATCGAGTGGCTCTTCAATCGGGGGCCCTACGAGCTCGGCGGCGGCTCGTCGGTCGTGAATGCGATCGGGTGGGACGCGAGCGTCGGCTACGGCGTCGACTGGGTGCCCTCGATGCGAATGGTCGTCGACCTGGCCGACCGCGACGACTCCCTCTGGATCAACCTCACGGGCGCCTCGGGCCACGCCTTCCACCCGAACTACGACGACCAGGCCCCGCTCTGGCAGCGCGGTGAGTTGCGCGAGTGGGCCGTCACGACGGAGGCGATCGAGGCGAACGCGCGCGACACCCTGCGTCTCACGCCCGCCGACTGAGAACGCGAAACGCCGGTCGCCGCCCGAGGGCGACGACCGGCGTTTCGGTCGGTGCGTCAGGCCGTGGGGTAGTGCCGTTCGGCTTCGCCGATGTACAACTGCTGCGGGCGGCCGATCTTGGTCTGCTGGTCGAGGTTCATCTCGCGCCAGTGCGCCATCCAGCCGGGCAGGCGGCCGATCGCGAAGAGCACGGTGAACATGCGCGTCGGGAAGCCCATCGCCTTGTAGATGACGCCCGTGTAGAAGTCGACGTTCGGGTAGAGCCGGCGCTCTTTGAAGTAGTCGTCTTGGAGCGCGAACTGCTCGAGCTCCTTCGCGATGTCGAGCAGCGGGTCGGCGACGCCGAGTCCGGCGAGCACCTCATCGGCCGACTGCTTGACGATCGTCGCGCGCGGGTCGTAGTTCTTGTAGACGCGGTGCCCGAAGCCCATGAGCTTCACGCCGTCTTCTTTGTTCTTGACCCGCTCGACGAACTTCTCGACGCCTTCGCCCGAGTCGCGGATGCGGGCGAGCATCTGCAGCACCGCTTCGTTGGCACCGCCGTGGAGCGGGCCCGAAAGCGCCTGGATGCCGGCGGAGATCGAGGCGTAGAGGTTCGCGCCGGTCGAGCCGACGAGCCGCACGGTCGACGTCGACGCGTTCTGCTCGTGGTCTTCGTGCAGGATCAGCAGGCGATCGAGGGCGGTGGAGAGCACCGGGTCGACCTCGAACGGCTCTGCCATGTTGCCGAAGTTGAGCTTCAGGAAGTTGTCGACGAACGAGAGCGAGTTGTCGGGGTAGAGGAACGCCTGCCCGATCGATTTCTTGTGCGCGTACGCCGCGATCACCGGCAGCTTCGCGAGCAGGCGGATCATCGTCAGCTCGACCTGCTCGGGGTCGTTCGAGTCGGTCGAGTCCTCGTAATAGGTCGAGAGGGCCGAGACCGCGCTCGAGAGCACCGACATCGGGTGCGCGGTGTGCGGCAGCGACGAGAAGAAGCGCTTGAGGTCTTCGTGCAGCAGCGTGTGATGGCGGATCTTCTCGTCGAACTCGCCCAGTTGATCGGCCGTCGGCAGTTCGCCGTAGATGAGCAGCCAAGCGACCTCGAGGTACGTCGAGTTCGCGGCGACCTGTTCGATGGGATAGCCGCGATAGCGGAGGATGCCCTGCTCGCCGTCGATGTAGGTGATCGCCGATCGCGTCGAGGCGGTGTTGACGAATCCGTAGTCGAGCGCCGTCAACCCGGTCTGGCGAGTCAACGTCGAGACGTCGATGCTCGAGTTGCCTTGCACTGAACGGTGCACGGGGAACTCGGCGGTGGTGCCGCCGAAGCTGAGGGTGGCAGCCTGGGGGGTCTCGGCGTGGGGGGTCTCCCCTGCCGCTTTCTTCACGACGTCGTTCACGGCGCCTCCTGTGATCGTCACTTGCGCGGTCACCTGCTTTCCGGTCGAGACCGGGTGGTCGGCCGCAATCCGAATACAGCCTAGACGGGCTCGCGGCACACTGTCGCATCCGCCAAGAGATCGTCGCTTCCATTGGCGGTGATCACCAGCACCGCTTCGCGTTGCCGGTGAGCGAGCGGATGTCACGCCGTGACGGAGGCCCGAAGCCGCTCAGCGGCGGTCGCGATGTGCTCGTCGCTCGCCGTCAGCGAGAGCCGAACATGCTCGGGGTGATGCACGCCGTAGAAGTGTCCGGGCCCGCCGACGATGCCGAGGTCGGCCAGCCGCCCGATCGAGTCCCAGGCGTCGCGCCCCTCGCTCGCCCAGAGGTAGAGGCCTGCCTCGCTGTGGTCGATGCGGAGCCCGGCTGCCTCGAGAGCCGGTTTCAGCACGGCGCGGCGCGCGCGATAACGCTGCTTCTGCACGGCGACGTGCTCATCGTCGCGCAGGGCGGCGAGCATCGCGGCCTGCAGCGGTTGCGCGAGCATGAGCCCGGCGTGCTTGCGCACGGTGGTGAGTCGGCCGATCACGGTACTGCAGCCGGCCACGAAGGCGGTTCGATAACCCGCCATGTTCGATTGCTTCGAGAGGGAGTAGGCGACGAGCGTGTTGTGACGGTTGCCGTCGGTCACGCGCGGGTCGAGCAGGCTCGGCACCGGCGTCTCGGCCCACTCGCCCTCCCATCCGAGCTCGGCGTAGCACTCGTCGCCGACGATGACGGCGCCGAGCTCGAGCGCCCGCTCGCGCGCGGCGCGCAGTTCGTCGATCGACAGCACTCGGCCATCGGGATTTCCCGGGCTGTTCAGCCACACGAGCTTCGTCGCAGCGGGCCACTCGCTCGGGTCATCGGAGGCCATCGCCCTGGCGCCGACCAGCACCGCCCCCATCTCGTAGCTCGGGTAGGCAGCCCTCGGGTGCACGACGACATCGCCCTCACCCAGGCCGAGCAGGAACGGCAGCAGGGCGACGAGCTCTTTGGAACCGACGGTCGGCAGCACGTTCGCCGCCGTGAGCCCGGTCACGCCGCGGCGCCTGGCGAACCAGTCGACGATCGCCTGGCGCAGCTCGCCGGTGCCCGTCGTCTGGGGGTACGCGTGCGCGTCGGTCGCGTTCACGAGCGCTGCGCGCACGAGGTCGGGCGTCGGGTCGACGGGCGAACCGATGGAGAGGTCGATGACTCCGCCCGGGTGCGCCGCCGCGCGCTCGCGGTAGGGCGCCATCAGATCCCAGGGATAGTCGGGCAGCTCGCCGCGCGCCATGCTCAGTGCGCCTGGGGCGGCAGCGCCGAGATCACCGGGTGATCCTTCGGGATGACGCCGATCTTCGCGGCGCCGCCCGGCGAACCGATGTCGTCGAAGAACTCGACGTTGGCCTTGTAGTAGTCGGCCCACATCTCGGGAAGGTCGTCTTCGTAGTAGATCGCCTCGACGGGGCATACGGGCTCGCAGGCCCCGCAGTCGACGCACTCGTCGGGGTGGATGTAGAGCGAACGCTCACCCTCGTAGATGCAGTCGACCGGGCACTCGTCGATGCACGCACGGTCTTTCACGTCGACACACGGAAGGGCTATGACATAGGTCACGGTGGCTCGCTGTCCCTTCGAGAAGCTGGATCTTCAGTCTAGGCGTCGCGCGGGCGCGCGGAGGGCAGCTTGGGCCAGGCGACCACGAGCACCGCGATGAGCGCCGGGGCGATCGACCACACGGTGCCGGTCAGGTCGCCGACGATGATCACCGAGCCCCCGGGGCCGGGCAGTGTGAGC
>NZ_ATXG01000018.1 GCF_000421565.1 Agromyces subbeticus DSM 16689 | reverse complement strand
GTGACCGGAGAAGTCGAAGAGGAAGACCTCGGCCCCCGCGTAGACCCGGGCTGTCGCAATCCGCTCAGGGGCGGTCACAGGAGACAGGGTGACTACGAGGTCCTCGCCCGCGCCCTTCCCCGACGTCAGCGTCCACTCTTGCCCCGGATGCCGAGCCATGAAGCCTGGGACCAGGGCGGCAAGTTCAGGTGTGTCCACAGGCGAAAGTAAAGCACGGCCAATGAAGGCCCCGGTGTATGGCAGGAGACCAACCGGATGCGGCCGCCGTCCTCCACGCTGGCATTGTCTGGGCAAAGCACTTGTCAGACATGCCCTAGCTGTGATGTCCAAGCAGGTTGTTGAGTCTGCTGACGGGCGCGGCTCCGATCGCGGAGTCGTGCCTGTGGTGATTGTAGAAGTGGATCCAGCGAGGTAGGGCTTGTCGCCGTTGCGGTGAGACCTCTCGCGATTGGCCATGGGAAGCCGTCATGCAGGCGATCGCGCCCGCTCAGGCGAGGCTTGTCGGATGGGGCGTCTGGCTGGTCTCAGCGTCCAGCGGTTCGTTGACTACTCCAAAGGGCACGTGCACGCTTGGAATCTCATCCGCTGCGCCCTCTAGATGCTTGAGCTGGTCGTCGAAGAAGATATGTGGTCTGAGTACTCGCAGAACTTTTGCCTTCTCGATTCCGCCCAGGAAGAAGGCGTCGTTGACGCGAACGCCCCAGGATTGAAGAGTTCGGACGACACGCTCGTGGGAGGGTGCGTTGCGCGCCGTGACGATGGCTACGTGAACTCGCCTGTTGTATGAGGGATCGGCGAGCACGCGCGCTTCCTCGATGTCCTGAATCCGATTAATGCCTCTGAGGAAGTCTGAGAGCCTCCCTTCAGGTAGCGGCTCATTCAGATGTTCGATCTCGTGCGCGTGGAATGCCGGCAGGCCATCGGCCTGCATAACGCGCTCTGACGAATCGTCCGCAAGTACACCGTCGAAGTCGAAAGCGACTCTCAAGTCTGTGCCGTCTGGGTCTGCGGCGGGTGAACCCACGACCTGTCCGGCTGCGAAACCCATCTCGAGCGCGATTCGAACGTCGCGATCATTTTGGGAGAGGAACAAGGACATGTTGAGCGCGCCCATGTATTCGTACGGTGAACGGCCCTGCATGAAGATGGCTCGGGAGATGGGTAGCCCATGATGTGCGATTGACCGCATCACGCGCAGTCCCGTCTCTGGGTCGTTCCGCGAGAGAACGATGACTTCTACGAGCGGAGTTCCGTCCGCCGATAGGTCGTTTAGCGAAAGGAGTCGTTGGATGAATGGGAAGGCAACGCCAGCTTGCAGGGGTTCCGCGATGTGTTCCTCTTGAAACTCCCGGTAGCGCGCCTCGCCGCTCTCGCGGAACACAGCATCCGCGGCCGATAGATCAAAGAGGGCGCTTGAAGCGACTCCGACTACAAGCAACTTCTCCAGGTCGTAGGCTGCCACTCTGCTCCTCGTTCGTCCGCCCTGTCATCACCGTAGCGGACCCCTGATCGCGAGGCGGCCACCGTGTAACCCTGGGTTCCGTGTCACCACTTTCCGCTGATTGAAACGAACAGACCTGGTTCAAGCCAGGATGCACGGCTCGTGAAATGACGCGTTAGTGGGTTCCATCGCTCTCGCTGTTGTCGCAACGAGTACGGCCGCTCGCTAGGTTTATGCGCATGCCACATAGCGTGTACAAAGAGGTCTCTTCGCGTGACCTCGACGAGAAGATCAAGGCCGAGGAGCTGGCCCTTAGCCACGCCTGGGCGTGGTTTGCCTTGCACGCAGGACAGCGTATGCAGGTCATCAACTACTACTTGATCACGATTGCGCTGATCCTTGCAGGGTACGGGGTGGCCTTTCAAAGCCAGAACTTCCTGATCGCCGCAACGGTCGCGCTCGCTGGTCTCGGCGTCAGCGTTGCATTCTGGATGCTGGACCGTCGCACCAAGGAGCTTGTGAAAGCTGCAGAAGTTCCGCTGCGCGAACTCCAGCGGCGCCTTGCCGTGCGCACTTCACTTCCAACCTTGACGCTCGTTGCCCTCGTGGAGAAACCCGGTCCCCGCACGGTGACCTATAGTCGGGCAATCGGCGTACTTACGATTGTGGTTTCTGTGTTGATGGTGGTGGCGTTGGTCGTGGCCCTCGTAACGCTCAGTCAGAGTCCGACGACCGCAGCTCCACTTCCCACCCCAGCTCCGACCCCATGAGGTGTTTCGGCATGTGCCGCAGCGTGCGCCAAGCTCCGAGGCATCCCGAGTAGTCTGAACGCGTATTTTCAGGATCGGCGAGAAATCCCCGGTCATGTCAAGATCGGTCGAGCGTTCGACAAGATTCGGAGTCGGGCCGCATAAGCCCGGGCGAGTCAATCGGTCGAGGGTTCAAGCCCCTCCCGCCCCACAGGTGCCTTGTGATCAGGGGTTTTTCTGACAAGTAAGGATGCATTCGGCGGAATGTGAACCCGAATCCCATATGAGGAGAGGGCGCACGAGTGACCTCGATTCGACGCGTCGAGGCGCGCTCCACCTAGATTCAAATGCGTCCACCTCGAGCGCAACGTGTGGTCCAGTCTAGGAAACTGCCGAGGGCGTCGAGGAGCCCTCGCGCGCCTTCTTCGCGGTTGGGGCCGTCTGTCCAGACCATGACCATCGTCGCAAACACGTGGCCATGCCGCTGACGAGCCCTCGCAGTGCGTGGCGGGGCGCGGCTCTGAATATGGAACCCGCCGAGAGCGGGGATCGAAAGCACAGCCGATTGTCGCTGCATCGATCGCGGTCGGGCGACCTCGAGCTTGCCCCAGGCCGACGGAATATTTGCACCGGTCGGCGATAAGGCACCGAGCGAGAGCCAACGGGTCCCGCTCGCCTTCCTGCTCGCGGGGGAAGGGCGCCTTGATCCGACGCTGCTCGACTGGCTCTCGGCCCACATATAGACCCACGAGCCGCCGATGATCGACCCGCTAACGAACTTCGAAGGTTCAATGGGTGTTCAGCTGGCGGAACTCAGCGACCTCGTGCGGCCGACCGGTAGCTAGCGACGCAAGCCGCTGCCGCCTCCTTGGTAACGACGGCCTTGGGCTCGACGCGGGGCTCAGCTCGACGGCGGTTCGGTGGTCAGCGAGTGGGCCCTTCGGTCGATCGGGTACTGAATTCGTGGGCCGTTACCGACTCGATATATGCGGCGGAACGCGAGCATCTCTCTGGTTATCGCCATATGCGCCGTTCAGAGCGAATTCCGTCTCATAGCAGCAGCCTCCCGGATGGCGGCCACCCCCGTTTGGGGGGCGTCGTACGTCGGGCGCTGGACTGTATGTTCGTCGCACCAGTCACGTTTCTTCGACCCGAACCCTTCCCGGTGGCCCTACTGCCGAGTTCATGACGCTTGCGCGTGGTTGCGTTCCAGCGTCGTGTCGACGCTCATTGTGGTGTCTTCGGAGGTTGGTGTGAGGTCGTGGCTGGTCGCGCGGTGGCGTGTCGTGGTTCCGGTGTCGGCAGTGGTTGTCCTCGCGCTGGTTGCGACGATTGCGATCGCGGTGCCCGCGCTGAACTCTTCAGGTGAAGCCGACGCCGAGGGGTTCGATTGCGCGCAGCGCGTGGAGCCCTCGTTCGAGGCGGCGACACCGAAGGCGCGGGCGTGCGAGGTCGACGTTGAGGTCACGAGTGAGCGGACCCCGTGGTCGACGACCTGGGCGACCGCGGACGGCCCCATTCGTCTTGAGCAGTCGGTGTCGCCGAGTCGGACCTCGGTGACTGGCGAATGGACCGACATTGACACCACGCTTCAGGTCGATGCTGAGTCGGGCATGGTGGCGCCAGTGGCGCCCGTGTACGAGATCGAGTTGAACGACGGAACCGAACGGCCACTCGGCGCGATCACGCGTGAAGGGAAGCGGCTTGAGGTCGGCTCCCCGGTTCAGCTGCCGGTGCCGAACATCGAGGATGGGCAGGCCGTCTACGAGATCGCGGATGGTGTGCGGTTGATCGTGACGGTGAACGAGGACGGCACTGGCTTCTTCCCCGTGTTCGAACTTGCGACGCCCGACGCAGCTGGGACGCTGAGGACGTTGCTTGCGGAGCGCCGGACTGCTGTCGGCGGCGCGCCTGCTGGAGGCGGCAACGGGCTACAGCTGGCGTTTCCTGTGACGATGCCGGCCGGCCTTCACCTCGAGGCCGATGGCAATGCGGCGAATGTCGTCGATGAGCTGGGCGAGACCCACTTCGTGGTGCCGCCCCCGGTGATGTGGGACTCGGCTGCGTCCGAGCTGCGCGCGCCCGAGCATCTTCAAGCCAGGGCCGCGACGGGCGCGACTGGTGCGGTCGATGACCGTCTGGCAGCACCGCTGCCCGGCGATCAGGTCGCGCAGATGGATCTTCACGTTGAACCCACCTCGGTTGTCGTTGACCCGAACGAGGCGATGTTGACGGCCCCGGAGACGGTGTGGCCTGTCTATCTGGACCCCGGGTTCAGTGGGCGACCTCCGTCGGAATGGATCGCCGTTCGGACAGGCGGGTACACCGACACGCTGTACCAGTGGGGTGACATCAGTACAACGATGCAGGGTGAAGGTTCTGGCCGCTGCAACGCCGCCTCGTGCAACACGGTGTTCACGCAGCGGCTCCTCTGGGAATTCAACGGTTTGGACGCGCTCCGCAGCATGGTCGGAGCAAACATCATCAGCGCGTCATTCGCCGTGAACGGGGTGCACTCATACTCGTGCACGGCCACCACGACGGACCTGCACGTGCTGCTGGAGGGAATCACGGCAGGACAGACCTGGGGTTCGCACAACTGGCACGAGTGGACTCGTTACAGCTCGCGGACCGAATACCACAGTGACAGCTGCGGCAACAAGGGATACAAGTCATTCGACGCGACATCAGCAGTCAAGCACTACGCCGACGGCGACTGGCCGACCCTCCCGTTGGCGCTGAAATCACGGGATGAGTCCACGATGACGGGCTGGAAACGATTCCGACACGACGCGCTCCTGTCCGTGGAGTACAACCGGCCGCCGGATCCGCCGTCGAGACTGCAGATAACGAACCCAATGACGCCTGCATGCTCGACGAGTCAGCAGCTGATCAACTCCCTGACACCCACGCTGTCGGCGGTCGTGAACGATCCGGATGGCGAGAACGTGGCAGCCCATTTCCAGGTGTTTACGAAGTCCGGCACGGCGGAGACCGAGGTTTGGAGCGTCACGAACTGGGCCGCGCATGCGCCAAATACCCGCGCGTTCGCAACGGTGGCTGCGGGCAAGCTTATCGCCGGAACGGCGTATTTCTGGCGCGCGACGGCAGCGGGCTCCGGGGGGCAGTGGTCGGGGTGGGGGCCGACATGCCAGTTCAAGGTTGACGTGACCCCGCCAGCAAAACCGACTGTTGAACCTGTTCGCTCGGGTGTGGAAGCGGTGTATGACGATGACGATCGCGTCGAGCGTGGTGGCGTAGAGATGATGGGCAAGTTCATCGTGGGCCCGAACGGCTCGAACGATGTGATTGAGTACAGCTACTCCTTCGGCGACCCGGCAGCGCTGAAGCCAGTGGGTGAGACCCGCATCATTGAGTTCGACCCGAAAGCGGCGGGCCCGGTCACGCTCCATGTGAGGTCCAAGGATCTTGCTGGGAATCTCTCGGATCGCGTGGATTACCAGATCGTTGTTGCTTCCCCGATCGAGGATGCGGTCTGGAAGCTCGATGAGACCGGTGGGTCCAGCGCGCCGGGCTCGGGTCCGAAGCAGGCCGGGCCACTCAAGATCAGTGGAGCTGGCTGGGTGAAGGGGCCGCATCAGCTTTTCGGCTCACGAGATGACGATTGGGCGCTGACGTTCGACGGGCTCGATGATGTCGCGGTTGCGGCGGGGCCGGTGCTGGACACGAAGAAGTCGTTCACGGTTTCCGCGCACGTGTTGCTGCCAGGCTCGAGGCCACCAGCGGGTGACTACACGGCCTTGTCGCAGGACGGGCTTACCCAGTCAGCGTTCCAATTGGGGTATCGGTCGGACTGTGGTGCCGGCGCGGCTTGCTGGTCGTTCAGCATGCCCGATACGAGCGATGGTGCGACCATCTCTGCTGCCACTACAGGCACCGTGACCGCTGATGAGTGGGTCCACCTGGTCGGCGAGCATGACGCGACCAACAAGACTGTGCGGTTGTGGGTATGCGAAGTTGGCACCCCTGCGAATCCGAAGATCGGCGATCCAGTCGCCAGTGCTCCGGTGACTCGCGGCGGGGCGGCGTGGCAGTCGCCAGGGGCGTTCACGGTCGGTCGCGGTCAAACTGCGGGGAACGCGGCGAGCTTGTGGCCGGGCCGAATCGACAACGTTCGAGTGTTCTCCGGGCAAATCGTGGATGCTTCGAAGCTGCGCCGGCTGTGCCAAGGCGCTGAGGCGGAGGACTTCGGTGAAGGTGCTGAGGCGTTCACTGCGGTCGACCCGACGGTGAGTGAGCGGTGATGCGAGAAAAGGGCCCCGAGGGGCGTCTCAGTGGCGGATGGATGTCCACGAACGGGGTGCGCGTGCGTGAACGGTTGATGTTGGTGATCGCGGGCGCCCTGGTCGTCGTGTTGGGTGTGGACCCCGGCATGCTCGGCGCAGCATGGACGTGGGCTGCGCAGGCGACAACAGGCGGCGTGATCGATGAGTCGCGTGCGCAGAACCTTGCCGCGGCAGAGACGGCCCTCGGCACGCAGACACCAGACGCGTCCAATCAGGTGGTCGGTGCTGACGAAGATCCAACCGATCCGCTGGACCCGCTGGCGCTGCCGGCGGACCTGCCGACCGCGGCTGAAGAGACTGTGGACTTGACCGCCACACCGTTGCCGGAAGACGGTGTACCGGCCGAGCTCGGCGGGATGTCGGTGACTGTTGCACCGGCGTCGGGTGCGGAGTCGCCCGATCGGGTGTCGCTGAAGGTCCTCGATCAGGTGGCAACCGAGGAGGCAGGGGTCACCGGGGTCCTCCTCGAGGTAACCGATGCATCCGACGCGCCGGCACCGGACGACCAGGCGGTCGAGTTGACCGTCGCATACGACGCGTTCGCAGGAGTCGGCGGTGGTGACTGGGCGTCGCGACTGCAGGCGATGTGGGTGCCGGACTGCGATGTTGACGCTGACGGGACGCCCGAATGCCGTCCAGTCGCGCTGGAGAGCACGCACGATGAGGCGGCTCAGACAGTGCGCATTACCGTGCCCGTGAACCCTGCCTCATCAGGCTGGGACGCTGCGCCCGCGACACTGCGAACGACCACGACCATGGGTCCCACCGCAGCGACGTCCCCGAGCTCGTCGAGCGGGTCAGTTGCGGTGACATCAGGTGCAGCGGGGCCGCTCGGTGACTGGTCGGCGACGCCGCTTGCTCTGTCCTCGACCTGGGGCACGTCGGGTGCGACGGGCGCGTTCACGTGGGCGTACCCGATGCGAGCCCCGCAGGTGCCGGCAGGTCCTGCCCCGGAACTCTCCCTGTCGTACTCATCCGCGGTCTCGGACGGTCGGATCCCGTCGACGAACAACCAGGCAGGTTTGATCGGCGAGGGCTTCGATATAGGTACGAGCTTCATCGAGCGCAGCTACAAGACGTGCGCCGATGACGAAACCAGTGGTGCGAACAACATCGACCTCTCCGCGCCCGATCTGTGCTGGGGACCCGAGAACGCGACCCTCTCGCTGAACGGCAGCGGGACTGAGCTGGTCAAAGACCAGACCAGCGGTACGTGGCATCCGCGTCGTGACGACGGCACCCGAATCGAGCACCTGACCAGCGGAGGAGCCGAGGGGGAACACTGGAAGGTCACCACCACCGACGGCACCCAGTACTTCTTCGGCCGTGACGCCGACGCCGCATCGGCGTGGACCGTGCCCGTGTACAGCAACCATCCCGGCGAGCCCGACCACGCCACCGCGTTCAAAGACTCGTCCCGTGAACACGTGTGGCGGTGGAACCTCGACCGGGTGATCGACCCGTCCGGGAACACCCTCTCCTATTTTTACACCTCAGAGGTCAACCACTATCGTCCGTTCTACGGTACCGCGCCGGTGTCGTACGTCGCGGGCGGCTACCTGAACCGGGTCGAGTACGGCACACACCCCGACGATAGCGTCAGCCAGGCGCCTGCGAAGGTTGAGTTCACACACGGTCCGCGCTGCATCACCGACCTGGCACTGCCGGACTCGTGGTGCTCGAACGCACAAACCGCGACGACCGCCAACCACTGGCCGGACACCCCAGTAGACCTGATCTGCGCCTCCGGTGCCGAATGTAAGACGTACGCACCCACGTTCTTCAACCGCACCCGCCTGTCGAAGATCACCACCTCTGCCAGCGACGGCTCGGTCTACCAGTCGGTCGACTCGTGGACGTTGTCGCAGCGGTTCGTGCCACAGGGCAGCGGCATCGACCTGCAGCCCGCCAAGGGCATCATGCTTCGGCTGGATGCGATCACTCACACTGGGAACGGCGGCCCGAGGGAAGACTTGAGCCTGCCTGAAGTGCGGTTCGACTACATCGAGATGAAGAACCGGGTCGAAGACGCCAACACCGGCGCGGATGCCTTCTGGCGTCACCGCGTGAGGAGTGTGCGGACCGAGTCCGGTGGGCGCATCAGTGTCAACTACGCGACCGGTTGCCAGAACTCATTGCCAGCGGATCCGGCTGAGAACAAGGACCTGTGTTTCCCGGTGAAATGGCACCACCCGAACGAATCCGAACCGCGCACGGACTACTTCTACAAACACGTCGTCGACTCCGTAGTCGAGGGGCACACGAATCTCGAACCAGGAACTTCCGAGCTGATCACCGGCTCGGTCGCGGTCACCACCCGGTACGACTACGCCGCTGCCGACTGGAAATGGGTCGAACCCGACAGCCCACTGATCGATGACGACGACAAGACCTTCTCCGAGTTCCGCGGTGCCAAGCAGATCACCACACGCACCGGTGAGACCGGCACCCAGCAGACGAAAGCCGTCACCACCTACTACCGCGGCACCGGCGCAACGCTGACAGCACCGATCGCCGGCGTGGATAGCGTGACGGACAGCGAACCGCTCGCCGGTCAAGTGTTCACCTCCACTCAGTACAACGGGGAAACCGCCAAGGTATCCGAGACCGTCACCAGGTTCGGGACCCCGGACACCGTCGCCACCAGCGCGGCCGAGGCGTCGTTCACCGCGACCCGTATCCCGTCAGAGGAGACGCACAGCGCCGCCTATGACGCCGACGGTGAGCTGGAGCACCACACCCGGACGACCACGGAGTTCAACAAACACAGCCAGCCCACCAAGGTCGACGATCGTGGCGATTTGGGCACCTCCGACGACGACCTGTGCGCCACAACTACGTACGCACACGAAACCGACTCGGGCCTGGCGGCCAAACACCTCGTGGCCCTGCCGGCGGTCACTGAGACGGTCGCGAAGAAGTGCAACCAGGACGTAGACCGACCCGCTGACGTGGTGTCCGCATCGAAGCTCAGCTACGACGCGTCCGGGCGGCCGACCATGACCGAGACCATCGACCCGCGGGACGGCGACGGGTACATCCAGACCGCCACCGTGAAATACGACACCCGCGGCAGGGTCCTCGAGACCACGGACGCCGCCGGACAGACCACAACCACCGCGTACACGCCCAGGCTTGAGGGCCCGGTAACCGCAACCACAACGACGAACCCGCTCGGCCATACGACGACCACCAAGTTGGACCCATTCCTGGGCGTGCCGGTGGAATCGATCGACGCGAACGGGCGCACCACCAAGGCAGTGTACGACGCGCTCGGCCGGTTGACGAAGGTGTGGTACCCGCAGCATGCAGATATCACGATCCCGTCCGTGCAGTACGAGTACACCGTCCAAAGCAACGGACTGAACGCGGTAGTCACGAAGACGATCTCCGCGGACGGGAAACGCCAACATTCCAGCGCTGTTCTGTACGACCCACTCATGCGGCCTTTCCAAACCCAACAGGAAGGACGCGGCACCGGGCACGGACAAACTGAGCAAGGCCGGATGGTGACGCACACTCGCTACGACTCCACCGGCCGAATCATCGAACAAACCGAACCCTCTTGGGTGCAAAGTGCAGTCTCCGCGACTCCGGAGGTCAAGCCAGCGGACACGTCCGGGCACACCACGTTCGAGTACGACGATGCCGGCCGGCAGACCGCGCAGGTCTTCTGGATCCACACCGACTCCGAGCCCACCCACGAAAAGTGGCGCACGACCACCAGCTACGACGGCGCCACCATCCTGCAGATCCCGCCGATGGGCGGGACCCCAACCGCGACCAAGGTCGACGCCCGCGGCCGTACGATCGAACTGACTCAGTACCCGCGTGACCCCGACACTGACGCCGAAAAGACCAGCCCGTCAGACGTGCGGGCGCTCCCAGGCACTACGACCACGAAGTACGCGTACGACGCGGCGGGTCGGCTTACCAGCATGACTGACCCGCCGCTTACAGACGGCGCACCACCGAACGAGTGGTCATACGGGTACGACTGGGCTGGCCGCCAGATCACCGCATCCGACCCCGACGCCGGCACCTCGACCACGAGCTACGACGTCCTCGGCCGCGTGACCACCCGCACGAACGGCAACAACCAGGCCCTCGGATACACCTACGACGCCCTCGGCCGCACGACGAGTGTCCGCGATGGCTCCCCGACCGGCACCGTTCGCGCCTCCTGGGAGTACGACACCGTACTCAAGGGTGTGCTCACGTCGGCGACCCGGATCGTCGACGGACAGTCCTACGTCACCCGAACGGACGACTGGGACACCGGCTATCGGCCCACCCAGACATCCCTCGTGCTGCCGAACACGGGCACGTTCACGAATCTACAAACCCGCACCCTCAGCAAGAAGTACGAGTACGCCATCGATGGGCAGACCACGAAGGTCACCCACCCGGCCGTCGTCGATGCGGCTGGGAAGACGGTCCTGGGTGCTGAGGCCGTGACCACGGTGTATGACGCTGCGTCGTCGATGCCGTCTTGGATGAGCAGCGGATTCGGATGGGGCACCTACGTTACCGCATCCCGGTACGCCGCCGACGGCCGCCCCCTGCTGACCGACCTGGGCAACACCTACGGCGCCGCCGTGTCCTACCAGTACGAGGATGGCACGAAACGATTGTCTGGAATCAGCCTCGACCGGGAACGCATCGACGGCACCGAACTCGACCTGCAATACGGGTACGACCCGGCCGGGAACGTGACGAGCATCACGGATGCCCCGACCAGCACGCCGCTGTCGGGCGCGTCGTTCCAGGACAACCAGTGCTTCAACTACGACGGCCTCGCGCGCCTGCAGACCGCCTGGACCGCCGGCAACGGCGACTGCGCGCAAGCACCCTCCGCAGGTGCGATGGGCGGTGCGGCACCGTACTGGAGCAACTACACGCACGACGTCCTCGGCAACCGCACCAAAGAGACCACCACCTCATCGGACGGTACCGCGACCACCACCACGAACACGCACGGTGCAGGTGCGGGCCCGCACGCCGTCACCACCGCAACCACGGCAGGAACGCCCACAACGTACGAGTACGACGCGGCCGGCAACCGCACCAGCGTCAAGGTCGGAACGGACTCACCTACCGAATACGTGTGGGATGCCGAAGGTGAGCTAACGGCCGCTGGAGGCACGTCTAATGTGTACGACGCGGACGGGAACCGGATCATCCGGACCGACGCCAACGGCACCACCGTCTACGCAGGCGGGCAAGAAATCCACATCAACCCGGACGATACGGTCACAGCCACCCGGTACTACATGTTCGCCGGCAGCACCGTCGCGATCCGAACTGACCGCGGCCTCGGCAACGGCGTCACCTCCCATGTCACCGACCACCACGGCACCCCGATCGCAGCCATCCCCAACGGCGGCCACCCCACCAACACCACGATCACCCGCCTCTACACCGACCCATTCGGCGCCGCACGCGGCGAATCCGACGGCCAAACCATACCCGGGGACACCCAATTCCTCGGTAAAACCCGCGACGAAACCACGGGACTCACACAGATCGGGGCACGCTACTACGACGAGGCGACCGGCGGCTTCATCAGCGTCGACCCGCTGCTCGATCTGACCGACCCGCAGCAGTGGAACGCGTACGCGTACGCAGGCAACAGTCCAATCAGCCGATCGGACCCATCCGGGCTGCTTGCCCTCGGAGCCACCGACTACATGGACGAGTACGGAAAACCGATGGGCACAAAGGGTGTGCAAGACACGTGGTCCGTAACCGGTGCCACGCCGACGTACACCGTCAGCGACGTCGACTATCTTGCTTCGAACCCGACATGGCAGGCGCCGCCGCCCACCGAGTACTTCCCGCCTGAGCGGACAGGGCCAGCCTCACCACAGGACGAGGAACTGTTCTGGCAAGGTACACGCGGCATCCTGGGCACGGTACCAGTGATTGGCGCTCCATTTGACGTGCTTGACGGCATTGTGTGCGCCTCGGAAGGTGACTGGCTGTGCGTCCTACTGGACGGGGTCGGCATCGTCCCCGTGGTCGGCGATATCGGAGCAGCGCTCGGAAAAAGCGCAAAGTTCGCGGCGGCGGGTGCAGATGCGGCAAAGACTGCGGATGATATTGCGGTTGGATTCCGAAGTGACACTTCCCACATCTTCCGCGATGCCAGAGGGCACTTGGCGGAGGACACTGCCGAAAACCGAGCACTAATCCAGAGCGCCCTGGATCCCAACAACCTGCGCAGCACCGTTACCCTGAAGAATGGCGAATCCCTCGCCAAGTACTTCAAGACGCAGCCGGATGGGACCCAAGTCTGGGCCGAGGTGCGAAATGGCGAGATCACGAACGGAGGCCTTAATGTCATCCCCCGATAACGGTGACTCGGAAGCCGATTTGATTTCGACCGAGGAAGCCTTCCTCGCGATGACTGACTTCATCTGGCAGTTCGCGCAGCGTGCTGGTGATGACCTGCTGACTCTTATTGGTGACACCGGAATCGAGGCCGACGGTGGACCGACGGACCCTGCCGCCTGGGAAGACTGGCTCGCGTGCGTCGCGAGGATCCGAGCGGGCATTCCACCTCGGAGCGAGTGACCGCATCGCGCTTGACCGTGCTGTTGAAGAACGAGCACTATACGCAGAGGGCGGTTGATCGCATGGGTCTGCTGAAGGCTTAGTTCACTCGAATAAGTGACCGACCGTCCGCGATGGTGAACTTTGTGGAACTGCCAGAGCTGGACTTGGAGTCGAGTCGCAGGTGCTTAGCTGGCACTTGATGCGTTCACGTTTATCCAACGCTTATTCGATCCGAGCCTGGTCGAGCTACTCCGAGTAGTCTGGGCTAAACAGATTCAGGATCGGCGAGAAATCCCCGGTCATGTCGAGATCGGTCGAGCAATAGCCGAGTCCCGTCCGCCCTACTCGGCTCGCGACGCGGCATCCGTCATGGTTGTCCCGCTTCGGGCATCAGGACGGCTGGCGCACGATCTCGGGCAGTCGCCAGGTCAGGTCGAACCACGGCTCGAGCGGACCGTACAGCCGCAGCAGCGGCCACCACGACTTGCCAGGCAGCGTCGGGATCCAATTGGATTCCTTGCCCACTGGCGCGGATGGTGCGAACCACAGCACGTACGAACCGTCGTCTTCCATCTGGAGCTCTCCGGGCAGGCTCGACAGCGCAGGGAACGGCACCGATTGCAGCAGCGATCGGGTCTGCGTGTCGTAGATGTCGACGGCCCAGAAGTTCTTCGCCGGCGGATTCGCGGGGATCGTCAGCGAGTACGTCTCGCCCCCGTCGAGCAGGGCACCGTCGGCATCCTCCGCCGTGTAGAGGTAGGCGGAGCCGGCGCCCACCTGCGCGTGCGCCATCGCCGGCGTGGATCACCGTCGCGGCATAGTGGAAGAGCGTGCGCGCGTCGAGATTGCGTGCGCCGTCGTTCAGGAACTCGTAGCTGCCGCCGACGAAGCCGTTCTTCCACGACGATCCCTCCCAGCGGAACGAATCGGGGTTCCGGGCAGCGTAGAGATTGGCACGCGCCATGGCCGCGCCGATACGAGCGGCATCGTCGAGGATGCCGCGAAGGCGCGCGTCTGGTGCGAAGGGCTTCGCATGCGCGATGCCGAGCGAGGCGAGTGCGCCTGCGCGCTCGGGGTCGAGCGCGGCGGTCGGTTCCTCCGTGACGATCTCGGCGATCTCCTCGAAGAAGGAGAAGTCGTTCGAGTGCACGGTGTTGAACGCCTGCTCGCCGATGTTCACGAACGTGTTCTCGGGCGCGGTGCCGGCATCGCTCAGCCGGTAGATGCGCGATTGCTTGATGGCAGGCACGCCGCCCAGAGCCCGGATCACGAGGAAGTTCGTGAACGTCGGGCTCTCGTACGTGTAGTAGCCGTCGGGCCGCTCTCCGTCGTAGCCCGGGGGCAGGAACAGGTACTTGCCGCCGGCGCCGCGATCGGGGCCCGCGATGCCCATGTCGGCGACGTAGCGGAACCAGAAGTCGTCGACGACGCAGAGCGACTGCGACGGCACCTCGATGACCGTCGGCCCCCATGCCTTCAGGTCGAGGAACGTGACCCCGTACGTCGTCTCGGTGTTCGGCGTGAGGAAGATGGGAGTCGAGGTGCACCTCGGGTCGGTGAAGCCGATCTTGCCGGGGGAGTCGACGCCCGCGGTGCGGAGACCACGCCGCATGGCGACGAGCGATGCGCCGGGAACCGTGTCAAGGAACGCGGTGATTCCGCGAACGAGGTCGAGACCGTCGAAGATCGACTGGACCGATTCGGGCTTGGGCACGCCGTCGAAGAACTCGAACTCGCCGAACGGTGTCGAGAGCCGATCGGGTGTCGAGACGTGGGACACCTCCTCGGCCAGCTTCTGGTCTGCCGGATTCGTTTCGATGGTGCGTTCGATCGTCATGCTCAGCCCCCTGGTTGGTCGTAACCCTCGCGAGTGTGCCAGAGGCGCTCGGCGGCGCCATCACCCGAAACGTACGATCTGCGGCAGGAGTCGGAGCGTTGCCGACGACGACCGGTGGCGTCGTGTCGACATCTTCGAGGCCGCCGGTTTCGCTGCCGCCCGGGACGGTGCGGGCGGTGCGAGGTCGTTGATCAACCCGCGCACCGCCCGCCCTGCATGGCCCTATTCGACCTTGGCGTCTGCTGCCTTCGAGAGCTGAGCACCGGCGAGGCCGGCGAGGATCGAACCGACGTCGAGCCCGGTCAGCGACTTGACGACCTCGGTGCCCTCACCGAGCACCTGGCCGACGGTCTTGGTGATGGCGCTCGCGCCGTCGGTCGAGACGACGGTGAGCGTCTTGATGTTCGAGATCGGCTCGGCGGCCGCACGAACGATCTCGGGCAGACGCGAGATGATCTCCTGAGCGAGTGCCGCCTCGCCGTACTTCTTCAAGGCCTCGGCCTTCGCATCGGTCGCCGCGGCCGACGCGAGACCCTCGGCCTGCACGGCCGCGGCGCGCGCCTCACCGTCGGCACGGATACCCGCGGCGAGCGCCACCTGTCGGTCGCGCTCCGCCTCGCCCGAGAAGCGCACAGCCGTTGCGGATGCCTCGGCGTCTTGCACGGCTGCGACCTTGTTCGCCTCGGCGATCTTGGTGCGCTTGTAGGCGTCGGCCTCGGTTGCGGCGTTCGCCGCATCGCGCTGGGCGGTCGCTCGCTGCACCTCGGCGTAGGCCTCGGCCTCTGCGGGCTTGCGGATTTCGATGTCGAGGCGCTCCTGCGTCACGAGTGCCTGCTCCGAGAGCGCGTCACGTTCCTGCACGGCGACCAGCTTGTCTTGCTCGGCCTTCGCCAGCTGGCCGGATGCCTCGGCCTCGGCGTTCGCCCGGTCGGTCTCGGCCTTGATCGTGGCCTGCTTCAGACTCAGTGCCTTCTGTCGTTCGGCGACCTGCTCTGCAGCCTCGATGCGCGCGAACTCGCTGACCCGCGCAGCCTCGGCCTCGCTCACCTCGGCGACTTGGCGTGCACGGGCGGCTTCTGCACGCCCGAGGTTCGCGAGGTACTCGCTGCCAGGCGTCGAGATGTCGGAGATGTTCAGCAGGTCGACCTGCAGGCCCTGCTCGACGAGGTCGGTCTTCGTCTCGGAGACGACACGGTCGGAGAGGCTCTTGCGGTCGGAGATGATCTGCTCGATCGTCATGTCGCCGACGATGGAACGCAGCGAGCCCTCGAGCGATTCCTTGATGATCTCGGTCAGCAGCTCCTGCTGCGAGAGGAAGCGCTGGGCCGCTCGGCGCACGCCGTCTTCGGTGCCGTTGACCTTGAAGTTGATCGAGGCCTTGATCGCGATCTTGATGCGGTTCTTGTCGACGCCTTCGACGGTGATGCCGATCTGCCGCTGCTCGAGCGAGATCGCGAAGCCCTGCTGCAGGATCGGCCAGACGAAGGTGCGGCCACCGATCACGACGCGCTGGCCCGAGGACTGCTCGGGCGACGCGCGACCTGCGCCGCGCCCGACGATCACGAGCGCCTCGTTCGGCGGCACGCGGCGGATTCGGCGCGCGATGAACGTGAGCAGCGCGAGCAGGGCGACGACGATCGCGACCACGGAGATGATCTGGATCACTACAGGGGAGAGCATCGGGTTTCCTTTCGGGGGCGGGGGAGAGCGGCCGGTCGACGGACCGGAAGAGCGATGTGCCCGCCGATGGTCAGTCGGCGATGATCTTGACCCGGCTGCCGGCCTGTTCGATGACGCGCACGCGGGCGCCGGAGGCGATCGCCTCGTCGGAGTAGGCGAGCCGGCGCTCGAGTTCGCCGGGGCCGTCGAGGCTGACCTCACCGCCCGAGGCCGAGACATCCGAAGTCGCGACGCCCGTGAGGCCGACCGCCGAGGCAGGCACCCCGTCTGAGCTGCGGCTCAGGTTGCGGATCGCGAGCACGCACAGCACGTACGCCACGGCGGCGAGCACGATCGACAGCACATAGACCCACACAAGGTCGAGGCCCATGCTGGCGACCAGTGCACCGGATGCCCCGAACACCACCAGGCCGACCGAGAGAGCCGTTCCAGAGAGGGCGCCGTCGCCGATCTCGAAGTGATCGAAGACGTCGCCGAGCACGAGGGAGATGAGCAGCAGTACGAGGCCGATGCCTCCGACGATGAGGAACGGAAGGAGCATCGACTGCCTCTCTGCGCGCGCAAGACTCCGGGCAGGGACTTGCTCGGGTGCACTTACCTTATCGGGCGCTGGACGGCTGCGCAGCGGTCGGTGGCACCGGCCGCTTCGCGAGTATGCCTCGGAGGGAATCGAGTGCTCAGACCGCCTGCTGCCGCTCGATGGCGAGTGCATCGAGCGCCGCATCGCCGCGGATGCGTCGCATGAGCGCCACGACCTCGTCGACTGCGGCGACGGTCAGGCGAGCGCAGACCACGCTGTGCGGGCCGAGCTCGTCGAGCCCACCGGCGCGAATGCGGATCACCTCCCAGCCGACCTCGCGGAGCGCGTCGTCTTTCTCGACGTCGGAGCCTTCTTTCAGCCCTCGATGGGCGCGCCCGGACCGACCGGGATCGTCGTACTCGACGGCGATGCGCAACTGCGGTACGAGGATGTCGGGCCAGACCTCCTGCTTGCCGTAGAACATGCGGGCGATGCGTACGGCGTTGACGCGATGGTGCAAGCGAATGCGCTCGCCCAGCAGCAGGCGCAGCCGTTGCTCGACCCGCGAGGTGCCGACCTTGAGGCCGGGTTTCATGAATGCGAGACCCGCCTCTCGCAGCGCGGCCGGCGCAACGGCATTGGCCCGGCACTTCGCGCAGCTCGGGCCGGTGAGCACCTCGGCGACCGTCGCCGGGTAGCGGTCGTGCCCGCGACGGCATCGCCACTCGTAGACCGCTCCGACGCGGGTCTCACGCGCCAGTGCGGCTCGCTGGGGCGGGGCGACGCGTGCCAGCAGTTCGCTGCGGGAGCGCTGCGTCTCGTGCACGAGCATGCAGAGCGGGCACGCGCGTGAGAGCGCGACTGAGCCGGGTGCGCTTGCCTCGGCGCCGTGACCGCAGCGAAAGCTCACAGCGACCATGGGCGCCCGTCGATGTCATCCATGCCGTCGATCCTCCCGGCGGCCACCGACATGCGGCAGCCGATGTCCGAGGCTCCCGCGAGAATGGTGACATGCGGATCGTCGTCGGTGCCGCCGGCGCAGGCCGGGTCGGTCTCGTCGACCCGTCGGTCTCCGCCGACCCGTTCGAGACGGTGCGAGTCGACGAACTCCCTGCGATCGTGCGCACCCTCGAAGCGCGTCGCCCCCGCTGGGTCTGGTCCGACACCCGGCGCTGGTATCCGCGGCTGCTGGCCGACGGCGTCCGAGTCGAGCGAGCCCATGACCTGCTGCTCGCCGCCGCGATCCTCGATCAGTCGACGGCGACCGCATCACTCCGCGGTGAGGGTTCGCATGCGCGACCGCAGTGGCTGCCGAGTGGTCCGGTCGAGGCGGTGCAGGGCACCGGCGTGCCGGCCGCGTCATCCGCGTCGCATGCCTCGCTGTTCGAGTTCGATGATTTCGGCGGGGCCGGCGAGGCCGGCGGCGCAGCGGATGCCTCCGCACCCGGGCTCCACGAATCCTCCGACCTGATCGGCGTGCCGGTCGCGGCGGTGCTCGCCGAGCACGCCAGGCAACTCGCGCTCGTGGCATCATCGAATCAGCCGGGAGCACTCCGCCTGCTGCTCGCCGCCGAGTCTGCAGGGGCGCTCATCGGCGTCGAGTTGCACGCCGCAGGCCTGCCATGGCACCGCGGCGTGCATGAACGCGTGCTCGAGGGCGAGCTCGGACCGAAACCCGCTCCCGGCCGCAAGCCGGCCCGCATGGAGGAGCTCGCGGCAGAGGTGCGATCACTGCTCGCCGCGCCTGCCGTGAACCTCGACTCCCAGGTCGACCTGCTGAAGGCGCTGCGCCGAGCGGGCATCGACGTCGAGTCGACGAGCAAGTGGCAACTGCGCGAGCACGAGCATCCCGCGATCGAACCGCTCGTGGCCTACAAGAAGCTCTCCCGCCTGTACAGCGCGAACGCCTGGTCGTGGCTCGACGAGTGGGTCGTCGACGGGCGCTTCCGGCCCGACTACGTTCCCGGCGGCACGGCGACGGGCCGCTGGGCGACCTCTGGCGGCGGTGCGCTGCAACTCCCGAAGAACGTGCGCAGCGCGGTCGTCGCCGATCCCGGGTGGGCGCTCGTCGTCGCCGATGCCGCACAACTCGAGCCGCGGGTGCTCGCGGGGCTGGCGCACGACGAGTCGATGGCCGAAGCCGGCCGCGGCCGCGACTTCTACAGCGGCATCGTCGGCGCCGGGGTCGTCGAGACGCGCGACCAGGCGAAGGTCGCGATCCTCGGGGCGATGTACGGCGCCACGACCGGCGAGAGCGGCCGGCTCGTGCCGCGGCTCGCCCGCGCCTATCCCAAGGCGATGGCCCTGGTCGACCGCGCCGCCGCCGATGGCGAGCGCGGCGCGAGTGTCACCACGCTGCTCGGGCGCTCGTCGCCGCCGCCCGGTGAGGAGTGGCGCTCCGTGCAGTCGCGCGCGAGCCAGCCCGAGGCGACACCGGCCGACGAGCGCCGCGCGCGTTCACGCGCTCGCGACTGGGGGCGCTTCACCCGCAACTTCGTGGTGCAGGGCACCGCTGCCGAGTGGGCGCTCTGCTGGATGGCGGTGCTGCGGCCGAAGCTCGTCGCGATCGCCGCAGCTGCCCCCGACCCCGATCAGCGCGCGCATCGTTCCGGAGCGGCCTTCGATCGGGTGCCGCACCTCGTGTACTACCTGCACGACGAGATCATCGTGCACACGCCTCGTGAGCGGGCCGACGACGTCGCCGTGGCCGTGGCAGCTGCGGCGGCCGAAGCCGGCAGGCTGCTCTTCGGCGAGTTCCCGGTCGAGTTCCCGCTCGACCTCGCGATCGTCGACAGCTACGCGCTGGCCGACGCCTGACCGTCGTCACCGTCGGGCGGCATCGGGCGGGTAGACGGGCGACCCCGACGAGGCCGATCCAACCTCGGAGCAAACGCGAGGTCTCGTGCCTCGATCGCCACGCCGACCTCGGCGAGCCACTCGAGCGCAGCTCGTGCTCGTGCCGAATCGGCAGCGGCGGCGAGGGCCGCGAGTTCCGCTGGCGGATCGACTTCCGTCGAACTGCTCGGCGCCGCGCCGTCGCCCGTCAGCGAGCGAGCGGATGCCGCGGCGAGGCGTTCGTTCCAACGCCGTCGTTCCGCGGTGATGATGACACCGGCATCGACGCCGGGCAAGGACGCCGCAAGCAGCACGCGATCGACCGTCTCGTCCCACGGGTCGCTGCCCGAGGCATCCGTGCCGTTCAGCCAAGCGGCGGTGGCGGTGGCGCCTGCGGCGGTGGCGCGGTGGAGCGGCAACCCGTCATCGGTGGCGCCCGCGGACTCGATGAGCCCCTGCTTGCCGAGACGCTCGAGCGTGGCATAGCTCTGCCCGACGTTCACGTTGCGCCGGCCTCCCGTGCGCACGGCGAGATCGCCGTGCAATTGAAAGCCGTACCCCGGGCCGGCGCTCAGCAGAGCGAGCAGGCCATCGCGCACCGCCATGCCGCCTCCGATCGAAATGAACGTCTCACCGAGTATATGGTTCCGAGTCTTGTCAATGAGCCTGATGCGGGGGATAATCGGCGTGACGGCTCGCTCGTCGAACAATCGAATACCGGTCATCCGTCCGTCAGAGGTCGTTGGGGAAGACGCACCTCAAGAACGGAGATCGAGATGACGAAGAATGCCACGCGGGCAGTGCGCACCGCGCGAGGCGTGCTGTTCGTGCACTCCTCGCCGAGGGCGTTGTGCCCCCATGTCGAATGGGCGGCCGGCGGCGCGCTCGGTTCGGCGGTGAATTTCGACTGGAGCGAGCAACCGGTGCTTCGCGGTGCCATGCGCGCGGAGTTCTACTGGGAGGGCGAGGCCGGCAGCGGTGCGAAGCTCGCGTCGGCTTTGCGCGGCTGGGAGCAGCTGCGCTTCGAGGTGAGTGAAGACCCGACTCCGGGCTCAGACGGCGCCCGTTGGATGCACACCCCCGAGCTCGGCGTCTTCTTCGCGCAGACCGATACGGCCGGCAACACCGTGGTGCCCGAAGACCGCATCCGCTACGCGATGGAGGTCGGCGGAACCGATCCGATCGAGCTGCACCGAGAACTGCGACTCGCCCTCGGCCAGGCATGGGACGACGAGCTCGAACCCTTCCGCCATGCGAGCGACTTCGCTCCGGTCGTCTGGTTGCACCAGGTGGGCTGAGCGAGCCTCGGTCCGCCGGCGGCGTGACGCGAGGTTGGATGACGCATTCCCGGCAGCGCACGAGCGAAACCCTCGGACCGTGCACCAGAAGACCCCGGCGCAGTGACTGCGACCGGGGTCTTCTCATGCCGGGAGCGACCCGTGGCCGGGTGCGACCCGTTCGAGCTACGGGGTGCGGATCGCGACGACCGCGTTGTGGCCGCCGAACCCGAACGAGTTGCTGATGGCGAGCTGCGGCCCGTCGCCGAGCGGCTGCGGTGCGCCCGAGACGAGCAGCGGGATCGCCGGGTCTTGGGTGCTGATGTTGATGGTCGGCGGCGCGACGCGATTCACGAGGGCGAGCACCGTGAAGACGGCTTCGAGCGCACCGGTGCCACCCAGCAGGTGACCCGTCGAAGCCTTCGTGGCCGAAACCGGGATCTCGTGCACGCGATCTCCGAAGACGCTCGCGAGCGCCGTGTACTCGGCGATGTCGCCGACCGGGGTGCTCGTGGCGTGGGCGTTGATGTGCGTGACCTGCTCATGCGTGGCGCCGGCCTGTGCGAGCGCGTCGTTCACGGCCCGGCTCGCGCCGCGACCCTCGGGGTCGTTCGCCGTGATGTGGTACGAGTCGGCGCTCACGGCGCCGCCCGCGAGCTCGGCGTAGATGCGGGCGCCGCGAGCGAGGGCGTGCTCTTCGGTCTCGAGCACGAGGCTCGCCGCGCCTTCGCCCATGACGAAGCCGTCGCGGTCGACGCTGTACGGGCGCGATGCATGCGAAGGGTCGTCGTTGCGACGCGAGAGGGCCTGCATCGAGGAGAACGAAGCGAGGGTGATCGGGTGGATCGCGGATTCGGAGCCGCCGGCGATGACGACATCGGCGAGGCCGAGCTGGAGGTGCTCGTAGGCGTTCGCGAGCGATTCGGTGCTCGAGGCGCATGCCGAGGCGACGGTGCGGGCGAACGCACGAGCCTCGAAGTGCATCGAGATGGCCGCTGCGGCCGCATTCGGCATGAGCATGGGCACGGTCATGGGCAGCACGCGGCGCGGGCCACGCTCGCGCAGGGTGTCCCATGCGTCGAGCAGGGTCCAGATGCCGCCGATGCCGGTGGCGTAGTCGACGCCGAGCCGCTCGGGCGCGACCTCGGGCGAGCCGGCGTCAGCCCACGCCTCTTTCGCCGAGATCAGCGCGAACTGGCTCGAGGGGTCGAGTCGCTTGGCGACCGGGCGCTCGAGCACCGCTTCGGGGCGCACCTTGGCTTCGGCGGCGAATGTGACGGGCAGTTCGAGTTCGGCGACCCACTCGTGCTCGAGCGTGCGCGTGCCGGACTCGCCGGCGAGCAGGGCGTTCCAGCTCTCGGGTGCGGTGCCGCCGAGCGGCGAGGACGCACCGATGCCGGTGATGACGATCTTCTTGGTCATTCGAGAAACACTCCGATGGAGAACGGTCGTACTGATCGAGCGGGCCGGGCTGAGGCGCCGGCCCGCTCCACGCAGTTGTTAGGCCTGGGCCTTGACGATGAAGTCGACGGCGTTGCCGACGGTCTTCAGGTTCTTGACCTCTTCGTCGGGGATCTTCACGTCGAACTTCTCTTCGGCGTTGACGACGATCGTCATCATGGAGATCGAGTCGATGTCGAGGTCGTCGGTGAACGACTTGTCCAGCTCAACCGTGTCGGTCGCAATGCCGGTCTCGTCGTTGATGAGCTCGGCCAGGCCGGCAAGCACTTCTTCGGTGGACAATGCCATTGGTTCTTCTCCTTGGGGGTGTCTCGTTTGACCGAGAGACAGTCTAGATGGACAGGGGCAGGTGGTTCAGGGCAGAACCACCACTTGGGCGCCGAACACGAGTCCGGCGCCGAAGCCGATCTGGAGGGCGAGCCCTCCGGAGAGTTCAGGGTGCTCCTCGAGCAGGCGATGCGTCGCGAGCGGGATGGACGCGGCCGACGTGTTGCCGGTGGTCTCGATATCGCGGGCGATGACGACCGTCTCGGGGAGCTTGAGCTGCTTGGCGAACTCGTCGATGATGCGCATGTTCGCCTGGTGGGGGATGAATGCGGCGAGGTCGTCCGACGTCACGCCAGCGGCATCCAGCGCCTGCTTCGCGACCTTCGCCATGTCCCACACCGCCCAGCGGAAGACCGTCTGGCCCTCTTGGCGCAAAGTGGGCCACTCGGCCTCGCCGTCACGGAACTCGGTGAGCGTGTGGTTCATGCCGACCGCGCCGGCCTTCGAGCCGTCGGAGCCCCAGACGGTTCGTGCGATGCCGGGCGTGTCGCTCGGGCCGATGACGACCGCGCCGGCGCCGTCGCCCAGCAGGAACGAGATGCTGCGGTCGGTGGGGTCGACGACGTCGGAGAGCTTCTCGGCACCGATGACGAGGGCGTAGTTCGCCGCACCGGTGCGGATGAGGGCGTCGGCCTGGGCGACGGCGTAGGCGTAGCCGGCGCACGCGGCGTTCGTGTCGTAGGCGGCGGCGGGGTTCGCACCGACCCTGTCGGCGACCACGGCGGCCATCGAGGGCGTCTGCTGCACGTTCGAGATCGTGGCGATGATGACGAGGTCGATCTGCTCGGGCGCGATGCCCGATCGCTCGATCGCCTCGCGCGCGGCATCCGTCGCGAGGTCGATCGCGAGCACATCGGCGCCCGCGCGTGCCCGAGTCACGATGCCCGTGCGCTGCTGGATCCACTCGTCGGAGGAGTTGATCGGGCCGACGAGATCGTCGTTCGGCACCGCGTTGGCGCCCCGAGCCGCCCCGATCGAGTAGATGCGGGTGTAGGCGGGCCCGTGGGACTGCTGCAGGGTCGGTCGCGTCATGTTCGGCTTTCTCGTGTCGTTCGTCGGCTCAGGCGTGCTGCTCGATGAGCTCGATCGCCGCAGGCAGGTCGTCGGGAGTCTTGACGGCGACGGTCGGCACGCCCTTGAGGGCGCGCTTTGCGAGACCGACGAGCGCGCCGGCCGGGGCGACCTCGATGATGCCGGTCACGCCGGCCGCCTGGAACGACTCCATGCAGCGGTCCCAGCGTACGGGGGAGGAGACCTGCCCGACGAGGAGCTCGAGGAACGCGGCGCCCGACGTCACGGTGCTGCCGTCGCGGTTCGTCCAGAGCGGCAACGTCGGATCGGCGGGCGCGAGACCCGCAGCGACCTCGGCGAGGCGTTCGACGGCGGGGCGCATGAAGCGCGTGTGGAAGGCGCCGGCCACCTGCAGCGGGATCACCCGCGACCCGGCCGGCGGCTCGGCCTTGAGTGCGTCGAGCGCGTCGAGCGCACCGGCGACGACGATCTGCCCGCCGCCGTTGAAGTTCGCCGGCTCGAGGTCGAGCTCGTCGAGGCGAGCGAGCAGTGCGTGCTCGTCGGCGCCGATCACGGCGCTCATGGCCGTCGGCACGAGCGCCGCGGCATCCGCCATGGCCCGCCCGCGTTCGGCGACGAACCGGATCGCGTCAGTCTCGCTCAGCACTCCGGATGCCGCTGCGGCCGTGATCTCGCCCACGGAGTGTCCGGCGATGCCGCCGATGCGGTCGGCCCGCCCATCGGCCAGGAGGGTGCCGAGCGTGAGGATGCCGGCTGCGACGATGAGCGGCTGCGCGATCGCGGTATCGCGGATCGTGTCGGCATCGGCTTCGGTGCCGTAGTGCGCGAGGTCGAGCCCCGAGGCCTCGGACATCACCGACAGCCGTTCGGCATAGGCCGGCTCGGCGAGCCAGGGAGAGAGGAATCCAGGGGTCTGAGAGCCCTGTCCAGGGCAGACGACGACGATCACCACACCAGTCTGCCAATCGAGTGGCGGGCCTGGGTGTGCACACACCACAAGCTCTTCGGGAAAGCCTTGTACAGACGGTACAGCGAGTCGTCAGCTAGAGGGACGGCGCCGCGGAGGAAGCTCGTGGTCGCTCATCGAGCCGATGATGAGGGCCGATTGCAGGATGAGGGCCTCGCGTGCGCCGGTCGCGTCCCATCCGATGACGTCGGAGACGCGCTTCAGGCGATAGCGAACCGTGTTCGGGTGCACGAACAGCTCGCGGGCCGTCGCCTCGAGCGAACGACCATTGTCGAGATAGCTCCAGAGCGTCGTCAGCAGTTCGGTCGAATGCGCCTGCAGCGGCCGGTAGATGCGGTGCACGAGGGTCGCTCGCGCGAGCGGATCGCCCGCGAGCGCTCGCTCTGGCAGCAGGTCGTCGGCGTGCACGGGCCGTGGTGCGTGGCGCCACGAGCGCGCCACCGCGAAACCAGCGAGCGCGGCCTTCGCGCTCTTCGACGCGTCGACCAGGTTCGGCACGGCGTGCCCGAGCACGAGGTGCCCGGCTCCGAAATGCGGCTCGAGCTGATCGGCGATCTCCATGAAGGTCAGTGCCGGGGCGGTGCCGATCGAATCATCGGCTTCGCGCGCGAGCGGGTCGGCCCGGCCGATGACGAGCACGAGCCGATTGCCCTGCACGCCGATCAGGACATCGGCGTGCATGTGCCGTGCGGCACGGCGCACGTGGTCGACGTCGAGCTGCTTCGGCGCGGTGCCGACGAGCACCGACACCTCGCCGTGCCCGTGCCAGCCGAGCGCCGCGATGCGGCTCGGCAGCTCATCGTCGGCCTCGCCCGAGAGGATCGAGTCGACGACGAGAGCCTCGAGCCGCGCGTCCCACAGTCCGCGCGCTTCTGCGGCCCGAGCGTAGACATCGGCCGCGGCGAAGGCGATCTCGCGCGAATAGAGCAGGATCGCCTCGCGAAGCGGCTCACCACCGTCTTTGATGCGGTCTTCGACGACCTCGACCGTTACCCTGATGAGCTGCAGCGTCTGCTGCAGGCTCACCGAGCGCAGCAGCTCACGCGGTGCGGCGCCGAAGACGTCGGCGGCGATCCACGGCGTGGAGCGCGGATCCTCGAACCAGGCGATGAACGAGGAGATGCCGGCTTGGGCGACGAGGCCCACCGCTGAGCGACGGCTCGGCGGCATGTCGCCGTACCACGGCAACGTGTCTTCGAGACGTTTGAGCGTCGCGGTGGCGAGCTCGCCCGCGATGGTGCGCAACCATGCGAGCGTCTCCGCCTTCGTTTTGGGCCTCGTCGCCACCTCGTCGCCTGCTAGCTCTCGCCGCCGGCCGATCCGGTGGTGCCGGCGTTCACGTCGGACAACCGGTACTTCTCGATGGCCTGTGCGGGGAGGGAGCGGTCGATCTCACCACGGTCTGCGAGCAGCTCGAGCGTGCGCACGACAACCGACGGGCCGTCGATCTTGAAGAAGCGACGGGCGGCGGGCCGAGTGTCGGAGAACCCGAAGTCGTCGGCACCGAGCGTCGCGAAGTCGCCGGGCACGTAAGCACGCACCTGGTCGGGCACCGCGTGCATGAAGTCGGAGACGGCGACGAACGGGCCGCGCGCGTCGGCGAGCTTCTGCGTGAGGTACGAGACCTTGCGCTCGGCGTCGGGGTTCAGGAAGTTGTGCTCGTCGGCGGCGAGGCCGTCGCGGCGCAGTTCCGCCCAGCTGGTGACAGACCAGACATCTGCGGAGACGCCCCAGTCTTCGGCGAGGAGCTTCTGCGCCTCGATGATCCAGGGCACCGAGACGCCCGACGCGAGCAGCTGCGCCTTGGGGCCGGCGGCGTTCGACTCGCTGATGCGGTGGATGCCGCGGATGATGCCGTCGACGTCGACACTCTCGGGCTCGGCGGGGTGCACGATCGGCTCGTTGTAGACCGTGACGTAGTACATGACGTTCGGGTCGGGGTGGTTGCCGCCGTACATGCGCTCGAGGCCCGAGCGCATGATGTGCCCGATCTCGTAGCCGTAGGCGGGGTCGTACGACACCACAGCCGGGTTCGTCGATGCGAGCAGCGGCGAGTGACCGTCGGCGTGTTGCAGGCCCTCGCCCGTGAGCGTGGTGCGGCCCGCGGTGGCGCCGATGATGAACCCACGAGCCATCTGGTCGCCGGCAGCCCACATGGCGTCGCCGGTGCGCTGGAAGCCGAACATCGAGTAGAAGACGTAGACCGGGATGAGCGGCTCGCCCTGCGTCGAGTATGAGGTGCCGACATTCGTGAAGGCCGCCATGGCGCCGGCCTCGTTGATGCCGACGTGCAGGATCTGGCCCTGAGGGCTCTCTTTGTAGGCGAGCAGGAGCTCACGGTCGACCGAGGTGTAGTGCTGGCCGTTCGGGTTGTAGATCTTCGCGGTCGGGAAGAACGCGTCGATGCCGAAGGTGCGTGCCTCGTCGGGGATGATCGGCACGATGCGGTGGCCGAAGTCCTTCGAGCGGATGAGGTCTTTCAGCAGTCGCACGAACGCCATGGTGGTGGCGATCTCCTGCGTGCCGGAGCCCTTCTTCGCGATCGCATAGGTCGAGTCATCGGGCAGCGAGATCGCCGTGTGGTTCGAACGGCGCTCGGGCAGGTAGCCGCCGAGTTCGCGGCGGCGCTCGTGGAGGTACTGGATCGCCTCGTCTTGATCGCCGGGCGTGTAGTACGGCGGCAGGTAGGGGTTCTCCTCGAGCTGCGCATCGGTGATCGGAATGCGCATCTGGTCGCGGAACGTCTTCAGGTTCTCGAGGGTCATCTTCTTCATCTGGTGGGTCGCGTTGCGCCCCTCGAAGGCCGGACCCAGGCCGTAGCCCTTGATCGTCTTCGCCAGGATGACCGTCGGCTGGCCCTTGTGCTCACTCGCGGCCTTGAAGGCCGCATAGACCTTGCGGTAGTCATGGCCGCCACGCTTCAGGCCCCACACCTCGTCGTCGCTGAGGTGCGAGACGAGCTCGAGCGCCCGCGGGTCGCGACCGAAGAAGTTCTCGCGCACGTAGGCGCCGGACTCGGCTTTGTACGTCTGGTAGTCGCCGTCAGGCGTGACGTTCATGAGGTTGCGCAGCGCCCCGTCGTGGTCGCGGGCGAGCAGGTCGTCCCACTCGCGGCCCCAGACGACCTTGATGACGTTCCAGCCGGCGCCACGGAAGAAGCTCTCGAGCTCCTGGATGATCTTGCCGTTGCCGCGCACCGGCCCGTCGAGCCGCTGCAGGTTGCAGTTGACGACGAAGTTGAGGTTGTCGAGACCCTCGTTGGCGGCGACCTGCAGCTGGCCGCGGCTCTCGACCTCGTCCATCTCGCCGTCGCCGAGGAACGCCCAGACCTGCTGGTCGCTCGCGTCTTTGATGCCGCGGTTCGTCAGGTACTTGTTGAGCTGCGCCTGGTAGATCGCGTTGATCGGGCCGAGGCCCATCGACACGGTCGGAAACTGCCAGAACTCGGGCATGAGCCGCGGGTGCGGGTATGAGGAGATGCCGTTGGGAGCGTGCGACTTCTCTTGGCGGAAGCCGTCGAGCTGATCGGTCGAGAGGCGCCCCTCGAGGAAGGCGCGGGCGTAGGTGCCGGGGGAGGCGTGACCCTGCACGAAGATCTGGTCGCCACCGCCGGCGTGGTCTTGACCACGGAAGAAGTGGTTGAAGCCGACCTCGTAGAGCGCTGCCGACGAGGCGTATGTCGAGATGTGCCCGCCGACGGCGATGCCGGGGCGCTGAGCGCGGTGCACGAGCACGGCGGCGTTCCAGCGGATCCACGCGCGGTAGCGGCGCTCGATCTCTTCATCGCCCGGGAAGTCGGGCTCGTTCTCGGGAGCGATGGTGTTGAGGTAGTCGGTCGTCGGAACCATGGGCACGCCGAGGTGCAGTTCCTTCGAGCGCTTCAACAGGCTCAGCATGATCTCTCGCGCACGCTGGTGTCCCTTCTCTGCGACAAGCGCATCGAGGGATTCAGCCCATTCGGATGTCTCTTCCGGATCGGCGTCCATCGCCTCGACCGAGTAGGGATCCTGGTCGTTGACAGTCACACTCGACCTCTCTCTTCAGCAGATCATGCCTGCGGGTGTGGGACGTGCGCACGCCGAATGGGCCGGTTCGCGGCCGGGTGGCACCACGCCATCCTAGTGATTCTATGCCTGCGAGGTGACGGCTAGGCTGAGGCCTCGACGCGACCGCACATCCTGTGAAGGGAACCCGTTCCGTGATCCTTCCCGCCGGAGCCGCCGCACCCGACTTCACCCTCGTGAACCAGTTCGGCCAGCCCGTGCGCAACGCTGATTTCCTGGGTCGGCAGGTCACCGTCGTGTTCTTCCCGCTCGCGTTCTCGGGCGTCTGCCAGAGCGAACTCAGTGCGCTCCGCGACAACCTCGGCATGTTCGAGGAGCTCGGCGTGGAGTTGCTGGCGGTGTCGGTCGATTCGAAGCACACCCTTCGCGCCTGGTCCGAGCGCGAAGGCTACGAATTTTCGTTGCTGGCCGACTTCTGGCCCCACGGGGCGGTAGCGAGCGCGTTCGGCGCCTTCGACGACTCCGCCGGCGTGGCGCGACGGGCGACCTTCGTGATCGACGCAGACGGACGTGTGGCCGCGAGCTTCGCGACGGACCGCGGTGAGGCCCGGTCGCTCGACCAGTACCGCAACGCGCTCGCGACGCTCTGACGCGGGCCTGAGACATCCGCTCGGTGCTCGGTGAATGCTGCCAGTGGCGGTACTGCCCGCTCAGGCGAGGATGTTGACCGAGCGTGCGATCACGAGCGCGAGGATCAGGAAACCGCCGAACGCCTGCAGTGCCATCAGCAGCTTGAACCGGCCCGACAGCGGCATGGCATCGGTCGCGCTGAAGGCCATCGAGTTCGAGACGGTCGAGTAGAAGTAGTCGACGAATCTGGGCATCCAGTCCCGCACGACGGATGAGCGTGCGGCCACCTCGGCGACCGCGTCGTGATCTTCGTCTTGCGGGAAGCGCAGGTCGGCCGGGGGGAGTTCGGACCGGGCGGCCATCGTGCGCATCACCGGGCCGCCGCGGTCGAGTTCCCAGTAGAGCACCGTGAACCCGATGACGTTCGCCACCCAGATCTGGGCCGCGGCCACGAGCAGGCCGGGGGCGTCATCGGCGCGCTCGCTCACGAGCGACGCGAGCAGCAGCACGAGGGTGAGCTGGTTCGCGACGACGAGGCCGGCGGCGAGCGCGATCGACGCCCATTTCGTGAACGTCGACCGTTTCGTCAGTCGGTGCGGGTTGGCGATGACGAGCGGCACCAGCAGTGCAAGTCCGAAGACCACCACGATGAACCGCTGCGGACCGAGGAAGTCGTTGGGCAGCGCCGCGTAGAGCGCCAGCGCGATGACGAGCGCGACGACGGAGGGCCAGCGGTGCTCCGACGGCGTGGTTCGACTCGGATGCTGCGGCATCGGCTCCATGGCCGTGAGTCTAGGCATCGCGCGGTACCATTGGCGTGCGCCGCGCGCGGCGCGAGGGCCTTTAGCTCAGTTGGTAGAGCGCCACGTTTACACCGTGGATGTCGTCGGTTCGAGCCCGGCAGGGCCCACCCACGCGACGACCAATGCAACGCAGCCGCTCCTCACGTCCGGATGGACCCTCCGCCGGCGTGCGCCGCTCAGCTCGCGCCCAGCAGCTCGGTGATCTGTGCGTAGAATGCGGCGGGGTCGCCGGCGAGCGACGCCTTCACCATCGTGGTCCAGTCATCGACGATCACCTCGATCGAGCCTGCTGCGAGGCCGTCGAGCGATCGGCGCGGCACCTCGCGCGGGTCGATCTTGGGCCCCTCGTATCCGGCCGCGATGTCGGTGTCGGCGGCGCCGAGGAGGACCCCCTGAACGCGCGTGCCCTGAGCAGCGAGCTCGAGACGTACGCCGTTCGTCATGTTCCATTCCGCGGCCTTGGCGGCAGAATACGCGCCCGAACCGGGGGCGGCGAACCACGACAGCGCCGACAGGATGTTCACGATCGCGCCTCCGCCGTTGCGGGCGAGCACCGGGCTGAACTCGCGGATCACGTCGAGTGAGCCCCAGAAGTGGGTGTCCATCTCGCGATGGAGGTCGGCGAGGTCGCCCGTGACGAGTGCGGCGCCGGTGGAGATGCCGGCGTTGTTCACCACGAGCGTGACATCGCGGGCTGCGGATGCTGCAGCGACGACCGACTCGTGATCGAGCAGGTCGAGCCGCAGCGGCACCACTCGACTGTCGGCGAATGCAAGGCTCTCGGGCCGTCGGGCCGTCGCATAGACCGTGCTCGCCCCGCGCTCCAGCAGCTCGAGCACGAACTGACGGCCGATACCGCGGTTGGCTCCGGTGACGAGGGCGATCTGATCAGTGACGTTCATGGGTTCCTTGCTCTCTGCAGCGGCGATGGTGCTCCGGCCACGTCGGGCCCGGCGTCGACTACGCTAGAACCTGACGTTGGCGTCAACGTCAAGTCGAACGCCATAGAGCCCGACCAGAAGGGGGCGCAGATGCGAATCGGAGAAGTCGCACACCGGGCAGGGGTCAGCACCAGAGCGCTCCGGTACTACGAAGAACACGGTCTGCTCACCTCGGAACGCACCCACAGCGGCCAGCGCATCTACGCCGAATCGGCGGTCGAACGCGTCGGGTTGATCCAGCAGCTGTTCAGTGCGGGCTTGCCCAGCCGCACGATTCTGCAACTCATGCCCTGCATCGAAGCCGGGCAGGCTTCCCCCGAGGTCTTCGAACTGATGGCCGCCGAGCGCGAACGCATCACCGCCGCCATGGCCGGCCTCTCGGCTGCACGCGATGCCCTCGACCGGGTCATCGACATCGCGAATCATCCGACCCCCGAGCACTGCCCCGCGCTCCGTGAGCCAGCCTGGGCGCCCTACGACGCCGACGAAGCCAGCACGGCATCGAAGCACGCGCCCGCGGAGGCGCGGGCCGTCGTCTGACGAGTCACGCCGGTGCGGCTGGAGCGAGTCGCACGCAGCAGTATCCGTCGCGGGGATCGAGCACGACCGTTCGGCCCTGTTCATCGACGGTCTCCGCCGCGCCGCGCAGCAAGGCCGCGTTCGCGGCGCAGATCGTCGATGAATGACGCTGCGCCACTCGATGGAACGGGCAGTTCGTCAGCCGGGTTCCGTCGTGACCGTCGTTGACAGGCTCGTATCCGAGTCGCTCGAGCACTTCGGTCATGGAATCGGATGCCGCTCCGAGCTCTCGGCCGAGGCTCGCCGAGACCCGTTCGAGCGTCGGCCGGATGGGAGCGCCCGTGCGGTCGCATTCGTCGACGGCACGGCTGAGGAGTTCTGCGGCGAGGTCGTAGTGACGCTCGGGCACCGAGACCACGAGCTCGCCGGCGATCGCGCGGTAGAGCTTCGCCGGCCGGCCCGCACCTGGGCCGGAGCGCCCGCTGCGTCGGCGGAACTCCGTGGCCAGCAGCCCCGCTTCGACGAGCCGGTCGAGGTGGAAGGCCGCGGTGCCGCGGGTCATCCGAAGCTCGGCGGCCGCTTCGTCGCGACCGACGGGCGCCGACTGACGCGCCACGAAGTCGAACAGCGACCGCCGTTGCGGGTCTGCGATCGCAGCGACGGCGACCAGATCGTCGTGCCGCGCGGAGTCGTCCATGTGCAGATCCTAACTCTAAAAAAGCAGTTCTCAACAAAAGAGCGAATCTAAAACAGCAAGTCTTAACGTAAGAAATGCACGCTCGTACTGTCGGCTCACCCGCAGTGCCCGAGGTGGTCTTTCGGGGCGATCGCGAGCGGCGCGAGTTCATCGCGGACACCGGCGCGATGAACCTCGCGCAGGTTCGTGCTGAGCGGATGGCACGGGGCAGCGTCGGTCGCGCGGGTAGGCTGAGCGGGTGACCCCGAGCCTCGCCGAACTCCTGACGACGATCGATCGTCTGTGGCCGTTCGCCGGCGCCGAATCGTGGGACGCGGCCGGCCTCGTGACCGGCGACCCCGATGCCGCGGTTCATCGCGTGCTCTTCACCGTCGACGCGGTGGCCGAGACCATCGACGAAGCCATCGCCGAGCGCGCCGATCTCGTGATCGCGCACCATCCGCTACTGCTCCGGGGAGTGACCTCGGTCGCCGAAGACCGGTACAAGGGCTCGCTGCTCGCTCGCCTGATCCGTGCCGACTGCGCGCTCGTCGCCGCGCACACCAACGCGGATGTCGTCGCCTCCGGCACCTCGGCGGTGCTCGCAGAACGGCTCGGTCTCAGCGACATCCGTCCGATCGTACCGTCGAACGACATGGCCCTCGGTCTCGGGCGCGTCGGACGACTCGCCGAACCCACCACTGTCGGCCGTCTCGCGCGTCGTCTCGCCGCGATCCTCCCGCCGACCGCGACCGGGGTGCGCGTCGCCGGTAGCTTCGACGACGTCGTGAACACGGTCGCCCTGTGCGGCGGAGCGGGCGACTCGCTGCTCTCCGAGCCTGTCGTGCGCACGGCCGACGCCTACATCACGGCCGATCTTCGCCATCACCCGGCGTCGGAGTCGCGCGAGCAGTCGAAGCTCTCGGGCGGCCCTGCGCTGATCGACGTGTCGCACTGGGCGAGCGAATGGCTCTGGCTCGAGACGGCAGCCGCCGAGCTGCGCGCCGCGCACCCCGAGCTCACCGTCGTCGTCTCCGAACTCCGCACCGATCCCTGGGACTTCCAGATCGTGCAGTGAACCCGCACCGACCACGTCGTCACCGACAACCCGAACCTCGAGGAGTACCACGTGAAGGCCAGTCCCGCCGAACAGGAACACCTGCTGCGACTCCAGTCGCTCGACACGCGACTCGCGCAGCTCGCGCACCGACTCGGCTCGCTTCCGCAGGCCAAGCCGCTCGCCGAGCTCGCCAGCCGCGACCAGGCTGTGCGCGGCACGCGCGCCGAGGCGTTCGGCACGCTCGAAGACGCCCGTCTCGAGCTGCATCGCCTCGAATCCGACGTGAAGGTCGTCGAGGCGCGCATCGCCCGTGACAGCGAGCGACTGCAGCACACCTCATCGGTCAAGGACGTCTCGGCCCTCGAAGCCGAACTCGTGTCGCTTCGCCGCCGCCTGAACGACCTCGAGGAGCAGGAACTCGTCGTCATGGAGCGCGTCGAAGAGGCCGAGGTCGCCGTCTCGAGTATCGACATGCAGCGAGCGGCGATCGTCGACGAGGTCGCCGCGCTCGAAGCCGAGCGCGATCAGGCAGCAGGCGGTCTCGGTATCGAGCGCGAGCAGACCGAGCGCGATCGCGCCGTGCTCGCCGGCGACGTCGCCGAGCCGCTGCTCGCGTACTACGAGCGGGCTCGCGTGCGCGGTGGGGGAGTCGGAGCTGCACTGCTGCAGGCGCGCACGTGCGGTGGCTGCGGCATGACGCTCACCGGCTCCGACCTCGAGTCGGTTCGCCGAGCTGCACCCGATGAGGTCGTGCAATGCCCGGAGTGCGACCGGATCCTCGTGCGCACCGACGAGTCGGGGCTCTGAGCGCCCACACGATAGACTGGTCGGGCGAGTGGGTCGGCAAGACGGTCGCGTCGCACGGTTTCGATCGTGCGCCGAGGAACGTCCGGGCTCCGCAGGGCAGGACGGTGGGTAACTCCCACCCGGGGCAACCCGCGAGACAGTGCCACAGAAAGCAGACCGCCTGGCGCGCAAGCGTCGGGTAAGGGTGAAACGGTGGGGTAAGAGCCCACCAGCGGCCGCGGTGACGCGGCCGGCTCGGTAAACCTCGTCCGGAGCAAGGTCAGACAGGGAACGATGGGGCTGCCCGTCCCGTTCCCGGGTAGACCGCTGGAGGGCTGCGGCAACGTAGTCCCGAGAGAGATGGCCGTCCAGCCGGTGTCGCGAAAGCGCCCGGTGAACAGAACCCGGCGTATCAGCCGGCCCATTCGCACCTTTTCTGCGGGTCACCCCGCAGCGAGCGATGCCGCCCCGAGGATTCCCGCGTTGTTGCGATGCACCGCCGGCACGATGGGGGTGTTGAGCTCGAGCAACGGCAGGAACTGCGCGTGGTGCTTCGAGACGCCGCCGCCCACGACGAACAGGTCGGGGGAGAACAGGAACTCCACCGCTGCGTAGAAGCGCTGCAGCCGCGCCGCCCAGTCGGGCCAATCGAGCGACTCCCGTTCCATCGCCGAGTATGCGGCGCGCTTCTCGGCCTGCACGCCGTCGACCTCCATGTGACCGAGTTCGGTGTTCGGCAGGAGCACGCCGTCGTAGAGGAAGGCCGACCCGATGCCCGTGCCGAGCGTCGTGAGGATGACGAGTCCCTCAGCTCCCACGGCGGCGCCGTAGCGGGATTCCGCGTAGCCCGCGGCATCCGCGTCGTTGATGAAGTGGATCTCGCGGCCGAAGGTGTCTTCGAAGAGCTGCTCGGCGGGCAGGCCGATCCACTCGCTCGAGATGTTCGCTGCCGAGAGCGTGTGCCCGTGCTTCACGACCGCAGGAAAGCAGACGCCGAGCGGCAGGGCATCGCCGAACTCGTTCGAGAGTCCGTCGAGCAGTTCGCCGGTGGCCCGCAAGATGTCGGCCGGCCGGCCGCCCTCAGGGGTCGACACCTTTCGCCGCTCCGAGACGAGCTCGCCGGAGCGGAGGTCGACGACCGCGCCCTTGATGCCCGTACCGCCGATATCGATGCCGATCGCGTGCTCTGTCGCCATGGTCGCCAGACTATCGCGGGTCATTCGGGCGGCGTTCAGGGAAGCGTCAGGATCTCCGCCCCGCGCTCGGTGACCACGAGGGTGTGCTCGAATTGGGCCGTCAGCGAGCGGTCGCGGGTCACGACCGTCCAGTCGTCGTCCCACACCTCCCACTCGCGTCCGCCGAGGGTCAGCATCGGCTCGATCGTGAACACCATGCCCTCTTCGATCACCGTGTCGTGCTCGGGCGCGTCGTAGTGGGGGATGATGAGCCCCGAGTGGAACGCGCGGCCGACCCCGTGACCCGTGTACTCGCGCACGACGCCGTAACCGAACCGCTTCGCGTACGCCTCGATCGCACGACCGATCACGTTGACCTGGCGGCCGGGGGCGACGGCACGGATGCCGCGGCGCAGCGCCTCTCGTGTGCGCTCGACGAGCAGCGTCGCCGCCTCGCTCGCCTCGCCGACGAGGAAGGTGTGGTTGAGGTCGCCGTGGTAGCCGTCGAGATACGCCGTGACGTCGATGTTCACGAGGTCGCCGTCGACGAGCACGGTGTCGTCGGGGATGCCGTGGCAGATGACCTCGTTGACCGAGGTGCACGACGACTTCGGGTAGCCGCGATAGCCGAGCGTCGACGGGTAGGCGCTGTGCCCCACGACGTAGTCGTGCACGATTCGATCGAGCTCGTCGGTCGTCACTCCGGGCCGGATCAGGGCGGCTGCCGCGTCGATGGCGCCGGCGGCGACGCGGCCGGCGGCCCGGATGCGTTCGACCTCAACAGGCGAGTACCGGTCGTCGCCGGTGTAGGCCGCCGGCGCCCGTCGGCCGACGTATTCAGGCCGGGGGATGTCGGCGCGCACCGATCGCTGCGGCGACAGGCGACCCGGGATCAGGTGGCCGGAGGCGTCTTTGGGCATAGGATCAGCCTATGGCCGAGGACGTCGAACACATGTTCTGGTACAACCTGCGCACCGGAGAGGTGGAGCAGGGATTCGAGTCGCCGTCGACTGACCGGGTGGGTCCGTTCGAGACCCGCGCCGAAGCCGAGCGCGCGCTCGATATCCTGCGTGCGAACAGCGCGAAGTGGGCTGAAGAAGAGGCCGCCGAAGACTGACGGCCCGGGGCTACTCGTACGAGTGCTCGGCGTTCGGGTAGACGCCCGACTCCACGTCGGCGCGCCACTCCTTCGCCGCAGCACTGAGAATGCCCGAGAGATCGGCGTACTGCTTGACGAACTTCGGCACGCGCCCGATCGTGAGGCCGGCCCAGTCGGTCCAGACGAGCAGTTGCCCGTCGGTGTGGGGGCCGCCGCCAACGCTGAGCGTGGGAATCTCGAGCAACTCGGTCACCTGTCGCGCGGCATCGGCCGGCACCATCTCGAGCACGACGGCGAATGCGCCCGCCTCCTGCACCGCCTTCGCATCGGCGAGCAGCTGCTTCACGCCGTCGCCGCGACCCTGGATCACATGGCCGCCGAGGCCGTGCTCGCTCTGCGGCGTGTAGCCGATGTGGCCCATCACAGGGATGCCGGCACCGACGATGCGGCGGATCTGCTTGTGGCTGCGTTCGCCGCCCTCGAGCTTCACGGCGTGCGCGCCGGCCTCCTTCATGAACCGCACCGCGGTGTGCAGTGCGTCTTCAGGGCCGTTCTCGTAGGAGCCGAACGGCATGTCGGCCACCACGAAGGCACGCTTGACCGCACCAGCGACCGCCCGCGTCAACGGGATGAGCTCATCGACCGTGACGGGCAGGGTCGTCTCGTAGCCGAAGACGTTGTTGCCCGCCGAGTCGCCGACGAGCAGGAAGTCGATGCCGGCTTCGTCGAAGATGCGCGCCGTGAGCTGGTCGTAGCTCGTCAGCCCCGTGATCTTGATGCCGTCGCGCTTCGCATTCTGGAAGTGCCGAGTGCGCACGCGCTTCGGCCCTCCGGATGCGGCGGCACCGCCATACGGGTTCTGCTCGGCGCCGGCCGAGGTGTCGGATGCTGCGGACTGGGGCTCGCCTGACATGAGGCCAAGTCTGGCACACGCGGCATCCGCGCCCGGCCTCACGAGCCCGCCCGAGCCAGTACGCTGAGAGGTGCGAGAGAGGGTGTGGATGGATAAGCAGCGCGACTTCGTTCTTCGCACGATCGAGGAGCGAGGGGTCAAGTTCGTCAGGCTCTGGTTCACCGACGTCGTCGGCACCTTGAAATCGGTGGCCATTGCGCCCGCCGAGGTCGAGGGTGCGTTCACCGAGGGCATCGGCTTCGACGGCTCGGCGATCGAGGGGCTGAGTCGCACCTTCGAGTCCGACCTGCTCGCCTACCCCGATCCCACGACGTTCCAGACGCTGCCGTGGCGGGGCGACATCGACCCGACCGCACGCATGTTCTGCGACATCACGACGCCCGACGGCGAGCCGGCGGTCTCAGACCCCCGCAACGTGCTGAAGCGCACCCTGGCTCGTGCGGCCGATCGCGGGTTCACGTTCTACACGCACCCCGAGATCGAGTTCTACCTGCTCAAGTCGTCGAAGTACGGCGAGACGGGGCCCGAACCGGTCGACTCGGCCGGCTACTTCGACAACGTTCCCGGCGGCACCGCCCACGACTTCCGTCGCCGTTCGGTGCGCATGCTCGAAGACCTCGGCATCTCCGTCGAGTTCAGCCACCACGAGGCCGGCCCCGGCCAGAACGAGATCGACCTCCGCTACGCCGACGCGCTCACGACGGCCGACAACATCATGACGTTCCGCACCGTCATCAAAGAGGTCGCGATCGAGCAGGGCGTCTACGCCACGTTCATGCCGAAGCCGTTCTCATTGCAGCCCGGAAGCGGCATGCACACCCACTTGTCCTTGTTCGAGGGCGATGCGAATGCCTTCTACGAGCCCGGTGCGCAATACCAGCTCTCGAAGATCGGCCGTCAGTTCATCGCGGGACTCCTGCGCCATGCGTCGGAGATCTCCGCGGTCACCAACCAGTTCGTGAACTCGTACAAGCGGCTGTGGGGCGGGGTAGGACCCGACAAGCTCGCAGAGGCACCGAGCTTCATCTGCTGGGGTCACAACAACCGCTCCGCGCTCGTGCGAGTGCCGCTCTACAAGCCCAACAAGGGCCAGAGCGCGCGCGTCGAGTATCGCGCCATCGATTCCGCGGCGAACCCCTACCTGGCCTTCTCGTTGCTGCTCGCCGCCGGCATGAAGGGCATCGAAGAGGGCTACGAACTGCCTCCAGAGGCCGAAGACGACGTGTGGGCGCTCACCGATCGCGAGCGGCGCGCGCTCGGCTACGACCCGCTGCCGGCGAGCCTCGATCACGCGATCCAGCAGATGGAGGAGTCTGAACTCGTCGCGGAGACGCTGGGCGAGCAGGTCTTCAACTACGTGCTCGCGAACAAGCGCGCCGAGTGGCGCGACTACCGTTCGCAGGTCACTCCGTTCGAGTTGCAGCGCAACCTCGAGATCCTCTGACCCAGCGGATGTCTCGGAAGGCCCCAACTCTCGGAAGAGTCGCGCGTGCGGGCTTCGCCGACCTCGACGGCGCGTCCGCATCGCTCGCGCACCTCGCGGCCGAGGCCGGGGTCGACGTGGAGTCGCTGCTCGATGTCTTCGCCGAGGCCGCCGACCCCGACGAGGCGTTGTCGGTCGTGCACCGACTCCACGAGCAGGAGCCGGCGGAGCTGGGCGTGGTGCTCGCTCACGAGAGCGCAGCCGTCCGCATGGTTCGACTCATCGGGACATCGCGCGGGTTCGCCGAGTTCCTGTTGCGGCATCCGTCGGAGCTCGCGATCTTCCGTCAGCTTCCGGCCGCGCCGCCGAGCGTCAGCGAGGCTCGATCCTCGATGCTCGCTGCGCTCGACCAAGTCGCTGCGGCCCCGGTCGATGTTCCCGAGCAGGCCGCGAGGGCCATCCGCATCAGGTACCGGCGACTGCTCGCCGAGATCGCCGTCTTCGATCTCACCCGGGGCGACGCCGTCGATGTCGTCGATGTCGTCGCCGCGGGTCTCGCCGACCTCGCCGGCGCGACGCTCGACGCCGCCCTCGAGGCGGCACGCCGAGCGGTCTCCCGCGAAGCGGGCGACCCGGCCGCGCCCGGACGGTACCCCGCCGTCGAGGTCGCGGCGACTCGGCTGGCCGTCATCGGCATGGGCAAGGCCGGCGCGCGCGAGCTGAACTACGTCAGCGACGTCGACGTGATCTTCGTCGCCGAGTCGGCCGATGAGTCGGTCGTCTCGACCGCACGAGCACTCGACATCGCAACCCGGCTCGCGATGCTCACGATGCGCATCATCGGCGAGCCCGGCATCGAACCCCCACTCTGGGAGGTCGACCCCAACCTGCGGCCCGAGGGCAAAGACGGCGCCCTCGTTCGCACCCTCGAATCGCACCTGCAGTACTACGAGCGCTGGGCGAAGAGCTGGGAGTTCCAGGCGCTGCTCAAGGCTCGGCCGCTCGCGGGCGACCTCGAACTCGGCGGTCGCTACTTCGACGGCGTCTCGCCGAAGGTCTGGACGAGCTCCAGTCGCGAGGGCTTCGTGGAATCCGTGCAGGCCATGCGCGAACGGGTCACGCAGCACATCCCGGCCGACGAGGTCGACGTGCAGATCAAGCTCGGCCCCGGCGGCATCCGCGACATCGAGTTCACGGTGCAGTTGCTGCAGCTCGTGCACGGCGCCACCGACGAAGGAATCCGGCAGGGCGGCACGCTGCCCGCCCTCGCTGCACTCGCCGAACTCGGCTACGTGGGCCGCGACGAGGCGGCGGAGTTCGCCCGCGACTACCGGGTGCTGCGCGTGCTCGAGCACCGCATGCAACTCGAACGCCTGCGCCGCACGCACCTGATGCCGCGAGACGAGCACCGCTTGCGGGTGCTCGCCCGGGCCTCGGGTCTCGGGCGCACGGCCGCTGAGCTGATGAGCGTCTGGCAGGCCACCAGGCAGCGTGTGCGCGGCCTGCACGAGCGGCTCTTCTACCGTCCGCTGCTGTCCGCGGTGGCCGCATTGCCGGCATCGGGCCTCGAACTGACGAGCGCGCAAGCCGAGGCCCGCCTCGCCGCCATCGGGTTCCGCGATCCGCGTGGCGCGCTCGCTCACATCGCGGCCCTCACCGCAGGGGTCTCGCGGCGCGCGCAGATCCAGCGACATCTGATGCCGGTGCTGATCTCGTGGTTCGCCGACGGCACCGACCCCGACTTCGGGCTGCTCTCGTTCCGTCGACTGAGCGACACCCTCGGCACGACGCACTGGTACCTCCGACTCCTGCGCGACTCCTCCGACGCCGCGCTGCGGCTCACGCGCGTGCTCTCGGGGTCGCGCTTCGCCGCAGCACTGCTCGAGCGGAGTCCCGAGGCGGTCGTCTGGCTCGAAGATGTCGACGAGCTCCGCCCGCGTTCCCTCGCGGCGCTCGAAGACGAGACCCGGGCGGTGCTCGCGCGGCACGAGCAGCCCGACGCCGCGGCGAAGATCTTCCGCGCGATCCGGCGGCGTGAGGTGCTGCGCCTCGCGCTCTCGGCGATGCTCGACGTCTGCACCGTCGAAGAGCTGGGGCATGCGTTGAGCGACGTCACCGAGAACCACATCGCCGCCCTCGTCGCCGCCATTCGCGGTGGCGAGCCCGACGGCATCGAGTTCGCGGTCATCGGCATGGGCAGGTTCGGGGGCCGCGAGCTCGGCCTCGGCTCCGACGCCGACATCATCTACGTGTACCGTGCCACGGATGCCGCGGCCGACGCCGCGCACTCGCGAGCGCTGCGCATCGTGGCCGAGCTCGTGCGTCTCAGCGAAGACGCACGCCTGCCGTTCGAGCTCGACGCCGATCTGCGCCCCGAGGGGCGCAACGGCGTCGTCGCCCGCTCACTCGACGCCTACCGCGCGTACTACGCGAGGTGGTCGCTGACCTGGGAGGCGCAGGCACTGCTCCGCGCCAGGGGAGTCGCGGGCGATCGAGGGCTCGTCGACGAGTTCACCGGGCTCGCCGACTCGGTGCGGTACCCCGAGTCGATCAGCGAGCGCGACGTGCGCGAGGTGAAGCGCATCAAGGCGCGAGTCGAGAATGAACGGCTGCCCCAGGGCGCCGACCCGAACCGGCACCTCAAGCTCGGGCGCGGCTCGCTCTCCGACGTCGAGTGGTTCGTGCAGCTCGCGCAGCTCCAGCACGCGGCCGAGGTGCCGGCGTTGCGCACGACCTCGACGCTCGATGCCCTGGCCGCCGCCGTCGAACACGGTCTCGTCGAGGCATCCGACGCCGAAGTGCTGCGCGCCGCGTGGGTGTTCGCCTCGCGCGCCCGCTCGGCACTGACACTCTGGCTCGAGCGCACGACCGACGTGCTGCCCGTCGAACGTTCGCAGCTCGAAGGCGTCGCCCGCATCATGGGCTATCCGCCGGGATCGGCGACCCAGCTCGAGCAGGACTACCTGCACCTCACGCGCCGAGCGCGCGCTGTGTTCGATCGCGGCTTCTACGGCGTGGAGCCGCGCCGCGAGCCGACCTCGGGCTGAGTCAGCCGACCTCGGGCTGAGTCGCGCTTGCGCAGAACGTGCTGACACGCGAATGGGCCCGCCCGCCGAAGCGGTGCGGGCCCATCCGGTCGGATCCGAGTGCAGGGGGGATGCAGGGTTCGGACCCGGAACTGCAGAGGGGGCTGCAGTGATCAGACGCCGTAGTAGAGCTCGAACTCGAACGGGTGCGGGCGCTGAGCCAGCGGCTTCAGCTCCTTCTCGCGCTTGTAGTCGATCCAGGTCTCGATGAGTTCCTTGGTGAACACGCCGCCTTCGAGGAGGAAGTCGTGGTCGGCCTCGAGGGCCAGGAGTGCCTCGCCGAGCGAGCCGGGAACCTGCGGGATCGACTTGGCCTCTTCGGGCGGCAGCTCGTAGAGGTCCTTGTCGACGGGCTCGTGCGGCTCGATGCGGTTCTTGATGCCGTCGAGGCCGGCCATGAGCTGCGCAGCGAAGGCGAGGTACGGGTTGCCCGAGGCATCCGGAGCGCGGAACTCGATGCGCTTGGCCTTGGGGTTCGTGCCGGTGATCGGGATGCGGATCGACGCCGAGCGGTTGCCGGCCGAGTAGACCAGGTTCACGGGAGCCTCGAAGCCGGGCACCAGGCGGTGATACGAGTTCACCGTCGGGTTCGTGAAGGCGAGCACGGCGGGGGCATGCTTCAGCAAGCCGCCGATGTACCAGCGGGCGAGGTCCGAGAGTCCGCCGTAGCCGGCCTCGTCGTAGAACAGCGGCGTGCCGTCGTTCCAGAGCGACTGGTGGGTGTGCATGCCCGAGCCGTTGTCGCCGAAGAGCGGCTTCGGCATGAACGTCGCCGTCTTGCCCCACTGCTCGGCGGTGTTCTTGACGATGTACTTGAACTTCAGGATGTCGTCGGCCGCGTGCACCATCGTGTCGAAGCGGTAGTTGATCTCGGCCTGGCCGCCCGTGCCCACCTCGTGGTGGCTGCGCTCGAGGATGAGGCCGGCGTCGATGAGCTTGAGGCAGATGTCGTCACGCAGGTCTGCCTGCTTGTCGACGGGGGAGACCGGGAAGTAGCCGCCCTTGTAGGGGGTCTTGTTGGCGAGGTTGCCGCCCTCTTCGACCCGGCCCGAGTTCCAGGCGCCCTCTTCGGAGTCGACCGAGTAGAAGCTCGAGTGCTGGTTCACTTCGTAGCGAACGTCGTCGAAGATGTAGAACTCCGCCTCGGGGGCGAAGAAGGCGGTGTCGGCGATGCCGGTGGAGGCGAGGTACTTCTCGGCCTTCTTGGCAACCTGACGCGGGTCCTTCGCGTAGATCTCGCCGTTGCGCGGGTTGTAGATGTCGAACACCATGATGAGCGTGCGCTCGGCGCGGAATGCGTCGATGTACGCCGTCGTCACGTCGGGGATCAGCTGCATGTCGGACTCGTGGATGTTCGCGAAGCCGCGGATCGAGGAGCCGTCGAAGAGCTGGCCGACGGTGAAGAACTCCTCGTCGACCGTCGAGGCCGGGATGTTGAAGTGCTGCTGCACGCCCGGGAGATCGGTGAAGCGGATGTCGAGGAACTTGACATCCGTCTCTTTGATGAACTTGAGCACTTCAGACGAATCACTGAACATGTGACGAAATCTCCAAGGGGGCGGGTGGGCCGAACGGACGTGCACAGCCGGTAGCGACGATAGCCGGGTGCGGTTTCCCTGCCATGACCGGAATGTTTCGAGCATGTTACGTGCCGCACCCCTCGGTAGACTCGGGAGGTGCCTGACGCGAAACCCCAGACCTTCGGAGACCTCGAGCCGAGCCAGTGGCCCGGCGAGCGACTCGGGCTCCCGAGCGAAGGCCGGGGCTCGGTCGCGCGGGTCGGTCGTCGTCTCGCCGCGCTCCTCGTCGATTGGGCGAGCGCCATGCTCATCGCGCTGCTGTTCACTCCATACGAGTCGGTCGCCTACACCTGGGTGACGCCGCTCGTGTTCGCAGTGCTGCAGATCGTCTTCATCCCCACGCTCGGCGGCAGTCTCGGCCACCGCCTGCTGGGCATGCGCGTCGTGCCGCTCGTCGGCGGTTGGATCGGCGTGTGGCGGCCGATCCTGCGCACGGCACTGCTCGTCGTCGTCGTGCCGGCGCTCGTCTGGGATTCCGACCAGCGCGGTTTCCACGACAAGGTCGCCGGCACCGTGCTGATCCGGTACTGACCTGAAAGCGGCATCCGTCGATGACGGATGCCGCGTTCTCGAGCTCGATCTCAGCGCATCTTGCCGCGCTGCGCACGAGCCTTCATCGGGTCGATGCCCTTCGGGATCGGCAGCGAACTCTGCAGCGAGTTCAGACGGTTCGAGACCGCGAGCACCTCGGGCTTGGTGAGGGCCTTCTTCGACTTGCGCAGCGTCGCCGGAAGCTGGTGCAGCCGGATCGAATCTTCGTCGAGACCGACGGAGACGAGCGTGACAGGCACGTTCGGCAGGATGCGGGTGACCTTGCGCTGCTCGTCGTCGAGCATGCGCTGCGTGCGGCTCGTCGGCCCCTCGCTGATGAGCGCGACACCGCCGCGGCCGACGGCACGGTAGACCGCGTCTTGCGTCTTGCCGTTGACGGCGACGGGCATCTCGTTGCCGACCCAGCCGCCGCGGAGGCCGCTGCGGAGCACCGCGCCCACGGCGCCGGGCTGGCCCTCGATCTGCGAGTAGGCGGCACGTTCGGCACGACGGCCGAGGATGAGGAGCGCGATCAAGAGGCCCGCGAGCACGCCGGCGACCACCCAGAGGGCGATGGTGAAGCCGTTGCCCTCGCTGAGCCACAGCGCGAGGCCGAGGCCCACGAGCACTGGGGCGAGGAAGCCGAGGAGCATGAGCCACTGTGCAGTGGAGTCGTAGCGGCGGGTCATCTGGAAGACCTGCCACATCTGCTTCATGCGGCCGGGCTCCTTCTGAGCCTTCGATGCGTCCTTGGTGCGTGCCATGGTCTCAAGGATACCGGCGCGGAGAGCCGTCTCGGACCGCGATCTGCGAGCGGTCCGAGACGGCTTTGCCGCTACCCGACCGCTTGCGCGAAGCCGAGCGATGCGTCGGCGAGGTGGGCGAGCTCAGCGGGCAGCGGAAGGCCCTTCGCCTGCATGGATTGCGCCCAGAGCCGGCCCGCCCGATAGGACGACCGCACGAGAGGGCCGGCGAGCACGCCGAGGAATCCGATCTCCTCGGCCTCCTGCTTGATCTCGACGAACTCCTCGGGCCGCACCCAGCGGGCCACGGGAAGGTGGCGCGGACTCGGCCGCAGATACTGGGTCACGGTGATGATGTCGGTGCCGGCATCGTGCAGGTCGCGGAGAGCCTGCGAGATCTCCTCCCGTTCCTCGCCCATGCCGAGGATCAGGTTGGATTTCGTGATGAGCCCGGCGTCGCGCCCCTGCGTGATCACGTCGAGCGATCGCTCGTAGCGGAACGCCGGGCGGATCCGCTTGAAGATGCGCGGCACCGTCTCGACGTTGTGCGCGAACACCTCGGGCTGAGCGTCGAACACCTGCTGCAGCAGCTCGGGCACTCCGTTGAAGTCGGGCACGAGGATCTCCACCCCGGTGCCGGACGACTGGCTGTGGATCTCGCGGATCGTCTCGGCGTACAGCCAGGCGCCGCCGTCGGGCAGATCGTCGCGGGCGACACCCGTGACGGTCGAGTAGCGCAGCTGCATGCGCACCACGGACTCGCCGACGCGCCGCGGTTCATCGGCGTCGAAGTCGGCGGGCTTGCCGGTGTCGATCTGGCAGAAGTCGCAGCGACGGGTGCACTGCGAGCCGCCGATCAGGAAGGTCGCCTCTCGGTCCTCCCAGCACTCGTAGATGTTCGGGCAGCCTGCCTCCTGGCAGACGGTGTGCAGGTCTTCGCTCTTCACGAGCGCCTGGAGGGCGCGGTACTCGGGGCCCATCTTCGCTCGCGTCTTGATCCACTCGGGCTTGCGTTCGATCGGGGTCTCGGCATTGCGGATCTCGAGGCGCAGCATCCTGCGCCCATCTGGTGCGGTGCTCACGCTGCGACCGCCTCCTCGGCGAGGAATCGTTCGCGTACCGACTCGATGAGATCGGTCGGGGTCACCGTACGGCCGAGTTCGCGGCTGATGGTGGTCACTCCGGCGTCGCGGATGCCGCACGCGACGATCCGCTCGTAGGCGTCGAGCGCGTTGCTGGCGTTCAGGGCGAAGCCGTGCATCGTGACACCGCTCTCGACCCTGATGCCGATGGCCGCGATCTTGTTCTCGGCACCCTTCGGACCGACCCAGACGCCCGACCGGCCCTCGACGCGGCGCGAGTCCACGCCGACGCCGGCGAGGACATCGATCAGGATGCCCTCGAGCCGTCGCACGTAGCCGACGACATCGATCGGCTCCGGCAGCCGCAGAATCGGATAGCCCACGAGCTGGCCGGGGCCGTGCCAGGTGATCTTGCCGCCGCGATCGACGTCGATGACGGGGGTGCCGTCGGTCGGCCGTTCGTCGGGCGAGGTGCGCTTTCCGGCGGTGTAGACGGAGGGGTGCTCCAGAAGGAGGACGGTGTCGGGGCGTTCGCCCCTGACGACCGCGCGATGGACGGCGCGCTGAAGGTCGAGACCCTCGATGTACGGCACGGAGTTGGCGCTTAGCCCCGCGACGACGAAGTCGAGCATGTCCTTCAGCTTAGGTCACTCCTCCTCGACAACCGACGGTGGTCGGTGTCGTTCCACAACGATCGCCGATCCGGCCGTGCGCGCCGGCCCGCACGGCACGCTGCTCGGTATGGTTCGACATGGCAGACGCGTCGCCGCCGAAGCGGCGATCCCCGAGCGGCACACGCCGACCGAGTCGACGCTCGCGGGATACCGCTTGCTCCGACGGATCGCGACCGGTGAGCGCGCCGACATCTTCCTTGCGGCCCTCGATGCCCGCGCTGAGAGAGGGGAACCCGGTGCCGACGAATCGGCGGTGGTGACGGTGCGTGTCTACGACGCCGCGGCCGATGGTGCAGCCATCGCCGCCGAGATCGAGGCGATGTCGACGGATGCATCGGGCTCGCTGCCCGAGCTCTTCGACATCGCGACACTCGACGACGGGCGTTGCGCACTCGCGGTGGAACGGCTTCCCGGACCGTCGATCGCGCGAATCCTCGCAGAGCGCACGCTGACGCCCGGTGAGGCGGTGACGATCCTCGCACCCATCGTCGTCGCCGTGGCCGAACTCGCGCGGCTCGGCTTCGTGCACTCCAGGCTCTCGCCGGGCGACGTCCTGCTCGATGATCGTGGCCGGCCGAGGCTCATCGGGCTGGGTGGCCTCGAGCGTCTGCCGGCGGCGGCGCATGCCCGTACCCGCTTGCTCCAGGCCGGACATGCCGCCCTGGCAGACCTCTTCGACGACGTGATCGCCGCGACGAGGCCGGCCGAGCTGCTCGTTCCGGTCGCCGAACTTCTGCGCGACCGCCTGGCGGCTCGGCCGTTCACGCCGTGCGAGGCGGAGATCGAGCGGCGACTGTTCGCCGCCGCCGCGCCCGAGGCGGTGAGCGGCGTCGCAGTGCGGCCGCGCCGCACGCCACTGCCGACGCGGGTGACGGCACCGCTCGACCTCCCGGTCGAGGCCCGACACGCGGATCACGGGGAGATCGGGCCGCCCGAGCAGCGGTCTCGCCCGATCGTACGCACACTCCTCGACCTCGCCCAGTGGCCTGCCGCGCTCGCAGGGCGAACGGCGGCGGCGCGCGCGGCAGTCGACGACGACTCGAACATCGGCCGCAGGCTGCGTGCAGCGGTACGCCGGCGCCGGCCGGTGCTCGTCGTCGGCGGACTCGTCGGCGGGGGAGCGCTGGCCCTGCTGCTCACGCTGGTGCCACCGGCAACTGCCGGCAGTGGGACTCGGCCCGACGCCGGAAGCTCCACGTCGCCCGCTCGGACTGGTGTCGTCGATGCCGTGGACTCCGACGACGATTCCGCGGTGGACCCGTCGGGCGGCATCGAGCGTACGACGGAGGCAGTCGAAGCCGCGAATGTCGCTGACGTGGTGCCGGCGACCGCGGCACTGCTGCAGCGGCGGGCGGAGTGCTTCGACGCACTCGACCTCGAGTGCCTGTCAGAAGTGCTGCAGCCGGGTTCGACGAGCGAGTCCGACGACGTCGGTGCCATGACGGCTGCTCGCGAGGGAGGGGAGCTTCCCCCGGCATTCGACACCAAAGCGATCACCGTGGCCGCCGAGATGGGCTCCGCCGTGTTGTTGACCGTGAACTATGCAGCAGATGCAGGAGCTGAACGACAACCGGCCTCGCTCCTCGTGATGAGGGGCGAGGCCGGTTGGCGACTGCGCGAGATCTTCGACTAGATGCCGAGGTCGTTCTCGAACGCGCCTTCTTCGAGCCGTTCCTTGACCGCGGTCAGGAAGCGGGCAGCGTCGGCGCCGTCGATGATGCGGTGGTCGTACGAGAGGGCCAGGTACACCATCGAGCGCACGGCGATCGCGTCGGCACCGTCGGTCGAGACGACCACGGGGCGCTTGACGACGGTGCCGGTGCCGAGAATCGCCGACTGCGGCAGGAACACGACCGGGGTATCGAAGAGCGCGCCGCGCGAACCGGTGTTCGTCAGCGTGAACGTGCCACCCGACAGCTCATCGGGCTTCAACTGATTGTTTCGGGTGCGCTCGGCGAGATCGGCGATCTGTGCGGCGAGGCCGGCCAGGTCGAGCTCAGCGGAATCCCGGATCACCGGCGTGAGCAGGCCACGTTCGGTGTCGACCGCGATGCTCATGTTCTCTTGAGCCGGGTAGACGATGCTGTCGCCGTCGACCGTGGAGTTGATGATCGGGTACGCGCGCAGCGCCTCGGCGGCCGCCATAGCGAAGAACGGCAGGAACGAGAGCTTGTTGCCCGTCTTGGCGAGGAAGTCGCCCTTCACCGTGTCGCGCAGGCGCGCGACACGGGTGACATCGACCTCGACCACCGTCGTGAGCTGCGCGGTCGACGTCATCGAGACGACGGCGCGCTCGGCGACGACCTTGCGAAGACGCGTCATCGGCACCGTGGTTCCGCGCAGCGGCGAGATCTCGAGCGGCTGGCGAGTTGCCGCCGGAGCGGCCGCTGCGGCGGGTGCCGCGTTGGCCGAGATGACGTCCTGCTTGCGGATTCGTCCGCCGACGCCCGTGCCGGTGACGCTCGCGAGGTCGACGCCCTGCTCGTTCGCGAGCTTGCGCACGATCGGAGTCACGTATCCGGCGGGGCCGGCGTGCGAGCCTCCGCTCGGAGCAGCAGGTGCGGCCGGAGCAGCCGGTGCGGCAGCAGGCGCGGCGGGCGCCTCGGCGACGGGAGCGGCTGCGGGTGCGGGAGCTGCCTCGGCAGCAGGTGCCGCAGGTGCAGGAGCTGCCTCGGCAGCAGGTGCCGCAGGCGCAGGAGCTGCCTCGGCAGCAGGTGCCGCAGGAGCAGGAGCGGGCGCAGCCGGTGCCTCTGCAGCGGGTGCCGCGGGAGCAGGCGCCGCAGGTGCCTCAGCAGCAGGGGCCTCCGCAACTGGCGCAGCAGGAGCCGGAGCAGCGGGGGCCTCAGCGACCGGACCAGCGGGAGCCGCCTCAGGGGCGGCAGGGACCGCTGCCTCAGGTGCAGCTGGCGCCGCGCCCGCGGCCGAACCATCACCGATGGTCACGAGTGCGGTGCCGACCTCGACGGTCTCGTCTTCTTGCACCAGGATCGCCTCGATGACACCGGCGACGGGCGACGGGATCTCGGTGTCGACCTTGTCGGTCGAGACCTCGAGCAGCGGCTCGTCGACCTCGACACGGTCGCCGACATTCTTCAGCCAGCGGGTGACCGTGCCCTCAGTGACACTCTCTCCGAGTGCCGGGAGGCTGACGGATTCGCTCATTCGCTTGTCTCCTTCACAGCGTGGGAACGCTTTCTAGCTTATTGCAGTCGATCATTGGGTCGGCCGGTTCAGATGGCGTGCAATGGCTTGCCGGCCAGCTTCTGCATGGCTTCGCCGAATGCCTCACCCTGGGTCGGGTGGGCGTGGATGAACGGGGCGATGTCTTCGGGGTAGGCCTCCCAGTTCACCGCGAGCTGGGCCTCGGCGATCAGCTCGCCGACGCGGCCGCCGATCATGTGCACGCCGATGATCGGACCATCGTTGACCCGCACGACCTTGATCGAGCCGGAGGTGCCGAGGATCGAGCTCTTGCCGTTGCCGGCGAGGTTGTACTCGAACGACGACACCTGGTCGGCGCCGAACTTCTCGGCCGCCTTCGCCTCGGTGTAGCCGACCGAGGCGACCTCGGGCTCGCAGTAGGTGATCTTCGGGATGTTGACGTCTTCGACGACGATCGGGGCGAGGCCCGCGATCTCTTCGGCGATGAAGATGCCCTGCTGGTAGCTGCGGTGCGCGAGCTGCAGGCCGGGAACGATGTCGCCGGCCGCGTAGATGCCGGGCACGCTCGTCTCGAGGCGATCGTTGGTGATCACGAAGCCCCGGTCGATCGTGATGCCGGCCTCTTCGTAGCCGAGGTTCTGGGTGACCGGTCCGCGGCCGACGGCGACGAGCAGCAGCTCGGCCTCGTAGGTCGTGCCGTTCTCGAGCGTCACGACGACGCCGTCGTCGTTCTGAGTAACTCCCTGGAAGCGAACTCCGAGCGAGTAGTCGATGCCGCGCTTGCGGAACGCGCGCTCGAGCTGCTTGGAGATCGACTCCTCTTCGTTCGGCACGAGGTGCGGCAGCGCCTCGATGATGGTCACCTCGGCTCCGAACGAGTTCCAGACGCTCGCGAACTCGACGCCGATGACGCCGCCACCGAGCACGGCGACCTTCTTGGGGATGAAGTCGAGCTCGAGCGCCTGCTCGCTCGTGATCACGCGGCCGCCGATCTCGAGGCCGGGAAGCGACCGCGAGTAGGAGCCGGTCGCGAGCACGACGTTCTTGCCGGTGTACCGATCGTCGCCGACGGCGACGGTGTTCGCGCCGACGAGGCGGCCCTCACCGGCCACCACTGGAATGCCGCGAGCCTTCAACAGGCCCTGCAGGCCCTTGAACTTGCTCGCCACGATGCCCTCGCGGTAGGCGGAGACGCCGGCGATGTCGATGCCCTCGAACGAGGTCTTGACGCCGTACTTCGACGACTCGCGTGCGACTTCAGCGACCTCGGCCGAGTGCAGCAGCGCCTTGGTCGGGATGCAGCCGCGGTGAAGACACGTGCCGCCGAGCTTGTCCTTCTCGATCACGACGGCCGTCAGGCCGAGTTCGACGGCACGGATCGCGGCGGCGTAACCGGCGCTGCCTCCGCCCAGGACGACAATGTCAAAGTTCTGCTCGGACAACCGCACTCTCCCTCGCGCATCAAATCTGCGACATGGACTGTCTCCGGTTCGTTGCCGGGACAGGCTGTATGGGCGACGTTCTCGCCCATACGACCTTACTACTTGGCGGCGAGCTGCTCGCCCAGCCGAACGAGCGTGCGCACGGCGACGCCGGTGGCCCCCGTGCCGGTGAATCCGAAGCCGCCACCCGTGTTGTCCGATGGTCCCGCGATGTCGAGGTGTGCCCAGGGGATCCGCTCGTCGCTGCCGTCTCGCTTGCCCACGAACTCCTGCAGGAAGACGCCGGCCAGGAGCATGCCGGGCACCGTCATGCCGAGCTTCGTGTTCGTGAGGTCGGCGACGTTCGACTTCAGGTACGGCATGAGATCACGGGGGAGCGGCATCGGCCAGGTGCGTTCGTCGACCGCCTCGGCGGCGTCGCGCACACTCGCCACGAGTGCGTCGTCACCCATGAGACCGGCGATGCGATGCCCGAGCGCAACGACCTGCGCGCCGGTGAGGGTCGCGACGTCGACGATGGCATCGGGCTGTTCCTCGCTCGCGGCGACCAGGCCGTCGGCCAGCACCAGCCGGCCCTCGGCATCGGTGTTCAGCACCTCGACGGTCTTGCCGCCGCGGATGCGCAGCACGTCGTTGGGCCGTACGGCGGTCGATGAAGGAAGGTTCTCGGCGATGCAGAGCCACCCCGTGACGCGAATCGGCACGTCGAGCTCGGCGAGCGCGACCATCGCGGAGAGCACGGTCGCCGCGCCGGCCATGTCGGTCTTCATGCCGACGAGCGAGTTCATCGGCTTCAGCGAGAGGCCGCCCGAGTCGTAGGTGATGCCCTTGCCGACGAGGGCGAGGTGCACGGATGCCCCGGCCGGAGCGTACTCGAGGCGCACGAGTCGTGGCCCTCGGCTGGAACCCTGGCCCACCGCGAGGATGCCGCCGAAGCCGTCGGCGGCGAGCTCGGCCTCGTTCCACACCCGTGAGGTGATGCCGACGCCGGCGGCGGCCTCGACGGCCAGGTCGGCGAGACGTGCCGGGAACAGGTCGAGGGGCGGCATGTTGACGAGGTCCTTCGTGCGGGCGACGGCTGCGACGACCGAGCGCACGCGATCGAGATTGACGGCGGCCTCGTCGAAGGAGCTGTGCAGGATGATGCCGGTCGGTCGCGGTTTCGCCTCGGAGCGGTACTCGTCGTAGCCGTACGCGCCGAGCGCCGCGCCCTCAAGGAGCGCAGCGGCCTGATCGGCGTCATCGGTCGGTACGGCGAGCGCCACGGTGATGGCGCCCTTCACCTGGCGCAGTGCGCTGCCGGCCGCGAGGCGGAGGCTCGCGGCATCCGCTCGCTCGCCGATGCCCGCGACGACCACGACGCGTGGCCCGCCCTCGGGTGCCGGGATGCGTACGAACTCCTCGGCGGCACCGGTGATATCGAGCAACTCGAGAAGCGGCGCCACCCACTCGAACCCGCCCTCGGCGAGGAGCTCGGGCCCCGCAGCGCCCGTTCGTGCGGCGATCACGACGACATCGGCGTCGGCGTCGGATGCGGGGGAGTCGGTCACGGAGAGGATGGGTACGGCCATGCTGCGATCGTACGTGTTCGCTCTGGGCATCACGCGGCCGACATCGATCCGGAGGCCGTCTCCGTCGACGTCGGTAGGCTGGATGCATGCGCGATCCCCGCTCCCTCTACGAGCTGAACCCCGACGTGACGGTACCCGTCGGACTCCCGCTCGTCGCCGGCCTCACGGGATTCGCCGATGCCGGCGCGGCCGTCGCCCAGACCACGGAATACCTGCTCGACACGCTCGACAGCACGGTGGTCGCCTCGTTCGATGCCGACGAGCTGCTCGACTACCGGGCACGACGGCCGATCATCCTCTTCGAGGCCGACCATCTCACCGACTACACGCCGCCGCGGCTGAGCCTCGACCTGGCAGTCGACGAGCTGGGGCAGCAGTTCCTGCTGCTCACCGGGTTCGAACCCGACTTCCAGTGGCAGCGGTTCAGCTCGGCCGTGCTCGGCCTGATCGAGCAGTTCGGAGTGTCGTCGACCACGTGGATCAACTCGATCCCGATGCCCGTTCCGCACACCCGCCCGATCGGCGTGACCGTGAGTGGCAACCGCTCCGAGCTGATCGACGCGATGTCGATCTGGCGACCGACGACCCAGGTGCCCGCCAATGCGCTGCATCTCGTCGAGTACCGCCTTCAAGAGCTCGAGCACCCGACCACCGGCTTCGTGCTTCTCATCCCGCACTACCTCTCCGATGCGGAGTACCCCTCTGCGGCGATCGCCGCTCTCGAGGCGATCAGCGCATCGACCGGTCGTATCTTCCCGACCGACGCACTGCGCGAACAGGGCCGCGAGTTCACCGCCCGCATCGATGAGCAGGTGTCGGAGAACACCGACCTGGCCAAGCTCGTCGGCACGCTCGAAGAGCGTCACGACGCCTACATGGAGGGCACGACCCTTCGGTCGCCGTTGACCGATGAAGACGGTGAGCTGCCGTCGGCCGACGAGATCGCGGCAGAACTCGAGAAGTTCCTCGCTTTCCGGCGGGGCGACGATACGCCCTACAGCATCTGACCGCCGAGGGGAATTCCGTTTCCGGCCCCGTTGTTGAGGTCAATGAGGGCGTGGCCCGTCGATCGGCGTTTGCACCGGCGCGGAGCTGTATAATGGAGGCAGGACCCGTTCTGGTCCGCAGGGCGTGACGTTGCTCACGCCGATCCCGCGGACTTGACATGGGTCCTCATAGTGTCCGAAAACGACCCGGACCGAGTGCATGAGCCGAGTACTCAGAAGAGCACACGGGCATGACGGTAGGAGAGGTTCAACGAATGGCAACGACGAAAGCCGCGACGAAGGCTGCGAGCGAGGCGGAGAAGCCCGCTGCGAAGCGCGCGCCCGCCGCGAAGTCGGGCGCCGCGAAGACGACGGCGAAGGCCGCGGCGACCCCCGCAGCGAAGACGCCGCGCGCGAGCACCGCGAAGACCGCCGCCAAGCCGCGTGGCAAGGCGAAGGCATCGAGCGACGATGGCGAAGAGGAGACAGAGGAGAACGGGGCCGTCGAGGTAGAGGTCGACACGACCGAGGCCGGCGACGACTCGGCGACGGACTCCGACGACGACGACGCGAAGCCCGTCGCCGTCGAGCCCCACCCGACCGGTGCGCTCGTGCTGCGGGCCGTCGACGACGAAGACGATGTGCCGGTCTACTCGAGCGCCATCACCGGCGCCACGGCCGACCCCGTCAAGGACTACCTGAAGCAGATCGGCAAGGTCGCGCTCCTGAACGCGGCCGAAGAGGTCGAGCTGGCCATGCGCATCGAGGCGGGTCTCTTCGCCGAAGAGAAGCTGTCGCACATGACCGATGCCGAGAAGCGTTCGCAGCTCGGTCGCGAACTGCAGTGGGTCGCGAAAGACGGCCAGCGCGCCAAGAGTCACCTCCTCGGGGCGAACCTGCGTCTGGTGGTCTCCCTCGCGAAGCGCTACACGGGTCGTGGCATGCAGTTCCTCGACCTGATCCAAGAGGGCAACCTGGGCCTCATCCGTGCGGTCGAGAAGTTCGACTACACCAAGGGCTTCAAGTTCTCGACCTACGCGACGTGGTGGATCCGTCAGGCGATCACTCGCGCCATGGCCGACCAGGCCCGCACCATCCGCATCCCGGTGCACATGGTCGAGGTCATCAACAAGCTCGCGCGCGTGCAGCGGCAGATGCTGCAAGACCTCGGTCGCGAGCCCACGCCCGAAGAGCTGAGCCGCGAGCTCGACATGACCCCCGAGAAGGTCATCGAGGTGCAGAAGTACGGCCGCGAGCCGATCTCGCTGCACACCCCGCTCGGTGAAGACGGCGACAGCGAGTTCGGCGACCTCATCGAGGACACCGAGGCGGTCGTCCCCGCCGACGCCGTGGGCTTCACGATGCTGCAGAAGCAGCTCGAGTCCCTGCTCGACTCGCTCTCGGAGCGCGAGGCGGGCGTGATCCGCATGCGCTTCGGCCTCGGCGACGGCATGCCCAAGACGCTCGACCAGATCGGCGACACCTTCGGCGTGACGCGTGAGCGCATCCGCCAGATCGAGTCCAAGACGATGGCGAAGCTGCGCCACCCCTCGCGCTCGCAGTCGCTCCGCGACTACCTCGAGTAGGCCGCGAGTGCGCTACGCGCCGGCGATCCTCGTCGGCAGGCTCACCCGATTCGCCGCCCGGCTGCGCAAGCCCGGCGGCGGATCGGCCGTTCCGGGGCTGGTCGTCAATCGCATCGCCCCCGGCTACCTGAAGCGCACGCTGTCGGGCTTCCCGCAGGGGCTCGTCGTCGTCTCGGGCTCGAGCGGCAAGTCGACCACGACGAAGATGCTCGTCGCCATCCTGCGCGCCCACGGGGTCGACGTGTTCACCAATCCGTCGACCGCGAACATCAGCCAGGGCCTGACCTCGGCGCTGCTCGAGCAGGCCGACTGGCGTGGCCGAGTGCCCGGTGACGTCGCGGTGCTCGAAATGGACGAGGGCCACGGCGCGCTCGTGATGCAGGGCGTCGACGCGCGCGTCGTCACCCTCATGAACGTGATGGTCGACCAGATCGACCGATTCCACGACTCCGAGATGGTCGCGGGCATGCTCGCACGCATCGCAGCACGGGCCGGTGAGGCCGTCGTCGTCAATGCCGACGACGCCTACCTCGAACGGCTCGCGGCGCGCGTACGACCGGGCGTCGCGGTGCACCGGTTCGGCGTGGCGCAGGCGGTGCTGGCCACTGCGCCTCGCGGCCTCGGGTACACCGAGACATCCGAGTCGCGCCTCGAGATCGACGAACAGCGGCCGGGCGTCAGAGTCGAATCGGTCGACGGTCGGTCGGCAACCCTCGACGACGGCCGAGACCGCGTCACCACGTCCCTTCCGGCACGCGGTGTGCACTACGCCGTCGACGCCGCGGCCGCGTATGCGACGGCCCATGCCGTGCTCGGCGATCGATTCTCGGCGAAGCTCACCACCGAGGCGCTCAGCTCGATCCCCGCGGTCTTCGGCCGCGGTGAGCGGGCGACGGTGCGCGGCCACGAGGTCGATTTCGTGCTCGTCCAGAACCCCGCGAGCTACCAGCTCAACGTCGACAGCATCGCGCCCGGCACCGAGCAGATCCTCTTCGCGGTCGGGTCCGACGTGCGCGACCCCTCGTACTTCTGGCCGACGAATGCCGCATCCCTCGGCCGGGTCAGCGTGGTCAGCGGGTCGAAGGCCGCCGAGGCGGCGCTGATGCTCGCCTACGACGGCGTCGCGATCGATCGCGTCGAGCCGGATCTCGACCGCGCACTCGATGACTTCCTCGCCATGCCGACGCCGGCGAACGGGGTGAAGACGATCGTCTTCACCGCGGACTCCATGCGCCGCACCCGCGCCCATCTCGGACTCGCAGGAGCAGAATGACCCTCACGATCGTGTCGCTGCTGCCTCGCCTCCAGAACACCAATGGCGACGCTCAGAACGCTCACGTGCTCGCTGCCCGTGCCCGCTGGGCCGGGCTCGAGGCGACCGTGGTCGACGTCGAGTCGGCGCAGGCCCTTCCCTCACGGGTCGATGCGGTCGTGCTCGGCTCCGGCAGTGACTCGGCGCTCGAGCCGAGCCGTGCTGCCCTGCTCACGATGCACGACGAATTGCGCCGCTGGGGCACCGAAGGCGTGCCGATCCTGTCGATCGGCACCGGCTGGGAACTGCTCAGCTGGGGCGTCGAGTTGCACGACGGCCGTTCGATCGAAGGGCTCGGCATCCTTCCGGGGCGCGCCGTGCCCCGCGCTGGCAGGGTCACCGGCGATCTCGTCATCGCGGCACCGCGATTGGGCGCCCTCGTGGGCTTCGAGAACCACGCGCGCGACTACGTGGGAGCCGAGGGCTCGCCACTGGGGCGCGTGCGCGCCGGCCACGGCAACGGGCGCGATTCCGGGCAGGAGGGCGCCGTCATGGGCAGCGTCTACGGCACGCATATGCACGGGCCCATCCTCGCGAAGAACCCGGTGTTCGCCGACCACCTGCTCTCGACCATCGCGGCGCGCTCCGGTCAGGAGTACACGCCCGGCGAACAGGCGCGAACCGTCGACGGGTATGCCGCGGCCGCGCGGGCCGCACAACTCGCCGTTGCCGGCGTGAGCGTTCCGGTTTCCTGAGTTCACGCGTTCCGGGCATGTCGGCGCCGATGCCGACGCAGACATGCCCGTGAAACGACGAACGCCCCGGCCGAAGCCGGGGCGTTCTGAAGTCGGTGTGGGTCAGTGACGGTCGTCGGTCAGCAGCTTGCTCGACTCGTCGTGCCAGCTGTGCGCGATCTGCGAGAGCTTCTCCTGGTGCTTGCGACCGTGGTGGGCGCAGAACAGCAGTTCGCCACTTGCGACGACGACGCGGATGTACGCCTGGGCGCCGCACGCGTCGCATCGATCGAGCGCGGTGAGCTCGTAAGGGGTCTCGAGTTCATCGACCGCACCGGTGGTCTCGGTGTATTGGGTCATGGCTCCTCCTTCGTGCTCATGCTCGGTGTTCCGTTCATCAATGAAAACACGCGGGAGGGCAGGTTCCTTCCGTTGGGCCGGGCATTTCGCTCAGCGCGTAGCGCCTGAACCGAAGTGTCGGTATGCCTCAGTAGGCTTGACCGACGTGAGCTCCGACTATTCCGCCCGCCATCTCTCCGTGCTCGAGGGCCTCGAGGCCGTGCGCAAGCGGCCAGGCATGTACATCGGTTCGACCGATTCCCGAGGCCTCATGCACTGCCTCTGGGAGATCATCGACAACTCCGTCGACGAGGCGCTCGCGGGTCACGGCAACGAGATCGGCGTGACGCTGCACCCTGACGGCAGCGTCGAGGTGCGCGACCAGGCCAGGGGCATCCCCGTCGACATCGAGCCGAAGACCGGGCTCTCGGGTGTCGAGGTCGTGTTCACGAAGCTGCACGCCGGTGGCAAGTTCGGCTCAGGCTCCTACGCGGCCTCCGGCGGGCTGCACGGCGTCGGGGCATCCGTCGTGAATGCGCTCTCGGAGCGGCTCGACGTCGAGGTCGATCGCGACGGCAAGACCTGGGCGATGTCGTTCCACCGAGGCGAGCCGGGCAACTTCGCCGACTCCGGCGCTCCCTCGCCCGACGCACCGTTCACCCCCTTCGAGAAGCGAAGCGAGCTTCGCGTCGTCGGCAAGGTTGCCAAGGGCGTCACCGGAACCCGCATCCGGTACTGGGCCGACCGGCAGATCTTCACCAAGGGCGCCGAGTTCCAGACCGAAGAACTGCTCTCACGCGCACGCCAGACCGCGTTCCTCGTGCCGGGCATCGCGCTCGACGTCACCGACGAGCGCGGCGAGACACCGCACACGACGTCGTTCCAGTTCGAGGGCGGCATCTCGGAGTTCGTCGAGCACCTGGCGACGGATGCCCCGATCACCGATGTGTGGCGCCTGACGGGCACCGGGGAGTTCACCGAGACCGTGCCGGTGCTCACCGACGGGGGAGCGATGGTGCCCACCGAGCTGCGACGCGAGTGCACCGTCGACATCGCGCTGCGCTGGGGCACCGGCTACGAGACCGTCATGCGGTCGTTCGTGAACATCATCGCGACACCGAAGGGCGGCACGCACCAGGCGGGCTTCGATCAGGGGCTGCTGAAGTTCCTCCGCCAGCAGGTCGAACAGAACGCCCGGCGCCTGAAGGCGGGCAACGACAAGCTCGAGAAAGACGACGTGCTCGCCGGTCTCACCGCGGTCGTCACGGTTCGACTGCCCGAGCCGCAGTTCGAGGGCCAGACGAAAGAGGTGCTCGGCACACCTGCCGTACGTGCGATCGTCGCCAACGTGCTGACGAAAGAGCTCGGCGCTCGCTTCTCCTCGACGAAGCGCGACGACAAGGCGCAGTCGTCGCTGCTGCTCGACAAGGTCGTGGCCGAGATGAAGTCGCGCATCTCGGCGCGGGCGCACAAAGAGACCCAGCGCCGCAAGAACGCGCTCGAGAGCTCGTCGCTGCCGGCCAAGCTCGTCGACTGCCGTTCGAACGACGTCGCGCAGAGTGAACTGTTCATCGTCGAGGGTGACTCGGCACTGGGCACCGCGAAGCTCGCCCGTGACAGCGAACACCAGGCGCTGTTGCCGATCCGCGGCAAGATCCTGAACGTGCAGAAGGCGAGCGTCGCCGACATGCTCGGCAATGCCGAGTGCGCGTCGATCATCCAGGTGATCGGTGCGGGTTCCGGCCGCAGCTTCGACCTCGAGACCGCTCGATACGGCAAGGTCATCCTGATGGCCGACGCCGACGTCGACGGTGCGCACATCCGCACGCTGCTGCTCACGCTCTTCTTCCGCTACATGCGCCCGATGATCGAGCACGGTCGCGTCTTCGCGGCCGTGCCGCCGCTGCACCGGGTCGTCGTCATGAATCCCGGATCGAAGCCGAACGAGACGATCTACACCTATTCCGAAGCCGAGCTGAAGGGCGTGCTCGCGACGCTCGACCGCCAGAAGAAGCGCTACCAAGACCCGATCCAGCGATACAAGGGCCTCGGCGAGATGGATGCCGACCAGCTCGCGACCACCACGATGGATCGTCGTCAGCGCACCCTCCGCAAGGTCGGCATCGGCGACGTCGAGAATGCCGGGCGCGTCTTCGAACTCCTCATGGGCACCGACGTGGCGCCGCGCAAGGAGTTCATCATCGACAGCGCGGATGCGCTGGAGCGCGACCGCATCGACGCGTGATCAGGATGCCGCGGGCCGGATGTTCTGGTTGAGATGGAAGACATTCTCGGGATCGTAGGTCGTCTTCACCTCGGTCAAACGGGCGAGCTTCGCTTCGGGATACGCCCGCCGGAGTCCGTGCTCGCCGTCGTCGCCGAGCACGTTCACGTAGGCGCCACTCGCGAACCCGTCCATTGTCGCGGCGTACGCTCGGGCTGCGTTCATGCGCAGCTCGTCGTCGGTGGGATCGCGCCAGCGTGAAGCGGCGACGAACTCGAAAGCCGCATCGCGCCTCGAGAATGCGCTCTCGCCATCGGCCGCATCGGCGATCGCTCCTCCGTACGCCTGCAGGCTCACGTCGGGAAGGCCGTCGGCGTCGCGGGCGAGCAGTGTGTCGATGAGCTGATCGCTCAGCTCGTTGAAGTAGTGGCCCTTCCAGTACCTGCGCCAGGCGTGGCCCTTCACCTCGTCTTCGCGCGACTGCAGCTGCAGATACGACATCGGCTCGACCGAACGGCGCTCGGGGGAGCCGACGGCGGTCAGCGCATCATCGAAGATCGCTGCGAGCGCGCTGCCTTCGCCGGGCTCGCCGACCCAGACGAAGCCCAGGTTCACGGTGGCGCCGCCGATGGTTGCCGTGTACGTCGCTTCGCGCGGCGCAGAACGGCTCAGATCCCTCCAGAGGCGCATCGGCGGGCCGGCCTCGGCAAGCGGGTACTGGAGCTCGACGACGACCACATGACCCGGCTGAGGATGCAGCGCGAACTCGAACTCGGTGACGACCCCGAAGTTGCCCCCGCCGCCGCGAAGGGCCCAGAACAGTTCAGGATGCGAGTCGGCGTCGGCCCGGAGCCGCTCGCCACTGGCCACGACGACCTCGAACGAGACGACGTTGTCGCAGGCCAGGCCGTACTGGCGCGCCAGCCACCCCATGCCGCCCCCGAGCGTGAGCCCGCCGACGCCCGTGTGCGACACATTGCCCGCCGTCGTCGCGAGTCCGAAGCGCTGCGCGGCGCGATCGAGTTCGCCGAGCAGCGCGCCGCCCTGCACGCGTGCGCGGCGACCAGCGGGATCCACCGTGACCGCGCCCATCGGCTGCAGGTCGATCATGAGCCCGTCATGAGCGACCGCGTGCCCCACGATGCCGTGACCACCGCAGCGAACGCTGATGTCGAGATGCTCGTTCGCAGCGAATCGCACCGCCTCGGCGACGTCGTCGGCATCGAGGCACTGCACGATGTACCGCGGCCGGCGATCGATCATGCCGTTCCAGACCGTTCGCGCCTCGTCGTAGTCGATGTCGCCGGGTTCGAGAACGCGCCCTCGAATCGCGTCGCGCAGGATCGTCGAGCTCATTCAGCACTCCGTTCAGGCAGTGGCGCGCCCACTGCCGACAGCCGCGGGCGAGGGATGCAGCCACGGCTGAATATGCTCCTCACCAGCTCGGCCGTCAAGCATCGCATCGCGAGCCGGTCGAGGTGTCAGCCGATGCGCGTGCCGATCGCACCGACCACTGCCTCGAGCGGCTGGCCCGATGCATCGCGTTTGGCGCCGGGATCGGGCAGGGTTCGAGCCGAGCCGTCGGGGCCCACGGCGAGTGCGGGGGAGCGGCCGACCCACGCGAGGTGCAACGCGTCTTCACCCTTCAGGAAACGCTGTGCGCGCACGCCGCCGGTCGCGCGGCCCTTCGCGGGGAACTCCGCGAGTTCGCTCACCTTCGCGCTGCCGGGGTCGGTGCCGAGCAGGGTGTCGGTGCTGGCGGCGATCGTCACGACGACCGAGTCCGCAGCGGCATCGGCGGGGAGGCTCGTGAAATGGATCACGTGCGCTCCGGCGCCGAGGTTGATTCCGGCCATGCCGCCCGCCGGGCAGCCCTGCGGTCGCACCGCCGAGGCGGCGAATCGCAGCAACTGGGCGTCAGAGGCGACGAAGACGAGCTCGTCGCTCTCGTCGCCCTGCACCGCGCCGACGACCTCGTCGCCCGCCTTGAGGCCGATGACCTCGAACTCGGGCTTTCCGGGATACGCGCCGGTGGCGACGCGCTTCACGATGCCCTGTTTCGTGCCGAGCGCGATCGAGCGATCGGCATCGAGCGACACGATCGCGAGCACCTTCTCGTCGCGATTCGGCAGTGCGAGGTAGTCACCGATCTTGACGCCGGCGCCGAGCTGCACCGAGGTCGGTGGCAGCATCGGCAGATCGACCGGTGTGAAGCGGATGAGCCGGCCGAGGCTCGTGACCGCGCCGATCTCGGCCCGACTCGTCGTGTCGAGCACCGAGCGAATGGCGTCGTGCTTGCTGCGACGCGCCGGCGCCGTGATGGTGGGGGCACCGTCGTCGCCGATGGGCAGGTCGACCCGGGCGATGCGCCCGGTGGCCGAGAGGAAGACCCGGCACGGGACATCCGCGACCTCGAGCACGGCCGCTGCTCGCTTGGCCGCCGCGCCGGCGATGCTCGGTCGGGCGTCGGTCAGAAGAGTGCGGCGCGGGGTGCCGAAGCGTTCGGAGATCTCGGCCAGTTCGTCGGAGACCAGGGCCTCGATGCGGTGCCGGCTCGAGAGCAGGGCCTCGAGCTCGGCGATCTCGGCGCGGAGCTTGTCGCGTTCGGCCTCGAGCTCGATGCGCGAGAACTTCGTGAGCCGGCGCAGCTGCAGCTCGAGGATGTAGTCGGCCTGAACCTGGCTGAGGTCGAAGACCTCGATGAGGCGGGCGCGGGCCGCGGCGGTGTCGTCGCTGCCGCGGATGAGCTGGATGACCTCGTCGATGTCGAGGATCGCGATGAGGAGGCCGTCGACGAGATGCAGGCGCTCCCGCTTGCGGGCGAGGCGGTACTCGGAGCGGCGCGTCACGACCGAGATGCGGTGGGCGACGTAGACCTGCAGCAGCTCGCGCAGGCCGAGCGTCTGCGGGCCGCCGTCGACAAGCGCGACATTGTTGATGTTGAACGAGTCTTCGAGCGGGGTCAGGCGGTAGAGCTGCTCGAGCACGGCCTCGGGGCTGAAGCCCGTCTTGATGCCGATGACGAGACGCAGGCCGTGGGTGCGGTCGGTGAGGTCGGTGACATCGGAGATGCCGCTGATCTTCTTCGCATTGACGCCGTCTTTGATCTTCTCGATGACCTTCTCAGGGCCGACGAGGTACGGCAGCTCGGTGACGACGAGGCCCGTCTTGCGCGCCGTGATCGACTCGACGCTGACCTTGGCGCGCGTCTTGAAGCTGCCGCGACCGGTGGCGTAGGCGTCTTTGATGCCGGACAGGCCGACGATCATGCCGCCGGTGGGCAGATCGGGGCCGGGAACGTACTCCATGAGATCGTCGAGCGTCGCGTTCGGGTGCGCGATCAGGTGGCGCGCGGCCCCGATGACCTCGATCAGGTTGTGCGGCGCCATGTTGGTCGCCATGCCCACGGCGATGCCGCTCGCGCCGTTGACGAGCAGGTTGGGGTAGGCGGCGGGAAGCACCTCTGGCTGCGTGAGCTGGTTGTCGTAGTTCGGCACGAAGTCGACGACGTTCTCGTCGAGCCCCTCGGTCATCGCGAGCGCCGGCGAGGCGAGGCGAGCCTCGGTGTAGCGCGGTGCCGCGGGGCCGTCGTCGAGCGAGCCGAAGTTGCCGTGGCCATCGATGAGCGGCACCCGCAGGGTGAAAGCCTGGGCCATGCGCACGAGCGCGTCGTAGATCGCCGTGTCGCCGTGCGGGTGCAGCTTGCCCATGACCTCGCCGACGACGCGAGCCGACTTCACGTGACCGCGGTCTGGCCGCAGCCCCATTTCAGTCATCTGGTAGAGGATGCGGCGCTGCACGGGCTTCAGCCCGTCGCGTGCGTCTGGCAGCGCGCGCGAATAGATGACGGAGTACGCGTATTCGAGGAACGAGCCCTGCATCTCGGTGGCGACGTCGACATCTTCGATGCGCTCGACGATCGGGTCTTGCGCGGGCTGATTCTTGGCTCGGGTCATCCGTCGTCTCTGGGGCGGGCGTGCGGGCACGCAGGGAACAGGGGCGCGCCCTGCCTATGGAAGACTGGGCGCGATGTCTGCCATGCTACCGCTGCCCGCCGACACCGCCCCGCGCCTTGCCGGGGTGCTCGGCAGCTCGTTCGCGAGCCTGCGGGGCCTTCCGAACGACTTCGACCTTCCGCTCGCGTCGAGCGCGGTCGTCGTGCTCGTCGACGGGCTGGGAGCCGCGAACATCCAGGCTCGCTCCGGGCACGCGCGCTTCCTCGCTGCACGCATGGCCAAGCGCGACGTGATCCGCACCGTCTTCCCATCGACGACCGCCGCCGCAATCGCGACGTTCGCCACCGGGCGACGACCGGGCGAGCACGGCCTGGTCGGCTACCGGGTGCTCGACGCCGAACACGATCGCCTCGTCAACCAGCTGAGCGGGTGGGACGACGGCATGCGCCCCGAGACGTGGCAGCGGGTGCCGACCCTGTTCGAGTCCATGCGCGAGGAGGGCATCCCGAGCTATGCCGTCGGTGCAGCGCGATACTCGGACTCGGGCTTCACGCAAGCGGTGCTCCGCGGTGCGGAGTATCGCTCCGCGGCGTCCATCGCCGATCGCTTCGCCGAGGCCGAGCGTCTCGTGTCGACCGGAGGGCCCGCGCTCGTGTACCTTTACGTGCCCGAGCTCGACCAGGCGGCGCACGCCCACGGCTGGCAGTCCGATCGGTGGCTGACGCACCTCGAGACCCTCGACGCCGAACTCGCCGACTTCGAACGACGGATGCCCCGTGGCACCGGCCTGCTCGTCACGGCCGACCACGGGGTCATCGACGTGCCGGAGCACCGTCACGTCTTCATCGATGCGCAGCCCGAGCTGCTCGACGGCGTGCGTCATGTCGGGGGAGAACCGCGATGCCTCTCGCTCTACTTCGAGCCCGGGCTGCCCGAGGCGGGGCGCTCCGTCGTCGTCGACCGTTGGAGGGTCGCCGAGGGGCGGAGGTCGTGGGTGCTGAGCCGGCAGGAGGCGATCGACGCCGGGCTCTACGGGCCGGTCGTCGATGATGCCGTTCGTTCGCGCATCGGCGACATCGTCGTCGCGGCACGTGCCGGCATCGCCTACTACGACCGCCGTGAGGCCAACCGTCAGGCGGAGGCCATGATCGGCCAGCACGGTTCGCTCAGCGACGACGAGACGCGGGTGCCGCTCATCCGCGGCGGCGTGTTCGCTCGGAACTGACGCCGCCGCGGCATCCGATCACGCGGGGTACTGACCGCGCTTGACCTGCGGCTTCGGCAGGCGAAGCGGGCGCAGCTGCAGGGCACGCATCGCCGCGTACCAGCGCACACGTTCGACCTTGTCTGCGCCGAATTTCGTGGCGAGCTTCTTCGTCAGGATGAAGCCGAGCACGACGGAGTCGATGACGGCCACGAGGAAGAATGCCCAGAGGGCGAGGATGCCGATCGACTGCACCTCTGCCATCGGCACGAAGGTCAACAGGATCACGGCGAACATCACCGGGATCAGGACCTCGCCGATGCTGAAGCGGGCGTCGACGTAGTCGCGCACGTACTTCTTCTGCGGGCCCCGGTCGCGGGCAGGCAGGTAGCGCTCATCGCCGAGCGCCATGCCCACCCGGGCGCGCTCTCTCGATTCGCTCGCCTTGGCACGGGCCTGCTTCGCGGCCTCTTTGCGGTCGTTCGGCACGAGCGGTCGCTTGCGGGCGGCCTCTTGCTGGGCGCGACTGGGCGTCGGCGTGCCCTTGCCGGCTTTCAGGCGGGCTTGGGTCTCTTCGAGCGTCTCTGCGCCCGGTTCATCGGTGTTGTTCGGCTGCTTGGCCACGGGAGTCCTCGAATCGGTTCCCCTTAAGATTACCGGCATGACCGAGTCTCTTCCCGCCGACGGCGCGACCACCGACCTCCCGACGACGAGCGACGCCCTGCGCGGCGCCGTCGAAGCCGCTTTTCCCGCCACGATCGCCGATCTCACGCGCCTCGTGAAGATCCCGTCCGTCTCGTGGGCGGCGTTCGATGCGGCGCACGTGGAGGCGAGCGCCGAGGCCGTCGCCGAGCTCGTGCGCGGGCTCGGTGTCTTCGATCTCGTCGAGATCCGGCGCGCCGCGATCGGCGACGAAGCGGATGCCCCGATGGGCAAGCCGGCCGTCGTGGCTCGCCGAGCCGCGCGCAACGGGCGACCCACCGTGCTGCTCTACGCCCACCACGACGTGCAGCCCCCCGGCGACGACACCGACTGGGAGTCGACGCCGTTCGAGCCGACGCTTCGCGGCGACCGGCTGTACGGCCGCGGCGCGGCGGACGACAAGGCCGGCGTGATGGCGCATATCGGCGCGATCCGGGCGATCACCGAGGTGCTCGGTGCCGACTTCGACCTCGGCATCGCGCTCTTCATCGAGGGCGAAGAGGAGTCGGGCTCCCTGTCGTTCGCGAACTTCCTCCGCGAGAACCGCGACGTGCTCGAAGCCGATGCGATCGTCGTCGCCGACTCGGGCAACTGGGATCTCGAGACGCCGTCGCTCACGGTCGCCCTGCGCGGTGCGGTCGCCTTCCGGCTGCGCGTGTCGACGCTCGCCCACGCCTCGCACTCGGGCATGTTCGGCGGCGCGGTGCCCGACGCGATGCTCGCCGCCATCCAGTTGCTCGCGACGCTGCACGACGCCGACGGATCCGTCGCCGTCGAGGGGCTGACCTCGGCCGACCTCGAGACGCCGGCCTACGACGAAGCGCAACTGCGCGCCGAGACCGGCCTGCTCGACGGCGTCACGCCGATCGGCACCGGCACGATCCTCTCCCGGATCTGGGCCCAGCCGTCGATCACGATCACGGGCATCGATGCGCCGACCGTGGCCAATGCCTCGAACACGCTCGTGCCGAGTGTCGCCGTGCGGCTGAGTGCGCGTGTCGCCCCAGGCCAGACGGATGTCGATGCGCTGGCTGCCATTCGATCGCACCTCGAGCAGCACGTGCCGTTCGGCGCCAAGCTCGAGTTCGACGCGTTCGAACTCGGTCAGCCCTTCCTCGTCGACACCTCGGGATGGGCGGTCGCCGAGTCGAACGCCGCGATGGAGGAGGCATGGGGAAAGGCCCCGGTCGAGATCGGCGTCGGCGGCTCGATCCCGTTCATCGCCGAACTCGTCGCGGAGTTCCCCTCGGCGCAGATCCTCGTGACGGGTGTCGAAGACCCTGATTCCCGCGCGCACAGCCCGAACGAGTCGCTGCACCTCGGCGTCTTCCAGCGGGCGCTCCTCGCCGAAGCGCTGTTTCTGGCGCGTCTCGACGCGCGAAGCGAAGATTCCTGAGCGCGTGCCGGACGCGGTCTCCGTTTCGGCGGTTACCATAGGAGAAGGTTCCGCGTTCCCTGACGCACCGAGGAGAGACATGAGCGACACGATCATCGAGACCGCGCACGGCGTCAAGCTGAGCGACCCCGCCGCCGACAAGGTGCGCAGCCTCCTCGAGCAGGAGGGTCGCGACGACCTCCGCCTGCGGGTCGCCGTGCAGCCGGGCGGCTGCTCGGGCCTGATCTACCAGCTGTACTTCGACGAGCGGCTCCTCGACGGTGACGCCGTCGTCGATTTCGAGGGCGTCGAGGTCGTCGTCGACAAGATGAGCGTGCCGTATCTCGATGGGGCGTCGATCGACTTCGAAGACACCATCCAGAAGCAGGGGTTCACGATCGACAACCCCAATGCCGAAGGCAGCTGCGCATGTGGTGACTCGTTCCACTGAGCCACCCCACGACTGCTCCGAAGGGAGGCCGCAATCGCGGCCTCCCTTCGGTGTTTTCGGCCGATCGCGGGTGAATTCGGCGGTGCGCCGCGCCCGACACCGCGTTCGGATGCACGCCCCGGGGGTCGAGTCGGAGTAGGCTAGACATCGATCAACGCGCTTCACTGTGAAGCGCCTTCGAGTCTCCCGAAAGGTCACCGGTGCGCCACAATCGCCGTCTCCGATGGGCTGCTATTCCTATCGCAGCGTCGCTCAGCCTCGTACTCGCAGGGTGCACGCAGGCTCAGTTGAACGGATTCCTCCCCGGATTCGTCGAGGGGGAGGCGCCGGTCACGAACCACACCGAGCGCGTCTCCGGACTCTGGGTCACGTCGTGGATCGTCCTGTTGATCGTGGGTGTCATCACGTGGGGCCTGACGATCTGGGCGATCGTGGCCTACCGGCGCCGCAAGGGCCAGACCGGCCTGCCGGTGCAGCTTCGGTACAACATGCCGATCGAGGTCTTCTACACGATCATCCCGTTGATCCTCGTGCTGGGCTTCTTCGCCTTCACGGCACGTGATCAAGCGGCGATCGAGCAGCGCTTCGCCGAGGAAGACATCGACGTCAAGGTCGAGGTCATCGCCAAGCAGTGGGCCTGGGACTTCAACTACGTCAACGAAGACGTCTACTCTCCCGGCATCCAGGGCCAGCTCTCCGACGAGGGCCCGAAGGGCTCGCTCGTGCAGTCCGAGCTGCCGACCCTCTATCTGCCCGTCGGCGCCAATGTCGAGATCGAGCTCGAGTCCCGCGACGTGATCCACTCGTTCTGGGTGGTCGACTTCCTGTACAAGAAAGACATGTACCCGGGCAAGACCAACTACATGTCGTTCGTGCCCGAGCGTGAAGGCACCTACGCGGGCAAGTGCGCCGAGCTCTGCGGCGAGTACCACTCGCTGATGCTCTTCAACGTCGAGGTCGTCTCGCAGGGCGAATACGACGACTACATCGAGTCGCTTCGCGACGCCGGCCAAGAGGGCCAGTTGTCGAACGAATACGACCGCAACCAGAACATGCCCGGCACGGGCGCGCCCGAATTGAAAGAGGAGCACTAAGCCGCGATGAGCACCACGACCGCACCGGCTCGCCCCTCAGCGAGCACGCTTCCGTTCGGCGCATCCAAGGTCGAACGCAAGGGCAACATCCTCGTCAAGTGGATCACGTCCACCGACCACAAGGTCATCGGGTACATGTACCTGATCACCGCGTTCATCTACTTCTGCATCGGCGGCGTGATGGCGCTGATCATCAGGGCGCAGCTCTTCGAGCCCGGCCTCGAGATCATCCAGACGCGCGAGCAGTACAACCAGCTCTTCACGATGCACGGCACGATCATGCTGCTCATGTTCGCGACCCCGCTGTTCGCGGGCTTCGCCAACGTGCTCATGCCGCTGCAGATCGGTGCGCCCGACGTCGCCTTCCCGCGACTGAACGCGTTCGCCTACTGGCTCTTCAACTTCGGCTCGCTGATGGCCGTCGCCGGCTTCTTCACCCCCCAGGGTGCGGCATCGTTCGGCTGGTTCGCCTATCAACCACTGGCGTCGACGACCTTCTCGCCAGGAGTGGGCGGCAATCTCTGGATGCTCGGCCTGGGTCTCTCGGGCTTCGGCACCATCCTCGGCGCGGTGAACTTCATCACCACGATCATCACGATGCGCGCGCCGGGCATGACGATGTTCCGCATGCCGATCTTCACGTGGAACACGCTCGTGACCTCGATCCTCGTGCTGATGGCCTTCCCGGTGCTGGCCGCTGCGATCCTGGCCGCCGGCGCCGACCGCATCTTCGGCGCGCATGTGTTCGATCCGGCCAATGGCGGTGTGATCCTCTGGCAGCACCTCTTCTGGTTCTTCGGACACCCCGAGGTGTACATCATCGCGCTGCCGTTCTTCGGCATCGTCTCAGAGATCTTCCCGGTCTTCAGCCGCAAGCCGATCTTCGGATACAAGACGCTGATCTACGCGACCATCGCCATCGCCGCGCTCTCGGTGACCGTATGGGCGCACCACATGTACGTCACGGGATCGGTGCTGCTGCCGTTCTTCGCGCTCATGACAATGCTCATCGCCGTGCCGACCGGCGTGAAGATCTTCAACTGGATCGGCACGATGTGGCGAGGCTCCATTACGTTCGAGACCCCGTTGATCTGGTCGCTCGGCTTCTTGATCACCTTCGTCTTCGGAGGCCTCACCGGCGTGATTCTCGCATCGCCGCCGCTCGACTTCCACGTCTCCGACACCTACTTCGTCGTCGCGCACTTCCACTACGTCGTGTTCGGCACCGTGGTGTTCGCGATGTTCGCCGGCTTCTACTTCTGGTGGCCGAAGTGGACCGGCAAGATGCTGAACGAGACGCTCGGCAAGTGGCACTTCTGGTTGCTGTTCATCGGCTTCCACACGACGTTCCTCATCCAGCACTGGCTCGGAGTCGTCGCCATGCCCCGCCGGTACTACTCGTACCTGCCCGAAGACAACATCACCTGGATGAACCAGCTGTCGACGATCGGCGCGGGCATCCTCGCGATCTCGATGATCCCGTTCTTCCTGAACGTGTACCTCACCGCTCGTCGGGCTCCGAAGGTCACGGTCAACGACCCGTGGGGCTACGGCGGTTCGCTCGAGTGGGCGACCAGCTGCCCGCCGCCGCGCCACAACTTCACGTCGATCCCGCGCATCCGTTCGGAGCGCCCGGCCTTCGACCTGAACCACCCCGAGGCCGGCATCCCGGTCGGCATCGGACCGGCGAAGGATGCCCCGCAGGCGCCCACCTATGACGCCGCGACGGAGGAGATCAAGTAATGCGCGCCAACGTCAACCTGTTCTGGATCCTGACGGTCTTCCTGCTGCTGGTCGCCGGAACGTACGTCATGTGGAGCTGGGCCGACAACGCGGCCAACGGGCTCGACCACCCCGAGTGGGCCGGCTCGGTCGCGATCACACTCACGGCCGTGCTGAGCGCCTTCATCGCGTTCTACCTCGGTCGAGTGCACAAGGCGCAGGGCGCGGAGCTTCCCGAAGACCGCCTCGACGCGAACATCGACGACGGTGACGCCGAGCTCGGCTTCTTCAGCCCGTGGAGCTGGTGGCCGATCATGCTCGCCGGCGCCGCAGCGCTGATGTTCCTCGGACTCGCGATCGGATTCTGGATCTCGTTCATCGCCGTCGGGCTGGGCGTCATCAGCCTCGTCGGCTGGGTCTACGAGTACTACCGCGGAAACTTCGCTCGCTGACGATCGGCGATCTCCAGAACGGCCCCGGTGCGAACTCGCACCGGGGCCGTTCTGCGTTCCTCCCGACGCTGATCGACGGCCGAATGACCAGGTTGGTGGGTGCGGTCTGAGCTCACCGAACGACTGCTGGTGCTAATCAGCACCGGCAGTCGAGCCCCGTTCGAAGACGACGACGTCGACCGAGACGGTCACCGTCAGCTGGGCATCGATGGGCGATGGGTCAGCGGCGTCGTCAGCGGCGTTCGCGCGGTGGTGGGCTGCTGGCCCCATATCGACCAGTTGGACCCTGAGTTCGGCATCGGTGTCGAGAAGGTACTCGACGCGCGTCGTCTGCCGCAGATCGAAGCCGGCCGCGCTGAACTGCTCGGTCACACGATCGGCCTTGCCCTCGGGGACGTCGAGTGTCGCACCGAGTCGCCGGAGCTCGGTGAAGTGCGCAGCGCTCGGCACGACGACGATGAGAATGCCCGCGGCCCGTACGATGCGAGCGAACTCGGGCGCGTTGCGCGGTGCGAAGACGTTGATGGCGACATCCGCTGTGCCGTCGCGAACGGGGAGGGGGCGCCACAGATCGAGCACCACGCCGGTCGCACGGGGCACGGCACGTGTGGCCAGGCGTACCGCAGTGGGGGATCGATCGGCCAGCAGCACCGAGGCACCCGTCAGCTCCGCTGCGAGCGCGCCCGCGTAGTAGCCGGTGCCGCAGCCGAGGTCGACGATCCTCAAATCGTCACTCGAGCCGGCGACCTTGTCGTCGTCGCCGCCGTCGTCGGAGCGAGAGGGCCGCCGCACGGCGTGCTGACGTGCGGCCGCCACGATCGCCGCGGCGATCGGCGCGTACGCCCCAGACGCCAGGAGCGCGGCACGGGCGTCGAGCATGGCGCGATCGTCACCGACAGTGCGTGGAGCGCGTGGGGGGAGCAGCGTCACGATCTCGTGCTTCGCGACGTCGAACCGGTGTCCGGAGTCGCAGCCGAGCACGCGCTCGGTGATTGCCTCGAGATCGTGAAAACAGTTCGGGCACCGCAGCCAGGTCGAATCGATCGACATGAGTGCGGTGCCCGAATCCGTCTGGCGGATCGTCAGTGGTGGGTGTCGTGGCCGGACTCGAGCTCGCTCCTCGTGACCGGCGCGATGCGATCCTCGAAGAACCAGCGCGAGAGCGCGGCGCGCGTGCGCTCACCGCCGGTGATCTTGCCGCGGGCGTTGGGGCGGAGCATGAGCGGCGCGTAGCTCTCTTGGCTCACGAGCCTCCAGCGGTCGTACTCGTCGAGAGGCTGGTGCACCTCGATGAACTCGCCACCGGGAAGCTTCACGATGCGGCCCGACTCGTAGCCGTGCAACACGATCTCGCGATCCTTCTTCTGCAGTGCGATGCACACGCGCTTCGTGATGAAGTACGCGATGAACGGACCGACGATCACGGTCGCCTGGAGCGCGTGGATCACGCCTTCCATCGTGAGCGAGAAGTGCGTGGCGAGGATGTCGGAGCTCGCTGCCGCCCAGAGGCCGGCATAGAACGTGACGCCCGCTGCACCGATCGCCGTGCGAGTCGGAGCGTTGCGCGGACGGTCGGCGATGTGGTGCTCGCGCTTGTCGCCCTTGACCCAGGCCTCGATGAACGGGTAGATCAGCACGGTGACGATGAAGCCACCGAGCACGACCAGCGGAACGATGATGTTGAACGACCAGGTGCGGTCGAGCCAGACGAACTCCCAGCCCGGCGGAATCAACCGCAGGGCGCCGTCGGCGAAACCGATGTACCAGTCGGGCTGGGTGCCGGCCGAGACGGGGGAGGGGTCGTACGGGCCGTAGTTCCAGATCGGGTTGATCGTGAACATCGAGGCGATGAGCGCGAGCACGCCGAACACGATGAAGAAGAAGCCACCGGCCTTCGCCGCGTAGATCGGCATGATGGGCGGGCCGACTGCGTTCTGCTGCGTCTTGCCCGGGCCAGCGTACTGCGTGTGCTTGTGCACGACGACGAAGACGAGGTGCAGCGCGACGAGCGCGACCACGAGTGCCGGCAGCAGCAGGATGTGCAGTGTGTAGAGCCGTCCGACGATCTGCGTGCCGGGGAACTCGCCGCCGAAGATCAGGAAGGAGGTCCACGTGCCGATCAGCGGGATGCCCTTGACCATGCCGTCGATGATGCGGAGACCGTTGCCCGAGAGCAGGTCGTCGGGCAGCGAGTAGCCGGTGAAGCCCTCGGCCATCGCGAGGATGAAGAGGATGAACCCGATCACCCAGTTCAACTCACGCGGCTTGCGGAATGCGCCGGTGAAGAAGATGCGCAGCATGTGCAGGCCGATGGCGGCCACGAACAGCAGCGCCGCCCAGTGGTGCATCTGGCGCACGAACAGGCCGCCGCGGATGTCGAAGGAGATGTCGAGGGTCGACGCCATCGCAACCGACATCTCGACGCCCTTGAGTGGCACGTAGGAGCCGTCGTAGTGCACCTCGGCCATCGAAGCCTGGAAGAAGAACGTCAGGAACGTGCCGGAGATCAGCACGACGACGAAGCTGAAGAGCGCGACCTCGCCGAGAAGGAACGACCAGTGGTCGGGGAACGCCTTGCGACCGAGCTCCTTGACGAAGCCCGCGATGCTCGTGCGCTCGTTGACGTAGACGGATGCAGCCGCGGTGAACGACCGCTTCTGCGGCGCGGTGGCGGACGGTGCGGTGCTCAATGACGCTCCCAGAAGCTCGGGCCGACGGGTTCGGTGAAGTCGCTCTGCGCGATGAGGTAGCCCTCATCGTCGACGGCGATCGGGAGCTGCGGAAGCGGACGCTTCGCCGGGCCGAAGATCACCTCGCAGTGGTTCGCCACGTCGAACTGCGACTGGTGGCACGGGCAGAGCAGGTGGTGCGTGTGCTGCTCGTAGAGTGCCACCGGGCATCCGACGTGCGTGCAGATCTTCGAGTAGGCGACGATGCCGTCGTACGACCACGTCTTGCGGTCGGGAAGTTCGTTGAGCTCGTCGGGCTCGAGGCGCATGAGCAGCACCGCGGCCTTCGCCTTCTCTTCGAGCTTGCCGTGCTCGAGTTCACTGAGGCCCTCGGGAATGACGTGGAAGGCGCTGCCGATCGTGACGTCGGACGCCTTGATGGGCACACCCGACGGGTCGAGTGCGAGGCGGGTGCCCTTCTTCCACATGGTGTGGCTGAGCTGTTCGACCGGAATCTGGTCTTGCGGGGCGAAGCCGCGGAAGAGCACGACCGCGGGCAGCGGGAAGACGAGCAGGGCGCCGATGAGGCTGTTGCGGATCGCGGTGCGGCGCGTGAAGCCCGATTCGCGATCGGAGTCGGTGAAGACCTTGACGGCCGCCGCCTGTGTCTCGGGAGCGCCGCCGATCGGGTGGCGCTCGTCGACCAGTTCGACGTCGGCCATGATCGCCTTGCCCCAGTGCACCACGCCGAAGCCGATGGCCAGCAGGGCGAGCGCAGAGCCGAGTCCGAAGAACATGTTGTTCAGGCGAACCGCGCCGACGTCGTTGGACTCGATCGGGAAGAGCATGTACGCCGCGATGGCCCAGATGCTGCCGACGATCGAGAGGTAGAAGAGCGTGTACACGGTGCGCTGGGCCCGGTTCGCACGCTTCGGATTCTCGTCGGTGACGCGGGGACGGTGCGGCGGGAAGCCGGGATTCTCGAATGAATCGGCCACGATGACCGCAGTTCCGGGCGAGACATCGATGTCGTGCGCGGCGTGCGACGAGTCGGCAGCGGCGAGCTCGGCGCCGCTGTGGTCGTCCTGTGCCATGGTTCTCCTTCTTCAGCTACTTCGATGCCGGGCGAGCGCTAGTTGGACTTCGCCGTGATCCACACGGTGATCGCGACGATCGCGCCGAGACCGAAGATCCAGATGAACAGGCCCTCTGCGACCGGCCCGAGCGAGCCGAGTTCGATACCGCCGGGCGAGCGGTTGTCTTGCACGTACTTGAGGTACGTGATCACGTCGCGCTTGTCTTCCGGCGAGATGTTCAGGTCGTTGAACACCGGCATGTTCTGCGGTCCGGTGACCATCGCCTCGTAGATGTGCACGCCCGAGACATCCGTCAGCGGAGGAGCGAACTTGCCCTGGGTGAGAGCGCCGCCCGCACCGGCCACGTTGTGGCACATCGCGCAGTTGATGCGGAACAGCTCTGCACCGTTGGCGGCATCTCCGCCGCCGTTGGTGAGGTGGTCGGAGGGGATGTCGGGGCCGGGGCCGAGCGATGCGACGTAGTACGCCAGCTGCTTGACCTGCTCATCGGTGAACTGCACCGGCTTCTCGAGCGCCTGCGGCCCCTGCATCTGCATCGGCATGCGACCGGTGCCGACCTGGAAGTCGACCGCTGCAGCGCCGACGCCGACGAGGCTCGGGCCGTTGTCGGTGCCCTGCGCGGCGAGGCCGTGGCAGGTGGCGCAGTTGGCGGCGAAGAGCTTCTTGCCCTCTTCGATCGTCTGCTGCGAGCTGGGGTCGGCCTCGGCCTGCGCGACGGTGCCGGTGCTGAGCGCGGCGTAGGCGCCACCGGTGAAGACGAGGCCGAGCGCGAGGAGCGCGACGGTGGCGAGCGGGTGCCGGCGTCCGGTGCGTCGCTTCTGGCGAGTCATGGGTATCTTCCTGTTCACGGGCATGCTGTGCTGACGCTCCTGGTGCGGCTTACTTGAGGACGTAGATGACGAGGAACAGCCCGATCCAGACGACGTCGACGAAGTGCCAGTAGTACGAGACGACGATCGCGCTCGTCGCTTCGCGGTGACCGAAGTTCTTGACCGCGAAGACGCGGCCGATCACGAAGAGGAAGGCGAGCAGGCCGCCGGTGACGTGCAGGCCGTGGAACCCGGTGGTCAGGTAGAACGCCGAGCCGTAGGCATTGGAGTCGATCGCGATGCCCTCTGAGACCAGCGTGGCGTATTCCCACACCTGGCCGGCGACGAAGATCGCGCCCATGGCATAGGTGAGGAAGAACCACTCGACCATGCCCCACTGGGTCGGTTTCCACCCGGTCGCATACGGCTGCAGGCGCTCGGCGGCGAAGACGCCGAACTGGCAGGTGAACGACGACAGCACGAGGATGATCGTGTTCGTCAGCGAGAACGGGAAGTTCAGCCGGTCGGCCTCGAACGCCCAGAGATCTGGCGATGTCGACCGCAGGGTGAAGTAGATCGCGAAGAGGCCCGCGAAGAACATGACCTCGCTGCCGAGCCAGACGATCGTGCCCACCGCAACGGTGTTCGGTCGTTTGATCAGGGGCGCGCTCGCCTGATAAGTGATTGAGGTGCTCGTCACGCATCCCATTATGGCTGAAACGAGGCCTGAGTTTTCGTCATCCGGGGGAGTCGTGTCCCCTCACGGCGGTAAGGCAACCCTAAGTCGCGCTGTGGGAAGGCCGCCAATTCGCCGTGAATGCCGCAGATAGGATCAACGCATGCCTGCACGACAGAACTGGCCCGACATCCTGAATTCCCTCCTCGAGGGCACCGATCTGAGCGTTTCGGATGCCGCGTGGTGCATGGAGCAGGTCATGACGGGTGAGATCAGCGAGGCGCAGCTGGCCGCCTTCCTCATCGCATTGCGCGTGAAAGGGGAGACCGTCGACGAGATCGTCGGCTTCCGAGACGCGATCCTCGAGCACGCCGTGGCGTTGCCGGTCGATCCGATGGCACTCGACATCGTCGGCACCGGCGGCGACCGCTTCGGCACGGTCAACGTCTCGACGATGGCGTCGATCGTCGCTGCGGCATCCGGAGTTCCGGTCATCAAGCACGGCAACCGCGCCGCGAGCTCGTCGTCGGGATCGTCGGACGTGCTGGCGGCACTCGGACTCGACCTCGACCTGCCCGCCGAGCGCGTCGCCGCAGTGCTCGGCGATGCGGGCATCACCTTCGCCTACGCCGCGGCGTTCCATCCCGGTTTCCGGCATGCCGGCCGGGTCCGTGCCGAACTGGGTGTGCCCACGGTGTTCAACTTCCTCGGGCCGCTCGTGAACCCGGCGCGCCCTGAGGCCTCGGCGGTCGGAGTCGCGCAGCTCGACCGGGTTCCGCTCATCGTCGGCGTATTCCAGACCCGCGGTGCGACGGCCCTCGTGTTCCGCGGCGACGACGGGCTCGACGAGCTCACCACGACCGGGCACAGTCACATGTGGGAGGTGTCGCTGGGCACGGTCAAGGAGCACGACCTCGATCCGCGCGACCTCGGCATCAAGCGAGCCACGATCGACCAACTCGAAGGCGGCGACGCCAGCCACAACGCGGGAATCGTGCACGAGGTGCTGGCAGGTGCCCGCGGCCCCGTTCGCGACATCGTCGTGCTGAACGCCGCTGCCGGGCTCGTCGCGTTCGAGCTGGCGAAGGACCCGGGCCAGTTGCAGCGTGCGATCCTCGACCGCTTCGCCGAGAAGATCGCCGTCGCCGAAGCAGCGATCGACAGCGGCGCGGCTGCTCGCAAGCTCGAGCAGTGGATCGCGTCGACGAAGGTCTGAGCAACGGCCTCTGGCCCTCGTCGACGCGATCCGCGTCTCACTTCACGTCGTCGTCGACCCAGTCGAAGGTCTTCGTGACGGCCTTCTTCCACAGGCGGATCTGGCGATCGCGCTCGGCGCCGTCCATCTTCGGCTCCCAGCGGGAATCCTCCTGCCAGTTGGCGCGCAGCTCGTCGAGGCTCGACCAGAAGCCGACCGCGAGACCGGCTGC
>NZ_ATXG01000017.1 GCF_000421565.1 Agromyces subbeticus DSM 16689 | reverse complement strand
CAGCCGCTGCAATTCGGTACGCACGACATCTGGGAGTCGCGTCGACGGTGTGAGGAGGAGCGGGCCGCCCGAGAGGGCGGCGGCAGCCGCGGCCGAGAGCGCGTCGGGAAAGTCGGCGCCGGTGGCGACGAATGCGACGGGCGCGCCCGGCTCGAATCGCTGGGACACGGCGACGGCGGTCTCATAGCGCGATTCGCCGCTCAGTCGGGTGATGCCCTCAGGGAACGGATCGATCGTCGACGGTGTCGCAGTCGCAGTCGCAGTCGCAGTCGCAGTCGCAGTCGCAGTCGCAGTCGCAGTCGCAGTCGCAGTCGCAGTCGCAGTCACGGTCGGAGCGACGAGCGCGAGGGGGAGCGACACCACGATCGCGGCCACGGCGACCAGTAGCGCGCGAACTCGCATGGATGACATCCCGTCGTGGTTGGAATGGAACGGGCGCCTTCCCAGCGCAGCCAGCATGACTCTACCTCGCCCCATCAGCTCGATATGAGCCTCGATTGCCGCCTCCGTGGCGAGCACGGCGAGCTGGTCGAGCTCACGAGGGCGAGACCAACGCGGGCATCGAGCACGCGCTGTTCCTGCAGAGCGACTCCGGCGCGTGAGCGCGGAGGCACGCCCGATAGAGTTGGCCCGGCCAGCCGCCGACCCCGCGTGGGGTACTGCTCGCGAAGAACGTCGGCTTGAGGCATCCGTCTCGCCTGTCACCTCCCTCAGAACGCAAGGACACCCGTGAGCCTCATCCGCCTGAACGACGTGAGCATCGAATTCGATGGGCGCCCGGTGCTGAAGGAGGCGTTCCTGAAGCTCAAACAGGGCGACCGCGTCGGGCTCATCGGCAAGAACGGCACCGGCAAGACGAGCCTGCTCGAGGTCGTGCTCGGGCGGAGCGAGCCGACCGGCGGCACCCGGGATGTCACGCTCGGCACCACGATCGGGTACTTCTCGCAGTTCTCGGAGCTCGACGGCGAGCAGAGCATCCAGCAGATCCTGAGCCGCCACTTCGAGCAGGTGCACGAGACGCAGGGTCGACTCGACGAGATCGGCATGGCGCTCGCCGAGCCGATGGCGGATGACGCGATGACCCGCCTGCTGACCGAGCAGGGCGAGCTCTTCGAGCGCATGGACCACATCGGCGGCTGGACCTACGAGACCACGATCGACACGGTGCTCACCCGGCTCGGCTTCGACGAGGAGCGCCGCGCGCTGTCGGTCGGGCGCCTCTCGGGCGGCTGGCGCAACCGCGCCGCGCTCGCGCAGATCCTCGTGCAGTCGCCCGACGTGCTGCTGCTCGACGAGCCGACGAACTTCCTCGACCTCGACGGCGTGAAGTGGATCGAGAACTGGCTCTCGGGCTTCGCGGGCGCCGTGCTCATGGTCTCGCACGACCGCCAGTTCCTCGACGGCGTCGTCACCACCATCATCGAACTCGAGAACTACCGCCTGCAGGAGTACGAGGGCGACTACTCGGCGTACGTGCACGCGAAGCAGTCGCGACTGAAGATGCTCGAGAAGCAGTTCGCGCATGAAGAGGAGCTGCTGGCTTACGAGCAGGCCGCCTCGGCAGCGCGCCGCGAGGCTGCGCGCAATCCGTCGAACGCGGTCGCCCGCCGGCTCGCCGACATCAAGAAGCGGCAGGCGCCGCGACCGATCGACCAGATCATCACGGGCATCTACGAGGGGCTGCGGGTCAGCAACGACCTGCTGACGGTGACGGGGCTGACGAAGAGCTTCGGCGGAGCGCCATTGTTCGAGGATCTCTCGTTCGACCTGCGCCGAGGCGACCGGGTCGCGGTGCTCGGCTCGAACGGTTCGGGCAAGTCGACGCTGCTCGACGTGCTGACCGGTGAGACCGAGGCGGACTTCGGCACCGTGCGCTGGGCGAAGGGCGCTCGGTACGTGTCGTACAACCGGGTCTACGCCGAGCTCGACCTCGAAGACACGGTCGGGCATGCCGTCAATGCCTACCCCGACTCGCTCGCGTTCACCGCGACGAAGAAGAGCGTGAACCGGTTCCTCGCGATGCTGCAGTTCTCGGAGGCCGATCTGAAGCAGAAGATCGGCACGCTCTCGGGCGGTCAGCGCGCACGTGTCGCGATCGCACAGTGCCTGCTGTCGGGGGCTGCGGTGATCGTGCTCGACGAGCCGACGAACCACCTCGACATCACCTCGACGCAGGTCATGGAGCGGGCGCTGACCCACTTCCCGGGTGCGGTCATCGTGGTCAGCCACGACCGGTTCTTCGTCGACAAGCTCGCCGATCGACTGCTCGTGTTCGACGGCGGGCCGCGCGTGCGCGAGACGGCGGCGACCGGGGCGCTCTGACACTCGCGACGGGGCCGCCGGCCACCGGGCACGACGAAGCCGGCCGACGCAATCCGTCGACCGGCTTCGTGGGCGCTGCTCGCAGCCCGGCGTCAGGCGGGGAACGCCTCGTAGGGCACATCGCGCGGCGTGACGATCGGCTGGCCGCCCACCGTCTTGGTCGCCGTGACCGCGAGCACCCCCGCCGGAATCGCGGCGAGCCTCGTCGAGAACGAGTGCGTCGCGTTCTTGCCCGCGGCCACGTCGGCGATCGTCTTCGACCCGTAGGCGCTCTCGAACGCGAACGTCACCGGAGCGTTATCGTCGTTCGTCGCCTTGACCACGAGCTGCACCTTGCCGCCGACCGTGCGGCGCTTCACCTCGACGGTGAACGCGACGTCGACGGCCGCGCCGAGGTCGAGCATCGGTGCGCCGGTCGTGGGGTCGGCGGGTCGCACGCGACGAGCCTCGCCGTTGACGACCACGACGATCGGGCTCGCGTTCGGCGCCTTGTCGGCGACCACGTTGTACGAGGTGACCACGCCGTTCTCCCATGCGGCCGAGACCTCGTAGCCGCCGCGGGCCCGAAGGCCCGTGAACGAACCGGTCGGCTTCCACGCGTTGGGCACCGCTGGCAGCAGCACGATGCGCTGCTCGTGGCTCTGCAGCAGCATCTCGGCGACGGCGCCGGTGATGCCGAAGTTGCCGTCCATCTGGAACGGCGGGTGGTTGCCGAACAGGTTCTGCAGCGTGTTGTAGCGCAGCAGACCGCGAACCATGGAGTTCGCCCGCTCGGCCTCGCCGAGGCGTGCGAAGAGCGCGGCACGCCATGGCCACGTCCACGAGCGACGGCTGTCGCCGGTCACGCTCGCTTCGGTGAACGGCACACCTTCCTGCTCACCGCACCGGGCCTTCAGCGAAACGAGCGCCGCCGCCGCGAACTCGGGCGTCTGAGTCGTGATCTGTCGGCCCGGGTACACCGCGAAGAGGTGCGAGGTGTGGCGGTGCGGGTCGGTCGGGCTGTCGCGGTCGGTCTGCCACTCCTGCAGCTGGCCCCAGCTGCCGATCTTGTTCGGCGCGAGCCGCGACTGCAGGTCGGTGATGGTGGCCTGATAGGCGGCGTCGACGCCGAGCACGGCGGCGCACTCCCGGTAGTTCTGGAACAGGTCCCAGATGATCTGCTGATCGTGCATGACGCCGTCTTCACGGGGCCCGTGCTCTGGCGACCAGCCGTTGGGGGCGACGAGCGTGCCGTCGGGCAGCTCCTTGAGCTCGTGCTCCCAGAACTGGCAGATCTCCTTCATCAGCGGGTAGGCGAGCGTCTCGAGGTACGTGCGATCCTGCGTGAACGCCCAGTGCTCGTAGAGGTGCAGGGCATACCAGGCGCTCGCGATCGTGTTCCACTCCCACGAGTTGCCGCCGAAGATCGACTGCGAGGTGCGCGCCGTCCAGCCGGGGGTGTCTTCGCCGAACGCGTTGCGCGTAGCCACCCGGCTCGGCACCGCGACCTGCTCGATGAACGTCGCGAGGGCCTCGTGGCTCTCGGGGAGGTTGGTGGTCTCGGCCCCCCAGTAGTTCATCTGCACGTTGATGTTGGTGTGGTAGTCGGAGGCCCAGGCCGGCTGGTTCTGGTTGTTCCAGAGGCCCTGCAGGTTGGCGGGCAGGCCGCCCGGTCGCGACGAGCTGAGCAGCAGGTAGCGCCCGTAGTCGAACATCGCCTGCTCGAGGGTGGGGTCGGCGCCGCCCGCGCCGTAGCGAGCGAGGCGCTGGTTGGTCGACAGCTGCAGCACCGCGGCATCCGTATCGCCCCACTTCACGACCGCCCGCGACATGAGGGCGCCGACCTGTGCGGTGTGCTCATCGCGTAATTCGTCGAAGGGGCGAGCGGATGCCGCGGCGATCGCCGCATCGATGCCCGGCTGCGGCTCGGCGCCGCGCCAGCCCTCTGCGGCGCTCAGTTTGTAGTCGGTGCGCGCGTCGAGCAGCAGGGTCAACGTGGTCGCGCCGGTGAACGTGAGCGACGACGCGCCGGCCGTGACGTCGCCGTCGGTGTCGATGATCTGCAGGGTGGCGGCGTGCTTGAGCGCGTTGAGCAGCGCTCCCTGGAAGCCGAGGCGGCGCGTCGTGCCGTTCGCGGTGGTCGGCGCGTTGGCCTGCCCCGAGGCGAGGGTGATCACGCCGCTGAGGCCCGCCGCGTCATCCGTCGTGTATCGCAGCACGATCAGGTCGGCGCCGCGGCTCGCGAACGCCTCTCGCATGACCCGGCCGGTGCGCAGGCCGTATTGCGTGTGGTGCACGCCGATGGCCGTGTCGAGCGAGCGACGGTAGTCGGCGGCGACCCGGCGGGTGCGGGTGTCGAACCCGCTGCCGGTGACGGCGACACCGGCGAGGTGGAACGCACCGGGGGCCGTGAACGTCAGGCGGTAGAGCGAGTACTCGGTGGCGTTGGTGAAGGCGAACTCCTTGGCCTCGCCTCGCGACGCGAACGCGATGCCCGTGCGGGAGTCGAGCTGCTGCCACGTGTCGCCGTCGTTGGAGCCCTGCAGCACCCAGTCGCGCGGATCGGCCGCGGAGGCGTCGGCGGCACTCGTGATGACGTACCCGTTGAGCGCGCGCTTGGCGACCAGTTGCAGCTGCCAGTGGGCGCCGGCGCCGGTCTCGGCGACGTGCCACGCCGAGGCGAGGTCGCCGTCGATGCTGCGCGCGATGTCGGCGTCGTCGTCGCCCGAGTGGCCGCTCGGCGAGGTGACGTAGACGAGGTCGCCCGCCACGAGGTCGACGCCGCCGAGGGCGAATTCGGCGACCTGGAAGTGACTCACTCCGGCCTTGGCCACGATGTCGAAGCGGTACTTCGCGTAGGCGGTGGTGTTGGTGAACGTGAACGTCTTGGTCTGGAAGCGCTGCTCGAACGGCGGGCCGACGCGGGAGTCGAGGGTGACCCAGGTGGTGCCGTCGTTCGACCCCTGGAACGCCCACTCCTGCGGGTCGCGCACCGGGGTGTCGTTCGCGCTCGTGATGCTGTAGCTCGAGACGGCGACCGGCGTCGTGAGGTCGGCCTGCCAGAGCACGTGGGCGGGCGGGGCGATGATGCACCACTTGGTGCTGCTCTTGCCATCGATGGTGTTCGCAACGCTCTCCGAGCCCGAGATCGTGTACGGGCCGCCCGGCGAGGTCACGACGGGTCCCGCGGCGAACGTGATGCGCATCGTGCCGAAGTCGCGGTACGAGCCGAACCCGGTCTCGCTCGTGTCGTAGGCGCCGTCGGGCTGACCGGCGAGCGCGTTGTCGTAGTTGTTGAGCCCGCCCCAGAGACTCTGCTCGTTGAACTGCACGACCTCCTGGTCGGGGTTACCGAAGAGCATGGCGCCGACGCGGCCGTTGCCGATGGGCAGTGCCTGCTTCTCCCAGTCGGTCGCGGGCACGCCGTACCAGAGCGCCTTCGACGAGATCTCGGGGATGCTCAGGCCGCCGGTGGCCGCGCGCACGCCGTTGGCGAGCAGCGGTGCCGCCGCGGCGGACTGGCCGCCTATGAGGTTGGGCACGAGCGGAGCGAGCGCGAGCACGCCGCCGATCTGCAGCACGCGACGTCGGTCGAGTTCGTGGTCGAGAATCAAGGGGACCTCCCAGGGCAGCATTGGTCTGGTGTCTGAAGATCGCACACGGCTGAACGTCAGCCATCTCCGCGATCTCGACCCATCATTCCCGAGAAGAGATCAGATGTATAGACGCAAATCGGCGTGAGTTGCGAAGTGCGCACTCGGCCGGTCAGCGAGCGCGTCGAGGCATCCGTGTTCGGATGGTGCGTGCAAACGCTGCCTCACTCAGCGGGTCGAGCGCTCCAGCAGCTCGAGGATGTGCACGTACGGCTGCCCCGTGGCGCGGGTCATGCCGATCTCGCAGGTGCGGTTGCACGAGGCATGCGCGTCGAAGTCGCGTTCAGCGAGCTCCGACGCCTCGGCGGCGGTGGCCGAAGCGGTCAGTTCGGGATGCAGCATGCCCCGGTCGCCGGCGAACCCGCAGCAGCCCCAGGCATCCGGAACCACGGCATCGACGGCCACGGCGCTCGCGAGTTCTCGCAAGTGCTCGTTCGACCCCAGTCGAGTGCTCGAGCAGGTCGGATGCAGCGCGAGCGACTCGAGCCGATCGCCGATGTCGAGGCGCGGCAGCAGGTGCTCTGCGGCGAAATCGACCGCATCGACGATGCGAAGGGCGACCGGAGCACCATCGAGCTCGCCGACATTCTCGAGCGCGTGCACGAGCCCTTCGGTGCACGAGGAGTTGTCGCACACGATCGGAAGACGGCCTCCGTCGGATGCGGTGAGCAGCGCGCGCACGGTCCGCTCGATCGCGGTGCGGTATCCGGAGGCGAGGCCCTTCGACTTCCACGGGGTTCCGCAGCAGAGCCCGTCGATGCCGCCAGGCGTGATGAGCTCCAGGTCGGCCCGTTCGCACAGCAGCCGGAACGCCGCGGCGGCACCGATGGCATCGCCCCCCTCGGCCGGGCCGAACATCGATCCGACGCACGCCGAGAAGAACACGACCTCGCCGGCGGGCGACGAGGCATGGGCTCGCTTCGGGCCGCCGCGCGGCAGGTCGGCCGTCCACTGCGGCACCACGTCGGCACCGAGTATCACGCGCCCGGCCGCGCTGGCCGCGGTGGCGATCGGTGGCACCGCCTTCGCCGCGGTGAGGGCGAGCGACGCCCCACGGCTCACCGCGCTCCATGCACCGGCGAGTCCGGCGGCGATGGTCCGAGTCGGCGCGTTCGCATCCTGCTCGCGCAGCCGACGCACGAGATCGCCCGTGTTGATGAGCACCGGGCAGGCGGTCTGGCACATTCCGTCGGCCGCGCAGGTCTCGACCGAGGAGTACTCCTCGGCGGCGGCGAGGCGTGCATCGAGCGCGGTGTCGCCGACCGCCCTGGCCGCGGCGCGTGCGCGGCGCACCGCGATGCGCTGGCGCGGGGTGATCGTGACGTCTTTGCTCGGGCAGACCGGTTCGCAGTAGCCGCACTCGACGCAGCGATCGACCTCGGCCTCGACTTCGGGGGTGAGCTTCAGGTGCTCGAGATGCGCGGTGGGGGAGTCCGTGAGGAGCACGCCGGGATTCAGCACCCCTGCGGGGTCGCACAGGTGCTTGACCTCGCGCATGACGGCGTACAGGTCGGAGCCGAACTGCCGCTCGACGAAGGGCGCCATGATGCGGCCCGTGCCGTGCTCGGCCTTCAGCGTTCCGCCCGCGGCGAGCACGAGTTCGACCAGGTCTTCCGTGAACTGCGCCTGCCGCTCGATCGCGCCCGGCCCGGTGAAGTCCTCGGTGAGCAGGAAGTGGATGTTGCCGTCCTTCGCGTGCCCGAAGATGACGGCGTCGTCGTAGCCGTGCCGCAGGAACAACCGCTGCAGTGCGGCACAGGTGGTCGCGAGCTGCGCGACCGGCACCGCGATGTCCTCGAGCAGCGCGGTCGTCCCGGGTCGCCGTGCTCCGGCGATCGTCGCGTAGAGGCCTTTGCGAAGATGCCAGAGTCGTGCGCGTTCCCTCGGATCGCGTGTCACGTCGAGCGGGGGTGCGCCCGCCGAGCCGAGGCGGGCGTGAGCCCGATCGAGCTGCCGGGCGAGGTCGTCGTCGTCACGACCGTGGTACTCGACGAGCAGCGCGGCATGCCCGTCGATCACGAGATCGTCGATGAGTCCGGATGCCGCGGGGTCGGCCTGGATGACGCTGAGCGATGCCGCATCCATCAGCTCGAGCGTCGCGGCGCCGGTCTCGACGAGCAGGGGCAGGATGCCGGTGGCGGCATCGAGGCTCGGAAAGACGAGCAGGGCGGTGGCGATGCTCGACGCGATCGGCACGGTGTCGAACACGGCCTCGGCCACGAAGCCGAGGGTGCCCTCGCTGCCCACCATGAGGTGGGCGAGGATCTCGACCGGCTCGGTGAAGTCGAGGAAGGAGTTGAGTCCGTACCCCATGGTGTTCTTGCCGCGGTACTGGCGCTCGATCTCGGCGTGCAGCTCGTCGCGGCCGCGTACCAGGTCGCGGAGGCGGGCGAGGCCGGCGTGCAGCTCGGGTTCCGCGGCCGCGAGCCGGTCGTCGGCATCGGGCAGCGAGGTGTCGACGACGGTGCCGCTCGCGAGCACGAAGGTCAGCGCGGCAAGCGTGCGATAGCTGTTGTGATGCGTGCCGCACGCCATGCCGCTGGAGTTGTTCGCGATCACGCCGCCGATGGTGGCGGCGATCTCACTCGCGGGGTCGGGGCCGAGCTTGCGGCCGTGCCGGAGCAGCCGCGCGTTCACCTGGCGCACAGTGGCGCCCGGCTGCACTCGCACCCGCTCGCCGCCGGGCTCGGGCTGGATGCGGCGGAACGCGCTTCGGGTGTCGAGCAGGATCCCCTCGCTCGCGGCCTGACCCGACAGACTCGTGCCGCCCGAACGCACGGTGACCCCGAGGCCGGCGTCGGCCGCGAATCGGAACACCTCGGCAACCTGCTCCATGCTGCGGGGCGTGACCACGGCGGCGGGGGTGAGCAGCACATGCGAGGCGTCGATGCCCGCGACGACGCGGTCGAACTCGGCGACCGAGACATCCGTGCCCTGCATGCCGGGCAGCCGGCCGAGGCCCGCAGCGAGCTCGGGGTCGCCCGGGTCGACGGAGGAGCGGAGGGCGGTTGCTGGCGAGGTCATGCGATGCGGCTTTCTGTGGTGGCTGGTCGGACGCGCCGGACTCCGACGGCCGACAGGCCGGCGATCGCGAGACAGAGTGCTGCCGTCACGGCGAAGGTCACGGAGCCGGCCGGCTGATCGGTGACGAGCAGCACGAGTGCCGGCACGAACGTGCCGCCGACCGCTCCGCACGCCACGAGCACGCCCGTGGCGTGCGCCGCCTCGATGTCGTCGAGACGATCGAGCGCGAGGCCGATGACGATCGCATAGGTCGGGGCGAGGGCGACGACGGCGGCGGCGATCGCGACGAGCCCGAGCACGGGCACGACCGGTGCGGTGAGGGCGGCGATGCCGAGGAGCATTGCTGCCGCGATCAGCGCGATGACGAGGGCACGGCGCGGTGCCAGGCCGCGGCGCAGCACGGCCGATGACGTGAACCGACCGGCCGCCATGAGCGCCCAGAACGCCGAGGTGCCGAGGGCTGCGGCGGCAGGATCGAGGTGCAGGAGCTCGGCGGGGATCACCGCCGACCAGCCCGCGAAGACCGTCTCGACACCGACGTAGAGCGGGAGTGCGATCGCGAGCGGCAGGAGCGCGATGAGGCTCGTGCGGCGGAGCGCCCGCGTGCGGTGTCCCGGGGCAGCGCTGTCAGCAGAAGGGGAGCCGGCCGCTGGGGCGCCGCGCCCAGCGGTCAGGAGCACTGCGCCGGCGGCCACCTGCAGTCCGGCGACGACGATGAGGATCAGCCCGGGTTGATCCGATCCCGCCGCGGCGGCGACGAGAAGCGGGGTGAGCGCGGCCGCGACGGCGACCGTGCCGGTCAGGGCGGTGAGGATCGCCGTCGTCGACGACCTCGCGACGGACTTCGCCGCCACGCTGCCCGCGGCCTCGGTGAGCCCGAAGCCGAAGCCGGCGAGCGCGGCGAAGATGACGAACGTCGCGGCGGTGCCGGCGAGTGCGGCCGCACCGAGGGCGACGGCCTGCACGAGGCATCCGATCGCAGCCACACGCAGTGGATGTGCGCGCCGAAGCACCGGGCTCGAAGCCAGAACGCCGACCAGGAGACCGCCGAAGAGGGCCGGAACGGCCGTGAGCACCGGGGCCCCGACCGCCCGCTCGATCGAAGGCAGCAGTGCTGGGATCGCCGCTGCGGTCGCCCCCATGCCCGCGAACGCGACGTAGAGTCCGCGACGAGCGAGGCTCACGGCCGCGGCATGCTCGCCAGCACGATTCACGGTCGCGCGCGGAGGTGGTGAACGGCGGCGTAGGTGTTGCGGATCGCCTCCATCGACTCGTCGTAGCTGGCTTGCGCGACCCCGATGAAGACGCAGTCGACGACCATGAGCTGTGCGATGCGGCTGCCGAGGGCACCCGAGCGGAAGCCGGTTTCGCGTGCCGCGGTCGTCAGCACGATGTCGGCGTGGCCGGCGAGCGGTGACCCGTCGTGATTGGTGATCGCGATCGTCGTCGCCCCCGACGCGCGTGCGATCGCGAGGAACTCGATGGTGTCGACGGTGCCTCCGCTGTGCGAGACGGCGATCGCGACGGCGCCCGCACGCAGCGTCGCAGCCGAGGTCCATGCGGCGTGCGGGTCGGACCAGTTGAGGGCCGTGCGGCCGATGCGCGTGAGTTTCTGCTGCAGGTCGAGGCCGACGAACGAGCTGGCTCCGACGCCGAAGATGTCGACGCGGTGCGCGGCGCCGACCGTGTCGACGGCGGCTTGCAGCGCGTCGATGTCGAGCACCTTGGCCGTGTCGGCGATCGAGAGCGTCTCGGCCATCGAGACCTTCGCCACGATGTCTTCGAGACTGTCGTCGCGAACGATGTCGCCCGAGACCTCGGGCAGGCCGGCGGTCTCGAAGGTCTCGCGTGCGAGTTCGCGCAGCACGTCCATGCGGAGGTCTTTGAGGTGCTCGTAGCCCATGCGCTTGCAGAAGCGCACGACCGAGGTCGTCGATGTGTCGCACCTCGCCGCGAGCTCGGCGATCGAGAGTTCCGCGATCAGGCTCGGCTCGGTGATGAACAGCGAGGCGATGCGCTGCTCGCTCGGGCGCAGCTCGGGCAGGATCGCCCGGATGCGCACGAGCACGGCGCGCTGGCCGGACTCGTCTGCGCGAGCCTCGGGTGCAGGCATGGGTTCTCCTCGTCGACAACGCTCGAAGCCGGTCGCGGCCTCGTGAAGATAACAATAGGAGAAACTTCGTTACATACCTAGTTGATGTGATGTACTTTTGTGACCTATTGAGATCATCGATGCTCTTCGAGCCGGCGCACCACAGTGAAGTACCTCCGGACGAGGCAGCACAGAGCCCTGAGGAGTCCCCCCATGAACCGAGGCAATCGCGCCACGCGCGGCGCCCTCGCAGCAGTCGGCGTGGCGGCAGCCGTCGCGCTGACGATTACCGGCTGCACTGCCCCGAAGCCCGCGCCCAGCGAGACCGGAGCGGCCGGCGGCGCGCTCGTCGTCGGTGTCACGAGTGATCCCGACACCCTCTTCCCGTGGAAGGCCACTCAGTTCCAGGCCGTCAACGTGCTGCAGAACCTCTACGGCACGCTGACCGAGTTCGACGCCGACCTCGAGGTCGTGCCGGGGCTGGCCGAATCGTGGGATGTCTCGGAGGACGGCCTGACCGTGACCCTCCACCTTCGCGAGGGCGTCACCTATGCAGACGGCTCGACCTTCGGCTCCGAAGACGTGAAGTTCTCGCTCGAGGCGATCAAGAACGAGGCCACCGCCGCCGTCTCGCGCACCTCGCTCGCGTCGGTCGCGGCCGTCGAGGCGCCTGACGAGCACACCGTCGTGCTCACGTTGACCTCGCCCGATGCCGCGCTGCCGGCGAACCTCGCCGTCATCAACATGGCGATCCTGTCGGCCGATGACACCGAAGCGGCACTCAACACCACTCCCAACGGCACCGGCCCGTTCGTGCTCGACGACCGCAAGGCCAGCCAGTCCCTGACGCTCGCCAAGAACGACGCGTACTGGGGCGACGCGGCGAAGCTCGACACCGTCGAGTTCCGCGTCATCCCCGACGAGTCGTCGATCGTCTCCGCCATGCAGTCCGGCAACGTGCAGCTGGCCGTCTTCGATGACCCGCTCGTCGCCCAGACGGCCGCGAGCGGCACCGTCACGGTCGAGGAGACGCCGCAGCTGAGCTATCACGCACTGCAGCTGAACGCTCGCCGGGGCGACCTCGCCGACGTGAACGTGCGCCTCGCGATCCAGTGCGCGATCGATCGCCAGGAGGTGCTCGACACCGCCGCACTCGGCGAGGGCGAGGTGACCGGCCCGATCACCTCACCGGCGTATCGCTCCGACGCATCCGCGCGCCCGTGCCCTGAACGCGACCTCGACAAGGCCGCCGACTATCTCGACGAGGCCGGCAAGTCGGCCGGTGTGACGATCAAGACGATCGTCTCGCAGGGCGAGTACGCCACGAGCGTCAACGAGGCCCAGAACCTCAAGGCGCAGCTCGCCGAGGCGAACATCACGCTCGAGATCGAGGTGCTCGAGTCGGGCGCATTCGTCGATCGCTGGATCGCGGCAGACTTCGACGCTGCGGTCGCCCTGAACGGCGGACGTCCCGACCCCGACGGCATGTACGGCCGCTACTTCACGAGCACCGGGAACCTGAACCAGGTCGCGGGCTACAGCTCGCCCGAACTCGACGCCCTGTTCGCCGAGGGCAAGCAGAGTGCTGATCCCGAGGAGCGCAAGGACATCTACGAGCAGGTCTCCGACCACCTCGAAGACAACGCGGCGTGGATCTGGCTCTTCACGAGCTACACCTACACCGCGGCCGCATCGAACGTTCAGGGCTTCACGCCCATGGTCAACGGTTCGCTGCAGTACCTTCGCACCACGACGGTCAACTAAGCCCCGAACGGCGCGGCACTCCACACATGCGCCGCGCCGTTCGGCTCGATCCACGGAAGACCATGCTTCGACGACTCTTCAGAAACCCGGTGCTCCGCCGCATCCTCGCCGCACTGGCGACGCTGCTCGGCGTCGCCGTGTTCGTCTTCATCATGCTGCGGGCGATCCCCGGCAACCAGATCACGGCGGGCCTCGGCACCGAGGCCGCGGCGCTCACCCCGGCCCAGCAACAGGCGCTCGAGGCCTACTACGGCCTCGACCAGCCGCTGTTCGTTCAGTTCTTCAGCTGGCTCGGCAACATCTTCACCGGCAATCTCGGCTTCTCGTCGCGGGCGCAGCAGAGCGTCGCCGAGCTGACCGCGCAGTCACTGCCGGTGACCCTCGAGCTGGCGATCTTCTCGATCGTGCTCGCGCTCGTCATCGGCATCCCGCTCGGCATGCTCTCGGCATCCCGGCCGGACTCGCCGCGGGACGCGTTCGGGCAGGTCGTCGGGCTCGCGGGCTTGTCGATCCCGGCATTCCTGCTCGCCACGACCCTCCTCGCCTGGCTGGCGTCCTCGTTCGGCTTCAACCCGAACGGGCAGGGCTACGCCTACTTCTTCGACAACCCGTGGCTGAACCTCCAGCAGATGCTGCTGCCGTCGATCGTGCTCGGCTTCGGCATCGCGGCACCCATCATGCGCACGACGCGCACCGCGGTGCTCGAGATCCGCTCGAACGACTTCATCCGCACCGCGCGGGCGAAGGGGGTTCCGCCGAGGCGGCTGCAGGTCAAGCACGTGCTTGGCAACGCGCTCGTGCCGATCGTCACCATGACCGGCCTGCAGTTCGGCTACCTGCTCGGCGGCGCCGTCGTCGTCGAACAGATCTTCTCGCTGCCCGGCATCGGCCGCCAGGTGCTGCTCGGTATCCAGCAGAAGGAGTACGCACTCGTGCAGAGCACGGTGCTCGTGATCGCGCTCGCGTTCGTACTCGTGAACCTGCTCACCGACGTGCTCTACCGAATGATCGACCCGAGGGTGCGTGCAGCATGACCGACATCACGCAATCCGCCGCGCTCGCCCCCGGTGGCGGGCGCACCATGGAGCGCGTCCGACTCCTGCTCCGCAGTCGCAGCGGCCTCATCGGTCTGATCCTCATCGTCGTGCTCGGCGTGCTGAGCCTCCTCTCGGCATTCGGACTGCTGCCCTACGATCCGATCGCCCAGGACCCACCGTCGCGCCTGCAGCCTCCGTCGGCAGCGCACTGGTTCGGCACCGACCAGTTCGGTCGCGACGTCTTCTCGCGTGTCGCCGCAGGGGTCGCGAACTCGGCGCTGATCTCGCTCGTGGCGGTGGCGGTGGCGACCGTGGTCGGCACGCTGTGCGGTCTCGTCGCCGGGTTCTACCGGGGCATCTCCGATGGCGTCATCTCCGGCGTCACGAACGTGCTCTTCGCATTCCCGCCGTTGCTGCTCGCCTTGTCGCTCGCCTCGGTCTTCGAACGCAATTGGTTCACGATCGCCGTGGCCATCGCGATCGTGTACGTGCCGATCTTCATTCGAGTGACTCGTGGCCCGGTGCTCTCGCTCCGCGAGATCGAATACGTCAAGGCGGCCACGAGCACCGGACAGAGCCGAGCCATGGTGATGTTCCGCCACGTGCTGCCGAACATCACGTCGATCATCATCGTGCAGGTGACGCTGTCGCTGTCGTGGGCGGTGCTGACCGAGGCATCCCTCAGCTTCCTCGGCCTCGGCACGCCGCCGCCGGCGCCGTCGCTCGGTTCGATGATCTTCGAGGCACGCACGCTCATCGGCATCGCTCCGTGGACGATGTTCGCACCCGGCGTCGTCGTCGTGCTGCTCGTGGTCGGGCTGAACCTGCTCGGCGACGGGTTGCGCGACGCACTCGACCCCAGAAACAGAGGAAAGAAATGAGCACGCTCGACAAGGACCTGGCCGGCCTCGCCACCGAGGCGAGCCATCCGCGCTCCGCGGAGCTCGATCGCATGAGCGTGGCCGAGATCGCCGCCGCCATGAACGAAGCCGACGCGACGGTTCCCGGTGCGGTCAACCGTGCGCTGCCGCAGATCGTGCCGGCGATCGAGGCGGCGAGCGAGCGGATGCAGCGCGGCGGGCGTCTCGTCTACGTGGGCGCCGGCACGCCGGGCCGCATCGCGGTGGTGGACGCCTCGGAGTGTCCACCCACCTTCAGCACTCCGCCCGAGCTCGTGTTCGCGATCATGGCCGGTGGTCCTTCGGCCATCGTGACGCCGACCGAGGGCGCTGAAGACGACGCGGAAGCGGGAATCGCCGCGGTCGACGAAGCGAGGATCGGTCCGCTCGACACGGTCGTGGGCATCGCCTCGAGCGGGCGCACGCCCTTCGTCATCGCCGCCATCGAGCGTGCCAGGGAGCTCGGCGCGCTCACCGTCGGCCTGTCGTGCAATGTCGGCACCCGATTGAGTGCGGTCGCCGAGTTCGCCATCGAGGTGGCCGTCGGCCCCGAGGTGCTCACCGGTTCGACGCGGTTGAAGGCGGGCACCGCGCAGAAGCTCGTGCTCAACATGTTCTCGACGATCGTGATGGTGCGTCAGGGCAAGACCTACGGCAGCCTCATGGTCGATCTGAAGCCGACGAACCACAAGCTGCGAGATCGCGCGGTGCGCATGGTCGCCGAGATCGCGGAGGTGCCCCGCGAGCGGGCCGAGCAGAGCCTGGTCGAGACCGGGTACGACGTCAAGGTCTCGGTGCTGATGCTGGCCCGCGGCCTGTCGCAGGCTGCGGCGACGACCCGACTGGCTGCGGCCGGCGGTCGGCTTCGGCCGGCATTGGAAGGTGCATGATGCGTGTTCTCGGAATGATCTCGGGCACGTCGCACGACGGCATCGACGTCGCCGTCGTCGAATTCGCCGAGCGCGACGGTGCCCTCTCCGGGCGGGTGCTGCACGAGGCGAGCACGCCGTACGCGCCTGAACTGCGCGAGCGGCTGATCGCCGCGCTGCCACCCGCGCCGACGACCCTTGCCGAGATCTGCGAGCTCGACACCCTGATCGGGCAGGCCTTCGCCGACGCAGCGCACGCCGCGAGCGGTGCGGTGGGCGGCGTCGACGCCGTCACCTCGCACGGCCAGACCGTGTACCACTGGGTCGACGGGGCGCACGCCCTCGGCACGCTGCAGATCGGGCAGCCGGCCTGGATCGCCGAGCTGCTCGGCGTGCCGGTCGTCTCCGACGTGCGCATCAGGGACATCGTCGCCGGCGGGCACGGCGCCCCGCTCGTCTCCTTCCTCGACGAACTGCTGCTGCGCGACCGGGCAGGCGTCTCCGCGGCGCTGAACCTCGGCGGCATCTCGAACATGACGGTCGTCGGCGGCGACTCGCTCGTGGCCTACGACATCGGGCCGGCCAACGCGCTCGTCGACGCGGTCGTCGTCGACGGCGGGCTCAACGACCTCGGCTACGACGACGACGGTCGCATCGCCGCGAGCGGCACCGTCGACGAGGAGCTGCTGACGCTCCTGCTCGCCGACCCGTACTACTCGCTCGCCGCGCCGAAGAGCACCGGCAAGGAACATTTCCATCTCGGCTACGTGCGCGCGGCAGAAGCGAGGTTCGGCCGTTCGCTCGAGGTCGCCGATCTCGTGCGCACCCTCACCGCGCTGACGGTGCGCACGGTCGCCCGCGACGTGCAGTCGGCGGGCATCGGGTTCCTCGCCGTCTCAGGGGGCGGATGCCGCAATCCGCTGATCCTCGGCGGGCTCCGCGCAGCGCTGCCGAATATCGAGGTGGTGCTCGCCGACGAGCTCGGCGCCCCCGCCGACAGCAAAGAGGCCATCGCGTTCGCCCTCATCGGCTGGTGCACGCTGCACGGCGTTGCAGCGACCGTGCCGGGCGGCACCGGGGCTCGCGCACCGCGCATCCTCGGCACGATCACCCCCGGAGCTGGTGCGCTGGTCTTGCCGCAACCGCTCGCCGGCGACGTGCGCTCACTCGTGCTCGAGGCGGGGAACTGAGGCGATGTCCGTGAAGCTCCGCACCGCGACGAGCGACGACCGCGATGCGATCGTCGCCGTCTTCCTCGCCTGCTGGCGTGAGAGCTACGTCGGTGTGCTGCCGAGCGCCGCGATCGATGCGATGACGAATGAGCGTGCGCACGATCTCTGGACTCGGGTTCTGGCGGCCGACGATGCCACGGTGCTCGTCGCCGAGCACGCCGGTGTCGTGCAGGGGGTCACCCGGTTCGCGCCAGACCCTGGGGGCGGCGGCGCGGTGCACTCGCTCTACGTCTCGCCCATGGCCCGCGGACTCGGGCTCGGCACGCTCCTGCTCGACGCGGCCTATGACGCACTGCGCGCGGGCGGAACGGAATCCGTCGCGCTCTGGGTCTTCGCGGCGAACGCGTCGTCAATTGCGTTCTACCGGGGCCGGGGCTGGCTGCCCGACGGCGGAACGCGCACCCAGGTCGAGTTCGGCGAGCCCGAGCTGCGCCTCCGTCGTGACGCAGGAGGGCCGAAATGACCCGGCTCGCCGAGCTCAGGGTGCACCGGGTGCCGAGCCCGCTCGTGCGTCCCTTCATCACGGCGGTGCGTCGTGCCGACGACCTCGAGGTCATGCTCGTCGAAGCCGTCGACACCGACGGGCGAAGCGGTTGGGGCGAAGCACCGACGAGCTGGCGCGTGACCGGGGAGAGCCCCGAGAGCGTGCGGGCGGCGGTCACCGGGCCGATCGCCGATGCCGTTCGCGGAACCCCGATCATCGAGTCCGAGCGCTGGGCCGGTGCGATCGCCGCGGCACTGCTCTCCAACAGCGCCGCGAAGAGCGCTGTCGAGTGCGCGCTCACCGACCTCGCCGCCCAGCTCGCCGGACGCCGCGTCGCCGAGATGCTCGGTGCTGCACCCGGCACCCGCCACGTGGCGACCGACATGACTCTGTCAGCCGGCTCGATCGGCGACCTCGTGCAACGGGCCCGGGCCCACGCCGACGAGGGATTCCGCTGCATCAAGGTGAAGGCATCGGCGGGCGAGCCGATCGTGCCCGCACTCGCCGCCGTGCGCGCCGAGCTCGGCAGCGACATCGCACTGCGCGTCGACGCCAACCAGGCCTGGGCCCCCGAGACGGCCATCCGCCTCATCCGCGACGCGGAGCAGGCGGAGATCGGGCTCGAGTTCGTCGAGCAGCCCGTCGCCGCGCGCGACCTCGACGGCCTCGCCGCGGTGACGGCCGCCGTCGACACTCCGATCCTCGCGGACGAGTCGGTCCGGACCACTGAGGACCTTCGCCGCATCGTGCGCCGCCGCGCGGCCGACCTCGTCAACATCAAGCTCGCGAAGACGGGCGGACCGACCGAGGCGCTCCGGCTCGCCGCGCAGGCCCGAGCGTCCGGCGTCGGAGTGCTCGTGGGCTGCATGATGGAGAGCACGGTCGGCGTCGCATCGGCCGCCTCGCTGGCCGCCGCCATCCGCCCTGATGCAGTGCACGACCTCGACGCCGGACTCTGGCTGCGGGCCTCACCGATCGCGGGCGGTCTCGAATACGCGGGCGACCGAGCGGTGCTCGCCGAGGCTGCGGGCCTCGGCATCCTCGGCCTGGCCGGGCAGGTGCCGGCATGACTCCCGACGAGATCCTGCGAGTGGCAGCGGCCGGCATCGTCGCTCCAGTTGATGGGGCTGACCTCGGCGCCCCCGCCGGCTGCGTCATCGGCGTCGACATCGACGGCGAGCGAACGGTCGCCGCGGCGGGGTTCGCGACGCCCGCGTCTGCCGAGCAGCCCGGTGTCGTCATGCGACGAAGCACCGTGCACGATCTCGCCTCGGTGAGCAAGGTCGTCGGCACCACCACCGCACTGCATCGGCTCGCCTCGAACGGCGAGCTGGCGTTCGACGACCCGGTCACGCGCTTCATGCCGCGCTTCAGCGGCGACGCAGACACGACCCTGCGCGATCTGCTGCAGCACCGTGCCGGGCTCTGGGAGTGGCAGCCGCTCTACCTCGCGCCCGAAGCCGACCCGTTCGACGCGATGGATGCACTCCCGCTCCGTTACGCTCCAGGCAGCGCGCGCCACTACTCCGATCTCGGTTTCATGGTGCTCGGGCGCGTCGTCGCCTCGGTCGCCGATGTTCCGCTCGATGCCGCCGTTCGCGAGCTCGTGACGCGTCCGCTCGTGCTCCGCACGCTCGGCTACGGACCTGTCGACGGAGCAGCGGCCACGAGTTCGAACGGCGATGACGCCGAGCGTTCAATGGTGGCGACGGGGCATCCGTACCCCGTGATGTGGCCCGACGACGGCTTCGCGTGGCGCACGCAGCCCGTGCGCGGCGCCGCCAACGACGGCAATTGCTTCCACGCCTTCGGCGGCATCGCCGGGCATGCCGGCCTCTTCGGCTCGCTCGACGACCTGCTCGACGTGGCCGCAGCGCTGAGCCGCGCCGATGACGAACCCGAGTTGTGGAGCCCGGCCGTCACGGCGGCGGTCTTCGCCGTCGGGCCAGACGCCGAGCAGGCACTCGGCTGGCGCCGCGATGAGCTCGTGGTGCGCGGCGAGCGTCTTCCGCTGTTGTGGCATCCGGGGTTCGCCGGCTGCGCCGTCGGCTTCGTTCCCGGGCGGCGCATCGCCGTCGCCTTCGCGAGCAACCGTCTGCTCGCGCCGGAGCCATGCCCCACCGATTTCCTCTGGCGGCGGGCGCTCGATGCGCTCGCCTCGATCCTCAGCACACAGGAGTGAACCCGTCATGACCACGAACGATCCGGTTCTCCGCATCAGCGGCCTCTCGGTCGCCTTCCGCACCGGTGGCGAGCTCGTCACCGCCGTCAACGACGTCTCGATCGACGTGGCGGCGGGCGAGACCGTCGCGGTGGTCGGCGAGTCGGGTTCCGGCAAGTCGACGACCGCCGCGGCGATCAACAGGCTGCTCCCCGAGAACGGCGTGATCACGGCGGGCAGCATCCTGTTCGAGGGCCGCGAGATCACCGAACTCGGTGAGAACGAACTCGTGCAGCTGCGCGGCGCCGGCATCGGCCTGGTGCCGCAGGACCCGATGTCGAACCTCAACCCGCTCATGCGCGTCGGCGAGCAGATCGGCGAAGCGCTCGAGGTGCACGGCTACGGCACGACCGATGCCGTGCAGGCTCGAGTGCTCGAACTCCTCGAACTCGTCGGCATCCCCGAGCCGGCACAGCGCGCACGCCAGTACCCGCACGAGTTCTCGGGTGGCATGCGGCAGCGCGCCCTCATCGCAATGGGACTTGCGTGCCAACCGCGACTGCTCATCGCCGACGAGCCCACATCGGCGCTCGACGTCACCGTGCAGCGCCGAATCCTCGACCAGCTCGACCAGCTCACCGGCGAGATGGGCACGGCGGTGTTCCTGATCACCCACGACCTCGCGCTCGCCGCCGAGCGCGCCGATCGCATCGTCGTGATGTTCCGCGGCAACATCGTCGAGTCGGGCACGTCGACCGAGGTGCTGACGAATCCGAAGCACGAGTACACGCGGCAATTGCTCGCAGCGGCGCCGAGTCTCGCCTCGCGACGAGAGCCGTTGCGTGCACGCGGCGGGGCGACCGTCGCTCGCCCACTCGTCGAGGTCACGGATCTGCGCAAGGAGTTCGCCCTGCGCTCGCCGAAGGCGGGGGAGCCGACGAAGTTCACCGCGGTCGACGGCGTGAGCTTCGCGATTCCGCGCGGCAAGACCGTCTCGATCGTGGGGGAGTCGGGGTCGGGCAAGTCGACGACGGCGAACCTGGTGCTCGGACTCGAGCACATCACGGACGGCCGCATCGAGTTCGACGGCACCGACCTGACACGCTTGAAGCGCCGCGAGCTCTTCGCCTTCCGTCGTCGGGTGCAACCCGTGTTCCAGAACCCCTACGCCTCGCTCGACCCGCGCTACACGGTTGAGGAGTCGATCGCCGAGCCGCTGAAGGTGCACCGGGTCGGCAACGCCGCCACTCGCCGCGCGCGGGTCGCCGAACTACTCGAGCAGGTCGCGCTGCCGGGCGCGATGGCATCGCGCCTGCCGCACGAGCTCTCGGGCGGCCAGCGGCAGCGCGTCGCCATCGCGCGTGCGCTCGCACTCGAGCCCGAACTGGTGGTGCTCGATGAGGCCGTGTCGGCGCTCGACGTGCTGGTGCAGGCGCAGATCCTCGAGCTGCTGGCGGGCCTGCAGGAGCGCCTCGGGCTCAGCTACCTCTTCATCAGCCATGACCTCGCCGTCGTGCGCATGATCTCGGATGAGGTGCATGTCATGCAGCGCGGGCGCATCGTCGAGAGCGGCACCCCGGAGCAGATCTTCGACGACCCCCAAGATGCGTACACCCGCGAACTGCTCGCCGCGATTCCGGGTGCGGGGCTGGTCAGCTGAGCGGATGTCTCGCCGGCCGGCCTGACCGGCACGAACGCCCAGCGGGCTAGATCGACGTGCCGACGAGTTGCGCCAGTCGGGCGATCTCGGGCTCGTTGCGCTGGTAGTGCGACCACTGGCCGACGCGAGTGCACGTCACGAGATTCACCCGCTGCAGGGTCGCCATGAACTGCGACGCCGTCGATTGCGAAACGTTCGCGCGAGCCTGGATGTGCTTCAGGCACACGCCGATCTCATCCGCCGGCTGATCCTGCGGGGGAAACGAGTTCGGGTCTCTGAGCCAGCCCAGAATGGCCAGGCGCGTGGGGTGCCCCAGCGCCTTGAATACGGGCACCAACTCGTCGTGGCTCGATTCCGTCATGCACCCATCATATCGCAGTATCGCAATTTACCGATGTTGTGATAGATCTTAGATCGGTAAATTACGATCTAACGATGGAGTCGACATGCAGCAGACAGCACTGGTGGTTGGAGCGCGGGGAGTGATCGGCGGCAACCTGATCGCCCACCTCGAGCACGAGGGCGACTGGAAGATCATCGGTCTCTCGCGTCGCGGCGGTGACGATACCGCCGCGGTGCGTCACATCGCCGTCGACCTGCTCGACCGAGACGACACCGCCTCGAGACTCGCCGGCCTCACCGACGTCACCCACGTGTTCTACGCGGCCTACCAGGATCGTTCGAGCTGGGCCGAGCTCGTCGGCCCGAACCTCGCGATGCTGACCAACGTCGTCGACGCGATCGAGCCCGTCGCGCCGCACCTCGAGCACATCAGCCTCATGCAGGGCTACAAGGTCTACGGCGCGCACCTCGGACCGTTCGCGACGCCGGCGAGAGAGGATGACCCGCCGCACATGCCGCCCGAGTTCAACGTCGACCAGCAGCAGTTCCTCGAACGGCGGCAGGCGACGGCGAACTGGTCGTGGTCGGCGCTTCGCCCCTCGGTCGTCGCCGGGGTCGGGTTGGGCAATCCGATGAACCTCGCGATGGTCATCGCCGTCTACGCCTCGATGAGCAAGGAGCTGGGCATTCCGTTCCGCTTCCCCGGCAAGCCGGGCGCCTACTCGAGTCTCATCGAGATGACCGACGCTGATCTGCTCGCGAAGGCCACCGTCTGGGCGGCAACCAGCCCCGAGGGTCGCAACCAGGCGTACAACATCACGAACGGCGACCTGTTCCGGTGGTCGTCGATGTGGCCGAAGATCGCGCGATTCTTCGACCTCGAGGTCGCTCCGCCGCTGCCGATGAACCTCACCGAGGTGATGGCCGACAAGGCCGATCTCTGGAACTCGATGGTCGCGAAGCACGACCTCGTCGAGACGCCCTACGAGGATGTCTCGTCGTGGCGTTTCGGCGACTTCGTCTTCGGATGGGACTACGACGTGATCGCCGACGGCTCCAAGTCGAGGCGAGCCGGTTTCCACGAGTACGTCGACACGGAGGCGATGTTCCTGCGGATCTTCCAGGATCTTCGAGACCGGCGGTTGATCCCCGCCGGGTGAGGTTCAGCGCGGCTCGGCGGCGCGGGCTCGTCGGCTCTCCAGCGTCAGCCGGCGAGCACCGCCGCAAGGCTCTCGCGCACGATCGCGAGACCGCGTCCGAGCTCCTCGTCTGAGATCGTCAGCGCCGGCAGGAACTTCAGCACCTCGTCGTGGGCACCCGACGTCTCGATCACGAGCCCGCGCCCGAACGCCTCGGCCGAGATGCGGCCCGCGAGCTGGCGGTCGGCATCGCACGCGAGGCCGAACATGAGCCCGCGGCCGCGCACGACGAAGCCCTGCTCGGGGTGATCGGCGGCGATGCGCTCGAGTTCGGCGCGCAGCATCCGTGATTTCTCACCGATCGCGTCGGCGAATGCCGTGTCGGCCCAGTAGGTCTCGAGGGCGACCCGCGCCGACACGAAGGCGAGGTTGTTGCCGCGGAAGGTGCCGGTGTGCTGGCCGGGCTTCCACACGTCGACCTCGGGTCGCAGCAGCACGAGTGACATCGGCAGACCCGAGCCCGAGATCGACTTCGAGACGGTGACGAGGTCGGGCACGATGCCGGCCTCTTCGAACGCGAAGAACGCGCCCGTGCGACCGACGCCCGCCTGGATGTCGTCGAGGATCAGCAGGATGCCGTGCGCCTCGGTGATGTCGCGGAGGCGTCGCAGCCAGGGCGCGCTCGCGACGTTGATGCCGCCCTCGCCCTGCACGGCTTCGACGATGACGGCGGCGGGCAGGTCGAGGCCCGAGCCGGGGTCGCCCAGCATCTTGTCGAGCAGGTCGAGCGTGTCGGTGCCCTCGCCGAGGTAGCCGTCGTAGGGCAGGCGCACGATGTCGTCGAGGCCGACGCCCGCGGCGCTGCGGTAGTGGTTGTTGCCGGTCGCGGCGAGGGCGCCGAGGCTCAGCCCGTGGAAGGCGTTCGTGAACGCCACGACGGTCGAGCGACCGGTCGCCTGTCGGGCGACCTTGAGCGCGGCCTCGACGGCGTTCGCGCCGGTCGGGCCGGTGAACTGCAACTTGTAGTCGAGGCCGCGCGGCTCGAGCACGAGTCGCTCGAACGTCTCGATGAACGCCTTCTTCGCCGAGGTGGCCATGTCGAGGCCGTGGATGATGCCGTCGCGCTCGAGGTACTCGATGAGTGCACGGGTGAAGGCGGGGTTGTTGTGCCCGTAGTTGAGCACGCCAGCGCCCGAGAAGAAATCGAGGTACTCGCGACCGTCGGCATCGACGAGCGTCGAGCCCGTCGCGCGGTCGAACACGGTCGGGAACGCGCGGATGTATCCGCGGACTTCGGACTCCCGTCGGTCGAAGACATCCAGGGCTGCGTCGCTGCTCATGGCAGGCGTTCTCCTCTCGAGGCGGGGCGGTGATTCGACCCTACGTCCTCTGGATGAGCGTCTCGTGCATCGGCCACTCAAGTGCAATCAAAGGGTTGCAATTGAATCATGGAGGTGCAACCATAAAGTTGCAACTGCTCAACGAAAGGACAATCATTGTGACCATGACCGACAACGAGGCATCCGTCATCGACGAAGGCACCTTCACGGTGCGGCGCACCATTCGCATCGCCGCATCTGCCGACAAGGTGTGGACCGCCGTGACCGACCCCGCACACATCTCGAAGTGGTTCGGGCTCACCGTGCTCGACGGCACCGGCGCCGGGGCATCCGGCACCATCACCTTCCCCGAGTACGGCACTGTGCCGCTGCGCGTCGAGGCGGTGGATGCCCCGCACATGGTGTCGTACCGCTGGGGCAACGACGATGCCGCCGAGCACCTGCCCGAGACCGTCGGCGATCAGTCGACGGTGTTCACCTTCACGCTCGAGCCGGTGGCCGAGGGCACGCAACTCACGGTCGTCGAGACCGGGTTCGATCGCACGACCGACCCGGCCGCGAACATGGCTGACCACGCGCAGGGCTGGGTCTCCGAACTCGACAAGCTCGTCGCCCTGCTCGAGGGCGACGCGTGACCACGGGCACGCTGGTTCCGGTGTTCGCCGCACTCGGAGACGAGACCCGGTGGAGCATCCTGGCCGCACTCGGCGAGGGCGACGCTTCGGCGTCGGCCCTCGCCGGGCGCCTGCCGGTGACCCGCCAGGCGATCGCCAAGCACCTCGCGGTGCTGCAAGAGGTGGGCCTCGTCGAGTCGGTGCGCGTCGGGCGCGAGGTGCAGTACCGGGTCATCGGTGCGCAGCTGAGCGAGACCGCTCGCCGGCTCGAGACGATCGGCGCCGAGTGGGATCGCCGTCTCGCGACGATCAAGCAGATCGCCGAAGGGCTCTAGCCGCGCTTCGACAGCGGCTTCTCGCTCGTGCGAATCCGGCCGCGGAGGAACGGCAGGGCCGGGGCCCGATAGACGAGGGCCGGCGGATGACTCGGCTCGAGCGCGATCTCAGCCCGGCCGAATCGCCACATCCGATTGAAGAGATACACGCCGATGAGCACCGTCTCGCCGGCGGGCACCTGCCAGGTGCCGACTCCCCACTGGGCCGGCTGCCCGCGCCCGGCGATGACGAGCGTCGGCCTGACGCCGCCGTAGAGCGCGAACCACGGTTTGTGCAGCGTCAGCTGGAGACGGCGCGCCGCGGGGTCGTCAGAGAGCATGAGGTTGGCCCGACTCGAGAGACGGCTCGGGCCACACGACATCGAAGCGCTCGAGCACGATCTCCTGCTCCTTGTTCCACTCGAATCCGAGACGCAGAGCCGAACGCCGCCAGTAACGCACATGGCCGTCACGCCACCATTCGAGGGTCAGGTCGCCTTCACCCTCGTCGCGCGCGAACGCCTCGTCGACGTCGTCGAGCACCGCGATGCGCAGTTCAGTGCTGCGCAGCACGGCGCGGGGTCGGCCGGTGGAGTCGCAGGCGATCCAGTGGCTGCCGATCCGCGGGAGCGGCTGGGCATCGGCGGCGAACTCGGCGACGAGCGCGGCGGTGGCGCGCTTCGTGCCCGCGAGCACGAGCTCGATGAGTTCGTCGGTCAGCTCGGGGTGGTCGCCGAACTGTTCCACCGAGGGCGGCTCGGTGTCGGTCGCTCGATCAGGTCGCGCGGCGCGGTAGGCCTCCCACAGTTCAGTGGCGGCGGACCGGTCGACGGGGGCATTGGCGCGGAACTCCATACGGGAATTCTGGCAGCAGAGCGCGGCCCGCCTGCGAATCGCGAACTCCTTGTCTGTGCGCTTCGTATGCGAAAGGGTGGCAGCATGCACTACGCGGGCAAGGTCGGCTCTGAGGAGTTCTGGGCACTCATCGACGACAGCGAGCGAGTTCCCGCATGATCACCGACCGTGACATCGCCCGCTGGCGCTTGCGCTCGCAGCACCTCGCAGCACCGGCCGAGTCGGCCGAGCACGCGGTGCGATCGCTGGTCGCCGTGCAGGCCGAGAACGCGTCGCAGTCGGCATGGGCCGTCGCGACGCGCACGACCGCGCCGAGCCGAGACGACCTTGCGCAGGCGCTCGCCGACGGGCGGCTGCTGCGCACGCACGTGCTGCGCTCGACCTGGCACTACGTGCGCGCCGGCGACCTGCAGTGGCTGCAAGATCTCACGGGTCCGCGCGTGCTGCCGGTGTTCACGCAACAGCTGCAGCCGTTGGCCGATCGCATGACCGCGCTCGCCGACACGGTCGAACGGTTGCTCGCCGAGGCATCCGACCGCCCACGCGCCGATCTCGCCACGGCGCTCGCCGAGTCGGGTGAAGAGCTCACCGGCCAGCACCTGATGCTCCTGCTCGGATACCTCGAGGTGCAGGGTCTCATCACGAGCGGCGCACCGCGCGACGGGGAGCACACCTATGCGCTGTTCGCCGATCGGGTGCCCAAGCCGCGGCGCCTCGAGCGCGACGAAGCCCTCGCCGAACTCGCGCTGCGCTACTTCACCGCGCACGGGCCGGCCACCGAACGCGACCTCGCGTACTGGGCGACGCTCACCCTGACCGACGTGCGTCGCGGCATCGCCGGCACCGACGACCGGCTCGCGTCGTTCGAGCACGACGGCCGCACCTTCTGGCACGCGCCGGGGGAGCCGCCATCGTCGGCGTCGCCGCCCGGTCACCTGCTGCAGGTACTCGACGAGATGTATCGCGGCTATCAGGATTCCCGTTGGATGGTCGACGCCGAGAGCCTCGTGCCGCGCGGCCGCGAGGCGGCGATCGGCATGGCCCTCATCGACGGGCAGTTGCTCGCCGGCATGAAGCGCACGGTCACCCCGAAGGCCGTGACCTTCGAGATCCGACCGCATCGAGTGCTGGCGTCGGCCGAAGCTGCCGCGATCACGGATGCCGCGGAGCGGTACGGCGCCTTTCTCGGGCTCGAGGCGCGTGTCGACCTCGAGACCGCGGCAGTCTGACTCAAGCACCCAGCACGAGCGCCGACGTGCAGTGGTCGCAGGCGGCCCCGATCAGCGCGACAATGGATGCGACATGAAGGGGCATGGCATGAGTGAGCTGAGTTCGAATCCGACGACGGATGCCGCGGCGCGGCTGAAAGCGTTCGGTGCGGGTCGCGCCCCGCACGGCCCCGGCCACCACGCCCTCGACTGCCCCGAGTGCTTCGAGGAGCTGCAGCGCAACCGCGATTGGTGGAAGGCGCGCCCAGAGGGGGCTCGACTCGTCGGCCTGGTGGTCGCGCGCGACGACATGCCGTCGGTGGTCGAGCAGCGCAACGATCTGGCCGCCTTCGGCGTCGCCATTCTCGACTTCAAGCACCCTGCACCCGAGGCGCCTGAGACCTGGGAGCAGAGGCTCGGCCGACTGTTCGGCACGCTGCGCGCCGGTGACGTGCTCGTGGTGGCGAACGAGCATGCGCTCGGTCGCGACAGCGACGAGGTCACGCGGACGATCCGCACGCTGCGCCGGCACAATCTCGTGGTGAAGGTGCTGAGCCACGGTGCCCCGCACCTGGAGGACGCGCGAAGCTGAGCGTGCGCTCGTACGGGCCTCGCGACGAGGTCAGCGAAGCCGGATCACTCGTGGTCTGATCGCACCTCTGCCGCTGCGCCGAACGCCGCGGGATTCGTCGAGAGGATCTCGCGAGCCTGCTCTGCGGCCCGGGTGATGCTCTCTCCGACGAAGTCGAGGAACCGAGCCATGTTCTGGAGCCGTGCGGCGGCCGGCGTGTCACGTCCGAGCACGCCGACGCCCTGTCGAGCCGTCTCGGCGAGCTCGGCGTTCGACCGGGCCGCCGCGATCATCGACTGGTACCAGGCATCCGTGTCGGCGACGTAGCGCTCCCGACGACCGTCGCCACGCTCGCGGCGCACGAGGCCCAGGTTCTCGAGGAGGGTGATCGCCTTCGACACCGATGCTGCGCTGACGTGCAGGTGCCGCACGAGCTCGGCCGCGGTGAGGCTGCCCGTGTCGGAGATGTAGAGGCAGGTCAACACCGAAGCCGCCATTCGGGGCAGGCCCGACTGCATCAGCAGGGTCGTGAAGGTCTCCTCGTACCGCTGCACGGCCGTGGCATCGCGTCCGTGCGACTGCGGCGCCGGCGACGAGCCGCTCGGCGCCGTCTTGCGCTGATGCGTGCGGCGCTCGGTGGCGCGATGCGCCAGGTCGGCGCGGTAGGCGGTGGGGCCGCCGTTGCGCATCACTTCTCGCGTGACGGTCGAGGTGGGCCGATCGAGGCGCCGGGCGATCTCCGCATAGGCGAGATCATCGGCGAGGCCGAGGGCGATCTGCTGGCGTTCCTGCTGGGTGAGCCTGCCTCCGGGCATCGCGGTCTCCTTCATGCGTTGCTGTCGTCTCCCGAGTATTGCGTTCATTCTCATCCATTGCAACGCGCGCAGTGAAGGTCATTGCATTGAAAGTTGAACCATTGCAATGATTGATGCCCTTTGATCAGATATTTTGTATCGATGATGCAATGCGGTACTTGCCAGATTTCTGAACGCAACGTAGCGTTACCGATATCAGAATCCTCAATCGAAAAGGAAACACGATGATCCAGAACTTCCCCACCCCCACCCCGACCACCGCAGTGCTCAACGTCTCGGCCGGCCGCGTGCAGGTCATCGCCGCAGACCGGGCCGACACCGTCGTCGAGGTGCTCCCCGCGAACGCCTCGAAGAGCCGCGACGTGAAGGCTGCCGAGCAGACCACCGTCGAGTACCGCGACGGCGTCGTTCGCGTCGTGACCCCCGCCGGCAACCAACTGCTCGGCCCGTCGGGCATGATCGAGGTCACCGTGCAGCTTCCCACCGGCTCGCGAGTCGAGGGCACCGCGGCTGCAGCCGAGTTCCGGGGCGTCGGGCGCTTCGGCGACATCGCCTTCGAAGGTGCGTACGGCGCGATCAAGATCGACGAGGCCGAGAGCGTGCGACTCACCGCCCTCGCGGGTGACGTCACGGTCGGCCGCCTCAACGGCCCTGCCGAGATCACCACTTCGAAGGGCGACATCACGATCAGCGAGGCCGTGCAGGGCAAGGTCGTGCTGCGTACCCAGGCCGGCGACGTCTCGATCGCCGCCGTCGCCGAGGCTTCCGCCACGCTCGACGCCGGCACGAGCTACGGCCGCATCCAGAACGCCCTCAAGAACACCAAGGGCGCCGGCGCCGAGCTGAACATCGAGGCATCCACCTCGTTCGGTGACATCGACGCGCGCAGCCTCTGAGGGTCGCATCGCGATCACGTCGCAGAACGCCGCCCGAACCTGATCGGTTCGGGCGGCGTTCTGCATCTCTGCTCTGCAGTGCTCGCTACTTGGGCCCGCCCTTCCGCGCGAGCTCGAGCGTGCGGGTCGCTTCGGTGAGGCCGGCGACGTCGATGGAACGGTACTCGATGGTCGTCGCTGCCTTGCCGACCGTGATCGGGCCGGTGTACGGCTGGAACTGGCCGTCGCCGATCCGGTACTCGATCACGCTGACACCCGAGGTGGCATCCTTCGCCGTGAGCGCGACGATCCGCTTCTTGGTGTCGACCTTCGCCGATGTGAGGGGTGCGGTCGTGTCACGTTCGACCGTGACCGCGGCCACGTCGGAGACGTTGCCCGCCGCGTCGGTGGCGCGCGCCCTCACGACGGTCGTGCCCTCGGTCACGATGGCGATCGGCTCGACGTACGGCTGCCAGCCGGAACCGGTCGAGATCTCGATCGCGGGCGCTTCGTCGAGATCGTCGGTCGCCTGGGCGATGACGCTGACGCCGCCCGTGAACCAGCCGGTCGCGGGTTCGGTCTGCGAGGTGGTCAACGACACCTCCGGGGCCTCGGCATCCGCGACCTCGGGGTGGATCGTGAACGCGTCGACGATCATGTAGCTGCCCGAACTCATGGTGCCGGTGATCGTGTGAACACCCGGAGCCAACCCGCTGATCGACAGCACCGTCTGCTGGTGCATCCGCGTGCCGCTGAAGAACGACTGCGTCGAGTGGAATGCACCGTCGAGGGCGATCTCCACGTCGCCGAGATCGCTGTTCACCTGGGAGATGACGTCGATGCCCGTGCCATTGAACGTCAGCTCCCATGAGTCGCCGTGGTTCTGCGTCGCGTCGATGTCGTCGAGCCAGGCACCGCCGCCGCCGCGCCCGGCGTCACGCCAGATCCAGGATTCCTGAGTGGGCGCCTGAGCGCTTCGGTAGATGACGCCCGACGTGTTGTTGATCTTCTCGGCGTCGGTCGGCTTCGTCAGCTCGACTGTCACGTTCGTCGATGCGCGCCGCACATCGAGAGTGATGGCCGCTCCACCCGGCAGTGCGTTGTAGGCCTGCCAGAACGAGTTGCGTTGCTCGCCGACCTCGATGCCGTTGATCGTGCGAACGAGATCATCGGTGCGCAGTCCGGCCGTCGCGGCCAGGCTGCCGTCGGGTGCGGAGACGAACTTCACGCCCTTGAAATCGCTGATGGCATACGACGACTGCTCCGCCGCCGTGGTGATGTTCGCGATCTCGCCGCCCCAGAGGTGCTCGACGTACTTGCGACGGGCGAGGTCGATCGGGTCGGGCCCGTTCGTGCCGGTCGGCAGCACCGCTTCGGGCGGAAGCGCACCGTCGGCGGCGCCGAAGCCCGTCATCGGGATGTTCTGGTAGCCGAGGGCCAGAGCCGGCGACGTGCCGGCGACCGTGAAGTCGTAGTTGCCGGTCGGGTCGGCGTCGCTGAAGACCGGATCGCCGACCGCCGAGTCGCGGTCCATTCCGGCGGCGTACCAGCTCGTCGCGGTGTTGAGCATCGTGCCGTCGACCGACAGCTTCTCGGTTGCGCCGCCCCTGGGCTTGACGTCGATGGCGGCTCCGGCGTTCCAGAAGAGGTTCTTGCCGATCGAGTACTGGGCGAGGCCCGGGTCGTTGAGCACGTTGTCGTAGGGAAGCCGGCCGAGGGTGATGTTCTGCTCGATGACGTCGCCGCCCGGCATGTAGCTCACCTGCTCGAACGTCGCCCCGTTGAGAATGAGGTTGTTGCGCAGCGTGCGCTCGAAGCCGTCGCGGAGCTTGACGCCGCCTTTGAGCAAGACGTTGTTCGTCATGACGAAGTTCGATGAACCGTCGTCGAGGTCGATCGCCCAGTCGCCGTCGTGCCAGAAGCGGTTGTGGTCGATGGTGATCGGCTCGATGACGTCGAGCTTCATCATGGCTCGTGCCTGCTCGGCGTTCAGCGCGCCCCCGGTGTTGCCCATGAACGTGACGCCCTCAGCGAGGCTGGCGAACGCGTTGTTCGAGGCGCCGGTCTTCCAGAACCGGCTGCGGCCCCATGAGTTGATCGAGCCGTTGTCGCCCGTCTCGCGCACGCAGTCGAAGATGTCGTTGTCTTGGATCAGGTGCCCGCCCCACGTGTTGTCCGAGAAGTTCAGACAGGCGCGCGGGCTGTCCGACAGCGAGTTCCCACGAACGGTGACGTCGAGCGCCATGGCGATGTTCACCGATGAGGTCTGCTTCTCGTAGCGCCCGTTGTTGCGCATGACATTGCCCTCGATGAGGATGTCGCGGGGGTAGTCCTCGGTCTTCGGCCCGCTGCCGAGATCGCTGATCGGCGGCGTGGTGAAGTAATTGCCGGCGTAGTTGCGAACCGCAGCGGGCGAGCCGACGACATGCACGTCGGTCGCACCGTTGTTCTCGAAGCGGCTGGCGGTGATCGCGGTGCCGCTGTTGTATCCCTCGAGGTAGATGCCGTTGCCACCGAGATCGGCGAACGACGAGTTGGTGAACGTCACGTCGCGGCTGTTCTTCAGGTACGCCGCGCCCTTGGCGACGACCGACCAGTCGCCCCGCGAGAGGCTGATGAAGGGGCTGTTGAAGAGCGTGCGGTGGGTTCGCTCGAAGCCGAGGTTCTCGAAGCTGATGTCGTGGATCGGGTCTTCGGGCGAGGTGCCGTTCAGCGTCACGAGCTGGTCGAGTTCGCCGACCTCGATCGTGGCCGCCGACAGGTCGACGCCCTGGGCCGGCTTGAGGTAGAGCTTGTTCGCATCGCGATCGAGGAACCACTCGTTCGTCGCGTCGAGCTCCTCGCGGATGTTCTCGACCATGACGGCGTCGGCCTTCATCGGCAGGGTGGCGTTGCAGTCCTGCGGGCGGTTGTTGTCGCCGACGAATGCCAGCTGAAGGGCGTTCTCGGCCCGCCCCGAGATGGTGAACGAGACACTTCCCCAGTCGTGGCAGTGCATGGCGCGAACGTAGCCGCTGGTTGGCTTCGACCAGCCGGCCGATCGGGAGTTCAGCGTCGACATCGACGTCGTGCCCTCGAGGCGCGACGCGCTGTCGTCCCAGTTCGGGTACCGGGCCATGACCTGGCGGCTGTCGTCGACGAAGAGCTCATCGAAGTCGATGCCGTCGGGCACATCGGTCACCATGACGGTCGGATCGGCGGCACTCGGCGTCCAGGTGCCGGTGAGCTTGCGGCCGCCGTTGATCGTGGCGCCTTCGCCGGCACCGACCCAGCGCACGGGCGCGCTCTCGGTGCCGGAGTCGGCGTTGGTCAGGGCGAGGGTGGAGTCGAGGTAGTACTCGCCCTCGGCGAGCTGCACGGTCACCGGTGCGCCACTGGGAAGGGCCTCGCGCACCAGTTCCTGCGCCCTCGTCATCGATGCGACGGGCGCTCCCGCTGAGGTTCCGGGATTCGCATCGTCGCCGTTCGTCGCGACGAAGACGGTCACCGCCTCGGCGGCGTGCGCTGGAAGAGCTGCGAGAGTGGACAAGGCGATCGCGGCGATGCCTGCGCCCGCGACGGCCCTGAGGAGGCGGCGCGGCCGAGGGGCGGCGCCGCTCAATGGGGTGAGCTGATCTGACACTGGAACTCCCTTGTTCGTCGTGTGTCGAAGCACGTTCATCGTGTCGAAGCACCGAGACGATGTGATTGAAACATCCGATCTCTCGGCAAGAGTATGGGTCCATATGCGGTCAAGTCAACGGATGCGCGAGCTGCGAGAGGGAATACCTCCGATGTTCATCGATGACTTGGCGGCCAGATCTCAGCACCAGGCCGCGCCGTGACATGCCGGTGCCCTCCCGCTCGGCGAGCGGGAGGGCACCGGCACGTGAGGGCCGTCAGCGCCTGACGATCAGCTCGCCGCGTACACGCCGAGCTCCCAGATGGAGTATCCCCAGGTCGTCTTGCGATCGATGCCCTGCACTCGCACGTACTGCACCGGCTCGTCTTCGGGGAAGGTGGAGAGATCGAGCGCGCACGTCGAGTCGTTGACCGTTCGAATCGTCTTCCAGGTCGTGCCATCCGTCGACGTCTGCAGTTCGTAGGCGTTCGCGCAGGCGGCCTCCCAGTTCACCGTGATGCCCCGCACGACGGTGGGCTCACTGAGCTTCACCTGCACCCACGAGTCGTCGCTGTAGCCGGAGGCCCAGCGGGTCGACGGGTCGTCGTCGTTGACGTTCTCGGGCCCGAACCGGGGCACCTCTGTGCTCGAGGCCGAAGCCGTGCCGGCCGGGGCGACGTTGACGACGTCGCCCGCGCCCCACATGGCCAGCGTGAACCCGATGCGCCCGTGGAAGACATCGAGCACGCCGTCGGCGATGCGCACCTTGGCCGCGCCCCAGGTGTTGTCGGGCGGGTCGACGACGACCGCTGCGGCTTGCGCGGCCGTGGCCTTCGCCGACTCGGCGAGCTCAGCGGATGTCGCGTCGTCGCCGTCGATGCGCGCCTGAACGGCGTCGAGCAGTTGCACGGTCGACTCACCCCAGAGCGTCGTGGCGTCGAGCCAGGGACTCGCATCCGACAGGAAGGCGGGGTCGGTCGGGCCGGAGCGGATCGTCGCGGGTGCCTCCGCAATGCGCTCGGCGTAGGCGCGGAGCTCTGCGACGGCCGCGGCCGTGTCGCCGGCGCCCCACTGCTCCCAGAACGTCGAGATGCGTTCGGCGAGCTCGGGTGACTGCGGCTGCCACGGCGCCCCGAAGCTCGGGGCGAGGTGGTTGAGGTCGGCGAACACGCGCAGCGCGTCACCCGTCAGTGCATCCCCGCCGGCGATGTAGCGGATCGCCTGCGACCAGTTGTGCTGCGCGTCGTACGCCTCGTCGTTCCAGGTGAAGTCGGCGACGCCGAAGATCGCGATCTTGCTGGCCGCAGCCTGGTTCATGGGGTTCGAGACGATGCCCGAGAGGTACTCGCCGAGGCCGGCCTCGCGCTTGTCGTAGGGCGCGAGCAGCAGGCGGCCGGCGGTCTGCCCGTAGTCGTTGACGGGGTAGTTGTCCCACAGGAAGGTCGGGCCGCCGAAGACGGTGGCGGCCTTCTGCGCCTGGTCGACCGTGACCTCCTGGGGCACGACGCCCTCGCCGGTCCACATCACGACGACGTCTTCGTCCATGCCGCGCATGGCCGTCTTGTAGCCCGAGTCGGTCGTGTTGTAGTACTCGGTGGGCACCATCTGCAGCGGGTGGGCGCCGTCGCGGGTCTCGATGAACTCCCGCTGCACGCGGTCGAGGAAGGTCGCCTGGGCGACGCCTGCCGTGGTCGCGCTCGGTGCGCCGAACGCCCCGCGGTCGGCGTCGCAGTGCCAGCGGCCGTAGTCGATGTCGTCGAGCGGAATGTTGAACGCGCGCACCCCGAGGTCGTACATCTGCTGCAGCTTGGTCACGAGCGCCTCGTAGTCGGCGTCGCTCGAGTAGCAGACGGTGTTGCCGGGCGAGAGGGCGAACGTGAAGCGCACATGGTTCTCGGTGGCCGTCTGCACGAGGTCGCCGAGCTCGGTGAGCTTGTCGGCCGGATACGGTTCGCGCCAGCGATCGCGGTGATACGGATCGTCTTTCGGCGCGTAGATGTACGTGTTCGCCTTGACGTCGCCGTAGAACTCGAGCTGGTCGATTCGTTCCTCGTGGGTCCAGGGCTCACCGTAGAACCCCTCGATCGTTCCCCGAAGGGGCATCGACGGAGCATCGTCGACGGCCGCGCCGGAGATGCGGAAGCCGCCGTCATCCTTCGGCACGAACATCTGCTCGAAGGTCTGCACGGCGTAGAACTGGCCGGCCGGGTCGGCCCCGCCGAGTGCCACGGTGCCGAGCGGGCCGCGAGTGGCGTCGGCTCGAATGGCGTAGCCCTCTGCCTGCGTCGGCACGGCCGTGTCGCCGAGCACGGCAGTGATGTCGGCGCGCGTGGCGTCGCCCAGCGCGATCGTGAGCGGTGCCCGGCCAGTTGCGCTGGTGCGTTCATCGATGCGATCGACGCCGTGCTCGCTCAGGGTCGCACGCAGCGCAGTGAGCGCCGCGGGATCGGTCTCGTCATCGACGACGACCTGGACGCGCCCCGGCAGCGTGAGGTCGGCGCCGGCTCGCGTCATCGAGTGGGGTGTCGGGCTCACCGTTGGCAGCTCGCCGGCGGGCGGTGCAGCGGCGGCCGAGAATGGAACGAGTGCTCCGGCGAGAGCCGCGGCGCACACTCCTGCCGTGGCGAGCGTCTTGCGAATGGACTGCATCATTGCCTCCAACGAGTTCAGCGACTCACGTCTTCGTGTTAGCTTTATTGACTTAGTGAACTAAGTTGTCACGAACCTAGGCGATCGCCGATGCTGGCGTCAAGTGACAGGATGTTCACGCGTCCAGCAGGCGCGAACCGCCACCCAGTGATCAAGGAGACGATGGCAGTGAGCACCGTCGGCCCGCAGCGCAAGTCCCAGCTGCTGCAGCGATTCTCGAGTGTCGCGGGGCTCGATGCGCAGACCTCGGTGCGACGTGAGAACCTGATTCGCGCACTCGGACTGATCGCGCGCGGGCCCGACCCGGTCACCCGGGCGACGATCGCGCGGCAGACCGGCCTCACCTCGGCGACGGCGTCGTCGCTCGTCGCCGAGCTGATCGACCTCGGTCTCGTGGCAGAGACCGGACTCGCGGCGAGCACCGGAGGCAAGCGCGCGACCGGTCTCGAGATCGAGCGCCGCTCGTACCTCATCCTCGTGGCGGTCGTGCGCACCCGCGGGATCGACGCCGTGCTCGTCGACCTCACCGGGCGCACCGTGGCGAGTCATCGGGTCGAGGTCTCCGGTGGCGTCGACATCGCCGCGGTCGTCGACGCGGCACGCGAGATCTCCCGAGGGCACGAGGCCCGGCTCCTCGCCGCATGCGTTCAGGTGCCGGGTGTCGCGGGCGGCGGCATCGTGGTCGAGAGCGTGCAGCTCGGCTGGCGCGACGTGCCACTCGCGAGCATCGTCGAAGAGGCGCTCGGCGCACCGACGTCCGTCGTCAACGACGTCGATGCCGAAGCGCTGACCGAAGCGGTCGACGCCGAGAACGGAACCGTTCGGCTCGTCGTGCACCTCGGCGAGGGTGTCGGCGCCGCCGTCACGACCGGCAGCACGCTCATGGCGGGCGCGACCGGCCGGGCGGGCGAGATCGGGCACGTTCGCGTGGTCTTCGAAGGGGGCCGAACCACCTGCCGGTGCGGCCTCTCGGGATGCCTCGAATCGGCGACCTCGATGAGCGCGATGCTCGGCGACGCGTACACCGACGAGCTCGACGCGCACGACACGAGCCTGCTCGCCTCCACGCCCGAGTCGCGCGAGCGAATGGGCTTCGGTGCCCGGGCTCTGTCGCGTGCGCTGCGAATCGTCTCGGCGCTGATCGATCCGCAGGAGATCGTGATCGCCGGAGCCGCCCAGGCGCTCGGCCCGCACTTCCTCGGCACCGTGCGCGACGAGTTCGAGATGTATCCCGCGAAGGGCACCTCGCCGGTGCGCATTCGCTACGGCCGTCCCGAACTCGGCAAGTACCTCGGGCCCGCACGGTACGCCCTCGCGCCGATCTTCGGCGACGCACTTCCGCTCACCGCTGAGGGCAAGGTCGCACCCGTCAGTCCCGGCTGACGCGCAGGTCCTTCCAGTCGAAACCGCCGTCGCGCGCCGAGGACTCAGCCGGCGGCGCTGAAGCGCAGCGGGTCCATGAACGAGGCGTCGGTGAAGGCGGTTTCGCCGACGACCGATTGCGCGACGAGCTCGCCGAGTGCCGAGGCGTGCTTGAACGAGTGACCCGAGCAGCCGCCCCCGACGACGACTCGCGGGTGCTCGGTGGCACCCACGACGAAGAGCCCGTCGGGCGTGTGCGTCATGATGCAGGTGGTCACGGCAGACGGCTCGGGATCGAGGTCGGGGAACGTCGCCGCGACGAGGTCGCGGATGCCGTCGGTCTCGCCGGGGTGCACGACCCGGTCGATCGCGTCGGGGTCGCCGGGCGTGAACGGCCCGTCGAACTCCGGCCCGACCTTCGCGTCGAAGCCCTGGTCGGGCATCGCGCCGTGCCCCCAGATCCACGTGTCGTGGCCGGGCACCGTGCGGATGAAGACCGGCAGCACGTCGACGTTCGCGTCATGCCCGTCACGGGCGCGGAACCACGTCATGACCACGCGGTGCGGCGTGAGTGGCAGGTCGGGTACGAAGCGGCCGATCCACGGGCCCGAGGTCACGGCGACGTGCCGCACGCGGTACTCCGCGGCATCCGTGCGAATGGTGACGCCGTCGGCGTCGGGCTCGATGGCCGTGACGCGGGTGCCGGTCAGCACGCGCGCTCCGGCGCCTCGCGCTGCGTCGACGGCCGCGACGATCGCCGCCTCGGGGCGCAGGAGGCCGGCCTCGGGATCCCAGAGGCCCACATCGCCCGGGTTCATGCGGGCATGCGCCGGAAACCGGCTCGCGATCTCATCGGCCTCGAGGCGCTCGACCCGAAGGCCGTTGGCCTCGGCAGCCGCGATCGTGCCGGTGATGATGCGGGAGTCGGGCTGCCCGACGATGAGGCCGCCGGTCTCGAAGAACAGCGGCTGACCCGCGGATGCCTCGAGCTCGCGCCAGAGCTCACGGGCGCGCCGAGCCACGGGCGTGAGGCCGGGATGCTCAAGGCACGCCACTCGGAACAGGCGCGTCTTGCCCGTCGAGCCGCCCCAGTCGTGCCCCGGCTCGAACTGCTCGAAGCCGAGCACGTCGACGCCGCGCGCCGCGAGACGCCAGGCGGCGCTGGAGCCGACCGCGCCGAGGCCGATGACCGCGACATCCGCGTCGAAGGTGCCGGTGTCGTGGGTGTCGCTCATCATTCGATTCTCGCTCACCTGTCACAGAACACGGTGCTGCGGCGTCGTATGTGCAGGAGGCCTGAGAGGAGACGACATGTCGCAGGTGCAGGGTTCTCGCAGGAGCGTGACGGGTCGGCTGTCGGAGCGGTTGGCACGCACGGCGATCGGCAAGCGGGTCGCCGCCGCGACGGCGGAATCGCGACGGCGCGTCGTGCCCGTGCATTGGTCGAACATGTTCGGGGTGGTGGCCCTCGCGTGCCTGGCAGTCATCACCCTGACAGGCGTGGTGCTGATGTTCCATTACTCGCCGTCGGGCGCCATCGTCGAGTACGCGGGGCGGTACCCGACGCTGCACGGCGCCGAGGTGTCGCAGGCGTTCGCGTCGACGCTGCACCTCTCGTTCGAGGTTCCCGGCGGGCTCGTGCTGCGGCAGGCGCATCACTGGGCGGCGCTGCTGCTTCCGGCCGCGCTGCTCGCGCAGCTGCTCGTCACCTTCTTCACCGGGGCGTTCCGCCGGCCGCGACGCGCGGGCTGGGTGCTGCTCTTCCTGATCCTGATCGCCGCGCTCGCCGGCGGATGGAGCGGGTACGCGCTGCCCGATGACATGCTGTCGGGCACGGGCCTGCGCATCGTCGAGGGCATCGTGCTCGGCATTCCGCTCGTGGGCACGTGGATGAAGGAGCTGCTGTTCGGCGGTCAGTTCCCGGGCGAGATCATCGAGCGCCTCTATCCGCTGCACCTCGCGGTCGTGCCCGTGATGATCGTGCTCATCGTCGTGCGGACGGCGCTCATGTCGCGGCACGAGCCGCCGCAGTTCGCCGGGCCGGGTCGCACCGGCGCCAACGTCGTCGGCGTGCCGCTGCTGCCGAATGCCGCGGCACGGGCGGGCGGGCTGTTCCTCATCGTCACGGGCGTGCTGCTGCTGATCTCGGCGACGGTGACCATCAACCCGATCTGGCTCTATGGGCCTGCATCTCCCGGCAACGCCGGGGCGGGCAGCCAGCCCGACTGGTACACCGGCTTTCTCGACGGGGCCCTTCGGCTGGTGCCGCCGGGCTGGGAGTTCGTCGCGCTCGATCGCACCTGGACCCTCGCCGTACTCGTGCCGCTCGCGGTGATCACGGCGTTCCTGCTGCTCGTGGCGATCTCCCCGTTCATCGAGGAGTGGATCACGGGCGACCACCGCGAACACCACGTGCTCGACCGCCCGCGAAACACACCCACGCGAACCGGCCTCGGCGTCGCCGGCGTCGTGTTCTACGCGACGCTCTGGGTGGCGGGCAGCGCCGATCTCATCGCGGTCGTCTTCAGCCTCACGATCGAGGGCGTCGTGCTCGCCCTGCAGATCGCGCTGATCGTCGGCCCGCCCATCGCGTTCAGCCTCACCCGTCGCGTGTGCCTCGGCCTGCAGCGCAAGGATCGCGAGGTCGTGCTGCACGGATTCGAGACCGGACGCATCGTGCGCCTTCCCGGCGGTGAGTACGTCGAGGTGCACGAGCAGCTGAGCACGTACGACCGCTGGCGGCTGCTCGGTGCCGGTGCCGGTGGCGTCGAGGCGGATGAGCCGGCCGCCACGCCTCAGCCGGAAGCACGCGGGCTGAAACGCGCAACTGAGCGACTGCGACTGCGCCTCGGCCGATTCTTCTTCGAGGACCGGCTCGTGCCGGTCTCGGCGCCCGAGCTCGAGGCGGCCGACGGCCGCATGGCGCACACCGAATCGCGCTGACCGGCGCGTCCCCGCCGGGTACTCACGCCGACGACCGCACCTCCGGCCGGCCGAGCGTGGCGCAACAGGCTGGAACCGAGCATGCTGGAGCGCATGGAACCGACGGATGCCTCGCGGCGAGCGCTGCGGGTTGCGCGCCCCGACGGCGCCGTCGTCGCGGCCGAGGTGATCGGGTCGCCGGACGATCCCGTCGTGCTGCTCGTCGCCGGAGCCGAGTCGTCGATGGATTGGTGGCGACTCGAGTTCTGCGGGCTGCTCGTACAGCGCGGGCTCCGCGTCGTGCGCTACGACCAGCGCGGCATGGGCGAGACGACGCTCGGTCCGCCCGGCGCGCGCCGGGACGGGCTGAGCGTCGCCGTCGACGACGCACTCGCGGTGCTCGATGCGGCTGGTGCGGTCGACGCGCACTGGGTCGGATTCTCTGCAGGAGGCTGGACCGCCCAACTCGCCGCACTCGACCACCCCGAGCGAGTGCGCGCACTCACCCTCGTGTCGACCAGCCCCACGATGTTCGAGGCTGACGCCGACCTGCCCGCTGCCACGGCCCGCATGCAGCAGGTGTGGGCGAACCCGCTGACCGAGCCCGACTGGAGCGACGAGCGAGCGGTGATCGAGTACTACGTCGACATCGATCGCGACTACGCGGGTGACGTGTTCGACGAGGAGCACGATCGCGCGATCTGGACGGCAACGGTGCGCCGGTCGCCAGACATGCATCGCGACGAGGGCGGGGCCGATGTCGTCGAGCCCGATCCCCGCTGGCGAGAGCGGCTCAGCGAGACGCGCGTGCCCACGACGGTCGTGCACGGCACCGCCGACCCCGTGTTTCCGCTCCGCCACGGCGAAGCGCTGGCCCGCGACATCCGCGGGGCGAGGCTCGTGACGCTTCGCGGCGGCGGACACGAGCTGCCGCCGACCGCGTGGAGTGCGGTGGTCGAGGCGGTCGCAGTTCAGCCGTGACATCCGCAGCGCATCGGCGCATGCTGGAACGCATGGGAACGGTGACGATCTCTTTCGAAATGACACTCGACGGCGTCTTCGACCCGATGGAACCCTGGTTCGATCCAGACGACCCAGGGGTGCAACGGGCCTCCGACGAGCTCGTCTTCGGCGCCGACGCCGTGCTGCTCGGCCGGGAGAGCTACGAGTTCTTCCGCGAGTACTGGCCCGCGCAGACCGATGACCGCGGCTTCGCGGCGCACTACAACGCGCTGCCGAAGTACGTGGCCTCGACGACGCTGCAGGGCCCGCTCGACTGGAACTCGACGCTCATCGCGGGCGACGTTGTCGAGGCGGTGCGGCGGCTCCGCGACCAGTACGAGTCGATCATCTCGCACGGCTACGGCCAGCTCGCCGCGACGCTCATCGAGGCCGGGTTGGTCGACGAGGTGCACGTCGACATCCATCCGTTCCTCGCCGGCGAGGCGAATGTTCGGCTGATCCCGGCGCAGCCTGTCGGCCTGCGGCTGCTCGGTGTCGAGGCCTACGAGTCCGGCATCATCTCCGCGAAGTACGCGCCGACGTCGGGTTGATTCCGATCCTCAGGGCGTGTTCGGTGCCTGTCCGATGCTGAGCCACGTGTCGGGATCGTCGCTAGTGCGGCGCGACCCGAACCCGGCTGAGGGGTCATCCTGCTTCAAGGATTGCAGCTGACGGTCGACGTCGGCCTTCGCTGAGAGCACCGCGAGCTGCCGTTCGATGTCGGCATCGGGTGCGGCCGTGAGGTCTTTGAGGGCTCCGCTGGCGAGCAGCTCGTCGGTGGCGGCGGCGCGGGCCTGCATCTGGGCGACCCGGTCGCGTGCGCGATCGAGGCTCACTCCGACATCGTTCATGTTCGAGCCGATGCCCGCCACCGCTTCGTTCGCCTTCACCTGGGCTGCCGACGCGGTGTACGTGGCCTTGATGGTCTCCTTCTCGATGCGGAACGCGGCGACCTGTTCGGCGAGGTGACGCTCTCGCTCCTGCAACTGCGCCGTCTGCTTCTGGAGCACCGTGTACTGCTCCTGCAGTTTCGACACCTGGTTCTCGAGCAGGGCGCGGCGCTCGAGGGCCGCGCGGGCCAGGTCTTCGCGCCCTTGTGCCATCGCCTCACGGGCTTGATCGCCGAGGCGCTGGTACCGCGTGCCCATCTCCTGCCCCTGCAGGTCGATGCGCTTCTTCGCCGTCGCGACATCGGCGACCGCCTGGCGCACCTGCTGCAACAGCTTCACCTGCTGCTCGTAACTGTCATCGAGCGTTTCACGCGGGTCTTCGACCTTGTCGAGGGCCTTGGTGGTCTTGCTCCGGAAGATGGTGCGGATCCGTGAGGTGTTGTCGCTCATGAGTGGGTCTCCCGTAGTTCAGACGATCGGACACGATCGTCGCGTTGGTTGAGTCGATGCAGTTCCTGCACTCCGGCTCGGAGCGCGACGACCTCTCGTTCCATGTCGGCATGCAGCGTGCTGAGGCTGTCGTCGGTGGAGCCGGCGAGGTCCGACGCGACGGCCGATCGCAGCCGGCGCACGAGGCCGGCGACCTGACCGACCCGGCCGTCGGCCGCGGGCAGTTCCTCGGCCAGCACCGCGGAGTCGGTCTCGCTCTCGAGCAGCCGCAATTGCAGATCCAGCGCGCCGGCCTCCTCCCTGATGCGGCGAAAGAGTCGCGGAAGCTCGCCGCGCGGCCCGTCGCTGCCCGCCGCGAGGTCGACCGCGGCTTGGCCGCTGTCGAGCGTGTCGGCGAGACGTACCCGCAGAAAGCGCACTTTGCGCTGCGGACCCCGACTGAACCCGGCGCGCGTTCGCAGGGCCGTGCTCGCGAGCGCGCGGTTGCGACGAACCTTCCGAACCAGCGCTCGCGCGATCAGAACGACCGCGGTGATCGTCACGACGACGAAGATCAGGAACGCGACGAGGATGCCGAGCAGTATCTCCACAACGTCCACCTCCCGTCGAGCAGGTCGGGCCGCCTGCTGCCCGCCGTGAACCGTCGTTGGTGTTTCGGATCCATGTGGCCCCCTCGCCGTGGTTCGTCGCTGCGTCAGCGTTTGTCTCAAACGCGATATAACGCAATCTACGCTCGCCGCGGCTGAAGCGTTAGCGCTCTCTGCGAATTCGCAGCCCGTGCCGATCGGCCCAGTACCCGATCTCGGCGGCGATCGCCTCCGGCCGATCCTCCTGCGCGTGATGGCCGGCGAGCCCGCCGTCGACGATCTCGAGCGCGGCGATCGACGTAGCGCACCACTCGGCCATGGCGTCGTCGATGAGCAGGGTCGGTGAGCCCGAGAACGTCAACAAGAGCTTCGGCACCATCGTGCTCGTCGCCAGCCACCGGTCGTACGCCCCGATGCGCGCGACGAGCTCTGCCGGCTCGCCGCCGAGCGGCATCTGCCGCGCCCAGGCGAGCACGGGTGCCCGGCTCTCGGGCGTCGGGAAGGGGCGAAGGTAGGCCTCGAGCTCGTCGCCCTCGACCGGTGTCAGCACGCCGCCCGTGAAGGCTTGCCGAATGAAGAGATCCGTCGTGAGCACGCGCTCTTCACCCAAGCCGGGCGTGCGCACGAGCTCCGAGCGCGTCTGCGCCTGCGGCGACAGGTCGGTCCACTCCATGGGCTTCACGATGCTCTCGAAGAAGGCGACGCCGAGCACTCGATCGGGATGCCTCGTGGCCCAGTCGAACCCGAGCGCGCCGCCCCAGTCGTGGCCGACGAGCACCGCACGTTCCACACCCACGGCCTCGAACCACGCGTCGAGGTACCTCGCGTGGTCGGCGAAGTCGTAGGCGAGGTCGGGCTTGCCCGACCGGCCCATGCCGATGAGATCGGGCGCGAGCACATGGCTGTCACCGAAGCGCGCGATCACCTTGCGCCACTGGTGCGACGAGCCGGGATTGCCGTGAAGGAAGACGAAGGTCGTGCCTTCGCCGTGCTCTTCGAAGTGCATCGTGGAGTCGAGGATCGGAATCGAAGGCATGCGGTGTTCCCTCTTCGTCGCGGTCGAAAACGTTGGTAGCACCAACGATAGGAAAAAACGTTGGCCGTGTCAATGAATTGGATAGAGTGGCGACATGGTCGACGAACTCGCTCCTCGTTTCGCGCAGCGGAGCACGTGGCACCTCTCGACGCTCGCGCAGCGTTCGCATCGCCTGCTCGCGGCCGCGTTCGCCGAGCGCGGTCGGCGCGGCTACGACTTCCGGGTGCTCGCGTCGCTCGACGAGTTCGGTGACCTGCACCAGGCGGCGGTGGGCCGGCACACCGGCCTCGACCCGAGTGACGTGACCCAGACCGTTCGCGACCTCGAGGCGGCCGGCGACGTCGTTCGCCGGCCGAGCACTGAAGACCGGAGGCGCATGGTGATCGCGATCACCGCGGTCGGCACGCGAACCCTCACCCGCTTGGACTCCGCGATCGATGAGGCCGAGGCTGCGCTGTTGGCACCCCTGAGCGAGGCTCAACGCGATCGGTTCCTCGAGAGTCTGGCGCTGCTGGCAGAGGCGCACGACCCCCGCTGACTGCACGGCTCGACGACCGCGCAACCCGCTCGGGGGATGGCCGCGAAGCGGCGACATCCGTAGGCTGAGCGGCAGCGACGGGCAGGGCGTTGCCCGTCATTCACCGGGGCGGGTGAGCGACCGTGCTGAACTGGTTCTACGACACGAGCCTCTGGGTCACGCTGCCGTTGTTCGTCGGCGGGTTCGTGGCGGTCTCGTGCCTCGTCGTGCTCGCACTGCGCCCGGCCGTGCAGCGCCTCGTCAGCGATACGAAGGAGTGGGACCGTGCACTCGCCCACGTCATCGGCACCTTCGGTGTGTTCTTCAGCATCCTGCTCGCGCTCGTCGCGGTCTCGGTCTACGAGAACTTCGCCCACACCCGCCAGGTCGCGATCGAGGAGGCGGGCCGCGTCGGTGCGCTCTATCGCGCGACCACGGGCCTCGAAGACGATCTCGGCAACGAGATGCGCCAGGTGCTCGACGAGTACATGCACACGGTCATCGAGGTCGACTTTCCCGACCAGGCGAATGGTGTTCTGCCGGGGGCCAGCGACACCCAGGTCGACGAGTTCGAGCGCCTCCTGCGCACCGTCGAGGCCGACACCCGCACCGATCAGGCGGAGCTCGAACAGGCGCTCGCCACCTTCGACGAGTTCATCGAGTCGCGCCGGGCTCGCATCGACGCCACTGCCCTCGCCCTGCCCCCGCTCTTCTGGCTCGTCATCTGGGTCGGTGCTGCTGTCAACGCGGTGCTGATCGCGTTCATCCATGTGACGAACCCGCGGCTGCACCTGCTCATGGCCGGCCTGCTCGCGCTGTTCATCGGTCTCGTCATCTTCGTCACGGCCGACACCGATCATCCCTTCGCCGGGGCGATCTCGATCGGGCCCGACGCCTACGAGCGCGTGCTCGAGCAGATCATCGACGCGCGCGACAGGGAAGCGGCGCTCGACTGACTGCTGGCGTCGTCGCGCTCGCAGCAGTCCGGCTCTTGCTGGTATCAGCCTGATACCAGGAAGGTAGAATGAACGTCGACGAAGGGAGTGGCCATGGCGATGACCCTGCGCCTCGATGAAGAGCACGACCGCCTGCTCGAGGTACTCGCTGCGAAGTTCGGGCGATCGAAGACCGAGGTCGTCGAGATCGCGCTCGACGACCTGGCGGCTCGCGCCGACAAGTCCGCTCGCACGCGCGCCGCATTCGAGCGTGTTCGCACGCGAGACGCCGACCTGCTCGACCGCCTCGCGCGGTGACCGACTATCTCGACCCCGAAGACGTGGAAGCCCTCCTCGACGAGGAGGGCTTCCACTACAAAGACGGCGCACGTGGTCGCAATCTGCTGCTCTCGGCGCTCGCCGCACCCATGCCGGTCTTCGGCGAAGACGTGCATCCCACGCTCGACGAGAAGGCGGCGGTGTTGCTCTCGGCAGTGATGCGCAACCATGCGCTCGCCGACGGCAACAAGCGCCTGGCGTGGATCGTGACTGTCGCGTTCCTCGAGCTCAACGGGGGCGACCTGGTGGTCGACGACGTAGACGGGACTGACCGCTTCCTGCGTACGGTCGCCCCGGGCGAGATCGAGGTGGCAGCCGTTGCCGAGTGGGTGCGCGAGCGGATGCATCCGCTCGCGTGACCCGGCTCGCTGAACTGCATCGGCTCACGCCCCGATGAAGCTCGCCTCGTTGAGCACCGTGCGCACGTCGCGCGCCGGACGGCCGAGCACGTCGCTCACCGTGGTGGTCGTGGCCTCGTTGCGACCGTCGAGCACCTCACGGCAGAGCTCCGTGAGCATCGTCGCGACCTCGGGGCCGTCTTCTTCGGCGACGGCGGTGTAGAACTCGTCGAGCGTGACGGGCACGTAGACGATCTCTCGCCCGGTGACCTCGGAGAGCAGGCTCGCCACCTCGGCGAACGTCAGCGACTCGGGCCCGGTCACCTCGAGCACGCGACCCGCGTGCCCATCGCCCGTGAGTGCCTCGACGGCGACCGCGGCGATGTCGTCGACATCGATGAACGGTTCGCGCACGCCGCCGGCGGGCATCGCGAGCACTCCGGTCGCTGCCGCACTCGCCAGCATCCCCTCGGTGAAGTTCTGCGTGAACCAGCTGGCGCTCACGACCGTGCCGGCGATGCCGGGGGCATTCAGCACGAGCTCTTCGCAAGTGCGAGCGCCCGCTTCGCCGCGGCCAGAGAGCAGCACGATACGGCGAACCCCCGCGTTGCGCGCCACCTCGACGAGACGCGCGATGGCGACATCCGCTCCGGGCACGGCGAGGTCGGGAACGTAGGCCGCATACAGCCGCTCGACGCCCTCGAGTGCTCGGGCCCAGCCCTCCGGCTGCTCCCAGTCGAAGGCGGGGCTCGTGCCGCGGGCGAGGCGGCGCACGGTCTCGCCGCGCTCGTCGAGCAGGTCGGCGACGCGACGTCCGGTCTTTCCGGTGGAGCCGATCACGGCGATGGTGGAGGTCATGGGGTGAGCCTTTCGGTTGTTGTTCGTCCACCTTCGCGGCATCTGATCGGACGAACAATCGCCACACATACGCATTTCTATGCCGATCGTCCAGAGTCACGGACTTCTGGAACTTCGGCATGCCACGGTGGACGCATGGTCAATCCACGCAACGCGAGCACGGCGGCATCCGCAGGCGAACAGGTCGGCGACGGCCTCCACCTCTTGCGATTCACCGGTGCGCTCTACTGCCGCGCCGAACTCTCCGCCCCGTGGGGCGTCGAGTTCCCCCAGCTCGACGGGTACATGACGCTGCCCATCGTGTTGGCAGGCCGGTGCATCCTCGAGATCGGCGACGAACGGCATGTGCTCGAGGCCGGCAGCGCCGCGCTCATCACGCGCGGGGCGCCGCATCGAATGCTGAGCACAGCGGATGCCGCGTCGACGCCGCTCTTTGACATCCCCGTCGAGCAGCTCAGCGACACGTACGAGCACATGCGGTTCGGCGGCGGCGGTGAGCGGGCGCAGGTCGCCTACGCCGCGCTGCGGGTCGATGCCCCGCTCACCGCCCGGCTGATCGCCGAGCTTCCCGACGTCATTCGCGTCGATGCGTGGGACGACGGAGAGGCGGGTGTCTTCCAGGCGGTGCTGCGGTTACTGGCGCGCGAGGCCGAGGTCATCGAGCCCGGCGGCGAGGCGGTGATGACCCGGCTGGCCGATGTGCTCGTCATCCAGGTGCTGCGGTGGTGGCTGCGCCACGCCGACCACGACGCCAACGGGTGGCTCGCCGCCCTGCGCGACCCGCAGATCGGCCACGCGCTCGGGCGCATGCACGCTCGCCCCGAGGAGGACTGGTCGCTCGTCGAGCTCGCCAGGCAGTCGAACATGTCGCGGTCGGCGTTCGCCGAGCGGTTCACGACGCTCGTCGGCGAGTCGCCGATGCGGTATCTCGCCGGGTGGCGGCTCGAGCAGGCGCGCTCCGAGCTCGCCCGCACGACCGACCCGATCGCCACGATCTCGAGCCGGGTCGGGTATTCGTCTGAGGCGGCGTTCAGCCGTGCCTTCAAACGGCACCACGGTCTGACGCCGGGTGCGGTGCGCCGCGCGGATGCCGCGGTGCAGCGTCACACTGCGGTGCGGGCGCCGGCTCAGCGCGCCTGAAACGCCGGCCGGCGAGCACCGCCTCGGCGCATACCGCCTATTCGAGACACGCCGTGCTCGACGTCGAGCCCACCACCGGCAGCAGCACCGGGGCAAGCGCCGTGAGCACTTCGACGAACGCTTCGCCGGTGCCGCCGTCTCCGTTGCCGATGAGGGCGAGCACGGCGCCCGAGCCCTCGAAGTACTGCACGTGCGCACCGTATCCGGGCTCGGCGCCGCTGTGGCTGACATCGAGCAGGCATCCGGTTTCGGGGTCGATGCGCACCCCCACGCCGAGCCCGTAGCCGAACCCTGCGGCGCTCACGCCTGGGGCGAGGTCGTCGGTGCGTGCAGCACGCAGCTCGGGGGTGAGGCCGTAGCCTTCACCCAACGCGAGACCCCAGGTGTGCAGGTCGTCGATCGTCGAGAGCATGGCGCCGGCGGCCCACGACTCGTGGTTGGTCCAGTCGGTGGTGTCGGTGGGCTGGGGGAGCAGCGGGCAGAACCCCGAGTAGCCGCGGTTGAACGGCTCGGTCAGCACGGCATCGGGCGCGAAGCGGCTCCGCGTCATGCCGAGCGGCTCCATCAGGCGCTCGTCGATCAGCGTGCCGAGGTCGGTGCCGGTGGAGTGCTCGAGGATGCGCCCGAGCACGAAGGTGTTGAACCCCGAGTACGCGAAGCCCTCGCCCGGCGCATAGGCCTCGCGTGGTGTCGCTGCGCCGATGGCGATGACCTCATCGGGCGTGATCGTCGAGTACGGATCGGCGCAGATCCGGTCGATCTGCGCCTGGCCCGGGCTGCCGATGCCGCTCGACATGTTCATGAGCATGCGCACGGTGATCTCGTTCGCGAGCGGGAAGTCGGGGTACCACTCGTCGATCGTGTCGTCGAGGGTGAGCCCGGCCTCCTCGTCGCCGATGACCTGCAGTGCGATCGAGCCGACGATGGTCTTGGTGATGCTGCCGATCTTCGATTGGTCGGCGCGATCCATCGGCAGATTCGAGGCGAGGTCTGAGACGCCTCGCGTCGCGAACCATTCCTCCCGGCCCGGCATCCAGAGCCCGACCATCACGCCGGGCATTCCGGATGCCGCGAAGCCCTCGTCGAGCGCGGCATCCAGTTGCGCGCGAAGCGCAGGGTCGAGCGAGGCAGTCGGCGTGGCCGACGCCGCGGTTGAGGCGGGAGCCGACGGCGTTGTGGTGCACGCCGGCATCAGCGCGGCAACGGCGATCGCCATCACGATCGCCGAGCCCGGGCCTCTCCGCCGTCGGGCCCTCACGTCTCGCGCTCGTGGTGGCGTGCGCATGGTCGGCTCCGCTCCCGCGACGGGTCGCTGAAACCGGCGCTGAGCCGAACAGTACGCGTGTTGCTCCCGCGCGGTCATCCCCAGAACGCGGGTGCGGCGACGTTTGCGCCGCGCCGGGCTCCGCCGAGCCTCGCCGGCCCCCGTTCCCCTTCACACGGGCGCGTTGCCGAATACCTCGGCGAGGAGGCGCTGCTGAACACCCTGGAACGCGCCGGCAACGGTGAGGTTCGCGTCGTCCACGCAGTTCAGCGCCGCGGTCAGGGTCTTGGACCCGTCGGGCGTGGAGTACATGAGCGCGGCGTGGCCAACCGAGCCGCCGTTGTGGGAGATGACGGTGCCGCCGTCGTCGGTGGTCAGCACGAACACGCCCAGCCCGTAGTCCATGTTCGGGATGCCCGTCGCGCGCGGGGTGAACATTTCTGCGCGCAGTTCGTCGGGGAGGAGCCGGCCGCCGGTGAGCGCGGCGATGAACGTGTGAAGGTCCTCGGTGGTCGAGATCATGTCGCCGCCGGCTGAGACCCACGAGGGGTTCTGGCGGGTGACGTCGACCGTGCGGGGCTCGCCGTCCTCGTCGTACCGGTAGTACGCGTGGGCGTGCGGCTCGGCGATCTCCGCGTCGCCGGGAACCACGGTGTGCGACATTCCGAGTGGCGTCAGGATCAGCCGCTGCAGCTCCTCGGTGACGGTGCGGCCGGTCACCTTCTCGATCAGCAGGCGGGCCAGCACGTAGTTGGTGTTGGAATAGCTCCAGCTCGCCCCAGGCTCGAACCGAGCGGGCTTGGAAAGCGCGAGTTCGACCAATTCCTGCGGCCGGTACGTCACGAACCGCTTGTCGAGCCACTCCGTACCCTTCGGGCCGTAGGGCATGAGGACGCCGAGCACGATCGAGCCGTCTTCGTAGACCTCGCCGGTGAAGTTGAACAGGCCGCTGGTGTGCTGGAGCAGCATCCGCACGGTGATCCGCTCGTCGACGCCGAACTCGGGCAGGTGGTCCGCGACCGGGTCGTCGAGGCCGATCCTGCCCTCGGCCACGAGCTGCAGCACGAGGGTCGCGGTGAAGGTCTTGGTGTTGCTGCCGATCCGGATGTGCCCGTCGATCGGCGGCTTCTCGTTGCCGTCAAGTTCGGCCGCGCCGGCACTGCCGACCCACGTGCCCTGCTCGTCGTCGACGCGCACCGACAGCCCGATGATGCCGGGATCGACGAGCGCCTCGATCGTGCGCTGAAGACGGTCGGCGGTCTCGGTGGAAACGGTGGTAGTCATGGTCGTCATCGCTGGTGTGCTCCTTCGAAGCGGTGGAGTTCTTTCGGCGTCGTGCCGATTCCAGAAGCATTCACCCTGACCTCGGGTCAAGGTCAAGAAACGTCTCCAACCGCGTTCACGGGGCACCGCCAGCGAGTCAGCCCGCGGGCACGGGGTTCGAGCAATTGCAATCTCACGGTTGCAATTGGTGCGGTCAAGTGCAACTCTTAGGTTGCATAACTCGATGACATGAATGGAGGCGGCGTGATGCTGCTCGAGAACAAGGTGGCCGTGATCCACGGCGGTGGCGGTTCGATCGGAGGCGCGGCGGCGCGAGTGTTCGCCCGCGAGGGCGCACGGCTGTTCCTGGCCGGCAAGAGCCTGCCGCGGCTCGAGGCCGCGGAATCCGCTGCCAGAACCGAGGGTGCGGAGGTCTCGATCGCCGTCGTCGACGCGATGGATCAGGCCGCGGTCGACCGGCACGTCGACGAGGTGACGGATGCCGCGGGCCGCATCGACATCGCCCTGAACGCGGTGGGCTTCGACCACGTGCAGGGGCTGCCGATCGGCGGGACGTCGCTCGACGACTACCTGCGCCCCGTGGTCGGATACCTGCAGACCAACTTCGTGACCGCGAAGGCGGTGTCGCGGCCCATGATCGCGCAGGGCAGCGGCGTGATTCTCACGATCTCGACGCCGGGTGCGCGGCTCACCGGCCGCGGGCTGATCGGCAACGCGGCTCAGTCGGCCGCGCTCGAGGGGTTCTCGCGAGCGCTCGCCGGCGAGCTCGGGCCCGACGGCATCCGGGTGGTCTGCGTGCGCCCGCACGCCATGCCCGATGCCCTCGCCACCTCGTACACGCGCGAGATGTTCGGCCGCACGGCCGAGTCGAGCGGGGTGCCGTTCGACGAGTGGTTCAGCGGCCTCGCCGACATGACGATGCTCGGCCGCCTTCCGGTGCTCGACGAGGTCGCCGAGTACCTCGCGTTCGCGGCATCCGATCGTGCCCGCTCGATGACCGGCGCAATCGCGAACCTCTCGGCGGGGGCACTCGTCGACTGACCCGGATGTCGCGGGCGGGCGGGCCCGCGACATCGCCCGATCACGGGGCAGCAGCGTCCAATCGCTCGCGAAGCTCTATCGGCAGCTCGAGCGTGACACCCTGCAGCGCGCTGTCGAGCTGTTCGAGCTTGCTGCCACCGAGGATCGGCATGATCGACGGCGAGCCGCCGACCATCCAGGCGAGCACGACTTGACCGCGCGGCATCCCGAGCTCGGTCGCCACCGCGTCGAGCGCGGCGAGGCGCCGCTCGGTGCCGGGGTGCTCGTAGGCGGTCGCGATGCGCTTGCCCGGGTTGTCGTAGGCGCCGCTCAGCAGCGGCGTGTACGCCCAGAGTTCGAGGCCGTTCTCGTGCGCGTAGTCGACCTGCTCGTCGCTCATCATGCCGAAACGGTGGTTCTGTCCCTCAGGTTGTGCGCCAGGTCGCGGCGCGAGGTAGCTGCGGCTCAACTGCATGGCGTCGACCGGGTGCCCGCCCGTCGCGATCGCCCGGGCGCGCGCCCGCTCGACCCGCCACGCGGGGTGGTTCGACGTGCCGACGCGCGCGGTGGCACCGCTGCGCACGAGTTCGGAGAACGCATCCGCCGACTCTTCGATCGGCACCCGCCGGTCTTCCATGTGCGCCCATAGCAGGTCGACCCGGTCGGTACCGAGGCGCTGCAGGCTGCCCTCGAAGGCGCTGCGGATGACGCGTGCTGAGAGTCCCTCGCGGGATGCGGGCCAGTCGGAGGCATCCAATGGCTCGGCGCCGACCTTCGTGGAGATGAGCACGCGATCACGCATGCCCGGTCGTGCCGCGAGCCAGCGGCCGAGCACGAGCTCGCTCTGCCCGCCGTAGCCCGACTCGCTCGCCCAGAACGAGTAGCAGTCAGCGGTGTCGATCCACACGCCGCCGGCCTCCACGAAGCGGTCGAGCAGTGCGAATGAGGTGTCTTCGTCGATCTCGGTGCCGAACTTCATGGCCCCGAGAACAAGTGCTGGATTCGTCATGCCTCCACCGTGCATGCTGGAGTGCACTCCAGCTCAAGCCGAACGGGGACATTCATGACCACCTTCACTCCGTCGCAGGTCGTCGAACGCACCGGGTTCAGTCTCGACACCCTGCGCTACTACGAGCGCGAGGGCCTCATCGGGCCGATCGAGCGCACCGCCGGCGGCCGACGCACCTACCGGCAGGAGCACCTCGACTGGCTCGACCTCGTGAAGTGCCTGCGCGACACGGGCATGCCGATCTCCGACCTCAAGCTCTACACCGCGCTCTCCAACGATGCGACCACGCTCAATGAACGCCTCGACTTGCTCGAGCGCCACGATCGCGAGGTGCAGGCGTCGATCGATCAGCTCCTCGAGCAGCAGAACCACCTGCGCGAGAAGATCGCGTGGTACCGCGGGCAGGTGGGCGGCGGCGCGTAGGGAGCCGACGCTCGTTCAGACCCGCGCGAGGAATTCGAGCACGCGCTGCGCGAGGAGCTTCGCGGCACCCTCGTCGTAGCTCGGCAGGCTGGAGTCGGCGAAGTAGTGCTGGTCGCCGGGGTAGAGGAAGAGCTCGGCGTCGTCGGCCGACGCGACGAGCTCGCGAGCGGCATCGACGTCGCCCTCGTCCATGAAGATCGGATCGGCGTCCATGCCGTGGATCTGCGCGGGCAGCGCCGCTGGCCACGCGCCGAACTCTTCGGGCGGCATGCAGGAGTAGAAGAACAGCGCGCTCTTCGCACCCGCGCGCGTCTGGGCAAGTTTCTGGGCGGGCACGACCCCGAGCGAGAAGCCGCCGTAGACGAGGTCGCTCGGTAGATTCTCGGCTGCTCGTTCGCCTCGCGCCATGATCTCGTCCCAGCCGACCTCGCGCGCGTAGGCGACGCCCTCGTCGATCGTGCCGAAGGTGCGCCCCTCGAACAGATCGGGCGTGTGCACGGTGTGTCCCGCTGCGCGCAACTCGTCGGCGAAGGCGCGCAGGCCCTCGTTGGGTCCGAGCGCGTGGTGGAAGAGCAGTACTTCTGGCATCGCGTGCCTCCGTTCATCGAATGTCGCCGGTTTCGATGGGAAGCTACTCGCTCAACCAGATTCTGTCGACCGATGCATCCGCTCGATGCCGTGGAGAATCAGCTCGAGCCCGAATTCGAACTCGTTGCCGTAAGCGTAGCCGGGCTGCAGAATCAGGGTCGCGGCCATCTCGGCCAGGTTCGGGAACGCGTTCGACATCATCTCCTGCTGCGCCAGGATGTCTTCGGTGACGGCGCCGATGTCGCCCGACGCATCGAGCGGCAGGGTCGCCTCCTGCATGGCGAATCCCTGCACGTAGCTGTCGAGCAGCGACATCGCGTGGCCGACGAGGGGCATCGAGAATCCGGCAGCGCGAAGCACTCCGATGGTCGCGTCGAGATGGCCGAGCGTCGCCGGGCCCGGAGACGTGCGTGCGTCGAGGCTGATGGCCCACGGATGTCGCGCGAGCACCGCGCGCGTCGACCTGGCGCGCTCGAGCATCGCCGCTCTCCACGCGACATCGACGCCGGGCACGTGCATCTCGGAGTAGACGGCGTCGAGCATTCCGTCGAAGATGTCGTCTTTGCTCTTCACGTGGTAGTACAGCGACATCGGAGTGATGCTCAGCTCGGTGGCGAGCTTGCGCATGCTGACCGACTCGATGCCGCCCGCGTCGGCGAGCGCCACGGCGAGTCGCACAGCTCGCTCGCGCGTCACCGGCTCTCTGGCGACAGCCGCCGTCGCCGTCTCGATTGGCTTGCGTGGCATAGCGCCTCCGGTCTCGGCCGTTCTCGGCCATCCGTGATCATCCCGTAGCCAAAACCATACAGCGTATGGTACCGTTCGACCAACCAACCATACGGTGTATGGTTCGCCATTTTCGAGAGAGGTCACCATGAACGACACGCGAATTCCGGCACGGCTCACCGCACGCCGGGTGGGGGTGCTCATGCTGAGCGCCTTCCTCCTCTACGGCATCGGCAGCATGCTCGCGACGAGCGCCGCCGGGGCCGAGGCTGCTGCCGCTCCCGACTCGGGCGGCGCAAGCCCCCTCCTGATCACGGGCGCGGTGATGATGCTGCTCAACTCCGCCGCGGTCATCGCCATCGGCGTGCTCATGCTGCCGATCCTTCGGCCGCGCACGCCGATCATCGCGGTCGGCTACCTCGCCACCCGCTTCTTCGAGGGCGTGGTGCTCGCCATCGGCGTCATCAGCCTGTTCTTACTGTCGGCCACTGCCGTCGCAGGCAACTTCGTCGCCTACAACGTCGCCATGGCCGGCCTCGGCATCGGCAGCCTGTTCTTCTGCGTCGCGCTGTTCCGGTCGCGCCTCGTGCCGCGCTTTCTTGCGGTGTGGGGATTCGTCGGCTATGCGTCGTTCGCACTGGGCTGCATCCTCGAACTCCTGGGGTTCGCCGGTGCCGGTCTCGTGTCGACCATCCCCGGCGGGCTCTTCGAGCTGTTCTTCGCCGTCTGGCTCATCGTGAAGGGCTTCACTCCCGTGGCGACCGCTGCCCAGACTCCGCCGGTCGCCCGCCCCGCGTTCGCGTCGCACTCATGACCACCACGGCGGCGACGGCCCAGCCGGCCTGGACGGCCGAGCGGATGCCGCGACTCGACGGCAGCACCGTCATCGTCACCGGTGCGAACAGCGGCATCGGTCTCGAGGCTGTGCGCGCCTTCGCCCGGCAGGGAGCACACGTCGTGCTCGCGGTGCGAGACGAACAACGGGGCCGGGATGCCGCGGCGAACGTCGAGGGGTCGATCGAGGTTCGCCGGCTCGACCTGGCCGACCTCGCGTCGGTTCGACAGTTCGCCGCGGAGTGCACCGGCGACATCGACATCCTCGTCAACAACGCAGGCGTACTGATGCCGCCATACGGTCTCACGACCGACGGCTTCGAGTTGCATTTCGGCACCAACCACCTCGGCCATTTCGCATTGACCAACCTGCTGCTGCCGCACATCTCGGGCCGCGTCGTGACCGTCGCCAGCGGCGAGCACCGGTCGGGCACGATCGACTTCGACGATCTCAACTGGGCGACCCGTCGCTACGGCGGGGGATCGGCCGCATACGGCCAGTCGAAGCTCGCGAACCTGCTCTTCACGCTCGAACTGCAGCGGCGGCTGGATGCCTCGGGGTCGCACGTCGTGGCGACGGCCGCGCACCCCGGCATGGCCGCCACCAACCTCGGGTCGAGCATGACGAACCCCGTGCTCTCCGCGGTGGCGAAGGTCGCCCTGCGCTTGTTCGCCCACGACGCCACGAGCGGAGCCACCCCCACGCTCTACGCGGCGACCGAGCCGATGCCCGGTGCCGGCTACGCGGGCCCCGGAGGCAAACGAGAGCTGACCGGCCCGCCGGTGCTCGTCGGCCGCTCCGACGCTGCCGCGGATGCCGCGCTCGCTGCGCGACTCTGGGGTGTGTCAGAACAACTCACCGGCATCCGCTACCCGCTGTAGCCGCCCTGATCGTTTGTGTCGGCCTCTCGCATGGAGGCACGTCGGAGCACGTCTGGCAGGAACTCACGCTTGAGTGTCACTGTCGCCTCTTGGCCGGCAGAACCGCCCCGGGCACAGTGGTGCGGTGAGCAAAACCATTGAGACGAACGTAGTGAGAGCCGCGATTCAGGTCGACGGCGAACAGGCGAGTTACCTGACCGCGGGCCAGGACAGCCCGGTCGTGCTGCTGCTGCACGGAACGTACTGGAGCCGGGTCTGGCTGCCGGTGCTCGACCAGCTCGCCGCGGCAGGGCTGCGGCCCATCGCCGTCGACCTCCCGGGGCTCGGTCGCTCAGGTGGCGAGCTCACTCTGCAGACGGCCACCGTTCCGGCCTTGGCCGACTGGGTGGCGCGCTTCGCTTCGGCCATGCAGCTCTCGGGGCCAGTCGCCGTCGTCGGACATGACATCGGCGGCGCCGTCGCCCAGCACCTGCTCGCCCGCAACCTGCTCGAGGTCTCCCGGCTCGCTCTGGCCAATTCGGTCACCTACGACTCCTGGCCAGTCGCGGGCGTCGCGCGCTTCCGCGACCCCGAGGTCATCGCGGCCGTCGGTGCCGAAGAGCTTCTCGCTGCACGCAGGCAGGCCGTGACCGCGGCGCTCGCCGGCGCTGCCATTGAACCACTGGTCGTCGAATACCTCGACCCGTGGAACGATGCGCGGGTTCGCCGTTCCTGGATGGCCCTCGCGGGTGCGGCCGACAGCCGCTACACCCTCGAGCTCGTTCCCGCCCTGCAGAGCTCGGCAACGCCCAAGTTGCTGATCTGGGGCGAAGACGACGGCTTCCAGAAAGTGGAGTACGCCGAGCGATTCGCCGCGGAGATGCCGCACACCACGCTGGTGCGCATCCCCGACGCCGGGCACATCCCCATGGAGAACGCACCCGAGCAGGTCGGCCGCGCACTGGTGGAGTTCCTCACCGAGTAGGGATGTCGCGACGAGTCGACCCTGCAGCGGGCACGACCTCGCTCACGCGCCGTCAGCGCGGGCGGACTTTCGCAGGTAGACCAGGTCGACTCCCTCGCGCAGGGGCACTCGACGAGTGATGGCATATCCCTCGCGCTCGTACAGACGGATGTTCGCCACGCTCAGATGCCCGGTGAACAACTCGAAGTTGGATGCCTCGCTGACGCGTTCCGCTGCACGCAGGAGTCGCGTGCCGATGCCGTGACCTTGCAGGTCGGGCGCCACGGTCAATCGGCCGATGTGAGCATCTGAACCATCGATGATCCACCGCACCGCGCCGACGAGCCGCGCCCCTTGCCACAGCCCGAGGCCGGCACCACCGCGCAGTTCGTCGTGCAGTTCGTCGAGCGTTTGCGTCAGCGCAGGCAGGAAGGCGTCGTGGTAGAGCTGCGCCTCGGTGGCATACGCCGCGCGCTGCAACGTCAGCAACTCGCCCGCCACCCCAGGATGCAAGGCCCCTTCGATCATGCGCTCACTCGTCTCAGTTGAGTTCATCGTGTATCTCCCTTCATTCCCGGCGCTGCCTCTCATGCCGGGTCGATGCGCAGGACCGTCGGAGATTCGCCAACGGTGAGATCGTCGACAACGCGGATGCCGCGTGCGAGCTCGTCGACGGCGCCGATGACGGTGCCGAACCGCTCGCGGTCGCCGCACACCGCCGTCACGCTCACGAAGTGCGAGCCGAGATCCCACGTGTACGTCGCGAACGGCGGGCGGCCGCCCTCTGGCAGCGGAATCACGAGCTTCTCACCGACGCCGAGGTAGTTGCCGCGAAACTGCTCGGTGTCGTCGTACTCGATCGGCATCGATGCCCGCGCGATCCGCAGCTGCGGTGTCGCCTCCTGCACCTGTGCCATCACGACGAGCAGTTCCGGCTCGGTCTTCCAGACCCACACGAGCACCCGGCCGGCCGCCTTGCGCATCAGCAACGGGACGGCCTGGCTCATCGCCCAGGCGCTGAAGCCGCCGCCGGGCTTCGATGGCGCAGCATCGGGGCCCTTGGCCTGCGATAGCAGCATCCCGATCGCCGCCTTGCGGTGCCGGCGGCCGCGGAATCCGAGGGAGTCCGTGATGGGCACCCATTTGGAGAGGTCGGGCTCTGCGTGAAGTCGGGGCACGCTTCCAGCCTACGAGCGGCCAGGCGTCGCTCGACGCCGCGGCTCCCGACGTCGGCAGCGCCCGGAGGGCCTCGCCGTCATCCCCACGGCGCGGCGCACGGCTCGGTCGGCGACCCGTTGAGCACGGGGCGGAGGAACGGGGCCAGCGCCATCGCGACCTCCGACACCGCGTCGCCCGTTCCGCCGTCGCCGTTGCCGAGCATCGCGAAGACGGCCCCGGTCGCCGGGTAGTACGTGATGTTCGTGCCGTACCCGGGCTCAGCGCCGGCGTGGGAGACGCTGGTGATGCAGCCGGTCGTGTCGTCGTATTCGAGACCCGCGCCGAGGCCGTACGCGGCCCCCGACTGTCCTGGGAGCGCCGCGACATCCGCATATCGCGCGGCCTGCAGTTCGGGGGTCACGCCCGCTCCCTCGCCGAGGGCGACGCCCCAGGCATGCAGGTCGTCGAGCGTCGACACCATGCCGCCGCCCGCCCAGCTCTCGCCGTTCGACCAGCCGACGGTGTCGACAGGCTGCCCGAGCTCGGGGCAGAAGCCGGAGTAGCCGTGGGTCAGCGGGGCGGTGACCGCTCCATCGGGGGCGAACCTGCTGCGTTCCATGCCGAACGGCTCGGTGATGCGGTCGCCGATCAGCGTGGCGAGATCGTCGCCGGTGACCTGCTCGAGGATGCCGCCGAGCAGGAAGTAGTTCGTGTTGGCGTACTCGAATCCCTCACCCGGAGCGAAGTCGGCGCGGGGAGTCGCCGCGCCGACCGCGACGAGTTCGGCGGGTGTCGGAATGGCGTGCGGGTCGCTGCAGATGCGGTCGACCTGCGCCCGGCCGGCCTCGCCGGTGCCGCTCGAGTGGTTCAGCAGCATCCGCACCGTGATGTTCGACGCCTCGGGGAACTCGGGGTACCACCGGTCGAGGGTGTCGTCGAGACTCATCTCGAATTCGGGCTCGCCGATCACCTGCAGCATGACCGTTGAGACGATCGTCTTGGTGATGCTCCCGATCTTCTGCTGGTTGTCTCGGGCGATCGGCTCGCCGGTCTCGACATCGGCCACACCCCGCGCCGACACCCATTCGCCCTCGCCGGGGATCCACACCCCGACGATGACCCCTGGCATTCCGGATGCCGCGAATCCCTCGTCGAGCGCCGCCTCGAGTTGTGCGCGCAGCGCTGAGTCGAGGGACGGGGCGGATGCCGGCGGAGCGGAGGCGACGACGTCCGACGCGGTGGCGGCGCATCCGCTCAGCACGAACGCGAAGGCGGCCACGACCGCAGCGACCGCCCACGTGGAGTTCCGCATGATCAGGCCTCTCGGCGTCGATCAGGCCCTTCGAGGCTCAGGATCCGGATCGCGGGACGGGAGCGGATGCCCCCATTCGCGACCCTACGCCGCTCGTGCATGCCGATGCGGGGCCTTGCTGCCCCAGTTCAGGGGACGATGGCCACCCCCGCAGACGGTGCTCGACGCGATCCGACGGTCCGTCCCATGAGTGAGGCTCAGCCCCGGGCTTGGTCGAATGGGGACGACATGCCGAGCAACATCCGCACAGCCTTCATGACCCTCACTCTCGGTGCGCTCGTCGTCGGCTCGAGGGATGACCTGCTCCGCTGCGTCGAACTCTTGGAGCTTCGCGATCAGCTGCCGAAGGCCGTCGATCAGGCCGTCGCGATCGAATCGGGTCGTCACACGCTCACCAGCGTGTCCGCATCGATGAGCACGCCGCGTCGCAAGAACTCGGGCGGAACCCGGTGCAGCTCGGGCGTGAGCGTGTACGGGCCTTCGCCGACCGCCCACCGTCGGCGCAGTGTGCGTGTCGGACTGTTCGCCCAGTCGGGAACCGGAAGGTTCTCGGCAATGAGGTGATGCGCCACGAGTGCGGCGATCGCCGCATCCCATTGTTTGCTTCCCGTGGTTTCGGGCTCCGAGATCGTAAGCGCGAATCGCACAGCTCCGTGCTCCGCGAGCAGATTGTCGCTGAGTTGAATGAACCGCCGCAGCGCGCGGTCTTCACGGCCATCGAGCACAGCGAATCGGATGTCGGCGGCGACGGCTGCGGCGTCATCGCGAACGCTCGGCACGGCGACGAGGCGGTGCCCGGTCGCGCGGAGCGCGCGCTCGACGGCATCGAACGACGGATTCTGGTGGCCACGTTCGATCAGTGAAAGGTGCGACTGCGACAGCTCGGCGCGGTGCCCGAGTGCACCCTGCGTCAGTCGCCGGCTCTTGCGAGCAGTTCGGATCAGGCTTCCTGCGCTCATCGCTTCACCTCCCAATATTCGATACATCTCATAATACGCCACGCTATGCCCACAGCAACTCCTCATCTCGAGGGGGCCAGCTCGTCCCGCCGAACACCGGATGTCACAACCACGCGACATCCGGTGTCTTCATGTCGACGGATCATCCGGGAACCGAACCCCGGGCCGTCGACGCACAGGAGGACATGATGACCACCCAGACCCGCATCCCGCCGACTGAACTCAAGGGAGTCTTCGGCACGGTCGTGAAAGTCGCCGCCAAGCGCATGATCGGCCGGGTGCCGGACTCGATGGGCGTGCTCGCGCACCACCCCGCTCTCATGCGGGCGTCGATGGGCATCGGCCGCAAGATCGAGGCGCTCGACGAGCTCGACGAGAACCTCGCGAGCTACGCGGTGATGGCGACGGCGGCCTACATCGGCTGCAGCTGGTGCCTCGACTTCAACTACTACAAGACGCACAACCAGGGCCTCGACGAGGAGAAGGCGCGGCAGGTGCCGAACTGGCGCGCGGCATCCGTCTTCACGCCCCTCGAGCGACAGGTCATGGAGTACGCCGAGGCGATGAGCCAGACCCCGCCCGCCGTCACCGACGAGCTGTCGGCCGCGCTACTCGACGCGCTCGGCCCGGCCGCGCTCATCGAGCTCACCGCCAAGGTCGCGTTCATGAACATGAGCTCGCGCATGAACATCGCGCTCGGCATCCACGCCGAGGGCTATGCGGATGCCTGCCAGATGCCGCCGCTCGCCACCCGGGCGGATGTCGCAGCATCCGTTGTAGGTTCGACAGCATGACCGACGATCCGTTCATCACGCACCGCGGCCTGCTCTTCACGGTCGCGTACGAGATGCTCGGCTCCGCGGCCGACGCTGAAGACGTGCTGCAGGAGTCCTGGCTGCGATGGGCGGATGTCGCGCGCGACGAGGTGCGCGACCCGCGCGCGTATCTCGTGCGCATCGTCACGCGGCAAGCCTTGAACCACTTGCGCACGATGTCGCGCCGGCGCGAGTCGTACGTGGGGGAGTGGCTGCCCGAGCCGCTGCTCACGACTCCGGATGTCGCAGACGACGTCGAGCTCGCCGAGAGCGTGTCGATCGCGATGCTGACCGTGCTCGAGACGCTCGGCCCGACCGAGCGCGCGGTGTTCGTGCTGCGCGAGGTGTTCGACGTGCCGTACGACGAGATCGCGGCTGCCGTCGACAAGTCGCCGGCGGCCGTGCGGCAGATCGCCCACCGGGCGAAAGAGCACGTCGCCGCCCGGCGCCCACGTGTCACGGTCGACCGTGCCGAGCAGGAGGCGGTCGTCGCGAGGTTTCTCACGGCGGTCAACTCGGGCGATCTGCAGGGTCTGATGGACGTGCTCGCGCCCGATGTGGTCTCCGTCGCCGACGGCGGCGGACTGGTGAAGGGTGCCGCGCTCCGGCCGATCCAGGGCGCCGACAAGATCGCCCGCTACCTGCTCGGCGGCCTCGCGAAGCTCGCGCTGCCGTTCGAGGCGAGGCCGACGTGGGTGAACGGACATCCCGCGATTCGCGGCGAGGTCGACGGCGAGCTCGCCGGTGCGATCTGCTTCGAGATCGAGGGTGATCGCATCACGCGAATCTTCTCGATCGCCAACCCGAACAAGCTCGGGCGTCTCGACGAGGCGGCTCAGCTGGTGCGGTAGACCAGTCACTCCGGCTGATTGCCAGCACTCCCGTGGATCGTGAACGGTGTCGTGACGCCGTCGTACATGAGGTGGGCGACGAGGCCGTCGACCGCGTGCGGGAGAGTGTGGCAGTGGTCGCTCCAGATGCCCGGGTTGTCGGCGATGAAGGCGATCTCATACGACTCGCCGGGGCGCACGTCGAGCGAGTCGACCCACCATGGGCTGCCGGAGGCCGCAGTGCCTTCGCGTGAGAGCACCACGATGTGATGCCCGTGCAGGTGCATCGGATGCACCTCGCCCGACTCGTTGACGATGCGCATCACGACGACGTCGCCCTCGGCCACGTGGAACATCGGTACGTCGGGGAACATGCGGCCGTTGATCGTCCAGAAGTTGCCCGGCCGGCCGTCGATGAGACCGAACCGGCGCGCGATCACGTAGTCGTACGACCGGTCAGGCGACGACGGGTCGAACCCCAGAGGTTCGGGCGCACCGTACGAGAGCAGGTCGACGCTCTTCGAGGGCTGTGCGATCGAGGGCACGGATGCCTCGGGGTCGCCGATCAGCACCCGGCGAGCACCACCGACGTGCAGCGCGGCAGAACCGTGCTGCGGCGCCTGCACCGCGACATCCGCTCGCCCGCCGGCCGGGATGAGCAGCCGCTGGCCGCGGAGGTCCGTCGGCTCATTGATGTCGCGCCCGTCGGTCGCGATCACCCGGAACGGCGAATCCGACCATACGGCCGCGGTGCCCTGGTCGGAGTTGATCACCCGAACCCGAACGGTCGATCCCGGCGGTGCGTCGATGCGCTCGTCGGCGACCCGCCCGTTCAGAGTGTGCTGCCCGCCGTAGACGTGCAGCAGCGCGGTGATGTCGAGGTCGGCCGCAGCATCCGCCGGAGCGACGGGGTCGATCACGAGGGCGCCGAGCAGTCCGCGCAGCACCTGCTCGCGCGACACCTGGTGCGAGTGGTACCAGTACGTGCCGGCATCCTCTGCGACGAATCGGTACACGTGGTGCCCGCCGGCCGGCACGGCGTCCTGCGTGATGCCGGCGACGCCGTCGGCCGCGTTCGGCACGTCGATGCCGTGCCAGTGGAGGGTGGCGCCGGCCGTCACCGATTCGTTCCTGAACGTGACCTCGATGAGGTCGCCCTGCTGCGCTCGCAGTTCCGGACCGGGCGACGAGCCGTTCACGGTGTACCCCTCGACCGCACGGCCGCCGGGCACGTCGATGGTCTCCTGGCGGGCGGTGAGCTCGACCTCGACGTCGGCGGGGCGGTCGGGGTCGGCGGTGAGCGAGGTCACGCTGACGTCGCCGCCGGTCGCGAAAGTTCCGGATGCTCCGTGCGCTACGCCGACCGCGCCGCTGTGCTGCGCGTGGCCCGAGTGCCCGTCGCCAGCCTGGCCACCGCCATCCTGCCCACTGCCCATGGACATCACCGAGTACTCGCCGAGCAGCGTGGAGCTCCACGCGAGCGCGCCGGCGCCGAGCGCGGTCGCAACCGCGACGCCGACGGCGGCTCGCCGCAGCACCTCACGCCGCGACGGCATCGGGGCTCGCCCCCTCAGCGGGCGGCGCGTCGGCCGCGTCGGTCGTGTCGGCTCTCTCTGCAGTGTCGATCTTGCGCCCGCGCCGAACCCGCAGCGCGGCGACCGAGCCCGCGGCCACCACGGCCAGGGCGTTCGCCCCGTGGATCAGCCCGAGATACGGCACATCCGTGATCGAGAAGCCGAGCGTCACCTGCAGCGCCACGAGCCCGAAGACGATCGCCGCCCACAGCTTGGCGCCGCGCACTCGCACGAAGAACGAGACCACGAGCAGGGTGAGCGCGATGAGGGGAATGAGGACGGCTCCCACGAGGCCGTGGATCATGAATCCGAGTTCGCCGACCCCCGCCGCCTGAAAGCTCTCGAGCAGCGCCTTGTCGACGACCCCGCCCTCCGAGACGAGATTGAGCATGCCGCCGAACGCGAACGCGATCGCGGCGGCCTGCACGACGACGGCGCCCGCGACGGTCCAGGCGAGTCCGGTGTACAGCTTGCGCATGAGGCCTTCTCCTTCGTGCGGCGCCGAGGCGTGGCATCCGCTCGCCCCTCACCTTGTCGAGTCGTGGCGGGCGCCGGAACGCAGACAACCGGATGCCGCATGGCGGCGCGCTGCGCTGCGCATGGGGGCTGCCTGCTAAGGGATGCCGGGGCAGGCCCCCTCCCGCGATCGGCTCGACAGGAGGAGCATGGGAGCGTGCAGCGCAGGTGGGTATGCCTCGCGACGCTCGGCCCCATCGGGGTCGCGGCGCTCTGCTACGTCGTCGTCGTTCGCGGCTTCCTCGAGGCCGACGTCGATCACGGTCTCGCCTGGCCGCTGCTCGGCGTGCTGCCGTTGTTCGTGTTCGGCATGTGGCTGCTCACCGTGTCGTCGTCACGCATCGCCGTGCTCGTCGCCCTCGCTGCGACCGCGATGCTCGTCGGCTCGGCGTACGAGACATTCCTCCAACGGAACCTCGAGATCGTCGCCGAGCCGTGGTTCCCGATATTCAACGTGATCGGGCTGACAGCGGACGCGACGGCGACCTCGGCCTTCTTGGTCGTCTTCGCCACGTTCCCCGACGGTGTCGTCGAGCGGCGGTGGCAGCGCGTCGCCGTGGTGTTCCTGTGGACGCCGATGCTCACCGGCCCGCTCACGCTGCTGACGACCTCGCACGTGGTGATGTCGCCGTATGCCGGCATCAGCGGAGAGGGCATCCCGAATCCGTACGTGGTGCCCTGGCTGGAGTGGGCGGCTCCCGCGGTGCACCTGCTCGTCTTCCAGGCGTGGCCCGCCGTTGCGCTCGGGCTGGCGGTGCTCGCCTCCCGTGCGATCTTCGGTGCGCCCGAAGTGCGAGCGCGCACGCGGGTGATGGCGCTGACCGTCGCGGGCGCGATCGTGGCGTTCGCGCTGTGGACGCTCCTGCCCGACATCGAGGCCATCGCCCTGCTCGTCTATGCGGCGCTCATCGCGGTGCCGATCGCCGCGATCCACGGCATCCTCCGCTCGGGCGCCTTCGATATCGCACCGGGCGACCGCGGGCGGTTCGTCGCCCGCTCGTCGAACCTGCTCATCACGGTCGTCTACGCCGCCGCCGTGGCGACGCCCGCCATCCTGCTGGCGGGGCCGCTGCGGGTGGTGGCGGCCGTGCTGGTCACGACCATCCTCGCCGTCTGCCTGCTGCCGCTGCGCACCTGGATGCAACGGTGGATCCTCCGCGCGGTGTTCGGCGACCGCGACCGCCAGCTCGCCATGCTCAGCGAGCTCGGCGCCCGACTCGAGCAGGCCGGCGAGCCCCGCGACCTGCTCACCCGCCTCGCGGAAGCCGTGCGCGAGGGGCTGGGCGCGTCGTGGGTGCGCATCCGGCTCGCGACGCCCGGCGGTGCGCTCGCCGAAGCGCCGGTCGGGACCAGCCCGCAGGTCGAGCCGGTCGAAACCCCCCTGCCGGTTGACCCTGTCGAAACCGAGCCTGTCGAGACCGCCGACCTCATGCGCGGCGACGAGCGACTCGGCCGCATCGAGCTCGGCCCGAGGCGTCGAGGCGAATACAGCGACGCCGAGCGAACGCTGCTGCGTACGATCGCGGGGCAGGCCGCGGCATCCGTCGCCAATGTGCGCCTGACCGAGCAACTCGCCGAGCAACTCGACGAGCTGACCGCGTCGCGCGAGCGGCTGGTCGCCGCTCAGGACGACGAGCGAAGGCGCCTCGAGCGCGACCTGCACGACGGTATTCAGCAGGATGTGGTGGCGCAGATCGCCGGTCTCCGGCTCGCCCGCAATCGCCTGCAGCGCGGGGAGCTGACGCCCGACGAACTCGCCGAACTGCAGGACCAGGCCCGCGAGACGCTCACCGACCTGCGCGAGCTCGCCCGAGGCATCCACCCACCGGTGCTGAGTGACAACGGCCTCGTCGCGGCCGTCGAGTCGGGGGTGGCGCGGTACCCGATTCCGTTGACCGTTGAGGCCGACGATGACGTGCGCGCCGAGCGGTTCTCCGACGAGGTCGAGACGACCGCCTACTACGTCGTGCGCGAGGCGCTCGCGAACACGGCCAAGCACGCGAATGCGACCCGCGCTTCGGTCGGGCTGGCGCGCGATGACGGTCACCTGCGTATCGCGATCAGCGATGACGGATGCGGCATGGGCGCTGTTGCGCCGGCGTCGGTGTCGAGCGGCGGGCTGGCGAACATCCGCGACCGGGTCGCTGCGCTACGCGGAACGATGCGGGTGTCGCCGGGCGAGCCGACGGGAACGACCCTGCTCGTGGACCTGCCGGTCGACGAAGGTGCACCCACGAGGGGGGCGGAGGTCGCGGCCGGTGGATGAGTCGGGGGTGCTGCGCGTCGTGATCGCCGAAGACAACTACCTCGTGCGCGAGGGGCTGCGGCGCCTGCTCGAGGACTCAGGTGAGATCGACGTGGTCGCGTCGACCGGAAACGCGGCCGAGCTGCTCGACGCCGTGCGGCGGCTCTCGCCGCAGGCCGTGCTCACCGACATCCGCATGCCGCCCGGCCATCACATGGAGGGTATCGAGGCGGCCCGTGCTATTCGCACGTCGCATCCCGATACCGGGGTGGTGGTGCTGTCGCAGCACGCCGACGAGAGCTACGCGCTCGCCCTCTTCGCCGACGGTTCGGCGGGGCTCGGGTACGTGCTGAAGGACCGCATCGGCGATCTCGAAGACCTCGTGCACGCGCTCCGCGAGGTGTGCGTCGGCGGCTCGGTGATCGACCCGCTGATCGTCGACACCCTCGTGCGTCGCCGCAGAGCGGCCGGGGCGTCGGGCCCCCTCGCCACGCTGTCGCCGCGCGAACTCGACGTGCTGCGCGAGATGGCGGTGGGCAAGACGAACGCGGGCATCGAGCGGGCGCTCTTCCTGTCGACCTCCACGGTCGAGAAGCACGTGAACGCGATCTTCACGAAGCTGCGGTTGCCCGAGAGCGGCGTGCATCGACGGGTGGCCGCGGTGCTCGCGTTTCTTCAGGACGGGGATTCATCGTGAGCTTCGACACACGGAACGGCACCCGAGGGGCGCGCCAGCCGGGGCGGAGCCGGCTCGAGCAGTGGGGCAACCGGCGAATGGTCGACAGCATTCGCCGCAAGGGCACCCGGCGCGGCGACAAGCTCGTGCTCGTCACGATCGGCAAGAAGACCGGCGAAGAGCGGATGACTCCGGTGCGGTGCTTTTCGGGGGAGGGCGACACGAGGTACATCGTCGCTTCGGCGAGCGGTGCCGCCCGCAATCCCTCGTGGTACTACAACCTCGCCGCTCACCCCGACCGGGTGCGCATCGAGTTCGCCGGGCAGCGCATCGACGTCTCGCCCGAGCAGTTGCACGGCGCTGAGCGTGACGCGGTCTGGCGGCGAATCTCGGCACAGGCCTCGGGGTTCGCGCGGTACGAGCGCGTAACCGATCGAGAGATACCGGTGATTCGGCTGACGCCGCGGGTGCGTGGCGATGGGGTGTTTGCCCCTGTCGACGGTGACCTGACATGACGGACCTGCCACTCGAGTTCTCGGTGACGCCTTCAATCAGGCCGGCGCCTTTATGAGTTCAGTGCGGCTCCGTAAGCGGATGCAGCCTCATCGATCTCCCACTCTTCGACGAAGGAGTCATCGGGGATGAGGTACGGGCGATCATAGGAGCTGCCGTTGGTGCACATGTAGTCGTCGTGCCAGTCGTCGTTCATCGTCGGGTCCCAGTAGCAATCCCACCCCTGGACAACGGGTGGCTCGACGTACGGGGGCGGGCGGATCTGGCACGACCTCAATGGGCTCGGGTTCGCTACGTTCGTAGTTGTCGATGCCCTCGTTGCTGCTCGTGCATCCGGCCAGGAGGCAGACAGAGGCGACCGCGAGAATGGCAAGAAACGCGGGACGGCGACTCATGTCATCGCCTCGACTAGTAGCCGACGGCGGCGAGTCCCGCCTCGATCTGCCCAGCCTCGAAGCCTTCGAAAGCCAGTTGCTCGTAGAGTCCGTCGCGTGAGAACGCCATCATCTCGAGGTACGACTTCGCTTTCTCGGCGGCCTCCGCATTCCAGTCGGGCGCGAGGAAATCGGCCGCGAACGTGGAATCTTCGGTCGAGAAACCCTCGAACTCGAGCTGCTCGATCAGGCCGGTGCGGGAGAAGCCCATCATCGCGAGGTAGGACTGGCCCTTCGAGACGGCATTCTGCTGCGACAAGGTCAGTTTCGGCTTCACCTCCACGGTCAAAGTGACTGTGCTCTTCGCAACGGCGATGCCTCCCTTCGCCGGGCTCGTTCCGGTGACGGTTGCTGCCATGTCCTCCACGGCGGGAACCTCGAAGCCGGCTGCGCTCAGCACTGCCGTGGCAGCGGTGGCGGTTAGGCCGGTCACGTCGGGGACGACCAACTTGGCTGGTTCCGCCTCGACCTCTTCGACGGGAGTCTCGGTGGCGGCGGCGGTCGCGGCGGCCGCGACGGGTTCCTTGGCGCTGGGCCGATTCAGGGAACCGATGATGACTATCAGCAGGAGAACGCCCCCGACCGAGCCGAGCGTGATCCAGAGAGCCTTCTTCGACTTCTTCGCTGGAACCGGAGTTGGAGCTGGAGCCGGAGAATCAAGGGGAAGCCACGCCAGCGATCCATCGGGCTGTGCGGAAAGGCGGTGCCCATTGACGATGTCGCCGACCTTGAAGTCAGCGGGCCTGTCGGATTCGGTGCTCATGGGGTCGGGTCCTTCAGTAGGGTTCAGAACGATCGAAGACGGTGCAACGGCGCACGAGACGATCGCGGCAATGCCCCCTCAGCAGCCCACACGGTTCACGATTGGGCAGCTTCTGCGAAGCTACGTGCGCGCTGTCATCCGAAACAACCCCGAGAGCAGGGGGCACCCGTTCGGGGTGAGCTCGCCTAGCCCAATCGATATCTGGCTGCACCCATCAGCTGAGGTCGTGATCAGATCAATGCGCGCCTCGTGCGACGAGCCATCCGATTCGTCACCACGACGAGGGCTGTAACGCGGTGACCGATGGTCGTGACGTCGTGCTGGAAGCTCTCCGCTCTGCCTAGCGCTTGGCGTAGTCGTCCATGCCCTGCCAGTCGATGATGACGCACGCCTCGTCGCCCACCGTCCACGCGTCGTGGCCCGGCGGGACGACCATGAGGTCGCCAGCGCCGAACTCATTCTCTTCACCGTCGTCCATGACGACCTTCAATCGCCCCGACACGATGTAGCCGGTGTGGGCGAACTGACAGCTGTCGGTCTTCGCGATCGGCTTCACGTGCTTCGACCACTGCCAGCCGGATTCAAAGGTGGCTCTGCCGACGGCGCCTGCTTCAACGTTGACGAGGTCGAGCCTTCCCTTCCCATCCGCAAATGGACGCGTCTCTTCGGGTTCGTTCAGGCTCTTGCGGATCATGGCGGACATGACGGGGCTCCTTCGGCCGATATTGAGTTAACCTCACTATGGCAGTGGCCCTGACGGCCGTCAACGAATCCCGGCACACGCCTCGGCGACGCCGACTCGGAGTCGGCCGCCGGGCATTCGCGGTGGCCGCAGGTCGTCTGGCACGGATACTGCGCCGCGATTGCGGCATCGCGGCGAGCCCGGTCGCGTACGGCGATCTCGAGGTCGAGGATCGTAGAGATACGTCACCGTATCGATATGAGAGGCGATCCATGGATCTTCCACCCGGGCAGCGTGCCGTGCACGGATTCCCCCGATTCGGCATCGACCGGGTGAGTCCGCCGCCGAAAGCCCCCGAGGGGATGAATATCGAAGTGATCGGGCAGCTCGCTCGCCGTGTCTCGCTGGGCCTCGACGAGCTGGCCCGACTGCCTCATCGCAAGGTCGACGCCGACTTCCACTGCGTTGCCGGCTGGTCGGCCATCGGGCTGCAATGGGAGGGCGTGCTGTTCCGCGACTTCTACGGGCTGGTGATCGAGCCCGCACTCGCCGAGGGCGCGAAGGTGGAATACCTCGTCTTCGTCGGACTCGACGACTACCGTTCGATCGTGATGCTCGAAGACGCGCTCGCCGACGACGTCTTGATCGCCGACCGGCTCGACGGCGAGCCCCTTCCTCCGGAGCACGGTGCGCCGGTGCGGCTCGTGAGCCCCCGACAATACGGCTACATCAACACCAAGCATCTCTGTCGAATCGAGCTGTACCGATCGGAGCCCGTCGGCTACTACCATCCGTGGAAGCCGGTGCAACGCGCATTGAGCGCGGTTCGACCTCACCGGCGCGCGAGGGTCGCGCACGAGGAGCGCCGACGCCACCTGCCGTCCTGGCTGACGCGACAGGTCTATCGATTGGTCGTGAAGCTGCCGGCTCCGCCGCTGAAGTAACGCGTCATCGCGACAAGCGGTACCTTCATGCCCACTCGGTGCTACGGCGCTGCGACGAGCCTTCTCAATTGCGCCTCCACAGTGGGCGTCAGCGCCCCCGCGCCGCCGAGCATGACCGCCTGAGCCGGAGAGAGCCGTAGGAGGTCTTGCCCGGTGAACAACGAGACGTCGTCGGGTGCGGAGAGCAGCATCGGCAGCCCCCGGTTACCGGCGACCGCGCTGCCGGCGAGCGCATCCGGGAAGTCGACGCCACTCGCAACGTACGCGGCCGGAGCCTTTCCCCAGAACGTGCGACTGATCGCCTCAGCCGTGGCGAAACGGTTCGCACCGGCCAGCCTGACGACCGGTCCGCTGGTGTAGGCGTCCAGTTGCGACGCGACGGCGGTGCTGATCACGCCGGTGCCGCCCAACACGTAGACGCTCTGCGGCTGCAGGCGCTGCAGCTCGGCGGCGGTCGCGGCAGGGATTCCATCACCGTGCACGAGGAGCAGCGGGGAGTCGCGCAATGCCGCCGCCGGAGCCCCAGCGAGGGCGTCGGCGAAGTCCGTCCCCACCGCGACGAAGACGGACTGAACTCCGGGCGCGTACCAGCGGTTGCTGATGGCGGTCGCGGTGTCGAAGCGGTCGGAGCCCGCCACGCGCGTGGCTTGCCCGGATGACGCGTATTCGGCAACCGCCGCGCGCACCGCCTCGCTGATCACGCCCGTGCCGCCCAGCACCCAGACGCGCTGGGGATTGAGGCGGTCGAGTTCACCCTGCGTCTCGCCGGGCAGCGCGTTCGCGTGCGCGAGGAGGATCGGCATGCCCCGCATACCAGCGACGGCACTGCCGGCCAGGGCGTCGGGGAAGTCTGTTCCGGTGGCGATCACCACGTCGGTAGCGCCGGACGGGTAAGCGCTCTGGCTCAACGCCGCCGCGGTCGCGAAGCGGTTGGGGCCGGCCACCCGGGCGACTGACGTCGCGACGGGTCGAATGCGAATCACTCTGTCATTGGTGCCGTTCGAGGTGGTCGCGTACAGTTGCCCACCCGGCCCGAGGGCCGATGCCCGGATCCGTCCCCAGGCGGCGTCGAAGAAGATCTCGTTGCCGCTCACGGTCGCGCCGTCGCCGCTGATCGAGAAGCGGCGGATGTCGGACTCCTTGAGCGTGCTCACGAAGAGATGGCCGTTGTGATCCGCCCATTGGGTGCCACCGACGAAGGCTGCACCGGATGTCGCGATCGTCGAGCCGCCGGACGCCCAGATGGATCCGATCGTGGTCGGCGAGGAGCCGCAGGGGCCGGTGGCAGCGCCGGTGTTGCAGGGCCACCCGTAGTTGCCTCCCGCGTCGATGCGATTGATCTCATCGTTCACGTTGGGGCCGTGCTCGATGGCGAAGACGTGGTCTGTGCCGGAACGGATGGCGATTCCCTGTGGGTTTCGGTGGCCCATCGAGTAGACGATGTTCCGCGTGCCGCCGATGACGGGATTGTCGCTGGGCACGCTTCCATCCGTGTTCAGGCGCAGGATCTTGCCGTTCAGGCTGTTGCGGTCCTGAGCGAGGGCCGTGTTGTTCGCATCACCCATGCCGACCCACAGCTTCCGGAACCGATCCATCTCGACAGCGCAGCCGTTGTGGATCCGGTTGGCCAGCATGCTGCCCACCAAGACGGTCTCGCCACCCCAGCTGCCGTCTGCGAGGATTTGGTACCGCAAGAGCTGGTTCCTCCACCCGCCGCTCCCTGAGTACTCCCGCGAGGCGCACACGTAGACGTAGGGATTCGTGGCGAAGTCGATGTCGACGGCGATGCCGAGCAACCCGGACTCGCCCTCAGCGCGCACCGAGGGAATGGTGACCGTGCGCACCAGGGCGGCGCCGGGCGAGCCGCTGGCGTAGACGCGCACCCGTCCGGCCCGCTCGGTCACGAGCATCTGGCCGTTCGGCAGGAACGCCAGGTCCCATGGGATGCTCAGCCCCTCCTGCACGACGTTCGTCGAAAGGGCGGGCGGCGCTGCGCGTGCAGGCTGAGGCGTCATGCTGATGGCGAGGCTCGATGCCAGCGCAAAGGTCAGGAGGAGCGCGGGCCAGCGACGATGGCGGGCGCCCCTGACCCTTCCTCCGGCGTCGGAAACGATCGATTCACGGATGCGGCTCACGAGTCCCCCCTCGTTCGTCGCCAATCTACGCGAGTGCCTCGGCCGTGGCCACAGGTTGAAGATGTGGATCTGCTCCGCTCGTCGCCCGAATCGTTGGGGTCGCTGCGTCGCGTTTCCGTCACATTCCGGCAACTCCTCGATAACGTCTTGCGCGACGCCCTCGCTGAAGTGACGAACACTGCCAGCATTCGATCATGGGTGCTCGAACAGCCCGCTTCCGGGTGATCACGTGTGTTGCTGTCGCGGTGGGTGTAGGTCTCTCACTGACCGGATGCATCCGCGCGCCGGTGCTCGACGCATGCCCGGCGATCGGCTATTCGTACAACGGCCCGGCCGTGGTCGAGTTCGAGCCCGCACCACCGGAGTCGGTAGTGGTGACGGCGTGCTTCGGCGCGGACTGCGTGCCCGCCGAAGTCGACCAGCTTCGAGGGGAGTGGGCCGTGCCGCAGGAGGCGCCGTACCTGGGGCCGGGCGTCATCGCAAACGGTTCCGCACAGACGTTGCGACTCGTCGTGGTCGATGGCACTCGCACACTGGTCGACGACGAGTTCGAGATTCCCGTGACTGTTGAACGCACCGGGATATTCGGCCAGTGCACCGGGCCCTTCCGATACGAGCCGGTACACGTTTCGCTCGGAGGCTGAGCCCTGCGCGCAGCGGCTGACCCGCAGTCCATGCGCACCTGAGCCCCGCGATGCGTCGATCACTTCGCCGACAGTTGTCGCGAGCGATGGGAACCCGCCACCCGACGAGTCCCGAGAAGCATGAGCGCGGCCAGCATGCCGAGGAGCGCGCAGCCGACGGCGACGAACAGGGCGCTCTGGAATCCCTGGGTCATCGCCGTGTCTGGGTCGACGTCGCGCGTTGCGAGCAGCTCGGCGGTGCGTGCAGCGGTGACCGACGAGAGCACGGCCAAGCCCAGCGCTCCGCCGATCGTGAAGAAGGTGTCGGCGATGCCCGCGGCGAGGCCGGACTCTCCGTCACGCACGCCCGACAACGCGGCGATCTGCGCGCCGACGAAGGCCGCGCCGAGTCCGGTGCCGAAGACCAGTAGCCCGAGGAACACGTTGCGGAAGAGCCCGCCGTCGACGTCTATCCGGCTCAGCAGGAGGCTGCCCGTCGCGATGAGCGCCATGCCCGCCACCGCGACCGGCCGGAATCCGCGCTTCGTCACGACGAACTGCCCGGCGAACGAACCGACGACCGACATCGCCGTCAAGGCCGCCGTCATCAGGCCGAACTGCACGGCCGAAGCACCGAGCACCCGTTGTGCGTAGAGCGTCAGGATGAATAGGACGCCGTCGACGGTCATGCCCGCCACCAAGAGCACGATGTTGCCGCCGACGAGCCGTCGAGAGCGGAAGATGCGCAACGGCACCAGGGGCGCATTCGAGTGCTTCTCGATGACGAGGAACGCGGCCATCAGCGCAGCAGATGCGGCGAAGATCGCCCATGTCAGGGGATTCGCCCAACCGAGTGCGGGTGCCTCCGTAATGCCGTAGACGAGCACGACCAGGGCGAGGGTGATGGTCACCGCGCCGCCGACGTCGAGGGTTCGGGGCAGGGCCGGATCGCGACTCTCACGGATCAGGAGCCGGCACGCCACCAGGAGCGCGATGCCGATCGGCACATTCATGAAGAAGATCCACTCCCAGCCCACGTGGCCGGTGATCGGGCCTCCGAGCAGGAGGCCCGCTGTTCCGCCGACGCCACCGATGCCGCCCCAGATTCCCAGCGCCTTGTTCCGGTCGGCGCCCTCGGCGAATGTGATCAGCACGAGCGACAGCGCGGTCGGTGCCATGATGGCCGCACCGGCGCCCTGTGCGACGCGGAACGCGAGCAGCGCCTCGGCCGACCATGCCAGTCCGCAACAGAGCGAAGCGGCCGTGAAGAGTGCGATGCCGATCATGAAGATGCGTCGTCGACCCAGCAGGTCGGCCAGGCGGCCGCCCAAGAGCAGGAAGCCGCCAAACGTCAGGAGATAGGTGCTCAGTACCCACTGCACGCTGGCTTGTGTGAATCCCAATTGCGCCTGGATGTCCGGCACGGCGACATACACGATCGTGCCGTCGAGGATGACGATGAAGAATGCGCTGCCGAGCACGGCCAGCACGAGCCACCTTCGTGGATTCGGCGCCGCCGCTTCGGCCGCGGGTGTGAGTGCGCTGATCGGATCGCCCATGATTCGTCACCTCGTTCGTTCGAATGGTGCGACTCTACTACTATCAAGTTATTAAAAACTACTATCAAGTTGTTCTGTGCTCCTTTCACGTAGGCTAGGTGCATGGCCGCACAACGCACATACGACGACGCGTGCGGTATCGCCCGCGCTCTCGACGTCGTCGGCGAGCGGTGGGCACTGCTCGCGATTCGCGAGCTCCTGCTCGGCCCGAAGCGCTTCACCGACCTTCGCACCGGGCTCCCGGGCGTGAGCGCGAACATTCTGTCCCAACGACTGCGCGAACTCGAAGCATCGGGCGTGGTTCTGCGCCGACGGTTGGAGCCGCCCGCGGGCTCCTGGGTCTATGAGCTGACGGACCGCGGCCGTGGCCTCGAGCACGTCATCCTCGACCTCGGACGCTGGGGCGTTGAGTCCACGCCAACGGTCGACGCGCCGATCGGTGTCGACTCGGTGATCCTCTCCCTGCAAGCGCTCTTCGACCCGAAGACAGCAGGCGACTTCCGTGCCCACTACGAGGTGCGGCTCGGCGGCTATCGGTTCACAGTGGTCGTCGCCGATGGCCGCATCGATGTGGCTCGCGGCGCTGCCGAGCATGCCGACGCGGTCATCGAGACCACACCCCGCCGACTGGACGCCCTGGTCTCGGGCGAGCTGTCGGTGACTGAACTGGTGCAGTCCGGCGAGGTCACCGTCGAGGGTGACCTTGCCGCGGTCGAACGCTTCGCAACGCTCTTCTCGGCCAGCTGATCAGCGAGAAGCGGATGCCGTCCTGAGATTCAGCGACTGACCTGCAGATCCTTCCACCCGAACCGCCCAGGCTCAGGCAAACTCTCCCGAATCTGCTCGGCGGTGAACATGCGCCGCGGCCGCAGGTCGTCGGGCACGGATGCCGCGGGCGGCGCGGCATCCGTCACGCCCTCGGCGAGCATGCGCACCTGGGCCTTCGCGACGAGCGGCACCTTCATGGTCCACTCGGTCACCTGCGCGAGCGCGAACTGCGCACACACCGGCCACGGCACCACGACCACGCGGCGTCCGAGAACGGATGCCACGCGCCGCACGGCCTTCGAAAGCAGCAGCTGCTCGGCGCCGACGACGGCGACGGTCTCACGCGGCATCCGCCCATCGATCGCGGCGACGAGGATGTCGGTGAGGTCGTCGATCGGGATGGGCCGGATGGGCTTCTCGCGGAAGCCGACGGTCGCGAACACTGGCAGGGTCTGCACGGTGTGGCTGAGGTGGTCGATGAGGTGGTCGCCGCGTCCGTAGATCATGCCGGCCTTGAGGATCGTGGAGTCGAGTCCCGAGTCGCGGATCAGTTCTTCGGCCGCCCATTTCGACTCGTGGTACGGGGATCCGCAGTCGGGTCGCGCCCGCAGGAAGCTCAGCATGATGATCTTGCGCACCCCGGCGCGCTTGGCCGCCTCGATGACGTTCGCGGTGCCCTCGATGTGCACCCGCTGGTAGGTCTGGTCGCCGATCTGCCGGTTGATGCCTGCGCAGTGCGCGACGACTTCGCATCCCTCGAACGCTCGCATCAGCGCGTCGACGTCTCTGGTGTCGACGCCGGTGCGGCGAGAGATGATGACGGATGCCTCGGGCCCGAGCCGTTCGGCGAGGTGGCGCCCGACGAATCCAGTGCCGCCGGTGATCGCGGTGCGGGGGTGCTCGGTCACGTGGTGAGTCTAGGACCGTCGGAGCAGTGGACAAGGGCGCGTGCGCGACGGCGCACCTCGTAGGCCGAACGCGTTTCCCGCAGTTCTCCGAGCCCGAGCTGCAGCACAACACCACCAAGTCGGTCGGCTGATGGGCGACGCCACCATGTTCAGTTGTTCTTGGTTCGAGTCCAGGTGCCCGAGCAGTAGAAGTCCCTGGTCAGTGAGCAGTCATCGCTTGCTTGATCGGTCGCCTCGTGATCGAGAAACTAGCGCGATGGCGGAAAATCGGGCACCGAATTTGGCGTTGCCCGAGCAAGGTTAAGCCCCTCCAAAGAAGCGTTCGCGCTGCTCGGGGTCATACCAGAAGATCTCCCCGTTCGAAGACGACCCCTTCTCATACCCGACCACCACAAGGAGCTTGGCCGCGTCCCCGCGAGGGAGTTCAAAGACCGACTCAAACTCCTTCCGATACCAGTGAGATTGAGCCAGGACCATCTGTCTCAACTTCATAGCCGGCTCCCCATATCCGCTGTCCACCCAATCGCCAGCCGCACGTCGCCTTTCAGCGTTGATCTTGGCAAGGATGGCCTTCTCGCCCGCAGATAGAGCCTTAAACGTGCCCACAACCGCGCGGAGGACCTGCACCGTCGTGAGCGTGAACGCGTCGCCGCCGCGACCCCCGAAATCCAGAGTGACCTCGGGGGGCTGGGCAATGGCAAGTTCGCCGAAGAACTCGACGAATTCGCGAACGGTGAGGTTGCGATCAGCGATGAGGAGAAAGTCTTCGAATTGCTCACCCCTGACTCGGACGAGGGCGCTCGATCGTATGACGGGCCCACCGATCGGTTCCTCGAGCTCCACTCCACTCACTCGCTCATACTCAGCGTTCAGGCACGCGAACAAATTAGTGTCGAAGTCACTGACGTCGAACGCGAGATCGCGTGGCTCAAGTCCATCGCCATCGATGTGAATGCTGACTGTCAATGTCGTCCTGCGCATTGTCGAAAGCTAGCAGCAATGCCGACCACAGGGGCTGCTGCACCACCGGTGGGCGGGCTGGAAAGATGTCATCCTCACCAAGCACCCTTCCTCGCAGATTCCGCGAGGACGTCGTCTTGGTCGCACGGAACCGCGAGTCATTTACGACGCTCGCGCAGATCGCAGCTGACGGTCGCGAACACCGGCAGGGTCTGCACGGTGCGGCTGAGGTGGTCGATGAGGTGGTCACCACGGCCGTAGATCATGCCGGCCTTGAGGATCGTGTAGTCGAGGCCCGAGTCGCGGATCAGCTCTTCGGCCGCACATTTCGTCTCGTGGTACGGGGATCCGCAGTGGGGCCGTGCCCGCAGGAAGCTCAGCATGATGATCTTGCGCACCCCGGCGCGCTTGGCTGCTTCGATGACGTTCGCGGTGCCCTCGATGTGCACGCGTTGGTAGCTCTGGTCGCCGATCTCGCGGTTGATGCCCGCGCAGTGCGCGACGACCTCGCATCCCTCGAACGCTCGCGTCAGCGCGTCGACGTCACTGGTGTCGACGCCGGTGCGGCGAGA
>NZ_ATXG01000016.1 GCF_000421565.1 Agromyces subbeticus DSM 16689 | reverse complement strand
CGGCGCTGGCGGTCCATTGGCCTTCGGTGGCGATCTCGCCGGAGTTGAAGGCCATGGCGAGCAGTTCCTGGTCGACGAGGCCGACGGCGTTGGGGCCGTCGTCGAGGATGGTGTCGACCTGGTCGCCTTCGGCGACTTGTCCGGATTCGCCGCCGTCGATGAGGTTCGGGGTCCAGCCCAGGTGGTCGGCGGTGATGGGCGCGAGTCCGGTGCCGGTGAAGTCGCTGGAGCTGCCGAGCACGTACCAGGCTGCGTCGGCGGGGATGGTGGCGGGGTCGCGGGTGTCGGTGACGGTGACGGTGGGCAGGGCGCCGGTGAATTGGCGGACGGTGGCGTCGGAGCCGTTTTCGGTGAGGGTGGTGGTGGTTGCGGCGACGCTCATCGCGAGGACGCCGGGTTCGGTGATCTCGGCGATCGAGACGTTCACGGCGACGTCCTGGTCGCCTTGGTTGACTTCTTCGGCCATCGCGACGCCCGCGACGCCGACGAGGAGGACGGTGCCGACGGTGACCGCGGTGCACCTGGCGACGAATCCTGACTTGCTCATTTTAACACTCCTGGTTCTCTCGGCTGCTCTGCCGAATGGATGTAGTGGATCGGGTACGAAGGGGGCCGGTGGCCCGCCCGGGGGCGGGCCACCGGCTGGTGTTCAGTTACAGGTGGCGGCGTCGTAGGCGGCCTCGATCGATTGCGTCACCGGGGTGCCGTCGATCGTTGCCGTGGCTTCGACGGTGACCGTGCCGGCTGGCACGTTCACCTGGCGGGTGGTGAACACGTGGGTCGCGTTCTTGCCGGGTGCGACTTCCGCGAACGACTTGGTGCCGTATGCCGACGTGATCGTCACTGCCATCGGCACCGCCTCGTTGTTCGTCGCCTTCACCGTCACCAGCACCTTGCCGGCGATGCAGCGCGTTCCGGCGACCACCGGCACATCCAGCACCGGCGCCGGGTCACTCGCCTCCTCGATGTAGTCGAACGTCACGTCGATCTGATCGGCCCCGGCCAAGGGGGCCGTGGCCATCAGCCCGACCTTGCCGGCCGCGACTGCAGCGTTGGTGACGGTGCCGGAGACGGCTTGCCAGGTCGCGCCGTCGTCCACCGAGACCTCCGCGGAGTACGTCGAACCGTCGCGAGCGAGGCGGATCAGGTAATCACCCGTGGGTGACGCGTCGATCATGAGGTTCTTCTCGGTGTTGACGTCGTTGATCTCGCTCGACAGCTGGAAGCGGATCTTGCCGGCCGTTCCGTCGGACATGACGGCCGCCTTGATCCAATTCTTCTGGTCGACGTAGTCGATGATGCCGGCCTGCTGCCACTGCTTCGTGAAGTCGCCCTGCAGCTTGGTCTGCAAGTTCCACTTCGACCCTGCCTGGTCGGTCGTCACCATGTTGTTGAGCGTGCCGTTGTTGGTTCCGTAGAAGTCACCGGCAGTCGTGTGGATCTTCAGCTTGCCATCGGCGACCGACAGCTTCGCCGGGTCGGGGTTCACGACGGTCCACCGGCACGCATCGAGGGCATCGCCCTCGAACTCGTCGTCGGGGACCCGCAGCGCGGGGTCGCACGGCTCGCCCGCGTCGACATCGCGCACGTAGTCGAAGCCCACCTCGATCTGGTCGGCCCCGGCCTGCGCGCCCAGGGCGAACACGCCGACTCCCGCCGCGGCGACCGGCGCGTTCGCCCAGGGCGAACACGCCGACTCCCGCCGCGGCGACCGGCGCGTTGGTCACCGCTGTCGGGAGAACGACCCACGTCTGCCCGCTGTCGCGCGAGAACGAGCCGCTGTAGGAATCGCCGTTGCGGCTGAGGCGCAGCAGGTAGTCGCCGTACGTCGACGGATCGAGGTTCGCGACCTCGGGACGTGCATCCTGCAGGACCCCGCCGACTTCACTGCGGAGCTCGACCCTGACCTTGCCGCTGCCCTGCGCGATCACATCGAGTTTGACGTAGTTGTCGTCGTCGGCCCGAACGATCAGGCCGCCCTGCTGATACGTCTTGGCGAGTGCCGCCGTCAGCTTCGTCTCGATCGTCCACTCGGTGCCCTCCGGTTGGTCGGTCGTGAGGATGTTCGGGACCGCGGTGTTGTTCGTGCCGTTGAAGTCGTTGTCCGTCGTCGTGACGAACCACTGACCGTCCGAGACACGTGACAGGTCGGGGCGGTAGTTCGCGACATCCCATCGGCACGTATCGAGCGTGGCCTCGAGGAACTCGTCGTTCGGGCCGCGCTCCGGAGCAGGATCGTCGCAGCTCGTCGCGCCGGTGACGGTGATGACCTTGGTCTGCGACGCCGAGGCGCCACTCGGGTCCTTCACCGTGACCGTCGCGGTGAACGCGCCGCCCGTCGTGTACGTGTGCGACACCGCCGCCCCGGTGGCCGGGTCCGACTCGTCGCCGAAGTCCCACGTGTACGTGAGCTCGTCGCCGTCGGGGTCCGTCGCAGCCGCGGTGAAGTCCACCTCGACCGGCGCCGTGCCCGAGGTCGGCGTCGCGGTCAGCCCGGTGACCTTCGGGGCGGTGTTGGAGGCCGCGCCCTTGCCCTCGAACGAGATGTCGTCGACGTCGAAGATGTCTCCGGAGCCACCCCTGGCGACGAAGAACAGCCCCGTGCTGCCGCCCGGATCGGTCAGGTTCACCACGGGGGTCTGCTTGTGCGTCTCCCACGATCCGGTGCTGGGCAGAGCCAGCGTGCCGAGGAGCGGTCCGTCCGCCGCACCCGAGCGCACCTCGAGCGTCCCGCCGCCGCCGCCGGACGCGTAACGCGCCGAGATGCCGGTCATGTTCTTCAGGTTGACCGTGTCGAACGAGAACCAGTCGCCCGAAGCGATGTAGCCGAGCTGTCTGCCGCCGTGCGCGGCCGCCTTGTCGACGACCTGCACGCCGGAGTTGTCGTCGAAGTACTCGGCTTGCTTCGTGCGGGTGTGCAGCGTGGCCTCGTCGTCGCTCGTGAGCGCGGGCACGTCGCCCGAGCCGTTGTCGGTGTAGGTCGCGTTGATGACGCCGAAGATGTCGGCGTCGAGGCCGTGACCGCTGTCGGCCACCGTCGTGATCGTGCCCTGGCAGCCCGTCTCACTCGAGAGCGGGTGGCCGTGATTGTCGTGGCCGAGGATGTACTCGACGGTCACGCGGCTGCAGTCGATCGTCGAGCCGTCCTCCGGATCGGTCACCGTCACCTTGAACGGGATCTGGTCGCCGAAGTCGAAGAAACTGCCGTTGTCGGGCAGCTCGAGTGTGACGACGGGCGAGGTGTTGCCCACCGTGACGGTCGAGCTGGCGTACGACTCGTTGTCGCCCGAGTCAGTGACGGTCAGCTTGGCCGCGTAGACGCCGTTCTCGGTGTAGGTGTGCGACACCGCAGCATCCGTAGAGTCGGTCTGACCGTCACCGTCGAAGTCCCACGCGTACGACATGGGGAGCTCGTCGGGATGGGTCGAGCCGGTCGCGTCGAACTCGACCGTCAGCGGCGCCGGGCCGTCAGTGGCGGATGACGTGATGACCGCACTGGGCGATCGCGTGCCGTTGACGTAGTCGATGCGATAGACCGCGGAGTCGGCAGCGCCGCCGAAGTAGCCTCCGCCGTAGTCGAGGACGTACAGGGATCCGTCGGGCCCGAACTCGAGGTCCATCGGTCGACGCAGGTCCATCCATTCGAGCGTGGGACTGATCGAGTGCAGCGCGCCGGTGTCGTCGACGTCGGCTTCCTTGATCCACGCGCGGTCCCACTCGTAGAGCAGGGGGCGGCCGTCGTAGTACTGGGGCCACTTCGTGTCGGACGCCAGCGCGGCGTCGTAGTTGTAGACCACGCCACCCATCGGCGACTCACCGCCCGTGCCGAACTCCGGCACCGAACCGCCGTCGTATTCGATCCAGGCGTCCTTCGCGGGCGGCAGGTCGACGAGGCCCGTGTTGTTGGGGCTCTCGTTCTTGGGTGCGGCGCAGTCGAACTTCGCTCCCGACGTCGACGTCGCGAAGTCGTAGTCGTTGTATGCCTTGCCCTTGCCGATGCAGTAGGGCCAGCCGTAGTTGCCGGCCTCCTTGATCAAGTTGTACTCGACCGTGCCACCCGGGCCGCGCGTCGGGCTGGCGGACCCGGCATCCGGACCGTAGTCGCCGAGATAGATCCAGCCGGTCTCCTGGTCGACCCCGAACCGGAACGGGTTACGGAAGCCCATCGCATAGATCTCGGGACGGGTCTTGGCGGTGCCCTCTGCGAACAGGTTGCCGGCCGGGATGGCGTACGATCCGTCGGCGTTGACTGTGATGCGCAGCAGCTTGCCGCGCAGATCGTTGGTGTTGCCCGACGAGCGCTGGGCGTCGAATGCCGGGTTGCGTGCCGCCCGTTCGTCGACCGGGTTGTAGCCGTTGGAAGCGAACGGGTTGGTGTCGTCTCCGGTCGAGAGCAGCAGGTTGCCGTCACCGTCGAACTTGATCTCGCCGCCGGCGTGACAGCACAGGCCACGGTTCGCCGCGACCTGGAGGATCTTCTGCTCCGAGGCGAGGTCGAGCTTGTTGCCGGCGTCCAGCTTGAAGCGGGAGAGCTGGTTGTGGCCGTCGAAGGTGGGAGCGGGCGCGTTCTCGGGCGCGTCGCCGGCTGGCGTGCTCAGCTTGGGTGCGTAGTAGAGGTAGACCCAGCGGTTGGTCGCGAAGTCCTTGTCGACCGCGACGCCCTGCAGGCCGTCTTCGTCGTGGCTGTAGACCGGCACGGTGCCGGCAAGGGCCGTCTGGGCTTCCTTGCTGGTGTACCAGACGCGGCCGTCGCGCGACGTGTGCACCACGTCGCCGCCGGGCAGCGGCGCAAGGGCGATGGGCTCGCCCGTCTTGTCGGCACCCTTGGCGAGGGTGACCTGCTCGTACGAGGAGTCGACCGTCGCGTTGCAGTCGGCGTCGACGACGCCGGCGGCGGTCTGGATGCCGCCGAGCACGTGGTCGAGGAACATCGGGTCGCTGAACGAGGCGTTGGTGTGTCCGCCGCCGGTGTACCACGACCGGCCCGCCCCGAAGTCCTGGCACCAGGCGATGGGGTGGTCGGGCGCCATCGAGCCGCCGCCGTAGGTCTTCTCGTCGAGCGTCGCCAGCACGTGCACATCGCCGCGCGGGTTGGCCTGGTAGTTGTACCACTCGTCATCGCGGTTCCACGTGCGTGGCAGGTCCTCGGTCGACTGGTGGTCGTGATCCTGCACGTTGACGTCGGCGTTCGGCGTGCCGTTCGGGTGCGAGGCGAAGTAGGCGCCGACGAGTTCGCCGTACCACGGCCAGTCGTACTCGGTGTCGGACGCGGCATGGATGCCGGCGTACCCGCCGCCACCCTCGATGTACGCCTCGAAGGCGCCTTGCTGGGCCTCGTTCAGCACGTCTCCGGTCGTGGAGAGCCACACGACGGCCTTGTACTGCGCCAGGTTCTCCTCGGTGAAGGCGCTCGCATCCTCGGTCGCATCGACCGCGAAGTGATGGTCGGCGCTGAATCCCTTGATCGCGGCGATGCCCGGCTCGATCGAGCTGTGGCGGAATCCGGCTGTCTTGGAGAAGACCAGGATCTTGAACTCGTCGTGCGCCGATGCCGGCGTCGCCGTTGCGGCGACGAACCCTGCGGCGAGCAGGGCCGTGACCGCCACGGCGATGAGACGTTTCACGGTCGAACGGAACTGGGTGAGCATGAGACCTCCATTGGTTTCAACTACCGGGAGCGCACGCGGGCGTCCGACCATGAACCTAGGGGGGCCTTTTCGCATTCGTCAAGCAAAAGATGATAAAAGGTCGTTGAATGCTGTTCAAAATGCTGCAGAGCGTCTCTCAGCGGCGGCGATAGCCGTTCTCTCGCGTGACCGACCCGCGGATGCCTCGCCGCTAGGCTTGTGCTCATGCCTCACACCCTCGTGCTGCTTCGCCACGGCAACAGCGAATGGAACCAGAAGAACCTGTTCACCGGTTGGGTCGACGTGCGGCTCTCCGAACTCGGCACCACCGAGGCGGCGCGCGCCGGCGAGCTCCTCGCAGAGGCCGGCGTGCTGCCCGACGTGCTGCACACCTCGGTGCTCACCCGCGCGATCCAGACGGCGAACATCGCGCTCGACGTCGCCGACCGTGCGTGGATCGACGTGCGTCGCTCCTGGCGACTCAACGAGCGTCACTACGGTGCGCTGCAGGGGCTCGACAAGGCCGAGACGCTCGAGAAGTACGGCCCCGAGCAGTTCCAGCTCTGGCGTCGCTCGTTCGACGTGCCGCCGCCCGTGCTGGCCGACGATGCCGAGTACTCGCAGGTCGGCGACCCGCGCTACGCGAACCTCGACGATGCCGAGCTGCCGCGCACGGAGTGCTTGAAAGACGTCATCGAACGCATGCTGCCGTACTGGCAGTCCGACATCGTGCCCGACCTCGCGGCGGGCAACACCGTGCTCGTCACCGCCCACGGCAACTCGCTCCGAGCGCTCGTCAAGCACCTCGACGGCATCGGCGACGACGAGATCGCCGAGCTCAACATCCCGACCGGCATCCCGCTCGTCTACCGCCTCGGCGACGACTTCATGCCGCTCGGCCCCGGAGAGTACCTCGACCCCGCCGCCGCCGCCGCCGGGGCAGCCGCCGTTGCGGCGCAGGGCAAGAAGTAGGGCACCCTCGCGAACGACGAAGGCCCGGCGGATGTCGCATCCGCCGGGCCTTCGTCATGCACTGCCCATCGGGCCGGGTGTCAGAGTGCCGACTTCTCGGGATCCCAGTCGCCGGTCGCGAGGTACTGCACCTTCTTGGCGATCGACACCGCGTGGTCGGCGAAGCGCTCGTGGTACCGGCTCGCGAGCGTGGCGTCGACCGTGTCGACGGCCTGGCCCTTCCACGTCTCGCCGAGCACCTTGTCGAACACCTGCAGGTGCAGTGCGTCGATCTTGTCGTCCTCGTTGCGGATCTCCTCGGCGAGGTTCACGTCTTCGGTGCGCAGCAGCTCGACGAGCTTGCGCGCGATCTCGACGTCGAGGCGGCCCATGTCGGCGAAGGTCGGCCGAAGCGTCTTCGGCACGACCTTGTCGGGGAACCGGTAGCGGGCGAGCTGGGCGATGTGCGTCGACATGTCGCCCATGCGCTCGAGCGATGCGCTGATGCGCAGCGCGCTCACGACGATGCGCAGGTCGCGTGCGACGGGTTGCTGGCGCGCGAGGATCGTGATCGCGAGCTCGTCGAGGGCAACCGTCTCCTGGTCGATGCGGTCATCGTCGGCGATCACCTCCTCGGCGAGGCTGACGTTCGACTCGTTGAATGCACGCGTCGCCTTGTCGATCGATTCGGCCACGAGCTCGGCGAGCTCGACGAGCCCTTCCTGCACCTCGCGCAGTTCCTGCTGGAACACCTCACGCATGTCTGTGGATCCTTGTCTTCTCTGGCCAGTGACGGGCACGGACGTGCCCGGACGCTCCGGCCCCGGGACATCCTCCCGGCGCAAGATGAACAACAGGTGCCGGGACACTGAACACTGTTTAACGTACCGCCGCACAGGGGGACAACGGCGGATCGCGCTCGAGTGGCTGGCTAGTCTGGAGCCATGGACTCCACCTGGTCGGTGCTCACGGCACTGGCTTTCGGCATCTTCCTCGGCGCCGCCTTCATGATCGTGCTGCATTTCGCCGAGCGCCGCGGCTCGAACGCGGCGAGAGTCGTGGCGCCCACGATCCCCGACGGCGTCGATCAGGTGCTCGAGGTGCTGGAGTCCGCCGGGGTCGTGCTCGACCCCTCCAACAACGTGCTCCGTGCTTCACCCGGTGCGCTCGCCATGGGGCTCGTGCGCCAGCAGGCGCTCGTGCATCCCGAGTTGCTCGACCTCGTGGCATCCGTTCGTCGCGGCGGCGAGCCCCTGGTCGACGAGGTCACCGTGGCTCGCGGGCCCTTCGGCGACTCGACGTTGCGCCTGCACGTGCGAGTCGCCCGGCTGGGCACCCGATTCGTGCTGCTGCTGGCCGAAGACCGCACCGAGGCGCATCGCCTCGACGAGGTGCGCCGCGATTTCGTCGCCAACATCAGCCACGAGTTGAAGACGCCGATCGCCTCGGTCAGCCTCCTCGCCGAGGCGCTCGATCAGGCGGCCGACGAACCCGAGCAGGTGCGCCGGTTCGCAGGGCGGCTCTCGGTCGAGGCCGCGCGGCTCGCTCACATCACGAGCGAGGTCATCGAGCTGTCGCGGCTGCAGGCGCGAGACGCGCTACGGCCCGACCGGCTCGTGCGCGTCGACCAGGTCATCGCCGCGGCGGTCGACCAGAACCGGGTGGTCGCCGGCGGCAAGCAGGTCGAGGTCGCCGTCAAGGCCTCGGCGAAGGCGGAGGTCTACGGCGACCGTGCGCTGCTCGTCGTCGCGGTGCACAATCTCATCGCGAACGCGATCGCGTACTCCAACGCCGGCGGGCGCGTGGGGGTCGGTGCGAAGGTCGACGGCGATGTCGTCGAGATCGCGGTGACCGATCAGGGCATCGGCATCGAAGCCGACGAACTCGAGCGCATCTTCGAGCGGTTCTACCGCGTCGATCAGGCGCGTTCGCGTAACACCGGCGGTTCGGGACTCGGCCTCAGCATCGTCAAGCACACGGTGCAGAACCACGGGGGCGACGTGCGCGTCTGGTCGCAGCCCGGCCGTGGGTCGACGTTCATGATCCGGTTGCCGCTGGCCGAAGCCCCGCTCGAGGGCGGCGCCGGTGGAGCGGACCGCGACGAGGGCCGAGCCCGAGCGGATGCCGCGCCGCCGCGTTCCCCGAAGAAGACGTCAGCACGACCGGCTGCGAGCGCCGCAGCCACCGATCGAGGAGACCGTACGTGACCCGCATCCTGCTCGTCGAAGACGAGATCGCCCTGAGCGACCCCCTGAGCTTCCTGCTCGAGCGTGAAGGCTACGAGGTGGAGGTCGCCGCCGACGGGCTGGCCGCCGTCGCCGCCTTCGACCAGTCCGGCGCCGACCTCGTGCTGCTCGACCTCATGCTTCCGGGCCTTCCCGGCACCGAGGTGTGCCGTGAGATCCGCAACCGCTCGACGGTGCCCATCATCATGCTCACGGCGAAGGACTCCGAGATCGACATCGTCGTCGGGCTCGAGCTCGGCGCCGACGACTACGTGACGAAGCCCTATTCCACTCGTGAGCTCCTCGCTCGCATTCGCGCCGTGCTGCGCCGGCGCATCGAGATCGAGGACTTCGACGAGGCGGTGCTCGAGGGCGGGCGCGTGCGCATGGACGTCGATCGCCACACGGTCGAGGTCGACGGCGAGGCCGTGCCGATGCCCCTGAAGGAATTCGAACTGCTCGAGCTGCTGATGCGCAACCCGGGCCGGGTGCTCACGCGCGGGCAGCTCATCGACCGCGTGTGGGGGTCCGACTACTTCGGCGACACCAAGACCCTCGACGTGCACATCAAGCGCATCCGCTCGAAGATCGAGCAGCAGCCCTCAGAGCCGGTGCAGCTCGTGACGGTTCGCGGGCTCGGCTACCGCTTCGAGGCCTGAGGGGCAGACGAAACGGGCGGGGTGCCGTGGCACCCCGCCCGTTTCGTCGTCGACTCGCGTCAGGGAGCCAATTGCTTGTACTCGGGGAGGCGGCTGTCGAGCACCGGCACGAGCTTCTCGACGCCCTCGGCGCCGTCGTACTGGAAGTACACGGGCAGGAGCGAGCCCGGCTGCGTGTCGATGCCCTCGAGGAGCAGGGGCTCGATCACATCGGTGCCCTCGACGTCGCCGACGCCGAAGGTCACGGAGGAGCCGGCCTCGACCTCGATCTCGTGGGTGTCGCCGCCGCCCTCGCCGAACTGCACGCCGAGGTCGATGTCGTCGGTGCCGTTGTTCACGACGGTCATGACGAGGTTGCCGTCGACCCCGTCGTCGGAGACGATGAGGATGTTGCGGAGGTCGAGATCTCCGACGTCGGCCGAGACGCCGTCGCTCGCGTCGTAGTGCTCGGTCGTGGCCTGGTACGTGAGCATCGAGCAACCGCTCGCGCCGAGCGCGATGCCGAGGGCCAGAGCAGCGGATGCCGCAAGACGCGCCTTCACAGAACCTCCAAGTGCATGCAAGCGCGCACGGGCGGTGGCCCGGGCGCGATGGGATCGAATCGAGCATATCGTACGGGTGACGGCCTGCCCGAAGGGGGGCGGAACTTTAGCATGATCCTGAATGTGATATCCTGATAGTTGCCGAAAGGACATCTATTCATGCTTTTTGAGGTTGGCGAAACCGTCGTTTACCCCCATCACGGTGCCGCAACGATCACCGAGGTCAAGAAACGCATCATCAAGGGTGAAGAGAAGCTCTACCTCAAGCTGAACGTCACGCAGGGAGATCTCGTCATCGAGGTTCCCGCCGAGAACGTCGACCTCGTCGGCGTTCGTGACGTCATCGGCAAAGAAGGCCTCGACAAGGTCTTCGAGGTGCTGCGCGCCCCCTTCACCGAAGAACCGACCAACTGGTCGCGTCGCTACAAGGCGAACCTCGAGAAACTCGCCTCCGGCGATGTGATCAAGGTTTCCGAGGTCGTGCGCGACCTCTGGCGCCGTGATCAAGACCGAGGCCTGTCGGCCGGTGAGAAGCGCATGCTCGCGAAGGCGCGCCAGATTCTCATCTCCGAGCTCGCACTCGCCGAGAAGACCGACGAAGAGGCGGCTTCGACCGTGCTCGACGAGGTGCTCGCCTCCTAGCGAGCACTGCAACGAACGGCGGGCGCGAGAGCGCCCGCCGTTCGTCGTCTCATCCCTCGCCCGCCGAGGCGACTACGCTCGGTTCCGTGAGCTCAACGATCGCCGTCATCGTCGTCGCCGGGGGCAGCGGTACCCGGCTCGGGCACTCCGAACCGAAGGCGTTCGTGCCGCTCGGCCCCGGCACCATCCTCTCGGTGGCCGTCGATGCCGTGCTGGGCATGCGAGAGACGCCGCACCTCGTGCTCGTCGTGCCCGTCGACCGCGTCGGATCCACTCGAGCGCGATTCGAGCCGGTCGTGGCTGCGGCATCCGCCCGGCTCGACGTGGTCGCCGGCGGAAGCACCCGTCAGCGCTCCGTCGCCGCGGGCCTCTCGGCGCTCCCGCCGTCGATCGACACGGTGCTCGTGCACGACGCGGCGCGCGCGCTGGCTCCGGCGCTGCTGTTCGACGAGGTCGCCGGGGCCGTTCGTGCGCGCCAGCACGGCATCGTGCCGGCGCTCGACGTCGTCGACACGGTGAAGCGCGTGTCGGCAGAGGGCCGCGTGCTCGAGACCGTCGACCGTTCGACCCTGCGAGCGGTGCAGACCCCGCAGGGTTTTCCGCGCGCGTCGCTCGACCACGCCTACGCCACGGCCCACGGCGAGTTCACGGATGACGCGGCGCTCGTGGCATCCGCCGGCCTCGTGGTCGAGGTGGTGCCCGGCGACGTGCGCGCCTTCAAGATCACGGTGCCCGCCGACCTGCACCGCGCAGAGCAGCTCGTCACCCGCGCGGCCTCGAGCGGCGGGTTGGCTGCGTCGGTACCGCGCATCGGCACCGGCACCGACGTGCACGCCTTCACCGATGACGACGCCACCCCGCTCTGGCTCGCCGGGCTCGAGTGGCCGGGGGAGCGCGGACTCTCCGGGCACTCCGACGGCGACGCCGCCGCCCACGCGATCTGCGACGCGCTGCTCGCTGCGGCGGGCCTCGGCGACGTCGGCCAGGTCTTCGGCACCGCCGATCCGCGCTTCGAGGGTGCGAACGGAGCCGTGTTCCTCGCCGAGACCCGGCGGCTGGTCGAGCTCGCGGGCTGGCGGGTGGGCAACGTGACGGTGCAGATCGTCGGCAACCGACCGAAGCTCGCCCCGCGGCGGGCGGAGGCCGAGGCGCTGCTGTCGGGCGTGCTCGACGCACCCGTGAGCGTGTCGGCGACGACGAGCGACGCGCTCGGATTCACGGGCCGGGGTGAGGGAGTCGCCGCGGTGGCGACGGCCCTCCTGCTGCCCCTCGCCTGAGCCGCCGTCCTCCGCAGGTCACGGACATGCCCGGCCGGTAGGCTTGCCGAGTGACCGTGCGACTCTACGACTCCAAGGCCCAGGCCCTGCGTGACTTCGTGCCCCTCGATGATGGGCGCGTCGGCATGTACGTCTGCGGACCGACGGTGCAGTCGAGCCCGCACATCGGCCACCTGCGCAGCGCCCTCGTGTACGACATCATGCGCCGCTGGTTCGCCTACAGCGGCAACGACGTCGTCTTCGTGCGCAACGTCACCGACATCGACGACAAGATCCTGAACGCGGCGGTCGAGAACTCGACCGATGAAGCGTGGTGGGCGCTCGGGTACCGCGTCGAGCTGGAGTTCACCGCGGCATATGCGTCGCTCGGCATCCTGGCACCGACGTACGAGCCGCGGGCTACCGCGAGCGTCGCGCAGATGCAGCAGCTCATCACACGCCTCATCGAGCGCGGCCACGCGTATGCCGCCCCCGACGAGTCGGGCGATGTCTACTTCGACACTGCGAGCTGGCCCGCATACGGCGAGCTCACTCGCCAGGCGCGCGACAACATGGAGGCTGCGGCCGACGCCGACCCCCGTGGCAAGCGCGATCCGCGCGACTTCGCCCTGTGGAAGGGCCGCAAGGCCACCGAACCCGAATCGGCGAGCTGGGCCTCTCCGTGGGGCGATGGGCGCCCCGGCTGGCACATCGAGTGCTCCGCCATGGCGACCCGCTACCTCGGCGACGAGTTCGACATCCACGGCGGCGGCCTCGATTTGCGGTTCCCGCACCATGAGAACGAACTCGCCCAGTCGACGGCGGCGGGCGACGCCTACGCACGCTACTGGGTGCACAACGGGCTCGTGAACGTCGGCGGACAGAAGATGTCGAAGTCGCTCGGCAACTCGGTGTTCGCCGCCGAGCTGTTGGAGCTCGCCTCGCCCCTCGCAGTGCGCTATCTGCTCGGCGCGGCGCACTACCGCTCGACGCTCGACTACTCGCCCGACTCGCTCGCCGAGGCCGAGGCGACCGTCGACCGCATCCGCGGCTTCCTCTCACGTGTCGCCCGGCGTCTCGGCGGCACGCGCTACTTGGGCGTCGGCGCACCGGTGATTCCCGAGGCGTTCGCCACCGCCATGAACGACGACTTCAGCGTGCCGCAGGCGCTCGCGGTGCTGCACGACACGGTGCGCGCCGGCAATCAGGCGCTCGACGCCGACGAACTGCACGACGCCGCAGTGGCGCACGGGCAGGTCGTCGCCATGGTCGAAGTGCTCGGCATCGACCCGCGCGACCCGCACTGGGCGGCCGCCGACACCGGGCCCGCGGCATCCGCGCTCGACGCCCTCGTCGCCCGCCTCATCGAAGACCGACAGGCTGCGCGCGAGTCGAAGGACTACGCTGCCGCAGACCGCATCCGCGCCGAACTCTCGGCAGCGGGTATCACCATCGAAGACAGTTCGACCGGAACGCATTGGAGCTTGGGACTATGAAGGGCAGCAGCGGAAAGTCGCGAGCCGGAGCCGTACGGAAGGCGAAGAACAAGCAAGTCGGCTCAGGAGGCCAGGGCCGTCAGGCGCTCGAGGGCAAGGGCCCGACGCCGAAGGCCGAAGATCGCGCCTGGCACCCCGCCGGCAAGCGCAAAGCCGCCGACGAGCGCTATCGCGCGTCGGGCGGCAAGCGCGTCGCCGGTCAGGGTGGCGGCCAGCGCCAGGGTGCGCCGCGCGGTGCCTCCGGTGCTGCGCGCCGTGCGAAGACGGGCGACGAGTCCGAGATCGTGACAGGCCGCAACTCGGTCGTCGAGGCGCTCCGGGCGCGCATCCCCGCGACGACGCTGTACATCGCTGCGCGGGTCGAGATGGACGATCGCGTGCGCGAGGCGTTGAAGATCGCGACCAACCGCGGCATCCCGATGCTCGAGGTCATGAGACCTGAGCTCGACCGTCTCGCCGGAGAGGGCGGCGTGCACCAGGGCATCGCGCTGAAGGTGCCGCCCTACGAGTACGCGCACCCGATCGAGCTGCTCGACGAGGTGCTCGCCCGTGACGAGACGCCGCTGTTCGTCGCGCTTGACGGCATCACCGACCCGCGCAACCTCGGCGCGATCCTGCGCTCGACCGGCGCGTTCGGCGGCCAGGGCGTCATCGTGCCCCAGCGCCGATCGGTGGGCGTGAACTCCGCCGCGTGGAAGACCTCGGCCGGGGCCGCCGCGAGAGTGCCGGTCGCCATGGCGCCGAACCTCACGCAGACCCTCAAGGCGCTGAAGGAGCGAGGCGTGTTCGTGCTCGGTCTCGACGGCGACGGCGACGTCTCGCTGCCCGGACTCTCGTGGGCCGATCGCCCGATCGTGGTCGTCGTCGGCAGCGAGGGCAAGGGGCTCTCGCGGCTCGTCGCCGAGACGTGCGACGCCATCGTCTCGATCCCGATCAGCGCATCGACGGAGTCGCTGAACGCCGGCATCGCCGCCTCGGTCACCCTCTACGAGATCTCGAAGCTCCGCGCGGAGTAGCAGCGCCCGTGGGTCGGCGAGCGAGCACGGCTCGCGCGTCGACCGGCGGATGCCGGATCAGACGTTCGCGCGCCAGTCGCCGTCGTCGTCGGGGTCGAGTGCGGCGAACGCCGCGGTGTCGGTCGACGGAATCGTCTCGATCGGCATCGTGAAGGAGTCGGTCGGCGGGCCGATCACGGTCGCCTCGTCGCGGCGATGGCGAAGCACCGTGTTGACGTACGAGGTCACCGCCTCGGCGAGCGGGATGTCGTGGCCGACCTGCTGCGCGAGGAACCAGCGGTGGTCGAGCAACTGGTGGAAGACCTCGGCCGGCTCGAGCTTGCCGCGAAGCTCGAGCGGGATCGCCCGCACGACCGGCTCGAACACGCGCATGAGCCACTCGTGAGCGACCATCTCCTCGTCGAGCTCGGTCTTGTCGTAGGCGGCGCGGTACGAGTCGAGGTCGTTGAGCAGGCGTCTGGCCTGATTCTCACCCGCATCGAGCCCGGTGAGCCGCAGCAGCCGGCGTTGATGGTGACCGGCGTCCACGACCTTCGGCTGGATGCGCACCGTGGTGCCGGTCTCGTCGGTGCGGATCGCGAGCTCCTCGATGTCGAAGCCGAGCTCGTTCAGGCGGTTGACCCGCTCGTTGATGCGCCATCGCTCGGCGCTCGAGAACGACTCGGAGCCGGTGAGCTCGGTCCAGAGGCTGCGGTACGCCTCGACGATGCCGTTCGAGATGTTCACCGGGTCGAGTTCGTCGGCGACCTTGCCGCCGGCCTCGAGATCGAGCAGTTCGCCCGCGATGTTGACCCGGGCGATCTCGAGGTCGTTCTCGCGCTGGCCGTTCGAGAGCCCGCCCTCGTACAGCTTGCCCGTCTCCGCGTCGACGAGGTAGGCCGCGAAGGCGCCGGCGTCGCGACGGAAGAGCGTGTTCGACAGCGACACGTCGCCCCAGAAGAACCCGACGATGTGCAGGCGCACGAGCAGCACGGCGAGGGCGTCGACGAGTCGCGTGGCGGTGTCGGGCCGGAGGGTCTGCGAGAAGAGCGCACGATAGGGGAGGGAGAAGCGCAGGTGCCGGGTGACGAGCACCGGCTTCAGCTCATCGCCCTCGGCGTCGCTGCGATTCGTGATGACCGCCACCGGGTCGACGCAGGGGATGTCGAGGCGTTGCAGCGAGCGCAGCATCTCGTATTCGCCCTTGGCCATCTCGGCCGTCGTCTCCTTGATCGCCACGACATGGGTGCCGAGGTGCGCGAACCGCACGAGGTGGCGCGAGATGCCCTTCGGCAGCGCCGCGATGGTCTCGTTGGGCCACGCCTCGAGCGGCACGTCCCACGGGAGGTCGAGTAGTGCCGGATCGGCCAAGGCCGACGTGATGGAGAGTGATCCGCTCATTAGGGCCTCAGCGTAGTCGTCGGATGCCTCGTGGATACAGCGATGCCGGCCGGGCGAGTGCCCGGCCGGCAAACCGGTCGACAGGTCGCGTCAGGCGACGACCGGCTTCTTGCTGAGGCGGAGGCCCGTCTCGGCGTCGAAGATGTGCACGTGGCCCGGCGTTGCCGTGAGATACACGCGCTCGCCGGCGTTCGGGTGCACGCGGCCGTCGACGCGCGCGACGATGTCGGTGCGCTTGCCCTCGACCGTCGAGTGGCCGTAGAGGTAGCCGTCGGCCCCGAGCTCCTCGACGAGGTCGACCTCGACCGCGAGGCCCTCGCCCTGCACGGGGGAGACGGTGATGTCTTCGGGACGTACACCGATCGTGGCGATCGTGCTGCTCGAGTCGGCGACCGCGTCGCGCTCGACGGGCACCGTGGCGGTGCCGAACTTGATGCCGCCCTCGACGAGGTCCGCGTGGAAGAGGTTCATCGCGGGCGAGCCGATGAAGCCGGCGACGAACACGTTGTTGGGCTGCTCGTAGAGGTCGCGCGGGGTGCCGACCTGCTGCAGGAGGCCGTCTTTCAGCACCGCGATGCGGTCACCCATGGTGAGCGCCTCGGTCTGGTCGTGCGTGACGTAGACGGTCGTGACGCCGAGACGGCGCTGCAGCGATGCGATCTGCGTACGCGTCTGCACGCGCAGCTTCGCGTCGAGGTTCGACAGCGGCTCGTCCATGAGGAACACCTGCGGCTGGCGCACGATGGCGCGGCCCATGGCGACGCGCTGACGCTGGCCGCCCGAGAGCGCCTTGGGCTTGCGTGCCAGGTAGGGCTCGAGGTCGAGGAGCTTGGCCGCCTCGAGCACGCGAGCTGCGCGCTCGTCTTTGCCGACGCCGGCGATCTTGAGCGCGAAGCCCATGTTCTCGGCGACGGTCATGTGCGGGTAGAGCGCGTAGTTCTGGAAGACCATGGCGATGTCGCGGTCTTTCGGCGGCACGTCGGTGACGTTGCGGTCGCCGATGAAGATGTTGCCCTCGTTGACCTCTTCGAGGCCCGCGAGCATGCGGAGCGAGGTGGACTTGCCGCAACCGGAGGGGCCGACGAGGACGAGGAACTCGCCGTCTGCGACCTCGAGGTCGAGCTGGTCGACGGCCGGACGGTTGCCTCCGGGGTAGAGGCGGGTGGCCTTATCGAACGTGACTGACGCCATGATGTGTTTCTCCTTCACCGGCAGGTACGTGCCGGACGATCCGTAGTGATGGACTCGCGTCGACGCTGACGCCCACTCAGTATCGCATGCACCGAGTGGTTCGGCGTACGCTCGGGTGCCGGCTCCACAGCCCGCGGTCGGCGGCCTCGCAGATCTCGTTTGGGTGATTCCCAGCCATCGTCCCTAATATCATCTTGGCGTTCGCATGCATGCGCGGGCGTACCCACAGCGACCGGAGTGACCATCGATGAGCAACGGCGGATCGAATCAGCCACGCCCCACCCGTAACGAACAGCGCGAAGCAGCGCGAGAGAAGGCACGGGAACTCCGCGAGGAGCAGAAGAAGCGCGAACGGCGCAACAAGGTGCTCATCCAGGGCGGTGTGATCGTCGCGGTGCTCGCGATCGCGGCGCTCGTCGGCACCCTGATCTTCAACAGCGTCAAGCCCGCGGGCCCCGGGCCGGCCAACATGGCGAGTGACGGAATCCTGCTCACCGGGGTCGACGGCACCATCACGGCGACCGAGACTCCGGCCCTCGCCGCCGGCGCGACGTCGAAGCCGACGGTGCCCGACGACAGCGGCACCGTCGCCAACATCGTCACCTACATCGACTACCTCTGCCCGTTCTGCGGTCAGTTCGAGCAGACGAACTCCGACTCGATCAGAACGATGGTCGAGTCGGGCGCCGCGACCCTCGAGGTGCACCCGATCGCGCTGCTGACGAACAAGTCGGCCGGCACGCAGTACTCGCTGCGCGCCGCGAACGCGGCCGCCTGCGTCGCCGACAACTCGCCCGACTCGTTCTTCGACTTCAACGCGCTGCTCTTCGAGAACCAGCCGGAAGAGACGTCGCCGGGTCTCACCAACACCGAGATCAAGGCCCTTGCGAAAGAGGCGGGCGTCGGCTCCCTTGGAGCGATCGAGAAGTGCATCGACGACACCCAGTTCAAGAAGTGGGTGCAGGATGCCACGACGCGTGCGCTCACCGAAGCGGTGCCGAACTCCGACCTCGAGTCGATCAAGGGCACCCCGACCGTGCTCGTGAACGGCAAGCAGTACGAAGGCTCGCTCACCGACCCGGCCGAGTTCCAGTCGTTCGTGCTGCAGGCGACGGGCGAGGCGTTCTCGGAGTCGACCTCGACGCCGACGCCGACTCCGACGCCGGCGCCCTGACGCTCGACGCGCTTCACGAGGGCCCGGCCGTGTGCCGGGCCCTCGTTCACGTCCGGCGTCCACCTGATCGGTAGGATGTCGGAGAGGCGATGTCCTCGCCGGCTTGGCGCAATTGGTAGCGCACCGCTCTTGTAAAGCGGGGGTTGTGGGTTCGAGTCCCATAGCCGGCTCTTGAACCAGAACCCACCCCAGACGCACTCGCCATCGGCGGGCGCCGACGCCGTTCATCGCCACGCGCACGTCGAGCAGTCAAGGATCCCGATGTGGATCGGCCTGCTGCTCGCCCTGCTGTTCGGTGCGGGCACCGCACTGCAGTCCCGCATCAACGGACAACTCGCGCAGGGGCTCCACGACCCGTACACGGCCGCAGCGATCTCGTTCGGCAGCGGGCTCGTGATCCTGCTCGTCGTCCTCACGATGTGGAAGCCGGGCCGCGTCGGCCTCCGCGGGGTCGGCGGCGCACTGCGCACCCGCGCGCTTCCGTGGTGGATGGTGCTCGGCGGCCTCGCCGGCGCCTGGTTCGTGATCACGCAGGGTCTCTCGGCCGGCGTCATCGGGGTGGCGCTCTTCACGATCGCGATCGTCGCCGGGCAGACCGTCGGAGGCATCGTGTTCGACCTCATCGGCCTCGGCCCCGGCGGACGACGGCCGCTCAGCGCGACCCGAGTGGTCGGCGCAGTGCTCGCGCTCGCAGCGATCGGCTGGGCGGTGTCGGCGCAGGTCGCCGGCGACGCACCGCTCCTGCTCATGCTGCTCCCGTTCGTCGCTGGCGTCGGTGCAGGGTGGCAGCAGGCGGTGAACGGGCGGGTGAAGGCCATCGCCGACAGCGCCCTCACCGCGACCGTGATCAACTTCCTCGTCGGAACGACGGCGCTCGTCGTGGTGATGCTCGTGCACGCGGCATCCGTCGGGTGGCCCGAGACGCTGCCCGCGGAACCATGGCTCTACACCGGCGGAGCGCTCGGCTGCATCTTCATCGCCGGGCAGGCGATGCTCGTGCGCCGGCTCGGCGTGCTGCTGCTCGCCCTCTGCGGCGTCGCCGGCCAACTCGTCGCCGCACTCGCGCTCGACCTGCTGCTGCCGACGGCCGATCGACCGGTCGAGCTCGCCACGGTCGGCGGCACCGTGCTCGCCCTCATCGCCGTGGCGGTCGCATCGATCCGCTGGAGTCGCCGCCGACACGCGGTGGTGCCCGCAGAGCCGCCGTCGGTCGATGGCGCCGAGTCGGCAGAGGTCAGCCGAGCGAGCTGAACCTCGAGGCGGCGTCGACACCGGGCGTTCGGTCGCTCCGCGCGCCAGCCGGTACACCGCCGACGTACAACCAGCCGAGCAGCCGCTCGCCCTCGGCGAGGCCGTGCATCTCTGCGACGAGCGGATGCCGCGTGTGCGGGCCCGTGCGCCACATCACGCCCCAACCGGCCTCGTCGAGCACCAGGCTCAGCTGGTGGGCGACGCCCGCGGCGACCGCCTCCTGCTCCCAGACGGCGACCTTGTGGTGCGGTCTGGTGACCGCGACGATCGCGAGCAGCAGGGGAGCGCGGAGCGGCTTGCCCGAGAGGCGCGCGCCCTGCTCGCCACTGAAGCCTGCGGCGCCCGCGAGCGCCGTTCCCAGCCGCGCCCGGGCATCGCCCCGCAGTGCGACGACCCGCCACGGCCGAAGGGCGCCGTGATCGGCGACCCGGCCCGCCGCTTCGAGCAGCTCGAGCAGCTGATCGTCGTCAGGCGCGGCATCCGTCACCTTCGGCGCCGAACGCCTGGCGAGCATCGCATCGCGAACGGGCGCCGCCACTCAGGACTCGGCTGAGAAGTCGAGGGCGAGGGAGTTCATGCAGTAGCGGTCGCCGGTCGGGGTACCGAAGCCGTCGGGGAAGACGTGCCCGAGGTGCGAGCCGCAGCTCGCGCAGCGCACCTCCGTGCGCACCATGCCGAGCGTCGAGTCCTCGATGAGCTCGACCGCCTCGGGGCGCACCGACTCGTAGAAGCTCGGCCAGCCGCAGCCCGAGTCGAACTTCGTGCCGCTCTGGAAGAGCTCGGCACCGCAAGCGGCGCAGGCGTAGACGCCCGCGCGGTCCTCATCGAGGAGCTCGCCGGTCCATGGGCGCTCGGTCGCCGCTTCGCGCAGCACGGAGTACTGCTCGTCGCCGAGTTCGGCGCGCCATTGCTCCTCGGTCTTCTCCACGTCGTACGCCATCAGCGGTCCTCTCGTGCTCGCAAGTGCCATCCCATGCTCGCAGGTATTGCGGGGAGTTCCGGCATCGAGTGCAACGTGCGAACCGGTTCGGATGTTCCGTCGTCGGCTCTCGTCGATGGGCCTGCCCGGCCGCCGGCCGCCGGCCGCACCGGGCACACGCCGCCGTCGCTCGGCTGATGCGCGGCCGACAGTGTCTAGGATTTGTGCAGGCGGCGCATCCGGCCCGCCTCGACGGGAGGTCGTATGAGCGCCGAGCGCCTGCCGCATCGACCCTCGCAGTCGGCCCTCGACGAGCGCGATCTTCGCGTGCTCGCTTTCGAGTCACGTGCCTGGCAGCAGCCCGGAGCGAAGGCGGAGGCCATTCGCGACGAGTTCGGTATCTCGGCCGCCCGTTATTATCGGATCCTCGGCGAGCTCATCGATTCGCCCGCGGCGCTCCGCCACGATCCCATGCTCGTCAAGCGACTGCAGCGCATGCGTGCAGCCCGTGCGGCGGCGCGATCGCGGCGTTCGCTCTCGATCGGCCGACCGCTCGACTGAGCGCGGCCCCGACACCTGACTGGACCCATGGCGCAGAAGTTCCCCCGCGATCGATTCGACTCGATCCCGCACGGCATCGACCGGGTCGGTGCGCACCGGGCGCCCGCGCGCCGCGGCGCAGCATGGATCGCGTTCGCCTGGGCGGCCCTCGCCACGGTCGTGCTGGTCGCGGTCGGCATCGCCGGCGTCATGCTCTTCAACGATCGCCTGAACTTCGGCAACCCTCCCGCCTCGACGCCGAGTCCCACGCCGGTCGTCACCGCCGAGCCGGTGATCGCTCCCGACATCCCGGTGCTCGTGCTCAACGGCACGGCGACGAGCGGCCTCGCGGCGCGGGCGGGTGAGACGCTCACGGCCAACGGCGTACCGGTCGGCTCGACCGCCAACGCCGACGACGACACCCTCACCGAGACCGTCGTCTACTACGCGACCCCCGAGCTCGAGGGCGCCGCCCGCGGCGTCGCCCAGTTCCTGCCCGAGGCCGACGTGCGCTTGTCCGACCAGTTCGCCGCCACCGGCAACCAGCTGGTCGTGGTGCTCGGTTCCGACTACGCCGACGCGACCGCGGGCTGATCCTCCCCGCCCGCCGCAGCGGGTGAATCGTTGCCATTCCGATACCTGCGCCGTGTGCAGAGCTCTTGTGCCAGGGCGGCCCGTCGTGAGTATCTGGATTCGGTCGCTCCCGTGGTGTGCACGTGCCGTTCCCGGCATCCGTTCTCCCATGTGGGTCGACCCGGCGCATGCGACATGCACGTGCCGATCGACACTCGCAGCAACATGGGAGCAACGCATGGCGAACGGAACCGTCAAGTGGTTCAACGCTGAGAAGGGCTACGGATTCATCACCGTCGCCGATGACGGCCAAGACGTGTTCGTGCACTACTCGGCGATCGACATGTCGGGGTACAAGGTGCTCGAAGAGGGCCAGCAGGTCGTCTTCGAGGTCGGCACGGGCTCGAAGGGCCCGCAGGCGGAGGCGGTTCGGCCGGCCTGAGGCGTGCGACCCTGATTCGCCGACGCAAGCCGGTTCGGCGGCGCGTTCCCCGGCTTCGGGTGGCCTCGCGGCTAGCATGACGGCATGGCGTTGCGAGTCCGGCGGGCCTCGCATCGGCGAGGGGTGACGTTCGCCGTGCTCAGCGCCGCGATCGTCGTGCTCGCCGGGTGCCAGGCCCCGGCGCAGGGACCGGATGCCGGTGAGCCAGAGGCCACCCGCCCCGCGGGCGAGTCGCCGGCTGCCACGGTGTCGTTCGCGCCGCTCCGGGGCACCAGCGCCGATGCCGCGGCGCTCGCGCACCCCTCGCTCGCGGTGAAGATCGACAACCACGACGAAGCGCGACCGCAGATCGCGCTCAACCGCAGCGACATCGTCTTCGAGGAGCTCGTCGAGGGCGGGCTCACTCGGTACGTCGCGATCTGGCACTCGGATGTGCCCGACGAGGTCGGCCCCGTGCGCTCGATCCGGCCGATGGATCCCGACATCGCGTCGCCGTTCGGCGGCATCATCGCCTACTCGGGCGGTCAGGACGAGTTCGTCGAGATGATGATGGCCACGCCGCTCCTGAACCTCGTCTTCGACTACGACGAGACCGGTCTCTTCAGCCGCGCCGACGAGCGGCCGGGCCCGCACGATGTGATCCTCAGTGCGGCCGAAGCTGTGTCGCGCCATGCCGAGCTCGCTCCGCCGCCCGTGCAGTTCTCCTACGGCGCAGCCGACGCGCTCGCGGCGCCGGCGTTCGCCGCGACGCCCACTTCGCGGATCGACCTCGTGTTCTCCGAGGCCCGGTTCCCGTCGTGGGAGTGGGATGTTGCGGTATCCGTCTGGCTGCGGTCTCAAGAGGGCGCGCCGGATCTCGAGACGTCGGGGGAGCGGGTGCGCGCGAGCAACGTCGTCACGCTGCGGGTCGGCATCGACGACGGCTACGGGGAAGTGCCGAAGACGGTGATGATCGGCACGGGTGAGGCCTGGGTGTCGGTCGCCGGTCGCACCGCCCATGGCACCTGGGCGAAGGATGCCGCGAGCTCGCCCATCACGTTGACCGCCGATGACGGTTCGCCGCTGCGCCTGGCGCCCGGCAACACGTGGGTCGAGCTCGTGCCGGACGACGGCTCGGCGACGTTCACGCCCTGAGCGGACAGCATCGCGCTCGCTTGCACTCGCGACGGTCGAGTGCCAGAATCGTCTTAGCACTCACTCGTTTTGAGTGCTAACCCAACGAATCTTTGAAGACGTCCGGGAAAGGACGAGAGAAACACATGGCAAAGATCATTGCTTTCAACGAGGAGGCCCGTCGCGGCCTCGAGCGTGGCCTCAACACGCTCGCCGACGCGGTGAAGGTGACCCTCGGCCCGCGCGGCCGCAACGTCGTGCTCGAGAAGAAGTGGGGCGCGCCCACGATCACGAACGACGGCGTGTCGATCGCCAAGGAGATCGAGCTCGACGACCCGTACGAGAAGATCGGTGCAGAGCTCGTCAAGGAGGTCGCCAAGAAGACCGACGACGTCGCCGGTGACGGCACCACGACCTCGGTCGTGCTCGCCCAGGCACTCGTTCGCGAGGGCCTCCGCAACGTCGCTGCCGGCGCCGACCCCATCTCGCTGAAGCGCGGCATCGAGAAGGCCGTCGCGGCCGTCGAGGTCGAGCTGCTCGCGAACGCGAAAGACGTCGAGACGAAGGAAGAGATCGCCGCCACGGCCTCGATCTCCGCCGCCGACGAGCAGATCGGTGCGCTCATCGCCGAAGCGATCGACAAGGTCGGCAAAGAGGGCGTCGTCACCGTCGAGGAGTCGAACACCTTCGGCACCGAGCTCGAGCTCACCGAGGGCATGCGCTTCGACAAGGGTTACCTGTCGGCGTACTTCGTCACCGACCCCGAGCGTCAGGAAGTGGTCTTCGAAGACCCGTACATCCTGATCGTCAACGGCAAGGTCTCGAACATCAAGGACCTGCTGCCGATCGTCGACAAGGTCATCCAGACCGGCAAGCAGCTGCTCATCATCGCGGAAGACGTCGATGGCGAAGCACTCGCGACACTGATCGTCAACAAGATCCGCGGCATCTTCAAGTCGGTCGCCGTCAAGGCTCCCGGCTTCGGCGACCGTCGCAAGGCGCAGCTGCAGGACATCGCGATCCTCACCGGGGGCCAGGTCATCTCCGAAGAGGTCGGCCTCAAGCTCGAGAACGTCACCCTCGACCTGCTCGGCCAGGCTCGCAAGGTCATCATCACCAAGGATGAGACCACGATCGTCGAAGGCGCCGGCGAAGAGGAAGCCATCGCCGGCCGCGTGTCGCAGATCCGCAAGGAGATCGACAACACCGACTCCGACTACGACCGCGAGAAGCTCCAGGAGCGTCTCGCCAAGCTCGCCGGCGGCGTCGCCGTCATCAAGGCAGGTGCCGCGACCGAGGTCGAGCTCAAGGAGCGCAAGCACCGCATCGAAGACGCAGTGCGCAACGCCAAGGCCGCCGTCGAAGAGGGCATCGTCGCCGGTGGTGGCGTCGCCCTCATCCAGGCCGGCAAGACCGCATTCGAGAAGCTCGAGCTCACGGGCGACGAGGCGACGGGCGCGAACATCGTGCGCGTGGCCATCGACGCACCGCTCAAGCAGATCGCCCTCAACGCCGGCCTCGAGCCGGGCGTCGTGGTCGACCGCGTGCGCAACCTCCCGATCGGCCACGGCCTGAACGCCGCGACCGGCGAGTACGTCGACATGCTCGCTGCCGGCATCAACGACCCGGTGAAGGTGACCCGCTCCGCGCTGCTGAACGCAGCGTCGATCGCCGGCCTCTTCCTCACCACCGAGGCCGTCGTCGCCGACAAGCCCGAGAAGAACCCGGCTCCGGTCGGCGACCCCTCGGGTGGCATGGACTTCTAGGTCCGAGCCGTACGAAGCACGGCATGATGGGCGTCTCCCCTTTGGGGAGGCGCCCATCATCGTTGTGCCTCGAGCTTCCGTCGTCGCCGGTGTCGCGCTGCAGGTGCAGGCTCAGCGCAGGAACAGGCGGGCGTTCGACTGCTCGGTGTCGGAGTACTGCACGGCCGCGACGCCGAGCGCGCGGTTGAGCCCCGAGAGGCTCTCTTCGACCTGCAGCTGCGTGGCACGCCAGTCGGCGACAGCGCCCTGGAACGCCGCCGACGCCTGACCCGACCACGAGGACTGCAGCCCGGTGAGCTGCCCCAGCAGCGAGGCGACATCGGACTGGATGCGCCCGATCGTGCCCTGCACGGTCTGGGTCGCGGCGGACACCTGCTCGGCGTCGACCTGGTAGACGGCCATCTCGGCCCCTTTCGTTCGGTGTGCTGCACATGCTACGAGCGCACGTGCATGCTACGGCCGCCCAGAGGGGGCATCGTGCGTGCATCGATCGATCGCCGCCTGTTGAGGGCGAGTGCTGCCGCCCGAACGCCGGACGATGGGCTTGAGCGGGGCGCTGACGCGCTGCGGCACGGCGGGCGAAGTGCTTCAGTCGGTGCTGACGCGCTGCGGCGCGGCGGGTGAACCCGCCAGCGGCAGGGAGACGCGGAACGTCGCTCCGCCGCCCGGCGTCTCGACCACGTCGACGGTGCCGTTGTGCGCGGCGACGATCGACGACACGATCGCGAGGCCGAGGCCCGAACCGCCCGTCTCGCGCGTACGCGAGGTGTCGGCGCGCCAGAACCGCTGGAAGATCTTCTCGCGGATCTGCGGCGGGATGCCCTCGCCGTGGTCGACGACCTCGATCATGGCCCGCTCCGTCGAGTCGTCGACCGAGATGCGGATCTCGATGGGGCTCTCGGGCGCCGTGAAGCGGATCGCATTGCCCATCAGGTTCGTGATGACCTGACGGATCTTGTTCTCTTCGACGAGCACGACCGTGCGCCGCACGGGCTTCGGCTGCACCTCGATGGCAGTGGTGCTCGCCGTCGTCGGTGCGGAACTCGCGGCCGCGGCGCGAGCGGCAGCGCGCTTCGAAGCGGATGTCCCGGAGGCGCCTTTCGACGATGCCTTCTTGCTGCTCGAAGCCGTCGCGGCATCGCCGCCGCGCGGGCGACGACCGCGCAAACGGGCGAGCGTTGCGCCTGCGAAGGAGATCGGACCGGTCAGGGTGTTCGCGTGGTCAGGGGCGGGCTCGAGCTCGACTTCGAGATCGGGAGCGGGCGCCCCCGCGGCATCCGCGGTGCTCAGGTCTTCTGGGGCGATCACGGTGACCACTCTCGCGGGATGGGCCGCCATGGTGTCGAGGGCGGCATCGCGGGCGAGTGGCACGAGATCGACCTCGGCGAGATCGAGCGGTTTCGCTTCGTCGAGGCGGGCCAGGGCGAGCAGGTCTTCGACCAGGCCGCCCATGCGGATGGCCTCCTTCTCGATGCGCTCCATCGCCTGCCCGACCTCTTCGGGCGACTGCAGCGCGCCCATGCGGTAGAGCTCGGCGTAGCCGCGCACCGACACGAGCGGAGTGCGCAACTCGTGCGACGCATCGCCGACGAACCGGCGCATCTGGTCGATCGTGCGAGCCCGGTCGCGGAAGGCGCGGTCGATGCGGTTGAGCATCGTGTTGAGCGATCGGTTGAGCCGGCCGACCTCGGTGTTCGGTGTCGCCCCGCCGAGGCGCTGGCTGAAGTCGCCGTCGGCGATGGCCGAGGCCGTGCGCTCGACCTCGCGCAACGGCATGAACGTCGTCGTGACCAGCATGCGGGTGAGCAGTGCACCGACGAGCACGACGCCGAATCCGAAACCGAGGAAGATCGTGAGGTACATCGCGAGCAGCTGCTCGGTATCCTTCGACGAGATCGCGATGATCACGGGGGAGTACGAGCCGTGCTGATCGGAGAGCATGATCGTGGCGACCCCGCGGAAGCTCGTCGCCCCGGACTTGTCGTTCAACGAGAAGATCTGGAAGTGCGAGTTGTTGAGCTCGCTCACCCGGGCCTGCGTGAGGATCTTCGGGATCACCGGGAGTTCGTCGCCGTGGCGACCGGCCCAGTTGGTGCCGTCGAGCTCGCCGGTCGCGGCATCGTAGACGGCCACGAAGACCTCTTCGGAGGGGGCGAACCGGCGCTCGTCGATCTCCTCGTCGTCGGTGAAGTACTTCTCCAGATCACTCGACGCGATCGCCTCGAGCTTCGCGGTCATCTGCGCCTCGATGTACGAGCGCAGCATCGCCGCCGTGCCGATGCCGGAGACCAGAAGACCGAGCGTCAGCATGAGCACGGTGACACCCGTGATCTTGGTGCGCAGGGAGATGCGGTTCCACCGCTCGGAGATCTGATTCATGGCGGGCCGAGTCTAGGTGGGCCTTCCTGAGTCAGGGCTTGGAGGACTTCAGCATGTAGCCGAATCCGCGCTTGGTCTGGATCAGCGGCTCTGCGGAGTGCTGGTCGAGCTTGCGGCGCAGGTACGAGATGTAGCTCTCGACGATGCCGGCGTCGCCGTTGAAGTCGTACTCCCACACGTGGTCGAGGATCTGCGCCTTCGACAGCACCCGGTTGGGGTTCAGCATGAGGTAGCGCAGCAACTTGAACTCGGTGGGCGAGAGCTCGACCGGAACGTCGCCGACGAGTACCTCGTGCGTGTCCTGGTCCATCGTGAGCTCGCCCGTGCGGATGACCGCGTCTTCTTCGGCGTGCATCGTGCGTCGCAGGATCGCCTTGATGCGCGCGACGATCTCGTCGAGGCTGAAGGGCTTCGTGACGTAGTCGTCGCCGCCCACGGTGAGACCCGTGATCTTGTCTTCGGTGTCGTCTTTCGCGGTGAGGAAGAGGATCGGCGCGGTGTACCCGGCCGACCGCAGCCGCTTGGTGACGCCGAACCCGTTCATGTCGGGCAGCATGACGTCGAGGATGATGAGGTCGGGCTCCTCTTCGAGCACCGCCGAGATGGTCTGCGCGCCGTTGCCGACCGCTCGCACGGCGAAGCCGGCGAACCGAAGGCTCGTGGTGAGGAGGTCGCGGATGTTGGGCTCGTCATCGACGATGAGAATGCGTGGTCCGTCGCTCATGAGTCGATTCTCTGCGCATCGGCTGGAACTTTCCTGAACATTCTTCGAGGGTCGCCGAACCGGGCGCTTCGCGTTCGGTGGGCGTTGGCCGCACCGACGCGACCGTGGAAGACTCGCAGCATGGCGACTCGTACCCAGGTGATCCGGCGGATCGGCCCGCGCGAATTCGACTTCGCGCGCGAGGTCGCCGTGATGGCGATCGTGAATCGCACGCCCGATTCGTTCTACGACCGAGGCCGCACCGAGGCGCTCGACGCCGCGATCGCCGCGGCATCGCTGGCGATCGAGCAGGGCGCCGACTGGATCGACGTCGGCGGCGCGAAGTTCGCGCCGGGCCCGGCTGTTCCGCCCGACGAGGAGATCGACCGGGTCGTGCCGGTCGTCGCCGCGCTCGCCGACTCCGGCGCCGTGATCTCGGTCGACACCTTCCACCCCGAGGTCGCCCGTGCGGCGATCATCGCCGGTGCGCACGTCGTGAACGACACCACCGGCCTCCACGACCCCGCGATGGCCGACGTCGTCGCCGAGACCGGAGCGACCATCGTGGTCACCCACAGTCTCGCGAAGCCCCGCACGCCGTACCCGTCGCCTCGCTACGGCGATGTCGTGGCCGAGGTGTCGGCGTTCCTCGCCGAGCGCGTCGCCCTCGCGCAGTCGCGAGGCGTGGCATCCGACCGCATCATCGTCGATCCGGGTCACGACCTCAACAAGCACACCCTGCACTCGCTCGAGTTGACCCGGCGGCTCGGTGAGATCACGAGTCTCGGGTACCCCACGCTCGTCGCCCTCTCGAACAAGGACTTCGTGGGCGAGAGCCTCGGTCGGCCGCGCGAGCAGCGCATCGAGGGCTCGATCGCCGCCGCCGTCTACTGCGTCATGCAGGGCGCCCGCATCGTGCGCGTGCACAACGTGCGCGAGACGGTCGACGCGATGCGCATGATCGAGGCCATCGAAGGGTGGCGCGAGCCCGTGTTCCTGGAGCACAACCGATGACCGACGACGCGCCGAAGCTCGACCGCGATGAGCTCTTCGCGGCCTACGCGCCGCCCGAGCCCGGGGCGCGGCGGGTGCGCATGAACTTCGTCGCGAGTCTCGACGGAGCTGCGACCGTCGAGGGACGCAGTGGCGGGCTCGGCGATGCCGACGATCGACTCGCGATGCAAGTGTTGCGCACCCTGGCCGACGTCGTGCTGGTCGGTGCGGGCACCGTGCGGGTCGAGGGATACGGCGGCCTGGCGGTCGGTGAGTCGGATGTCGCGATGCGGGTCGCCGCCGGGCGCCCGGCGCAGCCCCGGCTCGCAGTGGTCTCCTCGTCGCTCGATCTCGATCCGGAAGCAGCCGTCTTCGCCGCGGCGGTCGCGCGTCCGATCGTGGTGACCCACGCCGCGTCCCCCGCGGCCAAGCGGCGTGCGCTCGAGCGGGTCGCCGAGGTCATCGTGGTCGGCGAGCGCCAGGTCGACGTGCGCGCGATGCTCGACGTCTTCGACGAGCGCGGACTGCGACAGGTGCTCTGCGAGGGCGGGCCGCACCTCTTCGGCTCGCTGCTCGAGGCCGACCTGGTCGACGAGCTCTGCCTGTCGCTCAGCCCGTTGCTCGTGGGCGGCACGGCGGGTCGCATCGTGCGGGGCGCCCCCGAGCTGCAGCGACGCATGCACCTCATGCACGCGATGCCGGCGGGCGACCTGTTGCTATTGCGGTATCAGCGTGGTTGAGGGCAGACGTCACGTTCTCGAATCTGCCGAGCACGCGTGAAGCGACTTCGTCCCTTCACGCTCCTGCTCCGCCTTGCGTGACCTGCCGCGTCGCTTCGCGCCGCGCCGGGTCACGCCGCCTCGAGCGAGTGCGCGTCGAGGATCGTGTAGCTGTAGCCCTGCTCGGCGAGGAAGCGCTGACGGTTCTGCGCGAAGTCCTGGTCGACGGTGTCGCGGGCGACGAGCGTGTAGAAGTTCGCGCTGAGGCCCGACTCCTTCGGCCGCAGGAGCCGGCCGAGGCGCTGCGCCTCCTCTTGACGCGAGCCGAACGATCCCGAGACCTGGATCGCGACGGTCGCCTCGGGCAGGTCGACCGAGAAGTTGGCGACCTTCGATACCACGAGCACCGTCGTGCGTCCGTCGCGGAACTCCTGGAACAGCCTCTCGCGCTCGTCGACCGGGGTCGAGCCGGTCAACTGCGGGGCGCCGAGGGCCAGCGCGAGCTCGTCGATCTGGTCGAGGTACTGGCCGATCACGAGGATGCGCTCGCCGGCGTGCTTGGCCACGAGCTCCTTGACCACGCCGAGCTTCGCCGGTGCGGTCGCCGCGAGGCGGTAACGTTCGTCATCGGCGGATGCCGCGTACGTCAGCCGCTCGGACTGCGGCAGGTCGATGCGCACCTCGTAGCAGGCGGCGGGGGAGATGAAGCCCTGGGCTTCGATCTCCTTCCACGGCGCGTCGAACCGCTTGGGGCCGATGAGGCTGAAGACGTCGCCCTCGCGGCCGTCTTCCCGCACGAGGGTCGCGGTGAGGCCGAGCCGGCGGCGGGCCTGCAGCTCGGCGGTGAGCTTGAAGACCGGCGCAGGCAGCAGGTGCACCTCGTCGTAGACGACGAGGCCCCAGTCGAGCGCGTCGAGGAGCGCGAGGTGGGCGTACTCGCCCTTCCGCTTCGCTGTGAGGATCTGATAGGTCGCGATCGTGACCGGCTTGACCTCCTTGACCTGCCCCGAGTACTCGCCGATCTCGTCGGCGGTGAGCGAGGTGCGGCGCAGCAGCTCGTCGCGCCACTGGCGAGCCGACACGGTGTTGGTCACGAGGATGAGCGTGGTGGTCTTCGCGGTCGCCATCGCGCCGGCGCCGACGAGCGTCTTGCCGGCCCCGCACGGCAGCACCACGACGCCCGAGCCGCCCTCGAAGAAGTTGTCGATGGCCTTCTGCTGGTAGTCGCGCAGATGCCAGTCGGCCTGATCGAGATCGATCGGGTGCGGCGTGCCGGGCGTGTACCCGGCGAGGTCTTCGGCGGGCCAGCCGAGCTTCACGAGCTCTTGCTTCAGGGCGCCTCGAGCCCACGGCGCGACGAGGAAGCTCCGGTCGTCGATGCGCTCGGCGAGCAGCGGAGCGATGCGCTTGGCCGAGGCCACTTCGGTGAGCACCGCGACGTCGTCGCTGTGCAGGCGAAGGGCGCCGTCGTCGGTGCGGTCGACCACGAGCCGGCCGTAGCGGCCCACCGTCTCGCGCATGTCGACGGCGACCGTCTGCGGCACGGGGAACTTCGCGTACTTCTCGAGGGTCGCGAGCATGTCGGCGGCATCGTGTCCGGCGGCCCGGGCGTTCCAGAGTCCGAGCCGCGTGATGCGATAGGTGTGCACGTGCTCGGGAGCCCGTTCGAGCTCGGCGAACACGGCGAGATCATGGCGCGCGTCTTCGGCGAGCGGGTGGGCGACCTCGAGGAGGACGGTTCGGTCGCTCTGCACGATGAGTGGGCCGTCTGACATAGCGGTCGAGTCTACGCCCGGTTCATGGGAGCACGGCCGGTTGCGCCGGTTCGCCCGTCGCCGAGGCGGCAGCCGTCGCGGCCGCGGTCGCCGCGCGCGCTCAGGCTCCGGCGGGCGCCGGCGACACGGCCGCGATCGCCGACAGGGGCAGCGTGCGCTCGATGTCGGCCTTTCGGTCGCGGGCTCGCAGTCGGCCGTTGGCAACGCTCGCGGGCGCGAGGAGGTAGTCGGCGGTATCGCCGCCCGGCATGCGCACGGTCACCGTGAGCGTCTCCTTCGCCCGCGCGGCCGCCTCGAGTTGGCGTGCCAGCCACGCCTGCTCGGTGGCTCCGGCTTCGCCCTCGGCGAGCACGAGGTCGAGCAGCGCCTCGATCGGGTCGGCCTTCGGCGCGGGATCGGGCACCTGGGCCAGATGGTGACGTCGCAGTCGGATGATGTTGCCCGACGAGTCTTCGGCGGCGACGGGATAGCGGGCGTCGGAGAGCGCCCAGAACACGACCTCGGGCGTGAAGCGGGAGAGCAGCCGGTGCGGCCCGGTCTGGCGGAGCCCGATCGGCGCGAGCGACTGGTCGACGGCGAGCGTGCGCACGAGCTGCTCGTCATCGGAGCGGATCGCCGATCGCGCCGGGGCATCCGCTTCATCGGCGACGGAGACGCGGAGCGACCCGAACCTCGCAGAGGCTTCGCCGACGAGGTAGGCGAGGGGCTGCGGAATGCCCGTGAGCGAGAGTCGGCGCAGGAAGTCGAGGATCGAGTCGGCGCTCTCACCGGCCGCGAGTCCGCGGTTGACGGATGCCGCGCTGACGCGATACGTCGAGGCGAGGTCGCGACCCTCGACGTCGGCGAAGCCGCGCAGCCGCGCATCGAGCGATGGCTCGAGCGGCCCTGGCGAGACGATCGAGAGATCATGCTGCAGGTACACCCTGTCGACCTGGGCCGGGAAGTGCGCCGACAGCCGGGCGGCGGCCCGGTCGAAGTCGCCGGCGAGCACGAGGAGCGCGGTCGGGGCCGGTTCGCCGGCGACGGCGAGCCCGAGTGCCTCGGCCTCGTCGACGAGGCGTTCGATGCCGTCGTCGAGCCACCGACCGCCCGCGGGGTAGAACCAGCGCACGTCGTCGCGCAGCGTGCTCGCGGTGAGCGATTCGCTTCGGCGGGTGACCAGCTCGCGCAGCGGCTCGGGGATGCGGTCGCGCCAGCACTCCGCGAGCCGGCGCCACCGCCCCTCTGCCGACTTGAGCGACCAGCTCGCGCCGAGTTCGGACTCGAGCCAGAACGCGCCCTCGCGCACCACGAGCCCGGCTTCGTCGGCGCGATGGAAGAGCCGGGGCAGGGCGTCGAGGGCCGTGCCGCTCGCCTCGGCGAGGCGCTTCGAGTCGGGCAGCGCGAGCCCGCCCTTCGCGAGCTCGCGCGCGGGCTGTGTGCCGAGGGCTGCGAGCACCTCGGCGGTCGCCGCGACAGTCGCGTACGCCGTCTCGGCGGCACGCCGATCGAGCAGGGTGCGGTCGACCTGGTCGTTCACCACGAGCACCGGCGGAGCAGGCGATGCGAGCTCGGCCACGGCCGGCAGCTCGCCGCCGAGCCGCGGGGCCACGCGTGCGATGACGCTCGACGGCACGTGCACGCGCTCGCCGATGCGCACCACCAGCAGCAGCTCGGTGAGCGCATCGAGCAGTTCGCTCGTCGCCTCCGACAGCTCGGCGGAAGCCCCGTGGTGCACCAATGCGCTCTGCACCGCCCCCGACGTGGTGTCGCCGTCGGCCGCGAGCTCGATGGCTGCCGCGAGCACGGCGAGCCGTCGGCGGTCGAGGCGGCCGACGATGTGATCGATCGAGTCGGGTGCGAGCACGGCTTCGGCGAGATCGAAGAGGTCGCGCACGGCCGAGGGGTCGAACTCGCGCGAGTGCAGTGCTGCTGCGAGAGAGTCTCGCGACAGCCCGCGGAGTCGTGCGGCGAGTTCGAGCATCGTCTCCGGTCAGCTCGTTCCGGCCCGCGCCGCGCGGGCACGCCGCACGCCGTTGACGATGAGCAGCGCAATCAGCAGGAGGAAGGCGATCGGCAGCCCGAACCAGGGCAGCATCGTGACGACGGCCCAGAGGCCGGAGCCCATATCGTCGCGGGTCACGCCGTTGAACGTGCCGATCATCACGGCGAAGAAGCAGACGATGGACAGACCGACGACGGCGGCGAACATGTACGCGAGGACGCGTTCGGCGCGATTGTCGGTGATGGGGCCGGAATCGCTCACACGTCCAGAATAGGCCAGGCGGCCTGCTCGCGGGTGCCCCGAGGCCTAGACTGGACGGTGCACGGCGATGCGTTTCGGCGCGCCTGCAGACATGAGCGAGGTTCACACGATGCCCACCGGCAAGGTCAAGTTCTACGACGAGGAGAAGGGATTCGGCTTCATCAGCTCCGATGACGGCCAAGAGGTCTTCCTCCATGCATCCGCTCTTCCCGCCGGCGCGACCGTGCGTGCGGGCAGCCGTCTCGAGTTCGGTGTCGCAGAGGGCAAGCGCGGCGCGCAGGCCCTCTCGGTGCGCGTGCTCGATGCGCCCGTGAGTCTCACGAAGATCAACCGCAAGCCCGCCGACGACATGGCGATCATCGTCGAAGACGTCGTGAAGGTGCTCGACGGCATCGGCACCGATCTGCGGCGCGGCCGCTACCCCGAGAAGTCGAAGGCACGCACTGTCGCCGCGGTGCTGCGCAAGGTGGCTGACGATCTGGATGCCTGAGTCCACCGAGTCCGAGAACACGCCCGTCGTGGCCGACGAGGTGCTGCTGGCGTCGGTGGATCTCGCCCGGCGAGCGCTGCTCGAGGTGACCGCGCCCGAGACCGTCGGCTCGGTCGTCGGGCACCTCGTCGAGGGCGAGCACGTGCTGACGTTGCTGTTCGCCTCCGACCTCAGCGGATATCCGGGGTGGCGCTGGAGCGTCACGCTCTCCCGCGTCGACGCCGACGCCGAACCGACGGTGCTCGAGACCGAGCTCATGCCGGGCGAGACCGCGCTGCTCGCTCCCGAGTGGGTGCCGTGGTCCGACCGCCTCGCCGACTACCGCGCCGCGCAAGAGGCGATCGCCGCCGCTGCCGGTGAATCGGCCGACGACGATGCCGACTCCGATGACGACGAGCTCGGCGACGACGACGACGAGCTCGACGCCGACGATGACGATGACGAGTCCGAGGACGATGACGACTCCGACGACGATGACGACTCGGACGACGACGACGAGCTCGACGCCGACGATGACGATCACGGAGACGACGAGTTCGACGGCATCGACATCGACGCACTCGACCAATCGAGTGATCACGGCGCTGTCGACGACGCCGATGACGACGCAGACGACGATGACGACGCCGACGACGACGTCGAAGATCAGCTGCTCGGCCGCTCCGTCGACTGAGTCGCGCGCTTGCGGATCACCTGCACCGAGACGAGGCCGACCAGGCCCACGACGATGCCGGTGATCGCGGCGCCCGCGAACCACCAGAGCCCGGCCGATTGCAGCGACTCGCGGAAGACGAAGCAGGCGACGAGTGCGACCACCCAGCCGATGGTGCCCACGAGCATGGCCTTGCGGGCATCGGCGCGCGCCGGCGCCGGGTCGGGGCGTCGCTCTCCGTCGCTGAGCCAGAGCCGCACGTGGATCAGCCGATCTGCGAGAGCACGTAGTCGATCGAGGCCGTGAGCGCCCGAACGTCGTCGGGTTCGATCGCCGTGAACGTGGCCACGCGCAACTGGTTGCGGCCGAGCTTGCGGTAGGGCTCGGTGTCGACGATGCCGTTGGCCCGAAGCGCCGAGGCGAGTGCTGCGGCATCCGTCGACTCGTCGAAGTCGATCGTCACCACCACTTGCGAGCGGTGCGCCGGGTTCGCGACGAACGGTGTTGTGATCGAGGTGCGCTCGGCCCAGTCGTAGAGCACCGACGAGGACTCGCGGGTTCGGGCGTCGGCCCAGGCGAGGCCGCCCGAGGTGTTCATCCACTCGAGCTGGTTCTCGAGGAGCAGCAGCGTCGCGAGGGCAGGGGTGTTCAGCGTCTGGTCGAGCCGTGAGTTGTCGACCGCGTTCTTCAGCGAGAGGAACTCGGGAATGTAGCGGCCGCTCGCGTCGATGCGCTCGACCCGCTCGATCGCCGCGGGTGAGAGCAGCGCGAACCAGATGCCGCCGTCGGCGGCGAAATTCTTCTGCGGCGCGAAGTAGTAGGCGTCGAACTGCGTGGGGTCGACGAGGATGCCGCCCGCCGCGCTCGTGGCATCGATGACGGTCAGCGCGCCCGCGTCGCCGGTGACACGGCTGACCGGGGCCATGACGCCGGTCGAGGTCTCGTTCTGCGGCCAGGCGTAGACGTCGACGCCGTCGAGCGCTGCGGGCTCGGCTCGCGAACCGGGCTCGGCCTTGCGCACATCGGGTGCCTGGAGCCACGGAGCGGCGGCGGCGGCGGCGAACTTGGCGCCGAACTCGCCGAACGATGAGAGCTGGGCGCGCTGCTCGATGAGGCCGAACGCCGCGGCATCCCAGAACGCCGTCGAACCGCCGTTGCTGAGCACGACCTCGTAGCCGTCGGGCAGTGAGAAGAGATCGCCGAGGCCGCTGCGCACTCGGCCCACGAGCTGCTTGACGGGGGCCTGCCGATGCGAGGTGCCGAGCACGGCCGGACCACGCTCGGCCAGGTGCGCGAGCTGCTCGGGGCGGACCTTGGAGGGTCCGCAGCCGAAGCGCCCGTCGACGGGCAGCAGGTCACGGGGAATCACGATGCTCGGCATGCGACGAGTCTAGCGAGGGCGCGGCGCCCGGTAGGCTGGACGACGGGCTGTGACAACGGGAGGATCGCGCGTGACCGACTTGATCGACACCACGGAGATGTATCTCCGCACGATCCTCGACCTCGAGGAGGAGAACATCGTGCCGCTGCGGGCACGCATCTCCGAGCGGCTCGGTCACTCCGGTCCCACCGTCTCGCAGACCATCGCCCGCATGGAACGCGACGGGCTCGTGGTCGTCTCGGGCGACCGGCACCTCGAACTCACGCCAGACGGCCGCTCCAAGGCCGTGCACGTCATGCGCAAGCACCGCCTCGCCGAGCGGCTGCTCGCCGACGTGATCGGGCTCGAGTGGGAGTTCGTGCACGACGAGGCATGCCGCTGGGAGCACGTGATGAGCGAGCAGGTCGAGCGCCGCCTCATCGAGATCCTCGGCAGCCCTCGTGAGTCGCCGTACGGCAACCCGATCCCCGGACTCGAAGAGCTCGGGCTTCCGCCCAGTGACGCGTTCATGACCGGCGTGGTCAACGTCGTCGAGGCCGTCGACGCGAGCGAGACCCCGGTTCGCGGCGTCGTTCGCCGACTCGGCGAACCCGTGCAGTTCGACCCCGAACTGCTCGCGCAGATGCGCCAGGCCGGGGTCATGCCCGGTGCCATGGCGACCTTCAGTCGGGCCGGTGGGTACGTGCTCGTCGAGGTCGACGGCGCCGACGGCGGGCTCGAGCTGCCGAGCGAAGTCGCCGGTCATATCTTCATCGCGGAATGAGGGGCATCGCGGCCGCGCCGTGATCAGAATGTGACAATCGAGCACTCGTCGCGTAGTCTCGTTCGAGTCCGCCGGCACGAAGCCAGTCGGAGGACCAGGGTCGAGACGCCTCCCAAGCCCACCGCTCGATCAAGTACCCGTAAGCGCCTTCGAGCGCATCCGGTGGGGTGACATCAGTTGTCGTGGGGCGACGGAGGTACACGTTTTGGCTCGATTCTCCCGGCGCAACCTGCCCAGGAACCACACCCGCAGGGCTGCTACGAAGGCGATCATCGCCGCGAAGGCACCCGTTTCCCCCAGTGCACCGCAACCCGATGCCGCCGCTCGCGTGACATCGTCGACCTTGCCGTCGACCCGTCGCCTGCGCCGCGGCCGGCTTGCGAACGTCCTCGTGATGACGGTTGCCGCCGGCATCGTCGGCACGCTCGCCATCCCGGCGTACGCCTTCGCTCCCGGCTCGGCCGGACCGCAATACGGCCAGACGGCCGAGTCGCGGCTCACGAAGGCCGAGGCGCAGTCCGTCGAGGTCACCGATGACGTCATCGCCGCGCCTGTGACCAAAGACGGCTACGCCGCCGTCTCCGGAGCCGAGATCCAGGCCGCTGCCGAGGCTGCCGCGGCGGCCGCTGCAGCCGAGGCGGCCCGTGTCGCCGCCGAGTCGGCGATGACCTCGTATGCCGCTTCGTACTCCGGACCGTCGGTCGGCGATTTCCTCGCCAACCCGCCGTACCCGAACTTCGACCTCGCGAGCGTCTACAACGTCGCGACGCAGTACATCGGCACGCCCTACGTCTACGGCGGCGCCACCCCGGCCGGCTTCGACTGCTCGGGCTTCGTGATGTACGTCTACGCGCAGTTCGGCGTCAGCATGCCGCACTCCTCCAACGGCCAGGGCGCCATGGGCACCCGCATCTCCGAGGCCGACGCGCAGCCGGGCGATCTCGTGATCATGCCCGGTCACGACGGCTTCTACGCGGGCAACGGCATGATCCTGCACGCGCCCTACGAAGGGGCATCCGTTCGTGTTCAGCCCATCTGGACGAGCGACTACTACATCGTGCGCATCGGCATCTGATCGGTGAACATCGCATGACTCCACACGTGAATGGCGCGCCGGAAGTTCCCGGCGCGCCATTCGTGTTCTAACCTGAGATCCTGACGATCCGAGAAACCGGGCAGGGGAAGCCGATGGTCACGTCGCGCAGCATCCATTCCACGGATGCCCGCGCGCTCTTCGACCAACGGCGCAGTAGTCAATCGAGCACGAACCGGGCGCACGCCCCGACGGGCACTGTCATCACGACGGTGCCCGTTCTCTGTTTTCCGGGCAGCTCGAGCCGCCGACTGCCGGCGCTGCCCACCCGGAATCGACCCCTCGGAACGCCGATCCGTTCACGCGGCTGGAAGCCATCCAGCACCGATCGAAAGGCACACCATGCGCACACTCGTGCTCAACGCGGGCTATGAGCCGCTCGCCATCGTCTCGTTCAAGCGGGCACTGCTGCTCGTCATGAATCACAAGGCCACCGTCATCCAGCACGAGGAGGGCAATCCGGTGTGCGCGGCGAGCGGATCGTGGCAACGACCGAGCGTGATCCTGCTGACGCGCTACGTTCGGGCGCCACGCCTGAGTCAGGCACCGGTGAGCCGACGCGGGGTGCTTCGACGCGACGAACACCAGTGCGCGTACTGCGGCCGCGCGGCGGCCACGATCGACCACGTGCTCCCGCGCTCTCGCGGCGGTCGCGATACGTGGGAGAACCTCGTCGCCTGCTGCCTGCGCTGCAACAACACGAAGAGCGATCGCACGCCGGCCGAGATGGGATGGCAGCTCCGCTTCACGCCCGCGCGGCCGAACGGACGCAGCTGGGTGGCGCGCGGCTTCGAGCGGCCGCTGCCGCAGTGGAACGAGTACCTCGCGACCGCGGCGTGACCGATTCGTGACAAACCCACGACACGTGCCCTATGGTGGTACGAGTCCGGCCGTCCCCTGAGGCCGCCGACACCCGAGAAGCCACTCCGTTCCGGGCTGCACCGCGGCCTTCGAACGGTGCCCGGAGGTTCTGCTGTTGAACGGTGACGACACGAACGACGCACACGAGCGCCCGCGCTCCTCGCGTCGGGAGGCCGACCGAGGTCGAGCGCGACGAAGCGCGGCAACCGAGCAGGGCCGCTCGAAGCGAGCCAAGGGCAAGGGCCGTGACACGGCATCCATCGCCGTCGACTCGAACGCCCCTGCCGGCACGCCCGACCTCGCGACCACCGTCTCCCGCTCGCCGCGACCGACGCGTCGCAACGGCCCCATGCGCGTCTTCGCGACGGTGCTCGTGGTGCCGGCCATCGTCGGCACGGTCGCCCTGCCGGCGTACGCGTTCATGCCGGGCGGCGAGACGTTCGCGTCATCCGGTACCTTCAGCCTGACGAAGGCCGAGGCGCAGGACATCGAGGTCTCATCGCTCGCGAGCGGCGCGCCGCTCTCGGCCGAGGGCTACTCCGTCACCTCGAAGGCCGAGATCGAAGCGGCCCGCCTCGACCAGGAGGCCAAAGACAAGGCGGCGTGGGCGGCGAACCTCGCCTCGCGAGGCACCGGCGCGTACGCCGTGCACACGGTCAAGGCCGAGGGCGACGACTACCCCTGGTGGGATCAGACCCCTGACGACTTCGGCGGCGGGCTCTCACCGCTGCGGTACTACTACCGCGAGTGCGTCGACTTCGTGGCATGGCGAATGAACCGCGACGCCGGCGTCACGAGCGCCCCATGGAAGTGGGACTGGGGCAACCTCGCGTCGGGCAGCGCTCACGCCTGGGCCGGTGAGTGGGAGAGCCGCGGCTGGCCAACCTCGAGCGAGCCCGTCGTGGGCGCGGTCGCGTGGTTCCCGTACAACCACGTTGCGTACGTGCAGTCGATCAACGGCGACGGTTCGGTCAACATCGAGGAGTACAACCAAAACTCCGACCACTCGTACCACCGGCGCACGATTCCGGCGGGCTCGGCGCTCTACCTCTACCCGCCCGTCTGAGCCACCTGCTGGTCGAGCAGGCCCGCTAGGGCCGCATCGAGAGATCTACACGCGCGCCAGGCACGCCGGAGCCGGTGTCTCGACGACGTCGACGACCTCGAGCGGCACGCCATCGGCATCGAGCGCGATGACCGCGATCGAGTCCGACGCCTGGTCGGCCACGAGCGCGAATCGCTCGTCGCGGGTCACGTTCAGGTCGCGCGGATGCCGCCCGCCCGTCTTCACCGTCGCGACGAGTTCGAGCGTGCGAGCGGCGGCGTCGAAGCGCAGGCCCCGGAGAGCATCGGCATCACGGTCGCCGATGAGCACGATGCCGCCCCTCGTGAGCTGGATCGCCGAGCAGCCGAGTCCGCGCGGCTCGACATCGTCGCCGATCGAGAACCATGCCACCTCGCGACCCTCGACGAGATCGATGATGCTCGCCGTGCGGTCGAGTTCGTTGGCCGTGATCGCGAGGTCGCCCGCGACGACGAGGTGGCGTGGCCCGGCGCCGGCGTGCATCGTGATGTCGCTCGCCTCGGCGTGGGCGAGTGATGCCGGCAGCGCGTCGAGCGCGAGCACGCGCACCCGGTCGGTGCCGAGGTCGGGCACGAGCAGCCGGTTCCTCGCGGAATCGACCACGGCCTGGTGGGGGTGGGAGGCCTGCTGACGCGTGGAGTGCGGACCGGTGCCGGTGAAGTCGGCGGCGAGCACGACGTCGGCCGCGACATCCGGCGCCGACTGGTGCATCGAGAGCCGCGCGCCCGAGTAGTTCGCCGCGAAGATGAGGTCGCCCGACTCGTCGAACGCCAAATGGCAGGGGCCCGAGACGCCGGTGACGCCGGGCCGGCCGAACGGCGCGAGTTCATCGCCCTCGATCGTCCACGTCGAGACGAGTCCCTCGTCGAGCTCGTGCACGATGCCGAGCACGCCGGTGGCGGGAGAAATCGCGAGGAACATGGGGTTCGGCCCGACATCGACGGGTTCGCCGAGCGTGGCATGGCCGTCGGCCGCGACATCCAATGGCCGGATGCCCCGTGCCGCCGATCCCAGTGCACCGGTCGTCGATGCGCCGACCCAGAACCTGGTGCTCGTCGACTCGCTCATGCCTGCCCCGTTCTGCGGCCGCGCCGCCATTCACCTGGCGCACGCGCGCCGCAGAACACGCTACCGCGCCGAGCAGCTGCCGTTGCGGCGCCGTGCGTCGGAGGTCATCGGTACGGTGCAGATGTGGAACGGGAGCAGCTGACGGAACTCTGCGAGGAGGGCCTCACTCAACGGGCAATCGCGGAGCGGCTCGCGGTGTCGCACACGACCATCAGGTACTGGTTGAAGCAGCACGGGCTGCGTACGAGCGGTCGAGCGCCGGCGAAGCCCTGGGACCCTGACGCCTTCACCAAGGCGTGCGCCGAGTCGCGCACGGTCGCAGAGGTACTCGATCGCATCGGCGTATCGAAGTACAGCGGCAACTATCGGCGTGCCGCTGTCATGGCCGGTCGACTCGGAGTGGCCCTCCCGGTGGCGCGGCGAGGTGAGTGGCACGCTCGCGTCGCCACGCCGAGGCTTGATGAAGACGAGGTGCGAGCCCGATTCCGGCGCGGCGACGTCCCGCAAGACAGTGCGTCTCTGAAGCGGTGGATGACTCGTCGGCTCGGCATCGCGTACGTCTGCGTCTTGTGCAGGCTCGGTCCGGAGTGGAACGGAAAGCCGCTCACCCTAGAGCTCGATCACGTCGACGGCGACCGTCTCAACAACGAACTCTCGAACCTTCGGCTGCTCTGCCCCAACTGCCATGCGCAGACCGAGACGAGCAATCGAAGGAAGTAGACTCTTACGGCCGCCCCCGTAACTCAGGGGATAGAGTGCCGACCTCCTAAGTCGGAAGCGCAGGTTCGAATCCTGCCGGGGGCACCAGAACATGGGAGGTCCGCCGCGGCAGCATGACGATGGCGGGTGCAGGCCTACGCCAGTGCACCCGCCATCCGGCAGCCCGCCCCTCACACCGAGGCGGCCTCCCATGCGAAGCCGTCGGGGTCGGTGAACGGCCCGCCGGTCGCGGCGATCGCGATGCGGTGCGATCCGCTGCCCTCGGCATCGACGCCGGCGTCCTTGGCGAGGGCGCGTCGCTTGTAGAGGCCGAGCTTGACGGCGCTCGCCGGTGACGCGAACTCCACGTAGCTGCCGAAGCTCTTGCCCACGGTGAAGCCGTGGTCGACGTAGAACCGCTTGCTGGCTCCGACATCTTCGGCGCCGAGCAGCAGCGCGATCTGCTCGATCTGCCGGGTCGCAGGGCCGGTGTTCTTCTTCGCCGAAGTCGCGACCTTCCAGATCGTGCCGTCGGGTGCCTGGAGGCTGCCGCCGTAGCCCCACATGGACTTCTCGACGGGCTTCAGCGCGGTGGCGCCGGCGGCGATCGCTGCGTCGAACAGGGCGGTCACGGTCGACGGCTGGGCGACGATGAGCGAGATGGTGAAGCCGCGGAATCCCGAGCTCGGGACATCCGCCGCCTGACGAACGCGAATGCGGTCGTCGAGCCCGAATGCGGCGATGATGCGCTCGGCCGCGGTGACGTCTGCGGCTTCGAGGGTGACGGATTCGATCGTGGTCTGAGCGGTGAGTGTGTTCATGCAGCTGACGCTATTCGCGGCCGACCCGCCGGTGCTTCTTCGAAACTGCTCGATGCCGCTCAGCCGCCGAGCAGCCCCCGGATGTCGTCGGCGGTGAGCGTCTCGCTGAAGAGCTCGCCGTCGTCCATGATCGAGGAGACGAGCTTCGCCTTGCGCGCCTTCAGCGCCATGACCTTCTCTTCGATCGTGCCCTCGGCCACCATGCGGTAGACGTTCACGGGTTTCGACTGGCCGATCCGGTGCGCCCGGTCGACGGCCTGCGCCTCGCTCGCGGGGTTCCACCACGGGTCGAGGAGGAAGACGTAGTCGGCCTCCGTCAGGTTCAGGCCGAAACCGCCGGCCTTCAGGCTGATGAGGAACACCGGGGCATCGCCCTCACGGAACTTCGAGATCACGTCGGCCCGCTTGGTGGTCGACCCGTCGAGGTAGGCGTACGGCACGCCTGCGGCGTCGAGTCGCGCCGCCGCCAGTTGCAGGAACGAGGTGAACTGGCTGAATACGAGCGCGCGGTGCCCCTCGGCCACGACCTCGTCGAGCTGCTCGAACAGCGCGTCGAGCTTGGCCGACGGCACCTCGGCGTACTGCTCGGGGTCGATGAGCCCGGCGTGCAGGCTCAGCATGCGCAGCAGCGTGAGCGAGCGGAACACCGTGAACCGGTTGCGATCGAGGTCTTCGATGAGGCCGAGCAGCTTCTGCCGCTCGAGCTGCAGGAAGGCGTCGTAGATGCGCTGGTGCTCGGGGTCGAGCGAGACGGTCAGCACTTGCTCCTGCTTCGGTGGCAGCTCGGGCGCGACGACCTCTTTCGTGCGGCGCAGCATGAAGGGGCGGATGCGTCGACGCAGCGTGGCCAGGCGTTCGACGTGGTGATCGTTCTCGATCGGCCGCGCGAAGCGCTCGGCGAAGCCGCGGCCCGAGGGGAAGAGGCCGGGCGCGACGATCTTCAGCAGCGCCCACAGCTCCATGAGGTTGTTCTCGACGGGCGTGCCGGTGACGGCGAGCCGGAAGGGGGCTCGGATGTCGCGGGCCGCGGCGTTCGCCTTCGACGACGCGTTCTTGACGAACTGCGCCTCGTCGAGCACGAGCCCGGCCCACTCGAGGCCCGCGAACTCGGGGGCGTCGAGACGGAGGATCGCGTAGCTCGTCACGATGATGTCGGCGCGTTCCGCGACATCCGCGAGTCGGGTGCGGCTGGCCGCCCTCGTGGTGGTGACCGACTCGACCCTGAGCCCCGGCACGAAGCGCGCGGCCTCGGTCGCCCAGTTCGAGACCACAGAGGTCGGGGCCACGACGAGGAACGGGCGGCGTTCAGCCTCGGCGGTCGTCTCGTGCGCGTGGGCCATGAGGGCGAGCGTCTGGGCGGTCTTGCCGAGTCCCATATCATCGGCGAGGATGCCGCCGAGCCCGTGCCGGTACAGGAAGGCGAGCCATCGATAGCCGGCGAGCTGGTAGGGCCGCAGCTCCATCGCGAGGCCTGCCGGTGGCGCGATCTCCTCGACCCGATCGGCGGCGCGCAGTCCCGCGACCGTCGCGCGCCAGGCCACCGCCGTCTCCGACTCGTCGGCGAGGTCTTCGAACTCCGCCCAGAGGCTCGTCTGGTAGCGACTGATGCGCAGCCCGACCTCCCACTCGCGCAGCGAACCGGCCTCTTCGATGAGCTCGCGCAGCGGATCGAACACCGGTTGCTTGAGCGAGAGGTAGCTGCCGTCGATGAGCATGAGCTTGGCCCGCCCCTTGGCAAGCGCACTGAACAGCGGGCCGAAGGGCACTCGCTTGCCCTCGACCGTCACCACGACGCCGAGGTCGAACCAGTCGGTCCGCTCGCTCTCGACCGTCGTGACCGTGAGCTTCGGCGCTTCGACGAGTTCGCGGTAGGCGGGCGGGTCGCCGACGGTGTCGATGCGCAGCCGGTCGAGCTCCTGCAGACGGGGGAGGAGTCTCGCCGCGAACTCGGCGCTCGCGAGGCCGCGCAGCGTCGCCTCGGGGCGAAGCGCGGGGCTGGCACCGGGGGTCACCGCCGGCAACCCGGCTGGATCGTCGGCGAGCAGGGCGGCAGCGGATGCCGCGACGAGCCGTTCGCGCTCGGCGTCGTGGAACTCGGCATCGGGTGCGCCGAGCGCGAACCGCCGCCCGCCATCGGCCTGCCACTGCCATTCGAGGCGGAGGGTGTGCTGCGGTTCGTGGTGCATCGTCAGCACGAGCGTTGCCGGGGGCAGCTCGGGCAGCGCGAAGCTGCCGTCACCGCTCGCGAGACGCAGTGACCGGGCGAGCGGCGCGTACTGCTCCTCGATGAACGCCGGCACCTCGCTCGACGGCACCACGATCGGTGCGCGGCGTCGCACCGCGGCGCGGCCTGCCGGCGTCAGCGGCGCAGCCAGCGGCGCGAGCGTGATCGTGCCGCGAGCGAAGTCGTAGGCGTAGACGCCGTGGTCGCCGATGATCCGCACCTGCTCTGCGGGATACACGAGCTCGCCGACGGTGACCGACGGCGTCAGCACCAGGTCGGTTTCGTGCGCCGGGCTCACGCCGGCACTGGGCTCGGCGTCGGCATCGGGCTCAGCGTCGGGCTCAGCGTCGGGCTCGGCGCGTCGGGCATCGAGTCCGATGACCGCGGCGTCGGCGACCGCGACGACGGCCCGCGCCGTGCTGCCGACCAGGCCGATGCCGAGCCGGGTCGCCGCCTCGAGCAGCGCCCACAGGGTGCGGCTCTCGTATTCGTCGAGCGAGATCCAGGCGGAGCCGAACTCGGCGAAGGCCGAGTGACGAGTGCCCTTCAGGAGCGAGAACTCGGCGAACCAGCGGGCCTGGGCCGGATCGAAGCCGCCGGCACGGCCCTGGAACCCGACGTTCTGCCACGTGAGGCTGCCCTTGATCCAGCCGCCCCGGGTACCGCGGGTGACCGGGCGAACCGCGAGCCGGTCGACGGATGCCGCGGACGACGCCGTCTCATCGCGAGCAGCCTGTCGCCCGGTGCCCCGGCGCGCGACACGCTCGCGGAGTTCGAACTGCAGCGCGAGCGGTTGACGCGGCGCCGCGTCATCCGTCTCGCCGCCGTCGTGGTCGCGTACACCTGCGAGCGCCTCGAGTTCGCCGCGCCACCCTGCGGCTGCCGCCGTCGCGGCATCGCGCGAGGCGGCCCCAGCGGCATCTGCCTGTGCTCTGCGGTGATGTTCGGCAGCGGCGAGCAGCATCGCCGCCACGTGCTTGCAGTTGCGCCCGACGGGACACGTGCAGGCGCCCGCGAGGATCGTCGCGCGCCCCGGCATGCCGAGATCGAGCTTCACACTCGACCGATATGGCTCAGCCGCGGTGCCGCGCACGTCGGCGCTCAGTCGGAAGTGGGCCGGTTCCCAGGTGAGCGACACCACGGCCCCGGCACGGGCTGCCGTGCGACCACGGCTCAGGTTCAGCGGACCGACGAATCTCGCGATGGCGAGCTCTTCCACGAACGGGTACGTGTCGACGGGCATCCTTCAATCGTCGCACCCCGCGGCGACATGAATGCACACCCGGTGCGGCGGGCGTCGCTCAGCCGCGCGCGGCGCCCGCCGGGTGCGACGCCGATGCCGCCCGGATGCGCGCGATACGCCGGGCCGCCCACCGGCCGCTGAGCGGGCCGATGACGAGCAGCAGCGCCCACGTGTAACGCGCCCAGTCGGCGCCGAGCAGGTACGCGACGGGAATGGAGGCGAGGAAGACCGCGGGCGTGGTGAGGGTGTCGAGCAGCTTCACGGTGTCGGCACGTGGCGGAAGCGGATCGCGCAGCACTCCGTCGTGCCGGGCGACGAAGAAGACCGCGGCCTGGGCGAGCACGGCGACGCTGATGTTCACGGCGTACACCGAGATCGCGAGCGGCTGATCGGCGGTCGCCGAGTCGCTGATGCCCTGCGTCGAGAACGGGATGAGCACGATGAAGGCGATCGCGACGAGGTTCGCCGTGATGGTCGCCGGGGTGATCGCGCTGAACCCGCCGACGATGCGGTGATTCGCCCGCCAGAACACCGCGATCACCGCGAAGCTGATTCCGAAGCCGAGCAGCTGCCAGCCGAGTTCGCTGCCGAGCAGCGCGGTGAGGCTCCGCCAGTCGGATGCCGCGGGCGGCTCGACGTTCACGACGAGCAGCGTCAGCGCAATCGCGTAGACGGCGTCGAGAAAAGCGAACGTGCGGGCGAACTCGACGCTCTCCCGCTCGTACCGACTCGACTCCAGCGATGCTGTGGCCACGGCAGGATTCTGTGGCACGGCGGGCCGCCGCGGCATCCGACCCGCCGATGGTGCTCGATAAGGGATCGGAACTCAGTACCAGTCGACCGAGTGCATCCAGCCGGCGATGTAGGCGCGTTCGTTCTCGCCGAGCCGCACGCCGAGTCGCGGGGTGAAACCGGGGTCGAGCTCGCAGAGGTCGAAGATGCGACGCACGACGACCGCTCGGAGCGGGGCGTCGACGTTCTCCAGCACCTCCATCTGCAGCGGGCGCTCGAGCATCGGCCACCAGAGGCCGATCGGCGGAAGTCCGTGCGCTCGCTTGGCCCGCTCGTCGTGTGCCGGGTCGTCGAGGATCGAGCTCATTGCGCCGGCTCCTCTGCGATTCGGCCGGTCTCGGGGTCGCGCTTGACGACGTGCTCGTCGGCGTCGGCGTCCTCCTCGGCATGCTGGTGCTGCTCGGCGGCGGCAACCGCCTGGTCGAGTTCGTCGTCGTCGGCGCTCGACTCAATCGGGGCTGGATCGCTCATCGGTACTCCTCGGTCGCTCGGCCACGGCGGTGGGGCCGACGAATCGAAGCTACGCGGGCGCCCGGGGGCGCGATAGGGATTGACTTTCCCGGCGGGCCTGCTACCCGGCCGCCTGCGGCGGTCGAACCGCGTGCCCCGCGGGTGCCCGACCTCAGCCGAGTACTTCGTCGAGGTCGTAGGCGACCGGCCGCTCGATCTGCTCGAAGGTGCACGATCGCGGCTCGCGGTCGGGCCGCCACCGCTCGAACTGCGCGGTGTGCCGGAACCGGTCGCCCTCGAGCTGGTCGTACCGCACCTCGGCGACGAGCTCGGGGCGCAACTGCACGAACGAGACGTCGCGTCCCGATGAGAACCGACTGCGCTCCGTCTCGCCGGTGACTGCCCCGCCGTCACCGTCGCGCACGACGTAGGGCGCCAGCTCGTCGAGCAGTTCGAGCCGTCTGGCGTTGCTGAACGCGGACATGCCGCCGACGTTGCGGAGCCGGCCCTCATCGTCGTAGAGCCCGAGCAGGATCGAACCCACCCCGTTGCCCGACGCGTGCACGCGATAGCCGAGGGCGACCACGTCGGCCGTGCGATGGTGCTTCGCCTTCAGCATCACCCGCTTGCCGGGCGCGTAGGCCGCCGCGAGCGGCTTGGCGACGACGCCGTCGAGACCCGCCCCCTCGAACTCCTCGAGCCAGCGGCGGGCCAGCGCGACATCCGTCGTGATGCGAGTGAGCCGGATCGGGTCGCCGAGCTCGCCGACGAGTCGCTCGAGGTGCGCGCGACGTTCGGAGAACGGCTCGTCGAGCAGGGAGCGCCCGCCCTCGTGAAGCAGGTCGAAGGCGACGAACATCGCGGGCGTCTCACGGGCGAGGAGATCGACCCGACTCGCAGCGGGATGGATGCGCTGCGAGAGCGCCTCCCAGTCGAGCCGAGCCCGCCCCGTGCGAGCGGTCGAGATCACGATCTCGCCATCGAGCACGCACGGCCCCGGCAGCAGACGCTCGAACGCCTCGACGAGCTCGGGGAAGTAACGGGTGAGCGGCTTCGCTCCGCGACTGCCGATCTCGACGTGCTCGCCGTCGAACGCGATGATGCCGCGGAAGCCGTCCCACTTCGGCTCGTAGGCGAGACCGCCAGGCACCGAGTCGGGCTCGGGCACGGCCGGCACGGCCTTGGCGAGCATGGGAGCGACGATCTCGGTGGGCGCCATGTCCACAACGATATTGCCGGAGGGCGCAGCTGGCGAGGGCGGCAGCCACATCGTGATCCCCACAACGATATGTCCGGAGGGCGCAGCTGGCGAGGGCGGCAGCCACATCGTGATCCCCACAACGATATGTCCGGATGCCGCCGCTGGCGAGGGCCCGCGGCATCCACATCGTGATCCCCACAACGATATGTCCGGATGCCGCCGCTGGCGAGGGCCCGCGGCAGCCGTCGTCGATTCGACGAGTGGTGCTCCGTCGCTCAGATCACGGCGCGAAGGCCCGCCGAGAGCGCCGTGTGGTGTTCGAAGACGAGGTTCGTCTCGGTGAGGGCGACGGCCGGATTCGCCGAGAGGTTCTTCAGCACGAACTGACGCACGTGATCGCTGTCGCGCACGCGCACGTGGATGAGGAAGTCTTCTGAGCCGCCGAGGAAGAAGAGCTGCGCGACCTCGGGCTGCATGCGCAGTTCGTCGGAGATCTGCTCCATGAGGTGCCGCGCCCCAGGGCGGATGCGCACGCTCACGAGCGCCTGCAGGTGATAGCCGAGCGCCGCCGGGTCGATCTCGGCGGTGTAGCGCACGATGACCCCGCGCTCGCGCAGCGACCGCACACGGGCGAGGCAGGTCGACGGTGAGACGCCCACCGCTCGCGCGAGATCGACGTTCGGAATGCGCGCGTTCTCGTGCAAGCGGGCGATGATCTGGCGATCGATCGCATCGAGTACGACGGGCGTCGGTTCGACTCCGGGTGCGGTGATCTGCGGTGCGTCGGCCATCCAGGCATCCTTGATTCGAATGAGTGCTGCGGATGTCGCGATTCTACCGAATTCTGTGCGGTTGATCTTTCGGCATGACGAACAAGCGGCGAAAATGAGGGCTGTCGTCACTACGACATTCGGCCCACAGCTATCGGAGCAACCCATGCGCATCGGCGTGCCCGCAGAGATCAAGAACAACGAATTCCGCGTCGCGATGACGCCCGCAGGGGTGCACGCGCTCGCCGGCCGAGGTCACTCGGTCGCGATTCAGGCCGGCGCCGGCGTGGGGGCCGGGTACCTCGATGCCGAATACGCCGAGGCCGGTGCGACGATCGTCGCGACCGCCGATGAAGCGTGGTCGGCCGAGCTCGTGCTGAAGGTCAAGGAGCCGATCGCCGCCGAGTACGGCCACCTGCGCGCCGACCTCACGCTCTTCACCTACCTGCATCTCGCAGCCGACCTGCCGCTGACCCGGGCGATCCTCGACTCGGGCGTCACGGCGATCGCCTACGAGACCGTGCAGCTCGCCGATCGCTCGCTGCCGCTGCTCACCCCGATGAGCGAGGTCGCCGGGCGCCTGGCACCCCAGGTCGGCGCGGCCGAGCTGCTCGCCTCGCGCGGCGGGCGCGGCGTGCTCATGGCCGGCGTGCCGGGCACCTCGCCTGCGAAGGTCGTCGTGATCGGCGGCGGCGTCGCCGGCGAGCAGGCCGCCGCGACCGCGCTCGGACTCGGCGCCGACGTCACGGTGTTCGACATCTCGCTGCCGAAGCTGCGCGAGATCGACGCCCGCTACGACCACCGCATCCACACGCTCGCCTCGTCGCCGTACGAGATCGCCCGTCAGCTGAAAGACGCCGACCTCGTCGTCGGCGCCGTGCTCGTGCCGGGCGCAGCAGCGCCCAAGGTCGTCAGCGACGAGATGGTCGCCGCCATGAAGCCGGGCTCGGTGCTCGTGGACATCGCGATCGACCAGGGCGGATGCTTCGAGGGTTCGCACCCGACGACGCACGCCGACCCGACGTTCCGCGTGCACGACGCGATCTACTACTGCGTGGCCAACATGCCGGGCGCGGTGCCGGCGACCTCGACCCCGGCGCTCACCAACGCCACGCTGCCGTACACCCTGAAGATCGCCGACCTCGGCTGGGAGGCCGCGCTCGCCGCGGATCCCGCACTCGCGAAGGGCCTCAACGCGACCGCCGGTCGCCTCACCAACGAGGGCGTCGCCGCCGCCCACAACCTCGAGCTCGCCCTGCGCTGACCTCGAGCTGAAACGCAGCGGGCAATTCAGGAGAGGGTGAGGAAGAGCTTCTCGAGCTCATCGACGGTCAGCCGCCCCGAGGCATCCGCCCCGCCATCGGCGTCGGTGTCGGCGACGCAGTCCCGCATCGCGGTGGAGATGATCGTGAAGCCGGCCTTGTCGAGCGCGCTCGAGACGGCGGAGAGCTGGGTCACGACGGTGCGGCAGTCGGCGCCCGACTCGACGGCCTCGATCACGGCGTTCAACTGGCCGCGGGCGCGCTTCAGTCGGTTCGCGATGCGGCGCTGGGCGTCGGCGGCCGGCTCGCCGACGGCCGTTTCGATGCTCACGAGGTGCCGCCGAGGGTGACCGGCAGTCCGGCCTGATACCAGGCCATGATGCCGCCGTCGATGTTCACAGCATCGACGCCGATCGATTCGAGGTACTGCGTGGCCTGCGCGCTGCGGCCGCCGACGTGGCACAGCACGTAGACGGTCGTGTCGGTCGGCACCTCGGCCACGCGCTCGACGAGTTCGCCGAGCGGGATGTCGATCGTGCCCTCGATGCGCGCCTGGGTGAGCTCGTGCGGCTCGCGCACGTCGAGGATGACCGCGTCGCCGTTCTCGTGCGCGTCGTTCGGGGTGGTGGTTCGCATCTGGGCTCCTGGAATGGTCGGGTGTGGGAGTGGTGGTCGTGATCGGGGGTGGCGCGGCGCGGTGCGGTCGGCGTCGTCAGGCGGCGAGCCGAATCCCGACGAGCGCCCTCGCCCGCTGGCCGTCTCGCCAGGTGAGGTAGCCGCCGTCGAGGTTCACGACGTCGTGGCCGAGGGCGGCGAGCAGGCGCGCGGCGGTGTGTGCCCCCTGGCCCACTCGGCAGTGCACGACGATGCGGCGGCCGCCGAACTCGGCGTGCCGTTCGCGCAGCGCTTCGACGGGGATCCAGCGTGCGCCGGGGATCAGCCCCTCGGCGAGCTGCCCCTCGGCGCGCACATCGACGAGCGCGGCGCCCGCGGCGAGCTCGTGCTCGAGTTCGTGCCACTGGATCACGCGGTCGTCGCCGTTCGCGAGGTTGCGGTCGACGTAGCCGAGCATGTTGACGGGGTCCTTCGCCGAGCCGTACTGCGGTGCGTAGGCGAGTTCGAGATCGGCGAGGGCGGATGCCGCGAGCCCGGCGCTCATCGCGGTCGCGATGACGTCGATGCGCTTGTCGACCCCGTCGGTGCCGACGGCTTGGGCGCCGAGGATGCGGTCGTCCGCCCGATCGACGACGAGCTTCAGCGACAGGGGTGTGGCACCCGGGAAGTACGTGGCGTGCGAGAAGGGGTGCGTGTGGATCACTCGCACGTCGCGGCCGCGTTCGACCGCGGCGCGCTCCGACCAGCCGACGTTCGCGACGGTGAGCCCCGCGGCATCGACGATCGCGGTGCCGAGGGAGGGCCGCGCCGGCACCGCGTCGCCGGCGATGACGTCGGCCACGGCCCGGCCGTGCCGATTCGCCAGCCCGGCGAGCGTCACGAGGCGCCCGGCTCCGTCGATCGCGTCGGCCTTCTCGACCGCGTCGCCGATCGCGAAGATCGCCGGGTCGCGCGTTCGGTGGAAGGCATCGACCGCGATGCCGCCCTCGTCGCCGATGGCGAGGCCGGCGTCAGCGGCGAGGGACGCCTCGGGAGTCACGCCCATCGCGGCGATCACGAGCGCGGCCGGCAGCCGGGCGCCGTCGTCGAGCGTCACGTGATCGGTTGCGACCTCGACGGCGCTGCGGCCGAGGAGCACGCCGATGCCGAGGCTCGCGAGGTGATCGGCGACGGGAGCGGCCATCTCCTCGTCGAGTGGCGCGAGCAACTGATCGCCGCGCTGCACGATCGTGACCGAGAGGCCGCGCCGGTGCAGGTTGTCGGCGATCTCGATGCCGATGTAGCCGCCACCGATGACGACCGCCGGGTCGCCGGCGGGAACGCCGCCGAGGCCGGTCATGATGCCATCGAGGTCGTCGAGCGTGCGCAGGGCGTGCACGGCCGCCCCGGCGGCGATGTGCGCGGGTCGGCGCGGCGCGGCGCCGGGCGACAGCACGAGCTCGTCGTACCCGATCTCGTGGAGGCGATCGCGGTCGAGGTCCCGCACCACGACGGTCTTCGCGCCGCGATCGATCGAGAGCACCTCGTGCCGCACCCGTGCATCGATGCGGAACCGCGCCGCGAGCCGCTCGGGCGTCTGCAGGGCGAGCTCGCCGCGCTCGGCGATCACGCCCGACACGTGGTAGGGCAGCCCGCAATTGGCGAACGACACGGCGCCGCTGCGTTCGAGCACGATGATCTCGCGGCGCTCGTCGAGCCGTCGCAGCCGGGTCGCCGCCGACATGCCGCCCGCGACGCCGCCGACGATGACGGTCGTTCGCACGCGGTCGGCGGCAGAGTCGTGGGCCCGGTGGGGGGCCGAAGAGACGGATGCAGCGGGAGCAGGAGTCACCCGAGCGAGGCTAGCACGATACCCGGGGGGTATCGGAAGACGCCACTGCGCGGCGATGCTCCGTGGATTCCGCGCGATACCACGTATGGTGTCGGTGTGCGGCGGCTCGATCGAAATCACGACGAGGACGAGATCCTCGACCCCGAGATCGACGCTGCCGCGGAACTCCTCACACCGGAACACATGCGACACGACATCACGAGCCCCGAAGGCCTCAGCCTCGGCGACCCCGAGCTGGTCGCCGGTAACGTCGCCGAACCCGCCTGGCGACGCTGGCACACCGAACTCGCCGCCGTCGGCGGAAGATCGCCGTTGGCGCGATTCGTCGACACGCCGCGAACCCGCATCGAGCTGTCGACGACGCATCCCGGCGGCCTGCCGCAGTTCATCACCGGCAAGTCCACCCTGCTCTCGAGCCTGATCCGCGATGAGCTCGCACTGCGCAATGCGCGTCTCGCGGCCGCCGAGATCACGCAGAAGGGCATCGAGCTGCGCTCGGTGCGCGGCATCGAGTCGGTGCACCTCGCCATCGGCCTCGCCTCGTGGCGCAATGCAGGCGAGGAGTTCCTCGCGCCGGTGCTGCTGCGCCCGCTCGCCATCCGCCGGTACGGGCGCGACTTCGAACTGAAGCTCAAGGGCCAGCCGTTCCTGAACCCCGCGCTCGCCCGCGAGCTCCGCGAGCAGTTCCAGATCACCCTCGATGCCGAGGCCTTCGTCGCGCTCGCGATCACGAACGGCGTGTTCAAGCCGCAACCGGTGATCGACCGCCTCCGGGGGCTCACGAGTCACCTGCCCTGGTTCCACGTCGCGCCACGACTCGTCGTGTCGTCGTTCGCCGAGGTCGGACCGGCGATGGCAGCGGATGCCGCGAAGCTCGAGCACCCCGCCATCGACGCCATCGCGGGCAACCGGGCGGCACGTGCGGCGGTCGTCGCCGCGACCGGCGAGCGCGTGCGCGCGGTCTCGCAAGACGCGCGTCCGCCGTCGACCGACACTCTGCTGCTCGACGCCGACCCCGAGCAGGAGCAGGCCGTCGCCGAGATCGAGGCCGGCACCTCGGTGGTCGTGAAGACGCTGCCCGGCACCGGCGGCACGCAGACGATCGTGAATGCCATCGGCGCCCTCGTGTCGAAAGACAAGCGCGTGCTCGTCGTGGGCGCACGTCGGGCGAGCCTCGACGGCATCGCCCACCGGCTCGGGCAGGTCGGCCTCGGCGGTGCGGCCGTCACGACCGCCGGCCTCCGTCGTGAACTGATCCAATCGATCTCCCGCAACGAGAAGGCCGAGCGTCCGCGAGTCGCCGACGTCGACGACGCCCTCGTGCGCCTGCGCAAGGTGTTGCTCGACTACCGCGCGGCACTCACTCGCACCGACCCCGAACTGCACGTCTCGGTACTCGACGCGCTCGGAGCGCTCGCGGGCCTCGCGCTCGCACCCGAGTCGCCGTCGACGACCGCACGACTCGATCACGGCGCGCTCGTGGCGCTCGCCGAGGGCCGTGATGACGTCGCGCGCGAGCTCGCCCGTGCCGCCGCGCTCGGCGAGTTCCGCTACGGCCCCGGCGACTCTCCCTGGTACGGCGCCTCGTTCAGCTCGTCCGTCGAGGCGAGCACCGCGCACGACCTCGCGAAGCGCCTCTCGGCGAACGACCTGCCGAGACTGCTCGATCGCGGGCGGGCTCTCATCGCCCAGACCCGCTTGCGCGAGTTCGAGTCCGTCGCCGAACTCGGGGTGTTCCTCCGACTCCTGCTCGATGTGCGCGAGACGCTCGACCGGTTCCAGCCCTCGGTCTTCGATCGCCCGCTCGGCGAGCTCATCGCCGCGACCTCCGCACGACGGGACTCGCCCGGCATGTCGAGCGCCAACCGTCGCAGGCTGCGCCGGCACGCACTCGAGTTCGTACGCCCGGGCGTGCATGTCTCCGACCTGAATGCGGCGCTCCGCGGCATCCAGCAGCAGCGAACCCTCTGGCAGCGCTACTCCGACGCCGGGGCGATCCCGAGCGTTCCCGTCGGCATCGACGACGTGCACGTCGCGTACCAGCACGTCACGAACGATCTCGCGGCCCTCGACGCACCGCTCGGCATCGTCGCCACTCCTCGCCAGCTCGCGGCGCGTCCCGTGCGGGAGCTGACCGCCACGCTCACCGGGCTCGCCGCGGAGTCCGAGGTGCTCACCAACCTGCAGGAGCGCACAGCAGTGCTCGGCCGCCTTCGCGACCTCGGTCTCGACCCGCTGCTGCTCGATCTCTCCAAGCGTCACGTGCCCGAGCGCGCGGTCGCCGCCGAGCTCGAACTCGCCTGGTGGCAGTCGGTGCTCGAATCGGTGCTCGCGCACGAGAAGGCGCTGCTCGGCGCGAACACGACGGTGCTCGACCGGCTCGAAGGCGACTTCCGGCTCGTCGACGAGGCGCACGCCTCTGCGGCCGGCCCGCAACTCGCGTGGCGGCTCGCCGAGAACTGGAAGGTCGCGCTCGTCGACCATCCCGACGAGGCCGGTCGACTGAAGCGGATGCTCCGTGGCGACCGGGTGCGCCCCGAGACGCTGCAGGCCGAGACGCCGCATCTCTTCCGGGCGCTCGCTCCGGTGTGGCTCGCGTCGCCCTACGACGTCGCCGCGATCGACGACTCGATCGGGTTCGACACCGTGATCCTGGTCGACGCGGGGGCGACCAGCATCGCCGAGAACCTCGGGGCGATCCGCCGGGCGAAGCAAGTGGTCGCCTTCGGCGATCCCGTCACGCAGACGCCAACGCTGTTCGAGACCGGCATCGACGACGTCGAACAGTCGGGCGGCCCGTCGACCGAGCACGGCGTCGACGCGCTGCACGCCGACTCCGCCCTCGCCCGCCTCGGCGAACTGCTGCCGACGCTCACCCTCACCCGAAGCTACCGAGCCGGCGGCGAAGATCTCGCCGAGCTCGTGAACAACCGCTTCTACGCCGGCCGCATCGTCTCGATGCCGTGGGCCGGCAGCTTCCTCGGCCATGGCAGCCTCGGCCTGCACTACGTCTCGGGCAACGGCCTGCCCGACTCGGTGACCGGCACGGTGGAGTCGATCGACTCCGAGGTCGCGAAGGTCGTCGAACTCGTCATGGATCACGCGGTGAAGCGCCCGCGGGAGTCGCTCATGGTCATCACCGCGAGCACCCGGCACGCTGCTCGCGTACACCAGGCGGTGCTCGCCGCATTCGCCAAGCGCACCGATCTCTCCGACTTCATCCTGAAAGACCGGGCCGAGCCGTTCACGGTGCTCACGCTCGAGCAGGCCGTCGCCCAGAGCCGCGACCGGGTCATCTTCTCGGTCGGCTACGGCCGCACCCCCCACGGCCGCCTGCTCTCGAACTTCGGCTCGCTCGGCGAGCCCGGCGGCGATCGCCTGCTCGCCGTCGGCATGACGCGGGCGAGGCGTTCGATGGATCTCGTCTCGGCCTTCCGCCCCGACGACATCGACGAAGACCGCCAGAGCCACGGCGTGCTCGCGCTCGCGAACGTGCTCACGCAGACCGAGGCCCGCGCTGCCGCTGCCGCTGCCGGCGAGGTCGGTGACGCACCGTCGATGCTGCACGACCTCGCGGCACGGCTCGAGCGCCGGGGCATCCGAGTGAGCGTCGGCCATCGCGACCGTCTCGCGCTCGCCGCCGCGAACGCGGGCAAGGCCGTCGTCGTCGAGACCGACGAGGCACTGGCCGGCCTCAGCCTGCGCGAGTCGCTGCGCCTGCGGCCCGACGTGCTGCGCCGCCTGGGCTGGCACTACCTGCGGGTGCACAGCTTCGAGCTGTTCGGCAACCCCGAGGCGGTCGCCTCGCGGGTCGCGTCACTGCTCGGGCGGCCGGAGGCCGAACGGCCCTCGGGCGCCGCGGCTGCACGTCGATGACCGAGGAGCCACGTCAGCGCGTCGAACGCGCGAGCGGAAGGGCCCGGCGTGCTCGGCTGACGCCCGCGCCGGGATCCGACCCGTCGCCCGAGACACCGGTTCCGGGCGCGGAGGCGGCTCCGGCGAAGCGCAAACGCGCGTCACCGGGGTCAGCCGACGACGAGCGCATCACGCGCGAGCGACCGCCGCACTGGGGCTGAACCGCCGGTCAGGAAAGCTGGTGCTTGCCCGCGGCCGAGTCGTCGGTGCTGCCGCCGCGCTGCTCGACGAGCAGGTCGCGAATCTGTCCGAGCAGCACGAGCTCGGTCTCGGGTGCCGGCTCCGACGCATCGGGCGTGCCGCCGCGCTTCAATCGCTCTTCGGCGTGCTTCTTCATGGTGTTGATCGGCAGCACGAAGACGAAGTAGACGACGGCCGCGACGATGACGAACGTCAGGATGGCGCCGAGCACGGCACCGAACTTGACCTCGGCGACGCCGCCGTCGACGGTGGGAATCGGGAGGATCAGCGCCGCGTCGAGGCTTTCGGCCCTGAAGATCGCGCCGATCAGCGGATTGAAGATGTTCGTCACCAGCGAGTTGACGACGGCCGTGAAGGCCGCACCGATCACGACAGCGACGGCGAGGTCGATGACGTTGCCCCGCATGATGAAATCCCGGAAGCCCTTGAGCACTGCCCCTCCTCGACTCGTGTCGCCCATCGGCGACCTACGCCACGCTAGCCGACGTGCTCCCGCCGGTCGACGAGCCGGAGCCCGAGGAGCTCGAGCCCGAGGAGCCCGAACCTGAGGAGCCGGATCCCGAGGAGCCGGAGCCGGACGAACCCGAGGAGCCCGAGCTGGACGAACCCGAGGAGGAACCGTCGCTCCGCGAACCCTTCGAACCCGACGAGCCCTGGCCGGCGGCGCGCGAGTCGGTGCGGTAGAACCCCGAGCCGTTGAACGTCACGCCGATGGTGTTGAAGAGCTTGCGCAGCTTGCCGCCGCAGACCTCGCAGACGCTCAGCGTGTCATCGGTGAACGCCTGGTGGATGTCGAAGGCGTTGTCGCACTCGGTGCAACGGTACGAGTAGGTGGGCATGGAGCTTCTTCCGGTTTCGGGCGGCGCCGGCGCGGGGCCGGGTCAGAACGCGATGATGCGCGTGGGTGTCACGACGCCGTTCACAGGCTGGTCGTGCACCTCACGCGGCACGGTCTCGACGAACTCGCTGTCGAAGACCACGGCGTACACCGGAGGACATTTTCCCATTGATCCGAGGGTCTTGTCGAAATACCCGCGACCCCAGCCGAGCCGCATGCCGGTCGAGTCGACGGCAGCCGCCGGCACGACGATGAGATCGACGTCGTTGATGGCCATCGGGCCGAGCAGTTCGCCGACCGCCTCGGGCATGCCGTAGAGGCCGAGCTGCTCGGTCTCCTCTTCGCCCACGGTCCAATCGAGCAGTCCGTCTTCGCGGGTCACCGGGAACAGCACGCGGATGCCGCGGGCCTCGGCCCAGTTCACGAACGGCCGAGTGTCGGGCTCGCTCGGCATCGACAGATAGCACGACAAGGACATCGCCTCGGTCGAACCGACGAGCTCTTCGAGGCGCGCGGTGAAGCCCTCGGTCGCGAGCTCCCGTTCGTGCGCCGGCATGTTCTGGCGCCGCTCGCGGAGCTCGGCGCGGAGCACGCGCTTCTGGGCGACCGGATCCTCGGGCATGGCACACATCCTAAGCTGCTGCCCTCGTGATCGCCCGTCGCCCGGGCGACCCGAGGCTGCGAACGGTACGCTGAATCGCATGACCTCACGCATCACGAAGGCCGTCATCCCTGCTGCCGGGCTCGGAACCCGGTTCCTGCCCGCGACCAAGGCGATGCCGAAGGAGATGCTCCCGGTCGTCGACAAGCCGGCCATCCAATACGTGGTCGAAGAGGCCGTCGAAGCCGGACTCACCGACGTGCTCATGGTGACGGGGCGCAACAAGAACGCACTCGAGAACCACTTCGACCGCGTCGCGGAGCTCGAAGCGAGCCTCGAGGCGAAGGGCGACACCGTCAAGCTCGCGAAGGTCAACGAATCCACCGATCTCGCCGACATGCACTACGTGCGGCAGGGTGACCCGCTCGGCCTCGGGCACGCGGTGCTCCGGGCTCGCATGCACGTCGGCCAGGAGCCGTTCGCGGTGCTGCTCGGCGACGACATCATCGATGCTCGCGACACCCTGCTCACGCGCATGCTCGACGAACAGGTCGCGAGGGATGCCTCGATCGTCGCGCTGCTCGAGGTCGACCCCGACTCGATCCATCTCTACGGCGCCGCCGCCGTCGAGCCGACCGACGAGCCCGATGTGGTGCGCATCACCGGAATGGTCGAGAAGCCTGCCAAAGAGGTGGCTCCCTCGAACTACGCCGTGATCGGTCGGTACGTGCTGAAGCCCGAGGTGTTCGAGATCCTCGAGCACACCGAACCGGGCAAGGGCGGCGAGATCCAGCTGACCGACGCGCTCATGACCATGGCGAACGACGTCGAGGGCACCGGCGGGGTCTTCGGGGTCATCTTCCGCGGACGCCGGTACGACACGGGCGACAAGCTCGACTACATCAAGGCGGTCATCCAGCTCGCCGCCGATCGCGCCGATCTCGGTCCAGAGCTGCGCCCGTGGCTGGTCGAGTACGCCGCAGGACTCGATACAGTCTGAGCATGTCCGCAGCCGCCGTACCCACCCTGCGCGACGGCGACGTCACGCTGCGACCGATCCGCGTGCGCGACGCGAAACCCCTCGAGCGGGTGCTGCTCGCCAACCGTGGATGGCTGCGGCAGTGGGAGGCCACGTATCCCGGCGGCGGCTCCGTCATCGACACGCGGTCCAGCATCCGGAATCTGCTCGCGCACACCCGCACCGGGCACGCGCTGCCGTTCATCATCGAGGTCGATGGCGAACTCGTCGGACAGCTGAACGTCTCTTCGATCACCTTCGGCTCGCTCTCCTCGGCGACCATCGGCTACTGGGTGGCCCAAGACGTCGCGGGTCGCGGCATCACCCCGACGGCCGTCGCGCTGGCCACCGACTACTGCTTCGGTGTGCTGCGGCTGCACCGCATGGAGATCTGCATCCGCCCCGAGAACGCCCCGTCGCTGCGGGTGGTCGAGAAGCTCGGCTTCCGCTACGAGGGGTTCCGCCGGCGCTTCATCCACATCAACGGCGAGTGGAGCGACCACTTCGCCTTCGCGCTCGTCTCTGAAGAGGTGCCGCGGGGGGTGCTCCGCCGCTGGCGCGAGGGCCGCGTGCCCGAGGGCGTCGCGAGGGTCTCTGCCGAGGACCGTGCGGCATCCGCCCACCCCCTGCCGCTCCCCGATCGGTGAACACGCGGGCGTCGAGTAGGGGCAATGGCATGCAGTGACCTAGCGTTGTCCCATGGACGTGATCGGTGGGGGACTGCTCGTGGCTGTGGCGGCCGCGCTGTGGGTCGCCTACCTGCTGCCGAGCTGGCTGCGGCGGCGGCAGTACCTCGCGACCGAGCGCAACGCCGTGCGCCTCCAGCAGACCCTCCGCATCCTCGCCGAGACCGCTGAGACGCCCGAGGCCGTTCGCGTCGAGGCGACCGCCCGCGAGGTCGCGAACCAGCAGCGGATCCTCCACGAGCGCGAGGCGACGGCGCGGTTCGCAGCCGAGGCGGCCGAGCAGCAGGCGCTCGCCGAACGGCGCGTCGCCGAGGGTGCAGCGGATGCCGCGCGCGAACGTGCCGCCGAAGCGCTGGCCGCCAACCTCGCCGCGACCGCACCGATCGAGATCGTGCCGTCGATCGTCGGTACGGCGGCATCGCAAGCTCCGGTCGCGCAGCGCCGACCCGCGTCGACCGCTGCCGCTCGCCGGGCGCGTCGTCGACGGCGCGCGCTGTGCTCGCTCGTGCTGCTGGTCTCGTTGCTCACGGTCATGGCGGGCGCCGTCGCCGCGGCGTTCGGTGCGACCCTCATCGTGCCCGCCGTCGGCGCTGCCGGCGTCGTGCTCGCCCTCGGGACGCTGTCGCGCCTCGCGCGCGTCCGACCGATGCCGGCCGCTTCGGTGCTTCCGACGAGCGTCGTCGAAGCCGAGCCGTTCGAGCCGTTCGAGTTCGCAGAGCCCGATGCCGTCGACGACAGCTGGACGCCGCAGCCGCTGCCGAAGCCGCTGCACCTGTCGCGTGGCACGATCGCTGCGACCGCGATGGCGTCGATCGAGGCCGCCGCCCAGCTCAAGCGAGTCGAGGCGGGGGAGGACATCGCGCGGCGGGCTGCTGAACTCGAGCCCGAGGTGCCGGTTGTCAGGCCCAAGGCGCCGGCCGCGACATCCGCGGGTCTCGGACGCCCCGATGAGCGGCGCGAGTCCGGTCCGAGCGCGTATGCCAGCATGGGAATCATCGATGACGCCGACCCCGGCTTCGCCGATCTCGATGCCGTCCTGCGGCGTCGGCGGCAGGCCGGCTGAGGCTGCGATGGTCTGAACGGCCGCGCGCGAGATGATAGGCTCTTTCTCGCTCGGGCCCATGGCGCAGTTGGTAGCGCGTCTCGTTCGCAATGAGAAGGTCGGGGGTTCGAATCCCCCTGGGTCCACCACTCGAAACGACACCCCTGCCGGTCGAACCGGCAGGGGTGTCGTCGTCTCCGGGCGAGGCCTCGCGTCACCACTCCGGCAGGTGCGTCTCGCCGATGCCGGTGATCGAGGTGAGGGTCGGATGCCCCGCAGAGAGCAGGGCCGCATCGCTGTGCGGGTCTTGCGTGCCGGCGAGGTCGGCGACCGTGAGTCGCACTTCTCCCTCGCCGTGCTCGGCGGCCGTCGTCTGCACGATGCCGAAGGGGGCGAGCGTCGCCGATTGCGGGCGCCGGCCGCCGGCATCGGCGTTGTTGGGCACGTTCAGGTTGAGCACGGTTCCGAGCGGAGCGTCGAGGAGGGCGTGCAGCAGCTTTCGGGCGGCGCTCGACGCGGCGTCCCAATGGCAGACGTCGGGGTCCATGCCGACGTCGAGCGAGACGGCGAGTCCCCGGGCTCCATTCGCGCCGGCGGTGAGCGCCGCGCCGACCGTGCCGGAATGCAGGATCGCCCGCCCGATGTTCGCACCGCGGTTGACACCTGAGAGCACGAGTTCGGGTGCGTCGCCGAAGGCGCCGTGCGAGGCGATGAGGGCGATCAGTGCAGGAGCCGCGCGCACCGCGAAGCACGGGATCTCGAATCCGGCGATCTCCCGAGTCTCCATGTGGATGCGACCGTCGGCCTCGGCCCCGGTGATCGAGGCGCTGCTGCCGCTCGACTGGCTCGCCGGTGCGGCGACCACGACGGTGAAGCCCTCGGCGATCGCGGCGGCGGCCAGCGAGTGCAGGCCCGGGGAGTCGATGCCGTCGTCGTTCGTGACGAGTACGGTGGTCATCGCTCGTCGACCTCCAATCGAGCGGCGAGATCGTCGGGCGAGAGCTGCGCGCCGTGCTCGCCGCCGACCCGAGTGATCTCGACCTGCGAGCGCAGTCGCCGAATGGCCTCGGAATCGCCGGTGCCGAGGCCGTGACGCGTGACGTTGAGCGCTCCGGCGGCGGCCGCGAGCGCGACGGCGTCGTGCAGGGCCTCTCCATCGGCGAGCGCAGCTGCGAGGGCGGCGGTGAACGAGTCGCCGGCCCCGCTCGCATCGACCTCCTCCATGACGGGCCCCCGAACCGTCGAGACGACGTCACCGTCGACGAGCAGTGAGGGATGCCCGGCGCGGGTCACGACCACGCTCCGGGCACCGCGGTCCCTGAGTCGGGTCGCGGCGGCGATCAGCTCGTCGGCCGAGCGCTCGCGCGCGGCATCCGACGGCTCGAGCTCGCTCTCGCTCACCTTCGCGAGCCGAACCCCGCCCTCGAGCGCAGCGGCCAGCCGCCCGCCCGCGAGATCGACGATGACGGTGCGGCCGGCCGCCGTCAGATCGGCGGCCAGGCGGCGGTAGACGTCGTCGGGCAGCACCGACTCGCCCACGGGTCCACTGAGCAGCACGACATCGGCGGTCATCGCCTCGCGAACGGTGATGGTGTACAACTCGTCGAGCTCGTGTCGTGAGAGCGGGTCGCCAGGCAACTCGACGATCTCGACCCGCTCGCCGCTGCGGCGGTCGTGCACGTACGCGGCACCGCGCCCCTCGCGCTGCACGGCGTGCACGGTGACCCCGTCGTCTTCGAGCAGATGCCGCACCACCCGCCCGGACTCCCCGGTCAGCACCGAGCAGATCGTGACGTCGCAGCCGAGGGTCTGCAGCATCCGCGACTGCCAGACGCCCTGGCCGCCGGCGTGCAGGTGCAGATCGGTGCCGCTGGAATCTCCCTCGACGGTCACCGTCAACAGCGGAGAGGGAGCGAAGATCGTCACGTCGGGCATGAGAGCACCTCCTCACGCCGACGCTACGACGCCTCGAGCGCCGCCGCCACCCGTTCACCTCGCCGAGGCATCGGGCTAGGATGCCGCGGCGTGCGCAGGCGGCCCACTCGGCCGGGCGTATGGTGGAACGGATGTCGCAAGCGCCTGAGACCCGGTCGATCACGCTGCCCGAAGGCCACCGATGGCGCGCCTACTGGGTGTGCGTGGCCGTGGCGGCGCTCACGATCCTCGACCTGTCGAAGGTCAACGTGGGCCTGCCCGCCATCGAAGACGCGTTCGGCGCCGGGTCGACCGAGCTGCAGCTGATCGTCGCCGGGTACGTGCTCACCTTCGGCCTGACGCTCGTGCCGGCCGGCCGCATCGGCGACCAGCGCTCGCGCAAGACGCTGTTCATCGTCGGCCTCAGCCTCTTCACCTTGACCAGCCTCGCCGCGGCGCTCGCGCCGAACGTCACGGTGCTGCTCATCGCGCGGCTGCTGCAGGGCGTGGCGGCCGGCATCCAGATGCCGCAAGTGCTCGGCATCATCCAAGAGCTCTTCACGGGCAAGGAGCGTGGCAAGGCGTTCGGCCTGTTCGGCGCCACGATCGGTCTCGCGACCGCCTTCGGCCCGACGCTCGGCGGACTCATGATCGCCATCGGCGGGCCGGCCGACGGCTGGCGCGGCATCTTCTGGATGAACGTACCGCTCGCGCTCGCCGCGATCGCGCTCGCGATCTGGCTGCTGCCCGAGACGCGGCATCCGTCGACGAAGCCCCTGTCGCTCGACCCGGTCGGGCTCGCCCTCTTCGGTCTCACCGTGATCTCGCTCATGTGGCCGTTCCTCTTCACGACCGGTGCGCCGACCGACAACCCTGCGCGCTGGTGGGTGCTCGTCGTGTTCGTGCTGGCGATCACCGCGTTCATCGCGTGGGAGCGGCGGTACGCGGCATCCGGCAAGCACCCGCTCGTTCCGCTCGGGCTGTTCGGCGTGAGCTCGTTCCGCAACGGCACCGCGCTCGCGAGCGTGTACTTCGCGGCGATGCCGTCGATGTTCCTGCTCACGACCCTCTACCTGCAGCACGGGCTGGGGCTCGAGGCCGTCTTCGCCGGCATGGTCGGCATCGGCTTCGCGCTCATGAGCGCCGTCGGCTCATGGGTCGGTGGCACGCTCGTGAACCGCATCGGTCGCCCGCTCGTCGTCTGGGGGCTCGTGCTGCTGCTCATCGGCATCGGCCTGCTCGTGCTGTTCGCCATCATCACCGCGCCCGAGGTCACGCCGTGGGCGATGGCGGGCGCCATGGTGATCGGCGGGGCGGGCGGCGGGCTCGTCGTCTCGCCGAACCAGACCCTCACCCTCATGGACATCCCCGTGAAGCAGGGCGGACTCGCCGGCTCGGTCGGCCAGCTCGGCCAGCGCATCGGCACTGCGATCGGCACGGCGGTCACGCTCTCGCTCTTCTACTCGACGATCTTCCGCGAGTCCGACGGCAAGCCCGACCTCACGGTCTACCACCACGCGTACGGCATCGCCATGCTCGCCGTCGCGGTGCTCGTGGCACTCGCCTTCGCGATCAGTGTGGCCGACCTCGGGTCGCGTCGCCGCAAGCGCAGCGCGCTCAGCGGAGAGCAGGCGGCAGCGGGCTGAGCCGCCCGGCCCGCCTGAGCCGCCTGGCCCGCCGCTGCGTACGGTGAGCGCGCACTCAGCGGATTGCGAGGATCCTCGCCCGCCCGGGCTTGTCGTAGTGCTCGATCGCGGCGCGCAGCGCGACTCGCGGCATCGTCGCCGCGTGAGCCTCCACGAAGGCGGTCAGCCGATCGCGGTCGATGTCGCCGGCGGCGCGGAGCACCCAGCCGAGCGCCTTCTGCACCAACGGTTCGGGGTCATCGGCGAGTGTTTCGGCGAGGCCGTAGGCGTCGTCGAGCTCGCCTCGGCGGAGGAAGGCGAAGGTCGCCACGAGGGCGGTGCGCCGCTCAGGCCAGAAGCCGGATGCCGCGAGCCGCGAGAGCGGAGCGCGATCGAGCAGGTAGACGCCGACCACGTCGCGCGCGGCGAGGTCGACGAGGTCCCACTGGTCGATGCGATCGTGCCGGCGCAGGTAGAGCTCGTAGAGTTCGGTACGCCTGCCCTCCGAGGTCTTGGGCCGCGCGGCGGACTTGCCCATGATGCTGCAGGCGAGGGCGCGAACCTCGTGCGTGGGCTGCTCGAGCAGCCGTTCGAGCTCGGTGGTCGGCAGGTCGATGGCGGCCTTCGCGAGTTCGAAGACGGCGCCCATGCGAACGCCGATGAACGGTGCATCGGCATCCGGCGCGAAGTACCTCGTGTACTTCTCGCGCTCGGCGTCGCTCGCGAGCGACTCGAGGGTCGTGATCAGCCCCGCGGCATCCGACATCGTCGCTCCCGTCTGCGCTCTGCGACTCGGAAGATCAGCGTACGGCGGCGGATGCCTCGGCGACAGGGGCATCCGAGAACGCGAGCCGCGGCACGAAGGCGAGCAGCACGGCCGCGACGGCCGCGGTGAGGCCGCAGACGAGCCAGACGGTGACGTAGCCGCCGAAGGCGCCGGCCGTGCCGGTCGCCGCCTCGCCGGCGGCGCCGAGCAATGCGATGCCGAAGACGCACGAGGCGATCGCGCCGCCGACGGTCTTCACCGAGTTCGTGAGGCCCGTTGCGACACCCGTCTGCGTGGGCGGGGCCGCCGCCGCGGCTGCGGCCGGCAGCGCCGCCACGAGGGCGCCCGAGCCGATGCCGGCGATCACCATGTTCGCGAGCACCTGCACGTAGCCGTCGTGGAAGGGGAGGAAGAGGAGGTAGCCGAGTGCGACGAGCGAGCTCGCACCGATGAGTGCGACCCGCGGCGTCACCCAGCGGGTGGCGAGCGGGAACAGCATCGCGCCGACGACGAGCGAGAGCACGTAGGCGCCGACGAGGATCGAGGTCTGCCCGGTCGTCGCGCTGAGGCCGAAGCCGTAGACCGAGGCATCCGTTCTGGCGAACGTCGACAGCGGGGCCTGGGCACCGAGCACGCTCACCCCGAAGAGGCCGGCCGTGAGGAAGACCGGCCAGAGCGTCGGCTGCCGGAACATGCGCACGTCGATGAGCGGGTCGGGGTGGCGCAGCTCGTAGCGCGAGAAGGGGATGACGAGCAGCACGCCGAGCACCACGAGTGCCCAGGAGAGCACGTCGGCAGGGCCGTTCAGCCGCATGAAGCTGAGGCCGCCCGTGAGTGAGAGGAGGGCGAGCGAGATGAGGATCAGGCCGCCCGTGTCGAGCGTGCCGCCGGTGAGGTCGGGCGACTCCTTCACGCCGAAGAGGATCACGAAGAAGCACGCCACCACGGCGATGGCCGGCACGAGCAGGAGGAGCTGCATCGGCAGCGCCTCGGCGAGTGCGCCGGCCGAGAGTGCGCCGGCGATCGCGCCGAGCTCGAGGGCGGCGACGAGCAGGCCGGCGGCCTTGCGGGTCATCGCCGCCGGGCGGTCGGCCGAGCGGCTGCGCGACCAGATGAGCGCGATCTCGAGCGGAAGCCAGACGACGTAGAAGCCCTGCAGTGCCCACGCCACGAGGAACACCCAGAACTGGTCGGTGAAGGCGAGGGCGACGGAGGCCACGGCCGTGACCGCCGTCGACCATACGAGCATGCGCTTGTGGCCGACCATGTCGCCGAGCTTCGCGAAGGCGGGCACGACGAGCGCCGAGAGCATGAGCTGCGAGCCCTCGAGCCAGTTGACGTCGGCGTCGTGGATGCCGAGGTGGCGGGCGATGTCGGTCAGCAGCGGTGTGTAGTAGCCCTGCAGGATGCCGCTCGTGAACTCGACGAACGCGAGGAACCCGACGATCGCGGCGACGGGTCCGAGTCTGGCGGCACGCAACATCGGGCTCCTTCGGATACGGGTGGACTCACCCTAGTGGGTCACCCGTCTCAGTCGGAAACACGTCTGGAAGTCCGCGCCGGCGGATGAACCCGTCGGCGCGATGCGGTTGCTCAGGCGGCGAGGTTGGCGGCCGGCGTCATGAGTGCGGCGAGCTCGCCCGCGGAGAGTTCGCGACCGAACGCCGGGTGGCCGGGCTCGAGCGTGACGCCGTGGCGGAGGTCGCCGCCGTCGACGGGGTCGAAGCCGAGGTCGTCGATGATCTCGGCGACCACGGCGCGGGCGTCGAGGTCGTCGCCCACGACGGCGAGCGCGCGACGCAACGGCGAGCCTGCGGCCATGCTGTCGTCTTCCATCTCGTGGTAGCCGAGGTGGTTGAGGGACTTGACGACGCGTGCGTGCGGGTTGCGGGCGGCGTTGATCTCGCTCGTGGTGCGCGGGTCGTCGTCGATCTCGGCGATGTTGCCGTCGACGGGTGGCCAGTAGTTCGTGGCGTCGACCACGATGCGGTCGTCGAACGCGTGCCACGGCACGGTGCCGGCCTTGCCGAACGGCACCGCAACGATGATGACGTCGGCTGTGCCGGCGAGCGCCTCGGGCGAGGTGACCTCGGCGCCAGGGGCGACGACGCGGACGAGCAGGTCGAGCGCGGTCTGGCGGGGGGAGCCCGCGATCAGCACGCGATGCCCGGATGCCACGAGCAGCCGGGCGAGGGCGGTGCCCACCTTGCCCGCTCCGTAGATTCCGATGACCGGTCGTTCCGTCACGCTTCGATTCTCCCATTCATCTGCGCATCCGCCTCGGCGCACTCGATCAATGCGTCGTCAGAGAACCGGAACGCGTACCGCGAAGCGGGCATTCCCGGCCGTGACCGTGCGACGCCGGGGGAATAGTCTCGACCTCACGAGGGTTCCGCCTTGTGCATGCACACGCATGGAAACGCGGAGAGGAATCAGGATGCCTGAGCGCTACGAATTCGGACTCGACACCTTCGGCGACGTGACGGTCGGACCCGACGGCGGCCCACTGCCGCACGCCCAGGTGCTGCGCAACGTCGTCGAGGAGGCCGTGCTCGCCGATCGCCTCGGCCTCGATTTCTTCGGCGTCGGCGAGCATCACCGTGCTGACTTCGCCGTGTCGGCGCCCGAGGTCGTGCTCGCGGCCATCGCCGGCCGCACCGAGCGCATCCACCTCGGTTCGGCCGTGACGGTGCTGAGCTCCGACGACCCCGTGCGGGTGTTCCAGCGCTTCGCGACGCTCGACGGCCTCTCGAACGGGCGTGCCGAAGTGATCCTCGGTCGGGGCTCCTTCACCGAGTCGTTCCCGCTCTTCGGCTTCGAGCTGAACCAGTATCAGGAGCTCTTCGAGGAGAAGCTCGCCCTCTTCGCCGGGTTGCTCCCGCAGCAGCCGGTGACCTGGGCGGGCAAGCTGCGCCCGCCGCTGACCGAGCAGAGCGTGTTCCCGCCCGTCGAGCACGGCCGGCTGAAGACGTGGATCGGTGTGGGCGGCAGCCCCGAATCCGTGGTGCGCGCTGCGCACTACGGCCTGCCGCTCGTGCTCGCCATCATCGGCGGCAGTCCGGCCCGCTTCGCGCCGCTCGCCGATCTGTACCGCCGTGCGCTCGAGCAGTTCGGCAACCCGCTGCAGCCGATCGCGGTGCACTCGCCCGGCTTCATCGCCGAGACCGACGCCGAGGCGCTCGACACGCTCTGGCCGCACTACGAGATCATCATCGGCCGCATCGGTCGAGAACGCGGCTGGGGTCCGGTGAGCCGTGAGCATTTCGAAGACGAGGCCGGACCGAACGGTGCGCTCTATGCGGGTTCGCCCGAGAACGTCGCGACGAAGATCGCCGCAGCGATGCGGGCCATCGGGGCCACGCGCTTCGATCTCAAGTATTCGAACGGCGGGCTGCCGCACGAGGTCATGATGCGCAGCATCGAGCTCTACGCGACCGAGGTCGTGCCGCGGGTGCGCGAGCTCCTCGCGGCGGCCGATGCCGAAGATGCCGAGCTCAGCGCGGTGGCCGACCTCGGCGCCGCCGATCGAGCGGATGCCGCGGCAGCCGCCGATCTCCCGCGCGACTGATCTCGACCGGCCACCGGCCGCCTCAGGCGACCGTGGCCGCCGTACGCCGTCTGCGCACGGCCGCTCGGAACCAGGCCGCCTCGGGCAGACGCGCGAGGAAGGTGCCCGCGATGATCGTGATGAGCACGTAGGCCGTGGCGAGCGGCGCGAGCTGCGGCGCGACTCCCGCCCCGACCGCGAGCCCGGCGATGACGATCGAGAACTCCCCGCGGGGAGCGAGGGTGAACCCGGCGCGCCACTGGCCGAGGGTGCCGACGCCGGCGCGGCGCGCAGCGTAAGCGCCCGTGATGAGCTTCGTGATGATCGTCACGAGGGCGAGTGCGAGGGCGGCGGGCAGCATCGACACCAGGGCCGACGAGTCGGTCGTGAGGCCGAAGAACACGAAGAAGATCGCGGCGAAGAGGTCGCGCAGGGGAGTGAGCACCTGGCTCGCGTTCACCGCCACGCGGCCTGACAGCGCGATGCCCACGAGGAAGGCGCCGACCGCGGCCGACACGCTCACCTCGGCTGCGATGCCGGCGACGAGCATCGTGAGGCCGAGCACCCCGAGCAGCAGCGGCTCGGGGTGCTCGGCTGGGAAGAGACGCGACACGATGTGACCGTGGCGTAGCGCGATGTAGAGGATCACCGAGACGACGCCCACGGCGATCGCCACGGCCACGGCGCCCTGCCACAGGCTCACGCCCACGACGAGCGCCGAGAGCACGGGCAGGTAGAAGGCCATCGCGAGGTCTTCCATCACGAGGAGCGCGAGGATCGACGGCGTCTCGCGGTTCGAGAGCCGGCCGAGGTCGCGGAGCAGCTTCGCGATCACACCCGAGGAGGAGACCCACGTGACGCCCGCGAGCGCGACGGCGGCGACCGGCCCCCAACCGAGCAGCAGCGCGAGCGCGGCACCCGGCAGCGCGTTCAGGGCGGCGTCGACGAGCCCGGCCGTGCGAGAGGATTTGAGGCTCGCGAAGAGCTCGGCGGCCGTGTACTCGAGGCCGAGCAGCGCGAGCAGCAGGATCACGCCGATCTCGGCGCCCGTCTCGAAGAACTCCTCGCTGGCATCGAGCGCGATCAGGCCGCCCTCACCGAACGCGAGGCCGAGCACGAGGTAGAACGGGATCGGCGAGATGCCGATGACGAGCGCGAGGCGCCCGAGCAGGCTCATTCCGAGAAGCAGCGCGCCGACTTCGATGAGGAGCAGCGTGGTCTCGTGCATTCGCGCGGCCTCAGTCGGGGCCGTTGGCGAGCAGGCGGGCTACTCCGTCGAGTCCTTCACGTGTGCCGACGACGACGATGACGTCACCCGCGCGCAGCGTCTCTGCCGGCGTGGGGGAGGGGATGATGGCGCCATCGCGAACGATGGCGACGATCGAGGCGTGCGTGCGGGTGCGGGCCTTCGTCGCCCCGAGAGTGCGGTTCAGGTACGGCGAGTCCGTCGGCAGCGCGATCTGCTCGGTGTAGAGTCCGGCGGTCTCGTCGCTCAGGCTCGTGAGCCGGCTGAGCATGACCGAGGCGCCGAGCACGTCGGCGAGTGCAGCGGCCTCGTCGTCGTTCAGCGGAATCGAGTCGCGGCAGGCATCGGGGTCGTCCTGGTCGAAGAGGCCCAGGTCGCGCTCGCCGTCCCGATGCGACACGACGCTGATGCGGCGCCCGCTCTCGGTGACGAGGTCGTGCCGAATGCCGATGCCTGGCAGATCGACCTTCTCGATGCGAATTCCCACGTCGCCATCGTAACCCCGCGCGGGGGTGTGCCGGCCCGGCGCGCTCAGCGGTGTGGTTCGACGCGCGTGCGCATGGTCAGTACGGGGGTTCCGCCGTCTTCGCCCGCCTCGAACTCGACCCGCACGGCGCCGAGCTCGGCGAGCGAGCCGACGTGCGTGCCGCCGCAGGGGATGCGCGCCGTGCCGCCGGGCAGCTCGGCCACCCAGTACCGGCGGTCGGTGAGCCCGGTGCCGTCGCGATCGATGTGCACCGTCGTGCCCGCCGTCGCCCAGTCGGTGATCGTGGCGGTGACGGATGCCGCGAGCTCGCCGAGCACGTCGGCGCTTACCGCAGCGGTGTCGAACCCGGCGCGGCGCAGTGACTTGTTCAGCCGGTACACATCGACCGAGGAGTCGGGTGCGATGCGGCTGGAGGCGATCGCGATGCCGTCGAAGTCGGGAGCGCCGAGCGCGTCTTCGCGGGCGGGCTTCGACCAGTGCCCGGCGAGTGCGGCGTTCAGCGCCAACGACGCTGCATGGCACGCGGTGTGGCCGATCGAGAGGGCGCGTCGAGCCGCGGCATCCGCTCGCACCGTCACCTCGTCGCCCTCGGCGATCGCGGCATCGCCGGCGACGAGGTGTGCGACGAGGAACGCCCAGCCCTCGGTGCCCTTGCGAACGGGGATGTCGCCACCGAGCAGCAGCTCGGTGCCGTCGGTCGCGGCCAGCACGGCGTCGACGATCGGCACGACGCCGTGCGCGGTCTCGATGACGCCTGCGTCGGCCGGCTGGTCGGGCCACACGGCGTCGACCGGGTGGAAGCTCGACTGCTCGGTGACGATCGCGAGGAGCGATTCACCGGCCGGCGCCGTGTGCAGCACCACGGTCGTGGCGTCGAGGGCGCCGTCGGGGTAGGTGACGACGGTGTCGTGCGAGGGCAGCGTCATACGGCTCAGACGCCGTCGCTGCGGCCGAGCACGTGGAACGGGATGCCGAGCGAGAGCGCGACGCTCATGATGCCGCCGAAGAAGATCGGGGCCTGGAACTCGGTCAGTTCGGGCGCGGTGCCCATGAGCCACATGCCGAAGACGAAGAGCCCCAGCGAGATGAGGAAAGCGACGACGTTCACAACGACCTCCAGTGTTCCGGTGGCGGTCCGCGCCGCCCGGTCGAGTCTACCGTTCGGCCGGCGAGCGGCCCGGGCTCACGACTCGATCGGGCCGAGCCACGCGTTGGCGACGGTCGCGTGGGCCGACTCGTCGTCTGATGGGTGGAAGATGCCCGCGAGCACGTCGCGGTAGAGGCGGCCGAGCTCGGAGCCCGCGAAGTAGGTCGAGCCGCCTGACACCCGCACGGCCTGGTCGACGACGTGCTTGGCGGTCTCGGTGGCGCGCACCTTGACGCCGACGAGCTTCGCGAACCAGAACGCGCCGTGGTCGACGAGCCCGTCGAGGTCGCGGGCGATCGCGAGCAACTGCGGTTCGATCGCCTCTTGGGCGAGCGCGGCATCGGCGATGCGCCAGCGGATGTCGGGGTCTTGCGAGAGCGGTGCGCCATCGCGCTTCATCGAGGTGCGACGGTGCGCCGCGGCGACCGCCAGCTGCAGCGCACGGTCGCCGATGCCGGCGTAGACCGATGCGAGCAGCAGCTCGAAGTTCGCGAAGATGCCGAAGATGAGCGGGTCGGCGTTCGGCCCGGGGTCGAGCCGGCGCACGATGCGGTCGTCGGCGGCGAAGGCGCCGTCGAGCACGGTCGTGCGGCTCTGGCTCGCCCGCATGCCCATCGTGTCCCAGTCGTCGAGCGTGCGAACGTCGGGGTCGTCGCGGTCGATGAAGCCGTAGACGATCTTCGGTGCGTCCTCCGACGTGGTGTCGAGCCCCATCGTGCCGAGCCTGGTCCACGCGGGCGAGAGCGACGTGAAGATCTTGCGCCCCGTGTAGCGGTAGCCGCCGCCCGGCTGCGGCTCGGCGTTCGTGCGCGAGCCGAACAGCATGAGGTCGTTGCCGGCCTCGCTGATGCCGAAGCCGAAGATCTCGCCCGCGCCTGCCTCGCGCAGCACGAAGTCGAGCGAGTCGTCGCCGCGGTCGCGGAGCACCTTCGCGACGCCGGTCCAGACGAGGTGCATGTTGACGGCCAGCGCGGTCGCCGGAGCCGCGCTCGCGAGACGCATCTGGCCCTGCACGGCATCGGTGAGGCTCCAGCCGAGGCCGCCGAGTTCGGCCGGCACGAGCGCCGTCAGGTAGCCGGCCTCTCGCAGTTCGGCGAGGTCCTCGTCGAAGAACGCGTTGTCGCGGTCGTAGCCGGCCGCCCGCTCGCGGATGCGCTCGAGCAGTTCGTCGTCCAGCAGGGTCTCGGGTGTCGGCGGCTGTGGCGTACTCACGCCGCCAGACTACGCCTCGGGGGTGCCTCCGGGCGGGGGCGACGAAGGGGTCGCGGCGTTGCCGTACTGCGCAGCCGGCGGCGCGGATGCCGCGGCATCCGTGCGCCTCGCTCGACGCGTGCGCGACGAGCCGACGACGACCGCCACGACGATCGCGGCGATCACGAGCGCCGACAGCAACCACGGCAGCATCACGCCGAACGCCACGCCGAGCCAGCCGGCGAAGGCGGCGAGCGCTCCCCAGCCGGCGAGGAGTCCGCTCCAGAAGTCGTCTGGCGCGGCGTCGGGTGCGACCTCCTCGGTGACGAGGTCGAGCGTGATCGTCGAGAGGTCGACCTGGTCGACGAGCTGGTCGCGCTGCTGGGTGAGGCTGTCGAGTTCGGCCTGCCGCGTGGTGAGCTCGGACTCGATCGCGATGAGGTCGGCGATCGAGGTCGCGGTGGCGAGCAGCTCGCGCAGGCGATCGACCGACGCCGTGAGCGCCGCGATGCGGGCGTCGAGGTCTTGGCGCTGCTGCGTGACGTCGGAGGCGTTCATCGACACCGAGTTCACGGTGCCGAGTTCGCGAAGCTCGTCGATGACCGCGTCGAGCTCGTCGGCGGGAATCCGCATCGTGAGCGACGCACTCGGCGGCTGGGTGTCGGTCGCCGGGGTCTCGTTGCGGCTGTCGATGCGTCCGCCCGACTGTTCGGCGATGTCGGCCGCCGCCTCGGCGCTCTCGATGGGGTCGTCGACCGTGACCGAGATCCAGCCGGTGGTGATGACGCTTCGTTCCGAGTCGGCGTCGGCCGCGAACGGGGTGCCTTCGGCGGCGGCGTCGCCGCCCTCGGCCGACTGCGGCGCCTCGGGCGCGACCTCGCGGGTCGCCATGCCGGGCTCGCTCGACGAGGCGCCGTTTCCGGCCGTGCATCCCGCGAGCAGAAGGGCGGTGATCGCGGCCGCTGCTGCTGCCGCCGGTGCGATGCGTCGTCTCATGCGCTCACTGTATTCCGCAGGCGGAACCCGATGTCTGGTACCCGGCTGGGAGTCGGATCACGATCGGATTGCGCTTGGCTGTGAGTCTCCGAACGCCCACAACGTTCCCGAGGCTCGGTCCGTTCAGCGCAGTCCGGGGCGGCTCGGTTCGATGCCCGACTCAGTCGTCGTCGGGATCGCGCCCCGTGCGTTCCCCGGTCTCGAGGGTCGCGATGGCGGCGAGGTCGTCGGCGTCGAGCTCGAAGCCGAAGACGTCGAGGTTCTGGCGGATGCGCTCGGCCGATGACGCCTTCGGAATCACGACGTTGCCGAGTTGCACGTGCCAGCGCAGCACGATCTGCGCCGGCGTGCGCCGGTGCTTCGCTGCCAGGTCGTCGAGCAGCGGCGTGCCGAGCACCCGGCCGCGCGCGAGCGGCGACCAAGCCTCGGTTCGGATGCCTCGTGCCGCGTGGAACTCGCGAAGCGCCGTCTGCGGCAGCCACGGGTGCAGCTCCACCTGGTTGACGACGGGTGCCTCGCCGGTCTCGTCGATCAGCCGCTCGATGTGGTGGGCGTGGAAGTTGGAGACGCCGACGGAGCGCACCCGACCCTCGTCGCGCAGGCGAACGAGCGCCCGCCAGGTGTCGACGTAGCGATCGGTCGACGGCACCGGCCAGTGGATCAGGTACAGGTCGAGTCGGTCGAGGGCGAGCAGGCGCATCGACTCGTCGAACGCCCGCAGCGCTGAGTCGAAGCCGTTGTCGTCCTTCCAGACCTTGCTCGTCACGAAGAGCTCGTCGCGGGGCAGGCTCGAGGCTCGCACGGCCTCGCCGACCTCGCGCTCGTTGCCGTAGAAGGCAGCTGTGTCGAGGTGCCGGTACCCGGCGGCGATCGCGTCGAGGCTGAGCCTCGCGGCGTCCGTCGTCGGCACCTTGTAGAGGCCGTACCCGAGCTGCGGGATGAACGAGCCATCGGCGAGTGGCAGGTGCGGGGCGGCGGGCGACTGGTGCGACATGTACGGTTCCCCGGTCAGCTCGGCTGCATCGGCACGGGTTCGGTGTCGGGAATGGGGCTCGCGTCGCGACCCCGAAGGTCGGGATGCCATCGCCGCGCGAGCACGGGCACGATGAAGCCGAGCAGCGCGAGCCCGGCGGCGGCCCAGAACGCGCCCTGCGGGCCCGAGCTGTCGATCAGGAAGCCGGCGAGCGCCGATCCGAGTGCCGCGCCGATGAGCTGCCCGGTGCCGACCCATCCGTACGCCTCTGCCGTGTCGGAGAACTTCACGCTCGCCGACACGATCGCGAAGAGCACGGCGAGCGCCGGGGCGATGCCGATGCCGGCGATGAAGAGGGTGGCCGAGAGCCACCAGAAGTCCATGAGGCCGGCGGCGAGGGCCGTGCCCGCGAACACGATGAACATGCGTCGCGCGGTCGACCAGGGGCCGATCGGCACGTGCCCGAGGAAGAGGCCGCCCGCGAGCGAACCCGCCGCGAAGATGGCGAGCACGATGCCCGCTTCGGCGCCGTCGTGGCCGAACACGGCGACGACGCCGGCCTCGATCGCCGCGCACGCGCCGATGAGCAGGAAGCCGACGACCGTCGCGAGCAGCACCGGTGGGCGCCCGAGCACCACGCCGAAGCGTCGTTTCGAGCGCGGGATGCGCACTCGACCGAGTTCGGGCGAGGAGATGAACCAGATGCCGCCGCCGACCATCAGCACTGCGGCGAGCAGGATGGCCCAGACCGTGCCGATCTGCACCGCGACGAACGTCGTGACCACGGGCCCGACCACCCAGATGATCTCTTGCGCCGAGGCGTCGAGCGAGAAGAGCGGCGTGAGCTGGCGGGAGTTCACCATTTTCGGATAGATCGTGCGCACCGCCGGCTGCACCGGTGGGTTGGCGAGTCCGGCGACGAGGCCGACCGTCATGTAGAGGGGAACCGTCAACGGCACCACACCGATCGTGATGACCGCCGCGACGCAGATGACGAGCGTGGTGATGAGCACGCGACGCATGCCGAATCGGCCCATCAGCCGGCTCGTCATCGGGCCGGCGACCGCCTGCCCGATCGACGTCGCGGCGAGCACGAGCCCCGCGGCGCCGTACGAACCGGTCTGCTGCTCGACGTGCAGCAGGAAGGCGAGCGAGAGCATGCCCGACGGGAAGCGCGCGGTCAGCTGGGCGGCGATGATGCGAGCGACGCCCGAGGTTCTGAGCAGATCGGAGTAGCTTCCCACGGTGCAATCACTCTATCGAGGCACCGATCGTGATCTCGGCGCCGGATCCAGCGCGCCGCCGGTGACATAAGCTCTCTGTGTAACGGCGCCGGAGCCCGAGTCTTCGTCGTCGATCACCATCGCAACGACAGAGGTTCTCACATGCACTCCCGACGCCTGTTCATTCCCGCCGCGGCCGCCGCGGCGATCTTCCTCCTCACCGGCTGTGTCGACAACACCACCGGTGGCGACGAGCCGAACACCGACTCCTCGGCCCCCACGATCGCGGTCGACGAGGCCGCTGCGGCCCTGCTGCCCGCCGAGATCGCCGAATCCGGCACGCTCGTGGTCGGCACCGACGCCGCCTACCCGCCGAACGAGTACAAAGACGACGCCGGCAACCCGATCGGGTGGGATGTCGACCTCGTCGACGCCCTCGGCGCCAAGCTCGGCCTCGAGGTCGAGTACGAGATCGCGAGCTTCGACAAGATCATCCCGTCGATCACTGGCGGCACGATGGACATGGGCATGTCGAGCTTCACCGACAACGCCGAACGCCAGCAGCAGGTCGACTTCGTCGACTACTACGAAGCCGGCATCCTCTGGGCGGCACCCGCCGGCGCGACCGTCGACCCCGACGACGCGTGCGGGCTGAAGGTCGCCGTGCAGGCCACGACCTACGAGCACACCGACGAACTGCCCGCGAAGAGCCAGGCGTGCACCGACGCGGGCAAGCCCGCGATCGAGATCACGCCGTTCGACACGCAGGATGCCGCGGCGAACGCGGTGGTGCTCGGGCAGGCCGACGCCATGAGCGCCGACTCCCCGGTCACCGGTTACGCGATCGCGCAGACCGACGGCAAGCTCGAGGCGGCCGGCGACGTGTTCGACTCCGCGCCGTACGGCTTCCCGGTGGCGAAGGGCTCCGAGCTCGCCGCGGCCGTCCAGGCGGCCATGCAGTCGCTCATCGACGACGGCACCTACGGCGACATCCTCGCCGAGTGGGGCGTCGAGTCGGGCGCCGTCGACACGATCGAGATCAACGCGGGCACCTGATGAGCGACGCGTCCTCCGGCCGGGCGACGAGGCCCGCGCCGGCGGGCGGCCCCGGTGCCGCCCCGGTTCCGACGAAGGTCGTGCGGTTGCGGCATCCGTGGCGCATCGTCGTCGCCGTGCTGCTGCTCGCCGTCGTCGCCGTCTTCGTCATCGATGCCGCACAACGCGAGGCCTTCGACTGGCCGACCGTCGGCAAGTACGTCTTCGACCAGCGCGTCTCGCAGGCGGCGGGGTTCACCCTGCTGCTCACCGTGCTCTCCATGGTCATCGGCGTCGTGCTCGGAGTCATCCTGGCGGTCATGCGGCAGTCGCCGAACCCGGTGCTGAAAACCGTGGCCTGGGTCTGGCTGTGGATCTTCCGCGGCACCCCGGTCTACGTGCAGCTCGTGTTCTGGGGGCTGCTGTCGACCATCTACACGTCGATCGACCTCGGCGTGCCGTTCATGGAGCCGTGGGTCTCATACCCGACCACGGCTCTGCTGAACACCTTCTGGCTCGCCGTCATCGGCCTCGCGCTCAACGAATCGGCGTACATGGCCGAGATCGTGCGCGCCGGCCTGCTCTCGGTCGACCCCGGCCAGAGCGAGGCGGCGACCGCGCTCGGCATGGGCTGGGGCACGACGATGCGCCGTGTCGTGCTGCCGCAGGCGATGCGGGTGATCATCCCGCCGACCGGCAACGAGGTCATCTCGATGCTGAAGACGACCTCGCTCGTCACCGCGGTGCCGTTCACGCTCGAGCTCTACACCCGCACGCGCGACATCTCGGCCGCGATCTTCGCGCCGGTCCCGCTCCTGATCGTCGCCTCGATCTGGTATCTCGCGATCACCTCGGTGCTCATGGTCGGGCAGTACTTCCTCGAGAAGCGCTTCGCGCGCGGTGTCGGCGCGCGGCCCGATACCGGCCCCGGCCCGGTCACCGGCGCGATGGGCGCCGTCGACGCCGGCATCGCCGAGGCCTCGATCGCTGCAAAGCACGGAGGAGACGCCCGATGAGCGAACAGACGACGGCGTCCGCTGGTGCGGGCGCGGCGGCTGCGCAGACCCCGACGCCGATGGTGCTCGCCGAGCATGTGTCGAAGAGCTTCGGCTCCAACGAGGTGCTGAAAGACATCTCGCTCGAGGTGAAGCGCGGCGAGGTGCTCTGCCTCGTCGGCCCCTCGGGGTCGGGCAAGTCCACGTTCCTTCGCTGCATCAACCACCTCGAGCAGGTCTCGTCGGGTCGGCTCTCGGTCGACGGCTCCCTCGTCGGGTACCGCGAGGTCGGCGACCGGCTGCACGAGATGCACCCGAAGGATGCCGCGAAGCAGCGCCGCGACATCGGTATGGTGTTCCAGCGCTTCAACCTGTTCCCGCACATGACGGCGCTCGAGAACGTCATGGAGGCGCCGACCCAGGTCAAGGGCGTCTCGAAGTCGAAGGCCAGGGCTCGCGCGCACGAGCTGCTCGCACGGGTCGGCCTCGCCGAGCGCGCCGACTACTACCCGGCCCACCTCTCCGGAGGGCAGCAGCAGCGGGTCGCGATCGCGCGAGCGCTCGCCATGGACCCGAAGCTCATGCTCTTCGACGAGCCCACCTCGGCGCTCGACCCCGAGCTCGTCGGCGAGGTGCTCGACGTCATGAAGGGGCTCGCGAAGAGCGGCATGACGATGATCGTCGTGACGCACGAGATGGGCTTCGCTCGAGAGGTCGCCGACACGCTCGTCTTCATGGACGGCGGAGTGGTCGTCGAGACGGGGGACCCGGGCGAGGTGCTCGCGAACCCGCAGCACGAGCGCACGAAGGCGTTCCTCTCGAAGGTGCTGTAGCGGGGCGCCGTCGGTCGACGAGTCCAGCGCTCGTCGACCGGCGGGCTACGCGAGCAGCTTCGCGATGCGCTGCAGTGACACGCTCTCGGCGGCCCGCAGCTCCTGCGCGAAGAGGCTGATGCGCAGCTCCTCGATGAGCCAGCGCGCCCGCACCACGTTCGCCGGGGCATCCGTCGCGAGGGGAATCGTGCCGCCGGCGTCGTTGAGTCGAGCAAGGGCCGTCTGCACCTCGTTCATCCACACCCGGTCGCGACCGGGATTGTCGGCGAGCTTGCCGACGCGCACGGTGACGCCCTCGAGGTAGCGCGGCACGTGCCGCAGGCGTTCGAGTCCGGTGCGCGCGACGAAGCCCGGGAACACGAGGCCGGCGAGCTGCTCCTTCGCGTCGCTCAGGGCGGGCAGCAGCGCCATGCTCGTGGCCGACTTCACGGCTTTCTCGGCGGCGCGCAGCGCCGTCAGTGTGCGGGCGACGAGGCCGACGGTCTCGAACATGGTGTCCATCACGACGCCCGAGACGCGGTCGCGCACCGTGTCGAACTCGACCTTCGTGAAGAGCATGCCGTCGTCTTTCACCCGGTAGAGCACGTCGTTGACGCACGCGATGAGGCAGTCGGCGAAGAGCGCGGTCGTGCTCGCGTACGGACTCGTGGCGAGCACGAGCTTCTCGGTGCCGGTCAAGTGCTGCTGCACGTAGTTCACCGGTGACGGCGTCGCGAGCATCAGCAACCGACGGATGCCGCCGGGCATCGCCCGCGCCTGCTCCTCTGGCGTGGCGAGCAGCCGGATGCTGACGCTTGCGCCGTCGTCGATGAGCGCGGGGTACGCGCGAACGCGATTACCGCCGACGGTGGTGTCGACGAACCGCGGCAGTTCCGCGAAGTCCCAGCTGGTCAGGCCGGTGCGCTCGATGCCCGCGCCCGGTGCCTCGCCGGCCGCGGCGATAGTGCCGGGAGTGACGCCGCCGGGACCCTCGACGGCTCGTGGCCCGCGATGCCCGCGCTCGCCGCCGGCCGGCCGAGCGAACGTGTCGGCGACCGCGTCGCGAGCGCGCTCCGACAATTGCGACTGCAGCGCCCGCAGGTCCTTGCCGACGGCGAGCTGCTTGCCGCGCCCGTCGACCACGCGGAACGACATCACGAGGTGCGGCGGCACCCGGTCCATCGCGAAATCCGCGCCCGTCACCGGGGTGTGGGTGAGTCGCTTGATCGCCGCGGCGACCTCGTCGGCGAATGACATGCCGGCCGGGGCATCGGTCTCGCCCAGTTCGTCGACGATCTTCGCCGCCCAGTCGCCGGCGGGCACGACGTTTCGGCGGATCACCTTGGGCAGCGCCTTGATCATCGCCGTCACGAGATCGGTGCGCAGTCCTGGCACCTGCCGGTCGAACCCCTCTGGGCGAAGCCGCGCGAGCAGCACGAGCGGCACCTGCACGGTCACGCCGTCGTCGGCCGCGCCCGGCTCGAAGCGATAGCGCAGCGCGAGTGTCTGGTCGTCCTGGCGCCAGTTCGGCGGGAAGGCGTCTTCGTCGATGACCGGCGCGTCGTCGGGGGCGAGTGCGTCGGCGGTCATCGTGAGCAGGGCGGGCGACTCCTGCTTCGCCCCGCGCCACCAGGTCTCGAAGAGCCGCGTCGAGGTGACGTCGGCGGGAATGCGCGACGCGTAGAAGTCGAAGACGGCCTCGTCATCGAAGAGGATGTCGCGGCGACGACTGCGCTCCTCGACGGCCTCGAGCTCGGCGCGCAGCTTGCGGTTCGCGCGGTCGAAGTCGAAGAGCCGGTCGCGGCGGATGTCGTTCGGCCAATCGCCCTCGACGAGCGCGTGCCGGATGAAGAGCTCCCGGGCGTACGACTGGTCGATGCGCGCGAGCTGGATGCGCCGGCGCGCGACGATCGGCACGCCGTAGAGGGTCACCTTCTCGTAGGCGACGGCGGCGCCCTGCCGCTTCTCCCAATGGGGCTCGCTGTGGCTGCGCTTGACGAGCGATCCGGCGAGCGGCTCGGCCCACGCCGGGTCGATCGCGGCATTCATGCGAGCGAAGAGCCGGCTCGTCTCGACGAGCTCGGCGCTCATGATCGCGTCGGGCTGCTTCTTCGCGAGCGTCGAACCGGGGAAGATCAGGAAGCGCGACTGCCTGGCGCCGAGGTATTCGCCCTTGGGCTTGCGGCCGCCGGATGCCGCGCCGCCGCGTGTGGTCGACGGCTGCGTGCTCGCCGGGGCATCCTTCAGGCCGATGTGGCTGAGCAGTCCGGCGAGGAGCGACTTGTGGATGCGGTCGGCGTCGGGCGCGGGGCCGTCACCGGAGCCACCGCCTTGCACCGTCAACCCGAGCGGCTTGGCCAGTTGGCGGAGCTGCCGATAGACGTCGTTCCACTCGCGCACGCGCAGGTAGTTCAGGAACTCGTCGCGGCACATACGGCGGAACGCACTCGAACCGAGTTCGCGCTGCTGCGTCTCGAGGTGGTTCCAGAGGTTCAGCAGGGTGATGAAGTCGCTCGTGGGGTCGGCGAAGCGCGCGTGACGCTCGTCGGCCTGCTGCCGTCGCTCGAGCGGCCGCTCGCGAGGGTCTTGGATGGTGAGGCCGGCGACGATCGCGAGCACCTCGCGGCTCACGTCGTGCTGCTTGGACTCCACGACCATGCGCCCGAAGCGCGGGTCGATCGGCAGTTTCGCGAGGGCGCGGCCGACCTTCGTCAGGCGCGGCTCCGCCCCGGAACCACCCTTCCCCCCGCTCCCTGAGCCTGACGAAGCGTCGACCGCACCGAGTTCGCGCAGCAGCTCGACACCGTCCTTCACGCCGCGGGCGTCGGGGGGCGTGAGGAACGGGAACGCCTCGATGTCACCGAGACCGAGCGAGATCATCTGCAGGATGACGGCTGCGAGGTTGGTGCGCAGCACCTCGGGCTCGGTGAACTCGGGGCGGCGCGCGAAGTCCTCTTCGGAGTACAGGCGAATGGCGATGCCATCGCTCGTGCGACCCGAGCGGCCCGAGCGCTGGTTCGCCGACGCCTGCGAGATCGCCTCGATCGGCAGGCGCTGCACCTTGGAGCGCACCGAGTACCGGCTGATGCGCGCGGTGCCCGCGTCGATCACGTATTTGATGCCGGGCACCGTGAGACTCGTCTCGGCGACGTTCGTCGCGAGCACGACCCGGCGGCGCACGCCGGCGACCGTCGACGGCTGGAACACGCGGTGCTGGTCGGCGGAAGAGAGCCGGCCGTAGAGCGGCAGCACCTCGGTGACGGATGCCCCGCGGCCGGCGTAGTGCCCCCGCACCGCCTCTTCCGCATCGCGGATCTCGTTCTCACCCGAGAGGAAGACCAGCACGTCGCCTCGCGACTCTCGATCGAGTTCGTCGAGCGCCTCGATGATGCCCTGCAGGTAGTCCTTGTCGTCGCCCCTGCCCGCCGAGGCCGGCGACGCCTCGTCGTCGGGATCGTCGGTGTCGGCCCCCTCCGCCACGAGCGGGCGGTACCTGATCTCGACGGGGTAGGTTCGCCCCGACACCTCGACGATCGGTGCCGGGCTGCCCGCGCCACCATCGGTAGGCACTGTCGCGAAGTGCCGCGCGAAGCTCTCGGGGTCGATCGTCGCGCTCGTGACGATGACCTTCAGGTCGGGGCGCTTCGGCAGGAGCTGCTTGAGGTAGCCGAGCAGGAAGTCGATGTTGAGGCTGCGCTCGTGGGCCTCGTCGATGATGATCGTGTCGTACCGGCGCAGCATCCGGTCGTGGTGCATCTCGTTCAGCAGGATGCCGTCGGTCATCAGCTTGATGCGCGTCGATGCGCTCGCCTTGTCGGTGAACCGCACCTGGTAGCCGACGACGCCGCCGACCTCTTCGCCGAGCTCTTCGGCGATGCGCTCGGCGATCGTGCGGGCGGCGAGCCGTCTCGGCTGGGTGTGCCCGATCGACTCGCGACCGAGCTCGAGGCAGATCTTCGGCAGCTGGGTCGTCTTGCCCGAGCCGGTCGCGCCGGCGATGATGACGACCTGGTTCTCGCTGATGGCGCGCGCGATCTCCTCACGCTGCCGGGAGACGGGCAGCTCGGCGGGGTAGGTGATCGCAGCAAGCACAGCCCTCCATCGTATGCGGCGCGAGCGGGCTCGTGGGAGAACTCCCTCTGAGCCCTGCAGTATCAGCATGCGGCGCG
>NZ_ATXG01000015.1 GCF_000421565.1 Agromyces subbeticus DSM 16689 | reverse complement strand
GCTCCGCTGCGCTACGCGAACGCCGCTCCTTCGTCGCGGCGTGAAACCGCTGTGCTCTCTGGTCGTCGTTCGCTCCGCTGCGCTACGCGAACGCCTCCACCGGCGGGCAGGCGCACACGAGGTTGCGGTCGCCGTAGGCCTGATCGATGCGGCGCACCGGCGCCCAGTACTTGTTGCGCACGAGCGCGTGCACCGGGTAGACCGCCTGCTCGCGGGTGTAGGGATGCGACCACTCCCCCGCGATGACCGACTCCGCGGTGTGCGGCGCGTTCACGAGCGGGTTGTCGTCGGCCGGCCACTCGCCGGCGGCGACGGCATCGGCCTCGACCTTGATCGCGACCATCGCCTCGACGAAGCGCTCGAGCTCGGCCAGGTCTTCCGACTCGGTCGGCTCGACCATGAGCGTGCCTGCGACGGGGAACGACATGGTCGGCGCGTGGAAGCCGTAGTCGACGAGGCGCTTGGCCACGTCGTCGACGGTCACGCCCGTCGCCGCCGTGAGGGGGCGCAGGTCGAGGATGCACTCGTGCGCGACGAGGCCGTTGTCACCGGTGTAGAGCACCGGGAAGTGCTCGCGCAGGCGAGAGGCGACGAAGTTGGCGGCGAGCACCGCGGTCGCGGTCGCCTGCTTGAGGCCCTCGGAGCCCATCATGCGCACGTACGCCCACGAGATCGGCAGGATCGACGGGCTGCCGTATGGAGCCGCCGAAACCGGCCCGCCGTCGTGCGTGACCCCGCCCGAGTGGTCGGCGCGCTGCGCCATCGGGTGACCGGGCAGGTAGGGCGCGAGGTGCGCCTTCGCCGCGACCGGGCCCACGCCCGGGCCGCCGCCGCCGTGCGGGATGCAGAATGTCTTGTGCAGGTTCAGGTGCGACACGTCGCCGCCGAAGTCGCCGAACCGCGCGTAGCCGAGCAGGGCGTTGAGGTTCGCCCCGTCGACGTAGACCTGGCCGCCGGCGTCGTGCACGGCCTGCGTGATCTGCTTCACCTCGTGCTCGTAGACGCCGTGCGTCGACGGATAGGTGATCATGAGCGCCGCGATGCGGTCGGCGTGCTCGGCGATCTTCGCCCGCAGGTCGTCGAGGTCGACGTTGCCGAGCTCGTCGCACGCGACGACGACGACGCGCATGCCGGCGAGCACCGCGGATGCCGCGTTGGTGCCGTGCGCGCTCGACGGGATGAGGCACAGGTCGCGGTCGACGTCGCCGTTCGCGAGGTGGAAGCCGCGGATCGCGAGGAGGCCGGCGAGCTCGCCCTGGCTGCCTGCGTTCGGCTGCAGCGACACGGTGTCGTAGCCGGTGACCTCGGCGAGCCAGGTCTCGAGCTGCTCGATGAGGCCGAGCGTGCCGACGACGTCGGCCTCGGGCGCGAAGGGGTGCAGGTTCGCGAACTCCGGCCAGGTGACCGACTGCATCTCGGTCGCGGCGTTGAGCTTCATCGTGCACGAGCCGAGCGGGATCATGCCGCGGTCGAGCGCGTAGTCGCGATCGGCGAGGGTCTTGAGATACCGCATCATCTGCGTCTCGGAGTGGTGCGTGTTGAACACCGGGTGCTGCAGGTACGGAGTGGTGCGGCGAAGCTCATCGGCGATGGGCGACGCCGGGCGCCACACGCCGACCTCGCGCCCGGCGACGGGTGCAGCACCGAGTGGCGCGAGCGCCCGATCGACGAGCTCGGCATCGGTCGCCGTGACCTCATCGAAACTCAAGCGCACGGTGTCGTCGTCGACGCGTCCGTAGAGCACACCCGACCGATGCGCGGTCGCGACCGCTTCGGCGGCACCTCCCGGCACCCGCACGAGCAGGGTATCGAAGTATGAATCGTGCACGACCTCGATGCCCGACGCGCGCAGCCGCGCGGCCGCGTTCACCGTGGCCTGATGCACCTGCGTCGCGATGTGACGGATGCCGCGGGGCCCGTGGTACACGGCGTACATCGACGCCATCACGGCGAGCAGCACCTGGGCGGTGCAGATGTTCGACGTCGCCTTCTCGCGGCGGATGTGCTGCTCGCGGGCCTGCAGGGTGAGGCGGTACGCGGGCGCGCCGACCGCGTCTTTCGAAACGCCGACGAGGCGACCGGGCAGCTGCCGCTCGAGGCCCTTGCGCACGGCCATGTATCCCGCGTGCGGTCCGCCGAAGCCCATCGGCACGCCGAAGCGCTGCGAGGTGCCGACGGCGACGTCGGCACCGTGCTCGCCGGGGCTCGTGATGAGCGCGAGCGCGAGCAGGTCGGCTGCCACCACAGCCAGGGCGCCCTGCGCCTTCGAGGCCGCGATGACGGCTGCCGGATTCCACACGCGACCCGATGCGCCGGGGTACTGCACGAACAGACCGAAGTGCGAGCCTGCGGCGGCGACATCCGTCTGCTCATCGAGCGGGACCACGACGAGCTCGATGCCGACCGCGACCGAGCGCGACTCGAGCAGCGCGAGCGTCTGCGGCAGCACATCGGCGTCGACGATGAACCGGTTCGACGTCGACTTCGAGGCGCGCCGCGCGAGCAGCATGCCCTCGACGACGGCGGTGCCCTCGTCGAGCATCGAGGCGTTCGCGGTGTCGAGTCCGGTCAGGTCGGTGACCATCGTCTGGAAGTTGATGAGCGCCTCGAGGCGGCCCTGGGAGATCTCGGGCTGGTACGGCGTGTACGCCGTGTACCAGCTCGGGTTCTCGAGCACGTTGCGCTGGATCACCGACGGCGTGATCGTGCCGAAGTAGCCGAGGCCGATCATCGAGGTGCGCACCGTGTTCTGCTCGGCGAGCGCCGCGAGTTCGGCGAGCGCCTCGCGCTCGGTGGCGGCCGCGGGGATCGCCGAGTTCAGTACCTCCCCCATGCGAATCGACGTGGGCACCGCGGCGGCCATGAGGGCGTCGAGGGAGTCGTAGCCGAGCTCGGCGAGCATGAGCCCGTGGTCGCTCGGGCTCGTGCCGATGTGTCGACGACCGAAGGCGTCGAGATCGAATGCTGAGGAGGTGGGGGTGCTCATCGCTGTGTTTACTCTCCGACCAGTGCGCGGTACTCGTCGTGCGTGAGGAACTTCGGCAGGCTCGAGGCGTTCACCTTGATGAGCCAGCCCTCGCCGAACGGGTCGCTGTTGACGAGTTCGGGCGCGTCGACCACTGCCTGGTTGGCCTCGACGACCTCGCCGCTCACGGGAGCGAAGAGTTCGCCGACCGACTTCGTCGACTCGATCTCGCCCACGACGGTGCCCTCTGTCACGGTGGTGCCCGACGCCGGCAGCTCGACGAAGACGACGTCGCCGAGCTTCTCGGCGGCGTAGTCGGTGATGCCGATCGTCGCGACGTCGCCGTCGATGGCGATCCACTCGTGCTCTTCGGTGTAGTGCAGTGCGGTCTGGTCGGTCATGGTGTGCTCCTCGAGATGTTCGGTGCTGGCGGTGTCAAGTGCGGTCGCGCTGGGGCCTGGGGTGCTGGATCAGGCGTTGCGCTTGTAGAAGGGCAGGGCGACGATGGATGCCGCGATGCGCGTGCCCCGGACGTCGACGAACAGCTCGGTGCCCGCCTCGGCCGCGGCCGGCGAGACCGAGGCCATCGCGATGGGGTGGCCGAGCGTCGGAGAGAGCGCACCGCTCGTGACGACCCCGACGCGCGTGGCGGACTCGCCGTCGCCGTCGAACACCTCGTAGCCGGCGCGCGGTGCACGGCGGCCGTCAGCCGCGAGGCCGACGAGCACCGGGGCATCCGCCGCGGGCCCCTGCTCGATCGCGGCGCGGCCGACGAAGTCGCCCGGCTTCGCGAGCGCGACGACGCGGCCGAGGCTCGCCTGCACGGGCAGGATGTCGCGGCTGAGCTCGTGGCCGTAGAGCGGCATGCCGGCCTCGAGCCGCAGCGTGTCGCGGCTCGCGAGTCCGCACGGCGTCAGTCGCGGCCCGCCCGTCTCGACGAGTGCCCGCCACAGTCGCGTCGCCCGCTCGGGCGCGACGTAGAGCTCGAAGCCGTCTTCGCCGGTGTAGCCCGTGCGGGCGACGAGCACGGGCTCGCCCTCGAAGGTCGCTGGGAACGCACGGTAGTACTTGATGGCTTCGAGCTGCACGTCGAAGTCGTCGGCGCCATTGTGCGTGGGCGCTGCGCCGGGACCGTCGACGCCGAACCCGGGGGTCTCGAGCAGCACGGCGCGAGCATCGGGCCCCTGCACCGCGATGAGCGCGACGTCGTCGCTCTCATCGGAGACGATCGTGTCGAAGCCGGCCGCGCGGGCGCGCAGCTCGTCGGCGACGATGCCGACGTTCGAGGCGTTCGCCACGACCATGTAGCGGTCGTCGCCCGTGCGGTAGACGACGAGGTCGTCGATGATGCCGCCGTCTTCGGCGAGCAGCAGCGAGTACTTCGCCTGTCCGATCTCGATCGCCGAGAGCTTGCCGGCGAGCGCGAAATCGAGGGCTGCAGCGGCCTCGGGTCCGATGAGCACGATCTCGCCCATGTGCGAGAGGTCGAAGATGCCCGCGGCCGTGCGCACGGCGTGGTGCTCGGCGAGGTCGCTCGAGTAGCGCACCGGCATCTGCCAGCCGGCGAAGTCGGTGAAGCTCGCTCCCGCCTCGCGATGCACGGCATCGAGGGGGCTGAGTCGCTCGGGGGCGGTACCGGGTTCGTTGGTCACGAGAGTTCTCCAGACGTGTCGGCGTGCGCCGACGTTGCCACGGCCGCGAAGGCTTGCCGTGCGGGAACTCCCCCTCTGTCATGAGCCTGAGAGTTTCACGCGGGGTCGACGCGCTTTCACCGTGGGCGGGAGGCCGCATGCAGCGCGGCATCCACTTTTCAGAGTGGCCTCGTCATCGCGGTGTAGTGACCTGAGAGATTGGCAGGGAGGCTTGCTCCTTCGGTGCCGGCCTGTGACCCGTCAACAGCTGGTGCGTTGTCAGGACTGCCGGCTCTCCCGCGACGCGTCGATGGCCCGGTATGAGGTTGTGCTCCGATCCTAGCAGCGGGGCGGTGCTGCGCGATCGGGGCGGCCCCGACGATGCCAGCGCGACGTGGGCTCGAGCAGGTTGGGCGCCGAATGGTGTTCGAGTCGATCTGACTGTAAGGTGGGCATCGAACGAGTTCGAGTCAGTTTGACCTGAAGATCGGAGCAGCGGATGCCGCACGCAGACGAGCTGCCGGCCGATGCGCCCACGCGCCTCGCCGTCTCGACGGTGATCTTCGCGCTGCGCCCCGATCACAGCGGCCGCCCGGTGCTCTGGACCCCGCTCGTGCGACGCACTCGCGAGCCGCAACTCGGCCTCTGGGCTCTGCCCGGGGGCTGGCTGCCGCCGAACGAAGAACTCGAGTCCGCCGCAGCGCGCACCCTGCGCCTCACGACCGGCCTCGCCCCCAAGTACCTCGAGCAGCTCTACACCTTCGGCGAGGTCGACCGTTCCCCCGGCATCCGCGTCGTCTCGGTCGTCTACTGGGCGCTCGTGCAGAGCGACGAGGCCGCGCGCGCCACGGCAGGGCCGAACGTGCGCTGGGTGCCGGCCGATACGCTGCCCGGGCTCGCGTTCGATCACAACCGCATCGTCGAGTACGCGCTCTGGCGCCTGCGCACGAAGGTCGAGTACGCCGAGATCGCCCATGCCTTCCTCGGCGAGACCTTCACGCTCGCCGAGCTGCGCGAGGTGTACGAAGCCGTGCTGCAGCGCCCGCTCGACCCCGCGAACTTCCGCCGCACCATGATCGCCTCGCGGCGCCTTCGCGAGACCGGCGAGCACCTGGCCGGCGCAGCGCACCGCCCACCGAAGCTCTACCGCTACGACGCGTCGACGCTCACGGCCGACGCCGCCGATCGGCTCATCGACACCCCACCACTCTTGAGGGAGCGACCCGCATCATGACCATCTCCATCGAGGACACGCGCGCGGCGGCATCCGTCGACCGCACCATCAGGCTCATCACGACCGGCACGACGGCCGGCGAGACGTGCGCTCCCGAGCTCGCGAAGGGGCCGTGGGAGTTCGACCAGGGCCCGGTCGGGTACGGCCCCGGCTCGTCGATGGGGGACGTGATCCCCACGGGCTCGCCGCGCCAGGGCGCGCTGCCCGAGTCGTACCGCACCGCTTCCGCCGACGAGCTGCACGCGCGCATCCGCGCCGCGAAGGCGACCCTCGGTGACCGCGCCGTCGTGCTCGGCCACTTCTACCAGCGCGACGAGGTCATCGAGCACGCCGACTTCGTGGGCGACTCGTTCCAGCTCGCGAACGCCGCGCTCACCCGGCCCGACGCCGAGGCGATCGTCTTCTGCGGCGTGCACTTCATGGCCGAGACCGCCGACCTGCTCTCGACGCCCGAGCAGGCCGTGATCCTGCCGAACCTGGCTGCCGGCTGCTCGATGGCCGACATGGCCGACGAGTCGAGCGTCGAGGAGTGCTGGGAACAGCTCGAGCAGGTCTACGGCGACCTCACGGCGACGGATGCCGCGGGGCGGGTGCCCGTCATCCCGGTCACGTACATGAACTCGTCGGCAGCGCTCAAGGGTTTCGTCGGCCGCCACGGCGGCATCGTCTGCACCTCCTCGAACGCGAAGACGGTGCTCGAGTGGGCGTTCGAGCGCGGGCAGCGGGTGCTCTTCTTCCCCGACCAGCACCTCGGCCGCAACACCGCAAAGGCCATGGGCGTGCCGCTCGAGCAGATGCCGATGTGGAACCCGCGCAAGGCGCTCGGCGGCAGCACCGCGGCCGAACTCGACGATGCGCGCGTCATTCTCTGGCACGGCTTCTGCTCGGTGCACAAGCGCTTCACGGTCGACCAGATCGCACAGGCGCGCATCGACCACCCCGGCGTGCAGGTCATCGTGCACCCCGAGTGCCCCATGCCCGTCGTCGATGCAGCGGATGCCGCGGGCTCGACCGACTTCATCGTGAAGGCGATCGCCGCGGCGCCCGCCGGCTCGACCTTCGCCATCGGCACCGAGATCAACCTCGTGCAGCGCCTTGCGGCGGAGTACCCGCAACACACGATCTTCTGCCTCGACCCCGTGGTGTGCCCGTGCTCGACGATGTACCGCATCCACCCCGGCTACCTCGCGTGGGTGCTCGAAGAGCTCGTCGCGGGTCGCATCGTCAACCGCATCACGGTCGCCGACGAGGTGGCCGAGCCCGCCCGGCTCGCACTCGAGCGCATGCTCGCGGCGAAGCCGCCCGTCGCCACGACAGCCACGGCGGCCTGACATGGCGCGCGTGCTCGTGATCGGCGGCGGCATCGCGGGCCTCTGGGCCGCGGTGAAGGCGACCGATGCCGGGCACACGGTCGAGCTCGTCACGAAGGCCGAGCTCGCCGAGGGCAACACCCGCTACGCGCAGGGCGGCATCGCGGCCGTGCTCTTCCCCGACGACTCCGCCGAGCGGCACTTCGCCGACACGATCGATGCGGGCGCCGGGCTCGCCGACCCCGCCGCCGTGCGGGTGCTCGTCGATGAGGGGCCCAGTCGCGTTCGCGACCTGATCCGCTTCGGCGTCGCCTTCGACCGAGGCGAGTCGGGGCTCGAACGTGGGCTCGAAGCCGCGCACTCCCGCGCTCGCATCCTGCACGCAGGCGGCGATGCCACGGGTGCCGCGATCGAGCGCGCGCTCATCGCGACCGTGCGCCGGCGGAGCGTCGCGATCGACGAGCACACGATGCTCCTCGACCTGCTCGTCGAGCACGGCCGCGCCGTCGGGGCACGGCTGCTCGCGACATCCGGAGCCGTCGCCCAGCGCCGTGCGGATATCGTCGTGCTGGCGACGGGTGGCAGTGGATGCCTCTTCCGGCATACGACGAATCCGTCCGTCGCGACGGGCGACGGAGTGGCGGCTGCATGGCGCGCCGGCGCGCAGCTCGCCGACCTCGAGTTCACCCAGTTCCATCCGACGGCGCTGGCCGCCCCAGGCACCCCGCTCATCTCCGAGGCGGTGCGCGGTGAGGGCGCGGCGCTGCGCGATGCGCTCGGCCACCGCTTCATGTTCGACGTCGACCCCCGGGGCGACCTCGCACCGCGCGACGTCGTGGCACGTGCCGTCTGGCGTCGATCGCTCGAGCAGGGCGGCGCACCCGTGCTGCTCGACGCCACGGCGCTCGGCAGCGAGACCCTGGCACGACGTTTCCCGGGGCTCGACGCCGTCGTTCGCGCTGCTGGCTTCGACTGGGCACGCGAGCCGGTGCCGGTCACGCCCGCCGCCCACTACGCCATGGGGGGCATCGTCACCGACCTGCACGGCCGCACGAGTCTGCCCGGGCTCTTCGCCGTCGGCGAGGCCGCCCGCACCGGCGTGCACGGCGCGAACCGCCTCGCCTCGAACTCGCTGCTCGAGGCGGCCGTGTTCGCCGATCGCGCGGCGCTCGTGCTCGACGACCGCTGGCCCGATTCGACGGGCTTCGCCCGCACCGGCGCGGAGGCCGCAGGAGGCGCGGGCGGTGCTCCCAGTGAGAGCGAGAGCGGCGAAGTCGTCGACCGCGGCGAATTGCGCGAGCTGATGTGGCGCCACGTCGGACTCGAGCGCGACGCGCGCGGTCTCGCCGAGGCATCCGCTCGCCTGGCCGACTGGAGTGCAGCGGCTCCGCGAGACCGCCGCTCGGCGGAGGACCGCAACCTGCTCGACCTTGCGCGCCTCACGGTCGCCGCGGCTCTCGCGCGGAGCGGGAGTCTCGGCGCGCACTTCCGCACCGACGACCCCGCTGTCGCGACCGACTCGGCGACCGCGTCCGTCGGCGCTGCGCCAGCACCAGCACTCGACCGAGAGGCCGCCTGATGACCGACACCCGTGAGATCGACCGCATCGTCGGCACCGCACTCGATGAGGATGCCCCGTGGGGCGACCTCACCTCCGAGACGCTCATTCCGGCCACGGCGCGCGCCGCCGCCGAGCTCGTCGCCCGCGAAGCCGGTGTGTTGAGCGGCATCGAGGTGTTCACGGCGGCGTTCCGCCTGATCGACCCGACGGTCGTCGTCGAGGTGCTCGCCGGTGACGGCGACGCCTTCGCGGCCGGCGCGGTGCTCGCGCGTGTCAGCGGCCCGGCGCGAGGCATCCTGCAGGCCGAGCGCATCGGCCTGAACTTCGTGCAGCGCATGTCGGGCATCGCGACGCAGACCGCGCGGTACGTCGCCGCGACCGCGGGCACCCGCGCGCGCATCGTCGACACCCGCAAGACCACTCCCGGCCTGCGCAGCCTCGAGCGGCAGGCCGTGCGCGACGGTGGTGGGCGCAATCACCGCCGATCGCTCTCCGACGCGGTGATGGCGAAGGACAACCACCTCGCGGTGCTCACCGCGGGCGGACTCGACCTCGCCACCGCCCTGCGAGCCGCGCGCGAGCGGATGCCGCACACCGCCCACCTCGAGGTCGAGGTCGACCGGCTCGACCAGGTCGAGGCCGCGCTCGCCGGCGGCGCCGACACGGTCATGCTCGACAACTTCACGCCCGACGAGTTGCGCGCGGGCGTCGCGCTCATCGCGGGTCGGGCGATCGTCGAGGCCTCGGGCGGCGTCACACTCGACACGGTGCCCGAGATCGCGGCGAGCGGCGTCGACGTCATCTCGGTGGGCGCGCTGACGCACTCGGTGCGCTCACTCGATCTCGGACTCGACGTGGTGGTCGAGCGGTGATCTTCCTCGACCATGCCGCCACGACCCCGGTGCGCCGAGAGGCGCTCGAGGCGATGTGGCCATTCCTCTCCGGAGCGTTCGGCAATCCGTCGAGCCGGCACGGTCTGGGTGATCAGGCGGCTCGTGCGCTCGCCGAGGCACGGGCGACGGTGGCCGCAGTCGTCGGCGCACGCCCGGGCGACGTGGTCTTCACGAGCGGCGGCACCGAGGCCGACAATCTCGCAGTGAAGGGACTCGCTCTCGCGAACCCGCGCGGCCGCCACCTCGTGATCTCGCCGATCGAGCACGAGGCCGTGCTCGAGTCGGCCGCCTACCTCGGCCGCGAGCACGGGTTCGAGGTCTCGCAGGTGGCCGTCGGTGCGGGTGGTCTCGTCGACCCAGAGGCGCTCGCCCGCGTCATCCGCCCTGACACCACGCTCGTCTCCGTGCAGCTCGCGAACAACGAGATCGGCACGGTGCAGCCGATCGCCGCACTCGCAGAGGTGGCCCATGCCGCCGGCGCCCTGATGCACACCGATGCCGTGCAGGCCGCCGGCTGGCTGCCACTACGGCTAGCGGATCTCGGCGTCGATGCGCTGTCGCTCGCCGGCCACAAGTTCGGGGCTCCGAAGGGCACCGGTGCACTGATCGTGCGGGGGCGGCTTCCCATCGAACCCGTGCTGCACGGCGGCGGGCAGGAACGCGGCCGCCGTTCGGGCACCGAGAACGTCGCCGGTGCTGTCGCCCTCGCCACCGCCCTGCGGATCGCAGATGCCGAGCGAGCGGATGCCGCGGCACGCGTCGGCGCGCTCGGTGCCGAACTCGTGGCCCGGGTGTCGGCGACGGTGGCCGGCGCACGCCTCACCGGCGACGTCGAGCACCGGCTGCCGGGCACGGTCTCGTTCGTCTTCCCCGGCACGAGCGGCGAGGCCGTGCTCCTCGAGCTCGAGCGCGAGGGCGTGATCTGCTCGAGCGGATCCGCCTGCGCGGCCGGCAGCGACGAGCCATCGCACGTGCTGACGGCGATCGGCGTTCCGGCCGAACTCGCCCAGACCGCAGTGCGGTTCACCCTCGGCGCCGAGACCACCGCCGACGAGGTGACGGATGCCGCTGCGGCGGTCGCTCGAGCAGTGTCGGCGGTTCGCGCTATCGTCGAAACATGATCAATTCGGCCCCGTAAGCAGCCCCGCGACGACCGCCATTCCCTTCTGAGCCCGCCCCTTCACTTCGGCGCGAGTCAATGCGTTCCGATTGATCTCGGAAACCGGGAATAGCGTGAGTCCCGCCGCGGGTTGATCCACCTATTCGACGCAATTCTCAGGCGCAGCTCTGCGCCAAATCGATTGGACCCATTTCTCCTTGACCGAACGCGCCGTTCCCGAACTCACCGAACCCGGTGTCGCCCCCGCGGGTGACACCCAGATGCACGAGCACTCCGATGTCGAGGCGCTGCACGGCGCCCGCAACAACCGGGTGATCTGGCTTCTCCTCGCCGCCTCCTTCGTCGTCATCCTCAACGAGACGATCATGGGCGTTGCGATCCCGCACCTCACGTCAGACCTCAACATCTCCATCGCCGCCGCGCAGTGGCTGACCACGGCCTTCATGTTGACGATGGCCGTCGTGATCCCGATCACCGGCTACCTGCTGCAGCGGTTCGCAACACGCCCGATCTTCATCGCCGCCATGAGCCTCTTCTCGGCCGGCACGTTGATCGCCGCACTCGCACCGGGCTTCGAGGTGCTCCTCCTCGCCCGCGTGGTGCAGGCCAGCGGCACGGCGATCATGATGCCGCTGCTCATGACGACGCTCATGACGCTCGTCGCGCCGAGCGACCGCGGCCGGCTCATGGGTCGCGTCTCGATCGTCATGTCGGTCGCCCCGGCGATCGGCCCGACCATCTCCGGCCTCATCCTGAACTACCTGTCGTGGCGGTTCATGTTCTGGCTCGTGCTGCCGATCGCGCTCGTCATGCTGTTCATCGGCATCCGCCGGGTCGAGAACGTCAGCGAACCTCGCGTCGTGCCCATCGATGTCTTCTCCGTCGTGCTCTCGGCGTTCGGCTTCGGCGGCCTCGTCTACGGCCTCAGCCTCATCGGCGCAGAGACCGGCGGCAGCTCGCTCGGCGCCGCCCCGATGTGGGTCGCGTTCACGGCGGGTGTGCTCGGCATCGGCGGGTTCATCTGGCGTCAGCTCGCCCTGCAGTCGGCCGATCGGGCCCTGCTCGACCTGCGGCCGTTCCGCTCGGGCAACTTCGCCATCTCGATCGGCTTGATGACGATCATGATGGCGGCGCTGTTCGGCACGATCATCCTGCTGCCGATCTACCTGCAGAACGTGCTGCACCTCGAGCCGATCATGACCGGGCTCCTGCTGCTGCCCGGCGGGCTCACGATGGGCCTGCTCGGCCCGACCGTCGGCCGGTTGTTCGACCGGCTCGGACCGACACCGTTGCTCGTGCCCGGCTCGATCGTCGTGAGCGCGGTGCTCTGGTCGCTCACGCTCGTGACCGATCAGACCTCGCCGTGGCTTCTGCTCATCGCCCACGTTGCGTTGTCGGCGGGTCTCGCGTTCATGTTCACCCCGCTGTTCACCTCGGCGCTCGGTTCGGTCGAGCCCCGGTTCTACTCGCACGGCTCCGCCATCGTCGGCACCGTGCAGCAGGTTGCCGGTGCGGCGGGCACGGCGCTGTTCGTGACCATCATGGCGGCGCAGTCGCTGACGGCAGCTTCTGCCGGCGCCTCCGTCGAGGCGGCGGCGGCTTCCGGCATCCGTGCCGCGTTCCTTGTCGGCGCGATCCTCTCGCTCGCGGCGATCGTGGGTGCGTTCTTCGTGCGCAAGCCCGCCGACATGATGCAGGGTGCGCCTGCAGCGCACTGAGTCACTGCAACACCACGAAGGGCCCCGGCGATCGCCGGGGCCCTTCGTCGTGTGCTCAGCCGGGACTCAGCCGCAGTTCGGTCGGCAGCTGCGCTGCGAGAGCGCATCGACCAGCACCGTGCCGAGGTCTTCGGGCTTCGATGCCGAATACGCGGCACCCTTCGTCGCCTGGGCGATGCGCTGCATCGCCGCAAGGTCGGTGTCGGGCCCGAACCCGATCATGATGACCGGCACCGGCTTCGCCGGATCGTCGATCTTCGCGAGCTCGGCGAGGAGCGTCTCGAGGTCGATGCCGTTCTCGTCTTCGTTCTTGCCGTCGGTGAAGAGCAGCACCGAGTTGACCTTCTCGGGGTCGTACGTCTCGCGAACCCGCTGCACCGCGGCGAGCGTGGTGTCGTAGAGACCGGTGGCACCACCGAGCCTCGCCGGCAGCGACTGGATGATGCCCGCGATCTGCTGCGTGTGCGCGGCATCGGCGAGCGGCGCGATCGGGGCCAGGTCTTCGTAGTCGAGATCGCCGTTGCGTGCGGTCGAGAACACCCACACGCCCATCTCGACCTCGCCCGAGAACTTCTGCATCGCGCCCACAGCGGCCTGCTGGAAGATGTCGATGCGGCGCAGCCCGTTCTCGGCCGGCTCCTCCATCGACCCGGAGACGTCGATCACGGCGAGCATCCGCGAGCGCAGGGTGAGCACCGACCAGGCCCGGAGGATCTCGAGCTGTGCGGCGCCGTCGAGTGCCGCCGCCGCGGGCGGCGCGTCGGCGCCGAGGCCGGCGATGTCGAGTGTTCCGGTGCCGTCGGGTGAGCGGAAGCCCGCCGCGGCGAACGTCTCGGCGGCGTCGCGCACGGCGGCCTCGAAGTCGTCGACGAGTTCGGCCCGCGACTTCGTGCCCGCGTCGGCGGTGTCGGCCGTGCCCTCGCCGGCCGCGGCATCCGCCGACAGGCGCACGAACGGGTAGTCGAGCGAGACGGTGCCGTCGACGGGGTACGCGGCGACGAGACCCTCGACCGGATCGTCGAGGTTGTAGGCGGCGACCTGCGCCTCGCTCGTCACGACGACGGCGGCCTGCTCGGCGGCGCTCAACGTGCCGAAGGCTGCGCTCGTCGACGCGGGGATCGACTTGCCGAGCTCGATCATCGCGCCGGCGAACTGCCGCGGATCGTCGGGAGAGGAGTGACCGCGCAGGGCCAGGAGACCGGCGAGACTCGCGGCGGATGCCTCGGGGTCGGGCAGGATCGTGGGCAACGCGCCCCCGAGCACCCGGGTCCAGCTGACCGGTTCGGCGGCGAGCTCGGTCGCCTTGGTGGCGGCACCGGCGAACACGACGGGCGACGATGCGATCGAGCCGGTCACCTCGAGGTCGGGTGCGCCCTGCCCGAGCGATGTCGCCGTGGCGTTCACGCGATCGAGCCAGACGCTCGAGTCAGGAATCCAGGCATCGGCCTCAGCGCCGCCCGAGGCGATGACCGCCGCGGTGTCTGCAGAGTCCTGGGCGGTGATCTCAGTGGTCACGCAACGGTCGGGCGACTCGTCGAAGGCCTTGGCGATGTCGCTGAGCGCCGGCGCGATGGAGGTGTCGGCGACGACGGCGATCTTCTCGGTCTCGGCGCACCCGGCGTCGGCCGAGGCGAAGATCGGGTTCAGGTATCCGCCGGCCCAGAGGAAGACGCCCGAGGCGACGACTCCGACCACGACGACGGCACCGATGATGGACAGGATCAGCTTGCGGCCCGGCATCTTCACCGGTGCCGAGACACTATGACGTCCCACGGACACTCCAAAGCCGACGGGTGGGGGCCCGTCGGATCCTCTTGTACGGGTTCCCCTCGCGGGGGGAAGGATTTCGTTCAGTGTAGGCGACGCGACTGAAGACGCGAACTTCGCTCGGGTTCACGACATTCTCCGCTACTGCGGCGACGAGCGCGATGCAGACCCTTGGCAGCGTGCAGCAAGAGTGCGAGCATGGAATCGAGCCGCAGGCCGACCGATGCCGACCCGAGTCCCGGCTCGATGGACGCACCTCATGGAGCCGTTCGAGAACCGCAGCGATGCCGGCCGGCGTCTGGCCGCCGCGCTCGAGGGAATCGACCTCGAGCGGCCGGTGGTACTGGGCCTGCCGCGCGGCGGGGTGCCCGTCGCGGCGCTCGTCGCGCGAGCGCTCGGGGCACCGCTCGACGTGCTCGTGGTGCGTAAGCTCGGTGTTCCCGGGCAGCCCGAGGTCGCCATGGGCGCCATCGGCGAGGAGGCCGCGCGGGTGCTCAACGACGACGTCATCGACGCCGCCTACGTCTCCCCGGGTGAGTTGCGCGACATCGAGCGCCGTGAGCGTCTCGAACTCGACGCGCGGCTCGCCCGCTTCCGGGGCGGCGAGCCGCCGGTGCCGCTCGCCGGCCGCACCGCGGTGATCGTCGACGACGGCGTCGCCACCGGGGCGACCGCGCGGGTCGCGGCCCGCGTGGCGAAGGCGCGCGGTGCGGCGCGCGTCGTGCTCGCGATGCCGGTCGGTGCACCCGACTCGCTCGGCTCGCTCGCCGCCGACCCCGCCGTCGACGAGATCGTGTGCCTCTCGACGCCGAGGGGTTTCGTGTCGGTCGGCATGCACTACCTCGACTTCACGCAGACGAGCGACGACGAGGTCGCCGAGCTGCTCGAGGCGGCACGCTCACGCGAGTGATCGATGCGGCGCTGCACCGATCACGACGGTCGCGTCGGCCTCGTCATCGCGCACGACGCGCGCGATGAGACCGCCCTCGGCGAAGAACGCCGCTGCCACGGGAGCCTGCGCTTCGCTCGTCTCGATCAGCAGTGCGCCACCGGGCGCGAGCCACGAGCGAGCGGATGCCGCGACACGGCGATGCACGTCGAGGCCGTCGCCACCGCCGTCGAGTGCCATTCGCCTCTCGTGGTCGCGCGCCTCGGGCGGCATCATGGCGATGGCGTCGCTCGGCACATAGGGCGCGTTGACGGCGAGCACGTCGATGCGTCCGCGAAGATCTGCGGGCAGTGCGTCGAACAGGTCGCCCTCGAACACCCGGGCTCCGAGCGCTTCGAGGTTCGAGCGCGCCGCGTGCACGGCGACGGGATCGAGGTCGGCGGCGACGAGTTCGATGCGGTCGGGCCCTGCGGCATCCGCGATGGCCGCCCCGATCGCGCCGGCGCCGCAGCAGAGGTCGACGACGAGCGGGACCCCGGCCGGGCTGCCGTCGACGGCGAGCGCGGAACGCGCGACGAGGCGCGCGGCCTCGGTTGCGAGGAACTCGGTGCGGCGGCGAGGCACGAACACGCCCGGCAGCACGCGGATGCGGAGGCCCGCGAACTCCGCCCAGCCGAGCACCTGTTCGAGGGGCTCGCCGGCGACGCGGCGTGCGACGAGGTGTTCGAGTTCGCCGTGATCATCGTGATCTGCGGCCGCCTCGAGCAGCAGTCGCGCCTCGTCTTCGGCGAAGACGCAGCCCACAGCCCGCAGGCGGCGCACGATCTCGGCTTCGGGTGCAGATGCGGTTGCAGGAATTGCCATCTCTCGCAGCGTACCGGCCTGGTGTTAGAGTCCATTGCATGACCTCGTCGAACCAGAACTGGTGGCCCGCCTCCTAGGCGGCCATTCGTTTCGACGTACTTTGACCGCCCGAGGGCGGTCGTTTCGCGTTTGCGGGAAGACTCCACCCGAGGGTCCGACCGGAGAATCCCATGACGCGACTGCTCACCTCCCTGCTCACCGCCACTGCGCCAGGCCCGTTCGCGATCGTGCGCCGCGAGCACGAGCCGACCCTCGACGTGCTCGTCGGCGACATCGTCGATGTCGACCGGCTCGCCGACATCCCGCTCGACGGCGCGGAAGTGCTCGCCCTCGTGCCGTTCCGTCAGGTGCGCGAACGCGGCTTCGTGGCGCACGACGACGGTGCGCCGCTCCGCTGCCTCGTGGTGCGCGACCGCGAGTCGATCGAACTCGCGGAGGCCATCAACCTGCTTCCGGAGCATCCGATCGCCCTCGAACGCCTCGACGTCGACGTGAGCGATGCCGACTACGCTGCGCGGGTGCGCCGGGTCATCGATGACGAGATCGGCCACGGCGAGGGTGCGAACTTCGTGATCCGACGCGAGTTCACCGGGCACATCGAGGCGCCGGCCGCACTGGCCGTGCTCGGATGGTTCCGAGCGCTGCTCGAACACGAAGCGGGTGCGTACTGGACGTTCGCGCTGCACACTCCCGAGCTCTCAGCGGTCGGTGCGACGCCGGAACGCCACGTCTCCTCCCTCGACGGGGTGGTCTCGATGAACCCGATCAGCGGCACCTTCCGCCACCTCGACGGGCCGCCGAGCGACGACGAGTTGGCTGTCTTCCTCGATGATGTGAAGGAGCGCGAGGAACTCGTCATGGTCGTCGACGAGGAGCTGAAGATGATGAGCGCGGTCTGCCCCGACGGCGGCCGCATTCGAGGCCCCTTCCTGAAGCGGATGTCGCGGCTGACGCACACCGAGTACCTCCTCGAGGGGCGCAGCGACCTCGATCCGCGCGACGTGCTGCGTCTCACGATGTTCGCGCCCACCGTCACGGGCTCGCCGATGGGCAACGCCTGCACCGTGATCGCCCGCCACGAGGCGACGGCCCGTGGCTACTACGCGGGAGTGCTGGCGCGGTTCACGCCGACCGCGACGGGGTACGACCTCGACGCGCCGATCCTCATCCGCACCGCGTACGTCGACGCGGCGGGCGAGGTGCGCGTGCCGGTGGGCGCGACCCTGGTTCGCCATTCCGATCCCGTCGGCGAGGTTGCCGAGACGCACGCGAAGGCGGCCGGAGTGCTCACCGCGCTCGGCGCGGTGCCGCGCGCGACGGGCGCGGGCGCCGCTGGCACCGCGGCAACCGTGGCACCGGCGGCGGCACCGGCGGCGCGCCGCGAGAACGATCGCATTGCGACGCTCCTCGACTCCCGCAACGATCAGCTCGCTGCGTTCTGGAGCACCCCGCAGGCCGCACACGCCGCGCGCGGCGCCACGGCGCTCGTCATCGACGCGGGCGACGATTTCACGACGATGCTCGCGCACCAATTGCGCCACCTCGGCGTCGCGGCGCGAGTTGTGCCGTGGAACGAGGCCGCGCCCGCGGCATCCGACGATCTCGTCGTGTTCGGGCCGGGGCCGGGCGACCCGCGCAACGACGCCGACCCGCGCATCGCTCGACTGCGCGAGCTCATGACCGAGCGCCTCGCGAGCGGTGCGCCCCTGCTCGCCGTCTGTCTCAGCCACCAGTTGCTCGCGTCGATCGCCGGCCTGCCGCTCGCACCGCTGCCGGCACCGCGGCAGGGCCTGCAACTCCAGGTCGACGTGTTCGGCGAGCCTGCCGGCATCGGCTTCTACAACACCTTCACGGCGCTCGCCCTCAACCGCTCGACAACGGCCCGGCTCGGCCTCGAGGTGGCATCGGATGCCGCGACCGACGTGGTGCACGCGCTGCGCGGGCCAGGCGTGGCCTCAGTGCAGGGTCACCTCGAGTCCGTGCTGTCGCCCGACGGGCTCACGGTGCTCGCTCGCATCGTCGACGACCTGCTCGGTGGGGCGATCACGGCAGGCGACGCCGGCGAGCAGCGCGTCGTTGCGGCGGTTTGACCGGATGATCCCGCAGCCGACGGCGTTGCGCAAGCCGTTGCCCGCCGCGAGCACGAAGCGCTTTGCTTGGCGTGACCGACCTGAGGAGGCGGATCAGCATGGACACGAGCACCATCGTCTGGATCATCATCGGCATCGTCGTCGTCATCGCGATCATCGTGATCGTCGTGATGGCCACGAACCGGCGGCGCAAGGAAGCCCGCATCGAAGCCGGCAGGAACCGTGCGGCCGACCTCAGGCAGAGCGCAGCGGAGACGGATGCCGCAGCGCGCCAGCGTGAAGCCGAAGCCGCTCGCACCGCCGCTGCCGCCAAGCAGGCAGACGCCGACGCGGCGCAGGCCCGCCTCGAGTCGGAGCGGCTCGCGCGCGAGAGTGCCGATCGCCACTCGGCCGCCACCGACCTTCGCGCCGAAGCCGACGACCGTCTGCGCAAGGCCGACACGCTCGATCCCGATGTCGACACTGACGACACCACGCATCGCGACGACCGTGCACCCGACGTGCGACGCGACGACGTGCGGCGCGATGAGGTGCGGGGTGATGCGGTGCGGCGCGACGACGACCGGCTGACCTGAGTTAGAACCAGCTCAGCCGAGCGCAATCACCGCGTCGAGGGTGTGATCATCGAGTCGGCAATCTGCGAAGATCAGGCGCTCGAGGTGAGTGGTGCTGCCCTCGACGCCATCGGGCTCGGAAGTTGACCGCCCCCGCCAGATGAGCTGCAGGCCGACCCGTTCGAGCACCCTGATCGATGCCTCGTTCTCGGCCAGCACCCGAGCGGTGACGGGCGTCGACGGGCGCGTCGTCTGCGCGGCCTCGAGGCTCGCGGCGGCGGCTTCGGTGGCGAACCCGTGCCCCCAAGCCGCCGGCGCGAAGCGATAGCCCAGGTTCCAGGCGTCGAAGTCGAGCATCTTCGCACCGGCGGAGCCCAGGAAGGCGCCCGCGGGTAGCAGGCCGACGGGCTCGCGGGCGATCACCGCATTGTGCGAGAAGCCGTGCGCCAGCCGCGCGTCGATCGCGCTCCGGATGGCTCGCTCCGAGACGTCTCGACTCGGGTGCCGGCCGCTCGGCAGGTGCTCCCACGTGCGCGGGTCGCCGTAGACCCCGAAGTAGGCATCGGCGTCGTCGAGCGTGAGCGGGCGAAGCAGCAGGCGTTCGGTGCGGAGTTCGTCGATCATCGCGTCAAGTCTCGCAGCGGCATCCGACAGTCAGTTCTCGGTGACGCGCCCGGCCTCCACCCGCCAGCGGCGATCGAGGCTCACGCGCTCGAGCATCCGCCGGTCGTGCGTGACGAGCAGCAGGGTGCCCTCGTACGACTCGAGCGCGTCTTCGAGCTGCTCGATCGCGGCGAGGTCGAGGTGGTTCGTCGGCTCGTCGAGCACGAGCACGTTGACGCCACGCGCCTGCAGCAGCGCGAGCCCGGCGCGGGTGCGCTCTCCGGGCGAGAGCGCATCGACCGGCCGCAGCACGTGGTCGGCCTTCAGCCCGAATTTCGCGAGCAGCGTGCGCACTTCGCCGCCCGAGTACTCGGGCACGAGGGCCTCGAACGAGTCGGCGAGCGGCGCCGCCCCGGTGAGCTGGGTACGCGCCTGGTCGATCTCGCCGATGGCGACGGATGTCCCGAGGCTCGCGGTTCCCGCGTCGGCCGCACGCCGCCCCAGCAGCAACGCGAGCAGCGTCGACTTGCCCGCACCGTTCGGCCCGGTGATGCCGATGCGCTCCCCGGCGTCGACCTGCAGCGAGACCGGGCCGAGCGTGAAGTCGCCCTGCACGACGACGGCCTCATTCAGCGTCGAGACGACGGAGCTCGAGCGCGGCGCCTGACCGATCGTGAACTCGAGCTGCCACTCCTTGCGCGGCTCCTCGACCTCGTCGAGGCGTGCGATGCGGCTCTCCATCTGACGCACCTTCTGCGCCTGCTTCTCGCTCGACTCGGTGGCGGCCTTGCGCCGGATCTTGTCGTTGTCAGGCGATTTCTTCATCGCGTTGCGCACGCCCTGGCTCGACCATTCGCGCTGGGTGCGTGCTCGCGACACGAGATCGGCCTTCTTCGCCGCGAACTCGTCGTACTCCTCGCGCAACTGGCGACGCGCGGTCGCGCGCTCCTCGAGATAGGCGTCGTAGCCCCCGCCGTAGATGCGATTCGAGTGTTGCGCCAGGTCGAGCTCGAGCACCCGTGTCACCGAGCGGGCGAGGAACTCGCGGTCGTGGCTCACGAGCACCACACCGCCGCGGATGCCGCGCACGAATGCCTCGAGTCGCTCGAGCCCGTCGAGATCGAGGTCATTCGTCGGCTCGTCGAGCAGCACGAGGTCGAAGCGGGAGCAGAGCAGTGCCGCGAGGCCCACGCGCGCGGCCTGTCCGCCCGAGAGCGAGGTCATCATCGAGTCTGCTGAGAGGTGCGCGTCGCCGAGGCTGAGTCCGAGGTCGGCGAGCACGGCAGGGAGCCGCTCGTCGAGGTCGGCGGCGCCAGAGGCGAGCCAGCGCTCGAGGGCCACGGAGTACTCGTCGGCGGCATCGGGGGCGCCCGGCGCCGGGGCATCCGTCGAGCTCAGCGCCTCGGCCGCGGCGTCGAGGCGAGCGGATGCCTCGGCGGCTCCGGTTCGCCGGGCCACGTACGCGGCGATGCTCTCGCCCTCGATGCGTTCGTGCTCTTGCGGCAGCCAGCCGACGAACGCGTCGCTCGGCGACAGGTGCACCGTGCCGGCCTGCGGCTCGAGCTCGCCGGCGAGGATGCGGAGCAGCGTCGACTTGCCCGCCCCGTTCACACCGACGATGCCGACGACATCGCCCGGTGCGACCGTCAGGTCGAGGTCGTCGAAGAGGGTGCGGTGGGCGTAGCCTCCGGCGAGGCCCTGGGCCACGAGTGTTGCGGTCACCGGTCAACTGTAGTCAGCGAGCGCTGTGAGCTCGCACCGGTGGTCAACGAGCCGATCGCCACTCCTCATCGAGGATCGCGTAGGTGAACCCGTCGATCCAGCCGAGCTCGGCGTGCCAGGAGTCGCGCACACCGTGCTGCTCGCGCCGCATGCCGAGCTTCTCCATCACCTTCCACGACGCGATGTTGTCGGCGAAGCACCCCGCGGTGACCCGATGTACGCCGAGCTCGTCGAATGCGAGGGCGAGCAGCGCGCCGGCGATCTGCGTCGCATACCCCTTGCCCGCGTACGCCGGGTCGATGAGGTAGCCGATGCCGGCCTCACTCCGCTGAAAGACCGCCGGATCGCCGTGCGTCTGGCCCATGCCGTCGGTGACCCAGAGCGACGCGGTGCCGACGACCTCGTCGCCGAGCATCGCGATCGCCGAGTGGTCGAGCGGGTCGCCGGTCTCCTCGAGCCAGCGCCGCGCGAAGGCTTCGGGCTCGACCTCGGTGCGAAGCAGCCAGCGCGTCACCTCGGGTCGGTTGCGCCACTCCAGCACCTGCTCGAGGGCCGCTTCGGTGGGAAGTCGCAGCTCGAGCGGCCCGGCCGCACGCGGCCACGTCACGTCGGAAGTCGTCATGCTCCCTGCCTACCAGCCGCCGCCGTCACTTCACGAGCCGGGAGAGCACGCGATCGGCGAGCGGCTTGCCGCCGGTCTGGCACCCAGGGCAGTACTGGAACGTGGAGTCGGCGAAGATCACCTGACGGATCGTGTCACCGCAGACCTCGCACGTCTCGCCGGTGCGCCCGTGCACGCGCATCGCTCGACGCTTGGCGTCTTTCAGCTCTGCGGGCGGGCGACCGGATGCCGCGGCCACCGCGTCGGCGAGGGTGTCTCGCAGCGCGTGGTAGAGCTGCTCGACCTGCTCGCTCGTGAGCTTCGCGGCCAGCGCGTACGGCGACATCTTGGCCGCGTGCAGGATCTCGTCGGAGTAGGCGTTGCCGATGCCCGCGAACACGGACTGGTCGCGCAGCACCCCTTTGACCTGCGTTCGGCGTCCCTCGAGGATGTGAGCGAAGTCGTCGATCGTGAAGTCGGCCGCAGTGGGGTCGGGGCCGAGCCGCGCGATGCCCGGCACCTCGCCGGGGTCGCGCACGACATACACGGCGAGCGACTTCTTCGTGCCGGCTTCGGTCAAGTCGAAGCCAGAGGCATCGTCGAACCGAACGCGCAGCGCAAGCGGCGACTTGCCGGGCTTGACCGGCGTGGTCGGCGCCTCGTCGTACCACCGCAGCCACCCGGCGCGAGCGAGGTGGAAGACGAGATGCACGCCGCCGGCATCGAGGTCGACGAACTTGCCGTGCCGACGCACTCCCCCGATGCGCTCGCCCTCGAGTGCCGACAGCGGGGGGTCGAAGGTCTTGAGCGCCGAGATCGCCGAGACTCGCAGCGACCCGAATGCGTGCCCTGTGGCACGCTCGTCGAGGAACTCGACGAGCGCCTGCACTTCGGGCAACTCGGGCACACCACCATCCTGCACCCGGCCGCCGACAGCCGCACCGGTATCACTCCGAAGCGAACTCGAGCTTCGACTCGGCGACCGCGATGACCGACCAGGTGCCGCCGTCGCCATCGGTGAAGGCGTAGGCCGGCACGATGAGCACGCTGCCGTCGGGCTGCCATTGGCTCGCGAGACCGAGATGAGCGCTAATGATCGTCACGTCGCGCACCGGCCACGAGACCGGGCTGCCGTTCGTCGGCGTCGCGGGGGGTTCGGTCGGAGCCACCCACTCCTCGACCATCGGCTCCACCGGAGCCTCCGCTGCTGCGAACGGCATGGCGGTCATCTGCGCCCCGAACCGCGGGTCGGAGAGCCGCTCGAAGGCCTGCTGATCGCTGACGACGTCGTAGTCGCCGATCGACACGAGTCCGGCGAGCGCTCCGGAAGCGCTGGAGATTCCCTCGCTCGCGAGCTCGATCGACCACGCCTGGTCGATGCGCTGGCCATCGATGACGGGCCAGGCCTGCGCCATCCGGGTCACCGCGCCCTCCCACGTCTCGGAGGTGTACTCGAAGGCGCCGGCGTCGCGACCGGTCGCCGCGATCAGTGAACGCAGTGCGTCGATCGCTGCCGACTCGCTCGGCAGGGCTGCTGTGTCGGGCTCGCAGGCCGGCGCCTCGGGGATGCCCAGCTCGGGCTCCGCCCCATCGGGTGACGACGGCACAGGGTCGACCGGCTCGACCGGCTCGAGGCACGCCCAGGGATTGATCCGCGGGTCGGAGTAGGAGAATCCGAGCGTGCCGTCGAGCGCGACGTAGAGCGTGGGGGCGCTGCCATCCTGCGGGCCGACCGTCCAGCTGCCGTCCTTCAACGCGGGCGTGCCCTCCATCCCGAGCGCTACGGCGAGCGCGGCCACGGTCTCACTGGTCGACGCGCTTCGCGCATCGAACGCATACGCCGATGCGGTGCCGTCTGTGGTGGAGAGTCCAGAGGCACTGAAGCTGTTGCGACCGAATCCGTAGGGCATCATCATGTCGCTGGCCCCGGAGCCCACCATCTTGCGACCACTGGCGTCGAACGATCCCGGGCCCTCTTGCGTCGCGCCCTCCATGGCGCCGCTTCCGGTCGCACCGGACTGCAGCGAGATCGGCGGAGCTGCGGCGAGGGTCGGGCTTCCGCCGGTCATCGCTCCCAGGCCGAAGCCGGCGCCGCCGACGATCGCGACCGAGGCGGCGACCGCCGCGATCGCAAGCCAACGCGGTCGGCGGCGCGCCCGCTCGGCGTCGAGATCGGTCACCGCGCCGGCCGCGGCACCCGCTTCCGCGGCATCCTCATGCGCGGTCTCGGATGTCGCGTGCACGATGACCTCGTCGGCGAAGCCTGCACGGGGTTCGACGCCGGCTGCCGGGTCGGCGGCACGGAGTCGTGCCACCGGGTCGAGCTCGTTGTCGTCGTTCATGTCGATCACCCTTCGTGCGTGCGGTTCACTTGGGGATATGTCGGGCGGCGCCGAAACCTTGCAGTCCGACTAGAACGACAAGCGCTCGCCCCAGGCCTCGCGCAGCCGCTTGCGGGCACGGGAGAGCGCGGCATCCGCCCCGGAGCGCGAGATGCCGAGCACGGCCGCGAGCTCCGCGCCGTCGAGCCCCTCCCAGGCGTGCAGCAGCAGGATGCGGCGGTCGCGTTCGCCGACGCTCTCGAGCGCACCGCGAAGCTCGGCGTCGAACAGCGCACTGAGCTCAGGGTCGTGATCGATGCGCACGACGCCCGTCTCAGGCAATTCCTCCACTGGCAGGTCGACGCGCTTGCGGCGGCCGTTCGCGAGCGTGAAACCGGCCGTGCGGTACAACCACGGCAGCACCGCCTCGCGCGGCACGTCGTCGCGACGACGCCAGGCGGTCGCGAAGACCTCGGCGGCCAGATCTTCGGCGTCCTGCCGCGGGCCGCGACGGGCGAAGTAGCGAACGAGTGCGGTCGAGTGCTCGCGAACGACCTCGGTGAACCACGCGGTCTCAGCGGGGGTCACGCCGCCCTCTGAGGGCTCGGGCATCGCCACCTCCTCGGCTGCGTCGGCGCTTGCTGGGGTGCTGGCGATGCTCACACCATGTCTGTGTCGCGTCCGGCGCGAGTCTTGCACGCCGAGCCCGGATTACTCCACGCCTCGCAGTGGAAGGCGTGCTCCGCCCGCCTGGCACGTCGGGCAGTACTGCGCCGTGGTGCTCGCGAACGAGAAGTCGCGCACCTCGTCGCCGCAGACCGGGCAGGCCCCACCGGCTCTGCCGTGCACGCGCATCGACGCGACCTTCGCAGCTTTCAACTGATCGATCGGCGTAGCGCGCTGTCGTTCGATCGCACCCGTGATCGTGCCGACGGTGGCGTCGAACAGGCGGTCGAGCTCGGCCGGCGACAGCGACGCGGCATGCGCCACCGGGGAGAGCTTGGCGACGTGCAGAATCTCATCGGAATAGGCGTTGCCGATGCCCGCGAGCGACTCCTGCTCTTGCAGCACCGCCTTCACCTGCTTGCGACGACCGATGACCACCCGGTCGAAGTCGGCGCGCGTGAACTCGGGGGCGGCCGGGTCCGGTCCGAGTTTGGCGACCGCCGGCACGTCGCTCGACTCGTCGACGACCCAGCTGCCGAGCGACACCCAATCACCCGCATCCGTGAACTCGACGACGCTGCCGTCGTCGAAGGTGAGCGCGAGGAGCGTCGGCGGGGCGGCGCCGACCGCGCCGGATGCCTCGGCCTCGGCTGTGCCGTAGCGTGCCCAGCCGTGGCGGCCGAGCGAGACCACGAGGTGCTGTCCGTCGTCGATCAAGAGGTCGACGTGCTTGCCGTGCCGTTCGGCGCCACGCAGACGCTGCCCGCGCAGCGACGTCGGCGGGCGACTGCGGGTCTTGACGACACGGAATTCCACGACGTCGACGCCGATGATCTCGCGGCCGGTCAATCGCGTGCCGAGATCTTCGACGAGCGCCTGTACCTCGGGCGACTCGGGCATGTCGCCAGCTTGGCACACGCTGCCGACACGGTCGAGCGGATGCCGCGCCCCCAGCGCGGCATCCGCTCTCTCCCCTACAGGCCCTACACCTCGGGAGGCGGAGCCTGGCTCTCGGTGCGCGTGACGCGCTGGCCCACCGCCGGGTCGGCAGTGCTGGTCGTGGAGATGCTCCGACGACGCATCATGAAGATGAGCCCGAGAATGACGACGATCGCGCCTGCGATCATCAAGATGTAGCCGACGAGATCGAGGTCGATCCAGTCGACGGTGACGTTCAGGGCGAAGGTGAGGATCGCCCCGATCGCCACGAGCAGAATTCCGATGCCGATGCTCATGTCATTGCTCCGTTCTGCTCGGTCACTCGCCTATTCGGTGGCGTCCTTCCACGCGTCCTTGGCCTTCTCCCCGGCCTGCTTCGCATCGGCCTTGACCTGGTCGGCCTTGCCCTCGGCTTCGAGCCGCTCGTTGTCAGTGAGCTTGCCGATGCCCTCTTTGGCCTTGCCAGTCAGTCGTTCGCCGGTGTTGCCGAGATCGTCCTTGGCGCCCATGGCATCCTCCTCAGGAATCGGTGTCGCCGGCGCGCTGCCTGAGCGCGTCGGTTCCTCCACGGTAGGCGGGTCGGCGTGACGGCGACAACGGGTTGACAACGCGGGCAACGGCGCCAATTTACGCGTTCACGCGGGATGTCGGTGGGTACTGAGACACTCTCACTATGATGACGATCGAGCTGAGGCAGACCCGGCAGCTCGCCGTGGGCGACACGCTCATCAGCGTCTCGGGCAGCAGCTACGAGGTCACGAAGCTCACACGCGTCGGTCGGGGCATCCGGGTGCACTACGTATCGGCCGAGGGTCGACCAGGGCGGTTCACCGCCGCACCCGGGGCGATCAGCCGTGTACTCGTCGGAGGTCGCGGTGCTCGACGAGCCCACGCGGCCTAAGAGTCTCGCTCAGGCGAAGAGCGGTGAGACGAATCGGCGCTCATAGCGGCGGATGCACTTCGTCTCGACGGCGAGGTTGTACGCCTCGATGCACTCGGGGTCGTCAGCGGCCGCGAGCCGGTACTGCTCGTAGTCCGCGAGCGACGGAAAGGTGAACAGCGCGAACGCCTCGTCGCTGTCGCCTTCGCTCGGCAGGAAGTAGCCGTGGTGGTCTCCCCCGAACTTGTTCACGAGACGGATCCAGCGCTGGCCGTACTCCCGGAACTCGGCGATCTTGTCTGCGTCGATCTCGTAGCGGAGGTGCACGGTGATCATCGGGATCGACTCGTTTCTGTCGTCGTGGGCTCTCGAAGCGTTCGGAGTTCGCACCGAGTATCCCGGTGACGACCGTGCCCCGTCCAATCCGGCGAGTCGCGTTGGATTCGAATCGAAGCGCCGAACCACTAACATCACCAACGTGACCAACCTCGCAAGCGCCCCAGCGACCCACTCCACCGCGGCTCCCCTCGCGCCCCGCACCAACACGCTGTCGATCGTCGCGCTGATCGCGGGATTCATGGTGCCGATCGCCGGAATCATCCTGGGTCACGTCTCGCTTTCGCAGATCAAGCGCACGCAGGAGTCCGGGCGCGGGCTCGCCCTCACCGGCCTCATCGTCGGCTACGCCATGTCGGCGTTCTTCGTCGTGTTCTTCATCGTGTGGCTCACGATGTTCGTCAGCATCCTCACGGGTACCGGTTTCGCGACGCGGTAGACCCACATCAACGTCGACGTCACCCCTCCGGACGAGCACCGACTCACGTACTCTGAAGCACGGCCGCGATATCGCGCGGACCGACGAGAGGCTTCCCCGTGAACATCACCCTGCTCCGACGATTCGTGGCAGTCGCTGAGGAGTTGCACTTCCCGCGTGCCGCAGACGCCCTCGGCATCCCGCTCGCTTCGCTGTACTCCTCGATCGAGAAGCTCGAGACCGAGGTCGGGCACCCGCTCTTCACCCGGCACGGCGAAACCCGGCTGACCAAGGTCGGAGAACTCTTCCTCGACGAGGCCAAGGCCGAGATCGCCGCGGCGCCCGCTCCCGCCGAGACCCCGGTCGTGAAGGCCGGCGGAAAGGCGAAGGCCTCGAAGGGCAAGGGTCGCGCCCCCGTCGTGAAGGGCAAGCCGAAGCCGTTCAAGAAGCGTCAGGGGCGCTGACCAGAGGTCACGGCTCGTGATCAGCCGAATCGGATGCCGCGGTCCAGCATGAACGGGACGGGATCGACCTGCGTACCGTTCTCGTACACCTCGAAGTGGAGATGGCAACCGGTCGCCGCCCCGGTTGCGCCGGACCATGCGATCTGCTGGCCGGCGAGCACCGATTGACCGACGCTCACGAGGATGCCCCCGTTGACGATATGCGCGTACCCGGTGTGTGTGGAGGTGCCATGGTCGATCCTCACCCAATTGCCGTAGGTCCCGAGCCAGCCGGCGTTGACGACCCGGCCCGCGGCCGCCGCGTAGATCGGCGCGTTGCATCCGGTACCCAGGTCGAGACCCCGATGGAAGGACTGCGTGCATCCGCCTGGAGTGCAGATGGGTGCGCGCGGACCGAAGACGTCGGTGATCCTTCCCATGGCCGGCTTCATCCACGCTGCGCAGACCGCATCCCGTCCCACGGAGTCACTGAGGACGGCCGGACCGCCGAGAAGCACGCGTGCCGTCGGCGCCAGCGCGCCGATCGCGGTCGACACCGGCTGCGGCACACACCAGTTCCGCGCGACGTAGAGGGGCCCGCCGACCACGCCGGCGAGGGCGGCACCCGCCAGCGCGTCGGCGAAGCCATCGCCGTTCGCGATGAACGCAGCTTTCACCGGAGCGCTCGCACCGAACACTGCCGCATTGATGGCGGCCGCCGTGAGGTAACGATCAGCCCCCTCGTGACGGAGCACGGTGAATCCGGCCCAAGTCAACTGCTGGGCGATCTGCGCGCTGACGGCGCCGGATCCGCCCGCGATGCGAACCGTCCGGACGCCCAACTCGGACAGGGCCGTGATCGTGCTCGGGCGTACCGATTCCCCGTCGACGAGGAAGACCGGCGCTCCGAGCGACCCGGCCGCCGCAGAGGCAGCGAGCGCGTCGGGGAAGTTGCTTCCGGTCGCGACGAACGCCTCCGCAGCCGTGGTGAACGAATCGGCTATCAGCAATTCACCGCTCTCGTAGCGATCGGCACCCCCCACCCGGCTGATGGCAGGTGCCAGCATCGCGAGTTCCTCGTAGACTCCGGCGCCGATCACGGCCTCACCGCCGACGACGACGATCCGACCGGGTGCGAGGCGCACGACCTCGTTTCGCACCGCAGTCGGCAGACCGCCGCCGTGCGTCAGTAGCAGCGGCCCGCCGAGGTGCGCCGCTGGAGCCGCCGCGCTCAACGCGTCGGGAAAATCGGCTCCGGTCGCCACGTACACGACCGGCACGTTCGGGGCGAACCGCTGCGAGATCGCGACCGACGTCGCGAATCGGTCGACGCCCGCGAGCCGGTGCACGCCTGGACCGAACGGTGCGACCGACGTCAGCGCGAACGGACTGAGCGCCGGTGGAGCGTCGTCGGGAGCGGCCGGTGCGGGAGTGAGCGACCCTGGCTCATCGGTCGGCGCTGGTGGTGGGGCCACCGGGGTGGGCGTCACCGGAGTCGTTGTGCCCGGGGCCACTTCACCGGGTGACGGTTCGTCGGGTGCCGGCGTCTCCCGATCGGGCTCGTCAGGAGGCGGCGCCTCGGTTGAGGGCAGCGGGTCGGTCGTCGCGGGCGGATCGCCCTGCGACCCCACCGATTCTCCCGCCCACGCCGGACTGGTTCCGAACCCGATGATGACGGCCGCGGCGATCGCGACGGCCCACCCCTGTTGCTTGCCACGCACAGCGTGCCCCCTCCCCCATGCGAAGGGCGGAATACTGCCGAGGTCATCCTCGGCCCGACCATTCGCACTTCGCAGTGTACGGGTGGAGCACGGGCCGGCACAGGATCACACGTTGAAGCGGAACTCCACCACGTCGCCGTCGTGCATGACGTAGTCCTTGCCCTCCATGCGCGCCTTGCCCTTGGCACGCGCCTCGGCGACCGAACCGGTCTCCACGAGGTCGGCGAACGAGATGACCTCGGCCTTGATGAAGCCGCGCTCGAAGTCGGTGTGGATGACCCCGGCCGCCTGCGGCGCCTTCGCGCCCTTCGGGATAGTCCAGGCCCGCGACTCCTTCGGCCCCGCGGTCAGGTAGGTCTGCAGGCCGAGCGTGTCGAAGCCGATGCGGGCGAGCTGGTTCAGGCCCGACTCCTCCTGGCCGGTCGAGGCGAGCAGTTCCGCGGCATCGGCGGGGTCGAGGTCGATGAGCTCCGACTCGATCTTGGCGTCGAGGAACACGGCTTCGGCCGGAGCGACGAGAGCAGAGAGCTCGGCCTTGCGCGCGTCATCGGTCAACACGGCCTCGTCGACGTTGAACACGTAGATGAAGGGCTTGGCGGTCAGCAGACCGAGCTCCCTGATGGGTTCGAGGTCGACGGATGCCGCGGAGAGTGGGATGCCCTTCTGCAGCACGTCGAGCGCGGCCTTCGCCGCTTCGGGCACCGAGGGGTCGATCTTCTTGCCCTTGAGCTCTTTCTCGTAGCGCGGGATCGCGCGCTCGAGCGTCTCGAGGTCGGCGAAGATCAACTCGGTGTTGATCGTCTCCATGTCGGCCTTGGGGTCGACGGTGCCCTCGACGTGCACGACATCGTCGTCGGTGAAGCCGCGCACCACTTGCGCGATGGCATCGGCTTCGCGGATGTTCGCGAGGAACTTGTTGCCGAGGCCCTCGCCCTCGGACGCGCCGCGCACGATGCCGGCGATGTCGACGAACGACACGGCGGCGGGCAGAATTCGCTCGGAGCCGAAGATTCCGGCGAGCACATCGAGCCGCGGGTCGGGCAGGTTCACCACGCCGATGTTCGGTTCGATCGTCGCGAAGGGGTAGTTCGCCGCGAGCACCTGATTCTTGGTCAGTGCGTTGAACAGGGTGGACTTGCCGACGTTGGGCAGACCGACGATACCGATAGTGAGAGCCACGGGGGTCTATCGTACCGGCAGCCCGCCGAGGCATCCGTTCGGCGACTACTCGGCGAGCACCGCGCGGAAGCACCGGGTGATGTAGGGCACCACGAGATCGTCGGCGCCCGCGAGGTCGGGATGCGTCTCGAGCAGCGTCTCGAGGGCGGCGATCGTCGCGTGCTGCTCTTCCGACGGAGCCGTGATGAAGTAGCTGCGCGAGCGCACGAGATCGAGGAAGGCCTCGCGCGACATCCGTGCGCCCCACTCGACCGAGTGCTCCGTGATCTCGCCGAACGGCGGCCCGACCTTCACGTAACTCTCGAACGTGGCGCTCGCATCGTGCCGCTCGTGCATGATCTCGCCCGCCTCGTGCAACCAGGCGACGCTCGTGTCGCGGCTGTTCCACACGAGGCCGAGCACGCCGCCGGGCTTCAGCACCCGCGCGATCTCGGGAATTGCGCGCTCGGGCTGGAACCAGTGCCAGGCCTGGCCGGCGACCACCGCATCGACGGCGTCGTCTTCGATGGGGATGTCCTCTGCCGTGCCGAGAATACGCGGCACGCCGGGCACGGCGACCTCGAGCTCCTCGAGCATCTCCTCCACCGGGTCGACGGCGATCACCTCGCGGTCGAGGGCGACGAGCGCCTCGGTGAGCTTGCCGGTGCCGGCCCCCAGGTCGAGCACCCGCTTGGCATCGCCGATGAGCCATGCGATCGCGTCGACGGGGTAGCCGGGCCGGGCCTGATGGTAGACGGATGCCGCTGCACCGAACGATCGCGCACTCTCGAGCGTCGCGGGGTCGCTCGGGTCGGCGACCAGGCCGTGCTCGCCCGACGGGTGCGGCTCGGATCGCTCAGTCATGATCGGTTCCTCTGCTCGTGCGGACTTCCCGTCCACGGCCATTTCATGCCCTGCGCGAGGCATCCGTCAACCTCGGCGTTCGCGACGCGCGGTGCACGGCGTCGAGTCGTGTCGGCTGGACATGGGACGATGCCTGTGTGCCAGTGGACTTCACCGCGATCGACTTCGAAACCGCCAACTCCTCTGGCGCCTCCGCCTGTTCGGTCGGGCTCGTGAAGGTGAGGGGCGGCCTCGTCGTCGAACGAGAGCACCGCTACATCCGCCCGCCGTTCCCGCACAACGAGTTCTCGGAGTGGAACGTGCGCATCCACGGCATCACGCCCGACATGGTGGCCGGCGCCGGCGACTGGTCGGTGCACCTGCCAGCGCTACGCGAGTTCGCCGGCGACGACATGCTCGTGGCCCACAACGCGGGCTTCGACATGGGCGTCATCGCCAAGACGTCGACGGCGCTCGGACTCGCGGTTCCCGACTTCCGCTATCTCTGCAGCCTGCAGGTCGCGCGTCGCACCTACCACCTCGACTCCTACCGGCTGCCGGTCGCGGCGATGGCGGCCGGCTTCGAGGGCTTCTCGCATCACGACGCGCTCGCCGACGCCGAGGCGTGCGCCGCGATCATCGTGCACGCTGCGGCCCGGCACGACATCGACGACCTCGATCGGCTCGCACACATCACCCGGGTGAAGATCGGCGCCATCGGGCCGGTCGCCACTCGCGACGACCGGGCAGCCCACGGCCCCATGGCCCTGCAGTAGCGGCCCGCCGGGCCCGCAACCAGGCGATGTCGGCGGCCCCTGCGACACTGTGGGAATGGACATCATCGCGCTCGTCATCGGCCTTCTCGTCGGCGGCGCCATCGGCGCGCTCGTGGTCGCGCTGCTCATGCAGCGCCGCACTGCGCAGACCGCCGCAGAGCAGCCCGTCAGCGAAGATCCAGCGCTGATCGAAGCACGTCACCAGGCGCAGCTCGCCGAGGTGCGCGCGGCCGAGGCCGTGGCGCTGTCCGAACTGCGCGCGCACGAACTCGAGGTTCGAGCGAGTCTGCAGGCCGAGCTCGCCTCGACCCTCTCGACGGTCGACGCCCTCGAGAAGCAGATCGACGAGCATCGCGCCCGGTACCGCGACCTCATCGAGCAGCAGCGCACCGACCAGACCGAACGCACCGAGCGCGAGAAGCGCGAGAGCGCCGTGCTGCAGGCACTCAGCCCTGTTCGCGAGACCCTGCAGACGATGCAGGCCAAGGTCACCGAGCTCGAGCGCCAGCGCAGCGAGCAATACGGCTCGCTCGCCGAGCAGCTGAAGCAGGCGCAACTGTCCGACGCCGAGCTTCGGGCCACGACCGAGTCACTGGCCTCTGCGCTCCGCTCCAACAGCACTCGCGGCGTGTGGGGCGAGACTCAGCTGCGCCGAGTGGTCGAGGCGGCCGGGCTCACGCAGTACGTCGACTTCTACACGCAGCAGAGCATCGTGACCGACGCCGGCTCCGGGCGGCCCGACATGGTCGTGCGCCTTCCGGGCGGCAAGTCCATCCCCCTCGATGCCAAGGTGCCCCTCGAGCACTACCTCGAAGCGAGCCAGATCGCGGTCACCGCCACCGGTGAAGAAGGTGCGCGGCGCAAAGAACTCGTGAACCGCCATGTGAAGGCCGTGCGCGGGCACATCGACGCGCTCGCCAAGAAGACCTACTGGGAGGGGCTCGACGCGAGTCCCGAGTTCGTCATCGCATTCATTCCGAGTGAATCGCTGCTGTCGTCGGCCCTCGAGGCCGACCCCGCGTTGCTCGACTACGCCTTCGGCAAGCGCGTCGCACTCGCCTCTCCAGTCAACCTGTGGGCCGTGCTGAAGACCGTCGCGTTCACCTGGCAGCAGCAGGCGGTCTCCAATGAGGCGAAGAAGCTCTTCGACCTCGGCAACACGCTCTATCAGCGCATCGGCACCTTGGCCGGTCACGCCGACGGCCTGCGCAAGGCGATCGAACGCACGGTCGACAGCTACAACAAGTTCGCCAACTCACTCGAGACTCGCGTGCTGGTGACGGCGCGGCAGTTCCCGGGCATCGACGAGACGAAGATCGAACTCCTCACCACGCCGGCGGCGGTGCACGAGCAGCCGCGTCGGCTGACCGCGCCCGAGATCACCGGCAACGGTGGCGCCGACGAGCGCGACGCGTTCGACGAGCGCGACGCCGGCGGCGAGCCGCTCCTCGAGCTCGATCCAGAGATCCGCTCGATCTAGCCGCAGCGGCGCATCGAGCGAGCCTGAAAGCGGCTCCGCGGAGCCGTTCGCGTCAGCCGACGATCGTCAGCTGACGATCACACTCAGCACGTTGCCCGCCGGGTCGGTGAACCAGGCGATGTCCGGTCCTTGGCCGCTCACCGAACCACGCGCGATGCCGCGTTCGTCGGTGCCGAAGTCGTCGGGTGCGGTGTAGATCTTCGTCACGACTCCCGCAGCATTCAGCTCATCGACGGCATGGTCGATGTCGTCGACCACGAGGTTCAAGATCGTGAAGCTCGCGGGCTCGTGATTCGGCTTCGGGTAGATGAACACCCCCTGGCCTGACGGCAGGGTGACACCCAGCGCTCCCGCGCCGGGTTCGTCATCGACCGGCAACCCCAACTTCGTACCGTAGAACTCGCGGGCCGCATCGATGTCGTCGACGCTGAACCCGGGGAATGCATCTCGCACCGTGACCATCGTGATCTCCTCTCGGCGATGAGCGCGCCGCTCCTGCGCGTGCGCACCTCTTTCCCAGACTTGCACGAGGCTCGTCGCGCGTCGACCCCTGACGAAGCCAGTCGCACGCTCGACACTGCCGGTCCGACGTCGCGCAGCCGGTGGCACGGCCGCGCGACGCCAGGAACGCCCGGGCCTAGCGGTTCTTGAGGTCGGTCTGCGTCTCATCGGAGTCATGTGGCTCGTCGACGGGCGTTTCGAATCCGGCAGCAGTGCCCGCCCCAGTCACGGGCTCGGCATCGATCATCGCGTCGAGCGGATGCGCGAGCTCGTCTCGGCCGAGACGCGCGAACGCGAGCGTGACGATCGCGAGCAGGGGCGCGGCGAGGCCGGCGATGAGGAACGCGGGCGCGATGCCGATCGACTCCCCCACCGGCCCGGCGACCGCCATCGAGATCGGCATGAGCGCGAGCGAGACGAAGAAGTCGAGGCTCGAGACACGGCCGAGCATCGCCGGCGGCACCCGGCGCTGCAGCAGCGTGCCCCCGACGACACTGGCGCCCGAGAACAGCAGGCCGCAGATGAAGAGCGCGACGACCATGACCCAGAGCCACGAGGTGAAGCCGATGATCGCGAGCGGAAGCCCGCCGAATCCCCACGCCAGGATCATCAACGTCAGGTAGCGCCGTGGCAGTCGCATCGATGCGACCGCCAATGAGCCCACCGCGCCGCCGACGCCGAATGCGGCGAGCGCGAGCGCGAACGCGCCCGCGCCGCCGCCGGTCTGGTCTTTCACCGCGAACGGCAGCAGCACCTCGATCGGGCCCATGATCATGAACACCAGCAGGATCGAGAACACGAGCGTCGCGAAGAGCCACCGCGTGCGCAACAGGTAGGCGAACCCGTCGCGCAGGTCGATGAAGGTCTGGCGCACGGGATGCACCGGCGGCCCGTCGAGCTCGCGCCGAACCGGTGTCGTGCGCATCGCCGCGAGCACTGCGGCTGCGACCACCTGCAGCCCGGCCACCACCGCGAACGCGAGCCACGGCCCCTGCATCGCGATGAGCGCGCTCGCGACGGCAGGGCCTGCGGCATTCATCACCGACGGCCGCAGCACTCCTTCGATTCCGTTGGCGGCGAGCAACTGCCCCTCGGGCAGGATGGCGGGCAGCCACGCCGAGTAGGCCGGGTAGAAGAACCCGTCGGCGAGGCCGAGCGCGAACGAGATGAGCGCGATGTGCCAGACCTCGATGATTCCGGTGATGGCGAGGAAGGCGGCCACCGAGAACCCGACGCCGCGCACGATCTCGACGGTCAGGAGGATGCGCCGCTGCGGGATGCGATCGGCCGCGACCCCGCCGAAGAGCACGGCCAGCACGAGTCCGAGGCTGGAGCCGACGGCGACGAGCGAGAGGTCGATCGGCGTACCGCCGAGTTCGACGACCTGCCAGACGGCCGACACGATCCAGGCGCCGGCGCTCAGCAGCGACGCGGCGAGCGCGGCCGTCAACAGGCGGTACTGGCTCGAACCGAAGGGCCGCAGCGCGCGCGGAAGACGTTCGACGGTGGTCATTCGTCCATCATGTCGCGCGCCACCGTCGCCGGACGCACGCGCCGGCAGACGGCCGCTCAGAGCAGATCGTCGACGAGCCACTTCTCGGCGAGGTGATCGGCCCGCACCCGGCGGATCGTGCCCGACTTGCCGCGCAGCACGATCGACTCGGTGCGAATGATCGGCCCTCTGCGCGAGACGCCGTCGACGAGTTCGCCGTCGGTGACGCCGGTCGCGACGAAGAACGTGTTGTCGCCCTTCACGAGGTCGTCGAGTTCGTAGACCTGGTCGCAGTCGAGCCCCGCCGCCTCGCCGCGCGCGCGCTCCGCATCGTCACCCGGCGCGAGCCGGCCCTGCATGAACCCGCCGAGCGCCTTGATCGCGCACGAGGTCGTAATGCCTTCCGGGCTGCCGCCGATGCCGACGCACATGTCGATGCGCGAGTCGTAGCGTGCGGCGTTGATGCCGCCGGCGACGTCGCCGTCGCTGATGAGGCGAGTGCCCGCCCCCGCCGCGCGGATGTCGGCGATGAGCTGTTCGTGCCGCGGCCGGTTGAGCACGGCCACGCGCATCTCGCCGACCTGCTTGCCCTTCGCCGCCGCGAGAGCCCGCAGGTTCTCGCCGATGGGCTTCCGGATGTCGACGACGCCGATGCCCGAGGCATCCGTGACGATCTTGTCCATATAGAAGACGGACGACGCGTCGAGCATCGATCCGCGGTCGGAGACCGCGATGACCGAGAGCGCGTTCTGGCGGCCGGCCGCCGTGAGCGAGGTGCCGTCGATCGGGTCGACCGCGATGTCGCACGCGGGGCCGCGACCGTTGCCGACGCGCTCGCCGTTGAAGAGCATGGGCGCTGCGTCTTTCTCGCCCTCGCCGATCACGACGACGCCGTCGAAGTTCACGGTGCCGAGGAAGGCGCGCATCGCGTCGACGGCTGCGCCGTCGGCGCCGAGCTTGTCGCCTCGGCCGATCCACGGGTACGAGCGGATCGCCGCGGCCTCGGTGGCGCGCACGAGCTCGAGGGCGATGTTTCGGTCGGGGTGCAAGAAGAGACTTGCCGTATCGGTGCTCACCATCGAGGGTCCTCCCGGACGCTAGTGCGGTCGGCCGTCACGGCCGGCCTGGAACGATCGTCTCCAGCCTAGGCAGCGACGGCACAGAACGAGCGGGAGTTCAGCGTCAGAGCGATGAAAGAATGTGCATTCTTAAGATCTCAATCAGTTCGAGCGCACCTCGGCGACGACGCGGTCGACGCCCGGTCCGGCGTGCCAGGTCGCCGCGACCGCACCGCCGTCGGGCGTGCTGCGCACCCCGGCGATGACCTCGCCGCCGGGTGCACACTCGGTCACCGCGCTCAGGAAGATCCACGCTGGAGCGGCGCAGAGCTCGGTGAGCGGCCAGACGCGGGCGAGGTCGAGGCCGGCCGCGAGCACCCTCGAGCGCTCGGCCTCCGACTGCGGCGCGAGCCTCGCCCACATCGAACCGCCGAGGGCTCGCACGGCGGCGGCGGTCAGCACGCCTTCGGGCGCCCCGCCGATGCCCGACACGAGGTCGAGGCCCGTGCCCGGTTGCGCGGCGCGAAGGCTGCGCTCGACGTCGCCGTGCACGAAGAGCTCGACGGATGCCCCTGCGGCCCGCGCCTCGGCGGCGAACCGCTCGTTCCTCGGCCGCTCCTGCACCGCGACGCGCACCTCGGCGGGCGTGACACCCCGTGCCGTCGCGATGCGGGCGACGAGCTCGCCGACCGGGGCGCCGGCCGGGGCATCCGGAAACCACGTCACGTGCTTCTCGAGGTAGTGGGCGGCACCGAGCGCGGCGAGGGAACCGCGCGGCGCCACCGCGAGCACGGCCATCGCGCCAGGCGCGCCGGCCGCCGCGAGCCGGGTGCCGTCAACGGGGTCGACGGCGAGGTCGATGAGCGGAGCATCGCCGTCACTGCGGCCGAACCGCTCCCCCACGAACAGCATCGGCGCTTCGTCCTTCTCGCCCTCGCCGACCACGACCAAGCCGTCGACCGTCAGTTCGCCGAGTGCCCGGCGCAATGCCTCAACAGCGAGCGCGTCGATGCCATGTCCGTCGCCAGAGCCCACGAGCGGCGCGGCGGCGAGCGCGGCGAGCGCCGTGGCACGACGGAAACCGTCGACGAGGCCGAGCTCGGCGAGGCGGAGCGGATCGGATGGGGTCGGCATCCGTCCATCCTGCCGCACGCGTGCGCAGCGGCATCCGACACCTGAGCACCCCTCGGCTAGTCGGTAGACTCGACTCCAAACCCCACCGTCGTCCGAAGGAGCACCATGCCCATCGCAACACCTGAGCAGTACGCCGAGATGCTGGACACCGCGAAGGCCAAGGGCTTCGCGTTCCCGGCCTTCAACGTCTCCTCCTCGCAGACGCTCAACGCGGTGCTGCAGGGCCTCACCGAGGCGGGCTCCGACGGCATCATCCAGGTCACGACGGGCGGCGCCGACTACTTCGCCGGTCACACCGTCAAGGCCCGCGCCACCGGCGCACTCGCCTTCGCTCGCTTCGCGCACGAGGTCGCCAAGAATTACCCGATCACGGTCGCCCTGCACACCGACCATTGCCCGAAGCCGGCCCTCGCCGACTTCGTGTTCCCGCTCATCGAGGCCTCCGAGGCCGAGGTCAAGGCGGGCCGCAACCCGATCTTCCAGTCCCACATGTGGGACGGCTCGGCCGTGCCGCTCGGCGAGAACCTCGAGATCGCGAAAGAGATCCTGCCTCGCATGAAGGCGATCAGCGCCATTCTCGAGGTCGAGATCGGCGTCGTCGGCGGCGAAGAAGACGGCGTCAGCCACGACATCAACGACAGCCTCTACACGACGCTCGACGACGCGATCGCAACGGTCGAGGCACTCGGTCTCGGCGAGCAGGGCCGTTACATGGCCGCCCTCACCTTCGGCAACGTGCACGGCGTCTACGCGCCCGGCAACGTGAAGCTGCGCCCCGAGCTCCTGAAAGACATCCAAGACGGCCTCGCAGCGAAGTACTCCACGGGCGCGAAGCCGCTCGACCTCGTCTTCCACGGCGGCTCGGGCTCGACCGACGCCGAGATCGCCGAGGCCGTCGCCAACGGCGTGGTCAAGATGAACATCGACACCGACACGCAGTACGCCTACACCCGGGCGATCGCCGACTACATGTTCTCGAACTACGACGGCGTGCTGAAGGTCGACGGCGGCGTCGGCAACAAGAAGCAGTACGACCCGCGCGCATGGGGCAAGGTCGCCGAGACCGCCATGGCGGTGCGCGTCGGCGAGTCGACGCGTCAGCTCGGCTCCGCTGCCCAGTCGATCACCGCGTAAGCACCGGATGTCGCAGCACGAGGCCGCTCGCACGCCCGACGAATCGGGCGACTCCGGGGCGACTCACGACGGCACGGTGAACCCGCCCGCCGTGCCGTCGCCGCCGCGAGACGAGCGGCCTCGTCCGCAATACGGCGAGTACGCCCCTGAGGGGTGGACCTGGACGCCACCGGTCGATGATCGCGGTGCGCCGGCGGCAGCTGCCGCTTCGGCTGCCGCGACCGCGCCGAAACGCACGCCCGGGCGCGACCGGCCGGCGAAGTCCCCCTCGGGCGCGAGCAGCACGGCCGGCCGATCGAACGACGAGCTCGCGGCATCCGCGCTGCCGCTCGTCCGCCCCGAGCGCTCGGTCGACCGCATGATCACGATCGGCCTGCTCGTGATCGGCGCGTTCGGCGCCTGGAGCACCGCTTCGGGCCTGCAGCAGCTCCCCCAACAGATTCAGCTCGTGTACACGCAGCAGGGCATCGGCGACTTCACGCCTGGCGCGTCGATGCCGACGATCATCCTGGTGGGAACGCTCGTGCAGCTCGCCATCTACGCGGCGACGCTCGGTCTCTCGATCCGGCGGCTCCGCCGTCGTCGCATGGCGTTCTGGATCCCCATCGTCGGCGGCGCGGTGTCGTTCATCGCGATGATGGTGCTCATGAGCATCGTCTTCTTCGCCGACCCCACGTTCATGGAGTACGTCGGAACAACCGTCGGCGGCTGATCCGCGCGCGACGTCGGCACTCGCAGCGCCGGCGGCCCGGGCGTGGTCAGCTCTGCGCGCTGACCCGGCCGCCGATCGCCCGTGCGTCGGTCTTGCCGGCGAGGTCTTTGCGCAGCTCTTTCGGCAGCGAGAACATCAGGTCTTCCTCGGCCGTCTTGACCTCGGCGACCTCGCCGTAGCCGGCGTCGGCGAGCGCGTCGAGCAGCTCTTTCACGAGTTCTTCGGGCACGGATGCCCCGCTCGTCACGCCGACCGTCTCGACCCCGTCGAGCCACTCCTGCTTGACCTCGCTCGCGTAGTCGACCCGGTAGGCCGCCTTCGCGCCGTACTCGAGGGCGACCTCGACGAGCCGAACGCTGTTCGAGCTGTTGGCCGAACCCACGACGATGACGAGATCGGCGTCGCGGGCGACCTTCTTGATGGCCACCTGGCGGTTCTGGGTGGCGTAGCAGATGTCGTCGGAGGGCGGGTCTTGAAGATTCGGGAACCGCTCGCGCAGGCGCCGCACCGTCTCCATGGTCTCGTCGACCGAGAGGGTCGTCTGCGAGAGCCACACGACCTTGTCGGGGTCTTGCACCACGATGTTGTCGACGTCGTCGGGGCTGTTGACGATCGTGACGTGATCAGGCGCCTCGCCCGCCGTGCCCTCGACCTCTTCGTGCCCTTCGTGGCCGATCAACAGGATCTCGAAGTCGTCACGAGCGAACCGCACGGCCTCTCGGTGAACCTTGGTGACGAGCGGACAGGTCGCGTCGATGGCGTGCAGGCCGCGATCGGCGGCGGCATTGACCACGGCCGGGGAGACTCCGTGCGCGCTGAAGACGATGTGGGCGCCCGCGGGCACCTCGTCGACTTCTTCGACGAAGATGGCGCCCATCGCCTCGAGTTCGGTGACGACGTGGATGTTGTGCACGATCTGCTTGCGCACGTAGACCGGTGCCCCGTAGTGCTCGAGCGCCTTCTCGACGGCGATCACCGCACGATCGACGCCGGCGCAGTAGCCGCGCGGCGCTGCGAGCAGCACGCGCTTGTGTCCGGGGACCGGGTTATCCTTGAGCCGGCCGCGCACGCCCGGAACTCTGGGCATGCCGAGGCCGATTCGCGGGGTGTCCGTAGTGCTCGTCACGGTTCCCATCCTACGCGGCGGAAGCTGGGCGAGCGGCTTGAGAGGCCTCATGACGGATGCACCGGCGACACGCGATGCACCGTGGCCGGTCGCGCTCCTCTCCGGCAAGCTCAAGCAGTACATCGATCGCCTCGGCACGGTGTGGGTCGAGGGCGAGATCACCCAGTGGGGCGTCTCGGGCGGAAACGTCTACGGCAAGCTGAAAGATTGCGACGCCGACGCGACGCTGTCGTTCCAGGTCTGGTCGTCGGTGCGCGCGCGATTCGACGAGCAGTTCAAGCAGGGCGACCGGGTGATCGCCCTCGTGAAGCCCAACTGGTGGGTCAAGGGCGGCTCGTTGTCGATGCAGGTCTTCGAGCTGAAGCACGTCGGCCTCGGCGACCTGCTCGAACGGCTCGAGCGACTGCGCAGCCAGCTCGCCGCCGAGGGCCTCTTCGAGGCCGCTCGCAAGCGCAGGCTGCCGTTCCTTCCGGGCGTCGTGGGGCTCATCACCGGCAAAGACAGCGACGCTGAGAAAGACGTGCTGCGCAACGCCCGGCTCCGCTGGCCGGCGGTCGAGTTCCGGGTCGTGCACGCCGCCGTCCAGGGCGACCGCACGGTGCCAGAGGTCGTCGCGGCGATCGAGCGCCTCGACGCCGATCCGCAGGTCGAGGTCATCATCGTCGCCCGTGGCGGCGGTGACTTCCAGAACCTGCTCGGCTTCAGCGACGAGCGGGTCGTGCGGGCGGCGGCTGTGGCATTCACCCCCATCGTCTCGGCGATCGGGCACGAAGCCGATCGCCCGCTGCTCGACGAGGTCGCCGACCTGCGGGCCTCGACGCCGACGGATGCCGCGAAGCGCGTCGTTCCCGACGTGAACGAAGAGCTCGTGCGCGTCGGGCAAGCCCGCGCCCGGCTCGGCATGCGGCTGCAGGCTGTCCTCTCCCGCGAGATCGACCGCATCGGCCACTTGCGCTCGCGACCGGCGCTCGCCGAGACCTCGTGGATCGTCGACCGCCGCGCCGAAGACCTGACCCGATGGGTCGCGCGCGGCGCCGAGCTCGTCGAACGCTCGATCGATCGGCAGACGCACCGGGTCGCCGAACTGCGCGGGCATCTGCGGGCGCTCTCGCCGCAAGCGACGCTCGACCGCGGCTACGCCATCGTGCAGGGCGCCGACGGCCACGTCGTTCGCGGCCCCGCCGGTGCGCCCGAAGGCGCAGAGCTCACCGTCACGCTCGCCGAGGGGGCGCTCGCCGCGGTCTCACGCGGGGCGGTGCCGTCGCCGCACGATTCGGCCTCGGGGGCTACGACGGCGCAACGCGAGCCCGTCGGCGGTGGCGAATAGAATGGGTGCCATGCCCACCCCCACCGACATCACCGAGCTGAGCTATGAGCAGGCGCGCGACGAGCTCGTGCAGGTCGTCGGCGAACTCGAGCAGGGGTCGGCGACACTCGAACAGTCGCTCGCGCTGTGGGAACGCGGCGAGGCACTCGCCGCGCGCTGCGAAGAGTGGCTGATCGGTGCGAAGGCGCGCCTCGACGCCGCCCGCGCCGGCTCCGCACGCTCGGCGTCCGACGACGACGCCGCCCGCTGATGGCGAGCAAGTCGCCGCGCGTGGTGGCCGAGCTCGGGCGGCCGGAGACGCCCGAAGAGACCGCAGCCCGCAAGGCCGAGAACTCGCTGAAGCACCGGCAGCGGCAGACCCTCAAGAACCTGCTGCTCGCCCTCGGCACGAGCCTCGTGCTGGTGCTCGTCATCGTGCTGCTCGTGCCGCGCAGCAATACGCCCATCGAGCCCGACGTCGACGTGGCATCCGTCGCCCAGCAGGCGCAGGTCGCGAGCGACGACCCGCTCGCGGTGCCCGAGCTGCCAGAGGGCTGGCGCCCCAACGCCGCAGAGTTGCGCACGAGCAAGGCCGACGACATCACCGCCTGGTACGTCGGCTACCTGACCCCTGGCGACGAGTTCATCGGCATGTACCAGGGGCTCGACGCGAACCCGACCTGGGCGGCCGGCCTGCTCGCCCGCACGCTCCCGGTCGGCACGGTCACGATCGACGGCGTCGAGTGGACCGTCTTCGACAATCGCGATTCGACCGACGACGTCGGCAACGCCAGATACGGACTCACCACCGAGGCGGGCGGCAGCACCTTCGTGCTGCTCGGCACCGCGACTCCCGAAGAATTCGCGACGCTCGCGTCGGCGCTCACGCCGACGATCGAGGCGCAGAACTGAGAGGTACGACCGTGACCACGCAGCCGATCGAACGTCCGCAGACTCCGGCCGAGACGTGGCGCGAGCTGCGGCGCGGCAATGAGCGCTTCATCGCGGGCAAGCCGCAGCACCCGCGGCAAGACGTCGACCGCCGTACCTCGCTCGCCCACTCGCAACGGCCGCTCGTCGCGATCTTCGGCTGCAGCGACTCGCGCCTGTCGGCCGAGATCATCTTCGACGTCGGCCTCGGCGACGCCTTCGTGGTGCGCAACGCCGGGCAGGTCATCTCGGGTTCGGTGCTCGGCTCCCTCGAGTACGCGGTCGGCGTGCTCGGCGTGCCGCTCATCCTCGTGCTCGGGCACGACGAGTGCGGCGCGGTGCGGGCCGCGATCGACTCGCAGGCATCCGATGCGCCGCAACTGCCCGCGCACATCGCCTCGCTCGTCGAGCGCATCGTGCCGGCCGTGCGCCGAGTCGCGGGCGGCGACCCAGAAGCCGCAATCGAGTCGGGCGACGTCGACGCGAGCTTCGTCGGTCGCGAGCATCTGCGAGACACCGTGGCCGAGCTCCTCGAGAGTTCCGAGATGATCAGCGACGCGATCGCAGCGGGTACGCTGGCTATCGTCGGCGCGAACTACCGGCTGTTCGAAGGTCGTGCCGAGACCGACATCGTCGTCGGTCGCATCTGACCGCCGCGCTGGCGGCATCTGCCGGGCGCGACCCGGCGACAACCGAAGGAGAACACACCGTGGTGAACGACGCCGCCGACTATCGCATCGAGCACGACACGATGGGCGAGGTGCGGGTGCCTGCGACGGCCCTCTACCGTGCGCAGACGCAGCGCGCCGTCGAGAATTTCCCGATCTCCGGTGCCGGGCTCGAGCCGCAGCAGATCCAGGCACTCGCGCGCATCAAGAAGGCCGCCGCGCAGGCCAACGCCCAGCTCGGCGTGCTCGACCCCGCCATCGCCAAGGCCATCGAAGACGCCGCCGACGAGGTCATCGCGGGCGTCCACAGCTACACCGAGCACTTCCCGGTCGACGTGTACCAGACCGGCTCCGGCACCTCGTCGAACATGAACATGAACGAGGTGCTCGCCACCATCGCCACGAGCAAGCTCGGCAGCCCGGTGCACCCCAACGACCACGTGAACGCGTCTCAGTCCTCCAACGACGTCTTCCCGACCTCGGTGCACATCGCCGTGACGGCGGCGCTCATCGACGAGCTCGTCCCCTCGCTCGATCACCTCGCCGTCGCCCTCGAGGCGAAGGCCGAGCTGTGGGCCGAGGTCGTCAAGGCCGGCCGCACCCACCTCATGGACGCGACGCCGGTCACCCTCGGCCAGGAGTTCGGCGGCTACGCCCGTCAGGTCCGTCTCGGCATCGAGCGCGTGCGCACCGCCCTCCCCCGCGTCGCCGAGGTGCCGCTCGGCGGCACCGCCGTGGGCACGGGCATCAACACCCCCGCCGGGTTCCCGCAGCTCGTGATCTCGCTGCTGCAGGCCGAGACCGAGCTGCCGATCACCGAGGCGGCCGACCACTTCGAGGCGCAGGCCAACCGCGACGGGCTCGTCGACGCGTCGGGCGCGCTGCGCACCATCGCCGTCAGCCTCACGAAGATCTCGAACGACCTGCGCTGGATGGGCTCCGGCCCGAACACCGGCCTCGGCGAGCTGCGCATCCCCGACCTGCAGCCGGGCTCCTCGATCATGCCGGGCAAGGTCAACCCGGTCGTGCCCGAGGCCGTGCTCATGGTCTGCGCCAGGGTCATCGGCAACGATGCGACGATCGCCTGGGCCGGCGCATCCGGTGCCTTCGAGCTCAACGTGCAGATCCCGGTCATGGGCACCGCGCTGCTCGAGTCGATTCGCCTGCTCTCCAACTCGGTGCGCGTGCTCGCCGACAAGACGATCGACGGCCTCGAGGCCGATGTCGAACGCGCGACCGCCCTCGCCGGTATGTCGCCGTCGATCGTGACCCCGCTCAACAAGCTCATCGGCTACGAGGCGGCAGCGAAGATCGCGAAGCACTCGGTGGCCGAGGGCATCACCGTGCGCGAAGCCGTCATCGACCTCGGCTACGTCGAGCGCGGCGACCTCACGCTCGAGCAGCTCGACACCGCGCTCGACCTGCTCTCGATGACGCGACCGCCGCAGGCGAAGTAAGTCACCGGCGCTCGGTCGGCGAGCCGCCCTGAAGCGCCCCTTCGCGTTGCGGAGGGGCGCTTCGCTGCAGTGAGCCGCGATGCGTCACCGCCCGTGCGCCCCGCTCGGCGCTCGAACCGCGTCGGTCGCGACGAAGTTGCAGATGTCGTCGACCGCGTCGACGAGCGCGGAGTAGTGCCGGTGCGCACCGGGAACCACGTCCTCGCCGTTGACGCTCCACACCGTCATGCCGGCCGCGATCCCGGCGGCAACCCCAGACGGCGAGTCCTCCACGACGAGACAGTCACGGGGCTCGACCCCGAGGCGACTGGCGGCGAGCAGGAACGGATCGGGTGCGGGCTTGCCCAACCGCGTTGCGGCATTGTCGATGACGACGACCGGCATCGGCAGCCCCAGCCTCCGGAATCTGGCGGCCACGCGATGCTCGGCATTCGAGGTGACGAGCGCCCATGCTCCCGGCTCGAGCGCGTCGAGCAGGGTCGCTGCCCCGGCGATCCGCGCGACGTCGCCGTGCACGGAATCGACGTCCTCCAGCCGATCGAAGGCGGCGACGAGGGGCCCAGGCGCGCGACCCGGCAGCAGTTCGACGACGGTGTCGACCGGTCGGGTGCGCAGCGCCGTCTCGTACACGACCGACGGATCCAGACCGAACTGCACGGCCCAGTCGTGCCAGATACGCCGCTGCCCGGCCAGGGCATCGATGAGGGTGCCATCCACGTCGAAGAGCACCGCACGCCTGATCGCCATGCGTTCAGCCTCGCAGCCTTCGAGGCACTCCGCGAATCGAAGCGCCGTTCAGGCGATGCGGCGGAACCGGTGCGCCTTCACCCGCTCGCCGACGACCTGCCACGGGTGCGGCTGGGCCTCGAGCAGTTCGGCGTGGAGTTCGGGAGCGACGTCGAAGTACTCGTAGATCGACCCGGACTCGAACTGCACGGTGAGCACCCGGCGCTCCCGGTCGTACGACACCGCACGAAGCGCCTCCGACGAGATCGGATGCAGTCGTCCCATGCACCCACGAAACCACTCCGCGAAGCTCTGCGGAACCCCTTACGCAGTGCCGCTCCGTTCGCCGCGCACCCCTCCTCGGGCGTAGCGTTGCCCCATGGACCACGGCGGCACCCCGATCACCACGCCCGACGAACTCGAGCAACTCGTCGGCACGCCGCTCCCAGCGGTACGCGACAAGTCCCGCACCCGGCTGCACGACCTCGATCGGCAGTGGCTCGCGGCATCCCCCCTCTGCTTCGTCTCGACGGCGGATGCCGCCGGCAACGCCGACGTCTCCCCGAAGGGCGACCCCGCGGGCTTCGCGATGGTGCTCGACGACACCACGATCGCGATCCCCGAGCGCCCGGGCAACCGCCGCGCCGACGGCTTCCACAACCTGCTCGTGAATCCTCACGTCGGGCTGCTCTTCGTGATCCCGGGCCGCGGCGACACACTGCGCATCAACGGCCGTGGCCGGCTGCTGCGCGACGCGCCCTACGCCGAGCAGATGACGGTACGCGGGCACCGACCGACGCTCGTGCTCGAGGTCGCGATCGACGAGATCTTCTCGCACTGCGCCAAGGCCTTCCTGCGCTCGAACACGTGGAAACCCGAGACCTGGGCCCCCGACGCGGCACCGCGGCGCGCCATCATCGCGAAGGCGCTCGAGCGACCGAACGACGCGCTCGAGGAACTCGACGACTACTACGGCCCCGCCTACGCGGCCAGAATCTACGGCTGAGCGGCGCCAGACCACGGGGCGCGACGCGGGCCCCGGTCGCCCAGGGCCCGCGTTCGCCACCGGCTGGCCGGCGGCAGCTCAGCTACGCCAGCTCATGCCCGTCGAGCATCTCGGAGACGAGAGCCGCGATCGCCGATCGCTCCGAGCGGGTGAGCGTGATGTGGGCGAAGAGCGGATGCCCCTTCAGCGTCTCGATCACGCTCGCGACGCCGTCGTGCCGACCGACCCGCAGGTTGTCGCGCTGCGCCACGTCGTGAGTGAGCACGACCCGCGAGTTCTGGCCGATGCGCGAGAGCACCGTGAGCAGCACGTTGCGCTCGAGCGACTGCGCCTCGTCGACGATCACGAAAGCGTCGTGCAGCGACCGGCCACGGATGTGGGTGAGCGGCAGCACCTCGAGGATGCCGCGATCGATGACCTCTTCGAGCACGTTGTCGGAGACGACCGAGCCGAGCGTGTCGAACACCGCCTGGCCCCACGGGTTCATCTTCTCGCCCTGGTCGCCGGGCAGGTAGCCGAGCTCCTGTCCCCCGACGGCATAGAGCGGTCGGAACACCATGATCTTCTTGTGCTGCTGGCGTTCGAGCACCGCCTCGAGGCCGGCGCACAGCGCGAGCGCGGACTTACCGGTGCCAGCCCGGCCGCCGAGCGAGAGGATGCCGATCTCGGGGTCGAGCAGCAGGTCGATCGCGAGGCGCTGCTCGGCCGACCGCCCGTGCAGGCCGAAGACCTCGCGGTCGCCGCGCACGAGCCGCACGTCGCGGTCGCCCACGACCCGGCCGAGCGCCGAGCCGCGATCGGAGTGGATGACGAGCCCGGTGTTGATCGGCTGTCCGAGATCCTTCGGCATCGTGAGGTGCTCGTGCTCGTAGAGCTTCGCCATGTCGTTCGAGCCGAGGTCGAGCTCGTCCATGCCGGTCCAGCCCGAGTCGATCGCGAGTTCGTGCCGGTACTCCTGCGCGTCGAGTCCGATCGACGCGGCCTTCACGCGCAGCGGCAGGTCTTTGGAGACCACCGTCACGGCGAGGCCGTCGTTCGAGAGGTTCAACGCGCACGCGAGGATGCGGGAGTCGTTGTCGGACAGGCGCAGGCCCGACGGCAGCACGCTCTGGTCGGTGTGGTTCAGTTCGACGCGAAGCGAGCCGCCGTCGCCGACGGTGATCGGAAAGTCGAGCCGTTCATGCTCGACGCGCAGCTCATCGAGGATGCGCAGCGCCTGACGGGCGAAGTAGCCGATCTCGGGATCATTCCGCTTGGCCTCGAGCTCCGTGATCACGATGACGGGCAGCACGACCGCATGCTCGTCGAACCGGAACAGGGCCTTCGGATCCGACAGCAGCACCGAGGTGTCGAGCACGTAGGTGCGCTCCTGCTGTGCGGTTGCGGCATTCGCCGCGAGATCGGTCGACTTGGAGGTAGAGAGTGACACGCCAGCTCCCGCCCCGAGCTTCAGCTCGGTAGTTCCGCGCCGGCGGTGATCCTCCCACGAGCGGTTCACGAGCCGACTCGATCGGACTCCTTGCCCGATGCCTCAGACGCTACGACGCCGCCGACCAAACCGCTCGCGCGACACGCCATGCGACACGCGCCGTTCACCCGAGAGGGCTCCTCGTCGCCCCACCGAACGCGTCAGTACGACGCCGCGGTGCCGTACGACACGAACGCGGCCCGCAGCATGTCGAGCGTCTCGTCGGAGGTCGCCGCATGCACCGAGAGCCGAATGCGGCCCTGCCTGGTCGTCGCCGTGACGCCGTGGTTGTGCAGCGAAGCGGTCAGCAGGGTCACCTGCTCGGCGGGCGGCTCGAGCACGGCGATGCCGGCGCGCTCGCGCTCGTCTCGCGAGGAGACGACGGCGATCGCGAACTCGTCGGCGAGCTCGATGGCCCGACTGACCCGTTCGGCGATTGCTGCGTTGATCGCGGCGACACCCGTCTGCGCGATCTCTTCGAGGCTCGCGGCGAACCGGGCCTCGGCGATCGGGTCGGGGTTCGACACCCGGAACGCACGGGCGTCGGGTGCGGGCGGCGGCACTTCGCCCCAGGGCTCTGCCTCTTCGGTGCCGCTGAAGCCCGAGAACACCGGGGTCAGTTGCTCGAGCGCGCGCGCCGACAGGGCCATGAACCCGGTGCCCCAGCCCGCCCGGCACCACTTCTGCCCGCCCGTCAGCACGACATCGGCGGCCTCCCATGGCGCATCGACCACTCCGAAGCCCTGAATCGCGTCGACGATGAGCAACCGATCTCCGATGACCTGTCTGATGCCCTCGATGTCGCACAGGTAGCCCGTTCGGGAGTCGACGAGGCTCACCGCCACTGCGGCGACGTTGGATTCGAGCTGGTCGCGAATCTGCCCCGGGGTCACCTTGCCGTGGTCGGTCTCGAGCCAGACCGGCTGCACGGTGTGCAGCGCCTCTTGAGCGCGCACCGCTGCGATCGGCAGGCTCGGGAACTCTTCGGCCGCGAGCAGCACGCCGCCCGTGAGGCCGAACATGGCGTGCATGATGCCCGTGGTCGTGTTCGGCTGGAAGACGATCTGATCGGCGGCGAAGCCGGTGACCGCCGAGGCCGCGGCACGCAGGCGCCCGTCTTGCGCACCGAACTCGTCGAGGCTGCCGTGCCGGGCGCGCTGCAGCACTTGCGTGAACACCAGCGCCTCTTCGGCCGCCGCGGTCGACAGTGGGCCCACCCGGCCGTAGTCGAGGTAGCCGGGCTCTTCGGTGAACCCGGCGGTGAAATCGTCGATGGTCACGTGTTCGTGCCCCCTTCTCCGAGGCATAGTCTGTCAGACCGCGGGTCACCCGCCGAAGCGCCGGTGACGCTTCGCATAGTCGCGCAGAGCCCGCAGGAAGTCGACCTTGCGCAGATCGGGGCCGAGCGCCTCGACGAAGTAGAACTCGCTGTGCGCGGCCTGCCAGAGCATGAAGTCGCTGAGCCGTTGCTCGCCAGAGGTGCGGATCACGAGGTCGGGGTCGGGCTGCCCGCCCGTGTAGAGGTGCTGCCCGATGAGGTCGGGGGTCAGCCGTTCGGCGAGGTCTTCGAGGCTGCGGCCCTCGGCGTGATGCGCGGCCACGATCGAGCGCATCGCGTCGGTGATCTCCTTGCGCCCGCCGTAGCCGACGGCCAGGTTCACGTGCAGCCCGTGCTTGTCGGCGGTTCGATGCTCTGCGGCGTCGAGGGCGGCGACGAGCGGCTCGGGCAGACCGGCATCCGACCCGACGTGCTGCACCCGCCAGTTGCGGTAGTGCGAGAGCTCTTCGGCGAGCTCGGCGATGATCTCGATGAGGTCGGCGAGCTCGGCGCTCGGGCGATTGCCGAGGTTGTCGCTCGAGAGCAGGTAGAGCGTGACCGTCGAGATGCCGGCATCGTCGCACCACTCGAGGAACTCGCGCATCTTCGCGGCACCGGCGCGGTGGCCGTGCGCCGCCGTGTCGTAGCCGAGCTGCTTCGCCCAGCGCCGGTTGCCGTCGATGATCATCGCGACATGGCGCGGCAGGGCCGCCGGGTCGAGGCTTCGTCTGAGCCGGTTCTGGTAGAGGCGGTAGAGGATGCCGCGACCGAGGGGCTCGTCGCTCGTCTGCACGGCACTACGCTACCCCTCCGCGGCATCCGCCACTCACCGCCGGCCCGGCCGGCGGCGCGGATACGCTGGAGGCATGACCTCGAAGCGCCGGCGCGACTCGCGCGATGCCGCCGAAGAACTCTCCCGTCCGATCGCAGCGAACGATCCGGGCGACACCGCGGTCTCACGTGCGGAGCACGGCTCCGACCTGCCGAACATCCCGTTCCTCGACGACTCACTCGCCCAGGCGGACGTCAAGCCGACGTGGCGCGGCTGGATCCACGCGGTCACCTTCCCACTGACGATCGTCGCGGGCGTCCTGCTCATCATGCTCGCCCAGGGAGCCCCGGCGAAATGGGCGTCGGCGGTGTTCGTGCTCTCGTCGATGCTGCTGTTCGGCAACTCGGCGCTCTATCACCGCTTCGACTGGAAGCCGAAGACGAAGCTCGTGCTCAAGCGCATCGACCACGCGAACATCTTCCTCCTGATCGCCGGCACGTACACACCGCTCGCGATCCTCGCGCTGCCGCCCGACAAGGGCTGGCTGCTGCTCGGCGTGGTCTGGGCTGGAGCCCTCCTCGGCATCGGCTTCCGCGTGTTCTGGATCGGCGCTCCGCGCTGGTTGTACGTGCCGCTCTACCTGCTTCTCGGCTGGGCTGCGGTGATGTACCTCGGCGACCTGCTCGAGGCGAACGCGGCGATGATGGTGCTCGTGATCGTCGGCGGCCTGCTCTACACCGTCGGCGCCGTCGCCTACGCGCTCAAGAAGCCCAACCCATGGCCGGGCGTGTTCGGCTTCCACGAGATCTTCCACGCCTGCACCGTGCTCGCGTTCATGTGCCACTGGACGGCCACGCTGCTGATCGCCGTCGCCCCGGCCTACCACCTCGGCTGAGCGGCCGGTCAGCCGCGCCGCGGCCTGCGGTCAGCGGGCGGGCGGCTCGTCGCCCTCGGTCGGCACGTCGCCCGCGGCATCCGTCGCCTGGCCGTCGGCCTCGCCGATCTCGGCATCTCGCACGTCGGCCTCGAGCTGCTCGGCCTCGAGCTGCTCGGCCTCGAGCTGCTCGGCCTCGAGCTGCTCGGCCTCGAGCTGCTCGCGCACCTCGGCGCGGTAGTTGACCCTGCGGATGCGCCGGACCATGTCGATCACGAGCAGCACGACGATGAGCATCACCACGAAGGTGAGCACGAAGCCCCAGATGCCAGGAGTCACGGTGTTCGGGTCGAACTCCTCGTCTTCTGCCAAGAGGGTCAGAGCGGGCACGACGAGCATCGGATTCCATTCACGGGGCGGGTTAGGCTGGATTCAAGCCTAGACGATCGAGATCGAAGGAGCCGTGCCCGTGGCAGAGCCCGAGACCGACGCGCTCGCCGCGCGCTACGGGCGAACCCGCACGAATCGCGGCCGCGATCGACTGCTGCTCATCGTCGGTGCGGTGGCATTCGCGATCGTGCTCGTCGCGTGGGTCGTCTGGGCGGGCCTCGACGGCCAGAAGCCGCAGGTCGAGGTCACCGACACCGGCCATCAGCTGATCAACGAGGAGCGCGCGGTCGAGGTCAGGTGGAACCTCTCGGTCCCGCCCGGCAACGACACCGCCTGCATCGTGCAGGCGCTCAATGAAGACTTCACCGTCGTGGGCTGGAAGGTCGTCGACGTGCCGGCCTCCACACGGCACATCCGCAGCCTCACCGAGACGGTGCGGGTCGCTCAAGAGGCCAACACGGGTTTGATTTACCGCTGCTGGCTCACCTAACATGGAACATTCGCTCCGACATTCGTCGGGGCGACACGTCTATACGGCGTGCAGCTGACACTGTGCGTACCCGGTCGACGGGTACCCAGACACGGGAGTGTGCATCATGGCGCAGGACGCCACCGTCACCTGGCTCACCCAGGAGGCCTACGACCGCCTCGCGGCGGAGCTCGAGCACCTCTCCACCCACGGCCGCGAAGAGATCGCCAAGCGGATCGAGTCGGCCCGTGAGGAGGGCGACCTCAAGGAGAACGGCGGGTACCACGCCGCCAAAGACGAGCAGGGCAAGCAGGAGGCCCGCATCCGCCAGCTCAAGGAGTTGCTGCGCAACTCCGAGGTCGGCGAAGCGCCCCAGTCGTCGGGCGTCGTCGAGACCGGCACCGTCATCACCGCCGTCATCGCGGGCGACGAAGAGACCTTCCTCATCGGCAGCCGTGAGATCGCCGGCGACTCCGAGCTCGACGTCTGGAGCGAGCAGAGCCCGCTCGGCGCAGCCATCCTCGGCTTGAAGATCGGCGAGAAGACGAGCTACATCGCGCCCAACGGCCGCGAGATCCCGGTCGAGATCACGGGCGTCGCCACCTGGGGCGGCGAGTAGCGAGCGCTACTCGTTGTAGACGACCGGCTCGTAGCCGGCGCGGCGCAGCACCTCGACGACCTCTTCGCGGTGCTCTGGGCCCCGAGTCTCGACCGAGAGCTTCAGCTCGACCTCCGAGATCTGCAGGCCCGAGCCGTGCCGGGTGTGCAGCACCTCGATGACGTTGGCGTTGGCCTCGGCCAGCAGCTCCGAGATGCGGGCCAGCTGGCCTGGGCGGTCGGGCAGTCCGATGCCGAGCGTGAGATAGCGATCGGATGCCGCGAGCCCGTGCGCGATCACCCGCTGCATGAGCAGCGGGTCGATGTTGCCGCCCGAGAGCAGCGCGACCACGGGGCCCTCCGACTTGACCTGACCCGTCATGATCGCCGCCACCGAGACCGCGCCGGCTGGTTCGACCACGAGCTTGGCGCGCTCGAGCAGCACGAGCAGCGCCCGGGCGATGTCGTCTTCGGTCACGGTCACGATCTCGTCGATCGTGTCGCGGATGATCTCGAAGTTCAGCTCGCCGGGGCGGTAGACGGCGATGCCGTCGGCGATCGTCGGCACCACGGGCACGTGCTGGGGCGAGCCCGCAGCGAGCGACGCCACGTAGGGCGCCGCGTTCTCGGCCTGCACGCCGACGATGCGGATCGTGCGGCCGAGCTCGGCGGCACGCTGCTTGGCCGCGCTGGCGATGCCGGCGGCCAGGCCGCCCCCGCCGATCGGCACGACGATGGTCGCCACCTCGGGCGTCTGCTCGAGGATCTCGAGTCCGAGCGTGCCCTGACCGGCGATCACGTCGGGGTGGTCGAACGGGGGGATGATCACGGCGCCGGTCTCAGCGGCGAAGGCGGCGGCGGCCTCGAGCGTCTCGCCGACGGAGTCGCCGCGCAGCACGACGTCGGCTCCGTAGGCCTTCGTCGCCTCGAGCTTCGGCAGCGCAACGCCGACGGGCATGAAGATCGTCGCCCGGATGCCGAGTTCGCGTGCCGCGAAGGCCACCCCCTGGGCGTGGTTGCCGGCCGAGGCAGCGACGACGCCCCGCGCCCGCTCGGCCTCGGTCAGCGCCGCGATGCGGTGGTACGCCCCGCGAAGCTTGTAGGAGCCGGTGCGCTGCAGGTTCTCGCACTTCAGATGCACCGGCACCCCGAGCCGTTCAGCGAGGAACCGCGACGACTCCATCGGGGTCTGGCGGGCCACCGCGGCGACAACGACTCGCGCGCGTTCGAAATCGGCCAGCCCCGGGCCGGGAATCACGGTCGTCAACTCGTTCATTCTCCTCGTTTGTAGCCAGGGCGCTGCGGCACGGTGCGCCAGAGCGGCGACCGTGCTGCGGTGGCGGGCGGGCCGGAATCGTTCTTCCAGGCCCCGCTTGCGACCGAGAGGATCATGACGTTGAGCACCGCTGCGACGGGCACGGCGAAGAGCGCGCCCGGGATCCCGGCGAGGAGCGAGCCGGTCGCCACCGCGACCACCACGCCGAGCGGGTGCACCTTGACCGCAGTACCCATGATGAGCGGCTGCAGCACATGCCCCTCGACCTGCTGCACGAGCAGCACGATGCCGAGCATGATCAGGGCGATCACGGGGCCGTTGTAGATGAGCGCGACGAAGACGGCGAGCGCCCCGGTCGCCACGGCACCGACGATGGGGATGAAGGAGCCGAGGAAGACGAGGATCGCGATGGGCACGGCGAGCGGCACGCCGAGGAAGAACGCGCCGAGGCCGATGCCGATGGCGTCGATCGTCGCGACGAGGATCTGCACCTTCACGAAGTTCTGCAGCGTGGCCCAGCCGGCCTTGCCTGCGCCGTCGATGGCGGCGCGACCGCGGCGGGGGAAGATGCCGACGATCCAGTTCCAGATGCCGCGACCGTCGATGAGGATGAAGAGCGTCGCGAACAAGGCCAGCAGCAGGCCGGCGAGGAAGTGCCCGAACGAGCTGGTCAGTGAGAGGGCGCCGCTCAGGAGCACGCTCGAATCCTGCTGAATCGACGTGATGATCTGATCGACCCAGTCGTTCAGCTGCGCTTCGGTGATGTGGAACGGCCCCTCGAGCAGCCACTCGCGGAATCTGTCCCACGACACGAGCGATTGCGCCACGAGCTCGTCTCGGCCGCGCACGATCTGCGAGATGCCGAGGGCGAGCAACCCACCGACGACGACGAGCGCCGACAGCATGGCCACGGTCACCGCGGCCCACTTCGGCCAGCGGTGGTGCTGCAGGAACCCGGAGAACGGCACCAGCAGGGCGCCGATCAGCACGGCCACGAAGATCGGGATGACGATCAGCCGCAACTGGATGATGAGGAAGACCACGACCGCGAGCACACCGCCGATGAGCAGCAATCGCCACGACCAGCCGGCCGCGAGCCGCACCCCGAACGGGATGCTCTGCCCGACCTCGCCCGCATCGTCTTGACGCGGCTGCTCAGGCGCCGGAGCATCCGCCGCACGCCTCGACAGTCGGCCCCGTATGCGCCCCCTGGAGTCCGTCATCGCTCCAGTCTAGGCGGGGCGTATGAACCGATCGGCATGGCTTGCGGATGCCGCGCCCCCATGGCACTCTGCGGTGTCGGCGGTCGCCGCTATGGTCGATCTCATCATGGTCGACGTCGTCAGCCCAGCCCTCGCCCGCCGCATCGCGCTCGCGGCCCAGGGCTTCGCCCGCCCGCTTCCCGACGCCCCCGGCACTCGTGCGGTCAACGGGGTGATCGATCGGCTCGGGCTGTTGCAGATCGACTCGGTCAACGTGTTCGAGCGCAGCCACTACCTGCCCGCATTCAGCCGGGTCGGGGCCTACGACCGTGGCGCACTCGATCGCATCACGACCGGTCGGCGGGGCCGCATGGTCGAGTACTGGGCGCATCAGGCGGCGTACATTCCACGCGAGCTGTGGCCGCTCTTCGAGTTCCGGCGCGCGGAGTACCGCGCAAAGGGCAGCGATTGGGGCGGCTGGGTCACCGAGAACCGCACGCTCGCCGACTGGCTCCGTGCCGAGCTCGCCGCGAACGGCCCGATGCGCGCGAGCGAGATCGAGCACGACTCCAACGAACGCCGCGGCCCATGGTGGGGCTGGTCCGACGTGAAGCGCACGCTCGAGATGATGTTCCGCACCGGCGAGGTCGTGTGCGTCGAACGCCGCCGCTTCGAGCGGGTCTACGCCCTGCCCGAGCAGGCGCTGACCGCTGAGTTGCTGGGCACCCCGCCCGCCGAAACCGACGCTGTGCGCGAGCTCGTCGCGCTCGCGGCATCCGCTCAGGGCATCGCCACCGAGGCCGACCTCGCCGACTACTGGCGCATGAAGCGGCAGCCGGTGCGCCGGGCGATCACCGAGCTCGAAGACGCGGGCGTGCTGCTGCCGGTCGAGGTGCCGGGCTGGGTCACCGGCTCGCGCCAGACCCCTGCCTGGCTGCATCGCGATGCCAAGCGGCCGCGCCGCATCGAAGCCGCCGCGGTGCTGTCGCCGTTCGACCCGGTCGTGTGGTTCCGCCCGCGCACCGAGCGGCTCTTCGACTTCCACTACCGCATCGAGATCTACACGCCCGAGCCCGACCGCAAGTTCGGCTACTACTCGCTCCCGGTGCTGATCGACGACCGCGTCGTGGGCCGCGTCGACCTGAAGAGCGATCGCCAGGCCGGGGTGCTTCGCGTGCAGTCGGCCTGGAGCGAGCCGGGCGCGCCGGCAGAGACGGCGGCACGACTCGTGCCGGTGCTGCAGCGGGCCGCGGCATGGCAGGGGCTCGGCGAGGTCACGGTCACGGGTCGCGGCGACCTCTCCCCCGCGCTCGCAGCCGAGTTGCGCGCGGCTGCCGCCTGAGCGCTACCGGTCTCGATTGACGCGACGCGTTAGAACGCGCCGCCCATCTGCTCGAGGCGCTTGACTCGCTCGGCGATCGGCGGGTGGGTGGCGAACAGCTTGTCCATGACGCCGGGCCTCAGGGGGTCAGCGATCCAGAGGTGGGCCATCGACGAGTTCTGCCGCTTCATCGGCCGCCCGTAGGCCTCGAGCTTCTCGAGGGCGCTGGCGAGAGCGTCGGGGTGGCGAGTGGTCATCGCACCCGTCGCGTCGGCGAGGTACTCGCGCTGGCGCGAGACCGCGAGTTGCACGAGGCTCGCGACGAGCGGCGCGATGAGCATGGCCACGAGCCCGAAGATCATGACGACCGGGTTGCCGTTGTTGTTGCCGCGCCCGAAGAAGGCCATGCGCACGAGCATGTCCGAGATGAAGCCGACGGCGACGACGAGGCCGAAGACCACCATCGAGAGCCGGATGTCGTAGTTGCGCACGTGCCCCAGCTCGTGGGCCATGACGCCCTCGAGCTCGGCGTCGTCCATGATCTCGAGCAGCCCCGTCGTCGCGGCCACGACGGCGTGCTCGGGGTCGCGCCCCGTGGCGAAGGCGTTCGGCGCGGGGTCGGAGATCACGAAGACCCGCGGCATCGGCGTGCCGGTCGTGATCGACAGGTTCTCGACGGTACGCCAGAGCCGAGGGTGGTCGGCCTTGGACTGCAGCTCGACGGCACCCGACATCGAGAGCGCCTGGCGGTCGGCGGTGAAGTACTGGAACAGCGCGTAGGCGCTCGCGATCACGAGCGTCACGATCACGATCGTGATGTCGCCGTAGACGTATGCCGCCAGCCACCCCAGCCCGCCGATGATGGCGAGGAAGAACAGCACGATGAAGACGGTGTTGCGTTTGTTCTTGGCGATCGCGCGGTACAACGCCGGGCCTTAGAACTGCACGCGCGGCGGCTCTGCGATGGCCGCAGGCTCGGTGACCTCGAAGAAGTCGCGCTCGTTGAAGCCGAGGCTGCGCACGAAGAGGGTGTTCGGGAAGACCTTGATCTTCGTGTTGAGCTCGCGCACGCCGCCGTTGTAGAACCGGCGCGACGCCTGGATCTTGTCTTCGGTGTCGACGAGCTCTGACTGCAGCTGCAGGAAGTTCTGGCTGGCCTGCAGCTGCGGGTACGCCTCGGCCACCGCGAAGATCGACTTCAGCGCCTGCTGCATGTGGTTCTCGGCTGCGCCGGCCTCGGCGGGGCCCTGCGCCGACAGCGTCTCGGCACGCGCTTGCGTGACCGATTCGAACACGGACTTCTCGTGCGCTGCGTAGCCCTTGACCGCCTCGATGAGGTTCGGAATCAGGTCGGCGCGACGCTTCAGCTGCACCGTGATGTCGCTCCATGCCTCGTCGACTCGCACGTTCAGCGTGACGAGGGAGTTGTACGTGGCCCAGAGGTAGATGCCGATGATCACCACGAGCGCAACGACGATGATGACGGGGATGAGCCATTCCATGGCACGGACTCCTAAGCGCTCTGGGCTTGATTGCTGTGTGCATTCCATCCTACTGAGGGCCCCACTGGCGGCCCGTGCTTCCCATGAGACTCGGAGGAACCCGAGAGCCGCATCCGGGCATAGGCTCAGCCTGTGACGGAGCACTCGGAACCCCGACGTCGAGGCCGGCCCCGCGGTGCGAAGGCCGGTGACACCCGCACCCGCATTCTCGAGGCGGCGACGGCCGAGTTCGGCGAGCACGGCTACGAGGCGGCATCGCTGCGCGCGATCGCCCGCCGGGCCGGTGTCGACCCCGCCCTCATCCACCACTACTTCGACGGCAAGCAGGCGCTCGTCGCCGAGGTGGTGAAGGTGCCGCTGCGCCCCGATCGGGTCGTGCGCGACGCACTCGACGCTCCCGTCGACGAGCTCGGCGCGCGGCTCGTGCGAGCGGTGCTGACCGCGTGGGACTCGGGGGCGGTTCGCCCCGCTGCGGTCGCGGCGCTGCGCTCGGCGATCGGCCAGGGGCCCGTCGCCCGCATGCTCCGGGAGTTCCTTCGGCGCGAGATCATGCATCGCATCGCGGCGACGCTGGGCGATGCCGACGACGCCGAGCTGCGCGCCGAGCTCGCCGCCTCGCAGCTCGTCGGGGTCATCATGGTGCGCTACGTGCTCGAGTTCGAGCCGATCGCCTCGGTCGGCGTCGACGAGCTCGTGCGCCGCGTCGGCCCCGCGGTGCAGTGGCACCTGACCGGGCGGTTCGGATCGCTTGACAGCGATGCGCCATCGGCGCACAATTCGTCACATGGTGAATAACTCGGATGCCGCACCCGGCGCCGCCGTCATCGTCGAGAACCTCACGGTCGTGCGGGGCGGCACGCCCGTGCTCGACCAGCTCTCGCTCGCGGTCCCCCGCGGTCGCATCGTCGGCCTCCTCGGCCCGAGCGGCAGCGGCAAGACCACGCTCATGCGGGCGATCGTCGGAGTGCAGGTGGTGAAGTCGGGCACGATCGAGGTGCTCGGCCTGCCGGCCGGCAGCCGCGCCCTTCGCACGCGCATGGGCTACGTCACGCAGCAGGCGAGCGTCTACGACGACCTCACCGTGCGCCAGAACCTCGCCTACTTCCGGCGCATCGTCGGCGCACCGGCATCCGACGTCGACCGGGTCATCGAACGCACCGACCTCGACACCGTCGCGGGCCGGCTCGCCGGCTCCCTGTCGGGTGGCCAGCGCAGCCGGGTGTCGCTCGCGGCCGCACTGCTCGGCGCACCCGAGGTGCTCGTGCTCGACGAGCCCACCGTCGGACTCGATCCGGTGCTCAGGGTCGAGCTCTGGGGGCTCTTCCGCAGCCTCGCCGACGACGGCGCCACCCTGCTCATCTCGAGCCATGTGATGGACGAGGCCAAGCGCTGCGATCGGCTGCTGCTGATGCGCGACGGCCGGCTCCTCGCCGACGACTCGGTGCGCGGCGTGCTCGAGGTCACCGGCACCGATGACGTCGAGCAGGCGTTCCTGCGCCTCATCGAACGCGGCGAACCCGATCTTCGCTCGACGAACGAGACGGAGGCGCAGCGATGACGCCCATGCGCACGCTCGCGACCGCCGGTCGCGTGCTCACCCAGATCCGGCACGACCCGCGAACCGTCGGCCTGCTGCTCGTGGTGCCGAGTCTGCTCATCGGCCTCGTGGCGTGGATCTTCACCGACACCGACGTCTTCTCCGACATCGGGCCGGCGATGATCGCGCTCTTCCCGTTCATCGTGATGTTCCTCGTGACGAGCATCTCGACCCTGCGCGAGCGCCGCAGCGGCACCCTCGAGCGATTGCTCTCGATGCCGATGGGCAAGGGCGACTTCATCCTGGGCTACGCCCTCGCGTTCGGCCTGCTCGCGATCTTCCAGACGGCGATCGCCGTCTCCTTCGCGGTGTGGGTCTGCGGGCTCGAGATCGAGGGATCTCTCTGGCTGCTCTTCGCCGTCGCGGTGGCCGACGCGCTCCTCGGCACCGCCCTCGGCCTGCTCGCGAGCGCCTTCGCCCGCTCGGAGTTCCAGGTCGTGCAGTTCATGCCGGTGCTGGTCTTCCCGCAGATTCTGCTGGGCGGCATCTTCATTCCGCGCGATCAGCTGCCCGAGGCGCTCGAGATCGTCAGCGAATGGCTGCCGCTGAGCTTCGCCATCGACGCGTTGCAGGCGGTGGCCGGCGACACCGAGAGCACCGAGTGGATCGTGGCCAAGCTGCTCGTGATCGCTGCGTGGATCGTCGGTTCCATCGTGCTCGGCTCGATCACCCTGCGTCGTCGCACCCCGTAGCAAATGGTCGGGCGGATGCCACGCGGCATCCGCCCCTCGTTCACGCCCCGAGCACGCGCTCGAGGTACGGGTTGCCGAAGCGGCGTTCGGGGTCGAGCTCGTTGCGCACCCGCACGAAGTCGTCGAAGCGCGGGTAGACCTCGCGCAACGACGCCGCATCGCGGGTGTGCATCTTGCCCCAGTGCGGCCGGCCGCCGTGCTCGCGCATGATCGCCTCGACCGCCGTGAAGTACTCGGCGGGGTCTTCACGGAAGTAGCGATGCACGGCGAGGTAGCCGCTGTCGCGGCCGTAGGCCGTCGAGAGCCAGTTGTCATCGGATGCCGCGGCGCGCACCTCGATCGGAAAGCTGATGCGCCAGCCCTTCCGCTCGATGAGCGAGCGCACCTCGCGCACGGCGTCGGGCACCGCCGCGAGGGGCACGGCGTACTCCATCTCACGGAAACGAACGGTGCGGTTCGTCACGAACACCTTCGGCGAGAAGTCGGCGAAATCGCGGTCGCCGGTGAGCTTCTCGACCTGGCGAGCGAACGCGGGAACCACGCCGGGCGCGATGCGGCCGACCGCGCAGACCCCGCGGTAGAGGCCGTTGGCGAGCAGTTCGTCGTCGACCCATCGCGAGACGCGGCCGAGCGGGCGACGCGGTGCGTCACCGGGCAGCCGGGTGTTCGTCTTCGTGAGCGCGGCCTCGGTGTGCGGGAACCAGTAGAACTCGAAGTGGTCGCTGGCCCGCACGAGCTCGGGCCAGCCGTCGAGCACCTCGCCGAGAGGGGCCGGCTTCTCGACGGCGTGCAGCACGAAGCGGGGCACGAGCTGCAGCGTGACCTCGACGAGCACGCCGAGCGCGCCGAGTCCGAGTCGCACGGCGGGCAGCAGCTCGGGGCGCTCCGACTCGCTCACCGCGATGAGTTCGCCCGTGCCGCTCACCAGCTTCGCGGCGACGATCTGCGTCGCGAGCCCGCCGAAGCCGAGCCCGGTGCCGTGGGTTCCGGTCGAGGTCGCGCCGGCGATCGTCTGCCGGTCGATGTCGCCCATGTTCGGCAGTGCGAGCCCGTAGGGCGCGAGCAGTGCCGGCAGCTCGTGCAGCCGGGTGCCGGCGCCGAGCGTGACCCGCCCGGTCGCGATGTCGGCGTCGACGATGCCCGAGAGATCGGCGAGATCGAGCTGCACGCCAGGTGCCACCGCGATGCCGGTGAAGCTGTGACCGGCGCCGACGGCCTTGATGCGCAGGCCCGATGCCGCAGCGGCGGCGACCGCGCGTTGCACCGCCCCGCTCGTCGCCGGGCGCTCGACGCGCAGCGGTCGAACCGACTCCGTGCGCGCCCAGTTGCGCCACGTCGCTCCCGTCGCCGTCACAGGAACGCCTTGCCCTCTCCTCGGTAGCTCGGAAGCATCTCGACCACTTCACCGGCCTCGACGACGGCGAACTCGTTCAGGTGCTCGGCGAGCTCTCCCGACTTCGTGTGCCGGAACCAGACCCGATCACCTGCGGTGAGACCGCGAGCGGATGCCCCGTGCACGGGCGTCTGCACCTCGCCGGCCATCTCGCGCGGCTCCATGACGAGCCCCTCGGGCCAGACGATCCTCGGCAGGCGGTCGGCGGCCGGCGGTCCTGAGGCGATCCAGCCGCCGCCGAGGATGGTCGCGTGGTCGTGGCTCGGGCGGCGCACGACGTCGAGCGCGAAGGCCGCGGCCGGCGCAGGCGTGAAGTGCTGGTAGCCGTCGAAGAGGTGCCCGCCGAAGATGCCGGAGCCCGCGGCGATCTCGGTCACCGAGGCATCCGCTGCCGTGACCTCGAGCGAGCCCGTGCCGCCGCCGTTCACGAACTCGAGGTCGGCGACGGCGCGCACGGCGGCGACGGCTCGAGCACGGCGCTCGAGCAGTTCGGGCATCGAGCGCGACTGCATCCACCGGTTCACGGCGCCGTCGACCGGGCGGCCGGCCGGCCGGTTGACGACGCCGGCGATCTGCGCCTCGTACGACATGATGCCGACGAGCTCGAAGCCGGGCCGGTTCACGATGTACGCGGCGAGCGCTGCCGCGTCGTCGGGTGAGTGCACGGGCGAGCGGCGTACGCCGAGGTGGCCGAGCAGCGGTGCGTTCCACGACGCGTCGAGTTCGACGCAGACCCTGATCGTCTCGCGACGGCTCGGCGGCAGCACCGCATCGATGAGGTCGAGCTGCGCCGAGGAGTCGACCATCACGGTGATGCGCGCGGCGAAATCGGGGTCGCTCGCGAGCCGGCGGATCGCCCCGCGCTCGGCGGTGGGGTAGCCCACCACGATGTCGTCGATGGTGTCGGCGAGCCAGAGCGCCTCGGCGAGCGTGTACGCGAGCACGCCGCGATAGCCCGGCATCTCGAGCAGCGCCTCGACGACGCCGCGCACGCGGAGCGACTTCGAGGCCACGCGGATCGGGGTGCCGTTCGCCCTGCGCTGCATGTCGAGCGCGTTGTGGCGCAGCGCACCGAGGTGCAGTGCTCCGACGGGGGCGTCGAGGTGGGCGGTCGCGGCGGTCAGGCCGGGCCAGTACCGCTCGGGGCGGCGCCACTCCGCGGCATCCGTCGCCGGAACACCGGTCATGCGAAGGTCGAGCGTCATCAGCGGACACCTCTCACGCGGGCGACGGCGAACGCGCCGGCGAACGAGAACGCCGCGCCGAGCAGGAAGACAAGCATGAAGGATCCCGAGACCACGACCGCGGCCGCACCGATCATGGGCGCGACGGCCTGTGGCACGGCCGAGGCGATGTTCATGATGCCGAGGTCTTTGCCGCGCGAGGCCGCGTCGGGCAGCACCTGGGTCGCGAGCGCCTGGTCGACGGAGAGGAAGCAGCCGTACCCCAGCCCGAGGAGGCCGGCGGCGACCATCGCGACCGTGAGGTCGGGGAAGAGGGCGAGCAGCAGGGCCGCGACGCCCTGCAGAGCCGAGGCGAAGAACACGAACATCTTGCGGCGGCCGAGCTTGTCGGAGAGCTTGCCGAGCACGAGCGAGGCGGCGATCACGAACACCATGTAGATGAGGGTGAGCACGATGAGGTTGTCTTCGGCGTGCGCGTCGTTCAGCTGGAACATCAGGAAGTAGAGCAGCAGGCTCGTGCCGAGCGCGTTGCCGACCGAGACGAGCACCCGGCTGAGCAGCGTCCAGCCGAAGTCGGGGTGCTTGCGCGGGCTGATCCAGAAGCCCGCGACGATGCCCTTGGCGGTGACCCTGCTGCGGTCGGCGATCGCGAGCGGCTGGTCGGCGCGGGTGAGGAACGGGATCGCGAGCACGAGGAGGATCACCGCGAGCAGCAGGTACCCGAGGGAGGTGTCGGTCACGAGCTCGGTGACGAGCACGAGCCCGACGATGATGCCGATCGCCTGCGGCGCCGACATCCAGCCCGAGACGAAGCCGCGCTGGTTGACGGGCACCTGGTCGGAGATCGTCGCGGTGAGGGCGGCGGTCATGATGCAGAAGCCCACGGATGCCGCGACCCACGTCGCCCCGATCGCCCAGATCTCGGTCTGCAGGCCGAGCGAGACGAGCGAGAGGGCGAAAACGACGGCGCCGATCGCGATCCAGGGTCGGCGGCGTCCGAAGCGCGACGTGGTTCGGTCGGAGAGCGCACCCGTCAGCGGGTAGGCGATGATCGTCGCGATCGCCGCGATGCCCGAGATCGCACCGAAGGCGACCACGCTGTCGACCCAGTTGTCGGGCCGCAGCTGCGCGTCGATCTGGGCGGGCAGCAGCAGTTGCACGGGCGTGAGCTGGGCCATCCAGATGCCGAGCCAGACGGTCGCGAACGAGGCGATCCAGCCGGCGGAGACCCGCCGCACGGGCTCGCCGAGCGCCGTCACCGTGGCCGGCGGCGCGGGTTGGGGAGGCTGCGCTGCGTCGAGGTCCGTCATCGGGGGCTCGTCATCGGGGGTCGGCCATTCTCGAGAGGGCGTCGGCGGCCGCGTGCGCGACCGCCCGGGCGTCGTCGTCGTCGCGGGCGACGAGCCAGGTGAGGGTGAGGCCGTCGGTGAAGGCGATGAGCACGCGCGCGACCTGCTCGACGGGCGTGCGCCAGACGACGCCGGTCAGCTCTGCGGCAGCCGCGAGCGAGCGGGCAGCCAACTCGGCGTACCTCGCGTACTGCGCCACGGCGAGCGGATGCCGGTCGGGCGAACGCAGCGCGTACTGCGTGAGCTCGAGCATCGCCTGCTCGTGCTCGGGGTCGGCGCGCAGATGATCGAAGTAGCGCAGGAGGCCCGCCTCGAGCATCTCGCGCAGGTCGTGGCCGTCGAGCTCATCGGGCAGCACGGCCTGCTGTTCGCGGGCCACCACGGTCGTGATGAGCTCGTCGATGAGCTCGTCACGAGAGTCGAAGGCGTAGTGGAAGCTCGCGAGCGACATGCCCGCCTCGGCGACGATTGCACGCGTGGTCGCTTGCGCGATGCCGCGCCTCGACACCACGCGCAGTGCGGCCTCGACGAGCGCGGCTCGGCGCTCCGCGGCGGGGATGCGGGCCATGCGAACCCCTCTCGACAGCACCGACGACGAAGTGGGACGACTGTCCCAGTCGCATCAGTATGCACGAAAACCGTTACGCTCGCAGCATGCGCCTCGGAGTCCTCGACGTCGGTTCCAACACGGTGCATCTGCTGGTGGTCGAGGCGCATCCTGGCGCCCGCCCCATCCCCACCGCATCGCACAAGTCGGTGCTGCGGCTCATGCGCTACCTCGAGCCCGACGGCTCGATCAACACCGAGGGCGTCACCGCGATCCTCACGGCGGTCGGCGGCGCGGCATCCGCTGCTCGCGAGGCCGGCATCGAAGAACTGCTGGCCTTCGCCACCTCTGCCATTCGCGAGGCCGCGAACGGCGAAGCGGTGCTCGACCTCGTCGAGCGCGACACGGGCGTGCGGCTGCAGGTGCTCTCGGGCGACGACGAGTCGCGGCTCACCTATCTCGCCGTGCGGCGCTGGTACGGCTGGTCGGCCGGCCGCCTGTTGCTCTTCGACATCGGCGGCGGCTCGCTCGAGATCGCGCAGGGCATCGACGAGGTGCCGGATGTCGCGCGCTCGCTCCCCCTCGGCGCCGGGCGCTCGACGATCTCGTTCCTGCCCGACGACCCGCCCTCGGCCGAACAGGTCGCGCGGCTCCGCGCCCACGCACGCGCGGTGCTCGCCGAGGCGGTCGGGCCGTTCCGGGCGCTGCCGTCGCCCGACCACGTGGTGGGCTCGTCGAAGACCATCCGATCGCTCGCGCGGCTCGCGGGCACGGTCGAAGACGGGTTCGGCGACTCCGAGCGCAGCATCCTCACTCGCGAGGGGCTCGACGACTGGACTCCCCGCCTCGCGCGCATTCCGGCCGACGCGCGGCCTGCGCTGCCCGGCATCACGGCCGACCGCACCTTCCAGATCGTCGCGGGCGCCGTCGTGCTCTCCGAGGCGATGCGCGCCTTCGGCGTCGACGAGCTCGAGGTCTCACCATGGGCGCTCCGTGAAGGGCTCATCCTGCGCCGCCTCGACAGGCTCGGCTGAGGTCGGTCCGAACCGAAGGCCTTGGTTCGACGCTCTCGCGCTTCCCCTCCGAAAGCCGGTTGACGGCGTGTCAGCCGCGAGGATCGTGAACGCTGCCGAGGAAGAGCACGGCGCCGGTCTCGCGGTCGCTGACGGTGAATGCGAACGGCCGGTCGACCCGGAATGGCGGCGGTCCTGCGGACTGCGCCATCAACCCGCCCGTGACCGCCGCGGCCTCGGTGCCCTTCTCGTCGACTTGGATATAAGTCTTCTGCACGACGGTGTCGAGGAACGGGTTGGCTGGCGACATCGGAGTGAAGTCGCCGCCGCTGAAAGCAGACACCATCCCGAGCGATTGCAGAACCTCTTTGAGGCTCGCGTCCCACTCGAGTTCAAAGCGTGGGAGTGCGATCTCAGAGAGGGTGGTCGTCTCGAGGCCGTCGACCGCATTCCCCCAGACCTCGGCGTCGAGGTCGTCGAGAAGGTCGTCGAGCGCCACGTCCTCGTCGGGCAGCAACACCTCCATACCGAAGCGCTCGTCGTCACCGTAGGGAAGGCGGAGCATCTGGAAGCCATCACCGAATGAGGTCTCCCCCTCGGCGTCGATGCGATGCATGGTGGGCACCCCCACCTCGTCGCCGCCGGCCAGGGCGAATGGCGCGTCCCGAGTGTCGCTCTCGTCGAATGCGGTGGTCCAGGCACCCGCGAAATACACAGTATTGAGCAGCACGAGCATCGCCTGCGAATCGGGCAGGCCGAGATCCGCGGCGATCTCATCGATCAGCCCCTGAGTGCGTTCGTCGACCCAGTCGTCGATAGCGTCGGCGGCATCCTGCGAGCCGAGGTCGACCTCATCGAGCGTCGCCCCGTATGTGGCTTGCACGAACGAGACATAGTCGTCCTCGAACGGATAGCCTTCGGCCGCCCACAGCGAGTTCGCGATCGTCAACGTGACGTCATCGGTACCGACCAGATCGGCGAGCAGAGCCGCATACCGTCCGTCTCGCGGGCCATCGAGACCCAGAAGGTCGACCATCTCCTCGGCGTTGTCCCCGCCGGCACCGGCGGCGACCATCGCCAGCAGCACCGATGCCGACAATGGCGAGGTGACGGTGTTGTCGCCATCCTCTGCGACGGCGGTGTGCAGATCGAAGCCGAAGGCGTTGACCCCGTTAGCCGCCGCAGCGGCGTCCTCGGCCGACAGGCTGCCCGCGAGATCGGCGCTCAGAGTGGTATCTCCCGCGCCGCCGCCCGGCTGGCCAACAACCCCGCCACAGGCGGTGAGGACGAGCGCGACTGCCACAACGAGTCCGGCCCGCAGCGCCCGCCTGTGTCGAGATACGCGGAACGCTCCGGTAGCCGGGACATCTTGGGTCATACACCGATTGTGTCTGGTAATCGGTGATTCTTGCAGTGGCAGCACGGCCGCCAGTTCGATGCCCTGACCTCCACGTGAGCACGCGGATCTGGTGAAAAGAAGAACAGTGCTCCCGCTGGGACTCGAACCCAGACTGAGGCGATTTTAAGTCGCCTGCCTCTGCCGATTGGGCTACGGGAGCGCGGCGCCGCCCCGAAGGGCGACGCCGCGTCACAGCATAGTCAGGGCGGTCGCTACTTGGCGGCGACCGTCTCCTTCTTGGGAGCCTTGCTCGCCTTCGCGGCGGGCTCGGCGGCCTGGGCCGGCGCCTCGACGGCCGGCGGCTTCAGGCGAGCCGCGAAGAGCTCGAACTGGGCACGCGGCTGCTGCACGGCACTCAGCGACACGATGTCGCGGCCGAGCCAGAAGTTGTTCCACCAGCCCCAGAACACCCGGAACTTGCGCTCGAAGCTCGGGATCGCCAGACCGTGGTAGCCGCGGTGCGCGAACCAGGCGATGAGGCCCGTCAGCGCGATCTTGCCCGACTGGAAGACACCCGAGCCGACGCCGAGACCCGCGACCGCGCCCATGTTCTTGTGGAAGTACTGCTTGGGCTCTTCGCCACGCAGCACTGCGACGATGTTCTTCGCGAGCAGCTTGCCCTGGCGCACGGCGTGCTGGGCGTTCGGCACGCAGTAGCCGCCGACGCCGCCGCCCGTGAGGTCGGGCACCGCGGCGATGTCGCCGGCAGCCCAGGCATCGACGACGAAGTCCTCGTCGTCGCCGACGCGCAGGTCGGCGCGGGTCTTGATGCGGCCGCGCTCTTCGACGGGCAGGTCGCTCGAACGCACAATGGCGGGATTCGCCATGACGCCGGCGGTCCAGACGATGAGGTCGGTCTCGAAGCTCTCGCCCGTCGACAGCTCGATGACGCCGTCGACGGCGCTCGTGAGCTGCGTGTCGAGGTGGATCTCGGCGCCGCGCTGGGCGAGGTGCTTGATGACCCAGTGGCTCGTGGGCAGCGACACCTCGGGCATGATGCGGCCCATGGCCTCGATGAGGTGGAAGTGTGTCTCGTCGAACGTGAGCTGCGGGTAGTACTCGAGCAGCGAGCTCGCGAACGAGCGCAGCTCGGCGAACACCTCGATGCCGGCGAAGCCGCCACCGACGACGACGAAGGTGAGCAGGCGCTCGCGCTCGGGGCCGGGAGGCAGGTTCGAGGCCTTGTCGAAGTTCGTGAGCACGCGATCGCGGATCGCGACGGCCTCTTCGATCGACTTGAGCCCGATCGCGTTGTCGGCGATGCCGGGGATCGGGAAGGTGCGCGAGACCGCGCCGCCCGTGACGACGACGACGTCGTAGTCGAACTGCCACGGCTCACCGAGCTCGGGCGTGATCGTCGCGGTCTTGTTCGCGTGATCGATGCCGGTGACCTTCGCGGTCACCACGTTGGTCTTCTTCAGGTGCCGACGCTGCGCGACGACGGAGTGGCGCGGTTCGATCGAGCCGGCCGCGACCTCGGGCAGGAACGGCTGGTACGTCATGTAGGGCAGCGGGTCGACGATCGTGACCTCAGCCTCGCCCGGGCGCAGCCACTTCTCGAGCTTCCACGCCGTGTAGAACCCCGCATAGCCACCGCCGACGATGAGAATCTTGGGCACGGTGAATGGACTCCTCAGTTATTGGTAGTGCGGTCTGACGCGTGCGATCACTGCTCGCGAGAGCGGACAGTCCGCCTGGTATGCCGAGTGGCGCCGATGCCCAACAGCGCTGCTAGCGTACCAAACCCTGCGACCAGTGAGAGCGGCACCGTGATGTAGGCGAGCGTCCATGCCGTGGGCAACAGCGTCTGCGCGCCATCCGACCTCGGCAGCAGCGGATCGGCGATCGGCACGATCGGTTGCACCTCGGTGCTCTCTTCGGGTGCCTCGACTTCGGCGCGACGGTGCAGGACGATCCAGTCGGCGAGGCTGTCGAGCGGATTCTCGTCGACCTTCGGAACGTCTGCGGTGAGCGCCGCGACGGGGTCGATGAGCCCGTAGCCGTAGAGGGCGCTCGGCACCGTCTGCCCGTTCGGGTCGGCCGTCGATATGAGTCGTTCGATGACGTTGGCCGCATCGAGCTCGGGGTATTCGGCCCGGATGAGCGCGACGAGGCCCGACACGATGGGGGCCGCCCCGCTCGTGCCGTTCCAGAGCACGTAGCCCCCGTCGGGCTGCAGGCCCACGAGCTGTTCGCTCGGCGCGGCCACAGCGATCGTGATGCCCTGCGAGCTCGCATCGAGGCTCGCGTTCTTCGCCTTGTCGACGCCGGCCACCGTCAACACGCCGGGAATCGTCGCCGGCGCGCCCACCTGGCTCGTGCCGCTGCCGCGATTGCCTGCGGCCGCCACGACGACGACGTCGTGCTCGAAGGCGTACATGAACGCGTCGTCCCAGCTCTCGGGCCAGTCGGGCGTGTTGCGGGTCAGCGACATGTTGATGACGTCGGCGCCGTTGTCGACGGCCCAGCGCACCGCCTCGGCGATCTGGTCGTCGTTCGACTTCACGGCGCCCGTGTCCTGGCCGAAGGCGACCGAGATGCTGAGCAGGGATGCCTCGGGCGCGGTGCCGATCATGCCGTTGCCCTCTCCCGTGCCACGGCCGGCGAGCAACCCGGCGACCATGGTGCCGTGCGTCTCGTCTTCGCCGACGGGCGTCTGGCCGTCGGGGGTGCCGAGGCCCGAGACATCCGTGCCGCCGACAACGGCGCCGCGCAGCTCGGCGACGTTGCCGTTGACGCCGGTGTCGATGATCGCCACCGTGACGCCCTTGCCGCGGGTCGTGCTCCAGGCTGTGGTGAAACCGTAGTCGCCGAGCCAGTACTCGTAGTCGCGCACGGGGTCTGCGTGCGCCGGGGCGGCCCCGGCGAGCGCGAGCAGCGACGCCGCAGCGACCGTCGCCGTGGCTCGCGCGATCCACGCGAGCGGACGGCGTCGCGCACGGAGGGTGCTGCGTGCACTGCTGCGGCGGAAACTCACGCGGTCGCTCCCCCATCGGGCCCGACGTCGACACCGGGCTCGACGCCGACACCGGGCTCGACGCCGCCATCGGGCTCGACGTCGTCGACGCCGTAGTCGGGGCAGCGGCACACCGTGGGCGACCAGCTCGAGCGCTCGAGCGCGATGTCGCCCATCGGGTTGGCCCCCGGCCCCGCAGCGAGCGCGTGCGCGGCGACCGCATGCAGGCACTTGACGCGTGTGGGCATGCCGCCGGCCGAGATGCCGGCCAGTTCGGGCACGACGGCGATCGACTCGCGATCGGCGAGGTAGTCGCGGTGTGCGCGTTCGTACGCCGCTGCGACGTCGGGGTCGCTCGCGAGCAGCTCGGTGCACTCGACCATGAGCTGCGCCGCCTCGAGGAACGACATCGCCGCCGTCGCGGCCGGGTGCGAGAGGTAGTAGAAGGTCGGGAACGGCGTGCCGTCGGCGAGCCGCGGAGAGGTGGAGACGACCGTCGGCGCACCGCACACGCAGCGTGCAGCGATGCCGACGACGTCGCGCGCGGGTCGTCCGAGCTGCGCCGAGACGATGCGCACGTCGCGCGCGGTCACGGGCTCGAAGGGCGGGCGGGTCATCGGGTCTCCTCGGCGGCGGGTGCTGCGGGGTCGGCGGGGTCGGCGGGTGGTGTTGCAGGGTCGGTGGCAGGTGGCACGGCGTCTGGCGCCAGCCCCGCGGTCAGCGCGGAGTCGAGCAGGGTGCGCATCCAGTCGCCCTTCGACTCGGTCACGTCGGCAGAGACCTCGGCCGTGGCATCCGCCTTCGCCGCAGCCGTTCGATCGTCGATCACGAGGTAGCTGACCTCTCCGGGCATCACGTAGTAGAGGCGCTCGCGCGCCTGGGTCACGATGAACGTGTCGTCGTTCCAGCGCTCGCGTTCATCACGCAGCCGCTGCACCTCGGTCTCTTGAGCGGAGACGGCGGCACGCAGTTCGGCGATCTGCTGCCGTTGCTGGGCGAACGCCGCGATCGTCGGCGCGAGCACCACGACGGCGAGCACGAGCACTCCCATCATGATGAGCGAGAAACCTGAGAATCGGATGCCGCTGAGCCATCCAGCTCGCACGGCACTCGCCTCTTGCGCCGTGGCGGGCCGGGTCGACCTCGCGTTGCTGCCGGAGCCCGCCTTGGTGCCGGAGCCCGCTTTGGTGCCCGAGCCCGCTTTGGTGCCCGAGCCCGACTTGGCCTTCGCAGCACCGCCAGTCGCCGGCTTCGACCTGGGCTTCGGCGTCGGGGCGGTCGGGCGCCGGGGAACGCGGCCGGAGCGACCCGTTTCGTCGTTCATCGCCCCTCCTCACCGTTCTGCCCGGAAACACGGATGACGGGGGCGGCCACTCGGCCGCCCCCGTCACACTCGAACTGCTGTCTAGGCCGTGTAGCGGGGGAACGCCGTGCGGCCGGCGTACACCGCGGCCTCACCGAGTTCCTCTTCGATCCTCAGAAGCTGATTGTACTTGGCGACTCGCTCGCTCCGGGCGGGCGCGCCCGTCTTGATCTGACCGCAGTCGGTCGCGACGGCGAGGTCGGCGATCGTGGTGTCTTCGGTCTCACCCGAGCGGTGCGACATGACGGCGGTGTAGCCCGAGCGCTGCGCGAGCGTCACGGCGTCGAGGGTCTCGGTCAGGGTGCCGATCTGGTTCACCTTGACGAGGATCGAGTTGCCGGTCTTCTTTGCGATGCCTTCTGCGAGGCGCTTCGGGTTGGTGACGAAGAGGTCGTCGCCGACGAGCTGCAGCTTCGTGCCGAGCTCGGCGGTGAGGGCGGCCCATCCGTCCCAGTCGGACTCGTCGAGCGGGTCCTCGATCGACACGAGCGGGTACGCGGCGGCGAGCTCCGCATAGTACGCGTTCATCTCGGCCGACGTGCGGTCCTTACCCTCGAACTTGTAGACGCCGTTCTCGTGGAACTCGCTCGCCGCGACGTCGAGGCCGAGGGCGATGTCGGTGCCGAGCGTGAAGCCGGCCTTCTGGACGGCCTCGGAGATGAAGTCGAGCGCGTCGCGGTTCGATGCGAAGTCGGGGGCGAACCCGCCCTCGTCACCGAGACCCGTCGAGAGGCCCTTGGCCTTCAGCAGGCCCTTGAGCGCGTGGTAGGTCTCGACGCCCCAGCGGAGGCCCTCGGAGTAGCTCGGCGCGCCGATCGGCAGCACCATGAACTCCTGGATGTCGACGCCGGTGTCGGCGTGCGCGCCGCCGTTGATGATGTTCATCATCGGCACGGGCAGCACGTGGGCGTTCGGGCCGCCGAGGTAGCGGAAGAGCGGCAGGTCGGCCGAGTCGGCAGCGGCCTTGGCGACCGCGAGGCTCACGCCGAGGATGGCGTTGGCGCCGAGGCGGCTCTTGTTCTCGGTGCCGTCGGCCTCGATGAGGGCGGCGTCGACGAGGCGCTGGTCGGCGGCGTCGAGGTCTTCGATGGCGGGGCCGAGGTCGTCGAGCACGGCGTCGACGGCCTTCTGCACGCCCTTGCCGAGATAGCGGTCCTTGTCGCCGTCGCGCAGCTCGTACGCCTCGAAGGCGCCGGTCGATGCGCCCGAGGGCACCGCGGCGCGGGCGAGCGAGCCGTCGTCGAGCAGCACCTCGACCTCGACGGTCGGGTTGCCGCGCGAGTCGAGAATCTCGCGTGCGCCTACAGCTTCGATGATTGCCACAGTGAACTCCTCTGTGATGGGTGGGTATGCAGCGGATGACCCCGTCGTGATCCGCCAGCCAGTCTAGTAATGCTCACGACTGGCGGCTGCGCCGCACGAACTCGCAACACCGCCGCCGTTCGCGCCGAGGCGCGCGCGAGTGGGCGAAGTCGGCGACGCAAACGCGAATGCACCACCAACATCGCCCATTGGCGCAGCGGATGCCGCTGTGAATGCCGAACTGTGGAGAACGGCGCCCGCCACGATGCCGGAACCGCCACGATAACGGCATGAGGAGTCGCCATGAGTAGTGGGCGTGCGATCGGCCCGATCCCGTCCGGCGCAGCGATTCGTACGAGCGAGCATGCGACGTTCGGAACGACACGGGCGAAGCTTCGCGGTGGTCGGGTGCAGCATCCGTTCACCGGAGTGAGCACGTCGAATCTCGATCTCGACTCGATCGTCGATCTCTGTCGCGCCTACGAACAGCTGCTTCGCACCGGCGAAGCATTCAGCCACACGACGGCGGCGCTCCTCTACGGCGCTCCGCTGCCCGCCGCGCACGCCGCGTTGCGCCCACTCCATGTCCTGAGCCCGACACCGACTCGTTCCCGCACCGGCGGAACAGTGGAGCATCGCTCGCGTGCCGGGTTTCCCGTCGTGCTCCGTTTCGGGCTGCCGGTCGTCGAGCCGGTCGCGATGTGGCTACAGCTCGCGTCCGCCATCAGCCGCGAAGACCTGACGGCGGTCGGCGACTTCCTCGTCACCGGGGTGCTGCATGGTCGCGCACGCGAGCCGGCGCTCGCCGACCACGCCGCGTTGGCTGCCGCGATCGACGTCGGCACCGGGGGCCGAGGAATGAGTGGTGCGCGATGGGCGCTGGAGCGCATCCGGGTCGGAGCGGCGTCCCGCCCCGAGACGCTTCTCCGCCTCGTGATGGCAGCGGCGGGTCTTCCCGAACCGGTCATCGGACCGGCCGTCGTCGTCGCGGGCGGCACCCTCACGCTGCACCCCGATCTCGCCTATCCCGAACTCCGTCTGGCGATCGAGTACGAGGGCGACGGCCATCGAGACCCGGCGCGATGGGAACGGGACATCGAGCGACGCGAACTCTTCGAAGACGCGGGGTGGCGGGTCATCAGGGTGACCCGAAACGCGCTCTTCCGCGATCCCGATGCCCTGATCGCGCGCATCCGTCGAGCGAGGATCGCGCGCGCGGCCGACTGACGCGTCGAGTGGGCGATCTTGGCGACGTCCATCGCTCCGAGCCGCCAACTTCGCCCACTCGGCCGCGCTGCTGGGTGAGCGGCACCCGCCAAGGTCCGGGGTACTACGCGCCGAGGTCGCGGAACGCGAGCGACGCGGCATCCGTCGTCTCGGCCCCGACCTGGGCGAAGGCGTCGAAGCCGTCGGCGGTCACCCGGTCGAGCAGGGCGCGCAGGTTCTTCACGCGTCGCTCGAGGCGCACTCGGGTTCCGGATGCCACGAGCTCGCGCTTCAGCGCGAGCAACTGCGCCGACGCGACATCCGCGTCGTAGACGAGCACGACGGCGCGCGGGCGCGCCTCGTCGCGCACGGCGAGCAGATCGACGATGCGCTCGAAGCCGATCGAGAAGCCGCACGCCGGCACCTCCTGGCCGAGGAAGCGCCCGATCATGCCGTCGTAGCGGCCGCCGCCGCCGAGCGAGTACCCGTGATCGGGGTGCGCGATCTCGAAGATCGTGCCCGTGTAGTAGCCCATGCCGCGCACGAGGGTCGGGTCGAACTCGATCGCGGCATCGGGCAGCGCGTCACGCAGCGCGAGCAACTCGGCGTACGCGTCTCGGTCGAGCCAGCCCGGCGGCGGCACGACGCCGTCGTGCAGGCGCCAGTCGGCGGTCGTCAGCGCCTCGAGCTCGGCCGCGACATCCGCATCGCTCGAGACGATGCCGAGCTCGGCGAGTTCGGATGCCACTCCCCCGGTACCGATCTTGTCGAGCTTGTCGATCGTGATGAGGGCGCGCTCGCGCAGCTCGTCGGGCACGCCCCACGAGCTGAGGATGCCGGCGAGGATTCGCCGGTCGTTCAACCGGATGGTCGTGCCGCCGAGTCCGAGCGCGTCGAGCGTCGCCACGGTGGCGGTGAGCAGCTCGAGCTCGGCGAGCGGCCCGGCCTCGCCGATGATGTCGATGTCGCACTGCACGAACTGGCGGTAGCGCCCCTTCTGCGGGCGCTCGGCGCGCCAGACCGGTGCGATCTGGATCGACCGGAACACGGGCGGCAGCGCGGCGCGGTGCGTGGCGTAGAACCGGGCGAGCGGCACCGTGAGGTCGTAGCGCAGTCCCAGGTCGGCGAGCGAGAGCGCGTCGCCGGATGCCGCAGCGGCCGCCAGGTCGTCGGCGCTGAGCGCCCGCTTCATCACCGCGAAGGCGAGCTTCTCGTTGTCGCCGCCGAGCCCGGCGTGCAGGCGCGAGGCATCCTCCATCACGGGCGTCTCGATCTCGTCGAACCCGTGCGCCGTGTACACCTCGCGGATCAGCCCGAGGGCGTGCTCGCGGCGGGCCTTCGCAGCGGGGAGGAAGTCGCGCATTCCGCGCGGTGGGGTGACGGATGCGGCCATGCCGACCATTCTTCCAGCACGCGGGCGTCGACCACGGCGCACGGCCGTCGTCGGCCCGCATCGGACCGCTTCAGCCTGCTTCAGCCCGCGTCGAGGTCGACGCCCCTGGCCGCCGCCGCCCGGCGCAGCGCGTCGGCCTCGTCGATGCCGACGGCGAGGTAGACGTGCAGGCCCTCGGCGTCGTCGCGCACGAGGTACTCGACGTCGCTCGTCACGATGAGCTCGTCGTTCCCGTCGAGGTAGCTCCAGCGCACGCGCACCATCGAGATGACGTCGGTGAGCGCGCTCACGGCCCGCAGCTCGGGCACGATCCCCTCGAAGCCGAGTCGGCGGTAGAGCGGGAACGACGACGAGAGCCCGGTCGCCATGTCGGCGCGGCTCTCGAGCGCGCCGGCGAAGTCGTCGGTGATGACCATGCCGGGCAGACCCCAGAGCCGGGCGGTGGCGTCGGCGTCGAAGTCGCGCTGCGCCTCGGCGTAGACGTCGAAGAACTCCTCGAGCCGCCAATCCTCGATGCCCATGCCTCTCCCTCCGGCGCCGTGTTTCGTCCGACGGTACGCCCGCGCCACCGCATCCGCTATCTTCGGTTCTCTCGGCCGCGGTCCGCGGGCACCGAGATGGCGAGAATTCGAGGACGGAGCACCCGCATGAGGATCCTGGTGATCGGCGCGACCGGCGTGCTCGGCGCCCGCACCGCACGGCTGTTGGCCGCAGCGGGCCACGAGGTGTCGGGCACCAGCCGCGGCACCGCGAGGCTCGCAGCGCTCGAGGCCGACGGCATCCACGGCATCGCGATGAACCTGCTCGACCGCGCCTCGGTGGACGCCGCGATCGCGGAGAGCCGACCAGACGCGATCGTGCATCTCGCGACCGATCTCGCCGATCTCGACTACGCGGGCAACGCGCGGCTGCGCACCGAGGGCACCCGCACGCTCGTCGATGCCGCGCTCGACGGCCGCGTAGACCGGGTGCTCGCCGAGAGCGTCTCATGGACGACGAACGACCCGGCCGTCGAGTCGCTGGAGCGCGACTTGGCCCGGGTGCCAGCGGGTGTGGTGCTGAGCTTCGGACTGCTCTACGGCGCGGACACCTGGTACGCACCCGACGGCGCGTTCACCGCTCAGGCCGCGACGGGCGTCGTCGAGGGCATCACGCCGGTCACGAACTGGGTGCACGTCGACGACGCCGCCTCGGCGGTGCTCCCTGCCCTCGACTGGCCGGCCGGACCGGTCGACATCGTCGACGACGAGCCGGCCGAGCTGCTCGACTGGGCCTCCGTGCTCGCCGGGAGGGCAGGGTTCGACGGTGCGGTGCAGGCGACGAGTCGCGGCGGAGGCCGCCTCACCGACAACGCCCTGGCGCGTTCGCGCGGGTGGGTACCGACCCGGCCGAGCTGGCGCGACGGGCTCGGACTGGCCTGAGCGAAGTCGGGCGTCAGCTGGCGCGCGGCTCCTCGGCGCTGCGCACCTCGTCTTCGAGGGCGCGCACGGCGGTGCGCAGCGCGCGCTCGGCGTCGAGTCCCTGCGATCGAGCGGATGCCACGAGCCCGAGCAGCTGCCGGCCCAGCTCGTCCTCCGTTGCCGGCGAGGCTTCCGCCGAGGCATCCGTCACGCCGACCTTCTCAGCCTTGCCGAGCACCTTCTGCGCGAGCGCAAGTGCGGGCATGCCGCGTGGGATGCCGTCGAGCACGCTCGTGCGGTGCGGTTTCTCGTCGGCCTTCAGGTCGTCCCAGAAGGCGACGACGTCGGCCGCGGTCTCAGCCTCGCGATCGCCGAAGACATGCGGATGCCGCGACACCATCTTCGCCGTCATATGGCGCGCGACGTCGTCGATGTCGAATTCTTCCCCCGGAGTCGTGGCTGCGAGGTCGGCGTGGAAGAGCACCTGGTAGAGCACGTCGCCGAGCTCTTCGATCATTTCCTCGCGACTGCCCGACTCGATTGCGTCGATGAGCTCCCAGCTCTCTTCGACGAGGTACTGCACGAGGCTCTCGTGCGTCTGCTCTGCGTCCCACGGGCAGCCGCCCGGCGCTCGGAGCAGGGCCACGGTCTCGATGAGTTCGTTCAGTCCGGAGTGCGCTGCGCCCATACCGGCAGCCTAGGTCGCTCAATGCACGACGGCGAGCAGCACGCCCACGGCGATGAACAGCGAACCGAAGACGCCGTTCAGCGTGCGCTGGCCCCGCACCGAGCGGGTGAACCGCCGCAGGCTGTGCGCGGCCACCGCGAAGAATCCCCACATCACGATCACGTCGACGACGACGACGGTCAGGCCGACGATCAGGTACTGCGGAAGGAGCGGGAGCTCGGGGCGGAGGAACTGCGGCAGGAACGCGAGGAAGAACACGATCGCCTTGGGATTCAGGAGGTTCACCCAGACCCCCCTGCGGAACATCGACCAGCGCGACTCGAGGCTCGGGCTCGGCGCCCGCAACGCGACATTCGTCTCGCCTCCCTCGGCGCGATCGCCGTCATCGGCGCCGCCCGGCGGCTGCGGCTTCGCGAGCAGCTGCCGAATGCCGAGGTAGACGAGGTAGGCGGCGCCCGCATAGCGGATGACCTCGAACGCGACCGGCGAACGGGCGACAAGGACTCCGACGCCGGCGGCGACGATCAGGATGTGCACGATGAGGGCGACCTGCTGGCCGATGATGCCCCAGATCGAGCGGCGGAACCCCGCGTTCAGGGAGTTGCCCATCGTGTTGATCGCGCCTGCGCCCGGGGTGAAGCTGATCACGAAGCAGGCGGCGAGCAGCGTCGCCCAGAGCGAGAGGGTCACTGCACCAGCGTAGGCGCGGCGCACGGGCTCGAACGCCCTCGCCCGTAGACTGCACTGAGGAGCGCCGGGAAGTCTGGTCGGCCGATGGGAGACCGTCGTCACCCCTCGATCGACCTCGCAGACGCACTCGGCTCAGCTCGAACCCAGCGCAGCTCGTGCCGGCTCGTCCGAACTGGAGTCCAATGAACTTCCTCCGCTCCGAGCGCTGGTCAGCAGCCCTCCTCCTCATCGCCGCCGTGCTCGGCCTCGTGCTCGCCAACCTGTCGCTCGGGCCGGCGCTCATCGAACTGAAGACCGAGCATCTCGATCTGCCGTGGCTCGGCCTCGACCTTTCGGCCGGCCACTGGATCAGTGACGGGCTGCTCGCCGTCTTCTTCTTCATCGTCGCAGTCGAGCTGAAACGCGAACTCGTCATCGGCGAGCTCAACACGATGTCGAAGGCGCTGCTGCCCGCCATCGCGGCGGTCGGCGGCGTCGTCGTGCCCGCGCTGATCTTCCTCGCCTTCACCGTGGGCACTCCGACGGCCGACGGCTGGCCGATCCCGACGGCGACCGATATCGCCTTCGCGCTCGGCGTGCTCGCGATGTTCGGCCGGTGGATCCCGACCCGGGTGCGTGTGTTCCTGCTCGCGCTCGCGGTGCTCGACGACCTCATCGCGATCCTCATCATCGCCTTCTTCTTCACCGCCGACGCCGACCTCGCTGCGCTCGGCTTCGCGGGCATCGCCATCGCCCTCTTCGGCGCCGTGAGCCGCATGATGAAGCCGCGCTCGGCGTGGATCCTGGCACGGCGTCCGCAGTGGCCCATCGCGCTCGTGCTCATCGTGCTCGGCGTGCTCGCGTGGTACTTCGTCTACCAGTCGGGCGTGCACGCGACGATCGCGGGCGTCGCCCTCGGCCTCGTGATGGCCCGCCGACCCGGCGGGCGGGCCGTGCACGCGCTCGAGCCGTGGTCGAACGGCATCATCCTGCCGCTGTTCGCCTTCTCGGCGGCGATGGTCGCGGTGCCGCAGGTGCGGCCGAGCGAGCTCGACCCGGCCTTCTGGGGCATCCTCATCGGCCTGCCCGTCGGCAAGATCATCGGCATCATGCTCGCCGGCATTCTCGGCGCCCTGGTCGTGCGGCGCCGAACGGGCACTCCGCTGACACTCGGCGACCTGCTCGTCGTGGGCGCCCTCGGTGGCATCGGCTTCACGGTGTCGCTGCTCATGAACGAGCTCGCGTTCGCCGGCCTGCCCGAGGTCGCCGACGAGGGCACGCTGGCGGTGCTGCTCGGTTCGGGCATCGCGATCGTGGTCTCCGCGGTGCTCGTGAGCCTGCGCTCGGCGCAATACCGCCGGCACGGTGCTCGCGAGGGTGTCGGCGGGGCGTTCTCGCGATGAGCACGCATCGCGAGCTGCCGTTCCGGTCGGAGGGCCCCGAACCGGCCAGCCGGTACCTCCGGGCGGAGTTGCACGAACGCCGCCTGCGTGGAATCCGCAAGGCGATTCACGTGACCCTGCTGCTCGCCGGCGAGACCACGGGAATCGGCGGACCGTCGATCGCCGACCTCGTCGTCGTGCGCACCGGCACGGATACCCCCGTGATGCGCACCAAAGCCGGCTCGCTCGACGAGGCCGACGCGCTGCTGCGCACGATCAACGCCGACCTCGAGCGCATGTCGGTCGAGGAGTTCCTCGCCGAGTGGGGCCACCTGAAGCCGTAGCGAGCGGATGCCGCGTGGCTCGCCGGCTCAGCCGGCGGCGTGCTCAGCCGGGGTGCCGTTTGCTCAGCCGGTGGTGCCGGAGTTCGCGGGCGACGTCGGCGCAGCGGCATCCGTCGCCGGAGCTTCTGGCACCGGGAAGATCGTCTCGACCAGCCGCGACACCCACTCGATGAGGTCGCCGTCGTTCGGCAGCTCGCCGTTCACGACCGGGAACGGTACGAGGATCACGTCGTTCTGGGCGAACTGCTTCGCGCCCGGGTACATGCGCTCGAGTCGCACTCGACGTGAGTCGGGTATCGTCGCCGGCGCGATGCGGAGCTTCGAGCCCGTGGCGATGACATCGGAGAGGCCCGCGCGTTGCGCCGCCCGGCGCAGGCGGGAGATCGAGACGAGGTGCTTGACCTGCTCGGGCGGTTCGCCGTAGCGGTCGACGAGCTCGTCGACGACCTGGTCGATCTGCCCCTCTTTGGCGGCGGGCCCGCTCGCTGCTGAGAGCTTCTGATAGGCCTCGAGACGCAGTCGCTCGCTGTCGACGTAGTCGTCGGGGATGTGCGCGTCGACCGGCAGTTCGAGCCGGAGTTCGGTCTGGCCGGTCGCGACGTCACCGCGGAATGCCGAGACCGCCTCGCCGATCATGCGGAGATACAGGTCGAACCCGACGCCCGCGATGTGCCCGGCCTGCTCGGCGCCGAGCAGGTTGCCGGCGCCGCGGATCTCGAGGTCTTTCAGCGCGACCTGCATGCCGCTGCCGAGTTCGTTGTTCGCGGCGATCGTCGAGAGCCGGTCGTGCGCGGTCTCGGAGAGCGGCTTCGCCGGGTCGTAGAGGAAGTAGCCGTACGCGCGCTCACGACCACGCCCCACGCGGCCGCGCAACTGGTGCAGTTGGCTGAGCCCGTACTTGTCGGCCCGGTCGATGATGATCGTGTTCGCATTCGTGATGTCGAGACCGGTCTCGATGATCGTCGTCGAGACGAGCACATCGAACTTGCGCTCCCAGAAGTCGTTCACGATCTGCTCGAGCACGTGCTCGTTGAGCTGGCCGTGCGCCACCGCGATGCGCGCCTCGGGCACGAGCTCGGCGAGCTGCGCGGCTGCGCGATTGATCGACGAGACCCGGTTGTGCACGAAGAAGACCTGCCCCTCGCGCAGCATCTCGCGCCGGATCGCCGCACCGACCTGCTGCTCGGAGTAGGGCCCGACGAAGGTCAGGATCGGGTGCCGGTCTTCTGGCGGCGTCGCGAGCGTCGACATCTCACGGATGCCGGTGACCGCCATCTCGAGCGACCGCGGGATCGGCGTTGCGCTCATCGCGAGGATGTCGACATTGGTCTTCAGTTTCTTGAGCGCGTCTTTGTGCTCGACGCCGAAGCGCTGCTCCTCATCGATGATCACGAGGCCGACGTCTTTGAAGATCACCTTCTCGGTGAGGATGCGGTGGGTGCCGATGACCATGTCGACGGTGCCGTCGGCGAGGCCCGCGATGGTCTCGCGGGCCTCCTTGTCGCTCTGGAAGCGGCTGAGCGCGCGCACGTGCACGGGGAATCCGGCGAATCGCTCGTTGAACGTCTCGAGGTGCTGCTTGACGAGCAAGGTCGTCGGTACGAGCATCGCGACCTGCTTGCCGTCTTGGATCGCCTTGAACGCGGCGCGCACCGCGACCTCGGTCTTGCCGAAGCCGACGTCGCCGGCGAGCAGGCGATCCATGGGGATCGACCGCTCCATGTCGGCCTTGACCTCGTCGATCGTCTGCAGCTGATCGGGCGTCTCGGTGAAGGGGAAGGCCTCTTCGAGCTCGTGCTGCCACGGGGTGTCGGGGCCGAACGCGTGCCCCTTCGACGCCATGCGCGCCGAGTAGAGCTTCACGAGTTCGACGGCGATGTCGCGCACGGCCTTGCGAGCGCGGCCCTTGGTCTGCGACCAGTCGCTGCCGCCCATCTTCGAGAGCGTCGGGGCCTCGCCGCCGACGTAGCGCGAGAGCAGGTCGAGCTGGTCGGTCGGCACGAAGAGCCGGTCGCCGGGCTGGCCGCGCTTCGAGGGGGCGTACTCGATGACGAGGTACTCGCGCACCGCCGTGGGCGCCTGCGCGATGCCGGCGGTGCGACTCGGCCCCTTGGGCCGCGAACCGGTGGCGACCTCGCGCTGCACCATTTCGATGAACCGGCCGATGCCGTGCGTCTGGTGCACGACGTGGTCGCCGGCCTTCAGCTGCAGCGGGTCGACGACGTTGCGCCGACGGCTCGCGAGCTTCTTGCCCTGTCGGGCGTCGTACCCGGCGGCGCGGCCGTAGAACTCGGCCTCGGCGAGCAGCCCCAGCTTGATCTCGGGCACCTCGTACCCGCGAGCGGCATCGGCCTGCACGAGGTAGGCGACGCCGGGTTCGAGTGCAGCGGGCACCTCGTCGACGAGTCGGGCAGCGAGACCGGCTTCGGCGAGCACGTCGCGCGCGCGCTCGACGAGGCCGTGACCGGCGGATGCCACGACGAGGCTCCATCCCGCACGCAGGCGTTCGGCGGCGTGCTCGACCGCGCCGGCCACGTTTCCCTGGAAGCTCGGCATCGCGTTGGCAGCGAGTCGCACCGTCGTCGATGCGCCGGCCGCGTGCACCGCAGCCTCGCCACCGGCAGCTGCGACGACCTCGGCGGCGTCGCCGATGTCGAAGCCCGAGAAGTTCCACCACACCCGGCCGGGATCCGGCATGCCCGGCGCACTGAACAGCGCGGCGTCGCGAAGCTGTCGCACGGTGAGGAAGTCGCCGGCCGCGAGGTCGATCGGGGCGTCGGCGCCCGCGGTCGCCGCGCTCCAGGCGGCGCCCAGGAACTCGCGGTTGGTCTCGCCGAGGCTGACCGCTCGGCCGGCAACCCGCTCGGGCGCGAGCACCGCGACGGCCGCACCCTGCGGCAGGTAGTGGGTGAGCGGCACGAGCCGTTCGAGCAGCGCAGGCGCAAGCGACTCCATGCCCTCGACGGGGATGCCCTCTGCGACCTTCTCGAGCAACTGCGACAGGCTCGGGAACTCGTGCACCATCTCTCGCGCACGCTGGCGCACGGGCCCGGTGAGCAGCAGTTCGCGGCTCGGCGGCAGGGTCACGCGCTCGATGACGTCGGGCAGCGACCGCTGGTCGGCCACCGAGAATGCGCGCAGCTCTTCGACCTCGTCGCCGAAGAACTCGACGCGAACGGGGTGGTCGGCCGTGGGCGGGAACACGTCGAGGATGCCGCCGCGCACCGCGAACTCGCCGCGCCGCGCGACCATGTCGACTCGCGCATATGCGAGGTCGACGAGCTTCACCGCGAGCTCGGAGAGGTTGTAGCCGCGCCCGCCGGCGACGAGCTCGACCGGGTCGAGCGACGCGAGGTTGTCGGCGAGCGGTTGCAGGGCGGCACGAACCGAGGCGACGACGACGAGCGGATGCCGCGAGCCGGCCTCTGCCCAGTCGTGCATGCGCCGCAGCGCATGCAGCCGGCGGCCCACCGTCTCGGCCGAGGGGCTCAGTCGCTCGTGCGGCAGCGTCTCCCACGCGGGGAACTCGAGCAGTTCGGCGTCGTCGCCGAGATAGGGCGCGAGCGACGCCTGCAGCGACTCGCCCTCGCGGCTCGTCGCGGTGATGACGAGCAGTGCCGGCGGGAGCCCGGCCGCTGCACGGCGCTGCACGAGGCCGGCGAGCAGCGGAGCGTCGAGACCCGCCGGAGCGGAGAAATCTGCGTTGCGCTGGGCTTCTGCGAGTGCGGCGTCGACGGTTTCGGCACGCGAAAGCGCCGTGAGAAAGCCCTGGAGGTTCACCCGTCGAGTCTACGCGGCGCCCCCGACACGATGGCCGGCCGCCGAAGCACGATGCCCGTCGCCCGTCGCCGATACGATTGCCGGGCACGTCGAACGCCAGGAGGCTCCCGCACATGATCATCGCCGCCGCCGATGGATCGGCCCTCGGAAACCCAGGTCCGGCCGGCTGGGCCTGGTACGTCGACGACACCTGCTGGGCCGCCGGCGGCTGGAAGCACGCCACGAACAACCAGGGCGAGCTGAAGGCCGTGCTCGAGCTCTTCCGCGCCACGGCGCACGTCGACGACGAGCTGCTGGTGCAGTGCGACAGCCAGTACGTGATCAACTCGGTGACGAAGTGGATGCCCGGCTGGAAGCGCAAGGGCTGGCGCAAGGCCGACGGCAAGGCCGTCATGAACGTCGAGCTGCTGCAGGAGATCGACGAGGCCATCTCGGGCCGGCGCTACCGCTTCGAGTGGGTGAAGGGCCACATCGGCCACGAACTCAACGAGGCGGCCGATGTGCGTGCCCGCGCGGTCGCCGAGGCGTACCAGCGCGGCATCGCGGTGCCGAGCGGGCCGGGCTGGAACGCCCGAGTCGAGACCGACACCGCGGCATCCGCTGCGCTCGAGCCGGTCGTGCCCGAACCGGCGCTCGTCGAGCCGGCGCTCGTCGAGCCGACGGTCGTCGAGCCGGCGCTGATCGAGCCCGTCGATCTCGGCGCACCCGAGATCAGCATCACCGCACCCGAACTCGACGACGCCCTGTTCAGTCTCGACGAGGTCGCCGAAGCGTGGCACAGCATCACGCTCGAGCTCTCGACCGAAGAGCTCGACCGGCTGCGGCTCCGCGCACAGGCCGATGGCGTGTCGCCCGAAGACTTCCTCCGCGGCCTGATCTGAGCCGCGCCAGCCGATCAGCTCGGCGCGTGGAACCGCTGCTGCGCGGCGACGAGCCCGTCGCTCGCGACCGCCTCGACGGCGTCGGCTGCGTCGGACAGCAGGTTGGGCAGGGCAGCGCGCTCGGTGCCCGAGAAGTCCTTGAGCACGAAGTCGGCGGGGTCCTGGCGGCCTGGCGGTCGGCCGATGCCGACGCGCACGCGCAGGAACGGCGCGGCATCCGTCGCCTTCTGGATGTCGCGGAGCCCGTTGTGCCCGCCATGGCCGCCGCCCTGCTTGAGCCGCACGGTGTCGAAGGGCAGGTCGAGTTCGTCGTGGACGACGATGAGTCGGTCGGCATCGAGCGAGTAGAACTTGAGCAGCGCCGAGACCGGCCCGCCCGAGGTGTTCATGAAGCTGTTGGGCTTGGCGATCACGAGCTTCGGGCCGCCCGGACGCAGAAACCCCTCGGCGACGCGAGCGGGTGTCTTGTGGCTCTTGAACGGCGCGCCGATGCGAGCGGCGAGCTCGTCGGCGACCATCTGGCCCACGTTGTGCCGGTTGCCGGCGTACTGCGCGCCGGGATTGCCGAGGCCGACGACGAGCCAGGTGTTCTCGGCCAACGTGGTGTCCTTCCGGCGGGCGTGCAGCAGGTCGAGGAATCCCATGCGACCTCCAGGTGGGTGAGAAGCAGCAGGGCCCCGCGCCCCGCATTCCGAGCGTACCCGGATGCAGGGGGCGAGGCCCCGACGCGTGATGCCCGCTGTTACTCGGCCGACTCCGCTGCGGCCTCGTCGGCTGCGGCCTCGGTGGCCTCGCCCTCGGCAGCGGCCTCGGCGGCCTCCTCGCCGAGGTCGACCTTCTGCGGCGTGTGCACGTTGATGACGAGCGCCTCGGGGTCGGAGAGGAGCGTGGAGCCCTTGGGCAGTTCGACGGCGCCCGCGAGGATCTGCGTGCCCTCTTCGAGGCCCTCGACGTTGACGACGATGCGCTCGGGGATGTGCGTCGCCTCTGCCTCGAGCGAGAGGGTGTGCTGGTCGACGTCGGCGATGGTGCCGGGGGCGGTCTCGCCCTCGAGGTGCACGGGAACCTCGACCTGAACCTTCTCGCCCTTCTTGATGACGATGAGGTCGAGGTGCTCGATGACCTGGTGCACCGGGTCCTTCTGCACGTCCTTCACGAGGGCGAGCTGGCTCTTGCCGTCGATCTGCAGGTCGAGTACGGCGTTGGCCTTGCGCAGGATCAGGCCGATCTGGTGCGCGGGCAGCGCAATGTGCTTGGGGTCGGTGCCGTGGCCGTAGACCACCGCGGGGATCTTGCCGGTGGCGCGCAGCTTGCGGGCGGCGCCCTTGCCGAACGATTCGCGGGTGTCAGCGACGACCTTGTTGTCTTCGTCCATGATGTCTCTCCTTGCGGGCTCGCGGCCCAGATCGTGTGTCTGTTGTTTTCGACTCGAACGCGCGCAGCCGATGTGCGCAGAAGCGTGAGGAAAAGCCGTGGAGCCTGCTCCTACCGCGTCGATCACGGATGCCCTCGCGCCCGCTCTCGCGGACGAACCAGGGCCTCCCTCGCCGAAGTTCACGATCATCGCCCCCGAGGGAACAGATGACCGACCATGAAGTCTACCAGCCCGCTTCGCGCGCGAAGTGCAGGAGGAGCCGGTCGTGAGGTCTCACAGCAACACCGCGCAACGGTGAGGGCGGCTCACACTACGCTGGAAGACGAACCCCACCCCTTGTCGAGGAGATATTCGTGCCTGTCACCCCTTCAGCAAACATCGGCGTCGTCGGCCTCGCGGTCATGGGGTCCAACCTCGCCCGCAACCTCGCGAGCCGTGAAGGCAACACGGTCGCCGTGTTCAACCGCTCGCCCGTGCGCACGCACACGCTGACCACCGAGCACCCCGAGGCCGGGTTCGTCGCGTCAGAGACCTACGACGACTTCGTCGCCTCGCTCGCCAAGCCCCGCACGGCGATCATCATGGTGCAGGCCGGCAAGGGCACCGACGCGGTCATCTCCGAGCTCGTCGCCCGCTTCGAGCCGGGCGACATCATCGTCGACGGCGGCAACGCGAACTTCCACGACACCATCCGGCGCGAGTCCGAGATCAGCCCCACGGGCGTCCACTTCGTCGGCACCGGCATCTCGGGCGGTGAAGAGGGCGCGCTGAACGGCCCCTCGATCATGCCCGGCGGCAGCGTCGAGTCCTACCAGACGCTCGGTCCGATCCTCGCGTCGATCGCCGCGGTCGCCGAGGGCGAGCCGTGCGTCACCCACGTCGGCACCGACGGCGCCGGCCACTTCGTGAAGATGGTGCACAACGGCATCGAGTACGCCGACATGCAGCTCATCGCCGAGGCCTACGACCTCATCCGCCAGGGCACCGGCAAGAGCCCGGCCGAGATCGCCGACATCTTCGCCGAGTGGAACACCGGCGAGCTCGAGAGCTACCTCATCGAGATCACCGCAGAGGTGCTGCGCCAGACCGATGCCGCGACCGGCCAGCCGCTCGTCGACGTCATCCTCGACGAGGCCGGTGCCAAGGGCACCGGCGCATGGACCGTGCAGAACGCCCTCGAGCTCGGCGTGCCGACCTCGGGCATCGCCGAGGCCGTCTTCGCCCGCAGCCTCTCCTCGAAGCGCGCGCAGCGCGAGGCGGCAGTCGACCTGCCCGGCCCCTCGACCGAGTGGAAGGTGGCCGACGCCGACGCCGCAGCCTTCATCGAAGACGTGCGCCGCGCACTCTACGCGTCGAAGATCATCGCCTACTCGCAGGGCTTCGACGAGATCGTCGCCGGCGCAGAGCAGTTCGGCTGGGATGTGAAGAAGGGCGACATCGCGAAGATCTGGCGAGCCGGCTGCATCATCCGCGCCCGGTTCCTGAACCGCATCGCCGACGCGTACGCCGACGATTCCGCGCTCGTCGCACTCGTCACGGCACCCTACTTCCGCGACGCCGTCGCGGGCGCTCAGGAGAGCTGGCGCCGCGTCGTCGCGATCGCCGCCCAGGCCGGCATCCCGACGCCCGCGTTCTCGTCGTCGCTCGCCTACTACGACGGTCTTCGCGCACCGCGGCTCCCCGCCGCGCTCATCCAGGGCCAGCGCGACTTCTTCGGCGCGCACACCTACAAGCGCGTCGACAAGCCGGGCGTCTTCCACACCCTCTGGTCGGGCGACCACTCAGAGATCGAGACGACGCCCTCCTCGCACTAGCAGGCAGGCGAGAGCCGAGCGGGCGCCGGCCAGGCGCCGCGGCGAGCGAACAGGAACGAGTGGAGCAGACACGTGGGTGAGCCGAAGTGGCGCGAAGAGGGCGAAGAGCCCGATTACCGCTTCACGCTCGCGAACGAACGCACCTTCCTCGCCTGGATCCGCACGGCGCTCGCCCTGCTCGCCGGCGGCGTGCTGCTGCACCAGTTCGCGACCGAACTCGACCCGCGCGTCGTCGTGACCGTGCTCTCGACTGGGCTCGGCGTCGTCGCGGCCGTGCTCAGCGTCGTGTCGTACACGAGGTGGCGTGCGAACGAGATCGCGATCCGGCGCGGCCGGCCGCTGCCGTTCAGCTGGGTGCTGCCGGGTCTCGCCGCGGTGTGCCTCCTGACGAGCGCCGTGCTCGTCGTGCTGCTGCTCGTGACATGACGGCTCACAGCATTGCGGCAACGGGCGATCCGGGTCTCCAGCCCGAGCGCACGGCCCTCGCGTGGAGCCGCACCGCGATGGCGCTCGCGGTCAACGCCCTGTTGTCGATGCGTGCCGGTCTCGTGGCCGGTGAGCCGTGGCTCGTCGTCGTCGGGGTGCTGCTCTTCGCGGCATCCGGCGGCGCCATCGCGATCGGCACCGTGCGCCGCCGTCAGTTGGCAGGCGACCGGCTCGTCATCACTCCCCCGCGTGGCGCGCTCGCCGGTGTCGCCCTCGCGACGCTGCTCGCGAGCGTCGGCGGCATCGCCTCGATCTTCCTCGGAGGCGGCTGATGAGCGAGACGCCTTCCGAGCTGCAGGGCTTCGACGACGACGACGCCCGCGGCCCCGTCTACGGCGAACGGCGACGACGGGCGCTGCGCATCACCGTGCTCATCGCGCTCGGCGCCCTCGTGCTGCCGCTCGTGCTCTCGATCTACGGCGTGGCGCATTCGGCGGCGCAGCGGGCATGCGCGGTGTACGTCGCGCAGTTCGACACGGATGCCGCGGGCGCACGCGTCTCGTTCGACCTCTTCGGCCGTGGTGGCGCGGGCTGGCAGTGCTACGCGGTCGGCGAAGGCGGAAGCGAGATCCTCATCGCTGGACTCGGACTGCTGCCGGGCGCCCCGCGCCCGGTCGACCCCGACGAGCGCGACGCCTGAGCGACTATTCGGCGGCGTCGCGCTCGTCGGGGAACACCCGTTTGTACGTGCGCCCATCGGGCAGCTCAACGCTCTCCGCGCGCAACAGGCCGCGCGTGACCCGCTGGTAGATCGCCTGCGGCGTGACGCCGAGCTGCTTCGCCGCGTCGGCGACCGAGAGGCCCGGCAGATCGGTCGGCACGCTCGAAGGCCGCTCGCGCTTGCGCTTGCGGCTCGCCTCGTGACGATCGGCGATCTCGGCGTCGTCGCCGGCCCAACGGTACTTGGCGGCCGACGGGCTGAGGCCCGCTGCATCCGCGATCTCATCCCACGTGCGGCCGTCGCCGAGTGCCTCGCGCACCGCCGAGAGCATGGCCGGATCGGCCTCGAGCGCCGCGATGAGCGAGCGGATGCCGCGGAGCCGCTCGAGCGGCGAGGCATCCGTCTCATCTGCCGAGTCGTGCCCGGCGAGTCCGTCGAGCGTCAGGAGCTCGGCGAGTGCTCGGGCCGATTCAGCGGAGAGGAACGACACGTCGGCCCCGTTCAGCCGTTCAGGAGCCCGTTGCGCACCTCGCGGCGCAGCACCTTGCCGATGAGCGACTTCGGCAACTCGTCGGCCTGCATGACCCGGCGCGGCACTTTGTAGGGGGTGAGCCCCCCGCGCGCGAAGTCGCGCAGGGCCGCTTCGTCGAACGTGGCCCCGTCGCGAAGCACGACCACCGCGACGACCTCTTCGCCCGAGTGATCGTCGGGGACGCCGACGACGGCGACCTCGGCGACGTCGGGGTGGCCCCGCAACGCCTCTTCGACCTCACTCGGGGCGACGTTGAAGCCGCCCGTGATGATGAGCTCCTTGATGCGGTCGACGATGCGCACGAAGCCCTCGTCGTCGATCGAGACGATGTCGCCCGTGCGGAACCAGTCGGCGCCGCCGTCGGTGGCCGGCACGAAGACGGCCTCGGTCTCTTCGGGCTTCTGCCAGTAGCCCGAGAACACCTGCGGACCGCGCACGATGAGCTCGCCCTCGGCGCCGGCCGCGACATCCGTGCCTGGCGACTCTGGCTCGACGACGCGCACCTCGGTCGACGGCAGCGGCAGCCCGACGGTGCCGGCCTTGCGGTTCGGGGCGACGGGGTTGGCCATCAGCACGGGCGAGCACTCCGAGAGGCCGTAGCCCTCGACGAGATAGCCGCCCGTCTCGGCCTCCCACGGCTCGACCACCGAGGCCGAGAGCGGCATGGCGCCCGAGATGGCGATGCGGATGCCGTCGAGCGAGACGCCTTCGGCGACCGCGGCCTTCGTGAGCCGGTCGTAGATCGGCGGCACTGCAGGGAGGAAGGTCGGCGGATGCGGCTTCACGACCTTGAGCACGAGATCGGGATCGAACTTCGGGAAGAGCACGAGACGCGCGCCCATGCTCATCGCGAAGGTGAGGCAGAGCGTGAGCCCGTACGCGTGGAACATCGGCAGCACGGCGTAGACCACGGCGGTGCCGCGCTCGATCTCGGGCACCCAGGCGCGGGCCTGCGCGGCGTTCGCGCTGAGGTTCTCGTGGGTCAGGGTGGCGCCCTTCGGGCTGCCGGTCGTGCCGCTCGTGTACTGGATGACGGCCACGTCGTCGACCTCGGGCCCGATGATGTGCGCATCGATCGGGTCGGCGCCGACGATCTTCTCCCACGTCGTCGTGCCGCGCACGCTCGTGGTGAGCGCCGCGCGCGACTCGCGGGCCTTCGCGATCGGCAGCCGCAGCATGGCGCGCATCGTGAACGGCATCGCCCGGGTCACGTCGACCGAGATGATCGTCTGCACCGCGACATCCGCCGGGAACGCCTGGATGGTCTCGACCACGTTGTTCCACGCGATGACGACGCGCGCGCCGTGGTCTTCGAACTGGTGGCGAAGCTCGCGAGGCGTGTAGAGCGGGTTGTGCTCGACGACGATCGCGCCGAGCCGCAGCACGGCGTAGAACGCGACGATGTGCTGGGGGCAGTTCGGCAGCACGAGCGCGACGGGATCGCCCTTCTGCACCCCGAGCAGCCGCAGCCCTTCGGCGGCACGCTCGATCTGCTCACCGAGTTCGGCGTAGCTCGTGGTGCGCCCGAAGAATTCGAGCGCGACGTTGCCGGGGTAGGTCTCGACCGAGGATCGGATGAGGTCGGCGAGCGAACCGGTCTCGGCCGGGAGGTCGCTCGGCACGCCCTCGGCGTAGCTCGAGAGCCAGGGGCGAGGCGTGGTGATCGTCATTTCGGCGGGCCTACGCCGCGCCGTCGAACATGCTCGTGACCGAGCCGTCTTCGAACACCTCGTGGATGGCGCGTGCGAGCAGCGGCGCGATCGGCAGCACCGTCAGGCGATCCCAGCGCTTCTCTTCGGGAATCGGCAGGGTGTCGGTGACGACCACCCGATCGATGAACTCGCTCTGCAGGATCTCGGTGGCGGGGCTCGAGAACACCGCGTGCGTCGCGGCGACGACGACGCCGATGGCGCCGTTGGCCTTCAATGCCTCTGCGGCCTTCACGATCGTGCGGCCGGTGTCGATGAGGTCGTCGACGAGCAGGCAGACGCGGCCGTTGACGTCACCGACGATCTCGTGCACCGAGACCTGGTTGGGCACGAGCGGGTCGCGCCGCTTGTGGATGATCGCGAGCGGGGCACCGAGCTTGTCGCTCCAGATGTCGGCGACGCGCACCCGGCCCATGTCGGGCGAGACCACGGCGAGCGTCGTGGGGTCGAGCTTCTCCTTGAAGTACTCGAGCAGCACCGGCATGGCGAAGAGGTGGTCGACGGGGCCGTCGAAGAAGCCCTGGATCTGGGCGGCGTGCAGGTCGATCGACATGATGCGGTCGGCGCCGGCGGCCTTGAAGAGGTCGGCGACGAGTCGGGCAGAGATCGGCTCGCGGCCGCGGCCCTTCTTGTCTTGCCTGGCGTACGGGTAGAAGGGGGCGACCACGGTGATGCGCTTGGCCGATGCTCGCTTCAGCGCATCGATCATGATGAGCTGCTCCATGAGCCACTCGTTGATCGGCGAGGTGTGCGACTGGATGACGAAGGCATCGGATCCGCGCACGCTCTCGTCGTAGCGGGCGTAGATCTCGCCGTTGGCGAAGGTTCGCGCGTCGGTCGGAACGAGATCGGCTCCGAGTTCTTCAGCGATCTCGATGGCGAGCGAGGGGTGCGCACGGCCCGACACCAAGACGAGGCGCTTGGATCCGGTGGTTTCGATTCCGGGCATTTCTGTCCTCTCCACCCGCCTCGGCCGGTGCGTCAGTCGGCGGCGGGGCCCGATGCCTCTGCGGCGGCCTCGGCTGCGTCAGCTGCCGCGGAGCCGGCCCGGTGCGTCTGGACCCATCCCTCGATGTTGCGTTGCGGCGCCACATTCACGGCGAGCGCCCCGGCGGGAACGTCTTTGCGGACGACCGTGCCGGCGCCCGTGTAGACGCCGTTGCCAATCCTAACGGGCGCGACGAAGACGCCATGCGAACCGGTGCGCACATGCGAGCCGATCTCGGTGCGGTGCTTGTTCACGCCGTCGTAGTTCGCGGTGATCGAGCCGGCGCCGACGTTCGACTGCTCGCCGATCGTGGTGTCGCCGATGTACGAGAGATGCGGCACCTTGCTGCCCTCGCCGATATTCGCGTTCTTCGTCTCGACGAACGCGCCGATCTTGCCGTCGGCGCCGAGAACGGTGCCCGGTCGTAGGTAGGAGAAGGGTCCGACGGATGCCCCGGCGGCGATGACCGCGAGGGTGGCATCCGTGCGCTTGACCTCGGCGTTCTCGCCGATCTCGCAATCGCGCAGTGTCGAGTCGGGGCCGACGATCGCGCCGGTGGCGATCGCGGTGGCCCCCTTGAGCTGCGTGCCCGGGCGGATGGTCACGTCGGGCTCGATGCGCACCGCGAGGTCGATCCAGGTCGTCGCCGGGTCTTCGATCGTGACGCCGTTGAGCTGCCAGCCGCGCACGATGAGCGCGTTCAGGCGGGCGGCGGTCTCGGAGAGCTGGGCGCGGTCGTTGATGCCCGCCACGAGCCACGGCTCGGAGACGGGCACGGCCTCGACCTCTGAGCCGGCGGCGCGAAGCAGGCCGATCACGTCGGTGAGGTACTTCTCGCCCTGGGCGTTATCGGTCGTGAGGTTCGCGAGCTGGTCGCGCAGCGCCGCCGCGCCGAACGCGTAGATGCCGGCGTTGATCTCGGCGATCGCGCGCTCGTCGTCGCTCGCGTCCTTCTGCTCGACGATGCGGTCGAAGAGCCCGGCGGGGTTGCGCACCACGCGGCCGTAGCCGTTCGGGTCGTCGTAGACCGCGGAGAGCACGGATGCCGCCACGGCATCGGCACGGTGCTGGCCGAGGAATGCGGCGAGGGTGTCGGCATTGAGGAGCGGCACGTCGCCGTTCAGCACGAGCACCTCGCCGTCGAAGTCGTCGGGCAGTGCTGCGAGCGCCTGCTCGACGGCGCGGCCCGTGCCCGGGATCTCGTCTTGGTCGACGATGATCGTGCCGGGCAGCTCGGCCTCGACCACGGCGGCCACGAGGTCGCGCTCGTGCCGCACGACCGCGATGATGTGCGAGGCATCGAGCGCACGAGCTGTTGCGAGCACGTGGGCGACGATCGGAGCACCCGCCAGCGGGTGCAGCAGCTTCGGCACCGCCGACTTCATGCGAGTGCCCTGGCCGGCGGCGAGAACGATGATGGCGAGGTTCTGGTCGGTCATGCGCGCGTATTCCTATCGCTGTCTGCGGGGTGCGTTGGGCGGCCGTTTCTGCTCCGCCACCAGGATTCGAACCTGGACCGAACAGCTCCAAAGGCTGCCGTGCTGCCGTTACACTATGGCGGATCGCTGAGGGCCATCGCCCATCTGCGACATCCAGTCTGCCATGAGCGGGCGGGCACTCCGTGGCATCCGGCCAGTCACGTGGCGATCATCACGAGATAATGACGGGATGACCGATGCTGACGAGGTCGACCGGATCGTCGACGACTGGGAGCGCGAACGCCCCGACCTCGACTTCTCACCCCTGCAGGTGCTCTCGCGCGTCGCGCGGCTCGCGAAGCACCTCGATCGGGCGCGCCGGCAGGCCTTCACCCGCTCTGAGCTCGAGGCATCGGAGTTCGACGTGCTCTCCGCGCTCCGGCGGGCGGGCACGCCCTACCGGCTCTCGCCGAAGCAACTGCTGCAGCAGACGCTCGTCTCGAGCGGCACCATGACGAACCGTATCGACCGTCTCGTGGAGCGCGGCCTCGTGCACCGCCAGACCGACCCGAACGACGGGCGCGGCATCCTCGTCGAGATGACGCCGGCCGGACTCACCAGGGTCGACGCGGCGATCACGCGACTCGTCGACGCCGAGGCGGAGCTGCTCGGCAGTCTGCCCGCGGCCGAGCAGAAGCGACTCGCGGGGTTGTTGCGCAAGCTCAGCCTCGGCTTCGACTGAAAGAAGTTCTCCACAACCCTCGAACATACGTTCGATTTCCGGTAGGCTGGCAGCATGCCGATCGCACCTCGAAACGCCACCTCATCCGGCATTTCGCTGAACGTCGGTCATGGTCTCGAGCTTGGGGCGTCGCCGTATGCGAGGGCGCAAGACGGGTTGGCGCAGCTGGTCGAGGCTGCGGTGCACGCGCAACGCATCGAGGCGATGCATGCCGCGATGCGGGTCGACGTGATCTTCCTGACCGTGTCGTACGCGCTGCACGCCGAGCAGGCGTTCGTGGCACCCAGCCTGTCACCGGTGCGGCGGCGTGAGATGGCGCGGCGCAGCGTGACCGCCGAACTGGCGACCGCACTGCACGTGCCCGAACGCACCATGCAACGCCAGATCGACGACGCCTGGGTGTTGTCCACCCAGCT
>NZ_ATXG01000014.1 GCF_000421565.1 Agromyces subbeticus DSM 16689 | reverse complement strand
CTTCGAGATGGCGACGGAGGTCGCATAGCGGTCCGATCCGGCCAGCCGGGTGACCGCGCCGGGTCGGAGGGCATCGAGCAGGGCTTCGACGTCGGCGCTGATGGTGCCGGTGCCGCCGAGGATGACGATGCGTTCCGGTTGGAGGCGTTCGAGTTCTGCTGTGATGGTGTCGGGCAGGGCGTTGGGGTCGGTCAGGAGCATGGGGCCGCCGCTGATGCCGGCGGCGGGTGCACCGGCGAGGGCGTCGGGGAAGTTCGCGCTGCTGGCGATGAACGCGACGGGTACGCCGGGGCCGAACTGCGACTTCGAGATGGCCACCGAGGTGGCGTAACGGTCGGGGCCCGCAAGTCGCGTGACGGCTTGGCCGACCGAGCCGACGGGTGCGGTCGTACCCGAGATCTTCTGCACCATGATGTAGTTGGGAGCGGTAACGTGCACGAGCACCGATATCGCCGCTCCGTGGTGTTCTTCTCGAAGCTCGATCGTCGGTTCATCCTCGAAGAGAACCTGGGAGCCGTTCGCGTACCAGGTGTAGGAGAACTGCGCTCCAGGGGTCGTCGACGAGGCGGAGGCCGTCAGCGTCGAACCCACCTGCAGCGTTCCGCTGATGACGGGAGTGGTCAGCGTGGCGGGACCATACGTGACGTTGACCCACTGCGAAATGTGCGACACCGATACGTATCCGGGTTTCGATCCGGTCACCGCGACCGAGATCTGCTTGCCGGCTTCAGCGGGTGTGAGCACGAACTGCGCATCATCCACCCCCGAGATGGCGGTGCCGTTGGCGCGCCATTCGTAGGCGAACTCAGTACCGTCGGACCAATCGCCCACGTCGGCGGTCAACGTGGAGCCTACGACCCGCTCGCCGCTGATGCGCGGGATCGTGGAGGTCAGTACAGCCGGCTGCACGTCGGAAGTCATCCGCGATCGGCGCGTGAGGGTCATGCGCCCCGGTGCGGACGCCACGACCTCGACCTCGATGCCGGCGTCGAGTTCCGCTGCCGTAAGTGCGTACGCCGACGCATTTGCCCCGTCGATCGGGACGTCGTCCGCGAACCACTGGTAGGCGATGGTCGCGGTTGGCGTGGGAGAGGAGGCTGCGGCAGTGAGCGTCTCGCCGACACGTGGAGTTCCCGACACCGTCGGGCCTTTGAGGCTCACTGGACCGCCCTCGAGGACGACCGTCGCATCGAATCGGTCGCCCGCTGCCACTACGATCCGCTCCGCCGACGCCAGATCTGCAGTGTCGTGCCACCACTCACCGACACGCCAGCCCAGAGATCGCGTCCAGAGCACATACGTCCCTGGGGTGAGACCGTCGAATCGGAACTCTCCGGGTTCAAGGGGGTACGAGCCGAGACCTGCGGTGTCGACCCAGAACCTTCCCGCATCCGTGATCCGGTAGAGAAAGACGTTGACATCCGCGTTCCAATCAGCCGGAACCCCGTCTTCGTTGACGACTCGACCCGAGATCCACGCGGTCGGAGCGAGAGCCGGATCGATTCCGCTGACCACCTCGCCTGCCGTGACCTGGACGACATCGGCCGTGCCGGCCGTGGCCTGGTCCTTCCAGTGTTCGGCGAAGTACTCGTGCGCGAATGCCGTGTCCGGCGCGAACCTGAGTAGGTATCCGGCCGCGGGGAGATTCCGGAACCGGTATCGTCCCTCGGCGTCGGTGATGGCGGAGTCGTGAGGTGGCGTTACCCCCGCGGTGTCAGACGCGATGTGCACGCGGATCCCCTCGAGGATTGCACCATCATCTCCCCGAACGACACCGGAGATCTCGCCGGCGAGTTGCAGTTCCGTCTCGACGTCGACGCGTTCCCCTTCAGCAACATCGAACCACGGCATGTCGTGCCAGCTCTTCCCGACGTAGTTGCCGACGCAGGAGTTCCAACACGTGAAGGAGACCCCGTACCGGCTGGCTGGCAGATTCTCGAAGCGATATGCACCGGACTCGTCGGTGCGGACGCCGGACGACCAGAGGTTGCCATCGTCGTTCCGGAGGCCCACCTCCAGCCCGACCGCGGGCTCCCCATCCGATCCGGTGACGATGCCGGCCACGACTGAGGTTCCTGGAGCTGCGGAGGCCGAGTCGGATGGCTGGGTACCGATCGCCGCCGCCAAGACGATCGCGAGCAGGGTCGCGGCCCCGCGACGGCGGCGAGAGGAGAGGAAGAGCGACGCGGGGCGGCGCGCGACGGTGCGAGCGGGCAAGAGAGTCTCCGGGCGAGTTCGGGTGGGTCGCCCGGCTTCGTTGCGTGCAACTCGGGGAGGGGCTCGAGGATGATTTGACCACATCCTGGCCGCCGAGGAAAGTGTGATCCTGGGTGACATCGAACGACCGTCAATCGAACGACAGGCGGCGGAACCGGCTGCCACCGTCGGTGCATCCCGTTAACGACGAAGGGCCGCCCCGGAGGACGGCCCTTCAGCGAGTCGGTGCGTCAGTCGCTGGACTGGGCGATCGCGAGCATGCGCAGGATCTCGAGGTACAGCCAGATGACCGTGACCATGATGCCGAAGACGCCGCTCCACTCGTACTTCTTCGGGGCGCGGTTGCGCACGCCCTGCTGGATGAAGTCGAAGTCGAGCACGAGCGAGTACGCCGCCATGATGACGACGAGCACGCCGAGGATCAGGCCGAGCGGGATGCCGAAGATCTCCATCGACCGCAGCCCGAACGCGTTGTCGGTCGCACCGAAGATCATGAGGCCGAAGTTCACGAGCGAGAAGACCGCGTAGCCGATCATGGCGATGAGGAAGATCTTCGTCGCCCGCTTCGATGCGCGGATCTTGCCCGAGGCGAAGAGCGCGAGCGTGACACCGACCACCACGAGGGTCGCGATGACGGCTTGCGTGACGATTCCGGGGTTGATCGCCTCGTACCATGCCGAGATGCCGCCGACGAAGACGCCCTGCACGCCCGAGTAGGCGAGGATGAGCGCCGGCGACGGCGACTTCTTGAAGATGTTGACGAGCGCGAGCACGAAGCCGACGATGCCGGCGCCGATCCAGAGGAAGGGCATCGACTCGGTCGTGACCCAGCCGAGCGCAGCGCCGACCACGAGCAGGCCGAACGAGACGGCAGCCTTCTGGATCGTGGTGTCGATCGCCATCGTCTCGCCCGCGGGCGGCGTGGTGGGCTGGTTGTACATCTCTTGCAGCTGCTGTGCCGAGATGTCTTGCGCGGCGGCCACGCCTCCTTGGGCGGAGAACGCGGAGTTCCGCGAGAAGGCGGGGTTGTCGAGAGCCATGGGTTTCCTCTGCTTTCGGCTGTGGTCGATGCTCGGGCCGCGGGCTGCTGCGGCATCCGTTGCCTCAACCAACCTACCCGAGTTACCCGTGACAACGCCCTGAATTCCCGCGGAATTCCCGTCGACCTGCGGCCTGTGCTGACTACGCTGGGGCGCATGCTGCAGCGCGACGACCCGCACCCCCTCGTGATCGGGCACCGCGGTGCGCCGGGGTATCGCCCCGAGCACACGCGGGCGTCGTACGAACTCGCGTTCGCCCTGGGTGCCGACGCGGTCGAGCCCGACATCGTCGCCACGCGCGACGGCGTGCTCGTGCTTCGTCACGAGAACGAGATCTCGGGCACCACGGATGTCGCGAGCCGTCCCGAGTTCGCGGGTCGCCGCACCACGCGCGAGATCGACGGCGCCGCACTCACCGGCTGGTTCACCGAGGACTTCACGTGGGCCGAGCTCGCGACCCTGCGGGCGACCGAGCGGCTCGGCCCGCTGCGGCAGGCGAGCGCGAGCTTCGACGGCCGCTACCCGGTCATTCGTCTGCGCGAGCTCTTCGAGCTGATCGACACGATGGGTGCCGATCAGCACCGGCTGCTGCGCATGATCGCCGAGTTCAAGCATGCCGCGCACTTCGACGCGCTCGGCCTGCCGCTCGACGAGCTGTTCCAGGCCGAGCTCGAGGCCGCAGGGTGGGGCCGCGGCGACGAGCGGCTCATCATGGAGGCGTTCGAGCCCACACTCCTCGATCGGCTCGGTGATCGCGGCATCCGCGGCAGACGGGTGTTCCTGATCGAGGGCAATGGTGCGCCCTGGGATCTCGTGCTCGAGCACGGCCGCACCGCGCCGAGCTACGACTCGTTCGCGACCGAAGCCGGGCTGCTCGGTCTCGCCGGCCGGTTCGACGGCGTGAGCGTCGGCAAGGCGCGACTCGTCGGGGGCGTGAAGGCGAGACCGGCAGCGGATGCCGCGGGCGCGCCGCTCTTCGGAGCCGAGCTCGTCGACGCGGCGCACGCCGCCGGGCTCGAGATCTACACCTGGACGCTGCGCCCCGAGAACCGGTTCCTCTCGGCACCGTTCCGGCGCGGCACTGCACGCGCCGGATACGGCGACTGGATGGGCGAGTTCGGCGAGGTGATCGGCATGGGCGTCGACGGGGTGTTCCTCGATCATCCCGATTTGGGCGTCGAGGCGCGGGCCGTACTCGCGAGGTGAGCTGAGCGGGGTTCGCCGGGCGCGACGAGCAGCCCGTGGTGTCAGCGGTCGCGCCTAGACTTGAAGGCGATATGACGCTGATCCTCGACCCCGACGAACCGGCCGGCTGGCGCGAGGCCCAGCCCGCGGCATCCGGTGGCCATTCCGGCCCCCGCCTCACCGACGGACTGAACCCCGAGCAGCGCGAGGCGGTCGAGTACCGCGGCCCGGCACTGCTCATCGTTGCGGGCGCCGGCTCGGGCAAGACCCGGGTGCTCACCCACCGCATCGCGAGCCTCATCGAGAGCCGTGAGGCGTGGCCGAGCCAGATCCTCGCGATCACCTTCACCAACAAGGCGGCCGCAGAGATGCGCGAGCGCGTCGAGGCGCTGCTCGGCGAGGGCGCGTCGGGCATGTGGATCTCGACCTTCCACTCGGCGTGCGTGCGCATCCTGCGCCGCGAGGCCGAGACCATCGGCATGTCGTCCACGTTCACGATCTACGACTCGGCCGACCAGCGCACGATTCTCAAGCGCATCATCAAAGAACTCGACGCCGACACCATGGGCTTCACGCCCGCGAGCGCGCAGTCGAAGATCTCGAAGCTCAAGAACGAGCTCGCCGACGTCGAGACCTACGCGCGCAACGCGAACACGAACGACCCGCAAGAGGTCATGTTCCTCGAGATCTTCCGCCAGTACACCCGGCGGCTGCGGGCGGCGAGCGCGTTCGACTTCGACGACCTCATCGCCGAGACGGTCTACCTCTTCCGCGCGTTCCCCAAGGTCGCCGCGCTCTATCAGCGCCGGTTCCGGCACATCCTCGTCGACGAGTACCAAGACACCAACCACGCGCAGTACTCGCTCATCCACGAGCTGACGAGGGCAGTGCCGCGCGAGATCGTCGCCGAGCTCGACCAGCACGGCATCCTGGTGCGCGGGCTGACGGATGCCTCGGGGTCGATCCCCGGGGCCAGCCTCACGGTCGTCGGCGACTCCGACCAGTCGATCTACGCGTTCCGCGGCGCCGACATCCGCAACATCTCCGAGTTCGAGCGTGACTTCCCCGGTGCCAGGGTCGTGCTGCTCGAGCAGAACTACCGCTCGACCCAGAACATCCTCTCGGCCGCGAACGCCGTGATCTCCAACAACTTCGACCGCAAAGAGAAAAAACTCTGGACGGCCGACGGCGATGGCGACAAGATCACCGGATACACCGGTTACACGGCGCACGACGAGGCCCAGTTCATCGCCGATGAGATCGAGTCGCTGCACCGCGACGGCACCGCCTACCGCGACATCGCGGTCTTCTACCGCACCAACGCGCAGACCCGTGCGCTCGAAGAGATCTTCGTGCGGTCGGCGCTGCCGTACCGCGTCGTGGGCGGCACGAAGTTCTACGAGCGCGCCGAGATCAAAGACGCGATGGCCTATCTCATCGCGGTCGCGAACCCGGTCGACGAACTCGCCCTGCGCCGCATCCTCAACACGCCGAAGCGCGGCATCGGACCCGCGACCGAGACCGCCCTCGCGTCGTTCGCCGAGCAGAACGACCTCACCTTCCGTCAGGCGATGCGGGCAGCCGACGGCCTCGGCCTCGGACCGAAGGTGACGGCGGCGATCTCCGCGCTCGCCAACGTGCTCGACGAGGCGGCGGCGATGCTCGTGCCATCGGCCGAGGGCATCGAGGCGCGCACCAACGTCGGCGCAGCGAAGGTCTCCGACGTGCTCGTCTTCCTGATGGAGCGCTCGGGGCTGCTCGACGCGCTCCGCAACAGCCGCGACCCGCAAGACGAGACACGCGCAGAGAACGTCGAAGAGCTCGTCGCGCAGACTCGCGACTTCGATCGTGAGAACCCCGGCGCCACGCTCGTCGACTTCCTCACGCAGGTCTCGCTCGTGGCTGCGGCCGACGAGCTCGACGACGCATCCGGCACCGTCTCGCTCATGACCCTGCACACGGCGAAGGGCCTCGAATACCACGCGGTGTTCCTCACCGGCATCGAAGAGGGGCTGCTGCCGCACCAGATGTCGGCCTCCGAGCCCGGCGGGCCCGCCGAAGAGCGACGCCTCTTCTACGTGGGCATCACGCGTGCCCGCAAGCGGCTCTACCTCTCGCTCGCGATGAGCCGGGCGCAGTTCGGCGAGGTCGCCGTGGCGATGCCGTCCCGCTACCTGCAGGAGATCCCAGAGGGCCTCATCGACTGGCGCCAGTCGCCGGGCATGGCGACCTCGCGCGGCGGCACGCAGCCGCGTGCGCTCAACGCCCGCCGAGACGGCGGTGCGTGGGGCACGCGCGACCGCGACCTCGAGCGGTTCAGCGTCACGAAAGCCGCCAAGCCGAAGACTGAGTGGGCCAACCGAGTCACCGGCACGGTGCGCGACAACGGCGACCTCACGCTCGCCGCGGGCGACCGCATCCGGCACACCGACTTCGGCGACGGCAAGGTCACCCAGGTCACCGGCGAGGGCACGAAGCGCATCGCGCACGTCAGCTTCGACACCGCAGGTCAGAAGAAGCTGCTGATCAAGATCGCGCCGATCGAGAAGCTCTAGATGACCGATCCGCTGGGCGCGCAGCGGCCCGAGGGGCTCGTCGCGCGACTGCGTTCGTTGCGGGCGCTCGATGTCGAGGTCGCGCTGCGGGCGGCGCTGGCCGCCGCCATCCCGCTCAGCGTGCTCGTGATGTTCGGCCGCGTCGACCTCGCGGCCTACGCGGCGTTCGGCGGCATGACGGCGATCTTCGGCAGGAGCGAGCCGTACCGCATCCGGTTGCGCACCGTCAGTGCAGCGGGGGCCATGCAGCTCGTCGCGGTCGGGGCCGGAATCCTGCTCTCCGTCGCGGACGCCCCACTCGCGATCGAGGCCGCCGTGCTCGCCGCCGTCATCGCACTCGTCATCGTCGTCTTCAACACCCTCGGCGTCACTCCGTCGGGGCCCCTCTTCGCGGTCTTCGCGGTTCTCGTGTGCGCGGCCCAGCCGATCGATGGCGACGGATGGCTGCAGTTCGCCGTCGCGGCCTCGGCTGCCTCGTTCGCGTGGCTGCTCTCGATGTCGGGCTGGCTGCTCCGGCGCTTGGCCGGCCGGCGAGAGGCGTCGCTCTTCAAGGCGCTCCCGCGCCGGGCTCCCGTGCGCGCGCGTGCCTACGCCGACCCGCGCGTCTGGCTGAACGTCGTGCAGAACATCCTCGCCGCGCTCGCCGCCGGTGCCATCGTGCTCTGGCTCGGCATCGGCCATCCGTACTGGGCGGTGGTCAGCGCCGTCGCGGTGATTCCGCCCGCCCGAGCCGCCCACACCGCGCAACGGGCGGTGCATCGGGTCGTCGGCACTGCGGTCGGGGTCGGTGTCACCGCGCTCGTGCTCTGGCCCGATCCGCCGATCTGGGTGCTCGTCGTCGTGATCGCGGCCTGCCAGTTCGGGGCCGAACTGCTGATCGGTCGTCACTACGGCGCGGCGCTCGTGTTCGTCACGCCGCTGGCCCTCACCGTCGCTTCGCTCGCGGCGCCCGCGCCGCTGCCTGTGCTGCTGGGCGACCGGCTCGTCGAGACCATCGCAGGAGCCGCGGTCGGCGTCATCTCGGTGCTCCTCGCCCGGCGTTTCGTCGAACGTGTGCCCATGCCCCCGCCCACGGCCGCGACTCCGGCCATCCGTCCAGAGGAGCGCCCATGAGCTGGCCCACGCGCGAACGGCGCACCGTCTACGAGAACCAGTGGATCACCGTCACCGAAGACGACGTCGTGCGGCCCGACGCCACCGACGGCATCTACGGTGTCGTCGAGGTACGCAACGACGCGGTCTTCGTCGTCGCGATGACCGATGACGACGAGGTGCTCCTCGTGACGATCGACCGGCACACCGTCGGCGCATCGGTCGAGGTGCCGGCGGGCGGCACCGACGGCGAGCACCCACTCGTCGCCGCCCGGCGGGAGCTGCTCGAAGAGACCGGGCACGAGGCGGCCGAGTGGCGCGAGATCGGGCGCATGAACGCGCTCAACGGTATCTGCCGGGCAGCAGAGGTCGTGTACCTCGCTACGGGCCTGCGCCACGTGGCATCCGTCGACGGCTCGCAAGCCGAAGAGGGCATCAGCGCGGTGCGGGCAGTGCCCTTCGCCGAGACCATCCTCATGGTGGCCGAGGGCGAGATCACCGACGGCGAGACGATTGCCGCGCTCTTCTACGCGGCGGCGGCGCTCGGCCGCGTGAGCTGACCCGGGCGCCGGCCGGGCGTCGGCGCGGCGCGCGGCTCACCGCTCGATGCGCTCGATGAGGCCCATCGCGTCGAACGGTGCACGCACTTTCACGTCGTTGTCGAAGTAGACGTAGGCGTCGCGTCCGTCGGCGAGATGGCTTCGCACCCAGTCGGCCCAGCGGTCGAGCGCGTCGTCGTCGTAGCCCGAGGTGTAGAGCTCGGTGTCGCCGTGCAGCCTCGCGTAGACGAAGTCGGCGGTCGCCCAGTCGATGCGCGGCCACTTGCCCGCGGTGTCTGCGGTGACGGATGCCACGTGGTGCCGTTCGAGGAGCGCCCGCCATCGTGCGGCCTCGAAGCTCGGGTGGCGCACCTCGACGGCGTGCCTGATCGGCCGTTCGCGGGGCGCCGCGAGCGCGTAGGCGGTCCGCCCCGACATCCGTCGGTCGCGATGGCGGGCGAGTGCTGCTGCATCGCGGTGCGTGCGCGGCAGTGCCGAGAGGAACGCGTCGAGCTTCGCGGCGTCGAACGCGAGCGTCGGTGGCAGTTGCCAGAGCACGGGCCCGAGCTTCTCGCCGAGCGAGAGCACGCCCGAGGCGAAGAAGTTCGCGAGCGGTGCCTCGATGCCGGTGAGCCGCTTGATGTGCGTGATGAATCGCGGGCCCTTGACGGCGAAGACGAAGCCGTCGGGCGAGGCGTCGCGCCAGCGCAGCCAGCTCGTCGGCCGCTGCAGCGAGTAGAACGAGCCGTTGACCTCGAGCGAGCCGACCCGCTCGGCGGCGTACGCCAGTTCGTCGGCCTGGCGCAGGCCCTTCGGGTAGAACACCCCGCGCCACGGCGGGTAGAGCCATCCCGACATGCCGACGCGAGCCCGTGCCCCTTCCGTCATGCCGCCAGTCTTCTCCGGATGCCGCGGCCGCGCGACCCTCGCCGCCGGGCAAGCGGCCCGGTTCGGCGGCCCCGAACGGGGGAGTAGCATGGAAGGTGGCCCACTTATCTTGACGTCGAGATTCTTCGGCGCGTCGGGCCGACACCCACCAGCCCCTGTGCGCTTTCGCGCGTGCGGACCGATTGGAAGTAGAGCGTGGATCTTTACGAGTACCAGGCCAGAGACCTGTTCGAGCGATACGGGGTCCCGGTGCTTCCGGGCATCGTCGCCGACACCCCCGATGAGGTGCGCGCCGCGGCTGAGAAGCTCGGCGGTGTCGTGGTCGTCAAGGCCCAGGTGAAGACCGGTGGCCGAGGCAAGGCCGGCGGCGTCAAGGTCGCGAAGACGCCCGATGAGGCCTATGAAGCCGCGAAGTCGATCCTCGGCCTCGACATCAAGGGCCACGTCGTCAAGCGCGTGATGGTCGCCGGCGGCGCCCGCATCGCGCAGGAGTTCTACTTCTCGGTGCTGCTCGACCGTGCGAACCGCTCCTACCTCTCGCTCACGAGCGTCGAGGGCGGCATGGAGATCGAGGTGCTCGCCGTCGAGAAGCCCGAGGCGCTCGCCCGCGTCGAGGTCGACCCGATCGCCGGCATCGACGCGGCGAAGGCACGTGAGATCGCGGTCGCCGCGAACTTCCCGGCCGAGCTCGTCGACAAGGTCGCCGACGTCTTCGTGAAGCTCTACGAGGTCTACAAGGGCGAAGATGCGACGCTCGTCGAGGTCAACCCGCTCATCCTCGACGAAGACGGCAACGTCGTCGCGCTCGACGGCAAGGTCACGCTCGACGAGAACGCCGAGTTCCGCCACGCCGGGCACGCGCTGCTCGAAGACAAGGCTGCGGCAGACCCGCTCGAGGCCGCCGCGAAAGAGCTCGACCTCAACTACGTGAAGCTCGACGGCGAGGTCGGCATCATCGGCAACGGCGCAGGCCTCGTCATGTCGACGCTCGACGTCGTCGCCTACGCCGGCGAGAACCACGGCGGCGTCAAGCCGGCGAACTTCCTCGACATCGGCGGCGGCGCCTCGGCAGAGGTCATGGCCAACGGCCTCGGCATCATCCTCGGCGACCCGCAGGTCAAGAGCGTGTTCGTGAACGTCTTCGGCGGCATCACGGCGTGCGATCAGGTCGCCAAGGGCATCGTGGGCGCGCTCGCCGAGCTCGGCTCGGCTGCGAACAAGCCGCTCGTCGTGCGGCTCGACGGCAACAACGTCGTCGAGGGCCGCCGCATCCTCGAGGAGGCGGCACACCCGCTCGTCACCCTCGCCGAGAACATGGACCAGGGCGCCGACAAGGCCGCCGAGCTGGCGAACGCCGCGTAGTAAGGGATTCAGACATGACGATCTTCCTCAACAAGGACTCCAAGGTCATCGTCCAGGGCATCACCGGCGGCGAGGGCTCCAAGCACACGGCACGCATGCTCGCGGCCGGCACCCAGGTGGTCGGCGGTGTCAACGCCCGCAAGGCCGGCACGACCGTGCTGCACACGGATGCCGCCGGCAATGCGGTCGAGCTGCCCGTCTTCGCCTCCGTCGCCGAGGCCATCGAGCAGACCGGGGCGGATGTCTCCATCGCCTTCGTTCCGCCGGCGTTCACGAAAGACGCCGTGGTCGAGGCCATCGACGCCGCGATCCCGCTGCTCGTGATCATCACCGAGGGCGTGCCCGTGCAAGACTCCGCGGAGTTCTGGGCCTACGCCAAGGAGAAGGGCGACACGACCCGGATCATCGGGCCGAACTGCCCCGGCATCATCAGCCCCGGTGAGTCGCTCGTCGGCATCACGCCGGCGAACATCACCGGTAAGGGCCCGATCGGCCTCGTCTCGAAGTCGGGCACGCTGACCTACCAGATGATGTACGAGCTGCGCGACCTCGGCTTCTCGACCGCCATCGGCATCGGCGGCGACCCGATCATCGGCACGACCCACATCGACGCGCTCGCGGCGTTCGAGGCCGACCCCGAGACCAAGGCGATCGTGATGATCGGCGAGATCGGCGGCGACGCCGAAGAGCGCGCGGCCGACTTCATCAAGGCCAACGTCACGAAGCCGGTCGTCGGCTACGTCGCGGGCTTCACGGCTCCCGAGGGCAAGACCATGGGTCACGCCGGCGCGATCGTGTCCGGCTCGGCCGGCACCGCGCAGGCGAAGAAAGAGGCGCTCGAGGCCGCCGGCGTCAAGGTCGGCAAGACGCCGTCCGAGACCGCGCAGCTGCTTCGCGAGGTGTACGCGGCGCTCTAGCCGCATCCGCTTCACCGCACGAGGAACGACCCCGCAGGCACGCCTGCGGGGTCGTTCCTGTTCGGGGCGGCGACCTCGTGCCAGAGTGGGAGGCATGAGCAGCGTGGGAGGCATGAGCGACGAATCCGCCCGGGCGACACCGGCGACACCGCCGACACCGGCCGGCCGCATCGTGCGCGCGACGTTCGTCACCGAGGAGTCGGTGTACGGCGTGCTGCTCGTCTCGGGCATGATCATCGCCTCGGGCGGGCACGGCGAGAGCTCGTGGCGGGTGTTCTGGAGCGTCGCCGCGACCGTGGTCGTCTTCTGGGCCGCACACGTCTACGCCGGCACCGTCGCGCATCACGGTCTCGACGACGACCGCGTCGTGGGGCTCGGCGAATCGTTCCGCATCGCGCTGCGGCGGTCGCGAGGCCTGCTCCTCTCCGCCCTGCTGCCGTTGATCATCCTGCTGCTCGGTGCGACCCGCGCGATCCCCGACGCCTTCGCGCTGTGGACGGCGCTCTGGGCCGGTGTCGTCGTGCTCGGCGTGCTCGGCTTCGTCGCCTACCGGCGCCGCGGGGCGCCCTGGCCGATGCAGATCGTCGGGTCGCTCGCCACCGCAGCCTTCGGCGTCGCGATGATCGTGCTGAAGGCCGTCATTCACTGAAACAGCACGTTCCAACTGAAACGGCACGCTCCAACGCTGCGGTCGCGGCGACTCGCGCGCTATCGTCGGGGCAGGGGTGTCTCATGGCGCAGACGAACGGGGTGGGGCTCGAAGCGAGGATCGCCGAGCTCGAGGCGGAGAACGCGGCGTTGCGCGCCGGCATCGGCTCGAGCGAGGGTGACCGCGTCGCCGGCGAGACGGATGCCGCGGCATCCGTCGGCCGAAGGCCTCGGCGCGCATGGGGGCGCACGGCCACGGCCGTCGTGCTCGTCGTCGTCGGCCTGCTGCTCGCGCCCGTCGCGGTGATCACGGCGTGGGCACGGCTCGAACTCGTCGACACCGAACGATTCGTGGCGACCTTCGCGCCGCTCGCCGAAGATCCCGCCGTGCAGGCCTACCTCAGCGACGAGGTGACGGCCGCGATCGAGGAGCAGGTGGACATCCCGGCGCTCACGGCCGACGTCTTCGACGGCATCCGCTCGCTCGAACTGCCGCCGAGAGCCGAGGCGGCGCTCGGCCTGCTCGAGGGGCCGGCGGCGCAAGGGCTCCAGACGCTCGTGGGCAACGTCGTCGATCGCGTGGTCGAGTCGCCGGCGTTCGCCGACGTGTGGGCATCGACCCTGCGCATCACGCACCGTCAGTTCGTCGCTGCCATGCAGGGCGACCCCGATGCCGCATTGGCGATCGGCGGCGACGGCTCGATCGCAGTGCAGCTCGGGCCGATCGTCGAGGCCGTGAAGCAACGCCTCATCGATCAGGGTGTGGGCTTCGCCGAGGCGATCCCCGAGGTCGACCGCAGCGTCGTGATCGCGCGCGACGACGCCTTCGTGCTGGTCCGCACGATCTACGCGCTCGCCGTGGGCGCCGGCACGTGGCTGCCGTGGATCGCGCTCGCCTTCCTCGTCGCGGGCGTCCTCGTCGCTCGGAATCGCCCGAAGGCACTCGTCTGGACGGCCGGCGGCTTCGCCCTCGTCATGGGAATCCTGGCGAGCGGAATCGGCGTCGGCCGGTTGTTCTTCATCGGCGCGGTCAGCCCGTCGGTCATGCCCTCCGACGCCGCGGACTCCCTCTACTCGGGGCTCATCGAGCTCATGCTGTCGACGATCGTCGCGCTGCTCGTGCTCGGCGTGCTCGTGGCGATCGTCACGTGGTTCTCGGGGCCGTGGCGACCCGCCCGCGCGGTGCGCGGTTTCGCGGAGTCGGGGTTCGGCTCGCTGCGCCGAACGGCCGCGGCGCACGGCATCACGACGGGCCGCTTCGGCGTCGCGCTCGACCGCTGGCGCGGCGTCGTCTACGTCGCGATCGCGGTCATCGCGGCGGTCCTCGTGCTGTTCTCGCGCCCGGTCACGACGGGGCAGGTCGTCACGACCCTGCTCGTGGCGCTGCTCGCCCTGCTCCTCGTCGAGGTGCTGCGCCGGCCGCAGCCCGACGTCGAGGCGATCGACGAGGGAGCCGGTGCGGTCGTCGCCGACGTCGACGTCGAAGCCGACGGCATCGTTGAGTCGAGTCCGCCGGAGCCCGCACGTCCTGTCGGCTGACTCGGGCCGGGCGGGATAAGCTCGGCGTCGGAATGAGACGCACGACGATCGCCCTGCTCGCCGGCCTCGAGGCATCCGTCGCCGCCCTCATCGGCCTCGGCATCGCGCTCGTGCCGCTCATGCTGCTCTGGGCGGTGCATTTCGGCCTCGCCGTCGACGCAACGCTGTTCTTCCGCGCGGCCGCCGACGTGTGGCTGCTCGGCCACGGCGTCGACCTCACGGTGCAGCTCGACGCCGTCACGGCCGCCCGCACCGGCCTGCCGGGCGCCGGCGACCCGTTCCCGATCACGATCGCGCTCCTCGGGTTCGCGCTCATCTCGGTCGCCTTCGGGCGCCGTATCGGCCGCCGCTCGGCGGCCGAGGGGCACTCGTTCACCGGCAGTGTCGCCGCGATCGTCGTCTACGCCCTCGCCGGCTTCGTGCTCGCGCTGACGGCCGGCGTCGACGGGGCCCGTTCGTCCCTCTGGCAGGCGGCCCTGCTGCCGGCCTTCACGATGGCCGTCGGCGTGATCATCGGTGCGGTCATCGAGTCGCTGCGCGACGAGTCGGTGACGGATGCCGCTGGTGGCGTCGTGCGCCGGGCGGTCGCGGCCCTGCCCGCGGGACTCGTCGACACGCTCCGCTCGGTCGTGCGCATCGGGGCGGGCGCTGCGTTCGGGGTGCTCGCCGTGGCAGGCGTGCTCGTCGCCGGACTCATCGCCGCCGACTACGCCACGATCGCCGGCCTCTACCAGTCGCTCGGCACCGGCATCGACGGTGGCATCGCGCTCACGATCGCCGAGCTCGCACTCATTCCGAACGTCGTGGTGTGGGCGGCCTCGTGGCTGCTCGGGCCGGGGTTCGCCGTCGGCACCGGCACCTCGGTCTCGACGGGCGGCGCGCTGCTCGGGCCGGTGCCCGGCGTGCCGCTGCTCGGCGCGCTGCCCTCGGAGCCACAGCCGTTCGGCGGGCTCTGGCTCGTCGTGCCCGTGCTGCTCGGGTTCGTCGGGGCGTGGCTAGTCGGTTCCTCGGCGCGGGCGCGCGGTCGGTTCGATGACTTCGGCGTTCGCCGACCGGATGCCGCGTGGTGGCAGCCGCTCGCGACGGCCGCCGGTGCTGCCGTGGCCGGCGGGTTCGTGCTCGGGCTGCTCGCGTGGTGGTCGGGCGGCGCAGCCGGCCCCGGGCGACTCGCGCAGATCGGGCCGGATCCCTGGGCCGTCGCGGGCGTCGCCGCCGTGACGATCGGCATCGGCGCGCTCGCCGGCGCGTATTCGATCTGGGCGCGAGATCGCGCAGACGACGGCCACGCGGCATCCGACCGCTCGTTCGACCGGTTCGACGACCGCGCACCGACGGATTCGAACATTGCCGGACGGTAGGCTCGAAGGGTGCTGAAGCTCGTCGTCCTGATATCGGGCACCGGTTCGAATCTCCGTGCACTGCTCGACGCCTCGGCCGATGCGGAGTTTCCCGCGCGCGTCGTCGCCATCGGTGCCGATCGTGACGCCGACGGGCTCGTGCTCGGCGAGGAGTACGGCGTGTCGACCTTCTCCGTGCCGTTCACGGCGTATCCCGACCGCGACAGCTGGGGCGACGCCCTCATCGAGGAGGTTCGCCGCTGGGAGCCCGACCTGGTCGTGCTCTCGGGCCTCATGCGCCTCGTGCCGCCCGCCGTGGTCGACGCCTTCTCGCCGAACCTCATCAACACCCACCCGGCCTACCTGCCCGAGTTCCCCGGTGCGCACGGCGTGCGCGACGCCCTCGCGGCGGGCGTGACCCAGACGGGTGCGAGCCTCATCGTCGTCGACAACTCGGTCGACGGCGGGCCGATCATCGCGCAGGAGCGCATTCCGGTGCTGCCGGGCGACACCGAGTCGAGCCTCCACGACCGCATCAAGCCCGTCGAACGGCGCCTGCTCATCCAGGCCGTGCTCGACATCGCCAATTCGCACCTCGACCTGAAGGAATTCGCACGATCATGAGCGGCCCCACGCACGACCAGAGCCTCTACCGCGAACGCGATCTCGTGCCGGTGCGCCGTGCGCTCATCGCTGTGAGCGACAAGCGCGGGCTCGTCGAGCTGGCGACCACGCTCGTCGGTGCCGGCGTCGAGATCGTCTCGACCGGCGGCACCGGCAAGGCGATCGCCGACGCGGGCCTGCCGGTCACGCAGGTCGCCGAGGTCACGGGTTACCCCGAGCACCTCGACGGGCGCGTGCGCACGCTGCACCCCGCCGTGCACTCGGGCCTGCTCGCCGACCTGCGCCTCGAGCACCACGAGGCCGAACTCGCCGGGCTCGGCATCGAGCCCTACGAACTCGTGGTCGTGAACCTCTACCCCTTCGCCGAGACCGTCGCGGCCGGCGCCGCGCCCGACGCCGTCATCGAGCAGATCGACATCGGCGGCCCGGCGATGGTGCGCGCCTCGGCGAAGAACCACGCGAACGTCGCCGTGGTCGTCTCGCCCGATCGCTACGACGAGATCGCCGCTGCGGTCGCCGGCGGCGGCACCACGCTCGCCCAGCGCACCGAGCTCGCGCGCGAGGCCTTCCGCCACACCGCGTCGTACGACGTCGCCGTCGCCTCATGGCTCGGCAGCGTCGTCGCGCCCGACCAGCCGGCCGACGCCTCGCCGTTCCCGGCGTGGGTGGGCGGCACGTGGACGAAGGACGCCGACCTCCGCTACGGCGAGAACTCGCACCAGAAGGGCGCGCTCTACGCCTCGCAGGGCGGCCGGCCGGGCATCGCGCAGTCGGTGCAGCTGCACGGCAAAGAGATGTCGTACAACAACTACGTCGACGCCGACTCCGCCGTGCGCGCGGCATTCGACTTCGACGAGCCCGCAGTCGCGATCATCAAGCACGCGAACCCGTGCGGCATCGCGGTCGCCTCGGCCGGAGCATCCGACCCCATCGCCGACGCGCACCGCCGTGCGCACGAGTGCGACCCGGTCTCGGCCTACGGCGGCGTGATCGCGGCGAACCGCATCGTCACGCTCGAGATGGCCGAGACGGTCTCGGGCATCTTCACCGAGGTGCTCATCGCGCCGGCCTTCGAGGCCGAGGCGCTCGAACTGCTCACGAAGAAGAAGAACATCCGGCTGCTGACCCTGCCAGAGGGCTTCACCCCGACGGCCGTCGAGCTGCGCCAGGTCTCGGGCGGATTGCTCATGCAGCAGGCCGATCGCCACTTCGCGCCCGCGTCGGAGTGGACCCTCGCCGCGGGCGAGCCCGCCGACGCCGCGACCCTCGCCGACCTCGAGTTCGCCTGGACGGCGTGCCGCGCGGTGAAGTCGAACGCGATCCTCCTCGCCTCGGGCGGAGCCTCGGTCGGCGTCGGCATGGGCCAGGTCAACCGGGTCGACTCGTGCAAGCTCGCGGTCGAGCGTGCGGGGGAGCGGGCGGCGGGTTCGGTCGCGGCATCCGACGCCTTCTTCCCGTTCGCCGACGGCCTGCAGATCCTCCTCGACGGCGGCGTGCGCGCGGTCGTGCAGCCGGGCGGCTCGATCCGCGACGACGAGGTCATCGCAGCTGCCGCCGCGGCCGGCGTCACGATGTACTTCACGGGAGAGCGCCACTTCTTCCACTGATGCTTCTGGCGCGAGCGGATGCCGCGGCATCCGCTCGGCCGCTGCGGCGGTACCCTTGAATCGAACCCGCGCTCATGAGGCGCAGGGCAAGGTTCCGCCCACGAAGCGGATGAGTCAAGGAGAACGATCGATGACGATCACCCACGCCCCGGCGACCCCCGCAGCCGAGGTCAGCGCAGCACTTCCGACCGAGGCACCCGATCACGAACGAGTGCTCATCACCCACGGCGCCCGCTCGGGCCTCACGATCATCGTCGCCGTGCACTCGACCCGGCTCGGCCAGGCCCTCGGCGGCGCCCGCCTCTGGCGCTACGGCCACTGGACCGACGCCCTCGCCGACGCCCTCCGCCTCTCGCAGGCGATGACCATGAAGAACGCCGCCGCGGGCCTTGCGCGCGGTGGTGGCAAGTCGGTCATCGCGATCCCGGCCGGCACCACGCTCGACGCGGCCAGCACGCACGATGCCATGCTCGACCTCGGCGACGCGATCGAGTCGCTCGGCGGCGCCTACATGACCGCCGAAGACGTCGGCACGAGCGCCGAGCTCATGGCCGTGGTGCACGAGCGCACCGAGCACGTCTGCGGCCTGCCGCCCGAGCAGGGTGGCGTCGGCGAGCCTGCAGACGCCACGGCAGCCGGAGTGCACGCCTCGATCCTCGCGACGCTCGGGCACGTCTTCGGCTCGACCGAGGCAACAGATCGGCACTTCGTCATCGCCGGCCTCGGGCAGGTCGGCGGACGCCTCGCGCGCAGCCTCGCGGCAGCCGGCGCGCGCCTCACCGTGACGGATGTCGCGGAGTCCAAGCGCGCCCTCGCCGACGAGCTCGGCGCCGCGTGGGTCGATCCGGCCGACGCGCACCTCGTCGAAGCCGACGTCTTCGTGCCGTGCGGGCTCGGTGGCGTGCTCACGCCCGAGGTCGTGCGAGAGCTGCGCGTGCGAGCCGTCGTCGGCGCTGCGAACAACCAGCTCGTCTCGCGCGACGTCGCCGGTCTGCTGCACGAGCGCGGCATCGTCTGGGCGCCCGATTTCGTGGTGAACGCTGGCGGCGTGATCTACCTCGACGTCGCAAGCGTTCCCGGCGCCGACCAGGCCGCGCTCGACGCCCGCATCGCGGGCATCGGCGACACCGTGGCATCCGTGCTCACGGGCGCGCGTGACGCCGACACGACCACGCTGGAGGCCGCCGAACGCCTCGCGCGCACGCGACTCGACGCGGCTCGCTGAGCACACGTGGAATGCCACCCGGCCGACGGGCGCGGTCGCTGCCTCGCGCTGCGGCCGGGTGGCGCCCGCCAGTAGGCTCGGGGGCATGACGTCCCCCGCCATGCCCCCGACCGCCCCGGCCAGGTTCACCCCGGCGATCACCCCGGGGCGGAGGGTGGCGGCAGTGCTCGCCTCCGCAGCCGCCGTCTCGTTCTCGGCGATGCTCGTGGCACTGCTCGCGTTCTTCATCGGCAGCGGACAGTCGCCGCAGGTGCTCAGCCAGGTGTTCGGCCACTTCGCGCTCGCCGCGTTCGTGGCCTGGGTGCTGCTGTCGGTGGCGAACGCGATCGGGGCGACGCGAGTGTGGTTCCTCGCCCTCATCACGGGCTTCACCGCCGGCTGTCTCGCGGCGCTGATCGCGACGACCGCAACGGCCAGCGCCGCCGGCAACGCGTTCTCGGGGCCCATGTTCCTCTTCGTGGTGGGCTCGCTCGTCAGTCTCAACCTCATCTTCATCATCGCGGTCATCGTCGGTGAGGTGCTGCTCGCGCCGCGGGTGTTCCGCGGCATCCTCGATTTCGCTCCGGCGGTCGCCGACCGACGCATGGCCCTCGTCCGCATTCCCGCCTCGAACCTCGACGAGGCCGTGCTCACGCACCGCGAGCGGCAGCCCGTCGACCAGGCGCTCGCCGACCGCCAATGGGACAACTACTGCGCCGCGCTCGTCGCCGAGGGCTGGGAGACGGTCGAGGTCGATGCCGCTCCCGAGCTCGCCGACTCGGTCTTCGTCGAAGACATGGTCGTGATGTTCGGCGACCTCGCGGTGCTCACGAGCCCGGGCGCCGAGTCCCGTCGCGCCGAGGTCGAGGCGGTCGAGCGCGCCGTGCGCTCCGTGCCCGGCCTGACGGTCGCCCGCATCGAGCTGCCGGGCACGCTCGACGGCGGCGACGTGCTGAAGGTCGGCTCGACGGTCTACGTCGGCGCCTCTGCCCGCACGAACGCCGAGGGCATCCGGCAGCTGCGCACCCTGCTCACGCCGCACCGGTACACGGTCGTCGCCGTGCCGGTGACGAAGGCGCTGCACCTCAAGAGCGCCGCGACGGCGCTGCCCGACGGCACGGTCATCGGCGACCCGGCGCTGCTCGACGTCACGAGCCTGTTCCCGCGCTTCCTGCCCGTGCCCGAGCCCGAGGGCGTCGCGGTCGTCGAACTGTCGCGCGAATCCCTGCTGATGTCGTCCGCGGCGCCGAAGACCGCCGCGATGATCGCGAGTCTCGGCTACCGGGTCGTGACCGTCGACATCGGCGAGTTCGAGAAGCTCGAGGGCTGCGTCACGTGCCTGTCGGTGCGGGTGCGCTGAGCGCCACGGCACGGCCGTCGTGCAGCTCGAGCACGCGGTCGGCGCGCCCGACGAGGGCGGGGTCGTGGGTCGTGACGACGGCGGCGACGCCGCGTGCGTGCACGAGCTCGCCGATCAGGTTCATCACGGTCGCCGCGGTGCCGCTGTCGAGCTGGCCCGTCGGCTCGTCGGCGAGCAGCAGCTGCGGTCGCGCGGCCAGCGCCCTCGCGATGCCGACGCGCTGCTGCTGGCCGCCAGAGAGCTCGTAGGGCCGCTGCGCCGCGTGGCCGGCGAGACCGACGAGTTCGAGCGACTCGGCGACCCGGGCGTCGCGTTCGGCGGGCGCCAGGCGCTGCAGGCGCAGCGGCACCTCGACGTTCTCGGCGGCCGAGAGCACGGGGATCAGCCCGAACGACTGGAAGATGTAGCCGAGGCGGTCTCGTCTCACCGCCGCGAGCTCGTCGTCGCCGAGGGCGGAGAGCTCGTCGTCGCCGAGGAAGACGCGTCCGGAACTCGGCCGGTCGAGCCCGCCGAGCAGGTTCAGCAGGGTCGTCTTGCCCGCGCCCGACGGCCCCGTGACGACGAGCAGTTCGCCCGGCCGCACCTCGAGCGAGACCTCCGCGACGGCGTGCACCGCACCCGCCTTCGATTCGAAGACGCGGCTGATCGATTCGGCGCGGAGTGTGGTCATCGCTCGTCCTTCGTCTCGGTGCCGGCTGAGGTGTCGGTGCCGGCTGATGCGTCGGCGGCAGCGGATGCCTCGGCGGCTCGTTCGGCGGCGCGACGGGCACGCCGGCTCGTCGCGGCGGCGTCCGGCGCATCGGAGCCCCCCGGCGGGGCCGGCTCGGAGCCCGTCGGCGCGGTCGGCTGGGGTGCCGCTTCGGGCGAACGCCGCGCCGCGGCATCCGCTCGCCCTTCGTCGCCGGGCCAGACGCCGACGTGATCGGCCTCGAGCGCGAGGCGTACGCGATCGCGCAGTTCGAGGCTCTGCATGAAGTCGTGGGGCAACTGCAGGCGACCGACCCGGTCGAGCACGGCGAACTCCTCTGCCACGTGCTGCTCCTCGCCGAATTCGTCGAGCCGCGTGGAGCGCAGCACCTCGGTCGAGGTTCGTCCGTCGCGGATCTGCACCGTGCGGCGGACGTGGCCGGAGACCGTCGGGTCGTGGGTCACGATGAGGGTCGTGACGCCGAGTTCGTCGTTGACGGCGCGCATCGCCTCGAGCACGGCTGCAGACGTCGACTCGTCGAGCTCGCCGGTGGGCTCGTCGGCGAGCAGCACCTGCGGAGAGTTCGCGAGCGCGACCGCGATCGCCACGCGCTGCTGCTGCCCGCCCGAGAGCTCACCAGGGCGGCGATCGCGCATCTCGCCGACGTCGAGCAACCCGAGCAGCTCGTCGACGCGGGTGGCACGCGCGGCGCCGCGTAACGTGCCGGCGACGTTCATCGCAAGCGCGACGTTCTCGGCGGCGGTGAGGTACGGCAGCAGGTTGCGGGAGGTCTGCTGCCAGACGAATCCCACGGTGTGCCGTTGGTAGGCGACGCGCTCACGGCCGCCCATCGAGAGCAGGTCGTGGCCGGCGACCCGCGCGACACCCGCTGTGGCGGTGTCGAGCCCCGAGAGGATCGTGAGCAGCGTCGACTTGCCCGAGCCGGAGGCGCCGACCACGGCGACCATCTCGCCCGGGTCGACGCGCAGGTTGAGGCCCTGCAGCGCCTGCACCTCGACGCCGTCGGCACTGAAGATGCGCACGAGGTCGGTGCACAGGATGTGCGGCTCGGCGTCGGGCGCGAGCATCGCGGTGCTCGCGTTCGTCGTCGGTTCCGGGGAGTGCGCCGGTGTCTCGGTGGAGGTCACTGGGTCATCCTTCCTCTTCCTTGCGCAGGGCGCGAGCGGCGTTGACGCTGCCGTCGATGCGGGAGGCCACGGCGGCCGCGATGATGGTCACCAGCACGCTGCCGGCGAGCACCGAGGCGATGAGCCAGGCATCGAAGGTCACGGCCGGCTGCGCGTCGCCGCCAGTGAACGAGCGGAGGTCGATGGCCGAGAGCACGACGAACGGCAGGGTCGCGCCGAGCACCGCGCCGGCCAGCACCGCGATGAGGGCCACGGGCCCGATCTCCCAGGCGACGAGTGTGCGTTCGCCTCGCCGGCCCAGCCCGAGCGTCGCGAGGAGCGGCAGCAGCCGATCGCGAGCCGGGCGCCCGACGACGAGCGTCAGCACGATCGCGAGCGCCGTGAGCAGGCTCGCCAGCACGATCGCGACGATGAGGGAGAGCACGAGGCCCTGCGTGGTGGGCTTGGCGCGCAGCTCGGCGAGCAGTTGCCCGGGGGTGGTCACCACGGCCGACTCGCCGCCGATCTCGGCGAGCGCCGACGTGAGCTCGTCGACCTCGTCGGCATCGGGCCCGGGCTCGAAGCGCACGAGCACGTTGCGCGGCACGAGCGTGTCGGTGAACGGCTTCGCGTTCGCGCGGTCCATGAGCACCCAGTTCGACCGCGGCGAGAATGCGGTGCGCCCGTCGACGACCGCGAGCGCGTCGAATTCCTCGCCGTCGAGCTCGGCGGCGTCGGCCCCGGCGACGAGGTCGGCGACGGTGCTCGAGAGCACCACGGGCACCGCGTCGTCGCCCGTGGCCTCGAGACCGGCCGGAAGGGGCGTCGTGGCAGCCCGGTCCGCCTGCACGCGCCGCATCTCTTCGGCATCGACGACGATGAGGGTCGAGGTGCGGGAGCGGCCATCGGCGTCGACCTTCGTGGGGCTCGTCGAGTACACGGGCGCGATCGCCTCGACGCCGGGCACGGCCGCGAACTCGTCGAGCTGTTCGAGGGTGAAGGGCGTGCCGCTCACCGAGGCGTCGGCGCCGACCCGGGCGTCGGCGGCGCGGTCGACGCCCGCCTGCACGGTGCCGAGGAGCACCGACGAGAAGACGGCGACCGAGATGCCGACGACGACCGCAAGCACCGGCACGAGCCCGGCTGAGGGGTCGCGGAGGGCGCGCGCCGAGCCGAGGAAGGGTACGAGGTCGACCCGGCGTCGCGTGGCGCGCACGAGCGCGGCGAGCGGCACGGGGTAGAGCCGCAGCACGACGAGGCACGCGAGCAGCGAGAGCAGCAGGGGCACGGCGGCGAGCAACGGGTCGACGCCGGTCGTCGCGGTCGACGTCGACAGGCCCCTGCGGAACAGCAGCACGACCGCGGTGACGGCGAGCACCGCGACGAGCGCCTCGGCGATCCAGCGGAAGCGGCCGTCGCCCGGCCGGCCGAGGTCGGTTCTGGCGCGACGCAGCGGGCTCAGTGCCGGCTCGGCCGAGACGAGGAGCGCCGCCGGTGTCAGTGCGAAGAGCGCCGCGATGAGCCAGCCGCCGAGGCCGGCGTCGGCGGCGACGAGCAGGGTGCCGGCCACGCCGCCCACGATCGCCGCGGGAAGCCCGATCACGAGGCCCTCGACCGCGAGGATGCCCCGGAGCTGGCCGGGGGAGGCGCCGCGAGCCGCTGCGAGCTCGAGCCCGACGCGACGCCGCTCGAAGACCACGCGCGAGCCGAGCACGAGCACCGCGATCATCACGCCGATCGGACCCGACGCGATCGTCGCGAGTACGGCGTCGCTCGCGCTCGCCGCGACGGCGGCGTCTCCGAGGGCATCGGTGAGACCCGTGGTGAACGCGACCTCGCCGACCGTGGCGTACCAGAACTCCCAGGAGCCGCTGCCGAGCTCGAACACCTGGCTGGTGAACTCGTCGAGCTGCGTCTCGAGCTCGGCGGAGTCGGCCGCGCGGATGCGGTCGACCTCGGCCGGGAACCAGGCATCCATCGTCGTCGGCAGTTGCGAGTCCTGCAGGGCCGCCCACGAGACGGGGTCCGCGAACCCGAGCCCGGTCACCTCGATGTAGCCGCCGGGGGTGTACGCGACGGCCGGCTCGAGCGCCACCGGCACGTGCGTCCAGAAGCCGTCGTCGGGGTTCGTCGCCGCGAAGGTGCCGACCAGGCGCACACCCTGCAGCTCGTCGCCGACGGCGATCGTGCGGACCTCGCCGGCCGCCCACTCCATCTCGTCGGCGACGGCGTCGGCGAACACGATGTCGAGCGGGGTGTCGCTCGGAAATCTGCCGGTCAGCGGGCGCGGCCATTCGCCGCTCGTGAGTGCGATGTGCTCGCGCACGCGGGGGTCGAAGCCCGTGAACAGCTGGTACGAGGTCGAACCCTCGCCCGCGCCCTCGACCTGCGCGCCCGTCGGGCCGGCGACGAGCGAGGTCAGCGGTGCGCCGGTGACCGAGTGCAGCAGCTCGGGCATCGTCGCACGGATGTCGAGCAGCCGCTGCTCCTGCGCACCCCAGACGGCGTCGACGTCGGGCGGCAGGGTCGAATCGCCGTCGGAGGCACCGAGGTCGGGCAGGTTGCGGCTCGCGGTCAGCAGATCGAGCTCGCGCGCGGGAAACGCGCCGAGCTCCTCTTCGAGCGCCGCGGTGTGCATCGCCGAGACCGCGCGCGGCACGGCCGTGGCCAGAAGAGCGCCGGCCAGCACGAGCAGCGCGAGCATGACCGACGCCCACGGGGCCGCGAAGAACTGGCGCCGGATCAGGCCGAGGGGCGTGAGCCGCGAGTGGTGCCGGGTACTCATCCTTCCTCCTGCCTGAGGCCGGGCCGTGAGGCCGTGCGCCGAACGGATGCAGCGGCGCCGGCCGAGATCGCCACGGCGAGCATCACGAAGGCCCCGATGCCGAGCAACCACGGCGCGGCATCGAGCCCGAAGTCGACCGGGATCACGGCGGGAACGCCGGCCACCGCCGCCCGTGCGAGCTCGCGGGCGGTGAGCAGGGCGGTGAGCAGCCCGACGACCACCCCGATGAGCACGGCCGTGCAGAGCGTCACCGCCAGCTCGGCGAATCGGGCACGCGACTGGGTGCGTGCCGGCACGCCGAGCACACGCAGCACCACGATCTCACCGCGCCGGCTGCCGCCGAGTGCCGCGACGAGCGCGATCACGGCGGTGAGGGCGAAGAGCAGTGCTCCAGCGGCACCGACCCAGAGCGCCGCGACCGCCGGCGCGATGAACGGCGTTGAAGAGGCGGCCGAGCGGGCGTCGGCGACGACCGCTGCGTTGCGGTCGGCACCGAGTTCGGCGGCGACGCGTTCGGGGTCGGATGCCGCGATCCACCGTTCGCCGAACGCGGGCACGCCGGCGGCGTCATCGAACGCGTACCGCTCGAGGGCGCCGAGATCGGCGAGGATGCCGCCGGCGCCCGCGGTCGGCACCACGGGAACCACCCCGGCGACCACCGCGTCGATCTCGGCGCCGCCGGTGAGCACCCGGAACGCGAGTTCGTCGCCGACGCTCGCGGAGATGCGTTCGGCGAGCTCGGCGCCGATCATGACGGGCAGCGGGTCGCTGCCGCCGGCGGTGAGCGGGGCCCGCGCGTTCGGCGCCTTCGAGGTGAGCGTGAGCTCTCGCTCGGTCTCGAACGCCGTGCCGGCGACGGTCTCGCCGTCGAACGAGATCGCCCCGAATCCCACCCGCACATCTGCGCCGCCCGCACCCGAGAGCGATGCGGCGAGTCCGATGAACCGCAGCCCCGCGGCATCCGGCAACTGGAGACGCACCTGCCCGGTCCCGGCGGCGACGTCGACCGGAGCCGGAGCCACCGGGGTCGCGGCACCCGATGCGGTGAGCAGCCACGCGGTCACCGACACGGTGCCGCTCGTGCCGGTGGGGGAGTCGAGCTCGACGCCGACCTCGAGGGTCGTGGCCCCGGCCGGGAGGTCGACACCGGCCGCGGCGGCGGAGTCGGCGAGCGCCTCGGCAGCCGGCCGGGTGCCGGTGCCCGGCGCGATCTCGGCGACGCCGGCGCTCGGCAGGGCGACGATCGTCGCCTGCTCGGAGCCGACCCTCGCTTCGCCCCTGAAGACCGGGCCGACGGCCGTGACGCCGTCGACGGTCGCGATCGTGTCGTCGAGCGCGAGCTCGTCGGGCTGCAGCACGACATCGCGCCCCGCCGAGGCGACGCGAACCTCGCCGCCGGTGGCGAGTGCCGAGGCCGTGCGGTCGATGCCCTGCCACGCGCCGGCGAAGGCAGCGGTCAGCGTGAGCCCCGCGATGGCGAGCATCGTCACGAGCGAGGCCGAGGCGTACAGCGTCGCGCGGCGGGCGAGCTGGCGCATCGGCAATGCCGGCACGAGCCCTGGCCGAACCGCCGCGAGCCGTTCGAGCAGCACGTCGATCGGGCGCGACAGGCCGAGCGCCGCGAGTGAGAGCGCGACGAGCACGAGCATCGGAGCCAGAACGGCGACGGGATCGACGTCGAGACGGCCGGAGGCGTTCGCGACGAGCGGCGAACCGTAGAGCCGGAATTGCCAGAGCGCCACGGCGGCGACGACGGCGACGAGCACCACGCCGCCCGTCACGAGACCGCGTGCCACCCGGCCCACCTCGTCGCCCGAGCCCCGAACCACCGGGCGGCGGGCGTCGAGCCAGGCGCGACCGGCGACGAGCAGCAGGGTCGTGACGAGGGCGACGCCCGCCATGAGGCCGGCGACACCCCAGTCGCGTGCCTCGCCCGGGCGGCTCATCATGAGGAACAGTTCCGCGCCGGCAGCGCCGATGACCGCGGCCGGCGCCCCCAGCACGAGCACCTCGATCACGGTGTCGCGGGCGAGTCTGCCGGCCGAGGCGCCACGGGCTCGGAGCAGCACCGTCTCACCGCGACGGGCGGCGCCCAGCAGGCTCGCGAGACGGGTCAGGGCCGCGACCCCGGCGAAGCCGAGCAACAGGAGGGGGAGCGGCGCGATCGCGCGCACCGCGCCGAGGCCCGCCAGCAGCCGGGTGAGCGTGGCGTCGAGACCGCCGAGCGCGCCGAGTCCGTCGGTGCCGATCGCGGGCTCGGCGCGCAGGGCCGGCTCGACATCGGGCAGCGCCTCGCGAAGCGCACTCGCCGAGCCGGGCGTCGCGGCGCTCGCGTCGACGACCGCGGTCCAGCGCGCCACGATCGCCGCCGGCACGTCGAGCGCGGTCTCCTCGGCGACGAGGAACGGCCCGATGCCGTCGGCCGTGCGCCCCGAGGCGATGACGCCTTCACCGAACCAGGCGGGATCGGCCGGGTCGATCGGCAGCCACGTGCCGACGATGAGCAGTCGTCGGGCGGGCTCACCGGCGAGATCGACGACGTCGCCCGGCGCCAGACCGAGTGATTCCGCCGCGTCGGCGTGCAGCGTCGCCGGCAGGGCACCCTCGGCCGCCGCCGCCGAGATCGCCTCTGCGGTGTCGGGCCAGCTGCCCGCGACGAGTTCCGAGCGTTGAGGGGCGTCGCCATCGACGAGGAGCACGGCGCCGAACGCCGTGCCACCGCTCGATGCCTCGACCGGCGCGGTCTCGACGCTGCGGCTCCAGGTGGCACCGTGGGGCGTGAGCATGCGATCGAGCACGGATGCCGCGGCATCCGCCTGGGCCTCGGCATCGCTCGCCACGCGGATCTGCCAGCGCGCGGCGCCCGCGGTGCCCTGCGCCGCGGCGAGGCCGCTTCGGACACCGCTCGCGGAGGACCCGGCGAGCGAGTCGACGACTGCGGTTCCGAGGCCGGAGAGGAGCAGCACGACGGCAGCGATCGACGCGAGCACCCCGGAGCGGGCGTTCGCGCGGGCGAACGCAGTCCGTGCCGCTCCCACTCGTGCTCCTCGTCGATCGCCGTCGCTCGCGGAGGCGGAGGAATCCGGTCGGGCGGTGCCGCGGGCCGGCATCGCCTCGCACGCGCAGCGACGAATCCGCACAGCCTAGCGTCGAAGGTGGTCTTGCGCGCCACCTCATTCGCCCCATAGTCTGTAGGGCTGGCCGCGGAGTGAGATTCGACCGGCCTCGAGGTTCGAGACGACGACGCAGGAGGACACCATGCAGACAGAAACCGACGCCCGCACGATTGCGGTCACCGGCTCTGCCCGCCCGGCGTTCCTCGTTCTCGAGCTCGCCGGGTAGCGCACCCGCCTCCACGCGCAGGCTCTGCCTGCCCCGCGGTTCCACGCGCGATCGCGCACCGCGTCTCTCACACTCTTCTTCTCCGCCGTCCAGGCCCGTTCCCGGGTGTTCGGCGTCTCCATCTGATTGGAACCGGCTGTGTCCGTACCCCTCCAAACGCCTCCAGCTCCCGACTCGGCGCAGGCACCTCGACTGAACACGGTGCGCGCCCTGTGGCGACTGCGCGAGTACGCCGGACCGGCCATGCCGTTCTTCGCGGGCAGCATGGCCGCCGCGCTCGTGGCCCAGCTCATCGCCCTGGCGATCCCGCAGGTGCTGCAGCAGATCGTCGACGGGCCGCTCGCCCACGGCGAGGCGAGCGCGGTCATTCCGCTCGCGGTGCTCGTCTTCGTGCTCGGAGCGGTCGAGGCCATCCTCTACGCGATCCGTCGCTGGCTCGTCGTCGGCCCGGGCACCCGGGTCGAGGCGCGCATGCGCAACGCGCTCTACGCGAAACTGCAAGACCTGCCCGTCAGCTTCCACGACCGTTGGCCCAGTGGCCAGTTGCTCTCGCGCGCCGTCAGCGACCTCGGCCTGATCCGTCGCTGGCTCTCGTTCGGCCTCGTGCTCACGGGCGCGAACCTCGTGATCATCGTGGTCGGCGTCGGCATCCTGATGTCGATGAACTGGTTCCTCGGCCTCATCTTCCTCGTCTGCTCGCTGCCGCTCTGGTGGGCGGGCTGGCGCTTCGAGGGCCGCTACTCCGAGATGTCGCGGCTGAGCCAAGACCAGGCGGGCGATCTCGCGACCGCTGTCGAAGAGTCGGTGCACGGCATCCGAGTGCTGAAGGCGTTCGGCCGCGGCAAGCACGCCCTGTCGACGTTCCGTGCCCAGGCCGAGTCGCTCCGCAGCACCGAGATCGAGAAGGCGCGGCTCGACGCCTCCATCTGGGTCTGGATCATGGTCGTGCCGGCCGTGGCGCTCTCGCTCTGCCTCGTGGTGGGCGTGTGGCTCGCGGCGCAGGGCCAGCTCACCGTCGGCGAGCTGCTCGCGTTCTTCGCGACCGCGACCGTGCTCGCCTGGCCGATCGAGTCGATCGGCTTCATGCTCGCGTTCGCACTCGACGCACGCACCGCGACCGATCGCTTCTTCGACATCCTCGACAGCGAGAACACGATCGTCGACCCGGCCGAGCCGCGCACGGTCGAGCGTGCGCGTGGCGAGCTGGCGTTCAGGGACGTGCACTTCCGCTACCAGGACTCGCCGGCGCGGTTCGGCGACCTGCTCGACGGCGTCGACCTCGTCTTGGAGCCGGGGGAGACCATGGCGCTCGTCGGTCTCACGGGCTGCGGCAAGACGACGATGACGGCGCTCACCACTCGCCTCTACGACGTCACCGGCGGATCGGTGACCCTCGACGGCGTCGACGTGCGCGCCTTCACGCGCGACGAACTGCGCACGCACATCGCCATGGCGTTCGAAGACGCGACGCTGTTCAGCGCCTCGGTGCGCGACAACGTGCTGCTCGGCCGGCCCGAGCTCTCGGGCGATGACCCCGGGGTGCTCGCCGAAGCCGAGCAGGTGCTCGACGAGGCCCTGCGCATCGCGCAGGCGTCGTTCGTCTACGACCTGCCAGACGGCGTCGACACGAAGGTGGGCGAAGAGGGCATGAGTCTCTCCGGAGGCCAGCGCCAGCGGCTCGCGCTCGCGCGCGCCGTGGCGGCCAAGCCCGCAGTGCTCGTGCTCGACGACCCGCTCTCGGCGCTCGACGTCGCGACCGAGGCGCGAGTCGAGGCCGAGCTGCGATCGGTGCTCGCATCGACCACCGCGCTCATCGTGGCGCATCGGCCGTCGACGGTGATGCTCGCCGACCGGGTGGCACTGCTCGAGAACGGGCGGGTCACCGCGGTCGGCACGCACTCCGAACTGCTCCGCGAGAGCGAGCACTACCGCTTCGTCATCACGAGTCTCGAAGACGAGGAACGCAGGAGCACGGGCGTCGATGCCGTCGACGCAGAAGACACGATCCGAGAGGAGGCGGCATCATGAGCGTCACCGGTGTGCAGGGCGAAGAACGCCAGGACTACTCGAAGGCCGAGTCCGCGCAGATCCGTGCGCGCTCGCGGCATCTGCTCGGCTCACTGCTCTCCCCGCTGAAGGCGAAGCTGTGGCTCACCGCAGTCGCGATCGTGGTGTCGTCGGCCGCACAGGTCGCTGGGCCGGCGCTCATCGCCTACGGCATCGACCAGGGCATCCCGGCGCTCGTCGAGCAGAACTGGTTCCCGGTCGCCTTCGCGGGCGCTGCGTACCTGATCACGGGTCTCGTCGGTGCGTTCCTGATCGCCGTCTACATCCGCATGTCGGCGCGCATCAGCCAGGCGGTGCTCATCGACTTGCGCACGCGCATGTTCCTGCACACGCAGAAGCTCTCGCTCGAGTTCCACGAGTCGTACACCTCGGGCCGCATCATCTCGCGTCAGACGAGCGACCTCGACGCCATTCGCGAGCTGATGGACGAAGGGCTCACGCTGCTCGTGCGCGGGCTCATGTACATGGTGTTCACGGCCATCATGCTCGTGATCGTCGACGCCCCGTCGGGGTTCGTGCTGCTCGCCTCGCTCGTGCCGCTCGGCATCCTCACCCGGTGGTTCCAAGTGCGTTCGCAGTCACTGTTCCGGCGCTCGCGCGTGGCCTCGGCGAAGCTCATCGTGCAGTTCGTCGAGACCATGACGGGCATCCGCGCGGTGCAGGCGTTCCGCAAGCAGAAGCGCAACGAGGCCGAGTTCGGCGGTCTCGTCGAGGACTACCGCGACGTCAATGCGAAGGTGCTCGGCCTCTTCGCCGTCTACAACCCGGGCATGGCGCTCATCGGCAACACGGCGGTGGCAGTGACGCTCGTGCTCGGTGGCTTCCGGGTCATCGACGGCGACCTCGGCGTCGGCGTGCTGCTCGCGGCCGTGCTCTACACGAAGCGCTTCTTCGACCCGATGGAGGACATGGCGATGTTCTACAACGGCTACCAGTCGGCCTCCTCGGCGCTCGAGAAGATCTCGGGCGTGCTCGAGGAGGAGCCGAGCGTGCCCGACCCCGTCACACCCGTCGACCTCTGGAATGCCGAGGGTGACGTGGAGTTCGACGGCGTCGAGTTCGCCTACACGAAGGATCGCGTCATCCTGCCGCGGTTCGACCTCGCCATTCCGGCGGGGCAGACGATCGCGCTCGTCGGCTCGACCGGCGCCGGCAAGTCGACCCTCGCCAAGCTCATCGCGCGGTTCTACGACCCGAGCGACGGCGTCGTGACGCTCGACGGCATCGCGCTCGCCGACCTGCATCCGAAAGACCTTCGGCGTGCGATCGTCATGGTGACGCAGGAGGCGTACCTGTTCTCGGGATCCGTCGCCGACAACATCGCGCTCGGCAAGCCCGGCGCGTCGTCCGACGAGATCGTGCGGGCGGCCATGGCCGTCGGCGCGCACGAGTTCATCGAGGGGCTGCCGAACGGGTACGACACCGATGTGAACAAGCGGGGCGGGCGGGTGAGCGCCGGCCAGCGGCAGCTCATCTCGTTCGCGAGGGCGTTCCTCGCGAACCCCGCAGTGCTGATCCTCGACGAGGCGACGTCGTCGCTCGACATCCCGAGCGAGCGGCTCGTGCAGGAGGGGCTCACGAAGCTCCTCGCCGACCGCACCGCGGTGATCATCGCGCACCGCCTGTCGACGGTCGCGATCGCCGACCGGGTGCTCGTGATGGAGCACGGACGCATCATCGAAGACGGAACTCCGGCCGAGCTCATCGGCGGCACGGGTCACTTCGCTGCGATGCACGCGGCCTGGAAGGACTCGCTCGTCTGAGCGCACCCGGTTCTGCCGTCGCCGGCCGAATCGAGCGGATGCCTCGTGCGCGCCACGTGCGCCCGGGGCATCCGAACCCTTCAGCTTGACGCCTCGACGGCGGGTCGGTATCCGGGTGCCCCCTGAAGGGGGCGGGCGGTGGCGCCCGGCACACGATACGCTCACGGAAGGCGGGCAGACCGCGCGGTCACGCCTGCCCTCGAATGGAGGAGCTATGGAGGCCGCCCCGCGTGCACTGCGCGTCGCGATCGCCGACGACGCCCTGCTCCTGCGCGAGGGCATCGCCAAGGTGCTCGCCGACGGCGGGCTCGAGGTCGTGGCCTCGGTCGGCACCGGCACCGAACTGCTCGAGGTGGCCGCTCGCGGTGGTCTCGACGCCGCGGTGCTCGACATCCGCATGCCGCCGAGCCACCGGGACGAGGGCATCGTCGCGCTCGAGCAGATGCGCGCCAACGGCTCGACGATCGGCGTGCTGCTGCTGTCGATGTACGCGACGCCCGAGTACGCGCTGCGCGTCATGAGCGCGGGCAGCGGCACCGGGTACCTCCTGAAGGAGCGCGTCTCGGAGCCGCAGACGCTCGTGCGGGCCGTCGAGACGGTCGCCGGCGGCGGCTCGGTCGTCGACCCAGAGGTCGTCGAGCAGCTCGTGCAGCGCACCCGCGCCGACGACCCCCTCTCGCGGCTCACGGAGCGTGAGCGGTCGGTGCTCGAACTGATGGCGCAGGGGTACTCGAACGGCGGCATCGCCCAGAGCCTCTTCCTCGGCCTGAAGACGGTCGAGACGCACGTGCGTTCGATCCTGCAGAAGCTCGACCTCGAGGAGTCGCCCGAGCACCACCGACGGGTGCTCGCCGTGCTGACGCTCCTCGGCGCGAGGTGATGGCCCCCGGCCGTCGAGGCCGGATCATCAAGCGCAGCATCGTCATCGGCCTCGTCGTGGCGGCGAGCCTCGCCATGGAGATCTCGGGGTTCCTTGCGACGCCCGAATCCGACCGCCGCGAGGTGTCGTGGACGACCCTGCACGCGATCGTGCCCCTCGTGTTCGCGGCGTGCGCGGGCGTGGCGTGGGCGATCGGCCCCTCGCGCCTGCCCGCCCGGCTCATGGTCGTGTTCCCGCTCGTGTGGGTGCCGCTCTCCTTCCTGCGCGTGATCGAAGACCTCGCGTGGCTCTGGCCCTTCGTCTACGGGCTCCACCTGTGGTGGGCGGTGCTCACCGGCATCCTCGTGCTCGTCTACCCGCGCGGCTGGCTCGTCGATCGTGTCGACCGCTGGATCGCCGGCATCGCCCTCGTGGGCTCGCTCGGCTACCTGCTCGGGGTGCTGCTGCTCCTCGGCGAGCCCGCAGCCGGAGTCTGCGACTGCGCCCCGAACCCGTACCGCATCATCGAGGCGCCGGCGCTCTTCGCGATCATCGACATCGGCTACCGCATCGTCGGCGTGGTGCTCGCGATCGTGATCGCCGGCCGGCTGCTCGTGCGCTGGGTGCGTGGCAGCGTGCCCGCTCGCACCGTGGCGTTCCTGATGCCGATCGCCCTCATCGCCTGGGTGATCACACTCGCGGCCCAGGCCATCACCTACGCGGCGGCCGGTACCACCGACCTGGTGCTCGACACCGTCTCCCTCGTGGCGATCGCCTCGATCCCGATCAGCTTCGTCGCGGGCATCTCGCATGCCCGCAACATGCGCGCGCGAGTGGCCGATCTCATGCGCATCACCCGCGAGGGTGCCGATCGAGGGCTCTGGGCCGAGTCGCTCGCCCGCACCCTGCGGGACGCATCCGTACGGGTCTTCTGGTGGGACGACGAGCACGGCCGGTACGCGGATGCCGCGGGGCAGGTGCTCGACGATGACGACGCCGGCCGGCGCGGCGACCACGGGCTGCTGCCGGTGGCCTCGCCGACGGGCGTGCCGATCGCGCTCATCCGCCACGACCGGGTGCTCACCGACAACATGCGGCTGCTCGACGGGGTGTCGAGCGCACTGCGGCTCTCGGTCGACAACGGCCGACTCCGATCCGAGATCGAACGCACGCTCGAGCAGGTGCGCCAGTCGCGCAGCCGCATCGTCGAGGCCGGCGACGACGCGCGACGCCGCATCGAGCGCGACCTGCACGACGGAGCGCAGCAGCACCTCGTCTCGCTCGGCATGCGCCTGCGCCTCGCGGCGAACCAGGCGAGAGATCGCGGCGTCGAGCCGCTCGCGGTCGAGCTCGACGGCACGATCGGCATGCTCAACGAGGCGCTGAGAGAACTGCGCGAGCTCGCGCAGGGCATCCACCCGTCGCTGCTGTCGTCGGGCGGGCTCGCGCTCGCCGTGCCCGAGCTCGCCGGCCGTTGCCCGGTTCCCGTCGAGATCGAGGTGCAACCGGGCGGCCGACTGCCGGAGGTCGTCGAGTCGACCGCGTACTTCGTCGTCTCGGAGGCGCTCGCGAACATCGCCAAGCACGCGCAGGCGACCCGCGGCTGGGTGCGAGCCGCCGTCGACGGCGGTGCACTCGAGCTCGTCGTGCGCGACAACGGCATCGGCGGGGCATCGGTCGAGGCCGGCACCGGCATGCTCGGCATCATCGACCGGGTCGAGGCCGTGGGCGGGAGGCTCGTCGTCGAGAGCCCGGAGGGCTCCGGAACCACGATCACGGTGCGCATCCCGCTCGAGAGCGAGACGCTCGCGGGTTGACGAGCGGGGCGTTCAGCCTCGCCAGCGGCAGGCGGCGAGGTCGATGCGGTACCCGTCGTCGTCGTTCGCCGGGCGAAGCGGCGTGCCCTCGGCCTCGTAGTGCACTCGAGCACGCTCGGCGTGACCGGCCGGGGCGCGTCCGCCCGCGCGCACGACCCGCCACCACGCGACCTCGGCGCCGGAGCGCGCCATCACCTGTCCGACGGCGCGGGCGCCGCGCGAACCGAGCAGGGCGGCGACATCGCCATAGGTCGCGACCTGGCCCGGCGGGATGTCGGCGACGACCACGAGCACGGCCTCGACGAAGCCCTCGGCGTGCTGCTGCGGCATCCGCTCGCCCGACCGTGCCTCGGTGTTCGCCAGGGTCAGAGCTCGAGCGCGCCGATGACGTCGCCGTAGGCGGTCTCGCCGATGTCGGTGAAGCCGATGCGGTGGAAGAACGCCTCCGGCCCCTCTTCACCCGGCTCCCAGAGCACGGTGATGCGGTCGAAGCCGCGCTGCTTGGCCTCTTCGGCCAGCGCGGTCGCGAGGTAGCGGCCGACGCCCTGGCCCTGCACGTCGGCGTCGACGTTGATGCGCCAGATGCAGGCCCGGAACTCCTCGTGCTCGTTCTCGGGGTCGAAGTTGCCGTGGATGAAGCCGACGACGCGGTCTTCGAGCAGGGCGACCCGCTGCCACGCGGTGGCCGGGTTCACGACCGAGGACTCGGCGGAGTAGGTGACCGGTGCGATGAACTGCTCTTGACCGGGCTTGAGCGACAACGAGTTCGCCGCCACGATGTTCGACGCCGACAGGTCTTCCAGTCTCAGCTCAGCCATGCAGCCAAGGCTAACCCGTGCAGCGACCGCGCAGGTAGCCGTGACGGAACTTCCCGCCGGGTCTCTCTCGATGTCGGACCAGATCTCTTGACGTCGAGATACTGTCGAGCGACGCGGTAAGCTGGCAGACGGCGTGTCGAACCGCCCTGCAGGCTTCCCGTTTCCCCCAGTAGATCCAAGGAGACATCCACTTGTCCAAGATCAAGGTTGAAGGCACCGTCGTCGAACTCGACGGCGACGAGATGACGCGAATCATCTGGCAGGCCATCAAAGACACACTGATCCACCCGTACCTCGACGTGAACCTCGAGTACTACGACCTCTCGATCCAGAAGCGCGACGAGACCGACGACCAGATCACGGTCGACGCGGCGCACGCGATTCAGAAGCACGGCGTCGGCGTCAAGTGCGCGACGATCACGCCCGACGAGGCGCGCGTCGAGGAGTTCGGCCTGAAGAAGATGTGGCGGTCGCCGAACGGCACGATCCGCAACATCCTCGGCGGCGTCATCTTCCGCGAGCCGATCATCATCTCGAACATCCCGCGCCTCGTGCCCGGCTGGAACAAGCCGATCATCGTCGGCCGCCACGCGTTCGGCGACCAGTACCGCGCCACCGACTTCCGCTTCGAGGGCGAGGGCACGCTCACGATGACCTTCACCCCGAAAGACGGCTCGGAGCCCCAGCAGTTCGAGGTCTTCCAGTCGCCCGGTTCGGGCGTCGCGATGGGCATGTACAACCTCGACGAGTCGATCCGCGACTTCGCCCGCGCCTCGCTGAACTACGGCCTCTCGCGCAACTACCCGGTGTACCTCTCGACGAAGAACACCATCCTGAAGGCGTACGACGGCCGCTTCAAGGACCTCTTCCAGGAGGTCTTCGAGGCCGAGTTCAAGGAGGCGTTCGACGCCGCCGGCCTCACCTACGAGCACCGCCTCATCGACGACATGGTCGCGGCTTCGCTCAAGTGGGAGGGCGGCTACGTCTGGGCCTGCAAGAACTACGACGGCGACGTGCAGTCCGACACCGTCGCGCAGGGCTTCGGCTCGCTCGGCCTCATGACCTCGGTTCTGGCCACGCCCGACGGCAAGGTCGTCGAGGCCGAGGCGGCGCACGGCACGGTCACGCGCCACTACCGCCAGCACCAGCAGGGCAAGCCCACGTCGACGAACCCGATCGCCTCGATCTACGCCTGGACGCGCGGCCTCGCGCACCGCGGCAAGCTCGACGGCAACCAGGAGCTCATCGACTTCTCGCTGACGCTCGAAGACGTCGTCATCAAGACCGTCGAGTCGGGTGCCATGACGAAGGACCTCGCGGCCCTCGTCGGCCCCGAGCAGGCCTACCAGACGACCGAGGAGTTCCTCGCGACGCTGGCCGACAACCTGAAGACGCGCGTCGCCGGCTAGTTCGACGACCCAGTTCACGAGGGGCGGATGCTGCGGCATCCGCCCCTTCGTCGTTCGCGCCGCGGTTGCGACGCGCCGCCTGTACGCGCGGGTGCGTGCGGGTCCGCGCGAGTGCGGATCACAACTGGGTAACAGCGCCGAAAAAGTTGCGACAGGCCTTGCGCCGGGTTTGTTCGTAAGGTTTACTAACAAACGTGACTGCAACGGATGCGCAGCGAGGCCCGGTCACCACGGAGCCGACGCCCCCCACCTCCCCGGTGGCGTCCGAGCTGCTCGCCGCGCCGGTGGCCGGCACGTTCAGCCGGTCGCGCGCCCTGCGACCCACGGGCAAGGTGCTTCCCGAACACGCCCGCACCCACAACCGCGCGCTCGTGCTGCAGACCCTCTATTCGGCCGGCCCGCAGAGCCGGGCGGATGTCGCCCGCGAGACGGGGCTCACGAGGGTCACCATCTCCGACCTCGTCGCCGCCCTCATCGCCGAGGGGCTCGTGATCGAGCTCGGCCAGCGCGAAGACGCCCGTCCCGGCAAGCCGGCCACGCTCATCGACGTCGATCGCGGCGCCTTCCACATCATCGGCGTCGACCTCTCGGAGCACGAGGTGTTCCGCGGCGCGGTCGTCGGCCTCGACGGCCAGATCATCGAGCGCGACGAGATCGCCCGCGACGCCGCGACCGGCGAAGCGGCCGTGCTGCTCGTCGATCGGCTCGTCGAGCGCCTGCTCGCCCGCACCTCGACGCCCGTGCTCGGCATCGGCATCGGCTCGCCAGGTGTCGTCGACCCGCTCGGCGTCGTGCGCTCGGCCCCGAACCTCGGCTGGAGCGACGTCGCGCTGCAGGAGCGGCTCGCCGAGCGGTTCGCACTGCCCGTGCACGTGGCCAACGACGCCAACGTCGGCGTGCTCGCTGAACACGGCAGCTCGCACCACGACGACCTGCTGCTGATCAAGATCGGCCACGGTGTCGGCGCCGGGCTCATCATCGGCGGGCGCCCGGTCGTCGGCGGCGGGTTCGCGGCCGGCGAGATCGGCCACGTCGTCGTCGGTACAGACGGCGGTCCGCGTTGCGCATGCGGCAAGGCCGGATGCCTCGAGACCTGGCTCGCCGTGCCGAGGCTCACCGCCCGGCTCGCCGCCGCCGGCGCGCAGGGCGAGGCCGCGGCATCCGCTCGCGATGACATCCTGCGCGAGGCGGGCCGACGACTCGGCATCGTGCTCGCCCCCGTGGTCGGCGCGCTGAACCTCTCCGAGGTCGTGCTGAGCGGCCCGGCCGAACTGCTTGACGGTCCGCTGCACGAAGCGACCGTCGACACGCTCCGGAAGCGGACGATGGCGGAATTCAACCGTGATCTGAGGCTCCGGATGTCCGAGCAGGCGGAGGACATCGTTCTCCGCGGCGCGGCCGTCATGGTCCTCTCCGGACAACTCGGAGTCTCGTGAGGGACTCCATCGCACCAAGGGTGACAGCGAACCCCCGCTGTTTCCCCACCCCCATGAAAGGAAACGACAAATGAGGAAACTCGGCATTGCGGCGCTCGGCGCCGCTGCGGCCCTGACCCTCGCCGGTTGTAGCGCCGGTGGTGGAGAAGAGTCGGCCGACGGTGGCAAGATCACCGTCTGGGTCGTCGGCACCGACACGCCCGACACGGCTCGCGAATACCTCAAGGACACGTTCGAGTCCGAGAATGAAGGTTGGACCCTCACGGTCGAGGAGAAGACCTGGGCCGATGTGAGCGACACCTACGCGGCTGCCCTGCAGTCGAACGACTCGCCCGACGTGGTCGAGGTCGGCAACACCCAGACCGCGAGCTTCGCGGACCAGGGGCTGTTCCTGCCGCTCACCGACTTCCCGGCCGATGACTACCTGCCCGGTCTCGTCGAGTCCGCGACGTACGACGGCGAGCTCTACGCCGCGCCGTACTACGCCGGTGGACGCATCGTGTTCTACAGCGAGCAGATCCTCGGCGCCACCCCGGTGCCGACGACGCTCGACGAGTACGTGGCGACCGGCAAGGCACTGAAGACCGACACCCGTTCGGGCATCTGGGCGCCGGGTCGCGACTGGTACAACGCGCTTCCCTACGTCTGGGCTCACGACGGCTTCATCGCCGAGCAGGAGGGCGACGAGTGGAAGGCCGGCTTCTCGAGCGAAGGCGGCATCGCCGGCCTGACCCAGCTGCAGGACGTGTACGTCAACGCGTCCAACGCTGCGAAGGACGGCGACGAGACCGACCCGCAGGTCGCATTCTGCGCCGGTGAAGACGTCTTCCTCTCCGCTCCCGCGTGGGTGCAGTGGTCGATCACGGCTCCGGCCGACGCCGAGGCGCCGGGTTGCGCCGACACCTTCGGTTCCGACCTGCGCGCGTTCCCGCTGCCCGGCCTCGAGGCCGGCGAGACCGCACCGATCTTCGCCGGTGGCTCGAACGTCGCGGTTGCGACCAAGAGCGCCAACCCCGAGCAGGCTCGCGCTGCGCTCGACATCATGGCCGGCGAGGGTTACCAGACCCTCCTGGCCGAGGGCGGCCTGACCCCGGGCTTCACCGCGGCAGCCGCCTCGCTGCCCGACACCGAGATCGCCAAGGCCCAGGCCGACGCGCTCGCCAACTCGAAGGTGACCCCGACCACGCCGAAGTGGGCCGAGGTCGAGGCTGCGCAGATCATCCAGGAGGCGCTCGTGAAGATCGCCCAGGGTGGCGACGTGGCGGCCATCGCGGCCGACCTCGACGCGCAGATCGAGGAGATCCTCAACAGCTAGCCTGTTGAGCCCCGCGGGGGCGGAGTTCCACACAGCTCCGCCCCCGTTCCCACGACATCCTCCGGACGGCTTGCCGCCGCGCCCGAGACGTACCATCAGTCACATCCGCGATCCCCCCGCGGCGACCACGAGGAGCAGCCATGAGCGCAACCCTCACCGAGCCTGACGCAGCGCCGCGCACGCCGACCACCCGACCGCCCCGCGCACCGCGCGAGTCCGCAGGCGAGCGACCCCGCAGGAAGTCGCTGCCCTGGGCCCCGTGGCTGCTGCTCGCGCCGAGCATCCTCCTGCTCTGCGTCATGGTGCTCTACCCGACGATCGTGATGTTCGTGAACTCGTTCACGGACCTGCAGATCAAGAACAAGATGCTCGGCACCTCGCCGAACTTCGTGGGCTTCGACAACTACATCGAAGTCTTCACCGAATCGGACTTCCCCGCCGTGCTCGCCCGCAGCCTCGGGCTCATGGTCGTGCTCACCGTGCTCATCGTCGTGATCGGCATGCTCGTCGCCCTGCTCATGACGAAGCTCTCGAAGGGCTGGCGCCTCGCGGTCTCGATCGGCCTGATGCTCGCCTGGGCGATGCCGCCGCTCTCGGCGACCGTCGTCTTCGGCTGGATCTTCGACACCGATTACGGCCTCGTGAACTGGGCGCTCAACACGATCACCGGCACCCAGGACTTCAGGGGCCACTCGTGGCTCATCGACCCGATGTCGTTCATGATGGTGCTCGTCATCATCGTCGTCTGGCAGAGCGTGCCGTTCGCCGCCGTCACTTTCTACGCCGGACTCGGGCAGGTGCCCGACGAGGTGCTCGAGGCCTCTGCGCTCGACGGTGCGAGCGCGTGGCAGCGGTTCCGGCTCATCATCATGCCGTACATGCGTGGCGTGCTGACCGCTGTACTCGTGCTCGAGACCATCTGGAACCTGCGGATCTTCACGCAGGTGTACGCGCTGCAGCAGCAGGGCGGGCTCGCGAGCGAGACGAACATCCTGCCGACCTACCTGTTCCGGCAGGGCCTCGGCGAGTTCGGCGTCACCGCCGCGATCGGCGTGTTCATGGTGATCCTGCTGATGGCCATCTCCTACTTCAACGTCCGCTCCTCCCTGAAGGATGAGGCAGAGCTGTGAGCATCAGCCCAGGAATCCAGATCGCCGAGACGCCGGGCCCGGTCACGACATCCACGCGTGCCGCCACGACGATCGGCGACGGCGGGCGGCTCGGCCGCCGCGCGGGCCGCGCCAAGGGACGCGCCGGCCGGTTCGGCCTCAACGTCTTCGCGCTCCTCGTGATCGTGTGCTCGGTGTTCCCCGTCTACTGGATGGTGAACATGTCGTTCACCCCGCCGAACCAGATCATCAGCCGCAATCCGAGCTTCCTGCCGTTCGACTTCACGTTCAAGAACTACGTGACGGCGTGGACCCGCGAGGCGGCCCCCGGCCAGACCGACTTCCCGCACGCGCTGGCGTCCAGCCTCACCGTGGCGCTCGCCGTCGTCGTGGTCGGCGCGCTGATCGCCTTCCTCGCGTCGATCGCGATCGCCCGCTTCGCCTTCCGCGGCCGGGTCGTCTTCATCGTGAGCGTGCTCGTCGTGCAGATGGTGCCCGGCGAGGCGATGATGTTCACGATCTACAACATGGTCGACGACTGGCGCCTCATGAACACCCTCGTCGGGCTGTTCATCGTGCACCTCGCCGCGGTGGTGCCGTTCACGATCTGGACCCTGCGCGGCTTCGTCAGGGGAGTGCCGGCCGAGCTCGAGGAGGCGGCCCAGATCGACGGCTGCACGAAGGCGCAGGCGTTCTGGAAGGTCACGTTCCCCCTGCTGGCGCCGGGGCTCGTCGCGACCGGCATCTTCGCGTTCATCCAGAGCTGGAACGAGTTCCTGATGGCGCTCCTCCTGCTGAAGGGCTACAACCTCACCCTCCCGCCGTGGCTGAACTCCTTCCAGTCGGCGACCGAGGCGACGAACTGGGGTGCGGTCATGGCCGGCTCCACGCTCATCACGCTGCCCGTCGTCATCTTCTTCCTGTTCGTGCAGCGCCGCATGGTCGGCGGCCTCGTGAGCGGGGCCGTCAAGGGATGACCGCGATCGCATCGACCGGCCCGGGCACCAGCCTCCGCCGGGACATCCTCACGACGCTCCTGCCCGGGTTCGACGGAATGACGGCGCCCGAGTGGCTGCTCGACCGTTTCCGCGCCGGCCTCGGCGGCGTGTGCCTGTTCGGGCAGAACGTCGAGTCGCCCGAGCAGTTGCGCGCCCTGAACGCCTCGCTCCGCACGGCGAACCCCGACGCGGTCATCGCCGTCGACGAGGAGGGCGGCGACGTCACCCGGCTCTTCTACGATCGCGGTGCGCCCTTTCCGGGCAACGCCGTGCTCGGCCGCATCGACGATCTCGAGCTCACTGCGCGGGTCGCGAGGGCGGTCGGGGAGGCCCTCGCCGCCACGGGCTGCACGGTGACGTTCGCGCCCGACGTCGACGTCAACGCGAACCCCGACAACCCGGTCATCGGCATCCGCAGCTTCGGCGCCGATCCCGAGCTCGTCGCCCGGCATTCGGCCGCGTGGGTCGAGGGCCTGCAGCAGACGGGCGTCGCCGCGAGCGCGAAGCACTTCCCCGGTCACGGCGACACGGCGACCGACTCGCACCTCGCCCTGCCCGTCGTCGACGTGCCGCTCGACACCCTGCTCGAGCGCGAACTCGTGCCGTTCCGGGCAGCGATCGCCGCCGGCTCGCGCACGATCATGACCTCGCACATCCTCATTCCGCAGCTCGACGCGGAGAATCCGGCCACCCTCTCTCCGCAGATCCTCAATCGCCTGCTCCGCGGAGAGCTGGGGTTCGACGGCGTCATCGTCACCGACGCCCTCGACATGACGGGGGCGAGTGGCGTGCACGGCATCCCCGAAGCCGCAGTGCGCGCCCTCGCCGCCGGATGCGACCTGCTCTGCATCGGGTCGAACAACACCGACGCGCAGCTGACCGAGATCATCGCGACGATCGAGTCGGCGATCGACGCCGGGCGCCTTCCCGCCGACCGGGTGGTCGAGGCGGCCCGCCGGGTTCGCGAGCTCGCCGCGACCGCGCCGGCGATGCCGACCGGTCCCGTCGCGGCATCCGTCATCGAGCCCGCGCACGACGCCGGCGAGGTCGGCCGGGTCGTCGAGGTCTTCGAGGCGACCGACGGCGCGCGTGCGCGTCTCGCCGGCGCCCGGCGGATCGGCACCGTGGTGCGCATCGACACGGTCGTGAACATCGCGGTCGGCGACGCCCCTTGGGGCCCGTTCGCCGCCGAGGCGGCGAACGGCACGGCATCGTGGCTCGGCGCCGCGCAGACGGTCGCGGTCTCCGCCGCGCAGGGGCTCGCCGACCCAGCCGCGCTCGCCGGACCGGTGCTCGTCGTGGGCAAGGACCTGCACCGGCATCCGTTCGCCCGCTCGGCGATCGACGCGCTGCGCGCGGTGCGCGACGACGTCGTGACGATCGACATGGGCTGGCCATCGAACGATCGCGCCTACGCAGACGTCGCGACGTTCGGTGCCTCGCGCCTGCTCGGCGAAGCCGTCATCGAGTTCATCGGCGACGCGATGCGGGCGGCGGTGGCGACGCCGTGAGGCTCGGCATCGACATCGGCGGCACGAAGACGGCCGCGGTGGCGATCGGTGCCGACGGAGAGCTGAGCGATCAGGTGCGCATGCCGACGGGCTTCGGTGCCGAGGCCGTCGTGGCGACCGCCATCCGCACCGTCGAGCGCATGACCGCGCTCGCGGGCGTCGGCGCCTCGGCCTTCACCTCGATCGGCATCGGCATCCCCGGTGCCGTCGACAACGCCACCGGTCGGGTCGAGCACGCGGTGAACCTCGGCCTCGAGGGGCTCGACCTCGGCCCGCGCCTGGCCGACCGCCTCGGCGTCGAGGTACGCATCGAGAACGACGTCAAGGCGGCGGCGCTCGGAGCGCATCACCTGCTCGGCGTCGCCGACGGCATCAGGGTGAGTTCGATGGCCTACCTCAACCTCGGAACGGGTCTCGCCGCCGGCGTCGTGCTCGATGGCCGGCTGCTGCGCGGCGGGCACGGCGTCGCGGGCGAGATCGGCCACATCCCCGTCGACCCGGCTGGCGTCAGGTGCGGCTGCGGGCAGCGCGGTTGCCTCGAGACCCTCGCCTCCGGACTCGCGATCGCCCGCACGTGGCCGACCGCCTCAGAGCACCCTGCCCGAGAGCTCTTCGCGGCGGCCGAGGCCGGCGATGCGCGCGCGCAGGCGGTGCGCGAGGAGTTCCTGACGGGCGTCGCGTCGGCCGTGCGCCTGCTCGCACTGACCGTCGACGTCGACACCGTGGTGATCGGGGGCGGGCTCGCTGCCCTCGGTGAACCGCTGCTGGTCGGCACACGCCGTATCCTGAATCGGTGGGCCGATGAATCGGCCTTCATCGCATCGATCGGCCTCGCGGCTCGCGTGCAGGTCATCCCCTTCGGTTTCCCGGCGGCAGCCGTCGGCGCCGCCCTCGTAGGAGAACACCAATGGCTGAAATCGTCATCGTAGAGAACGAAGACGCCGCGGGCGCCATCGTCGCCGACGCGATCGTCACGCTCATCCGCTCGAAGCCCGACGTCGTGCTCGGCCTCGCGACCGGATCCACGCCGCTCGCGAGCTATCGCGCGCTCGCCCGCCGCATCGCCGACGACGAGATCGACGTGCGCGGCGTGCGCGGCTTCGCGCTCGACGAGTACGTCGGGCTGCCCGCCGGCCACCCCGAGAGCTACCGCGCCGTCATCACGCGCGAGGTCGTGGAGCCGCTCGGCCTCACGCCCGAGCTCGTGCGGGTGCCGAACGGCGACCCCGCGTCGATCGAGCACGCCGGTGGCGACTACGAGGCGGCGATCACCGCTGCCGGCGGTGTCGACCTGCAGATCCTCGGCATCGGCCGCACGGGGCACATCGGCTTCAACGAGCCGGGTTCGTCGCTCGCCTCACTCACGCGCGTGAAGACGCTCACCGAACCGACTCGGCTCGACAACGCGCGATTCTTCGATTCGCCCGCTGACGTTCCGATGCACTGCATCACGCAGGGCATCGGCACCATCCTGCGGGCACGACACCTCGTGCTGCTCGCCTTCGGTGCGGCCAAGGCCCACGCCGTCGCGGCAGCGGTCGAGGGCGCCGTCTCGGCGAGCCAGCCCGGTTCTGCGATCCAGCTGCACCCGCACACCACGGTCATCGTCGACGAGGCCGCGGCGTCCGAGCTCACGAACCTCGACTACTACCGGCACGCCTGGGCGAACAAGCCCGCGTGGCAGGGCATCTGAGCCGAGCACCCGATCGCGTGAGCGGATGCCGCGGCATCCGTCCACCCCATCGCCGTCAGGCGCCCGAATGTCGCGCGTGCTCGGGCGTGCTCGCGCTGGTGAGGCGTCGCCGTGTCGTGCTCACGGCGTTCATCATGGCGACCGGGGAGCAGCCGCAGCGCGATGGTCAGCCGGCGAGTTGACGGCGGCCGTGCACGACGCCGCTGATCGCGGCGGCCACGGCGAAGACCACCGCGACGATCGGCTGGCCGAGGGTCCACCAGCCGAGGGCGGCCGCTGAGAAGACGGCGATCTCGACGAGCGCCTTGCCGAAGAGGTCGACCCGGAACACGGCTTTCGGCGAGACGAACAGCGCCCAGGCGAGAATCGCCAGGAGCGGCGCACCGATGCCGATGAGCACTCCCGGCCACGGCAGCGGGAAGGCGAGGAAACCCCAGATGCCGAGCGAGACGAAGGCGAAGAGCTCGAGGAAGAACCGGAGGATGTCGTTCGGCCCGATCTTCGCCATCTGCGCACGCTGTTCGTCGCGCTGCTGCCGGTCGTGCTGGTGCTGTGCTTCGCTCACGACCCTCAAGCCTACCCGCGCCTCAGCGGAAGATGATCGTGCGGGCGCCGTCGACGAGCACCCGGCGCTCGGCGAACCACTTGACCGCCTGGCTGAGCGTGCGGCTCTCTTCGTCTTGCCCGATCGCGACGAGCTCGGCGGGGCTGCGCGAGTGATCGACGCGCACGACGTTCTGCTCGATGATCGGGCCCTCGTCGAGGTCGCTCGTCACGAAGTGCGCTGTCGCACCGATCAGCTTCACGCCGCGTGCGTGCGCCTGTCGATAGGGGTTCGCCCCCTTGAATCCGGGCAGGAACGAGTGGTGGATGTTGATGCAGCGGCCTTCGAGCGCAGCACACAGCTCGGGCGAGAGGATCTGCATGTAGCGCGCCAGCACGACGAGCTCGATGTCGTGTTCGTCGACCGCAGCGAGCACGCGTCGTTCGAACTCGGCCTTCGACGCGGCATCCGTGACGGCGAGCGATTCGAACGGCACCCCGTAGAAGTCGACCAGGTCGCGGAGAGTGCCGTGGTTGGAGAGCACGAGCGGGATCTCGACCGACAGTTGCCCCGCGCGCTGGCGGAAGAGCAGGTCGTTCACGCAGTGCCCGGCCGTCGAGGCGAGCACGAGGGTGCGCAGGGGGCGGGCGACCTCGTCGAGGTGCCACTGCATGCCCCAGCGCTCGGTGACCGGATGCAGCGCCGCTTCGACCTCGTCACGGCCCGCCGGCGATTCGACCTGCAGGCGCATGAAAAAGCGGCCCGTATCGAGGCTCGCGAACTGCTGGCTCTCGGTGATGTTGCCGCGGGCGGCCACCATCGCGCCGCTCACGGCGTGCACGATGCCGGGGCCGTCGGTGCAGCTGAGGGTGACGACCCAGTGGTGCAGGCGTTCGGGAGGTGCGCCGGGAACGTGCTCGGTCATCCCGCAAGACTAGCCGGAGCGGATGCCTCGTCGGCCCACCACCAGCGCTCGGCTACGGCGGTCGGACCATACCGTTCATCCGCGGTGTATCGCACCGTGACCATGATGTCGCGGGGGATGTCGAAGAGCCCGCGAACGGTGTAATCGCCTTCCGCATCGAGCACGACCCGACTGTACTCCGCGCCGTCGACGAGCACCTGCACGGTTGCACCCGGGGCGCCATCGAACGAGATGCGCCACACGTAGCGACCGATACCCTCGAGCACCAACTGGGGACTCGACAGCGAGACCTCGACCGGTATGCCGGGAACAGAGTCGTTGCCGGCCAGGTCGGTCTGGGTGACGGTGAGCAGGTGCGTGCCAGCCGGAAGGCCCGAGTACGTCAGCGACCAGTTTCCGTCGGCGTCGGCGGTCGCGTCGGGCTCGGCGACAGCGGCAGATGCGGACGCGGCCGAGAGAACGACGTCGGACTGCACCTGCACTCGGATCTCTGCACCCGGTTCGGCGGTGCCCGACAGGATCGGGTCGACGAGGCCGCCGCCGGTGTCGGGCTCGAACACCACCGGCGGCAGGGCCACGGTGTCGACGGGCTCGGGATCGGGCGGCGTGGTCGGTGTCGTGGGCGTTGGTGTCGTGGGCGTGGTCGTCGGCGGAGTGGGGTCGGGAATCGGCGAAGGCGATGGCGCGGCGTCGACCTCTTCGGGCTCGACGTCGACCGGGGGGAGCGACGGGATTCGGCGGTGCGATCGGCGGCACGATCGGAAGCGGCACCGGCGCCGCGACATTCGGAACCTCGATCTCGGTCGTATCGGGCGCCGGCTCGGCGACCACCGAGGTCTCGGGCGGAGGCGGCGCCGCGGCGAGCGTCGGCACGATGATGACGGCAGCGACGGCCGCCGCCGCGAGCACGAGGGTACCGACTCCGGCACCGATGACGACACCGGCACCGCCCACCGCGCCGACCAGGCCGCCGGCCGTCGATGCGCCGGCCGTTGCGCCCGCCGTGGTTCCGGCGGCACCGGAACCGGCACCCGCGCCGGCTGTGCCGGATGCGCCCGTGGATGCGCCGGCAGCTCCGGTTGCGCCCGCAGCTCCGGTCGCGCCCGCCGAGTGTAGACCGGTGACGACGGCAGGCATGCCGGCCGCGCCGAGTGCGAGATCGGCGACCGGTGCGCCTTGCGAGAGCCAGGCGGAGTAGGCGGTCGCGCCGCCGATGCCTGCCGTGAGCGGGAGCAGCACGAGGGCGAGGCGGGAGCCGACGTCGCGAGCCTCGGCGGCGACGATCGTGCACTTGGCGCAGTCGTCGAGGTGCGCCTCGAGTCGCGTGGTCTCGCGAGTGCGGAGCTTGCCCCGGGTGTAGCTGCCGAGGCGATCGATCGTCCACTGGCACTCGGGGGCGTTCGCGGGGTTGCGCAGGTGCACGCGGATCCAGGCCTGCCGCAGTCCCTCGCGAGCCCGGTAGGCGAGCGCCGCCGTGCTGTTGGCGCTCATGCCGAGCAGCGGAGCGATCTGCTGCGGGGTCATGTTCTCGACCTCCGAGTACCAGAGCACCTCCTGCCACCGGGTCGGAAGCGATCGGAAAGCCTGCGCCGTTGCGCCGCGGTCGAGGGCTTCGAGCGTGGCCGACTCGCTCGACGCAGGGTCTTCGAACGACTCGAGCGTGTCGAGCGTGGTCTCGTGGCGCGCGCGCCCCCAGCCCGCCGCCGTGTTGCGGATCGTCGTGAAGAGGTACGGGCGGAACGCACCGGTGGGCCCGCCGCCCGCGAGGATCGTGCTGTAGATCTTGGTGAACGACTCGGCCACGAGGTCGTCGGGGTCGAGCGAACTGTACGAGCGCGCGACGGTGCGTGCCGAGGCCGAGTGCCGCTCCCAGAGCTCGGCGTACGCGGAGCGGTCGCCCTGACGCGTGCGCTCGATGAGCGCGGCGTCGGCCGATCGGTCGGTACGCAGCGGTGGCACTGATGCTCCTTCGGTTCGCGGGCCGGTGTCGGAATGGTCGGCCCACTGAAGAGACGCGTCGATACGCGATTCATGACGCGAGTCACGGACCTGTACATTCCAGCAGAAATCGCTGTGAAACTCGCGTACGAATCTTTCCGGAATGCGCGTCATAGAAGGCGCAGTGCCCCGTCTCTCTGGGTGAAGGCGAATTCGCCTTCACCACCGCCGTCTCAGGCGACCCGAATCCCGAGACGGATGCCGGCCCTGCCGGCGCCAGGGCGGAGAGCATCGGGGGAACGATGCGCCGCTCGACCGGGCGGGTTTCGGAGGCGATGGGGAACACGCCTCCGAACCCGGCCCGTGGGCGGGCGAGCCCCGCGAGGGCCCAGCGCCCGTGCCCGCGGGCGAGCCCGCGAGCGGTCAGGCGAGCCGCGTGCCCGCGCCCCAGACGGCATCGACGCGTAGCTCGGCGTCGAGCAGCACCGCGTCGGCGGCGAACCCAGTGTCGAGCCGGCCGAGGTCTGCCGCACGGCCGATGGCGGCCGCCGGGGTGAGCGTCACGGCGCCGACCGCCTCGTCGAGCGGGATGCCGCTGTCGAGCACGGCGCGCCGAAGCGCTTCGTCTTGGGTGAGCGTGGACCCCGCGATGGAGCCCCCCTCGCGAAGCCGGGCGACGCCGTCGGCCACGACGACCTCGAGCGTTCCGAGCAGGTAGGTGCCGTCGGCCGAGCCCGCCGCCGCCATCGCATCGGTCACGAGCGCCACCCGGCCGGGAGCTCCGGCGAATGCGAGCCTGACGACGTCGGGATGCACATGGACCCCGTCGTTGATGACCTCGAGCGTCACGTGGTCGGCGTGCATGGCCGCGGCGACCGGGCCCGGTGCGCGGTGATGGATGCCGCGCATGCCGTTGAAGGCATGGGTGAGGATCGAGGCCCCCGCGTCGAAGGCCGCGAGCGCCGTCTCGAAGTCGGCACCCGTGTGCCCGACGGCGACCTTGACACCCGCCTCGGTGAGCCGCCCGATCGCGTCGAGCGCTCCGTCGTGCTCGGGCGCGATCGTGATCTGCCGCAGCGCGCCGGCTGCGGCCTCGAGCAGCAGGTCGACGGATGCCGCGTCGGCGGCGCGCAGCAGCGCCGGATCGTGCGCTCCACGGAAGTCGTGATCGAGGAACGGGCCCTCGAGGTGGGCGCCGAGCACTCGGGGATCGCGCTCGGCGAACCGCGAGATCGTCGTCAGCTCCGCAGCGAGGCGCTCGACCGTGGAGGTCACGAGCGAGAGCACCGTGCGCGTCGTGCCGTGCGCATTGTGCACGGCGAGCATCGTCTCGATCGCGGCTTCGCCTTCATCGGCGGACGCGCCGCCGGCACCGTGGCAGTGGATGTCGATGAATCCGGGGGTGAGGAACCGCCCCGCGGCATCCGTGACCTCGACGGCGCCCTCGGGAACCTCGTCGCGCCAGCCGTCGCCGATGCCCCGCGCCGCGACCCGGTCTCCCTCGAAGCGCACCCACGCGTCGGTCACGGTGTCGGCGCCGCTCACGAGGCGTGCGGAATGGATGACGACGGGTGCGCTGCTCACCTAAGCAACGATAACGTCGTAGCCCGCATCGGAGAGGCGCTCGCGCTGGTCATCGGTGATGCCCGAATCGGTGATGACCGTCGAGAACAGTCGGCGTGGGCCGATCGCCGCGAACGCGCGCTTGTCGATCTTCGACGAGTCGGCGACGAGCACAGCCTGGGTCGCACGGCCGGCCATGAGTGCGTTGACCGCCGCCTCACGCTCATCGTGCGAGGTCGGTCCGAGCACGGGGTCGATGCCGTTCACGCCGATGAAGGCGAGGTCGAGCGTGATGCTGCCGAGCACCGCGTCGGTGTAGGCGCCCACGAGCTCGTACGACCGGGCGTGCACGACGCCGCCGGTCACGACCGTCTTGATCTGAGGACGCATCGCGAGCTGCATCGCGATGTTGATCGCGTTCGTCACGACGGTGAGGCTCGGGTCGGGCGCCGGCTCCATGATGTCGCCGCGCGACATGAGCGCATCGGCGATCGCCGTCGACGTCGTGCCGCCGCAGAGGCCGATCACGGCGCCGCGCGGCACGAGCGCGCTCGCCGCTTGCGCGATCGCCGCCTTGGCGCTCGGGTTCTGCTGGTTCTTGTAGCGGATCGGCAGGTCGTAGGCGACCGAATGCGCGACCGCGCCACCGCGCGTGCGGGTCAGCAGCTGCTGGCGGGCGAGCGCGTCGAGGTCGCGGCGGGCCGTGGCCGGCGACACCTCGAGGTGATCGACGATCTGGTCGACGTCGACCTGCCCGCTCTCGGCGAGGAGGTCGAGCACAGCGCTCAGTCGCTCGGCACGATTCATCCGTTGGTGTCCTTTCCAGCGAACAGTCGGAGGAGGCGAGCCGCCTCCGATTCGATGGCGTCGCGGCCGGCAGAGAGGTACTTGCGCGAGTCTACGACGCCGGGGTGCTCATCGAGGAATCTGCGGATCGCGCCCGTGAACCGGGCGTTCAGGTGGGTCGAGACGTTGATCTTCGTGAGGCCGGCGCGGATGCCGGCGACGATCGTCTCATCGGCGACGCCGGAGGAACCGTGCAGCACGAGCGGCACGGTCTCCGGTACGGCGGCGCGGATGCGGGCGACGAGCCCGAGGTCGAGCGCTGCAACCCGCTCGGTCATGGCGTGCGAGGAGCCGACGGCCACGGCGAGGGCGCCGACCCCGGTCTCTGCGACGAACTGCGCCGCCTCGTCGGGGTCGGTGCGCACGCCGGGCGCGTGCGCGCCGTCTTTGCCGCCGATCTCGCCGAGCTCGGCCTCGACGAGCACGCCCGCGCTCGCCGCGTGGCCGACGACGCGACGGGTGGTCGCGACGTTGTCGGCGAAGTCGAGCTTCGCACCGTCGTACATGACGGAGCCGAATCCGTGGTCGATGGCCAGGAGCGCGAGAGCCGCGTCTTCGGCGTGGTCGAGGTGCACGGCGATCGCCGCACTCGACGCCTCGGCGACGGCGAGGGTCGCCCGTGCGATGGGTTCGAAGCCCCCGTGGTAGCGGATCGCGTTCTCCGAGATCTGCAGGATCACGGGCAGCCGCGTCGCCTCGGCCGCGGCGGCGAGCGCCTCGGCCGTCTCGAGATGCAGCACGTTGAACGCGCCGACCCCCCACCCGGCGGCGACGGCGTCGGTGAGGATGGCGCGAGTGGGGGTGAGGGTCATGCTGACTCCTTCGGCTCGGAGGCGGGGCTCACGACGACCTCGCGTTCGAGGCCGTCGTGTTCGGGGGAGAGCTCGCCGGCGAGCGGCATCAGCACGGCGGAGGCCGACCACGCGGTCGCCCGGCGGGCGAGGCGGATTCGCGCGGACTCGCCGTCGGGGGTGTTCGCGGTGAGCCCGGGCGTCTCGGCCACGGCCGCGGCGATCGCGGCGACCGCGGCATCACCGGCACCGGTCGCGTTTCCGTGCAGCGCACGCGGCAGTCGGGCACGGATGTCGGAGGCATCCGCGGTCGCGACCACGAGGCCCTCGGCACCGAGGGAGGCGACGACGATCCCCGCGCCGAGCTCGAGCAGCGCGGCGATGCCGGCCGCGGTGTCGGCGGCCCCGGTCGCGGCGAGCAGTTCTTCGGCGTTGGGCTTCACCGCGATCGCACCGGCACGTGCCGCTGCGAGCATCGCCGGGCCGCTCGTGTCGACGATCACCGGCGTGCCGGCGACGGTCAGGATGCAAACCAGTTCGCCGAGCTGGTCGGGGCCGAATCCGGGCGGAAGGCTCCCGCAGATCGCCACCGCATCGGCATCGTGCGCGAGTTCGACGACGTTCGCCATGAGTGCAGCGAGCTCGTCGGGCGAGATCGCATCGCCGTGTTCGTTCAGCACGCTCGTCTCGCCGGCAGCCTCGTCGACGATGGCGATGCTGCGTCGCGTCGGCGCTGCGACCGGCACGAGGCGGTGCGGGATGCCGCTCGCCACGAGCTCGGCGGCGAACTCGGCACCGACGCCGCCGCCCGAGGTCGCGAGGGCGATCACGTCATGGCCCTGTGCGTGCAGCACGCGGGCGACGTTCAGTCCCTTGCCACCGGCACGCGTCGCTCCTGCATCGACGCGGTGGGTCTCTCCCGGCAGCAACCGATCGACGTGCCAGGTCAGGTCGAGTGCCGGGTTCGGCGTCACCGTGAGGATCATCGCGCGCCGCCGTTCCGACGCGCGACGGCGAGGTCGCGGGCGGCGAGGGCGGTGCCGAGAAGGCCGGCGTCGTCGCCCAGTTGGGCGTGCACGAGCACGGGTCGGCGATGGAAGCTGAGCAGGGCGTCGAGCCGGGCGCCGAGCGGCGCGAAGAGGGCGGGGCCCGCCTGCGCGAGGCCACCGCCGATCACGACGGCTTCGGGCGCAAGGTTCGCGACGAGTCTGGCGAGAGCTTCCGCGAGGGCTTCCACCGCGTCGTCCCAGACGCGCTTCGCGAGCGGATCGCCCGCCGTGGCCGCCTCGAGCACCTCCCGGGCACCCGCGACGGCGACGCCGGTCGCGGCGGAGTAGCGGCGAGCGATGGCCCCCGCCGAGGCGATCGTCTCGAGGCATCCGATGGCGCCGCACGGGCATCGCTCGCCGAGCGGATCTGCCAGGGAGTGACCGATCTCGCCGGCGTAGCCGCCGCCCGCGTAGGGGTGGCCGCCGAGCACGAGGGCGCTCGCGATGCCGGTGCCGATCGCGAGCACGACGACGTCGCCGTACCCGCGGGCAGCGCCGAGCCGGTGCTCTGCATCGCCGGCGGCGCGCACGTCATGGCCGAAGGTGACGGGCAGCCCGAGTGCCTGCTCGGCGAGCGAGCGGATCGGCGCGTCGCGCCAGCCGAGGTTCGAGGCGAACATGCCGACGCCGGCGACCTCGTCGACGAGACCCGGTACGCTCACACCCGCGGCGACCGGCACGACGCCCGGAGCGGCCTCCAACTGCTCGCGTGCGAGCACGGCCAGCGACGCCACGATCGTGCCGGCCGGGTCGGCCGGGTCGAGCGGCGTGGACGACCGGCGAAGGCCCAGCACGCGGCCGGACGCATCGATGAGCGCCGACTTCGTGTCGGTGCCGCCGACGTCGAAGGCGAGCACGGCGTCGCCCGGGCCGAGGGCCGCAGGTTCGGGAGACGAGTGCTCGACCATCAGGCGTCGAGGATGACGGAACGAGTGAGGTTGCGGGGCGAGTCGGGGTCGAGGCCCTTCGCACGGGCGCGGGCGAGGGCGACGCGCTGGGCGCGCACGAGCTCGGCCATCGGGTCGAGGCGGCCGGCCTCGAAGTGGGCGCCGGTGGCCGCGACATCCGTGTCGAGCCCCTCGGGCGCCTCACCGAACTGCCAGGTGACTCGTCCGGGCGCGGCGATCGCGATCGGACCGTGGCGGTACTCCATCGAGGGGTACGACTCGGTCCAGGACTGCGAGGCCTCGCGCATCTTGAGGGCGGCCTCGTGCGCCAGCCCGACCGCCCAGTCGCGGCCGAGGAACGTGTACTGCTCGGCGTCGGTCAGCACGGCCGGGAGCTCTTCGGCGACCGCGCGCTCGGCATCGGCGATTGCTCCGGTGAGGTCTTCGCCGAGCGACGCGCGGAAGAGCGCGAGCGCCGTCGTGGCGAACCGGGTCTGCACGACCGAGCGCTCATCGGCGAAGGGGAGGGTCACCGCGGTGTCGGCGAGGTCGACCAGCGGGGAGGACTCGTCGCCGATGATGCCGATGGTGCGCACTCGGTCGCGCAGTTCGCCGACGAGCTGCAGCACCTCGGTCGTGGTGCCCGAGCGCGAGAGGGCGACGACGGCGTCGTAGCCGCGATCGACGAAGGCCTCGGATGCCGCGAAGGCGTCGGTCTCGCCGTGACCGCCCGACTCGCGCAGCCACGCGTACGACTGCGCGATGAACCAGGACGTTCCGCATCCCACCACTGCGATGCGCGCGCCGCGGGCCGGCAGCTGCGCCTGCTCGGCGCGGAGCTCGGCGGCTCGTGCCCATGTCTGGGGCTGCGACGCGAGCTCAGCGGCCATGTGTTCTGCGGGGGCGTGTGCGGTGGTCGATTGCTCGGTCAAGAGGGCTCCAGACAGGTGTGCGGCGATCGCGGCGGCGATCCGCAGCGACATGACGGTTCCAATGATTGCAGATGAGCGCAGATGACTGCAATCCGTACACAACGATCATAGAAACGATTGAACGCCGGCGCCGTTGTTGCACGGCGGAGTTTGTGAGGGATCTGAACAAAATCTCATAACGAATGTGTTGCGCGTCTTGACGGGCCACCGGCATCCGACGTAGATTTCCAGCGTCGGATGAACGAACATGATCGTTTGGTCGGCGAAACGTTCAGGAAACAGCACTCTGGCACGATCGCAGAACGCCCGTCCGGAACACACGCACCGTCGCGCGAGGCTTCACCTCCGGCGCGGGTGCACCATCCATCACAGTGAGGAAGCATCCATGAAGAAGTCTCTGCGTCTCGGCGCCGCCGTCGCGCTCGCGGCCACGGCATCGCTCACGCTCGCATCCTGCGGCTTCGGCGGCGGTTCGGGCGACGACGAAGCCGGTGGCAAGACCACCCTCGACCTGCTCGTGCCGAGCTACTCCGACAACACCCAGAGCCTCTGGGAAGACGTCATCAAGGGGTTCGAAGCCGAGAACACCGACATCGACGTCAAGCTCGAGGTGGCGTCGTGGGACAACCTCGAGACCCTCATCGCCACGAAGATCCAGGGCGGCGAGGCTCCCGACATCTACAACGGCGGCCCCTTCGCCGGCTTCGTCACCGATGAGCTGCTGTACCCCGCCGAAGACGTCGTCTCGCCCGAGACCTTCAGCGACTTCCAGGACTCGTTCATCGCGAACGCCGAGGTCGACGGCACCGCCTACGCGCTGCCCCTCATCGCATCGGCTCGCGCCCTGTTCGTGAACAACGCCCTGCTCGAGCAGGCCGGCGTCACCGCGCCTCCCACCACGTGGGACGAGCTGCTCGACGCGGCGACGAAGGTCTCCGCACTCGGCGGCGGCATCGCCGGCTACGGCATGCCACTCGGCTCCGAAGAGGCCCAGGCAGAGGCAGCAGTCTGGCTCTGGGGCGGTGGCGGCACCTTCGGTGACGCCGACGCCATCACGATCGACGACCCCGCGAACCTGCCGGGCGCCGAGCAGATCAAGAAGATGATCGACGCGGGCGCCACCCAGGCCGACCCGGGCTCGACCGACCGTTCGCCGCTCATGGACATCTTCATCCAGGGGCAGATCGGCATGCAGGTCGGCCTCCCGCCGACCGTCGGCCAGATCGAGGAGAACAACCCCGAGCTCGACTACTCGATCGTCCCGATCCCCACGCAGGACGGCTCGCCGTTCACGCTCGGCGTCATGGACCAGCTGATGGCTTTCGAGAACGACGGCGACAAGCAGGACGCCATCACGAAGTTCCTCGACTACTACTACACGTCCGACGTGTACGTGCCGTGGGTGCAGGCCGAGGGCTTCCTCCCGGTGACGAAGTCGGGTGCTGAGGCGCTCTCCAGTGAAGAGGCGCTCGCGCCCTTCCTCGAGGTGCTGCCCGACGCGCAGTTCTACCCGAGCACCAACGAGAAGTGGTCGGCAGCGGATGCCGCGTTCAAGGCGCTCTTCGGACAGCTTCAGACGAAGCCGGCCCAAGACGTCCTGACCGAGATCCAGGCCCAGGTCGACGCGGGCTGATCCAGCTCGACCCGCACGTCCGCACGTTTTACCCGGAGGGATCGGTGACCACCGAACCATGAGCACCACGTCCGAAACGTCATCGATCCCCGCGGGGGCGGCCACCGGCCGCCCCCGCCCCGGCGGGCAGGGCGGGCAGGGCAATTCCCGCCGCCCCCGCCCCGGCGGTACCGCCGGCGAGGTCAAGCCCCGCCGCGGCGGCCGAGAGCTCCTCGGCGCACTGCCCTGGATCGGGCCCGCCCTCATCCTCATCTTCGGCGTCGTGCTCTTCCCGGCCGTCGTCATGTTCTTCAACTCGACCCGCGACATCTCGATCTCGGGTCTCGACAAGGGTTCCGTCGGCTTCGACAACTACATCGAGGTCTTCTCCTTCCCCTACTTCTGGCCGATCTTCGGTCGCACGATCGTCTGGGTGGTGGTGGTCGTCGTGGCCACCGTGCTCATCTCGCTCGCGCTCGCGCAGTTGCTGAACAAGGCCTTCCCGGGCCGCCGCATCGTGCGCCTCGCGGTGATCATCCCGTGGGCGGCATCCGTCGTGATGACGACGATGGTCGTCTACTACGGCCTCGAGCCGTACTTCGGCATCATCAACAAGTTCCTGGTCGACATCGGCCTCATCGCGACGCCCGAGGGCTACGGCTGGACCCGCAACCCCGAGACCGCCTTCGCTTGGTCGATCGTCGTCGCCGTGTTCGTGTCGCTGCCGTTCACGACCTACACGATCCTCGCCGGGCTGCAGACGATGCCCGGCGAGGTGCTCGAGGCCGCCAAGATGGACGGCGCCGGGCCGGTGCGCACCTACTGGGGCGTCGTGCTGCCGCAGCTGCGCAGCGCGATCTCGGTCGCGGTGCTCATCAACATCATCAACGTCTTCAACTCGCTGCCGATCCTGAAGGTGATGACCGGGTCGATCCCCGGCTACGACGCCGACACGATCATGACGATGATCTTCAAGTACATCCAGAACCAGCACAAGGTCGACGTGGCGAGCGCGCTCTCGGTCGTCGCCTTCCTCATCGTCATCGTGATCGTCGCCATCTACGTGCGCGTGGTCAAGCCCATGAAGGAGGTCTGAGCCGTGGCCGTCACCGCACCCGCGTTCGAGACGATCGCCCCGCCCGCGGCATCCGCTCGCAAGCGCCGCTACACCGAAGACCAGGTGCCGCTCGGCAAGATGATCTGGCGCATGGTCGCCGGTTTCCTCGTGCTGGCCGTCTTCGTGCTGCCGTACGTCATCATGTTCTTCGGCTCGGTCAAGACGAAGGCGCAGATCCGTTCGGTCGACCCGACGTACTTCCCCCAGGAGTGGCACTGGGAGAACTACATCAACATGTGGTCGACGCCCGAGACGCCGCTGCCGCAGAACCTGATCTCGACGATCATCATCTCGGTCTTCGCGACGCTGCTCGTGCTGCTGGTCTCGCTGCCCGCCGCGTACTACACGGCTCGGTTCAAGTTCCCGGGCCGCATGGTGTTCCTCTTCCTCGTGATCGTCACGCAGATGCTGCAGCCCGCGGTGCTGACGTCGGGCCTGTTCCGCCAATTCGTCGCGCTCGAGCTCATCGACACGTGGGCGGCGATGATCTTCATCAACGCGGCGTTCAACCTCTCGTTCGCGGTGTGGATCATGCACAGCTTCTTCGCGGGCATCCCGAAAGAGGTCGACGAGGCCGCGCAGATCGACGGTGCCGGCCGGCTCAGGGTGCTCTTCACGATCAGCCTGCCGCTCGTCTGGCCCGGCATCGTCACGGCGATCGTGTTCACCTTCGTGGCCTGCTGGAACGAGTTCGCGGCCTCGCTCGTGATCCTCTCGACGGCCGGAAATCAGCCGCTCTCCGTTGCCCTCACGAAGTTCGTCGGGCAGTACGAGACGTCGTGGCAGTACGTGTTCGGTGTCTCGATCGTGGCGATCGTGCCCGTCGTGATCCTCTTCATGCTCATCGAGAAGCGCCTCGTCGGCGGCCTCACCGCCGGCAGCGTCAAGTAACCACCAGAACCAGCGGATGTCGCGGGTGCCGCTTGCCCCGCGACATCCGCTCAGCCTGGCGCGAGCCAACCGCCTCGCTGAATCAGGAGGCGCTGGGGTCGGTCGTCCAGAGTCCGAGGATGTTGCCCTCGGAGTCCTCGAAATACGCGAACCAACCCATGCCGGGCACCGCAGCGCGGGGGGACACGACGGAACCGCCGATCTCGGTGATGCGCTCGAGCGAGCCGTCGATGTCGTCGACGTCGATCGTGAGGATCGGGGTCGTCAGTCGATCGGCCCGCTGGAACATCCCGCCGTTGATGGCCCCCGGCTCCAGCGGCTGCTGGGTGGACTCGTCGACCGGGGTGGTCACGACGTTCGTGTAGTCCATGCCCGGAATGGGATCGAGTTTCCAGTCGAACGCCGTGCGATAGAACGCCCGCGCACGCTCCTGGTCGTCGGCCGGAATCTCGAAATGCACGATGCCTGGCATCTCCGCCTCCTTCGTCGGGGCACGGCACGACCGCGCCTCACGGGAGCATAGACCCGGCGCGACGACGCCGACAGTGACCGCAGGACGGGCTGCCGGGATCACTCCATCCAGGCCACCCCGCCGACCTTGCGGTAGGCGACGCCGAGCGCGTCGAGGTGCGTGCCGAGCGAGGCGAGCCGGGCGTGGAACGACCCCTCGTCGCGAGCCGCGCCGCTCGCGGGGGCGGGCGACCACGCGATCTCGGCGATCGCGGTGATGCGCGGGAAGGCCATGAACTCGAGATCGGTCGCGGTCGCGATCGTCTCGGTCCAGACGGGCGCCTCGACGCCGAGGATATCGGACTCGGCAAGACCGGGAACGATTGCAGACGGCTCCCACGCGTACGCCTCCTCGAGCGTCGTCGGGCCGTCGGCCCAGAGTTGCCCGACCTTGCCGCCGAGCGGGCCGTCGGGGTCGTCGGGGTACTTCATGTCGAGGTAGGCGACATCGGCGGGGGAGAGGATGACGCTGCCGCCCTGCTCCACGAACGAGGTCGTGAGCTCGGCCGCATCGTCGCGCGGGGCGACGAAGTCCCAGTACTGGCCGATCGTGCCGTCGGGCAGCTCGCGAGACGCTCCCATCTCGTGCCAGCCGATGACGGTCTTGCCGGTCGCTGCGCCGGCCGCCGTGATGCGCCGCACGAGGTCGAGGTAATCGGCCTCCGACGTCGCGAGCGATTCGTCGCCGCCGACATGCAGCCATGGGCCGGGTGTCATCGCCGCGACCTCGCCCAGGACATCGGCGAGGAACCGGTCGGTGGCTTCCGCTCGCTCGGGCGAGGCGCAGAGCGACGAGAAGCCGACCTCGATGCCTTCGTAGGGCTTCGGGGCGACCCCGTCGCAGTTCAGCTCGGGGTAGGCGCTGAGCGCCGCGTTCGTGTGCCCTGGCAGGTCGATCTCGGGCACGACGGTCACGAACCGCTCGGCGGCGTACTCGACGATGCGGGCGTAGTCGGCCTTCGAGTAGAAGCCGCCGCCGTCGCCGCCCGCCGAGGTCGACGCGCCGATGCCGGTCAGCTCGGGCCATGCGTCGATCTGGATGCGCCAGCCCTGGTCGTCGGTGAGGTGCAGGTGCAGCACGTTGAGCTTCAGCAGGGCGATGCGGTCGATGTGGTCGAGCACGTCCTCCACCGGAAAGAAATGGCGCGCCACGTCGAGCATGGAGCCGCGATAGGCGAATCGCGGGGCATCGGCGACGGATGCCGCGGGCACGATCCATCCGTCGGCCGGCACCTTCGCAGCATCCGTTCGCTCGATCTCGGCCGGCAGCAGTTGACGCAGCGTCTGGGTTCCCCGGAAGAGCCCGGCGGGGGCGGGCGCCGTGATGCGGACGCCGTCGGCGCCGCTCTCGAGCGTGTACGCCTCTGGGCCGTCGCCGGCGCCCTGGTCGATGACGAGCGCGAGGTCGGATGCGTCGGCCTCGCCGCCGACCACGGGCAGCTCGAATCCGGTGGCGAGGCGCGCTTGCGCGGCGAAGGTCTCGGCGACGGTGGCCGCCTCTCCTTCCGCGACGAAACGCGACTCCTCCGTGAGGGTGAACGAGCCACCGCCCGTGAGTTCGAATTCGACGGGGGCCGGGATGATGCCGGTCACGGCGTCTCCGTTCTGTTGGGCGGTGCAGCCGGCGAGGGCGAGTGCGGGGCAGACGACGGCCGCGACGATGAGGCTCGCGGCGATGCGGGTGCGTGTGCGCGTGCCGGGGCGGCTGCGACGGTGCATGCGTCCTCGCTCGGTCGGGAGGGGAAACAAAGGTAAGGATTCCTAACTCACATCGTCGCACGAATCGCCACCGGGCGGCAGTGCGGTCGTGGTCATCGAGGTGCATCCGTTGCTAAGCTTCGAGGGTCGCGACTGGCGTTGAGATGGATACCATCGGGGAGCGACTGGCACGGATCGACCGCACGCCTGGGCCGGTACGCATACCTCGGCGCTGGCGCGCGCGAGGCAGCACCCCTCTGCAGTCCGTCAGTCAGTCATGAAGGAGCCAGTCTTGGCCGAGTCCGTTTTCAATGCGCCGCTTTCCGAAGTCGACCCCGAGATCGCTGAAGTCCTCGAGCTCGAACTCGGTCGCCAGCGCGACTACCTCGAGATGATCGCGAGCGAGAACTTCGTTCCCGTCTCGGTGTTGCAGTCGCAGGGCAGCGTGCTCACCAACAAGTACGCCGAGGGCTACCCCGGTCGCCGCTACTACGGCGGCTGCGAGTATGTCGACGTCGCCGAGTCGCTCGCGATCGAGCGGGCGAAGTCGCTCTTCGGCGCCGCCTACGCCAACGTGCAGCCGCACTCGGGCGCCACCGCGAACGCCGCGGTGCTCTCCGCGATCGCCACGCCCGGCGACACGATCCTCGGCCTCGAGCTCGCGCACGGCGGCCACCTCACGCACGGCATGAAGCTCAACTTCTCGGGCAAGCTCTACAACGCCGTCTCGTACGGTGTCGACCCCGAGACGTTCCTCGTCGACATGAACGTCGTGCGCGACAAGGCCCTCGAGCACAAGCCGCAGGTCATCATCGCCGGCTGGAGCGCGTACCCCCGTCACCTCGACTTCGCCGCGTTCCGCGCGATCGCCGACGAGGTCGGCGCGAAGCTCTGGGTCGACATGGCGCACTTCGCCGGCCTCGTCGCAGCGGGCCTGCACCCGAGCCCCGTGCCGCACGCCGACGTGGTCTCGTCGACCGTGCACAAGACGATCGGCGGCCCCCGCTCGGGCTTCATCGTCGCGCGCGACACCGAGCTCGCGAAGAAGCTCAACTCCAACGTGTTCCCGGGCCAGCAGGGCGGCCCGCTCATGCACGTGATCGCGGCGAAGGCCACGGCGTTCAAGATCGCGGCATCCGAGGAGTTCAAGAACCGCCAGGAGCGCACCATCCGCGGTGCGCAGATCCTCGCGGCACGCCTCACCTCCGACGACTCGCGTGCTGCCGGCATCGACGTGCTCACGGGCGGCACCGACGTGCACCTCGTGCTCGCCGACCTCCGCAACTCGAAGATCGACGGCCAGCAGGCCGAAGACCTCCTGCACGCGGCGCTCATCACGGTGAACCGCAACGCCGTGCCGTTCGATCCGCGCCCGCCCATGGTCACCTCCGGCCTGCGCATCGGCACGCCGGCGCTCGCGACCCGCGGCTTCGGCGACGTCGAGTTCACCGAGGTCGCCGACATCATCGCGCTGGCATTGCAGGGCGAAGCGGATGTTGCGACGCTCCGTTCCCGCGTCGAAGCCCTCACGGCGGCGTTCCCGCTGTACCCGGGCCTCACGCAGTAGGGATTCCGATGACCGCGATCACCCTCGACGGCGTCGCCACGGCGTCGGCCGTCAAGTCCGAGCTCGCCTCGCGCATCCAGTTGCTCAAGGCGCATGGCGTCGTGCCGGGGCTCGGCACGCTCCTCGTGGGCGACGATCCGGGCTCGCGGTCGTACGTCGCGGGCAAGCACCGCGACTGCGCCGAGGTCGGCATCGAGTCGATTCGCATCGACCTGCCGGCCTCGGCCACCACGGCCGACGTGCGGGCCGCGATCCGCGACCTCAACTCGTCGCCCGAGGTCACGGGCTACATCGTGCAGCTGCCGTTGCCGGCCGGGCACGATGAGAACGCGATGCTCGAGCTCATCGACCCCGACAAAGACGCCGACGGGCTGCACCCGACGAACCTCGGCAGGCTCGTGCTCGGCATCGAGGGCGAGCTGCAGTCGCCGCTGCCGTGCACACCGGCCGGCATCGTCGAGATGCTGCGTCGCTACGACGTGCCCATTCGAGGGCGTCACGTCACGGTGATCGGCCGGGGCCTGACGGTCGGGCGCCCGCTCGGCCTGCTCTTCACCCGCAAGGGGCTCGACGCGACGGTCACGCTCACCCACTCGCGCACCGAAGACCTCGCCGCCGAGGTGCGACGTGCCGACATCGTCGTGGCCGCCGTCGGCGTTCCGCACCTCGTGAAGGCCGAGTGGATCAAGCCGGGCGCCGCCGTGCTCGACGTGGGCATCACGCGCGTGCAAGACGACGACACCGGCAAGGGCAAGCTCACGGGCGACGTCGATCCCGCTGTGGCAGAGGTCGCCGGGCACCTGTCGCCGAACCCGGGCGGCGTCGGGCCGATGACCCGCGCCATGCTGCTCGCGAACGTCGTGAAGGCCGCCGAACAGCGCCTGCACCGGTAGTCGACCTGCCGGTCGCCCGGTGTTCACCACTCGTGCACCGGGCGGCCGTCTTGCGCGCGTAGCTTCGCGCCATGGCCAGCGCCGAACTCGTCGATGCACCGGCCGCCCCGGCGGCGGTTCCGGCCGTCGCCGACGTGACGGCAGTCGCTGCGACCGCACGAGCGACGGCGATCATCCCCGCGCGCGGCGGCTCGGTCGGCCTGCCCGGCAAGAACCTGGCGCGGGTGGGCGGGGTGCCGCTCGTCGCGCGCGCCGTGCGGGCCGCGCTCGCCGCCGATCGCATCGCCCGCGTCGTCGTCACGACCGACGATGTCGAGATCGCCGATGCCGCTCGCTCGGCCGGCGCCGAGGTCGTCGACCGGCCGGCCGACCTCGCCGGGGGTCGCGTCTCGAGCGAGTCGGCGCTGCTGCACGCGCTCGACGCGCTCGACGCGCTCGACGTCTTCGACGGGCTCGAGCCGGCCCTCGCCGTGACCGTGTTCATTCAGGCGACCTCGCCGTTCATCGACCCCGCTGACCTCGACGCCGCGATCGACTGTGTCGCGTCGGGCGAACGCGACGTCGTGTTCGCTGCCGCGCCCTCGCACGTCTTCCTCTGGCGCGACGACCCGAGTGCCGAAAGCGCCGTCGGGGTGAACCACGACTCGGCCGCGCGCCTGATGCGGCAGGAACGCGAGCCCGAGTACCGCGAGACCGGGGCGTTCTACGTCTTCGGCACCGACGGGTTTCGTGCGGCCGGACACCGGTTCTTCGGCCGCGTCGGCATCCAGCCGGTCGACGCCGACCACGCCATCGAGATCGACGACCTCGCCGACCTCGAGCGCGCCAGGGCCCTCGCCGCTCACGTGGATCGCGGGATCGCGGCATCCGGTCGTGGGCCGATCGCCGCCGGGTCGCAACCGCTCATCGAGGTCGACGCGCTCGTCACCGACTTCGATGGCGTGCACACCGACGACACCGTCATGGTCGACCAGCTCGGCCGCGAATCGGTGCGGGTGAGCCGCAGCGACGGTCACGGCATCTCACGGCTGCGCAGAGCGGGCATCCCGGTGCTGATCCTCTCGGCCGAGGAGAACCCCGTGGTCGGCCGCCGCGCCGAGAAGCTCGGGGTCGAGTGCGCGCAGGGCGTCGACGAGAAGGGCGCTGTGCTGCGCGAGTGGGCCGCGAACCGCGGCATCCCACTCGACCGCATCGCCTACCTCGGCAACGATCGCGGCGACCTGCCCGCGCTCGAGCTCGTCGGCTGGCCGATCGCGGTTCCGGATGCCGCGCCCGACGCTCTCGCCGCGGCACGCCACGTGCTCACGCAGCCGGGTGGGCACGGTGCCGTGCGCGAGCTCGCCGACCTGATCCTCGCCGCCCGTGCGGCTGCTGCGACCGGCGCGCGCAGCGTGCGCTCCGACGCGCGACCTGCCGTGAGCACCACCGCCGACCCTGCGCACCCGCGCGATTCCGAATGAGGGAGAACCACATGTCCGTGCGCATCGGCCGATCGATGATCGGCGCCGAGTACCCCGTCTACGTCATCGGCGAGATCGGCCTGAACCACAACGGCGACGTCGAGATCGCCAAGCGCCTCATCGACGTGGCCGTCGAATCGGGCGCTCAGGCCGTGAAGTTCCAGAAGCGCACGCCCGAGATCGCGACGCCCGAGCACATGCGCGACGTGCCGCGGGAGACGCCGTGGGGCACGATGAGCTACCTCGACTACCGGCGCCGGGTCGAGTTCGGCGAGGCCGAGTACCTCGAGATCGCCTCGTATGCGCTGCGCGCCGGCATCGACTGGTTCGCCTCGCCGTGGGACGTGCCCTCGGTCGAGTTCCTCGAGGGGCTCGACGTGGTCGCGCACAAGGTCGCGTCGGCGTCGGTCACCGACCTCGCGCTGCTCGAGGCCATCGCGCAGACCCGCAAGCCGGTGATCCTCTCGACGGGCATGTCGACGCTCGACGAGATCGACCGCGCGGTCGAGGCGCTCGGCACCGACCGGCTCGTCATGCTGCATGCGACCTCGAGCTACCCGATGCCGCCCGAGGAGGCGAACCTGCGCACGATCGAGACGCTGCGCGGTCGCTACCAGGGCGTGCCGATCGGCTACTCGGGTCACGAGCGCGGCCTGCAGATCTCGCTCGCCGCGGTGGCACTCGGCGCGGTCGCGGTGGAACGCCACATCACGCTCGACCGCGCCATGTGGGGCTCCGACCAGGCGGCATCGCTCGAGCCGACCGGGTTCGATCACCTCGTGCGCGACATCCGCGTGATCGGCGAGGCGATGGGCGACGGCGTGAAGCGAGTGTTCCCCGGTGAAGAGGCGCCGCGCGCAAAGCTCCGCCGAGTTCCCGCACTGTGAGCGACGGGCACGACCTCGGAGACGGGCGCCGCCTCGGCGACGGGAACGAGGTGGGCACGGATGCCGCGGGGGTGCTGTCGGCCGCGGCATACGTGGCCTCGCCCGCCCGCATGCTCGTGATCGCCGACTCCGACTCCTACGTGAAGTGGGGTGCCGCCTTCGCGTCGCGCCTCGCTGCGCACTGGCACGCCGAGCTCGTGGTGCTGCAGACGCCCGTGCAGCCGAGCGCACGGCAGCTCGCCTCCGCGCTCGCCGGAACGTTATTCGCAGTCGGCGACGTGCCGGCGCTGAGCCTCGAGCAGCTGACCGCGCGACTCGCGCTGACGCGCCCCGATGCGGTGCTGCTCGCACTGCGGGGACCGCTCGTGCGGGTCGTCGCTCCCATCGTGGCGGGCTTGCCCGATCGCCCGGTGCTCGTGAGCGGCTTCCCGGGGCTCACGATCCCTGCAGAGCCGAAAGCGATCATCTACCGCGAGCAGGTCGACCTCATCGTGCTGCACAGCCACCGCGAGGTGCGCGAGTTCCGGGCGAACGCCGATCGACTCGGGGTCGCCGTCGACTTCGGCCTCGCCACCCTGCCGTTCCTGCCGGATGTTCTGGCGCTGTCGGACGCGCCGACGACGGCGTCGGCCGGCACGGATGTCGCGGCCGGCACGGATGTCGCATCGGTCGCGGATCTCGCATCCGTCCGACCTGCCGGCGATCTCGTCTTCGCTGCCCAGGCCAAGGTGCCCGCCGAGCGCGAGGATCGTGTGCGACTGCTCGGCTGGCTCGCGGATGCCGCCCGGCATCGGCCGGGCCGGCGGGTCGTCATCAAGGTGCGCGCCCGCCGGGGGGAGGCGCAGACCCACGCCGAGGCGTTCGACTTCGCCGAACTGCTCGCCGACGCCGAGGTGCGGCACGTGCTCGGCGGAACGCTGCCGCCCAATCTCGTCGTCGAGGACGGCCCGATGTCGCGGCACCTGGCCGGAGCCGCCGGCCTCGTGACGGTGAGCTCGACGGCGGTGCTCGAGGCCGTGGCGACGGGGTTGCCGGTGCTACTCGTCGACGAGTTCGGCGTCACGCCGAAGCTCATCAACACCGTGTTCGAGGGCAGCGGATTCTTCGGCGGCGCCGACGCGCTGGCCGATTGGTCGTTGCGCTCGCCGAACGCGGAGTGGCTCGTCGACAACTACTTCCACGGTCGTGAGCACGATGACTGGAGGGGCCGCCTCGACGCGTTGCTCGAGCAGCGCTCAGCCGCCGCGCTGCGCCCGCGCGACCGCGCGTACAACCTCACCGGCGGGGCGTTGCGCCGATCGTTCGAGCGCAAGCGCATGCTCGGCGCGCACGACCGCTCGCTCGCGGGCGCGCTCTCGATGCTGGTCGCGATTCCCGCCCGCTGGCTCGTGCGTCGCGCCCGTGCGGTGCGCAAGCGCGTGCTGGAGTACCGCTCGGGCCCGCTCGAGGCGTAGCCGCCCCCCGCGCCCCCGGTGCCCGCCCGACATCAGTCGACCGGCGCGGAATGCTCCTCGACGTGGCGCAGGTAGGCCGCGGCGTTGCGCTGGATGCCCGCGCGCTCGACGTCGCTGAGCTCTCGGCGCACCTTGGCCGGCACGCCCGCCACGAGCGACCCCGGTGGCACGACCGTGCCCTCGAGCACCACTGCACCGGCGGCGACGAGCGAGCCGGCGCCGATCACGGCGCCGTTCAGCACCGTGGCGCTCATGCCGATGAGGCAGTCGTCTTCGATCGTGCAGCCGTGCAGCACGGCGCCGTGGCCCACCGAGACGCCACGGCCGACGGTCAGCGGGTAGCCCGCATCGACGTGCCCGACGACGGTGTCTTGCAGGTTCGCGTTCTCGCCGATGACGATCGGCTCGGCCTCGGCGCGCAGCACGGCGTTGTACCAGACACTCGACCCGGCGGCGAGGCGCACGTCGCCGACGACCACCGCTCCTGCCGCGACGAACGCCGTCTCGTCGAGCACGGGGGCGGCCACCCCAGCGATCGTGAGGATGCGGGCCGAAGGATCTGCAGGCATGCCGACAGCCTACGCGCGGCCGCCCCGCGGCCCTCGACGCGAGCGCACCCCGCGCACGACGAGCCGGATCAGGGCGCCGACGGCGAGCACGCCCACGCCCGCCGCGAGCGAGACGAGCGGAAGGGTGGCCACGAGCACGAGACATCCGACCGCACCGGCCACCGAGAGTGCACGCGGTACACGCCGCTCGCGCGCGGGCTGGGTGATCGCCGCGACGTTCGCGACGAAGTAGTAGAGCAGCACGCCGAACGACGAGAACCCGATGGCCCCGCGCAGGTCGACGGTGATCACGAGCACGATGATGACGAGTGCGACCGCGATCTCGGCGATGTGCGGCACCTGGAAGCGCGGATGCACCCGGGCGAGCGGCCGGGGCAGCTCGCCGTCTCTCGCCATCGCGAGCGAGGTGCGACCGATGCCGGCGATGAGGGCGAGCAGCGCGCCGAGGGCGGCGACCGCGGCCCCGACGCGCACGATCGGCTGCGCCCACTGCCACCCGGCTGCGCCGACGACGTCGACGAGCGGGGCGACGGATGCCGCGAGCCGATCAGCCCCGAGGGCGACGAGTGCCGCGGCGCCGACGGCCGCGTAGACGACGACCGCGATGCCGAGCGCGATGCCGACCGCTCTCGGAATCGTGTGGGCGGGTTCGCGCACCTCTTCGCCGAGCGTTGCGATGCGGGCGTAGCCGGCGAAGGCGAAGAACAGGAGGCCCGCCGACTGCAGGATGCCGAGCCAGCCCTGATCGAACAGTCCGGCGCCGAACAGCGAGTCTCCGCCGGCGGCGCCCGCTGCGCTCGCGGCGCCACCGAACACGGTGGTGACGCCCGCCACGACCACGAGGCCGAGCACGAGCAGCACGCCGATGACGATGACGGTCGCCGCGCGGGCGGTGCGGGTGATGCCGCGCAGGTTCACGGCGGCCAGGACGATCACCGCAGTGACCGCGAGCGGTCGTTGCCACTCGACCGGTGCGAGATAGGCGGCGAAGGTGATCGCCATCGCCGCGCAACTCGCGGTCTTGCCGATCACGAAGCTCCACCCGGCGAGGAACCCGGGCCATTCGCCCAGCCGCTCGCGGCCGTAACGATAGGCGCCGCCCGACTCGGGATACCGGGCCGCGAGCTGCGCCGTCGAACTCGCATTCGCGAACGCGACGAAGGCGGCGATCGCGAGACCGACAAGCAGGCCCGCGCCGGCTGCCTCGGCCGCGGGGGCGAATGCCGCGAAGACGCCCGCCCCGATCATGGCCGCCAGGCCGATCGCGACAGCATCGCGGAGTCCGAGTCGTCGGGCGAGGGCGGGCTGATCCACGATGGCACCCTACGCCATGCCGGTGACGTGCCGGCGTCGGCGCGGGCATCTACGATCGACGCATGACTGAGCTCTCCCACTCCGCCGTCGATCGCGTCCGCGAGGCCCTCGCCGGGCACGGCATCGACGCCGAGATCGTGTGGTTCGACGACGCCGTCACGACCGCGCAGCTCGCCGCAGACGCGCTCGACGTCGAGGCAGCGCAGATCGCGAACTCACTGGTCTTCACGATCGACGACGAGCCCATCCTCGTGATGACCTCGGGGTCGCACCGCGTCGACACCGAGTGGCTCGGGCAGCAGCTCGGCGGCGTCATCCGGCGCGCTTCGAAAGAGACGGTGAAGGCGGCGACCGGACAGGTGATCGGGGGTGTCGCGCCCCTCGGCCACCCGGCACCGGTGCGCACGATCGTCGACGTACAGCTCGCCGACTACGCGGTGGTCTGGGCAGCCGCGGGGCATGCGAAGACGGTGTTCCCGACGTCGTTCGACGAGCTCGTGCGCATCACCGGCGGCACACCGAGCGCCGTCGAGCCGCCGGCATCCGCGGTCGCCTGACGCGCCGGCGACCGCGCGCGAGCGCCCGGCGCGCTGAGCGCCTCGGCGCTCAGCTGTCGCGTCGCGCGCCCTGGTCGGCCTGCACGGCGAAGATGCCCGGCTCGCGATAGCCGCGCTCGGCGAACGCCGCGAGCACTTCGCGCGTCACGACCGGCACGAGAGCATCGACCATGAGCGCGATCGCCGAACCGCCGAAGCCGCCGCCGGTCATGCGCGCGCCGATGGCGCCGTTCGCCTGCGCGGTGGTCACCGCGAGATCGAGCTCGGGCACCGAGATCTCGAAGTCGTCGCGCATCGACACGTGCGAAGCATCGAGGAACGGCCCGATCGCACCGGGGCCGTGCTCGCGCAGCGTGCGCACGGTGTCGAGCACGCGCTGGTTCTCGGTGACCACGTGGCGCACCCGGCGGAAGGTCTCGTCGTCGAGCAGCTCGGCTGCGCGACCGAGATCGGCGGAACCGACATCGCGCAGCGAATCCGCGCCGAGCGCCCGCGCGCCCGCCTCGCACGAGGCGCGGCGAGCCGCGTAGCCGCCCGAGGCGTGCGCGTGCTCGACACGGGTGTCGACCACGAGCAAGGTCAGCCCGTCGGCCCGGAACCCGAGCGGGATCACATCGGCATCGAGACTCCGGCAGTCGAGGAAGACGCCGGCGTCGGCTTCGGCGAGCAGGGATGCCGCCTGGTCCATGATGCCGGTCGGGGCGCCGACCACCCGGTTCTCGGCGAGTTGGCCCACCTTCGCGAGCGTCGCCCGGTCGAGGCCGACGCCCCAGTGCTCGTCGAGGGCGAGGGCGATCGCGCTCTCGATCGCGGCAGACGAGGAGAGGCCGGCGCCGATCGGCACCTCGGAGGCGATGTAGAGGTCGACGCCCCGCGCGTGCTCGAGGTCGGCCCCGAACCGGCCGAGTGCCCACGCGACGCCGAGCGGGTAGGCCGACCAGCCGCTCAGGGCTTCGGGCGAGAGCTCGTCGAGGTGGATCGTGACGGTCTCGGTCGAGAAGCTCGAGGCGACGCGGATGACCCGGTCGTCACGGTCACCGAGTGCCACGACGGCGCGCCGGTCGATCGCGAAGGGGAACACGAAGCCGTCGTTGTAGTCGGTGTGCTCGCCGATGAGGTTGACCCGACCGGGCGCCGACCAGACGCCGGCCGGAGCTCGGCCGTACCACTCGGCGAATCCCTGGGCTGCGGTCGTCGTCATGCCTCGTCCGTTCCGATCGCGGCGCGAAGCGCCTCTGCCTGGGATTCGGGGGTGACATCCCCGATCCATGCTCCCATCGCCGCTTCCGAGCCGGCGAGGTACTTGAGCTTGTCGGCCGCCCTTCGGGGGCTCGTGAGCTGCAGCATGAGGCGCACCTCGTCGCGCCGCTCGTGCACCGGTGCCTGATGCCAGGCGGCGATGTACGGCGTCGGGGTGTCGTACAGCCGGTCGATGCCGCGGAGCAGGCGCAGGTACAGCGACGCGAGCTCGTCGCGCTCGGCGAGGGTGGTCTCGGCGAGGTCGGGCACGTGGCGATGGGGGAGCAGGTGCACCTCGATCGGCCAGCGGGCGGCGAAGGGCACGAACGCGGTCCAGTGCTCGCCGCTGAAGAGCGCGCGGGGCCCGTTGCGCTCGCGATCGAGCAGGTCGGCGAAGAGGGTCGACCCGTAGGCGTCGATCGATCCGAGCAGGCGCTCGGTGCGCGGCGTGACATACGGGTAGGAGTAGATCTGGCCGTGCGGGTGACCGAGCGTCACCCCGATCTCCTGACCGCGGTTCTCGAACGGGAACACCTGCTGCACGCCCGGGAGCGCAGAGAGAGCCGCGGTGCGCTGGGCCCACGCCTCGATCACGGTGCGCGCTCGGGAGACGGTCTGCGTGCCGAAGGAGCCCTCGTGCTCGGGGCTGAAGCAGACGACCTCGCACCGGCCGAACGACGGGTGGGTGCGCTCGAGGCCGACGCGACGCAGCTCGGTGAGGGCGTCGGCGCCCGCGGCATCCGGTGCGGCCAGTTCGGGTCCGAACGACGGCGAGCGGTTCTCGAAGACCGCGACGTCGTAGTTGCTCGGGATCTCGGATGGGTTGCCGGGTCGCTGCGGCGCGAGCGGATCGAGGTCGGCGGGCGGCAGGAACACGCGGTTCTGCCGTGCGGCGGCGATTGACACCCACTCGCCCGTGAGCGGGTCCTGACGCATCTGGGCGTTCGCCGGTCGCGGGTCGAGCACTCGTTCGTCGATGCCGCGCTCGGCCGGCAGCGTCGAGTCGGCGTCGTCGAAGTAGATGAGCTCGCGACCGTCGGCGAGCCGCGTCGACGTCACGGTGATGCGGGGGTCGACGGGGGTGGCAGAGGTCGCGCCGGCGGTGTCGTTCGAGTCGTTCACGCGCCACACCCTACGCGCCTTTCGTTTCGCAAACAACTTGGTTTCGTATTGCAAAGTTCCCGCCGAGGCCGCATGATTCCCCTATGAGTGCCACGCCCGGGATTGCCGCGTCCGCCCAGCTCGACGCGCCCCGCCGCCGCGAGCTCGCGCTCGCCCTCGTCGCCGAGCGCGGCTTCGTGCGGGTCGCCGAACTCAGCAGCGCGTTCGGCGTCACCACCGTGACGGCCCGCGCCGACCTCGACGCGCTCGAGCGAGCCGGCGGCATCCGCCGTGTCCACGGCGGCGCCGTGCCCGTCTCCTCGCCGCTCTCGGCCGAGCGCCCCGACCGTGAACCGAGCTTCGAAGAGGCGCTCGAGGCATCCGTCGAACCGAAGCGGCGCATCGGCGAACTCGCGGCCTCGCTCGTGAAGAGCGGGCAGAGCATCATCCTCGACGTGGGCACCACGACGCTGCAGGTCGCCCGCGCCCTTCGCGCTCGAGCCGACCTCGACGATCTCGTGGTCTTCACCAATGGACTCTCGATCGCGCTCGAGCTCGAGGCCGAGATCCCGCGCTTCACCGTCGTCGTCACGGGCGGCACGCTGCGGCCCAAGCAGCATTCGCTCGTGCATCCGCTCGCCGGATCGATGCTCGACGAGGTGCACGTCGACCTCGCCTTCATCGGCTGCAACGGCGTCGACCTGCAGCACGGCGTGACGAACGCGAACCTGCCGGAGGCCGCGGTGAAGTCGCTCATGCTGCGGGCCGCCGCCCGCTCGATCGCGGTCGCCGACGCGACCAAGCTCGGCGAGGTGCACCTCGGCCGCATCGCCCCCATCGACGCGTTCGATGCGCTCGTCACGGATGCCGCTGCGCCGGCGCCGATCGTCGCGGAGCTCGTCGACGCGGGGCTCGCGGTGCACTTCGCGCGAGACTCTAGAGTGGATCCATGACTCTTCCCACGGGCGAACAGTTCGTCCTCGAGACGTCGACGGCGAGCGGCGACATCCGTGCGACCATCACCGCCGTCGCCGCCAGCATCCGCACCCTCAGCATCAACGGCATCGATCTGGTGCCGCCGTACGCCGAAGACCAGGCGCCGCCCATGGGCGCGGGCACCGTGCTCGTGCCGTGGCCGAACCGCATCCGCGACGGCCGGTGGAGCCACGACGGCGTCGAGCACCAGCTCGCCATCACCGAGCCTGCACGGGCCAACGCGATCCACGGTCTGCTGCGCTATTCCGAGTACAAGCCGATCGCCCGCGAGCGCGACTCGGTGACGCTCTCCGCGACCGTGTACCCGCAGCTCGGCTACCCGTTCCTGCTCGGCACCGCCGTGCACTACGAGCTCGTCGCCGACGGACTGCGGGTCACGCACTTCGTCGAGAACCTCGGCGCGGCGCCCGCGCCCGTGGCGATCGGCACGCACCCGTACCTCAAGATCGGCGGCGTGCCCACGGCTGACCTCACGCTTCGCCTCGACGCCGCGAGCCACATCGAGGTCGACGAGCGGCTGCTGCCCACCGGCGAGGTGCCGGTCGACGGCACCGAGTGGGACTTCCGCGAGGGTCGCCGGGTCGGCGACGTGTCGCTCGACGACGCGTTCGGCGAACTCGCGAGTGAAGACGGCCAGGTGCTGCACACCCTCACCGCTCCCGACGGCCGCAGCGTCTCGATCTGGGCCGACGACGAGTTCGACTACGTGCAGGTGTACACCTCGCGCGAGTTCCCGGGTGAGGGCGGCGACGTCGCGATCGCCGTCGAGCCGATGACGGCGCCGGCCGAGGCGTTCAACTCCGGTCGTGGGCTGCGCTGGCTCGATCCCGGCGAAGAGTGGCAGCTGTCGTGGGGCATCCGCTTCGAAGGCTTCAGCGCGGAGTAGTGGCAGCGCTCGCCTTGCGGAGCAAATCCGCCTCGAAGGCTTCAGCGCGGAGTAGTGGCAGCGCTCGCCTTGCGGAGCATCCGCTTCGAGGGTTTCAGCGCGGAGTCGTGGCAGCGCTCGCCGCGACGCGCCTCAACCGACGACGCAGGCCCCGGTGTCGACGGCCGCGTCGAGGCTCGTGGCGCTGCTCGCCATCGGCGTGAGGGTCGAGGTGGGAATCGCGAACCCGACATTGTCGACGGTCTCCGACTTGGCGAAGATCACGCCGCCCACCGTTCCGTCGCCCGTGAGCACGGGGCCGCCCGAGTTGCCGTGGTCGACCTCGGCGGCGAGGGTGACCACGTCGCGCGTCGTGGTGGTTCCGGCCGTCTGGATCGTGAGCGGACCGCTCGACATGACGTTCGCGGGACGCAGCTCGAACGGACCGCCGAAGGGGTAGCCGGCGACCGCGACCTCTTGGCCCGGAGTGGCCGTCGCGAGCGCGATCGGTGGTGTCGCGAGCCCCTCGACGGCGATCATGGCGAGGTCGTTCGCCGCATCGAAGGCGACGACGCGCCCGGCGATCGCCGGCTGGCCCGGCGCCTCGATGATCGGCTCGTTCACCCCGGCGACGACGTGCGCGTTCGTCACGATGCGGTCGGGTGCCACCACGAAACCGCTGCCCGAGAGGGTCGAACCGCACTGGAACGCACTGCCGGTCACGCGAACCACGGATGCCGCGGCGCGGGCGAGCTCGGCATCGTCGACGTCGAACGTCGGCAGTGCCGGACTCTCGGTGGGACCGCCGAGCACATCGACGAGCCAGGGAATGCCCTCGCCGAGCGCCGCGGTGCGGATCTCGGCGAGCAGGGTGCGGGCCGGCGTCGGGGTGACCGCGTCGAGCGTCTGCAGCACTCGTGATCCGGCCACCGCAGGCGAGAGCACCGGCACGCCCATCGCAGACACGCCGGAACCGACGAGGGCGATCACGAAGGCGGTCACGAGCAGGTTGCCGATTCCTCCGAGCACTCGGTCGAGCACGCCGAGCTTGACCGCGCGGGCACCGTGGCGGAGCGCATGGCCCACGACGGCGCCGAGCCACGTGCCGAGGCAGAGCAGCACCACCGTGGTCGCAATGGCCGCGGGAGCCCGCCACTCGGGCCATGGCACGAGGCCGGCGACCCACGGCATGGCGAAGTAGGCGGCGATGCCGGCCGCCACGAGTCCGATGAGTCCGGCCGCGGTTCGCAGCAGGCCGGCACGCGAGCCGTTGACGACGGCGCCGATGAGAACGAGCACGAGCAACACGTCGAGCACGATGCTCCAGAGCACGTGGTCTCCTCTCGGGCGGCCTTCGGGAACCTCCAGCCTGCGGCATCCGTCTCGGAGACAGCTGAAGGCGCGCACACGCAACCGGCGGCGCGCACACGATCGGCCCGGGCACACGAACGGCCCCATCGTCGGGCTGTTCGCGTGAGTGCCGTGCTGGGCCCGGGCACACGAACGGCCCCATCGTCGGGTCGATGGGGCCGATCGTCTCAAGTGGTGCTACATGGGGGGCATCAGCACCGTGTCGATGAGGTACACCGTCGCGTTGGCGGTCTTCACGCCACCGCAGATGACCGCTGAATCGTTGACCATCAGCGCGTCACCGGAGCCGGTCACCTCGACGGCGCCGCCCTGCACCGTCGTCTGGGTGCCGACGACCTCGTCGGGCGAGAGCTGGCCGGGCACCACGTGGTACGTGAGGATCGTCGACAGCAGGGCCGCGTCGGTCTTCAGCGTTTCGATGGTGGCCGGGTCGATCTTCGCGAACGCGTCGTCGACCGGTGCGAAGACGGTGAACTCGTCACCGTTCAGCGTGCTGACCAGGTCGACTTCGGGGTTCAGCTGTCCCGAGACGGCTGCGACGAGGGTCTTCAGCAGCGGGTTGTTCGACGCGGCGACGGCGACCGGGTCGGCCGACATGCCGGCGACGGAACCGGCTCCGTCGGGAACGGCTTCGGCGTAGGCGGCGCAGCCGGGGCCGACGAGATCGGCCGCGGGGTCGACCTCCATAGGCTCTTCGCTGGGCGTGGCTTCTTCGGACATGGTGGGCTCGTCGCTCTCGGCGGTGGTGCCCCCGCCGCTACAGCCGGCGAGGCCGAGCATTGCAACGGCCGTGATCGAGAACACCGCGAGTGCGGTGCGGGTGCTGCGGGAAGTGGAACGCATCGGTCGACTCCTTCGAGGATTTCCGACCCACGTTGCGGGGCCGATGCGAGGGGTTCGGCGCCCTGTGCCGATCGGATTGGAACCGGTCCGAAATCCGTCGAGCGGTGCCGGCATCGCCCCTCCGCCTGAACTCGACCAATCGGATCGGGCCGCCGCTGCGAACCACTCGGCGACCTGAGAAAGCAGGAACCCGTGATCACCCCGACCCTCAACGGTCTCCGCAGAGGCCTCGCCCCCGGCATCTCGCGGTGCCTCCTGTCCGTGCCACCCACCACCTTCGGATGAGCCATGCCATCGAACTGGACTACCCGACCACCGTGGCCCGTACACCGAGAGGCCCCGGATCTGACATGCTGGATCGCGTGGCCGACCGCGACAGTGACCTCACTGCGCCGGCGCCCGATCCGACCGCCGAGCAACTGCTCACACGCGTCGGCGGGGGCGACCGAGCGGCGTTCAGCGCGCTCTACGACGCCACCTCTGCTCGGGTCTTCGGTCTCGTACGGCGACTCGTCGTCGACCCGGCCCAGGCCGAGGAGGTGACGCAAGACGTGTACCTCGAGATCTGGCAATCGGCACCTCGCTTCGACGCGAGCCGCGGCAATGCACTCGCGTGGATGTTCACGCTCGCCCACCGCAGGGCCGTCGACCGCATTCGTGCCTCGCAGGCCTCACGCGATCGCGACCTGCGCATCGGCGCCCGCGACCTCGACGTTCCCGTCGACACGGTCGCAGAGGCCGTCGAGATCAAGGTCGAGCACGAACGCGTGCGCACCGCACTCGGTGCACTCAGCGAACTGCAACGCGAGTGTGTTTCGCTGGCCTACTACGGCGGTCTGACCCAGAGCGAGATCGCCGACCGCCTCGAGGTGCCCCTCGGCACCGTCAAGACCCGATTGCGAGACGGCATGATCCGATTGAGAACGGCATTGGGGGTGACGACGTGACCGAGCCCGACGACCCTCGCGACGACCGCGACGAGACCCCGGCCGAGCCGCAGCCCGATTCGACCGAGGGGTTCCAGCGCCTCGCCGCCGCGCATGCCCTCGACGCCCTCGACCAGGACGACCTCGCCGCGTTCGTGCGGGCGCTCGATGCAGACCCCGAGCTGCGCGACGAGCTCGATCGCTACGCCGAGGCTGCAGCGCAGCTCGGCGCCGCCACGCTGCCCGAGGCTCCGCCACCCGCGCTGAAGGCGCGGCTCATGGCCCAGCTCGACGAGGTCCCGCAGCAGCGGCCCGACCCCGAACTCCACCTCGTACCCGATGCCGCCAGTGCGCCCGCGGCCTCCGAAGCGCGCCCCGGCCCGGCCGAGCAGGCGGCGCGACGCCGCTGGTTCCAGCGACCCGGCGCCGTCATCGCGGTCGCGGCTGCATCGGTCGCGCTCGTCACCGGAGCCATCGTCGGCGTCGGCTGGTCGGGTCCGAACGGATGGGGCGCGCAGCGCGAGATGGCGGCGATCGCCGAGGCGCCCGATGTGCAGACGGTGACGCACGAGGTCGAGGGCGGGGGAGCGATCACCCTGTACTGGTCGGCCGATCAGGCGCGCTCCGGCGTCGTCGTCGAGGGCCTCCCTGACGTCGGTGACGACGAGACCTACGAGCTCTGGTACATCGACGAGGCCGGTGCGCAGTCGGCCGGAACGTTCGATGTGCGAGGTGACGAGACCTGGCGGGTGCTCGACGGCTCCTTCGCCCCGGGCGTCGCCGTGGGCGTCACCGTCGAGCCGGCGGGCGGTTCGCCGCAACCCACGACGGATCCCATCGTCGTCATCGCGACGTAGTCGAACACCGACAACGGATGCTGCACCGTTGCAGCCCCTCGGTTATGGTCTGAGTGCTCGGGGCCGTTCGGCGGCCCCATCACCACACACGACGAGGAGTGACGGATGCGCGTCGGAATGTTCCTGAACTACGCAGGCGGGTTCCGCGAGGTCGCCGACGAGGTCGTCGAGCTCGAGCAGGCTGGTGTCGACCTGATCGCCGTACCCGAGGCGTACTCCTTCGACGCGGTGAGCCAGCTCGGCTTCCTCGCCGCACGCACCTCGACGATCACGCTGGCATCGGGCATCCTGCAGCTCTACACGCGCACGCCCACGCTCACGGCGATGACCGCGGCGGGTCTCGACTTCGTCTCCGACGGTCGGTTCGAACTCGGCATCGGGGCATCCGGCCCACAGGTCATCGAGGGATTCCACGGCGTGCCGTACGACGCGCCGCTCGGCCGCACGCGCGAGCTCGTCGACATCTGCCGCATGGTCTGGCGTCGCGAGCCAGTGGTGCACGACGGGCGGCGCTATCGCATTCCGCTGCCCGAGGGCGAGGGCGAGGGCACCGGTCTCGGCAAACCCCTGAAGCTCATCAACCACCCGGTGCGCGAGCGCATCCCGATCACGATCGCGTCGCTCGGCCTGAAGTCGGTCGAGCAGACCGCCGAGATCGCCGACGGCTGGCTGCCGATGTTCTTCCACCCCGAGCGCGCAGCGGGCGTCTGGGGCGACGCGCTCGCCGCGGGTGCGACGAAGCGCTCGGCCGATCTGGCCCCCCTCGACGTGTTCGCGAGCCCGGCACTGGCGATCACCGAGCACCCAGAGCAGGTGCTGCCGCTCGTGAAGCCGCAGCTCGCCCTTTACGTCGGCGGCATGGGCGCCCGCGGCAAGAACTTCTACAACGAGCTCATCGCGAACTACGGCTTCGAGGCCGAGGCTGCGTTGATCCAAGACCTCTACCTCGAGGGTCGCAAAGACGAGGCGATCGCCGCCGTGCCCGACGAGCTCGTGCGGGCGGTCTCGCTCATCGGTCCCGCCTCGTACGTCGCGGAGCGGGTCGCCGCGTTCGCCGACGCCGGGGTCACGACGCTCGCGGTGACACCGCTCGCTCGCAGCTCGGCCGAACGCGTCGCACTGATGTCGGGGTTCCGTTCGCTCGTCGGGTGACCTCGGCCGCGACATCCGCTTGCGTCGTCTCGACGAACCGCCGATTTGCGAGCGTGAACGGTGCACGCCGATTCGCCGATCTCCTCTGGCGCATCGCCGTGGAGCAGGTCTACGTTGAGACCATGCACACGGTGCCGTGGGCATGAGGGACACCTGGGGAGGAGCCGCCATGGCGGGAACCAGCTCGAACGCCCGCCGAGGCGGTGCCCCGAGACGGCTGAAGAAGAGGGTAGGCCCCGTCGGGCTCGAACCGACGACCCGCGGATTAAAAGTCCGCTGCTCTACCAACTGAGCTAGAGGCCCGTCGAACCAGAATAGCTTGCTTGAGCGTGTGTGCGGTGCCAGGACGGTCCGTGTCGGCCGGCAGTCATAGGCTCGCCTCATGACCACGGGCACGGTGCTCGGCTCGGCCGTTTCAGCAGCGGCTTCGATCCACCGTTTCTTGTCGTTCTTCTGGGAGGTGCTGGTGAAGACGTGTTCGAGCTGTCGACGCAGCCTCATTCTCGCGGAGTTCAATCTGCGCACTGCGGCGCCTGATGGACGGCAATCCGTGTGCCGGGGCTGCAACAAAGCACGTGCACGGCGGTACTACGCTGACAACCTGATTCGCCACCGGAAGGCGGTCGCCACGCAGGTCGCAAAGACCCGCGCGGCGCACCTCGAGCGCATCGGCGCCTATCTGCTCGCCAATCCATGTGTCGATTGCGGTGAGGCAGACCTCCGGGTGCTCGACTTCGATCACCGAGCCGAAGTGGAGAAGACGGCCGAGGTAATGAAGTTAGCGAAGGCGGCCTACTCGTGGAAGCGTGTGAGCGAGGAGATCGCGAAATGTGATGTGCGTTGTCGAAACTGCCACGCAAAGATCACCTATGAGCGAATGGGCAATGACTGGCGGAGTCGCATGCAATCACAGAGCACTGCGGGTGCCGGCTCGGGCCGCGCTCGACACGCCGTCGCGAGCCCGCCAGGCGACGTATGCGCTGACGGCGAGGGCGAGCATCGGGCCCCAGAACCAGAGCGGCAGCACGAGGTTCACCAAGAGAGCGTCGGCGGGTGAATCGGCCGGTCCGACCGTCGTCATCAGCATGGGCACCGCAGCGACGCAGAGGATCCCGGCGGCGGTGAACCCCGGAACAGCCGCCACCGCGACTGGAACCGAGCGGCCGCCGATGCGCGGCATCCAGCGCGGGAACACACGACCCCACGGCAGGATGAGTCCGAGGGTGAGCAGGCAGGCGGCCGCGGCCCCACCGCCGAGAACGAGCCCGGTGGCAAGGGTGGCCGGGTCCAGGTCGTCACTGCTCGGGCCGAAGAGCGGCCACGGCGTCAACCAGCTCGCCCGAGCCACGAGGTACGGCAGCGGCCCGGCAGCGGCGAGCAGCGTGATGCTCCGGCGGTGGCGCACGAGCCAGGCCTCGAACCGGCCGGATCCGACTGAGCGAAGCACGATGATCGCGATGGCGCTCCACAGCAGTGTCGACACGAGACCGAGGCCGACGAGCGAGAACACACCGGAGCCGGCGACGAGGGCTCTGCCGGTGTTCACGGCGAAGCCTGTGACGGCGTCGACCGTGAGTCCCGCCCACATGAAGGCGACCGCGAGCAGCGCGAGAAGCAGCACGAGCAGGGCAGAGCCGAGTCGTGGAGCCCGCCAGAGCAGGACGAGGATCGTGACCGGACCCGCCACGACGGCGAGCGCCCCGAAGAGATAGCCGGCGATCGCGATGGTCGACATGCTGCCGAACAGGAAGGCGAAGGCGAGGGCCAGCACCGCTGCAGCGCTGCCGACGACCAAGCGCCGGGCGAGATCGGGGCGAATGGTCAGGGCCGTGCCGAGTGCGATTCCCGTGACCCCGACGACGAGGGCCAGCAGCGCGGCGGCCGCCGCGTCGAGGAGTGTGTCCGCGAGACTCGTGGCGGTGGCCGTCGTGGCGAAGGGGCTCGACTCCGGCGTCGTGAGCCAGACGATCGCGAGTCCGGTGACGGCCGCCGAGCTGATGAGCGCGCCGATGGCGAGCGTCCGCGTGCGCCGCTCCGATCGTCGGCCGCGCTCGAGGTTCGACTGCCGCGCTGCGGTTGCGCCGTTGGGCGAGCGTCCGTCTCCGGACCGCGTGCGGTCAGCGGATCGTTCGATGGAGGTCATGCGTCCTGGCTCCTCTGCGTGTTTGTGCGCCCTGATGGGGCCTGTTCGGCCAGCGTCCCAGCGCCCGCGATCGACCGCCTCACCCCGACGGGTGAGGCGCGGGCGCTCTCGTGGCAGGTAGCGTGAGCGGCGAAATGGTTGCCAGCTCGCGTTCCTCCACTCCGTCGCCGACCTCGCCAGGCGGGCCGCTGGGCGAGCCGTCGCCGGGCGAGCCGCCGGAGGGCGACGCCGCGCACACGCGGTCGTCTCGCTCGCGGCTCGCACCGTCGCTCGCCGACGTGGTCTGGGCGGTCGCGATCGCGGCGGCGCTGCTGCCGATCACCGTGGTCGAGGTGCTTCGTGCGGTGCAGGAGAAGGGCGATGGTACGTGGGCTCTCGTGGTCATCGCTCTCTTCATCGCATTGCACATCGGGACGGCACTGCGCCGGCGCGCACCGTTCGCGGGCCTCGTGATCGCTTCGGCGATCATGCTCGCGCTCGTCGGCGCCAGCCTGCCGGGCACTCCCGCCGTCGCGGTGCTGGTGCCGAGCAGCGTCGTGTACCTCGTCTTCGTGTTCACCGCGGCCACGAGCGGTGCCCGTCGTGCCGATATCGCCGTGCTCGTGTTCGGGCTCGGCGGCGCGGCGATGATCACCGTCGTGGCGATCGCCCACGGCGGAGCTGCCTCGATGCGTCCCGAGCCGGGGGTCCTGATCGCGCTCGCCGGATTCCTCGTCGCCTCGATCGGGGCGGCCTGGGCGCTCGGGCGGTACCGGCTCGAGTTCACGCGCACGCGCGCCGCCAGGGAACTCGCCCGGGAGCAGGCTGCCGAGCTCCGGGCACGACAGGAACGCGAAGCCGCGGCCGACGACCGTCGCCGACTCGGCCGCGAGCTGCACGACGTCATCTCCCATTCGCTCGCCGTCATGGTCGCCCAGGCCGAGGCCTCGAGGCTGCTCCTCGGGCGCGACGAGGCGAAGGCGCGCACGGCGATCGAGCACGTCGTCTCGACCGGTCGTAATGCGATGGCCGACATGCGCGGGCTCGTCTCCGTGCTCGCCGAGTCGAACCCCGGCGCTCCGGGCGATGACGCCGCGCTCGCCGCCCGGCAGCCGAGCCCCGACCTCGCCGACTTGCAGCATCTCGTCGCTCGTGCGTCGGGAGCAGGCCGCACCGTGGACTTCGCCGAGCTGGGCAGTCCGCATCCAGTCAGCCCCGGCGTCGGCCTCACGGTGTACCGGGTCGTGCAGGAATCGCTCACGAACACCCTGAAGCACACGACGGCACCCGGCCGAAGCGAGGTGCACCTCGAATGGAGCGACCGCGCACTCGTCGTCACCGTCGACGACGACGGCGGCTCGGGCGCAACGACTCCGCACGCGCCGACGACGTCGCCCGGCGGTGGCCGCGGCATCCGAGGCATGCGCGACCGCGTCGAGCAGCGCGGCGGCAGCCTCGAGACCGGCCCCCTCGGCGTCGGGCCCGGGTGGCGCACCCGCGCCACCCTTCCGCTGGCACCCGTCGACGGGCAGTCGCAGTGACTGCCGCCGACATGTCAGCGCCGGCGCGCATCCGCGTGGCCATCGCCGACGACCAGGCGCTGATCCGCTCGGCGGTCGCGGTGATGATCGAGGCGCACGACGACCTCGAGCTCGTCGTGGTCGCGGCCGACGGAACCGAGCTGCTCGAGTCGGCGCGCGCCCACCGGCTCGACGTGGTGCTGATGGACATCAGGATGCCGCGGCTCGACGGCATCGAGACGACGCGCCGCCTCATGGCCGATCAACCCGGCACCCGGGTGCTGATCCTCACCACCTACGACCTCGACGACTACGTGTTCGCCGCGATCCGCGCCGGCGCCGGCGGCTTCCTCACGAAAGACGCCTCGAGTGACGAGATCGCCGCAGCGATCAGGGCCGTGCACGTGGGCGATGCGGTGCTCGCGCCTCGGGCGACCGCGAGCCTGCTGGACTTCGTGGCGCGGGCACCGGCCCCGCATGACGCCGAGCAGCTGCTCGAGGGGCTCACTCCGCGCGAGCGGGAGGTGCTGATGCTGCTGATCACCGGCGCCTCGAACGAGCAGGTCGCCGAACGCCTCTACTTGACCGGCAACACCGTGAAGACCCACGTGCGCTCGATCCTCGGCAAGCTCGACCTGCCCGATCGGGTGCATGTCGTGATCTGGGCCTTCGAGCACGGCATTGCCGGCGCCCGTTCGTGACCTCCGGCCCTGGCAGACGGCGCCGGGCATCGAGCGATGTGCTGCACCCAGAACAGGGCACACGACCGCTCTTCGACAGCTCCCGGAGAAGGCGGGTAAGGTGTGCGGCGATGGCTTCAGATTTCACTCGCCCCACCAAGTTCCCGCCCGGCATGTTCGAGGGCTTCCAGGGAGCGGAAGACCCCGCGCACCTCAGCAGGGTCGCCCACGACACGGCGGCCGCCGTGCTCTCGCGGGTCCGCGCCGACCCCGATCCCGATGTCGTCGGCCGGCTCGTCTCGTACACCGACGAGCACGGCATCGACGCGATCGCCGAACTCTGGTCGAGGGCGTCGGCCAAGAGCCTGCCCGGCGCGCTCTGGCGCGTCTACCTCCTGCGCACGCTCATCCGGCAGGATCCGCTGAGCCTCAGCCTCGCGTTCCAGCGCGGCACCGAGGTGTCGCACACGATCGACCAGGTCGTCGCCGGCGCCCCGGTTCCCGCCGGAGCCGACGAGGTCCGTGACCTCGCCGACCGCATCCTGCGCGGCCTGTTCACCGGAGACTTCGCGGTCGCGCTCGAACGGGCCGCGGCGTTCGCGAGAGTGGCGGCGGCAGGCTCGGCGAGTCTCGCCGACGACGCCGACGCGAGCGATTCCGTGCACGCCGATCGCTCCTCGGCGCTCACCACCCGCGCCTACCGCCTCACCGAGCTCGCCGACGAGCTCTCCTCGTGCGCGCGACTCTGGCGACGCGACGCGCTCGACTGAACATCGCCGGCGGGCGGGAATGAAACCCCACCCGACCTCGTTTACAATTGACGTGGCCGGCCGCAGTAACCCCGGGCTCCAATATTCGCCGCTCCGAGCGGCCTCGCGCCGAGAGGCGTTCTGCGGCCGGCCATTTCCGTCTCCCGACTCCGGCCGAGCTTGCCGATGCAGCGGATGCCTCGGGGCCGGCGGCCATCCCGCGGCATCCGCGTAGCATCGGTACATGCCCGACACCGTCACCCTGCTCATCGAACCCGTTCCCGCCGACGCCGTCGACTTCGACCTCGACGCCACGCTGCGCGAGGTCGACGCGGCAGCACCGGCACTGCGGGTCGGCGAACTGTCGACGCAACGCGGTGACGGCGTCTTCGAGACCCTCGCCGTCATCGACGGGCACGCGCAGGAGACTGGGCCGCACCTCGAGCGCCTGCGCAACTCGGCACTCATCTGCGAGTTGCCCGAGCCGAACCTCGCGCAGTGGCGTGCCGCGATCGACCGCGCCGTGAGCGCCCTGCCCGACGACGGCGAGTGGGCGTTGAAGCTCGTGCTCAGCCGCGGCGTCGAACACGGGCCGACGCCCACCGCCTGGCTGCACGCGGCGCGCGCCAACGACTTCACCGCCGTGCGCGAGCGCGGCGTCGCCGTGGTCACGCTCGACCGCGGCTACGCGCACGACGCCGCTGAGCAGGCTCCGTGGCTGCTGCTCGGTGCGAAGACGCTCAGTTACGCCACCAACATGGCCGCGCTCCGCGAAGCGCACCGCCGCGGGGCCGACGACACGATCTTCGTCTCCTCAGACGGCTTCGTCATGGAGGGGCCGACGTCGAGCGTCATCCTCCGCCATGGCGACGTCTACTCGACACCGGCACCATCGGGTGCCATCCTGCACGGCACCACGCAGCAGAGCCTCTTCGAGCACCTCGCGGCGACCGGTCGGGCAACCGAGTACCGCGACATCCCCGTCGCCGAGCTCCGCACGGCCGACGCGATCTGGCTCGTGTCGAGCGTGCGGCTCGCCGTCGGGGTCACCCGGCTCGACGGGACCTCCGTCGCCGTCGACGCCGCCGAGACGCGGGCGTTCAACGACTACCTGCGCTCACCCCGCGACTGAGCGGGGCGGGCCGGACCGGCGCCGGGATCAACCGAAGCGGCCCGAGACGTAGTCTTCGGTCGCCTGCACCGACGGGTTCGAGAAGATCGTCGTGGTGTCGTCGTACTCGATGAGGTTGCCCGGCTTGCCCGTGCCCGCGATGTTGAAGAAGGCTGTGCGGTCGCTGACCCGCGACGCCTGCTGCATGTTGTGCGTCACGATCACGATCGTGTACTTGAGCTTCAGTTCTTCGATGAGGTCTTCGATCGCGAGGGTCGAGATCGGGTCGAGCGCCGAGCACGGCTCGTCCATGAGGATGACCTCTGGCGAGACGGCGATCGCTCGCGCGATGCAGAGTCGCTGCTGCTGGCCGCCCGAGAGGCCGGAGCCCGGGCGGTCGAGGCGGTCCTTGACCTCGTTCCAGAGGTTCGCTCCGCGGAGCGAGCGCTCGACGAGCTCGTCGGCGTCGGACTTCGAGATGCGCTTGTTGTTGAGCTTCACGCCCGCGAGCACGTTCTCTTTGATCGACATCGTCGGGAACGGGTTCGGCCGCTGGAAGACCATGCCGACCTGACGACGCACGAGCACGGGGTCGACGTCGGGGTCGTAGAGGTTGTTGCCGTCGATGAGCACCTCGCCCTCGACGCGTGCCCCCGGGATCACCTCGTGCATGCGGTTCAGCGTGCGGAGGAAGGTCGACTTGCCGCAACCCGACGGCCCGATGAACGCGGTGACGCTGCGGGGCTCGATCGCGAGGTTCACGCCCTCGACGGCGAGGAACTTCGAGTAGTAGACGTTGAGGTCGCGGACCTCGATGCGCTTGGACACGGGTTTCCTTTGCTTGCGTGGGTCAGCGGCCGAACTTCGGCGCGAAGAATCGGGCGACGAGCCTCGCGATGAGGTTCAGCGCCATGACGATGAGGATGAGGGTGAGCGCGGCCGCCCATGCGCGGTCGAGGAACGCCTCGGGCGGGTTGCCCTGGTTGGCGTACTGCGTGTAGACGTACACCGGCAGCGACTGCATGCGGTCGGAGAAGAGGTTGTAGTTCACGCTCGCGGTGAAGCCGGCGGCGATGAGCAGCGGGGCGGTCTCGCCGATCACCCGGGCGATCGAGAGCATGATGCCCGTCGTGATGCCGGCGATCGACGTCGGCAGCACGACCTTGACGATCGTGAGCCACTTCGGCACACCGAGGGCGAAGGCTGCTTCACGCAGCTCGTTCGGAACGAGGCGGAGCATCTCTTCGCTCGAGCGCACGACGACCGGGATCATGAGCAGCGACAGCGCCACGGCGCCGGCGATGCCCGTGCGGGTGCCCGGGCCGAGGAAGATCGCGAACAGCGAGTAGGCGAAGAGCCCGGCGACGATCGAGGGGATACCCGTCATGACATCGACGAAGAAGGTGATGCCGCGGGCGAGACGGCCGCGGCCGTACTCGACGAGGTAGATCGAGGTCATGAGGCCGACCGGGATCGAGATGATCGCGGCGGCACCGGTGATGAACAGCGTGCCGATGATGGCGTGCAGCGCGCCGCCGCCCTCGCCCGTGACGTTGCGCATCGACATCGAGAAGAAATCGGCGTCGAAGCGAGCCGCGCCGAGCGTGATGACGGTGATCGCGAGCGAGACGAGCGGGATCATCGCCAACAGGAAGGCGCCGGTGACGAGCGCGGTGACCAGGCGGTCCATGGCGCGTCGGCGCCCCTCGACGAGGGTCGAGAACAGCCAGATCGAGGGAATGTAGAGCAGCGCTCCCACGAACAGTGCGCCGCCCCAGTTGAAGCCGGCACCCGTGCCGATCGAGACGACGCCGAAGACGGCGGCCGCGACGGCGATCGCGACGACGAGGATCGTCCACGGCGCCGACTTCGGCAGCCGGCCGGCGGTGAGCGAGTTGGAGATGGGAGCTGCGGCCTCGACGGGGCGCTCGGTTTGGACAGTCATCAGTTCGCTCCCGAGAATTCCTTGCGGCGGCTGACGATCCAGCGCGCGAACGCGTTGACCGCGAAGGTCACGATGAAGAGGATCAGGCCCGTCGCGATGAGCACGTTGACGTTGAGGCCGTATGCCTCGGGAAAGCTCAGCGCGATGTTCGCGGCGGTGGTGTTCGGGTTGATCGAGGTGATCAGCTGGAACGTGATGACCGGAGATGCGGAGAGCACCATGGCCACCGCCATCGTCTCGCCGAGCGCACGACCGAGGCCGAGCACGGATGCCGAGATGATGCCGGGGCGACCGAACGGCAGCACCGCGGTTCGGATCATCTCCCAGCGGGTGGCTCCGAGCGCCAGCGCGGCCTCTTCGTGCAGCACGGGTGTCTGCAGGAAGACCTCACGGCAGATCGCGGTCATGATGGGCAGTACCATCACGGCGAGCACGAGGGCCGCGGTGAGGATGGTGCGGCCGGTGGCCGACGGGGTGCCGCTGAAGAGCGGGATCCAGCCGAGGTTCTCGTTGAGCCAGGCGTAGGCGGTGACGAGGGCCGGCGCGAAGACGCCGATGCCCCAGAGGCCGAAGACGACCGACGGCACGGCGGCCAGCAGGTCGACGATGTATCCGAGCACAGAGGCGAGACGGCGGGGTGCGTAGTGCGAGATGAAGAGCGCGATGCCGATCGAGACCGGGAGCGCGACGACCAGTGCGAGCGCGGCCGCCCAGACCGTGCCGAAGAGCAGCGGGCCGACATAGGCCCAGAAGTTCGTCGTGAGGATCGAGGCCTCTTCGTTCGAGGCCGCCATCGCAGGCAGGCTCTGCACGACGAGGAAGATGGCCACCGCGGCGAGGGTGACGAGGATCATCGACCCCGCGAACACCGCGGAGCGGGAGAAGATGAGGTCGCCGACGCGGAGCTTCGCCTTGATCGGGGCCGTTACGGACATCTGGTGCGATCCTCGGGTTTCGTGTTCCGGATTCTGGAGACGCGATCGTGCCCGACCCCGTCGCTGACGATCGGGGTCGGGCACGAACCTACTACTTGATCGAGTCGATCGCAGCAGTGATCTTCTCGCGGAGCGTGTCCGAGATGGGCGCCGAGCCGGCGTCCGTCGCGGCGACTTCCTGGCCCTCGGGGCTCGCGATGTACGAAAGGTAGCCCTTGACGAGTTCGACGTTCGCCGGGTCCTCGTACTGGCCGCACGCGATGAGGTAGCTCACGAGCACGATCGGGTACACGCCGGCCTCTTCGGACGTGCGGTCGATCTCGATGGCGAGGTCGCCCTCTGCGCGGCCTTCGGCGAACGGCGAGGCGTCGACGATGGCGGCCGCGGCCTCGGGCGAGTACGGCACGAACTCGTCGCCGACCTGGATCGCGACGGTGCCGAGGTCACCGGCGCGCGAAGCGTCGGCGTAGCCGATGGTGCCGTTGCCGTTGGTCACGGCGTCGACGAGGCCCGAGGTGCCCTGGGCGGCTTCGCCACCCTCGAACGGCCACACGCCGTCGGCTTCCCAGGTCCAGACATCGGCAGCCGCTGCACCGAGGTACTCGGTGAAGTTCTCGGTGGTGCCCGAGTCGTCCGAGCGGTGCACGGGCGTGATCGCCAGGTCGGGGAGCGTCGCGTCGGGGTTCGTCGCGGCGATCGCCGGGTCGTTCCAGTTGGAGATCGTGCCGGCGAAGATGCCCGCCACGGTCGCTGCATCGAGGTCGAGCGAGTCGACACCCTCGACGTTGAAGATCACGGCGATCGGCGAGATGTAGAGCGGCAGCTCGACGAGGCTCGAGTCGGGCGCGCACTTCTTGAAGCCGCCGGCGGCGATCTCGTCGTCCTTGAACGCACGGTCGGAACCGGCGAAGTCGCTGGCGCCTTCGAGGAAGGTCTCGCGACCCGCACCCGATCCGGAGGGGTCGTAGTCGATGGTGACGTCGGGGTTCGCGGTCTGGAAACCGGCGATCCACGACTGCTGTGCGGCGTCCTGCGAGGAGGCGCCCGCGCCGACGAGGTTGCCCGCGAGCGTCGATGCCGACTCCGACGGCGCTCCGCCGCCTTCGTTCGAGGCACAGGAGCTGAGCGCGATCGCCGCCGTGACGGCGACAACGGCGGGCACGCCGAAACGCTTGAGATTCACGTGAATTCCCTTCCGGGGTTCGTATGCAGGGTGTGGGCCGGTGCCGACCCGCCTGCGACGCTAATGAGTGCGCCTTACGAGCTTCCGCCACGACGGTAAACAGCAGGTGAACGACCGCTGTCGCCCTGGCCTCGCGCCCGGTGGCGCCGGCACCAGTGCGCGACTCAGCGGAGCGAGTGGAAGAACTCGTGCAGATCCGCGGCGAGGAGATCGGGCTCCTCATGCGGTGCGAAGTGACCGCCTTGTGGCAACTCGGTGTATCGGACCACGTTGTAGGTGCGCTCCGCCCACTCACGTGGCGGGCGAGTCAGGTCGCGGGGGAAGACCGCCACGGCGGTCGGGACATCCACCCTGACGACACGTGTGGTCAGGCCCGCTGCGAACTCCCAATACGGTCGGAAGGAGGTGGAGATCGAGTTCGTGAACCAGTAGAGCGACGCCTGCGTCAGCAGGAAGTCGTCGCTGAACCGTGACGAGAGGTCACCGCCGCTGTCGCTCCAAGCACGATACTTCTCGATGATCCATGCCAGGAGGCCCGTCGGCGAGTCGGACAACGCGGGAGCGAGGCTGAGCGGCCGTGTCTGCTGCTCATGTTGGTAACCGCCTTCGGCAGCCACCCAGGCCTTCACTTCGTCCACGTAGGCACGCTCTCGTGCAGACAGTGCGGCATCGTCGACATCGGTGGGCGCCGCGACCGCAAGCAAGTGGATCCCGATCACCGACTCGGGGTGAGCCTGTGCCAGTCTCGAGGTGATTCCCGCGCCCAGATCGCCCCCGTGCGCTCCGTAGCGCTCGAATCCGAGCTCGTCGTGCATGAGGCGGTGCCAGAGTTCATGCGTCTGCTCTTCATGCGTTGCTCGCTGCGGCGAGAACGGGAAGCCGGGCAGCGCCGGAACGATGACGGTGAACGAGTCGGCCGCGTCGCCGCCGTAGCGAGATGGGGCGGCGAGCCGCCGGGCGAGTTCGACGAGCTCGAGCGCGGTGCTCGGCCAACCGTTCGTGAGGATCAGCGGCACCGCGCCGGTGCGCTCAGCGTCGAATCGCAGGTAGCGCACCGGGATCGCGTCGATCATCGCGACCGCCCAGGGCAAGTCGTTGATGGCCTGCTGCTGCGCATGCCAATCGAAACCGTCGGCCCAGTAGGCGGTCAGGCGCCGCAATTCGGTCTGCTCGGTGCCCGCCGCCCACCCGGTGCTCGGCCAATCAGGGGACCAGCGAGTGCGCAGCAGCCGGTCTCGCAGGTCGTCCAGTTCGTCGTGACGTACCTCGATCGCGACGTCGTCGGTCATATTCTGTTACTCCTCGGTGGATCTTTCGATCGGTCGACCGGGATCACGCGGCATGCGTCGCCGTCAGGCCCGCGGCGCGTGCGTCTCGATGGCGATGATGCCCGAACCGGGGCTCGTGGCCGAGAGGTGCACGACGCTGAACGCGCCGGCCTCGAGCCCCGCGGCATCCGTCACGTAGGAGCCCAGGGGAGTGCCGGTGGCAAGCGCCACCTCGCGCATGATCTCGGGCAGCACCGGGCCATGACTGCAGATGATCGCGCTCTTGCCCGATCGCACCCGCTTGCCCACGACGCGTCGCACCTCGTCGTCGCCCGATTCCCAGGCGTCTTGGCTGATGCCCGCTTCCCGTTTGATCTTGATGCCGCTCGCGGCTGCGAGCGGCGTCACGGTCGTGACGCACCGCACGGCCGGGCTCGACACGATGCGCTTCGGAGCCCAGGCCGCGAGCGTCGACACGAGGCCGGCGGCCTGCTCGACACCGCGCTCGGTGAGCGGCCGCGTGGCATCCGTGCCCTTCCAAGCGGAGCGGCCGACTGCCTTGCCGTGCCGCACGAGGGCGATCGCGAAGGTCGAGGTCACCGCCTGGTCGAGCAACTTCGCGAAGGCGTCGAGGATCTCGACGTCGGGCTCGTAGCTGAGATAGCCCCTGGCCCGCTTGACCGTGACCCACTCGAGGGCCGCGACCTCGGCGTTCGGCTTGAACGTCGACCGCTGCACGGCCCGCTCGCTCACCTCGGCGGCCCAGTAGTGCACGATCTTCTCACGGCCGCTCGGCAGCGGGTACCGGGAGACGCCGAGGGGCACGCCGAGCGCGACCGCCAGCCCGGTCTCTTCGGCGATCTCGCGCACTGCCGTCTGCGGCAGCGACTCGCCGGGGTCGACCTTGCCCTTGGGGATCGTCACGTCGCCGTAGACGGTGCGATGGATGACCAGCACGTGCACCTTGCCGTCGATGAGGCGCCAGCACACGGCACCGGCGGCGTAGACCGCGGTGGTCACCGCCTCGGTCCTGAGCGCGGGCGCTGCCCAGAACGCGTTCGCTGGCCGATCTGCTGCATGAGCCTATTCTGCAGGTCGTCGAGCGGATGCCCCGCGGCATCCACCGACTGCCTGGTCCACTCGCCGGAGCCGTCGAGCCACCACGCGCTCGTGGTCTCGGCCATGGCGAGGTCGAAGAGTTCGTCGATCTCGGTGAGGTGCGCGGGCTCGGCGAGCCGCACGAGGGCTTCGACTCGACGATCGAGGTTGCGGTGCATCATGTCGGCCGAGCCGATGAAGACCTGCGGGTCGCCGGCGTTGAGGAAGGAGAAGATGCGCGAGTGCTCGAGGTATCGGCCGAGGATCGAGCGCACCCGGATGTTCTCGCTGAGACCGGGGATGCCGGGCCGGAGGCTGCAGATGCCGCGCACCCACACGTCGACGGGAACCCCGGCGTTCGAGGCGCGGTAGAGCGCGTCGATGATCGCCTCGTCGACGATCGAGTTCATCTTGATGCGGATGCCGGAGGGGCGCCCCGCCTCGGCGTTGGCGATCTCGCCCGCGATGTGCTTCAGCAGCCCCTTGCGGAGGTGCAGCGGTGCCACGAGGAGCCGCTTGAACTTCTTCTCGATGGCGTAGCCCGAGAGCTCGTTGAAGAGGCGGGTGAGGTCTTTGCCGACCTGGTCGTCGGCGGTCAGCAGGCCGAGGTCTTCGTAGATGCGACTCGTCTTCGGGTTGTAGTTGCCCGTGCCGATGTGGCTGTAGTGGCGGAGGCCGCCTTTCTCCTGCCGGATCACGAGTGCGAGCTTGCAGTGGGTCTTCAGCCCGACGAGGCCGTAGACGACGTGCACGCCCGCCTTCTCGAGCTTGCGGGCCCACGAGATGTTCGCCTGCTCATCGAATCGAGCCTTGATCTCGACGAGCGCCAGCACCTGCTTGCCCGATTCGGCGGCGTCGATGAGCGCCTCGACGATGGGGCTGTCGCCCGAGGTGCGGTAGAGCGTCTGCTTGATGGCGAGCACGTCGGGGTCGGCCGCAGCCTGTTCGAGGAAGGCCTGCACGCTCGTGGCGAACGACTCGTAGGGGTGGTGCAGCAGCACATCTTGGCGCGAGATGGCCGAGAAGACGTCGGCCCTGAGGTTCGACTCGCTGGGCTGCAGTTGCAGGGCGGTCGTCGGCACGTGCGTCGGGTAGTGCAGCTCGGGCCGGTCGAGGCGCGAGAGGTCGAAGAGCCCGCCGAGGTCGAGCGGTGCGGGCAGGCGGAAGACCTCCTGCTCGGTGACGTCGAGTTCGCGCACGAGCAGGCCGAGGGTCACGTCGTCCATGTCGTCGGTGATCTCGAGCCGGATGGGCGGGCCGAAGCGCCGGCGCAGCAGTTCTTTCTCGAGCGCCTTGATGAGGTTCTCGGTCTCGTCCTCTTCGATCTCGACGTCTTCGTTGCGGGTGACGCGGAACACGTGGTGCTCGACGATCTCCATGCCGGGGAAGAGGTCGCCGAGGTGGTTGGCGATGAGGTCTTCGAGAGTGATGTAGCGGGCGTCTTCGATGGACTCGCCCGGGTCGACGCGCACGAACCGCGGCAGCATCTGCGGCACCTTGACGCGCGCGAACTCCTGACGCCCGGTGCGGCTGTTGCGCACGCGCACCGAGAGGTTGAGCGAGAGCCCGGAGATGTAGGGGAACGGGTGGGCCGGGTCGACCGCGAGCGGCATGAGCACCGGGAAGATCTGCTTGGAGAAGTAGCCGCGCAGGTGCGCATGCTCGTCGTCGCCGAGTTCGGCCCACGTGATGATGCGGATGCCCGACTCCGCGAGCGCCGGCTTGACGAGCTGCTGGTACGCCGCTGCGTGCCGCTCCTGCAGCTCGTGCGCCTTGGAGGACACGTCGGTCAGCACGTCGAGCGGCGAGCGGCCCACGTTCGTGGGAACGGCGAGCCCGGTGATGATGCGACGCTTGAGCCCGGCGACGCGAACCATGAAGAACTCGTCGAGGTTCGAGGCGAAGATCGCGAGGAAGTTCGCTCGCTCGAGCACCGGTACCCGCGGGTCTTCGGCGAGCTCGAGCACACGCTGGTTGAACGCGAGCCAGCTGAGTTCGCGATCGAGGTAGCGCTCTGCCGCGAGCTCGGGCGCGCCCTCGAGGTCGAACGGCTCGAAGTCATCGTCGAAGTCGCTCGCCGTACGGTCGTCGAGGATGCTGTCGGCGGTCATCCCCTCATCATGCCATTGGCCTGCGACGGGTCGATGAAGCCGGTGTCACGGGTGCATGACGGGCCGGCGAATCATTGCCCCGCGAGGTCGCGCAACTGCGCTCTGAGCGATTCGAGTCGCTCGGTGCCGAACCGCGCCTCCCACTGCGCCGTCAGCCGCCGCGACACGGCCGCCACGTCGCGGCAGAAGCGGGCACCGGCATCGGTGAGCTCGACGCGCACGGCTCGACGGTCGACGGCATCGGGTCGAGTGGTCACGTAGCCGATCTGCACGACCTCCTTCACGAGCGCCGCCATCGCCTGCCGGCTGATGCCAGCACGTTCGGCGAGCGTCGAGATGTTGGTGCCGGTCGCCTCGAGGCCCATGAAGACCGCGATGTGCGAGGCGCGCACGAGCGGGTGCCCCGTCGCGGCCACTTCGGAGAGCGCACGTCGAGTCATCGCGGATGCCGCGCCCGTGAGCAGCAGGCCGAGGTCGTCGTGCCGGAGTTCCGTGAATGCGTCGAGAGCGTCTTCATGCATGACTACGCAACCTCCTTGACAATGAACGCAACCACCCTGACAATATACGCAACCGGGTTGCGCAATCATGCGGTCCGGCTCGCCACGCGTCTCGAGGAGTCATTATGCCCCAGCCCATCGTTCCCGCCGTCGGTTCCGCGCTGCCCGACATCGCCCTGGTCGACGCGCGCGGCCTTCGCTCGACGCTCGCCGTGGTGCGCGACGGCCGGCGCGCGATCGTGTACTTCATGCGGTCGAGCACGTGCCCCGTCTGCCTCGCCCACGCCGGCGCGATCGAGCGACTGTTCGATGCCGGAGAAGTCGCGGATGCCGCGTTCGTGCTGATCCTCCCGGGCGGTGCCCGGCAGGCCGTCGTCACCGAGCGCAGCGTGCGCCGGGCGAGGGGCACGCGCGCCGAGGTCTGGGCGTCGGGCGCTGGGCACGACGACATCGGCCTCGGTCGATTCCTCGGCCTGCAGCACAGCGGAACCTTCGTCGTCGACGAGGAGGGCGTGCTGCTCGCCGTGCGCGCGAGAGCATTGCCGACCGGCAACTTCTCGCGGAACGAGGTCGTCACGGCCCTCACAAGGGCGACGGATGCCTCGGCGGAGCCGCAGTCGCGCGAATTGCACTCGTGACTAGCGGGCGACCGGGCTCTGCTCGCGGTCGTCTTCCTCGTGCACGTTGAAGCGGTAGCCGACGTTGCGCACGGTGCCGATCAGGCTGTCGAGGTCGCCCAGTTTCGCGCGCAGTCGCCGCACGTGCACGTCGACCGTGCGCGTGCCGCCGAAGTAGTCGTAGCCCCACACTTCGCTGAGCAACTGCTCACGGGTGAACACCCGCGACGGGTGGGCGGCGAGGAAGCGGAGCAGCTCGAACTCCTTGTACGTGAGGTCGAGCGTGCGGCCGTGCACCTTCGCCGAGTAGCTCGCCTCGTCGATCACGACGCCCGAGGTCTGGATGCGCTCGCTCGGCTGCGAGGACTGCGAGCGGCCGATGGCGAGCCGGATGCGCGCATCGAGCTCCGCCGGGCCGGCGTGCTCGAGCACGACGTCGTCGAGACCCCAATCGGGCGTGACGGCGGTGAGGCCGCCCTCGGTGACGATGAGGATCAGCGGCACCGAGAGGCCCGTGGTGCGGAGGATCTGCGAGAGGGCCTTCGCGCCGGCGAGATTGGTGCGGGCGTCGAGGAAGACGAGATCGGATTCGGGCGCTCTGACCAGCTGCTCAGGCGAAGCGGGAATGATCCGCGTTCGGTGAGTCAGGAGTGACAGAGCCGGAAGAACATCGTTGTTGGCCGCCGGCGACAAGATCAGCAGCTGCGCCACGCCACACCCTCCAGTAGTAAGGTGCGGTCAATACTACGGGACGCCGACGGGCGCTCCGCGACACGAACGGGGAGACGATGAATGCCGACGCGAACACGGGCAGCGGATGGCGCGGCATCGCGATCGTCTGGGCGATCGCACTCCTCGGTGCCGCCCTGGTCGTGACGCTCGCCTATTCGGGCACCGAGACCTGGTTGGGCGACACCTCGCGGCTCGGTGTCTTCGATGCGCTCGGCGTCGTGCTCGCGGCATCCGTCGTCGGTGCTCTCGTCGTGCAGTTCGCGACCCGACGGCCCGAGGGGTTCGTGCTGCGGACGAGCTGGAGCGTCGCCGGCGCCGCCGCCCTCGTGGCGCTCGCCGCACTCGCGGTGGCGCCCGTCACGGCGGCGTGAGGGCGATAGACTCGGATCATGTCTGAGCTGCTCGCCCTCGAACTCCTCTTCATCGGCTTGCTGGGTCTCGCGAGCCTTGCGATCGCCTGGGTCAGCGGCGTCGTCGTCTACAAGCTCTTCAAGGGCCAGCGCTAGGTGCCGGTGAAGGCGTGGCGATGATCGAGCTGCCCGTCGATCTCCCGGCAGAGCTCGTGCCGCTCTCCTGGCTCCTCGGCGTCTGGGAGGGGTCGGGCGTCATCGACTACAAGATCGGTGATGAGTCGGTCACGCACGAGTTCGGGCAGCGCCTGAGCTTCAGCCACGACGGCCTGCCGCACCTGAACTACACCTCGTACACCTGGCTCATCCCGGCGGACCCCGTGGGCGAGCCGACTCCGCTCGTCACCGAGACCGGCTACTGGCGGCTCGCCAGGCAGCGGGGCGAGGGCGACCAGGGCCCCGGCATGCTGCCCGCCCTCGGTGAGCCGCGATTCGCCGACGCCGATGCCGTCGAGACGCTGCGCAACGCCGACGGCGGCTTCGACATCGAGGTGTCCCTCGTGCACCCCGGCGGCGTCAGCGAGCTCTACCTCGGCGAGGTCAAGGGGCCGCGCATCGACCTCGCGACCGACGCGGTGATGCGCACGAGCGGCGCCAAAGACTATGCGGCGGCCACGCGCCTCTACGGCCTCGTCGACGCCCATCTGCTCTGGGCGTGGGACATCGCCGCGCTCGGCCAAGACCTACGCACCCACGCGTCGGCACGTCTCGCGAAGGTCGACTGACTCATGACCGCCTCACCGTTCCTCGCCCTCCCGGGCGCCGTTGCCGCAGAGGGCGTCGATGCCGGCGTCGCCGGCCACTACGGCAACCCCATCGTCGAGCAGCGGCACCTCGAACGCGGCGACGCGATCGTCGATCTCTCGAACCGCGGTGTCGTGACCGCCACCGGTCCGGATCGCCTGAGCTGGCTCCACTCGATGGCGAGCCAGGCCCTCGACCGCCTGCCCGCCGGCGAAGGCGCGGAGACCCTCCTGCTCGACGCCTCCGGTCGCGTCGAGCACGCGGCACACGTCATCGACGACGGCACCACCACCTGGCTCGTCGTCGAGGGCGACGAAGCCGCGCCGCTGGCGGCGTTCCTCGACCGCATGCGGTTCATGCTGCGCGTCGAGGTCGCCGATGCGAGTGCAGACGTCGCCGTGCTCGGTGCGATGTCGGTGGCGGCGCTCGATGCCGCAACGCCGGCCTTCGAGCCGGCCGGCGTCGCCCTCGACTGGGTCGACCCGTGGGCGCACCCGCGTCCGGGCGGCCACCAATACGCCCACGCGTCCGGCCACCCGGCGTCCGAATGGCACTGGATCGAGCGCATCGTGCCGCGCATCGCGCTCGCCGAGGCTGCGGCAGCGGTCGCATCCGGTCGCACCGAGGTCGCCGGCTCGCTCGCGTCCGAGGCCCTGCGGGTCGCGGCCTGGCGCCCGAGGCTTGCGACCGAGGTCGACGACCGCACCATTCCGCACGAGCTCGATTGGCTGCGCAGCGCCGTCGACCTCGGCAAGGGCTGCTACAAGGGTCAGGAGACGGTCGCGAAGGTGCTGAACCTCGGCCGCCCGCCGCGGCGACTCGTGCTGCTGCACCTCGACGGCAGCGACACGGTGCTGCCCGCTCCGGGCGACGAGGTCGTCGGCGAGAAGGTGCGACCCGAGCCCGCGTCGGGTGAAGCGCCCGAGCGCAAGGTCGTCGGCCACATCACGACCGCGGTCATGCACCACGAGCTCGGGCCGGTCGCGCTCGCCCTCGTCAAGCGAGCGGTTCCCGCCGACCTGCCGCTCATCGTGCAGAGCCATGGCATCGACGTCGCGGCGGCGCAGGTCGAGATCGTGCCCGCCGACTCCGGTGCCGCCGTCGACGTTCCGCGGCTCCCGCGGCTCGGCGTTCGCAAGCTCTGACGCGGTCGAGACGCTCGCTGCGCGCGCGCGAACTATTGTCGCGCGCGAAAGCTGCCGTAGCGCACGAAACGGGTGGGTGACGCGAATCTCGCGTCGCCCACCCGTTGGGTGTTCTGGGGTGGTTATTCGAAGAGGGAGAGGGTGAGGTTGGCGGTGTAGTCGCCGGGGGTGACGGTGGCGGGGGTGCGGAGGAAGAGGTCGGCGGTGGCGGTCCATTGGCCTTCGGTGGCGATCTCGCCGGAGTTGAAGGCCATGGCGAGCAGTTCCTGGTCGACGAGGCCGACGGCGTTGGGGCCGTCGTCGAGGATGGTGTCGACCTGGTCGCCTTCGGCGACTTGTCCGGATTCGCCGCCGTCGATGAGGTTCGGGGTCCAGCCCAGGTGGTCGGCGGTGATGGGCGCGAGTCCGGTGCCGGTGAAGTC
>NZ_ATXG01000013.1 GCF_000421565.1 Agromyces subbeticus DSM 16689 | reverse complement strand
GGCTCGCAGGCCCCGCAGTCGACGCACTCGTCGGGGTGGATGTAGAGCGAACGCTCACCCTCGTAGATGCAGTCGACCGGGCACTCGTCGATGCACGCACGGTCTTTGACGTCGACGCAGGGCAGCGCGATGACGTACGTCACGAGAGGGCCAGTGCTGCCGAACGGGAGATCTCGACCTGCTCGTCGCGGGGCACGACCTTCACGCGCTCGCGCACGACGCCCGCGTAGTGCTCGGGCGCCTCGAACGTCTCGCCGAGCTCGCGCTCGTGCGCGTCGAGGGCGAGCCAGCCCTGCCACGTCGTGAACGCGACCTCTCGCTCCTCGAGCAGCTCGAAGACCTCGGCGCCGCCTGCGGCGTCGACGAGCGGGGCGGGCAGCGCGCCCGCCGCGGCATCCGCCATCAGATTCGTGATGGTCTCGAGCGCGTCGCCCTTGGTGTGGCCGATGAGTCCGACCGGGCCGCGCTTGATCCACCCGGTCGCGTAGACGCCCGGCAGGTGAGCGCCGGCGGCATCGGTCACCCGACCGCCCGCGTTGGGAACGACCGCTGCGCGCTCGTCGAAGGGCAGCCCATCGATCGGCGAGCTCGCGTAGCCGACGGCGCGGTACACGGCCTGCACCGGCACCTCGACGAACTCGCCGGTGCCCTCGACCGAACCGTCGCCGACCGGGCGGGTGCGCTCGAAGCGCACGGCCTCGACGGCTTCGCTGCCGAGCACCTCGACGGGCGTGTGCAGGAAGTGCAGGTGCAGGCGGCGCGATGCGGTGTAGTCATGATCGGCGGGCTTGCGCCAGCCGTTCAGCGTGCGGGTCATCACCTTGACCTGGTTGTTCGACGCGAACAGGGCTTCGGCGTGCGGGTCGTTCGCAGCGCGCTCGAAATCGTCGTCATACACCACGACGTCGACGTCGGGCACCTCGCCGAGCTCGCGCAGCTCGATCGGCGTGAACTTGACGTGGCCGGGGCCGCGGCGGCCGAACACGTGCACGTCGGTCACGGGCGACGCCTCGAGCCCGGCGACGACGTTGGCGGGCACATCCGTCGACAGGATGTCTCTCGGGTGCTTGGCGAGCACGCGAGCGACGTCGAGGGCCACGTTGCCGTTGCCGATGACCGCGATCGACTGCGCCTCGAGCGGCCACTCGCGCGGAACGTCGGGGTGGCCGTCGTACCAGGCCACGAAGTCAGCGGCGCCGTAGGAGCCGGGCAGGTCGATGCCGGGGATGTTCAGCGGTGCATCCTTCAGCGCGCCGGTTGCGAAGATGATCGCGTCGTAGCGCTCGCGCAGCTCGTCGACCGTGATGTCTTTGCCGACCTCGACGTTGCCGATCAGGCGGATGGTGCCGGCGTCGAGCATCTCGTGCAGCGACTTGACGATGCCCTTGATGCGCGGGTGGTCGGGCGCGACGCCGTAGCGGATGAGCCCGTACGGGGCCGGAAGCGACTCGAACAGGTCGATCGCGACCTCGGCGCCGGCCTCGGTGGCCTGACGATTGAGGATGTTGCCGGCGTAGATGCCGGCTGGGCCGGCTCCGACGATCGCGACGCGAAGGGAACGGGTCATTGCTGGGTGGCCTCTCGGTTCGGAACGTGTGGGTCGAAGAGCGACGAGGGAACTTCTCGGGATGTCTGATGCTCGGTCGAGCGGTCTCGAGACGGTCGCTGCGCTCCTTCCTCGACCAGCGGTTCAGCATACGGGCTGAGCCTGACGACATCGCCGACGACGACGACGGCGGGCGAGCGGATGCCGCGGCGGGCGGCCTGCAGCGCGATCGTGTCGAGCGTGCCCACCGTGACCCGCTGGCGCGGGCCGTAGCCGTCTTCGATGATAGCAACCGGGCAGTCGGCGCCGCGCTCGCCCCGGGCGAGCGTGATCGCGGAGTTGGCGAGCGTGCCGATGCCCATGAGCAGCACGACGGTGTGATCGGGGCCTCCGCCGAGCGAACGGATCTGCTCGTGGCCGGTGACCACGGTGAACGTGGTCGCGAGCCCGCGGTGCGTGAGCGGGATGCCGGCGATCGCGGGCACCGAGATCGCACTCGTGATGCCGGGGACGACCTCGACGTGAATGCCCGCGTCCCGGCAGAACGCGAGCTCTTCGCCGCCACGGCCGAAGATGAACGGGTCGCCGCCCTTGAGCCGTACGACCTGCTTGCCGTCGCGCGCGAGCGTGACGAGCAGGGCGTTGATCGCGTCTTGGGGCACGGCGTGGTGGCCGGGCAGCTTGCCGACGTCGACGACCTCGGCCGTGAGCTCGACGCCCTCGGCGGCCAGCCCGTCGAGCACGCCGCGCGCGCCGAGCCGGTCGGCGACGATGACGTCGGCCGCTTCGAGGGCGCGCAGGCCGCGGATCGTGAGCAGCCCGGCGTCGCCTGGGCCGGCCCCGACGAGGGTGACGCGGCCGTCGGCGGTCACTTGGTGCCGCCCTGCAGCAGGCCGCGACGGCGCAGCATGCGGCGCTCGAGCGGAGCGAAGAAGACGAGCTCGATCAGGATGCCGATGGCGAGGATCACGAGGATGGTCGCGAGCACGCCAGCGAGGTCGGCGAGCTCTCGGCTCTGGTCGAGCATCGAGCCGAGTCCGAAGCCGATCGTGCCGCCGGTCGCGATGATCTCGGCGGCCATGAGCGAGCGCCACGAGAACGCCCAGCCCTGCTTGAGGCCCGCGACGTAGCCGGGCAGCGCAGCGGGAAGCACGACGAGGGTGGCGAGCCGCGCAGGGCCGGCTCCGAGCACGGTGCCGACGCGCCGCAACTGCGGTGGAACCTGCTCGACGCCCGAGATCAGGCCGTTGATGATCGAGGGCGTTGCGCCCATGAGCACGACGAAGTACACCGTGGCATCGGTGAGCCCGAACCAGAGGATCGCCGCAGGCACCCACGCGACCGAGGGCAGCACCTGCAGGCCCGAGATGATCGGGCCGATGGCGCGGCGCAACGGCTTGACCTCGGCGAGGAGCAGGCCGAGCGGAGTTCCGACGACCACGGCGATGAGGAATCCGAAGACGCCGCGCTCGAGGCTCGTGAGCACGGCCGTCTGCAGGCGGTCCGACTGCCAGGCGTCGGAGATCGCGGTGACCACGCTGATCGGGCTCGGCACGATGTCGGGGCGGGGCTGCACGATCCAGACGTAGACCTGCCACGCCGCGATGAGCACGACCACGAAGATGATCGGCGGCAGCACGCTCGTGGTGAAGGTTCGCCACGCGTTCGTGCCGCGCGCGTCGTCGGTCTGCAGGCGGTCGAGACCGGCCTCGAGGCTGCGGAGGTCGTCGGCTTCGTTGGTCGAGTAGCGAGCGCCAGCGAGCGTATCGAGACCGGATGAGGCGGGGTCTGCGGCGGGGGTCTCGGTACGCTCCTTCGTCGCTACTCGACCGGCGGTGGGGTCCTGCGTTCCTCGACCGGCGATGTCGTCATGCGGCATTTCGGCGGATCTCCTTTCGGAGCTGCTCGGTGATCTCGATCGAGAGCGCCGCGACCTCGGGCGATTCGATGCGGCGGCCGGAGGTCTCGGCGATGCGCCATTCGCCGGCGACGCGGCCGGGGCGGCTCGAGAGCAGCACGACGCGCTGCCCGAGCCGGGCGGCCTCGCGCACGTTGTGCGTGACGAAGACGATGGTGCGGCCGGTGCGGCGCCAGACCCGCTCGAGTTCCTCGTGCAGCAGGTCGCGGGTGATGGCGTCGAGCGCCGCGAAGGGCTCGTCCATCAGCAGCACCGGTCGGTCCTGCGCGAGCGCCCGGGCGAGTGCGACGCGCTGCCGCATGCCGCCCGACAGCTCGTGCGGGCGCTTCTCCGCGGCATCCGCGAGGTTGACCGTGTCGAGCAGTTCGAGCGCTTCCGCGCGCCGTGCCGTGCGAGCCACGCCCCGCAGGCGCAGCGCGAGCTCGACATTCTGGCGGGCGGTGAGCCACGGCATGAGCGCCGATTCCTGGAACATCACGGCGGCGCCCTCGGCCGGCACGTCGATCGCGCCCGTCGTCGGCCGGTCGAGCCCCGCGATGAGGTTCAGCAGTGTCGACTTGCCGCAGCCCGATGCGCCGAGCAGGCAGACGAACTCGCCGCTCTCGATCGACAGGTTCACGTCGTCGAGCACGAGCGGGCCGGCGCCGAAGCGCTTGCCCAGTTGTTCGATGCGGATGGCCGCCTGCCCGCTCATGGTGGCTACTCCTCGCCCAAGCCGCCGGCCGAGACCGGCTCGGCGCCGTCGGCTTCGAGCAGCTCGTTGAGCAGGCGCAGGTCGAACAGTCCGTCGATCGAGCCGTCCTTCTGCGTGCCCGCCTCGAGGCCGTTCGCGACGAGCGTCTCGAACGTCTCGGCATGCGGGTCGACCGAGAAGGTGACGTGCTCGAGCGCGCGGGTGATGACCGCGTCGGCGAGCGGTTTGCCCGTCTCGGCCTCGAGTGCGGTGTTGATCACGGCGGGCGCCTCGTCGGCGTGATCGCCGAGCCAGGCGACGGATGCCACGTGGCCGTCGAGCAGCGCCCGCACCGTCTCGGGGTGCGCCTCGAGGAACTCGGCGCGCACGAGGAGCACCGTCGTGGGGAAGGCGCCGCCGGGCCAGAGCTCGGCCTCGTCGACGAGCACGTGCGCGCCGTTGCCACCGTCGGCGAGGAGCCGCGACACCCACGGCTCGGGCAGCCAGGCACCGTCGACGCCGCCCTGCTGGAAGAGCGCCAGCGTCTGCGCGTTCTCGGTCGGCGTGATGTGCACGTCGCCGCCGCCCGTCGTGTCGGTCTCGAAGCCCTCGTCTGCGAGCCAGGCGCGCAGCGCCACGTCTTGCGTGTTGCCGAGCTGCGGCGTGGCGATCGTCGTGCCGTCGAGGTCGTCGGCCGAGTCGATGCCCTCGCGAACGACGAGCGCGGCGCCGCCCGTCGCCGCGCCGGCGACGATGTGCGCCGACTGCCCGCCCGACTGGATGAAGGTGTTGATCGACGGGTTCGGGCCGATGTAGGTCGCGTCGATGGCACCGGCCGAGAGCGCCTCGATGGCCGCCGGCCCGGCGTTGAAGACCTGGGTCGTGAGCTTCGTGTCGCCGAGCGCGTCGGCGAAGAGCCCTTCTTCGAGGCCGACGAGTGCCGGGGCGTGCGTGACGTTGGCGAAGTAGCCGAGGCGCAATTCCTCTGCCGGAGCCGTCGAGGCCGACGCCTCCCCCGTCTGTCCAGCCGCCGCCGGAGCGCAGCCGCTCAGCGCGAGCACGGCCGCGGCGATGATCGCCGCGGCGAGCATCATGCCGCCCACCAGGCCGATGCGGGTGCCGACGCGGGATGTTGCGTTCATGCTGCTGCTCCTTCGGTGCTGGTGTTGCGGTTCGGTTGGGGTGGTCGGCTCGTCGCTCACGCGACGGGCCGGGTGACGATCGCGGCCGCGAGGGTCGCTCCGTCTTGCGGGTGGATCACGAGGAACGCACCGGCACGGCGATGATCGGCGTAGGCCTCCAGCGGAAGCTCGGCCGAGAGTTTGAGCGAGACCTGCCCGATGTCGTTGGCCTCGAGGCGATCGGCCGGGTCGAGGCCGAGCGTCGTGAGGTCGCGGCGACCGTCGATCGAGGTGACAAGTGCCTGCACGGTCGAGGTTCCGGTCTTCACGAGCACGCGCGCGCCTGGCGTGAGCGGCCGCGGGTCGAGCTGGAAGACGGATGCCTCGAACTCGCGCCGGGCCACCGGCAGCGAGCCGGATGCCGCGATGACCGCGCCGCGCGCGGCGTCGAGTTCATCGGCGAGGCGCAGCGAGACCGATTGCGGGGCCGACGCCGCCTCGAGCCGGGCCGAACCGGCGTCGATGCCGACGACCGTCGTCGTGGCGCCGCCCGGGAAGACCTGCACCTCGTCGCCGAGTCGCACGGTGCCCGAGGCGATGCGCCCGGCGAACGCCCGGTAGTCGCGGAACTGCTCGGGGTCGTCGACGTCGTGCGCCACGGCGCCCTGCGGGCGGATGACGAGCTGCACCGGCATCCGCAGCGCTTCGAGCTCGGACTCGAGCTCGTCGAGGGAGGTCAGCGTCTCGAGCAGTTCGAGGAGGCTCGGCCCCTGGTACCACGGCGTGTTCGCCGATCGCTCGACGATGTTGTCTCCGGCGAGCGCCGACACCGGAATGACGTGCGCCTCGGGGAGCCCGAGTTCGCGGGTGAGCGCGGTGACCTCTGCCGCCACCGGGGCGAACGCCGCCTCGGCGTAGTCGAGCAGGTCGATCTTGTTCACCGCGACGATCACGTGGGGAACCCGCAGCAGCTGCACGACCGCGAGATGCCGGCGCGTCTGCTCGAGCACGCCCTTGCGCGCGTCGATGAGCACGATCACGGCATCGGCGGTGGCGGCACCCGTGACCATGTTGCGCGTGTACTGCACGTGTCCCGGGCAGTCGGCGAGGATGAACGAGCGGCGACCCGTCGAGAAGTAGCGGTACGCGACGTCGATCGTGATGCCCTGCTCGCGCTCGGCGCGCAGGCCGTCGGTGAGCAACGCGAAGTCGATCGCGCCCGGCTCGCCGCCGAAGCCGCGCTCGGCCGAGGTGCGGGCGACCGACTCGAGCTGATCGGCGAGGATCGCCTTCGAATCGTGCAGCAGGCGGCCGACGAGGGTCGACTTGCCGTCGTCGACGGAGCCTGCGGTCGCGAAGCGGAAGAGCGTGCTCTCGGTGGCGGTCGACGTCATCAGAAGTACCCGTCCTTCTTGCGATCCTCCATGGCGGCCTCTGAGATGCGGTCGTCGGCCCGGGTCGCCCCGCGCTCGGTGAGCGTCGAGGTGGCGACCTCGCGCACGACATCGGCGACGGATGCCGCATCGGACTCGACGGCACCGGTGCAGCTCATGTCGCCGACCGTGCGGTACCGCACCGTGCGGGATTCGATGACCTCGTCGGCCCGGGCGGGCGACACGTCGCTCACCGCACGCCACATGCCGTCGCGCAGGTACACCTCGCGCTCGTGCGCGAAGTAGAGCGGCGGCAGCGCGATCTGCTCGCGCTCGAGGTAGCGCCAGACGTCGAGCTCGGTCCAGTTCGAGATCGGGAAGGCGCGCACGTGCTGGCCGACCGTGTGGCGGCCGTTGTACAGGTCCCAGAGCTCCGGTCGCTGGTTCCGGGGATCCCACTGGCCGAACTCGTCGCGCAGGCTGATGATGCGCTCCTTGGCACGCGCCTTGTCTTCGTCGCGGCGCGCGCCGCCGAAGACGGCATCGTGCCTACCCGCGGCGATCGCATCGAGCAGGGGCTGGGTCTGCAGCGGGTTGCGGGTGCCGTCGGCGCGCTCCTGGAGACGGCCGTCGTCGAGGTAGTCCTGCACGGAGGCCACCTCGAGGCGGATGCCGAGACGCGCGACGGTCTCGTCGCGGAACGCGATGACCTCGGGGAAGTTGTGGCCGGTGTCGACGTGCAGCACCGGGAACGGCACGCGGGCCGGCCAGAACGCCTTCGCGGCCAGGTGCAGCACGACGACCGAGTCCTTGCCGCCCGAGAACAGCAGCACGGGCCGCTCGAACTCGGCGACGACCTCGCGGATGATGTGGATCGCCTCGGACTCGAGCGCGTCGAGTGCCGAGAGCGACCTGCCGGCCGGCGTCGGGGTGTCGGCGGGCTCGACCCGCACGGATGTCGTCTCGCTCATACGTGCAACCCGCATTCCGTCTTGTCGAGGCCCGACCAGCGGCCGGCTCTGGGGTCTTCGCCCTCGGCCACTCGCCGGGTGCACGGCTCGCAACCGATCGACGGATAGCCCTGGGTCAGAAGGTCGTTCACCGGCACGCCGAAGGCGTTCGAGTAGTCGATCAGCTCGTCGAAGCTCCACGCCGCGAGCGGGTTGACCTTGACCAGCCCGTTGCGCTCGTCGAACGTCACGAGCGGAGTGTTCGTGCGAGTGGGCGCCTCGTCGCGGCGCACGCCGGTGAACCACAGCTCGTAGCCCGTGAGCGCATCGTGCAGCGGCGCGACCTTGCGCATGGCGCAGCACTCCGCGGCGTCGCGGGCGAACAGCTCGAGCCCGAACTTCGCGTTCTGCTCGGGAACGGAGAGCTCTGGCAGCACGTCGACCACGCGCACATCGAGCTCCGCCGCGACCCGGTCGCGCGTCTCGTAGGTCTTCGCGAAGTGATAGCCCGTGTCGAGGAAGAGCACGTCGATGCCCGGCAACGACTGGGCCACGACATGCGGGAGCACGGCGTCGGCCATCGAGCAGGCAACGGCCGCGGCATCCGCATCGAAGTTGCGCGCGACCCAGGCGATGACCTCGTAGGCGGATGCCTCGTCGGCGGCGAGGCTGCGGAGTTCGGCGTTGCCCGCGTCGGCCAGCGCACGCAGTTCGTCGTGCGTGCGGCGCACGGTCGCCCGCGGGACCAGGGAGACGCTCATCGCAGTTGCTCCTCGTCGACTCGGTGGGCCCATTCGGCGAACGTCTCGTCGGCCTCGGCGGCTCGGCTCGCGAGGAAGCGCTTGACGACCCGTTCGACGTAGTCGGCGATGCCGTCGGCTTCGACCTTGAGTCCGCGCACCGTGCGGCCGAGGCCCGCCTCTTCGCGATCAGCCGTCGCGAGGCCGCCGCCGAGGTGCACCTGGTAGCCGGGAACCTGTTCGCCGGCGTCGCTCATGACGAGTTGGCCCTTGAGGCCGATGTCGGCCGTCTGGATGCGGGCGCACGAGTTCGGGCAGCCGTTGACGTGCAGGCTGATCGGGTGCGGCAGGTCGAAGCCGTCGAGTGTGCGCTCGAGGTCGAGCACGGCCGCGGTCGCGAACGCCTTGGTCTCGACGATCGCGAGCTTGCAGAACTCGATGCCCGTGCAGGCGATCGTGCCGCGGCGGATGAGGCTCGGGCGGGCCGAGAGGCCGAGCTCGTCGAGGCCCGTGATGAGCGACTCGACGCGGTCTTCGGGGATGTCGAGGATGACGATCTTCTGGTGCGGCGTCGTGCGCAGGCGCGAGGAGCCGTGCGCCTCGATGAGCTCGGCGAGCTTCGCGAGCGTCGGACCCGAGACCCGGCCGACGATCGGCGTCGCGCCCACGTAGAAGCGGCCGTCTTTCTGACGGTGCACGCCGACGTGATCGCCGTGCGCGAGCGGCTTGGGCGCGGCGGGTCCGTCGGGCAGCGGCGACTCGAGGTACTCGGTCTCGAGCACCTGGCGGAACTTCTCGGTGCCCCAGTCGGCGAGCAGGAACTTGAGGCGCGCCTTGTTGCGCAGGCGCCGGTAGCCGTAGTCGCGGAAGATCTGGGCGACGCCGTGCCAGGCCTCTGCCACGCGCTCGGGAGCGACGAAGACACCGAGCCGCTCGGCGAGCCTCGGCGATGTGGAGAGCCCGCCGCCGACCCACAGGTCGTAGCCGATGCCGAGGTCGGGGTGGTGGACCGCGACGAAGGCGACGTCGTTGATCTCGTGCACGACGTCTTGGCTCGGGTGGCCGGTGATTGCCGTCTTGAACTTGCGCGGCAGGTTGGCGAGCGACTCGTCGCCGATGAACCGGCTCGTGATCGCGTCGATCTGCGCTGTGGGGTCGATGAGCTCGTCGGCGGCGATGCCGGCGACCGGCGAGCCGAGCACCACGCGGGGCACATCGCCGCAGGCCTCGGTCGTTCCGAGGCCGACGGCCTCGAGGCGGCGCCAGATCTCGGGCACGTCCTCGACGCGGATCCAGTGCAGCTGCACGTTCTGGCGGTCGGTGAGGTCGGCGGTACCCCGCCCGAAGTCGATCGAGATGTCGGCGATCACGCGAAGCTGCTCGGTCGTGAGCTGCCCGCCGTCGATGCGCACGCGCAGCATGAAGAACTCGTCTTCGAGCTCGTGCGGCTCGAGGGTCGCGGTGCGGCCGCCGTCGATGCCCGGCTTTCGCTGCGTGTACAGGCCCCACACCCGGAAGCGGCCGTGCAGGTCGGTCGGGTCGATCGAGGCGAACCCGCCCTTCGAGTAGAGCTTCTCGATACGGTCGCGCACGCTCAGGCCGTTGTCGACCTGCTTCCACTCCTCGTTGCCGTTGAGCGGCGCGGTGCCGTCGACCTTCCACTGCCCGTGCGGACGGCTCGCGGGACGCGGCGGACGCTCACCGGAACGGGGCGTCGGCCGGCTCGGCGCGTCGATCGTCTCCTGCGTCATGTCTCTCCTCGGTCGCCCGCGAGTTGCGGGTTCGACCGAGGCTAGGCGCGATCGCCGAGCGCCGGAACGCCGGTCGTCACATCACGGCAAGGAAGGACACACGACGTCAACTCGGGCAACACGGCGTCACATTCCGTCGCCGACGACGCGAGACGCTAGAGTTCCCGGCGCGTGAGACGCTAAGCTCCCTGGTCCGTCTCCGGGGTGGTACCCGCCGCCACCACCCCCGCCGCGTAGCGATCGAGCACGATCTCGACGAGCGGCGACGGAGTGTCGTGCGGGGTGAGCAGCGGCTCGGTGATGAGGCCGGCGCCCGCGGCCGCCGCGAGATCCTGGAAGTAGCCCGGCGCCAGCAGATAGCTCGCCGCGACGACCCGGCGGCCACCGCCGCTCTCCCGCACCGAAGCGACGGCGTCGCCGAGCCGTGGTTCGGCCGCCGAGAGGAAACCGACCGTCACCGGCATCCCGAGTGCCGCAGCGAGCCGCGCGCCCATGTCGTGGCAGTCGTCGACGGCGCGCACGTCGCTCGAGCCTGCGACGGCCAGCACGATCAGGTCGTCGGCGGTCGCGCCGGCCTCGTCGAGCCGGCGGCGCAGCACCTCGACGAGCCGATCGTCGGGACCGAGAGCGGCAGCGAGCCGCACCGATCGCTCGGGGATCGCCTCGATCTCCCGCCGCAGGTCGACGTGCACGTGGTACCCCGCCGAGAGCAACAGGGGAACGACGACCGCCGGGAGCGTGTCGGGCAGCTCGCCGAGTGTCGCCGCGACATCCGGCTGTTGCACGTCGACGTGACCGAGGCGCACCGTCGCGGGCGCTGCGGTGGCGAGCGTGCCGGCTCGCGCCTCGACCGCCGCCTCGACGGCATGGACGAGCGCGCGCACCGCTGCCTGTCCGTCAGCCGACGCCGTGCCATGCGAGATGCCGACGAGCGCGGCCCCGGTGAAGTCCATGCCTCCATCGTGCCGTGCCCCGGCTCGCGCCGCCAAACGTCGATGTCGGGGTCGAGTGTCAACCACGATTGACACGCCGCGCATCGTCAACTACCGTTGACGGCATGGATGACCACACGCTCCGCACCGCGATCGCGGCGGCCGACGGCGACGACCCCTACCGAGCGCTCCGAGACCTGCATCGCGCTCGCCTCGAACTCACCCGCGATCTCGATCGCGCCGAGGCCATCGCCGTGCGACGCGCACGCGCCGCGGGCTCGAGTTGGCAGCTCATCGCCCTCGCCCTCGAGGTCTCCAAGCAGGCGGTGCACAAGAAGTACGGGCGCAGCTAGGCCACGTAAGCTGCAATGCGGCGACTCGCGGAACCCGAGCGGATGCGGCATCCGCTCGCCGTGCGACCAGGAAGCGAAGATGAGCGACACCGACACCCGACGTTCCCCCTTCAGCCGGCGCGCGACCCCACCGGGGCCGCGCGCGACGTTCCGGCAACTGCTGCCCTTCATCTTCGAGCACCGGCCGGTGCTCGTCGTCGTGGCGGTACTGAGCGTCATCGGCGCCCTCGCGAGCCTCGCCCAGCCGTTGCTCGTGAGCCAGGTCATCTCGATCGTCGAGGCAGGCGGTCCGCTCGGCGGCATCGTCTGGGCGCTCATCGCGCTCGTCGTGATCAGCGGCGTCATCACCGGGTACCAGCACTACCTGCTGCAGCGCACCGGCGAAGGCGTCGTGCTCTCGAGCCGCAAGCGACTCATCGGCAAGCTGCTGCGGCTGCCGATCGCCGAGTTCGACACCCGGCGCACCGGCGACCTCGTCTCGCGGGTCGGCAGCGACACGACGATGCTGCGCGCAGTACTCACCCAGGGGCTCGTCGAGGCGGTCGGCGGCACCGTCACCTTCGTCGGGGCGCTCATCGCGATGCTCATCATCGACCCCGTGCTGCTCGGCCTGACGGTGCTCGTGATCGCCGTCGCCATCACGACGGTGACACTGCTGTCGCGCCGGGTGCGCGAGGCGTCGCACGCGGCGCAGGAGAAGATCGGCGACGTCGCGGCATCCGTCGAACGCGCCATCAGCGCCGTGCGCACGATCCGTGCAGCGGGCGCGACCGAGCGCGAGATCCGCGACGTCGAGGCCGAGGCCGAGGGCGCGTGGCAGATGGGCGTGAAGGTCGCGAAGATCTCGGCGCTCATCGTGCCGGTCGCCGGAATCGCGATGCAGGTGTCGTTCCTCGTGGTACTGGGCGTCGGCGGCTTCCGGGTGGCATCGGGCGCCATCGAGGTCTCGAGCCTCGTGGCGTTCATCCTGTTCCTGTTCATGATGATCATGCCGCTCGGCTTGTTCTTCGGTGCGATCACCTCGGTGAACCAGGCGCTCGGCGCCCTCGGCCGCATCCAGGAGATCCTCGACCTGCCCGACGAAGACACGCACGACCGCGAGCTCGCGCCGCTCGCGCTCATGGTGGGCGAGGCCAACGCCGCCGTGCTTCCGGGCGCCGCAGCGATCGAGTTCGACGGCGTGCACTTCGCCTACGCGACGACGCGCTCGGATCCCGCCGACCCGGGCAATGACTCGGACGACGAGCACCTGCCCGAGCCCGACGTCACCGACCGGCAGCCGGTGCTGCGCGGCGTCTCGTTCCAGGTGCCGCGCGGGCAGCGCATCGCACTCGTCGGCCCCTCAGGCGCCGGCAAGTCGACGATCCTCGCGCTCATCGAGCGGTTCTACGACCCCTCGGTCGGCATGGTGCGCATGGGCGGGCTCGACCTGCGCTCGCTCGATCGCGCAGAGCTGCGGGCCCAGATCGGCTACGTCGAGCAGGACGCACCCGTGCTCGCCGGCAGCCTGCGCGACAACCTCAAGCTCGGCAGCCCCGACGCCACCGACGCCGCGTGCGAGCAGGTGCTGCGCGCGGTGAACCTCGGCAGCGTGCTCGACCGCGACCCCGCGGGCCTCGACGCCGCGGTCGGCGAAGACGGCATCATGCTCTCGGGCGGCGAACGGCAGCGACTGGCGATCGCCCGGGCACTGCTGGCCGCTCCCCCGGTGCTGCTGCTCGACGAGTCGACGTCGTCACTCGACGGCGTCAACGAGCGCATGATGCGCGAAGCGATCGACGCCGTCTCGGCCGGCCGCACGCTCATCGTGATCGCGCACCGGCTCTCGACGGTCATCGACTCCGACCGCATCATCGTGCTCGACGAGGGCCGGGTCATCGGCGAGGGCACGCACGCCGAGCTCGTCGCCGCGGTGCCGCTCTACCGCGACCTGGCGGCGCACCAGCTGCTCGTCTGAGCGGCGGCGCAGGCCGGCCCGCACCGACTATTCGGCGGCCGACGGCTCGGCCTCGACAGGCGCACCGCGCTTCTGCCACGGCCAGCGGCCCGAGATCTCGAGTTCGAGCGACCAGCTCAGGAAGGTTCTGATCAGCACGATCACGGCCAGCACCGCGACCGAGTCGAGCGTCGGCGTGACGGCGACCGTCTTGATGATGTCCGCGGCGACCAGCAGCTCGAGGCCGAGCAGGATGGCACGACCGAGCACGCGCCGGAACCGGGTGTAGACGGGACTCACCCGGCGAAGCCCGCGCAGCGCGGCGTCGAGCACCGCGTAGACGACGCCGATGACGATCGCGGCGACCCCCAGCACGTCGATGATCTCGCCGACCGCTTCGATGATGCTGCCGAACTCCATGAGACCCCCTCGCCGACTGCCTTCGGGCACACGCTAGCGCCGCAGGCACCAGCGGTGCGCGCGACGTGCCGCGATCCCGGCGCACGACGAAGCGCCCCGCGGAATTCGTGGGGCGCTTCGTCGTCAGCCCGCTACGCGCCCTGGTGCTGCAAGTGGTAGCGCAGGCTCGCGAGCTCGGCCCGCAGCGCCGCGGGCACCCGGTCGCCGAACTGGGCGAAGTACTCCTCGGTGAGGTCGCACTCGGCCAGCCACGAGTCGCGGTCGACATCGAAGAGCTGCTCGAGCGCGGCATCCTCGATCTCGAGGCCGTCGAGGTCGAGCGAATCGGAGGCCGGGAGCAGGCCGATCGGCGAATCGACGGCGTCGCTCGAGCCCTCGAGGCGGCCGACGACCCACTCGAGCACGCGCGAGTTCTCGCCGAATCCGGGCCAGAGGAACGAGCCGTCGGCGCCCTTGCGGAACCAGTTGACCTGGAAGATCTTGGGCGCGTTCGTGCCGAGCACGCGACCCATCTTCACCCAGTGACCCCAGTAGTCGGCCATGTTGTAGCCGCAGAAGGGCAGCATCGCGAACGGGTCGCGTCGCAGCTCGCCGACGGTGCCCTCGGCCGCCGCGGTCTGCTCCGACGAGATCGTCGCGCCCATGAACACGCCGTGCTTCCACGAGCGCGCTTCGGCCACGAGCGGCACGTTGGTGGCGCGCCGGCCACCGAACAGGATCGCGTCGATCGGCACGCCGTCGTGGGCATCCCAGTCGTCGGCGATCTGCGGGCACTGCGCGGCGGCGACCGTGAAGCGCGAGTTCGGGTGCGCGGCGGGGCGGCCGGAGGCCGGCGTCCAGTGCTTGCCCTCCCAGTCGGTCAGTTCGGCGGGAGCCTCGTCGGTGAGCCCCTCCCACCAGATGTCGCCGTCGGGGCGCAGTGCCACGTTCGTGAAGATCGTGTTGCCCCAGAGCGTCTGCACGGCGGTCGGGTTGGTGGTCTCGCCGGTGCCGGGAGCGACGCCGAAGAAGCCCGCCTCGGGATTGATCGCGTAGAGGCGGCCGTCTTCGCCGGGGCGCATCCACGCGATGTCGTCGCCGATGGTCTCGACCTTCCAGCCGGGAATCGTCGGGCGCAGCATCGCGAGGTTCGTCTTGCCGCACGCCGACGGGAACGCCGCGGCCACGTGGTACGCCTTGCCCGCGGGCGAAGTGATCTTGATGAGCAGCATGTGCTCGGCGAGCCAGCCCTCGTCGCGGGCCATGACCGAGGCGATGCGCAGCGCGAAGCACTTCTTCGCGAGCAGGGCGTTGCCGCCGTAGCCCGAGCCGTACGACCAGATCTCGCGCGAGTCGGGGAACTGCACGATGTACTTCGTCTCGTTGCAGGGCCAGTCGGCTTCGGCCCGGCGGTGCCCGATGCCGTCGATGAGCGGGTAGCCCACCGAGTGCACGGTGCGAACCCACGGCTCAGCGGCCTCGATGAGGCGGTAGACGGCGTCGCCCATGCGCGTCATGATGCCCATGCTGAGCACGACGTAGGGCGAGTCGGTGATCTCGACGCCGAGCTGCGAGATGGGGCCGCCGAGCGGGCCCATCGAGAACGGCACGACGTACATCGTGCGGCCCTTCATGGAGCCGTCGAACACGTCGAGCAGTTCGCCGCGCATCTCGCGGGGGTCGCGCCAGTTGTTGGTCGGACCGGCATCCTCTTCGTAGGTCGAGCAGATGAATGTGCGGTCTTCGACGCGAGCGACATCGCGGGCATCGGTGCGCGCGAGGTAGCTGTTCGGGCGCCACTCGGGATTGAGCTTGATGAGCTTGCCCTCGGCCACGAGCTGCTTCGTCAGCAGGTCGGCCTCGTGCTGTGATCCGTCGCACCAGACGATCTCGTCGGGCTTCGTGAGCCCGGCGATCTCATCGACCCAGGCGCGCAGGGCGGGGTCAGTGGTGCCGCGCGAGGCGCGAGTGGCGTCGGATGCCTCGGTGCCGATCGAGAAGTCGGAGATGGTCATCGTCGTCCCTTCCAAGGTGGTGCCGACCGTGGCCGGAAATGGTTCGTACTTCAAGAATGCGCGCGATTGGAGCATCCGTTCGACCAAATGAGGTGTTAAGAACTCGTGATCTTTCGCTATTCTTAATCCATGAAGGCAGGCTCCCCAGACCTCGCGACCCTCGGCCAGCGCATCCGTCACTTCCGCGGCGAGCGCGGCCTCACGCTCGACCAGCTCGGTGAGGCGATCGGGCTCGCCGGCAGCCAGCTCTCGCTCATCGAGAACGGCAAGCGCGAACCGAAGCTCTCCACGCTCGACGCGCTCGCCGCCGCGCTCGGCGTCGAGCTGGCCGACCTGCTCGCGCGCGAGGCCCCGAGCCGAAGGGCCGCCCTCGAGCTCGAGCTCGGCCGAGCGCAGTCGAGCGCCCTCTACGCGAGCCTCGGCTTGCCGGCCATCAAGCCGGGGCGCGGCATCACCGACGAATCGCTCGAGGCGATCGTCGGACTCCACCGCGAGCTGCAGCGGCGCGCGAGCGAGGCCATCGCCACCCCTGAAGAAGCCCGGCGCGCCAACACCGAGTTGCGCGAGCTCATGCGCGAACGCGACAACTACCTCGACGACATCGAGCAACTCGCCGAAGACCAGGTGCGCGCCTCGGGGCACCGCTCGGGCGCCCTCACGCACCGCGAGGTGAGCGTCATGGCCGAGCGTCTCGGCTTCCAGCTCATCTACGTCGAAGACCTGCCCGATTCGACTCGCTCGATCACCGACATCGCGAACGGCCGCATCTACCTGCCGCCGGCGTCGATCCCCGGCGGGCACGGGCTGCGCTCGATGGCCCTCCAGGCCGTGGCGCACCGACTGCTCGGCCACGAGCGTCCGGCGAGCTACGCCGAGTTCCTCTGGCAGCGGCTGCAGATCAACTACTTCGCGGCCGCGTGCCTGATGCCGCGCGAGGCATCCGTCGCCTTCCTCCAGGCGGCGAAGAAGGAGAAGCGGCTCGCGATCGAGGACTTCCGCGACGCGTTCGGCGTCACGCACGAGGCTGCCGCCCTGCGGTTCACGAACCTCGCGACCACGCACCTCGACATGACCCTGCACTTCTTGCGCGTCGCGGGCGACGGCGCACTGCTGAAGGGCTACGAGAACGACGGCCTGCCGCTGCCGACCGATGTCACCGGCTCGATCGAGGGCCAGTGGGTGTGCAAGAAGTGGAGCGCGCGCACCGCGTTCCGGCACACCAACCGCACGACCGAGAACTACCAGTACACCGACACCTCGGTCGGCACCTTCTGGTGCGCGACGCAGACCGGGCGAACGGATGCCGCGGAGTTCTCGATCTCGGTCGGGGTGCCGTTCAACCAGGCCAAGTGGTTCCGGGGTCGCGAGACCACCCAGCGCGCGGTGTCGACCTGCCCTGACGAGTCGTGCTGCCGGCGCGCGCCATCGGAGCTCGCCGAACGCTGGGCCGGGCGCGCGTGGCCGAGCGCTCGCCTGCACGCCCACGTGCTCTCGCCGCTGCCGTCGGGCACCTTCCCCGGCGTCGATGACTCCTCGGTGTACCAGTTCCTCGAGGCGCACGCCGAGCAGTAGCCCGCGCAATTCCACGGCATCCGCAGCACTATGAAGTCTCGGTTGCATTAGTGTGTGTCACACAGTATCGTGTGACACATGAACCCCGAAGAGACGACCGCTGGGCACCTGCAGGAGCTCCGCCGCGGCACCGTCGTGCTCGCGTGCCTCGTGCGCCTGCGCATCCCCGACTACGGCTACGCGCTGCTCGAGTCGCTGAACACGCTCGGCATCCTCGTCGACGCGAACACGCTCTATCCCCTGCTGCGGCGACTCGAGAAGCAGGGCCTGCTGACCAGCGAGTGGAACACCGACGAGGCGCGACCCCGCAAGTTCTACCGAACGAGCCCGAGCGGCGAGCAGCTCGCCGATGCCCTCATGACCGATTGGCGTCGCATCGACGATGCGCTCGCCGGACTCACGACCGGAGACGAGAAATGACCATCCTCACCGACCGCTACATGTGGGCCGCCGCCCGCACCCTGCCCGAAGCGCAGCGCGCCGAGTTCGACCGTGAGCTCCGCGAGCGCATCGGCGACGCGACCGACGCGCTCATCGAGGCCGGTGCGTCGCCCGACGACGCCGAGCGAGCAGCGCTCACCGAACTCGGCGACCCCGCGGCACTCGCCGCGCACTACGTCGACCGGCCGTTGCACCTCATCGGGCCGCGCTACTTCCTCGCGTGGTGGCGTCTGCTGAAGCTCCTGCTCATCACCGTGCTGCCCTTCGCGGCCATCGGCATCGCGATCGCGCAGGCCGTCACGGGCGCCACCGTCGGCGGCATCATCGGTGCGGTCATCGGCGTCGGCATCTCGGTCGGGGTGCACATCGCCTTCTGGACCACGCTCGTGTTCGCGATCCTCGAACGCACGCCGGCGCCTGCCGGCCGTCGGGGCATCGACGTGGCCTGGACCCTCGACATGCTGCCCGCACTGCCCGAGCCCGGCAAGGCGTCGCGCCTCGCCGAACTCATCTCGTCGGTCGTGTTCCTTGTCGTCTTCGCCGCGGCGATCGTCGTGCAGCAGTTCGGCGTCCCGTGGGTGCCGGAGCTCGCCTCGGTGCCGATCCTCGATCCCGCGCTGTGGTCGTTCTGGCTGCCCTACTTCCTCGGGCTGATCGGCCTCGAGATCCTCTTCGCCGTCGCGATCTACGCCTGGGGTTGGAACTGGTGGCTCGCCGCCGGCAACCTCGTGCTGAACATCGCCTTCACCCTGCCGGCGCTGTGGCTGTTCCTCACGGGGCAGCTCATCAACGAGACGGCGCTCGAGGCGATGCGGTGGCCGTGGGGTGATTCCGCGCCGATCATCGTGACGATCGTCGTGCTGGTCGCGATCGGCGGTGCGCTGTGGGACGTCATCGACGGCGTGATCAAGACCGTGCGTGCGCGTGGCGCAGCGCGGGCAACGGCCTGACGAGCACAAGCACGACACGATCGACCCGAAGACCACGGATGCCGCGTGCCAGCCCCTGATCGGGCGGCCACGCGGCATCCGTGCGTCGCAGACGACGCTCGCAGTCGACTACTTCGGCTGCATGCGGATCGCGCCGTCGAGGCGGATCGTCTCGCCGTTGAGCATCGGGTTCGCGATGATCGATCGCACGAGTGCGGCGTACTCGGCGGGGTGGCCGAGCCGAGACGGATGCGGCACCTGTGCCTCGAGCGAGGCCCGCACGTCGTCGGCCATGCCGGCCATCATGGGCGTCTCGAAGATGCCGGGCGCGATCGTGACGACCCGGATGAGCAGCTTCGACAAGTCGCGTGCGATGGGCAGGGTCATGCCGGCGACCGCGGCCTTCGACGCCGAATAGGCGGCCTGGCCGATCTGACCGTCGAACGCCGCGACCGACGCGGTGTTCACGATGACGCCGCGCTCGGCGGTGGCCGGGCCGCCAGCGACACCTCCCGACACGGGCTCGTTCGCGGCCATCGCCGCAGCGGCGAGGCGGGTCACGTTGAACGTGCCGATGAGGTTCACCCGGATCGTGCGCTCGAACGCCTCGAGCGGGGCCGGGCCGTCGCGGCCGACCGTGCGCCCCGCGGTGACGATGCCGGCGCAGTTCACGGCGACCCGCAGCGGTGCGAGGGCGGATGCCGCGTGGACGGCGGCCTGCACCTCGGCCTCACTTGCGACATCCGCTGCGACGAACCGCGCACGCTCGCCGAGCTCGGCCGCGGCCTCTTCGCCTCGCGGGCCGGGCAGGTCGATGAGCACGACGGATGCCCCGCCGTCGATGAGTGCTCGAGCGGTGGCGCGCCCGAGGCCGGATGCGCCACCAGTGACGATCGCCGATACGCCGTCGAGTTCCATGTCTGCTCCCTTGTCGTGAGTACCGTTCGTTCGTCGTGAGCGGGCGAAGACACGCCCTCCGGCGGCCGCCGCACCGCGTGTCTTCGCCCTCTCAGCAGCGCGCAGCGTCAAGCATGCCGACCGTCGACGCGCCTTAGATGCGCTCGATGATCGTGGCGTTCGCCATGCCGCCGCCCTCGCACATCGTCTGCAGCCCGTAACGGCCGCCCGAGGCCTCGAGCTGGTTGACGAGCGTCGTGAGCAGCCGCGTGCCCGATGAACCGAGCGCGTGGCCGAGGGCGATCGCGCCGCCGCGAGGGTTCAGCTTCGCGGCATCCGCGCCGGTCTCGCGCAGCCATGCGAGCGGCACCGACGCGAACGCCTCGTTGACCTCGTAGGCATCGATGTCGTCGTGGCGGAGCCCGGCGCGCTCGAGCACCTTCGCCGTCACCGGAATGACGCCGGTGAGCATGTACAGCGGATCGCTGCCGACCACCGAGAACGCCCGGAATCGCGCCCGCGGGGTCAGCCCCAGTTGCTCGGCACGTTCGGCGCTCATGATGAGGGCGGCCGAGGCGCCGTCGGTGAGCGGCGAGGAGTTGCCGGGGGTGATGCGCCACTCGATCTCGGGAAATCGCTCGGCGAGTTCGTCGGTGCGGAATGCCGGGTTGAGGCCGGCGAGCGAATCGACGGATGTCGCGGGCCGCACCGTCTCGTCGGTGAGCGTGTCGACGCCGGGCACGGGCACGACCTCGCTCGCGAACGCGCCGGTCGATTGGGCGACGGCGGCGAGAGTGTGCGAGTGCGCCGCGAAGTCGTCGAGCTCGGCGCGCGAGAAACCCCACTTCGCCGCGATGAGCTCGGCCGAGACGCCCTGGTTCACGAGGCCGTCGGGGTAGCGCGTGCGGATGCGGCTGCCGTAGGGATCGGCGCCGGAGGTGCTCGATCCGAGCCGCACGCGGCTCATCGACTCGACGCCGCAGGCGATCACGATGTCGGCCTGGCCCGCGAGCACCGCTTGCGCGGCGAAGGTCGCTGCCTGCTGACTCGAGCCGCACTGGCGGTCGATCGTCGTGCCCGGCACGCTCTCGGGGAATCCGGCCGCCAGCACGGCGTTGCGGGTGATGTTGTAGCTCTGCTCGCCGATCTGGCTGACGCACCCGCCGATGACGTCGTCGATGAGAGCGGGGTCGAGGTCGTTGCGGTTCACAAGCGTGTCGAGCACACCCGCGAGCAGGTCGACGGGGTGCACCTCGGAGAGGATGCCTCCGGGCTTTCCCCGGCCCACGGGCGTGCGGACGACGTCGACGATGACGGCTTCGGTGCTCATGCTCCCAGCCTACGACGGTCTCCCGAGGGATGCCCGGGCATCCGCCTGCGCCGGGGCATCCGCTCGATGCCACCCGACGGTGAGTCAGACTGCGGCGACGACCTCGCGCTCGAGCACGACGGGCTGCCGCTCGGGCAGCACGACGGGGTGGCTGCCCGCCATCGCCTCGATGACGCGCACGACCTGGCACGAGTAGCCGTATTCGTTGTCGTACCAGACGTAGACGATCGCGTCGGTGCCGTCGGCGATCGTCGCGAGCCCGTCGACGATGCCGGCCCGGTTCGAGCCGACGAAGTCGGTGGAGACCACCTCGGGCGACTCGATGTAGTCGACCTGCTGGCGCAGCGGCGAGGTGAGCGAGACCTGGCGCAGGTAGCGGTTCAGCTGCTGCTTCGATGCGGGCCGCTCGAGCTGCAGGTTCAGGATCGCGAGCGAGACGTCGGGCGTCGGCACGCGGATGGCGCTGCCGGTGAGCTTGCCGGCGAACGAGGGCAGCGCCTTCGCGACGGCCTTCGCGGCCCCGGTCTCGGTGATGACCATGTTGAGAGCTGCCGAGCGCCCACGCCGGTCGCCCGAGTGGAAGTTGTCGATCAGGTTCTGGTCGTTCGTGAACGAGTGCACCGTCTCGACGTGGCCGCGCACGACGCCGTAGGCGTCGTCGATCGCCTTCAGCACGGGCGTGATGGCGTTCGTCGTGCACGAGGCGGCTGAGAGGATCGTGTCGGTCTCGGCGATGTCGTCGTGGTTGATGCCGTGCACGATGTTCTTGATCGCGCCCTTGCCGGGAGCGGTCAGCAGCACCCGGGAGACGCCCTTCGACTGCAGGTGCTGCGACAACCCGGCCTCGTCGCGCCAGCGGCCGGTGTTGTCGACGACGATGGCGTCGTCGATGCCATAGGCCGAGTAGTCGATCGACGCGGGGTCATTCGAGTAGATCACCTGGATCAGGGTGCCGTTGGCGAGGATCGTGTTCGCGACCTCGTCGACCTCGATCGTGCCGGCGAAGGGGCCGTGCACCGAGTCACGGCGCAAGAGGCTCGCGCGCTTGACGAGATCGTTGTCGGACCCCTTGCGCACGACGATCGCGCGCAACCTCAGCCCCTTTCCGTTGCCGGCATGCGAGATGAGGATGCGGGCGAGCAGGCGTCCGATGCGGCCGAAGCCGTAGAGCACGACATCGGTGCCGGATGCCTCGGGCTCGCCCTCGGCGGCGATGACCGGCGCCAACTCGTCGCGCACGAAGTCGGCGAGCTCGCGGGCATCGCCCTCGCCGACGGCGTCGGCGTAGCGCGCCACGAGCCGGGCGACGTCGACGGATGCCGGGCCGGGCGCGATGTCGCGCAGCACTTCGAGCACGCGCATGGTGTCGGCGAGGTCGAGTTCGACCTCACCCGCCTGCCGCGCGAAGCGATGCGCCTTGAGCAGCGCGATCGCTGATCGGTTGATGAGCCGTCGCCCATGGATCGAGGTCACCACCCCGTGATCTCGGTAGAGGCCGCCGATGAGCGGGATCATCCGCTCGGCGAGCTCCTCTTTGGCGATCCATTCGGTGCGGCGGGCGTCGAACTCGTTGCTCACGGTCTTCCTTCTCGGTCGAGCGCGTGCAGGTGGGCAGCGTCGACCACGTCAAATCTTCAGGGGATGCCGTGAATTCTACGGTGTTCGGCTGAGCCCGCGTTCAGCCGGCCGGCGGCACGTCGTCGACGAACCCGATGTCGGAGCTCGCGACCCGCTGCGGCACCCCGTCGAAGGCCGCGGCGCGCTCGGGCGAGGCGAGGTACGCCTGCTCGAGACGCGTGAACTCGTCGCGATCACCGGGTGCGCTCACCGCCCAGACGAACTCGTTCGATTCGCGCAGGCCGTAGGCGAACTCGATCGCGAACCCGGCCGCTGGTCGCACGCCGGGCATCCAGCGCTGCCACCACTCGACGAACGCATCGTACTGACCATCGACAAGGGTGTATCGGCGCAACTGGATCGTCTTCACCCGCCCATTCTGCCGTGCGCGCCGCGGCAACCGCTCATGACCGGCTTCGACACCGGTGGCGAACCGGTGTCGTATACGATCGCAGCGAGTCCTGACAACGAAGTGGAGCCGCGCTTGCTCGAACCAGCACGCATCGCAGAGATCGCCGACGAACTCGTCGCGGCCGACCGCGATCGCACGATCGTGCCGCTGCTCACGGCCCGGAATCCCGACATGACCGTCGACGACGCCTACGCCGTGCAGCACCTGTGGGCCGAGCGCCGCGCCGCCGCCGGGCGGCGCATCATCGGCCGCAAGATCGGCCTCACCTCGAAGGTCATGCAGGTCGCGACCGGAATCACCGAGCCCGACTACGGCGTCATCTTCGATGACATGGTGATCGACTCCGGGGCATCCGTCGAGTTCGACCGCTTCTCGAACGTGCGCGTCGAGGTCGAACTCGCCTTCGTGCTCGAGAAGCCGCTCCAAGGGCCGGATGTCACGATCTTCGACGTGCTCGACGCCACGGCCTACGTCGTGCCGGCTCTCGAGATCCTCAACTCGCACATCGAGATGACGGGCCGCACGATCGTCGACACGATCAGCGACAACGCCGCGATGGGCGCGATGGTGCTCGGCGGCCGGCCCGTGAAGGTCGACGAGGTCGACCTGCGCTGGGTCTCGGCCCTGCTCTCCCGCAACCAGACGATCGAGGAGTCGGGCGTCGCCGCAGCGGTGCTCGGACACCCGGCGCTGGGCGTCGCCTGGCTCGCGAACAAGCTCGCCCAGCACGACCAGTCGCTCGAGGCGGGCCAGATCATCCTCGCGGGTTCGTTCACCCGTCCGATGTGGGTCGAGCGCGGCGACACCGTGCACGCCGACTACCGAGACCTGGGAGCCGTCACATGCCGATTCGAATGACCCTGCCGCCGACGCTCGGCGCGCGGATCGCGGCATCCGATCGCACGCAGTTCGGGGCATGGGTGTGCTCGGGCAGCGCCGTCAACGCCGAGATCGTGGCCGGCAGCGGCCTCGACGTCGTGCTCATCGACGCCGAACACTCGCCGAACAGCCTCGAGACGATCCTCGCGCAGCTGCAGGCCGTCGCCGCCTACCCCGTCGCGCCGCTCGTGCGACCGCCGTTCGGCGACCCGGTCGTGATCAAGCAGTACCTCGACATCGGGGTGCAGAACCTGCTCATCCCGATGGTCGACTCGGTCGAGCACGCCGAGGCGATGGTTCGCGCGGTGCGCTATCCGCCGCACGGCATTCGCGGGGTCGGCAGCGCGCTCGCTCGCGCATCGCGCTGGAACCGGGTCGAGAACTACCTCACCGAGGCGTCGTCGACCGTGTCGCTCTTCGTGCAGATCGAGTCGGCGGCCGCGCTCGCCCAGGTCGAGCGGATCGCCGCGGTCGACGGGGTCGACGGCATCCTCATCGGTCCGGCCGACCTCGCCGCCTCGATGGGGCTCATCGGCCAGCAGGAGCACCCCGACGTCGTCGCGGGCGTGCTGCGCTCGATCGACGCCGCACGAGCCGCGGGCAAGCCCGCCGGCGTCAACGCCTTCGCTCCGGCTGCGGCCGACCGCTACGCAGCGGCCGGCGCGGCGTTCGTGCTCGTCGGCGCCGATGTCGCGCTGCTCGCCCGCGCCACCGAGGCGCTCGCCGATCGCTTCGGCGCAGTGAATGCCGCCGCCCCCACCGAGAGCTACTGACAACCCGCGATCGAGTGGGCGACCCTGGCAAAGGGTAGCGGCGAGTTCTCGCCGAGGTCGCCCACTCGACAACACCACTCGACACGAACTCAGCGATCGTATATTATTTCAAATATGCAGAGACGACGACGTCGATGACCGACGGCATTCCCGCACCCGGCAAGATCATCGCCGTGCACCTCAACTACCCGTCCCGTGCGGCTCAACGGGGTCGTACACCGACCCAGCCGAGCTACTTCCTGAAACCGGCGTCGTCGATCGCAGCGACCGGCGGCACGATCGAGCGCCCAGCCGGCACCGAGTTGCTCGCCTTCGAGGGCGAGATCGCCATCGTCATCGGCGAGCCGGCACGACGCGTCTCCCCCGACGAGGGCTGGGGCCACGTGGCATCCGTCACCGCTGCCAACGACTTCGGCCTCTACGACCTGCGCTCCGCCGACAAGGGCTCGAACCTGCGGTCGAAGGGTGGCGACGGGTTCACGCCGCTCGGTCCACGGCTGATCCCGGCAACTTCGGTCACGCCGGACGGTCTGCGCGTGCGCACCTGGGTCAACGGGGCCCTCGTGCAAGACGACACGAGCGACACCCTGCTCTTCTCCTTCGGCCGGCTCGTCGCCGACCTCTCGCAGCACCTGACCCTCGAGACCGGCGACGTGATTCTCACGGGCACGCCCGCGGGCTCATCGGTCGTCGTGCCGGGCGATGTCGTCGAGGTCGAGGTCGATGCGCCGGATGCGCCGGGCGCGCCGAGCAGTCGCCGGCTCGTGACCACCGTGACGGCCGGCAACGCAGCGTTCGCCGACTTCGGTGCGAAACCCGCGGTCGACGAACTCCAGCGCGTCGAGGCGTGGGGCTCCGAGGAGGAGCTCGCCACCGCCGTCGCAACGGGGCGTGCTTCGACACCCGGCTCGCTCACTGAGCCTGTCGCGGCGGGCGCATCAGGCGAGCTCCCTTCGACAGGCTCAAGGAGCGACGAGTTCGTGCTCACCGACGAGCTGAAGGCCGCGATCGGCGCGGTCGCCGTCGCGACGCTCTCGGTCGCGCTCCGCAAGCGCGGCTACCACGACATCTTCATCGAGGGCGTGCACGCCAACCACGCGGGCGACCGCATCGTCGGTGTCGCGAAGACCCTGCGCTTCATCCCGTTCCGGCCCGATCTGTTCCAGAGCCACGGCGGCGGCTTCAACGCGCAGAAGCTCGCGTTCGACACCGTCGCCCCCGGCGAGGTGCTCGTCATCGACGCCCGCGGCGAGCGCGGCACCGGCACCGTCGGCGACGTGCTCGCCCTGCGCGCCCAGGTGCGCGGCGCCGCCGGCATCGTCACCGATGGCGGAGTGCGCGACTTCGACGCCGTCGCCGGGTTCGAGATCCCGGTGTTCTCGCAAGGCCCGCACCCGAGCGTGCTCGGCCGCAAGCACGTGCCGTGGGAGGTCGACGTCACGATCGCCTGCGGCGGCGCGGCGGTGCAGCCGGGCGACGTCATCGTGGGCGACGGCGACGGCGTCATCGTCATTCCGCCGCAGCTCGTCGAAGAGGTCGTCGCCGAGGCGGTCGAGCAGGAGCGACAGGAGGCGTGGGTCGCCGAGCAGGTGGCGGCCGGGGCATCCGTCGACGGCTTGTTCCCCATGAACGCCGAGTGGCTCGCGACCTACCGCGCCGAGGGCGGCGCACGATGAGCGTCGAGAGCAAGTCGCAGCTGGCGTACCGCTTCTTGCGCGAACGAATCGACGGCGGCCGCTACGTGCCCGGGTATCGCCTCGTGCTCGGCTCGATCGCGCGCGAGCTCGACGTGAGCGTCGTGCCCGTGCGCGAGGCGATCAGGCGGCTCGAGGCCGAGGGCCTCGTGACCTTCGAGCGCAATGTCGGGGCGCAGGTCGCGCTCATCAACGAGACCGAGTACCTGCACACCATGCAGACGCTCTCGATCGTCGAGGGCGCCGCGACGTCGCTGTCGGCGCCGCACCTGACCGCCGACCACCTTCGGCGAGCGCGCGAGATCAACGAACGCATGCGGCGCACGCTCGACGAGTTCGACCCGCACCGCTTCACCGAACTGAACCTCGAGTTCCACGCCGTGCTCTTCGAGGAGTGCCCGAACCCGCACCTGCTCGACCTCGTGCACCGCGGCTGGCGCCGCATGCAGGTGCTGCGCGATTCGTCGTTCAGCTTCGTGCCGCGCCGGGCGCACGAGTCCGTCGATGAGCACGAGCGCATCGTCTCGCTCATCGAGCGGGGTGCCGCTCCGCTCGAGATCGAGCTCGCCGCACGCATGCACCGCACGGCGACGCTCGACGCCGTGCTCGCCTACCAGTCGGCGCAGAAGGCCTCGAGCGAGACGGATGCCGCGGCATCCGCTGCGGCCCCGGTCTTGGCCGCCACCAGCAACGAGGAAACCCCATGACGCACTACGTTCCCGAGGGCCTGCCCGACCGCATCCGCCACTTCATCGACGGCGAGTTCGTCGACTCCGTCGGCGGCGAGACGTTCGACGTGCTCGACCCCGTCTCGAACGAGACGTACGTGCAGGCCGCCGCGGGCCAGCAGGCCGACATCGACCTCGCCGTCGCCGCCGCGCGCCGTGCCTTCACCGACGGCCCCTGGCCGCGCATGCTCCCCCGCCAGCGCTCGCGCGTGCTGCACCGGGTCGCCGACCTCGTCGAGTCGCGCGACGCCCGGCTCGCCGAGCTCGAGACCTTCGACACCGGGTTGCCGATCACGCAGGCGCTCGGTCAGGCGCAGCGCGCCGCCGAGAACTTCCGCTTCTTCGCCGACCTGATCGTCGCCCAGCGCGACGACACCTACAAGGTGCCCGGCCGGCAGGTGAACTACGTGAACCGCAAGCCGATCGGCGTCGCCGGCCTCATCACGCCGTGGAACACCCCGTTCATGCTCGAATCGTGGAAGCTCGCCCCTGCCCTCGCGACCGGCAACACCGTCGTGCTGAAACCCGCCGAGTTCACGCCGCTCTCGGCGTCGCTCTGGGCCGAGATCTTCCGCGAGGCGGGCGTGCCCAACGGCGTCTTCAACCTCGTCAACGGCCTCGGCGAAGAGGCGGGCGACGCGCTCGTCAAGCACCCCGACGTACCGCTCATCTCCTTCACGGGCGAGAGCCGCACCGGCCAGATCATCTTCGGCAACGCCGCGCCGTTCCTGAAGGGCCTCTCGATGGAGCTCGGCGGCAAGTCGCCCGCCGTCGTCTTCGCCGACGCCGACCTCGACGCCGCCCTCGACGCGACCGTCTTCGGCGTGTTCTCGCTGAACGGCGAGCGCTGCACCGCCGGGTCGCGCATCCTGGTGGAGCGCTCGATCTACGACGACTTCGTCGCCCGCTACGCCGAGCGCGCTCGAAGCATCGTGGTCGGCGACCCCCACGATCCCGCGACCGAGGTCGGCGCGCTCGTGCACCCCGAGCACTACGACAAGGTCATGAGATACGTCGAGATCGGCAAGGCCGAGGCGCGCCTCGTCGCCGGCGGCGGCCGGCCCGAGGGCCTCGAGCAGGGCAATTACGTCGCGCCCACGGTGTTCGCGGATGTCGCACCTGACGCCCGGATCTTCCAGGAGGAGATTTTCGGCCCCGTCGTCGCCATCACGCCGTTCGACACCGACGAGGAGGCGCTCGAGCTCGCGAACAACACGCGCTACGGGCTCGCCGCCTACATCTGGACCAACAACCTGAAGCGCGCGCACAACTTCGCGCAGTCGGTCGAGGCCGGCATGGTGTGGCTCAACTCGAACAACGTGCGCGACCTGCGCACCCCGTTCGGCGGCGTCAAGGCCTCGGGTCTCGGGCACGAGGGCGGCTACCGCTCGATCGACTTCTACACCGACCAGCAGGCCGTGCACATCACGCTCAACGAGGCGCACTCGCCGCGCTTCGGCGCCTCGCCGGTCGAGTAGCGAAGCGTATCGAGACCCGCCACCCCGCGGCATCCGCTCAACGAAGAGAAGGCACGATCATGACCGACCCCATCATCTCCCGCGATTCGCCCGAACCCGTCGTCACCGCCGACGACCCGATTCCCGCTCCCTTGAACCGCATCCCGACGCCGGTGGCGCCCGCCCCCGACATCCTGCGCTGCGCGTACATGGAGCTCGTCGTCACCGACCTGGCCGCCTCGCGTGCCTTCTACGTCGACGTGCTCGACCTCATCGTCACCGAGGAAGACGAGAACACCGTCTACCTGCGTTCCTTCGAGGAGTTCATCCACCACAACCTGGTGCTGCGCAAAGGCCCGGTCGCCGCAGTCGCCGCCTTCGCGTACCGGGTGCGCAGCCCGCACGACCTCGACCTCGCCGTTGCGTTCTACGAAGAGCTCGGCTGCCGCGTCGAGCGCCGTGCCGAGGGCTTCACGACGGGCATCGGCGACTCCGTGCGCGTCGAAGACCCGCTGGGCTTCCCGTACGAGTTCTTCTACGACGTCGCGCACGTCGAGCGGCTCTCGTGGCGCTACGACCTCTACACGCCGGGCGCGCTCGTGCGCCTCGACCACTTCAACCAGGTCACGCCCGACGTGCCGCGCGCCGTCGCCTACATGGAAGACCTCGGCTTCCGCGTGACGGAGGACATCCAAGACGAGCACGGAACCACGTACGCCGCGTGGATGCGCCGGAAGCCCACGGTGCACGACACCGCCATGACCGGCGGCGACGGCCCCCGCATGCACCACGTCGCCTTCGCGACCCACGAGAAGCACAACATCATCGCGATCTGCGACAAGCTCGGGGCTCTTCGCCGCAGCGACGCCATCGAGCGCGGCCCCGGCCGGCACGGCGTCTCGAACGCGTTCTACCTGTATCTGCGCGACCCCGACGGCCACCGCATCGAGATCTACACGCAGGACTACTACACGGGCGACCCCGACAATCCCGTCGTCACGTGGGATGTGCACGACAACCAGCGACGCGACTGGTGGGGCAACCCCGTCGTGCCGAGCTGGTACACGGATGCCTCGCCGGTGCTCGATCTCGACGGCGAGCTCCAGCCCGTGGTCGCCCGCACCGAGGACTCCGAGATGGAGGTCACGATCGGCGCCGACGGATTCTCGTACACCCGCAAAGACGACGAGGCGCACGGCTTCAAGCTCGGCAACACGCTGTAGGCGGGTGCCCTCTGGCAGCGCACTGGAACTCAGCGCTACGCAACGCCGGATCGACTGCGCGACTCGCCGTCCGTGACCCCTCCCGGGGCGGCGAGTCACCCTGCGAATCCGGAGGAGCGCACAGCCGCAGGCGCGAGATGAGCCCCGCGTGCCATGAGCATGCGCACGACCGACTCAACGGATTCCCAGTCATGCAGTACTTGCCGGTGGCTGAACGAGACATGGGCGTATCCGATCGCCTTCACCCACGCCCACCGGCCTCGATCACGATCGAACGCGCCGGGCGCCGTGTGCGGCCCCTCGCCATCGACCTCGAAGATCAGCCGCTCGCCGATGAGGAAGTCGGCCCAGAATCCGCCGGGCAGAGCCGCTTGAGGCTTCGCCGGGATCCCGCCCACTCGGAAGCGTTCACGCGCAACAGTCTCGGCGACCGCCTGGCTGCTCGTGCACGAACGCTCGGCGACACGTTGGAGCGAGGCCGGTAGCCGATCGAGAAGTCGATCGAATGCATGATCGTCGAGAAGCTGCGGCCGTTCGGGCCTCCATTCGACGCGCTCCCGGGCCGAGTCGAGCGCCACCAGCGCATCGATCTCGGGCGTGCACGCGAGCATCTCCGCGAGGCACGCCTCGAGTGGCACCATGAGGCCGGACGCGGGGCCGAGCCGTTCCCAGTGCAGCCTCACTCGGGTGTCGCCCGAGTGCAAGGGTGTGAATCGTGCGTCGGGATCGCGCAGGCGTGTCGCGTGCGCCCCGACGTGCACGTGCAGCTCGCCGGGCTCGTTGAGCACCCGCAGCCCGTGCAATCGCGCCGCCGACACGCAGGCGAGACGGCCGCCGACACGGACGGCCCGCTTCGCGGCCGGCGGCGCATCCCGCTCCACGAACACCCCTCGGCGAGGGCACTCGATGCCGCCGTGATCGACCGCCGCCGTGATCGACCGCCGGCTGATGCCAGACGCGAGCAGTTGCGCCGTCGTGCACACGCCGCCGTGCGCGCGGACGACCGTTCGAGCATCTGTCATGGCCCAGATCATGGCGGCGTACGACCGCGTCCCCGTGCGACTCGACTCGCGATGTCGGGTTCGTGCGATCGGCCGCGCTGTTGAGGGCGAGTCGCGACGCGGCGTCACGGCGCTCTGCGTGCGGAACTCCGGAGGAGGTTCGCGACACGCCGACGCACGGGTGCACGAGCCGGCGAGTCGCGGCTCGGATCCGGAGTTTTGAGCGGTTGCCTGCGCCGGCGCGCGGCGCAGCAACCGGGCGCGCGGCTCGTTCACCTGCTCGTCTCCCCCGAGTCATCCGGACTCCCTACCGTCGGTGGCGGCGCGCCGTCGCGCCGCCACCGACGAACAGGAGAACGCACGATGCCGGAGAAGACACCGTTCAGCCGCCGAACCATCCTCACCGCCGGAGGGCTCGGCGTGCTCGGCGCGGCGCTGCCGACGGTCGCGCACGCCGAAGAGGCGGGCGGCGAGATGCAGGCCACCGGTCAGCCGAAGCCGAAGGCGCCGAAGCTGCGCTTCCGCGACGACGGCACGTTCAAGGTCGTGCAGTTCAACGACACGCAGGACGACGAGCTGACCGACCGGCGCACCGTCGAGCTCATCGAGAAGACGCTCGACGCCGAGGCGCCCGACTTCGTGCTCATCAACGGCGACGTCATCACCGGCGGCTGCGAGACCCGCCTCGCGGTGAAGCAGGCGATCAACAACGTCGTCTGGCCGATGGAGAGCCGCGGCATCCCGTGGGCCGTCACGTACGGCAACCACGACGAGGACTCGCTGCCGCAGTCGGGGGTCGACGAGGCGATGATGCTCGACTTCTACCGCAGCTACGACTTCAACATGAACGCCGAGAACATCGCGGGAGTCACGGGCACCGGCAACACGATCGTGCCGATCCGCTCGGCCGGCCGCGGCAACGACACCGCCTTCAGCCTCTGGCTGCTCGACTCCGGCCGGTACGCGCCGGGCGACATCGACGGCCAGAACTTCGACGGCTACCCGACTTGGGACTGGCTGCGCATGGACCAGGTCTCGTGGTACCGCTCGGAGTCGCAGCGACTCGAGAAGAAGTTCAAGCGCAAGGTGCCGGGCCTCATGTTCGTCCACATCGCGCTCTGGGAGCACCGCTTCATGTGGTGGGGCGGCGTCGACACCCGCACCGAAGCGGATGCCGCGCGCGGACGCACCCGTCACGCCATCGTCGGCGAGCGCAATGAAGACGAGTGCCCCGGTCCCTTCAACTCGGGCATGTACAACGCGATCCTCGAGCGCGGCGACGTCAAGGGCGTGTTCGTCGGGCACGACCACGTCAACGACTACGTCGGCAACTACTACGGCGTGCTGCTCGGCTATGCGCCCGGCACGGGCTTCGGTGCCTACGGGCTCTCGGGCGCCGAGCGGAACCGCATGCGCGGCGGGCGCGTCTTCGAGCTCACGCAGGCCGGCGAGGAGGTCGACATCGCCACCCGCGTGGTCTACGCACGCGACCTCGGCATCGACCTGACGGCGAACGACCAGCCGATGCAGCCGACGCCGCTGGCGCCGAAGCAGGCCGCGATCTGACGTTCGAATCGGCTCACGACGCGGGGCAGCGGGGCGAACCGGCGCCGCCGCCTCGCGTCAGTCCGCGGCCAGGAACTCGATCGCGGCGTTCTTGAAGGCGCGCGCGGTGAGCGTCGACACGTGGTCGCGGCCCGGGATCGACACGAAGTCGGCGCCCCGCTCGCGGGCGAGCTGCTGCACGCCGGCGGGCACGGGATCGTTCTCGCCGGCGACGAACAGCACCGGGATGCCGGCGGGGATCGCGAGCGGCGCGCCGGAGACCCCCTCGATCACGGCGAGGAGCGCCTCCCGATCGGCACCGGCGGCGATCGCGGGGCGCAACACCTGCTCGATGACCGGATCGCTCGACGATTCGCCCCGCAGCAGCACGGCGCGGGCGTCGTCGAGGTTCCACGAGGCGAAGAGCTCGTTCGGGCCGGCGCCACCGACGACGACGCGTCGCACACGCTCGGGCGCGAGCGCGGCGAATGCGGAGATCACTCGGTTGCCCATCGAGTAGCCGACGAGATCGACCACGTCGACACCGGCGGAGTCGAGCACGGCGATCAGATCGGCGCCGAGCGTCGCAGGCGTGTAGGAATCGGCGTCGACGGGCTTGTCGCTCTCACCGTGGCCGCGCAGATCGAGGGTGATCGTCGATCGCTGCGCATCGCCGAGCGCCGCCACCCAGCCGGTGCCCTCCCACGTGACGGCGGCGTTCGAGGCGAACCCGTGCACGAGCAGCACGGGCGGCAGCGCGTCGCCCGACGGGTCGCCGCCCGAGTTCTCGTGCACGCGATAGCCGATGAGCACCCCGTCGGGCGATTCGGCGTAGAGCGTCGGCGTCGGAGCGTCCACGGCGCCGGCGGGCCTCACTGCGCGGCCTCGTCGAGCACGGTCGATTCGGTGATGACGGCGCCGGCGTGGCCGAGTTCGGCGAGCGCGGCCTCTGACGTCTCGGCGGCGACGCCGGCCACCAGATCGGTGAAGACTCGCACGTGCTGACCGTGTTCGACCGCGTCGAGGGTGCTGGCGCGCACGCAGTAGTCGGTGGCGATGCCCACGAGGTCGACGTCGGTGATGCCGTGCGAGACGAGCAGTTCGGCCATGCTCGCGCCCGAGTCATCCGTGCCCTCGAAGATCGAGTAGGCCGGTACGCCCTGACCCTTGCGGATGTGCACGTCGACGCTCGAGGTGTCGAGGTCTGGGTGGTATTCGGCGCCCGGCGTGCCGGCGACGCAGTGCTCCGGCCACGTCTCGACGAAGTCGGGCTCGGCATCGACCGCGAAGTGGCCGCCGTTGTCGTCGTCACCCGAATGCCAGTCTCGGGATGCCACGACGAGGTCGTATTCACCCCGGTGGCGTTCCAGCAGCTCGGTGATGCCGGCGGCGACCGCGGCACCGCCCTCGACGCCGAGTGCACCGCCCTCGGTGAAGTCGTTCTGCACGTCGATGATGAACAGGGCCCGGGTCATGGCTTGCTCCTTCGCACGTCGATCGCGGCCCGGTTCGGCCGTCGCTTCCATTCTTTCAGCGTCTGGCGCTCGGGCACAGCGGTTCAGCCCTCGGCGAAGGCGGGTTCAGCGCGGGCGCCGGCACGGGCACCGGCGCCGGTCACTGGTTCGACAGGTTGTCGCCGCAGAGGTAGAAGCCGGTGGTGAGCGTGTCGATCGCCTGTTTCGCCTCGTCGGTGACGTCGCCGAGGGCGTAGATCGCGAACGTCAGGGTGGAACCGTCTTGCGCGCGTACGACACCCGAGAGCGTGTAGCCGGTGTCGATCCAGCCGGTCTTCGCCGAGACGGCACCGTCGGCGGCCGAGTTGTCGCCCGAGAACCGGTCGTCGTAGCCGAGCGACCCGCGCTCGCCCGAGACCGGCAGGCCGTCCATGAGCACGCCGAGGTCGCCCTCGCGAGCGTTGACCTTCACGAACAGGCGGGTGAGGTACGAGGGCGGCACGGCGTTGTTGTCGGAGAGCCCCGAGCCGTCGACGACGGTGATGCCCGCCGTGTCGACGCCGTAGGCGGCGAGGCCCTGCAGCACGCCCGCGTTGATCGCGCCGAAGGTGTTGCCCGCCCCGGTCTCGATCGCGACGAGGCGGGCGAGCATCTCGGCCGCGGTGTTGTCGGAGACGACGAGCGCCTTGTCGACGAGCTGCGCGACGGTGGGCGAGTGCACCTGTCCGAGCTGCTGCGCGCCGGCCGGAGCCGTGCCCCGCTCGATCACGTCGATGCCGCCGAGTTCGCTCGCGAACGCGTCGCCGGCGCGGGCCACCGGGTCGCCGCCGCGCCACGAGGTGTTCGAGCCGGGGTTGTCGCGATCGCCGTCGACCATGAGGGCTGCGATGTTGGACATGTAGCCGTCTTCGCGCTCTTTGAGGTTCCAGCTCGGCTCCCACTCGTCGCCGGCGAAGTAGCTCGCGTCGAGGATGAGCTTGGTGAGCGGCGGGTTTGCGGGGTCTGCCGCCCACGCCGCCTCGACCTGAGCGGCGAGGTCGTCGAGGTGGGCGGCGCCCGGGTACACCGTCTCGGTGCCGCTCGGCGTGCGCGAGAGCGTGACGTCGCCGCCGCCGACGAGCACGGCCGAGCCGGGCTCGGCGCCCTTCACGACGGTCGTCGGAGTGCGGTAGTCGGGGCCGAGCACCGAGAGCGCGGCGGCCGAGGTCAGCACCTTCATGACGCTCGCGGTGCGCGACGGGGTCGTGCCGCCGCGGTCGTACAGCACCTCGCCGGTGGCCGCGTTCATCACCTGCGCTTGCAGATTGGCGAGTCGGCCGTCGCCCGCACGATCGGCGACCGAGCAGGTGCGCAGGCGGCTGACCGCGGACGCCGCGGCTGGCAAGGGCCGGCCGGGGTCGGCGGTGGGCGTCGGAGTCGGTGTCTCGGTCGGCAGGGCGGATGCCGCCTCGCCGCCGTTGCTCGCAGCCCCCACGGCGACGGCGCCCCCGCCGAGCAGGGCGAACGCCAGCACGCCGCCCGCGATCGTCATCGGCAGGCGATGGGTGCGTGCGAAAGCGGAGATGCGACTCAGCAGGCCGCCGGTCGCGGTGGGTGACTCGGGCGGAGTGCCGGTCGAGGGGTCGCCGAGGTCGGGGGTCTCCCCCGCGGCATCCGTCTCGTCGGTCACCCCGAAAGCCTACGCGCGCCATCCTCCAGAGAACCTGACCATGCGCCTGAAGCGGCGCTGATCGGGCTATTCGCCCGGGTAGACCAGCCCGATCTGCCGGCGGATCTCATCGAGCGTCTCCATGATGCCGATCGTGTCGTCGATCGTCAGCAGGTCGCCCGAGTGCGTGCCCGCGGCGACGAGCCGCTCGACCGCTGCGGCCTGGAAGTGCATGCCCCGCCCGGTGACCTCGGAGTGGAACTCCTCGAGCTGAGTTCCGTCGGCGGCGATCACGCGGAACGTCGTCGGTGTGTACCAGACGTGATCGATCTCGATGCGCGCCTCGGTGCCGAGCACCACCGCGTTGTTCGGCCCCTTGGTGTCGCTCGCCGAGAGCGTCACGGCCATGCGCGCGCCCTCGTAGCCGAAGATCGTGGCGAGCTGCGCGTCGGCGCCGGTCTGCTTGAACGTCGCCGACGCCTGGATGGTGCCTGGCTTGCCGAAGAGATCCCACGCGAACGAGATCGGGTAGATGCCGAGGTCGAGCAGCGCACCGCCACCGAGTTCGAGCGCGTTGATGCGGTGCGCCGGGTCGTCGGAGAGCAGCTGGGTGTGATCGGCGATGAGCGTGCGAACCTCGCCGATGGTGCCCGCCGCGATGATCTCGCGAATGCGCGCCATATGCGGCAGGTACCTGGTCCACATCGCCTCGAGCACGAGCAGGCCCTTGGATGCCGCGAGCTCGGCCACCGCGCGTGCCTCACGGGCGTTGACCGTGAACGCCTTCTCGACGAGCACGTGCTTGCCGGCCTCGAGCACGAGCGTCGCGTTCGCGGCGTGCATCGGGTGCGGCGTGGAGACGTAGATGACATCCACTTCGGGGTCGGCCACGAGCGACTCGTAGCTGCCGTGCGCGTTCGGGATGTCGAACTCGGCGGCGAACGCATCGGCGCCATCTTGCGAGCGCGAGCCGACCGCCTGCACCGTGAATCCGTTGAGCTTCAGGTCGTTGGTGAAGGCGTGGGCGATGCCCCCGGTCGCGAGGATGCCCCAGCGCAGTCGTTCGGTCATGACCGACAGCCTATTGCGCCGTTGCCACTGGCTCGACCTGAACGTGGAGTGCCTCGAACGCCCCTGTTCGGGGAGCTGCGGCCGGCGCGCGATCGCTCTAGCGTGATCTGGCGCCGATGTTTCTCCAGCGCACACACGAACGGCCCGGTGATCCCGGGCCGTTCGTGTGTGGTGCGAAGCGCCGGCGATACGGGGCGGCGGGCGACCCTTCGCTTTCAGTTGCCGCGCTGAGGTGCGGACGAGTTCGACTCGCCCGCACCTCAGGGTTTCGATCGAGCCTCAGCCTCAGCCTCTGCCGGGCAGCCGCGATTCGATCGGGAAACTCCATGCATTGACGCCGCCACCCGGCGCCGCGCCTTCCGGCTGCTCGTCCGCGTAGGAGATAAGGATCCGCGCATCGTCCGCAAGAGCGGAACGAATGCTCGCATCAATCGGCACCGCCAGGCTGCCCTTGCCCGCGGCGACCTCCTGTTCGAACGACCCCAGCAAACGGCCGCTCATGTCAGGGGCCCATGGCGGAGCCGCGCCGTCCGATGGGGAGCAGGCCTCGAAGCCGTAGATGTCGCCGGCGCAGCTCGAGGTCCACACCGGGATGAACGATGTGTCGCCCTTCCACAGGAAGACCCGCACGGTTCCGGCCTCCTCCGAGCGATACGAGAAGGTGACCTTCTTCTGCTGGATCTTCACATCGGTGAAGGCCATCGCATCACTCGGCTGCACTCCCGAGATCGTGCCGCCACGCGTCGCCGACTGGGCGACCGTCTGCGGCGACTGCACGCCCTGCAGGGCCGTGTCGGGGATGATCGGCTCCGCCGACTCGGTCGACCGGTCAGCCGGTGGCGCGTACCCGTCGAGGTAGGCGTGACCCCATCGGTACGGCTCCGACTGCTGGCTGCCGAAGGCCGACCACGCGGTTCGGGTCTGCCCGATGAAGTTCTGCGTGTCGGAGTCGTACGGCGTGACGTTCAGTCCCAGGTAGTCGGGATCGACGTCGTTCAGCGCTGCATCACCCTGGGGCGCCGCACTCGTCGGGCCGACGGCTGCCGGGAGGGTGGAGAGCGGCACCTTCACCTCGATGTCGTATCCACCGCCGGCGTACGTGCCGTCGGCCTGACGCACGACCTGGACCGCGACCTCGACGCCCTCGGCGTTCAGGCCGCCTTCGACCGTCTCGGCGAGCGGGCCGGTCGAGAAGCCCTGATGGTTGTCGGCGTCGCGAGACCAGCACGGCCCGTCGGTTCCGTTGCCGTTGGCGCCGTCGGCGTCATCGGTGAACGGGAACATGCCGAGCTTGAACGTCGACGAGGTGTCGATCGAGTCGCCGCGCGGATCGAGCAGCAGCTCGACCGAGTCGACGAGCCAGTGGCCGAAGCAGCGGTCGGGTGTCGACGCGGCGCTGGCCACGTCGTCGGTCACCCGGATCTGCGCGTACAGCGCGTCGTCGTGCCAGCCCAGTCGGGCGACGCCGCCGTCACCGCAGTCCACTCCGTCGGCGGCGCACTCGGCGCCCTCCCAGCGCGTGCCCACGTCGATCGGCTGGCCGACGTAGAGCTCGTCGGCGGTGCCGTCGATCGCCGGCGCGGCACCGAGCTGCGGGATCACGACGGTCGGCACGAGGTAGACCGTCTCGCTCTCGGTCGAGACGCCGGCACCCGAGGTGGTGGTCGCCGCGAAGGTCTCCGTCCTGCTGCCGGGGTCGGCCGGATCGGTGTGGGTGACGACGAACGGGATCGTCGTCGTCTCGCCGGGTGCGAGGTCGGCGAACGGCTTGCTCGCCGCGTCGACGACGAACCCGGCCGGCACTGCGAGGTCCACCGTGCCCGACTCGTCGACGGCGGTGCGGTTGGCGACCACGACCGGCACGGTCACCGTCTCGCCGGCGCCGACCTGGGCGACGGCCTTCGAGCGACCGCCGACGTACGCGTCGTTGTCCTCTGTCCACTGCTCGTACTCGGCCGCGGTGCCCCAGCGTTCGAAGCGCCCCTCGACCGGTGCGACGAGTTCGATCCGCGTGTCGTTGTACGCGGTGATGCCCTCGCCGGCGAACTCCGCCGAGAGCTTGTAGACGGCCGGTGCCGCGTCGCTCGCGGGCGTCACGGTGAACGTCGCCTGCGTGGCATCCGTGTCGCCGACGCCGTCGACCTCGACGGGCGCGGAGACCTGCCAACCGGCGGGCACGACGAGCTTCACCGTGCCGGCGCCGAGCTGCCCGTCGCCGGAGCGAAGGGCGACCGTCGTGGTGAACGGCTCCCCCGCGGCCTCGAAGTACTCCTCGGCCTCGACTGAGAACTCGGAGCCGAGGGGCATGCCGCCCGGGTCGGCGATGACGGCGCCGTACAGCACGGCATCGTCGTTCGCCGAGGCCGGCGACGAGTTCGGCTGCATCGGCACGATCGACTGCGAGACGCCGTAGCGCTGGCACGTCGGGTCGACGAGGGCGGTCTGCATGGTGCGCGCCTGCGTGGGGTGCGCCCGGCCGCCCTCGCGGCCGACCTGGGCCCAGGTCTTCGCGGATCCGGCGGCTCGCCCGGCGAGGTTGCCCTCGGCCCAGACGTAAGGCGACTCGTGGCCGGTCCAGGTGCCGACGACCGTGAAGGGGTTCGTCGCGGCGGGCACGAAGCCGGCGTTGCAATTGGCGGCGGCGACACCGCCGGTGCCGGTGGTCAGTCCGCCCGCGAGGATCTTCTTGACCTGCCACGGCTCCACGGCTCCGACGCCGGTGAGCTGCTCGGGGAACTTGCCGGGGTCGGCGGCGGCGGCCGCGGCCTCCCAGATCATGCGTCCCTGCGCGTACTGGTGGTTGCCGTGCCCGGCGGCGAGCGACGGCGTGCTGCCGACGAGGATCTCGGGCCGCGTCTCGCGGATGATCCGCACGGTGCGGCTGAGCGTCTCTTCGGCATCCCAGACCTTCGCCGTGAGCGGCGCCGAGGTGTTGTAGAAGAAGTCGACGCGGTCGAGGTTGAAGATGTCGACCGTGCCGGAGCGGATGTGCGAGGTGCGGTCCTCGTTCTCCCGGCGCAGGCCGAGGTCGGGGCCGGCCTCGGGGCCGACGGAGTTCGATCCGCCCTCGCCGCGCGTGGCCATGATGATGCCGCAGCGCACGCCGTAGAGGTCGTTCCAGACCCCGCATGGTGTGGTGAACCCGGCGTCGTCGTCGGGGTGGGCCCAGATGCCCATGATGTCGATCTTCTGACGCTCGGTCTCCGTGGCGATCGCCGGGTCGCCGACCTCGAGCTTCACGGCCGCATCCGGTGGCCCCGAACTGCCGTTGCCCATCGTCGCGGCCACGGCTGTGCCCTGTCCCATGAGTGCGGCGACGGCGATCAGCGAAGTGAGCAGGATTGCGTGATGACGTTTCATGCGGTCCTCCGTTGGACGCTCGGTACGGCGGACTGCCGCCCGATCCCCCTCAAGCTAGAGCAGTATCAGTCACCTTGCAAGCACAAGCGTGCAATTGCACGCAGAATGGCGCGCGCAGGTGCGTGATGACTTGATCATTCGCGCACTGCGCCCTCGATCATGCCCTTGATGAAGTGGCGCTGCAGGAAGACGTAGAGCAGGACCACCGGCAGGGCGACCATGACCGCGCCCGCCGCGAGCAGCGCCGTGCCCTGCGTGTACTGGCCCTGGAAGAATGCGAGGCCGAGCGGCGCCGTGCGCACCGCTCCGTTGGGCGACATCACGAGCGGGATCAGGAACTCGTTCCAGGTCCACATGAAGACGAGCAGCACCAGGGTCAGGATCGCGGGTCGCCCGATCGGCACCAGCACCTGCCAGAGGATACGCATCGAGTTCGCCCCGTCGAGGCGGGCCGCTTCGATGAGCGCCGTGCTCGAACTGCGGAAGTACGTGCGCATCCAGTACGTACCGAAGGCGATCGACATCGCGATCTGCGGCAGCGCGACGCCCCAGACGGTGTTGGTGAGCCCGAGCACGCGCAGGTCGAAGTAGAGCGGCACGATGAACGCCTCGGTCGGCACCATGATGCCGAGGAGGAACACGTAGAAGACGAGGGTCGCACCGCGGAATCGCATCGTCCCGAGCGCGTAGCCCGCGAGGATCGAGCAGAGCACCGAGACGACGACGACGATCGTCGCGACGACCACCGAGGTCAGCATGTACTGGCCGAATCGGCCGATCTCCCATGCCTCGGGGAAGTTCTCGGGGTGGAACGCGCCGCCCTCGCGACCTGCGGAGGCGTCCTTCGGCCCGAACGCCATCGTGACGATCACGCCGATGGGGCCGAGCACGACGAGCGCGAACCCGATGAGCACGAGGTAGTTCGCGCCTCGTTCGATCGGGGAGACCTTCATTTCCTGTCTCCGATCATGTTGACGACGCCGTTGATGGCGAAGACGATGATGGTCAGCACGATGCCGACGGCGGTGGCGACGCCGACATCCCCGAGTTGGAATGCCCGGCGGTAGATCTCGTAGCTCGGCACGGTGGTCGACGTGCCGGGGCCGCCGCTCGTCGTGACGTAGACGAGGTCGAAGGTCTTCAGGGCGGCAACGATCGTGAGGGTGAGCGCGACCGTGATCTCGCCGCGAACGGTCGGAAGGGTGATGGCGAAGAACTCGCGCACCGGCCCCGATCCGTCGAGCCGCGCCGCCTCGTACAGTTCCCGCGGCACGCGGCTCATGCCGGCCATGAGCAGCACGGTGACGAGACCGGTGCACACCCAGGTGCCGATGAGTCCGACGGCGGGCAGGGTGAACGTGTAGTCGCCGAGCCACGGCCGGGTCAGCGAGTCGAGACCGATCAGCCGGAGGAAGCCGTTGAGCGGGCCGTCGGGAGCGTAGATCTGCCGCCAGGTGACGGCGACGACGACCATGGCGATCACCTGCGGCAGGAAGATGACGCTGCGGAAGAAACCGAGCCCTCGCACCTGCGAGCGCGTGAGCAGCGCGGCGAGCACGAGGCCGATGACGAGCGGCAGCACCGCGTAGAAGAACACGAGCACGAGCGCGTGCCAGAACGCCACGCGAAGGCGTTCGTCGAAGAGGATCTCGACGTAGTTGTCGAGGCCGACGAACGTCGACTCCCCCAGCCCGTCCCACTCGAAGAGGGAGTACTGGGCCGCCCGGCCGAGCGGGAAGAGCAGGAACGCGCCGTAGATGATCAGGGCGGGTGCGAGGTACGCCCACGCGACCCAGCCCGATCGGGCGGAGCGCCGAGTGGCGCTCCGCCCGACCGTGGTGGTGCCGTCACTCATTGCTTGCGACGAACTCCGAGTAGTCGGCTTCCAGCGTCTCCGTGAACTGCTCGGGAGTCGCCTGGCCCGCCAGCAGGTCCTGCAGTGCCTGACCCATCGTGTCGCCGAACGTCGGCGTCGCGTAGTCGAGGTACGGCAGCAGGCTGCCGTCGCCGGTGACGTTGCCGAACACCGTGAACACGTCGGCCAGCACGCCCGAGTCGGGGGCGAGCTCCGCGGTGCGGTTCACCGGAAGGTTGCCCGTCTCGGCGAGCACGTCCATCGCCTCGTCGCTCGTGATGAAGTCGAGGTAGGCCGCGGCGACATCGGTGTTGTCGGCAGCCGAGGTGATCGTGAAGGGCAGGCCCGTGCCGCCGGTGGTCGCCGGGGTGCCGTCGCCCGTGTTCGGGATGAAGAACCCGACGTCGTCGCCCATCGCGTCGCCGAGGTCGGCGGCGAGCCACGAACCGCCGATGAGGAACACGCCGTCGCCGCCCGCGAGGGCCTGCCACGCGGCGTCGTAGTCGGTGCCGTTCACGCCGTCGTTGAAGTAACCCGCATCGACCCAGCCCTGCAGCGCTGCCGCGGCCTCGACGTTCTCGGGCGTGGACCAGCTCTGGCCGGCGTTGCCGAGCCCGAGATCGGTGATCACCTCGGCGTCGACGTCGTCGCCCTGCAGCGGGCCGAACACGTGCAGCGCCGGCCACTTCTCGATGTTGCCGAGCTGCATCGGGGTCTCCCCTGCCGCCTTCGCCGCCTTCAACGCGGCGTCGAACTCGGTCCAGTCCGTGGGCACCTCGAGGCCGAGGCCCTCGAGCTTGCTCTTGGAATAGAAGATGCCGACGACCTCGCCGACCTGCGGGAGGCCGTAGAGGCTGCCATCGCCGAAGACCTTCGCGTCATCGCTGTAGGTCGAGTACTGCAGCACCGACGACGAGAAGCGGTCGCCCCAGCCGTAGGCCTCGGCGTAGTCGTCGAGCGGGCGCAGCTGATCGGCCGCGACGAACTGCCCCATCGTGTTACGGCCGTTGTTGGCCTGCACGACGTCGGGCGCGTCGGCGTCGGTGAGGGCGAGTCGAAGCGTCGTCGCGAGGTCGTCGAACGACTGCGAGTTGCGGTCGATCGTCACGTTCGGGTACTTCTCCATGAACGCGGCGTTGAGCTGCTCCATCTGCTCGTTCTGGCCGCCGCGCACCTCCTGGTCCCAGACGGTGAGGGTGACGTCGCCGACGCCGGAGATGTCGGTGCTGATCTCACCGGTGCTCTCGGTGCCGCCGGTGCTCCCGGTTCCCGGCGCACAGCCGGCGAGTGCGATGACGAGCGCGGCACCTCCCAGTGCGGCTGCGTTCAGTCGGATGTTTCGCTTCATGATGTACCTCTCTTGTCGGGGAACGATCGCCGGGCTGCTGTGGCTCGGTAGTCGGCGAAGGGGAACGTGGATTCCGACCTGCGGCGGCCGAGGGTCTCGGGTAGCACGTCGGCGAGGAACGAGAACCGCGGGACGAGCTCGCGATCGCCGCCGGCGCGCGTGCGGTCCCACCAGTCGGCGAGGTCGCCCCATCCGGGCGCCGCGAGCGCGCCGCCGGGGTGCTCGACGGCGAGAGCGGCGCACAGCGCGGCGAACGACAGTCGCTGTACGAGCGGCCAGTCGCGCAGCGTGCCGAGAACGAGCGCGGCCCCGAACACGTCGCCCGCGCCCGTCGCATCGCGGCCGTTCGCCGGCACCGCGGGCACGGTCACCTCTTCGCCGCTCGCGGAGTCGATCGCGACCGCCCCGTCGCCGCCCCGGGTCACCACGACGAGCGGCACGTGATCGGCGAGTACACGCGCGGCCGCGACGGCGGATTCCGTGCGCGTGTACGCCATCGCCTCCGACTCGTTCGGCGTGAAGGCGAAGCAGTCGGCGAGCGGCTGCAGGTCGGCGACATCCCAGCGCTCGGAGGAGTCCCAGCCGATGTCGGCGAAGATCCTCGTGCCTGCGCGCGCCGCCGGTTGCCACCAGGCGTCGTCGGCGCGCGCTCCGCGCGACATCGCGCCGAGGTCGGCGAAGGTCGCGCGGGCGGCGACCCGGTCGCCGACGAGCGCGCCGGCGGCCACGGGCGAGGGCTCCTCGCGCGTGATCATGCTGCGGTCGCCGTTCGACGCGATCGACACCGTGACGGGCGTCGGCCAGTTCTCGACGAGCTGCGACGACGAGAGGTCGATGCCCTCGCGGTCGGCGAGGAACTCCCAGCACCAGCGCCCGTACAGGTCGTCGCCGAGCGTTGCGGCGAGCGCTGTGCTCAGGCCGAGGCGGGCGGTCGCGACGGCGAGATTGGCCACTCCACCCGGGCTGCTCGCAAGTGCCTCCGCGTGCACCTCGGTGCCCGGTCGCGGCGCCGCGTTCAGCTCGGTGAAGATCAGATCGAAGAAGACCGGCCCGGTCAGCAGCACATCGACGATGTCGTCGGCAGCGCGTTCCGTCACGGATCCTCCTCGGGTTCGATCGCATGAACGATCGTCGATGACCTTTGACTGAACATACTCTCGAATGAATGGTCTTGCGTCAATTCGTGCGCGAAGTTGACTGCTACGCTGTTTCACATGCTCACAGCAACGCGACAGGCGCACATCCTGAACTCCTTGCGCACTGACGGCGAAGTCACCGTCGAAGAGCTCGCCGAGCAGTTCGGCGTCTCGCTCTCGACCATCCGCCGTGATCTCAACACCCTCAGTGCCGAGGGCCTGCTCCGACGCGTGCGCGGCGGCGGCAGCATCGAGCCCGACCAGATCCCGTTCACCGACGTCGAACGACAGCACCACCCCGAGAAGTCGCGCATCGCCGAGAAGGCTGCTGAACTCGTGGCCGAGGGCGACGTCATCATCATCGACATCGGCACGACGACCGCCCTCCTCGCGCGCCAGCTGCGCGGCAGACGCATCACGGTCATCACCGCGAGCCTCGCGGTCATCGACGAGTTGCGAGACGACGACATGGTCGAGCTCATCGTGCTCGGCGGCGCCGTGCGCAAGAACTACAACTCGATGATCGGCACCCTCACCGAGCAGGCGCTCGCGCAGATCCGGGCGACCACGTGCTTCCTCGGCACGAGCGGAATCCGGGCGAACGGCACGATCTCCGACACGACCGGCATGGAGGTGCCGATCAAACTCGCGATGATCGAGTCCTCGCAGCGCACCGTCGTGCTGGCCGACGCCTCGAAGTTCCCGGGCGTCGGGGTACTGAGCGTCTGCGGCCCCGGGCAGATCTCGGCGATCGTGACGAACGACGACGCGGATGCCTCGACCCTCGAGGTGCTCCGCGAGGCCGGTGTCGAGGTGATGGTCGCGTGAAGCTCACCATCATCGGGGGCGGCGGCTTCCGCGTCCCCCAGGTGTTCGAGGCCGTCTCCGCCGACCACGCTCCCGTGCGCATCGACGAGCTGAGCCTCTACGACGTCTCCGAGTCCCGTCTGCAGACGATCGGTGCGATCCTCACGCGCCTCGCCCGCGAGAAGCGCCACGTGCCGACCATCACGCTGACCACCGACCTCGAAGAGGCGCTCCGCGGCGCGGACTTCGTCTTCAGCGCCGTGCGCATCGGCGGCACCCGCGGCCGCATCCTCGACGAGAAGACGGCGCTCGACCTCGGCGTGCTCGGCCAGGAGACGGTCGGCCCCGGCGGCCTCGCCTACGCGCTCCGCACCGTGCCGTTCATGACCCGGCTCGCCGAGACGATCCGTGATGTCGCGCCCGACGCCTGGGTGATCAACTTCACGAACCCCGCCGGTATCGTCACCGAGGCCATGCAGCGCGTGCTGGGCGACCGCGTCGTCGGCATCTGCGACACCCCCATCGGACTCATCCGTCGCGCAGCCACCGCCGTGAGCGGCACCGCCGACCGCGTGGACTTCGACTACGTGGGCCTGAACCACCTCGGGTGGCTCCGCTCGATGACCGCCGGCGGCGAAGACCTGCTGCCGAAGCTGCTCGAATCCGATCAGTCGCTCGAGAGCATCGAAGAGGCCCGCCTGATGGGCTTCGACTGGGTGCGAGCGCTCGGCGCCCTGCCGAACGAGTACCTCTACTACTACTATTTCACCCGCGAGGCGACCGAACGCATCCGCTCGGCGCCGTCGACCCGCGGCGAGTTCCTCGACCGCCAGCAGTCGGCCTTCTACGCCGCCCCCGGCGACGACCCGCTCGCGACGTGGATACGCGCCCGTCACGAGCGCGAGTCGAGCTACATGGCCGAGAGCCGACCTGACGACGAGGAGCGCCTCGAGTCGGATGTCGACGGCGGCGGGTACCACGAGGTCGCACTCGATCTCATGGCAGCCCTCGCCACCGGCCGATCGTCGACGATGATCCTGAACGTCCGCAACAACTCGCTCGTGCCGCAGCTGCCCGAAGACGCGGTCGTCGAGGTGGGCTGCGTCGTCGACGGCGACGGCGTGCACCCGTGGCCCATCGCCCCGGTCTCGGGCGAGATGCTCGGCCTGATCACGCAGGTGAAGTCCGCCGAGCGGCTCATCATCAGCGCCGTGCACGAGGGGTCGCGCGAGCAGGCCTGGCGCGCGTTCGCGGCGCATCCGCTCGTCGACTCGGTTGGGGTGGCGCGTTCGCTCCTCGATCGGTACACCCAGGCCTTCACTGAGATCGGCGTGCTCCTGCGATGAAGGATTCGAGTTTCGACCGCGCGCAGCGCCCGGAGACATGAGGGCGACCGCATGACGACCGACGAGCGCTGGTTCCACCAACGTGGCGACCTCGCGCGCGATGGCTGGGAGAGCGTCGTCGATCAGACGATCCCAGGGTGGCGACACACGGGTATCCGCGTGGCGGAGCTCGCGCCGGGCGACGCGCTTGCGCTCGACGAGACCGGCGTGGAGCGGATCGTGGTTCCGCTGCGCGGCTCGTTCACGGTCTTGCATACCGAAGAGGGGCGGCGCGCCACGACCCGGCTCGACGGCCGCGCCTCAGTGTTCGCGGGGCCCACCGACGTGCTGTACCTGTCAGCGGCCGCGACAGGCGTGCTCGAGGGGAATGGTCGGGTCGCCATCGCGACCTCGCCGACGAACGAGGTTCGGCCGAGCCGATACCTCCCCGTGGCCGAAGTGCCGATCGAGTCGCGCGGTGCCGGGGCATCCAGCCGCCAAGTGCACAACTTCGGCACCCCCCAGGCGTTGGATGCCGCACGGCTGATCGTGTGCGAGGTGATCACGCCAGCCGAGAACTGGTCGTCGTACCCGCCGCACAAGCACGACGAGCACGTACCCGGCGTCGAGTCGCGACTCGAGGAGATCTACTACTTCGAGGCCGAGCCTTCTCGAGGCAGCACGGGCGGAACGTCCGGGGGCGCCTTCGGGCTCTTCAGCACATATTCGTCGCCGGCCGGCGAGATCGAGATCAACGCGATGGTGCGCAGCGGCGATATCGCCCTCGTGCCGTACGGCTACCACGGCCCGGCCGTCGCGGCGCCGGGCTATGACCTCTACTACCTCAACGTGATGGCCGGTCCCGACCCCGAGCGGAAGTGGCTCATCAGCGACGATCCGGCCCATGCATGGGTGCGCGACACCTGGAAAGGGCAGCGTGTGGATCCACGGCTGCCGTACGGGAAGGACGGCCTGCACTGATGGCGGCGACGAGAAGGATGACGGTCAGCCAGGCGCTCATCGAGTTCCTGGCGAACCAGTGGACCGTGGACGGCGAGATCCGGGAACGCACGATCCCCGGCGTGTTCGGCATCTTCGGCCACGGGAACGTCGCGGGCGTGGGCCAGGCGCTCAGGCAGTTGAACGTGGACCAGCCCGACCTCATGCCGTACCACCAGGCGCGCAACGAGCAGGCCATGGTGCACCAGTCGGTCGGCTATGCGCGCATGCATCGGCGGCGCGGGACGTTCGCATCGACGGCATCCGTCGGGCCCGGCGCGACGAACATGCTCACCGGGGCGGCGCTCGCCACCACCAATCGCTTGCCCGCCCTCCTGCTGCCGAGCGACACGTTCGCCACGCGCGTGGCAGATCCAGTGCTTCAGCAGCTCGAGCAGCCGTGGGACATCGGGCTCACGGTGAACGACGCATTCCGGCCGCTGTCGAAGTTCTTCGATCGGGTGCAGCGTCCCGAGCAGCTCTACTCGATCGCGCTCGGCGCGATGCGGGTGCTCACCGACCCAGCCGACACGGGCGCGGTCACCATAGCGCTCCCGGAGGATGTCCAGGCCGAGACGCTCGACGTGCCCGTCTCGTTCCTCCAGGAACGCGAATGGCACCTGCGTCGGCCTCTGCCCGAGCCCGGCGCACTCGCGCGGGCAGTCGCCGCGATCCGAAGCGCGAAGCGACCGTTCATCGTCGCAGGCGGCGGAGTGATCTACTCCACGGCAGAGGAAGCCCTGAAGGCGGTCGTCGAAGCCACTGGCATCCCGGTCGGTACCACGCAGGCGGGCGGCGGCTCGCTCGTGTGGAACCATCCGCTGTATGTCGGCGCGGTCGGTGCGACCGGCACGACCGCGGCCAACCGGCTCGCCTCCGAGGCCGACCTCGTCATCGGCATCGGCACGCGGTACAGCGACTTCACGACCGCGTCCCGCACGGCGTTCCGAGATCCGGGTGTGCAGTTCGTCAACATCAACGTGGCGGCGTTCGACGCGTACAAGCACGGCACGCAGTTGCCGGTGATCGCGGACGCCAGGGAGACGCTCGTCGCCCTGGCCGGCGAACTGGCCGGGCATCGAGTCGAGGCCCCCTACGCCGAGCGCATCGCGCGTGAGAAGGCCGAATGGGATGACGCGGTCGACGCAGCGTTCGCGCCATCCGGTCGCGACTTGCCCGGCCAGCCCGAGATCATCGGCGCGGTGCAGTCGGCGACGGGCCCCGCGGACGTCATCGTGCAGGCGGCCGGATCGCTTCCGGGCGACCTTCACAAGCTCTGGCGCGTACGCGACCCGCTCGGGTACCACGTCGAGTACGCGTACTCATGCATGGGGTACGAGATCGCGGGCGGACTCGGCGTCAAGCGAGGGCTCACGGCGTCGGGTGACGATCGCGACGTGATCATCATGGTCGGCGACGGTTCCTACCTCATGCTGAACTCCGAGCTCCTGACGGCCGTGGCCGAGGGGATCAAGGTCATCGTGATCCTCATCCAGAACCACGGCTTCGCCTCGATCGGCCATCTCTCGGAGACCGTGGGGTCGGAGCGGTTCGGCACCAAGTACCGCATGTACGACCCCGAGACGCGGAACTTCCAGGGCGAGGTCCTGCCCGTCGACCTCGCGATGAACGCACGCAGCTACGGCATCGACGTCGTCGAGATCCCGCCGGGACCCGGGTCGATCGACGCTCTGCATGTGGCGGTCGTCGCCGCGAAGGCGTCCGACCGCGGCACGTTCATCCAGGTGCACAGCGACCCGCTGATCTACGGACCCGGCGGCGAGGGATGGTGGGACGTTCCGGTGCCCGGCGCATCCACACTCGAATCGACGCAGCGAGCCCGCGCGGAGTACGACCGACTCCGGCAGGCGCAGCGACCGCTGCTCGGCACGGAGGGCCCGGAATGAGGGCGACGGTGGCCGGCGCCCCGGTCAGCTTCGGCGTCTTCGAGCTGACGCCCGAGGGCGCGGAGACGGTCGCGCCCGACGACCTGCTCGCGATCCTCGTCGAGACCGGATACGGCGGCGTGGACCTCGGCCCCGTCGGCTACCTCGGCCGCGACGCCGCGCTTCGCCGCCGACTCGAGCGTTTCGGGCTCGAGCTCGCCGGAGGCTGGGTGCAACTGCCGTTCTCCGACGACGAGGCGTTCGCCGCGTCACTCCCCGCACTCGACGAGGCGCTGCGCGCATTCGTCTCTGCCGCCGAGTCGGGGCCGACGCGGCTGCCACTGCCGACGCTTGCCGACGATGGCTCAGCCGCCCGTCGTGCGCTTCCCGGGCGTGGTGCCGAGACCGACCCGCTCGACACGGTTCGTTGGGATCGGCTCGTCGCCAACGCAGGGCGCGCTGCCGAAATCGTGCGCGACGCCGGATTCGAGCCGACGTTCCACCATCATGCCGGGACCTTCGTGGAGTCGCAGGAGGAGATCGATCGCTTCCTCGCCGAGGTCGACATCGACCTGACCCTCGACACGGGGCACCTCCTCATCGCCGGCGGCGACCCGGTCGAGGCCGTGCGCCGATGGGGTGCGCGCATCAATCACCTGCACCTGAAGGACGTCGACCTCGCCGAGCTCCGGCGTGTGCTCGCCGCGGGCGGCGGGATGCGCGAAGTCTGGCAGTCGGGCTCCTTCGTGACCTTCGGCAGCGGCGACATCGACTTGGCGGGCGTGATGGCCGGCATCGACGAGCACGGCTACGACGGCTGGATCGTCGTCGAGCAGGACGTGCTCAACGGTGACGACGTCTCCCTCGCCGCATTCGAGGCGGAACGCGCAGACGACCAGCGCCGGAACCGCGAGGCGCTCCGCCGCTGGGCGTGAGCCGACAGGGAAGAGAGAGGGAACATGACTGAGCGCCCCTTGCGCTTCGGACTCATCGGCACCGGCCGGATCGGGCAGGTCCACGCGGCGAGCATCGCCGCCGACCCCGACGCCACCCTCGCATGGGTGTGCGACCCAATCGTCGACGGCGCGCGTACGGTCGCCGCGCGGTACGGCGGCTCCGTCACGGACACTGCCGAGGAGCTCTTCGCCTCCGGCGAGGTCGACGCCGTGCTCGTGGCATCGCCGACGCCGACGCACGTCGATCTCATCGAGCGGTCCGTCGACGCCGGCATACCCGTGCTCTGCGAGAAGCCCATCGACCTCGACATCGCACGAGTCGACGCGCTCCGGCCCAAGATCGCCGCCTCGGGCATCCCCGTCGCACTCGGGTTCAACCGGCGCTTCGACGCCGATTTCGCGAGCGCTCGCCGGCGCGTGGCGGCCGGCGAGATCGGCGAGCTCGAGCAACTCGCGATCATCAGCCGCGACCCCGCGCCGCCGCCTGCGTCGTACATCGCGGCCTCGGGCGGCATCTTCCGTGACATGACGATCCACGACTTCGACATGGCCCGCTTCTTCCTGCCCGACATCATCGAGGTGTCGGCCGTGGCCACCGCCGCGTTCGACGTGGGAGCCCGCACGCACGGCGACTTCGACACGGCGGTGACCGTGCTCCGCGCGGCATCCGGTGCCATCGTCACGATCACGAACTCACGGCACAGCGCGGTCGGGTACGACCAGCGCATCGAGGCGTTCGGCGCCGACGGGATGCTGCAGGTCGCCAACGCGCCGAGCAGCCTCGTGAGCCTCTCGACCGCGCACGCCGTCGAGGCCAAACCGCCCTACCTCGAGTTCTTCCTCGAACGATATGCCGGCGCGTACCGGGCCGAACTGCGCGAATTCGTGCGACTCGTGCGCCGCGAACCCTCGACGAGCCCGACGTTCGAGGACGGCCGGGCTGCGCTGATCCTCGCCGACGCGGCACAGCGATCCGCCACCGAACACGTCGCCGTCCCGGTCGACCTCGACTGACGCGACGTTCTCTCCGCCCGACGCCGAACCGACCCATACCAGGCGAACCCACAGAATCTACGAAAGGACGCCGATGTCCACGCTCACTGATCGCGCCACGGGGCCGCTGGCGCGCGCCGCCGCGACCGCGACCTCTCTCTGGAACGACTCCGCGGACCCCGCCGAGCTCGAGCGCTCCATCAGCTTCGGTGCAGTGGGCGCGACCTGCAACCCTGTGATCGCCTACACGGTGATCAAACGGCATCCCGATGTCTGGGTGCCGCGCATCCGCGACCTCGCTGTCGAGCATCCAACCTGGGGTGAATCGCAGCTCGGCTGGGCCGCGGTCAAGGCACTCTCGATCGAGGCGGCCGGCCTGCTCGAGCCAGCGTTCGAAGCGAGCGGTGGGCGCGACGGCCGACTCTCGATCCAGACCGACCCCCGATTGCACCGAGACACCGCAGCGCTCGTCGAGCAAGCCGTGGAGTTCTCGAAGCTCGCCGACAACATCATCGTCAAGATTCCCGCGACCGCATCCGGGATCGTCGCAATGGAGGAGGCGGCGTACCGCGGCGTGAGCATCAACGCGACGCTGAGCTTCACGGTTCCGCAAGCACTCGCCGTCGGCGCAGCGCTCGAACGCGCCCTCGATCGCCGAACCGCGCAAGGCCTTCCCAACTGGGAGTTCGGCCACGTGGTGACGATCATGGGTGGCCGCCTGGACGACTGGCTGAAGCGCTGGACGGCCAACGAGGGCATCCTCACCACCCCGGGGGTACTGGACTGGGCCGGCGTCGCCGCCCTCAAGCGCGCGTACGCGATGTTCATCGAACGCGGCTACCGGAGCCGGATGCTCTCTGCCGCGTTCCGCAGCCACCTCCAGTTCTCCGAATTCGTCGGCGGGGACCTGGTGATCTCGCCTCCCTTCGAGTGGCAGGAGCGCATCAACGCCAACAAGATCGTGGTCGACGGCCACCGGATCGACACTCCGGTTCCAGACGCGATCCTCGATGAGCTGAGCGGGCTCTCGGAGTTCCGACGCGCGTACGAGACCGACGGCATGTCTCCGGATGAGTTCGAGCACTTCGGCGCATCACGCAACACGCTCCGGCAGTTCCTCGACGCGGGCGCGCAGCTTGACGCCCTTGTGCGTGACGTCATCGTCCCGGCGGCGTGAGCTGCGCAGGGGGTCGATCTCCTGAAGAGCCTCCAACCAGTGAGCGGCAATGAGAGAGGCTGAACAAACGCCGAATCCACCAGTCTTCACTCCCGTTCTGGGGAGAGAACCTGGTGGATTCGAGGTGGTGGAGCCGCCTGTGGGAATCGAACCCACGACCTTCTCATTACGAGTGAGACGCTCTGCCGACTGAGCTAAGGCGGCGTGACATGCGACGCACTCGAAAGCGCACCGACTGGCACGAGAATCAATGTTAGCGGGTTTCGAGAGCCCTCATGACCACGTCAGCACTTCGGGTCGCTCGCCGGCACGGTGCCGTCGATGAGATACGACTCGACCGCGTTGTTGACGCACTGGTTCGACTTGTTGTACGCCGTGTGCCCCTCGCCCTCGTAGCTGACGAGCGCGCCGCTCTCGAGCTGGTCGGCGAGTCGCACGGCCCATTCATACGGCGTCGCCGGGTCGCCCGTGGTGCCGATGACGAGGATCGGGTCTGCGCCGGCAGCATGGAGCTCGACACGCTCGCGGTCGCCCTGGTACGGCCAGTTGATGCAACCGAGATCGCCGAACCCGAAGTACGGGCCGATGATCGGCGCGACCTCTGCGAGAGTGGCCGCCTCTGCTCGCATGACGGCGACGTCGGACTGGGAGGTGTAGTCGAGGCAGTTGACGGCGCTGAACGCCTCGGTCGAGTTGTCGAGGTACGTGCCGTCTTCGCTTCGGCCGTTGTAGCCGTCGGCGAACGAGAGTGCCATGTCGGCGTCGCCGAACATCACCGATTCGAACATGTCGCTGAGGTACTGCCACGAATCGGCACTGTAGAGCGGGTAGATGATCGCGGTCACGAGCGCGTCAGCACCCACGAGGCGGCCGTCGGTGCCGCGCAGCGGGCTCTGGTCGACGGATGCCAGGAGCCGGCCGATCTCGTCGGCGGCTTCGTCGACGGTGCCGTCGAAGGGGCACTCGCTGCCCGCGAGGCAGTACTCGAGGTAGGACCTCAGCGCGTTCTCGAAGCCGATGGCCTGGGTCTGCGAGACCTCTGAGCCGCTTGCGGCGGGGTCGATGGCGCCGTCGAGCACGAGCCGGCCGACCTTGTCGGGATAGAGATCGGCGAAGGTCGCGCCGAGGTAGGTGCCGTACGAGTACCCGAGGTAGTTGAGCTTCTCGTCGCCCAGAATGGCTCGCATCAGGTCGAGGTCACGGGCCGCGCTCTCGGTGTCGACGTTCGCGAGCAGCTCACCCGTCTGGTCGCTGCAGGCCTGACCGAAGTCGCGTTCGATGGCCTCGCTGTTGGCGATCCACTCGTCGCTGCCGCGTTCACCGGGGGTGATGCCGTAGAGGTATTCGTCCATCTCGGGTGCCTCGTAGCAGGCCACCCCGTCGGAGCGGCCGACACCACGAGGGTCGAACCCGACGACGTCGAATCGCTCCTGCAGCGGCTGGCCGACGGCGAAGTCGAGGGAATCCATGATCATGTCGTAACCGGAGCCGCCCGGCCCACCGGGGTTGACCAGCAGGGACCCGATTCTGTCGCCCGTCGCCACGTGTCGCACGAACGCGAGCTCGGTCTCACCTGCTGCGGGGTCGCTCCAGTCGAGAGGCGCCTTGGCCGTTGTACAGCCCATGCCGTCGCCGCAGCGCTCCCATTTCAGCACTTGCGTGTAGAAGGGCTCGAGTTCGGCGTCGACCTCTTCACCGGTCGGCGTCGAGACCGGCTGCTGGGGATTCAGGAACGTGGGCGCGCACCCGCTCACGGCGAGCAGCGCGGCGAGTGCGCCGACGATCGCTGCGGTTCGCGCTGCGCGGGGCAGGCGTCGTCGGGCAGTGGTCGTGTCGTTCATGCGGCCCCTCGTTCGGTGGTCGGTCGTCGAATGGCGGAGACGAGCATCGCCTCGAGCGCGAGCGCCGGCTGCACGTTGCCGTCGATGCGTGTGCGCGCCAGCTGGATGGCATCGAGCGTCGCGAGTGTGCGAGCCGGCGTCGCGGATGCCGCGGCCCGCTGCATGCCCGACTCGAGCTCGCGATTGACGAGCGGCACGTCGGCGTCGAGTTGGACGAGCAGGATGTCGCGGTAGAGCGAAGCGAGGTCGACGAGGATGCGGTCGATGCCATCGCGGAGGCTTCGGGTCGCCCGACGCTTCTGGTCGTCTTCGAGCGCCTTCAGTTGCGGCCGCAGCGCATTGGGAACGGCCTGGCCCGGTGCCACGCCGAGCGAGTGCAGGGCGTGCGCACGTTCTTCGGCGTCGCGCAGCTCGCTGATGGCCTTGGCATCTTCGCCCGCGATCTCGAGGTACCTGGCGGCCGTGGCCACGGCCCCCGACGTCGACCGCACCGCGAGGGCCAGCTCGAGCGTCTCCGACCGGCGGCGCCGCGCCTCTTCGTTGGTCGCGAGCCGGTGCGCCATGCCGATGTGGCTCTGGGCCTCGCGCGCCGCCCGCTCGGCGAGCACGGGGTCGACACCGTCGCGGCGCTCGAGCAGAGCCGCGACATCCGCGACGCTCGGCACTTGGAGCCGAACCGAACGCACCCGCGAGCGGATCGTGGGAATGAGGTCGGCCTCGCTCGGTGCGCAGAGGATCCAGACGGTGCGCTCGGGCGGCTCTTCGAGCTCTTTGAGCAGGAAGTTCGAGGTCTGCTCGGTCATGCGGTCGGCGTCTTCGACGATGATGACCCGGTGTCGCCCGATCGACGGCGCGTAGTGCGAACGGCGCACGATGTCGCGCACATCGTCGCGCTTGATGATGACGCCCTCGGTGGCGAGCACGTGCAGGTCGGGGTGGCTGCGCGCGTCGACCTGGGCGCGGGTGCGCTCGTCGCCGTCGGGCAGGCCCGAGATGAGCGCGGTGGCGAACGCGTAGGCGAGGTTCGAGCGCCCCGAGCCCGGCGGGCCGGTCACGAGCCAGGAATGCGTCATCTGCTGGCCCGGCGTGCTGCCCGGCGCCCCGGCGGACTCCGCTGCGGCGCGGAAGAGCGCGATCGCGGCATCCTGCCCCGTCAGTTCACTCCACACGCTCACGCGTCAACGCTACCCTCAGCCGGCGACGGCGGGTGCTCCGTGCTCAGAGCAGGCCCGCCACGCGCTCGCGGATCGCCGCGGCGATCTCGGCGACCGGGAGTGAGGCATCGACGACGAGGAAACGTGAGGGCTCGGCCTCGGCGAGCGCCAGGAACGCAGCGCGCACTCGAGTGTGGAACGCGGATGCCTCGGCCTCGAGCCGGTCGTAACGGGTGCGCGCGCTGTCGAGTCGGGTGCGCGCCACATCGGCGTCGAGGTCGAGCAGGATCGTCAGATCGGGCGCCAGCCCTTCGGTCGCCCACTCCGAGAGGCCGCGGACGGCATCGGGATCGAGCACTCGGCCGGCGCCCTGGTACGCCACTGACGAGTCGACGTAGCGATCCTGGATCACGACGTCGCCCCGTTCGAGCGCCGGCCGCACGAGGGTCGCGACGTGATGTGCGCGGTCGGCCGCGTAGAGCAGGGCCTCGGCGCGAGGCGCGATGTCGCCGCGGTGGTGCAGCACGATCTCGCGAACCTCGACTCCGACCTCGGTGCCGCCCGGCTCGCGAGTGCGCACCACGGTGCGTCCGGCCTCCACGAGCCAGGCACCGAGCAGCTCGGCCTGGGTCGTCTTGCCGGACCCGTCGCCGCCCTCGAAGGTGATGAAGAGCCCGCCGCTCACTTCTTGGTCGCAGCCTTCTTCGCCGGAGCACGCTTGGCCGGCGCCTTCTTCTTCGGCGCTGCGGGCCCCTTGTCGCGCTTGATCTGCAGCAGCTCGACGGCACGCTCGAACGTGATCTCTTCGACCGACTCGGCGCGCGGAATGGTGGCGTTCGTGGTGCCGTCGGTGACGTAGGGGCCGAAACGGCCGTCTTTCACCTTGATCGGCTTGCCGCTCACGGGGTCGGCCTCGAACTCCTTGAGCGCACTCGATGCCGCTCTGGCGCCGTACTTCGGCTGCGCGAGCAGCTCGAGTGCCGCGTCGAGCTCGATCTCGAAGATGGCGTCTTCGCTCGGAAGGGTGCGAGTCTCGACGCCCTTCTTCAGGTACGGACCGTAGCGGCCGTTCTGCGCGGTGATCTCGGCACCGGTCTCGGGGTCGAGCCCGACGACACGCGGGAGGCTCAGTAGCTTCATCGCCGTGTCGAAGTCGATCTCGCCGACCTGCATGCTCTTGAAGAGCGACGCAGTGCGCGGCTTCTCGGCCGGCGGCTTCTTCGCGGCACGCTTGGCCTTGGGCTTCGGTGCATCGATCACCTCGCCGGTCGCCGGGTCGACGGCGGCTTCTGGTGCTGCGGATGCCGCGGCATCCGTCTCGGGAACTGCGACGGGCGCCGGGTCGAGCTCGGTGACGTACGGCCCGAAACGACCGTCTTTCACCACGATCTCTTTACCGTTCTCGGGGTTCACGCCGAGCACGCGCGCCTCTTGCACCGGCGCCGCGATGAGCTCTCGCGCCTTCGCCTCGGTGAGCTCGTCGGGGGCGAGGCCCTCGGGCAGGTTCACCCGTCGGGGCGGCGCGTCGGGCGCAGCGCCCTCATCGAGCGTCTCGAGATAGGGGCCGTACTTGCCGATGCGCAGGGTGATGTCCGGCGCGATGACGACCGAGTTGATCTCTCGCGCGTCGATCTCGCCGAGGTTGTCGACGACCTGGCGCAGGCCCCGGTGCTTCTCGGAGCCGAAGTAGAAGCTCGAGAGCCAGTCGACGCGGTCGGCCTCGCCTGCGGCGATGTGGTCGAGGTCATCTTCCATCTCGGCGGTGAAGTCGTATTCGACGAGGTCGCCGAAGTGCTCCTCGAGCAGTCGAACGACCGAGAAGGCGATCCAGCTCGGCACGAGTGCTTGGCCGCGCTGCGTGACGTAGCCGCGGTCGAGGATGGTCGAGATGATCGAGGCGAACGTCGAGGGACGGCCGATGCCGAGCTCTTCGAGTCGCTTGACGAGGCTCGCCTCGGTGTAGCGCGGGGGCGGCGAGGTCTCGTGGCCCTTGGCCTCGAGGTCGGCCATGCTGAGCGACTGGCCCTCTTTGAGCGGCGGCAGCTTCGCCTCGCCGGGAGCCTCTTCTGCGTTGCGTTCCTCGTCGCGGCTCTCTTCGTATGCAGCGAGGAAGCCGCGGAAGGTGATCACGGTGCCGCTGGCGGTGAACTCGGCGATCGTGCCGCCGACCGGGGCGGACGCCTCGGCGGGAGCCGCAGCATCCGTCGCCGTCGGACCGACCTCGATCGTGACCGTGGCGGTCTGGCCCTTCGCGTCGGCCATCTGCGAGGCGACGGTGCGCTTCCAGATGAGGTCGTAGAGCTTGAATTCGCTGCCGCGCAGCACACTCTGCAGCTCGGACGGAGTGCGGAAGACTTCGCCGGAGGGCCGGATGGCTTCGTGGGCCTCCTGCGCGTTCTTCGACTTTCCGGCGTAGACGCGGGGCTTGTCGGGAATCGAGTCGGCGCCGTAGAGCTTCGTCGCCTGCGTGCGGGCAGCGGTGATCGCCTGCTGCGACAGCGACGACGAGTCGGTACGCATATAGGTGATGTAGCCGTTCTCGTAGAGCGACTGCGCAACGCGCATGGTGTCACGCGCCGAGAGGCGGAGTTTGCGCGCCGACTCCTGCTGCAGCGTCGAGGTCGTGAACGGCGCGGCCGGGCGGCGGGAGTACGGCTTCGACTCGACCTTCGACACGGTGCGCGACACGACATCGTCGGAGAGCGCGGTGACGAGCGCGGCAGCCGTCGCCTCGTCGAGCACGACGGCTTTGTTCTTCAGTGTTCCGGCGTCATCGAAGTCGCGGCCGCTGGCGACGCGCTCTCCGCCGAGGCGCACGAGCTTGGCTTCGAACGACGTGGCGCTCTCGGATGCCTCGGCGGCGAAGCGAGCAGCGAGATCCCAGTAGCCGGCAGCGACGAAGGCGAGGCGCTCGCGCTCGCGATCGACGACGAGCCGCGTCGCCGCCGACTGCACTCGACCGGCCGAGAGGCCGGGGCCGACCTTGCGCCACAGCACCGGCGAGACCTCGTAACCGTAGAGACGGTCGAGGATGCGTCGGGTCTCCTGCGCGTCGACGAGCGCGGTGTCGAGCTCGCGGGTGTTGTCTTTCGCCTTCTCGATCGCCTCTTTGGTGATCTCGTGGAAGACCATGCGCCGGACGGGCACCTTGGGCTTGAGCTCCTGCAGCAGGTGCCACGCGATGGCCTCGCCCTCGCGGTCCTCATCGGTTGCGAGCAGGAGTTCGTCGGCGTTCTTCAGCGCACGCTTGAGTTCGGCGACCGTCTTCTTCTTCGATTCCGACACCACGTAATAGGGCTCGAAGCCGTTGTCGACATCGACCGAGAACTTGCCGAGCGGCCCCTTCTTCAGTTCGGCCGGCAGGTTCTTGGGCTCGATGAGGTCACGAATGTGACCCACTGAGGAGAGCACCTCGTAGCCGTCGCCCAAGTACTGGGCGATCGATTTCATCTTGGTCGGCGACTCGACGATGACCAGCTTTTTCGCGCCTGACACCAGACTCCTCTTTGTTGACGATTGAGACGGAAACGCACATGAAGTTGCCGCGCCCCCGAGCGGTGTGCCGTCAGCCGGCGAATGCTGCGCCGACAGCCACACCATACACATACTGACCGGGAGGACACGCACCGGGTGACCGGTCGACCACTTCGGCGGTACCTCGTGCGCCCCCTTGCGGTTAATGCTCCGCTGAGGAGAATTGGCCTCATGGACACCTCAACGACGAGCTCGTACACCGCGAAGCTGATCGACGGACCGCTCGAGGGCAAGACGGTGGCCACCGCCTTCCTCGACACCGGGGATCCTCGCCCGCGCATCGAGCTCCCCACCGATCAGGGCAAGCACTACGTGTACGCACGAGGAGCGGGGATGGAATTCGCGTCGTCCGACGATGAACGCCCCACCGCGGTGGAGTACCGCTTCGTGGAGACCGTCTTCGATTGAGACGACAACGCTCGTGAGGGTGGGCGGCAGAGGTCGCGATCGCGTCAGCCCGGCCAACCCGGCGGGCCGGCGCGAGCGGATGCAGTGAGCTCGAACCCGGGCATGGCGATGCTGACCATGACGGTTGCCGCAGGGCCCTCGCCGTCGCACGCGCCGAGTCGCGCCCCGTTGCGAGCGGCAACCTCCGCCGCCAGTTCGCAGGGAACACCCGCGACGGCACCCGACATCGCATCCGCGGCGGCCAGCGCGGCGGCGTCGGCCGCGTTGGCGGCTCGTTGCGAGAGCACGAAGACGCCGAGGAGCGCGACGAACGCCACCGTCAGCGCGGCAACCGCGCCGATGATGCCGAGCGCCAGCACCGAGGCGGCGCCCGTCTCTCGGGCAGCGACCTCAGCGGCGAGCGAGCAGCGGCGCGATCGTCGACGCCCGCGTGCTCCATCGGCTGCCGCTCGCATCAGCGGCCACCGGTCAGCGCGCACGATTCGGCGCGCAGCTCGATCGCGGCGAGCAGGCCGGCGCCCGAGGCACTGAGCGTTGCGCACACGAACTGCTGATCGGTGGCCACCGAGAGGTCGGCACCACCCGAGACACGGTCGGCGATGGCCGCAGCCTCGCCGTGCGATTCACCGCGCCCGAGTGCTCGCGCGGCATCTGCTGCTGCATCAGTCAGCCGAACCTGCTGCGCGACGAGTTGCACCGAAGCCAGGCATGTGGCGAGCACGAGCGCGATCGCCGGCAGCGCGACCGCGAACTCCGCGGTCACGCCGCCCCGCTCGCCGTCAACCGACGGTGAGCGCATTCCGCACGAGGTCGGTGAGGATACCGCGCACCTCGTCGCCGCGCAGGATGATGACGAGCAGCCCCGCGAACCCGACCGCAGCCATCGTGGCCACCGCGTACTCGGCCGTGGCCGCACCACGTTCGCCGGCGATGCGTGCGGTGAATCGCCGTGCAAGCCGACGCCGTCGATCGCGCCGGTCGGGTCGGTCGCCGGCTCGTCGGGCGTGGAGGTCAGCGTGTTCGTGCATGGTGTTCCTTTCCTATGGAGCCGGCGCTCGGCCGGCGCTCGGGTGGCACGAGTCAATGCGGTCATGCCGGTGCCCCGAGGGTGCCGGTGATGACCGAGATCATGAGCGGAGCGACCCCGAGGAGCACGAAGGCCGGAAGCACGCACAGCCCGAGCGGAACCATGAGTCGAACGCCGAGCGCCGCGGCACGTTCGGCACCGGCCGACCGGGCCGCCCGCCGCAGGCGGAACGCCTCTGCGCGAAGGAGTTCGGCGACCGGTGCACCGGCGCGAGCCGCGAGCCCCAACACGGCTTCGACCTCGGCTCCGTCACCCGCGTGCGGCACGTGCGACTCGATCGATCGACGCGCCAGGTCTCGTGCGAGCTCGATCGACACTCCACTCGACATCGCGATCGCGAGCAGCTCGAGCTCGAGCCCGGCATCGGCGCGGGAGCGCGCGGCCCGCGCAGCGAGTGCCGCATTCCAGCGCTGCCCGATGCCGAGGCACGTGAGACCGAGCACCAGGCAGGCGATGCCGATCGGAGTGCCGAACAGCACGTTGAGGGTGTCGAACCCGAACGTGGCGCCGAAGACCATCGCGATCGCGGGCAGTGCCATGACCAGCCGGGCGCTCGCTGCAGGGCCCGCGAGTGCTGCACGCACCTCTCTGCGCAACTGCGCCTCGTCGCGGAGCACGGCGGCGAACGTTCGGAGGCTGCCGGCAAGTGGCGCTCCAGACTCGGACGCGACCGCCCACGCCGCAGCGAGCACCGACCAGGAGGCCGACGACTCGGAACGCTCGCTCCGAGCCGCCGCGATGGCCGGCGCGACGGGATCGCCGCTCTGGGCAGCTGCGGCCGCACTCGCGAGTACCCCGGCGTCGGCGTCGCTCGCCGACTCGGCACCGACGTGACTCCACGCGCTCGACGCGGGAACCCCGGCCGAGAGCAGCACCGCCAGGCGCTCGGTGATGGCGGCGATCGCATCGACCTCGCCGGCCAGGTCACGGCGGCGGCGCCGGCTGAGCAGGCCGGCCGGGCGTCTCCCCTCGAACAACCGTGGCGGCCGCGGCATCCGCCCCCTCATATCGCCTCGACGATGAGTCGGTCGCCGCGCAGCTCGAAGCGACCCATCTGCGCGAGCCGCCGTCGACCGTCGACCCGCTCGAGGTGCAGCACGAGGTCGAAGGCGCTCACCGTCTGCCTGGCGAGCGCGTCGGGTGACAGCCCCGCGATCGATCCGAGAGCCTCGAGCCGCGCAGGCACGTCGGCGAGCGAGTTCGCGTGCAGCGTGCCGGCGCCGCCGTCGTGCCCGGTGTTGAGCGCGGCGAGGAGTTCGCGGAGCTCGGCGCCCCGGCACTCCCCCACGACGAGCCGATCGGGGCGCATGCGCAGCGCCTCGCGGAGCAGCGCATCGAGGCCGACTCGCCCGCTGCCCTCGAGGTTCGCCTGTCTCGCTTCGAGCGAGACGACATGCGGATGCTCGACCTGGAGCTCGGCGACGTCTTCGATGATCACGAGCCGTTCGTGCTCGGGCGCCTCGGCGAGCAAGGCGGCGAGCAGGGTCGTCTTGCCGGTGCCGCCGGCTCCGGTGACGAGGAGGTTCTTGCGCGAGGCAACTGCAGACCGCAGCTCCGACTCCTGCGCGGTAGCGATCATGCCCGCTCGCGCGAGCGCGGCGAGCGAGAAACCGCCGGCCCTCGGCACCCGCACCGAGATGGTCGTGCCCGTCGTCGACACCGGTGGTAGCACTGCATGAATTCGGATGCCCTGGCCCAGACGCACGTCGACCGCGGGCGTCGCCTCGTCGATGTGCCGACCGCCGCGCGCGATGAGGCGCACGGCGAGGGCGCGCACCTCGGACTCGTCTGCTGTCCATGACGGCTGGTGCTCGGCACCCGAGCCGCGATCGATCCAGAGGCCGCGCTCGCCGTTGACGAAGAGATCGGTGACCGGCCCCGCCGACGCGAACGCCTCGAGCGGGCCCAGCAGCGAGAGGTCGATTCCGCGGGCGCGGGTGCCGCGGTCGGCCGATCGCTCGACTCCCTGTGAAACGTTGTCTCCGGAGACCGACCTCCGCTCCGAAGCCGCGTCGGACTGCGAAGCCGGATCGTCGCCGACTGGATCAGTCGAGCTCGGCGCGAACGCTCGCACGGTCGCGGCCGACACCGACGGCTCGCGCTGCCAGGAGGGAGACGCCACGAAGGGAAGAGACATGAGGCGAGCGTAGGAATCGGTGGCGGCCCGAAGCATCCGTTCGCCACAGCTCTGGACAAGCGGCGCCGCCGAACGCCTGTGGAGGAGAACTCGGCTCGAGACGACGGAAGCGGCGTGCGGAAAAGGACCGTGCGCCCGAAACGGAAAAGTCCTCCCCCACACCGTTGTGGAGGAGGACTCGGCCCGAGGTTGCTGATTGCTCAGCAACCCTTTAACGAAAGGGGGCGGCACCCATTGGGGGGAACAGGTGCCGCCTCGGCAGCGCAAGGATTGGGGGGAATCACGAGCGCTGCAGGCCTCGAAACGAGTGTTCGGGCGGTAATCAGCATACGGCTTGTAGAAGGATGCGCAAGCATTTTCTGTCCTCATTTGTGCCGACATACAGAAATCTCTGCGCTTGCACACAGGAAGCCGTTTTCGAACATGCCGGAGAACGCCTTGCGACGCCCCGCGACGATGCGATTCCACGTGCGCTTCGAGCGGCCGGTAGTGTGCTGCGTGGGGCAGGCGACCCATCCGAAGAACACTCGCGAAGGAGCGACTGAAGAACCATGACCGTTCAGATCGATCACGCGCTCGAGGAGATCCGGCGATTCCGCCCGAGTCCCGAGTTCGCCGCCCAAGCCGTCGCCGACGAGCGCCTCTACGAGGACGCCGCGGCCGACCGGCTCGGATTCTGGGCCGACCAGGCCCGCGACCTGCTCACCTGGAGCACGCCGTTCACGCAGACCCTCGACTGGTCGAACCCGCCGTTCGCCAAGTGGTTCCACGACGGCGAGCTCAACGTCGCCTACAACTGCCTCGACCGTCACGTCGAGGCCGGTCTCGGCGACCGCGTCGCCCTCCACTTCGAGGGTGAGCCCGGCGACAGCCGCTCGATCACGTACGCCGAGCTCACCGCCGAGGTCAAGCGGGCGGCGAACGCCCTGATCGCGCTGGGCGTGCAGGCCGGCGACCGCGTCGCCATCTACCTGCCGATGATCCCCGAAGCCGTCATCGCGATGCTCGCCTGCGCTCGCATTGGCGCCGTGCACTCGGTCGTGTTCGGCGGTTTCTCGTCGAAGAGCCTGCAGTCCCGCATCGACGACGCCCAGGCCGAGGTCGTCATCACGGCCGACGGCGGCTATCGCAAGGGCAAGGCGTTCCCGCTGAAGCCCACCGTCGACGAGGCCATCGAGGCCGCTGAGACGACCGTGCGCTCGGTGCTCGTCGTCAACCGCACGGGCGGCGACGTCGCGTGGACCGAAGGGCGCGACGTCTGGTGGAGCGAGCAGCTCGCCGCCGTCGGTGCCGAGCACGCGGCGCAGGCATTCAACGCCGAGCACCCGCTCTTCATCCTCTACACCTCGGGCACCACCGGCAATCCCAAGGGCATCCTGCACACCTCGGGCGGCTACCTCACGCAGACCGCGTTCACCCACAAGAACGTGTTCGACCTGCACCCCGAGCGCGATGTGTACTGGTGCACGGCCGACGTCGGCTGGATCACCGGCCACTCCTACGTCGTCTACGGGCCCCTCGCGAACGGCGCCACGCAGGTGCTCTACGAGGGCACTCCCGACACGCCGCACGCGGGGCGCTGGTGGGAGATCATCGAGAAGTACAAGGTCTCGATCCTCTACACGGCACCGACTGCGATCCGCTCCTTCATGAAGCAGGGCCGCGACGTCGTGCGCGACTTCAACGTGCGATCGCTCCGCCTGCTCGGCTCGGTCGGCGAGCCGATCAACCCCGAGGCATGGATCTGGTACCGCCACGTCATCGGCGGCGGCTCGATCCCGGTGGTCGACACCTGGTGGCAGACCGAGACCGGGGCGATCATGATCTCGGCGCTGCCCGGCATCACCGACCTCAAGCCCGGCTCGGCGCAAGTCGCGATTCCCGGCATCTCGATCGACATCGTCGACGACGAGGGCACTCCGATCGAAGGAGAGGGCGGCGGCCTCCTCACGATCACCGAGCCGTGGCCGTCGATGCTGCGCGGCATCTGGGGCGACCCCGAGCGGTTCAAGGAGACGTACTGGGAGAAGTTCGGCGACAAGTACTTCGCCGGCGACGGCGCGCGCCGCGACGAAGACGGCGACATCTGGCTGCTCGGCCGGGTCGACGACGTCATGAACGTCTCGGGCCACCGGCTCTCGACCGCCGAGATCGAGTCCTCGCTCGTCGCCCACCCGTGGACGGCCGAGGCCGCGGTCGTCGGCGCCTCCGACGAGGCGACCGGCCAGGCCGTCGTCGCATTCGTGATCCTGAAGGCCAGCCAGGCCGACCAGGTGACCGACATCGCGGCGGCGAGCGACGAGCTGCGCAAGCACGTCGCCCAGCAGATCGGCGCGATCGCCCGACCCCGTCAGGTGTTCATCGTCAACGAGCTGCCGAAGACGCGCTCGGGCAAGATCATGCGCCGGCTCCTGCGCGACCTCGCAGAGGGCCGCGAGATCGGCGACACGACGACGCTGGCCGACACTTCGATCATGCAGGTCATCAGCGAACAGGTGAAGTAGGGCGCCACCAGCCCTGAGACGACGGATGCCGCGTCGGGATCGCTCCCGACGCGGCATCCGTCGTTCGTGGTGAAGTTCGACTAGGCGAACTCGACCACCAGTTCGAGCTCGACTGGCGAGTCGAGCGGCAGCACGGCGACGCCGACCGCGGAGCGGGCGTGGCGGCCCGCATCGCCGAAGATCTCGCCGAGCACCTCGGATGCGCCGTTGATGACGCCGGGCTGGCCCGAGAACGACGGGTCGGACGCCACGAAGCCGACGAGCTTCACGATGCGGGTGACCCGGTCGATCGAGCCGATCTCCGCCCGCACCGCTGCGAGGGCGTTGAGCACGCACGTGCGGGCATACGCCTTCGCGTCGTCGGCGGGCACGAGCCCGTGGCCGTCGCCGACCTTGCCGGTCGCGGGCAGCGTGCCCGCGGTGAAGGGCAGCTGACCCGAGGTGTAGACGTGGGTGCCGGTGACGACAGCAGGCACGTACGCGGCGACGGGCGGTGCGACGTCGGGCAGGACGATGCCGAGTTCGGCGAGTCGCGCCTCGAAGGCGGCCATCAGGCTTCGCCCTCGAACTGCTTGGCGGCCTGTGCGGCCGCCGCTGCGCCCGCGGATGCCGCGGCCGACGACTCGCCGCCGGTGCGGCGCTTCAGGTAGGCGACGAGCCCGCCCTCGGGGCCCTGCACGATCTGCACGAGCTCCCACCCTTCCGAGCCCCAGTTGTTCAGGATCGCGGCCGTGTTGTGGATCAGCAGCGGGGTGGTGATGTATTCCCAGGTCGTCATGGGTTCTCGTCTCTCTGTGGGTCGCTCAGTCGCGTCAAGTGGTTCACGCGTTGCGGCGAGGTCGAATGGGCGCGAGATCCACGAGGATCGGCGCGCCTGCGCCACGAAACGGCCGACGGCCTGCATAGCGGGATTTGTCAGCCTTCTCCGTTAAGCTCCACTATATGTCTGCCCAAAAACGTACGATGAGCGACGTCGGCGCCGGAATCCTCGGCTTCGTCGGCATGAGTGCTCTCGCCGGCGTGCTCGTCACGGCCGCCGTGACTCCGGCCCTCGCCGTCACCGGCATGGCCGCGAACAACAGCATCTCGATGTTCGAGAACCTGCCCGGGTACCTCGAGATCGACGACCTCGCGCAGAAGTCGACCGTGTACGCGACGGCACCCGATGGCTCCCCGTACCCGCTGGCGTCGTTCTACGACCAGAACCGTGAAGAAGTGCCGTGGGAGGCGATCTCTCAGTTCGTGAAAGACGCCGCGGTCGCCGGTGAGGACCCCCGGTTCTACGAGCACGGCGGCATCGATGTGCAGGGCACCGTGCGCGGTGCGCTCAACACCGTGTTGAAGGGCAACACGCAGGGTGGCTCGTCGATCACGCAGCAGTACGTCAAGAACGTACTGATCCAAGACGGCATCTCCGAGGCGACGACGCCCGAAGAAGAAGAGGCCGCCTACGAGGCCGCGACCGAGACGACGATCGATCGCAAGCTGAAAGAGATGCGATACGCGATCTCGATCGAGAAGAAGTACCCGAAAGACGACATCCTCCGCAGCTACCTGAACATCGCGCACTTCGGCGGACGGGTGTACGGCATCGAATCCGCTGCTCGGTACTACTTCAACGACACGTCCGCTGCCAACCTGACTGTGGAGCAGGCCGCGAGCCTCATCGCGATCGTCAACAACCCCGAGAAGTTCCGCCTCGATTACCCCGAGAACGAGAAGAACGGAGCGGCGACCGTCAACGACAAGGGCGAACCGGTGCCCTACGCCGCGAATAAAGAGCGACGCGACTACATCCTCACCGAGATGTTGAAGCTCAAGAAGATCACGCAAGAGCAGTACGACGTGGCGATCGCGACTCCCGTCGCCCCGGTGATCAAGGAACCGAGCACCGGTTGCCAGACCGCCGGCGGTTCGGCCTTCTTCTGCGATTACGTGACGTGGGTCATCAAAGACAAGTACGACGACCCGGCCACGCCCGACGTCAACGAGGGCGCCCGCCTGCTGCAGAAGGGCGGGCTCGACATCTACACGACGCTCGACCTCGAGCTGCAGAACGAGGCAGAGGCGACCATGCGTGAGAACGTGCCGTTCGCCGACCCGCGCTTCGACGTCGGCTCGGTCGCGGTGAGCATGGAAGTCGGCACCGGCAAGATCCTCGCGATGGCGCAGAACAAGAACTACACGCAGGATCCCGACGTCATCGCCGCGAGCGCCGGCGACTACAGCTCGATCAACTACAGCACCGACTACGAGCACGGTGGATCCCTCGGCTTCCAGCCCGGCTCGACGTTCAAGGTGTTCACGCTCGCGGAGTGGCTGAACGAAGGACACTCGCTCCGCGAGACGTTCAACGGTTCACGACGCAACTTCACGTCGTTCCCGGCTGCGTGCTACGGCGGCTGGAATGGCGCCTACGACCCGAAGAACGATGACGGCCGCGGCGCGAACAATGCGGTGGATGCCACGAAGTACTCCGTGAACACCGCCTTCGTCGCAATGGGGCAGCAACTCGATCTCTGCAAGATCAAAGACGCCGCGCAGGCGTTCGGTGTTCGTCGGGCCGACGGCCTCGACCTGGGCCAGAAGCCTGCCTATGACAAAGAGACGGGCGCTCCGCTCTTCAACGCCGATGGCACCCGCCAGGCGACGCCAGACGATGTCTTCGGCCCCAGCGCCATCCTCGGCACCGAAGAGGTCGCGCCGCTGAGCATGGTGGCCGCCTTCGCCGGAGTCGCCAACAACGGTGCGACGTGTTCCCCCATCGCGATCGCGCGCATCGTCGACAGCAAGGGCGCCGACAAAGAAGTTCCCAAGACGGAGTGCCCGCAGTCGGTCACCCCCGAGGTCGCTCACGCGATGGCGTACGCCATGGAGCAGACGTTCAGCGGCACGGCGAGCGCGTCGGGCACCGGCACGGGTGTGCCGCACATCGGCAAGACCGGCACCACCGACGAGAACAAGGACACCTGGATGAACGGCGCATCAACCCGCGTCGCGACAGCAGTCTGGGTCGGCAGCGTCACGGGCACGGCGAATCAGCGCCAACTCGACGACTGGGACAGCGGCCCCGTCGCCACTGCGCGTCACCGCATGTGGAAGCAGATCATGACGGTCGCCGACAACAAGTACGGCGGCGACGAGTTCCCCGAGCCCGACCAGAGCGCGTTCAAGCAAGTGCTCGCCGACATCCCCCAGGTCGCCGGGCTCAGCCTCGACGCCGCGAAGCAGGCGATCGAAGCGGCCGGATTCGTCTTCGAAGACGGCGGACCTCAGGACTCCAACCTGCCGGCGGGCACGGTGACCGGAACCGACCCTTCGGGTCAGGCCGGCAAGGGCTCCACCATCCGGGTCTTCACGAGCAACGGATCGATGGTCGGCGTGCCGAACGTCGTCGGCATGACCGGCGATCAGGCCGATGCCGCGCTCAAACAGGCCGGTTTCAGAGTGCAGCGTCAGAACGAGAACACGACCGACCCGACCAAGGTCAACGTCGTCATCTCGCAGAACCCCGCCGGGGGCGGCGCAGCCAAGCCGGGTGATCAGGTCACGATCAGCGTTGGCAAGCTCGCCGCGGGCGGCAATGCGCCCGCCGACGACTAGTCGGCGAACGGTGACGAAGCCTCGCACTTCGCCGGTTGCGGCGATCGCCATCGCGATCGCCGCCGCCGGTGCCGCGGCATTCGCGTGGGGCAGCCTCGTCGAGCGCACACGCTGGACGCTCAGGCAGGCCGAGGTGCCTGTGCTCCCGCCGGGGTCGGCGCCGATCCGCGTGCTCCATCTCTCCGACCTGCACATGGCGCCGTGGCAGCGCGACAAGCAGCAGTGGGTCCGGAGTCTCGCCGGCCTGAAGCCCGACCTGATCGTCGACACCGGCGACAACCTCGGCCACGAGCGCGGCATCGAGGGCATTCGGCATGCACTCGAACCCTTCCGCGGGGTGCCCGGGGTGTTCGTCAACGGGTCGAACGACTACTTCGGACCGGTGGTGAAGAATCCGCTCGCGTACTTCACCGGTCCGTCCCGATACGGTCCACGGGCGAAGCCGCTCGACATCGCCGAGCTGCACGCCTTCTTCGATGAGCTCGGCTGGCATGACCTCGACAACACCGCCGCCGCCCTCGACATCCGGGGTACGCACTTCGAGTTCTTCGGCGTCGACGACCCCCATAAGGGCTACGACAGACTCGACCTGATCACCGCCGCGATCGACGAACTGCGCGCCGACGACCCGCTCGGCGACGAGACCTGGCCCGACGCGGCATCCGAAGCTCGACCGACGGTGACCGTCGGCGTGACGCACGCGCCGTACCAACGGGTGCTGAACTCGTTCGTGAACCATGGAGCGCAACTCCTGCTCGCCGGGCACACGCACGGCGGCCAGGTCTGCGTACCCGGGTTCGGTGCCCTCGTCACCAACTGCGACATCCCCCGCGATCAGGTCAAGGGTCTCAGCGTCTGGCATCACGGATTCCGTGCCGCCTTCCTCAACGTCTCTGCCGGGCTCGGCACCTCGATCTACGCCCCTGTGCGGTTCGCGTGCCCGCCCGAAGCGACGCTGTTGACGCTCGTGCCCACCGAATAGACACCGAACAGGGCGTCGCACGTTGGTCGGGCGACGCGCATTTATCGGCTATTCTTGTTGAGGCCCGCAAGGGCCGACCCGGGGTGTGGCGCAGCTTGGTAGCGCGCGTCGTTCGGGACGACGAGGTCGCAGGTTCAAATCCTGTCACCCCGACCGGGTCAGAACCCCCTCCTCACGGAGGGGGTTCTTGCATTTCGCCTACGGGCGACCGAGACCGCGGTACTCCCAACCGGCGGCTCGCCAGACCGAGGGGTCGAGCACGTTGCGCCCGTCGATGATGCGCCGGCTCGCGACGAGTCGGCCGACGTCGGCCGGGTCGAGCGAGCGGTACTCGCGCCACTCGGTGACGAGCACGACGAGTTCGGCTCCGGCGAGCGCGTCACGTGCAGCCGTGGCGTATTCGAGCTGCGGATGCCGCTCGCGCGCGTTCTCGACACCCTGCGGGTCGGTCGCGACGACGTCGGCGCCGAGCCCTTTCAGCAGCACCGCGACGTCGAGCGCCGGCGAGTCGCGCACATCGTCGGACTCGGGCTTGAATGTGACGCCGAGCACGGCGATCTTCTTGCGGTGCACCGAGCCGCCGAGCGCCGCCACCGCGAGGTCGACGACGCGCTGGCGCTGGCGCAGGTTGATCGTGTCGACCTCTTTGAGAAAGGCGACGGCGTCGCCGCGACCCAGCTCTTCGGCGCGTGCCGTGAACGCGCGGATGTCCTTCGGCAGGCAGCCACCGCCGAACCCGACGCCGGCATTGAGAAAACGACGCCCGATTCGCACGTCGTGCCCGATCGCGTCGGCGAGGGCCGTGACATCCGCTCCGGTCACGTCGGCGATCTCGGACATGGCGTTGATGAAGCTGATCTTGGTCGCGAGGAACGCGTTCGCTGCCGCCTTCACGAGCTCGGAGGTCGCGTAGTCCGTGACGATGCGCGGCGTGCCTGCCTCGATCGCGGCTCGGTAGACGTGGTCGAGCACGGATGCCGCACGCCCGTCGTCATCAGCGGAGACGCCGTAGACCAGCCGGTCGGGTTCGAGGGTGTCTTTCACCGCGAACCCCTCCCGCAGGAACTCCGGGTTCCACGCAAGGCTCGCTTGCGGTGCTGCTGCAGCGAGCAGCGCCGCGAGACGAGCGGCCGTGCCGACAGGCACGGTGCTCTTGCCGACGATGAGCGAGCCTTCGGCGAGATGCGGCAGCAGGCCCCTGAACGCGGCATCCACGTACGAGATGTCGGCTGCGGATGTGTCGGCGGCCTGTGGCGTGCCGACGGCGACGAAGTGCACCTCGGCGCCCGCGGCATCCGCGATGTCGGTGCTGAAGCGCAAGCGGCCGCTCGCGGTTGCCGATTTCAGGATCTCGGGCAGGCCCGGCTCGTAGAACGGTGGTCGACCGGCCTGCAACGCGGCGATCTTGCGCGCGTCGACGTCGATGCCGATGACGTCGTGGCCGAGCTCGGCCATGGCCGAAGCATGCACCGCACCGAGGTAGCCGCAGCCGATGACCGAGATGCGCATTGGACGCCCTTCATTCGGGGTGGATTCTCATTCTCTCGTACGACCTCACGCCGGCACACTCCCGCAACCTTTGGATCGCGTCGCCCTAAGATGGCCGGGATGGAGTCGGACGACGAGCAGATGACGGATGCCGCGAGGCCGTCGACCGAGCCGAGAAGTCAGCCGCACGATCGTCTGCGCCGCACCGCGCGGGTGCTGTTGGTGCCGTACGTGGTACTGCTGGCACTCATCGTCTTCTCCCCGGCGCAGGACGCCGCCCGGGTCACGGGGTTCGTCTGGTGGGCCGCCGACCTGCTCGCGTCGTGGGGCGTGCCACGGCGCCCCGCCGCAGTCGTCCTCGAGTTCGTGGCGAACATCGCGTTATTCATTCCGCTCGGCATGCTGGTGAGACTGGCATTCGACCGAGTGCGGTCGTGGTGGATCGTCGTTGCCGGGTTCCTCGCCAGTGCGTTCATCGAACTCGTGCAGCTCGCGATCCCCTCCCGGGTGGCCACCGCGTCCGACGTCATCGCCAACACGCTCGGCGTCGCAGTCGGTGTCGCCATCGTGTTCGCGATCGCCGGCGGCACTCGGTCACACGACGTCTCCCGTCGATGCGCCCGATGAGCGGCGGGATCGTCCGCTCAGCACTCGCAGCGCCCACTCCAGTGGTCCGCGGCCGACGAACCTGCGCCACAGCCACGCGAACAACATCGACCCGACGATGAGCCCCACGAGCAGGCCCCACGAGTCATCGGTCGGCATGCCTGTCGCGGGGTCGGTGCGGATGGCCAGCGCGATGACGACGAGGTGCACGGTATACACGCTGAGGGGCATCGAACCCATCGCCGTGACCGGCGATGCGACCGCGGTGGCGGCCCGTCGAACGCCTGTCGATGCGAGGCCCGTCAACCAGAGCAGCACGGCGAGCACCGCTGCTCCGACGCCCACGTTGGCGACCGTCTCGAGGGCAGCGCGCAGCGGGACCGACCACGTGGCATCCGGCAGTGACTGCGGCGAGGGCAGTATCGCCGCGAGCGGCAGCAGAAGAGCGGCGGACGCCGCTCCGAACAGTCCCGTGAGGCCGACGGTTCGAGGGGAGCCGAGATCCAGGCGAGCGAGTGCGAGCCCGATGAGCATCACCGGCACCCAGATGATCACCGGGTAGGCGCCGCCGACGAACCAGTCGGCGATGATGCCGAACGGTGTCGCACGAACCTCGGCGACGAACGCGGTGCGGGTCGCGATCTCGGCGATCGCCGGCATGACTGCGAGCAGGCCGACTCCGACGCCGAGCGCGACTCTCGGCGGCAGGAACAGGAGCGGCAGCATGAGGAGGAACGCGACACCGTAGACGTCGAGGATGATGAACACGAGCGGGTGCAGCGTCAGCGCGATGGTGACGCCCAACACGATCAGCGCGATCGCACGGATCGCGATCTGCCTCCGCAGCACCCCGCGGGCCGGCCCGGCTTCGTCGATCGGGTGAATGCCGCCCGACATGAAGCCGAGGCCGACACCGGCAGTGAGGGCGAACAGGAGGCGGGGCCGTTCATCGGCGATCGCCAGCAGCGCCGCGCCTGTCGGATCGGCGACGACGGGCGCCACATGGGCGACGAACATGCCGATCAGCGCGAGCCCACGCGCCGTGTCGACGCCGATGACGCGCGCCGAGGTCGTCGTCAACGCCATCGGTGGCGACTCGCTCCAGCGGCAGCACTGAGACCCGGACCAGCCGATCCGGGTCTCGACGGCGCGATCGATGTGCCGCGAGGCTGCTGCTCAACGATGCGCCGCAGCAGGTTCAGGCCTGATTTCTGGCGCGCCGCACGGTGTTGAGCACGACGATGAGCGCCGCGCCGAGCAGCAATGCGCCGCCGGCGATCCAGAGCCACAGCATCGGTACGTCGTAGCCGGTCGTGGCGATGCCGGTGCTGGTCGCCGAGTCGGCGGGCACGACGGTCAGGGTTCCGGTGGCGACATACTGCCCGGCCGTCGCGGTGATCGTGTAGGTGCCGGGTGCGTTCGCCGAGACGTTGTACGAGACGGTGCCGGACGCATCCGTCGGCTTGGATGCGCTGGCCGCCTTGAGCACCGCCAAGGTGACGGCGTCGGGCGCAGTGGCCGTCGACGGCGTGCTGGCCGGTAGCCCGCTGAACGTCATGGTGCCGACTTCGCCGACGGTGAGCGTCAGGCTGGTGCCCTGGCCGGTGTAGCCCGCCGCCTGAGCCGCGGTCGGTGCTGCGACGAGCGCGATGGCCGCGATGGCCACCGTCGCCAAGATCTTTCGGATCATGATTGCGTTACCCCCAGTATTGCTTCATGAACCCTGCGGGAGGCTGGCTCGGATTTCCCCCAGAGGTGCCACCTCCCCAAAGGTGACACCCAATCACCATAGGGCAGATTCACAGGTCAGCGCGACCCTGGAGGTTTCGAGCGTGTAAACGAGTGGTGTGGACTCGATGACCGCCTGCTTCTCGCCTGCTCCCCCGCCGAGGAATCCAAAGCGATATTCGGCGCTTTCCCCGGGCCCGAGTTCGGCGACGATCTTGCTGAGCGTGTAGCCCGCGTCAGAGGTGGGGTGGTAGGCCGTCGGCTCGCCATTGAGCATGACGCCAAGGTTGTAGGTGCCCTGTGCGCTGTAGACGTGCACCGACGTCGCGATCGCACCCGGCGGTGTGCCGAACTGACCGCCGCCCGTGACGTACGCGGGCAGGCTCGTCGCGGCATCGGCGGGCGCAGTGTTCGTCAACCGCACCACGATCTCGTAGTTCGGCAGGCCGTCGTTGCGGCAGGTGACCGAGCCTGCGGCGAGCTCGACGGCGAGGTATGGGTCCATCTTCGAACCGGTCATGTCGTTGAGGTAGACGCCGAACGTCTGCCGGTCGGCATCGCTCACGGGCAGCCCACCCGCGAGCGTGGTGTCGGCGAGGATCGCCTGCTCGGCGACATCGGCGTTCCAGACCAGGATGCGACGCTCGGCGCCCGCTTGGGCGAGCGCCTCGATGAGCACCTTCGGCTCGATGCCTCCCGCGGTGAGGGCGGCGAACGCAGCTGCGGCAGCATCCGCGAAGATCGCATCCTGCGCCCCGGCAGGATATCGCTCGTAGACGTCGCGCAGCAGGAACTGCACCGCGTTCTCGCTCGTGAGCACCTCGCCCGTGGCGAGGGTCACGGGACCTGTGGCACGAAGCAGGTAGCTCAGCATGACGGGATCGACGGCGACGACGGACTGCACCTCGGTGCCGAACTCCCGCTTCCACATCTCGCGGGCGATCGTTGCAGCGAGCGGGAACTGCGGCGTGAAGTTGACGTCCTGGATGTAGCTGGCCGTGTTGTCGCCCCAGAGTGCGCGCGTCTCGATGGGCAGTTGCACGACCGGCGGCGTGTACTTCGGAAAGTCGCGTGAGCTGGCCTGCTGAGTCATGGAGACCGCGCCGCCTTCGGCATGCACCACCGCGAGCGCTCCGGAAATGCCGCCGGTCGAGCGCAATTCGGCGTTGTTCTGGAACAGCAGCAACGTGTCGCGTGGCCCTGTCGCGCCGAGCATGGCGGGCAGCAGACGCGCTGCACGATCGAGGCCCGCCACCGCCGCGCCGGCATCGACGACCATTGACGTGAGTTCGTCGCGTGCTTCCGCGAGTGGGGCGATGATCGGTGCGTTCGCGACGGCGTGAGCCTCGAGTGCCGTCGAGGCACCATCGAAGGCGACCCGGGCGTCGTGGATGGCGGGCTGCATGTCGAGCATGGGCTGCAGGTTCACGGCGCCCCCGGTCGGTGCGAATGCCGCGAGGTCCATCGTGCCCGCGCCGGTCGCGAGCGGCACGACGGCATCGCGGGCGATGAGATCGACGGATGCCGCGACGACCCGCATCACCTCGAGGTTCGGCCCGACGAACGGCACGAGTTCGGCGCCGCGCCAGATCGGGTCGCTCGTCAGTGCGGCGGCGGATGCCGCGTGGCCGGCCAACGCTTCGGCCGAAGCCTGCCCAGCCGCAGCGTCGCCGCCGACGACCTGAGCCTGGGCGGTCTTCGCGAGCGGTACGGCTGCCTCGAGCTCCCCCTTCGCGATGAGCGCCCGGATGCCGACCCACGCGACCGCGAAGAGGAGCAGCGCGCCGGCTCCGATCGCGGACCAGACGATGATGCGCCGACGACGCTTGGCACGACGGGTCTTGCTCGATCGATGATGCTGACGGGAGCGCCCCGACCCTGAAGCGGATCGCGAACTCGAACCGTGCGAACGACCGGAACCGGACTGTTGCGAACGATGATGAGTCGATGACGAGGCCGACGCACGCGGCTCTCGCGAATGGCTCGATTCACTGCGTCGATCGGATGCCCCATCCCCATGGTTCCGACTCGACGACTCCCAACCCCCGGAAGACGGCGTCACGATCAGTAGCGTAGCCCGTGGGTGGTGATGCACGGTCCCGATATCGGGATCCGAATCCATGGCGACGCTCCGCGGCGAGTGGTGCACCCCGTTTCAGGGAGGCCCTACGGTGTTAGCGTGCGGACTTGGTTGCGAAATGCCGTTCTGTCGCTCGAGCGAGTGGCCGAGTCGGTCGTCATCCGTTTCACGCGGGCGAAATCGGGCCGGAGTCGGGTTGCAGGGCACGTTCTGGTCGCCGGGCCAGGCAACGGCAGCGTCGGTGACGAGGCGATGTACCTCGCGTTCGCGCGAAACGTCGCAGGACCGGTGACCGTCGTTGCTCGGCGGCGATCCGACCTTCTCGTTCTTGACACCGACATCGAATACGTCTTCCTCCCCAACCTGCTGTACGGGTCACCCATTCGACGCCTTCCGCAACTGCTCGTATTTCTGAGGCTGGCACGGTCTGCTGCCAGCGTCTCGTTCATCGGCGCCGACACCATGGACGGCGTCTACAGCAATGCCAGTTCGGTGCGCCGGTTCCGCACCGCTCGCCAAGCCGCCGGTGTCGGAACATCGGCTCGCATCCTCGGGTTCAGCTGGAACCGGAGCCCGACCAAGCACGCGTTGCGTGAGATGCGGCGAACTTCGCCGCACGTGGACTACCTGCTCCGCGATCGAGCGTCGTTCGAGCGGATCGTGGCCGATGGAGCGGTGCGTGCCGTGAACGTGGCGGATCTCGCATTCCTCACCGTCCCGAACTCCGGTGAAACCGATCTCGAGCAGTGGATCGCCGCGGAACGAAGATCAGGGCGAGTCGTCGTTCTTATGAACGCCAATCCGTATCTGGAGCGTTGGTTCCCCGATCAGTTCCGCGCGTATCTCGATGTGCTCTCGAACGGGCTCGCAGCGGGTGTGTCATTCGCGCTCATTCCGCATGACACGTCGGGCGTCACCAACGACCTGACGTACGAGGAGCGACTGTTTCTTCAGACGGGGCCTTCGCCACATCTCTTCCGCCAACCTTCGCTGCTCGCGCCGGCCGAAATCGTTCGCGCGGCTGCGCTCGCCGATGTCGCGGTCACCGGTCGCATGCACTTCGCGATCCTCTGTTCGGTTGCTCGCACCCCGGCTCTCTCCTTGTCCTATCAAGACAAGGTTTCGGGCCTCTACGCCCTCATCGGCATCGACTACTGGATCAACCCGGGAGGCAGTCTCGTCGACGATCTCGGGAGCCGCTTGACGGAGTTGATCGCCGATACCTCTGCTCGCGCCACGCTGGATCGGAACGTTCCGCATGCCATCGAGCTCGCACGGCTCAACATTCCTCAACTGCGCTCGACGTAGCGCCTGAGATGTCGACCGCTTCGGATGACCCGCCGCGCATCACCTCGGAGTTGCGGCCAGCACACCATCGCGATGGTCAGGAACACCCCGTACACACCGAGGCCACCGGCGAGCAGGACCCAATCGGCGAATGACGATTCAACCGCCGTCACGAGGCCGAATGCCGCAAGCGCCGGCGCTCCGTAGCCGGCCAGAGCGACGGAACCGTTCTTGAACAGCGCCGCTGCCGGCGCTGCAGCGAGCCGACCGTAGATGTAGATGCCCACGGGCCACATCACCACGTTGACGACCGCGAACCCGATTGCGACTCCCACGATGCCGGCGGCCGAACCCACCAGGACGGCGACGATGAGCAGTGGCGTGCTGATCAACGCCACGTACAACGACACTCTCGTGAATCCCTTCGAGAGGCCGACCCAGAACGTCGCGTACCCCGCTATACGGACTGCCGCGGCCACCGCGAGGATCTGGACCACCGGTATGCTCGCCGCCCACGCCGGCCCGAGCACCAGGCTCACGAGTGGTGCGGCGAGCGCCGCCGCGATGAGGAATGCGGGCATGAGCGTGTGCACGAGGATCGATTGACCGAGCAGGAGGAATGAGCGGAAACGCTCCTGCTCGCCCTGAAGTCTCGACAACACCGGTACGGCGACCTTCGATGCCGGCGCCTGGATCTGGTTGAGCGGCGCCATGACCAACTGGAACGCGCGGTCGTAATAGCCGAGCGGCTGCGCGCCGAGTCGCACGCCGATCACGACCGAGTCCGCGTTCCGACCGAGATAGGCGATCATCTGGGCGCCGAGGAGATTCATCCCGTATTTGAGGAGCGGCATCAGTCCGGTGGTCCTTCGTGGAAGACCCGGCCACCATCGGCCGATGGCGATGACGGACACCGCCCCGACCGCGGCGATCGTGACCTGTTGTGCGACCAACGCCCAGTACGCCCATCCGAGATACGCCGTGGTGATGGCGACGCCCAATCCGAGCAAGGGGGTCACGGCATCGATGACGGCGAGTGCAGTGAACTTCAGAGAACGCGCAAGACCTGCTCGATGCTGCGTGGCCAGGCCGTTCAGCACGAAGATGACCGCAAGCGCTCTGGTCACGGCGACGAGACGCTCGTCGCCGTACAGTCCCGCGATCAGTGGCGCTGCCGCTGCAGTCGCGACCGCCAGCAGGGCCCCGATCCCGAGATTGATCCAGAAGAGGGAATCGCGTTGCTGCCGCGACAGGTGCGGAGTCTGGATGGCAGCGTTGGAGAGCCCGAAATCGCGAACGAGTTCCCCGAAGCCGATGACGGCTGCAACCATCACGACGAGACCGAAATCTTCTGGCAGCAGCAGCCGAGCGAGGATCGCGATGCCGGCGAGTTGGACGATCAAGCGTGTGATCTGTCCGGCCAACGTCACAACGGCCCCTTTGGCGGCAAGCGAAGCGAGCGGCTCGGCCATCAGGTATCCCGTCGGTCGAGCGCCCGCAGGTAGGCGTCGCGATGCCGCTGCCCGACGACCGACCAGTCGCGCGACGAGAGATCGGGGGCCCGGCCGCGCTCGCTCGACCGTATCGCCCGGAGCGCTGACTCGATGTCGCTGCGTTCCAGCACGCCGTCGAAGAGTTCGATCCACCCCGCTCCCACTTCTTCGGCCAACATCTCGTTCGCGCGCGTTCTCGGGGCGAGCACCGGTCGGGCGAGCGAGAGCGCGACGAGGATCGCGCCGGAGTTGTGCATCTCGGTGTACGGAAGGACGACCAGTTCTGCCCGGCGGACCTCCTCAGCGAGCTCGCTGTCGGGGACGAACTCGAGCTTCAATGAGATGGCCGCCGTCTCTGCGCAGAGGTCTCGGATCCGAGCACCATATTCGGCGGTGTAGGGCCGGCCGACGAGTCGCAGGCTCGCCGAAGGCTCGTGAAGCAGTTGGAACGCGGAGATCAGCGTCTCGACGCCCTTGTACGGGCGCAGAAGCCCGAATTGCAGTATGCGGCCCGCGACCGGTGGGTGATCTTCACCGGAGTACACCTCTCGATAATGACCGTGAGGAATATCGATGGAGCTTGCGCCTGGAGCAACCTCCGTCGTGGGATTCAGACGTATCCACAACATCGTGCGCTCGTCGATCATGGCGATGAGTCGGTGCTCGCGTGCCGAACCGCTCTCGTGCGGCTCTCTGTTGTGCGCGGTGCGAACGATCGGCGTGCGCGTCCATCGAAGCCGAGCGAGCAGCACTCGGAGAGCGGTGCGCTTGGCGAACTGGCCGACTCGGCTGCGATGACGTACGAGATACTCGGGCCAATGCACGTGCAACACGTCATAGCGCCCGAAGATCGCTCGAGGCCATGAGAATGTCAGCACGTGCACATCGGGCGGAGCGCTACCGAGCATATGGTCGACGTACCTGGTCGTCCCGTCGGGAGCCGCCAGCGTATGCAGAACTCGGATCACGTGCGCGTCCCAGTGAGCCGTGACATCCGGACGCTCACCCCCTCGATCTCGTGCTGTGCGGTCGACAGGGCTGATCTGGTCGCCTCCTCGAGCTCCAGGAGTCTGCTCGCGTCGAGTCGATCCACGAGTTTCGCCGGGTCGACGCTTCCGGTACTCACCCACGATGCACCGATCACATCGAAATGCCGCGTGATCTTGTCACCCGCCGACTCGCACCATCCGAGAGGCACAGCCGACTCGGTCATGCCCATCACCAGCGCGTGAAGCCGGTCGGAGAGCACGAGACGCGATCTTCGATACAACGCTCGGACGGCGAGTTCCTGCTCCCAATGATTCTCCGTCGCCCACGAGTGCAGGGGCGATCCGAGGCGGGTGGCCAGCACCTCGGCCGCAGACTGGTCTCTGGCGACCTGCACGACAACGACGACGGCGAGATCCAGTCGTTCGGCGAGCGACCGTACCGCCTCCACCCAGCGGTCTCCAGGCGGCTCTCGATCCCCTCGAAGTGAGACCGTCAGGAGGTCGCGCGTCGCCGTGGACTCCTCAGGGGAGCGCCCCCTCGACGCGAATGCCCAGTCGGGCATCGTGCCTCCACGGCCCATCAGTCGGACAGACGTCGCATCGCGCCAGAGCAGGAGATCGCTCCACCGAGCGAGGAGTGAGAACGGCCAGGTGAAACCTGGGCGTGTTCGTCGCACACCCGCGCCGAGCCAGACGATGTGGCCACCCCGAAGCTTGAGCAGGAGGATCAGGGGCAGGAGCGCCGCAACACCGGCGACATAGCGTCGAGTGGGCACGAATTCACCCGCGTTGAAGGCGAAGACGCCATTGCCTGTCGCGGCCGTGCGGGCGAACTCCGCGCACCACTTGGCGTAGCTCGAGGCGACCTCGTCGGATCCGAGGCGCAAGCCGGCGGCGTATCCCGACTCTGGTGCGCCGACCCATGCGGAGAGACGGCCCAAGACGCGCAGGCGGTCGGCATAGACCCGGCGGAGCATGGAGTCGCCGACGTTGTCGCTCTGCCCGCTCAGCCACACATGCACGATGCGCTGTCGACCCCCATCCGAGGTCGCCTCCTGCGTCGGCGCGTCGAGTTCGTTGGTCACCATCGCACACCTCCGGCCCGGGGCGGCGAGCGGCGAGCACGGCCGCCGGAGTCGCTTGGCGTCGGGACCGAGGCGGCCGCGACCGCGATGATGCTCGTCCACGCCACGCAGAAGTACAGCTCGGTCTGGCTGCTGTAGAAGATGGTCGCCGCGAAGAACCCCGTCAGGAAACAGAGCATCACCCACTCGCGGTTGCGATACAAGCGCAGGAACGCCCATGCCACGAGCACGAGATATGCAACTGATACCCACAAGGGGAACTCGAGGACGATCGAACCGAGGCTCGAATGCATCGGCGCGGTGCCCTCCAACAACTTCTCATACCCGGGTGGATCGGTCATCGCGAATTGGCCGACGTCGATATCGCTTCGAGAGAGAACGCCCGCGAACCCACCCGGCGTGATGCCGAAGAGCATGTTTCCGACCGTATCGATTTTCAGCTGCGCGGCGTACTGGAGGAGGAGTAGGTGAGCGGTGGTGGACGCGTTCGTGAACTCGCCCGACCCGAAGAACCGATCGAACGAGCGGAAGAGACCTGCGGCCTGCGCGGCAAGCACGAGCGGCGTGAGGACGGTGCCGGCGAGCGTGAGGTGAGCGAAATAGACCTCCAACGGAGTCCGCGCTTCAGCACGCACCTTTCGGTACTCCACGAGGAATGCGAGCACGTACACCGGCGCGAACACGAACGGCAGCCGAGAGATCGTCAGGAAGGCCACGATCAGGAACACCAGCGAGACCAGCAGCCGAGCACGCCCCGGAAGGAAGCGAAGCGCCGCGAATGCGAGAAAGCTGGCGTAGACGGACGCATGCGATTTGTCGTCGAATCCGAGTCGGCGACGATCAGTTCCACCGGACAGGTCGAGACCGAGTTGGAGTAGGAGGTAGACGAGCGCGAACGGGATCGCCCAGCGGAACCCCTGTGCGACGGCAGCGCCCGCGTCATAGGTTCGGCATGCGCGATAGATCCCCAGCAGCCAGAGCGCCGCGAGGCCGTAGTACGCGCTGAACTCGGGAGCGAGCCGGTAGCCGTACTCGTTCGAGACGAGCACGGCGGCGAGCAGCACTCCCGCGAAACCGAGCAGCAGGAACATGACGTCGCGAGCACGCAGAAGACGGGGCAGCGAGGCGAAGAGCACGACGACCGCAACGATCTGCGCCACATTCGACAGAGCGAATCGCCCCCCGATCTTGTAGCTGAGCAGAGCACCGACGATCGCGATGACGACGGACACCGTGACACCGGTGGCCGCTCGACGCGATGGTGCCGCCGCGGTCGGCATCAGAGGAACAGTGACCGCGGCACTGGTCGCGACCCGGCTCACAGTGCCCCCAAGTCGCGAAGACCGGCCGCCTCAGGTGACCGATCGACCGCCGTGCTCCGAGATCCGATGCCCGGCCGCAAGTAGGCGCGCACGAGGAGCCTGGCCAGCGCGAGCGGATGCCGCCGGAACAACGGCCGATGCCGTCGCAGGATTCTGCGGAGGCTCGCGGATCGCAACTTCGTGCTGCCTTCCGAGATGCTGTCGTCCAAGCGGTACAGGGTGGCCGCGATCACCGGGACATGTCGGAACGTGACTCCGCCTCGCTCGAGCAGGCTCAGGCACAGGTCCCAGTCCTGGAAGCGACGAAGCGCGGGGTCGAACGCTCCGTCACGCAGCAGTACGGATGGGATGAGCAGTGTCTGCGTCGATGCCACGCTCCGGTACAGCAGCTCACGCTCTGGTCGTTCGATCGCCGATCGGGGCACGACCATCTGCGAGCCGTCACGGAAACGGACGCTGTGCGAGACGAATGCCACGAGATCGGACCGGCCGCGTACATGCGGCAGCAGACGCTCGATGAAGTCGGGATGCCATTCGTCGTCACTGTCCTGGAACGCGATGAACTCGCCACCGGCAGCCTCGATTCCGCGGTTCCGAGCGGCCGCAGCGCCCGCATGCGCGGTCTCGATGACCTTGATCCGTGGGTCGGCCGACGCGCGATGTCGCAGATATTCGACCGAGCCGTCCGTGGAACCGTCGTCGACCACGATGAGCTCCAGAACCGCCGCAGTCTGCTCGAGCACACTGTCCATCGCGCGTGCGAGAACGTGGAGCCGGTTGTACGTCGGCATGATCACGCTCACCACGTCAGGCATGCGCACCGACTGCCACCGCACGAAGACGCCCAGCACCCCGGCTCATCGCGTTGACGACCACCGACACGCCGAACCGGCTCCAGATGGCGGCCACCACGAGCACGTCGACGACAACGCTGCGCGATCGCAGGTGCCGAAGGTAGAACAGCGCCATGCTGCGGTGGAACTGGTAGTTCAGCGGAACACGCCGTGGCCCGCTCGAGCTGCCACCCTTGAGGTGATGTGCGATGACGCTTCCGTCGTAGACCACTCGCCAACCGGTGTTCCGAAACCTCACGCACCAATCGAGATCTTCGGCGTACATCCAATAGCGCTCATCGAGCGGGCCGACCTCGGCCAGCGCCTCCCTCCTCACCAACATGAATGCGCCATTGACGGCATCGACGTCCGCAACCGTGTCATCGGTGATATCCGGACGGACATAGGCGGAGCCGGTCCGACCGAGTGCGCGAAGCAGAAAGTAGTGGGCTGCGGTCGACAGGGTCGGGATGCTCCGCTTCGCCGCATGGTCAGGCGAGCCGTCGGCAGTCAGGAGGCGGCAACCGATCATGCCGACATCCGTTTCTCGTTCGAGCACCTCGATGAGGTGATCGATGGTGCCGGGCTCCACGCGAGTATCGGGATTGAGCAGCAGCACATAGGCCGCGGCCGACTCACGAAGCACGACGTTGTTCGCCACCGCGAACCCGTCGTTTCCCGATCGGCGTGTCAGCAACACGTTGGGGAACTCGCGCTCGACCATCGCAGGTGTGTCGTCCGGCGAATTGTTGTCGACCACCGACACGCGAATGGGGATGCGTGGCTTCGCGGACTCGAGCGAGTCCAGGCATTCGCGAACGAGGTCGCTCCTGCCGTACGTGACGATGACGACATCGAGATCCACGATCCGCTCCGCACTGCCTCCATCGATGTCGTTCATATCGCGCTCCGTCCGGGGAGGATCACGGCGCGGAACGTCCGCACCAGAATGGTCAGGTCGCCCGTGATCGACCAGTTCTCGACGTAATAGAGGTCGAGGCGAACGCTCTCCTCCCACGAGAGGGTCGAACGGCCGCTCACCTGCCAGAGTCCGGTCATTCCCGGCTGCACGAACAGCCGACGGCCGGCAGCGTGGTCGTACAGTTCGACCTCGGCGCTGCGCTGCGGACGCGGACCCACGAGACTCATGCTGCCGTGGAGCACGTTGAACAGTTGCGGCAGCTCGTCGAGCGAGTACTTGCGGAGCACGCTGCCGATGGACGTGACCCGCGGGTCGTTCTGCACCTTGAACAGCGGTTTCGTGTCGGTGCCGTCGCGAGCGAGCAACGCGGCGAGGTGCGCGTCGGCTCCGTCGCTCATCGAGCGGAACTTCAGCATCGTGAACGGCCGGCCCTTGAGCCCGACGCGAACCTGACGATAGAAGACGGGGCCGGGTGACGTGGCCTTGACGCAGATGGCGAGCACCGCCAGGAGCGGCGAGAGCATCACCACGATGGCGAACGAGATGATGAGGTCGAAGATCCGCTTCGCCACGAGTTTTCGACCCTCGAACCTCGGGGTCTCCACGTGCATGAGCGGCAGTCCCGCAACGGGCCTCGTGTGAATGCGCGGGCCGCCGATGTCGATGAGGCTCGGCGCCACGACGAGGTGCTCAGCGCCGGGGATCAATCCCCAGCTCAATCGACGTACTTGATCGGGTCCGAGCTCATCGGCACTCGTGATCACGACGGTGTCGGCGCCGAAGTCGCGCATCACGGCGAGCGCGTGTTCGACTCCGTACTCGACGGGGATGCGTGTGCCCGGCAGGTGATCGCCACCACTGCCGGGCACGCACGCCCCGGCGACGCGGTAGCCGGCCTCCGGCATCCTGGCGAACTCGCGGGCGATCACGGTCACGGATGCTTCGGAACCCACGAGGAGCACGCGGGATGAATACTCCCCCCGTCGGCGCATGACCCCGAGCCATTGCCGCCACATCCACCGCGAGAAGACCAGCACGAGAACGCCGAGGGGGAATGCGATCAGGATGTAGCCGCGACCGATGTCGATCTTGAACAGGAAGGCCACGATGGCGACGAGCCCGAACAGTCGCACCGCGGAGTCGGCGACCGCCCGGTACTCCTGGGTTCCGAGGCCGAGTACGCGCGGCGAGCGCGTGTCGAAGAGTTCGAGCGCGATCATCCACGCCGCGACGATGACGAACGAGACGATCGTGTAACTGACGGCGATATCGCCGCGCGACCCGCTGAAGCCTCTCGCGGTGCGGTCGAGGCCGACCCACCCGATCTGGGTGCCGAAGACGACCCAGAGCAGCACGAGCAGGTCGGTGAGGCGCACGCGCGACGCGAGCTTCGACGACCACGCCGACGTCGTCATCGTGGCAGCAGCATAGAACCGGCCCATCACCATGAGCCGGCCCCCGTCTGGGCGTGCGCGCGCTGTTGCCCGATTCCTGAATCGTTACGAGCCACCGCGACCGCCCGACACCGATGGAGCAGCGAGCGCGGTCACGACAGCATCGACGGCATCGTCGATCAGTCGGCCGGCCTCGTCGTAGACCGCGTGGGAAGCGCGGTACGGATCGAGGATGTCGTCGTCGTTCGGGTCGGACGGCGGTGGCGCAAGGCCTCGGGATCGGCTGGCGGCATCCGCGGCCCGCTGCATGCGGGATCCGGCGCCGGTGCCGAGCGTCTCTGGAGCTTCGAGCGCGTCATCGCTCGCGAGGAAGTGAAGCACTCTCGCGAACTCGCGCAGGGTGTAGGTGCGACGGGCAGCGCGCGGCACGAGCTCTGCGACCTCGGCACGCTGGGCGCGAGTCGCGGTGAGCACGAGGTCGGCCTCGAGCGCGAGCTGCTCGGTCAGTTGACGCGCGACATGATCACCCGGGTCGACACCGTATCGGCGCGAGAGGTCGGCAGCTTGAGGCGTCATCGGGCTGCCGGCGAGCGCGCGGGTTCCCGCGCTCGAGACGCGCACATCGTCGAAGCCTGCGGCATCGAGCCGCGCGGCGAGCAGTTGCTCGGCCACGGGAGAACGGCACACGTTCCCGGTGCACACGACGAGCACGTTCACACGCCGCCCACCGTCTCCTCTTTGGGTGCGTAGCCGTATCCATACCCGTAGCCGTAGCTGCCGTAGCCGTAGCCGTAGGCGTCGGGTCCCTTCGTGGGCAGCATGGTCAGCACGATGCCCGAGACCTTCGCGTCGACGTTCTCGAGCACGGAGAACGCTCCCCTGACCTGTCCCTTGTGCGCCCGCCCGGCGGCCACCACGAGGATGGCCCCGCCGGCGGCGCGGGTCAGCACCGCAGCATCCGTGACCGGGAGCAGCGGCGGTGCATCGAAGAGCACCACGTCGAATGCGGCGTTCAGTTCGGCGACCGTCTCGACCATCGCCGACGAGCCCAGCAGCTCGCTCGGGTTCGGCGGCACTCGGCCGGCGGGCAGGACGTACATCTGGCTCCGACCCCAGGGCTGGATCACGTCGACGAGCTCGGTTCTGCCGATCAGCACATCGGTCAGGCCGACCGCCCCCTCGATGCCGAGATACGACGCGACCTTCGGCCGGCGCAGGTCGGCGTCGACGAGCAGCACCTTCGCACCGGCATCCGACAAGGCGATCGCGAGGTTCGCGGCAGTGGTCGACTTGCCCTCGGACTCGATCGACGAGGTGACCACGAACGAGCGCTCGGGCCGAGCCGCATCGAGGAACTGCAGGTTCGTGCGCAGCGCACGGAAGGATTCGGCGCGCGGCGAGTGCGGATCGGCGTGCACGATGAGCGGTCGGTCCTTCGCCTTCGGATCGAAGACGATGCCGCCGATGACCGGCACCTCGGTGACCGATTCGAGGTCGCGCTGATTCCGGATCCTCGTGTCGAGCGTCTCGCGCAACACCGCTGCGCCGACACCGAGCACGAGCCCGATGAGTCCGCCGAGCGCGATGTTGAGCACGACGTTCGGGCTCACGGGCTGCTGCGGCACGGAGGCATGCTGCACCAGCGTGAGGCTCACGGGTGAGGCCGTCACGGGCTGGCCCTCGGCGTCCGCCTCGCCGGTTCCCGTCGTCTCGATCGACTCGACGACCGTCGTCAGACTCTCGGAGATCGCGGTCGCGACCTCGGCGGCGAGCGCGGGATCTTCGCCGACCACCGCGATCTCGATGAGGGTCGTGTCGGGGAGGATGACCGCCGTGACATCACGGGCCAGTTCCTCGCTCGTCAGGTCGAGCTGCAGCTCGGCGATCACGGGCAGCAGAACGATGGGCGTCGTCGTGAGGTCTGCGTAGGTCTTCACTCGCTGTTGCGTGAAAGCGCTTCCCTGCTGGATCTCACCGATCGTGCCGCCGTTCGAGGTCGACACGAACACCTTCGCCGATGAGCTGAACTTGGGCGTCTGTGCGATCGAGAGCAGCACACCGGCGGCCAGGCCGAGGAGCGTGAGCAACACGATCAACACCCAACTCTGCCGCAAGATACGGATGTAGTCGCGCAATTCCACGTTGTTCAGTCCCCGTCCCCACAGCGTGCTGAAACGCGACACGGTTACGCTTGCCCCGTGGCACCCTCTCAAGATGCCCCGCCGGATGGGGGGCTGTCAACAACCGACACTCCCCGATCTGCCATCTTCGACGCGAATGGCCAGCGCTGGGGGCTTTCGGATGCCGCGATCGGCATGCTTCTCGTGTTCGCATGCTCGCTGGGCTGGACGTGGATCACTCGCACGGTCGTGATCGATGAGTGGCTGCAGGTGCTCGCCGGCTATCTCGCGGTGTGGCTGCCGCTCGTGGTCGTGCTCTGGGTGGCCGACGCCGTGCGCGGGCGTCGCTCGAGGTGGCGGGACTTCGGCTTCGGAATCACCTGGATCGACCTGCTCTGGGGCGCCGGTGCGGGCCTGGTGGCCCGCGGCATCGCGAGCCTCGTCGAGCTCGGCGCGACCGGCCGTACGTCGCTCGATGGAGGAGTGCTCGCGTTGCCGACCGGGTTCGCCCTCTGGTTCGGCGTGATCCTCGCACCCGTCGTGCTGGCGCCGCTCGTCGAAGAGACGTTCTACCGAGGCCTCCTGCTCCGCGCACTCGCTCGGCGCACCCGAGGTGCACACGTCGTGGCGCTGGCCCTCGCCGTCGTGGTGTGCGCGACCGTCTTCGCGCTCATGCACCTCGCCGTGAGTGTCGGGCTCTCGGGCACGGCTGCGTGGATGACGTTCACCGGGGCCCTCGTGCTCGGGCTCGCGACCGGTGTGCTCGCCGCGACCACCGGCCGGCTCGGGAGCGCGATCATCGCTCACGTGGTGTTCAACGGCACCCTCATCGCCGCGCTGCTCGCGCGCTGATCCGGCATTCGCGCCGACTCACCTGATGACGACCGTCGGCGCCTCGAGGTTCGCCAGCACGCCCTGGCTGACCGAGCCGAGCAGGAATCGTGCAATGACGCCTCGCCCATGGCTGCCGACCACGAGCAGTGTCGCGCCCGCGGCGGCATCCGACAGGTCGTGCACCGGGTCGCCCGCCACCACGACCCGCCGCAGCTCGAGACCGGGATGGTCGGCCACCACCGGCGCGAGCGCGGCGTCGAGGATCTCGGACTCGGCTCGCGCCAGGTCGTCGGTGGCGATCACCGGCGCACCGTAGCCGTACTCGCCGCCGACCATGGCCACAACGTCCCACGAGTGGACGGCGATGAGCGGTTCACCGATGCGATCGGCCTCTTCGGCGGCGAACGAGAGCGCGTTGTCTGAGATGTGCGAGCCGTCGACGCCCACGACGACACCGCTGCGCCCGCTCAGGTCGAGATCGGGGATCACCGCCACGGGGGCGTGGCTCGCCGCCGCGATGCGCAGGCTGTGCACGCGACGGCGACTCGCTCGCTGGCCGCCGTGCCAGTCGCTGCCGACCACGAGCATCGCGGCGCCATCGGAGATGCGCTCGAACACCTCGACGGGCGATCCGCGCTCGAGCGTGGTCACGACCTCGAGGGCCGGGTCGACACCCGCCGCCGCGAACGACGCCTCGTCGAGGCATCCGTGCGCGCGGTCTTCTGCGGCACGCAGCAGCTCGCCGCCCGTGAGGTCTGCGCCGAGACCCTCGGACTCGTCGACGACGTGCACGAGGCGAAGCGTGAGGCTTCGAGCCGACGCGCGCTCCGCCGCCCAGCGCACCGCCCGCATGGTGGCGGAGCCTCCGGTGCTGACACCGACCGCGATCTCGTTCATGGCGCACCTCCGCGGGTTCTCACTCCATCTTCACGCGCGGCGCACGGCGGCGCCAGCCCCTTGCGCGAGCGCTCGCTCAGTGGCGGCCGTTCAGCACCCCGCCGCTCTCTTCGAGATAGCAGACGCCGCAGAGCGACTCGTAGGTGACGGCCTCGCCGTCGATCGCGACCTGGGCGCCGTCGAAGACGAACAGGCCGTCGATGAGCCGCGCGTTGAAGATCGCCTTGCGGCCGCAGCGGCAGATGGTCTTGAGCTCTTCGAGGCTGTGCGCGATCTCGAGCAGGCGGCGGCTGCCGGGAAAGGCCACGGTCTGGAAGTCGGTGCGAATGCCGTAGGCGAGCACCGGCACGCCGTCGATGAGCGCGATGCGCAGCAGGTCGTCGACCTGGTCGGCGTTCAGGAATTGCGCCTCGTCGACGAGGAGGCAGCTCACGTCTCGGCCGTGCTGCTCGATGATGCGGTTGCGCAACGACTGGAACAGGTCGAGCACGTTGCTCTCGGGCGCGATCGTGAAGTCGACCTCGCGCACCACGCCGAGTCGCGACACGATGTCGCGGTCGCCCTTCGTGTCGACCGCCGGCTTCGCGAGCAGCACCTGATGGCCGCGCTCCTCGTAGTTGAAGGCCGCCTGGAGCAACGCCGTCGATTTGCCGGAGTTCATCGCCCCATAGCGGAAGTACAGCTTCGCCATCTATTCGAGGTACCCGTCTTCCGCCGCACGGCGGATCAGTTCGGACTTGCGGCTCGCCGGGCGCCCCGCCTTGGCGTACTTGTCGCGCACCCGCCGCAAGTACGTCTTCGCCGTCTCGTAGCCGATCTCCATGCGCCGACCGACCTCGACCGTGCTGAGGCCCTGCGCGTAGTAGCGGAGCGCCTTCTCTTCGGCGGCGCTGAGGGCCACCGGCTCGTGCGCTCCGGCGGCCGCGGCGTCGCCGTGATCTGAACCATGCGGATGCCGCTGCAAGCGCTCACCGCGCATGACGCGGCGTGCGTGGTCGACGAGGTCGTGAGCGGGCGTCGTCTTGGAGACGAACCCTGCGGCGCCCGCCACGAGCGAGCGCTGCCGCGAGTCCTCGTCATCGATCGCCGTGACGACGAGCACTTTCGCCCCGGCAGCACGGCACGCCCTGATGCGCGATTCGATCGACACGGTGTCGCCGAGCTGGAGATCCATCAGCACGAGGTCGACGGGGAACGCGGGATCGCGCACGAGCTCCATCCAGCTCGTGGCGCGGACCACGACCTCGAAATCGGGGGCGAAGTCGGTGAACCAGCGGGCGAGGCTGTCGACGATGAGCTCGTGGTCGTCGAGCAGCGCCAGCCGATGCGGCGGCGCAGGGGCGACCGCCGACGGAAACGGCTCAGTCGATGTCATAGCTCAACTCCACGGTCACATTCTCTCGCGTCAGCGCGGAATCCGCTCGTAACGCGACCGCGCGCGCCACGGCGACGAAGCGATCGAGCTCGCGTCGGGTCGGCGCCGCCGCGCCGACGTCGGTGACGAGCGTGATGGCGCCGCGCTCACCGTCTTCGCCCTCGTTCGTGAACGCGACCCTGATCAGCTGCGACCGCTCGGCGTCACCGAGCCACGAGATGAGCGCGGTCAATGCGGAGCGCTGATCGGCACTGAGATCGGCGGCCGCGCCGGTCGGGTCGTCGATGATCGTGTCGATGCCGCGGCTCAAGCGCACATTCGCGGCGAGATCGTCGAGCCACGTCGATTCGATGCCGGCCCGAAGCGCTCGCCGCAGCGCTTCGGCGAGTTCACGCGCCCGGTCTGCGTCGGCGACGGAGATGCGATCGGCCGTCATGACCCCGGCGAGGAAGGGCAGCACCTCCCGCCCGAGCACGGACACTCGGCCCTGCTGCACCGATCGCGCGATGCCGGCACGCAATTCGGCGTCGCGGTGCAACGCCGCACGATTCGCCTCCCGCTGCCAGGCGAGCGTCTCCGAGATGATGCCGTACGAATACCCGGCCGCGGCCGCCGACATCGACAGCACCGGTGCCGAGTTCACGGCGATGAGCGCGGCGACCGGGGCATCCGATGCCGTGTAGGCCGCCGCCCCGAACACGAGGATCGAGAGCACTGCCGCCGACAGCACTCCGGCCATCGCCGCCGACACCCACGTGCAGAACGGGGCGAGCGAGAGGATCAGCAGGCCGATCACGGCGGGGCCGAAGTCGTCGTAGAGGAATCGGTTGTTGCCGATCGAGCTCACATACTCGGCGATCGCGGCTCCGACCGAGAGCGTCACGACGAGCCAGAGGCGTTCGACGGGGAACGGCGCGCGGGCCGGTGTCGCCGACACGGCCGCGATGATGCCGGCCGCGGCGACGAGCAGCAGCGCGAGCACCGCCGCGATCGGTGAGCCGACCTCGCCCCAGTGCACCCAGGTCATGGCCACGGCCAGCGAGAACGCCAGAACTGCCCCGATCGTCACGATCGGGTACGCGGTGATCGCCCCGACCGGGTCGGCCTCCTGCTGGGTGAGCCGCATGCGTCCGCTCATTCGCCGCCCTCGGGCACGGTCAGCACGATGGTCGTGCCGATACCCTTCGTCGACCAGAGCCGCACCGTGCCCCGCTCCTGCTCGATGCGGGCTCGGATGGAGGTGCGCAGCCCGATGCGGTCGGGCGGCACCTCGCGCTCGTCGAACCCGGCGCCGCTGTCCATCACGGCAACGGTGACCTCGCCGCCGCCGAGCCCGATCGCGAGTTCTGCCTGGTCGACGCCGGCATGCCGGGCGACATTGATGAGGCACTGCGCAACCGCCGCGTCGAGCGCTGCCGCACGAGCCGGGCCGAGCGTGCCGAGCACCGCGACGTCGCCGGTGACGCGCACCTCGAGCCCGGCGTTGGCCGCCGCCGAGAACGCGTTCGTGAGCGAGGGAGCCTCATCGTCGGGCGTCGTGCCGTCGATGCGTCGGCTCGAATCGGCTCGCACTGCATCGGTGGCCTGCGTGCTTCTGCCGCCCCAGGGCGGCCTCCCGTCGCCCCTCGAACGCCGGCCTCGCGGTGCGCCGGTAGCCGGCCTCGTCACGGCCTCGGCTGCGTGATCACTCGCCCAGTCACGACCGACGATGAGACCGAGATCTTGCCGGATGCCGAGGCGGAGGCGTTCATCCACGGGCCCGGAGCCGGCAGCGGCGATCGCCACGAGGTGGCTGAGCGCGGTGTCGTGCAAGCGTGCCGTCGCGCGGAGCTCGATGTCGTGCCGGATCGCGAGCTCACGGGTCTGCTGGCTCGCCCGGTGCAGGCCCGTCTCGCGGCGCATGTCGGGTCGACGCGTGACGCCGTCGAAGACCCGCGCGATCACCACCAGGGCGAACGCGAGCGTGGTCGCCGTGCTCGGCGCGTAGGTGCCGCCGACGAGCGCGACGCCGAGGAACATGGCGGCTTCGCCGAGGCCGAAGCCGAGGGTCGCCCACACGACCGCGATGACCGAGCCGCTGCCGGCGCCGCCCACGAGGATCAACGCGATTCGCGGCAGGGCGAGCACCGAATTGTTCGTCGTGGTGAACACGCTCCCCGGCTCCATGACCAGCACGGTGAGCACGCACACCACCCCGGTGCCGACGACGAGGTACGCGACCGTCAGCGTCACCGAGGGGAATCGAACGACGAAGGCGAGCAGCACGACCATGATGCCCACCAGCGCGACCGCCGGCCAGGATCTCGTTTCGCCGCCGATCGTCGCCATGACGATGCCGAGGATGGCCGCGATGCCGAGACAGGCGAAGGCGGCCCAGTGGCCGGCATTGGCGAGCGCGCGACTCGACGATTCCCGCGCGAGGTGGCCCGGCAACCCCAGGGTCATCGTCGTCCTCCGCTCGTGCTGCGCGCGCCGAACCGAAGTTCGGGCCCCTGCGGATTATCGCAGTTCCACGGCCCGCTGCGTGGACGACTCGATCAGAACAGTGCCGATGGGTCGACGGGAAGCCCGAAGGCGTCGGGGAGCTCTGCGCCCGAAACCGGCGCGGGCACCCCGACCGGCGGCCTGCGAAACGTGGCTGGACCCTGCGCGAGCGCAGAGGAGCGGACTCCCCCGGTGACGGGGTCTTCGCGCCCTCGTTCGAGACCGTGCGCCCTGATCAGCGGGCGAATGCGTTCGCCGAGCCAGTGTCGATACGCCTTCGGTGCGTAGGCGTTGTTGCCGTAGTACATGGAGCGGTACTTCGGCACGAGTTCGGGGTGGGCGTGCTCGAGCCACTGCATGAACCACGGCTTCACGCCGCCGCGCAGATGCAGGGCCGTGTAGAGCACGCTCGTGCCGCCCGCCGCCTTCACGCTGCGGAGCGCCCCGTCGAGGTGCGCTTTCGAATCGGTGAGGTACGGCAGGATCGGCATCAGGAAGACCGAGCAGTCGAACCCGGCGTCGCGCACGGCGGTGACCGTGGCGAGACGCGCCTTCGTGCTCGGCGTGCCGGGCTCGACCGACTGCTGCAGCTCGTGGTCGTAGATCGCGATCGACAGGGCGAGGTCGACCGGAACGCGCTCGGCCGCTGCGACGAGGAGCGGCAGGTCGCGCCGCAGCAGGGTGCCCTTCGTGAGGATGCTGAACGGCGTGCCGCTGTCGGCGAGGGCCTCGATGATGCCGGGCATGAGCGAATAGCGCCCCTCGGCCCGCTGGTAGGGGTCGGTGTTGGTGCCGAGCGCCACCGGCTCGCGCCGCCACGACGGCTTCGCGAGTTCGGCTCGGAGCACATCGGCCACATTGACCTTCACGATGATCTGACGGTCGAAGTCGTCGCCGGCGTCGAGATCGAGGTAGGTGTGGGTCGGGCGGGCGAAACAATTGTGACTGACGACGCCGTTGGCGATGAAGTCCCCGGTCGTCGTGGTGATGTCGATCAGGTCGACGATGTCATCGAGCGGTTCGATCGAGACGACCTGCAGGTTGCTCGAGGTCTTCACGGCGGAACCCACGAGCGCGAGCTTCTTGGAGATAGCCGGTCTGGCGAGTGCGAAGAACGCGTTTCGCACCGGGAGTCCACCGCGCAGACGGATGTTCGTGACGCCGTTCTCCCGCTGCGGCTCACGCACGAATGCGAATTCGAATCGGTCGAGTGCATCTTCGATCTCCGTCAGTATCGCTTCATCAGAATTGCTGATCCGCAGCACTCCACGTGAGCAGGAGCCCTCGGCGTCGAAGACACCTCCGAGATACCCGGCGCTCCAGTCGATCGATCTGTTCGTCGGCCATTCGATGGTCGACGTGATTCGGTCGTAGTCCGCGGTGCGGCTCGTGCGGATGGCATCCATTGCCCGCCGGGTCGGTGCTGCCGGGCTGAACGGGAATCGCGTCGTCGCTACGCCGACGGCCGCGAGAAAATCCTGCGTCCGTGCCAACGCCTCATCGTCGGCGAGAGCCAGTCGAAAGCGGCTGGCCAAGTATTCGCCACCGTTCGCGCGCGGGTAGGTTCGTCGCAGCATCATGCCATCGCCACGGATCATGCCCGTCAGGTATCCGCGTCTGTAGTCGTCGGAGAATGAACCTGGCGCGGCCCCCCTGCCGCGATTCCCGAATCCCATGAGCGAGTTCGACGTCGTGAGATACGGGCGACGAGCGCTTCCGGACATTCGCCCCGTCACGTGCTTCCACCCGCGTGCTGTGAGGAACCGGTGGTCGCCGCTCGCGACGAGTCGGGTGCCGTCGGCGAGCGTGACCCTGAACGCCGGCTTGCGCGTCGACCACTTCGCGACGACCGTCGATGCCGCGTACCGCCGATACCGCCCATCGACACGCGTGCCGAGCACTTCGTCGCCGACCTCCAGCGATCTCAACGCCCGCTCCCGCCCGTCGGCCATGGTGATGAGCGTGTCGGGATGCAGGCAGTAGGAGCACGCGTGGGTGCAGCCCCGATAGGGGTTGATGGTCCACCCGAAGGGCATCGCCGACTGGCCGGGCACGCGATTGAGTGCGGACTTCGCGAGCACCTCGTGAAAGGTGACGCCAGCGAAGTCGGGCGTCTGCACCGAGCGCACGAGGTTGCTGAGTTTCGCGAGCCCGGGCAGCGCGCCGAGCTGGTCGACGCCCAGTTCCTGCCCGCTCCACCGCATGCAGACAGTCGAACACATGTTCGAATGAGAAGCAAGCGGATGCCTCGGCGCGGCGTGTCGCCGAGGCATCCGCTCGCTCGTCGTGCTCAGCGCAGCGAGGGCTCTCTCAGCGCTGCCTGCCGCACCGCTCGCCCCGCCGCGAGCTCGAGCGTCTCGCCCGACCAGCGACGCCGCAGCCACCGGTCGTGGCTCGCGATCACGACCGCACCCGGGTAGGCGCCGAGCGCCGCCTCGAGGTCGGTGGCGAGAGCGAGCGACAAGTGGTTCGTCGGCTCGTCGAGCAGGAAGACGTGCGGCGGCCGCGCGATCACGAGCGCGAGCGCGAGCCGGCGCTGCTGCCCCACCGAGAGCGACCCGATCGGGCGCGACTCGTCGCGAGGTGCGATCAGACCGAGGCTGCCGAGCGGCACCTGCTCGGCGCGCCGCTCCCCCAGCACGCGTTCGTAGAGCGCACGCGGCGAGGCATCCGGGTCGGCGAAGCGCACATCCTGCTCGAGCAGCTGCACGCGCAGGCCCTTGCGCCGATGCACGACGCCGCGATCGACGCGCTGCGTGCCGGCGAGCACGTTCAGCAGGGTCGACTTGCCCGCGCCGTTCGCCCCGGTCACGAGCAGGGTCGTCAGGGGCGCGATCTGCAGCGCGTCGAGTGCGAGCCGACCCTCGACGGCGGCATCCGTCACCTGCACGAGCAGCCCGGCCGCCTCCTCGAGCGCGTGCGAACCCGACGGGATGCCGGCGAACGCCAGCGGCGCCGGCGGCTTTCGCACCTGCTCGCGCTCGAGGGTCGCGAGCCGGAGCTCGGCGTTGCGCACGCGGCGGGAGACCGCCTGATCGACGTTCTCGCCCTTGAAGTGGCGGATGAACTTGTCGTTGTCGGTCGCCGCCCGGCCATGGGCCACACGGCGCGAGGCACCGGCCACGTCGGCGCGCAGCCGCTTCAACTCGGCCTGCTCGTCGTCGTACTGGCGGAGCCAGCGCGCCTGCTCCTCGGCCTTCACGGCGAGGAACTCCGAGAAGCCGCCACCGAAAACGGTGCCGCCGGATGCCGCGAGCGACGCCTCGCGCGAGAGCTCAAGCGAGCCCGCACCCGACGCCGTGCCACGCTTCGGCCCGGCGCCCCGACCGGCGAGCGCGAGCGCACCGGCCCGACCCGGATCGAGATCGAGCAGCCCGGTCGCCGCCCGGTCGAGGAACTCGCGGTCGTGGCTCGCGAAGATCACCGGGCCGCGCCAGGCGCGGAGCCGTTCCTCGAGGAACTCCGCCGCGGCGTCGTCGAGGTGGTTGGTCGGCTCGTCGAGCAGCAGGGCGTCGGGCGCCCGCAACAGCAGCGCCGCGAGCGCGAACCTCGAGCGCTGACCGCCCGAGAGTTCGGCGATGACGCGATCGAGCGCGATCGAGCCGACGCCGAGCCCGTCGAGGAGCTCGTCGCGGCGCGCTTCCGCACTCCAGACGTCGGCGCGTTCCGCCGCGTCGAGTGCCGACGAGTACCGTGCAGCGGCCGCCGCATCGTCGGCGGCCGAGCTCGCGACCGCGAGTGCGGCTGCTGCGGCGTCGAGCTCGCGCTCGATCGCGCGCACCTCGGCGAGTGCCGCCTCGAGCACCTCGCCGATGCGCTCCTGCGGGGCGAACGGCAGCTCCTGCCGAAGCAGGCCCGTGCGAAGCGGCCGGGTGATGCGGCCCGAGGTGGTGGCGTTCGACGGGGCACCGTTCGAGCCGGTGCCGGTCGAAGCGGTGTCGGTCGAATGCGCGGATGCCGCGGCATCCGCTCGCTCGAGATCGCCGGCGATGAGCCGGAGCAGCGTCGACTTGCCGGCGCCGTTCTCGCCGATCAGGCCGAGCCGCTGGCCCGGCGCCACGGTGAACCCGAGGTCGGTGAACACGCGTCGATCGGGGTACGAGACCGAGAGTCCGTCGACGCGGAGATGATGGGAATGGATGACGGTTGCAGGCATGCGAACGCCCTTTGCGAGAATGCCCCCGGGCGGTCGGCGGATGCCGCGGCGCACGTTCTTCGGAACGGTGCACCGAATCGGCGGAACGCGGGCGCGCGGCGCCGGCGACCGCCCGGGAGCGGAGATGAGCCCCGCCGGGCATTGCCGTCGATGGGTGCGCGCAGATGCCGTCGCGATCAACACGGTGTGATCAGAACCGTGTGCACACCCAACGTCAACGGCGCCTCGGGCGCGGGACGATGGTGTGTACTCACTTCATAGCGAAGACGACGGTACCAGAGCTCGCGGCGAAAGCAAACCCTATCGCCGCCAGCGCGCCCGGCCGAAGCCGCGGCCGGGCGCCTGTCGCACGTCAGGCCGTGAGGTCGAGCACCTTCGCGGTGGCCGCGAGCGTCGCGGCGGCGCGCACGGGGTCGCTCGTGAGCTTCGTGCCGTAGCTCGGGATCATCTCGCGCAGCTTCGGCTCCCAGCCGGCCATGCGATCGGGGAAGCAGCGACCGAGGATGTCGAGCATGATCGGAGCCGCCGTCGAGGCGCCGGGCGATGCACCGAGCAGGCCGGCGATCGTGCCGTCGGCACCGGTGATGACCTCGGTGCCGAACTGCAGGACGCCGCCCTTGTCCGGGTCTTTCTTCATGACCTGCACGCGCTGGCCGGCCGTGATGAGCTCCCAGTCTTCGTGCTTGGCGGTCGGCATGAACTCGCGCAGTGCGGCGAGCTTCTTGTCGCGCGACGCGAGCAGCTCGCCGACGAGGTACTTCACGAGATCGAAGTTCTTGAAGGCGACCTGCAGCATCGGGCCGATGTTGTGCAGGCGCACCGAGAACGGCAGATCGAACCACGTCGAGGTCTTCAGGAACTTCGGCGTGAAGCCGGCATAGGGGCCGAAGAGGAGCGCGCTCTCGCCGTCGACGACGCGGGTGTCGAGGTGCGGCACCGACATCGGCGGGGCACCCACCGAGGCCTTGCCGTAGACCTTCGCCTGGTGCTGCGCGACGAGCTTGGGGTTCGTGGTGCGGAAGAACTGGCCCGAGATCGGGAAGCCGCCGAAGCCCTTGATCTCGGGGATGCCCGAGTGCTGCAGCAGTGCGAGGGCGCCGCCACCGGCACCGACGAACACGAATCGCGCGTTGATGGTCTTGGGCGTATTGCCGACGACGTGGCGCAGGCGGATCTTCCACGTGCCGTCGCTCTGCCGCTTCAGGCGAGTCACCTGGTGGTTGGTGGCGATCTGCGCCCCACGCTGTTCGATGTCGCGCAGCAGCAGCTTGGTGAGCGCACCGAAGTCGACGTCGGTGCCCGACACGATGCGGGTCGCGGCCACGCGGGCCTTGGGGTTGCGCTTCTTGGCGAGCAGCGGAGTCCACTCGGCGATGCGCTCGAGGTCTTCGGTGTACTCCATGTCGGGGAACAGCGGCTGCTCGCGCAGCGCGGCGACGCGCTTCTTGAGGTACTCGATGTTGGCCTTGCCCTTGACGAAGGTCATGTGCGGCGTCGAGTTGATGAAGTTGTGAGGCTCGGGCAGCGCGCCCTGCTGCACGAGATACGACCAGTACTGACGACTGATCTGGAACTGCTCGTTGATCGCGACGGCCTTGTCGGCGCTGACCGTGCCGTCGGGGTTCTCGGGCATGTAATTGAGCTCGCAGAGCGCTGCGTGCCCGGTGCCGGCGTTGTTCCACGCGTTCGACGACTCTTGGGCGACCTCGCCGAGTCGCTCGTAGACGCGGATCGACCAGTCTGGCTGGAGCTGCGAGAGCAGGGAGCCGAGCGTGGCGCTCATGATGCCGCCACCGATCAGCACGACGTCGACGGTTTCCTCTGAAGTCACGGATTCCAGTGTAGATGCCGACAGAGGTGTGCCCGACCGGCGCCGATCAGGCGCAGACCACGCGCGATCACGCCGCGATCACGCGCCGGTCACGCGCCGCGGAGCACCGGCAGGCCGCGCTCGTCGAGCGGCCACGACGGGTTGTACGCGAGTTCCCAGAGGTTGCCGTCGGGGTCGGCGACATAGCCGCTGTAGCCGCCCCACTCGGTCTCGGCGGCGCGTTTCGAGATGGACCCGCCCGCGAGCACCCAGTCGCCGACGGCGTCGTCGACCTCTTCTTTCGAGGCGAGGTTGATGGCGAGCGCCACCGCGCGGAACCCGGGCGCGTTCGCGTGCATCGTCGGCAATGCGGCATCCTTCGCGAGCTCTGCGGTCTCCCACAGGGCGAGCACGCCGCCCGGCGTGGCGAAGAACGAGACCTCGCCGGCGACCGACGACGGCGCCTCGTGCCAGCCGAGTCTTCGGTAGAACGCCGTGGCGACCTCGACGTCGGCGACGCCGAGCGTGATGAGCGAGTAGCGCTGCGGAATGGCCATGCGCTCGACGCTACGCCTGTCGCCGCGGCCGTGCAGCAATTCAGGATGGGAGGCGTGTCGCGGGCGATACCGAGCGGCTTGCCGGTGAGACACGCCACTCCGCTCCTGAATTGCGGCACGGCGGCGAGGCGGGAGGCGGCTCAGAGCGCGGCGACACCGCCCGCGATCAGGCCGATGCCCGCCGTGATGAGCGCCGCGGTGAGCGAGGCGACGCCGAGCCAGAGCAGCACGATGAGACGATTGGGCTTCTCGGGGTCGCGCCCGATCACGGAGAGGAAGAAACCCGCCGGCATCAGGATCGCGGCGATCGGAACGCCCGTGCGGGCGAGCCAGAACCAGAATCCGTCGAGGGCCGCGTGCGAGATCACCGCGAGGATCGTGATCGACAGCACGAGGAGCACTGCGGCGTGCGCGTGCCCCGCCCGGAAGAAGCTGAGCTGCAGCCCGTTCGCGGGCACCCTGCCGCGCAGCACGCGAGTGAGGAAGTAGCCGCCGCTCTCGACGGTCACGAGGGCGAGCAGCAGGATGCCGATGAGGATGAGGTCGTCTGCGGACGGCATGGCCGGTCCTTCCTGGGTGGTGAGGCGTGATTGGATAGTGGGACTCTCCAATATTAGAGAGTTGCACTATCCAATGCAAGGAGCCCAGATGCGCATCTCCGCACTCGCCGCCGAGGTCGGCCTCCCGGTCGCGACCGTGAAGTTCTACCTGCGCGAGGGACTGCTGCACGCCGGCGCCGCGAGCTCGGCCACGCAGGCGAGCTATGACGACGGACATGTGCGACGGCTCCGCCTCGTGCGCGCGCTCACCGGGCCGGTCGGGCTCAGCGTGCAGCAGGCGCGGGCCGTGCTGCAGCTCGTCGACGAACCCGGCGACGACCTCTACTCCACTCTCGGTCGAGCCGTCGGCGCACTTCCCCCCGGCGGCGCAGAGCCGGGCGAAGCGTCCGATCCGTTTCCGCGCGCCCGAGCCGCCCTCGAGTCGCTCGGCCAGGTCTACGACCCCGACTTCGCGGCCGTCGCGCAGCTCGAGCGCGCGCTCGCCGCTGCCGCAGACGCGGGCATGCCGATCTCTCCCGAGAGACTCGCCCACTACGGACGCACGACCGCCGAGCTGGCCGCCTACGACCTCGAGCGGATGCCTGCGGAGCCCCACGCCGCGGTGGAGTACACGGTGCTCGGCACGGCGCTCTACGAACCGGTGCTGCTCGCGCTGCGCCGGCTCGCGCACCAGGACGCCGCGGTGCGCCGGCTCGGTCGGCCCGGCTGAGCCCTCGACGGCTTCACGACCCGACGGGCTGCCCCTCGCGTGCGACATCCGACCGCGTCGCGGCTGCCACTTCCGTGCGCGCCCGGTCGAGTGCCTCGCCGCTCGCACCGGCGTGCCCGAGCGCGAGCAGCGCCGCGCCGACGATGGGCGGCGAATCGAGGATCTCGATGCGCGCTTCGGGCGCCACCTCCGCGAGGCCCGACGTGATGCCGGCGATCAGGCGCTCATCACCCGCGCGCACGATGCCTCCGCCGAGCACGATCGGAATCGCTCGGGACTCGAGCCCGAGTCGCACCACGCACGCGCGGGCGAACGCCACGAGCTCCTCGGCCTGGCGGTCGACGAGGCCGATCGCGACGGCGTCGCCCACTCGCGCCGCGGCGAACACCGCCGGGGCCAACGCCGTGAGCTCGCTCGACTCGCGGCGACCGAAGTGCAGCTCCTCGATGAGCGCGGGCACCGACGCGACGCCGAGCTGCTCGACGATGATCGCCGAGAGCATCGTGGCCGGGCCGCGGCCGTCGGCGTGGCGTGCGGCGTGCCAGAGGGCCTGCTCGCCGATGCCGCTGCCGCCGCCCCAGTCGCCCGAGATACCGCCGAGCGACGGGAACCGCACCTGGGCGCCGTCGGCGCGCACGCCGATCGCGTTCACGCCCGTGCCGCACACGATCGCGACCGCATCGGGCTCGTCGGTGCCGGCGCGCAGCAGCGCGTAGAGGTCGTTGTCGACGACGGTCGACTTCCCCGCCCAGTCGAGCCGCGAGATCTCGGCGGCGTACTGCTCGATCTCGGACGGCAGGTCGAGGCCCGAGATGTAGAGGCTCGCCTGCGCGACGCGCTCGCCAGCCGCGACACGGCGCACGAGCCCGTCGACGACGGCCACCGCCTCGGCGAGCCCCTCGAAGTGCGGGCTCGACCCCGGGCCGCGATCGTGCGCGACGAGCTCGCCGTCGATCGTGAGCGCCACGGCGTCGGTCTTCGAGCCGCCGCCGTCGACCGCGACGATGACGCCGTTCATCGAGCCCACTCCAGGAACGGCGCGTTCTCGGCCATCAGCAGGTCGGTGAGCCGCTCGGCCCGATCGTGCTGCAGCACGAGCGGGTGCGCGCGCATCGCGCGGAGCACCCGGTCGCGTCCGCCGCGCACGGCGGCGTCGAGGGCGAGCCGCTCGTAGCCCGCGACGCCCGAGATCAGGCCCCGGATGTCGTCTGGCAGCGGCGCGACCGGTTCCGCGACGAATCCCCCGTCGCGGAACACGGCCGGCACCTCGATCACGTGGTCGTCGGGCAGGAACGGCAGCACGCCGTCGTTGCGCAGGTTGACCACGCGGGCTCGGCTCGCCCCGTCGCGCATCGCGGCGAGCAGCTCGATCGCCGCTTCGGAGTAGAACGCGCCGCCGCGCCCTTCGAGGGCGGCCGGCTTCTCGTGCTGAGCGGGGTCGGCGTAGAGCTCGAGCAGCTCGCGCTCGATCGCACGCACCGCCTCGGCCCGCGTCGGCTCCTGCAGCTGATCGCGCAGCACCTCATCGTGCGCGTAGTAGTAGCGCAGGTAGTACGAGGGCACGACGCCGAGCTGCGCGATGAGCGCCGGCGCGAGGTGCACCTCGTCGGCGAGCACCCCGAGCCGGTGCTGCAGCAGGCCGGGCAGACGGTCGTCGCCGTCGATGACGACGCTGCGTTCCCACGTGAGGTGGTTGAGGCCGACGTGCCCGAGGCTCACCCGATCGTGCGCCACGTCGAACAGCGAGGCGAAGCGCCGCTGGAAGCCGATCGCGACATTGCAGAGCCCCACGGCACGGTGGCCGGCCTCGAGCAGCGCGCGGGTCACGATGCCGACCGGGTTCGTGAAGTCGACGATCCACGCGTCGGGCTTGGCGTGCTCTCGCACCACGTCGGCGATGCGCAGCACCACCGGCACCGTGCGCAGGGCCTTCGCGAGCCCGCCGGGGCCCGTGGTCTCCTGGCCGATGCAGCCGGCCTCGTGCGGCCAGGTCTCGTCGGCGTGCCTGGCGTCCTGTCCGCCGACGCGCAGCTGGATCAGCACGGCATCGGCGTCGGCCACACCGGCGACGAGGTCGGTCGTGCCGATCACCCGTGCCGGATGCCCGGCATGCGCGAGCATGCGCTGCGACATCCCCGCGACGAGTGCGAGACGGTGCTCGTCGGGGTCGACGAGTCGGATCTCCTCGAGCGGCAGCGTGTCGCGCAGTCGCGCGAAGCCGTCGATGAGTTCGGGGGTGTACGTCGAACCTCCGCCGACGATGGCGAGCTTCATTGGTCCTCATTCCGTGCGTGGTTCGTGGCGCGCAGAAGCGCGCGAGAGCGGGGTTCGGGGTCGGTCGACGGATGCCGCGGCGACATCCGCGAGCAGTCGACGTGCGTCAGGTGGCGAGTGAGATGTCGGCCTCGAGATGGTCTCTGATCTGCTCGACGAGCTGCTGGCGCGCGCCGAGCAACACCGGCTGAGCGCCCGTGCCGCTCGTGCGTACCGCGAGCTTCGGGTGGGCCGACGCATCGACGCGCTCGGCCACGAGCTCGGCGAGTCGGTCGCCGCCCGCACCGCCCGTCGGGCCGCCGAGCACGATCATCGACGGATCGAGGATGGCCAGCAGTGGGTTGACGGCGAGGATCACCCGGTCGGCGAGCGCGGCGAGCGCCGTCTCGTCGCCCGAGAGCCGCGGCAGCAGCTCCGCGAGGGGTTCGCCGTCGCCGCCGAGGAGGCGTGCCACCGCCGGCCCGCCGAGCAGGTCGGTGAAGTCGCCCGCCGCCGGAGCGAGCCTGGCCGCAGTGCGCGGCACCGCGAGGTAGCCGATCTCGCCCGCGCCGCCCGACGCGCCGCGGTGCAGCACTCCCCCGAGTTCGACGCCGACGCCGAGGCCGTCGCCGATCCAGAACAGGGCGAAGCTCGCGGCGAGCTGCGCGGCGCCGGCCGACCGCTCGGCCATCGTCGCGAGGTTCACGTCGTTGTCGATCGTCACCTGCAGGCCGAGCGCCCGCTCGATGCGGGCGCGCGCGCCGACCGCCGGCCAGCCCGGGAGCGTGTCGGTGAACGAGAGCTCGTCGCCCTCGACGAAGAACGCCGCCTGCACGCCGATCACGACACGACTGACGGTTGCCTCGTCGATGCCCGCCTCCGCGCACGCCGCGTGCACGGCGGCGCGCACGTCACCCTCGGGCGTGCGGTCAGCGGGATCGGTCGCGATCTGCACGATGGGGTGGTCGTGATCGATGGCGTCGACCACGACGGCCTGGATCGAGCGGTCGAGGATCGAGATCGCGACGCCCGTGATGCGGTCGGTGCGCACGCCGTAGGTGACGGCGTTCGGGCCGCGGCCGCCCGAACGCTCGCCGACGGGGCGGATCAGCCCGACCCGCTCGAGGCGGGCGAGCATCTGCGAGGCGGTCGGCTTCGACAACCCGGTGAGCTCGCCGAGACGCGAGCGGGTGAGCGGTCCGTGCTCGAGCAGCAGGCGGAAGGCGGTGCGGTCGTTGCGCGCCGCGAGCCAGGTCGGGGTGCCCGGGTCGATCTGGTTCATCGTGCCGCCTTCCGTTGTCATCCTGCTCGTACTCTATCTGAAAAGAATCTTTACTGTTTGAGGTTCGACGGTGATTCAGCCGCCGTTCCGCACGTCGTCGCGCAGCATCCCGAGTCGCTCGGGATCCGCCGCCGCCTCGAGCAGCGTCTTCGTGTAGTCGTGCTGCGGATCGAGGATCACCTGCTCGCTCGGCCCGCGCTCGACGATCTCGCCGCGGTACATCACGAGGATCTCGTCGGAGAAGTGCCGGGCGGTCGCCAGGTCGTGCGTGATGTACAGCACGCCGAGCTGCTCCTGCCGCTGCAGTTCGGCGAGCAGGTTCAGCACGCCGAGGCGGATCGACACGTCGAGCATCGACACCGGCTCGTCGGCGATGATGAACCGTGAGCCAGGGGCGAGCGCGCGCGCGATCGCGACGCGCTGCCGCTGACCGCCAGAGAGTTCGTGCGGCCGACGATCGGCGAACGTCGCCGCCGGCGAGAGGCGCACGCGCTCGAGCAGCTCCTCGGCTCGCTCGCGGATCTGCCGCGACGAGAGCCGCGGGTTGTGGATGTGCAGTGGCCGCTCGAGGTGGTGCCGAATCGGGTGGAACGGATTGAGCGAGCCGAACGGGTCCTGGAAGACCATCTGCACGTCGCGCCGGTACCGCGCGAGCCCGCGGCCACGATTCGCGCTCGGCTCGCCGTCGAGCAGCACCTCGCCCGAGCTCGGCGTCTCGAGCTTGGCCATCATGCGCGCGATCGTCGACTTGCCCGACCCGCTCTCGCCCACGAGGGCGATCGTGCGACCGGGTTCGAGCGTGAACGAGACATCCTTCACCGCATGGAGCGTGCGCACCTTGGTGCCGCTGCGCGACCGGAAGTCCTTCACCAGGTTGCGCGCCTCGAGGGTCGTGGCCTCGACTGCCGTCGCCCGCCCGCTCATGCCGCACCTCCCGCCGCGACGCCGGTGCGGATGAAGTCGCCGCGATCGCCGCGCAGGCTCGGGAAGCTCGAGAGCAGCCGCCGGGTGTACGGATGCCCCGGCGCCCGGTAGATCTGCTCGGCGTCACCCTGCTCGATGATCTCGCCGTCGAGCATGATCGCGATGCGGTCGCTGATCTCGATGAGCAGCGGCAGGTCGTGCGTGATGAAGATCACCGCGAAACCGAGTCGCTCGCGCAGCCGCATGATCTCGCGGATGATGCCGCGTTGCACGACGACGTCGAGCGCTGTGGTCGGCTCGTCCATGATCATGATCTGCGGGTCGAGGGCGAGCGCCATCGCGATCATGACGCGCTGGCGCATGCCGCCCGACAGCTCGTGCGGAAAGCTCGAGAGTCGACTGGGGTCGACGCCGACGAGGTTCAGCAGTTCGGCGCTTCTCGACTCGCGCTCTGCACGTCTCATCGCGGGCCGGTGCGTCGTGAACACGTCGTGCAACTGCTTGCGCACGTTCATGACGGGGTTCAGCGAGTTCATCGAGCCCTGGAAGACCATCGAGACCTTGTTCCAGCGGAAGGCGCGCAGGGCCTCGCCGTCGAGCGAGACCACGTCGATGTCGCGGCCGGATGCATCGTGGAACACCACCTCGCCGCCGGTCATCAGCGCCGGGGCCTTCAAGAGGCGGTTGAGGCCGTAGGCGAGGGTCGTCTTGCCACAGCCCGACTCGCCGGCGAGGCCGAGGATCTCGCCCCGGTGCAGGGTGATGGTCGCGTTGCGCACGGCCTTCACGGGCGGATCGACCTCGTATTCGATCGAGACGCCGCGGGCGCTCAGCACCGGTTCGCCGAGCGCGGTGTCGTCGACGACGCCATCGGCAGCATTCTCGGTGAGGTGGTTGACGGTGCCGGCGTTCATGCGAATGCTCCCGTGTCGGCGATGCCCTTGCCGGCCTTTGCGGCCTTGCGCTGGCGTTTGGCGTTCTCTGGCGCGAGCCTGAGCTTGGGGTTCACGACCTCGTCGATCGCGAAGTTGATGAGTGAGAGGCCGGCGCCGAGCGCAGCGATGATCGCGCCGGGCGGCACAAACCACCACCAGGCGCCGGTGCCGACGGCCTGCCCGGTCTGGGCGTCGTTCAGCATCGTGCCGAGCGTGATCGAGCCGGTCGGTCCCAGACCGAGGTAGGAGAGCCCGGCCTCGCCGAGCACCGCGAAGATGACGCCGAAGATGAACTGGGCAGCGAGCAGCGGCACGAGGTTCGGCAGGATCTCGACGAAGATGATGCGGCCGGGCTTCTCGCCGGCGACCCGGGCCGCGGCGACGTACTCACGGGTGCGCAGCGACCTCGCCTGGGCGCGCAGCACCACGGCCGAGCCGGCCCAGCCCGTGATGCCGAGCACGAGGGCGACGAGCAGCGAGCTGCGTGCGAGCGGGCCGAGGCCCTCGGCGTTCTGCACGTACGCGGCGATCACCATCACGACCGGAAGGCCCGGAATGACGAGCACGATGTTCGTGAACAGGGTGAGCACCTCGTCGAGCACGCCGCCGAAGTAGCCGGCGAACACGCCGAAGATCACGGCGAGCAGCAGGGCGACGATGCCCGCGACGAGACCGATGAAGAGGGAGCCTTGGGTGCCCCACGCGAGCTGCGAGAACACGTCGTAACCGAGTTTCGTCGTGCCGAGCCAGTGCTCGGGCGACGGCGGCAGCAGTGCATCGTTGTCGGAGTCGCGTGGCGGCTGGGCGATCAGCGGCCCGAAGATGCCGAACAGGGCGATGAGGCCGACGATCACGATGCCCGTGATGAGCTTGCCCGATCGGCTCGGCAGGATGTGCCGGAAGCGGCCGCCGCGACTCGACCGGGCAGCGGCGATGGCCGCCGTGGCGGTCGTCTCCCTCGCCGTCTCGCGCACCGCCTCGGCCGAGGCCGGCGATTGGAACGGCGCGTCGTCACCCGTGGCGTACGAGTCGAGCACCTCGCGATCAAGGGTGGGCTGAGAGTCATCCATTGTGTCGCACCCTCGGGTCGATGAAGCCGTAGATGAGGTCCATGAAGAAGTTCGCGGCGAGCACCGTGAGCGTGATCACGAGGAACACGCCCTGCATGAGCGCGTAGTCGAGCCCCTGCACCGCCTGGATCATGAGCTTGCCGATGCCGGGGTAACTGAACACCTGCTCCATCACGATGGAGCCGGCGACGACGAAGCCGAGCGCGATGCCGAAGCCCGCAAGGCTCGGGATCGCGGCGTTGCGCGACGCGTATTTCGTGCGCACCCGACGCGGTGTGAGGCCCTTCGCCTCTGCGGTGACGACGTAGTCCTCCGACATCGTCGACACCATCATGTTGCGCATGCCGAGGAGCCAGCCGCCGACCGACGAGAGCACGATCGTGATCGCGGGAAGGATGGCGTGGGTGACCGCGCTGCCGATGAAGGCCCAGCTCAGTTCGGGTCCGGCTGGGAATTCGAAGACGTCGTACCCGCCGATGATCGGGAACAGCCCGAGTTGCACCGAGAACACGGCCACGAGCACGAGTGCGAGCCAGAAGTACGGGATCGACTGGAACACGGTCGTGATCGGCACCAGGTGGTCGAGCCAGGTGCCGCGCCGCCACCCCACCCATGCGCCGACGACGATGCCGAGCACGAACGAGATGACGGTCGCGACACCGACCAGGATGATCGTCCACGGCAGCGCGTTCGCGATCAGCTCGGCGACCGGGGCCGGATACCTCGTCGAGGAGACGCCGAGGTCTCCCTGAAGCAGCCGGCCCCAGTACGCGACGTACTGGTCCCACAGGGACATGTCCTTCCCGGCGCCGAGGATCGAGGTGATCGCCTCGATCGTCTCTTCCGAGAGCGGGCGCCCGCCGCTGGCACGCCTCAGCTTGCCGAGCATGATCGCTGCGGGGTCGCCCGGCAGCAGCCGGGGCAGCAGGAAGTTGAGCGAGATCGCTGCCCAGAAGGTCACCAGGTAGAAGGCGACCCGCCGAAGGTAGAAGCTCATGCCGCTGCCGTTCTCGAGAATGGGAAGGTTCGTTCCATGGGACGAGGAGCTACTTCGCCGGAGTGAGGTGCGAGAGCACGACCGCGTTGGCCACCGCGAGGTACGGCAGTGGTGCGGCGTAGAGGTCGCCCTCGCTCGGCCACCCCGAGAACTTCTCGGTGTTGAAGAACGACTGCGAGGCGTTCAGCACCACCGGGATGTAGGGCAGGTCGCGGGCGATCTCGGTCTGGATCGTCGCGTAGGCGGCCTGCTTGGCCGCGACATCCTGCGTCGCACCGGCGGCGAGCACCGCGGCGTCGACGACCGGGTTCGAATAGCGCGAGTAGTTCTGCCCGTCGAGGGGGCTCTCGCCGACCTTCACGGTCGAGCTCGCGGCGAAGTACTCGTGGTAGTTCGAGTACGGGTCGGCGACGAGGCTCTGGGTGAGGCCGTAGAGCGCCATCTGGAAGTCGCCCGACTGGATGGGGGTCCAGTACTCGGCATCGGAGACGGTGCGTGCGTTGATGCGGATGCCGGCTTCGGCGGCCTGCTCGGAGATGAGCTTCGCCGCGTCGTTGTAATCGGTCCAGCCGTCGGGCGAGAACAGGTCGATCTCGATCGCCGTACCGTCCTTGCCGTAGAAGCCGTCGGCGTCCTTCGTGTAGCCGGCGGCCTCGAGGATCGCGCCGGCTTCAGCGACTTCCGCTGCCTGCGGGCTCGTGGCGAGCTCGGGGTCGCTGAGCCACTGTTCGTCGCGCGGCTGCAGGGTGAACGACGGCGACGATTCGCCCGCGAGACCGGCGAACGCCTTCTCGGCGATCGTGGCGCGGTCGATCGCGAGGTCGATCGCCTGCCGCACGGCCGAGTCGGTCTGCGGCCCGACGCAGCCGAGCTCGGCGTTCGAGCACGTCGTGATCGTCGTCGGGTCCTGCTGCAGGTTCAGCGTGGTGATGTCGCCAGCGCCCGTGACGGCGTCGGGGTTCGCGATGAACTGACCGACCCAGTCGATCTTGCCGGTGGTCAGAAGGTCTTGCGACGACTGGTTCGAGTCGAGGCCGAGGTACTGCACCTCTTTCACCGCGGGGGCGCCGTCGCGGAAGAGCTCGTTCGCCTCGACCGTGTAGGCGGCGTCCGAGAAGCTCTTCAGCACGAACGGACCCGAGCCGACGGGCTCGGGGTTGGTCTCTGCCATGAAGTCGTCGATGTCGGCCCACTCGTGCTCGGGAATGATGTAGGTCGAGCCGAGGATGAGCGAGGCACTCGTGAACTGCGGTTCGGAGTAGGTGAGCACGACCGTGCTGTCATCGGTCGCCTCGGCCGAGACGAACTGCTCGGACTTGTTCGAGCCGTAGCCGAAGGTGAATGCGACATCGGCGGCGGTGAGGTCTTCGCCGTCGCTCCACTTCTGGCCGGGCTTGATCGTGACCGTGAGGGTCGTGCCGTCTTCGCTGTACTCGTACGTGTCGCCGATCAGGCCGACGGGCGCATCGGCCGAGAGCTGGTTGAAGAAGAACAGCGGCTCGTAGATCGCGCCGAAGGTGGCGTGCACGGCCGTGTCGACGGCGAACGGGTTGAAGTTGTTGTTGATGGGGGTGGCGCTGCCGGCCCAGACGCGGAGGACCGAGGAGTCGTCTCCGCCTCCTCCGGCGGAGGGCGTGCATCCGGTCATTCCCAGGGCGAGTGCGGCCGCTCCGGCGGCGAGTGCCACCGCGAGCGAGCGTTTGGTTCGAGTCATCTCGGACATTCCTCTCGAGCTTCGTTGCATGGAAGGTGGTGCAGTTCGCCGCCTGCTGGTGCTCGTGCTCCGGCGTTACTGAAAGTGACCCTAACAGAAAAGGTTCTAACTGGAAACAATATATTCAGTTTCTGTCCTCATGCCTTCCGAGCACGCAGAAACGCCCCGTCTCGGCGTGCGAGACGGGGCGTTCGAGAAGCGTCGGTCGGAGCTACTTCGCGACGAGGTCGGCGAGCGCCGGCAGTTGCGCCGGGTCTTCGAGTGCCGAACCGACGGCGACCGTGCGCACACCGCGGCCGAGGAACTCTCGCGCATTCGAGGCATCCATGCCGCCCGTGGCGACGAATCGCGCATCGGGGAACGGGCCGGCCATAGCCGGGAACCACGCCGAGCCGAGCAGTGATGCCGGGAAGGCCTTGAGCCAGGTGAGGCCATCGGCCATGGCAGCCTGCACCTCGGTAGCCGTCGCCACGCCGGGCAGCGGCGGCAGGCCGGCCTCGGCCGACGCGCGGGAGACGAGCGGATCGAACCCCGGGCTCACGGTGAAGGCTGCGCCGGCGGATGCCGCGAGCTCGACATGCCGCACCGAGACGACGGTGCCCGCCCCGACGAGACGACCGGCCTTGCGCCCGGCGGCCGCCACGACGGCGAGCGCCTCGAGGTCGCGTTCACTCTGGATGGGCAGTTCGACGACGTCGATGCCGAGGCTCCAGGCGCGTTCGGCGAGCTCGAGCGTGCGCTCGGCCCCCATGCCCCGGAAGATCGCCATGAGCGACTGGCCGGCGAAGATGTCGTCGAACCGGGCGTTGCTGATGGTCATGACAGGAGGCTCCTCGAGGTGGCGGCGGCGCGGGGGAAGTCGGCGGTATCGCCGAGCACCGTCACGGCACGAGCGTGCCCGGCGGCGAGGCGATCATCGGGGTCGGCACCGGCGAGCAGCGCGTCGAGATAGCCCGCCGCGAAGGCGTCCCCTGCCCCCACGGTCTCCACGACCTCGACCGACCTCGCGGCGACCCGGGTCGCGCCGGGCGTGAGCGGGAGGCCGGAGAGCGTTGACGGCGAGCCGTCGGCCCGGCCGCGGAACTCGATCGCCTCGACGTCGCCGTCTTTCACGACGAGGAGCGCCGGCTCGGGCAGCAGAGCGCGCACGTCTTCGGGCGAGGCGGTGCCCCAGAGCGCCTCGGCTTCGTCGAGGCCGACGAGCACGACGTCGGCTCGTGCTGCGAGGTCGAGCAGCCGGCCCGGCGCGATGCCCGGCCGCCAGAGCACCGCGCGGTGATTGACGTCGAAGCTCAGCATGGCGGGCGACGCCGCGACCCGTTCGAACAGGGCGTCGACGAGCGCGTCGCAGGATTCGGAGAGCGCGGGAGTGATGCCGCTCACGTGCACCACTCGTGCAGTGTCGAGCGGCAGCCCGTCGAGGAATGACGGCGCCATGCGCGAGGCCGCAGAGCCGGCGCGGTAATAGAGCACGCCTCGGCCCGGGTCTTTGAAGTACACGCCCGTGGGCGCCTCGGGGTCGGCCTCGACCCAGCGGGTGTCGACGCCGCGCGAACGCAGGTGCGTCACGACGCGGCGGCCGAGCGCGTCGTCGCCGACCCGGCCCGCCCATGCCGCGCGGCGCCCGAGGGCCGCCAGGTGCGCGGCGACGTTCGCCTCTGCGCCGGCCGAGTCGACGTGGAAGTGCTCGGCGATCTCGAGCGGTTCGGCGAGTGCGGGCGCGACGAGCGCCATCGTCTCGCCGAGAGCGACGATCTCGGGCAGCGGCGCGGTGGTCACGCGCTCTATGCTGTCGAATGTGCAGAGAGTGCGCAAACGCGTTGCAGCATATGCAACACTTCCCGAAGTACCGATGCGATGAAAGCGGGAGAGAACCGGATGTCACAGCACACGCGGCTCGCCGAACTCGGCGACGAACGGCTCACTGCCGCCGACAAGGGCCTGCCCGCTCGCGCCGACGGCCTCACCGTGCGCGAGTTCCTCGCGACTTCGCCCCGGCTCGCCGAGTTCTGGACGCCCCTGCTCGCGCTCGACGATCGCGCCCTCGCCGCCAACGCCCGCGTCATCCAGGGTTGGTGCAATGACCGAGGCCTCGAGTTGATGCCGCACGGCAAGACGACCATGGCCCCGGCCCTCTGGGAGCGTCAGCTCGATGCCGGTGCCACCGGCCTCACTCTCGCCACACCGGGCCAGGTGCGAACGGCGCGCTCGTTCGGCGTCGCCTCGATCATGCTCGCGAACACCGTGGTGGCGCCGGCAGCCCTCGCGTTCATCGCCGCCGAGCTGGCTGATCCCGGGTTCGCGTTCCGTGCGTGGGTCGACTCCGTCGAGTCGGTCGAGGCGATGGAGCGCGGGCTCACGGGGCCGCCGGCGCCGCTCCCTCGCCGCATCGACGTGCTCGTCGAGCTCGGTGGAGCCGGCGGGCGCACGGGCGCACGCGGCGTCAGCGAGGCGGCGCGCGTCGCCGAACGGGTCGCGGCCTCCCCGGTGCTGCGACTGGCGGGCACCGCCGGCTACGAGGGCAGCCTCGGTCACGACCGCTCCCCCGAGGCCGTCGCGGCGGTGCGCGGCTACCTCGCCGAGATGCTCGAGCTGCACGACATCGTGGGCGCCATCACCGGCGGCGGCGGCGACGGCGCCGCCGCCGACCACGACGGTGCCCGTGAGCTCATCATCACGGCCGGCGGCAGCGCCTACCTCGACCTCGTGGCCGAGGTGTTCGCGCCGGCGATCAGCGCCGCAACGGCCGCCGGCGACGGCACGCGGTGGATCCTGCGCTCGGGCGCCTCATTGCTGCACGACGACGGCTTCTACCGCGGCATCTCGCCCCTCGACGCTGAGCTGACGCCCGCCATGCGGGGCTACGCGCGCGTCGTCTCGCACCCGGAGCCAGGGCTCGCGCTGCTCGACGGCGGCAAGCGCGACTTCCCCTATGACGAGGGGCTGCCGGTGCCGTTCGGCGTCGCCGCAGCACCGGGAGCCGACGAGCGACCGCTCGCCGCGGCATCCGTCACCGCGCTCAACGACCAGCACGCCTACCTGCGCTCGGACTCGGCGTTGCCGATCGCGATCGGCGAGGTCGTCTCGCTCGGTCTCTCGCACCCGTGCACGGCGTTCGACAAGTGGCGGTTCATCCCGGTGGTCGAGGGCGGCGGCTCCGACCGGGTCGTCGAACTCGTGCGCACGTTCTTCTAGGGGCAAGCGTGAGCGTGCTGATCTGCAACGTGATCGTCGCCGATGCCGACGGCATCGGCGACGAGGCATCCGACGTGCTCATCGACGGCGGGCGCATCGTGCGCGTCGGCGCAGCGGGCACGCTCGCCGACGCGAGCGACGCGAGCGACGCGAGCGACGGCAGTGGGGCCCCGCACCGAATCGACGGCCGTGGCCGCCTGCTCATGCCGGGCTTCATCGACGCCCACTCGCATGCCGACGGCGCGCTCTTCGACCCCGACGTGCAGTTCGCGCTGCTGCGGCAGGGCGTGACGACCGTCATCGGCGGTCAAGACGGCGTGTCGTACGCGCCGGGTGGCGGCGACTACGCCACGGAGTACTTCGCGGCGATCAACGGCCGGCATCCCGGCTATCGCGGCGGCGGGGTCGCCTCGCTGCTCGCCGCCTACGACGGAGCGACCGCGCTGAACGCCGGCTATCTCGTGCCGGCGGGCACCGTGCGGTTCGTGGTGTGCGGCCGGTCGACGGATGTCCCGACGCCGGCCGAGCTCACCGCGATGCGGGCCCTCGTGGTCGAGGGCCTCGCGGAGGGCGCCCTCGGCATCTCGACCGGACTCGACTACGCGCCCGGCATCTTCGCCTCGACCGGCGAGCTCGCCGAGCTGGCCGGCCTCGTGGCCGATGCCGGCGGCGTCTACGTCTCGCACATGCGCGGCGGCTACGAGGCGAACTCGGGCGACGGCATCGCCGAGATCGCGGCCATCGCGCACGCATCGGGAGCCCGAGTGCACGTGTCGCACTTCCACGCCGAGCCGCAGCTCGTGCACGGCCTGCTCGCATCGCTCGCCGCCGAGGGCATCGACGCGAGCTTCGACGCGTACCCGTTCACCCGCGGCTGCTCGATGCTCGCGATGCCGCTCCTGCCCGCAGCGCTCACCGTGCGGCCGACCGCCGAGGTCGTCGCGGAGCTCGCCGATCCAGCCGCCCGTGCACGTCTTCGGGCCGAGTGGTTCCCGGGCATCGCCGGGTACGCGAGCCTCGGGCCCGACTGGCCGTCGATGCTCACGCTCGCCCACGTCGCCGCCCCCGGCTACGACTGGGCGCACGGCCTCACCATCGCGCAGGGTGCAGCGGCGGCATCCGCTCGCGCAGCAGCGAACGGTGTCGCGGGTGGCGCCGCACGCGACCGGGGCGGGCCGGGCGGGCCGGTCGACACGATCGACGCGATCGACTTCGCGCTCGACGTGCTCGTCGCGTCGAACCTCGAGGTCAACGTCGTGATGTCGGTGCAGCACGAGCGCAGCGACGCGGAGCTGGCCGAGATCCTCGCGCACCCGGCCGCGATCGGCGGTTCCGACGGCATCTTCCTCGGCCGCCATCCGCATCCGCGCGCCCGCGGCTCGTTCTCGCGCTTCCTGTCGCTTCTCGTGCGCGAGCAGTCGGTCATGGACTGGGCTGGTGCCTCGGCACTCGTGTCTGCCCGTGCGGCGGCCCGGTTCGGCCTCGGCGAGCGCGGTGCCGTGCGCGAGGGGTTCATCGCCGACCTCGTGCTCGTCGACCCCGACGCGGTGCGGGCGACGTCGACGTACGACTCGCCGCTCGGCCTCGGAGTCGGCATCGACGACGTGCTCGTCGCGGGCGTGCCCGTGCTCGCGGGCAGCGAGCTCACTGGGGCGACGCCGGGGCGGGGCATCCGTCGCGCATCTGCCGACTCCGCCGCGCTCGGTTCGGGACCACTCGTGTCCGAGGAGGCCTGACATGTCGCAGAGCGTGAAACGCGCCGCCCGCATCATCGACGCGATCGCGGCCGATCCGCGCACGGTCGCCGAACTCGCCGAGGCCTTCGGGTTGCACCGCTCGACGATGTTCCGCGAGTTGCAGGCGCTCGAAGAGGTGGGCTGGGTGCGCAAGCGGCGCTCGGGTCGCTATGCGCTCGGCATGCGACTCGTCTCGCTCTCGAAGGAGGCGCTCGACACGCTCGACCTGCGCGAGGCCGGCGCCGAGCACGTGCGCCGGCTGCAGCGCCGCACGGGCAACACCGTGCATCTCGCCGCGCTCATGGACCGGTCGATCGTCTACGTCGACAAGGCCGAAGACGAGTCGGGCGTGCGCATGTACTCGCGCATCGGCCGCGCCGTGATTCCCTACTGCTCGGCCGTCGGCAAGGCGATCCTCGCCGAACTCGACCCCGCCCGGCGCGACGCGGTGCTCGCCGGCGTCACGTGGGAGCGGCACACCGACTTCACGATCACCAGCCGCGAGCGGCTCGACCGCGAGCTCGCCCTGACGAGCTCGCGCGGGTGGGCCGTCGACGACCGCGAGTTCGAGGCGTTCGTGAACTGCATCGCCGTGCCGATCCGCACGCCGCTGGGCGTGGTCGGCGCACTCTCGGTGACCGCCATCCACATGGTCGCCGATCTCGACCGATTGCGCGCGAACCTGCCGGCGATGCGCGAGGCCGCCGAGCTCATCGCGGGCGAGCTCGACTGAGCGAGCGGATGCCGCGGCATCCGCTCACCGACCGTGACCCGATCGACCATCGAACGACCGCACGAACCAGCCACGAGACCGACCGCTCACCACCCAGGAGGAACCATGCCCAAGATCGCCGTCACCCTGCCGAACGCCCCGAAGCCCGCGGGCCCGTACAGCCACGGCGTCGTCGCCAACGGCTTTCTCTACACGGCGGGCTTCGGCCCGCAGGACCCGGCGACCGGTGAGGTCGTGCCCGGCGGCGTCGCGGAGCAGACCCGCCAGGTGCTGCGCAACATCGGCGCGGTGCTCGCCGAGTACGCCCTCACCTTCGACGATGTCGTGAAGGTCACGGCCCATCTCGAAGACCTCGCCGACTTCGCGGAGTACAACGTGGCCTACGCCGAGTTCTTCACCGAGCCCTACCCCGTGCGCACCACGGTCGGCTCGCGCCTCGCGAACATCCTCGTCGAGATCGACGTGGTCGCGGCGATCCCGACGCGCACCTACGGGTAGACCGGTCGAACGACGGATGCCGCGTGGTCGACCGACCACGCGGCATCAGTGTTCGCATTCGGGGCGAACGACCGGCTCCGACCGATCACGACGGGAAGTTGCTCGCCGTCAGCTTGATGACGGCGAAGTCGCCGCCCTCGTCGGTGTTGCGAATCGTGTACTCCTTCGAGACGAAGCCATCGCGGGGAATCAGGAAGTCGACGTCGAGAGTTCCGTCGAGATCGTCAGTCTGCTCGCTCGTTCCCTCGTAGAGCTTCGCGGTACCGGTCGCCTTCGTGTCGCCGGTGTCGCGCACCTGCACGCTGATCGGCAGTTCGACGCGCATCTCGCCGCCCGCGGTGGTCACCATGTTGATGATCTCCTGGGGTGAACCGTTCGTCACGACCACCTCACCGGACTTGTCGCCGGAACCGTGCTCGTTGCTGCCGAACGTCTCGTCGTCGGTGAGCTCCATGTGAGCGCTGATCACCACGCGGCGGCGCACCTCCGGAGCGCCCGGCCCGGCGGCTCCGCCGAGACCCTGGATCGTCACTCCGCCCGGACCGGCTTGGCCCCGCACGAAGGAGGTCGCCGAAACGGCGGCGCCGATGGCGGACGACCACGCGATCTGGCCCGACTGGAAATCACTGACGCGCGTTCCGTCGGGTCCGTCGTGCTCGTCGGAAACGGGGTAACCGAGAAACGAACGTTCCCAGCCGAGCGCTGCCCATCGACCGCGGATGTCTCCGTGCACCTCCCAGGCACCAGTGGACGGCGTCCAATAGACGGAGCCTCCCTCGAAGTGCGTGAACCGACCGACACCGTCGGGGGTCGTGGTCTCGTCGGTGGTCGGGAACCCGAGGAATCCCTGCTCCCAACCGAAGCTCGCCCACTTGTCACGGATCGCTCCGTGCACTTCGAACGCGCCGAGCTCGGGCGTGTAGTAGATCGAACCGTGCTCGAAGTGGCGGTACCACCCGCGACCGTTCGGCGTGCGGGTCGGCTCGTTCTGCGGAGCGCCGAGCCACGCTGTGGCGGCGTGCTTCGCCGCGATCAGTCCGGGCGGGGAGTACAGCTCGGCCTTCACCGCGATGGTCTTCGCGGACTCACTGATCGTGAACCGCCGCAATTGTCGGATATCGGACATCGTCATGCTCCTGACACTCGTGCGCCCTGTCGGGCGCCGCTCCGCGGAGCGCCGGTTGACGTTCTGCGGCGAGGCCCACTCTGATCACGATGCGTTGAGGCGGCATCCGTACGGGCCCGGAGTGCCGCCCCTCCATTCGGCTCAGGCGATGCCGCCGCCGTCGACGACGAGCGCAGAGCCCGTGACGTAGCTCGACTCGTCGCTCGCGAGCCACACGACCGCCGCCGCGATCTCGCGCGGCTCGCCCATGCGCTGCAACGGGCGGTCGGCGGCCTCGGCGAGGAATGCGTCGGCGTCTTGCGAGAGCTGGCGCGCCTCGTCGCGGAGCATCCCCGTGTTCACGTCGCCCGGGTTCACCGAGTTCACCCGGATTCCCTGCGGGCCGTGGTCGATCGCGAGAGCCCGCGTCATGTTCACGACAGCGCCCTTCGAGGCGCAGTACGAGATCGCCTGGCCGCCGCCCTTGAGGCCCCAGCCCGAGCCGGTGTTGACGATCGACCCGCCGCCCGATGCCGCCATGATCGGCACGACGTGCTTGCACATGAGGAAGATCGAGCGCACGTTCACGCCGAACACCCGGTCCCATTCCTCGACCGTGGTCTCGACCGCCGTCGTGCGGCGAATGATGCCGGCGTTGTTGAAGACGATGTTCACGCCCCCGAACTCGGCCACGGTGCCGGCGATGATGCGTTCGATGTCGGGCTCGCTCGAGACATCCGCTGCGATGGCGATGGCCGTACCACCGGCCTCGCGGATCTCGGCGGCGACCGCCTCTGCCGCCTCGGCGTCGATGTCGACGACCGCGACCGCGGCGCCTTCTGCGGCGAGGGCGATCGAGGTGGCGCGGCCGATGCCGCCGGCTCCGCCGGTGACGATCGCCTGCTTGTGCTCAAGGCGCATGGCCTTCTCCTTCGTGTTCCGGTGCATCGACAGGGTAGATGCTCGTGGTGGATGTTCCGGTGATGACCCGGATGAAGCCGGCGAGGCCGGCGTCCACCTCGGGGTCGCCGGTGTCGACGAGCAGGGGGCGCCCGCCGAGGTCGATGAGTTTCTGCTCGGGTGCAACGACGATCAGCGCGTCGGCACCGAGGGCGCGCAGCACGCGCGCCGAGAGCTGCTGGTTTCCGCGGCCGAGCAGAAAGCCCTGCCCGCCGATGACGGTGATCACGGCGGCCGCGGGCCCGCGGGCGATCTCGTCGAGCAACTCGTGCTCCGAGGCTCCGGCGAGCACTCGCCGCCCGTCGAGCACGACGTCGACGCCGAGCGGCGTCTTCGGCACGCCGAGCAGGCGGGCGAGCTCGGTCATCGTGCCGCCGGGGCCGAGCAGATAGCGCACTCCAGGGCGAAGAGCGGATGCCGCGCCTCGCGCCGCGGCACGCACGGCCGCCTGCTCGTCGGCGGGTGTTGCCGCCTTTCGCGCCTGGGTTCGCCCCGGCCGAAACGGAACCGGCAGCGTGCCGAAGAGGCGCGGCTCGACACGAGCGTGTCGCAAGGCCTCCTCGTCGATGTCGAGCACCTCCTGCTCGCGAACCGGGAGCCCGCCGTCGGTGAGCCACGCGGCGGCGACCCCGCCCGCAGCGCGGGGACTCACCGCGAACACCGGCGAGTACATCTTCACGCCGGCCGGCACGCCCAGCACGGCGGTGCGCCCGCCGGCACCGAGCCCCGCCGCGACATCCCGCGCCGTGCCGTCGCCGCCGACGAAGAGGAGCAGCGATGCCCCGCCGTCGGCGAGCGCACGGGCGGCCGCCGTGGTGTCTGCGGCGTCGCTCGGCTCGCCGTGCCGGGCGATCACGACCGGCTCGAGTCCGGCCGCGCGCGCGACATCCGCTCCCATCGTGCCCACCACCGTCAGCACTCGCGCACCGGGATGCGCCGCGGCGACCTCGGCGAGCGCGGCGAGCGCACGTTCGGTCGCACGTGACGACGCACCGCGTTCGTTCGCACGCTGCTGCACCGCAGCACCGTCGCTTCCCGCGAGGCCGGCCGGTCCACCGATGCCGGCGACGGGATTGACGAGCAGGGCGAGCATGGTCAGGCGGCCGCCTCGGCGAAGTACTTGCGCTGGTACGCGCGCCAGGTGATCGCCCAGCGCTCGGGTTCGTCGAGGTCATCGTGGTGCGTGTGGTGCACCGTCTGGTTGTGCGGGGCCGTGCGCACGATCTCGGGCTGCTCTCGCGCCTCGCGGGCGACCTCGGCGAGCACGGCGACGTATTCGTCGAGTTCCGCCATCGAATACGACTCGGTGGGCTCGAGCGTGAACGGCTGCGGCACGACGTAGGGGTGATGGCTGGTCCAGTAGTGCATGCCGAAGTCGGCTGCCCGCACGCCGATCTCCTCCGACGTGACGCCGGTCTGCTCGAACAGTTGCTGCCACGAGTACCGCACCTGCTCGATGCGGCGCCGGCCGGTCGCGTACGGTGCGGAGGCGCCGGGGATCTCGAGCACGCGCTGCAGCAGGTAGTTGTTGTTGAGCACCGCGATCTCGGCGACCGTGCGCAGCCCTTCAGCCCCGAGCGCCATCATCCACGAGTAGGCCCGCACGATGTTCGGAATGACGCCGAAGAACGGTGCCACGGCGCCGATCGACCGCTCGCCCGCCTCGCGGACGACGAACCGGTCGCCCTCGCGGGCGACCCTCGGACCCGGCAGGAACGGGGCGAGCGCAGCGCTCACGCCATTGGCGCCGGCTCCCGGGCCTCCGGACCCGTGCGGCGTGCCGAACGTCTTGTGCAGGTTGAAGTGGCAGACGTCGAAGCCGGCGTCGCGCGCCCGCGTGATGCCGAGGATGCCGTTCGCGTTCGCCTGGTCGTAGGAGGCGAGTGCCCCGACCGCGTGCGCGGCATCGACCCACTGCTTGATGGCCGGGTTGTAGATGCCGGTGTCCTCGGGGTTCGTGACCATGATCGCCGCGGTGCGGGGTGACAGGGCGCGCTTGAGCGCCTCGAGGTGGGGATAGCCGTCGGCATCGGGGTGCACCGTCACGACGTCGTACCCGGCCGCCTTCGCGGCAGCCGCGTTCGACGGGTGGCTGAAGATCGTCGTGATGACCTCGCGCCGCTGCTCCCCCTCGCCGTTGGCCTCGTGGTACGCGCGGATCATCGCGACGTTCGACCAGATCGCCGCCGAGCCGCCCTGGGTGTGCAGCGACACCTCGTCCATGCCCGAGATCTCGGCGAGCATGCGCTCGGTGTTCCAGACGATCTCGAGCACGCCCTGCGCGTCATCGGGGTTCTGCAGCGGGTGCATCGCCGTCAGCCCGGGGGTGCGGATGAGCTGTTCATTGACCTTCGGCGCGTACTTCATGGTGCAGGTGCCCTGACCGATGTCGACGTTGAAGTCGGCGCCGAGATTCTCCTGCGAGAGCCGCAGGTAGTGCTTCAGCACGCGCATCTGGCCCATCTCGGGCAGCGCGGGCGGGGTATCGCGACGCAGCCCCGCCGGAAGCGCGGCGACCACGTCGCCGACGGCCTCGCGCACGCCGGGCTCGATGCTCGTGACGAGCACGCCGCGCTCGCCGGGGGTCGAGAGCTCGAAGATGATCGGTTCGTCCCAGCTGGCCTGGTGGAAGCGGCGGAGGGCGGGCTTGGGGGCGACGGGGAGGCTCATGCGCTCTGTTCCTCGAGGATCGGGGCGGACACGGTCGTCGCGCCGGAGTCGGTGGGGTCGGATGCCTCGGCGCCCGTGCCGCTGACGAGCTCGCGCAGCGCGCGGGCGAGCCGGTCGATGTCGAGCTGCGAGGTCATCTCGGTGACGCAGACGAGCAGGGTGTGCTCGCCGACGCGCACGCCGGGCTCGAGGCCCTGTGCGCGCAGCGCGGCGATGACGGCGGTCGCCGTCAGGCCGGTGCCGGCGAGGTCGATCGTGAACTCGCGCAGGTGCAGCGCGTCGTCGCCGAGCGCGATGCCCGGAACGGCGACGAGTGCCTGCTGCGCGTACCGGGTGCGCGCGAGCAGCACCTCGCCGAGCTCGCGCATGCCCTCGGGCCCCATGAGGGCGAGGTAGACGCCGGCGGCGATGCCCCAGAGGGCGGCGGCCGTGCCGACCCACTCCTTGCCGTCCTCTCGCTGCGCGAACGACGTCCGGTCGTACGCGACATCGCCGAAGCCGTACTCCCCCGGCACGTCGGTCGTCGCGAGGCCGAAGAGGCGCGACGGCATCTCCATGATGAACTTCGGGTCGTCGTGCACCGCGATGAAGCCGCCATGCGCGCCCCCGAACCACTGGTGCAGCCCGAGCGATTGGATGTCGCCGCAGACGATGTCGGCGCCCTGCTCGGCGGGCGGCGTGAGCACGCCGTAGCCGATGGGGTCGGTGCCGACCACGAGCACTGCACCGGCGGCATGCGCGGCATCCGCGATCTCGCGCAGGCGCGCCTCGACCGCGCCGGTGTGGCTCGGCGTCTCGACCCAGACCGCGGCCACGTCGTCACCGAGTCGCGCGGCGAGGCCCGCGACATCCGTCACGCCGTCGACGGTGTCGACGAACTCGAGGTCGAGGTGCACGCGCACGAAGTCGCGCACCTTCGAGAGTTTCGCGGGCAGGACGTCGCTCGCGACGAGCACCCGGCGGCGGCCCGACATCCGCCCGGCCATCGAGAGGGCCGTCGCCGTGGCCTGGTAGCCGTCGTAGGTCGGCACGTTCACGACGTCCATCGCGAGCAGCTCGGCCATGAGCGACTGGTACTCGAACAGGGCCTGGAAGCGGCCGTGGTCTTCATAGGGCTCGCCCGCGTAGGCGGTGAGGAACTCGCTGCGGTTGATCACCTCGTCGACGACGGCGGGCACGTAGTGGTGGTAGGTGCCGGCGCCGAGGAAGCTCAGTCGATTCCGGGTCGAGACGTTCTTCGCGAGCAGGCCCTCGACGTGGCGCACGAGGTCCTGCTCGGCCGTGAAGGGCGCCGGCAGGTCGAGCGCACGGTCGAGGCGCAGCTCGGCCGGCACGTCGGCGTAGAACTCGTCGACGGATGCCGCGCCGACGGCCGCGAGCATCGCCGCCTTCGACTCGGGCGCGGTGTTCGGAATGTACGGATGTACGAAGGGGTCGGTCATTGTTGCCTCAGTCGGTGGTGTCGGACAGGGTGATGAAGGGTGCGATCGCCGCACGCGGGGTGGCGAGCACGGCGACGCCGAAGCGCGGCAGGGTGAGCCGGCCCGTCGTCGTCTCGCCGGTGAGCAGCTCGGCAGCGCCGGTGGGAACGTCGACGACGAGCTCGCGTCGCCCGTGGTTCAGCACGAAGGTGAAGTCGGTGGTCTCGTCCGAGCGGGTCACGGCCTCGAGATCGGTGTCGAGAGCGTCGCGCGCCGGCAGGCCGGCCGCGGCGAGCACCTCGCGGAACAGCTCGACGGTACCGGCGGGTTCGAGCACGGCGCTCACGTACCAAGCGCCACCGGCAGCGGATGCCGCGGAGTCGGCGGATGCCGCGGGCCGCCGCGTGATCGCGGCCCGCCCGGCGAGCTCGCCGCTCGCGTAGCTGGCGAGCACCTCGGTGCCCTCGTGCACCTCGAGCCACTCGCTCCACACGCCGGTCGAGTAGCGAGCGCCAGCGAGCGTACCGAGACCCGCCAGGCCGGCGGGAACGAACTCGACGCTCTCCGACACTCCGTCCGGCACGGGCCACTGCTCGTCGACCTCGATGCCGAGCAGCTCGCGCAGCGGCCCGGGCGCGCCGCCGTCGTGCACCTTCTCTGTGGCATCGACGACGCCCGAGAACGGCCCGACGACGAGTTGGCCGCCTCGGGCGACGAAGTCGGCGAGCGCGCCCGCCTGCGCGGCATCCGAAACGTAGAGGTTCGGCACCACGACGACGTCGTAGCCGTCGAAGGGGCCGGTGGCGCGCACCGTGTCGACCGGCTGGCCGAGCGCGAAGAACGCGGCGTTCCACGCGCGGGCCTGTGTCAGCCAGTCCAGGCGCTGTGAGGGCAGCGACTCGGTCGCGGAGGAGCCCCACCACGAGTCCCAGTCGACGACGAGGGCGACGGATGCCCGCACCCGCGTGCCGCGCACCGGCGCGAGCCTCGCGAGTTCGGCGCCGAACGCCTTCGTCTCCTGGAAGCTGCGCGACGCCTCGCCGCGGTGTCCGAGCATCGCCGAGTGGAACTTCTCCTGGCCGTACTTGGCCTGGCGCCACTGGAAGAACATCGCGCCGTCGGAGCCATGGGCGATCGCCTGCAGGCTGTCGACGCGCATCTGACCGGGTGCCTTTGGCACGTTGACGTCGCGCCAGCTGACGGCGCTCGCGGCCTGTTCGAGCAGCAACCACGGCCGGCCGCCCTTCAGCGAGCGCATGAGCCCGTAGTTGAGGGCTGCCGGCACGTGCGCGTTCGCATCGGCCGGGTCGGGGTAGGCGTCGTCGGTGACGAGGTCTTCGGCTGCGGCGAAGTCCCAGTAGTCGAGGTCGCGCAGCAGGCTCATGAAGTTCGTCGTCACGGCGATGTCGGGCGTGACCTCGCGCAGCACGTCGACCTCGAGCTGGAAGAGCTCGAGCAGCGCGTCGGAGGAGAATCGCTCGAAGTCGAGCAGTTGTGTCGGATTCACCGGGCCGGTCGCACGACGCGGTGCCTCGATGTGCTCCCACGCGACGTAGCGCTGCCCCCACACGTTCACGCCCCACGCCTCGTTGAGGCCGTCGAGGTCGCCGTAGCGCGCCTCGAGCCAGCGGCGGAAGTGGGCGGATGACTCAGGGCACCAGCACCGCGACACATGATCGCCGTACTCGTTCGAGACGTGCCAGAGGGCGAGCGCGGGGTGCTCGCCGTAGCGCTCGGCGATCGCGCGCGTCATCCGCCCGACGTGTTCCCGCCACACCGGCGAGCTCGGGCAGTAGGCCTGTCGCGAGCCGAACTCCAGTCGCTGTCCGTCTTCGTTCCACGGCAGCATCTCGGGGTGGCTGCGGATGAGCCACGACGGTGGCGTCGCCGTCGCGGTGGCCAGGTCGATGCGGATGCCGGCGCCCCAAAGCACCTCGATGACCCGGTCGAGCCAGCCCCAGTCGTAGACGCCGGGCTCGGGTTCGAGTTGCGGCCACGAGAAGACCGGAAGGCTCACGAGGTTCACGCCGGCCTCGCGCATCAGGCGCGCGTCGTCGAGCCAGATGTGCTCGGCCCACTGGTCGGGGTTGTAGTCGCCGCCGTAGGCGAGTGCGTCGAGACGGATGCGCCGTGGGGACTCGTCGGCCATGCCGCTCCTCTCTGAGTAGCTTCGGGGTGTACAGTCTGAATTGCAGAATGTATTCTGTATACAGACACAGTATGCCGGATGCCGGAAGCGGTCAAGCCCTAGGCTTGCCGCGACGGCCGGAGCGGCCCGGAGGGCGACGTTATGGCGATCGAACGCAAGAACCTGCGGTCGCAGGTTCGTGAAGAGCTGCTGGCGCGCATGCGCACGGGCGCGGTGCAACCCGGCGAGGGCATCAACGAGGTACAGCTCGCCGCAGAACTCGGCGTCAGCCGCACACCGCTGCGCGAGGCGCTCATCGCTCTCGAGAGCGAGGGCCAGATCGAGAGCGAGAACGGCAAGGGCTTCCGCTTCGTACCACTGAGCGCCCGCGAGTTCGAAGACCTCGCGCCCGTCATGGCCGCGCTCGAGGGTCTCGCGCTGAAGCTCAGCCCTCTCGACGAGCTTCGCGTGATCGGAGGCCGGCTCGCGACGATCGCCGCCGAGTTCTCGCAAGAGGTCGTCGAGCACGCGCTCGTGGTCTCGAAAGACGACGAGTGGCACGGCATCATGCTCTCGGCGTGCCCGAACCAGCGCCTGCTCGACGTGATCGCGAGCGTGCGCGGGGCATTCCATCGCTACGAGTCGCTGCTCGTGCCCAACGACGTGATGGTCGGCCGAGTGGCGGCCGAGCACGCCGAGATCGCGAAGCACCTCGCCGATGGCGACGTGCCCGGGGCCGTTGTCGCCCTCGAGGCCAACTGGATGAACGGCATGCGCCGCATCCTCGACAACGCCTCGAGCCCGTACTTCAGCGCCTGACGCCACTGGGCCTACCCCTTCACGGCGCCGCCGAGCAGGCCGGAGACGAACTGCTTCTGGAAGACCAGGAACAGCAGCATGAGGGGCAGCGTTGCGAGCAGCGAGCCGAGCATGAGGCCCGAGTAGTCCACGCGCGACATGCCGATCATCGTGTTGAGGGCGACCGGCACGGTGTACCGGTCCTCGGTGTTGAGCATCAGCAGCGGCCAGATGAAGGCGTTCCACTGGCTGATGAAGGTGTAGATCACGAGCGCGGCGATCTGCGGCCGGGCGACCGGCAGCACGATGCGATAGAAGGTGCGGAACTCGCTCGCCCCGTCGATGCGCGCTGCCTCGATGAGGCTCACCGGAAAATCGAGGAACCCCTGCCGCATGAGGAAGATGCCGAACGCGTTCGCGAGGAACGGCAGGATCACGGCCTGGTAGCTGTCGATCCATCCGGCGCTCGCCATCATCTGGAAGAGCGGCACCAGGAGCACCTGCATCGGGATCATCATCGTGACGAGCACGACACCGAGCAGGATGCCGCGGCCGCGGAACCGGTACGTCGCGAGGCCGTAGCCGCACATGATGCTGACGATCGACGAGAACACGGTATAGATCACCGCGATGCCGAGGCTGTTCAGCATCACCTGGCTGAAGTTCACCGATTCCTGCAGCCGGGCGAGGTTGGCCCAGAGCTCGCCGCCGGGCAGCACCGGGAGCGGCGTGCCGAACAGCTCGGAGGTCGGATGCGTCGACGCGACGACCATCCAGAGGAACGGCACCACGGCGAGCACGCTCGTCACCGCCAGCAGCAGGTAGACGGGTGCGCGCAGGATGCCGCGGCGCAGCGCCGGCCCGGCGCCGGCGGGCCTCGAGTCGCGCGCATCGGTCGTGCGTGGGTTGACGGACGTCAGGGTCGAGGTGACGCTCACTTCTTCTCCCTCATGAGCCGGAACTGGATGATCGCGATGACCGCGGTCAGCACGACCAGGAGCCATGCGATCGCGGAGGCGTACCCGAAGTCGAATTGCCGGAACCCGACCTTGTACAGATAGAGCACGGGCGTGAGCGTCGCGTCGTTCGGCCCGCCCTCGGTGAGGATGTAGTTCTCGTCGAACAGCTGCAGCGCACCGATCGTCGACGTGACGGTCGTGAAGATGAGGACCGGCCGCAGTTGCGGAATGACGATCCTCGTGAAGATCTGCCACCGCCCCGCGCCATCGATGCGAGCGGCCTCGTAGAGCTCGGCGGGAATCGACTGCAGCCCGGCGAGGATGATCACCATGTTGTAGCCCGTCCAGCGCCAGGTGATCGCCGCGATGAGGGCGACGCGAGCCCACCACTCGTTGTTCAGCCAATCGACGGGCTCGACGCCGAACACGGCGAACACCTGGTTCACGGCGCCCCCGTCTGTCGCGAGCATCACCCGGAACACGACGGCGTACGCGACGAGCGTCGTGACGGCCGGCAGGAACGCGAACAGCCGGAAGCCCCCGCGGAACCGCAGCCACGACTGGTTCAGCAGGTACGCGAGGCCCACTGCAAGCGCGATCATCAGCGGCACCTGCACGATGAGGATGAGTGCCGCGTTCGCGAGGCTCTTGCCGATCAGAGGGTCGGCGAAGAGGCGCGCGTACTGCTCGAGCCCGACCCAGCTGGTGACGCCGCCCGAGGTTGCGAAGAAGCTCTGCCAGAGCGAAGTGACGAGCGGGTAGGTGAAGAAGATCACGAGCAGCAGCGCGGCGGGCAGCACGAACCACACGCCCGGGCGCTGGAGTCGACGGGCCAGGGTGCGACGCCCGGACTCCTTCGTCGCCGGGCGGCGCCCGGCGAGCGGGCTGGCGACCACTACTCGCCCGCGATCTCGCGCCCGGTCGCGGTCGCGATCTGCTCCGCGGCATCCTGAAGCGCGCTCTCGGGATCTGCGCCGTTCAGCACCGCTGCGACGACCGCATTGGCGACGATGTCGCTCGCCTCGGCGTTGTCGGTCGTAAAGGTGATCGGCGGGATGTTCGCGGTCTGCTCGGCGAAGAGCTCGTACACCGGTTGCCCGCCGAAGTACTCCTGCGGCTCGTGGAAGTAGTCGCCCTGCAGCGCGGGCAGGTACGAGGGGAAGAGACCCTCGTGCTCCATCATCGACGCCTGGCGATCGGCGTCGGCGAGCGCGTATTCGACGAAGGCCGCGGCCAGTTGCGGGTTCTCTGCCTGCGCCGGCACGGCGAGGCCGGAGCCGCCGCTGTTCGACGTGCGCACGCCGCCGATCTCGAACGCCGGCAGCTCGGTGACGCCGTACGTGCCCGAGAGCTCGGGCGCATCGCCGAGCAGGGTGCCGATCCACCAGACCGCCTCCGGCGTCACGGCGGAGTCGCCGTCTTTCGCCGAAGTGACGCGGCCGTCCCAGCCTTTGACGTTCTTGAGCAGCCCCTTCTCGTTCATGGTCTGCAACAGGGTGAGCGCCTCGACGGCTTCCGGCGAGGTGATCGTGATATCGCCCTCGTCATCGAAGAGGCCCTGCCCCTGCTGCTGGAGCAGCATCTGGAAGCCGGCACCGGTGGCCACGTCGAGCGAGAGCAGGGTATGCCCCGTCGTCTGCTTGATCGTCTCGCCGGCGGAGACGACGTCGTCCCAGGTCTCGATCGCGGCGGGGTCGATGCCGGCGTCGACGAAGTAGTCGCTGCGGAAGAAGAGGCCGACCGTGCCGGAATCCCACGGTGCCACCTTCAGCGCACCGTCGGCATCCGACTGCGCCGACCACTTGAACGGATCGAAGTCCGCTTCAGCGTCGCCGAGCACTGGCGTGAGGTCGACGAAGCCCGCCGGGAACTCGTTGATGTAGCCGGGCGCGCGGTCGGTCTCGATCGTCACCACGTCAGGCAGTCCGCTGCCGGCCTGGAGACCCACCGAGAGCTTGTCGTACGCATTGTCGTAGCCGACGTCGACCACGTTGACCGTGGTGCCGGGATGGTCGGCCTCGAACTCGGCACCGAGGCGCTCGAGCGCGGTGGCCGCGACGTCCCACGACCAGACGGTGATCTCATCCGAGACCTTCGCGTCAGGGTCGAGCACGACCGGCGCGGCCGACGACCCGCCGCCCATGGCGCAGCCGGCGAGCAGGGCGGCAGCGGCCAGGGATGCGGCCGGGAGGAGAAGGGTGCGTGATCTCATTCTGACTTCCTTGTCTGATCTGAATATTGAATACAACAGCAGTGAACACTGATCCCGCATGCCGGATCGATCGCGACGCTCCCTAGTCGGGCAAGTGCGTCAGACCGACCGCGAGGTCGATGAACAGCGCGGCCGACCAGCCGAACGCCGTCGTCGCGGTGCGGGCCTTGCGACCGGTGAGCGGATTGAAGTACTCGTGGGGGCCGCCTGCGTGCACGACGAGTGCAACGGTTCGCTCGGCGAGCGCTCGCGCGAGCTCGGGATGCCCCGATGCCCGCAGCCCCTCGACGATGAGCACGTTGGTGTTGACCCACACGGGGCCGCGCCACATGCGCTCGGGTGAGAAGTCGGGGTCGGACGCAGAGACGGTCGGCACCGTCCATGGCAGACCGTATCGCTCGGGATCGCCGAGCGCTCCCACGAGGGCCTCGACGACATCAGCCGGCAGCCGGCCGGTGAGCAGCGGCATCAACCCGACGATCGCATCACTGGCGACCACCGCGCCGGCGGCACGTGCCGCGAACCGACCGGAGGCCCCGCTCCACAGCTCGAGCAGCAGAGCGAGCGTGCGTTCCGCGCGGGCGCGGTGCGCGGCTGAATCCCCCGCGGCATCCGTGCCGTATCGCTCGGCGAGCCTGGCGAGTTCGAGGTCCTGCAGCACGAGGTAGGCGCCGAGGTCGGGCGCCGTGGTCGGCAGTGGCCCGTCGAAGATGGGGCTGTCGTCGAGACCCGACGAATACGGGTGGCCGTACTCGGGCATGCCGTCGGCGTCGAGGTCGCTGCCGACGAACCACCAGTCCTGCGAGCGGCGGATCGTGGTGAGCTGCTCGCGCGCCCACTCGGGCGCATCCTCGACCTCGAGCACCTTGGCCAGCGCCCAGGCTGCGAGCGGCGGCTTCGTGAGCGGCACGGGAGCGTTCGGGTCGGCGATCTGCGAACCGGCACGGCGCAGTCGATCGCGATCGGCCTGGGGCAGGTCGTCGCTCGTGGCGAGCACGCCCTGCTCGTGCACGACATCGGGCAATTGCCCGTCGGCGCTCGCGAATCGGAACGCGATCTCGAGCTGCTCACGGGCGAGTTCGGGGTCGCCATGACGCAGTCCCACCGCGATGAAGTAGGCGTCCCATTGCCACACACCGACGTACCCGATCTTCGACGGCACCACGCCGCGCGCCTCGCCAAGCGACGGCAGCTCGACGATGTTCGCGCCGAGCACCCACCAGCAGAACGCGGTCATCGATTGCAGGTCGTCGCGCACGATCGGGCACTTCGCGAACCAGTCGGCCCACAGCGAGCGCGTTGCGGCGGCATCCCGATCGTGCAGCACGGATGCCTCGTGGCGCACGCGTCGCTCCGGCCCGATGCTCAATCGCACCGCGGGCGCCTCTGCCGTCAGTTCGACGCGGGTTCGCGCGCCATCCGGGGTCGTCCACTCGACGGTGGTCTCGATACGCTCGTTCGTCGCTACTCGACCGACGGCGGCGAGGCCGACGGTCAGCGCGGCGGTGCCGGCGAAGGTGAGGGTCACCGCTCCCCCGGCGAACTCGATGGCGTGCGGCAGCACAGCCGTGACCGGCATCGACTCGCCGTCGCCATCCCTGATCACGAGTTCGTCGATGACCCGGCACTGGTCGAGCCGGCGCTCGTACTCCGAGGTATGCACCCGCAGCGCGGTCGCGGGGGCGGTGCCGATTGCGTCCGCGACCGGCTCGGTGGCGGCCGACTCGGCGAGTTCGACGTGATCGCTCCGGAACACGAGCACGCGCGAGCGCGGCAACGTGAACGGCGCCTGCACGAGATCGAGATGACGACCGGCGAGACTGGCCAGCTCCGCGGCATCCGAGGCGCTCATCGTCCTCCCAGCCCCGACGCGGCCATGCTGTTGAGGATCCGGCGCTGCCCGATCACGAAGACGATCAGCATCGGAATCGTCGAGATCGCCGACGCCGCCATCACGAGCCCGTAGTTGATCGAGCCGAACTGGCCCTGGAACGAGGCGAGCAGCAGCGGCACCGTGAACAGGTCGGGCGTGTTCAGCAGCACGAGCGGGAAGAGGAACGCGTTCCACACGCTCAGCGAGACGATGATGCTGAGCGCCGCGAGCCCCGGCTTGAGGTTCGGCAGCACGACGCTCCAGAAGATGCGCCAGCGCCCTGCTCCATCGACGAGCGCGGCCTCCTCGAGCTCTTTCGGCAGCGACAGCACGAACTGACGCATGAGGAACACCGCGAACGGGTTCGCCATCATGCCGGGCACGATGAGCGCCAGGTGCGAGTCGACCCATCCGAGCTGCGTCATGAGCAGGTAGAACGGGATGAGCGTGACTTGGGCTGGGATCATCTGCGTCGCGAGGAAGAGCACGAACAGCGTCTTGCTGCCGCGGAACCGGATACGCGCGAACGCATAGCCGGCCATGGACGCGGTGATCAGCGTGCCGACCACGACGAGTGCCGCGATGTAGATGCTGTTGACGTAGGCCTGGCCGAACGGCACGGCGTTCCAGGCCTCGGCGTAGTTGTCGAAGGTCCACGGCTGCGGCCAGAAGGCGAGCGGGTCCTGCAGCAGTTGCGGCAGCGACTTGAACGAGGTGAGCAGCATCCAGATGAACGGGAAGACCATCGCGACGCCGGCGACGACCAGCACGATGTGCAGCACCGTCGCGCTCGCTCGACGCCGACCCTTGCCGACGCGTTGACCCGTCGGCCGGTAGTCATAGCCGGGCGCGGCGATCGCGATCGTGGAGTCGGTCGGGGGCAACTGCACGCCGTCGGTCAGGCGCGGATTCGTGAGGCTCATGCTGCGTCATCCTCGTAGTGCACGAACTTCTTCTGGGCGCCGAACTGGATCGCCGTGATCACGAGCGTGAGCACGAGCAGGATCACGCTCGCGGCGCTCGATGGGCCGAACTCGAACTTTCCGAAGCCGAGATCGTAGATGTGGTAGACGATCGTGCGGGTCGCGTTGTCGGGCCCGGCGTTCGACACGAGCACGTACACCGTGTCGAAGGTCTGGAGCGACGAGATGAACGCGACGACCGACGAGAAGAAGACGATCGGCGAGAGCAGGGGCAGGCGGATGCTGCGGAAGAGCCGCCAGGCGCCGGCGCCGTCGATGCGCGCGGCCTCGATGACCGACGGCGAGATGTTCTGCAGTCCGGCGAGGAAGATGATCACGTTGAGGCCGAGCGACGACCAGATCGTCACGATGCAGACGGCGAGCAGGGCGAGCCTCGGGTCGCCCAGCCAGTCGGGCGGTTCGATGCCGAAGATCGTCGAGATCGTGGTCGACAGCACTCCATCAGTGCGGAACATCTGCTGCCAGATCATCGCGACGGCGACCGTCGACGTGACCACCGGCGCGAAGAACAGCACCAGGTAGAGGGTGCGGGTCTTGAGCTTCTCGAGCGCGACGGCGATGATCACGGCGAGGCCGAGGCCGATCGGCACGGTGATCACGGCGATGAGCAGGGTGTTGACGATCGATCGCAGCAGCAGTTCGTCTTGGAGCTGCGCGGTGAAGTTCTCGAACCCGACCCAGGTGAGGTCGGTGAGGCCGTCCCAGCTCGCGAACGCGAGCACGAGACTCGCCGTGAACGGCAGCACGACGAAGACGGTCATGCCGATCAGCTGCGGCGCGACGAAGAGGTAGCCCCAGCGCCGGTCGCGGCGGCGCCAGCCCGCCTCCTTGCGCGGCCCGGTCGGCCTGGCCGGCGCAGTCGCCGCTGTCGCCACGACGTCGCGCGGCCGCACCGGCGGCGCGACCGGTTGCCCGGTCGCGCCGCCTGCGATGCCGGTCATCTCAGCGCTCACTCCGCCGTCTTCTCGGCGACGAGGTCGGCGACCTCGTCGAGGGCGGACTGCGTGTCGGACTTGCCCTGGTAGAGCTTCAGGAAGATCTCGCTGATCTCGGTCGAGAGGCCGGGCACGCGCGCCTCGGTGGGGTAGTCCTCGAAGCCGATGTCACGCATGTCGAGGAAGGTCTGCGCGTGGGCAGGGTAGCCGCCCTCGAGCACGACCTCGTCGGCGCCCGTGATCGACGGCACCGCGTTGCCGCCGCCCTCGAGCCGGAACGTCTGCCCCTCGGCGCTCAGGAACTCGGTCCAGAACGTGAACGCGGCATCCTTCGCATCGGTCTTGCCGTTGATGGCGAGGTAGGACGTCGCCACGCCGGTCGGCGCCTCTTGGCCGTCGGGCGTCGGCCAGCGCACGATGTCGTAGCTGTCGGGCTCGCCGGCACTCTCGACCGTGCCGATCGTGTAGCGGCCCTGCACGAAGAAGCCGGCCTTGTGCGTGACGAACACGCTGTCGGCGCCTGCTCCGTCGGGCAGCGTGTCGGCCACGACGAAGGTGCCGTCCTGGAAGTAGCTGCCGAGGGTGTCGATCGCCTCGATGCTCGTCGGGTCGGTATTCGCGACGAAGGCGCCCGAGTCGTCATAGGCGGTGCCGCCCTGCGACGAAATCCAGCTGTAGTGCGTCGCCCAGTAGTTCCAGAACATCGAGCCGGTGAGGCCCGCGGCCTTCAGCTTGTCGTTCATCTCGAGGTAGGCGTCGGTCGTCCATTCGCCGTTCTCGGCGAGCGTTGCGGGGTCGGCGGTGATGCCGGCCGCCTCGAGCGCCTGCTTGTCGTACCAGAGCACGTCGGGGTTGGAGTCGTTCGGAGCGGCGTAGTACTCGCCGTCCTGTTCGGCCGCACCGAAGAGGCCCGGGAAGAAGTCGTCGGGCTTCGTCTGGCTGTCTTTCGACTCCATGAGCTTCTTCAGCGGCATCAGGCGGCCCGAGTCGACGAACTGGCCGATCTTGTCGTCGCCGAGGTAGAAGACGTCGGGAGCGGTGTTGCTGGTGAGCTGGGCGAGCAGCTTCGAGTGGTACTCCTCGTAGCTCGCGACCGGCTGCAGCTTGACCGTGATGTCGGGGTGGCGCTTCATGAACTCGGCGTTGAAGTCCTCGTAGCGGGTCAGCTCTTCGGCTGTGCCCCACGTCGACCACACGACGGTGTTCTCGTCTTTCGCACCTCCCCCGCCGCTGCATGCTGCCAAGCCGATGGCGACGGCGCTTGCTGCACCGATCGCCAACAGGCGCCTCATCTTCGAGTTCGCGCGGGGCATTCCGCTACCTCTTTCGTCATTGCAAGGGGGCCGCGCCTGGGTGGGGCTCGGGGAATCGCTTCGTCAGTATTCTGTATACAAAACTCAGCTTCGTCAAGCCCCGACGCAGAATCGAGACCTGAGCGGCGCGAACGACGAAGGGATGTCCCGTGGCCGACCGGCCACGGGACATCCGTCGTTCGATCTCAGAGCCCGAGCTCGGAGAGCTCCGCATCCATGCGGCGCGCCATCTCGGCGTATCCCTCGTCGTTCGGATGGATGAGGTCGGCGGCCATCCATTCGGGATGCCCTTCGAGCCACCGCGAGGCGCCGGCGATGTGGTCGGCACCGACCTCGGCTGCAGCGTCCTCGACCCATCCGATGATCTGCTCGACCGACTCGGGCCGGTCGTCGGAGTACCAGAACGGCTCGACGACGATCAGGCGTGCGGAAGGCAGTTCCTCGCGGAGTCGCTCCAGGTCATCGGTGATGGCCGCTTCGATCTCGTCGGCACGGCTCGGCATCGAGAAGTTGTCGTTGAGCCCCATCGTGACGATGACGATGTCGGGCGCCGGCTCATGGTCGACGATCTGATCGACGAGGTCGACGCCCGGGCCTGCGAGGCCACCGCCTCGATTGTTCACGAAGCCGAGCCCGTCGACACTCGGGTTGAACTCGAACCAGCCCCGGTCGGCCGCGACGATCGTCGACCAGCGCCGTTCGGGCGACGTCGCACCCGTGCCACGTGTGTACGAGTCGCCATAGAAGGCGACCACCGTTGCTCCCGCAGTGGGTGACGCGGGCGATCGGGCGTCGCCACCCGTGGCCGAACACGCCACGAGTGCCACGGAGGCCGCGACCGCGATCAATGCGGCGGCGACGTGTGACGTCACCGCCCGAACCGATCGTGCCGCCATGGCGGGACCGCCCGTCGTCAGACGCGCGCGGGCAGCTTCGCGGCCACGAGCTCGGCGATCTGCACGGCGTTCAGGGCAGCGCCCTTGCGCAGGTTGTCGTTCGAGACGAAGAGCACGAGCCCCTTGCCGTCGGGCGCCGACTGGTCTTGGCGGATGCGACCGACGTAGCTCGGGTCGTTGCCGGCAGCCTGCAGCGGTGTCGGCACCTCGGAGAGCTCGACGCCCGGGGCATCCGACAACAGCTCGGTGGCGCGCTCGGGCGTGATCGGGTTCGCGAACTCGGCGTTGATCGAGAGCGAGTGGCCGGTGAACACCGGCACTCGTACGCACGTGCCGGCGACCCGCAGGCCGGGCAGCTCGAGGATCTTGCGGCTCTCGTTGCGGAGCTTCTTCTCTTCGTCGGACTCGTAGTCGCCGTCGTCGACGATCGTGCCGGCCAGCGGGATCACGTCGAACGCGATCGTGCGCGGGAACTTCTCGGCAACGGGGAACGTGACGGATGCCCCGTCGTGCACGAGCCCGATGGTGTCTTGCCCGACGGCGGCACGGGCCTGCTCGAGCAGCTCTTCGCCACCCGCGAGTCCGGCGCCAGAGACGGCCTGGTAGGTGCTCACGATGAGTCGCTCGAGGCCGGCTTCGTCGTGCAGCACCTTGAGCACGGGCATCGCGGCCATCGTGGTGCAGTTGGGGTTCGCGATGATGCCCTTGACGGCCTCGTCGATCGCGTGCGGGTTGACCTCGCTGACCACGAGCGGAACGTCGGGGTCCATGCGGAAGCCGCTCGAGTTGTCGATGACGGTGACGCCGGCGGCCGCGAACCGCGGCGCCTGCGCCTTCGAGAGCGTGGCGCCGGCGGAGAAGATCGCGATGTCGAGGCCGCTCGGGTCGGCGGTCGAGGCGTCTTCGATGACGATGTCGTCGCCCTTCCACGGCAGCGTCGAGCCGGCCGAGCGCGCCGAGGCGAAGTAGCGGATCGAGGCGACCGGAAAATCGCGCTCTTCGAGCAGCTTGCGCACGACCGCGCCGACCTGGCCGGTCGCGCCGACGACGCCGATGTTCACTCCACTGGTGTTGCTCACGTGCACTCCTCTGTCACCCAGGGGCCATCCGGCCCGCGGGAAGCGATCTTCCATTGTCCCAGCCGCAGCGGCAGCTCTCGGCGGTTCGCGGAATCTTGGCAGGATTGCCCCGGCATCCGCGAGGATTTCGATGACCGAGCGGATGCCGCTTCCGCTCGATCGGGCGTCAGCGCCCGGTGCCGCCGTGCACGATGGCTTCTTCATCGCCGTCGAGCTCGAAGGCCGTGTGCACGGCCCGTGCGGCGGCGTGAACGCTGTCGGCGCGCGTGACGACCGAGATGCGGATCTCGCTCGTCGAGATCATCTCGATGTTGATGCCGGCGGTGTACAGCGCCTCGAAGAGACGGGCGGAGACGCCCGCGGCCGAGCGCATCGCAGCGCCGACGAGCGAGAGCTTGCCGATCTGGTCGTCGTACTGGAGCGAGAGGAAGCCGATCGCCTCTTGCGCGCTCGCGAGTGCCGTGAGCGCCTTCTCACCGTCGGACTTGGGCAGCGTGAACGAGATATCGGTGCGCCCGGTCGAGGCCGCTGACACGTTCTGCACGATCATGTCGACGTTGGCGTTCGTGCCGGCCACGATCTTGAAGATCTTCGCGGCGACGCCAGGCTTGTCGGGCACGCCGACGACCGTGATCTTCGCCTCGGTCAGATCGACGGCGACTCCGGCGATGACGGACTCTTCCACAGCTTCTCCTTCGGGCAGGCGAGCGGGGTCGTAGACGATGGTCCCCTCGCTGTTGTTGAACGACGAGCGCACATGCAGGGTCACGCCGTGGCGGCGTGCGTACTCGACCGCGCGGATGTGCAGGACCTTGGCCCCGGATGCCGCGAGCTCGAGCATCTCTTCGCTGGTGATGCGATCGAGCTTGCGCGCTTGCTTCACGACCCGCGGGTCGGAGGTGAAGACGCCATCGACGTCGGTGTAGATCTCGCAGACGTCGGCGTCGAGCGCCGCCGCGAGGGCGACGGCCGTGGTGTCGCTGCCGCCGCGGCCGAGGGTCGTGATGTCGCGGGTGTCGCGATTGAAGCCCTGGAAGCCAGCGACGATCACGACCGCGCCGTCGTCGAGCGCCTCGCGCAGTCGCACCGGAGTCACGTCGACGATGCGGGCCGCGCCGTGCGTGGCATCGGTGATCATGCCGGCCTGGCTGCCCGTGAACGAGCGTGCGTCGTGCCCCATGCTCTTGATCGCCATCGCGAGCAGGGCCATCGAGATGCGCTCGCCGGCCGACAGCAGCATGTCGAGTTCGCGCGGCGCGGGAAGGGGTGTGACCTCGTTCGCGAGATCGAGCAGTTCGTCGGTCGTGTCGCCCATGGCGGAGACGGCCACGACGACGTCGTTGCCCGCCTTGCGGGTCTCGACGATGCGCTTGGCGACCCGTTTGATGCTCTCGGCATCGGCGACGGATGACCCGCCGAACTTCTGCACGATCAAGCTCACGTGGTCTCCAAGGGGTAGGAATGGCGCCGGATTGCACCTCGGAACGCCGGAGTCACCATCATACGGCGGCGCGTATACGCCGCTCGCTATGTGACGGCGCTAGAGTGCGGGCATGGCAACGCTCCTCGATGGATGGTCGGAGTTCAACGTCGCGATGCTCGGCGCGACCGCCGCCCTCGCCGGCCTTCTGATCGTCGCGATGTCGGTGAACATCGGCGAGATCCTGAAGACACCGTCGCTGCCCGGTCGCGCGGCAGCCGCCCTCGCGGCACTCATGGCGGCGATCATCGTGACTGCGCTCGGGCTCGTGCCCGACATGCCCGTCATCGTGTACGGACTCGGGGCGCTGCTCGCGGCGGTGCTCGCCACGGTGTTCGAGTACCGAGCGATGCGCCTCATCGTCGCAGAGGGCCGCGAGCACGGGTCGCCGATCGCGAAGGCCGCCGCCGGGTGGCTGCCGGTCGCACTCTTCGTCGCCGGCGCGGTCGCCGTGCTGGCCGGCGCCCCGGAAGCGGGGCTCGGGTTGCTCGCCGCCGCGTGCATCCTGGCCGTCGCCTCAGCGATCCTGCACGCGTGGATCGTGCTCGTCGAGGTGCTGCGCTGACGCAGCCGCAACGGCTGGCCTCGCGCCTCAGCTCTCGTGCGGCCTCGCCATGTACCACTCGGTGAACTCGGTCGCCCGGCCATCATCGGCGAGACGGAGGATCCAGAGGTTCAGGTAGTCCTTGCTCGCGGGATACTCGGTGCGGCCCTGCACCACGACGAAGTCGCCGTCTTCGTGCACGATGTGCCACTCGAACGACCAGGTGCCGGGCTCGTCGAGGTCTTCGAGCCAGCCCTCCACGATGGCATCACGGCCGACGCGCGGCTCGTCATCGGGGTTCGGGAGGTACCGGGCATCGTCGGTGAAGAGCGCCCCGATCTGCTCGGGATCGTTCGATTCCCATGCCGCGACGTAGCCCGCGACCCAGTTCTCTGCGTTGCTCGCCATGTCTCCCGTTCTAGCTGCGCGTGCCGGGAGCGTCAAGGGTCAGCTGACGACGCGGCGGCCCTCGAACGCACGACCGAGGGTGACCTCGTCGGCGTATTCGAGGTCGCCGCCGACGGGCAGACCCGAGGCGAGGCGCGTGACGCGGATCTCGAGGGTGGTCAGGAGCCGGCTGAGGTAGGTCGCGGTGGCCTCCCCCTCGAGGTTCGGGTCGGTCGCGATGATCACCTCGGTGACGGTGGCGTCGGCGAGGCGCTGCATCAACTGGCGGATGCGGAGCTCATCGGGGCCGATGCCGTCGATCGGGCTGATCGCCCCGCCGAGCACGTGGTAGAGCCCGCGGAACTCGCGGGTGCGCTCGATGGCGACGACGTCTTTGGCCTCTTCGACGACGCAGATGAGGGCGGGGTCGCGTCGCGGGTCGCGACAGATGCCGCACGTCGCCTCTTCGGAGACGTTGCCGCAGATCTCGCAGAACCGCACCTTCTCATGGATCTGCATGAGGATCTCGGCGAGCCTGGTGACGTCGAAGTGCTCGGTCTGCACGATGTGGAACGCGATGCGCTGCGCCGACTTCGGCCCGATGCCGGGCAGGCGGCCGAGCTCGTCGATCAGCTCTTGAACGATGCCTTCGTACATGGTCTACCCACGCTCCCCGAAGCCGGGGCGCGCCGGCGCCTCGACCTCTTCGAGGAACGTGGCGCCGAGCACCTCGCGCACGACGGCCTCGCCGTAACGCTGGATGCCGCCATTGCCCGACGCCGGGCCCATGGTCGGCGACGACCGGGGGGCGCGACGCGGAGCGGGGGCCGCGGCCGCAGCCGCAGCGGCAGCGGCAGCGGCCTGGACCGGAGCGACCTGAACCGAGGCCGCGGGAGCCTGAACGGCCGCCGGCGTCTCGAAGCCGTCGGGCACGGGGCCGGGATCGAACGGGGGCTCTTCGTCTTCGGGCGGCGCGTCTGCATCGTCGGGCACGTCACCGTCGTCGTCGCGCCCCGGAGCCTGAGCGGCGCCGGTCATGACCGTCGGCGCACCATCGGACGCCGTGACGGCCGGGCGCTCGGCCACGGCCGTGACCGTGCGCGACGCCGTCGAGACGGTCTCGCTGTCGTCGGCCACCGGATCGCGCGGGATCGCCACCGTCGCCCAGGAGTCGACCGGGCCGGAGGGCACTGGCGACGCCTGCGGCACGGATGTCGCTCCGCCCGACCCTGTGGCGGCCGCACGCGCTGCGCTGCTCGGCCCAGCGGGTCGGCCGGACGCGGCAACCGGAGATGCCGAGGATGGCGCGGATGCCGGTGCCTGCTGAGACGTCTGTGCCGCTTCCGGGCCCGACGGGGCTGCCGGAGCCGACGGACCGGCCGGGGCCGACGGGGCGACGGTCGGTGCCGCGGGCGGCGGCACCGGCGGTGCCGCCGGCGCTCCCCCGGAGCCGTCGACCTTGGCGATGAACTTCACGCGGATGCCGAGCACGTCGACGATGGCGCCGCGCAGCAACTCGCTGACGCTCTGACCGGGCGCACCGCCGCGGAAGCCCGCGACGTCGTGCTCGCTCTGGAAGGTCAGCACGAGCACGTCACCGTCGCGGAAGTCGCGCACCTGCGCCGTGAAGGCCACCATCCACGCGCTGCGCTTCGTGCGCTGGAGCGAGGCGAGCACCTCGGGCCAGGCATCGCGAATCTGCTGGAGGGTGACCGGACCGACGGGTTTCACCGCCTCGGAGGCTGCGGTCGATGGCTGGGCGTCCGAGCCCGCAACAGGCACCGCCGCCGCGGTGGGCGACGCACCCGCGGCCGGAACGGCGACGGGCGGTTCGACGGGAGACGGCTCGGCCGCTGCCGCTGATTCTGCACGTGCAGGAATGGCGGGCGAACCGGAGCTCGGCCGCACGGCGACCCCCTCGGGCGCTGCGTTGCCCGTGGTCGCGCCGGACTCGGCCGCACGCGAGCTTCGCGCGGGCGGTTGCGATGCAACGGGTGCCTGCGCCTCAGCTGCAGACGAGCCGGCGACGCCGACCCGACGCTCGAGTCGCTCGACCCGGGCGAGCGCACCGCGCTCGGTCGCGTCGGCGGCCGGCACGAGCACGCGTGCCAGCATGAGCTCGAGGTGGAGCCGCGGCGACGTGGCCCCGGTCATCTCGGTGAGGGTCTGGTTGACCAGGTCGGCGACCCGCGAGAGCTCTGCCTGCCCGAAGGCAGCCGATTGCGCCGCCATGCGGACCAACTCGTCTTCGGGCATGCCCCGCAGCACCGCCGCAGCGGCTTCGGGCGAAGATGCGGCGACCACGATGAGGTCGCGCAGGCGCTCGAGCAGGTCTTCGACGAAGCGCCGCGGGTCTTGCCCGGTCTGCACGACCCGGTCGGCCGCTGCGAACGCACCGGCGGCATCGCCGGCTCCGATCGCGTCGACGACCTCGTCGAGCAGGGCGCCGTGGGTGTAGCCGAGCAGCGCCACGGCGCGCTCGTAGTCGATCGTGGGCCCCTCTGAGCCGGCGATGAGCTGGTCGAGCAGCGACAGTGTGTCTCGCGGCGAGCCACCACCGGCACGCACCACGAGCGGCAGCACGCCGGGCGCGACCTCGACGCCCTCTTCGGTGCAGAGCTGCTGCACGTATTCGAGCATCGGCCCGGGTGGCACGAGCCGGAACGGGTAGTGGTGGGTGCGCGAGCGGATGGTGCCGAGCACCTTGTCGGGCTCGGTCGTCGCGAAGATGAACTTGATGTGCTCGGGCGGCTCTTCGACGAGCTTCAGCAGTGCGTTGAAGCCCTGCGGCGTGACCATGTGGGCCTCGTCGAGGATGAAGATCTTGAATCGGTCGCGGGCCGGCGCGAACACCGCGCGTTCGCGCAGGTCGCGGGCATCGTCGACGCCGTTGTGGCTCGCGGCGTCGATCTCGACGACATCGAGCGAACCACCGCCGCCCCGCGAGAGCTCGACGCAGCTGGGGCAGACCCCGCACGGGACATCCGTCGGCCCTTCTGCGCAGTTGAGGCAGCGCGCCAGAATGCGCGCCGAGGTCGTCTTGCCGCAGCCGCGAGGGCCGCTGAAGAGATAGGCGTGATTGACACGATCGGTGCGGAGCGCCGTCATGAGCGGCTCCGTCACCTGGGACTGGCCGATCATCTCGGCGAATGTCTCGGGCCGGTAGCGGCGATAGAGGGCGGTGACCACGACTCAATCGTAGTTGCCGCGTCCGACACCACGGCCGGATGCCGAAGGCGTAGCATTCGGGGATCGGAAGGAGGGGTGATGACCTCGACGATGACCCCAGCGCAACTCGAGCGGTTCCAGGCGAAGCTCCTGAAGGAGCGCGCGGACGCGGAGGGCCGGTTCGCCGAGTTCGACGACGTCATGAGCGAGGTACGCGCCGCCAGATCGGGTGCGTCGGCCGACGACGAGCACGACCCCGAGGGCCCGACGATGACGCAGGAGTGGTCGCAGCGCAGCGCCGTGCTCGCCGATGCCCGCGCGGAGCTCGCCGACGTCGATCACGCGCTCGCCCGCATCGTCGACGGTACCTACGGCATCTGCCGCAACTGCGGCAAGCGCATCACCGTAGCCCGGCTCGACGCGCGACCCACCGCCGAGCTCTGCATCGACTGCGCTCGGCTCGCCCGCTGACGGTCGCGACACGACCGGGCACTCCCCCGACGAATCGCGAGCCGCGCAGACGGATGACCCGGGCGATCGCTCGCCCGGGTCATCCGTTCACCGATCAGTGCTGCGAGAGCCGCCGGCGTCGTGCGATGAACAGCGCCACCATGCCGAGCACGATCGCGATTCCGCCGAGTGCGATCGGCGCGATCGCCTCGATGCCGGTCGCGGCGATGCCGCCCCCGGCCGAAGCGCCCGCCGCGATGTAGGTGAATCCGCCCGGCAGGATCGCCGTGCCGCAGCTCGCGCTTCCGATCACCGTGACGTCGACCTTGCCGGTGCCGGCCGGCGAGACCGCCACGATCGTCGTGTCGTTCACGACCCGGAACGACGTGGCAGGCTTCGAGCCGAACAGCACTCCGGTCGCACCCGTGAAGCAGTGGCCCGAGATGGTCACCTGCGTGCCACCCGTCGTCGGCCCGCTCGGCGGGGTGACCCCGTCGATCGTGGTGACCGGCGTGTAGGTGAACACGAGCGGTGCTGACGGGCCACCGGGGGTGGTGACCACGATGTCCACCTCACCGGGTGCGTGCGGCGGCGTCACGAACGTGATCTCGGTGTCGCTCACCTGGGTGAACGGCACCTCCACCCCGTCGACCGTGACGCTCGTCGCCCCGCCGAGGTCGGTACCGATGATGGTCACCGTGGTGCCACCCGTCTCGGGACCGTTGTCGGGGTTGAGACTCGTCGGAGCCGGAACCGGCACGTAGGTGAAGGGCAACGCGTTGCTCTCACCGCCCGGCGTCGTCACGACGACATCGACCGCGCCTGCTGCGTGCGGCGGAGTCACGAAAGTGACCTCCGTAGCGCTCACTTGCGTGAACGGCACGGATGCCCCGTCGATCGTCACCTCGGTCGCACCGGCGAGATCGGTGCCGGTGATCGTCACCAACGTGCCACCTGCAGTCGGTCCCTCATCGGGCGCGAGCGACGTCAGCGCTGGCACCTCCAGGTAGGTGAACGGCAAGGCATTGCTCGGGCCGCCCGGTGTCGTCACCACCACGTCGACCGCGCCTGCTGCGTGCGGCGGAGTGACGAACGTGATCTCGGTGCTGCTCACTTGCGTGAACGGCACGGATGCACCGTCGATCGTGACGGCCGAGGCATCCGACAGGTCGGTGCCGGTGATGGTGACCAACGTGCCGCCCGCGACCGGACCCTCATCGGGAGCCAGCGACGTCAGCGCCGGAGCCG
>NZ_ATXG01000012.1 GCF_000421565.1 Agromyces subbeticus DSM 16689 | reverse complement strand
ATTCGGGCGATCACGTGCACGTCGACTTCAAAGACGGCGAGTTCCTCTTCACGACCACGCAGCGCGAGCTCCCCGTGGGCCTCGGCGTGAACACGGCCGCTGCCATCGGCACCGGTCCGGTGAGCCCCGACCTGGCGGCTGCGTCGGGCGAGTAGCCGGAACGACACGAAGGGGCGGATGCTGCGGCATCCGCCCCTTCGTCGTCTGCGGCGTGCACCGACTCGACCAGCGCGCCGTCGTCTGCGGCGTGCACCGACTCGACCAGCGCGCCGTCGTCTGCGGCGTGCACCGACTCGACCAGCGCGCCGTCGTCTGCGGCGTGCACCGGCCGGGTGCGCGGACTTGACCCTGCACCATGGTGCAGGGTCGATCATGACGGAATGACCGACGCACTCGCACTCGCCAGTCCGACCACCGCCACCGACTACGTACGCCCGCGCTGGGGGCGAGCGGGCGCCGTCTACGACCTGATCGTGACCGTCGGCTTCGCGACCCCGTTCACCGCCTCGCTGCTGCTCGGCGCCACTCGCTGGGCGCACGACGCGTTCGACGTGCCCGGAGCGCAGCTGCCCGCCTTCGACGCGACGGCCCTCATGTTCACGAGTATGTTCGGCACCGCCGTGACGATGTGGGCGGTCGCCCGCCTTCTGCGCACCGAACCGAGATTCATCGCGATCGACACGATCGGCCGGGCGATCTTCGCACTCTGGATGACGTGGGCACTGTTGAATGGGCAGAGCGCGACGATCGTCGTGTTCCTGATCGGGGAGGTCCTGTGGCTGGCACTCCAGCTCAGCGGGTTGCTGCGCCTGCGCACGAAGCACTGACGATCGGGCTGCTCGCCCGGTCGGCCGACGTCGCCGTCAGCACCGTGCGGTTCTACGAGCGGCAGGGGCTCGTCGAACCCGACGCGCGCTCGCTCGCCGGCTACCGTTCGTACTCGCCCGAGGCGGTGCAGCGTGTGCGGTTCATCCGGCGGGCGCAGCGCCTCGGCTTCACGCTGCGCGAGGTGCGCGACGTGCTGCGGCTCTCCGATGCCCCCGAACTCATCACCTTCGATGAGGTCGCCGAGCAGGTGGCGGGCAAGCTCGTGGAGCTCGACGAGAAGATCGGCGACCTGACCCGCGTGCGGGCGGCGCTCGCGTTGCTCATCGAGACCGGGCCGACGCACCCGCGATGCCCCGTGATCGACGCCGTCGCCCGCCCGGGCGAAGAGGCCCGGCCGGCCGCGAGCAATACGATGAGTGGATGACCGAGTTCCATGTCCGCCGGGCGCGCACGAACGATGTGCCGCGAATCATCGACCTCGTGGAACCGCTCGTCACTCGACGCATCCTGCTCGGTAAGGAGCGCGTCGACCTCTACGGCTCGGTGCAGGAGTTCCGCGTGGCCGAGACCGACGACGGTCGACTCATCGGCGCCGGCGCGCTGCACGTCATGTGGGAGGACCTCGGCGAGGTGCGCACCCTCGCGGTCGACGACGCGTGGCTCGGTCACGGCGTCGGCCATGCCCTGCTCGCCGCGCTCGAGGGCGAGGCGCGCGAGCTCGGCCTCAGCCGGCTCTTCTGCCTCACCTTCGAGACGGCATTCTTCGGCCGGCACGGCTTCGTCGACATGGGGCGCGAGACCGTCGACCCCGATGTCTACGCCGAACTCGTGCGCTCGAACGACGAGGGCGTCGCCGAGTTCCTCGACCTCGCGAGGGTCAAGCAGAACACGCTCGGCAACACCCGCATGCTGAAGCTTCTCTGATGGTGGCGCTGTCGGGAATCGGCCCGCTGGTGATGTGCGCATGCTGAAGCTTCTCTGATGGTGGCGCTGTCGGGATTCGGCCGCTGGTGATGTGCGCTTGCTGAAGCTTCTCTGAGACGGCATTCGGCGCGCCGAGCGGATGCCGCGGGCAGCGGCGTCCCGGTCGTACCCTGTGTGCATGTCGACGAACACACCGGCCGGGCGGCAATCGCCGCAGGTGTACCGACGTCGGCGCATCGTGGTGCTCATCGGACTCATCGCGGTCATCATCGCGATCGTGCTCGTCATCGTGCGCCCGGGCGCGAGCCAGGGTGACGAGGCCGGGGGCGCCGGTGCCTCGCCGAGCGCGGTTCCGACCACCGCGCCAGAGACGACATCCATTCCCACCGAGCCGACGGCCGCCGACGGCGACCCGTGCGCGCCCGAGCAGGTCTCTGTCGAGGCGATCACCGACAAGTCCTCGTACGAGCCCGGCGAGCAGCCGCAGCTGTCGGTCACGATCACCAACGTGGGCACCAACGTCTGCGTGCTGAATGCCGGCACCGCGGCCCAGACCTTCACGATCACGAGCGGTACCGAGGCCTACTGGACCTCGACCGACTGCCAGGTCGACGCCATCGACGCCGAGGTCTCGCTGACACCGGGCACGCCGGTGAGCTCGAGCGTGCCGATCATCTGGGATCGCACCCGCTCGACCCCCGAGACGTGCGAGGGCGCGCGTGAGACGGTGCCGGCCGGGGGAGCGTCGTACCACCTCGCGGTCTCGGTCGACGGGTTCGAGTCGGCCGAGCAGAAGCAGTTCCTGCTCTACTGAGTCGGCCGTGACGTCGAGTGGGGGTAGCCGGCGAAGGCCGGCGCGGTCGCCGCGGGCGGGTCGAAGCGCACGAGCGCGTTGGCGGCGTCGAGCGACGTCGCCGATGACATGAGCTGCTGGTCGGCGGGGTCGAGCGCCCACTTGATGACGAGAAAGACGTCGCCCCGCTTCACGTCGCGGTAGCGGCGGATGATCGCCTTCGGCAGGGCTGGGTCGTTGCGCATGCACACCCACGTGTCGCCGTCGACCCTGATGGGTTTCGGGAGGCTGCTGGCCACGGTGCTCCTTCGGGTGGAGCGCGCCGGCCCGCGCGATTGATTCGATGGTACGAGCGCCCGACGACATCGTCGCTCGGGCAGGAATCAGGTGAATGCGCCGGCGCCGTGGGGTCAACGAGAACGCCGTCGTCTTCGTCGACACCTCGGACCCTCACGGTCCGGCACAGACATCTTAGGGCTCTTTCTTCCGAAGTACACATCCCCTTCCGGGGCAGTGCCACAAGTCGGTGACAGACACCCCAGGGTGCGCCGTGGGCGGACGGCGGCCCGCGGCGTGACATCCGCTCGGTACCCTTGTGGAATGGCAGGCAAGGCACGAGGCAAGCAAGCGGCGGAGCCCGTGGAGTTCCATTCGCAGGCGCTCGCAGAGGCGCTCGAACGGCAGGACATCGCGGCGGTGGCGCTCGCCCTGCGGCACGGCAACACCGTGGTGCCGCTCGTCAAGCCCGGACCGCGCGACAAGCCCCTCGACGGCGGCGAGGTGTGGACCTATCGCGATCCGAACACCGGCGAGGTCGCGCTGCTGCTCTTCAGCGACGCCGCGTACAAGCCCGCGAACCTGCCGCCCGCGGTCGGCCTGCAGAGCCCTGCATGGCTCCGCTCGTTCCTAAAGCGTTACGAGTCGACGATCACGACGGTGTTCCTCGACATCGCCGGGCCCCACCCGATGCAGGCGCCGCCCGCCGAGCTGCTGCGAGCGCTCGAAGCGTAGCGCCTGCGGCTCACTGCTCGCTGGATCAGAACGCGGCGTCGAGTTCGCGCTCGCGCGGGCCGGTCGAGGCCATCATGGCGCGCTGCACGGCGGCGTGCACGCTGCCGGCCTCGACATCGAGGATGGTCGTGTAGCCGAGTCGCTTGGCTTCGGCGGCGCGCTGCTTGGCCGCTGTGACGGGCCGCACTTCACCCGCGAGGCTGATCTCGCCGAACGCCGCGAGCTCGTGCGGCACGGCGCGGTCGCGCATGGCCGACGCGATGGCGACCGCGATCGCCAGGTCGGCGCCGGGCTCGGCGAGCCGCACGCCGCCGACCGTGGAGACGTAGACGTCATGCGCGCCGAGGGTCTTGAGGCCCGCCCGGCGTTCGAGCACGGCGATGATCATGGCGACGCGTGACGGGTCGACGCCGTTGACGACACGACGCGGTTGCGGCGCGTTCGTGGAGACGACGAGCGCCTGCACCTCGACGGGCAGCGCCCGCCGGCCCTCGAGTGCGACGGTGACGCACGTGCCGCTCACCGCGCTGCGGCCGCTCGAGAGGAAGAGGCCCGACGGGTCGGGCACCTCGGCGATGCCCTCGCCCGTCATCTCGAAGCAACCGACCTCGTCGGTCGGGCCGAAGCGGTTCTTGAGTGCGCGCACGAATCGCAGCGCGGTCTGGCGGTCGCCCTCGAACTGGCACACGACGTCGACGAGGTGCTCGAGCAGGCGGGGCCCGGCGATCGAGCCGTCTTTCGTGACGTGGCCGACGAGCAGCACGGGCAGCTGCCGCTCTTTCGCGACGCGGATGAGGGTCGAGGCGACCTCGCGCACCTGGCTCGGTTGCCCGGGCAGGCCGTCGGAGAGCGACGATGACACGGTCTGCACGGAGTCGACGATGAGCAGCGCGGGCCGGATGGCGTCGACCTGCCCGAGGATGGTCGCGAGGTCGGTCTCTGCGGCGAGGAAGAGCTCGCTCTGCAGCGCGCCAGTGCGACCCGCACGAAGGCGCACCTGGGCGACCGATTCTTCGGCCGTGACGTAGAGCACCCGCCGGCCGCTCGCGGCGACGCGGGCCGCGACCTCGAGCAGGAGCGTGGACTTGCCGACCCCTGGCTCGCCGGAGAGCAGGATCGCGGCGCCCGCCACGATGCCCCCGCCGAGCACCCGGTCGAACTCACCGATGCCGCTCGGCCGGTGCGCGGCGTCTTCGGTCTGCACGTCGAGAATCGACCTCGCAGTGCGGGCTTCACCGAGCTGCACCGCTTGCACGGCGCGCACGATGCCCGTGGCCTCTGCCACGTCGACCACAGTGCCCCACTGCTGGCACTCGCCGCATCGACCCGCCCACTTGAGGGTGCTCCAGCCGCACTCTGAACAGCGGAACGTGGAGGTGGGGCGGGCCATGCCCCGAGACTAGCTGCGGCCGCCGACAGTGAGCGCGTCGGCGCGCGCGCCGAGCTGAGCAGCGACGCGGGCGACGGCCGGGCGGAACGCCTCGGCCCAGACCGCGTAGCCGTGGTCGTTCGGGTGGAACATGTCGCGAGCGAACTGCGTCAGGATGCCGCGCAGGCCCTGCCGCCGGGTCAGCTCGTGCAGCGGCACGACGACGAGGTCGTGCTCGCGGGCGATGGCGCGCAGCATCCGATTGGCCTCGGCGACCTTGCGCTCGTTCTGCGGAAAGTAGAAGCACGGCAGGTCGGCGACGACCGCGTGGGCCGGCAGCTCGGCGAAGATCGAGCGGATGTTGCGCTCGAACGTCGCGGGATTCCAGTCGGCGATGTCGTTCGCTCCGATCGACACCGTCACCACGTCGGGCTGCAGCTTGCGGAACCGCGGCAGCTGATCGCGAACGGCGAGTGTGGTTGTCGCCCCCGAGACACTGAGGTTCACGACCCGCACGCTTCGGTCGGTCGTCTCGCGCAGGCCGTCGGCGATCACGCCGACGTAGCTGCGGTCGGGCCGGGAGGCGCCGATGCCCTGCGCTGCGCTGTCGCCGATCGCGACGTAGAGCAGCTCGCCCTCGACCTTCGCGTGGTCGCGCCACCACTTCGAGTGCACGGGGAGCGTGTCGTTCAGCGTGGCCTTGTTCTCGAGCACCCGGGCGCGGAACGGTCGCACGCCGAAGGTGCCGAGCACGGTCGACGCGGCGAGCCGAACGCCCGCGGCGAGCCGCGGGGCGTCGGGCGAAGGAGCGGGAAAGACGGTCACGAGCTGAACCTAGAGTGCCCCGCTTCGAGTGGGCTGCATACCGGCTGTACGTCAGCTGAGGCATCCGCTCGGTTCGGTGCCGGTGCGCGTTTTGGCGCTTGCCCGCTCGTCGTCTACCATTGTCCTCGGTACCGTGTCCGAGCGGCCGAAGGTGCAACTCTCGAAAAGTTGTGTGGGTGAAAGCCCACCGTGGGTTCAAATCCCACCGGTACCGCCACACGAAACGCCCCGCGATCCCGGTGAACACCGGGATGCGGGGCGTTTTCCTGTGCGGCGCCCGGCCGGCCGTTCTCATCGTGTCGCATCCCGCGAACAGGGTGCGCGCGCGTTCAGGCCCAGGACTGCTTCCGGGAGTCGACCAGGTGAATCACGTCCGACGGTGACGATATCCAGAATCCATCGAACGCGGTGCCGAGGTCTTCGATCTCATCGCGTCTCGCGACTCCGGCCTGCTCCAGCGCACTGGCTGCCGCACCGGTGTCGGATGCCACGACCTCGAGCCAGACTTCGGCCTGCGAGAGCCCCGGGCAACGGTCGATCCAGAGATTGCAGGAGCCGAATTCGAATCCGGTGGCGTCACCGCCCGGTCCGGATATGGGCGGCAGCTGCAGCACGTCCCGATAGAAGCCGACCGTTGCGTCGTAGCGATGCGGCGGCACCTTCATGGCGATGTTGCGGCCCCCTGAGAACACGGCGTGCTGGTCGGTCATGACTTTCCTCCTGAGAGCGAGTTGATGGCATTGAACACTTGCAACCCTAGGGTTGCAGCATTGTAAATGCAACCTTGTGATTGCATATCGGCGTGCGTCGGGTCGAATGCGGTCGCCGGGCTCACCAGCCGCTGCGGGTCGGCGTGTGCCCCTCGCGCGCCTCCTCGGGCATCGGCATCTCGGCGCGCAGCCCGAGCAGGCGAATCGGCCGCTCGGCCTCGATGCGGCCGGCGAGCTCGAGCGCGCGGGCAACCACTTCAGCGGCATCCGAGGTCTCGGCGATCTTCTTCGTGAAGACCTTCGTGGTGAACGGCGTGTAGCGCACCTTGAGCGTCAGGCCGATCACCGGCCGGCCCTCGGCCGCGACGTCGGCGAGCACTCGCGACGTGAGCTCGCGCACGGCCTCCTCGATCTGCGAGCGCTCGGTGAGATCCTGCTGGAACGTCGTCTCCCTGCTGTGCCCGCGGGCGACCCAGGGCGTGTCGTCGACGACGTCGGAGCCCTCGCCGCGCCCGAGCTGGGCGTACCACGGCCCCATCTTCGGCCCGAAGTCGGCGACCAGCGCGGCGGGGTCGACGGCGGCCAGCTCGGCGACGGTCGAGATGCCGAGCGCGGCGAGCCGACGGGAGATCTTCGAGCCGACGCCCCAGAGGTCGATCGTCGGCCGGTCGCCCATGACGTCGAGCCAGTTCTCGGCGGTCAGCCGGAACACCCCGCGGGGCTTGCCGAAACCGGTCGCGACCTTCGCACGCACGAGGGTGTCGCCGATGCCGACGCTGCAGTGCAGGCGAGTGCGCTCGAGCACGGCCGCCTGCGTCTGCCGGGCGAACGTCTCGGGGTCGTCGGTCTCGATGCCGACGAACGCCTCGTCCCAGCCGAGCACCTGCACGATCGCACCCGGCTGCGAGCGCAGCGTCGCCATGACCTCGGCGGAGGCCGCGGCGTACGCCTCGGCGTCGACCGGCAGGATCACGGCGTCGGGCGCCTTGCGCGCGGCGATGCGCAACGGCATGCCCGAACCGACCCCGAACTCGCGAGCTTCGTAGGACGCCGTCGAGACGACCGCCCGCTCGCTCGGGTCGCCGCGACCGCCGACGATCACCGGCTTGCCCGCGAGCTCGGGGCGCCGCAACACCTCGACGGCGGCCACGAACTGATCGAGGTCGACGTGCAGCACCCATGATGTGCGACGTGCGGTCACGCGACCAGTCTGCCTCGAAGACCGCCGATGCGCTCGGATCGGGAGTGCGCTGCCGATCTGCGCCGGGTCACCCGGTGTTAGCGTGGATGCCCGGCCACGCGGCATCCGCGCCGTGAACGTCGGCGGAATCGGAGGCAGGCGCGTGCAGCAGGCGGTCGAACTCGACGACGGCATCGTGTTCCGCGAACTCGCGGCAGACGACGGCCCCGCCCTTGCCGCGGCGTACGCGCGCAACCGCGAGCACCTCGCGCCGTGGGAACCGGCGCGCACCGACGCCTTCTTCACCGCGGAGACCCATCGGCGCGATGTCGAGGCGACGCTCGAACGGCTCGACGCGGGTCTGGCGATGCCGTTCGTGTTGACCGACGGCGACGACATCATCGGCCGCATCAACCTCTCCGACGTCGTGCGCGGGGCCTTCCAGAACGCCCATCTCGGCTATTGGATCGACGCGCGATACACCGGTCGCGGCCTCGCCACCACGGCGGTCGGCCTCGCCGTGCACGCAGCGCGCGACGCGGGCCTGCACCGGGTGCAGGCGGGCACCCTCGTGCACAACGCGGCATCCCAGGCGGTGCTCGCACGCAACGGCTTCGAGCGCTTCGGCCTCGCCCACCGCTACCTGCGCATCGCGGGGGAATGGCAGGACCACATGCTCTTCGAACGCCTGCTCGACGAGTAGTCCGTTCGCCCCGGCGATGCCGGTGTTAGCGTGGTGTCACGCAGACGCAGGCACACGCCCACAGAGAGGAGACGACATGATCGAACTCATCGTCGCCCTCTTCCGCGTCGCCCAGGCCTCGCTCGAGATCGCCCTCGCCTCGAACGCGCAGATGTCGGTCGTGCTGCTCGGTGTCGTCGGAGCTGCCGCCGTCGCCGTGGTCGTCGTCGCCTGTCAGGCGATGCCGTCGATCGTCGCGGCCGACGCGAGCGGCGCGGCCTCGAGGTTCCGGCAGACGGCCGACCCGTGGCGGCTGCTCGCACAGAGCGACCCCGACGCCCCGGGGCGCGCGCGCCCGAGGGCGCCGACACGCGGCATCGCGGCCGCGTAGCGACATCCGACCCACGCCGAACCGCCCATCGGGCGGACGTTCGGCGACTCGATTCCTCGCGGCCAGACGTGCCCGTTCGTCTCTCGACCGCAAGGAACCTCCTCATGGATCTCTACGCCTTTCCGCCCATCGCCGCCCTGCTCGACGGGGCGCACGCCGTGCTCATGACGCTCGCCGGCCTCCTCGAACCCGTCATCGGCATCGCGAGCGCGGCGGCGGCCGTCGTGCTCGTCACCCTGCTCGTGCGCGCCGCGCTCATTCCGGTCGGTGTCTCGCAGGCCAAGGCCGAGCAGGTGCGATCGCGCCTCGCGCCCAAGCTCGCCGCGCTGCAGCAGAAGCACAAGAAGAACCCCGAGCGGCTGCAGCGCGAGACGATGGCGCTCTACGGCGAAGAGGGCACCACGCCGTTCGCCGGCTGCCTGCCGATGCTCGTGCAGGCGCCCATCGTCGGCGTGATCTACGCGCTCTTCATCCTGCCCACGATCGCGGGGCACCCGAACGCGCTGCTCGAGCAGACGTTCTTCGGCGTCCCGCTCGGCGCGAGCCTCGCCGGCGACCTCGCCACGGGCACGGTGAGCCCGGGCGCCCTCATCGTGTTCGGAGTCGTGATCGCGGGCATCGCGGTGGTCGGCGAGATCACCCGCCGCGTGCTTCGGCCGCAGCAACCGGTCGCCGCGCCTGCGGCTCCGAACCGAGCGGATGCCGCGGGGCGCGCCGGTGCCACCGGAGCACCCGCCAACCCCCTTGCCGCCCCAGGGGTTGCCACCGCGCTCGGCGCCCTGCAGTTCATCACGGCCGTGATCGCGGCCTTCGTGCCGCTCGCGGCCGCGCTCTACCTGCTCGTCACGGTGGCCTGGACCCTGCTGCAACGGGTGCTGCTGCGCCGCAGATACCCGCTCGAGGTCACCCGAACGGCGTGATTCGCGCGTATATTGCATCGCCCACGACGGAAACAAGGGGTTGCTGAGCTTCGGCTCCAGTGGTTTGGTTGGGATATCGAACGAAGGAGCACAAGATGAGTTTCCTCGCGTTTCTGATCCTCGGCCTCATCGCCGGTGCGATCGCCAAATTGATACTGCCGGGGCGTCAAGGTGGCGGCTGGTTCGTCACCCTGCTGCTCGGCGTTGTCGGAGCACTGCTCGGCGGCTGGATCGGCAGTGCCATCTTCGGTGTCGGCATGGACCAGTTCTGGGATCTCGGCACCTGGCTCCTCGCCATCGGCGGCGCCATCATCGTGCTGCTCATCTGGGGTCTCATCACGCGAGGCCGCAGCAACAGCACGACCGCCTAGCGGTCGGCACGACGCACCACGGGCCATCGGTCGCTCGATCAATCGAGCGGCCGATGCGCCCGCTTCGTCGTGCGACTGACCGTGCACTGCCGCCGTGCGACGGGTTCAGCTGGTCGTGCGCTGCTCCGCGAACTCGGCGAAGCGCCGCAGCAGGCGCTGCGGTTCGGTGACGGATGCCGCGGTGAGCCGTTCGCCGACCTCGCGCAGTTCGCTCGCCGGAAAGTAGCCGTGGTGGCGGTAGACCTGGGCGCGCGCCACGAAGTCGGTGGTCGAGACCTCTGGGTGGAACTGGGTCGCGTAGACGCCCGAGCCGACCCGGTAGATCTGCACGGGGCATCCGACCGACGAGGCGAGCAGGTGCGCCTCGTCTGGCAATCGCTCGGTCGCCTCCTTGTGGCCGACGAGCGCCTGGAATCTACCGGGCAGCGCACCGACCAGGGGGTCGGCGACCCCCTCGGCGGTGAGCCGGATCTCGACCGCCTGCGCCGCTTCGCCGTGCGTCGTGCCGACCTCGCCGCCGAGCACCCGGGTGAGCACGCCGATGCCGTAGCAGGTGAGCATCAGCGGGAAGTCGGCGGCCAGGGCCGACTCGGCGAGTCTCGCGAGGTCGGCCTCGACGCGGCGCTGCACCTCGTGCTTGCCGCTCTCGGGCGTCGTCACGTTGTAGGGGCTACCGCCCACGACGATGCCCGCGTAGTCGGCGATCGTGACGTCGCCGAGCGGGTCGACGTCGAGGCGCACGTGCTCGAGCCGGTCGGCGTCGACGCCCATGGCCCGTCGCACCGATTCGTACTCGGGGCCGACGGCCTCGACCTCGGGGCGTGCAGAGAGGAAGAGGAACGGCCTCGAACTCATCGGCCTCTCCGACGGCTGCGCTGCTTCGCGCCGGCGCCGGTGCGCGGCGCGGGCCGGCCACCCTTGCCGGCCCCCTTGCCACCTTTGCCGCCCTTACCGGCACCGTTTCCCGCTGCCTTGGCGGCGGCGGCGCGGCGTTCGGCGGCGGCGAGTTTGGCCGCCTTCGCAGGCTTCATCGGGGGCGGGTCGTCGGACGATCCGCGTGAGCTCTTCGCTCCCCGGCCGCGCACGACCGCCACGAACTCCTGGATGTCGTCGTCGTCGCGGTCGCGGCGCCAGACGAGCGAGATCTGCGTCGCCGCGGCATCCGTGACCGGGACAGCGACGACGTCTTTGCGTCGGTGCAGCCGTGCAACCGAGTGCGGCACGATCGCATACCCGGTGCCCGCTGCGACGAGCTCGATCGTCATCGCGATGTCGGCCTGGGCCGGGGCTGGCGTCTCGCCGTCGAGCTCGGCGAGGGTGAGTGACTCGGCGTCGGCGAGCGCATGCTCCTTCGGGAGCACGACGACCGCGAGCTCCTCCCAGAGGGTGATGGCATGCAGGCCCTCGATGTCGACCGGCAACCGCACGAACGCGAGGTCGGCGTCGCCGGCGAGCAGCGCGGTCAGTTGCTCGGGCTCATCGACGACGATGGCCTCGAGCGTGAGATCGGGCCGACGCTCGTTCCACACGCGCAGCCATTTCGACGGGCTCACGCCGGCGACGTATCGGAGTCGCAGTGTCACTTCGGCCCCCGTTCCCGTTCCGGCCGCGCGCAGCCTGCTCCCAGCGTAGACGATGCGCTGCCGCCGTCCGGTGGGCGGGTGCGGGCGCAACGGGCTACGGTGTGAGGGTGAGCAAGTCGAAGAACTCCCAGACCATGAAGGCGGAGACCGCAGCCAAGAAGCTCGGCATCCTCCTCGAGGCCGCGCCCGAGGAGTTCCGCGAGCGACTCATCACTCGCGACGAACTCGCAGCCCTCATGGCCGAGCCGCCCGAGTGGCTCGAGACGCTGCGCCGCGAGGGTCCGCACCCGCGCACGGTGATCGCCTCGAAGCTCGGCATCTCCAACTCGGGCCTCGCCCGCAGCGGTGTCGACGAGCCCCTGACGACCGCCCAGATCAAGGCACTGCTCGAGGCGCCGCCCGCGTGGCTCGTGACCGAGCGCGCCACCCAGGCGGCCGTGCGCGCCGAGAAGATCCGCGTGGGCGAGCGCGACAAGGAGCGCGCCGAGCGCCGCGCCGGCGGTTCAGGGGTCTAGGTCTCGATACGCCGCTCCTCGACCGGCGGTCGTGCGCTCCGCTACTCGTGCGCTCCGCTACTCGACCGGCGGTGCCGTGTAGCGAGCCGCGAGGAACGCCGCCGCGTCGGCGAGCTCGAGCTCGGAGACCGAGTGGCCGAGGCCCTCGTAGATGCGCTCGTCGAGCGCCGCATGCTCGGGCAGCCACGCCTGGGTGCGGGCCACGGATGCCGCGGGGATCACCTCATCGGTCGTGCCGCGCCCCCAGAAGACGGGAGGCTGCAGCTGCGACATCCGCTCGTCGCCCTCGCGCCGGCCCGGCAGCGCGAAGCCGGCGAGGCTGACGGCGAACGCGAATCGCTCGGGCGCTCGCCGGAGCAGCTCGAGTGCCATCGCGCCACCCTGCGAGAAGCCGAGCAGCCCGACCGAGGCGGCGTCGGGCGCGACCCGATCGAGCCAGTCGATGACCGCGGTCGTCGCGAGATCGGCCCCGTCGATCGAGAGTTCGACGCCGTCGTCGCTCAGCGGGAACCAGGCGTGGCCGTAGCCCGTGAAGGTCGGTGCGCGCAGCGATGCCACCGCCGGGGCGAGCGGCAGGTACGGGGTGAGGCCGAAGAGGTCGCCCTCGTTGGAGTTGTAGCCGTGCAGCAGCACGAGCAGAGGTCGCCCGGCTCGATCGGCGGTCGACGCCGACCACAGCACGGCGTCGTCGTCGATCCGCACGGAAGTCATGACGTCAACGCTAGCGGTGTGGGGCAGAATCGAGGCATGAGCGTACGCACCCCCGATCCCGACTGGAATCCCGACGACGAACCCGTCGTCAGGCCGCCGGCGAATCCGGGGTGGCTCACCGACCTCGAGCTCGCCGAGGTTCGTGGGCGGCTGCCGCTGCTCTACGTCGAGGCGGTGCCGGTGCGGGTCGACGGGCTCGGGCAGGTCACCGAGGTCGGCGTGCTGCTGCGCGCGAACGCCGTGGGCGAGATGACGCGCACGCTCGTGTCGGGTCGCGTCATGTACGGCGAGACGATTCGCGACGCGCTCTTCCGTCACCTCGAGAAGGATCTCGGTCCGATGGCGTTCCCACTGCTGCCGGCGAGTTCGGTGCCGTTCACCGTGGCGGAGTACTTCCCGATGCCGGGCATCTCATCGTTCACCGACGACCGTCAGCACGCCGTGTCGCTCGCGTTCGTCGTGCCGGTCACCGGCACGTGCGAGCCGCGGCAGGATGCGCTCGAGGTCACGTGGATGACGCCCGACGATGCGGCATCCGACGCGGTCGGCGACGAGTTCGAGGGCGGGCGCGGCCTGCTCGTGCGTCAAGCGCTGGCGTCGGTCGGCGCGCTGCGCTGACCCGCCGCACGGGGCTCGAGCACGACCACCGCGGTCTCGCGACGGCGAAGTGCGGACAGCGCTTCGATGTCGTCGCCGTAGAACTGCCACGCCGCCCACAGGCGTGCACGCTCCGCGCCGACCGCCGCGCGGGCTCGCACGTCGCGGGGACCGGTGGGCAGCACGACCGCAGCATCCGGGTCGGCGATGAGGTTGAGCCACCAGGCGGGTTCGGGTTCGGCCCAGCCGTTCATCGCGAGCGTGATGAGGTTCGGGCCGTCTTCGAAGTAGGCCACGATGACGGAGCGCTCACGGCCCGTGCGTCGCCCCGTCGTCGTCAGGCGCATGGTGCCCCATCGCTCGGGGCGAGGTTGCCAGAGGCCCGCGCGTCCGCGCGTGATCCGGTAGATGCCGCGGTGCACGACCCACGCGCCGCGCACGAACCACCGCGGCGGAATTCGGGGCGGGCGCTCCGTCGTCGTTCTCGAGGAGCCCTTCGATGTGTCGTCCACCGTCGCCCCTTCCCTTCTGGCCCGCGCGAATCGCGGGCTCTTCGAAGGTTTCCGCAGTTCGCCGGCAGCGTCAATCGGCCGATCGGCCGAGTCGGGGGCACACTGGTCAGGCGCGTTGGGGGAGTTGCGAGTCTCGAGACGCTTCGCTCCTCGACGGGCGGGTGCTAGCGAACCAGCCGCACCTCGTGGATCTCTTCGCCGAGGAACGGCTGCACCTGCTCGGCGCCGTCGGCGACGAAGCCGTTGCGCGCGTAGAAGCGGTGCGCGCGCGGGTTGTCGGCGGCGACCCAGAGGTACACGGCGTCGTCGCCGACGGCGGCGTCGAAGAGCTTCTGGCCGATGCCGGTGCCGTGGTAGGCGTCGAGCAGGTAGATGAAGAAGAGCTCGCGCTCGCGGGGCGCACCCTCGTCGCGGGCCGGCCCTGAGCCGACGAAGCCGACGATCTCGCCGTCGACGAGGGCGGCGAACTGCTGGTACTCCTCACCGCGCTCGGCGTAATGGTTCCACAGTTCGGCCATGCGGCGCGGCGACAGGTGCTCGAAGGCGGCGGCGCTGATCAGGTGGTCGTAGGTCTCGTGCCAGCAGGTCGCGTGCACGCGACCGAGGGCCTCCACATCGGAGTCCCTGATGGGGCGGACGACGACATCGGCAACGACTTCGGTGCTCATATCCCGAGACTAAGCCAGCTTGCGCGCGCGACGAAATCGAGGCACCTCGGCGTCGGCGTGCCAGAGCAGTGTGCCGCCCGGTCGTTTGTTTCGGTCCTGTGAAGTCCTGCGCTTCCATGCCCGTCCGGCTTGACTCGGGACGGTCGTGCGAAAGTAATATGTCACCCACTACTAAATGACGTAGTGTGATGCATCACACGGTACAGAAGGGTCTGATCGTCCATGGAAGACATCGCCGTCGAACCAGGAGTGGCACCGGCACCATCGGTGACGAAGCGACCCGCGGTCGCCGTGACGACCTCGCCGCGACAGGCCCTCGGCACTGCGAACGTTCGCGTGACCTCAGGGCTCCTGGCCGACTGGCAGCACCGCAACCGCACCGCGACCATCCCGCACACGATCGAACAGCTCCGACTCGCTGGCAACGTCGACAACCTCCGTCGCATCGCCCATCCCGAGAGCCCCGAGGCCGCACGACCCTTCCGCGGTCGCTACCCGTTCCTCGACACCGACGTCTTCAAGACCCTCGAGGGACTCGCCTACGAGCTCGGCCGCGGAGATGAGGCACGTGCGGATGCCGAGACCGCCGCCTTCTACGACGAGGCCGTCGATCTCATCGAACGGGCACAACGCGCAGACGGCTACCTGAACTCGTACTTCCAGGCGCCCGACGTCGAGAAGGAGCCGTGGCAGGACCTCGCATGGGGCCACGAGCTGTACAACCTCGGCCATCTCGTGCAGGCGGCGGTCGCGGCATCCCGCCAGCTCGGTGACGACCGGCTGCTCACGGTCGCCCGCCGCTTCGCCGACCTGGCGTACGAACGATTCGGACCCGACGGCGACGACATCGTCTGCGGACATCCGGAGATCGAGATGGCGCTCGTCGAGCTCAGCCGTCAGACCGGTGACGAGCGCTATCTCGAGCTCGCGAGCCTGTTCATCGATCGACGCGGCCGCGGCACCGTCGAACTCAGCGTGTTCCCGGCCGAGTACTTCCAGGACAACGCCCCCTTGCGCGAGCTCGACTCGGTGACCGGCCACGCCGTGCGCATGACGTATCTCGCCGCGGGCGCCGCCGACGTGGTGCTCGAACGAAGCGACGAGACGCTCGGCACGGCGCTCGAGCGGCTCTGGAACGACATGGTCGACACGAAGCTCTACCTCACCGGCGGCCTCGGCAGCAGGCACTCCGACGAAGCGATCGGCGACCGCTTCGAGCTGCCCTCCGAGCGCTCGTACAGCGAGACCTGCGCCGCGATCGCGACCATGCAGTGGGCGTGGCGGATGCACCTCGCCTCGGGCGAGACGACCTATCTCGACGTCTTCGAGACCGTGCTCTACAACGCCTACGCCGCCGGGCTGTCCGACGACGGCCGGGCCTTCTTCTACGACAACCCGCTGCAGCGCCGGCCCGACCACCAGCAGCGCACCGGTGCGGAGCCCGAGGGCGAACTGCTGCGCCGGGGCTGGTTCGTCTGCCCGTGCTGTCCGCCCAACATCATCCGGTGGACCGCCGAGCTGCAGGATCACCTCGCCCTCGTCGACGCCGACACGCTCTTCCTCGCGCAGTACACCGGCGCCCGCATCGCGCACGACGGCCTCGAACTCGAGATGACGACGGGCTACCCCTGGGACGGACGGGTCGCGATCGAGGTCGTCTCGGCCGCACCCACCGCATCGCGCATCGCGCTCCGCGTGCCGGCCTGGTGCCGGGGCGCGCAGTTCACGATCAACGGCGAGACGGTGGCGACGGATGTTCCCGCGGGCTGGCTCCGCGTCGAGCGCGCCCTCGTCGCCGGCGACCGGCTCGAGCTCGACCTCCCGATGCCGGTTCGCGCCCACGGCGCAGATCCTCGCGTCGATGCGCTGCGCAACTCCATCGCGTTCGCCCGCGGTCCCGTCGTCTACTGCGCCGAGCAGGCCGACAACGACGTCGAGCTCGACGAGCTCACGCTCGACGCAGCTGCCGCCGCGGCCGCGCTGACGACAGCTCGCGCCGTCACGCCGAACAGCCGCGACGAGACCCGCATCATCACCATGCCCGCCCGGATCGCAGCGCCCCACGAAGGCGGCCTGTATCCCGAGCTCGGCACCGATGCGGTGACGGATGCCGCGGCATCCGCCACCACGACCGCAACGCTCGTTCCCTATCACCTCTGGGGGAACCGCGGAGCGGCGGCCATGCGCGTGTGGTTGCGCACGGCCTGAAGTACAGCACCGCTCCTCACTCACCCCAAACGAAGGAAGACAGCATGAAGCAACGCACTGCGCTCCTCGCCCTGACGCTCGCGGGTTCGCTCGCGCTCGCCGGGTGCAGCCCCGCATCCGACGCCCCCGACTCCGGCGGCGACGGCATCGGCGGCACGCCGACCGCCGGTGGCACCCTCCGGGTGCTGCAGAACGCCGACTTCTCGCACCTCGACCCCGCACAGGGCTTCGACGGCGGCGTCAACAACTTCTACCGGCTCATCTACCGCACGCTCACCACGCAGGGCACCGGTGAAGGCGCCGAGGGCACCGAGATCGTGCCCGACCTCGCGACCGACCTCGGCACGCACAACGACGACGCGACCGAGTGGACCTTCACCCTGAAGGACGACATCTTCTTCGAGGACGGCACGCCGATCACGAGTGCCGACGTCAAGTTCGGCGTCGAGCGCGCGCTCGACCCCTCGATCTCGATCGGCTCGCCGTACGCCAAGATCGTGCTCGACATCCCCGAGGGATACGAGGGCTTCTACAGCTCCGGGCCGCTCGACTCGATCGAGACGCCCGACGAGAAGACCATCGTCTTCCACCTGAACCAGCCCTACGCCGACTTCGCCGCCGTCGTCGCCCAGGCGCCGTTCACCCCCTTCCCGGCTGATGCGGGCGTCACGACCACGAGCGTCGACCAGCAGCCGATCGCATCCGGGCCGTACCGGGTCACCGAGTACCAGCGCGGCAGCACGCTCGTGCTCGAGCGCAACGAGCACTGGAGCAAGGAGAGCGACGACGTGCGCGGGGCCTACCCCGACTCCTACGAGTGGAGCTTCGGCCTCGACGGCGCCACGATCGACGAGCGCATGATCGCGGGACAGGGCGACGACCGCAACGCGATCGCCGGTTCGGTGCAGGCGGCCTCGATCGCTCGCATCCAGACGCCCGAGATCCAGGAGCGCACCATCCAGGGCCTGCAGGGCTGCACGACGTACATGCCGATGAACACGACGAAGCCCGGCATGGACAACCCCCTCGTTCGGCAGGCGATCAACCTCGCCGTCGACAAGCAGGCCGTCAAGGACGGCACGGGGGGCAGCCAGCTCGCCGACATCGCCACGACGATGATGCCGCCGACGGTCGCCGGGTTCACCGAGTTCGACCTCTACCCCTCCGACGACTTCGCGGGCGACCCCGAGGCGGCGAAGGACCTGCTGACGGAGGCCGGCTACCCCGACGGCTTCTCGTTCGTGCTCGACATCCGGAACAACCCGAAGATGCAGGCGCAGGCCGAGGCCATCCAGCAGTCGCTCGCGAAGGCGGGCATCACCGTCGAGTTCAACCTCATCGACTCGTCGACCTTCTACGAGGTCATCGGCACGACCTCGCAGCAGCACGATGCCGCGATAACCGGTTGGTGCCCCGACTGGGCGTCGGGTGCCACGTTCCTGCCGCCGATCTTCGAGGGCACCCAGATCTACGAGAAGGGCAACTCGAACGTCGCCCAGCTGAACGACCCGGCCGTCAACGCTCGCATCGCCGAGATCCGCGCGATGACCGACGTCGATGAGGCCAACGCCGCTTGGGGCGAGCTCGACGAGCAGATCATGGAGCTCGCGCCGGCCGTGCCGCTGCTCTTCGAGAAGGCCGTCATGGTGGTCGGGTCGAACATCGCGGGCGCCTACGCGCACGCGGGCTTCTCGGGCGGCATCGACTACGTGTCCGTCGGACTCGCCGACCCGGAGAAGTAAGCAGATGTCGACGGTCCCCAGCGAGCTGGCCGTCGAGTCGGAAGCGAAGGGGGCGCTGCCAACAGGCGGCGCCCCCACCCCGGCCCGACGCGTCATCGCGACGCTCATGAAGTCCCCGGCAGTCGTCGTGAGCGTCTGCATCATCGTGTTCATCGCGCTCCTCGCGGTGTGCGCGCCGCTCCTCGCGGTCATCACCGGCTGGGGGCCGTACGACTTCGACAAGTCCGCGATCGATTCCGATCTCGGCGGCATCCCGATCGGGCCCCTCGGCGGCATCAGCGCCGAGCACTGGCTCGGCGTCGAGCCCGGCAACGGGCGCGACATCCTCGTTCGCGTCGCCTACGGTGCGCAGGTGTCGCTCACCATCGCCCTCTCGGCGACGCTCGTCACGATGACGCTCGGGGTCGTGCTCGGCATGGTCGCGGGATTCTTCGGCGGCCTCGCCGACCAGATCATCTCCCGCGTCATGGACTTCCTCATGGCCTTTCCGACCCTCATCTTCATGATCGCCCTGCTCTCGGCGCTCCCGGCCGGCAACCGCCCGGTGCTCCTCGTCATCGTGCTCAGCATCTTCGGCTGGCCCTATACCGCCCGCGTCATCCGGGGCCAGACGATGACCTTGCGGAACAGCGAGTTCGTCGAGGCCGCGCGGGCCTCGGGCGCCCGCCCGATGCGCATCGCCTTCCGCGAGGTGCTGCCGAACCTGCGCGGCACGATCATCGTGCTCGCGACGCTCGCGGTGCCCGGCTACATCGGCACCGAGGCCGGACTGTCGTTCCTCGGTGTCGGCGTCATGCCGCCGACACCGTCGTGGGGCCAGATGATCTCGACGGCCGTCGGCTGGTACGCGGTCGACCCGATGTTCTTCCTCATCCCCGGCACCTTCCTCTTCCTCACGGTGTTCTCCTTCACCGTGCTCGGCGACCACCTGCGCACCGCGCTCGATGCGGGGGATGCCGCGTAATGCTCTTCTACTTCGCACGCCGCATCCTCGCTGCGATCGGCGTCCTCCTGCTCATCAGCCTGTTCACGTACGCGATCTTCTTCCTGCTCTCGCCCGATCCGGCGGTGCAGATCTGCGGCAAGACGTGCACGCCGGAGCGCATCGACCAGATCCGCTCCCAGCTCGGACTCGACCTGCCCTTCTGGCAGCAGTACTGGCAATTCCTCTCGGGCATCTTCACGGGCCGCACCTACGGTGAGGGCGCCGCAGCGATCCAGTGCGCGGCGCCGTGCCTCGGATTCAGCTTCCAGACGAACGAGCCCGTGACCGACATGATCACCACCCGCATGCCGGTCAGCATCACGGTCGCCGTCGGCGCCGCGGTGCTCTGGATGCTCGCGGGCATCGGCGGAGGCCTCCTCAGCGCCGTCAAGCAGGGCACCGGCTGGGACCGCGGCGTCATGATGACGGCGCTCGCCGGCATCAGCCTGCCGAACTACTTCGTCGCGCTCCTGCTGCAGTACGTGCTCGTCGTGCAGTTGCGCTGGCTGCCGTTCCCGCAATCGGTGCAGTTCGCCGAGGACCCGCTGCTCTGGTTCCAGTCGTACCTGATGCCCTGGCTCGTGCTCGCCTTCGGCTACGCCGCGATGTACTCGCGCATCGTGCGAACCAACGTCATCGACACGCTCGGCCAGAACTTCATGCGAACCGCCCGTGCGAAGGGACTCGACGCCCCGCTCGTGCTGCGCCGGCACGCCCTGCGGCCGTCGCTGACGCCCGTCGTGACGCTCTTCGGCATGGACTTCGCCGGCCTCCTCGGCGGGGCGCTCATCACCGAGACGGTGTTCGGGCTGAACGGCGTCGGCAAGCTCACCGCCGACTCGATCGCGAAGAACGACCAACCCGTGATCATGGGCGTCACCCTGCTCGCCGCGGGGCTCGTCGTCATCGCGAACATGCTCGTGGATGTCGCGTACACCTACCTCGACCCGAGAGTGAGAGTGAAATCGGCATGAGCATCACATCACCACGCACGATCTCGATTCCGGTGCCCGGTGCGACATTGCTCGAGGTCGAGCACCTGACCGTCACCTTTCCGACGTCGGCCGGCCCGGTCGAGGTCGTGCAGGACGCCTCGTTCCGCGTCGAGGCGGGCGACACGCTCGGCATCGTCGGCGAGTCGGGCTCGGGCAAGTCGATGACCTCGCTCGCGATCATGGGGCTGCTGCCACGTGGCGGCACGGCGACCGGCAGCATCCGCCTGAACGGTCACGAGCTGCTCGCCCGCAGCGACCGGGAGATGCGGCGAGTGCGGGGCGACAAGGTCGCGATGGTCTTCCAGGATCCGCTCTCGTCGCTGAACCCGTACTACACGGTCGGCCGGCAGATCGAGGAGGCCTACCGGGCGCACAACGGCGGCAGCCGCAAGAACGCGCGCAACGTCACGATCGAGGCGCTCGAGCGGGTACGAATCGCGGATGCCTCGCGGCGGGTCGACCACTACCCCCACCAGTTCTCGGGCGGCATGCGCCAGCGCATCATGATCGCGATGGCACTCTGCCTCGAGCCCGACCTGCTCATCGCCGACGAGCCGACGACGGCGCTCGACGTGACGGTGCAGGCGCAGATCCTCGAGCTGCTCGCCGAGCTGCAGCGCGAGACCGGCACCGGCATGATCTTCATCACCCACGACCTCGCCGTCGTGAGCCAGGTCGCCGACGACGTGCTCGTGATGAAAGACGGCCGGCAGGTGGAGCGCGGCACGGCCGAGCAGATCTTCTCCCGGCCGCAAGCGCAGTACACGCGAGCACTGCTCGCCGCGCTGCCCCGCATCGACGATCCGTTCGACCGGCTGAAGGGAACGAGCTGATGACCGAGAGCATCCTGTCGGCAAAGCACGTGAGCAAGGTGTTCGTCACCCGGGGCGACGGGGCGGTGTTCGCCGGCACGACGCGCTTCACCGCCGTCGACGACGTGAGCTTCGAGGTGCCGCGGGGCAAGACGCTCGGCATCGTCGGCGAGTCGGGCTCGGGCAAGTCGACGACCGCGCGCATCGTCGCGAAGCTCATCGACCCGACCGAGGGCACGCTCGAGTTCGAGGGCGACGACGTCACGAAGCCGAGCGGCCGCGCGCTCGCCGCGTTCCGCTCGAACGTGCAGGTCGTCTTCCAAGACCCCTTCTCGTCGCTCAACCCCCGCCACACGGTCGAGAAGATCATCTCGGCCCCGCTCGACTACCAGGGCATCACGCCGAAGCAGGGCAAGCGCGCCCTCGTGCGCGAGCTGCTCGAACGCGTCGGCCTGAACGCCGATCACGCGCAACGCTATCCCGGCCAGTTCTCGGGCGGTCAGGCCCAGCGCATCGGCATCGCCCGCGCGCTCGCGGTCAGCCCCAAGCTCGTGATCTGCGACGAGGCCGTCTCGGCGCTCGACGTCTCGGTGCAGGCGCGCGTCATCAACCTGCTGAACGAGCTGCAGGCAGAACTCGGGCTCAGCTACGTCTTCATCGCCCACGATCTCGCCGTCGTGCGCCAGATCGCCGATACGGTTGCGGTGATGAGCAAGGGGCGCATCGTCGAGCAGGGCGATCGCGATGCGATCTTCGGGCATCCGCAGCACGAGTACACGAAGACGCTCCTGGCCGCGGTGCCGCAGATCAACCCGGAGTGGGAACTCGAGCGGGTGCGCATGCTCGCCGCGGAAGGAGCAGTCGAATGATCCAGGCCGAGTACACGATCCCCGGCATGCACGTGCGCGACCACCTCGTCGAGGTGCCGCTCGACTGGTTCGACGACACCGAGACGCGCACTATCACGGTGTTCGCCAGGGAGCTCGTCGACCCCGTCAAACGGCGCGACGACCTGCCCGTGCTCGTCTACCTCCAAGGCGGGCCCGGCGGCAAGGGCCCGCGGCCGACCGGCCCCGACGGCTGGGTCGGCGAGGCGCTGAAGACGCACCGCGTCGTGCTGCTCGACCAGCGGGGCACCGGCCGGAGCTCCCGCATCGACGGAAGCGCCATCACCGCCATCGGGAACGCAGCAGCCCAGGCCGACTACCTCGCGTGCTTCCGCGCCGACTCGATCGTCGCCGACGCCGAGCACCTGCGGAAGACGGTGTTCGGGGGAGGCCGCTGGTCGACGCTCGGGCAGAGCTATGGCGGCTTCATCACGCTGAGCTACCTCTCGCACGCGCCAGAGGGTCTCGCCGCGAGCTATGTCACCGGCGGGCTCGCGAGCGTCTGGCCCGACGCGGCCGAGGTGTATCGCCGCACCTACCCGCGGGCCGAGGTCAAGAACCGCGAGTTCTTCCGCCGCTACCCGCACCACGTCGCCACGATGGCCCGCATCGCCGATCGCCTCGCCGCCGGCGACGTGCTGCTGCCCGGCGGCGACGTGCTCACGGTGCGACGATTCCAGAGCCTCGGCATCGACTTCGGCATGAAGCCGGGGTTCGAGCGCATGCACTTCCTGATCGACGAGGCGTTCGCCGGGGCATCCGACGACCTCACCGAGACCTTCCTCACGCAGGTCGAGGCGCGCAGCTCGTACAGCGACAACCCGCTGTTCGCCGTCATGCAGGAGTCGATCTACGCCTCGGCAGAGACGGGGGCGACGGCGTGGGCCGCTCAGGCCGAGCGCGAGCGGTTGCCGCAGTTCGCGGAGTCGGCCCGGCCGCTGCTCATGACGGGCGAGATGATGTACCCCTGGATGTTCCGGGAGATCCGGGCGCTCGCGCCGTTCGAGGCGGCCGTCGAGCGGCTCGCCGAGCGCACCGAGTGGAGCGCGCTCTACGACCTCGATCGGCTCGCCGCCAACGAGGTGCCGCTCGCGGCGGCCGTCTACCACGACGACATGTACGTCGACGCCGGGTTGCAGCTCGCCACCGCCGGCCATGTCGGCAACACCCAGGTCTGGGTGACGAACGAATACGAACACGACGGCATCGGCTCCGAGCGGGTCTTCCCGCGGCTGGTGCGACTCGTCGCGGAGCGGGGCGGCCCGATCGCCGACCCGACGAAAGGACGCACAGCATGACCGACACCCGGATGTCGCAGGAGCACGCCGGCCACGAGCACGCGAGCGCGGCGGCGTCGATGCCGGCGCCGGCGACGCGCGACCCGCGACTGCCACGACTGCGGGAGGTGCCCGCCTTCCTGGACTACATGGCGACGGGATGGGGCACCCCCGATCGCACCCCGCCGGTCGAGCCGGGCGTCGCCGCGGCATCCGCCGCCCACCGCGCGCGACTCGGCGCCGCCTTTCCCGGCCGCACGATCGTGGTCGCCTCCGGGTCAGCGCCCGTGCGCGCGAACGACACGAACTACGACTTCCGGCCCGACAGCGACTTCTTCTGGCTGAGCGGGTGCTCAGCCGAAGACGCCGTCGTCGTGCTGACGCCGGCCGGCACCGCGCACGACGCGACGGTCTTCGTCCCGGCACCGGCGTACCCCGGCGATCCCGACTTCTTCGGCAACGCCGCGCACGGAGAGCTGTGGGTGGGGTCGGCGCCCGACATGGGGGACTGGTCGGCCGCGCTCGGCCTCGATGTGCAGCCCATCGCACGACTGGCCGAGAAGCTCCGCCGCGGTGACGGCATGCTCGTCGGCGGAACGCTGAACTCCGGACACGAGGCACTCGCCGGCCGACACCTCTCGCCCGAGCTCGGACGGGTGCTCGCCGAGCTCCGCATGGTGAAAGACGAGTGGGAGGTCGCCGAACTCCGCCGTGCGGTCGATGCGACGATCGGCGGGTTCGAGAGCGTCATCCGCGAGATCCCGAACGCCATCTCGCTCGGCGGCGAGCGGTGGCTGCAAGGCACCTTCGACCGGCACGCGCGCACCTTCGGCAACGGGCCCGGGTATTCGACGATCATCGGCTCGGCCGAGCACGCGCCGACCCTGCACTGGGTGCGTTGCGACGGCCCCGTGAAGCCCGACGAGCTGCTGTTGCTCGACATGGGCGTCGAGACCCGTGCGTACTACACCGCCGACGTGACCCGGACGTTCCCGGCATCCGGCACCTTCAGCGCCGCCCAGCGCGAGGTGCACGATCTCGTCGAGGCATCGCACCGGGCGGGGCTCGCCGCGGTGCGACCCGGCCGGGCATTCACCGACTTCCACACCGCCGCGATGGAGGTCATCGCGCGGGGTCTCTCCGACTGGGGCCTGCTGCCGGTCTCGGTCGATGAGGCGCTCTCCGCCGACGGCCAGCATCATCGCCGGTACCTCGTCTGCGGCATCGGTCACCACCTCGGTCTCGACGTGCACGATTGCGCCCGATCGAGCTACGAGGCGTACCAGGGCGGCGAGATGCAGCCCGGCATGGTGCTCACCGTCGAGCCCGGATTGTACTTCCACGCCTTCGACGAAACGGTGCCGCCGGAGTTGCGTGGCATCGGAGTTCGCATCGAAGACGATATTTTGGTCACCACCGGCGGTTCCGAGGTGCTCTCGGATGCGCTGCCGATCGATGCCGTCGGCCTCGAAGAGTGGATGCGAGCGCGGTAGTCACGCCGCTCGCAATCGATGAGAGAGGTCGGAACAGACATGGCGGTTACGGCGATTCGTCCCCTGGAGCAGCAGCTGAGCCTGCGCGCTCATGTCGAGCAGGCCCTCTCAGCAGCGATCATCTCCGGCGAGCTCGCACCCGGCACGTTGCTCACGGTGCCGACACTCGCGGCGCAGTTCGACGTGTCGGCGACACCGGTGCGCGAGGCGATGCTCGATCTCGAGAGTCGCGGCTTCGTCGAGCCGGTGCGCAACAAGGGGTTCCGGGTCACGACCGTGAGCCCGGAGGCACTGCGCGAGATCGTCGAGGTGCGTCAGCTGCTCGAGCCGCCTGCCATGGAGGAGCTCGCGCGTCGCTTCCCGGTCGGCGAGCTGCCGGCGCTGACCGAGCTCGCCGAGCAGATCGTGATCGGTGCGCGCACCGGTGATCTGCGCAGCTACCTCGAGGCCGACGTGCACTTCCACTTGACGCTCACGCGCATGCTCGGCAATCGCCTGCTCGTCGACACGGTCGCCGACCTGCGGTCGCGCACCAGGCTCGTCGGGCTCTCGGCGATGCTCGAGACCAAGCGACTCGACGAGTCGGCCGCCGAGCACCTCGAGTTGCTCGAGCTGCTCGCGACCGGCGACGCCGCGGGCGCGCGCGAGCTCATGCACCGGCATATCCACCACACGCTCGGCTGGTGGGCCGGCAATCCCGAGGCCGAGACCGAGCCGGGCAGCACCGAGCCGGGCGAGACCGAGCGCGCTGAGCCCGAGCACGCCTAGCCCGCGGGTCCCGCGGATGGCGTCCGAACACGAGACTCATCGCCAGCAATGTGTGACATATTACTGATACGATCGACGAACAGCAGCAGGAAGGAGCAGCGCCCGTGATCAGCGACATCGTGGTGGTCGGTGCCGGCATCGTCGGCGCCGCGTGTGCACGAGCGTTCGCCCAGTCCGGATGCCGCGTCGTCGTGCTCGACCGAGACGCCCCGGCCTCCGGCACGAGCGCGAAGGGCGAGGGCAACCTGCTCGTCTCCGACAAGGGCCCGGGCGCCGAGCTGCGCCTCGCCCAGTACGCCGCCTCGCTGTGGCCAGGGGTCGCGGCCGAACTCGCCGAAGAACTCGGCGCCGAGTTTCCTGCCATCGAGTACGAGCGCAAGGGCGGGCTCGTCGTCGCGACGACCGGCGAGGGCGCGAGGCCGCTCCTCGACTTCGCGGCATCGCAGCGCGACGCCGGGGTCGACGCCAGGGCCGTCTCGATCGCCGAGGCGCTCGAACTCGAGCCGCACCTGAACCCCGACATGACCGCCGCCGTGCACTACCCCGACGATGCACAGGTGCAGCCGGTCATCGCGACCGAGGCGCTCCTCGCCTCCGCGAGGAACCACGGCGCCGACATCCGGCCCTTCGTCGCCGTCACCGGCGCCCTGCGAGACGCGACCGGCCGCATCACCGGCGTCTCGACGACCGCGGGCGCCGTGCCGGCGGGTGCTGTGATCCTCGCAGCCGGCCCGTGGTCGGGCGAGGTCTCCGCGATGCTCGGCGAACGGCTGCCGGTCAGGCCGCGCCGCGGCAACGTGCTCGTGACCACCCGCATGCCGCACCGGGTGTTCCACAAGGTCTACGACGGCGACTACTTCGGCGCGACCCAGTCGAGCGACGCCGCACTGCAGACCTCGAGCGTCGTCGAGTCGACGGCGGCCGGCACGGTGCTCATCGGCTCGAGCCGCGAGCAGGTCGGCTTCGACGAGCGCCTTCGCGTCGCGGCATTGCGCGAGATCGCGGCGAAGGCGCTGCGACTCTTCCCGTTCCTCGCCGGCGCGAGCATCATGCGCAGCTACGGCGGGTTCCGGCCGTTCATGCCCGATCACCTGCCGGTCATCGGCGCCGACCACCGCACCGCGGGCCTCTGGCACGCGAGCGGTCACGAGGGTGCGGGCATCGGTCTCTCGCTCGCGACGGCCGAATTGCTCGTCGCCGAGTTCCTCGGTCGCGCCGCCGCCATCGATGCGGCGCCGTTCCGGCCCGACCGTGCCTCGCTGGCACCGTATCTCGACGAGGTGGCGTGATGGCCGCACGACTGCTGCCGGCCTCCTCCGACCCGATCCGTCCGTCGGGGGCGACGCCGCTCGCGATCTCGCTCGACGGCGAGACGGTTGCGGGGGTCGCGGGCCAGACGATCGCCGGCGTCGTGCTCGCGAGCGGCAGGCTCGCGTGGCGCCGCACCTCGGCCGACGGCCGGCCGCGCGGGCTCTTCTGCGGCATCGGCGTGTGCTTCGACTGCATCGTCACCGTCAACGGCGAACGCGATGTGCGCGCGTGCCAGCGCCGGGCCGCCGACGGCGACGTCGTCGAGATCCAGCACGACGCGCTGCCCGAGGTGAGGCCATGAAGGTCGTCATCGTTGGCGCCGGCCCCGCCGGGCTCGCCGCCGCGCTCGCCGCACGGGCGCACGGGGCATCCGTGACCCTGCTCGACGCCGCCGACGAACCCGGCGGCCAGTACTGGCGGCATCTGCCGCCCGAACGGCCCTCGGCGAACGAGCGCATCCTGCACCACGGCTGGCAGCGGTTCACCGCGATGCGCCGTGCGCTCGAGGCCGACGCGGGCTGCGAGATCGTGATGGGCGCCCAGGTCTGGGCGATCGAGCGGTCGGATGCCCCGGCGCAGGCGCGAACCGAGGCGCCGATGCCGGCCGCGCCCGTCGTGGTGCACGTGCTCGTCGGACCGCCCGACGGCACGGGACGTGCCGGGCGCACGTTCCGGCCCGACGCCCTCGTGCTCGCCACGGGGGCTCACGACCGCACCCTGCCGTTCCCCGGCTGGGATCTGCCCGGCGTCTTCACCGCCGGTGCCGCGCAGGCATTCGCCAAGGGCGAGCGCGTCGCCGTGGGGCAGCGGGTGGTGATCGCCGGTGCCGGTCCGTTCCTGCTTCCCGTCGCCGCGTCCCTCGTCGCGACCGGTGCCCGGGTGCTCGGCGTCTTCGAGGCGAGCCGCATCGCGGGCCTCGTGCGCGGTTGGCTGCCGAAGCCGTGGCAGCTCATCGGGGCGGCGAAGAAGGGCGGCGAGCTCGCGGGCTACGTCGGCACGCACCTGCGCCACCGAATTCCGTACGCGACCGGCCGCGCCGTCATCGCCGCGCACGGCACCGACCGGGTCGAGGCCGTCACGGTCGCCCGCGTCGATGCGAACTGGCGGCCCGTGCCCGGCACCGAGCAGCGCATCGCCGCCGATGCCGTGTGCGTCAGCCACGGGTTCACGCCGCGCCTCGAGCTGCCGATCGCGGCCGGCTGCGCGATCTCGTCATCGCGGTTCGTCGAGGTCGACGAGGCGCAGCAGTCGAGCGTCGCGGGTGTCTATGCCGCGGGCGAGATCACGGGAATCGGCGGCGTCGACGCAGCACTGGTCGAGGGCGAACTCGCCGGCCACTGCGCCGCGGGCGGCTCGCCGGGCGACCCCGAGGTGCGACGAGCCGCGAAGGCCCGCACGACGTTCACCGGCTTCGCCGCCCGCATCGAGGCGGCGCACGGCATCCGCCGCGGCTGGACCGCCTGGCTCGACGACGACACCCTCGTGTGCCGCTGCGAAGAGGTGCCGTACGGGCGCTTCCGCGAGACGGCGGCGCAGACGTGCGGCAGCGGCCTGCGCTCGATGAAGCTCACCACCCGGGCCGGTCTCGGCATCTGCCAGGGGCGCGTCTGCGGAGGCACCGTCGAGGAGCTCATCGGCGGGGGTCCCGAGACGGCCGCGGGCGGCCTCCTCGACCAGCGGGGGGTTGCCGCGACGACCGACCGCCGACCCATCGCCAGTCCCGTGCGCCTCGGCGAACTCGCCGGGGGCATCGGCCCGACTGAGCCCACCGAACCTCACCTCTCCAAACCGACCGTCCAGAAGGGACACCAATGACCACCCAGAAGTTCGACCTCGGCGGGGTCGTCGTCGCCACGACGCTCGCATTCAAGGAAGACGCCTCGGCGCCCGCCGGCCTCGCCGTCGACTACGACAAGTTCGCCGCGCACTGCGACTTCCTGATCGAGAACGGATGCCGCGGCGTCGGCCCCAACGGCTCCCTGGGGGAGTACTCGAGCCTCACCGACGAGGAGCGCCGCAAGGTCATCCAGGTCGCCGTCGAGACGGTCGCCGGCCGCGGACTCGTCGTCGCGGGCGTGCACGGCGTCGGGTGGCACCAGGCCGTGCAGTGGGCCGAGTACGCGAAGGCCGACGGCGCCGACGGCGTGCTCGCGCTGCCGCCGACGATCTACCGCGCGAACCGCGCCGAGGTCGTCGAGCACTACACGCGCCTCAACGAGGTCGGCCTGCCGATCATGCTCTACAACAACCCGATCGACACCAAGGTCGACCTGACCCCCGACCTCGTCGCCGAGCTCTTCGAGCTCGAGAACGTCGTGGCCGTCAAGGAGTTCACGACCGACATCCGCCGCGTGCTCGAGATTCAGGAACTCTGCGACATCGACGTCATCGCCGGCGCCGACGACCTGCTCTTCGAGTCGCTCGTCGTGGGAGCGACCGGCTGGTTCGCCGGTTACCCGAACGCCTTCCCGAAAGAGGCCGTCGAGATCTACGAGCTCGTGAAGTCGGGTCAGATCGACGCCGCCCGCGAGCTCTACAAGAACCTCGTGGCCGTGTTCCGCTGGGACTCGAAGACCGAGTTCGTGCAGGCGATCAAGCTCTCCATCGACGTCGCTGGGCAGAGCTACGGTGGAGTGACCCGCCCGCCGCGCGGCCCGCTCTCGACCGAGCACGAGGCACGAGTGCGCCGCGACACGCAGAAGGCGCTCGACTACATCGCGAGCCGCTAGGCCGCGAGCGGTCGCGATCACAGCAGGGCTGGAGGAGAAGACATGCGTTCGAAGCGAATGATCTCTGCGGTCGACTCGCACACCGAGGGCATGCCGACGCGCGTCGTCACGGGCGGCGTCGGCGTGATCCCGGGCGAGACCATGAACGAGAAGCGCCTGCACTTCATGGCGCACATGGACGAGCTGCGGCTCTTCCTCATGAACGAGCCGCGCGGGCACGCGGCCATGAGCGGCGCGATCCTCCAGCCCTCGACCCGCACCGATTGCGACTGGGGCGTCGTCTACATCGAGGTGAGCGGATGCCTCCCGATGTGCGGTCACGGCACGATCGGCGTCGCGACGGTGCTCGTCGAGACCGGCATGGTCGAGGTCGTCGAGCCCGTGACTGAGATCCGCCTCGACACCCCGGCCGGCCTCGTGATCGCTCGAGTGACGGTCTCCGACGGGCACGCCGACTCGGTCACGATCGAGAACGTGCCGAGCTACGTCGACGTGCTCGACACCGCCGTCGAGGTGCCCGGCTACGGCACGGTTCCCTACTCGATGGCGTTCGGCGGCAACTTCTACGCCATGGTCGACCTCGATGCCGTGGGCCTGCCGTTCGATCGCTCGCGCCAGCAGGAGATCATCACTGCGGGCCTCGCGATCATGCAGGCCATCAACGAGACCGCGCCGCCGCGGCATCCGACGATCGACGGGCTCGACCACTGCCATCACGTCGAGTTCATCGCGCCCGGTTCGGATGCCACGCTGTCGCGCCACGCCATGGCGATCCATCCCGGCTGGTTCGACCGCTCGCCGTGCGGCACCGGCACCTCGGCGCGCATGGCCGAGCTCTGGGCCAGGGGCGAGCTCGCGCTTGACACCGACTTCGTGAACGAGTCGTTCATCGGCAGCCGCTTCGTCGGCCGACTGATCGCCGAGACCGAGGTCGACGGCCGCCCCGCCGTCATCCCCACGATCACGGGCCGCGCTTGGGTGACGGGCACCGCCCAGTACCTGCTCGACCCGGCTGACCCCTTCCCCACCGGCTTCCAATTCTGAGCTGCACCCCAGGAGACCCCATGACGCACGATCTCGAGACCATCGCCGCGAACGCGGCCGCCGCAGCCGTTCCCTTCGCCGAGACCCCTCCGCGTGACCGCGCGGCGGCCCTCGTCGCGGTCGCGGCCGCCCTCGAGGCGAACGCCGATGAGCTCGTGGGCATCGCCATGACCGAGACCGGACTGACCGAGCCGCGCCTCCGCGGCGAGCTCAAGCGCACCGCGGTGCAGTTGCGGCTCTTCGCCGACACGATCGTCGACGGCGGCTACCTCGACGTGCGCATCGATGCCGCCGATCCCGACTTCGTGCTCGGCCCGCGCCCCGACGTGCGCCGCTACCTCGTGCCGGTCGGTCCCATCGTGAACTTCGCCGCCTCGAACTTCCCGTTCGCGTTCTCGGTCGCGGGCGGCGACACCGCTGCCGCGCTCGCCGCGGGCTGTCCCGTGATCCTCAAGGGGCACTCCGGCCATCCCGAGCTCTCACGGCGCACCGCAGAGGTCGTCGCGGCGGCGCTCGACACGGCCGGCATGCCCGACGGCGTGTTCCAGCTCGTGACCGGCCAGGCCGAGGGCGTCGCCATCCTGCAGGACCCGCGCGTGAAGGCGGGCTCGTTCACCGGCTCGATCAACGCGGGCCGCCTGCTCGCCGACCTCGCGGCCGCGCGCCCGGCGCCGATCCCGTTCTACGGCGAGCTCGGCAGCGTGAATCCGGTATTCGTCACGCAGGGCGCGATCGCCGAGCGCGGCGCCGAACTCGCCGCCGGCTACGTCGCGAGCGTCGCGGGCTCGGCCGGCCAGCTCTGCACGAAGCCCGGCTTCGTGTTCGTGCCGAGCGGGCACGGCCTCGACGACGCGATCGCGGATGCCGCGGCTCCCGTCGCTCCGCACCGCCTGCTGAACCCGCGCATCGCGGCGGGCTACCGCGCGCGCCGCGACGAGATCCTCGCGGCGGCGGGCGTGCGCGTCGTCGCCTCGGGCGGCATCGAGATCGACGGCGAGGAGCACGGCTGGGCCACGCCGACGATCGTGGCCGTCTCGCTCGACGATCTCATCGCCGGCCGCGAGGCGCTGCTCGACGAGGCCTTCGGCCCGCTCTCGGTGCTCGTCGAGCACGAGCCGGGCACCGATCTCGCGGCGCTCGTGCCGACGCTCTTCGAGGGCAACCTCACCGCGACCGTGCACGCGGCGAGCGGTGAAGCGGATGCCGCGTTGCTGGCGCTCGTGCGCGTGCTCACCGAGCACGCGGGCCGAGTGCTGTTCGGCGGCTGGCCCACGGGTGTCGCCGTGACGCCCGCGATGCAGCACGGAGGGCCCTGGCCCGCGACGACGAACGACTCCTCGACGTCGGTCGGCACGGCGGCGATCTCGCGCTTCCTGCGACCGGTCGCCTACCAGGGCGCGTCGGAGCAACTGCTCCCCGCACCGCTGCAGACCGCGAACCCATGGGGCCTGCCGCAGTCGTTCTCGCCGGCGGGGGAGTCGGCGCACTGGGGCCGCCCGGTGGCGATCGGCTGACCCGTTTCGTGTAGGGCCCCGGTGCTACCGTGGCAGCATGACGCCGCAGGAGCTCGAGAATCTCGCGCACCTGCGCCGCGCCCGCGACCTCATCGATCGCGAGTACGCCAAGCCGCTCGACGTGCCGACGATGGCCGCGAAGGCGCTCATGTCGCCCGCCCATTTCTCGCGCCAGTTCCGTGCGGCCTACGGCGAGACGCCGTACAGCCACCTGATGACTCGCAGGATCGAGCGCGCGATGGCGCTGCTGCGGGCCGGGGTGAGCGTCACCGACGCGTGCATGCAGGTCGGCTGTACCTCGCTCGGCTCGTTCAGCTCGAAGTTCACCGAGATCGTCGGCGAGACGCCCACCGAATACCGTCGCCACGCTCACGAAGCGGTCAAGGCCATGCCGCCGTTCGTCGCGAGAACCCTCACCCGCCCTGCGCGCCCGGCATCGAGCAGGATCGGAGAAGCGAGCGACGGCTCGGCGGCATAATGTCGAGGCCATGACCATCGCACTCCAGTACACCAACATCACCGTCAACGACGTCGACGAGTCGCTCGGCTTCTATCGCGACGCGCTCGGCCTCGAGGTGCAGAACGACGTCACCTCCGGGGAGTACCGCTGGGTCACGCTCGGCAGCGACGCCCAGCCGGGGCTCGGCATCGTGCTCTCGGTGCCGCACGCGGGTCGCTCGCAGGCCGACGGCGACGCCCTGCAGGAGCTGCTCACCAAGGGCGTGCTGCCGCTGTTCGTCTTCAGCTCCGACGACGTCGACGCCACGTTCGAGACCGTGCGCGCCTCGGGCGCCGAAGTCCTGCAGGAGCCCATCGATCAGGGCTGGGGCCCGCGCGACTGCGCGTTCCGCGACCCGTCGGGCAACACGATCCGCATCGCGCAGGCGCCCTCCGCCTGATCCCGGCCGTTGCAACGTCCGGGATGCCGGCGCCGAGGATGGAACCCGGCGCCGGCATCCGGACATCCCTCTGTGTGCCCGGCCGGAGCGGTGGGCCTGGGGAGGGAGCGCACTGCATGCACGGCCCGCGCGCGATGCCAGGCGAAACCGCAGCGCGCCGAGGTCGTCGTCCGACGCAGAGCCGAGCGAGCCGGCCCGCCCCGGTTAGGCTGGCTCGACCATGGTTGACGACGCCCGATCCGACGCGGCGCTCTGGCTCGAGGCGACTTCGGGCACAGAGGCGTCGTTCGGCGTCGTCTACGACCGATACCGCGCCCGCATCTTCCGCAAGGCCTACTCCCGAGTGCTCGATCGCACCGATGCCGAAGACGTTGTGGCCGTCGTCTTCCTCGAAGCCTGGCGCCGGCGCCGCGAGGTGCGATTCGTCGACGGATCCCTCCTGCCCTGGCTGCTCGTCGTGACCACGAACGTGTCGCTCAACAACCAGCGGTCGAGTCGTCGGTACGGGCGCCTGCTGGCGAAGCTCCCGGCGGCCGAACACGTGGTCGACCCGAGTCACGAGGTGGCCGAGCGGCTCGACGGCGAGCGGATGTCGCAGGGCGTCGCCGACGCGCTGCGGCGCCTCGGCCCGAGAGACCGGCGCATCGTCGACCTCTGCCTCGTCGATCAGCTGCCCATGGCGACGGTGGCGAGCGTGCTCGACCTGCCGGTCGGCACCGTGAAGTCGCGGCTCTCCCGCGCCCGGGCGAAGCTGCAGCGCGAGCTCGCCGGCCTGCGCGAACCACATGATGCAACCGCAGGGCCGAGCCCCGCGGCATCCGTCGATCGCTCGGCATCCGTCGACCGCGCGGTCGCGGCGCCGGCCGCCGAAGACCTGGGGGTGGCGGGATGAACGAGCCCGAGATGCAACCCGAGCGCGACGCCGCGATTCGCGCGATGCTGCTCGACCACGTGCGCACGCAGCCCGCGGTTCAGGCGAAACGTCGTCGCGTGCGGCTCCTCGGCTGGAGCGGCCTCGGCGTGCTCGCGATCGGAGTCGCCGCGACGGCCGGCGCCGTGCTGCTGCAGCCCGCGAGCGTCTCGAACAGCGAGATCGTGCTGTGCATGACGCATGCGGAGCGAGACGCCGACGGCGGCTACCCGGGTTCGTCGGCGACGGTCGCCTCGCCGAGCGGCGCCGGCCGGGTAGCCGACGCCGTCGAACTCTGCTCGCTCATGTGGCAGCAGGGCGTGCTCGACGAGGAGTTCGATCCCACGGCAGCGAGCAACCCGCCCGGCCGCGTTCCCGACGAGCTGCAGGCATGCGTCATGCCCGACGGGAGCGCGGCCGTGGTGCCATCGTCGAACGCGGCGATCTGCGCCGCGCTCGGGCTGGCACCGCTCGACGACTAGCCGAACGTGCCGGTCGGGCGGAACACGACCGAACGCACCTGGTCGTTGAGGCTTCCGACGCCGCCGCACCACGGAGTGCAGTTCAGGCGAGCGCCGCCGTATCCGGTCGCGCCGTACAGCGTGACCCAGCAGCCGTTCGAGCCGCCCGCTGAGCTCACGTTGCTGCTCCAGCCCGAGGGCATGCTCGAGAAGCCGAACACGACGCCGTAGCATCCGCTCGCGCCCCAGAAGGTGAGACTCGAGCCGCCGCCGTTGCTGTTCGAGTAGACGGTGCCGAGCGGTGTCGAGGCGGCGGCGACGCCGCGTGACGACGCGTCGGCAGACGTGACGGCATCGAGGTAGCGGTCCACTCCGTGCGAATCGGCGAAGCAGACGGGCACCGACTCGACGGGCGGCTGGTCGATCGGGCGCACCTCGACGGCGCAGTGCACCGGGCGCTTCTGGGTCGTCGGGTCGACCGGGTTCGCGGCGTCTGCGCCGGGTACGACGGCCGTCGGGAGCGCAGCAGTCGGCGGGATCGCGGCAGCCGGTGCGGTGGCGCCGACGCCCGCGAGCAGGAGCGTCGCGGCGAGCACGGCGGCGGCCGCATGGGTTCTCTTCATCGGGTTTCCTCGTCTCAGCCCGCCGATCGGCGGGCACAACAGGGAATGTCCGGCAGCGCAGCGAAGTTCCGTGGGATCCGATGGAACCGGTGCGGTCGAGCCGGACATACCGATGTGAACGACGGAGGCCGAGGATGCCGCGAACGAGGGTGATGAGGACCGTGCTCGTCAGCGCCGCCCTGGCTGCCGCCGTCTGCGTTGCGCTCGTCGTCGGCGGCGAGATCGGGCGGGCGGTGATGTCGGGAATGTGAAGTGCAGCGGCTGAAGTGGCGGCGCCGAACGGCTCGCCAGCTCGGCGGTGCCGGCCTGCAGGGGACGCGGGCCGGTTCCGCCGATCTGGCGGGCGGCGGGCCGGGTCGGGGGACACCGGCCCGCCGGCACAGCCACTCGGCACGATTGCCGTGGCTGAGCCCGGCAGACGCGAACGGCCCCGACGAGCGAACTCGTCGGGGCCGTTCAGCGGAGTGCTCGGGTGTCAGCCCTGCGCGCGCCGGCTGCCGCGCGAGTTGGCCGAGGGCGAGACGAGGCTGCCGACGCGAAGCGGCTGCTTCGCGCCCGAGCGAGCGGACGTTCCGCGCTGCGCGCCCGTCGTCTGCGCGCCGCGGCCCTGGCCGCCGCCCTGCTTGGGTGCGTTGGCGCGAGCCTCGGCCGGGCGGCCCGAGCGGTCGCGGCGCGGTGCGCCGGCGACATCCGACTGCCCTTCGCCGTTGCCGCCGCGGCCACGACCGCGACCGCGACCCTGACCGGCACCGGCTGCGGCGCCCGTGCGGGCTTCGCCGCCGCGCTCGTCGCGAGCGACGCGCTTGCGCTGGGCGTTGGCGCCCTGCGAACGACCGCCGCCGCCCTGGTGCTCAGCGGCGCGGGGCGCCGGCTTGACGTACGGGGCGACGTCGCCGACGAGGCTCGTGACCGCGGGGGAGGTCGCGGTGACCTGCTGCGGGGTGACTGTGATCGCGGCCTTGCGCAGCAGCGTCTTCAGGTCCTGCTTCTGCGCGGGCAGGCTGATGGTGACGACGTCGCCCTCGCTCCCGGCGCGAGCGGTGCGGCCCGAGCGGTGCAGGTACGCCTTGTGCTCCATGGGCGGGTCGACGTGGATCACGAGCTCGATGTTGTCGACGTGCACGCCGCGCGCCGCGACATCCGTGGCGACCATGACGTTGGCGCTGCCGTCGGAGAACGCCGCGAGGTTGCGATCGCGCTGCGGCTGCGAGAGGTTGCCGTGCAGGTCGACCGCGGGGATGCCCTGCTCGGTGAGCTTCTTCGCGAGCTTCTTGGCGTGGTGCTTCGTGCGCATGAAGAGGATGCGGCGGCCGGTGCCGCTCGCGAGCGTCTTCACGAGGTCGTTCTTCGCGTCGACGTCGGCGACCTCGAAGACGTGGTGGGTCATGGCAGCGACGTGCGAGGTGGCCTCGTCGACCGAGTGCAGCACCTCGTTGTGGAGGAAGCGCTTGACGAGCTTGTCGACCCCGTTGTCGAGGGTCGCCGAGAACAGCAGGCGCTGGCCGCCCGAGGGCGTCTTGTCCATGATGCGCGTGACGACCGGAAGGAAGCCGAGGTCGGCCATGTGGTCGGCCTCGTCGAGCACGGTGATCTCGACGGCATCGAGGGTCACGAAGCCCTGCTTCATGAGGTCTTCGAGACGACCGGGGCAGGCGACGACGATGTCGACGCCGGCGCGCAGCGCGTCGACCTGACGCTTCTGGCTGATGCCGCCGAAGATCGTCGTGGTCTTCATGTCGTAGGCGGCGGCGAGCGGTGCGAGCACCGCGTCGATCTGGGTCGCGAGCTCACGGGTCGGTGCGAGCACGAGGGCGAGCGGGCGGCCCGGGCGGCGGCGTCCGCCGGCGAGTGAGGTGCCGAGGCGCGCCACCATGGGCAGCGCGAAGGCGATGGTCTTGCCCGAGCCGGTCTTGCCTCGGCCGAGCACGTCGCGTCCGGCGAGCGTGTCGGGCAGCGTGTCGACCTGGATCGGGAACGCGGTGGTCTTGCCGTCGGCCGCGAGTACGGAGACGAGGGGGGCGGGCACGCCGAGCGTGCTGAAGGTGATGTCGGTCACTGGTGCCTTTCAGGGCAGAGCACACCGCTGGTTCGAGCTCCGCGTTGCGGAGGGTTCTCGACCCGGCGGTGGGTGTTTGGCGAAGGCGCCGGTCGGCGCATCCGTTCGCCGTATGAGAGTCAACGGGCCACTGCACGAGATGCAATGCCCGGAAGCGTTTCTACGACGCAGGCGGCGCGGTCATCGCGCTCGCCGTATTTGAGTGTAGCGGATGCCCCTGCGCACACCCTGTATGCGGGTCAGCGCGCCATCCGCTCGCCGACGGGCACGTCGTGACGCAGCGTGTTGCCGGGCTGGGCGAGCGGGCACGACCACGAGGGGTCGTAGGCGCACGACGGGTTGTAGGCGAAGTTGAAGTCGACGACGATCGTGTCGGGCTCGGCGCCGGGGCCGAGGTCGGCGCCCTTCACGGTGTCGAGCAGGTACCGGCCGCCGCCGTACGTGCCGCCGGGCGCACCGGCGAGGGCGTCCTTCACGGGCACGAAGAGTCCGCCGCCATAACCGGTGAGACGCCAGACGTCGAGCGAACCGAGGTAGGGAATGCGCACCGTGCCGACGAGCGAGAACGCGATCACCCCGTCGGTGGCGCTGTCGACGTTCATGCGCACCGGCTCGGCCGGGCGGTGCACCTCGAGTTCGAAGCGCCAGTCGGGGTCGTACCTCGCCACAGTGAGGCCGGTGAAGCGCGCCCGGTCGTCGGGCAGGAGCGGTGATTGCGGATGTCCCGCGAAGAGCTCGTCTCGAGCCGACTTCCAGAGGTCGTGGCCCGCCTGCGGCGAGTGCACGCTGAGCTGCCGCACTCCCGAGTAGAGCCCGAAGACGCGTCGTCGCCAGTCGCTGAGCTGGAGGGCGCCGAGGGTGTCGGTCATGCTGCTCCTCGTGTCACGTCGTCGGCGGCGACGGCGGCGTCGGCCGTTCCCGGCGGGTCGTACCGCCAGCTCGGCGCGAGCCGGCGCAACTGCATGCCCCGCCACTGCCAGAACGCCCACGTCGGGTACCAGAGCAGAGCATCGGCGACGCCCGCTGTCGCGAGCAGCTGATCGCGGTAGAGCGTGCGCCCGTCGGGCAGGGCCGAGACGGCCATGCGATGATCCCACTCGTCGAACGCCGCGAACGGCCCGGTCTCGGCCCCGCCCGCGTCGCGGAGCATCCGCACGCCCGCCGGCAGGCCGCCAGGACTGCTGAGATCGACGCGTTCCTCGCCCATCGGGTAGCGGCGGAACGCGAGCACCCGCAGGCGGTGCGGCCCCTCGGGCCACACGGTCGGCAGCCCGCCGGGCTCGAGGGAGTCGAAATCGAGCCACGGCGCCACGACCTCGCGCAGCACGGCCGGGCTCCGAAGCGCTCGCCACGCGGCATCCGGAGTGCAATCGAGCGTGAGTTTCAGGAGCACCCGCATGAGCCGAGAGTAGGGCGAGGGGATGCCGCTGCCAAGCGCCGCGCCGCATTCGGAGCCGACGCACGGGGCGCGTGAATCACGAACGCCTAGACTCCCGCTCATGCCCGACGGACTCTGGTGGTTGCCCTCCCTCCTCGTGTTCGGAGCGGCCGTAGCGGCGTTCATCGGCGGCGTCGTGGCCCTGCGCCGGGGCGGTGCCCGCCGCGAACGCGCCGCACTCGCCGCGGGGGCCGCCGTCGAGGTGCGGGCCAAGGGCCTCATCGTGCAGGCCGACAACGCCGTGCGCGACGCGGAGCGCGAGCTCGCCTTCGCCGAGGCGCAGTTCGGCGCCGACGACGTGGCCTCGATGCGAGCCGCCCTCGAGCGGGCCCGTGGCTGGATGCGGGAGGCGTTCATCCTGCAGCAGCGGCTCGACGATGCCGACGCCGACACGGCCGCCGAGCGCCGTACCTGGAGCGCGCGCATCGAGGGGCTCTGCACCTCAGTGATCGGTGCGCTCGACGATGCCCAGTCGTCGATCGCCTCGCGCCGCCGGAGCGAGCGGGGCGTGTACGCCGAGCTACCGGCACTGAGACAGCAGGCCGAACGACTCGGCCGTCGCCGGGTCGAGGCAGAAGCCGTGCTCGGGCGGCTGGCCACTCGATTCGCACCGTCGGCGCTCGCCGAGCCGCACGCCGCGCTCGTTCGGGCCGAGGCCGCGCTCGCCACCGCCGCCGGTGCACTCGACGAGGCCGGGGCGCACCTGGATCGTGGCGAACCCGCGGCCGATCGACTGGGCCCCGCGAGCGACGATCTCGAGCGCGCCGTTCGCGATCTCGACGACATCGAGCAGGTCGAGCTCCGTCTGGCCGCAGCACAAGCGGATGCCGCAGCAGAGGCGACCGCGCTCGACGCCGAACTCGTCGCGGCCCGACGCGAGCGCGATGCGCACGACGACCCCGACGCGGCGTCATCGCTGGGATCGGCGATCGGCGACGGGTCCGCCGCCATGGCCGGCCGGTCGGCGCTGGCGGGCGACCCGTTCGCCGACCGCGACCGGTTGCGGGCGTGCCGCGACCGCCTCGAGGTCACCCGAGCCGCGGCCCGCAACGCGCAGGGGCGGCTCGACGGCGCTCGCGGCGCCCTCGGCGGCGCGATCGCGATCGCAGAGAGCCAGCTCAGGGTCGCTCGCGCCGCGATCGATCGCGGCGGCCACGCGGTCGGCGCCGACGCGCGCACGCGTCTCGCCGAGGCCGAGCGGCAACTCGTGATCGCCCATCAGGAGCCGGATCCCGTGGCGGCGCTCGACGCTGCGCGACGGGCGACCTCGCGGGCGAGCGATGCCGAGGGGCTGGCGCTCTACCGCGGTCGCTGACCGCGAGCGTGTGACGCGCTCATCGGTCGTCGGCGTCATCTGCGAGGGCGTGCCCGCCGCCCCGGGATAACCTGTGCGGGTGAACGAGCAGAACCCGAGCCCCGACGCCCAAGCGAAGTACCAGGTGAGGTTCGATTGGGGGCGTCGAGGTGCAGCCCGCATCGGCGCCGGTGTCGACATCCTGGTCTGGGTCGACGTGCTGCCGGATGCCGCGGGGCGGACGCCGAACCTCGGTGGCGGCGCGGTCGATCTCGCCGGCCTCGCGCCCATCGATGCCGCCGTGCTCGAGGCCGGGCTCGTCGACGCGAGTGCCGCTGCGCGCTGGATCCTCGCCGAGCAGGAGCGGCTCGGCCGACGGGCGTTCATCGCCGTGGTCGGTGCAGGCGACGCCGACGAGCGGTTCGCGGCCGATGACCTGCTCGGCGCCGGCGCCGTCATCGACGCGCTCGCGGGGCTCGGCGTCGACGACACGTCTCCTGAAGCGGCGGTCGCGGCAGCGGCATTCGGCGGTCTGCGCCGAGCGGTACGCCACCTCACCTCGGCATCGACCTCCGGCCGTTCGGCGGCGGCTGCCGGACTGAGTGCCGCCGAGCTGCACACGGCCGCGGCACTCGACTCGAGCGACACCGCGCGGGTGCTCCGGGCCGGCGGCACGGCCGGCAAGGCGTCTCGCGGCTGAGGCCGAAGCCCGACCGGTGCGGGCGCCGCTCAGGCGGCGACGCGCACGGCCTTGCGAGCGCGGTGCGCGCGAACCTTCGCCCGGTTGCCGCACCGCTGCATCGAGCACCAGCGGCGGCTCGCCGCGCGGGAGGTGTCGAGGTAGACGACGTCGCAGTCGTCGCTGGAGCAGCACCGGATGCGCTCGGCGTTCGCCGGTGAGAAGAGGTCGACGGCATCGCGGGCGATCGTCGAGAGCGCTTGCGGCACCGTCTGCACCGAACGCCCGGCCTGCATCATGCCCCCGGCGAGCGACGGCGGAATGTCGGGTGTTGCGGCATAGAGGTTCACGAGATCGATGTCGGCCGCGCGCAGCGCTTCGTCGCGACTCGCGGCGAGCGCCATGCGGCTGATCGCGTCGCGCAGCGCGATCGCATCGAACAGGTCTCGCGAGCGGGCGGCGCCGACGGCCACCGGGAATCGCTCGTGCAGCCACTGCGTGAGGTCGTCGGGTGCGTGCAGCAGCTCATCGGCTCGGAGCCCGCCGATCGGGCCCGTGTAGGCGAAATCGAGTGCGAAGGAACCCGAGTCGAACCACCAGCGGACTGCGTCGCCGGTGGTGAACCATTGCCCGACGGCGATCGAGACGGTGGAGACGGGCATGCAACCAAAGATACTGGCTCGGAGTGCGCCGCTCAGCCTGCTGCGGCGCTCGCGGCCTTGCGGCGCACGGCCGTGGTGATCTCGCGCCGGCGCCACACGATGAGGTTCGCGCGATCGAAGCCGCGCTGGCAGAGTCCGCAGCTCAGTTGCCGGCGGGGCTCGCGGTAGCGGAAGTGCTCGTGACCGGCCGGGCACCGGCCCACCCACGGCGCGAGCTCGTGCGCCACCTCGCCGTCGTGCGTGCGCCGGCCGACGTAGCCGAGGCCCGCGGCGGTCGACGCCCATTTCGGCCCGTGCCCGGCGCGCGGGCCGGCGAGGGCGTGCGCGATCTCGTGCAGCAGCACCTGGTGGATCTCGTCGTCGTCGTAGCGGGCGGCGAGGTAGCGCGAGACCGAGATGCGCTTGTCGGTGTAGTTGCAGAGGCCCGCGCGCTTCTTCGCGTTGTCGAACCCGAAACTCCAGGTGGCGGCGTCGAGGTGCAGCACGATGAGGGCCTCGGCCCACCGCCGAACGCGCTCGAGATCCGCCATGGAACTGAGAATAGTCCCGCCCGCCGTCACGGGCGAGGAGGTGGCGGCGTTCGCGGCGAGACCGCGATCATCCCGGCGGCGCGAGCGGCACCCGGTACAGCCGGTCGTCACCCTCGCCAGGGGATCCGCGCCCGTCGGTGTTGTTCGAGAGCAGCCAGAGCGAGCCGTCGGGGCCGACGGTGACATCGCGGATGCGCCCGAGCTCGCCGGCGAACCACGGCGTCGCGGTGAGCGCACCGCCGGCGGTCGCGGGCGCGACGCTCCAGACGCGTTCGCCGCGCAGCGCCGCGAGGAAGAGCGTGTCGCCGATCACCGCGAGCCCGCTCGGACTCGACTCCGACGTCGACCACTGCGCGACCGGGTCGATGAAGCGCGGGTCGCCCGCCGCCCCCTCGACGATCGGCCAGCCGTAGTTGCCGCCGCGCGAGATGCGGTTGAGCTCGTCGAAGGTGTTCTGCCCGAACTCGGCGGCCCACATGTCGCCGCGCGCGTCCCACGCGATGCCCTGCGGATTGCGGTGGCCGAGCGACCACACCGCGTTGCCGAACGGATTGCCGGGCGCGGCCGCGCCGTCGGCCGTCACCCGCAGGATCTTGCCCGACAGCGACGCCGGGTCCTGCGCGGCATCGCGATTGCCGGCGTCACCGCTCGTGACGTAGAGCAGCCCGTCGGGGCCGAAGGCGATGCGGCCGCCGTTGTGGTTCGCCCCGCCGCGAGGGATGCCGGTGAGCACGGGCTCGGGGGCGCCGAGCGCGAGCGCGCCGGGGGCGCCGCTGAGCGGCATCCGCACGACCCGGTTGTCGGATGCCGCGGTGTGGTACGCGTAGACCTGGTCGCCGCGCTCGCCGTCGCCGGCCAGGAAGGCGAGCCCGAGCAAGCCGCCTTCTCCGCCCGCGGCGACGCCCGGCACGGTCGCGGCGACGCGCAGCGAGCCGTCGGCGAGCACCTCGACGATGTCGCCGCTGTCGCGCTCGCTGACGAGCACCCCGCCGTTCGGAAGCAGTGCGATCGACCACGGCGCCTCGAGCCCGGAGGCGATCGGCTCCGGTGCTCCGGCCGGCTGCAGCACGGCCGGCGGCGGCGCCGGCGGCACCGGCGTGGGGGTCGGCGAGTCGGTCGCGGGGTCCGAGCTCGGCAACGGGGTCGGCGTCGGCAGCGGCGGGGCGGCGGTGCACGCGACGAGCAGCGCGAGTGGAAGCACGACGGCGATGAGCGCGACGGATGCCGCGCGCCCCGCTCGCCCGGCGGATCGATGGCCTGCGTGCGTCCGTGTCATCCGTCCTCCCACTCCAGTCTGAGGGAGTCCGCGCCAGAATGGGAGGCATGCCCGCCGAGAACGACGTGATGAGCGACGATGTGACCAGTACCGACCTGAACAGCGACCTCGGCGAGTCGTTCGGCCAGTGGCGACTCGGCGACGACGCGGCGATGTTCGCCCTCGTCTCGAGCGCGAACGTCGCGTGCGGCTTCCACGCCGGCGATGCGATGACGATGCTGTCGAGCGCACGACTCGCCGCGAGCCACGGGGTCGCGCTCGGCGCGCACCCGGGCTATCGCGATCTCGCCGGCTTCGGGCGGCGTTCGCTCGACGCGACTCCGGCCGAGATCGCCGCGGAGCTGCTCGCCCAGCTCGGCGCGCTCGACGGCGTCGCTCGCGCGGCCGGCACGCGCGTGCGGTACGTCAAGGCGCACGGTGCGCTCTACCATCGGCTCGCCGTCGACGAGTCGGCTGCACACGCCTTCGCCGAGGCGGTCGCGGCGTACGACTCGGCGCTGCCGCTCCTGGGGCCGCCGACGAGCGCGATCGAACGGGCAGCGGATGCCGCGGGCCTGCGGTACGCCCGCGAGGCGTTCGTCGATCGGGGCTACGCGGCCGACGGAGGCCTCGTGCCGCGCGGCGAGCCGGGTGCCGTGGTCGACGATCCCGCCGCGGCATCCGACCGTGCACTCGAGATCGTCGAGACGGGTGGCATCACCGCCGACGACGGCAGCCGGGTCGAGCTCGGCGCCGACTCGCTGTGCCTGCACGGCGACACCCCCGGAGCCGTCGTGATCGCGCGCGCCGTGCGATCGGCGCTCGAACGCTCGGGCATCGCGATCGAGGCGTTCGCATGAGCCGTCGACTGCTGCCGAGCGGCGACGCGGCGGTGCTCGTCGAGTGCGACTCGCTCGACGAGGTGCTCGCGCTGCACGACGCGCTCGCGGCCGAGCCGCCGCCGGGCGTGGTCGAACTCGTGCCGGCGGCGCGCACCATCCTCGTCGCCGTCGACCCCGACCGGCTGCCGCTCGAATCGGCCGCGACCTGGATCCGGCGGGTTCCGGCAGAGGCCGGCGCCCGTCGGGCTGGACGCGTCGCCTCCGAGGTCGTGATCGACGTGGTGTACGACGGCGTCGACCTGCACGAGACGGCGGGCACCCTCGGCGTCTCACCCGAGGCGCTCATCGCGCATCACAAGGCCGTCGAGTGGCGGGTCGCGTTCATCGGCTTCGCTCCGGGCTTCGGCTACCTCGTCAGCGACGACTGGCCGTTCGAGGTCCCTCGGCTCGACGCCCCGCGGCCCCGCGTGCCGGCCGGCGCCGTCGCGCTCGCCGGAGCGTTCGCGGGCGTCTACCCACGGCAGAGCCCTGGCGGCTGGCGGCTGATCGGTCGCACCGATGCCGAGCTCTGGAACCCCGCAGCTCCGTCGCCGGCGCTCCTGCTGCCCGGCAGGCGGGTGCGATTCAGGGAGGTCGGCAGCCCGTGAACCGCATCACCGTGATCGAGGCCGGGCCACTCGTGCTCGTCGAAGACCTCGGCCGGCCTGGCCTCGCGCACGTGGGCGTCGCCGGCTCGGGAGCACTCGATCGTGGAGCCCTGGCCCTCGCGAACCGGCTCGTCGGCAACCCCGATGGGGCGGCCGGGTTCGAGATCCTGATGGGCGGGTTCCGGGCGCGCTTCGACGACGAGGCCTGGCTCGCGGTGACGGGCGCTTGGGGGCCGGTGACGGTCGACGGTCGCTCGATCGCGCCGTACACCGCGACCCGGGCGGCGGCGGGCGCCGCGCTCGAGGTCGGCCCGGCCGCACGCGGAGCGCGGTACCTGCTCGCGGTGCGAGGCGGCATCGACGAGCCGGCGACACTCGGCTCCCGATCGCGTGACACGCTCTCCGCGATCGGACCTGAACCGGTGACCGCCGGGCGAGTGCTCGCGATCGGCCCGCCGCCCGCGGCATCCGTGCCCCTGCTCGATCGCGAAGCGGCGTTCCCGCCGCCGGCCGAGGTCGTGACCCTGGCGCTCCTGCCCGGCCCGCGAGCCGACTGGTTCACGGATGCCGCGCGCGCGACGCTCTTCGACGACGCCTGGCGCCTCTCGGGCCAGGCCGACCGGGTCGGCGCCCGGCTCGAGGGCCAGGCACTCGAGCGGCGAGTGCCCGGCGAGCTCGCGAGCGAGGCCACGGTGCCCGGTTCGATCCAGGTCGCGGGCGACGGCCGGCCGACGATGCTGCTCGCCGATCGACCGGTCACCGGCGGCTACCCCGTCATCGCGATCATCTCGCCCGCCTCACTCGACGCCGTTGCCCAGTTGCGGCCGGGTCAAGTGGTGCGGTTCCGGCACGCGTGAATCCGTCTCGTCGACACACGCGTGTAGCGTCGTGCAGGCGTCCCACTCGCCGAACGCCCCTGCCCCGAGCCCCGAGGAACCCGAGATGACCCTGGTCAATGCCTACGCCGCGCCGAGCGAAGCCGCTCCGCTCGAGCGCACCCGTATCGAACGCCGCACCCTCGGGCCGCTCGACGTGCGCATCGACATCGCCTTCGCCGGCATCTGCCACTCCGACATCCACACGGTGCGCGGCGACTGGGGCGCGCAGCGCTACCCGCTCGCCCCCGGCCACGAGATCACCGGCACCGTCTCCGAGATCGGCGAAGCGGTCACCAAGCACGCCGTCGGCGACCGGGTCGGCGTGGGCTGCATGGTCAACTCGTGCGGGCAGTGCCGCCACTGCCTCCGCGGGTTCGAGCAGTTCTGCGTGGAGGGACCGGTCTTCGCCTACGGCGACGCCGACCGCGACGGCACTGTCACCCAGGGCGGGTACTCCGAGCAGGTCGTGGTGACCGAGTCGTTCGTGCTGCGCATTCCCGACGCCCTCGCCCTCGACGTCGCGGCGCCCCTGTTGTGCGCCGGCATCACCACCTACTCGCCGCTCCGGCACTGGAAGGTCGGCCCCGGCACGCGCGTGGCGATCGTCGGCCTCGGCGGCCTCGGGCACATGGGCGTGCAGTTCGCGCACGCACTCGGCGCAGAGGTGACCGTGCTTTCACAGACGCTGAGCAAGCAGGACGACGGGCTGCGTCTCGGCGCCGACCACTACCGCGCGACCTCCGACCCGGCGACGTTCACCGAGCTCCGCGGCTCGTTCGACGTCATCCTCAACACGGTCAGTGCCGTGATCGACCTCGACGCCTACCTCTCCCTGCTCGACGCAGGCGCGGCGATGGTGTGCGTCGGTGCGCCAGGCGAGCCGCTCGCGGTGGGCGTGATGTCGCTCATCGGCGGCAACAAGACCCTCGCCGGCTCCAACATCGGCGGCATCCGCGAGACGCAGGAGATGCTCGACTTCTGCGCGGAGCACGGCATCGGCTCCCAGATCGAGGTGATTCCGGCATCGGAGATCAACGTCGCCTACGAGCGCGTGCTCGCCTCCGACGTGCGCTACCGCTTCGTCATCGACGCGACTACCTTCGGCGACTGAGCGGCGAGCGGCGCACGAGCGCCTTCGCCGCGCGAGCGCTCGCGCCTCAGGGCTTCGAGAGGAACACCGAACGCGCCGGCGGCGGACTCGGCACCGCCGTGGCGTCCGTCACGACGGGCGCGCCGGCGATGAAGCGTCGCAGCTCGTCGCCGTCGACGAGCTTGGCGGGCGCCGGATCGCTCGCGAGCCGGCGCGGCAGGCCGGCGAACGGCAGTTCGTCGTTTGACGCGTACATCACGACGTTGCCGAACCGGCGTCCCTTCAGCATCGAGGTGTCGGCGGCGATCGCGAGGTGCTCGAAGACGTGCGCGAGGGTCGCGGCCTGCGAGCGCGCGAACGCGAGCCCTGCGCCGTCGGCGACGTTGACCGCGACGATGCCGCCGGGCGCGAGCCGCGGCGAGACGAGGCCGTAGAACTCGGCGCTCGTCACGTGCGCGGGCGTGCGCGCGCCCGAGAAGATGTCGACGACGGCGATGTCGACCGCGCCGTCGAGCCCCGGCGGCAGCTTCGCGAGCACCTCGCGAGCGTCGCCGTGGCGCACCCGCACCTGGGCGGTGCGGGGGAGCGGCAGGTGCTCGCGCACGAGTTCGACGAGCTCCGACTCGAGCTCGATCACCTGCTGGCGCGACCCCTGGCGGGTCTCGGCCACATAGCGCGGCAGGGTGAAGGCCCCGCCCCCGAGGTGCACGGCCGTGATCGGCTGCCCCTCGGGGCGCACGAGGTCGATCGCGTGGCCGATGCGCCGCACGTACTCGAAGCCGAGCCAGTCGGGCCGCTCGAGCTCGACGTGCGACTGCGGCGTGCCGTCGACGTAGAGGGTCCACGAGCCCGGCGACTGGCGCGACTCCTCGAGCCGGGCGAGGTGGCCGCTGACGGCGAGGCGACGTTCGAGCTCTGACACGGTTGCCACGCTACCGCGCGCCCGCCGAGCGGCAGCCGTGGCCCGCAGGGCTCAGTGCGCGGCCACCGGGCTCAGCACGCGCCCCAGAGCACGAAGTCGAGCCGCTCGCCCTCGAGCAGCGCAGAGGGGAGCGGGCCCTGCGTGAGCAGCCGCTCGCGCAGCCCGGCCGGCAGGGCTCCCCGGCCCGCGACCAGCACGGCGTTGCCCGCGTCGGCGCCCGAGAGCACCGACGGGTCGCCCGCGACGAGCAGTGTCGCCGCCGGGTCGGCGCGGGCGACCGCTCTCGCCTGGTCGCGCAGCCGGCCGAGTCCCGCGGCGTCGGCCACGTTCACGACGAGCACTCCGCCGAGGGCCGTGAGGCCGAGGCATCCGCTCATGAACGGGACGGTCGCGACGAAGGCCGGCGCCTCGAGCTTTCGGTACACGTCGACGATCACCACGTCGAACGGCCCGGTCAGTTCACCCACGGCGGATGCCGCATCACCGACGACGACCTCGACGAGGGCGCCCGCCGGAAGCGGCAGCCGGGTGAGCACGGCGCCCATCAGCTCGCCGTCGAGCTCGACGACGAGTTGCGGCGAACCAGGCCGGGTGGCCGCGACGTAGCGGGCGAGCGTGAGCGCGCCGCCGCCGAGGTGCAGCACGCGAAGCGGCGCGCCCTGCTCGCCCGCCGAATCGATGACGTGGCCGATGCGGCGCGTGTACTCGAAGAAGAGGCGCGTGGGGTCGACCGGGTCGACGTGCGACTGCGCCGTGCCCTCGACGAGCAGGGTCAGCCCGGTCGCCGAGAACACGTCGGTCTCGAACTCGATGCGCGGCTCCATGACCGCATGGTGTCACGGATGTCGCGGCGCCGGTGAGGTTCGGCACTGGCCTGCGCGTCGGGGATTCCGGCCCGGATCGGCACCCGAAATCGGGTTATACCGGAGAATCGCGGACAAATCAAGAATCGACTGGACACGGCGCGTCTGGCGACATATAGTTAACCTTTGCGCTCCCAGACCCACCACGCCTTCATATTGCGGTCGGCTTTTCGTGCGTGTCGAGATCTCGTCGGTCTCGGCATTCGCATGCGTCTGTGGGGTACCACTCTCCGCTACCGACAGTGAACCGGCCCGACGGGGCCATGGAGGTTACTCACTTGGCTGCTGCGCGCAACGCAACCACGCCCACCCCCAAGAACGGACGCGGTGCAAGCCGTCTCTCGTTCGCCAAGGTCACCGATACCCTCACGGTACCCGACCTGCTCGCTCTTCAGACCGAGAGCTTCGACTGGCTCGTCGGAAACGAGGCGTGGAAGTCACGCCTCGCCGACGGCAAGGCGGCGGGTCGTCAAGACCTGCCCGAGACCACGGGTCTTGAAGAGATCTTCGAAGAGATCTCTCCGATCGAAGACCTCGGCGAGACGATGCAGCTCTCGTTCACCAACCCTGAGCTCGAGCCTCCGAAGTACACGATCGACGAGTGCAAAGAGAAGTCGAAGACTTTCTCTGCACCGCTGTACGTGAACGCGGAGTTCATGAACCACCTCACGGGTGAGATCAAGACGCAGACCGTCTTCATGGGCGACTTCCCGCTGATGACCCCCAAGGGCACCTTCGTGATCAACGGCACCGAGCGTGTCGTCGTGTCGCAGCTCGTGCGTTCGCCGGGCGTCTACTTCGAGCGCACCCCCGAGAAGACCTCCGACAAGGACATCTACTCGGCTCGCGTCATCCCGAGCCGTGGTGCCTGGCTCGAGTTCGAGATCGACAAGCGCGACCAGGTCGGCGTTCGCATCGACCGCAAGCGCAAGCAGTCGGTCACGGTGTTCCTGAAGGCCCTCGGCCTGACCTCCGAAGAGATCCTCGAGGAGTTCGCCGGGTACGAGTCCATCGCCCTCACCCTCGAGAAGGACAACATCCTCACGAAGGAAGAGGCGCTCAAGGACATCTACCGCAAGCTGCGCCCGGGCGAGCAGGTCGCCGCCGAAGCCGCGCGTGCGCTGCTCGACAACTTCTACTTCAACTCGAAGCGCTACGACCTCGCGAAGGTCGGCCGGTACAAGATCAACAACAAGCTCGGCCTCGAGGCTCCCCTCACCGACTCGGTGCTGACGGTGCAGGACATCGTCGCCACGATCAAGTACCTCGTCGCGCTGCACGACGAGCGCACGACCCTGCCCGGCCGCCGCGCCGGCAAGGCCGTCGAACTGCGCCTCGACGTCGACGACATCGACAACTTCGGCAACCGTCGCATCCGCGCGGTCGGCGAGCTCATCCAGAACCAGGTGCGCACCGGCCTCAGCCGCATGGAGCGCGTCGTGCGTGAGCGCATGACGACGCAGGACATCGAGGCGATCACCCCGCAGACCCTGATCAACGTGCGACCCGTCGTCGCCGCGATCAAGGAGTTCTTCGGCACCTCGCAGCTGTCGCAGTTCATGGACCAGAACAACCCGCTCGCGGGCCTGACCCACAAGCGTCGCCTCTCGGCCCTCGGCCCCGGCGGTCTCTCGCGAGACCGCGCCGGCGTCGAGGTGCGAGACGTGCACCCGTCGCACTACGGCCGCATGTGCCCGATCGAGACCCCTGAAGGCCCGAACATCGGCCTCATCGGCTCGCTCGCATCGTTCGCGCGCATCAACTCGTTCGGCTTCATCGAGACGCCCTACCGCAAGGTCGTCGGCGGCAAGGTCACCGAGCAGATCGACTACCTCACCGCCATGGAAGAAGAAGAGCACATCGTCGCGCAGGCCAACGCCCCGCTGACGAAAGACGCCCACTTCGCCGAAGAGCGCGTGCTCGCCCGCAAGAAGGGCGGCGAGGTCGACCTGTTCCCGGCCGACGCGATCGGCTACATGGACGTCTCGCCGCGCCAGATGGTGTCGGTGGGTACCTCCCTCATCCCGTTCCTCGAGCACGACGATGCGAACCGCGCCCTCATGGGTGCGAACATGCAGCGCCAGGCCGTGCCGCTGCTGCGCAGCGACTCGCCGTTCGTCGGAACCGGCATGGAGGGCTACGCCGCGATCGACGCCGGTGACGTGATCACCGCCGACAAGGCGGGCGTCGTCGCCGAGGTCTCGGCCGACTCGGTCACCGTGCAGCTCGATGAGGGCGGCACGCAGACCTACTTCCTGCGCAAGTTCGACCGCTCCAACCAGGGCACGAGCTACAACAACCGCGTGGTCGTGAACGCGGGCGACCGCGTCGAGGCCGGCGAGGTCGTCGCCGACGGTCCTGCGACCGACAACGGCGAGCTCGCGCTCGGCAAGAACCTGCTCGTCGCGTTCATGCCGTGGGAGGGTCACAACTTCGAAGACGCGATCATCCTCAGCCAGAACCTCGTGAAAGACGACGTGCTCAGCTCGATCCACATCGAGGAGTACGAGGTCGACGCGCGCGACACGAAGCTCGGCAAAGAGGAGATCACCCGTGACCTCCCGAACGTCAGCCCCGATCTCCTCGCCGACCTCGACGAGCGCGGCATCATCCGCATCGGCGCAGAGGTTCGCCCCGGCGACATCCTCGTCGGCAAGGTCACGCCGAAGGGCGAGACCGAGCTGTCGGCCGAGGAGCGCCTGCTGCGTGCCATCTTCAACGAGAAGAGCCGCGAGGTTCGCGACACGTCGCTGAAGGTGCCCCACGGTGAGCGCGGCACGATCATCGCCGTCAAGGTGTTCGACTCGCAAGACGGCGACGACGAGCTCGGCTCGGGCGTCAACCAGCGCGTGGTCGTCTACATCGCCCAGAAGCGCAAGATCACCGAGGGCGACAAGCTCGCCGGCCGTCACGGCAACAAGGGCGTCATCTCGAAGATCCTCCCGGTCGAAGACATGCCGTTCCTCGCTGACGGCACGCCGGTCGACGTCATCCTGAACCCGCTCGGCATCCCCGGTCGCATGAACTTCGGCCAGGTGCTCGAGACCCACCTCGGGTGGGTCGCCAAGCAGGGCTGGAAGGTCGACGGCAGCCCGGTGTGGGCCAAGAAGCTTCCGAAGGAAGCCCACGAGGCCGCGCCCGGCACCAAGGTCGCGACCCCGGTGTTCGACGGCGCCCTCGAGGAGGAGATCGCGGGTCTGCTCGACTCGACGCTCCCCAACCGCGACGGCGAGCGACTCATCGACTCGACGGGCAAGACGCAGCTCCTCGACGGCCGTTCCGGCGAGCCGTTCCCGTACCCGGTCTCGGTCGGCTACATGTACATCCTGAAGCTGCACCACCTCGTCGACGACAAGATCCACGCGCGTTCGACGGGTCCGTACTCGATGATCACCCAGCAGCCGCTCGGTGGTAAGGCGCAGTTCGGTGGCCAGCGATTCGGTGAGATGGAGGTCTGGGCGCTCCAGGCCTACGGCGCCGCGTACGCGCTGCAGGAACTCCTCACGATCAAGTCCGACGACATCCTCGGCCGCGTCAAGGTCTACGAGGCGATCGTCAAGGGCGAGAACATCCAGGAGCCCGGCATCCCCGAGTCCTTCAAGGTGCTCATGAAAGAGATGCAGTCGCTCTGCCTGAACGTCGAGGTGCTCTCGGCCGACGGCACCGCGGTCTCCCTCCGCGACACCGATGACGAGGCCTTCCGCGCTGCGGAAGAGCTCGGCATCAATATCTCCGCGCGCTTCGAATCGTCGAACATCGACGAGATCTAAGCCAGGCCAGTAGACGATTCCAGAGACTTTCCAAGGAGAGAAATTGCTCGACGCAACGACTTTTGACGAGCTTCGCATCGGCCTGGCCACCGCAGAGGACATCCGCAAGTGGTCCTACGGTGAGGTCAAGAAGCCCGAAACCATCAACTACCGCACCCTGAAGCCCGAGAAGGATGGTCTGTTCGGCGAACAGATCTTCGGCCCGAGCCGCGACTGGGAGTGCGCCTGCGGCAAGTACAAGCGGGTGCGCTTCAAGGGCATCGTGTGCGAGCGCTGCGGCGTGGAGGTCACCAAGTCCTCCGTGCGCCGCGAGCGCATGGGCCACATCGAGCTCGCAGCCCCGGTCACGCACATCTGGTACTTCAAGGGTGTGCCCAGCCGTCTCGGCTACCTGCTCGACATGGCGCCGAAAGACCTCGAGAAGGTCATCTACTTCGCCGCCTACATGGTCATCGACGTCGACGACGAGGGTCGTCACGCCGACATGCCCGGCCTCGAGAACGAGCTCCGGCTCGAGATCAAGACCATCGGCGACCAGCGCGACGCTCGCATCGCGACGCTGATGGCTCGCAAGGAGGAGGAGCTCGCCGCACTCGAGGCGGAGGGCGCCAAGAGCGACCAGAAGAAGCGCGCAGAGGCCGCGGCCGACAAGGAGATGACGCAGGTCCGCAAGTCGGGAGACGAGCAGATCGCGCACCTCGAGCGTGTGTGGGAGGACTTCCGCACCCTCAAGGTCGGCGACCTGAAGCCCGAAGACTCCGTCTTCCACGAGCTGCAGGACCGCTTCGGCATGTACTTCGACGCCTACATGGGCGCCGAGGCCATCAAGAAGCGCCTCCTGGCCTTCGACCTGGCCGCCGAGGCCGACGACCTGCGCCTGCAGATCTCCGAGGGCAAGGGCCAGAAGAAGATCCGCGCGATCAAGCGCCTGCGCGTCGTCAGCTCCTTCCTGCAGACCGGCAACTCGCCGGCTGCGATGGTGCTCGACGTCGTGCCGGTGATCCCGCCCGAGCTTCGCCCGATGGTGCAGCTCGACGGTGGCCGCTTCGCGACCTCCGACCTCAACGACCTCTACCGTCGTGTGATCAACCGCAACAACCGTCTTCGTCGTCTGCTCGACCTCGGTGCTCCCGAGATCATCGTCAACAACGAGAAGCGGATGCTGCAGGAGGCCGTCGACGCACTGTTCGACAACGGTCGCCGCGGTCGCCCCGTCACCGGTACCGGCAACCGCGCCCTCAAGTCCCTGAGCGACATGCTCAAGGGCAAGCAGGGTCGCTTCCGCCAGAACCTGCTCGGCAAGCGCGTCGACTACTCGGGCCGTTCGGTCATCGTGGTCGGCCCGCAGCTGAAGCTGCACCAGTGCGGTCTGCCCAAGCAGATGGCGCTCGAGCTCTTCAAGCCGTTCGTGATCAAGCGCCTGATCGACCTGAGCCACGCTCAGAACATCAAGGCCGCCAAGCGCATGGTCGAGCGTTCGCGCCCGCAGGTCTGGGACGTGCTCGAAGAGATCATCCGTGAGCGCCCGGTTCTCTTGAACCGTGCACCCACGCTGCACCGTCTCGGCATCCAGGCCTTCGAACCGCAGCTCGTCGAGGGCAAGGCGATCCAGCTCCACCCCCTCGTGTGTGCTGCGTTCAACGCCGACTTCGACGGCGACCAGATGGCCGTGCACCTTCCCCTCTCGGTGGAGGCGCAGGCCGAGGCCCGCATCCTGATGCTCGCCTCGAACAACATCCTGAAGCCGTCCGACGGCCGCCCGGTGACCCTGCCCACGCAGGACATGATCATCGGCCTGCACCACCTGACGACCGGCAAGCCCGGCGCCGCAGGTGAGGGCCGCGCGTTCTCGTCGATCGCCGAGGCCATCCTCGCGTTCGACCAGAACCGTCCGGGCGAGCTCGCGCTCGACCTGGGTGCCACGGTGAAGATCCGCCTCGAGGGGCTGCACTTCGCCGAGGGCGAGACCCTCGAGAACTTCGTTCCCGGCAAGCCGTACCTGCTCGAGACGACCCTCGGCCGCGCCCTCTTCAACGAGGCGCTGCCGGTCGACTACCCCTACGTGAACGCGCAGGCGGGCAAGACGCAGATCTCGGAGATCGTCAACGACCTCGCCGAGCGCTACCCGAAGACCGAGGTCGCAGCTACCCTCGACCGCATCAAGGACGCCGGCTTCAAGTGGGCGACCCGTTCGGGCGTGACCGTTGCACTCTCCGACATCCTGACGCCGCCCAACAAGGCGGAGATCGTCGGGCGTTACGAGAAGCAGGCCGCCAAGGTCCAGGGCCAGTTCGAGAAGGGTCTCACGACCGACCTCGAGCGTCGCCAGGAGCTCATCCAGATCTGGACCAAGGCGACCGACGAGGTCGCCAAGGCCATGCAGGAGAACTTCCCGACCGACAACACCATCAACCGCATGGTGACGTCGGGTGCTCGTGGTAACTGGCTGCAGGTGCGCAACATCGCCGGCATGCGAGGCCTCGTGAACAACCCGAAGGGTGAGATCATCCCTCGCCCGATCATCTCGAGCTACCGCGAGGGCCTCTCGGTCGCCGAGTACTTCATCGCGACGCACGGTGCCCGCAAGGGTCTGGCCGACACGGCCCTCCGTACCGCCGACTCGGGTTACCTCACGCGTCGTCTCGTCGACGTCTCGCAAGATGTGATCATCCGCGAAGACGACTGCGGCACGACCAAGGGCCTCGAGCTGCCGATCGCGACGACGGATGCTTCGGGGGCGCTCGTGCGCGACCCGAACGTCGAGAACGCGGTCTACGCCCGCAGCCTCGCCGCCGACGCGGTCAACGCCAAGGGCGAGGTCGTTGCCGATGCCGGTTCCGACGTGGGCGACGTGCTCATCAACGAGCTCATCGCCGCGAACGTCGAGTCGATCAAGGTGCGCTCCGTGCTCACCTGCGAGTCGGCCGTCGGTGTCTGCGCGAAGTGCTACGGCCGTTCGCTCGCGACCGGCAAGCTCGTCGACATCGGCGAGGCCGTCGGCATCATCGCGGCCCAGTCGATCGGTGAGCCCGGCACGCAGCTCACGATGCGTACCTTCCACACCGGTGGTTCGGCCTCGGCCGACGACATCACGCAGGGTCTGCCCCGCGTGCAGGAGCTCTTCGAGGCTCGTACCCCCAAGGGTGCGTCGCCCATCGTCGAGGCCCCGGGTCGCATCACGATCGACGAGACCGACAAGCAGCGCAAGGTCATCCTCACGCCCGACAACGGCGACGAGCCGATCGCGTACAACGTGCTCAAGCGTTCGACCCTCCTGGTCGAAGACGGCCAGCACGTCGAGCTCGGTCAGCAGCTGATCGTCGGCACCGTCGACCCGAAGGAAGTCCTGCGGGTCAAGGGTGTTCGCGAAGTGCAGAAGCACCTCGTGAACGGCGTCCAGGACGTCTACCGTTCGCAGGGCGTGCCGATCCACGACAAGCACATCGAGGTCATCGTGCGCCAGATGCTGCGCAAGGTCACGGTCGTCGACCACGGCGACACCGACCTGCTGCCCGGTGAGCTCGTCGACCGCCTGAAGTACAACGGCATCAACCGCGCAACGCTGACCGAGGGCAAGAAGACCGCCTCGGCCCGCCAGGAGGTCATGGGTATCACCAAGGCCTCGCTCGCGACCGAGTCGTGGCTGTCGGCCGCGTCCTTCCAGGAGACGACCCGCGTGCTCACGCAGGCCGCCATGGAGGGCAAGTCCGACCCGCTCGTCGGGCTCAAGGAGAACGTCATCATCGGCAAGCTCATCCCCGCCGGCACCGGACTGCAGAGGTACCGGAACGTCGCGGTCGAGGCGACTGAGGAGGCGAAGGCGGAGCGGTACCCGAACCGCATCTTCACCGACGACGCCGCCTTCACCGAGGGCGACCTGAGCTTCGTCGACTTCGACGCATTCTCGAGCGACGACTTCACCCCCGGCAACTACAGCTAGTCAGCCGATACGACGACAGGGCCCCGGAGCGATCCGGGGCCCTGTTTCGTGTCTGGGGAGTTGCGGCATTCGCGCACCTGACGAGCGAGCGGATGCCGCGGCATCCGCTCGCTCGAATGCGCTGCCCTCAGTTCATGCGTGCCGAGAGCCACTCGGCTTGGCGTTGCCAGTGCACGCCCTGTCCGCCCTCGTGCTCGTTGAATTCGTACTCGACGATGTCGGCGTCGCCGGCGTAGTGGTTGCGGGCGGCGTACACGGTCGACGGCGGGCAGACCGGGTCCATGCCGGCGACCGAGAAGAGGGCCGGCGCGCTCGCACGCTTGGCGAAGTTCACGCCGTCGAAGTACGAGAGGGTGCGGAACGCCGACTCGGCCGCGCCCCGGTGCACCGCGAGGAACCGCACGATCTCGTTGTAGGGATCGCGATCGGTCAGGCCCACGGCCCGCTCGAAGTGGCAGAGGAACGGTACGTCGGGCATGACCCCGACGAGTCCCTCCGACAGGCCGGCGGCGGCGATGGCGATGCCGCCGCCCTGACTGCCGCCGCAGACGGCGACGCGGGTCTCATCGACCTGCTCGAGCGAACGAACCGCGTCGACGGCGAGCACCGCGTCGGTGAACACTCGACGGTAGTAGTACTCGACCGGGTCGTGGATGCCGCGGGTCATGAAGCCGGGGGCCGACGGTCCGGTGCCGTGCGGGTCGGGGGTGCCGCCGCCCGTACCCCACGCGCCGCCCTGGCCCCTCGTGTCCATGAAGAAGTGCGCGTAGCCCGACCCCGCCCACGCGAGCCGCTCGTGCGGCAGGCCGCGGCCACCGCCGTAGCCGTTGAATTCGACGACTGCCGGCAGGGGACCGATAGCGCCGTCGGGCAGCACGAGCCAGCCGAGCACCGGGTCGCCGCCGTAGCCTGCGAACGTCACGTCGTAGACCTCGAAGGAGCTGAGCGGCGACGGCACACGGGTCAAGGTCGGAGCCGAAGCCAGGCGACGGGACTCGGCGAGGGTCGATGCCCAGAACTCGTCGAAGTCGGCGGGCTCGGACACCGCCGGCCGGTAGTCGCGGAGCTCGGCGAACGGGCGGTCGAAGCGGGGCACGGGTCCTCCGGTCAGGGGTTCGGTGATCGACGACAGCGTAGCGCGGGCCGCGATTCGGGCTGGTGACCGTGACACGTATGACGGTCAGCCGATACGCTCACCCGAAACCCGAAACTCGATGCCCCACCCCGAAACCCGATGCCCGCCCGACCGGAGGACTCGCGATGACCGAGCAGGACCCGTTGCACCCTCGCCCGGCGTCCGCTGCTGTTGCTGACACGGTGGCGTCCGAAGCCGGCGGAGCGCGGCGTCCGCTCGCGCGCCGCCCGCAATTCTGGTTCCTCGTGGCTGCGGCGGCACTGCTCATCGTCGTGGCGATGCTCGTCGGCACCGTGATCGGCGGTACGACGGGAGGGGGCGCAGCGTTGCCCTCGTCGACCGACTCGGCTGGCGCTGTCACCACCCCACCCGGTTCGACGCCGTCAACGACTCCCATCGCGACCGAGGTCGCGCACGGGATTCCGACGGAGTGCGCCGAGCTCTACACCCGTGACTGGTCGAGCGACTTCGCACCGCTCGTGCTGAACCCCGCATGGACCCTCGAACCCGGCAGCGGGGTGCGCCTCGGATCGACCGACGACACCGCTGTCGAGTTGCTCGAGGCGAACGCCGCCGTCACGTGTACGTGGGCGAGTCCGGCCGGCGGATCCGACCGCGGGCTCACGACGAATGCGGCGACCGTCTCCGAGGCGGAGCGCGCTGCGATGCTCGCGCACTTCGGCGAGAAGGGGTACGTCTGTTACGAAGAGCTCGAGGGAACGCGCTGCGTGATCGAGACGGCACCGAGTCCCGACGGCCAGTCAGGCGAGTCGCACTTCTTCCGCGACGACGTCTGGATCGCGACGCACTGGGTGAACGCCGGCCCCGACGGCTACACGCACGACATCGTGGCGGCGATCTTCGACTGAGCGAAGCGCCGCGTGCGCTCCCGGATTCCGGGGCCGGGCGTTGCTACAGTGGGCCAACCGCGGGTACGAGGGGTGCCCGGAAGGAGCGCGATCATGAGCAGCACGACTCCCGGAAACGACCCGGAAGGCCGCGACGAGCACACCGACCCGGTCGACGACCGAGCCGACGCCGACGAGGCCGCAGCAACGCCCGACGACACCGATACCGGCGTCGCGGCAGATGCCGGCCGTTCTGAGCCCGTCGGCGATGACGGCGCCACCCCGACTGCTGCCGAGCCCGTCGAGCCCGTCGTGCCCGATGAGGGAAGCGACGACCTCGCCGTGACCTCGCGCCTCGACGAGGCCGTCGAGCGAGCCAACGCGCACGCGCCGGAGGCCGAGACGAACGGCATCGACGATGCGGATTCCGCGCCCGAGCCCGTGCCCGCCGACGCCGTGCGCCGCGAGACCTATGTGCCGGCCGCCACCGTCGCGACCGGCACTGCCGCAGGAGCGGCCACCCTCGCCGACGACCGCCCCGAGCCCGTCTTCGGTGCACAGCCATCCGGGCCGCAGACGATCTACGTGCAGGCGCCGACCCCGCCGAAGCTGAAGGGCAACCGCGGCTTCGGCATCCTCGTCGCCCTCATCGGCACTGTGGTGTTCGGTCTGCTCTACGGCGGAATCTCCTACTTGCTCTACCTCGGCTACGGGGCGCCGGCCGGCGAAGCGGTCGGCATCGTCGACTTCCTGGTGCGCCCCATCTACTGGGTCCCGGTCGTCGCCTTCTTCCTCGGCTTCACACTGCTCGCGGCGATCATCAACCGCGGCCCGTGGTGGACCTATGCGGTCTTCGGGCTGTTCGTGGGCGTGCTGGTCTACTTCGCCTACATCGGCGGCTCACTGCTCGCCGTCGAGGCCTGGACCCTCACCCTCGAGCAGGCGAACGACTTCATCGCCGAGCGCTGGCTCGACCCCTACGCGATCGTCGCGGCCGTCGTCGCCCGAGAGATCCCGATCTGGTTCGGCGGCTGGATCGCCGCCCGTGGCCGCGCGGTCACCGAGCGCAACCGGCTCGCGCTCGAGGCGTACGACCGCGAGCTCGCGGCGGGGCCGCAGGTCCAGCGCTACTGAACTCGGTCACCTTCGGTACCGAACCGGGCGAGTTCGGTACCGCAGCCGTGGGGATGGCCGTCCTCAGTCTCCCCTCCGTGCGAGTCGCACGGCCGACGTCGCCGTGTCGGCCTTGGCCATCGGGCGGTGGTGCGACTCGTTAGTGTGGTGCGGGGGATGGTGACCCCTCCCCATCGACACGACGAGCCCCGTCGTGTGGAATGGCAGGCCATGCGGCGTGCCGCGGATGAGGAGTAGAGGTGAGCATCACACTCGACGTCGAGCGGGAACCCGTGCCGGGGCTCGACCCCAGTGGGCGGCCCGACCCGGCGTATGCCGAACGACTCGGCCTCGTGCCGGCGCCTCGTGGCCGTCGTTCGGCCGCATTCGCGCTCGATGCGCTCATCTGGCTGGTGCTCGCGGCGCCGGGCGCGGTGGGCGTCGCCCAGCTGGCCGGCGGCGTCATCTCCGCAACCGGGGATGTCGCAGCGGTGTTCACAGCCGACATGACGCTGCCGCTGGTGCTGACCGCCGTCAGTCAAGGGGCGTTGTTCGTGTTCGGGCTGGTGCAGATCATCCTGCACGGGCGCATGTCGATGACGATCGGCAAGGCCGCCTTCGGCATCAGGTCCGTCGGTGTGGCGGAATTCGGCGCTCCCGGATTCTGGCGGATCGTGCTGCGCACGCTCGTGCTCTGGGCGTCCCAGGTGCTCATACCCGTGATCGGCCCGGCCGTGTTGTTCGCGTCGTCGACGTGGGACCCCGAGGCCCGGGGTCGGAGCTGGCTCGACCGCATCGGCCGCTGCTTCGCCATCGACATCCGGTCCGGCCTCAACCCGCTCGATCCGAGGGCGCTGCGGCATGCCCGGCGGGCGATGGACGCTCCCGTCTCCGAGGCGCTCCCGACGCTGCCGTCGCTTGCGAGCGGGCAGACCCAGGTCGAGTCACTGTTCATTCCAGCCACGCGCTCGAGTTCCGGAGTCGTGTCGGCGGCACCGACCGAGGCGGTGGAGTGGACGCCGCCGGCGCTCGGTCCGGCGCAACCGACGAACCCGCCTGCCTCACCGGCCCCTGCTGCTCAGATACTGCCGACGGCACCCCATGCCCAGGTGGGGTCGCCTGCTCCGCCGGCGCCGTCGCATCCTGCACGACCGGTCGGCGGCGCATTCGTGCTGATCTTCGACGACGGCACTCGCCTGCCGGCGTCGGCCTTCGGGCTCTTCGGGCGGGCCCCGGTGCCGGCTGCCGGTGAACCCGCCGACCAGCTGATCCCGCTCGACGACCCGACCATGCGCATCTCGAAGACCCACGCCGCCTTCGGCGCCGATGCCGCGGGGTTCTGGGTCATCGATCGCGATTCGCGCAATGGCACCGCGGTCTCACCCATCGGCGGTCGGCCGCAGCTCATCGAACCGGGTGTGCGCACACCGGTGCCGGCAGGCTCGAGAGTGACCCTCGGTGGGCGCAGTTTCATCGTGACCGAAGAACCCGGAAGGTAAGGGATGAAGCTCAAACTCGGACTCCGAAGGCAAGCCGGAGCCCCGGTCGACATCGTGGTCACGGCGGACTCGACGGCCACCGTCGCCGATATCGCGAGAACCATCGCCGACAACGACCCGATGTCCGCGAGCATGTCGAGAGCGCCCGGCGTCGGGCTGACCCTCGCGGTGGCGCCGCCGACCTCGAGCGAGCCCGTCGTGCTCGCACCCGAGCTGCTCATCGGCGATGCGCCGATCGGTTCGGGATTCAACGCCGCGGTCGTCGCGCAGACGAGCGGCGGGCCAGCCGGTCGCTCGGGCGAGACGGCCGCAGCCGTGCTGCGAGTGCTGAACGGTCCGGAGGCCGGGCGTGAGATTCCGCTGCCGAGGGGCCACAGCACGATCGGCCGCGCGGCCGGGGTCGACATCGTCCTCGCGGATGCATTGGTATCGAAGCGGCACGCCCGCGTCGAGATCGACCAGGGCATCGAGCTCGTCGACTTGAACTCGGCGAACGGTCTCGTCGTCGACGGCGGACTCGTGCAGCGGGTGCGCGTGATGCCCGGCCAGGTCATCACGATCGGTGATACCGAGGTGTCGTTCTCGATGGTGGCAGGCGCCGACGAGGCCGAGGCCGACACGGTGCTCGAGCGCGGCGGCGCGCTCATGTTCAACCGGTCTCCGCGTGTCGAGCAACGATATCCCGGCACCGAGCACCGTCACCCCGTCGTGCCCTCCGAGGCAGAGCCGCGAATGTTCCCGTGGCCGATGGTGGCCGCGCCCGTGATGCTCGGGTTCGCGATGTTCGCCTTCACCCAGCGGCCGAGCTCCTTGCTCATCATCGCGATGTCGCCGCTCATGATGCTCGGCAACTTCATCGGCCAGCGCACACAGCAGGGAAAGAAGCTCCGACTCGAGATCGACACGTTCGAGACGCAGATCGAAGACCTCGAAGACCGACTCGCGCGCGAGACCGTCGTCGAGCGCAACCGTCGTCACGAAGAGGCGCCGGCGGTGGCGACCATCTACGAGCAGGCGATGAGACTCGGCCCGTACCTGTGGACGCGACGCCCCGAGCACTGGAACTTCCTCTCGCTGCGACTCGGCGTGGGGCGCGCGAAGAGCCGCAACACGATTCAGGAGACCAGCGAGCTGAAGGGCATCGCCCGCTACGCGCGGCAGGTCGACAAGCTCCGCGAGCGTCATGCCTTCATCGACGACGTGCCGCTGATCGAGATGCTCCCGAGTTCGGGGGCGATCGGCATCGCCGGTCCCCGCCACCTGGCTGCCGACGTGCTGCGCGGCCTCGGCGTGCAGCTGTTCGGGCTGCATGCCCCGAACGAGATCGTCACCGCTGCGATCGTCGACCCGGCCTGGGCTCGCGAGATCGAGTGGATGAAGTGGCTGCCCCATACGACGAGCCCGAAGTCGCCCTTCGCCGAGCTCGCCCTCGCCGACAGCCAGTCGGCGGGTACTGCGCTCCTCAACGGCCTCGAAGAGGCCATCCTCGAGCGACTCTCTGGCACGCCGAGCCGGCGCGGCCCGCTCAGCGAACCAGACACGACGCTCGCCCTCGGCGCCCGCGTCGGCGACGTCTCCGATTCCCCGGGGAAGCTCGAGGGCGACATCGCGCTCGTGCTCATCGCCTCCAACGACGCTCCGGTCGACCGCCCGCGCCTTACCCAGGTGATCGAGCGCGGCGCCGATGCCGGCATCTACACGATCTTCCTCGCGCCCACGGTCGAGTCGCTGCCCGCCGCCTGTCGAACCTTCATCGATGCCACCGACGGGCTCGACAAGGCTCGCGTGGGCTACGTGCGGGCCGGTGAGGACTACCAGACCGTCACGGTCGAAGGCGTCTCGAACCAGTACGCCGAGGTGTTCGCGAAGCGCCTCGCACCGGTGGCCGACTCGAGTTCGGTCGACGCGGACTCCAGCGACTTGCCGCGCAGCGTCTCGCTGCTGAAGCTGCTCGGCACCGATATGGCGAGCCAGCCCTCGACCGCTGTCGAGCGTTGGCGGCAGAACAACTCGATCCTCGACCGGTCGCGCGGCCCTCATCCGAGACTCAAGCGCGCCGGAACGCTGAAGGCGTACATCGGGCAGGCCAGTCCCGACGCGATGTCGCTCGACCTGCGCACGCAGGGTCCGCACGCGCTCGTCGGCGGCACGACCGGATCCGGAAAGTCCGAGTTCCTCCAGGCATGGGTGCTCGGCATGGCGGCCGAGTACAGCCCCGACCGGGTCACCTTCCTCTTCGTCGACTACAAGGGCGGTTCGGCCTTCGCCGACTGCGTCGACCTGCCGCACTGCGTCGGGCTCGTCACCGACCTCAGCCCGCATCTCGTGCGCCGTGCGCTCACGAGCCTGCGCGCCGAACTGCACCACCGCGAGCATCTCTTCAATCGCAAGAAGGCGAAAGACCTGCTCGAACTCGAGAAGCGCCAAGACCCCGAGACGCCACCGGCGCTCGTGCTCGTCATCGACGAGTTCGCGGCCCTCGCCGGCGAGGTGCCCGAATTCGTCGACGGGGTGGTCGACGTCGCGCAGCGAGGCCGCTCGCTCGGCATCCACCTCATCATGGCGACGCAGCGCCCGGCCGGTGTCATCAAGGACAACCTCCGTGCGAACACGAACCTCAGGGTCGCGCTTCGCATGGCGGATGTCTCGGACTCGAACGACGTCGTCGGCGACCCGGTCGCGGGAACCTTCGATCCTTCGATCCCGGGCCGCGGCATCGCCAAGACCGGCCCGGGTCGCCTCGTCCCCTTCCAATCCGGGTACGCAGGTGGCTGGACGAGCGATGCACCGGAATCGGCCCACGCCAAGGTCGCGGAGCTGCGATTCGGTGGAGCGATCGTCTGGGAGGGCGAGTCGGCGGCCGAGTCCGACACCCATGACGACGACCTCGGCCCGAACGACCAGAAACGTCTGGTGAAGAACCTCATCCTGGCGGCGCAGGAGGCTCGCGTTCCAGCACCCAGGCGGCCATGGCTCGACGACCTGGCGACCGCGGTCGATCTGCGCGAGCTTCCGCTCGAGGGCGACTCCCGGATCCCGCTCGGACTCGCCGACATCCCTGAGCGGCAGTTGCAGGAAGCGGTGTACTTCGAGCCCGACACCGAAGGGCACATGCTGGTCTACGGCACGAGCGGCGCGGGCAAGTCGACGGCACTCCGCTCGATCGCGATGGCGGTCGGCGCCGCACCCGAGCGAGGCCGTGCGATCGTCTACGGCATCGACTTCGGCACCGGGTCGCTCCGGTCCATCGAGTCGCTGCCGCACGTCGGCTCCATCGTGTCAGGAGACGACGCCGAACGCGTGCAGCGCATGCTCCGTACCATCCGCTCGATTCTCGATGACCGCTCGAAGCGATTCTCGGCGGTCAATGCCGCGAGCCTCTCCGAATATCGATCGATCACCGGAAGCAACGACGAGGCGCGCATCCTGTTGCTCGTCGACGGGTTCGGCACGTTCAAGCAGGAGTGGGAGACCACATCGGCGCGCGCGCCGTTCTACGCGATCTTCATGCGGCTCCTCGGCGAAGGCCGACCGCTCGGCGTGCACGCGATCGCGAGCGCCGACCGGTACGGCGCGGTGCCGACGGCGGTCAGCGCCAACGTCACCAAGCGCATCATCCTGCGCATGTCCGACGAGGGCGCCTATTCCATCCTCGGAGCCCCGAAAGACGTACTCAACGAGCGCAGCGCCCCCGGCCGCGCGGTCGTCGACGGCTTCGAGACGCAACTCGCCGCAATCGGCGGCACGGCGAACGTCGCCGACCAGACGAGTGCGATGCAGGCCTTCGCCGAGGCGCTCCGGGCACGTGGTGCGATCGAGGCATCCGAGATCGGCGCACTCCCGACCGAACTCGTGACCACCGATCTGCCCGACTCGGTCGACGGCCTGCCGGTGCTCGGCATCTCCGACGACATCCTCGGCCCGAAGGGGTTCGAGCCGATCGGCACCTTCGTGGTCGCCGGGCCGCCGCGCAGTGGCAAGTCGAACGCACTGCGATCGATCATCACGTCGATGCGCCGCTTCGACCCCGAGATCCGGCTGTTCCACTTCGGCGGTCGGCGCTCCGTGCTCAGGGAATTCGCGCCGTGGATGCGCGTCGCCGCGAACATCGAGGACGCCCGGGCGCTCGCGAAGGAACTCGCGGGCATCGTGCCCGACGAGTCGATCCCGGGTCGCATCCTGATCGTCGTGGAGAACGTCGGAGAGTTCGGCGACACCGATGCCGAACGGCCGCTCAAGGAGCTGTTCCAGGCGGTCAACCGCAGCGACCACTTCCTGATCGGAGATGGCGACGTCTCCCAGCTGAGCTCGGGGTACGGACTGATCGGCGAGCTGAAGGCCGGTCGACGGGGGATCGCGCTCCGGCCCGATACCTATGACGGCGACTCGCTGTTCAAGGTGCCGTTCCCGAAGGTGCAGCGTCACGAATACCCCGAGGGTCGAGGCATCTTCGTCGAGAACGGCGCGTTCGTCACCGTGCAGATGCCGCTCGTCGGCGAATGACGGTGAGACATGCAGTGGGCACTCGGCGCTCCAAGGTGGGGAGTTGTGCCCATTGGGCGGTGGTGGCCACGCCAGTAACGTGTGGAGTGCGCAGCGTGTGCGTGGGTCCGCCGAGGCGGGCCGCTTCGTCGAGTGGACTCATCGGTGCGCAGGAGAACTCGCAGCAATAGGGGGAATGGGTGCCATGATCCGACTCGATCTCGCGGCGATCGGTGATGCCGCCGCCGACGCTCGGTCCATCCGGCGGGAGTTCGACGAGTCCGACGACACGTCGCGTCAGGCGGCCGCGGCGTGCGGCCACGCCGGCCTCGCAGGCACCGTCGAACGATTCGCCTCCACCTGGGACGACCGCCGAAGCGGCTTCGCCGAGAATCTCGGAAAGCTCGGTGGGGCACTGCAGGGCATCGAGCAGGCATTCACCGAGCTCGACCGTTCGCTCGCGACATCCGAAAGCGGTGCATGATGGAACCGATTCCCGGCGACCCGGTGGTGCTTCGGCGCACCGGTCAGCGGTACAACGAGACAGCCACGGCGATTCGCGCGGCCGTGTCGAACCTCGAAGAGATCGCGCAACCGGGGGCGATGGTGAGCCTCGCGCTCGATCGCGTGCGCTCCGATGCGTCGCGGCTCGCTCGGGAGATCTCAGGTGCCGAGCGCCGCTACGCCGAGACCGGTGAGGCACTCGTGCAGTTCGCCGCCGCACTCGAAGGCGCTCAGGGCGAGGCGGATCGCGCCATCCGCGATGCCGATGACGCTTCTGCCGACGAGCACGATGCGTCAGCCCGCGAGCGATCGCTGCGGACGCAGCAGCGCGGGCTCGGCGCAGAGGCGACGCCGAGCGAGGCCACCGCGCTCGAGCGCTCGATCCTCGGAGTCTCGGCCGACGCCGACCGGTTCGCCGCAGCCGCGGGTGCGGCGCGTCAGCGGCACGCCGAAGCGGTCGCCGACCGCGACCGCGCCGCGCAGGTCGCCATCGAACGAATCCGCGATGTCGTCGATGGCAGCGATCTGAACGACTCGTTCTGGGACAACCTCTGGGGCGGCATCGGAGAATTCCTCGACGCAGTGGGCGAGGTACTGCTCGCCATCATCGAAGCCGTGATCGCGGTGATCGTCGCTGTCGTGGTCGCGGTGCTCGTCGTCATCGCCGCGGTGCTCGTGCTCGTCGCCGCCATCGTGTTGCTCGGCCTCGCTGTGATCACCTTGCTCGTCGTCGCAGCGATCGCCATCGCCGCCCTCGTCGTGCTGATCCTCGCTGCCGCCGTGCTGGCGTTCATCGCGGTCGCGCTGATCGCCGGCCTGCTCGTGGTCACCGTCGCCCTCGTGCTCGTCGTCACGGCGGCGCTCGCCATGCTCCTGGCGACGGTCGTCTCGCTCGCGGCGCTGATCCTCAGCAGCCCGCTGTTCTGGGCGCTGGTGTTCGCCACCGTGACATTCCTCGGAGTCGTGCTCGCATGGCGCGTCGCGATCGAGATCTTCGCTCCGACCCCAGCGGTCGATGAGTTCGAGCCCGACGAGAACGACCGCGACTCCCTCAACGCCTGGGAGGACGCCAATGCGCAAGACTCGATGGACAGCCTCGACGATTTCATCGCGGCAGAAGGCTTCGCCGACACGATGGGTGGCGAATCGCAGACCGTCGTGGACATCAAGCGCATCGAGGGGGACCCGCCGCGATACGTGGTGACGCTTCCGAGCACCCAGGACTGGCAGGCCGCCGGCGTCTTCTTCGGCGAGGACATGAACGGCGACGGCGCGGTCAACGACCTTGACACGAACATCGTGCTGCGGCTCTTCCCCGAGGTACGAACCCAGTACGAGCGCGCCGTGATGGAGGCGATGCACCAGGCCGGCATCGGGCCGAACGACCCAGTGCTGCTCGTGGGCTTCAGCCAGGGCGGCATCATGGCGGGTCACCTCGCTGCCAATCGATCCGAAGCGTTCAACTTCCAGGGAGTGATCGCCTACGGCGCCCCGATCGACGACATGGCGATTCCGCCCAAGACAGAGGTCGTCTCGCTGCAGCACGAGGGCGATATCGTGCACCAGCTCGATCTCACCTCGCGCCCACCGAACACCGACAGTTGGTCGACGTACTCCGAGGCGGTCCCCGACGGCATGAACCCGACGACCGGTCAGCCCTACTCCGCGCAGCCGCACAACAATGCGGCGTATCAGCAGACGGCTGAAGACCTGCTCACGGCGGACCCGACGATTGATGACGGCTTCGCGGAGTTCTTCGGCGACGTCGTCGGGCAGGAACAGTACGCATTCCATGAGTAAGGTGCAAGACATGTTGAAGCGGTTTCGGGGATTGGTCGTCGGGGGCATGGTGATCTCCGTTGTGCTGACGATGGCGGCGTGTGGGCGGTCGGGAGATGTCGACGAACTCGAACCGGTCAAGCAGGCGGTTCGCGAGTCGTCGTCGGCGTTCGACGAGGTGTTCGTCGAAGAAGGCCTCGACGGCTTCTCCCGCTACCTGTTCGTCGAGATGGGTGTCAGCGATTCGGAGATCACGGCCGATGTGCTCGCCGAGGCGCTGCGCGCGATCGGCAACACCATCCCCGATGGGTTCGAGAGCGCACGCATCATCGTGCGCACGGAGTCTGGAGACCGTCTCGATCTCGAGGAGCCTCTCGCGGCCACTGGCGTCGACGCGGTCTTCATGATCAGCCCGAAGACGGCCAAGATCCCCGCGGAGGCGCTTCGCAGCTTCGGCGGCGACGCTGAATGATCGCGCGCTCGCCTCGATATCGTGTCGAACGAGCAATATGCGTTCAAGGAATGAGATGCACCACATGAAGAAGCGAATCGGCACGATCATCCTGAGTTGCGTTGCGCTCGGCGTACTCGCGGCGACGAGCGGGTGCGCCGCCTCGCCACAGCCGCTCGAGACGGTCGAGGCGGCGGTCGCCGACGTGCCGGCGGGCCTTGACGAGGTGCAGGTCGATGAAGGGAAAGACGGCTTCTCGCGGTATGTCGTCCTCGTGCTGGTCGCGTCGGGCGACGAGCTCCCGGTCGAGAGTGTGACCGAGACGCTCAAGGCGGTCGGCGGTGTGCTGCCCGATGAATACGACAGCGTACGTGTGGCCGCTCGCAATTCGTCAGGCGATCGTCTCGACGTCGACGCCGCGATCGCGGCGAGCGGCTTCGACGGAGCGTTCATGATCAACCCGAAGATGGCCGACATCACAGCGGACGCCATCAGGGCCTTTGCGGACGACGCTGAATGATCGCGCACTCTCGCCTTCGGTTCACGTTGCCCGGCGAGTGGTGGCACGCGCCGATCGACGGTGACGCAGAGGCACGTGCCGTCGAGATCGCGAACTTCGTACGCGAGCAGTACGGTCGTCGCGACGACCTCGCCCAGTTGCGCGCCGATCACCGGTTGCGCCTCGCTCGGGCACTCGAAGCTGCGATCGCACGAGGTGCGACTCAATACCACGTCTCCCTCGCCAACGACGGGGGCGTCGCCTTCGCCTCGACGCTGAGCGAGTACGCGCTTCCGCCGACCTTCGGCGAAGACTCGACCCCAGCGGTGCTCGTCGAGAAGCTCGTCGCGGCCCTGCGCCCTCCTGAGGTCGATGCCGAGCCCTGGCAGGCGTTCGAATCCGGCGGCGGTGTGGCGTTCGCGAAGGGCGACTCCATCGTGCTCCGCCGCATCACCCGTCGAGCAGCGGATGCCTCGGACGAATCCTCCGCCGAGTCGCTGACCGCCGACTACTGGATCACCGTCCCCGGTGCCGCCGAGGTCGTGCTCGCGAGCCTGTCGACCGTGCTGCTGCAGCTCGAGCCGCTGATGCTCGAACTGTTCGATCGCATCATCGAGGCCGCCGAATGGGCCGACGCGCAACCCGCGACCCGTACCATCCGCGATGAGTTGGCGGAGTCCGCCGACCCCGTCTGATCGGCGCTTCCAATTGCGGTCGGTCGGGCCGGGGCGGCGTTTCGATGCGCGATCTCGCAGTGCCTCGAGGTCGAGGGTGGGGAGTTGTACCCATTGGGCGGGGGGTGGGAGTGCGCTTAGTGTGGTGTGCGCAGGGTTCGCCGCGGCGGGCCGTTTCGTTGAATGAAAGGGTTGATCATGGCGGACTTCAAAGCGTCATACGGTGAGATGGAATCGATGGCCGGCCGGCTCGAGGGCGGTCGCGAAGAGATCGGTGACGTGTTGCGTCGTCTGAAGGACGATGTCGACCGTCTGCTCGGTGACGACTTCAAGACGCAGCACGCTTCGGGCAAGTTCGGCGAGGGCTACACCGAGCTGACGACCGGTCTCGAGAAGGCGATCGAGGGCATCAGCGACATGGGTGAGTCGCTGCGCAAGATGATGCAGGCCATCAAGGACACCGACCAGGCACTGGCCGGAAGCTGAACCGACGCAAACACGAGTTGCAGAGGGGGAGAGGCGATCGCCTCTCCCCCTCTTGCGTGTGCGATCGCAGCATGAGCGGCCGGGTGGGGAGTCCTCCCCATCGCGCGGGTTTCGATGGGTCGGTTAGCCTGATCCCTGACCAGTGGAGAGGGGCGTACGGATGGCTGGACCCGACGTCGATCTGAATTTCGACGACCTGAAGACGATGACCGACAATCTCGGAGTCTTCGTCAAGGAGTTCGAAGAGATCGGAGACAAGACCGATGACGTGCAAGACGCCGTTGGGCGCCCGCATGGCAAGTCGCAGTTGCGCGACCGGGTCGGCGATTTCGAATCCGGCTGGGACGGGAACCGTGAGGTCATCCAAGAAGGACTCACGAACATCCACGACCACTTGAAGGCGATCGTCGACGGCTTCACCGAGACGGATCAGAAACTCGCGACGCCGACGGAGGGCACCCCATGACCTACGGCTACGGTGGGGCGAGCCTGACGTCGCCCAAGGGCGTTCCCGCGATGGACCTCGACGGCAACGCCGAGGCCATCGAGAAGGCAGGAAACCACTACATCGACATCGGCGCTCGGATGTCGTCGACCGCTGCGGAGCTGAAGAAGCTCGGCGACGACGAGAAGTACAAGGCCGAGAGCCTCGATAAAGTGCGGGAGTCGGCTCGCGAGCTGCACGGCGACCTGCGAAAGGTCGGCGAACGGTACGAGAAGACCGGCCCGGTGCTCGTGACCTACGCGGCTGCGCTCCGCACCGCGCGCAACACGACGGTCGACCCGCTCGTCGACCAGATCGTCACCGCGCACAACGCCCACCAGCAGGCGCTCGAAGCCAAAGAGAACGCGCAAGACAAGGTCGACGACAACAACACCACGTGGGTCTGGGAGACCGAGGCCACCGACACCCAGAAGAACGAGGCCAGCGCGGCGCTCACCGAGGCGGCCGGCACGGCGAAGACCGCCGGCGAGAGCCTCGACGCCCTCTGGACCTCGTTCGACAGCGGCTTCAGCACGTGGGAGAACGCCTACGACGCCGCGGTGCAGGGCATCGAAGACGCGATCGATGCCTCGGGCATCAACGACACATGGTGGGAAGACCTGCTCGACCAGTTGGCCGACCTGGCGACGATCGTCGCGACCATCGCGGTCATCGCCGCCCTCGTGATCGGCGGGCCGATCTGGCTCGCGATCGCCGCGGTCGCGGGCATCGTGGCGCTCGCCGCTCACTGCATCATGATGGCGTGCGGTTCGAAGCGCGTGTCGTGGACCGACATCGCGCTCGACATCGTCGGCATCGTGCCGTTCCTCGGCGCCTTCGGTAAGGGCCTGAAGGCCGGCCAGGGTGCACTCGGCTCGCTGCGTGGCGCACTCGGTCTCGGTAATGCCACCGGCGGATTCGTCGCCGTCGGCCGTAACGCCATCATCCGTGACCTCAGAACCGTGGTCGGAGCCGGGCGGAATGTGGGCAACCGTGCCGCCCGAGATGCCGCAGCGCCGGGCCTGGCCGACGCGTTCCTCGCGAACCGTGGAACCTGGGCCGGCAACGCATGGAACGCCCTTCGCGGCGGTGGCTCGATCTTCGACGGGCAGGCCTACTCGCTCACCCAGCGCCTGGCATCCGCCTGGCCCGGGGCCGGGAGCCTCCCCGTCGGCGGGCGGGCGGCGACCTGGGCGTCGCAGTACAGTGCCATGCCGTCGCTGGCGGGGCAGGGTGTGAATCTCTGGAACACTGGTTTCGGCGGATACCAGTCCCTGCAGGGCGTCGGTGTTCCGCTGCCCGACATTCCCGACTTCGTCGGAGGGGCGTTCGACATCGTTCGAGGCAAATGAGCGTGCTTCGTCGCACGGGTGAGGGGAAGCGGTGAGTTCGCTGCGCGACGAGTTGACCGGGGTGCAGACACCGAAGGTGTCGTACACCCTGCTCTGCCCGCCCGGCTGGACCAAGGTGCCGCCCGCCGCACTCACCGACGAGGGCGCCATCGCGGTGTCGCTCGGCGCGATGAAAGAAGCGGGCAGACCCGATCTGGTGCTCCAGTTCCGCAGCATGATCTCGCGCCTGAAGTCGGCGCTGCGCGAACGAGGGGTGTTCGAGGTCTACGTCGCGCCTGAACGCGAGCCCGGCGCTCCCATGCCGGCTATGCTCGCCGTCTCGCCATTCGTGTTGCCACTCGGCGTCACGTGGAATGAGGCGTTGACGAGATTCGCCAAGGGTGGTGCCGTCGAAGAGGCCACCGCCGAGGTGGAGCTCTACGTGGTGCGCCGACGTTCGGAGTACCGCGACGAGTCCGCCTCGGTGAACACCGACGAACTGACCTTCCTCGCTCCCGTCCCAGGGGGCGACGGCCGTCGTGCACTGCTGTTCCAGTACTCGGTGCTGTCGGTCGACGACGAGAACTCGGCCGAGATGGCCAAGGCCCTCCTCTTCATCGGTGAGGCGATCATGTCGACGTTCAGATGGGTGGCCGCGGCATGAGCATGTTCCCGATCATCTTCGATCCCGACCGTTGGGTGCGGGTGCCCACCGATTGGGCCGATGAGCAATGGTCGGATGCAGCGGAATGGGCCGAGTGGGTCGCCGACGAGCTCACCCACGACCGCGCCTCGGCCGCGGCATACGTCGGTGCGCTGCGCGATCAGGCCACCGCCATCGCGACGTTTCCGAACGAGCATGTGAGCGCCCGGTTCTGGTTCTTCCCGATCGACGGCGACCCATCCGGTTGGGTCGATGTCTTCGTGCAGCGCCGTGACATCGACGGCGCGGATGCCGCATCCCTGCTGCCGCCGGTGGGCGTCACCCTGATCGAGCCGGCGGTGCTCGAACTCGAAGACGTCGCTTTCGAGAGCGCCGTGCGCCGGCTGACGCTCTCGCCGATCGACGAGCAGCCGGGCGAGGTTCCGCCCGGAATCCTTGCGAAGGGCGAATGGTCGGCGGTCACCGGCGAGTGGGCGGTCTACCTCGTGTCGATCGATGGCGACCCTCGCGTGCTCACGCGCCGGCTCGCCGACATCGATCGCCTGCTGGGCGGCATCGAGCCGGCCGTGCTCGCCGCGCTCCCCGAGGCCTCGGCATGACCGGCCCCAGCGCGACTGCGCTGACACCGGCGGCTCGCGATGCCGTCGCCGTCGCCGTGGGTCAACTGCCGCACGACCTCTCCGCCGATGCGGCGCTGCGTGCCGTCCCCCAGCTCGCCGTACTCGCCACCCACGGTGGTGCCGCGTCGGCCTTTCCCACGGTGCTCAGCACCGCCGAGCGGGCGGAACTCGATCGCATCCAGCCGATGACCGACTCCGCGCCGAAGAAGGTCTCCGCTGGGTACATGTGGTGGAGTGTGGTGGCCGCGGTGATCGCCCTCATCGCATCGGCGCTCGTCATGATCGGTCGAACCGGCAATGCGGTGCTCGACCCGGTGTCGGGCGCACTGCCGTCGGGACTCTGCATGGCCGCTGCACTCGGTCTCTTCATCTGGCTCGAGCCGCGTCGCACGTCGAATCCGCTCTATCACGGCGGCAATTTCGGCGGCAAGACCTTCATCTTCATCGCGGTGTTGTGGGCCGTCGCCGTGTGGATGGTGTTCGGTGGGATCGACGACGTGCTCTTCTCGCCGGCCGCAATGATCGGACTCGTGGTGCAGATCGTCTCGGTGGTCGGCTGCGCGGTGCTCGCGGTGTTCGCTCTCCGCCACGATCGCGAGCGGCCCCGCTGGTCGGGCGGCCGCCGCGTGCGTTCCGGGGACTCGGTGCCCGTCGAGGTCGCTGAATCGGCGGAGTTCCGTGACGGCGTGCAGGCGCGACTCGAGGAGTGGCGGCGCTACATCTACCGCACGAGCACCGGTGACGAGCGCGCGGCGATGCGCTCCGCCGAACTCGAAGCTGTGCGGCTCCTCACCGAGCGGGGCACACTCTCGGAGGCGCAGCGACATGATGCGGAGCAGCGGGTGCACGCGGGCGCAGACTGGCGCTGAACGCCCGGCTCCACACGTTCGGCGACCGGCGTACGCTCGAAGGCATGGACCCGCGTCGCACGGCCTGGATCGTCGCCGCGTTCGCGGCAGCCCTCGACGCCGCCCTCGTGGTCTGCGCCTACGGCTTCGTCAGCCTCCTCGCGGGCATCGAGGTGATCGCCGACCCCGAGGCCGGCCGGTTCGTGGCGCCGGCAGCGGTCGGGGCATCCGTCATCGCAGTACTGCTCACCCTCGCGCGCACGCTCCGCCGGCCCGAACGGATGCTGCGCAGCGTCGTGCTCTCCATGGTGTGGAGCTGGCTCGCTGCCGTCGTGGTGGCGGTCATCGGCTACGCGCTCGCGAGCACCGCGAACACGCTGCTCGCCGCACTGCTCTTCGGTCTCGGGTTCGGCATCGGGTGGTTCGGCCTGCTCATTCCGGCGCTCGCAGCGCTCACGGCATCACTGGCCGTGCTCGTCGCGCGCGGACGCGACGCCGGCATGGTGCGGCCGCGCTGGCCCTGGGAGCGCCCCGACGAGGAGTGACGGCCTGACCGAGCGGGCGAGGAGAGGCCCGCGCGGCGCGCCAACCGCTCGCGGTTCGATGACGCCCGGCCGAGGCAGCGCTATCGTTTCCCTGATGCAGGGATCGATCGAGGCCAAGGTGAGCCACGAGGTCGACCGGTGGCTGGCGTGGCTGCCCCGGTGGCGACCCGGCACGCACCGCGCCCGCGTGCGGCTCTGCACCCGGTGCTTCGGCTCGCCGATCCTCACGGCCGCCGGACTCGACGTCGACGTGCCGCACCCCGTGCAGCACGCCTTCTCGATGCGCATGAAGGGCATCATCGATCTCGCCGTCGATGACTACACGGCGCGCAACCTTCCGATGCTGCACCGCGAGATCCGGCTCGCCGAAGAGCGCAAGGCGCGGCGACCGTATCGCGCAGGGGAGGGGCTCGAACCCGAGTTCCTCGGACTCGACCTCGACCCCGAGCCGGTTCCCGACCAGCCGTTCCTCTTCACCCTGTCGGGGCTCGAAGCGGATGCCGCGGCCGAGGCGCTCGAGCCCGCGCCCCGACCCTTCACGATGGAGGAGAAAGAGGCGCTGCGCGACGAGGTGCGCCTCGCCGACGACTTCGCGAAGCAGCTCGGCCGGCGCATCTGCGTCGAGCTCGCACAGCACCGGGGTCGCATCGGCGACGCCGTGACCGAGTTCGTCGAGCCGCAGGTCGAAGACCTCCTGGCCGACCTCGAGCGTGAGCTCGATTCGCCGGGCTGGCCCGGCTGACGCACCGACGGTGCAGGTGTCCCTCGAGCGAGCGGGCGGCACCGACATCGAGGCCCATTTGACCGCAACGTTACGGGGCATTACCATGGATCGGGTGTGCGCTTTGACGCGCGCTTGAATCCTGCCCCGAATCTCGAGCGATCGAGAGCGGTGGCATGACGCGAGCAGCGACGATCCGACCACTCCATGGGCTCCCTCACGGGTCGCCCCCACGGCATACCCACCACGCAAACGGCGCTGCAGCTCTGCGGCGCCGGTGGGTCTGATGTGAATTCCATCAAACGCTGTCACCGTGCAGCACCAACAAGGAGAAGCAGTGCCAACCATTCAGCAGTTGGTCCGCAAGGGTCGCTCGCCGAAGGTCACCAAGACCAAGGCTCCCGCCCTGAAGGCCAACCCCCAGCAGCGCGGCGTGTGCACTCGTGTGTACACCACCACGCCGAAGAAGCCGAACTCCGCGCTCCGCAAGGTCGCCCGTGTGAAGCTCTCCAACGGCACCGAGGTCACCGCATACATCCCCGGTGAGGGCCACAACCTGCAGGAGCACTCGATGGTGCTCATCCGCGGCGGTCGTGTGAAGGACCTCCCCGGCGTGCGCTACAAGATCGTCCGCGGCGCGCTCGACACGCAGGCCGTGAAGAACCGCAAGCAGGGTCGTAGCAAGTACGGCGCGAAGATGGAGAAGAAGTAATGCCTCGTAAGGGACCCGCTCCGAAGCGCCCCGTCGTCGCCGACCCGGTCTACGGTTCGCCCGTCGTCAGCCAGCTCGTCAACAAGATCCTCATCGACGGCAAGAAGGACCTCGCGCAGCGCATTGTGTACGAGGCGCTCTCGAATGTCGCCGAGAAGAACGGCCAAGACGCCGTCGCCACCCTGAAGAAGGCGCTCGACAACGTGCGCCCCACGCTCGAGGTGCGTTCGCGTCGCGTCGGCGGTTCGACCTACCAGGTCCCCGTCGAGGTCAAGCCCCACCGTGCCAACACCCTGGCCCTCCGCTGGCTCACCAGCTACGCCAAGGCTCGTCGCGAGAAGACCATGACCGAGCGTCTCACCAACGAGATCCTCGACGCCTCCAACGGCCTGGGTGCCGCGGTCAAGCGCCGCGAAGACACCCACAAGATGGCCGAGTCCAACCGCGCCTTCGCCCACTACCGCTGGTAGCAGGCAGACGGATGCCGCGTCGTACCGCGACCGGCATCCGATCGGCCCTCTACTGCTGGTAGCAGGCAGACGGATGCCGCGCGGCGGGTCCTGCGCTCGTCGAAGGGCCGCCCGCGGCATCCGTTCACCTCATCTTTTTCGTTCCTGAATCTCCGGAGGAACCCCCGTGGCACAAGACGTGCTCACCGACCTGAACAAGGTCCGCAACATCGGCATCATGGCGCACATCGATGCCGGCAAGACCACCACGACCGAGCGCATCCTGTTCTACACGGGCGTCAACCACAAGATCGGCGAGACCCACGACGGCGCCTCGACGACCGACTGGATGGAGCAGGAGAAAGAGCGCGGCATCACGATCACGTCTGCCGCCGTGACCTGCTTCTGGAACAAGAACCAGATCAACATCATCGACACCCCCGGCCACGTGGACTTCACGGTCGAAGTGGAGCGTTCGCTCCGCGTGCTCGACGGTGCGGTCGCCGTGTTCGACGGCAAGGAGGGCGTCGAGCCCCAGTCCGAGACCGTCTGGCGCCAGGCCGACAAGTACAACGTGCCGCGCATCTGCTTCGTCAACAAGATGGACAAGCTCGGCGCCGACTTCTACTACACGGTCGACACCATCATCAGCCGGCTCGGGGCACGCCCGCTCGTGCTGCAGCTGCCGATCGGCTCGGAGTCGAACTTCGAAGGCGTCGTCGACCTCGTCGAGATGCGTGCACTCACCTGGCGCGGCGACTCGAAGGGTGACGTCAAGATGGGCGCCGAGTACGCCATCGAGGAGATCCCCGCCGACCTCGTCGACAAGGCCGCCGAGTACCGCACCGCGCTGCTCGAGGCCGTCGCCGAGACGAACGACGAGCTCATGGAGAAGTACTTCGGTGGCGAAGAGCTCACCGTCGCCGAGATCAAGTCCGCCATCCGCGGCCTCACGGTCAACAGCGACATCTACCCCGTGCTCTGCGGTTCGGCGTTCAAGAACCGAGGCGTGCAGCCGATGCTCGACGCCGTGATCGACTACCTCCCGTCGCCGCTCGACGTGCCCGCCATCGAGGCGCACGACGCTCGCGACGAAGAGAAGGTCGTCATGCGTCACGCCGACGCGACCGAGCCGTTCACGGCGCTCGCGTTCAAGGTCGCAGTGCACCCGTTCTTCGGTCGACTCACCTACGTGCGCGTCTACTCGGGTCGTCTCGACTCGGGTGCCCAGGTCGTCAACTCGACCAAGGGCAAGAAGGAGCGCATCGGCAAGATCTTCCAGATGCACGCCAACAAGGAGATCCCCGTCGAGTCGGTGACCGCCGGCAACATCTACGCCGTCATCGGCCTGAAGGACACGACGACCGGTGACACGCTCTGCGACCCGAACAACCAGGTCGTGCTCGAGTCGATGACCTTCCCCGAGCCGGTGATCGAGGTCGCGATCGAGCCCAAGACCAAGGCCGACCAGGAGAAGCTCGGCACGGCGATCCAGAAGCTCGCCGAAGAGGACCCGACGTTCCGCACCGAGCAGAACACCGAGACCGGCCAGACGGTCATCAAGGGCATGGGCGAGCTGCACCTCGACATCCTGGTCGACCGCATGAAGCGCGAGTTCAACGTCGAGGCCAATGTGGGCAAGCCCCAGGTCGCGTACCGCGAGACGATCAAGCGCGCGGTCGAGAAGCACGACTACACCCACAAGAAGCAGACCGGTGGCTCCGGCCAGTTCGCGAAGATCCAGTTCGCTCTCGAGCCTCTCGAGATCGAAGGCGACAAGATCTACGAGTTCGAGAACAAGGTCACCGGTGGCCGCATCCCCCGTGAGTACATCCCCTCGGTCGACGCCGGGTTCCGCGATGCCATGCAGTACGGCATCCTCGCGGGCTACCCGCTCGTCGGCGTGAAGGCGAGCCTGCTCGACGGCGCGGCCCACGACGTCGACTCCTCGGAGATGGCGTTCAAGATCGCCGGCTCGATGGGCTTCAAGGAAGCCGCTCGCAAGGCGAACCCCGTGCTGCTCGAACCGCTGATGTCCGTCGAGGTCCGTACTCCTGAGGAGTACATGGGCGACGTCATCGGCGACCTGAACTCGCGTCGCGGCCAGATCCAGTCGATGGAGGATGCCGCAGGCGTGAAGGTCGTGCGTGCGCACGTCCCGCTCTCGGAGATGTTCGGATACATCGGCGACCTTCGGTCGAAGACCTCTGGTCGCGCGGTGTACTCGATGGAGTTCCAGAGCTACGCGGAGGTCCCGAAGGCTGTGGCCGACGAGATCGTCCAGAAGAACAAGGGCGAATAGTCCGATACGCACGAACCTTCCGGTTCGCGTAACATATCAACACAACCCCCGTAGGCCACCGGTCGCAATCCAGCGCCCGGCGGTTCTACACGAGTCCTGAGGAGGACCCACAGTGGCTAAGGCCAAGTTCGAGCGGACCAAGCCGCACGTCAACATCGGAACGATCGGTCACGTCGACCACGGCAAGACCACGCTCACCGCCGCGATCTCGAAGGTGCTCGCCGACAAGTTCCCGTCGGCCACCAACGTGCAGCGCGACTTCGCGTCGATCGACTCCGCTCCCGAAGAGCGCCAGCGCGGCATCACGATCAACATCTCGCACGTCGAGTACGAGACGCCGAAGCGCCACTACGCGCACGTCGACGCCCCGGGTCACGCCGACTACATCAAGAACATGATCACCGGTGCTGCCCAGATGGACGGCGCGATCCTCGTGGTCGCGGCGACCGACGGCCCGATGGCTCAGACGCGTGAGCACGTGCTGCTCGCCAAGCAGGTCGGCGTGCCCTACCTGCTCGTCGCGCTCAACAAGTCCGACATGGTCGACGACGAAGAGATCCTCGAGCTCGTCGAGCTCGAGGTTCGCGAGCTCCTCTCGAGCCAGGGCTTCGACGGCGACAACGCTCCCGTCGTGCAGGTCTCGGGCCTCAAGGCGCTCGAGGGCGACGAGAAGTGGGTCAAGTCGGTTCTCGACCTCATGGACGCCGTCGACGAGTCGATCCCCGACCCCGTGCGCGACAAGGACAAGCCGTTCCTCATGCCGATCGAGGACGTCTTCACGATCACCGGTCGTGGAACCGTCGTCACGGGCCGCGCCGAGCGTGGCACGCTGAAGATCAACTCCGAGGTCGAGATCGTCGGCATCCGCCCGACGCAGAAGACCACGGTCACCGGCATCGAGATGTTCCACAAGCAGCTCGACGAGGCATGGGCCGGCGAGAACTGCGGTCTGCTCCTTCGCGGCACCAAGCGCGAAGACGTCGAGCGCGGCCAGGTCGTCGTGGCTCCCGGTTCGGTCACCCCGCACACGAACTTCGAGGGCACCGCGTACATCCTCTCCAAGGAGGAAGGCGGGCGTCACAACCCGTTCTACGCGAACTACCGCCCGCAGTTCTACTTCCGCACCACCGACGTCACCGGTGTCATCACGCTGCCCGAGGGCACCGAGATGGTCATGCCCGGCGACACCACCGACATGACGGTCGAGCTCATCCAGCCGATCGCCATGGAAGAGGGTCTCGGCTTCGCCATCCGTGAGGGTGGCCGCACCGTCGGCGCCGGCACGGTCACGAAGGTGCTCAAGTAGGTTCGCCTGCTGATCGCTGATCGCTGAAAGGGGTCGGGCCTTCGGGTCCGGCCCCTTTTGCGTGCCTGCCGTAAGGCGGGCGTTCGTGCAACCCCTCGCGTGCCCGCATCCGCCGCTCTACGCTTGAGCAGATGGCAGTTCCCCCTCAGCCATTCGTTCGATCGACGGTTCGCCCCGAGGTACAGGCTCTGCGGGCGCTCGCCGTCGGAGCCGTCGTGCTCCATCACGGCTGGCCCGCCGTGGCCCCCGCCGGCTACATGGGCGTCGACGTCTTCTTCGTCGTCTCGGGTTTTCTCATCACCGGGCTGCTGCTCCGCGAGGCCGAGCAGCGCGGCCGTATCTCGCTGCGCGCCTTCTACCTGCGCCGTGCTCGCCGCATCCTGCCGGCGGCGCTCGCCGTGCTGCTCGCGGTCTCGTTGCTCACCGTCGCGGTCGTGCCCCAGCGGGAATGGCGCGCATGGTTCCGCGAGATCGTGGCGAGCGCCCTGTACTTCGAGAACTGGCAGCTCGCCGTCGATTCGCAGATCCCGGCTCGCGCCGATCTCGAGTCCACACCGGTGCAGCACTACTGGTCGCTCTCGGTCGAGGAGCAGTTCTACCTGTTCTGGCCGCTGCTTCTCATCGCGGCGCTCTGGGTCGCCGCGCGCAGGGCGTCCGGCTCCCGCGTGGTGCTGACGGTCACCCTCGGTGCGGTCACCGCCGCCTCCCTCGTGTACTGCCTGGTGCTGACCGGACAGGACTCGGACCTCGCGTACTTCTCGACCCTCACCCGTACCTGGGAGTTCGGTGCCGGAGGCCTGCTCGCCCTGCTCGCGGGCGCGCCGCTGCCCCAGCACCATCGCTTGCGCAGCGCGGTCTCGGCGGCGGGGCTCGTGCTCATCGTCGTGCCGATCGTGACATTCCGCTCGCCGGAGCTCTTTCCCGGAGTGGTCGTGCTGGCGCCTGTGGTGGGCACGATGGCGGTGATCTGGGCGGGGATGCCGAAGGCCGCGTGGTCACCCGCTCGAGTCGCCGCGCTGGCCCCCGTGCAGTGGATGGGGGATGTCTCGTACTCGCTCTACCTCTGGCACTGGCCGATCTTCATGTTCACGCCCTACCTGATCGGCATGCCGAGCCCGCCGTGGGTGATGGCCCTGCTCGTCGTGCTCGCCTTCCTCGTCGCGGGCCTCTCCAAGCGCGTGATCGAAGATCCGTTCCGCGCCCCGGCCGCAGGTCTTCGCGCTCGACCGTCGTTCATGCTCGGCGGCATCGCTGCAGTCGTCGCGGTCGTCGTCGGTGCGGGAGTCGTCGCGCCCGGCATCGCGGCCGAGCGCACGGTTGCCTGCGACCGGCGCGACACGGAGGTGACCGACGGGCGATGACTCAGACGGAGGCGCCGTCGATCGTCGTCTCGAGGGCGATCGACCCGTGCACGCTGCGGGCCACCGTGCAACTCCGGTCGATGGCCTTGACCATGAGCTCGATGAGCTTCGTGCGCTCGGCGTCGTCGAGCGCCGAGAGATCCACGAGCAGTTCCTCGCCGATGCTGGCGTAGCGGTTGTCGGGCGCCGAGGTGCCGTGCGCCCAGACCGTCATCTCGAAGTCGTCGCCGAGGCGGCGGGCGGCGACCCGGTCGGCACTCATGCCCGCGCAGCCAGCGAGAGCGAGCTTCAGCAACTCGCCCGGCGTGAAGTGCCCCTCGGCCTCTGCGGGCCCGATCAGCACGGTCGACCCGCGTTCGTTCATGCCCTCGTAGGTGCGGGCGCCGGTGCGCGTGACCGACACGCTGCCCGGCCCGATGTGCTCGCTGACCCGGTGCGCGTGCTCGGTCATGGGGCCTCCAGTCGTGGTCGTCAGCTCGATTCCATCACGGATGTCGGTGGGCCGCGGCATCCCTCGGCTGCGACCTGGCTGTGAACCGGGTGGGCGCGACACGCCCGGGTTGCATGGAGCCTCTTATTGTGGCAAACTCGTTGAGTTCAACATTTCGAACGGCGTGCCATGCTGCGTGCCGTTCGAATCACTGCCAGGCAGTGCATAGCCACCCGGTTCCAGCGAGAGATCGCGTCGAGCGCGAGGGGTCAGGCTAGGCCGCGGGGAGCAGAACACAAACTGAGCCGACAACCACTGACCTGGGTGATCCATGTCTTCCGGCGGTCGGCGAGGGGCTTGAGGTCGAGCGTGTCGAGGGCACCGCGGCGGAGAAGATCCGCCCGGGTGGTTTCGACAGGCTCGATCACCGGCCTTTGACAGATGAACAGTGGTGCTTCACACGGAGTAGCTACGCGGCGTCCAATGCCCTCGGAAGGGGTAAGACGCCTTGACAGAGAGAGAGTCAGCAATGGCGGGACAGAAGATCCGCATTCGACTGAAGTCGTATGACCACGAGGTCATCGACACCTCGGCGCGCAAGATCGTCGACACGGTGACCCGCGCGGGCGCCACGGTCGTCGGCCCCGTGCCGCTTCCGACGGAGAAGAACGTGGTGTGCGTCATCCGTTCGCCCCACAAGTACAAGGACAGCCGCGAGCACTTCGAGATGCGCACCCACAAGCGTCTCATCGACATCGTGGACCCGACGCCCAAGGCCGTCGACTCGCTCATGCGACTCGACCTGCCGGCCGACGTCAACATCGAGATCAAGCTCTGAGGTAACAGATGTCTTCCGCTACCAAGAACGTGAAGGGACTGCTGGGCACGAAGCTCGGCATGACCCAGGTGTGGGACGAGAACAACAAGCTCGTGCCCGTGACCGTCATCGAGATCGCCCCCAACGTGGTCACGCAGCTGCGCACCGTCGAGAACGACGGCTACCAGGCTGTGCAGATCGCCGCAGGCGCCATCGACCCGCGCAAGGTCAACCAGCCCGCGACCGGCCACTTCGCCGCCGCAGGCGTGACCCCCCGCCGTCACCTCACCGAGGTGCGCACCGCTGACGCCGCCTCGTACGAGCGCGGCCAGGAGCTCACCGTCGAGGCCACCTTCGAGGCCGGCCAGCTCGTCGACGTCGTCGGCACGAGCAAGGGCAAGGGCTTCGCCGGTGTCATGAAGCGCCACAACTTCAAGGGCGTCTCCGCTTCGCACGGTTCGCACCGCAACCACCGCAAGCCCGGCTCGATCGGTGCTTCCTCGACCCCCAGCCGTGTCTTCAAGGGCATGCGCATGGCCGGTCGCATGGGTGGCGAGCGCGTCACCGTGCTCAACCTCCGCGTGCACGCCGTCGACGCAGAGAAGGGCCTGCTGCTCGTCAAGGGTGCAGTTCCCGGTGCTCGCGGCCGTCTCGTTTTCGTCCGCAACGCAGTGAAGGGGGCGTAGTCCATGGCTACCGCCAACACCATTGACGTGCTCGACGCGACCGGCAAGAAGTCCGGCTCGGTCGAGCTGCCCGCCGAACTCTTCGACGTGCAGACCAACGTCCCGCTCATCCACCAGGTCGTCGTCGCCCAGCTCGCAGCAGCGCGCCAGGGCACGCACAAGACCAAGACCCGCGGCGAGGTTTCCGGCGCAGGTCGCAAGCCGTTCAAGCAGAAGGGCACCGGCCGCGCCCGTCAGGGTTCCATCCGTGCTCCTCAGATGACCGGCGGTGGCATCGTCCACGGCCCGCAGCCGCGCGACTACTCGCAGCGCACCCCCAAGAAGATGATCGCCGCAGCACTGCTCGGCGCGCTCTCCGACCGCGCTCGCGGCGGCCGCATCCACGCTGTCGAGGGCTTCGTGGCCGGCGAGACCGCGAAGACCAAGGACGCCGTCGCGCTCCTCGGTGCGATCGCTCCCGCCAAGCGCTTCCTCATCGTGCTCTCGCAGGGTGAAGAGCTGGCGCAGCGCGCGGTGCGCAACATCCCGACCGTGCACGTGCTGCGGGTCGACCAGCTGAACGCCTACGACGTGCTCGTCTCCGACGACATCGTCTTCAGCACCGCCGCACTCGAGGCCTTCGTGGCCTCCAAGTCGGCGAAGAAGGAAGAAGAGGTCTCGGCATGACCGCCGCCGCGAACAACAAGGACCCGCGCGACATCATCATCGCGCCCGTCGTCTCGGAGAAGAGCTACGGCCTGATCGACGAGGGCAAGTACACGTTCATCGTGGACCCCCGCTCGAACAAGACCGAGATCAAGCTCGCCATCGAGAAGATCTTCAACGTCCAGGTGGCGTCGATCAACACCCTGAACCGTCAGGGCAAGACCCGCCGCACCCGGTTCGGCCTTGGCAAGCGCAAGGACACCAAGCGCGCGATCGTCACCCTCAAGTCCGGCTCGATCGACATCTTCACGGCTGTCGGCTAGGGAGCAGAGGAATAAGAATGGCTATTCGTAAGTACAAGCCCACGACTCCCGGTCGTCGCGGATCGTCGGTCGCCGACTTCGCGGAGATCACGCGCTCGACGCCCGAGAAGTCGCTGCTCCGCCCCCTGTCGAAGACCGGTGGTCGCAACAACCAGGGTCGCATCACGACCCGTCACATCGGTGGTGGCCACAAGCGCCAGTACCGCGTGATCGACTTCAAGCGCAACGACAAAGACGGCATCAACGCCAAGGTCGCTCACATCGAGTACGACCCCAACCGCACGGCGCGCATCGCGCTGCTGCACTTCGTCGATGGCACCAAGCGCTACATCCTGGCTCCGAACAAGCTCTCGCAGGGCGACATCGTGGAGTCCGGCGCCGGCGCCGACATCAAGCCCGGCAACAACCTGCCGCTGAAGAACATCCCCACCGGTACCGTGATCCACGCGATCGAGCTCCGCCCCGGTGGCGGCGCGAAGATGGCCCGTTCGGCCGGTGCGTCCGTTCGCCTCGTTGCGAAAGACGGCCCGTACGCGCAGCTGCGTCTGCCCTCGGGCGAGATCCGCAACGTCGACGCGCGCTGCCGCGCGACCGTCGGCGAGGTCGGCAACGCCGAGCAGTCGAACATCAACTGGGGCAAGGCCGGCCGCATGCGCTGGAAGGGCGTCCGCCCGACCGTCCGCGGTGTCGCCATGAACCCGGTCGACCACCCGCACGGTGGTGGCGAGGGCAAGACGTCCGGTGGACGTCACCCCGTCAGCCCCTGGGGCCAGAAGGAAGGCCGCACGCGCAAGCGCGACCTTCCCAGCGACAAGCTCATCGTTCGCCGCCGCAATGTCGGCAAGAAGCGCAAGTAGGAGTTGTAGAAGATGCCACGCAGTCTGAAGAAGGGCCCCTTCGTCGACGACCACCTGCTTCGCAAGGTGATCACGGCGAACGAAGCCAACAGCAAGAACGTCATCAAGACCTGGTCGCGCCGTTCGATGATCATCCCGGCCATGCTGGGTCACACGATCGCGGTGCACGACGGTCGCAAGCACATCCCGGTGTTCGTCACCGAGACCATGGTGGGTCACAAGCTCGGCGAGTTCGCCCCCACCCGCACCTTCCGTGGACACGTGAAGGACGACAAGAAGGGCCGTCGCCGCTAAGCGGTGACGTGAAGGAGGAGAAGAAATGGTGGAGTCGATCGCACGCGTGCGACACATCCGCGTGACCCCCATGAAGGCCCGCCGCGTCGTCAACATGATCCGCGGTAAGCAGGCTCAGGAGGCACTCGCCATCCTGAAGTTCGCACCCCAGGGTGCGAGCGAGCCGGTGTACAAGCTCGTTGCCTCAGCCATCGCGAACGCTCGCGTCAAGGCCGATGCCTCGAACACCTATCTGGACGAGCAGGACCTCTACATCAGCAGCGCTTTCGTCGATGAGGGCACCACCCTCAAGCGATTCCAGCCGCGTGCCCAGGGTCGTGCCTTCCGCATCAACAAGCGAACGAGCCACATCACCGTCGTGCTCGCCACGCCCGAGGAGGGTACGAAGTAATGGGTCAGAAGGTCAACCCGTACGGCTTCCGTCTCGGCATCACCACCGACCATGTGTCGCGGTGGTTCTCAGACTCGACGAAGCCCGGTCAGCGTTACGCCGACTATCTCGCAGAAGACATCAAGATCCGTCGACTGCTGCAGACGTCGCTCGATCGTGCCGGTGTCTCGCGCATCGAGATCGAGCGCACCCGTGACCGTGTCCGCGTGGACATCCACACGGCGCGTCCCGGCATCGTGATCGGCCGCCGCGGAGCCGAGGCAGAGCGCATCCGCTCCGACCTCGAGAAGCTCAGCGGCAAGCAGATCCAGCTGAACATCCTCGAGGTGAAGAACCCTGAGGCCGACGCTCAGCTCGTCGCTCAGGGCATCGCCGAGCAGCTCTCCGCTCGTGTGGCATTCCGCCGCGCGATGCGCAAGGGCCTGCAGGGTGCTCAGCGCGCCGGCGCCAAGGGCGTCCGCATCCAGGTCTCCGGCCGCCTCGGCGGCGCCGAGATGAGCCGTTCCGAGTTCTACCGCGAAGGCCGTGTGCCCCTGCACACCCTGCGCGCGAACATCGACTACGGCTTCTACGAGGCGAAGACCACCTTCGGCCGCATCGGCGTGAAGGTCTGGATCTACAAGGGCGACATCACCAACAAGGAGCTCGCCCGCGAGCAGGCCAACCAGAAGTCGTCGCGCCCCGAGCGCAGTGACCGTCCCCGTCGTGCGCCGAAGGCGCAGGAGCCGGTGGCAGCAGGAGTTGAGGCATAACCATGTTGATTCCCCGTCGAGTCAAGTACCGCAAGCAGCACCACCCCGGCCGTTCGGGCCACGCCACCGGCGGCACCAAGGTTTCCTTCGGTGAGTACGGTATCCAGGCGTTGACCCCCGCGTACGTGACGAACCGTCAGATCGAGTCCGCTCGTATCGCGATGACCCGTCACATCAAGCGCGGCGGCAAGGTGTGGATCAACATCTACCCCGACCGTCCGCTCACGAAGAAGCCGGCCGAGACCCGCATGGGTTCCGGTAAGGGTTCGCCCGAGTGGTGGGTCGCGAACGTCAAGCCGGGTCGAGTCCTCTTCGAGGTCTCCGGCGTCTCAGAAGAGCTTGCTCGTGAGGCCATGACCCGTGCTATCCACAAGCTGCCCCTCAAGGCACGCATCATCAAGCGCGAGGAGGGCGACGCATAATGGCCGTCGGCACCAAAGAGCTCAGCCCGATCGAGCTCGACACCTTTGAAGACGAGCGACTCGTCGATGAGCTGAAGAAGGCCAAGGAAGAGCTGTTCAACCTGCGCTTCCAGTCGGCCACCGGTCAGCTCGAAAGCCACGGCCGCCTGCGGGCGGTCAAGCGCGACATCGCGCGCATTTACACGGTCATCCGCGAACGCGAACTCGGCATCCGGGCCACGCCCGCGCCGGTCGAGATTCCGGTCAAGGCCGAGAAGAAGACCAAGAAGGCCAAGGCCGAGGCATCCACGGATGCTGCTGCCGAGGCAGAGACGAAGGAGGCCTGATCATGGCTGAGACCAAAAAGGCTGCGGCCGAGGTCGACACCACGGCCGAGCTCGTCCGTGGCTACCGCAAGGTTCGTCGTGGCTACGTCGTCAGCGACAAGATGGACAAGACCATCGTCGTCGAGGTCGAAGACCGCGTGAAGCACCCGCTGTACGGCAAGGTTCTGCGCCGTACCTCGAAGGTCAAGGCGCACGACGAGACCAACACCGCCGGCATCGGCGACCTCGTCGTGATCAGCGAGACCCGTCCCCTCTCCGCCACGAAGCGCTGGCGCCTCGTCGAGATCGTCGAGAAGGCCAAGTAAGCCTCGCGCTTACTTGAAAGAAGGAGTTCAAAGTGCTTCAGCAGGAATCACGAGTCAAGGTCGCCGACAACACCGGCGCCAAGGTGCTGCTCACGATCCGCGTGCTCGGTGGCTCGAAGCGCCGGTACGCCGGCCTCGGTGACACCATCGTCGCGACCGTCAAGGACGCGATCCCGGGCGGCAACGTCAAGAAGGGCGATGTGGTCAAGGCCGTCATCGTCCGCACCGTCAAGGAGACCCGTCGCGCAGACGGCTCGTACATCAAGTTCGACGAGAACGCCGCAGTGATCCTGAAGAACGATGGTGACCCCCGCGGCACCCGTATCTTCGGACCGGTCGGTCGCGAGCTTCGCGACAAGAAGTTCATGAAGATCATCTCGCTGGCACCGGAGGTTATCTAAGTCATGGCCAACATCAAGAAGGGTGACCTCGTGCAGGTCATCTCCGGCCGCAGCCAGGCTCGCGGTGGAGATCGCGGCAAGCAGGGCAAGGTGCTCGAGGTGCTCGTCGCCCAGAACCGCGTCGTCGTCGAGGGCATCAACTTCGTGACGAAGCACGTTCGCGTCGGCCAGACGCAGCGCGGCTCGAAGACCGGTGGCATCGAGACCGTCGAGGCCCCGATCCACGTGTCGAACGTCGCACTCGTCGACCCCGAATCGAAGAAGCCGACCCGTGTCGGCTTCCGCATCGAGACCGTGACGAAGGACGGCGTCGACAAGACCGTCCGCGTCCGCTACGCCAAGAAGTCAGGTAAGGACCTGTAATGACCGATACGGCTACGCAGGCTGGCAAAATCCAGCCGCGTCTGAAGACCAAGTACCGGGACGAGATCTCGAAGACCCTCCTCGCGGAGCACGGCTACACCAACGTGCACCAGGTTCCGGGTCTCGTGAAGATCGTCGTGAACATGGGCGTCGGCGAGGCTGCCCGCGATGGCAAGGTCATCGACGGTGCGGTCGCAGACCTCACCAAGATCACCGGCCAGAAGCCGCAGGTCACCAAGGCTCGCAAGTCCATCGCGCAGTTCAAGCTGCGCGAGGGCCAGCCGATCGGTGCCCACGTGACGCTTCGCGGCGACCGCATGTGGGAGTTCCTCGACCGCCTGCTCTCGCTCGCACTGCCCCGCATCCGCGACTTCCGCGGCCTGTCGGAGAAGCAGTTCGACGGCACCGGCAACTACACCTTCGGTCTCACGGAGCAGTCCGTGTTCCACGAGATCGACCAGGACAAGATCGACCGCGTCCGCGGCATGGACATCACTGTGGTGACCACTGCCAAGACCGATGAAGAGGGTCGCGCACTGCTCAAGCAGCTCGGCTTCCCCTTCAAGTCGGCCGAGTCCGCCAACTGAACCACGGATGCTGCGGGCTCGCGCTCGCAGCATCCGCTCCGGTTCCCCGCATCCGCGGGGGCCGACACCACAGGTCATCGCTCGCGTAACGGGCGCTGAAACCTGGTGAACGTAAGGAAACACTCGTCATGACGATGACCGACCCGGTCGCTGACATGCTGACCCGTCTGCGGAACGCGAACTCCGCACACCACGACTCCGTGTCGATGCCCAACTCCAAGCTCAAGGCGCACATCGCCGAGATCTTGAAGAAGGAGGGCTACATCGCGGACTTCGAGGTGACCGATGCGCGCGTGGGCACGACGCTCACGCTGCAGCTCAAGTTCGGCCCCAACCGCGAGCGTTCGATCGCTGGCATCAAGCGCGTCTCCAAGCCCGGCCTTCGTGTCTACGCGAAGTCGACGGAGCTCCCCAAGGTGCTCGGCGGCCTCGGCGTTGCCATCCTGTCCACCTCCAGCGGTCTGCTCACCGACCGCCAGGCCGAGAAGAAGGGCGTAGGCGGAGAAGTCCTCGCCTACGTGTGGTAGTTCCATGTCACGAATCGGACGACTTCCCATCGACATCCCCGCGGGCGTCGACGTCAAGATCGACGGCCAGGCCGTCTCCGTGAAGGGCCCGAAGGGCGAGCTCGCGCTCACCGTCGCCGCCCCGATCGAGGTCAAGCTCGAAGAGAACCAGGTTCTCGTCACCCGCCCCGACGACGAGCGCACCTCGCGTTCGCTGCACGGCCTGACGCGAACCCTCATCGCCAACCAGATCATCGGCGTGACCCAGGGTTACTCCAAGGCGCTCGAGATCGTCGGCACCGGGTACCGTGTGGCCCAGAAGGGCGGCTCGCTCGAGCTCGCCCTCGGCTTCTCGCACCCCGTCGTGGTCGAGGCCCCGGCCGGCATCACGCTGACCGTCGAGGGCAACAACAAGATCACCGTTGCCGGCATCGACAAGCAGGCCGTCGGCGAGACCGCCGCGAACATCCGCAAGATCAAGAAGCCTGAGCCCTACAAGGGCAAGGGCATCCGCTACGCCGGCGAGGTCGTGCGTCGCAAGGCCGGAAAGTCAGGTAAGTAATCATGGCTGTGAAGACCAAGACGGCTGCGCGTTCGCGCCGCCACACCCGCCTTCGCAAGAAGGTCGTCGGCACCGAGCTGCGTCCGCGCCTCGTTGTCACCCGTTCGGCACGTCACGTGTTCGTTCAGGTCGTCGACGACGCCGCCGGCCGCACGCTGGCTTCGGCGTCCACGATGGAAGCCGACCTCCGCGCATTCGACGGTGACAAGACCGCCAAGGCCAAGAAGGTCGGCGAGCTCGTCGCCGAGCGCGCGAAGCAGGCCGGCGTCGAGTCCGTCGTCTTCGACCGCGGCGGCAACAAGTACGCCGGTCGCGTCGCAGCGATCGCCGATGGAGCGCGAGAGGCAGGGCTCAACCTGTGAGTGAGAACACTACGAAGGAGACCGAGGTGACCGAGGCGATCGTCGAGGCGCCGGTCGAGACGGCCGCAGCTTCGGAGCCGGCCCGCAACGAACGCGACAACCGCCGTGGCGGCGGTCGCGACCGCAACCAGGGTGGCCGCGATCGCGGTGGCCGTGACGCCGAGAAGAGCCAGTTCCTCGAGCGCGTCGTGACCATCAACCGCGTGTCGAAGGTCGTCAAGGGCGGACGTCGCTTCAGCTTCACGGCGCTCGTCGTCGTGGGCGATGGCAACGGACTCGTCGGCGTCGGCTACGGCAAGGCGCGCGAGGTTCCGACCGCGATCTCGAAGGGCGTCGAGGAGGCGAAGAAGAACTTCTTCCGCGTCCCTCGCATCGGAGCGACCATCCCACACCCCGTGCAGGGTGAGGCCGCAGCCGGCGTCGTCCTGCTGCGTCCGGCGTCCGCCGGTACCGGTGTCATCGCGGGTGGCCCCGTGCGCGCCGTGCTCGAGTGCGCCGGCATCCACGACGTGCTGAGCAAGTCGCTCGGTTCGTCGAACACCATCAACATCGTGCACGCCACGGTCGCAGCCCTCTCGCAGCTCGAAGAGCCGCGTGCGGTCGCCGCCCGTCGTGGTCTTCCCTACGACGAGGTCGCTCCGGCCCGTCTGCTGCGTGCCGAGTCCCAGGCGGCCGAGGCCGCCGCAGCAGCAAAGGCAGGTGCCTGATGGCCAAGCAGCTGAAGGTGACCCAGATCAAGTCCAAGGTGAGCGAGAAGCAGTACCAGCGCGACACGCTGCGCAGCCTCGGTCTCAAGCGCATCGGTGCCTCGGTGATTCGCGAGGACACCCCGCAGAACCGCGGCTACGTGAACACCGTCGCGCACCTCGTGAAGGTTGAGGAGATTGACTAATGGCTGACGAGAAGAAGGACGTCGCCGCCGAGGCCCCCAAGAAGGCTCCGGCGAAGAAGACGGCTGACAAGCCGGCCGCCGCGAAGGCCGCCCCCAAGGCGGCCGAGAAGAAGGCGCCCGCCAAGGCTGCAGCTGCGAAGGCCGACTCGGCCGACGCCGCGAAGACCACGGCGAAGAAGGCACCAGCGAAGAAGGCTGCCGAGAAGGACGTCGCCGAGAAGCGCGAGCAGGTGCTGAAGGTTCACCACCTCCGCCCGGCACCCGGCGCCAAGAAGGACAAGACCCGCGTCGGACGCGGTGAAGGTTCCAAGGGTAAGACGGCCGGTCGCGGTACCAAGGGCTCGAAGGCGCGGAACAACATCCGCCCCGGGTTCGAGGGTGGCCAGCTTCCGTACCACATGCGTGCACCGAAGCTGCGCGGGTTCAAGAACCCGTTCCGCGTCGAGTACCAGGTGGTCAACCTCGAGAAGCTCGCCGAGCTGTACCCCAAGGGCGGCGATGTCACCATCGCCGGTCTCGTCGAGAAGGGCGCCGTTCGCAAGAACGAGCGCGTCAAGGTTCTCGGCAACGGCGACATCCAGGTGAAGCTCAACGTCGCGGTCGACAAGGTCTCCGGCTCGGCCGAGCAGAAGATCGTCGCCGCTGGCGGCTCGGTCAAGTAGACCGAAACAGCACTGAACGGCTCGAGCCAGTCAGGACCTCGCGTATGATTCACGGGGGTCTCGACTGGCTCGAGCCGCATACGGACTGACTCCACACGGAGCAACAGGAGGACGAGTGTTCAACGCCATCGGGCGGATCTTCCGCACGCCGGATCTTCGCCGCAAGCTCGGGTTCACGCTGGGCATCGTCGCCCTGTTCCGACTCGGCTCGTTCATTCCCGCGCCCTTCGTGGACTTCGGGAACGTACAGGCGTGTCTCGCCGCGAACCAGGCGGGCGCAGCGGGGCTCTACGACCTCGTCAACCTCTTCTCGGGCGGCGCGCTGCTGCAGCTCTCGATCTTCGCGCTGGGCATCATGCCCTACATCACCGCGTCGATCATCGTGCAGCTGCTCCGCGTCGTGATCCCTCACTTCGAGACGCTGTACAAAGAGGGCCAGGCCGGCCAGGGCCGCCTGACCCAGTACACCCGCTACCTCACCATCGCGCTCGGCGTGCTGCAGTCGACCACGCTGATCACGGTGGCCCGCTCTGGCGCACTGTTCCCCAACGGCGCCCCCGAGTGCTCGCAGCTCATCACGAACGACGCCTGGTACGCGATCCTGCTCATGGTCATCACCATGACCGCCGGCACCGGCCTCATCATGTGGATGGGTGAGCTCATCACCGAGCGCGGCATCGGCAACGGCATGTCGCTCCTCATCTTCACGTCGATCGCCGCGACCTTCCCCGGTTCGCTCTGGTCGATCGGCATCTCCCGCGGATGGGACGTCTTCGCGATCGTGCTGGCCATCGGCCTGCTGGTCGTGGTCGCCGTGGTCTACGTCGAGCAGTCGCAACGCCGCATCCCCGTGCAGTACGCCAAGCGAATGGTCGGCCGGCGCACGTACGGCGGCAACAACACCTACATCCCGATCAAGGTCAACATGGCGGGCGTCGTGCCGGTCATCTTCGCCTCGTCGCTGCTCTACCTGCCCGCGCTCATCGCCCAGTTCAACACTCCGGCGGCCGGCGAGACGCCGCAGCCGTGGGTCACCTGGATCACGAACTACCTGACGCAGGGCAGCCACCCGCTGTACATGCTGATGTACTTCCTGCTCATCGTCGGATTCACGTACTTCTACGTCGCGATCACGTTCAACCCCGACGAGGTCTCCGAGAACATGAAGAAGTACGGCGGCTTCATCCCCGGCATCCGTGCCGGTCGCCCGACCGCCGAGTACCTCGACTACGTGCTGACGCGCATCACGCTGCCCGGTTCGCTCTACCTCGGTCTCGTCGCGCTGATCCCGCTCATCGCCTTCGCCTGGATCGGTGCCGACCAGAACTTCCCGTTCGGCGGCGCGTCGATCCTGATCATCGTCGGCGTCGGCCTCGAGACGGTGAAGCAGATCGACGCCCAGCTCCAGCAGCGTCATTACGAGGGACTCCTCCGATGACCGGTGGCGAGGCCCGCGACGGTGCGAACCGCGCAGCCGCCTCGGCCCGGTTCCTGATCGTCGGGCCGCAAGGCTCGGGCAAGGGAACGCAGGGCGTGCTCGTCGCTGAGGCATACGGAGTGCCGCAGGTCGCCACCGGCGACATCTTCCGCGCGAACGTCGCGGGCGGCACCGAACTCGGCAAGCGAGTGCAGGCGATCATCGATGCCGGCGACCTCGTCTCCGACGAGCTCACGAGCGAGCTCGTGCGCGACCGACTCTCGCAGCCCGACGCCGCCGGCGGGTTCGTGCTCGACGGCTACCCGCGCAATCGCGGTCAGGTCGCCGACCTCGACGCGTTCCTCGAGAGGCGCGGCGAGTCGATCGATGCCGTCATCGAACTCGAGGTGCCCCACGCCGAGAGCATGGCGCGGCTCCAGCAGCGAGCAGCCGACCAGGGCCGCACCGACGACACCGAAGAGGCCATCGCGAACCGTCTCGCGATCTACGAGCGCGAGACGGCTCCGATCCTCGACGTGTACCGTCCGCGTGGCGTGGTGGTGCGCATCGATGGCGTCGGCACGCTCGTCGAGGTGACACAGCGCATCTTCCAGGCGCTCGCGTCGCGCGGCCTGGCGCCGCGCCACCCCGGCACCGCAGCCTGAGTCGCTCGGGTGTTCCGTCGTTCGATCTACAAGTCGCCGGCCGAGCTGCGCTCGATGCAGCGTGCCGGCGAGCTGACCGCGGCTGCGCTCCGTGAGGCGCGGCGACTGCTCACACCCGGGGCGACGCCGCTCGAGCTCGACGCCGCCGCCGAGCGAGTGATCCGTGCCGCCGGTGGCGAGCCCAACTTCCAGCTCGTACCCGGGTACCGGCACACCCTGTGCGTCTCGGTCGACGACGACATCGTGCACGGCATTCCCGGCGACCGGCCCTTCCGGCCCGGCGACATCGTCTCGGTCGACGGGGGCGCACAGATCGACGGCTGGAACGGCGACTCTGCGTTCACGGTCGTGCTGCCCGATGCGGCACGGCCCGACGTGGTCGCATCGCGCGACGAGCTCAATCGCGTCACCGAGCAGGCCCTCTGGGTCGGCATCGCCACCTTGGCCCGCGCCGCCCATCTCAACGAGGTCGGAGCGGCGATGGAGGACTTCGTGCGAGGTGAGGGCGAGTACGGCATCCTCACCGACTACGTCGGCCACGGCATCGGCCGCTCGATGCACGAGGAGCCGCCGGTCTTCAACTATCGCGTCGACCGGCGTGGTCCGGCCGTCAAGCCGGGCTTGGTCGTGGCGATCGAGCCGATGATCGTGGCCGGCTCGATCGACACGTTCACTCGAGACGACGACTGGACCGTGACGACGTCCGACGGTTCCGACGCGGCGCACTGGGAGCATTCGGTCGCAGTGCATGCGGGCGGCGTCTGGGTCCTCACCGCGCCCGATGGCGGCGCAGCCGGCCTCGCGCCCTACGGCGTACTCCCCACGAAGATCGTCTGAGGCGACCGCCCGCGGCTCGCGGCGCGGGTTGGGTCTCAGGGTGCCATGAGCCGGGCGAGCTCGGCGAGGAGTCCTGGGTAGTCGGTCGCGCCGCGCACGAGCCGATCGACGTTCGTCCGGTCCGAGAACGCCTCGACGAACTGGTCGAAGACGTCTTGGAACTGCGCGCGGCCGTCTTCCGAGAAGGCGATGAGCGCCACCACGTTGACCCGAGCTCCCGACCAGTCGATCGGCGTCTCGTCGATGGCGATGGCGATGGCCGTGCGGCGAGCCGACATCGTCATGGCGTGGGGCACCGCGAGTTGCTCCGTGAAGGCCGTCGACGAGAGACGCTCACGCTCGAGTGCACCCGCGACGTAGGCGTCGTCGATGACCCCGGAGGCGATCATGCGCGCCCCGAGCAGGCGGATGACCGACTCGGGGTCGTGGCCGCGGAGTCCGCGCACGAAGAGCTCGGGCGCGATGTACTGCGAGAGCGCCACCGCGAGGCGGGCACGTCGCCGTGATCGTCTGATGCGGGCAACCTGGGTTCGTATGCGGTCGAGGTCGGTTTCGGTGGGGAAGACCGCGACCCGTACGAAGTTCTCGACGGGAGTCGGCGAGTCGACCACCGAGATGATGAGTTCGGCCGACAGCGTGCCCAGGTCGGCGTCGGCACGGTCGACGAGCCCGACGACCTCGAGCTCCTCGGCGAAGGCGTGCCTGATGCGCTCCACGAGCAGTACGTGCACATCGTGGTACGCCGGGGCGACGACGATGGCGCGCACCCGGTCGGCCGAGACCCGCTTCCGGTCGAGATATGCCCCGACGTGCATGGCGATGTAGGCGATCTCGTCGTCGTCGACGGAGATGCCCTCGGCGAGGGCGAGCTCGTGCATGATGAAGACCGACAGGTCGTAGATGAGCGGGTAGGCGGCTTTGATGGTGCCGGTGAGCGGGTTCCGCGATGGCCGATGCTCGACCGAGCGCGCGATGAGATTGTCGACGTGCAGCGCGAGCCGCTCGATGAACTCATCATCATCGAGGTCGACGAGGTATTCGTCGGCGGCCCGGCCGACGATCGCGCGCACGAGGGCAGCTCTCGACGAAGTGGCGTCGCGCTCACCGGCATCCGTCGCGGCCAGCGTCCGTGTCGCCGCGCGCGTGCCCAGCAGTCGTGCAAGATGATCGAGTTCGACGTCACCGATCGCGGTGCCGAATTGCGCGCGGATGACGCCGTCGAGCAGCCGCCCGAGAGCGAATCGCTCGGCAGGCCGCTCGGGCGCCTGCTGGGGGCCGTCAGCAGCGATCGGGTGATCGTGGCGGACGCGGTCGACGGCGATCACGATGTGCAGGAGCACGTCATCGAGCGCGTATGCGTTCGGCGCGTATCCGGCGGCGGTCAGTTCGGCGACGAGGGCGTCGCGGAAGGCGGGAAGACCGTGGAAGGAGCCTCGAAGCTCGTCGGGGCCGCGCATGCCGCGCGACGCCTCCTCGCGGAACAGCGCACCGAGCAACCGGCGGGTCGCGGATTCCGGTCCGTCGAGGTGCACGCGCGGCCCTCGGCGCACCAGTGAGAGTCCCGTGCCGGCGAGGCGCGAGCGGATACGCCCGAGGTCCGCTTCGATCGTCGACTCGCTCACGTGCAGCGCGGCCGCTGTGGCGTACACGTCGATGCCGTCGTCGGCATCGGCGAGGGCGCGTATGACGCGAGCGGCCCGAGCGGCTGGAGAGGTGCCTCGTGACCGGGGCGCACGTGCGGCGAACGCTGCACGATCGAGGCGGTAGCCGAGCGGCCCCGACGCCACGACGGTCGTCTCGGCATTGGCCTGCGCGACGTAGGTGCGCACGGTACGGGGCGTCACGTCGAGACGAGCCGAGAGTTCGGCCGCGGTCGTCCAGCCGTCGTTCTCGGCGAGCACCTCGACGAGTCGCTCCCACCTTTCGACGGACATAGGCCTCCCGGGTCGGCGCCCGAGGCCACTCGGCAGCGGGCGGTGCACACAGTCAACCACCCGGCACCGGCGTCAGCGCCGTCGAACAACCGACTTTCCGGGGGAGCGGAAGGGATCGTGCTGGAACTGCAGGTGGCGGCGGGCGGAGAATCGAGTGACCGCAGCGGCGACTGCGGATCGACGATCAACGGAGACCGCGAACGGCGGGGCGAGGAGGCACCGAATGCGGATTCTCGTGGCCTGCGGCGCCGGCGCATCGAGCACGTTCGTCGCCGTGCGGATCCGACGTGCTGCCGAGGCGCGAGGGCTCACCGTGCAGACGCGAGCGACGGGGGAGTCCCAGCTCGACGCCGCTCTCCGCGACACCGATGTGCTGCTCGTCGGGGCGCACCTCGGGGCCCGCCTCGAATCGGTGCGCGAACGTGCCGCCGCGGCATCCGTCGCCGTCGTGGTGCTACCGGCCGCGGCAGCATCCTCCGACGCCGACCAGCTGCTCGACCTCGCCCTCGCCGCAGGGGCACGAACATGAACCGCCACAGGGTGCCGACCGCTCCCTCGCCCGTGGCGGAGGGCTATGGTGAACGAGGGAACGGACACTCGCGACGGAGGCCGGACACATGCAGGAACAGACAGTTCGAATCGGATCGACGCACGGACTGCACGCGCGGCCGGCCAAGCTCTTCACGCAGGCCGTCGCGGCATCAGGCGCCACCGTCATGCTCAGCAAGTCGGGCGGTACGCCCGTCAATGCGGCGAGCATCCTCGGAGTCATCTCGCAGGGCATCGACCACGGCGACGAGGTCACCCTCGTCGTCGAGGGCGGCGATGAGCGAGCGGTGCTCGAGCAGCTCATCGGGCTGCTCAGCACCGACCACGACGACTAGGGCGGGGCATCCGTCTCCCCTCGATCCGGTTCGGAGAGGCGAATGATGGAGATCACGGGTACCGGCATCGGCCAAGGAGTTGCCGTCGGGCCGGTCGTGCGCATGGCGGAACGACTGCCGGAGCCGGTCGATCGACCGAGTCACCTCGATCCGGAGCGAGAGGGCGAGCGGGCGAGGGCCTCGCTCTCGGTCGTGGGCGCAGAGCTCGCCGCCCGGGGAGCGAAGGCCGGCGGCGCGGCGAAGGACGTGCTCGAGGCGCAGGCGATGATGGCCGAGGACCCGAGCCTCATCGAGGCGGTCACCACTCGCCTGGCGACCGGTGCCACCGCCGAGCGAGCGGTGTTCGAGGCGTTCGCCACGTATCGCGAGCTCCTCGCCGGCATGGGCGGGTACCTGGGTGAGCGCGCCGCCGACCTCGACGACATCTCGCAGCGCGTCATCGCGCACCTGCTGAAACTGCCTGCTCCGGGGGTGCCCGATCCCGGTCACCCGTTCATCCTCGTCGCCCGCGATCTCGCACCGGCCGACACGGCGACCCTCGACCTCGACAAGGTGCTCGGGCTGATCACCGTCGATGGCGGACCGACCTCGCACACGGCCATCCTCGCTCGTGAGAAGTCGATCGTCGCGGTGGTCGGGGCAGCGGATGCCGCCGGCCTCGCCGACGGTGACACCGTCGTCGTCGAGGCCGCACGTGGCGTCGTGACATCGGGCCCGACGCCGGAGCAGATCGCCGCCGCGAAGGCCGCCATCGCCGAACGGGCCGCGCAGACCGCCGTCGCGCCCACGCCGGGCGCTCTCGCCGACGGCACCGCGGTGCCGCTGCTCGCGAACCTCGGCTCGACCGACGGAGCCGCAGAAGCCATTCGACTCGGGGCGGAGGGCGTCGGCCTCTTCCGAACCGAGTTCCTCTTCCTCGACGCTGACGCCGCGCCGAGTGTGCGCGAGCAGCAGGCGCAGTACACGCGGCTGCTCACGGCGTTCGCCGGTCGGAAGGTCGTCGTGCGGGTGCTCGACGCCGGAGCCGACAAGCCGCTCTCGTTCCTCAACGACGCACCCGAGGAGAATCCCGCACTCGGTCTCCGCGGCATCCGGGCCCTGCGCCACTCCGAGGCGATCCTGCGCGAGCAATTGACCGCGCTCGCCGCGGCCGATGCAGCCACCGACGCAGAGCTCTGGGTCATGGCACCGATGATCGCGACGGTCGACGAGACGCGCTATTTCACCTCGCTCGCGAAGGAGCTCGGCATCAGGGTGGCCGGCGTGATGGTCGAGACCCCGTCGGCGGCGCTCATCGCCGGCCGCGTGCTCGGTGCGTGCGACTTCGCCTCGATCGGCACGAACGACCTCACCCAGTACACGATGGCCGCCGATCGACTGCTCGGCACGGTCGCCGCACTGCAGAACCCCTGGCATCCCGCGGTGCTCCGCCTCATCGCCGAGGTCGGCGCTGCAGGGGCCGAACTCGGCAAGCCCGTCGGCATCTGCGGCGAGGCTGCCGCCGACCCCCTGCTCGCGGTCGTGCTCGTCGGCCTCGGCGCCACGAGCCTGTCGATGTCACCGTCGGCACTCGCAGATGTCCGCGCCTCCCTCGCGCGGTACAGCCTGAGCGATGCGCAAGCGCTCGCCCAGGCAGCCCTGGCCGCTGAGGGAGCGGCCGAAGCCAGAGCGGCGGCAGACGCCGCCGCCACCGACATCACCTCGGCGCGGGAAGCCGCGTCGTGAACTCGAGAGAGGCGCCATCATGACAACGACGTCGCACACCGACACGAAGCGGCCCGGGGGAGCCCGCGTCGCCGTCCAGAAATTCGGCACGTTCCTGAGCGGCATGATCATGCCGAACATCGCGGCATTCATCGCATGGGGGTTCATCACCGCACTGTTCATCGCCACCGGATGGTGGCCGAACGGCATCCTCGGCGGCTTCGGTGACGCAGATGCGATCGGCTGGCCGGGTGCCATGACGGCGCTCGCGCAGGGCGACGACGGCGCGACCTTCCAGCAGTACGTCGGGCTGGTCGGACCGATGATCACCTACCTGCTGCCACTGCTCATCGCCAACACCGGCGGCCGTATGGTGTACGGCGAACGCGGCGGCGTCGTGGCCTCGATCGCCACGGTCGGCGTCATCGTCGGCACGAACATCCCGATGTTCCTCGGTGCGATGATCATGGGTCCGCTCGCGGCCTGGATCATGAAGAAGGTCGACTCCATCTGGGACCAGAAGATCAAGGCCGGCTTCGAGATGCTGGTCAACAACTTCTCGGCCGGCATCCTCGGCATGCTGCTCGCGATCGCGGGATTCTTCGGCTTCGGCCCGGCCGTCGCGTGGATCAGTCAGGCACTCGGCGCGATCGTCGACTGGCTGGTGGCGCTCTCGCTCCTGCCGCTGCTCAGCATCGTCGTGGAGCCCGCGAAGGTGCTCTTCCTGAACAACGCCATCAACCACGGCGTGTTCACGCCGATCGGCACCGAGCAGGCCCTCGAGACGGGCAAGTCGATCCTGTTCCTCGTCGAGGCCAACCCCGGTCCGGGCCTCGGCATCCTCCTCGCGTTCAGCTTCTTCGGCATCGGAGCAGCACGGGCGAGCGCGCCCGGCGCGATCATCATCCAGTTCTTCGGCGGCATCCATGAGATCTACTTCCCGTACGTGCTCATGAAGCCCGCACTCATCGCTGCGGCGATCCTCGGCGGAATGACGGGCGTCGCGACGAACGCACTGTTCGGCAGCGGGCTGCGCGCCCCGGCCGCACCGGGCAGCATCATCGCCGTGCTGATCCAAACCGCCAGTGACAGTTACGTCGGCGTGATCCTCTCGGTCGTGCTCGCGACGACGGTGTCCTTCCTCGTGGCGTCGGTGATCCTGAGGGCCGGTCGCAAGCGTGATCTCGAGAACGCGAACGCCGGCGACCTCAGCGCGGCGATCGCGCAGACCGAGGCGAACAAGGGCAAGTCCTCGACCGTGCTCGGCAACCTCGCCGCGGAGGGCGCCGCTGCCGGCGGTGCGCTCCTCGTCGAGGGGGAGGCCGCGGCATTCGAACGGGCCCCCATTCGCACGATCATCTTCGCCTGCGACGCCGGAATGGGATCGAGCGCGATGGGCGCGACGGTGCTGCGCAACAAGATCAAGAAGGCGGGCATCGACAGCGTCGACGTCACCAATCGGGCCATCGCGAACCTCACCGACGACGTCGACCTCGTGATCACCCACCAGGACCTCACCGATCGCGCGCGGCTGCAATCGCCGAGTGCTCTGCACATCTCGGTCGACAACTTCATGAACTCGCCGAAGTACGAAGAGATCGTGCACCTGCTGCAATCCGAAGGCGTTCGCTGAACGGCGATCGCTGACAGAAAGGAAGAGCCCATGGCCGAACAGATCCTCTCTCCCGAGAACGTGCGACTCGCACCGGCGCCGGCCGACCGAGACGAGGCGATCCGCGCCGCCGGGCGCATCCTCGTCGACGCCGGCGCCGTGCGAGCCGACTACCTCGAGTCGATGCTCGAGCGAGAGGCATCCGTCTCGACCTACATGGGCAACCTCCTCGCCATCCCGCACGGCACGAACGAGGGCAAAGACGCGATCCTGCGCTCGGCGCTCTCGTTCGTGCGGTACGACGAGCCGGTCGACTGGGGCGGCGACCCGGTGCGCTTCGTCGTCGGCATCGCGGGGCGCGACAACGAGCACCTCGAGATCCTCTCGAAGATTGCGATCATCTTCTCCGATGACGACGCCGTGCAGGCGCTCGTCGACGCCGCGTCGGCGGAGGAGATCTTCGCGCTGCTCTCCGAGGTCAACGACTCGTGAAGGCGGTGCACTTCGGCGCGGGCAATATCGGGCGCGGCTTCGTCGGGCTGCTGCTGCACGAGGCCGGATACGAGGTCGTGTTCGCCGACGTGAATGCCGAGCTCATCGACCGGCTCGCGGCATCCGGCCACTACACGGTGCACGAGGTGGGCGCCGGAGCCGTCGATCACGTCGTCGACCGTTACCGAGCCGTGAACAGCGCGACGGATGCCGCCGCGCTCGCCACCGAGCTCGAGACCGCCGATCTCGCGACCACCGCGGTCGGACCGACGATCCTCCGATTCATCGCGCCGCATCTCGTGGCGGCGCTCAGGGCCCGGCCTGCTGATGCCCCGCCGCTGATCATCATGGCCTGCGAGAACGCGATCAACGCGACCGACCTGCTCCGCGACGAGATCTCCGCGCTGTCGGACCCCGATGAGTGGCCCGCGCTCGCGGCCCGCGCGGTCTTCGCGAACACGGCGGTCGATCGGATCGTGCCGGGGCAGGCACCAGGCGCAGGGCTCGACGTCACGGTCGAGACCTTCTTCGAATGGGCGATCGAGCGACCGCCGTTCGGTGCGCTCGCGCCCGAGATCCCGGGCGCGCATTTCGTCGCCGACCTCGCGCCGTACATCGAGCGCAAGCTCTTCACGGTGAACACCGGACACGCGGCGGCCGCATACTTCGGGTTCCTCGCGGGGCACGAGCGCATCAGCGAGGCACTCGCCGACGAGGCGGTCGCGCGAGCCGTGGAGCAGGTGCTCGATGAGACCTCGGCCCTCATCGTCGCGAAGCACGACTTCGGCGAGGCCGATCAGGCCGCGTACCGAGCCGAGATCCTCGAGCGATTCCGCAACCCCGAGCTCCCCGACACCGTCGAACGGGTCGGACGGCAGCCGCTTCGCAAACTCGGCCGCCGCGAACGCTTCATCGGTCCTGCCGCCGAGCTCGCCGTTCGCGGTCTGCCCGTCGACTGGCTCCTCGCGGCCGTCGGGGCCGCCCTGCGGTTCGACGTGCCGGCCGACCCCGAGAGCGCCGAGTTGCGGGCGCTGCTCGCTGCCGGCGATGCCGGCGCTCCCGGGTACGCTCGGGAACTCGTGCAGACGGTGACCGGCATCGAAGCCGGGCATCCGCTCGAGGCAGGGCTCATTGCCGCCTTCGAGGAGGCGCGGTCGGCCGCGTGACGCGTGGCTCGCGCGGCATCCGTGGCTCAACTGGCGAAATCGCTCCGAATCGCCTAGAGTTGACCCTTGGTGCTCTGCACGCCTGCTTCGGCATGCCTGTCGGCCTGTTCCGAAGGGATTCGGTGCAGCTCGAGCATCATCGCACGACCAGCATCCCCAACTCCAAGCGATAGTGAGGCTATGGCCAAGAAAGACGGCGTCATCGAGATTGAAGGCTCGGTCACCGAGGCCCTCCCGAACGCGATGTTCCGGGTGGAACTCACCAACGGGCACAAGGTCCTCGCGCACATCTCGGGAAAGATGCGCCAGCACTACATCCGCATCCTCCCCGGAGACCGCGTGATCGTCGAGCTGAGCCCATACGACCTGACGCGCGGCCGCATCGTCTACCGCTACAAGTAGGGGCTGTCCGGAAAGTAACGGCCCGCGACATCTCGCGGGTACGAAGACAGCGAAACAAGGAACAATCGTGAAGGTCAACCCCAGCGTCAAGCCCATCTGCGACCACTGCAAGGTGATTCGCCGCCACGGCAACGTCATGGTCATCTGCAAGTCGAACCCGCGCCACAAGCAGCGCCAGGGCTAGTCGGCAGATGTCGGGGCGCAGCGCGCCCCGCTTCCCACAACTGAACAGCACGGCAGCACCAGAACCGCGAGCATCCGAAGGATGCCACGGGGACACCTCGGGTCGGAGGCCCGAGCACCGGTGCTGCTCCACACCTCCACTTCGAAACAGGAGAAGCCACACATGGCACGTCTGGCAGGAGTCGACATCCCGCGCGAGAAGCGCGTGGAGATCGCACTGACTTACATCTACGGCGTCGGCCGCACGCGAGCGCTCACCACGCTCGCCGAGACCGACATCGACGGAAACATCCGCGTGAAGGACCTCAGCGACGACCAGCTCATCGCCCTTCGCGACTACATCGAGGCCAACTTCAAGGTTGAGGGTGACCTCCGCCGCGAGGTGGCCGCCGACATCCGCCGCAAGGTCGAGATCGGCTCCTACGAGGGCATCCGCCACCGTCGCGGTCTCCCGGTCCGAGGACAGCGCACCAAGACAAACGCTCGCACCCGCAAGGGCCCGAAGCGCACCGTGGCCGGCAAGAAGAAGGCTCGCTAGGCCTCGGCCGGCGATCCAGCGCCTCTAGGATTCAGGAGAAATCATGGCAGCACCCAAGGCGGCAGCTCGCAAGCCGCGCAAGAAGGAAAAGAAGAACATCGCAGTGGGCCAGGCCCACATCAAGTCGACGTTCAACAACACGATCGTCTCGATCACCGACACCAACGGTGCCGTGATCAGCTGGGCCTCCTCCGGTGGCGTCGGCTTCAAGGGCTCGCGCAAGTCGACCCCGTTCGCCGCGCAGCTGGCCGCCGAATCGGCCGCCCGCCAGGCGCAGGAGCACGGCATGAAGAAGGTCGACGTCTTCGTCAAGGGCCCCGGCTCGGGCCGCGAGACCGCGATCCGCTCGCTTCAGGCCGCAGGCCTCGAGGTCGGCAGCATCAACGACGTGACGCCCCAGGCGCACAACGGATGCCGTCCGCCGAAGCGTCGCCGCGTCTGATTCACCCCGCCGGTCGAGCAGGGCGCTTCGCGCCCGGCTCGGTCACCCAGCGGCATCCGCTGGGGTCGAAGCGGCCCTGACGGGCCTGCTCGGCCGGCGACACGTTCTCTCACACAACTCAAGATCCTCGTACTCGCAGGTGTCATATAGCGGACACCCTGCCGAAAGGAATCAACAGTGCTGATCGCACAGCGCCCGACGCTCACCGAAGAGAACATCTCGGAGTTCCGTTCGCGTTTCGTGATCGAGCCCCTCGAGCCGGGCTTCGGTTACACCCTGGGCAACTCGCTCCGTCGCACCCTCCTCTCCTCGATCCCCGGCGCAGCCGTGACGAGCATCCGCATCGACGGCGTGCTCCACGAGTTCTCGACCGTTCCGGGCGTGAAGGAGGATGTCACCGAGATCATCCTCAACATCAAGAACCTGGTCGTCTCCAGCGAGCACGACGAGCCGATCACCGCCTACCTGCGCAAGCAGGGCGCCGGTGAGGTCACCGCCGCCGACATCTCGGCTCCGGCCGGCGTCGAGGTGCACAACCCCGAGCTCGTCATCGCGACGCTCAACGACTCGGCGAAGTTCGAGCTCGAGCTCACGATCGAGCGCGGCCGCGGCTACGTCTCGGCCAGCCAGAACCGCAACGAGTACTCGGAGGCCGGCCAGATCCCGGTCGACTCGATCTACTCGCCGGTGCTCAAGGTCACCTACCGCGTCGAGGCCACTCGTGCCGGCGAGCGCACCGACTTCGACCGCCTCGTGGTCGACGTCGAGTCGAAGCCCGCCATCACGCCGCGCGACGCGATCGCCTCGGCAGGCCGCACGCTCACCGAGCTGTTCGGTCTGGCCCGCGAGCTGAACACCGCGGCAGAGGGCATCGAGATCGGCCCCGCGCCGGTCGACGCCGTGCTCTCGAGCGAGCTCTCGATTCCGATCGAAGACCTCGACCTGTCGGTGCGCAGCTACAACTGCCTGAAGCGCGAGGGCATCAACACGGTGTCCGAGCTCGTCGCCCTGTCGGAGTCGCAGCTCATGAACATCCGCAACTTCGGCCAGAAGTCGGTGGATGAGGTCAAGGACAAGCTCACCGAAATGGGTCTGTCGCTCAAGGATTCGGTCCCCGGATTCGACGGCGCCCACTTCTACACGGGCTTCGACGACGAGAACTAGGCTGACCCCCGCGGTCGCCCACCAACCCCCACCTACTGGAGAGAACGAACCATGCCGAAGCCCACGAAGGGCCCCCGCCTCGGAGGCGGCCCCGCCCACGAGCGGTTGATGCTCGCGAACCTCGCTGCTGCGCTGTTCACGCACAAGCGCATCACCACCACCGAGACGAAGGCCAAGCGCCTCCGTCCGCTCGCCGAGCGTCTGGTGACGTTCGGCAAGCGCGGCGACCTGCACGCGCGCCGTCGCGTGCTCGGCGTCATCGGCGACAAGACCGTCGTGCACGAGCTGTTCACGGTCATCGCACCCCAGGTCGCCGACCGTGAGGGCGGCTACACCCGCATCACGAAGATCGGCAACCGCAAGGGCGACAACGCGCCCATGGCGGTCATCGAGCTCGTGCTCGAGCCCGTGACGCCCAAGAAGCGCGCCGCGAAGCCGGCCGCCGCCGAGGCGCCCGTCGTCGAGGAGGCTCCGGCCGAGGTCGTCGAGGAGGCTCCGGCCGAGGTCGTCGAGGAGACCGAGGTCGAGGCGACCGAGGCTGCAGAGACCGAAGCGGCGGCTGAAGAGGCCACCGCTGACGAGGCCGCCAAGGCGTAACTCGCGACATCCGCACGAACGGGTCCCGTTGTCCACAGCGACACGGGGCCCGTTCGCGTTTCTGCCAGACTCGTGCTCGTCGCCCGGCACGCGGGCTCGAGAGGGTGGCTGCATGTCCGTACTCCGCGTTCCGGTCGACCGCGACCTGTCGATCGATTTCGCCCGCGCCCTGTGTCTGCCGGTCGTGGTGCTGCTGCACGCGCTGCAGATGGGCATCGGCGGCACGCCGCTCCGTGCGTTCAACGCCCTCGATGGCTTCGAGCCGCTCGCCTGGGCGACGTGGCCGCTCATGATCATGCCGGTGTTCTTCATCTGCGGCGGCTTCGCGGCGATCACCCAGTGGCGGCGGTTGCGGGGCCACGGCGAGACGGTGGCTCACTACGTGCGGTTGCGGGCGATCCGGCTCGCCCGCCCGGTGATCGCGGTGACGGCGGCGGTGGGGCTCGTGCTCGGCGCGATGCTCGCCGGTGGTGCCGAATACGAGTTCGTGCGCACCTTCGCGGTGCGCCTCGCCGAACCGTTGTGGTTCATCCCGGTGTACATCGCCTGCACGGCGCTCGTGCCCGTCATGTCGACGCTGCACCGGCACGCGCCGTGGGCCGCGTACCTCGGCCTCGCGGGGGCCGTCGTCGCCGTCGACGTGGCGACCCGTGCGGCCGGCCTGCCGGTCGGTGCGCTGAACTGGCTGTTCGTGTGGCTCTTCGCGCAGCAGCTGGGCTTCGGGCTGCGCGACGGCTGGTTCGCCAGGCGTTCGCGCCTCGTGCTCGTGGCGATGGCAGCCGGCAGTTACGGCGTGATCGCCGTGCTCGTCGTCGTGTTCGGCTACTCGCACGACATGCTCGACAACCTGAACCCGCCGACGCTCTGCATCCTCGCGCTCGCCCTCGGGCAGGTGTCGCTCTTCGCGATCGCGCAGCCGACGATCCGCCGCGCGATGCAGCACCGCGCGCTCCTCGGTGCTGTTGTCGTCTTCGGCGTCTACGGCATGGTCATCTACCTCTGGCACACCTTCGCGATGGCGGTCGTCGTGGCCGGCCAGTCGTTGCTCGGTCTCGCGTTCCCGCCGGTGCTGTCTCCGGCCTGGTGGGCCACGCGTCCCTTCTGGATCCTCGCCATCGCCGTGGTCGTCGCGCTCTGCTGCCTCGTCGTGCCGAAGCTCGAGGCGCGGTGGCCCGCTCCGGTCGAGCGGCGAACCCCGCTCGCCGTGGTCGTCGGCTGCACGATCATCGCCATCGCCGGGGTCGGCATCATCCTCACTCAGGGCTACCTGCCGTGGCAGGTCGGCGTCAGCGGGTGGTTGCTCGTGACCGGGGGAGTCATCGCGCTCACCGTCGGCGGACCCGGCGCGCGCCCGGCCATTGCCGACGACGTCGGCGTGGGTGACGCGACGACGCCGGTTCGTGGCGCGACCGCCGACGGCGAGGCGGACTCTAGGCTGGTGCGGTGACGGAACGAACGGATGCCGCGGGCGCGCTCCTGCCCGCGAGCGATTCTGCAGGCGCGGCCGAGGCGACCGCTTCTGCCGACGCGATGGGCTCCGGCGACACCGAAGCGCCGTTCGTGCGACTCCGGCTCGCCGTCGCCTACGACGGCTCGGGCTTCAACGGTTGGAGTCGCCAGCCTGGGCAGCGCACCGTGCAGGGCGTGCTCGAGACCGCCCTCGCCACGCTCTTCCGGCGCACCGGGGTGGCCCCCCGGCTCACGGTCGCGGGTCGCACCGACGCCGGCGTGCACGCGTCCGGCCAGGTCGCGCACCTCGACGTTCCGGCCGCGGCGCTGCGTGCCGTGACACGGCCCCGTCGCGGACACCCCGAGCAGGCGACGGATGCCTCGCGTGTGCTGGCACGACGCTTGACCGGCATTCTCGGCACCGATTCCGACGTCGTCGTGCATCGCATCGACCAGGCCCCACCGGGGTTCGATGCGCGTTTCTCGGCACTCTGGCGCCGATACGAGTACCGCATCGCCGATGCGTCCGCTCGGCGCGACCCGCTCGAACGCCACCGCACCGTGGTCGTGCCGAGACAGCTCGATGTCGACGCGATGACGACGGCGGTCGACCTGCTCGTCGGGCTCCACGACTTCGCCGCGTACTGCAAGCCGCGGGCGGGCGCCACGACGATCCGAACCCTGCAGGCGTATCGCTGGAGCCGCGACGCTGACGGCGTGCTCGTGGCGTCGCTGCAGGCCGACGCCTTCTGCCATTCGATGGTGCGTGCGCTCATCGGCGCCGCCGTGGCGGTCGGAGAGGGGCGCCTCGACGCCGAGGCGCCAGCGCGATTGCTGCAGGCGCGGGAGCGCACGAGCGAGTTCATGGTGATGGCTGCCAAGGGCCTCGTGCTCACCGAGGTTGGCTATCCCGACGATCACGAACTCGAGACGCGCGCAGCGCTGACCCGCGCGCGCCGCGAACTGCGCATCGCAGGTGTCGTCGATGTGCGTCACGCAGCGCCGGATCCAGGCGACGGCGACCTTGCCGGTTAAACTCTGGTAATGTAGGCCCTTGGTGTCGTCCTCTGCGGCGGCATCCGAAGTTGAGCCCTCCACCAGGGCGTTCGAACGCATCGCGGGCGAACTCCCTACCGGAGTGGGATTCACGAACCCCTCACTCGAACAGAAAGCAGCACTTCCGTGACGCGCACTTTCACTCCCAAGCCGTCCGACATCCAGCACGACTGGGTCGTCATCGACGCAACCGACATCGTGCTCGGTCGCCTCGCGAGCCACACTGCAGCCCTGCTGCGTGGCAAGCACAAGGCGATCTTCGCGAACCACATGGACACCGGTGACTTCGTCATCATCGTCAACGCCGACAAGGTGGCCCTGACCGGCCAGAAGCTCGAGCAGAAGAAGGCTTACCGCCACTCCGGTTACCCGGGTGGGCTCACGGCCGTCAGCTACGCCGAACTCCTCGAGAAGAACCCCGTCCGCGCCGTCGAGAAGGCGATCCGCGGCATGCTCCCGAAGAACTCGATCGGTCGGGCCCAGCTGAAGAAGCTGAAGGTCTACACCGGACCGGAGCACCCGCACTCGGCTCAGCAGCCGAAGCCGTACACCCTCACCCAGGTCGCCCAGTAATTCCGGCACCCTCGACGTTCTCGAAATAAGGATTCACACCACCATGGCGAAGATCGCAGACCAGATCGAAGCGGCTCCCGAGAGCTACACGACCGAGAGCACCCCTGAGGCCGCTCCCAGCACCCCGCGCCCCGTGCTCACCGTTCCCGGTGCTGCCGTCGGCCGTCGCAAGCAGGCCATCGCCCGTGCGCGCCTCGTTCCCGGCGCCGGCAGCATCACGGTCAACGGCCGCGAGCTCGCGGCGTACTTCCCGAACAAGCTGCACCAGCAGCTCATCACCGACCCGTTCACCGTGCTCGAGCTCACGGGCTCGTACGACGTGGTCGCGAAGATCACGGGCGGCGGCCCCTCGGGCCAGGCCGGCGCGCTGCGCCTCGCCATCGCCCGTGCGCTGAACGAGATCGACCGCGAGAACAATCGTGCGACGCTCAAGAAGTCGGGCTTCCTCACGCGTGACGCTCGCGTGATCGAGCGCAAGAAGGCGGGTCTCAAGAAGGCCCGCAAGGCTCCTCAGTTCTCGAAGCGCTGATTTCAGCCCCCGGTTCTCCGTAGATGCCTCGGCTATTCGGAACCGACGGGGTCCGGGGCCTGGCCAACCGTGAACTCACGGCTGACCTGGCCCTGGGCCTCGCCCAAGCGGCTGCCGCCGTGCTCACGCAGGGTCGGCACGCCGAAGAACTCCGCGCCGCCGGACGTCGGCCCGTCGCCGTCGTCGCGCGCGACCCGCGGGTCTCCGGCGAGTTCCTCACCGCCGCCGTCTCGGCAGGACTCGCGAGCTCGGGTGTCGACGTGCTCGACGCCGGCGTCATCCCGACTCCCGCAACGGCGTACCTGATCGATTCGATCCATGCCGACTTCGGCGTGATGATCTCGGCGTCGCACAACCCGGCGCCCGACAACGGCATCAAGTTCTTCTCCTTCGGCGGCACGAAGCTGCCCGACGAGGTCGAAGACCGCATCGAGTCCTTCCTGGGCCGCCAGAAGCTGGCCCCCGTCGGTGACGGTGTCGGCCGCATCCGTCGCTTCGCCGACGCCGAAGACCGCTACGTCGTGCACCTGCTGGGCACCCTGCCCCACCGCCTCAACGGCGTGAAGGTCGTGCTCGACTGCGCCCACGGCGCCGCGGCCGGCGTCTCACCCCAGACCTTCAAAGACGCGGGGGCCGAGGTCGTCGTGATCGGGGCCGACCCCGACGGCATGAACATCAACGACGGTGTGGGTTCCACGCATCTCGAGAAGCTGCAGGCCGCGGTGCTCGAGCACCACGCCGACCTCGGCATCGCCCACGACGGCGACGCCGATCGATGCCTCGCCGTCGACGCTGACGGCAACATCATCGACGGAGACCGCATCATGGCGATCCTCGCCGTGTCGATGAAGGAGCGCGGCACGCTCACCGACGACACGCTCGTCGTGACCGTGATGTCGAACCTCGGCCTGCGCCGGGCGATGGCCGAGCACGGCATCCGCGTCGTCGAGACGAAGGTCGGCGACCGCTACGTGCTCGAGGCCCTCGCGGCAGAGGGGCTCGCCCTCGGCGGCGAGCAGTCGGGTCACGTCATCATGAGCGAATTCGCGACGACCGGCGACGGCGTGCTGACCGGCCTGCACCTCGCGGCCGAGATGGCCCGCACCGGCAAGACCATCGCCGAGCTCGCCTCGGTCATGACGGTCTATCCGCAAGTGCTCGTGAACGTACGAGGCGTCGATCATCACGCGCTCGGCGACGATTCCGTCATCGCCGATGCCGTCGCCGCGGTCGAGGCCGAACTCGGCGACTCCGGTCGGGTGCTGCTCCGCCCTTCAGGCACCGAGCCGATGGTTCGGGTCATGGTCGAGGCGGCCGAGCAAGACATCGCCGAACGCCACGCCGAAACACTCGCCGCCGTTGTGCGCGAGCGTCTCGCGATCGCCTGACCCTCCGCTCCCGCGCGACGCCTGCCGAGGAGCGATACTCGCTGCGCGGGCGACCAAGCCGGTGCGGCCCATGCGTTCAGAGCTTGCGCAGCAGCACGCTCGACACCGTGTGGTCCGAGCCCTTGCGCAGCACGAGCGAGGCGCGCGACCGCGTGGGGCGGATGTTCTGCAGCAGGTTCGGCTCGTTGATCGAGTGCCAGATCTCGCGAGCTCGGGCGCGCGCCTCTGCCTCGGTGAGGCTCGCGTAGCGGTGGAAGTACGAGCGCGGATTCGCGAACGCCCCGCGCTGCAGCTTCAGGAACCGCTCCTCGTACCACCGCGCGATGTCGCTCGTGCGGGCATCGACGTAGATCGTGAAGTCGAACAGGTCGCTCACCGCCAGCCGGTGGCCGGGCCCTGGCGGCTGCAGCACGTTCAGGCCCTCGACGATGAGCACGTCGGGGCGTCGCACGGTGACCTGCGCGTCAGTGACGATGTCGTACGCCAGATGCGAGTAGAAGGGTGCGCGCACCTCGGCCGCACCCGCCTTCACCTCGCTCACGAAGCGCAGCAGCGACCGTCGGTCGTACGACTCCGGAAACCCCTTGCGCGCCATGAGGCCGCGCCGTTCGAGCTCGGCGTTGGGAAACAGGAAGCCGTCGGTCGTGATGAGTTCGACGCGAGGGGTGTGCTCCCAGCGGGCGAGGAGTTCGCGCAGCAGGCGCGCGATGGTCGACTTGCCGACCGCGACCGAGCCGGCGACGCCGATGACGAACGGCGTCGACTCGACGCGCTCGCGCAGGAATTCGCTCGTCACGTTGTGCAGCGACTTGGTGCCTCCGACATAGAGGTTCAGCAGCCGACTCAGCGGCAGGTACACCTCGGCGACCTCGCGCGGGTCGAGCGGTTCGCCGAGCCCGCGCAGCTGCACGATCTCGGTGTCGCGGAGGGGTGACGGCATCGACGGCGCGAGCGCGGCCCAGTCGGCCCGGTCGAGTTCGATGAACGGGGAGATCTGCGGCGCGTGCGACGACGGACTCTGCTGATCGGGCACCGTGCCAGTGTAGTCAGGCGCCCCCGGCAGACGAGGAACGAAGGGCGCTCCGCTGACGCTCGTCGAACCCGCGTCGGGTGGGCGGAGGGCGAGCGCACAGCGTCACGCCAGTACAATCGCACCCATGTGTGGAATCGTCGGATACGTCGGAGAGCGCAACAGCCTCGACGTCCTAATGGGAGGCCTTCGTCGCCTCGAGTACCGTGGCTACGACTCGGCGGGAGTGGCGATCGTCGATGACGACGGCACGATCGAGACCGCGAAGCGGGCCGGAAAGCTGCAGGTGCTCGCCGATGAGCTCGAGGCGAACCCGCTGCACCACGGCACCACGGGCATCGGCCACACCCGGTGGGCCACGCACGGCGGGCCGACCGACCGCAACGCGCACCCGCACTTGGGCGACGAGGGGCGCCTCGCGCTCATCCACAACGGCATCATCGAGAACTTCTCCGAGCTGCGAGACGAACTGCTCGCCGAGGGCTTCGCCTTCGAGAGCGAGACCGACACCGAGGTCGCCGCAGTGCTCCTCGGCAAGGAGTACCGGTCGACGGGCGATCTGCGCGAGGCGTTCCGCAACACGGTCTCGCGGCTCGACGGCGCCTTCACGCTGCTCGCCGTGCACCGCGACCAGCCCGGCGTGGTGGTCGGCGCCCGGCGCAACTCACCGCTCGTCATCGGCCTCGGCGACGGCGAGAACTTCCTGGGATCGGATGTCGCGGCCTTCGTCGAGTACACGAAGCGCGCTCTCGCGATCGGCCAGGACCAGATCGTGACCATCACCGCCGCCGACGTCGTGGTGACCGACTTCGACGGCCAGCCGGTCGAGGTCGAGCCGTTCGACGTCGCGTGGGACGCGTCCGCCGCTGAGAAGGGCGGCTGGTCGTCGTTCATGCGCAAGGAGGTCTCGGAGCAGCCCGAGGCCGTCGCGAAGACGTTGCTCGGCCGCGTCGTCGACGACCAGGTCGTGATTCCCGAGCTCGAGTCGTTCGGCGATGAGGAACTCCGCGGCATCCGTCGCATCACCGTGATCGCATGCGGCACCGCCGCGTACGCGGGCATGGTCGCGAAGTACGCGATCGAGCAGTGGGCGCGAGTGCCCGTCGAGGTCGAGCTGAGCCACGAGTTCCGCTACCGCGAGCCCGTGCTCGACGATCACACGCTCGTGGTGTCGATCAGCCAGTCGGGCGAGACCATGGACACGCTGATGGCCGTGAAGTACGCCCGCGAGCAGGGTGCGCGCACGATCTCGATATGCAACACCCAGGGCGCCACGATCCCCCGCGAGTCCGACGCGGTGGTCTACACGCACGCCGGGCCCGAGGTCGCGGTGGCGTCGACGAAGGCCTTCGTCGCGCAGATCGCCGCGCTCTACCTCTTCGGCCTGCACCTCGCGCGCGTGCGCGGCACGCTGTCGGCCGAGGAGCTCGCCGTGCAACTGCACGAACTGCAGGCGGTTCCCGAGAAGCTCGAAACCGTGCTCGCCGAATCCGAGAAGGTCGCGCAGCTCGCGCACTGGATGGCCGACACGCGTTCCGTGCTCTTCCTCGGCCGCCATGTCGGGTACCCGATCGCGCTCGAGGGCGCGCTGAAGCTCAAGGAGCTCGCCTACATCCACGCCGAGGGGTTCGCAGCCGGCGAGCTCAAGCACGGCCCGATCGCGCTCATCGAACCGGGCCAGCCCGTCTTCGTCGTCGTGCCGAGCCCGCGTGGTTCGGCGACGCTGCACCCGAAGGTCGTCTCGAACATCCAGGAGATCCGCGCCCGGGGTGCTCGCGTCATCGCGATCGCCGAGGCCGGCGATGCCGCGGTGCTGCCGTTCGCCGACGAGGTGCTGCGCATCCCGCTCGCCGCGCCGCTCTTCGAGCCGCTCCTCGCGGTCGTGCCACTGCAGATCTTCGCGATGGAGCTCTCGCAGGCGAAGGGCCTCGACGTCGACCAGCCGCGCAACCTCGCGAAGTCGGTCACGGTCGAGTGAGCCGCAGGCCGGGGGTGGCGCGGTGATCGCGGGTATCGGCATCGACGTCGTCGACATCGACCGTTTCGAGCGGTCGCTGACGCGCACCCCGGCGCTTCGCGAACGCTTGTTCGCCGAGAGCGAACGCGATCGCCCGGCTCGCTCGCTCGCCGCGAGATTCGCGGCGAAGGAGGCGCTGATCAAGGCGCTCGGCGGCAACCCCGTCATCCGATGGCACGACATGCGCGTGGTGCAAGACGAGCACGGCAATCCCGACTTCGAGCTGTCTGGAGCGATCGCCGAGCTCACCCGTGACCTCGGCATCCAACGGGTGCACGTCACCATGAGTCACGATGCCGGCATCGCGAGCGCGTTCGTCGTGCTCGAGACCGGGCCGGCGACCGGGACGACCGGGAATGGGAGCGCAGCATGAGCAGCACGGCGGATGCCGCCGAGCGCCCGTTCCGCGAAGCGCTCGTCGACCTCGGCGCGGTGAGCGAGAACGTCGCCGTGCTCGCCGCGGTCGTCGCCCCTGCGCTGACGATGGCGGTCGTGAAGGCCAACGCGTACGGCCATGGCGCGGTGCCGGTCGCCCGAGCGGCGCTCGCCGGCGGCGCCGACTGGCTCGGGGTGGCCGACCTCGACGAGGCGCACGAACTCCGTGACGCAGGCATCGACGCACCGCTCCTCGCCTGGCTGCACGACCCCGCCGCCGCGTTCGCGCCGGCGATCGACCGGGGCATCGACCTCGGCGTCTCCTCGCTCCGGCAGCTGCAGGCGATCGCGGATGCCGCGGCATCCGTCGATCGCATCGCAGCGGTGCACCTGAAGCTCGACACGGGCCTCAGCCGCAGCGGCGTCGCTCCCGAGCAATGGGGCGAGGCGACCGCGCTCGCCGCACAGCTCGAGCGGACCGGCCGCCTCAGGGTGCGCGGCATCTTCAGCCACCTCGCGAACACCTCGGCCGCAGAAGACGCCAAGCAGCTCGCGGCCTTCGAGCTCGGTCTCGAGCAGGCCGCGACGGCCGGGCTGCGCGCAGAGGTGCGCCACCTCGCCTCGACGGCCGCCGCGCTGCGACTGCCCGCGGCTCGGTTCGACCTCGTGCGCATCGGCATCGGCGTGTATGGGGTGCCGCCCTTCGGGGACGGCACGACGGCCGCCGACCTCGGACTGCGCCCCGCGATGACCCTTCGTGCGCGCGTCGCAGCGGTGCGCAGGGTCGAGGCGGGCACCGGCGTCTCCTACGGCCACGTCTGGCGCGCCGACCGAGCCTCGAACCTGGCGCTCGTGCCGCTCGGCTACGCCGACGGAGTTCCCCGCCAGGCGTCTGGGCGCGCCGAGGTCTGGTTGGCCGGAGCACGCCGGCCGGTCGTCGGCCGCATCGCGATGGACCAGTTCGTCGTCGATCTCGGCGACGATCACGCCGAGGTGGGCGACGAGGTCGTGCTCTTCGGCGACCCCGAGCACGGCGTGCCGTCGGCCGACGACTGGGGCGACGCCGCAGGCACGATCGGCTACGAGATCGTCACCCGCATCGGGCCGCGCGTGCCGCGTCGCTACGTGGGCGGCGCGTGATGCGGCTCGACGTCGTCGACACTCCGGCGATGGAGGCGTTCGGTCGCGAGCTCGGTGCGGCGCTGCGGGCGGGCGACATCGTGGTGCTGACCGGACCGCTCGGCGCCGGCAAGACCACCCTCACTCGCGGCATCGGCGCGGGCCTCGGCGTGCGCGGGCCGGTGCAGAGCCCGACCTTCGTGCTCGCGCGAACGCATCCGAACCTCGTCGGCGGTGCGCCGCTCGTGCACGTCGACGCGTACCGGCTCGGCAGTGCGGCGCTGCTCGACGATCTCGATCTCGACTTCGAGCGATCAGTCGTCGTCGTCGAATGGGGGGCGGGGCTCGTCGAGGCGGTCACGGATTCCTGGCTCGAGGTCGTCATCGAGCGGCCGACCGGGGCACGGGGCGCCCAGTTCGCGGGGCCGGCCGACGCTGTCGATGCAGCGGATGCCTCGGGCGATGCCGATCTCGACGCCGACGAGCCGCGCATCGTGACCGTCACGGGAATCGGGCCGCGCTGGGCGGACACCCCGTACGCCGCGCCCGCGTAGGCTTGATGGCATGCTCCTCGCGATCGACACCTCGACGGGCACGAGTGTCGCCGTCGTCGATCGCGACCGCGCCACGGGCGAACTGCGCTGCCTCGCCGAGACCGGCACCGACGACACCATGCGTCACGCCGAGGTGATCGGCGGCTTCATCCGCGATGCCCTCGCGAGCGCAGGCGTGCGTCCCGCTGCCCTCTCGGGGGTCGCGGCAGGCATGGGACCCGGACCGTTCACCGGGCTGCGGGTCGGCATCGCGGCCGCGCACGCGTTCGTCCTCGGCATCGACCGGCCCTTCGTTCCCGTCGTGAGCCACGACGCGATCGCGCTGACGCGGTACCACGCCGGTGATACGGGCGCACTGCAGGTGGTCACCGATGCGCGGCGACGCGAGTTCGCGGTGTCCGACTACGACGGCCTCGACGCCGACGGGCTCCCCGTGCGGGTCGGCGGCCCGGGGCTCGTGCCCCGCGACGAGGTGCCGGCCGCGCGCGGCATCCGCTTCGACGCCGCGATCGTCTCGGCCGCAGCCGTCGGCATGCTCGCAGAGCTCGCCTTCGCCGCCGGCCGCCTGCCCCTCACCGCCGACCGGCCGATCTACCTGCGCGCGCCCGACGTGACACCGTCGGCCGGCAAGAAGGTGCTGCGATGAGCGTGTTCATGCGGCGAGCGACGGTCGCCGATCTCGAGCGCATCATGGTGCTCGAGCGAGCGACGTTCGAAGCCGATGCCTGGCCCGAAGACGCGATGCGTCGTGAGATCGAGAGCGAGCACGGCTACTACCTCGTCGCGGTCGACGATCGACTCGAGGCCGCGCGCGATGCCGCGGCCGATGGCGGCACCGAGGGCACCGACGGCACCGGCGGCACCGAGGCTGCTGCGGATTCCGCTGCCGGTCTGCTCGGCTACGCCGGCCTCCTGGCGCCGGCCGGCGGCGGTCAGGGCGACGTGCAGACGATCGCCGTCGCTCCGTCGACTCGGGGCATCGGCCTCGGCCGTGCGCTCATGCACGCGCTCATCACCGAGGCCAGGAGGCGGCACGTCGCCGAGATCTTCCTCGAAGTGCGCGCCGACAACCCGATCGCCCGGGCGCTCTACGATTCGCTCGGCTTCGAGCAGATCGGCGTGCGACCGCGCTACTACCGCGGCGGCATCGACGCCGTGCACATGCGGTTGACCGTGCCGCCGGCGGTCACGCGACCGGCCGACGCCGGACCGCCGAGCAGCACGGCGTCCGCCACCCGCCGCGCGCACGGCGCCGACCTCGGCACTGGAGCGACCCCGTGAACCGCGACGCCCCGCTCATCCTCGGCATCGAGACCTCGTGCGACGAGACCGGTGTCGGCATCGTTCGCGGCACGACACTGCTCGCGAACGCGATCGCCTCCTCGATGGAGGAGCACGCGCGCTACGGCGGCGTCGTGCCCGAGGTCGCCGCTCGAGCCCACCTCGAGGCGCTCGGGCCGACGATCCGGGCGGCGCTCGACGAGGCATCCGTCACGCTCGCCGATCTCGACGCGATCGCCGTGACGAGCGGCCCTGGTCTCGCGGGCGCACTCATGGTCGGCGTGGGCGCGGCCAAGGCGCTCGCCCTGTCGCTCGACGTGCCGATCTACGGCGTGAACCACCTCGTCGGCCACGTCGGCGCCGACCTGCTCGACACCGCGGCCCCGCTCGAGACGCCGACCGTGGCGTTGCTCGTGTCGGGCGGGCACACCTCGCTCCTGCTCGTGCGCGACCTCGTCTCCGACGTCGAGCTGCTCGGCGAGACGATCGACGACGCCGCGGGCGAGGCGTTCGACAAGGTGGCGCGACTGCTCCGCCTGCCCTATCCGGGCGGACCCGAGATCGATCGTGCCGCGATCGGCGGCGACGCCCGCGCCATCCGATTCCCCCGCGGACTCACGCAGCCGAAAGACCAGGCCGCTCACCGCTACGACTTCAGCTTCTCGGGGCTCAAGACCTCGGTCGCGAGATGGGTCGAGCAACGGGAGGCGGCGGGCGAGCCCGTGCCGCTGGCCGACGTCGCTGCGAGCTTCCGCGAAGCGGTGGTCGACGTGCTCGTCACCAAGGCCGTCGCCGCGTGCACCGAGCTCGGCGTGCCGCGACTGCTCCTCGGCGGAGGCGTCGTCGCGAACACCCGGTTGCGCGAAGTGGCGACCGAGCGAGCGGATGCCGCGGGCATCGCGCTGCGCATTCCGCCGCTGTCGCTCTGCACCGACAACGGCGCGATGATCGCCGCGCTCGGGGCGCAACTCGTGATGGCCGGGCATCCGCCGTCCACCCTCGACTTCGGCGCGGACTCGACGCTGCCGGCGACCGAGATCCGCGTGGCAGCCGAGCCCGCGTAATCCGTGCGCCCCCGCGCGCAGCGCGATAGTGTGATCGATGAGACCGGATGCCGCCGTCGTTGACAGCGCCCGGGAGCGCCTGCCATCGTGGCGGGGTCGCATTCCACAGCATCGAGGGGAACACACCGTGACCGATCCGAACCTTCCTGAGCAGCCCGCCGCAGTGCCGCCGGTGCCGCCGGCCGCGCCGCCCGCCCCTCCTGCTGCGCCGCCCGCCCCTGCCGCGCCCGAGGCTCCCGCCTACGGTGCACCACAGGCAGCCGCGGCACCGCCCGCTCCGGGCTACGGTCAGCCGGCACCTGCGGCACCCGCCTACGGAACCGCTCCGGCCAAGCCCGCTCAGGTGCTCAGCATCCTGTCGCTCGTCGGCGGCATCGTCGGCCTCGTGGGTTCGTTCTTCTACTTCGGCCTGCTGTTCTCGATCGCAGCCGTGGTGCTCGGCTTCATCGCGAAGAAGAAGGAGCCGGCCTCGAAGGGCATGTGGCTGACGGGCATCATCCTCGGCTTCGTCGGCATCCTCATCGGCGTGATCTTCATCATCATCGCGATCATCGCCTTCGCCGTGCTCGCGAACTACGGCACGACGTACGGATACTGAGACCGTCATGACTGATCCCAAGAACCCCGACCGCCCCGAGGCGCCCGGCCTTCCTGACGTGCCGGGCGAACCCGAGACGCCGAGCGTTCCCGAGCCCCAGATCCCGAGCGCGCCCGAGCCCGAGATCCCGAGCGCGCCCGAGCCCGTCGTGCCGGTCGACGCTGCCTCAGCGGCTCCTGCAGCTTCGGCGCCCGACGTGCCCGACGTGCCTTCGGCACCCGAGCTGCCTGCCGCGCCCGAGCCGCCTGCGCCCCCGGCACCGCCTGCGGCGCCGAGCTACGGGGCTGCGACTCCGCCTCCGCCTCCGGCTCCCGCCTACGGGTCTCCGGCCCAGCCCGCCTACGGCGCCCCTCAGGCTCCCTACGGGGCTCCGGCTCAGGCCGCCTACGGCGCGCCGGCCTACGGCACCACGGCGCCGAGCAAGGCGACCCCGGTGCTCAGCCTGATCTCGCTGATCGCGGGCATCGTCGGCCTGATCGGGTTCTTCGTGGTCTTCATTCCGTTCGTCGGCGGCATCATGCAGCTCTTCATTCCCGGTGCTGCCGTCGTGCTCGGCTTCCTCGGCAAGAAGAAGGAGCCGGCCGCCAAGGGCATGTGGCTGACCGGCATCATCCTCGGCTTCGTCGGCATCGGCATGGCGCTGCTCTCGTTCGTGCTGTGGGGCGTTGCCTTCGCGGGCTACGACAGCTACTACGGGTACTGAGGAGTCGTCCATGGCTGAGCGCGAGGGGGTTTCGCCCGACGGCGAGACCCCCGACCGCTTGCCGGGGGCGCGAAGCGCCGAGCCGAGTGCCGCGCCCGAATCCGCGCCGTCCGCGCCTGCACCGGCGCCAGCGCCAGCGCCAGCGCATCGAGCGCCGGCAGACGACGAACGAACCGCGCCGCTCGAACCGCTCGCCCCGTTCCAGCCGGCCGAGCCGACATTCCGGGCCGATCCTGCCGTGCGCGAGTACGAAGTGCCGTTCGACACCGGTCAGCTGAGGTCGATCTCGACCGGGCAGCTCCTCATCGTGCACCGCCCAGGCACCGATGTCACCCAGGCGGTCGAGGAGCAGACCCAGCGCCGGGCGTTCAGCTGGGTTGCCGCGGTCATCGGCACGATCGGCGCCATCGCCTCGTTGTTCGTCGGCTGGATGCTGCCACTCTCGATCGCCGCGATCGTCTTCGGCGTGCTCGGCCTACGTCGCGAGGAGCGCGGACGCACGCTCGCCTTCGTCGGCATCGGAACCGGCCTCGCCGGGCTCGTGTTCTCAGCCGTCTGGATCGGCTACTACGCGATCGTGTTCGGTGCGCTCCCGAACTGACGTACTCAGATCCGCTCGACGAGCAGGGCGACGTGGCGTCCGGCCTCACGCGTCAGCACGAGGGTGGCCGACGCGGTCCCGCGCAGCTTCAGCCGGGTGCGCAGCACGGCCGGGTCGATGTCGATGCCGCGCTTCTTGATCTCGAGCGTGCCGATGCCACGCGCGGCGAGTGCCTGTCGCAGCTGCCGCTCGTCGGCTGGCAGCCGTTCGAGCACGCGGAAGCCGCGCGCGAACGGTGAGTCGAACGCGGTGTCGGAGGTGAGGTAGGCGATGCCGGCGCTGAGCATCCATGCGCCGTGCATCCGGGCGAGATCGCCGATCAGGCGAGCGCGGATCACCGCGCCGTCCGGCTCGTAGAGGTATTCGCCGAGCGGCCCGACGGGTGCGTCTTCACTGTCGGAGCCGGCGGTGAGCTCTTGCGCAGCATCGCCGCGGATGACGAGCGCGGCGCGCCCGATGCCTGGCCTGGCCACGGAGCCGAACCAGACCCCGAGCTCGACCAGGTCGCCGTCGACCGACACCCATTGCGCCTCGGCGGCGGCCGGGATGACGTCTCGATCGGTGCCCGGACCGAGCTTGACGCCGACGGGCATGCGCTCGGCGAGACCGAACGCGAACTCGAGCGAGGGGGAATACGCCGAGGCATCCGCGATTCGCTTCGTGGTGCCGCCGGCCGTGGTGCGTCGAGCCGGATCGAGCCAGGCACCTTCGATGCCGCCCAGCGCGACCTGCTCGGCCTGTTCGTGCAGCACGTGCACGCGCTGGAACGGCGTGAGGTTGTAGGCGGCGATCGCCGCGGTCACCTCGTCGGCGTCGGCGGCCGTGACCTCGAGGTCGATCGCAGCCATCGCGAGCGCGTCGCCGCCGATGCCGCAGCCGAGGTCGGCCACGTGGGCCACGCCCGCGCGTGAGAAGCGACCGGCGTGCAATGCGGCGACCTTCAGGCGAGTGGCCTGCTCGAGCCCGGCCTCGGTGAAGAGCATGCGCGAGGCGAACGGCCCGAACTTGCGCTCGGCCTTCGCGCGGAGCTTCGCCTGGCTGAGCACGGCGGCGACGAGGGTCGAAGGATGCCCCTGCTTGCGCAGGTCGGCGACCGTCTTGACGATGTCGGCCTTCGAGTCCCAATCGGGGAGCGCGTCGAGCAGCGTGAGGCCCTCTGGAGAGAGCAGTTCGACGAGTTCGGCACGTTCCACCCGGCCACGCTAGCATCGTGCTCGCACGACGCCGGCCCCTCGTCGAGGCCGCCGTTCGCCAGTGGCTGAACGGGTTGGCACTCACGTTGCATGAGTGCCAAAACGCCCCTAGACTCGGTTTAGCACTCTCGCTCTGAGGCTGCTAACCAGTCTTCGTCAAGACAGTTCATTCATTTTAGAGAAGGGGTCAACCGTGTCGGTTTCCATCAAGCCGCTCGAGGATCGCATCGTCATCAAGCAGGTCGAGGCAGAGCAGACCACCGCATCGGGTCTGGTCATCCCCGACACTGCCAAGGAGAAGCCCCAAGAGGGCGAGGTCGTGGCTGTGGGCCCCGGTCGCATCGATGACAACGGCAACCGCATCCCGCTCGACGTCGCCGTCGGCGACAAGGTGATCTACTCGAAGTACGGCGGCACCGAGGTCAAGTTCGGCGGCGACGACCTGCTCGTGCTGTCGGCTCGCGACGTGCTCGCCGTCGTCGTTCGCTAAGACGCGGCACCACGATTCATCCGAGGCCCGGATGCCCCCGCGAAGGGCATCCGGGCCTCGTCGTGTCGCAACGTCGCGACCGCGTCACGCACCCCGCCCGCGCAGTCCGGGTCCAGCCGTTGGCCGGGCGTAGTCTGTGCTGGTGTCAACCCGCTCCGAGTCCGCGCCATCCGCCTCGACCACCTCGACCACCTCGGCCGGTGTCAGTCGCTCGGGCCTGCTCTTCGCGATCGGCGCCTACGGGTTGTGGGGGTTCCTTCCCGTCTACTTCATCGCCCTCGCGCCATCCGGTCCGTTCGAGATCGTCGGCTGGCGGGTGCTGTTCTCCCTCGTCTTCTGCGTGCTGCTCATCACGGTCACGCGGGCATGGCGCCCGCTCGCGGTGCTGTTCCGCGATCGGCGCATCGTGCTCACGATGGGGCTCGCCGGCGTCCTGATCTTCATCAACTGGCAGACGTACGTCTATGCCACGCTCTCGAACCAGGTGGTCGAGGCGGCGCTCGGCTACTTCATCAACCCCATCGTCACGGTGTTCCTCGGCGTGCTGGTGCTGCGCGAGCGGCTCGGCCTCACGCAGTGGATCGCGGTCGGCATCTCGATCGTCGCCGTGATCGTGCTCGCCTTCGGCTACGGGCAGCTGCCGTGGATCGCCCTCGTGCTGGCCTTCTCGTTCGGGTTCTACGGCCTCATCAAGAAGCGGGTCGGGCCCAAGGTCGACGCCGTGTCGGGGCTGACCCTCGAGACGGTGTGGTTGGCGCCGCTGGCGATCGTGCAACTCATCTTCGTCGGCATGACCACTGGGCTCACCATCGGCACCGTCAGCCCATGGCACACCGTGCTGCTCGTGCTTGCGGGCGCCGTGACAGCCGTGCCGCTCCTGCTCTTCGCTGCGGCGTCTCGGAGGCTGCCGCTCATCTTCATGGGGTTCATCCAGTACTTCGCGCCGTTCATCCAGTTCCTCGTCGGCGTCGTGGTGCTGCACGAGCCCATGCCGCTCGAGCGATGGATCGGGTTCGGACTCGTCTGGGTGGCTCTCGTCGTGCTCACGATCGACCTGCTGCGAGGTGTTCGCGCGGCGCGACGGGTGGTCGTCGAACCGGCCTGAGCGGTCGGCGAGGTGCGCGAACGGGCGCGCCGAGGGGCAGGGAAGCGGATACCGCGTACGCGCGATCCTCGCGCCGGAACGCCGATCCGCGCAGCATCCGTGCGTCGAATCGGGTCGAGGTGTCGGCGAGGTAACGATTGTCGCGGTGTTACAGGGTTGTGACCGCACTGACTTGTTTCCGCCATTGGCGCGGAATACTGTCAATCAACGGCGTCACCATGGCGCTGCATTGTGTACCAATTCCTTCAGTCCCAAGGAGCAACATGAGCGTATTCGCGAAGGCCTCGGCCAAGCGTTCGGCTCGCGCAGCCTGGACGGGTCTCGCCATTGCCGGCGTCAGCACCCTTCTCCTGTCTGCGTGCGCGTCGGGCGGCACGCCGTCGGCCGAGACGGAAGAGCCGGCCGACACCGGCGACGCACTGCCCATCGAGGCCGGTGAGCGGTCCCTCGACATGAAGATCGGCACGATCCTCCCGCAGAGCGGTACGCTCGCGTTCCTCGGCCCGCCCGAGGAGGCCGGCGTCGCGCTGGCGGCAGAAGAGGTTGCTGCGGCCGATTCGGGCCTGAACCTCGAGGTCATCTACCGCGACTCCGGTGACACCACGACCGACATCGCGACCGTCTCCGTGACCGACCTGCTCTCGCAGGACGTCTCGGCGATCGTCGGCGCTGCCTCGTCGGGTGTCTCGTTCACGGTCATCGACCAGATCACCTCGGCTGGCGTCGTGCACTTCTCGCCGGCGAACACCTCGCCCGACTTCACCGAGTACGAAGACGCCGGTCTGTACTTCCGCACCGCGCCGTCCGACCTGCTGCAGGGTGAGGTGCTCGGCACGCAGATCGCCGACGACGGTCACTCGACGCTCGGCCTGCTCGTGCTGAACGACCCCTACGGCACCGGCCTCGCGGCCGCCACCAAAGAGGCGTTCGAAGCAGCCGGTGGCGAAGTCGTCGCCGAAGAGCTCTTCAACACGGGTGACTCGAACTTCGACGCGCAGCTCTCGGCCATCTCGGCCTCGAACCCCGACGCAGTCGCAGTCATCACGTTCGACGAGGCGAAGGTCGTCGTTCCGGCGCTCGTCGGCTCCGGTTACCCCGGTAACCAGCTGTACTTCGTCGACGGCAACCTGTCCGACTACAGCGCAGACTTCGCGCCCGGCCTGATCGCCGGCTCGAAGGGCACGCTGCCCGGCCCGAAGCTCGAAGACGACTTCCGTGATCGACTCCTCGCAGTCGACCCCGAGCTCGCCGACTTCAGCTACGGCCCCGAGTCGTACGACGCGACGATCCTCATCGCCCTTGCGGCATACGCGGCGAACAGCACCGAAGGTGCCGACATCGCCAAGTACCTCCGCCAGGTGTCGGGTGGCTCGGGCGAGGGCGAGAAGGTCACCACCTTCGCCGACGGCGCCAAGCTGCTCGCCGAGGGCAAGCAGATCGACTTCGACGGCCCGTCCGGTCCCATCACGCTCGACGAGCACGGTGACCCGACCGAGGCGACCATCGGCGTCTACGAGTACGGCGACGACAACACCTACACCCGCATCAACTGATACGGGTCGTATCGACTGAGGGGTCCCGGCTTCGGCCGGGGCCCCTCTTTCGTGCGCCCCGATCTCATCCCACCAGCCCCTGTCATGCAAGGAGCAGGGCGGGGCGCGATAGGCACTGACTGGCGCTGACGGGTCGCTGCGGCCACTCGCAGCCCACCTGGTGGCGCCGCCAGGCGCAGCGGGGCGCAGCGGGGCGCAGCGGCGCGCACGCGGCCGCGCGGGGAACAGCGAAGGGGCGGATGCCGCAGCATCCGCCCCTTCGGTGGTTCACGCCCGAGGGCGGTCAGTCCTGCCCGAGCGTGCCCAGGTAGAGGCCGATGACCTTCGGGTCGTTCAGCAGGTCGCGACCGGTGCCCGTGTAGGCGTCTCGGCCCTGGTCGAGCACGTAACCGCGGTCGCAGATCTGCAGGCAGCGACGCGCGTTCTGCTCGACCATGATCGTCGTGACGCCGGCGCGGTTGATCTCCTTCACGCGAAGGAACGCCTCGTCTTGACGAACGGGCGAGAGGCCGGCGCTGGGCTCGTCGAGGAGCATGACGTGCGGTCCCATCATGAGCGCGCGCGACATCGCCACCATCTGGCGTTCACCGCCCGAGAGCGAGCCTGCCCGCTGGCCGAGTCGCTTGCCGAGCTCGGGGAAGATCTCGGTGACGAACTCGAGCCGCTCCTTCAGCCCCTTGGGCTTCTGGAAGAGACCCATCTCGAGGTTCTCCTGGATGGTCAGCGACGGGAACACGTTGTTCGTCTGCGGCACGAAGCCGACGCCCTTGGCGACGAGCTTGTTCGCCTTCTGGTTCGTGATCTCTTCGCCGTTCAGGCGGATCGTGCCCTCGCGCACCTTCACGAGGCCGAAGATCGCCTTCAGCAGGGTCGACTTGCCGGCCCCGTTTGGGCCGATGATGCCGATGAGCTCACCCTGTCTGGCCTGCAGCGAGCACGCGTTCAGGATGTTGACGCCGGGCAGGTACCCGGCCGTGACGGCATCGACCTCGACGACCATGTCGCCGACCGGCTCGAGCACCGCGCCCGGAGCGGGATTACTGTTCGTCATCGATGAGCTCCTTCAGGACTTCGACGTTCTCCGTGTCGGTCGCGCCGAGATCGGTGTCGTGGTGGGCGCCGAGGTACGCGTCGATCACGGCCTGGTCTTCCATGACGGTGTGCGGATCGCCCTCGGCCACGATGCGGCCCTCGGCCATCACGACCACCCAGTCGGCGATGTGGCGCACCATGTGCATATCGTGCTCGACGAACAGCACGGTCATGCCCTGCGACTTCAGGTCGAGGATGTGATCGAGCAGTGACTGCGTCAGCGCCGGGTTCACCCCGGCCATCGGCTCGTCGAGCATCACGAGCGTGGGGTCGCTCATGAGGGCCCGAGCCATCTCGAGCAGCTTGCGCTGCCCGCCCGAGAGACTCGCGGCGTAGTCGGTGCTCTTGGCGTCGAGCTTGAAGCGGGCGAGCAGCTCCATGGCCTTGGCCTCGATCTCGACCTCCTGCTTGCGCCAGAGGAACGGCAGGACCGAGCGGAAGAGGTTCTCGCCGCTCTGGTTCTTCGCGCCGAGCTTCATGTTGTCGAGCACCGTGAGCAGGCCCAGCGCCTTCGTCAGCTGGAAGGTGCGGATGAGTCCCATGCGGGCGACCCGATAGGCCGGCACATGAGCGAGCGAGCGACCTTCGAACGACCACGTGCCCGTGTCGGGCTTGTCGAAGCCCGTCAGCAGGTTGAAGAACGTGGTCTTGCCGGCGCCGTTCGGGCCGATCAGTGCGGTGATCGCACCGCGGGGGATCTCGACGTGGTCGACATCGACCGCGGTGAGGCCGCCGAAGGTGCGGGTGACGCCGTCGGCGACGAGAATCGGGTCGACCTTGCGGCAACCGGGTTCTGCGGCGCCAATGTGAAGACCCGTGGTCTTCACCGGCTTGGACGTGGGAGTGACATCACTTGACAAAGGCCAGCTCCTTCTTGTTTCCGAAGATGCCCTGGGGCCTGAATATCACGATCAACATGATCGCGATGCCGACGAGGATGAACCGGAGCTGTCCGGCCTGCACCTGCGTCATGAACGGGAGCCAGCCCGCCTCGACCGCCCGGGAGATGAAGCCCGAGAAGAAGGAGAGCAGCACCCAGAAGATCATCGAGCCGATGATGGGCCCGAGGATCGTGGCGGCCCCGCCGAGGAGCAGGATCGCGTAGACGAAGAAGGTGAGCGACGTCTGGTAGTTGGCCGGAACGACCGCTCGAGGGAGCACGAAGATCATGCCGGCGAGGGTGCCGTAGACACCACCGAGGATGAGGCTCTGCATCTTGTAGGAGTAGACGTTCTTGCCCAGGGCGCGAACCGCGTCCTCGTCTTCGCGGATGCCCTTGATGACGCGGCCCCATGGGCTGCGCATGATGAGCCACGTGAGGAGCGCGATGATGACGACGAGCGACCAGCCGACGATGCGGACCCACCAGTCGTACTCGTTGTACTCGAACGGCCCGAAGCCGTAGGTGCCCTTCGGGATCGGGTTGAGATCCGCGAAGCCTCCCTTGTAGCCCTGCAGGCCGCTCGCGGATCCCGTGAGAGCGTCGAACGTGTTCGTCGTGAAGATGAGCCGCAGGATCTCGGCGGCCGCGATCGTCACGATCGCGAGGTAGTCGGCTCTGAGTCGCAGGGTCGGGATGCCGAGGATCAGCGCGAACACGACGGACGCGCCGATGCCGACGAGCACGGCCGCCCAGACGGGGAGGCCGAACGAGAGCACCGAGATGGCGTAGCCGTAGGCGCCGAGCGCCATGAACCCGGCCTGGCCGAAGTTCAGCAGTCCCGTGTATCCGAAGTGGACCGCGAGGCCGAGGGCCGCCAGTGCGTATGCCGCGGTAACAGGGCTGATGAGCTCCTGCGCCGCGTTGGAGAAGATCTGAGTCCAGTCGATCATGGTCGGTCCTCCTTAGCCGATTCTCTCGCGGCGACCGAGGATGCCCTGCGGTCGGAACAGCAGCACGAGGATCAGCACGACGAGCGCGCCCACGTACTTCAGGTCGCTCGGCAGCCACAGCGTCGAGATCTCGATGAAGAGACCGACGATGAGGGAGCCGACGAGGGCGCCGAATGCGGTGCCGAGACCGCCGAGGGTGACCGCGGCGAAGATCAGCAGCAGGATCTGGAAGCCCATGTCCCAGCTGACGCCGGGACGGAAGTAGGCCCACAGGATGCCGCTGAGGCCGGCGAGCGCCGCGCCGAGCACCCAGACGATGCGGATGACCCGGTCGACGTCGATGCCGCTCGCGGAGGCGAGGCTCGCGTTGTCGGAGACAGCGCGAGTGGCCTTGCCGATGCGGGTCTTCAGCAGGAAGTAGGCGACGGCGAGCAGCACCACGACCGAGACGATCATGCTGCCGACGTCGATCCACGAGAGCTGCACCCCACCGAACGACAGCTCCTTCGGGGCGGTGGCGCCCGGCAGCTGCCGGGTCGCTCCGCCGTAGAAGAACTGGTAGGTGTACCGGATCGCGAGGGAGAGACCGATGCTCACGATCATGAGGGGGATGAGCCCGACCCCGCGTTTGCGGAGCGGTTTCCAGATCACCGCATCAAGACCCCAACCGAGCGCCGCGCTGAGCACGAGCGCGACGGCGATGGCGAGCCAGATGGGCCAGGCCAGGTCGACGCCGAAGCTCAGCACCATCAGGGCGCCGAAGGTGACCATCTCGGCGTGGGCGAAGTTCGAGAGCCCGGTCGTGCCGAAGATGAGGGAGAGGCCGATGGCGGCGAGCGCGAGCAGTAGCCCGAAGTTCAGGCCATTGATCGTTCGCTCGAGCAACTGCGCGCCGAAGGAGGTGGTCGTGCGCTCGCCCTCGCCGAGGAAGAAGTTCACGGCCTTCAGCTTCGTGAGGCCGAACTCGGCGTTGATCGTGGACCCGCCCTCCGCGACGACGACGCCCTCGGGGAGGGTGTCTTCGTCGAGCGTGACCTTGTACTCGCCTTTTTCAGGCACGCCGATGCGCCATTTTCCTTCGGCGTCGGTCTCGGCTTCGGCTTCGAAGCCGCCGCCTTCGACCGTGATCTGCACGCCTTCGAGCGGTTCTCGATCGAATTGCACGTTCCCCGTGAAGAAGTATTCGAACTCTTCGGATTCCTGGGCCGTACTCCCATCCTCCGCCATCGCAGGGGACGCTGCGATGCCGGACAGAGTGAGTGCGGACACGAGGATTCCGAGGAGAACGAGCCACCTCCCTGGAGACCGATGGGCGAGCGTTCGTGTGGGTTTCACTGCACCTCCAAGGGCGCCCCGTCAGGCTGGTGGCCGTTCGGGGTTCGGTCCTTACCTGTCGACAACGTCGTCGACAGTACGTGCCGATTATGTCTCATACGTTTCACGCGTGAGGCAAACGGCGTTCGATTGTTATCCGGGAATGCTCGCGATGCAAACTCGCTTAACATTGGTACTGCGGACCTGACCAGTGGTTCGCGGTGTTTCAGCAGATCTCGACAAGAGGAGCGACATGGACCAGGCCGACCCGTTCGGACTCACAGGACTCACCTACGACGACGTCCTCCTGCTGCCTGGCCACACCGACGTGATCCCGAGTGAAGCCGACACGACGTCGCGACTCACGCGTCGCATCAACGTCGCGACCCCGCTGCTCTCCGCGGCGATGGACACCGTCACCGAGGCGCGCATGGCGATCGCCATGGCCCGCCAGGGTGGCATCGGCATCCTGCACCGCAATCTCTCGATCGCCGACCAGGCCGACATGGTCGACCGGGTCAAGCGCAGCGAGTCGGGCATGGTCTCCAATCCGGTCACGACGACGCCCGAGGCATCCGTCGCCGATGTCGACGCGCTCTGCGCGACCTATCGCGTGAGCGGCCTGCCGGTCGTCGACACCGACGGCAAGCTCGTCGGCATCATCTCGAACCGCGACATGCGCTTCGTCTCCGACTTCGAGAAGCCGACCACCGCCGTGAGCGAGGTCATGACCAAGATGCCGCTCATCACGGGTCGCGTCGGCATGAACCCCGACGAGGCGCTCGCGATCTTCGCGAAGCACAAGATCGAGAAGCTGCCGCTCATCGATGAAGACGGGCGGCTCACCGGTCTCATCACCGTCAAGGACTTCGACAAGTCCGAGCAGTATCCCAACGCGACGAAAGACACCGAGGGGCGCCTGCGGGTCGGCGCCGCCATGGGCTTCTTCGGCGACGCATGGGAGCGCGCCGAGGCGCTTCGCGACGCCGGGGTCGACGTGCTCGTCGTCGACACCGCCAACGGCGAGTCGGCCGGAGTGCTCGACATCATCCGCCGGCTGAAGACCGACACGACGTTCGCGCACATCGACGTGATCGGCGGCAACGTCGCAACGCGCGAGGGTGCCCAGGCGCTCGTCGATGCCGGTGCCGACGCCGTCAAGGTCGGCGTGGGTCCCGGCTCGATCTGCACGACCCGCGTCGTCGCGGGTGTGGGCGTGCCGCAGATCACGGCCGTGTACGAGGCATCCAAGGCCACGAAGCCCGCCGGTGTGCCGCTCATCGCCGACGGTGGCCTGCAGTACTCGGGCGACATCGCGAAGGCGCTCGTCGCCGGTGCAGACACCGTCATGCTCGGCTCGCTGCTCGCCGGCACGGCCGAGAGCCCGGGCGAGCTCGTCTTCCAGAACGGCAAGCAGTTCAAGGCCTACCGCGGCATGGGGTCGCTCGGTGCGCTGCAGACCCGCGGCCAGAAGACCTCGTACTCGAAGGACCGCTACTTCCAGGCGGATGTCCCGTCGGACGACAAGCTGATTCCCGAGGGCATCGAGGGCCAGGTGCCCTACCGCGGCCCGCTGTCTGCCGTGGCCTACCAGCTCATCGGCGGCTTGCGGCAGTCGATGTTCTACGTCGGCGCGCGCACGATCGGCGAGCTGAAGGCCAAGGGCCGGTTCGTGCGCATCACGCCCGCCGGGCTGAAGGAATCGCACCCGCACGACGTGCAGATCGTGGTCGAGGCGCCGAACTACACGAGGTGAGGCTCAGCCGACCCGCGCGTCGGCGAGCCGCGTGATCGCCTCGCTCAGCACCTCGGGCGTGCACGCGAAGTTGAGTCGTGCATGGCCCGTGCCGACGCTCGCGCCGAACGTCGGACCGATGCCGAGCGCGACCCTCGCGTGCTCGAGTGCGAAGGCGGCGGGGTCGTCGCCCCAGCCGAGCGCCGAGAGGTCGAGCCAGGCGAGGTAGGTCGCGTCGGGCATGCGGTAGCGCACTCCCGGCAGCTCGTCGGCGAGCAGCTCGGCGAGCAGGCGCCGATTGTCGTCGAGGCTCGCGAGCACACCGTCGAGCCACGGGCCGCCTTCGCGGAACGCGGCGATCGAGGCGATCGAACCGAACTGGCTCATGCGCCACTCGACCTCGTAGGGCAGGGCAGCACGCACGCGGTCGCCGCGATCGCTCGCGGTGACGATGAGCGCCGCCTTCAACCCGGCGATGTTGAACGCCTTCGTCGCCGCCGTCACCGTCACGCCGTGCTCGCGGGCTGCGTCGGAGACGGTGAGGAACGGCGTGTAGTCCACTCCGGGCTGCACGAGCGGGCCGTGCACCTCGTCGGCGACGATCGTGGCACCGTGCCGGGCGGCGATCTCGGCGAGGGCGGCCAGCTGCGCGGCATCCGGAACCAGGCCGATCGGGTTGTGCGGATTGCAGAGCACCATCGCCCGGGCACCTGCCGCGAACGCCGCATCGATGCCGTCGAGATCGAGCGCCCAGCCCTCGTCGATGCCGCCGAGCATCGGCACCTCGACGACCCGACCGGAGGCCTCGGTCACGAGGTCGAAGAACGGCGGGTAGATCGGCGGGGTGATGACGACGCCGTCACCCGGCGCGGTCACGCGGCGCAGCACCTCGACGATGCCCATGCTGACATCGGCCGTGCACGTGACGCGCGCGGGGTCGACCTCCCAACCCAGCCTCGCTGCGGCGAAGCCCTGGAACGCCTCGGCGACCGGGCGGCTGCCGGCGATGTACCCGGTGTCGGAGCGACGGATCGCCGCGTGCAGTGCCGCGGCGATCGGCTCGGCGAGCGGGTAGTCCATCTCGGCGACGGGCAGCGGCAGCACGTCGTCGGGGTAGAGGCGCCACTTCGCGCTGGTTCGCGTGCGGAGGGCGTCGAGAGGCTCTGCTGAGGTGCGTTGCATGTCTCCAGCTTGCCGTAGAACGGCCGTCGGTGGCAGGGGGCGGCGCCGAACCGCTAGTCTGGTCGGCTGCCCATCGGGCGGTGCGGAATCGGGCAAGAGCCCGGCCGCGAACCGAACGGACATTCGCATGGGTCTCATCGACGTCAACGGCGTCTCCTTCTCGCTCCCCGACGGCCGGCCGCTGCTCGCCGACCTCGCCTTCCGGGTGACGGATGGCGCGACCACCGCCCTCATCGGTGCGAACGGCGCGGGCAAGTCCACGCTGCTGCGCATCATCCGCGGGTCGCTCAGACCAGACGAGGGCAGCGTGCAGGTCGACGGCGGGCTCGGCGTCATGGACCAGTTCGTCGGCACCGGGGCCACGATCGAGGGCACGGATGCCACAGTGCAGGGCCTGCTCGTCTCGGTCGCGCCGACCCGCATCCGTGCGGCGGCGATCGAGCTCGAGGCATCCGAGAACGCCATCATCGAACGCGACGACACCGCGGCCCAGATGCGGTACGCGAACGCGCTCGCCGAGTATGCGGAGGCCGGCGGCTACGACCAGGAGGTCGTGTGGGACCACTGCACGATCGCCGCGCTCAGTATCCCGTTCGAGCGGGCGAAGTGGCGCGACCTCGCGACGCTCTCGGGCGGCGAGCAGAAGCGCCTCGCGCTCGAGGCCCTCTTCCGTGGCCCCGAGCAGGTGCTGCTGCTCGACGAGCCGGACAACTCGCTCGACGTGCCGGGCAAGCGCTGGCTCGAGGCGCAGTTGCGGGCGACCCCGAAGACCGTGCTGCTCGTCTCGCACGACCGCGAGCTGCTCGCCCGCGCCGCCGACCGCATCGTGACCCTCGAGGTCGGCGCGGCCGGCAACACCGCGTGGGTGCACGGCGGCAGCTTCGAGAACTACCACCGGGCTCGTGACGAGCGCTTCGCGCGCCTTGACGAACTGCGCCGGCGATGGGACGAGCAGCACGTCGCGCTGAAGACGCTCGTGGCGAACCTCAAGGTCAAGGCGACCTACAACGACGGCATGGCGTCGCGCTATCAGGCTGCGGTGACCCGGCTGCGCAAGTTCGAGGAGGCGGGCCCGCCCGAGGAGCGCCCGCCGGCCCAGGCGGTCTCGATGCGCCTGCGCGGCTCGCGCACCGGCAAACGCGCCGTCGTGGCCGAACGGCTCGAGCTGACGGGACTCATGAAGCCGTTCGACCTCGAGGTCTGGTTCGGCGACCGGGTCGCGGTGCTCGGTTCGAACGGATCGGGCAAGTCGCATTTCCTGCGGTTGCTCGCCGGCGGCGGCACCGAACCCGATCGAACGCTCGGTCACATCACGACGGTCGGCGAGACGCTCGCACGAGTGCCGCACGGCGGCAGGGCGGTGCTCGGTGCTCGAGTGGTGCCCGGCTGGTTCGCGCAGAACCACGAGCACCCCGAGTACCGTGGGCGCACGCTCCTCGACATCCTGCACCGCGGCGATGCGAATCGCGACGGCATGGCGCGAGAGGCCGCGAGCTCGGCCCTCGATCGCTACGGGCTCGCGGCATCAGCGCTGCAGAACTTCGACTCGCTGTCGGGCGGCCAGCAGGCGCGCCTGCAGATCCTGCTGCTCGAGCTCTCGGGGGCGACGCTGCTGCTGCTCGACGAACCGACCGACAACCTCGACCTGGTCTCGGCGGAGGCGCTCGAAGAGGGGCTGTCGCGCTTCGAGGGCACGGTGCTCGCCGTGACCCACGACCGCTGGTTCACTCGCGGCTTCGACCGGTTCCTGGTCTTCGGCACCGACGGCGAGGTCTACGAGTCGGATGCCCCGGTGTGGGACGAGCCCCGTGTGGCGCGCGCCCGATGACGGCACCGGCGAAGGAGCGGGCGAGCGCGTTGGGTAGGGTTGAGTGGTGACCCAGGAGATCGAGATCGGCCGCTCCAAGCGGGGCCAGCGCGTGTACGCCTTCGACGACATCGCGATCGTGCCGAGCCGGCGCACCCGCGACCCCGAAGACGTGTCGGTCGGCTGGTCGATCGACGCGTACCAGTTCGACATCCCGTTCCTCGCCGCCCCGATGGACTCCGTCGTGTCGCCGCAGACCGCGATCATGATGGGCCAGCTCGGCGGTCTCGGTGTGCTCGACCTCGAGGGCCTCTGGACCCGCTACGACGACCCCGAGCCCGTGCTCGCCGAGATCCGAAACCTCACGCCGGAGCGTGCCACCGCGCGCATGCAGCAGCTCTACTCCGAGCCGATCAAGCCCGAGCTCGTCTCGCAGCGCCTCGCCGAGATCCGTGCGGCCGGCGTCACCGTCGCCGGCGCACTCTCGCCCCAGCGCACGCAAGAGCTGTACGAGACCGTCGTGGCCGCCGGTGTCGACCTGTTCGTGATCCGCGGCACCACGGTCTCGGCCGAGCACGTCTCGAAGAATCAAGAGCCGCTGAACCTCAAGAAGTTCATCTACGAGCTCGACGTGCCCGTGATCGTCGGCGGCGCAGCGACCTACACCGCCGCCCTGCACCTCATGCGCACGGGTGCCGCCGGCGTGCTCGTCGGCTTCGGCGGGGGAGCGGCGTCGACGACGCGCGCGACGCTCGGCATCCACGCGCCGATGGCCACGGCCGTGGCGGATGTCGCCGGCGCGCGCCGTGACTACCTCGACGAGTCGGGCGGTCGCTACGTGCACGTGATCGCCGACGGCGGCGTCGGCAAGTCGGGCGACATCGTGAAGGCGATCGCCTGCGGTGCCGACGCCGTCATGCTCGGTGCGGCGCTCGCGCGGGCGACGGATGCCCCGGGCGGCGGCTACCACTGGGGCGCCGAGGCGCACCACCCGAAGCTGCCGCGCGGCCAGCGCGTGCACGTCGGCCAGGTCGCACCGCTCGAAGAGGTGCTGTACGGGCCTGCGCCCTCGGCCGATGGCGTCACGAACCTGATCGGCGCGCTCAAGCGCTCGATGGCGACCACCGGGTATTCCGACCTGAAGGAATTCCAGCGCGTCGACGTGGTCGTCGCGCCGTACCAGGGCGAGTAGTCGAGCCGACCCGCGCGCTCCATAGCGCCGGGGCCGGTGCTCGGGTAGCGTGGGAATCGGATCGTGCGGCCCCGCCGTGAGGCCGCGGGGATGGGGTGCCACGATGGCGAGACTCAAGTCGGTGACGCGTTCGACCAAGCTCGGGCCCGAGGAGCGTGATGCCGCGATCGCGCGGCTCAAAGAGAAAGAGCTCGACATCCTCGTGGTCGGCGGCGGCATCGTCGGCACGGGGTCCGCGCTCGACGCGGTGACCCGGGGGCTCTCGACCGGCCTGCTCGAGGCCCGCGACTGGGCGTCGGGCACCTCGAGCCGCTCGTCGAAGCTCGTGCACGGCGGCATCCGCTATCTCGAACAGCTCGACTTCCGGCTCGTGCGCGAGGCGCTCATCGAACGCGGCCTGCTGCTGCAGCGCATCGCGCCGCACCTCGTGAAGCCCGTGCGGTTCCTCTACCCGCTGAAGATGCGCTTCTTCGAGCGCATCTACGTGGGCGCCGGCATGCTGCTCTACGACGTCTTCAGTTACACGGGCGGGCGCCCGCCGGGCGTGCCGCACCACCGCCACCTCTCCAAGCGCCAGGTCATGCGCGCCATTCCGTCGCTCGCCAAAGACGCGCTCGTCGGCGGCCTGACCTACTACGACGCCCAGGTCGACGACGCCCGCTACGTGGCATCCCTCGCCCGCACCGCGTCGTTCTACGGCGCGCACGTCGCGAGTCGCGTCAAGGTCGAGGGCTTCATCAAGGTCGGCGAGCGCGTCGTCGGCGTGAAGGCGCACGACCTGCAGACCGACGAGCACTTCGAGATCCGCGCGAAGCAGGTCGTGAACGCGACCGGCGTGTGGACCGACGACACGCAGCGCATGGTCGGTGAACGCGGCACGTTCAAGGTGCGAGCGTCGAAGGGCATCCACCTCGTGGTGCCGCGCGATCGCATCCAGTCGGCGATGGGCATGATCTTCCGCACCGAGAAGAGCGTGCTGTTCGTGATTCCGTGGGGGCGGCACTGGCTCATCGGCACGACCGACACCGACTGGAACCTCGACAAGGCGCACCCGGCGGCCACGGCGGCCGACATCGACTACCTCCTCGAGCACGTCAACGCGCTGCTCGCCGTTCCGCTGACCCGCGAAGACGTCGAGGGCGTCTACGCGGGCCTCCGGCCATTGCTCGCCGGCGAGAGCGACCAGACCTCCAAGCTCTCGCGCGAGCACCTCGTGGCGCACACCGTGCCCGGCCTCGTCGTGATCGCCGGCGGCAAGTGGACCACCTATCGGGTGATGGCGAAAGACGCCATCGACGCGGCCGCCGACGCGCTCGACGGCAAGGTGCCGAAATCGACCACTCAAGACATTCCGCTGCTCGGCGCCGAGGGGTATCAGGCCGCCTGGAACAAGCGCGGCAAGATCGCCTCGGCGTTCGGGGTGCACAAGGTGCGCATCGAGCACCTGCTGAATCGCTACGGCACGATGACCGATGAGCTGCTCGACCTGATCCGCGACGACCCGTCACTCGGCGAGCCGCTGCCCGGAGCCGACGACTACCTCGGTGCCGAGGTCGTGTACGCGGCCTCGCACGAGGGCGCGCTGCACCTCGACGACGTGCTGGCCCGCCGCACCCGCATCTCGATCGAGGCCTGGGACCGCGGAGTCTCGGCGGCGCCGGTGGCCGCGAGGCTCATGGCCGGGGTGCTCGGCTGGGACGACGCGCGGCAGACGCTCGAGGTCGAGCGGTACCTGCAACGGGTCGCCGCCGAGCGCGCCTCGCAAGAGCAGCCCGACGACGAATCGGCCGATCGGGTGCGTCTCGAGGCGCCCGACATCGTGAAGGTCGACTGATCGCGCTCAGACCACCTGAAGTCGCCGCGGCCCGCGCCGGCCGATGCGGTCGAGCGCCGACACTGCGGCCTCGTCGGCGGGCAGCAGGGCGACGAGCTGCAGCGCGTCGTCCGCGGGGAGTTCCATGGATTCGAATGCGAGTCGCAGCGAGCCGGCATCGGGGTGGTGCATCTCGACAACTCCTGCAGAGCGTGCGACGACGATCGGCGCCGCCATACGGGTGACGAAGGCCGACCCGCCCGTGACGGTCAGCTCTTCGACGAGGTGGGCGGTGTGCTGGTCGGACGGCGCGATCGTGCGAAGCCTGTTGACGAGATGGTCGGCGACGCACGCCCAGCGAGGGAACGCCTGCAGCGCCCGCTGATCGGTGAACGCGTAACGCAGGAGGTTCGGCGTGTCGTCGTCGAGCACCCCGAGCGGTGCGACGAGACGTGCGAATGCCGGTGTGGCAGCGAGGATGTCGCCGAGGCGGTTCATCGCGAAGGCCGGCGCGGGCTCGAGACCGTGCAACAGCGTACGCACGGTCGGACGGAGATCGCGTGCCGGCGGCTCGGCTGCGGCGCAGAGCAGATCGCCCCCGCCTGCGGCCTTCCACAGCAGCCGCAGGTGCGCTCGCTCGGCCGGTGAGAGGCGGAGGGCCTCGCCGAGCGCGGAGAGCACTTGCGCCGATGGATGCCGGTCGCGTCCCTGCTCGAGTCGCGTGAGGTACTCGACGCTGATATCGGCGAGCATCGCAAGTTCTGAGCGGCGCAGTCCGGGGGCGCGGCGCCGGCTGCCGGTCTGGAGGCCGACCTCGGCAGGGGCGATCGCATCGCGCCGCTCACGGATGAATTCGCCGAGCCCTGTTTCGCTCACGAGCCCACCCTACGCGCGCTCGGATCGCGGAAGGTGACCCTGCTGGGGCCAGCCTCAAGCCAGTCTCCCACCCGCCGTCTCGGCCGCGGAGAGTTGGCGGAAGGCGGTCGGCTCGATCGCCGGATGGGAGGAGCGAGGATGGACCTCGGAATCAACGGGCGCACAGTGATCGTGACGGGAGCCTCGGGCGGGATCGGGCGCGAAGTCGCTCGTGCATTCGCCACGGAGGGCGCGAAGGTGGTGTTGAGCTACCGGAGTAGACGCGAGCAGGCCGGAGAACTCGCGGACGAGATCGGCGGTGGAGCGATCGCCGTGCAGTACGACATGGCAGATCCCGGTTCGGCGGATGCCCTCGTCGCCGCCGCTGTACGCGCAACGGGGCGGGTCGACGCGCTCGTGCACAGCGCTGTCGAATGGGGCAAGGCCGACTGGACGGCCGAGGGGTTCGAGACAACGCCCGACGAACGATGGACGAGAACCCTGCAGACCAACATCGAGGGCGCCGTGCGGATGACTCGCGCGGTGACGCCCCTCATGCGCGAGAGCGGGTGGGGGCGCATCGTTCATCTGTCGTCGAGCCTCGCCCGCGATGGAGCCGAGGGGGCGGAGTACTACGCCACGGCCAAAGCGGCGCTGCATGGCTTCAACCGATCTGCCGCGTTCAGCCTCGGGGCGAGCGGCGACATCCTCTCGAATGTCGCCTTGCTCGGCCTGACGCGAACGGACACGAACGGGTTCGTCACCGACGCAGAGGGTGACCACTACAGCGCGCTGGCGCCGATCAAGCGCTTGCTCGATGCCCGTGAGGTCGCGCGCCCGATCGTCTTCCTTGCGTCGGCGGCGAACGCGGGGATCACCGGTCAGGTCGTGCCGATCACCGGCGGTTCCTGAGACCTCGGGCGGAGGTGCTCCCGGCGCTCCGCCAGGTTCGGCCGGGTAGGCTGGGGCCTCGTGTCCGACCACCCGCGCAGCCCACTGCTGCACATGATGCTCCGGCCACGATGGGTGGCTGCACTGCTGCTGGCGCTCGGCATCGCCGCCGCCTTCGCGCTGCTCGGGCAATGGCAGCTCGAGCGTGCCGTGGAGCAGTCGATCGTCGTGGAGCGGCCCACCGAAGAGGTGCGGCCGTTCGCTGGCGTCGCCGAGCCCGACGAGCCGACCGAGCAGGCCGCGACCGCCCAGACGGTGGAGGTCACCGGCACGGTCGTGCCCGGAGACACCGTGATCGTCGAGGGCCGCTTGAACGATGGCGTCGCGGGCTTCTGGCCCGTCGCTCACCTCGAGGTGACGGACGGCACGCCCGGCGGGCTGCCCGTCGCCCTCGGCTGGGCCGCCGACGAGCAGACCGCGCGTGATGCCGTCGAGCGCTTCGAGGCAGACATCGCGAACGGTTCCGGCGAACCGATCACCCTCGTCGGTCGCTTCCTGCCGAGTGAGGCGCCGATGGAGCCCGACGACGACGCAGACCCGTTCGCGATGCAGACCGTCGCCGTGGCGCAACTGATCAACGTGTGGGCCGACTACGACGATCGTCCGGTCTACTTCGGCTACGTCACCGCCGGCGAGCCGGTGGCGGGTCTCGAGGCGATCGTCTCGCCGCCGCCCGAGCAGACCGCAGAGCTGAACTGGCTCAACATCTTCTACGCCGCCGAATGGGCGGTCTTCGCCGGGTTCGCCGTCTACCTCTGGTATCGCCTCGTGCGCGACGCGGTCGAACGCGAGCGCGACGAGCTGGCCGAGGCCGCGGCATCCGTCGACCGATCGCCCAGCGGCGCGGCGTAGCACGCCTCGAGCGCCGGCGGTGCATTGTCGCGCCTGCCGTGGCCAGGTCTCCGCGCTCAGGCGGCCGGCTCTGCCGTGGCGAAGGACGCGACGAACTCGGTGCTCGGTTCGATGGGCGTGATCACGTCGACGAGCACGCCTCCGGGGTCGCGAACGATGACGTGCCGTTGCCCGAACGCCTCGCTGCGCAGGGCTTGCACGACCGGCACCCCGGCCGCGATGAGCCGTGTCGCAAGGGCATCGACGTCGTCGACCTCGATGTTCACGAGCACCCCGGCGGCGGGCACCCGATATCCAGCCGGAATGGTCTCGTGCACGGCGTCGAGCAGCCCGAGCTCGGCATGCGGCGGTGTCGGATGCCGCAGGCTCGCGTACCACTCGGCCTCGAAGGCCAGCTCGAAGCCGAAGTGCTCGACGTAGAACCGGGTGCTGGCCGCGACATCCGTCGTGCCGAGAACGGGATAGAGATTCATGATGCCTCTCCTAAAATACGTACAGTGTGTATGTATCGTGCTTGACCTACAGTGTGTATGTCAAGCAACGTCGAGACCTGCAACGCAGGCCGTGGAGCGATCGGGGAGCGATGGTCACGAAGGCGCGGCAGCGAGAGCAGACTCGTGCGCTCATCCTCGGCCTCGCTGAGCGAGCCTTCGCCGAGCGGGGATACGCCGGGGTGGCGCTCGAAGACCTCGTGGCCGACGCTGGTCTCACTCGAGGCGCGCTCTACCACCATTTCGGCAGCAAGGCTGCGCTGTTCGGAGCCGTGCTCGAGCATGCCCAGGGCGAAGTCGCTCGCGCGGTCGAGCTCGCTGCGGGCGCCGATGCCGACCCGCTCACCTCGTTCCTGGCCGGGTGCCGTGCATTCCTCGAGGCGAGCTTCGCGCCGGGCGTGCGCCGAATCCTGCTCGTCGACGGGCCGGCGGTGCTCGGCTGGGACGACTGGCGTGCCGGTGACCTCGAGTCGAGCGCCCGATTGCTCGACGAGGGCGTCGCCGAGCTGGCGGCGGCGGGCATCATCGCGCCCGAGCGACTGCGCACCGTGGCGACGATGATCTCTGGTGCGCTCAACGAGGTCGCCGTCGCGGGTGCCGCGGCGTCCCCCGACGGCACGGCCGAGATCGACGCCGCCATCGAAACGCTCGCCCGCATGATCGCGGGATTGGCGCCCGATGACGGCGAGTAGACTGGCATTCATGCCCCTCGAGCCGAAATCCGCCGATCTGCCGCGCATTCGCGGGGCGCTGAAGTTCTACCAGGTCGCATCGGTGATCACGGGCGTCATGCTGCTGCTGCTCTGCGCCGAGATGATCCTGAAGTACGCGTTCCACCTCGAGCTCTACGCGTTCGGCGACCAGGGCCTGCTCGCCTTCACGCCGGTGCTCGAGACGGCCACAGGCCTCGAATCGACCGGCACGGGCGCGAACCTCTCGACCGGCATCCTCATCGCCCACGGCTGGTTCTACGTCGTCTACCTCTTCAGCGACTTCCGGCTCTGGAGCCTCATGCGCTGGCCGTTCACCCGGTTCATCGTCATCGCGCTCGGCGGCATCGTGCCGTTCCTCTCGTTCTTCCTCGAGGCGCGCATCGGTCGTGAGGTGCGCGAGTACCTCGACCGGCGCGAGGTCGCAGAGGTCGCGCCATCCGAAACCACCGATTCTTCCGACACCGTGGAGGCCCAGCAGTGACCGATCAGCCCACCGAGCAACGGCCGGTGCTCGTCGTCGACTTCGGCGCGCAGTACGCGCAGCTGATCGCGCGACGCGTGCGCGAGGCATCCGTCTACTCAGAGATCGTGCCGCACACGATCACGGCGGCGGAGGTCGCCGCGCGCAACCCGATCGGCATCGTGCTCTCGGGCGGGCCGTCCTCGGTCTACGAAGACGGTGCGCCGGCACTCGACGAGGGCATCCTGCAGCTCGGGGTGCCGACGCTCGGCATCTGCTACGGCTTCCAGGTCATGGCGACGCAGCTCGGCGGCGAGGTCGCGCACACCGGTCTTCGCGAGTACGGCGCGACCGAGGCGACCGTGACGGATGCGTCAGGCAACGCCCTCCTCGAGGGCCAGCCCGCCGGCCAGACCGTGTGGATGAGCCACGGCGACTCGGTGTCGCGCGCGCCCGAGGGCTTCGACGTGCTCGCCTCGACGTCGTCGACCCCGGTGGCCGCGTTCGCGAACGACGAGCGGCGCCTCTACGGCGTGCAGTGGCACCCCGAGGTCAAGCACTCGGAGTTCGGCCAGCGGGTCATCGAGAACTTCCTGCACCGCGCGGCCGGCATCCCCGCCGACTGGAACTCGGGCAACGTCATCGCCGAGCAGGTCGCCCGCATCCGCGAGCAGGTCGGCTCGGCGCGCGTCATCTCCGCGCTCTCGGGCGGCGTCGACTCGGCGGTCTCGACCGCCCTCGTGCAAGAGGCTGTCGGCGATCAGCTGACCGCGGTCTTCGTCGACCACGGGCTGCTCCGCCAGGGCGAACGCGAGCAGGTGCAGAACGACTACGTCGCCGCGACCGGCGTGCGCCTCGTCACGGTCGACGCCGCCGACGTCTTCCTCGAGGCGCTCGCCGGAGTCAGCGACCCCGAGCAGAAGCGCAAGATCATCGGCCGGGAGTTCATCCGGGCGTTCGAGCAGGCCGAGCGCGACCTGATCGCCGAGGCCGCGGCCGACGGCGAGCCGATCAAGTTCCTCGTGCAGGGCACGCTCTACCCCGATGTCGTCGAGTCGGGCGGCGGCACGGGCACCGCGAACATCAAGAGCCACCACAACGTCGGCGGCCTGCCCGAAGACCTGCAGTTCTCGCTCGTCGAGCCGCTGCGCACCCTCTTCAAAGACGAGGTGCGCCAGATCGGGCGCGACCTCGGACTGCCGGAGGCGATCGTCGGCCGCCAGCCCTTTCCGGGGCCTGGCCTCGGCATCCGCATCGTGGGTGAGGTTACCCGTGAGCGTCTCGATCTGCTCCGCCAGGCCGATGCGATCGCGCGCGAAGAGCTGACGAAGGCCGGCCTCGACGGCGAGATCTGGCAGTGCCCCGTCGTGCTGCTCGCCGACGTGCGCTCGGTGGGCGTGCAGGGCGACGGCCGCACCTACGGCCATCCCATCGTGCTGCGCCCCGTCTCATCCGAAGACGCGATGACCGCCGACTGGACCCGGCTGCCCTACGACGTGCTCGCGAAGATCTCGAACCGCATCACGAACGAGGTGCCCGAGGTCAACCGCGTCGTGCTCGACGTCACGTCGAAGCCGCCGGGCACGATCGAGTGGGAGTAGCCCCGGGGCCGCGGGCCGTGAGGTCCGCGCCTTTCGTGGTTTCCGGCAGGTTCACCGGAGGGCATCGAGCAGGGCTTCGACGTCGGCGCTGATGGTGCCGGTGCCGCCGAGGATGACGATGCGTTCCGGTTGGAGGCGTTCGAGTTCTGCTGTGATGGTGTCGGGCAGGGCGTTGGGGTCGGTCAGGAGCATGGGGCCGCCGCTGATGCCGGCGGCGGGTGCACCGGCGAGGGCGTCGGGGAAGTTCGCGCCGCTGGCGATGAACGCGACGGGTACGCCGGGGCCGAACTGCGACTTCGAGATGGCGACGGAGGTCGCATAGCGGTCCGATCCGGCCAGCCGGGTGACCGCGCCGGGTCGGAGGGCATCGAGCA
>NZ_ATXG01000011.1 GCF_000421565.1 Agromyces subbeticus DSM 16689 | reverse complement strand
GGTTCCGGTCTTCACCGACACCGAGACCGACGTGCTCCCGGCATCGAGCGGTGCGCGCAGCGAGCGCGGCAGCAGCACGCCCGGCACGGGGCTGATGCCCTGCGGTTCGCCGCGACCGTCGAGTACGCCGAGCGGCGTGCGCCCGGTGGTCCAGATCGAGCGGGCGCGAGCGTTCTCATCGAGCCAGGCGACCGGCTCGATCGAGCGTGACGAAGCGCCAGCGCCAGCGCCAGTGCTAGTGCCAGAGCCAGAGCCAGAGCCAGAGCCAGAGCCAGAGCCAGAGTCAGAGCCAGTGCCAGTACCAACCCCGGCGCCGACGCCGGCATCGATCTCGAAGGTCGCCTGCTGCCCGCGTTCGAGCACGAGCACGTCGCCGCTGTAGAGCGACTCACCGGTCCAGGCCGATGGCGGGGTCTGCACCGAGCCGGTGGTCGACGTCGCCGATTCGGCCTCGACCACGCGAAGACCGTCGAGCTCGGCGACATCCGTCACCGTCGTCGCTCTCGCGGCCACAGCGGGTCGGTCGTCGAGGGCGATCATCGTCAGCAACCCGTGAATCGTGCTCTCGGCTCCGCTGTTGCGATTGATCCCGCCGTCGGGCTGCAGGCCGTCGAACGTGATGCCGCTCGCGGGGTCGTACATCGGCTCACCCGCGCGGTTTGCGCCGAAGAACCACGCGGCCTGCATCGCCGCGAGCTCTTCGAAGCCGCTGCCGCCCGAGGCATCCGCGACCGAGGCATGCGCCATCGACGCATCCGCCACCGACAGCAGCGACTGCACCCGCGAATCGGCGCCGTACGCGATCTGCACCCGGTCGGCCGGCGTCGGGAACCAGCTGTTGTCGGGCCCGCCGGCGGTGAGCAGCGTCGTCGAGAAGCCGGCAGAGTCGGCCAGCGCGGGCTCGAGCAGGGCGGCATCGTCGAGCACGGCGGATGCCTCGGCCAGAGCCGCGGGCATCTGCGAACCCCATCCGTGCCACATCGAACGCGACAGCGCCCACGGCAGGATCGCGCCGTACGGCCATGAGTCGGTGTCGCCCGCACCCATCGCTGCGATGCCCTCGGCGAGCTGCTCGAGCGTCGTGCGTGCTGCATCGTCGGCGGGGGCGGCGTCGACATAGGCGGAGAGGCCGAGCACGGCCTCGGCCGTCGCGTCGGCGCCGTCGACGATGAGCCACGCTGGCACTCGCATGCCGTCGGAGGTCTCGTACTCGCCGTAGCGGTCGAGCACCTGCCGATCGACGGCCGCGCGCGCGAGATCGAGCCGTTCGGCGAGGAAGTCGGCGAACGCGGCATCCGACTCGACGAATGCCGCGTAGCCCTCGCCGAACGCCCAGATCGTGCGGGCCAGCCAGTAGCTCGCGTCGGAGTCGGAGGGGTCGGGCAGTTCGACGGGTTCGGCGCTCGGGTTGAGCGTGCCGTCGGGCTGCATCCACAGCACGACGTTGCCGGCGTGCTCGCCCTCGGCGGTCTGCAGGTAGGCGAGCGAGCGCAGCAGCTCATAGGCGCTGGCGCGGCTCGCGTCGTCGCCCGTCTGCTGCCAGTGCCGCAGGTACACGACCGCTGTGCGTGAGACGTCGTCGGCGTTGTAGGCGCCCTGGCCCCAGTGGCCGGTCGCCGGATCGAGCGGCCCGCCCCCGACTCGCTCGAACGTGCCGCCGTCGCGGGCGTCGGCGTAGGTCCAGGGGAGCGTGAGCTGCGGCTCCTCGGCAAGGCGGTAGGTGGTATGCCCGGGGAGCTCGCCGGGAGTCGCGGTATCGAGCAGGAAGTCGAGGTGCGCGGTGTTCGCGAGCGGCGCCGAGTCCGGCGCAGCCGCGCCGGGCGCTGCCACGCCGGGCGCTGCCACGGCGCTCGCGTGCGCCGGCGCCGGCGACGTGAGCGCCCCGGTGAGCACGAGCGCGGCTGCGGCGGTGAGTGATGCGGCCATCGTCGGGAAGGTGCGGCGAGAGACATCCGTGCTGTTCATGATCTGCCTTTCATTTCGGTCAGGCGGTGCATTCAAGCGGTGCGGTGCGGTGCGTGCAGGGCGGGGCGGGGCGATGAGAGCGGTGCGGTCAGGCAGCGCTGCCTGAGGTCAGCTGCGAACCCGGTCGAGCCGCGCCACGCCGATCTGCGAGTCGGCCATGCCGTAGAACACGTAGTGCTCGCCCTCGATCTCTTCGATCGCCGTCGGGAAGACGACGTTCGGCACGATGCCGCTGCGTTCCTCTTCGGTCTCGGGCGCGAGCAGCGGCTCGGCGGTGCGTGCGAGCACGATCGACGGGTCGTCGGCGTCGAGCAGCATCGCGCCGGCCGCGTAGTTGACGTTCTGCTGCTGCGAGAACGCGCTGTCGATCGTGCCGGTGACGCCGTGGTGGATCAGCAGCCAGCCCTCGGGCACGCGCAACGGCGGCGGGCCACCCCCGATCTTCAGCGCCTCGTAGGCGAACTCGGGCGCGGCGAGCATGCGCGACTGGCCCCACAGCGTGAGCGAGCGGATGTCGCTGAGCACCGCGTCGAGCGGAACGTACGCGATCCAGATCGACTGCCGGGCGTCGGTGATGCCGGCCGGCAGTCGCACGCCCTGACCCGGCTTCGTCTCGCTGAGGTCCCACATCGGGCGATGCAGCACCGCGAGGCTCGGCGTGCCGTCGGGTGCCGTGACGGGCTCGGGGAAGAACGTCGTGTCCTTGTTGTGGAAGAGGTTCAGATCCATGTCGAGGGCGTCGTCGTAGGCGAAGAGCGCCGGGCCGAGCCGGCGCCACTCGCGCAGGTCGCTCGAGACGGCGATCGCCGTGCGCGGCCCGAGCGGACCGTAGGCGACGTAGGTCATGACCCAGCAGTCGAGCGCGTCGATGCGCGTGACCCGCGGGTCTTCGACGCCGGCGTTGTCGGCGCCGCGCTCCCAGCCGCGGTCGGGCTCGAGCACGACGCCCTCACGTTCGACGCCGACGGGTACGCCGCCCTCGACCTGCACTCGGGCGAGCCCGACCCGTGAGACGTTGCCGTCGGCGACGAGTCGAGGCAGCAGGTAGAGCGTGCCGTCGGGTGCGCGGCCAGAGGCGGGGTTGAGCACGCCCTCGGCCTCGTTGGCGTTGCCGGGCTCGGGGCGCATGACGACGCCGAGGCGGGTGAGCGTGTAGGGAACGGTGGTGGTGATGGACATGTCAGCCTTTCACTCCGGAGCCGAGATCGTTCGAGACGAAATAGCGCTGGAAGATGATGAACAGGGCAACCGCCGGGCCGGCGAGAACGACCGCGCCGGCCATCATCGCCCCGAACGGATTCGAGGTCGACGCCGCGACATTCGAGATGAAGTTCGCGAGCGACACGGCGAGTGGTTGGAGTGCCGCCTCCTTCGTGATGAGGAACGGCCAGAGGAACTCGTTCCACGGGCCGATGAAGGTCAGCAGCACGGCCGTCAGCAGCGCCGGCCGCACGAGCGGCAGCGCGACCGACCAGAGGATCCGGAACTCACCCGCACCGTCGATGCGGGCGGCGTCGAAGAGCTCCTTCGGCAACTGCAGGAAGTACTGGCGGAAGATGAGCACCGCCGTGGAGTTGATGAGGAACGGCAGGATCATGCCGAGGTAGCTGTCGGAGAGCCCGTAGTCGCGCGCGATCATCACGTACAGCGGAATCATGAGCAGCTGGAACGGGACGACCTGCACGAGCAGCACGAGCACGAGGGTCGCCCCTCGGCCGCGCCACTTCAGCACCGAGAGGGCGTAGCCCGCGATCGTGCCGAAGACGACCGTGCCGAGCAGCACCCCGCCGGTGAAGATGCCGGAGTTCGCGAGCCCCACGAAGAGGTTCACCCGTTCGTTGATGTTGACGTAGTTCTGCCCGGTGATGTTCGACGGATCGGGGAAGGCACCCGCGAGGGTCGGGTCGGGGTCGGTCTGCAGCGAGCCGACGATCATGTAGTAGAAGGGGAAGAGGAACGCGATCGCGCCCAGTGCCAGCAGGACGTACCGAGTGATGGTGCCGAGGCGCGTCATGACTCCTTCCCTCCCAGAAAGCGGTACTGCAGCCATGCGATGATCAGCACGAAGATGATCAGGATGACGCCGAGGGCTGATGCGACATCCGGATTCCCCTGCTCGATGCCCTTCTGGTACATGAGCAGCACGGGTGACGTCGAGGCGCCGTTCGGGCCGCCCCCGCCCGTGAGCAGGTACGGCTCGGTGAAGAGATTCGCGCCCGTGATGGTGGCGAGCAGGAACACGAGCACCGTCGCCGGCCGCACGCCGGGCACCGTCACCGAGAAGAACCGGCGCACTGCCCCGGCGCCGTCGACGGATGCCGACTCGTAGAGCTCCTTGCCCACGTTCTGCAGGGCCGCGAGGTAGAGCAGGATGTAGAAGCCGAGCCCCTTCCAGGTCACGAACAAGGCGATGGTGGGCATCGCGAGCGCCGAGTTGATGAGCCACGACGGCTCGGGTGCGAGCGGCCCGAGCACCTGGTTCACGAGTCCGTTCTGGCTGAACAGGAAGAGCCACACCGCGACGACCGCGACCGAGGCGGTCACGTAGGGCACGTAATAGCTCACCCGGAAGAAGGTGCGCGCGTGCACGACCTTGTCGAGTGCCGTCGCGAGCAGGAGCGACAGCGCGACCGTGAGCGGCACGTTGATGAGCAGGAAGATGCCGACGTTGCCGAACGAGCGCCAGACAGCCGGGTCCTGGATCACGGCGAGGTAGTTGTCGAACCCGACGAACGGCCGGTCGACCTCAGCTCCCGGCGCGGCGAAGAAGTAGTCCTGGAACGACATCCACACCGAGAAGACGATCGGGTAGGCGAAGATCAGCCCGATGAAGAGCAGGTACGGCGTGCTGAGCAGCAGGCCGAGTGGATGCTCCCCGAGCCACCGCTTGCGGCGGCGACTCGGGGGAGCCTCATCGGGTGCGGCAGCCGACCTGGTCGGTGCCGCGTCGGTGGCGGTCATGGCGTGAGCCCGATCAACCCTTGGCGAGTTCGTCGATCTCAGTGGCGGCGTCGGTGAGGAAGTCCGCCACCGGCTCCTCGCCGAAGATCACCGAGTTCGAGTAGCCGTCACGGAACGCCTGCCAGATCTCGATCGAGTTCGGCACGTTCGGCACCTCGACGGTTCGAGCGGCCTGGTCGCCGAACAGCTGGTAGGCGGGGTTCGCCTCGAAGTAGTCGGCGTAGACCTCGGTCAGGTCCTGTCGCAGCGGCATCTGCCCGGTCTCCTCGAGCCACACGCCGTCTTGCTCCTCACTCGTCGAGAACTTCAGCACGTCCCACGCGGTGGCCTGGTTCTCGCACGCGGTGAACATGCCGACGTTCTTGGCGTCGCTGAAGGTGTACGTCTCTTCAGGTGCCGTGCCGTCTTGCGTGGGAACCGGTACTGAGCCCCAGTCGACGTCTTCGCCGTAGACCGAGATGGCCCACGGGCCGACGATCGACATCGCCGCCACGCCGTCGGCGAACGCGTCGCCCTGGTACTGCTCCTTGCCGGCGAGCCCCTCGGAGTAGAGCGTCGCCCAGAACTCGGCGACCGCGGTGCCGTTCTCGTCATCGAAGGTCGCTGCCTCGTCTTCGACGAGCAACGTGCCGCCCGACTGCGCCGCGTAGAGCGGGTAGAAGTCGAACCAGCTCTGGAAGAACTCGCTCGTCGGTGCGGGGTTGATCGCGAACTGCGCGGCGCCCGACGACTGCAGGGTGCGAGCCGTCGCGAGGAACTCGTCGTACGTCGCGAGCGGCGGGTTCTCGGCGTCGAGGCCGGCCTGGGCGAACATCGCCTTGTTGTAGAAGATCATCACCGGGTTCGACTTCCACGGCATCTGGTAGAAGCCGCCGTCGGGCGAACGGTACTGCTCGGCGAGGTCGCCGCTGCGCTCGGTGATGTAGTCGTCGCCGTCGTCGAAGTCGGAGAGGTTCACGAGCCCGCCCTGCTTCTGGAACTGCGGCACCGCCGCGGGCGAGGTGTTGTAGACGAGGCAGGGCGCGTTGCCGGCGGTGATCGCGGCGCCGATGACCTCTTCGCTCGAGGCGCCGGCCGGGATCTCCTGCGCCTTGACCTGCTCGTCGGGGTGCTCGGCGTTCCACGCCTCGACCATCTGCTCGCCCCAGGCGATCTCGGCCTCGTTGTTGGAGTACCAGATGGTGATGTCGCCACGGCCTTCCGTGCCGCCGTCACCGCCTCCTCCGCTCGTGCACGCGGTGAGGGCGAACGCCCCCGCCGCGGCAACGGCGGTCATCATGATGCGTCGGCGCATGGCCGGCTCCTTTCGTCGGGCGGCGTCGGTGCCGCGCGGGTTCGGATTACGTTCGGGGTGGTGCTGCGGCTACTGGCGCGGCCGGTGCTGCCGCTGTGGACTCGCGGATGACGAGTCGAGGCTCGGCGAGTTCGATGTCGCCGACCGGCTCTTCGGCGATGGCCGCCAGCAGGAGTCGCGCCGATCGGGCGCCCCATTCGGCGGCATCCGTCGCGACCGAGGTGATCGAGGGAAAGGTGTGCTCGCCGAGCTCGGTGTTGTCGAAGCCGGTGATCGAGAGGTCGAGCGGCACGCGGAGCCCGGCGCGCTGGGCCACCGCGAGGCCGGCGAGGGCCATCATGTCGTTCGAGTAGACGATCGCGGTCGGTCGTTCGGTGCCGAGCGCGAGCAGCTCGCGGGTGGCGCGGGCGCCGTCGACCGCGCTGAAATCGGTCTCGACGGCGGCCATCGGTTCGACTCCGCCCGCTCGAGCTGCGGCCGCGAACGCCTCGGCGCGGCGGCGGCCGTGCAGCATGTTCGACGGGCCCGCGACGTGGGCGATGCGACGGTGACCGAGCGCGATGAGGTGGTCGACGGCGGCACGGATGCCGCGGCCGTCGTCGACCGAGACCGACGGGAAGGGCGACGGGATGTCGGGGCGCCCGAGCGTGACCGCGGCGAGGCCGAGCTCGCTGACGAGCCGGATGCGGTCGTCATCGGCGCGGAGGTCGGTGAGGAAGACCCCGTCGACGCGCTTGTCGGCCGCGAGCCCGCGGTAGGTCGCTGCCTCCTCGCGCCCGGGAGTCGCTCGAGTGAGCACGAGCACCTGGCCGGCGGTCGAGAACTCGCTCTCGACGCCGGCGATGAAGGCGTGGAAGAAGGGGTCCGCTGCGATCACGTCGACGCTGCGGCCGATCACGAGGCCGAGCGCGTAGGAGCGGTCGACGCTGAGCGACCTGGCGCGCAGGCTCGGGGTCCAGCCGAGTTCGCGCGCTGCGGCGAGGATGCGATCGCGCGTCTCGGCGCTGACGCCGGGGCGGTCGTTCAGCGCGAACGAGACGAGGCTCTTGCTGACCCCGGCGCGACGGGCCACGTCGGTGATCGTGGGGCGCGCGGCTTGCCCGGAGTGCCCAGCCCGCCCTGACTGCTCAGGGTGCCCAGCTTGCCGAGCGTCTTCGGTCACCAGAGCCTCCATTGGCCGATCGGCGGATGCCGCTGCGAGTCGCAGCACACCTTCTAAACCGGTTTAGAGACACGGTACCCACAACTCCGGCTTCGACGCAAGGGGTTCGCCGATTCGACACGCACCCGCGTCAGGGCGGGTGCGCTCGCACGCTCGCGAGCGCACCCCTGCCGCTACTTCACGACCCTGAGCTTCTTCACCGCCTTCTCGACGAACTTCGTCGCGTGCTTCACGTCGTTCACGGTCGCACGCGAACCGGCGAGCACGACCTCGCCGACGGCGACCGCCTCGTCGAGCGTGGCGATCGAGGCATCCGTGTAGCGATCGCGATCGACGGCCGCCGCGCGTGCGAGCGCCGCGGAGAGCGACGAGGTATCGGCCGGTGCGGTGTCCGGCACGGCGACGAGACGCACATCGTCGAGCACGCGCCACGCCCCGGCCGAGAGCGCGAAGTCGGCACGCAGGTCGACGACGCCGTCGGCGCCCACGACCACGGTCGGCAGCGTCGCGGTGTGCATCTCGTTCCACGCCGTGAACTGCAGGGGAGCGCTCCAGCTGCCCGCCGACGTCGTCGCCGAGAGCACGCGCGAATCGGTCGACGCGCTGCCGGTGCCCTGCGTCGTCGCCTCCAGCGTGTACGTGCCGGCCGGCACGCCCGTGAGCGACTGCGCCGCCGACATCGAGTACGCCTGACCGCTCCAGAAGGTGAGGGCGAAGTCGCCGTCGGAGCCATCGGCGGTCTCGGTGCGGGCGGCCGGACCGGTCAGCGCCCACGCGCCGAGATCGGGCGACTCGAACGATCCGTTCTGCACGAGGTTCGCCGCGAGCACCGTGACCGATGCGGTCACGGCGAGGCCGGTCGAGGTGCGGCCGGGCACCGAGTACTCGCCGGGTCCGCGGATCCAGTCGACCGCGTCGCTCCAGTCGACCGACGGATGCTCCGTGCTGCCGTCGTTGTAGGTGACCGTGATGGTCGCGGGCAACTCGACGGCGGCGCCATCCGTCATCGACAGCTCGACGTGCTCGACCGAGACGACCTCGCGCGGAGCGACCGCACCCGTGTAGACGTACTCGAAGGTGCGCAGCGACTCGAGCGGCGTGCCGTTCCACGCGAAGAGCGACTGGTTGTCCCACGCCGAGCCGCCGTAGAACTCGCCGACGTGCACGGGGTCGTAGTCGCTCGCGAAGCTCGTCGCCCAGCCTGAGCCGTCGCGCTCCCAGAGCAGCTCGTTCGCCGCGACATCCGACGCCGGGCCCACCGGCAGCCACGCCGGCTCCCAGTAGAAGACGCCGATACCCGCGTCGCCCACGGCCGCAACCGCGGCGATCACGTCGCGCAGCTCGGTCGCCTGGCCCTGCACGCTCGCGGGGTAGTCGTCGGTGATCGTGGCTTCACCGATCACGTTCGGGTAGCCGTCGCCGTCGCCGAGGGTGTGCGCCCACGACGTCTCGGCGACCATGACCTGCTTGCCGTACGTCGTCGCGACGTGCGTGAGCGACGCGGTCAGGTTCTCGGTCGAACCGTGCCAGTAGGGGTAGTACGAGCTCGCGAACACGTCGTAGTCGACGCCGAACTGGGCGAGGCCCGCGGCATAGGTGGCGTAGCGGCCGGATGTCTCGGGGTTCGTGAAGTGCACCGCCACGAGTGCCTCGGGCAGCACTTCGCGCACCGCCGTGCTGCCCGCTGAGATGAGCGCTGCGAACTGCGCGTCGATCGCCGTGCCCGCGCGCGAGTAGCCTGCGATCGCATTGTTCGTCTCGTTGCCGACCTGCACCATGCTGACGTCGACGCCGGCGTCTTCGAACGACTGCAGCGCGTCGGTCGTGAAGTCGTGCAATGCCGTCACGGTCTGCTCGGGCGACAGGCCCTGCCACGCCTTCGGTGCGAGCTGGCGACCGGGGTCGGCCCAGAAGTCGGAGTAGTGGAAGTCGACGAGCACGCTGAGGCCCGCCGCGGTCGCCCGCGAGCCGATCTCGACGGCGCGCTCGACATCGACGTTGCCGCCGCCGTAGCCGTTGCCCGAGGCATCGAACGGGTCGTTCCAGACGCGCACCCGCACGGTGTTCACGCCGTTGTCGGCGAGCACCTCGAACAGGTCGGCGGGCTGCCCGGCGTCATCGCGGAAGACCACCCCGCTCTCTTCGAGCGAGAGCACCGTCGAGACGTCGACGCCGTTCGCGAAGTCGGGGGAGAGGCCGTCGACGCGCTCGACGAAGATGCCGGCGTCGACGGGCGGGGCGGTGTCGTCGGGCCCCGCCGCCCATGCGGGAGATGCGCCGGTCGCCGCGGCTGCCGGCACGGCGACGAGGGCGGTGAGCGCCGCCGCGATGGCGACGACGCCCCTTCTTGCTCGGAAATGCTGGTGCACGATCCTGCTCCTCTGCAGTCGGCAGCCCGGGCGGGTCGCTGCCCAGAGGGCGAGGGAATCCGCGGCGCTGCGGTGTCGTTCGCCCGGTCGGGTCGAACGAGGTCGGTGTGGGGTGGTGAGTGTGGTGTTGTGCTCGCTAGCGCATCAGCGCTCCCGCCAGAGCGGCGCCTCGATGAGGCGAACATCGTCGAGTGAGAGGAGCGGGCCGGTCGTCGCACGCCGCCGGGCGGCAGCGGCTTCGGGCAGGTGCACGGATGCCTCGGGGTGCAGCGGCACGATGCGCAGCGTCAGCTCGGCGTCATGCGCGACACCGAGCGCGTCGAGCCCGATGGTCCAGGGCGTGCCGTCCCAGAAGCGGTCGGCCACGACGACGCCGTCGGCCTCGAGCCGGGCGACATCGCCGGCCCACTCGACCTCGAGGAACCGGCGACCGCGGCGATCGGCCGGCAATTCGAGCGTCCAGCTCGTGCCGAAGCGCGCGACCTCGTCGCGGCTCGGGGCCGAGGCGCGGCCGGTGCGCTCGCCGTAACTCGGCGGCGGGGTGAGGCCGGGGATCGGGGCGCTGAGCGGCACGGGGAGTTCGCGGCCCGAGCGGGCAGGGCCGGCACCGGCGTCGGCGCCCGCACCTGCATCGGCATCGGCATCGGCACCGGCACGGGCGTCGGCATCAGCAGCGGATGCCACGACCGCCAGTTCGATCGCCTCGAACCGCCCGCTCGCCGGCACGTATTCGTGCACCGACGGCGCGTGCGCCGCCCGCACGGCGAGCGTGCCGTCGGCACTCTCGAACAGCGCGTCGCGGCTGAGCACGAGCCGGCGCTCGCCGCCGCCGTCGAGCACCCAGACCGCGTCGGCGAACGACGCCGGCACCACGAGCACTGTCAACCGGCCCTCGCCCTGCTGCAGTTCGAGTCGCTGCGGCACGTCGGCGTCGACACGCACGATGCCCGGCGCGAGCTGGCTCAGCACCGCGGCAGACTCGACGGCCGCGCCGGAGCCGCCCGTGGCCGTCACAGACACGGTTGCCGCCGTCGACAACTCCACCGGAATCCCAGCTTCGGCAATGAGCACGAGCGTCGGCTGCTCGCCTGCGAGCACCGTGAGCGGCGATGCGGTCGCCCAGTCGAGGTGCACGCCCCCGAGCTCGAGGTGCACGGGCCAGTGCGCGATCGTGCCGGCGGGCACGTCGATCGGCGTATGTGGAAACAGGGTCGTGCCGGCGTCGAGCGTCACCGCGAACTGCGCGTCGCGAACGGTGTCGAGCGGTCGGTGCGGCTGCTGCCACGTCACGAACACCCAGCCCGATTGGCCGTCGCTGCGCAGTGCCCAGCGCAGCGTCTCGGTGTCGTCGACATTCCCGGGCAGGTGCTCGGGCAGCGTCGACGGCATCGGGGCGAGCGTGTCGCCGAACGCGGCGAGGAACGCGTGCTGGCGCCGCAGTGCGGCGTGGCTCGCCGCGAGCAGCCCGGCCGCGCCGACCGGTGCGTGGAAGTCGTAGTCGAACTCGGGCAGGTCGTTCGGGTAGCCCGTCGCGTGCGACTCCTGCAGCGCCGGCCCGGGGTTCGTGCCGCCCGCGTACATGTAGTAGCCCTGCCAGCCCGAGCCGTTGCCGATCTTGTTGTGCGCGACCGCGGCGACATCCGCACCGCTCAGGAGCGGACGCCGGTGGTACGCCGTCGCCATGCCGCCGCCGAGTTCGCACGTGGCGGCGGGGAACGACGCCGACGGCAGTCGGGGCGTCTCGCCGCGCCGGCCGATGCCGGGGTGGTCGCGCAGGTCGGCGCCGATGCCCGGGTCGTCCCACGTGTGCGAGAAGAAGAAGTGCTCGCGAAACGTCGTGTCCCAGTCGTGGTCGGCGTCGACCCAGAAGCCGTCGCCGTAGCCGCCGTAGAGCGGCAGCACCGCGCCGGAGGGCAGCTCGGCGCCGCCCCATGCGGTCGCCGTGTAGATCGGCGCGACGAGGCCGTTGGCTCGGGCGAGCGACTTGAGCGTCACCAGGTGCCGGGGCTGGTCGTACAGCTCGTTGTCGAGCTGAATCGCGATGACGTTGCTGCCGGGCCCGCAGAGCGGCGCGAGCTGCTCGCCGAGCGCGGCGAACCAGGGCTCGACGAGGGCGAGGTAGCCCGGGTCATCCGAGCGGTGCTCGACGGGCGCCTGCTGCACCCAGTCGGGGAAGCCGCCGTTGCGCACCTCGCCGTGGCACCACGGGCCGACGCGCAGCACGACGTCGAGGCCGGCCTCGGCAGCGCAGCGCACGAACGCGGCGACATCGAGGTTGCCGTCGAAGCTCGGCCGGCCGCGCTCGGGCTCGTGGTGGATCCAGATCAGGTAGGCCGCGACGACCGTGACGCCGCCCGAGCGCATGAGGCGCAGCCGCTCCTCCCACTCGCTCCGCGGAACGCGGCTGAAGTGCATCTCGCCCGAGACGGGAATCGCCGGTCGCCCGGCGACCTCGACGTAGCGGTTCGTGAGCGCGATGCGCTCGTGCCGGTCGAGCTCGTTGCTCATCGCGGGGCGCGTCAGCGGCTCGGCCCAAGCCTCATGGCTCACGGCGAGCAGGGCGACGTCGCGCGCGGGCGACGGAACGGATGTCACGACCGGAACTCTCCTTCAAGCTGCGTGCACGGACTGTGTGCGGTCACAGTTCTAACACAGAAAGTCACCCATTGGCCATCTGGACTTGCTCCAGTTGACAAGCCTGAGCCGCTGTGCGTTACTAGGAGCGCTCACAGGCACACCGTCGTCCTTCCGGTCGCGGAGCCACGGGGCATCCCGCAATCACAGCTTTCGACAAGGAGGACGAATGCGTGCAGCATTCCGCACCGGCGCCGTGGCGACGCTGGCAGCAGCAGCGCTCATCATGACCGGCTGCTCAGCCGACACAGGGTCGGAGGGCACCGCCGACGACCCGATCGAACTCACCTACTGGGCCTGGGCGCCCAACCTCGACAAGGTCGTCGACCTCTGGAATGACGAGCATCCCGAGATCCAGGTCACGGTCAACAAGCAAGACGGCGGCGACCCGGCGATCACCAAGCTGCTCACTGCCATCAAGGCCGGCAGCGGTGCACCCGACCTGATCCAGGCCGAGTACCAGAAGATCCCGACGCTCGTCTCCTCCGACGCGCTCGCCGACCTGAGCGATGCCGGCGCGAGCGACCTCGCCGACCAGTTCAGCGACGGCACGTGGGACTCGGTCACGCTCGGCGGCGACGCGGTCTACGCGATCCCGCAAGACACCGGCCCCATGATGTTCTTCTACCGCGACGACATCTTCCAGCAGCTCGGCCTCTCGGTGCCCACCACGTGGGACGAGTACGCAGCGGTCGCCCGTGCCCTGCACGCCGCCGACCCGTCGAAGTACCTCGGCACCTTCTCGGCCAACGACGCCGGCTGGTTCGCCGGGCTCGCGCAGCAGGCGAAGTCGGAGTGGTGGTCGATCGACGGCGAGGCATGGGGCGTCGGCATCGACGAAGAGCCCACGCAGCGCGTCGCCGAGTACTGGGGCGGCCTCGTGCAAGAGGGCGTCATCGACAACAAGCCGATGTACACGCCCGAGTGGAACGCGGGCCTGAACGACGGCACGCAGGTCGGCTGGCTCGGCGCAGTGTGGGGCCCCGGCGTGCTCTCGGGCAACGCCGCCGACACCGCCGGCCTCTGGAAGGCCGCGACGCTGCCCACGTGGGGCGGCGACGCCTCGAACGGCAACTGGGGCGGCTCGTCGACCGCGGTCACCTCGCAGTCGAAGAACGTCGAGGCTGCGGTCGAGTTCGCTACGTGGCTGAACACCGACCCCGACGCCGTGCAGGCGCTCGTCACCGAAACCGGCATCTACCCGGCCTCGACGGATGCCGCGGCATCCTCCCTCACCGAAGCGCCCGAGTTCTTCAGCAACCAGGCCGACTTCTACGACGTCGCAGCGGATGCCGCAGCATCCGTGGCCCCGTTCCAGTACGGCCCGAACGTGAACGTCGCGTTCAGCGCCTACAACGACGAGTTCGCGAAGGCGGCCGAGGCGAAGACCGTCGACGCGTTCCTCGCGGCGGTCACGGCGATGCAGCAGGTCACCGTCGACGACCTCGAGTCGAGCGGCTTCACCGTCGCCGATTAGGCTCACCCGTCGGTCGAGGAGCGAGCGAAGCGAGCGTATCGAGACCCGCGAGTGGTCTCGATACGCTCCGCTCCTCGACCCGGCGTCACCATCACCCCAGGAAGGACCGAACATGACCGCCACGGTCGAAGCCGCCCCGCGCGGCGGGGCGCGACGCACGTCGCCGAAGCCCGCGAAGCGCGGGCCGGGCGCAGCACGTCGCCACCTCACGCCGTGGATGATGCTCGCCCCCGGCATCATCCTGTTCGCCCTCTTCATGGCGGCCCCGATTCTCTACACCTTCGTGCTCTCGTTCCAGAGCGAGGTCGTGCAGGGACTCGGGCTCGGCTCGGGCGCTCGCACCCGTGAGTTCGTCGGCTTCGACAACTACCTCGCGTCGCTCAGCGACCCCGAGTTCCTCGCGAGCGTCGGCCGGGTGCTGCTGTACGGGCTCATCCTCGTGCCGACGATGCTCGGGCTCGCACTGCTCTTCGCGCTGCTGCTCGATGCCCGCCGCACGGGCGCGAAGGGCTTCTCGCGGGTCTCGATCTTCCTGCCGTACGCCGTGCCGGCCGTCATCTCGTCGCTGCTCTGGGGCTTCCTCTACCTGCCGGCCGTGAGCCCCTTCTACTGGATCTTCGAACGCCTCGGCTGGGATGTGCCGTCGATGCTCTCGCCGGGCCTCGTGGTCTTCGCGATCGCGAACATCGGCCTGTGGGGCGGTGTCGGCTTCAACATGATCGTCATGTACACCTCGCTGAAGGCGGTGCCCAGCGAGATCTACGAGGCGGCCCGCATCGACGGTGCGTCAGAGGTACAGATCGCGTGGCGCATCAAGGTGCCGATCATCATGCCCGCCCTCGTCATGACGGCGCTCTTCTCGATGATCGCGACCCTGCAGGTCTTCGCCGAGCCGACCACGCTGCGTCCGCTCACGAACAGCCTCTCGACGAGCTGGTCGCCGCTCATGCTCGTGTACCGCGACGCGTTCACCCGTGACGACATCTACTCGGCCGCAGCGACATCCGTCATCATCGCGCTCGCGACCTTCGCGATCTCCTTCATCTTCCTTCGCGTCGTGCAGCGGCGCGCCTTCGGCCAGGAGGACTGAGCCATGACCGTCACCACCGAAACCCGTGCCGCCGTGCTGCACGATGTCGACGCGGCATCCGCTCGCCGTGCCGGTCGCACCGGCCGCGGCTCGAACGGCGGCGACCAGCGCGTTCCCGTCGCCGTCGGCTCGACTGCGGTGCTGCTGCTCGGCGCGCTCTACTGCCTGCTGCCGGTCGCCTGGGTGCTGATCGCGTCGACGAAGGATGCCTCCGAGCTCTTCTCGACCTTCACCTTCGCGCCGAGCACCCACTTGTGGGACAACATCGTCGCGCTCACCGAGTACCGCGACGGGCTCTACTGGCGCTGGATGCTGAACACCGCGCTCTACGCCGGCGTCGGCGCGATCATCTCGACGTACGTCTCGGCGCTGTCGGGCTACGCGCTCGCGAAGTACACCTTCCCGGGCAAGGGCGTCGTCTTCAAGGTGCTGCTCATGGGCGTGCTCGTGCCCGGCGTCATCCTCGCCATTCCGCAGTACCTGCTGCTCGCGCAGGCCGGGCTCACGAACACGTACTGGTCGGTGCTGCTGCCGCAGCTCATCAGCCCGTACGGCATCTACCTCGCGCGCATCTACGCCGCGGCCGCCGTGCCGACCGACATCATCGAGTCGGCTCGCACCGAGGGGGCGCGCGAGCTCTACATCTTCCACCGCATCGCGCTGCCGATGATGGGGCCGGGGCTCGTGACGATCTTCCTGTTCCAGTTCGTGGCGGTCTGGAACAACTTCATGCTGCCGTACATCATGCTCGGCAACGACGAGCTGTTCCCGATCACCGTGGGGCTCTCGGGGCTGCTGAACCAGGGCGCGTCGCTGCCGGCCATGTACACGCTCGTCATCACCGGGGCGTTGCTGTCGGTCGTACCGCTCATCGCACTGTTCCTCGTGCTGCAGCGGTACTGGCGCGTCGATCTCGCCGCCGGAGCCGTGAAGGCGTGAGACGTCAACGCGATCGTGCGGCGGCGGCGGCGGTCGCGGTGGCGGCGAGCGGCCTAGGCTGATCGTCGTGGCAGAGTCCTCCCAGCGTCGGCGACCGACGATCGAAGACGTCGCGCGAGAGTCGGGCGTCTCGCGCGGCACGGTGTCTCGGGTGCTCAACGGCGGGCACTGGGTCAGCCCGACCGCCGCCGAAGCCGTCGAGCGCGCCATCAAGAAGACCGGATATCGCATCAACCCGCACGCGCGGAACCTCGCGACGGCGCGCGCCAACTCGATCGCGTTCCTGCTCACCGAGCCGCACGATCGCCTCTTCGAGGACCCCAACTTCTCAGTGCTCATGCGCGCCGCCGCCGACGCGCTCGCGGCTCGCGACCTGCCGCTCGTGCTGCTCATGGCCGGCTCCGACGACGAGCAGCGCCGGGCGACCGAGTTCATCATGGCCGGTCACGTCGACGGTGCACTCCTCGTGTCGTCGCACCGCGGGCGTGAGGGGTTTCTCAAGACGCTCGTCGCCGCGGAACTGCCGGTCGTGGCGTGCGGGGTGCCGCTCGGGTACGAGCGGCGCATCGGCTACGTCGCAGCGGACGACCTCGAAGGTGCGCGCGACATGGTGGCATACCTGCGCGATGGGGGGCGCGGTGGGCTTGCGTCGGAGTCGCGGTCGGGCTCGGGCTTGAGCTCGGCGGTGCGCGGACGCTCCCGCATTGCGACGATCACCGGGCCCATGGACACGTCGGGCGGCATCGGCCGCCTCGAGGGATACCGCCAGGAACTCGGCGACGCGTTCGACGAGCGTCTCGTCGCGCAGGGCGACTACTCGCGGGCGAGTGGGGCACGAGCGATGGAGGAACTGCTCGACCGGGTGCCCGATCTCGACGCGGTCTTCGCCGCGAATGATGTGATGGCCGCCGGCGCGATGGACGTGCTGCGCGAACGCGGCGTGCGAGTGCCCGATGATGTCGCCGTGGCCGGCTTCGACGACGCGCCCATCGCGACGCGGGTCGAACCCGCGCTCACGACGATGCACCAGCCCTTCGAACGAATCGCGCACGAGATGGTGCGCATGCTGCTCGCGGTCATCGACGGAGAGCCCGCGGGGCGCATGACGTTGCCGACGGAGCTCGTGGTGCGCGAGTCGGCTTGAGCCGCGATCGGCTGGCGCTTCAGACTTCAGACACTGAGGTCTTGCCGCGGCATCCCCGAGGTCGTAGGGTCGCGTGCGACTGCGTCACTCGCCGACGAACGGAGCAGACATGGCCGCGACCGCCCTTCCCTCCAGTGGAGATGTACCCGGCGGTGATGGCGGCCCCGCTGCAGATGGATCCGCGAAGCGGTGCGACGCGAGCGGCATGGCCGAGATTCACCGCTACTTTCGCGCGGGGTTCGGCGAGGGGCGGGCGCTCGTCGAGGGCGTCGCCGAGTCGGATGTCGCGCACGCCGACGTCGTCGGCGACCACCTCGCGATGCTCTCCACGAGCCTGCACGCCCATCACGAGGGCGAAGACACGATGTTGTGGGGCACGCTCGAGGGCCGCGCGCCGTCGTGTGCCGGGCACGTCGCGCGCATGAAGCAGCAGCACGCCGAGATGCTCGTGCACCTGACCGCGCTCGATGCCGCGCTGCCTGGTTGGCGGGCAAGCGGTCGGGCGACGGATGCCGCGGGCGTGACCTCCGCCCTCGATGGCATCAACGCCGCGCTCGCCGCGCACCTCCCCGACGAGGAGCAGCACATCGTGCCCGTCATGGAGACCTCGCTCAGCCAGGCCGAGGTCGACGCGCTCGGCGCGCACGGTCGGAAGGCGACGCCGAAGGGCAAGATGTTCGTGCAGCTCGGGGCGATCCTCGCGGCGCAGCCCGACGGCGGCGCCGAGTGGCAGCGCGAGCACCTGCCGGCGCCGGTGCGACTCATCTGGCGCGTGATCGGCAGGCCGAAGTACGAGGCGAACCGGGCGGCGCTGACGGGCAGGCGCTGACGACACCTGGTGGGCGGCGACCTGAGGTCGCGCCGGGCGGTCGGCCGCGTACCCCTCCCGGACCGATCGGTGGACCCTCGGGATCACTGCACTCCCGACTCACGTCGTGCGAACGCGGCGAACACACGCGCGAACTCGGGTTCTGGCGCGAACTACTCCTCGACGCCGGGATCGCCGCCGTCCAGGCCGCCGTCGGTGGAGTCGGTCAGCGGTTCGCTGCTCGTGGGTGCACCCGGCGTGTCCTTGTCGGCCGGTTCGGTCGCCGGAGCGGGTTCTTTCTTCCCGTCCGCCTGGTTCCCGTCGCTTTCCCGCGCGCCCGCGGCGTTCTTCACGTCTTCGGGCGTCGGTGCTGATCCATCGGGAGTGGTCGAGTCGGTCATCGTCGTTGCTCCTTCGGTGAACGGACGATCGATGGCACGCGCCACCGATCAACTGCTCTTCCAGCGTCGCGCGGGTCGAGGCGATGGCGGTAGGGGTTGACAGGCCGAGTCATCCGCTCGCCCATGAAGTCCGATTCCCGCGACCAGCGACGGCGCTGCCGGCGCGCGTTGGAGAGATGATGGAGACATGACCCGCCGCCACGCCACCCTGACGACGTCGCTCGGCGACCTGTTGGTCGTCGCCGACGGCGATGCGCTGGCCGGCATCTACTTCGAGGGGCACTGGCACCCGCCGGCGGCCGACTCGATCGGCGTCGAGGTCGAAGCGCGCGGCGATACACTCGTCAGCCGGTTCGGCCGGCAACTCGACGAGTACCTCGCTGGCAAGCGCAGCGCGTTCGATCTGCCGATGGCACCGATCGGCGACGAGTTCCAACTGGCGGTGTGGGCGATGCTCCGCGACATCCCGCACGGCGCAACGACCAGTTACGGCGAGCTCGCGGTGCGCCTCGGTGACCGCAACCTCGCCCGACGCGTCGGCAACGCCGTCGGCCGCAACCCCATCAGCATCGTCGTGCCGTGCCATCGCGTCGTCGGTGCCGACGGCTCGCTCACGGGCTACGCCGGCGGCCTCGAGCGCAAGCGGATGCTCCTCGAACTCGAGGGCGCTGCTATCGTCGCCCAGGCTCGGCTCTTCTAGTTCCCCGGTGTCAGTGGCCCATGCGATCGTGCTGACATGGCAACCCACCAGCACCGTATTCCGTTGAGCATCGACTACATCGAGATCTCCGTCACCGATATGGCGAACGCCCAGGCCTTCTACGGCGCGGCATTCGGCTGGCAGTTCACCTCGTACGGCGACGCCTATGCCGGCATCCGCACCGCAGCCGAGGTCGAGGGCGAAGAGGCCGGCGGTCTTGCGCTCGCCGACGAGGTCACGCCCGGCGGGCCCCTCGTGCTGCTCTACAGCGACGATCTCGATGGCACAGTCGTCGCGGTGACCGACGCCGGCGGTGAGGTTGTGAGCGGCCCCTACGAGTTCCCGGGAGGTCGGCGGTTCCACTTCACCGATCCGAGCGGCAATGAGCTCGGCGTCTGGTCCGAGCGCTAACGGTACGAGCCGTGGCCGCGGGCAGGCGGTCTCCCCCTCCTGATCGCCACGGCCTAGCATGGCCGCATGCCTGAGCGCTTCGCCACCGTTGCCGACTACCTCGACGCCCAACCGCAAGCGAGGCGTGCCGACATCGAGTCGATGCGCGCCGTCGTGCGTGAGGCCGACCCCTCGCTCACCGAGGTCGTCAAGTGGAACTCACCGAACTACATCCTCGACGGTGTGGACCGTCTCACGGTCAACGCGGCCGGCAAGGGCCCGGTGCGACTCATCCTGCACTTCGGCACCGAACGCGAAGAAGACAAGGGCGCTGCCTCGAGCTTCACCGGCGATCCCGATGGCCTGCTCACCTGGCATTCCGACATCAGGGCGAGCCTTCCGCTGCCGGCCGATGACGATCTCGCCGCGAAACGCCCCGCGATCGTCTGGGTGATCCGGGCGTGGCTCGCCGAGCCGTAAACAGCGGCTCAGCAGAGCCAGAGCCCGCGGGGCCGGCGGGGCGGGTAACGGCGCAACCGCCGTCACCCGCCCGCACTCGACTCCTCAGTCCTGCAGGTACGCCAGGATCCGGCCGACCGCATCGGCTCGAGCGGCGTCCGATTCGAGCTGCTCGAGACCGAAGCCGAGCATGATCGAGTCGGCCGCGCGCACCGCGGAGACCACGCCGCCGAGCCCGCGCGTGCGCTCGAAGTCGCTCGCGTTGCCCGGGCTCGTCTCGGGCGCACCGGGCACCGTCCACGCGCCGAGCCCCGACTCGAAGCCCTCGGCCTCGGTCGGCACGCCCGCCACCTCGAGGCTCGTATCGTCGACGATCAGCCCGGTCTCACCCGTGAACGGGTCGGTCACGTAGCTGACGACGATCTCGACCTGCTGGCCGGCGAACGCGCTGAGGTCGAACGACACCGGCACCCAGCCGTTCGACGATGCGGTGAACGAGTTCCACTGACCGCTCGACCCGGTGGGCGTGCACGGGTCGCCGACCGTCAGGTAGTGCTCGAGTTGCGGATGCTCGTCGACGAAGAACCCGGCCTCGCACTCGGCGGGAACGTCGGAGGTCGTGCCGCCGTTCGCGTCGGCGAGCGTCGTCCAGGCATCCGTGCCCACCTGACGCGCCTCGACGATCACGTGGTCGTAGGCCTCCTCGGTCGAGAAGGAGAACTGCGCCTCGAATGCCGGGGCATCCGCCGCCGTCACGGTCGACAGGTCGTACGTGCGTGCCAGGCGCTGGTACCCGTCGTCGATGTGCGTCGCGGCCATCGCCCACTCGCCCTCGACCGCGATGAACGGACCCTGCGGGTCGAGGTAGTCGGCGATCGCCGAGCTCTCGAACTGCGGGAACTCGTCGGCCGGTAGAACCTCGCTCGTCGGAATCAGCGCGCCCGCCTCATTCACGGGGTTGTCGGATGTCGCGGGGCCGCCGAACAGCGACTCGAATCCGCCGAACGGGTCGGCGGTGCCGAGCACGCCGCCCGCCGCGAGCGGCGTGCGATTGTTGGCGCCGAGCCAGTACTGCGTGAAGTCGTCGGCGTAGAGCAGGCAGTCGCTGAAGAGGTCTTCGGTGACCGCGCACGGCGCTTCGGGCGCACCATTCAGGCCGTAGTAGAGGCCGCCGAGCGTGCCCGCGAGCACCCCGTAATAGCCGGTCGTCTCTCCCGCATAGGCGAGCTTGCCGCCCTCGTTCATGAAGTCGCGCACCGCGATCGTGAGGTACTGCGTGCGCTCGGCGACCGAGAGATCGGGCAGCGCGCCGCTGCCCACTTCGGTCAACTCGTCTTCGGGGTCTTGCGTCAGACGATTGTCGCCGAGGTACCAGAGCACGGTGTCGTAGTGCCCGAGCACGGCGAGGTCGTGCGGCACGCCCTGTGCGTCGACATCCCAGACATCGGGGGTGACGCCGTTCGCCTCGAGGGCGGCGACGTGCTCGTCGAGGTACTTCGGTGCGTTCGTGCCCGCCGGATACGTCGGGTTCACTCCCGTGTAATCCTCGTTCGCGATCACGAGCGCCTCGGTGCCGGTGTCTTGCGCGAGCGTGTACGTGAAGTGCTCGCTCTCGATCTTGCGCACCTTCTCGCCCTTCAACAGGTCGCGGATCGACGGGAAGGCAGAGAACCACACCTCGACCGTGTCGCCCGGTGATGCGCCGCGCACGGTGCCGCGGTACTCGGCGAAGTAGTCATCATTCTCATCGCCGTAGCGTTCGCCGCCCTGCCATTCCTTGACGAGGGCGACCTGGGTGCGACCGCCGTTGATGCGGTAGCTCATGAACTTCGCGAGCAGGTCGCGCTTGGCGACGACGGCCACGGGCTGGGAGTCGCCGTACGAGACGTCGAACGTGTCGACCGTGAAGTCGGCCGCCTCGCGGTCGACGACCGAGACCGGGTCGTTCGGGTCGAGCGCCGACTCCGCGACCGAGAGCGCGAACGGCACGTTCTTCTCGAACTCGGTCTGGATCAGCTCTTCGTCATCGGGGAAGTTGAAGCCGCTCTCGCAATCGGCGGCCTCCCACTCGTCGTCGGGCACCGAATCGGATGCTGATTCGCACGTCGCCATCTCGGGCGTGAAGCCGAGCGTGCCGTGCGCCTCCTGCATGTGCGAGTCCGTGTCGCCGTTCGTCACGTAGAGCTCGGCCGAGATGTCGGGGTCGTAGCCCGGCACCGCGGGGTTCGCGTCGTCGCCGACCATCGCCTCGTAGATCACGTCGTCGGGCGACGGGGTCGCCACTTGCCAGCCGATGCCGTGCAGCAGCAGTTCGGCGGCAGAGTGGTAGTTGATCAGGAACTCGGGCGTGATGCGGTCGAACAGCGAGTCGAGTGCTTGAGTCTCGGGTTCGGATGCCGGCGCGGGGCCGCGATAGGTGTCGCTCGCCGGGTTCGGCGACGAGCCCTCGTTGTCGTATCCCCAGCGGGTCGGGTAGTTGCGGTTCAGGTCGACGCCGTCGCCCACCGTGGTGATGCCGTCGCCGTTGTTGTCGCGCAGGTTCTTGCGCCAGAGCCGCTGATCCTCCTCGAAGGTGAAGTCGTAGCCGTCAGGGTTCGCGACGGGGATGAACCACATCTCGGTGGAGTTCACGAGCTCGGTGATCTTCGGGTCCGAGCCGTAGCCGTTCAGCACCTGGTCGAGCAGGCGTCGCACCATCTCGGGCGTGATCCACTCGCGCGCGTGCTGCGCGCCCATGAACACCGTCGCCGGCCGCTTGCCGTCTTTCGTGCGAGCGGGGTTCTTCGTCACGCGCACGGCGGTGATGTCCTGCCCCATGACGGTCTGGCCGATCACCTCGAGCTCGGCGATCGTCGGATGCGCCGCGGCTTGCGACTGCAGTTCCTCCTGCAGCCCGCCCGCGCCGGCGTAGCGCCGGAACACCGTCGGGTCGACCTGCAACGAGCGCCTCGCGGCATCCGGAGTCTTCTGTTCCAACGCCGTGCCGGTCTCGGCGAGTGCCGCTGCCTGCTCGCCCGAGATGATCACCTCGACGGCGAGTTCGTTCGGATCGCCGTCGACCGGTGCCGCGACGATGTCGTGCCGGTCGATGCCGAGGTCGACGATCGCGGCGAGCCCGTCGGCGTCGACGGTGCCCGTATAGACCGCGAGATGGTCGTCGGCCGCCGGTGGCGGTGGCGCCGCGCCGGCCGGAGCTGCGCTGATGGCGGTGACGAGCAGCGCCGCCGCGGTGGCGACGGCGAGCTGACGAATGGTGCGAGCGTGGAACACGATGTACCCCCTTGTACATTCACGAACCAGATGCGGTCACGAACCTTCCTCATCTTTCTCGCCGAGCATCGGCTCGTCAAGGGGCCCGGTCGTCCGGCGGTCGCCCCGACGCGTGCGAGGCTGCTCGAGCCCGAGATGCACGCGCGTACGACGGCGCTCGAAGATGACGAACCCGGCGCCGAGGAGCCACAGTGGCACTTGGGTGAGGAACGCGAGCCGGAACGCCTCGAGGGTGTAGGTGTCGGGGGTGCCCGCGCCCTGGGCATCCATCGCGATGCCGATGAGCAGGATGGCGAGCAGCGCGGCGAGGAAGCCGCCGACGTTGACGATGCCGGTCGCGGTGCTGAGGCGGTGGCGCGGGTTGTAGGTGCGAGCGTGATCGAAGCCGATCATCGATGCCGGCCCGCCGAGGCTCAGGGCGAGGGCCAGCACGAAGAGCAGCCACAGCGGCGCCGAGTCCGGCCACGCGATCACGGCGAGCCAGGCGGCCATCTGGATGGCGACGATCGGCAGCACGAGCATGCGCGAGCGCCGCATCGGGTGCCGGCTCGAGAGCGCACCGATGACGGGGCCGACCAGCATGCCGGCGACGACGTAGATCGTGAAGATGAGCGAGGCCATCGCGGGGGAGAGGCCCTCGCCGACCGTGAGGAACGGGAACCCCCACAGCAGCATGAACGCGGTGCCCGAGAACGGGGTCGTGAAGTGCGACCAGAACGCGAGCCGCGTCGCGGGGTGCGCCCACGACTCGCGGAACCCCTTGCGCAGGTCGGCCGATGACGTCACGGCGTGCATCGCACCGGTCGCGGTGTCGACGCTCACGTCGGCGGCGAGCCCGGGTGGTCGGTTGCGGATCACGGCGAACGTCAGCACCGTGAAGAGCACACCGAGGCCGGCGAGACTGCCGAACGCGACGGTCCAGCTCGTCGCGTGCAGCAGTGCCGCCATCGGCAGAATCGCGAGCAGCTGCCCCGATTGCCCGACGATGCCCGTCAGCTGCACCATGAACGGCGCGCGCTTCTCGGGGAACCACACCGCGACCACGCGCAGCACGCTCGGGAAGATCGCGGCGTCGCCCGCGCCCAGCAGCATGCGGGCGAAGATCGCCGTGCCGACATCGGGCGCGAACGCCATCACGAGCTGGCCGATGGCCATGAGGAACATGCCGGCTGTGATGATCGGTCGCGCACCGAAGCGATCGAGCAGGATGCCGACCGGAATCTGCATCGCGCCGTAGACGAAGAGCTGGATGACCGCGAACATCGACAGCGTCGAGGCATCCGCATCGAAGCGCACGGCCGCGTCGACGCCGACCGCGGCGAGCGAGGTGCGGTTCGTCACCGACAGCATGTAGGCCGCGACCCCGACACCCCACACCAGCCAGAGCCGCCACGGGCGGGCCGGCGGAGGCAGTGTCGTCACGTCTCCAGCGTATCCGAGCGCCTCTGCCCGACCGGGCCTGCGGAACGCACCGTGAAACACGAGACGCCCGCCCGAATCAGTGATTCGGGCGGGCGTCTCATCGAGCGTTTCGAACTACGACCGCGGTGCTTCCGAGCCGGAATCCGATCCGGACGCCGAGCCCGCGGCCGAGCCCGAAGCCGAGCCGCTGCCGGCGCCTGCTCCGCCATCGGCGATGCTCTCGGCTTCGCCGAATCCGCCCATGCCTCCGGCGACGTTCGGTGCCGCGACCGTCGCCGCGGTCAGCGCCGATTCGACGCCGTCATGCTCGCCCTCGTCGCCACCCTCAGCGCCATCGGCCGACGACACGACCGTGCCGTCTTCGGCCGCGAGTTCGGCGTCGATGTCGGTCGCCGCCTGCTCGAACTGCGAGTTGTACAGGCGGTAGTAGGCGCCCTTCGCCGCGATGAGCTCGTCGTGGTTGCCCTTCTCGACGATGTCGCCGTGCTCCATCACGAGGATGAGGTCGGCGTCGCGGATCGTCGAGAGACGGTGCGCGATCACGAACGACGTGCGCCCCTCGCGGAGCGCCGCCATCGCGTGCTGCAGCAACAGCTCGGTGCGGGTGTCGACCGACGAGGTCGCCTCGTCGAGGATCAGCACCGACGGCTGCGCCACGAACGCACGGGCGATCGTGATGAGCTGCTTCTCACCCGCCGAGACGTTGGAGGCGTCTTCGTCGAGCACGGTGTCGTAACCGTCGGGCAGCGAGTGCACGAAACGGTCGACGTACGTCGCCTGCGCGGCCGCGAGCACCTCTTCGTCGGTCGCCGTCTGGCGACCGTACCGGATGTTCTCGCGGATCGTGCCGGCGAACAGCCACGGGTCCTGCAGCACCATGCCGGTGCGGTCGCGCACATCGCGACGCGTCAGGTCGGCGATGTTCTGCCCGTCGAGCAGGATGCGCCCGCCGTCGAGCTCGTAGAACCGCATGATGAGATTCACGAGCGTCGTCTTGCCGGCACCCGTCGGCCCGACGATCGCGACCGTCTGCCCGGGCTCCACCCGGAACGACAGGTCGGTGATCAGCGGGCGCTCGGGGGTGTACGAGAACGACACGTGCTCGAACTCGATCGTGCCGTCGCCGTCGACCGGCGCCGGGGCATCCGCTGCATCGGGCTCTTGCTCTTCGGCGTCGAGCAGTTCGAAGACCCGCTCGGCCGAGGCGGTGCCCGACTGCACGACCGCTGCCATGCCGCCCAGTTCCGAGAGCGGCTGCGTGAACTGCTGCGAGTACTGGATGAACGCCTGCACATCACCGAGGCGCAGCTGGCCGGTCGTGACCATGAGCCCGCCGAGCACCGCGATGCCGACGTACGTCAGGTTTCCGATGAACATCATGCCGGGCATGATGATGCCCGAGAGGAACTGCGCCTTGAAGGAGGCCTCGAACAGCTCCTGGTTCTCCTTCTTGAAGGCCTCGCGCGACGTCTCTTCGCGACCGAAGACCTTGACGAGCGCGTGACCCGAGAACGACTCTTCGACGCGAGCGTTCAGGCGGCCGACCTTGCGCCACTGGATGCCGAAGGCCTTCTGCGACTTCGGACCGATGACGCCGAAGATCACGGCCATGAGCGGCAGCGAGACGAGGGCGACGAGCGCGAGCTGCCACGAGATCGAGAACATCATGATCATCACGCCGATGACCGTGAGCACCGAGGTGACCACCGTCGACAGCGACTGCTGCATCGCCTGTGTGATGTTGTCGATGTCGTTCGTGACCCGCGAGATCAGCTCACCGCGCTGCACCTTGTCGAAGTAGCTCAGCGGCAGACGGTTGATCTTCGCCTCGACCGACTCGCGCAGGCGCCACATGGTCTTCACCATGACGATGTTGATCACGTAGCCCTGCAGCCAGGTGAGCACGGAGGCCAGGAAGTACAGCCCGAGCACCAGCACGATGACCTGACTGAGGGCGACGAAGTCGACGCCCGCCCCGACCTGGAAGTTGTCCATGGCCGCGACCATGTTCGCGAAGTCGGTCTGACCTGACGCGCGCAGCGCCTCGACCACATCGGCCTGCGGGGTGCCCGCCGGGAACTGCGCGCCGAGCCCCGCGGAGGCGACGCCCTCGAAGATGATGTTCGTCGCCTCGCCGAGCACCTTCGGTGCGAGCACCGTGAGCACGACGCCGAGTGCGCCGAGGATCGACACGAAGATGAACGCGAAGGCGTGCGGCTTCAGCAGGCCGATCAATCGGCCGAAGCTCTGACCGAAGTTCTTCGCCTTACCCGGTGCGACCGCACCGCTCCAGTCGTCGGCGTTGATGCGCGCCTGCTCGCCGAGCTCGATCTCGAGTTGCTCTTCAGCTGTCAGCTTGGTGTCGTTGCTCATGCGCTTGCCTCCACTCCGAGCTGGCTTTCGACGATCTCGCGGTAGGTGCTGCTCGACTCGAGCAACTGCTCGTGCGTGCCGATGCCCACCATGCCGCCGTCGTCGAGCACGACGATGCGGTCGGCGTCGGTGATGGTCGACACGCGCTGTGCCACGACGATCTTCGTCACCTGCGGCAACTCCCTCCAGAGTGCTTGCCTGAGTCTGGCGTCGGTCGTGAGATCGAGCGCCGAGAACGAGTCGTCGAACACGAGGATGCCGGGGTTGTGCACGATCGCACGGGCGATCGCGAGCCGCTGGCGCTGGCCACCCGAGACGTTGGTGCCGCCCTGCGAGATCTTCGCGTCGAGGCCGCCCTCCATCTCTTCGACGAAGTCGCGACCCTGGGCGATCTCGAGTGCGTGCCACAGCTCTTCATCGGTGGCCTCTTCGCGCCCGAACCGCAGGTTCGACGCGACGGTGCCGCTGAAGAGGAACGGACGCTGCGGCACGAGGCCGATCGTCGACCACAAGTGTTCGAGGTCGGCTTCGCGCACGTCGACGCCGTTGACCTTGACGCTGCCGCCGGTCACGTCGAAGAGGCGGGGGATCAGCGAGATGAGCGTCGTCTTGCCGGCGCCGGTCGAGCCGACGATCGCGACGGTCTCGCCCGGTGCTGCCGAGAAGGTGATGCCCGACAGCACTGGGTGCTGCGCGCCGGGGTAGGTGAACTCGGCGTCGGCGAACTCGACGGTGCCGGGCGTCGGCAGCTCGGTCACGGGGTTCTCGGGCCGCACGAGCGACGTGTCTGCGTCGAGCACCTCGGAGATGCGCTCGGCCGAGACGGCGGCGCGCGGGATCATCATCGTCATGAAGCTCGCCATGAGCACACCCGTGAGGATGAGCATGACGTACTGCATGAACGCGAAGAGCGTGCCGATCTGCACGGTGCCCGCGTCGACCTCGATCGCACCGAACCAGACGACGCCCACGACGGTGACGTTCAGGATCAGCATGAAGAGGGGGAAGAGCAGCACGAAGAGCGAACCGACCTTGCGGCCGACGACGAGGATGTCGGTGTTCGCGCCGCGGAAGCGCTCTTCTTCGATGGGCTCGCGCACGAAGGCGCGAACCACCCGGATGCCGGTGAGCTGCTCGCGCATGATGCGGTTCACGTTGTCGAGCTTCGTCTGGTAGCTCCGGAACAGCGGCACCATGCGGCCGATGATGAGCACGGCGACGACGAGCAGGACCGGCACCGCGACCGCGATGATCCACGAGAGGCCGACGTCTTGCTGCAGGGCCATGATGATGCCGCCGATCGCGAGGATCGGCGCGGTCACGAGGAACGTGCCGCCCATCATCGCGAGCATCTGCACCTGCTGCACGTCGTTGGTGTTGCGCGTGATGAGTGAGCCGGGGCCGAAGACCGAGACTTCGCGTTCGGAGAAGGTCGAGACCCGCTCGAACACGTCGTCGCGGATATCGCGGCCGGCCTTCATCGCTGCACGCGCGGCGAAGTAGGTGGCGATGATCGACGCGGTGATCTGCCCGAGGGAGATCACCAGCATCAGCGAGCCGGTCGACCAGATGTACGCGGTGTCGCCCTTGGCGACGCCGTTGTCGATGATCGCCGCGTTGAGGCTCGGCAGATTGAACGTGGCCAGTGCCGAGACGAACTGGAAGACCAGCACGCCGAGCAGGAGCCACTTATAGGGTTTGAGGTAACGGACGAGGATTTTTCCGAGCATGGCGTCTCCAGTGCGAGGAGTCAGTGAATCGAGCGGATGCCGCAGGCGCGACGCATTCATGCGCGCACGACGACGGCGACCAGAGCACCTGCACCCTGTCGCTCGACCTGCAGCATCGCACCCCCGTACGACATTGCAGCGATTCAGCCTCACATGGTAAGGAATCCGACGCAAGCGCAACGGGGCATCCGTGGGGCGCGTTCACCAAGAGCGAAATCGGCCGGGGTCAGCGCTTTGGCGCACGTTCGTTGCGTTCGCATCGAAACGGCGCCCGACGTCGCGGTGAGCAGTGACGACTGCGCCCCGAGCGGTGACAATGGGGGCGGAGGTCGTCGATGATCAACACGCACGAGGTCGAGAACCAGCCGCCGCCGCGCGAGGGCGTCGACGAGTACACGTCGAACGTGCCGCTCGTCGAGGCCGTCGCGCGCTGGGGGCGCGGGGGCACGGATGTCGCGGGGGACGAGCCCTCGAGTGATGGCGCCGGCCCTGCGGCATCCGCTGCGCTCGTCGAGGTCGGCAGGCTCGTCGGTTCGGCCGCGTTCCAGCGCGACGCCGAGCGGGCGAACACGCACATCCCTGTGCTGCGCACCCACGACCGCTGGGGCCGGCGCATCGACGAGGTCGAGTACGACGACGCCTATCACCGAGTCATCGCGGCGGCGGTCGGCGCGGGCGCGCACACCGGGGCCGCGGCGTCGCCCGGGCCGGGGGCGAACGTCGACCGGGCCGTCGCGTTCTTCCTGTTCGCGCAGGTCGAGCCCGGTCACGCCTGCCCGGTGTCGATGACGCACGCTGCGGTGCCGACGCTCGAGCTCGCGGCATCCGGCTTGCAAGACGAATGGATGCCGCGGCTGCTGAGCCGCTCGTACGAGCCGGCGCTCGGCGGAGCGCGCGTGGCCGGCGGGGGCGACGCAGCGAAGCAGTCGGCGCTCGTGGGCATGGCGATGACCGAGAAGCAAGGCGGCTCCGACGTGCGCGCGAACACGACGCGCGCCGAGCGGCGAGACGGTGACGGCGGTGCCGGCGGCGGCCCGGACTCGTGGGGAGCCGAGTACGGCCTGACGGGCCACAAGTGGTTCTGCAGCGCGCCGATGAGCGACGCTTTTCTCGTGCTCGCCCAGGCGCCGCAGGGGCTCAGCTGCTTCTTCGTGCCGCGGGTGCTGCCCGACGGCTCGCGCAACGTCTTCCGCATCCAACGGCTGAAGGACAAGCTCGGCAATCGCTCCAACGCCTCGAGCGAGATCGAGCTCGACGGCACGGCGGGCTGGCTCATCGGCGAGGAAGGACGCGGCGTCGCGACCATCGTACAGATGGTGACGCGCACCCGGCTCGACTGCATGATCGGCTCTGCCGCGGGCATGCGCCAGGCGATCGCCGAGGCCGCCTGGCACGTGCGGGACCGCCGGGCGTTCGGCTCGATGCTCGTCGACCAGCCCGCGATGGCGGCGGTCGTCGCCGACCTCGCGCTCGAGTCGGAGGCCGCGACCCTCACCGCGATGCGCCTCGCGCGGGCGTACGACGTCGATGCGGATGGTGCCGAGCAGGCGTTCCGGCGGCTGGCGACGGCCGTCTCGAAGTACTGGGTCTGCAAGCGCGGCGCGGGCCACGCGGCCGAGGCGCTCGAGTGCCTCGGCGGCAACGGGTACACCGAGGCGTTCCCGCTCGCACGGCGTTACCGGGAGCAACCGCTGCTCGCGATCTGGGAGGGCTCGGGCAACATCATCGCGCTCGACGTGCTGCGCGTGCTCGACCGGGAACCCGAGGCGTTCGAGGCGTTCTTCACCGAGGTCGGCTCGGCGGCTGGCCGTTCGCCGGCATTCGACGGTGCGCTCGCTGCGGCGCAGGGGCTCGCGCGCGAGTTATCGGCGACTGTTGCCGAGACCGCCGCCGCCCGCGCCCGGGAGCTGACCGAACGCCTCGCTCTCGTGCTGCAGGGCTCGCTCATGCTGCGCTTCGCACCCGAGCCGGTCGCCGACGCATTCGTGCGCGCCCGGCTGGGCGGCGAGGGCGGTGCGCAGTACGGAGTGCTGCCGCGCGGCACGGATGTAGGTGCGGTGATCGCGCGGGTGTGAAGGTGCGCGGCCTGTGGATAACCCGCCCGATCGCTGTCTCGGCTCGCTTAGGGTGAACGCCATGTCCTTCTCCCGGCTCGCGAAGCATCCTCGCCGATGTGCGCTCACCGCGCTCGCCGCGGGCGGTGCCCTCGTGCTGTTATTGAGCGGGTGCACGGGCGGCGGCGAGCCGTCGCCGACACCGAGCGCTTCGACGGATGCCGCGGAGCCGATCTTCGCGACGGATGAGGAGGCGCTGGCGGCGGCGGTCGCGGCGTACACAGCCTTTGAGGAACTCTCGCAGACGATAGCTGCGGAAGGCGGAATCGAACCCGAGCGGATCGAACGGTCCGTTACTTCTGAATACATGCCGGGCTTGCTGGAGGAGTTTGCGCAGTATCAGGAACTCGGGCTCCGCATCACCGGATCTGCTTCACTTGATTCGTTTAGGCTCGCCGAGCACTCCGGCGGAGCGGATCGGGTGAGCGTCACGCTATATGTCTGTCGTGACGTCTCTGGTGTGCGTGTGATCGATGCAGCCGGTGTGGATGTAACGCCAGCCGATCGTCAGCTGCGCACGCCATTGGTAGCCGATCTAGTGAGCAAGGATGGCGCTGACAATTTGCTCGTCAATGGAGTTGAACTGTGGCCAGGCGACGACTTCTGCTGACGGCCGGGGTCGTTATTGGCGCGTTGGCGGCACTAACGCTTGGCGTATCTCCGGCGATCGCCTGCAGCCCTGCTGTTGGCTATGTCGGTTGCCCGAGCGGTGTTTCAGGCTCCGTCGGTCAAGCCGAGGCGATATTGGAAGGAATTTCGGGAGTCGGAGACGAAGAGCCCGAGAGCCCAGAGCTCGTACTCGACGAGGACGAGGACGATAATGTTTCGGAGTCCGACTCGGGCAACCTGGATGCCGACCCGAAGCTTCCAGAGTTCTGCAGCCCCTTGAACACCGCGTTATGCGCCGGGCCACCGGCGGCGGAGCCGGCGCCTGATCCTCAGGCCCCGACACCCGCTGTCATCGTGACCCTCCGCGACATCGCGTCGTTCGTACCGGCGAAGCCCGGCAGCGACATGGAGCCGGGCGGCTGGGCGGTCGAAGATCTTCCGGCGAACTTCGTGGCCGCGGCATCCGCCCAGGTCGTGTCGGGCACACTGCTCGGCCAGCCGGCCGATGTGCGGTTCACGCCCGTCGGGTACCGCTGGACGCACAGCGACGGCGCCGTGATCGATCGAACTGCGCCCGGCGCAACCTGGACGGCCCTCGGGCAGCGCGAGTTCACGCCGACCGACACGAGCCACATCTTTGCCGAATCCGGCGAGTACACCGTGACGCTCGAGGTCGTGCTTCGCGCCGAGTACCGCTTCGCGGGATCCGGCTGGCGCGCAATCGCGGGCACCCTCGCGGTGGCGGGCGACCCGCAACGCGTGCTCGTCGGGGAGTTCGACACCGTGCTCACGAACGGCGACTGCCGGGCCAACCCCTCCGGCCCCGGCTGCTGAACTCCGTCGCGCAGTGCTTGCGACGTACCGCGAGCCCCGAGATCGCGCGCGCCTCACGCGTCGGCCGTGAGGCTCCGCTCGTACAGCTCTCGCAATCCGTCGACCCCGCCCGCAGCGAACGCCGCGCGCTGCCGCGCCGCGCCCGTGCCCTCGCGCAGCAACCGGGCGACGCCGTCGCGCACGAGTTCGAGATCGCCGGCGTCCTCGAGGGCGGGCTCCAAGACGCGGATCACGCGCTCGAGCGTCTCTTCGGCCGGCCGCAGTTCGGCGAGCAGTGGATCGAGCACCTCGGCGCTGAGCCCGGTGTGCGCGGAGTGGAGCAGCGACGCGTTCAGCAACTCGGGGCCGGGTTCCGCCCCGCTCACGGGCTGCACGGCGTCGGCACGATTGAACCGCTCGTCGAGCACGCACGCGACGAAGGCACGACAGATCGCCGCCAGCAGCACCGACGACCACGCCTCGAGCTGCGCATCGAAGATGCGGAACTCGATCGTCGGCACGTGGGTCGAGAGCCGCGCATTCCACATGATGATCGCGCGGTCCTTCATGCCCCCGATGCCGATGAGCCGTTCGAGCCTGCGGTCGTAGTCGGCGCCGTCACGGAAGATCGGCGGGCACCCCGTCGTCGTCCACCGACGCTGGGTGACGTTGCGCCAGCTCTCGAACCCGGTGTCGTACCCGCGCCAGATCGGCGAGTTGCCGGTCATCGCCGACAACAGCGGCAGCCACGTGCGACACGCATTGAGCGCCCGAATGCCGGCATCGCGATCTGGCACGCCGACGTGCACATGCAACCCCTGGATCTGATGGTCCGCGATCACCCCACCCATGTCGTCGACGATGCGCAGGTAGCGGGGCAGCTCGGAGACCGTCGGGAACGGCGGCGCATCCGGCGGCGTGCCGACACTCGCGACGACGACCCCGAGGTGCGCTGCCGCATCGACCAGCTCGCGGCGAAAATCGACGAGCGCCGTCTGCGCTTCGCTCATCGACGTGAAGACGGCCGAGGCGTGCTCCACCTGCGCAGCGAGGAACTCGCGGTGCGTCAGCGGCTGCAATCCCGGTCGGGCGGTGAGGTCTTGGAACGCGCGCGCACCGACATCCGCGGGGCGCAGGTTCTCGGCCTCGAGGAAGACGAACTCCTCCTCGATGCCGAACGTCGTGGTTTGCGTCGTCATCGCAGTCGCCCCCTCACGTTCATTCCGAACTCTGCTCATCGCGCCGAGGGGTGTCAAGCCCTTGGCACGGCCGCGCAGTTCTGCTGCTGAGACTCGGCCAGTCTCGGCGAGCAGATCGTCGAGATCGAGAGCGCAGCCTCGACATACTGATGGGAGCGCGATTCCGCCTCCCGAGATCGAAGGAGCGATTCCGATGAAGTACCTGATCCAGATCTACAGCAACCCCGCATCGCGCGCGGTGTGGGAGGGCTTCACGCCCGAAGAGCAGGCCGAGGGCTACGCGTACTACGAGGGCATCAGCAACGAGCTCGTGTCGAGCGGCGAGTTCGTCGCCGGCGAGGCGCTCGCCGACGCCTCCCTCGCCAAGCGCGTGACGCACAGCGACAGCGGCACGGTCGCGAGCGACGGCCCGTTCGCCGAGACGAAGGAGCTGCTCGCCGGCTTCTACCTCGTCGATTGCGAGAGCGAGGCGCGCGCCGTCGAGATCGCGGGCCGGTTCCCCGAGGCGCAGTTCGGCCTCGTCGAGGTTCGGCCGGTGCTCGAGATGGCCTCGGGCTCCGACGTGTGACGACGGATGTCTCGGGCTGAGGCCGGGGCTGGGGCTGAGGCCGAGGCCGTACGGGCACTGCGAGCCGCCGCACCGTCGGCGCTCGCGGTGCTCGTGCGGCGCTACGGCGACTTCGCCGCGTGCGAAGACGCCATGCAGGAGGCCCTCATCGCTGCCGCGAGCCAGTGGCCGCGCGAAGGGTTGCCCGACAGTCCGCGGGCGTGGCTCGTGCGGGTCGGCTCGCGACGCTACATCGACGAGGTGCGGTCGGATGTCGCCCGGCGCCGCCGTGAGTCGCACGCCGTCGATCTCGAGCCCGTCGATGCGGCGCCGGTCGCCGCGGTCGACGACACGCTCACGCTCTTTCTACTGTGCTGCCACCCCGCACTCGGGCGGCCCGCGCAACTCGCACTCACGCTGCGCGCAGTCGGCGGCCTGACCACGGCCGAGATCGGGCGGGCCCTGTTCCTGCCCGAGGCCACGATCGCGCAGCGCATCTCGCGCGCGAAGGCGCGCATCCGGGCGAGCGGCGACGGGTTCCGGATGCCGCAGCCGACCGAGCTCGACGAGCGACTCGCCGCTCTGCGGCAGGTGCTCTACCTCATCTTCACCGAGGGCCACACGGCGAGTTCGGGCGACGAGCTCGCACGGGTCGACCTCTCGGCCGAGGCGATCCGGCTCACGCGGCAGCTGCAGGCGTCGGGGCCCGATGCCTCGGGGGAGACCACGGGCCTGCTCGCCCTCATGCTCCTGACCGACGCGCGACGGGCCGCGCGCTCCGACGGCTCGGGCGGCCTCGTGCCGCTCGACGAGCAGGATCGAACCCGCTGGAACCACGACATGATCGACGAGGGCGTCGCGCTCGTCACGGCGGTGCTCGACCGCGCGCCGATCGGGCCGTACCAGGTGCAGGCGGCGATCGCCGCGGTGCACGACGAGGCGCCGTCGAGCGCCGAGACCGACTGGATCGAGATCCTCGGCCTCTACGCACTGCTCGACCACCTCGCGCCGGGGCCCATGGTCGCGCTCGGTCGCATCGTCGCACTCGCCATGGTCGAGGGACCAGCAGCCGGGCTCGCCGAGCTCGAGGCATCCGAGTCGGCGGCCGGTGGCACCGCGCTCGCCGAGCATCACCGCACCTGGGCGGTGCGCGCCCACCTGCTCGAGCGGTCGGGGGCGACGGATGCCGCATCGCTCGCGTTCGCCGAAGCGGCTCGCCGCACACTCAACGGGCCCGAGCAGCGCTATCTCGCCGCCAAGGCCGAACGTCTACGCTAGACCCGATGAGTCGCCCCCAGCTCCGTGATCCGCGCCGCGCACCGCGATCTCCGTCGCGACCGCACGCGCCGGGGCACCAGCACCATCACGGTCGCCTCGAGCGGCCGCGCGGCCGCGCGGGCCTCGGTCTCGCGCTCGGTCTCGGCCTCGTGCTGCTCTTCTTCGGCATCCGCGTCTTCGCACCCGAGGCGCTCGGCGATGTGCTCTCGAACACGGTGCAAGACTTCTTCACCCTCTCGATCAGCGTCATCATCGAGAGCCTGCCGTTCGTCTTCCTCGGCATCCTGCTCTCGATCGGGGTGCAGGTCTGGCTGCCCGATGGGTTCCTGCTGCGCCACCTGCCGAAGAATGCGGTGGTGCGGCGAGTGACGCTCTCGCTCCTCGGAGTGCTGCTGCCCGTCTGCGAGTGCGGCAACGTGCCCCTCACTCGCGGGCTGATCATGCGCGGGCTGACCGTCGGGGAGTCGATGACGTTCCTCCTCGCAGCGCCGATCCTCAACCCGGTCACGATCATCACGACGTATCAGGCGTTCGGCTGGTCCGACGGCATCCTCGTCTCGCGCATCCTCGGCGGCTTCGTCATCGCGAACCTCATCGGCTGGATCTACAGTCGGCACCCGAGCCCGATGAGCCTGCTCACCCCGAAGTTCCAGGCGAGTTGCGCCCATGCCCACGACGAGGTGCCGGCCACGCGCAGCCGGCGCAGCGTCGACATGTTCGCGAAGGAGACCGGGGCGATGCTGCCGGCGCTCTTCGTGGGGTCGGCGGTCGCCGGCCTCATCCAGGTCGCGGTCTCCCGAGACGTGCTCCTGACGCTCGGCCAGAACCCGATCCTCTCGGTGTTCGCGCTCATGGCGCTCGCCTTCGTCGTCGCGATCTGCTCGAACGTCGACGCGTTCTTCATCCTCGCGTTCGGCTCGACCTTCATGCCGGGCGCGATCGTCGCCTTCCTCGTGTTCGGGCCGATGATCGACGTCAAGATGCTCGCGCTCATGCGCACGACGTTCACGGCCAAGACCCTGGTGCAGGTCACGGTCGTGGTGGGTCTCGCGAGTGCAGCACTCGGATTGGCGGTGAACACCCTTGCGTAGACGACTCATCGCGCGCTGGCAGGGCGTCGTGCTCGCCCTCGTCGGCATCGTCGCCACGGTCTGGCTCGCGTTGACCGGCCAGCTCGGGCTCTACATCAATCCCGACACCTCGTGGTTCGCGATCCTCATGGCGAGCATCGGAGCCGTATTCGTGGTCGCCGCGTTCGCCTTCCCCCCGCTCGACGACGAGCATGTGAGCGAGGCAGATGCCGCATCGCCCGTGCCTCACGGCAAGCTGCACGAGCACGAGCACGAGCACGAGCACGCATCGTCGACACCGCCCGGCAAGATCCGTACCGCGCTGGCGGCGATGATCGTCGTCGGCGCGACCCTGGCGCTCCTCGTGCTCCCGCCGGCGACGCTGACCTCGGCGGTCGCCGCCCAGCGCAGCATCAACAGCGACACCTCGGCGATCAACCAGGGAGGCACCACCCTCGTCGGCGCCGACACCTCGAGCTTCACCGTGAAGGACTGGGCTGTCCTGCTTCGACAGAACCCCGACGTCGACGCCTACACCGGCACCCCCGTCACTGCGAGCGGATTCGTGCTCGCCTCGGCCGAGGACTCCGAGAACGTCTTCTTCATCACGCGGTTCGTCGTGACCCATTGCGCCATCGACGCCCAGCCGGTCGGAGTGCCGGTCTACCTGCCCGGCTGGCAAGACGACTACGAGGCTGATCAATGGGTCGAGGCATCCGGAGCACTGGCCGCGAACCCGGCGCAGACGGGAACCGATCCACTCGTGCTGGTGCCCGAGGAACTCGAGCGCATCGAGGAGCCGAGCGATCCCTATGTCTACTGACACGCAGTTGTCCTCTGACGCGCGGCCGACCGACGAGCCCGGTGCCGCGCGGGCAAATACATTCGCGCGGCGGCTGGCCGGCAGCATCGCGGTGCTCGCGCTCGCGGCTGGAGCGTTCGCGTTCGCGAACATCACCCAGGGCCCGCGGCTGAACGACGCGCAACTCGATGTGCAGCGCACGACAGTGCTCGCCGGGCAGAGACTCACCCTCGAGGTCAACCAGCCCGTGGCCTCGATCGACGAGACCGGAATCGCGGTCGAGCCCGCAGCCGCGGTGACCGCCGAGATCGACGACCGCACGATCATGCTCACCTTCGATGCGCCGCTCGCCTATTCGACCGACTACACGGTGCGAGTGCCCGGGGTCGTCGGTGCGGTGCAGCCCACGCCGTCGACCATCGAATACGAATTCACGACGCCCGGGGTCGACGTCTACACGCTCACGCGGCGCAGCGACCAGGGCGAGCCCGACGTGGTGCAGCGCAAGCCGCTCGACGGCGGCGACCCCGAGACGGTGTTCGAGGCGCCGCGCATCCAGGAGTTCGCCCACCACGGCGATCTGGTGCTCGCCGTGACCATCGAGGAGGACGGGTCGAACCTGCTCTTCGTCACCGATGCGCGCGACGGCGAGCCGCAGCAGTTCGGAATCCCCAGGGGCGCCTCGATTCGCGATCTCGCGGTCTCGACCACCAACCAGCTCGCCGCGTTGGTGCTCAGCTCGCCCGAGATCGACGGCGTGCGCGAATTCGACAGCGAGCTCATCGTGATCGACCTCTCGCCGAACGGCGGCATGGACCTGCTGCCGGTGCTCGGCCTCGACGGCGAGAAGTCGAACGTCTCGTCGTGGATGTTCGTTCCGGGCACGACCTCGCTCGTGGCGCAGGACTTCGAGCAATCGGTCTTCATGGTCGACGTCATCACCCAGCAGCCGGCGTCACCGCTCGGCGTGCACACCGAGCTGCGCGGCTTCGTGCCGGGCACTTCGCAGCTGATCGTCGCGGATCCCGATCGCGGCGCGCGCATCGACCTGGCCGACGGCACCACCACGACGCTCGAGCTGGCCTCCGCCGACATCGCCGAGAACGTCTATCCCGGGCCGATCACGATGCTCGACCGTGACTCGACGTACCTCATCTCGCTCGTGGCGCTCGCGGTCGAGGGCGATCGCAACGTTCGCACGTCGATGCTCGCCGAGGTCGGCGACGAGGGCGAACTGCGCGAGGTGTACGCGCCTGCGAGCGAGACGAGCATCATCCGCGAGTACTGCGTCTCGCCCAACGGACAGTACGTCGCCGTCGCGGCCTCGGCCGAGAGCGGGCGCCCTGACGGCTACTCCGACAATCCCGGGTTCACCGAGACGATGACCTCGGTCGTCGAGATCGCGAGCGGCCACACGGTACTGACGATGTCGGGCGGGTTCTCCGACTGGTGCACCTGAGCTGCACCGCTCGCGTCAGCGCCTGATCAGCGCCCGAGCAGGCCGACGGTCGTCGACACGATGCTCGAGAGCAACGAGAGAGCCACGAGCCCACCGGTCACGATCCAGGCGATGCGCTTGTGCTCCTCGTATCCCTCGAGCGCCCGGCCGTCGCGATCGCGCTGCGCGCCCGTGAGCACGAGCAGCAGGTCGACGAGCACCCAGATGCCGAGCCCGCCGAGGGTCAGCAGCTTGGCGATCGCAGTGCCGTACTTGCCGAGGTAGAAGCGGTCGGCGCCCCAGAAGCCGAGCAGCATGGCGAAGAGCCAGGTCGCGACGAAGGTGCGACCGGCCGAGCGGTAGGCGTCGTAGGAGAACTGCGGGCCGGATGCCGCGTCGGCGCTGTACCCCGGAGGAAGGGGTGCCGTCGTCTGCTCCTCGACGCCGTAGGGCGGCGGCGGAGCCGGCAGGGTGTGCGACGGGAAGACGAGCGCCGGGGCCGGCGGAGGCGGCGGCACGGCCGCGCCCGGAAACGCGGGCGCAGTGCCCGGGAAGACGGGCGGCGCCGCCGGCGCGAACGGTGCTGATGCTGCGGTCGCTGCATCGGCGGCGGGGGTGGCGCGCGCGGGTCGGGCGGTCGTCGACTCGTCGATGTCGTCGAAGGCGGGAACTGGGGTCGAACCGGAGCCGAAGCGTGGCGGCGGTGCCGCCGCAGGCACGAAGACGGGCGCCGGGGGCGCTGCCGGGGGAGCGGGTGGAGCAGACGAAGAGGCGGTCGGGCCGGAGGCGGCGGGCAACGGGCGCGGCGCGGCATCCGCGGGCTTCGGCGCCGTGTGCGGGCTCCAGGCGCTGCCGTCCCAGTAGCGCAGCAGCGCGGCATCCGATTCGTCGTCGTACCAACCGGCGGCACGCTCGGACTCAGGCTCAAGCGACACGCTCGCCCCTCTCTTTCTGCTCCTTCTTCTGCAACCGTACGGCGCGCACCGTGAGCTGCACAGCGGCGATCACGACGAGTGCCGCGAAGAGCCACGTCGACCACTCGGGCGACAGCAGGTGCGCGAGCGCGACGCCGCCGAACGAGGCCGCGGTGGCCGCGACGCCGGCGATGAGACCGGCGCGCAGGTCGACGACGCCGCCGCGGGCGTTCGTGATGGTGCCGCTGACGGCGGTGGGGATCATGACCGCGAGCGAGGTGCCCTTGGCGACGAGATCGCTCATGCCGAAGAAGACGATGAAGGCCGGCACCATGACGAGCCCGCCGCCGATGCCGAAGAGACCCGAGGCGACGCCGATCACGAGGCCGAGGCCCACCATGCCGACGATCGTGAGGGCGTCGAGTTCGACCTGCGCGGCAGCCCGCTCGGGCACGACGAGCAGCATGCGCACGGCAACCGCCACGAGCAGCGCGATGAAGAGCCAGCGCAGCCAGCCGAGCGGCAGGCGCCGCAGCAGCAGCGCGCCGAGCCACGATCCGACGATGCCGCCCGCAGCGACGAACAAGGCGGGAATCAGGGCGACCTCGCCGCTCAGGAAGTAGGTGATCGAGCCGGCGATCGCGGTGGGCACGATCGCGGCGAGCGAGGTGGCCGAGGCGCGCCGCTGATCCATGCCCGCGAAGGCCACGAACAGGGGCACCATCAGGATGCCGCCGCCGACCCCGAACGCGCCCGAGAGCAGGCCGCCGATCGCGCCGATGAGGGCGAGCCGCAGCCAGGAGACGGGTGCGTGCGCCTTCGGAACGGGCGGCTCGACGGAGGTCACCCGCCTACTGTACTGGGGTGCAATGGCCGCGGCGGTCTGGGTGCGCCTGGGGCTACGCAGCCTGCTCGGAGCGAGCGGTGACGAGGTCGGGCGCGGGGTCGGCGGTCACGACCGAGGGCTCCGCGACGAGGGCGGGCTCGAGTGGGGCGTCGAGCGCGTCGATCTCGTCGGCCGGCGCGAACCCGGCCTCGCGCAACTCGTCGGCGACGAGGCCGGCGCGACGCACGCCGCGGGCGAGCAGCACGAGCAGCACGCCGAGCATCGCGCCCGAGGTGTTCATCACGAGATCGCGGGGGTCGGAGATGCGATCGAGCTCGGGCAACTGCACGAGCTCGATGAACGTCGTGAAGCCGAAGCCGATGAGCAGTGCGAGCGGCCAGCGCCGTCGGGGCAGGAGCAGTGCCGCGATCACGCCGATCGGCACGAAGATCACGACGTTGAGCGCGATCTCCGAGAAGTACCCGGTGGTCCACGTGACCGGAGCGGTCCACGCGTCGGGGTTCAGGATGCCGCCGTCGACCTGGTTGCCCGCCGTGCGCCACGGCGCCGGACCGATGGTCGCCCACAGCACGACGGCTGCGTAGGCAGCGGCGACGAGACCGAGGGGGCGGCGGTTCATCCCACGATTCTGCACCCTTTGACTGCAAGCGCGCTGGCATCCTTCCGAGTGTCCGCTCACGACGGCGAATTTCGCGCCCGACTCTTCCTAGATCACGATTCGGTCGCGTACCGTGTGAAGCTGAACGTCACCCGATAGGGTGTGTTCACTGATTCCTCCATCAGGCGGGCGCTCGCCCGTGCCTCCATCTGATTGCCCGGAGGCGGACCCATCCGCGTGGCATGACCCGATACGAGACGGCGGATGCCTGAGCGCACACCCGCCCCTCGCCCCCGCTCCGTCGGCAACCCGCCGTGCGGGGCAGCGATCGACCGTCGATCGCATCGGGCTTGCACCAGCAGCCCTAGACGACAGAAGGACAGCAGTATGGCAACCGGAACCGTCAAGTGGTTCAACGCCGAAAAGGGCTTCGGCTTCATCGCTCCCGACGACGGCTCTGCCGACGTCTTCGCGCACTTCAGCGCCATCTCGGGCAACGGCTACCGTTCGCTCGAAGAGGGCCAGAAGGTCGAGTTCGAGGTCGCGCAGGGCCCGAAGGGTCTGCAGGCTGAGAACATCCGCGGCCTCTAAGCCTCGGAACTCACGACGCGAACGCCCCCGCAGCCTCGGCCGCGGGGGCGTTCGTCGTCTTCAGCTCGCGTCGCGCCAGGAGTGCTCGGGTGCGAAGCCGAGCTCGCGTCGCGCCTTCTCGATCGACAGCAGCGTGTCGTTGACGCCGAGCTCGCCGCGGATCGATACGCCGGGGAACATCTCGGCGACGAGTTCCGCGTTCGATCGCGACATCACGGTGTCGGCCGCGGCGATGATGTACCGCTCGAAGCCGGGCCCGGCGTTCGCGAGCGCGCGACTCACGGCCTGGGCGCCGTCGCGGCCGTCGATGTAGCCCCACAGGTTCCACTTGCGCAGGCTCGCGTCGCCGTCGAACGACGGGAACGCGGCGTAGTCGTCGGGGTCCATGACGTTCGAGAACCGCAGCGCCGTGATCGAGAGTTCGGGATTCCAGCGCACGAGCTCGATCGCGAGCTGCTCTTCGAGGTGCTTCACGAGCGAATAGGTGCTCTCGGGCCGCGCCGGGTACTCCTCGTCGACGGGGATGTACGGCGGCGGTACGTCGAACGGCAGGCCGAGCACGGTCTCGCTCGAGGCGTACACGATGCGGGTGATGCCGAGCCGGCGTGCCGCCTGGAAGACGTTGAACGTCGACGTGATGTTGTTGTGGAACGTCTCGACGTCGCTCGCGATGCCGGGTGCGGGGATCGCCGCGAGATGCACGATCGCGTCGGTTCCCGAGTGCCGGTCGTCGACACCGGCGATCGCGTCGATCACCTGGCCGTAGTCGGTGAGGTCGACGCGAGTGACGCTCTCGCGCTCGCCGAAGCGATCGAGGTTCACGACCTCGTGGCCCTCGTCGCGGAGCGTGCGGACGACGGTGCGGCCGAGCTTGCCCGAGCCTCCGGTGACGACGATGCGCATGGGTCAAGTCTTGCACCGCAACCCCCTGACGGCGCGCGCCTGCGTGCCTAGGCTCGACGCATGGCTGAGCTCGAAGCACGCCCGGGCGCCGAACAGTGGGTGCCGGCGGCCGCGGGAGTCGACGAACTGCGGCTGGCCGCGCCGCAGTGCCGGGGCTGCGAGCTCTGGCGAGATGCCACGCAGGTGGTCTTCTCACGCGGCCGGGCGAGCGCGTCGATGATGCTCGTCGGCGAGCAGCCCGGCGACCGCGAAGACCTCGAGGGCGAGCCCTTCGTCGGCCCGGCCGGGCGAGTGCTCGCCGATGCGGTTGATGCCGCCGGCATCCCGCGCGAGGGCATCTACCTGACGAACGCGGTCAAGCACTTCCGGTTCGAGCGCCGCGGCAAGCGCCGCATCCACGAGAAGCCCGCCGTCGGCCATATCGTCGCCTGTCATCCCTGGCTCGAGGCCGAGTTCGAGGCGGTCGATCCGTCGATCGTCGTGGCGCTCGGCGCCACTGCGGCGCGAGCGGTGCTCGGCCGCCCGGTGCGCATCGGCCAGCTGCGGGGCAAGGTGCTGCTGCCGGATGCCGCGGGGTCTGCGTCGGCGCTCCCGGCGCCGATCCTCGTCACCACGCACCCCTCTGCACTCCTGCGCATCGAGGATGCCGACGACCGCGCAGCCGCGTTCACAGCACTCGTCGACGACCTCCGCACAGCGGCATCCGCGGCGGTCTGATGGCGTTCGTTCCGAAGTCGTCGAAGTTTTCTCAGCGGGCGCACATGCGATGGGGCTAGAGTGGTGATATCTGCAGTGGGGGTCTTCTCCCCGCGTGACACGGCTGGGAAGTCAACGACAAGTCGGGACGAAGTAAACATCTCTCACGCCGAAGCTCTCGGTGCGATGCAGGCGAAGACGCCCCGCACCCGTTCCACACTCGTCACGAGAAGCGACATCGCGTGCTCGTCGAGTGTCGTCGAGCCGAAGCGATCACACCTCTCCCGCAGATCCATCATCGTCGCTACTCGCGCCACCGACCGTTCAGTCGGGGCAGCGCGGGCGCATCACGTGCGATTCACTCGCACCATCAACTTCCGGCGGCGGACGTCGCCGTCGGAACCCCGCACGACCTGAGGTCGTGCACGTCGCAGCCGTTTCGGCGGCTCGGCTTTACAGAAGGAAAAGAATATGGCTACCGGAACCGTCAAGTGGTTCAACGCCGACAAGGGCTTCGGCTTCATCGCTCCTGACGACGGCTCGGCCGACGTCTTCGCGCACTTCAGCGCGATCGCATCGGGCGGCTACCGCTCGCTCGAGGAGAACCAGAAGGTCGAATTCGAGACCGCCCGCGGCCCCAAGGGCCTGCAGGCTGAGAACATCACGGTCATTTCGTAAGTTCTCGCATCCCTTTCGATCGGGGTGGGCGCGCTCAACGAGCACGTCGAACCTGATCAACGAGCGGATGTCGCGGCAGCCGCCTCTTCGTGAGGCAAGCGCCGCGGCATCCGCTCTGTGCGTTTCGGGCCGCTGAGCTTCCTCAAAGCTTCGCTCCGTAGGCTCGACTCGTCGAACATCCCGATCAGTCCCGATCGGTCACGGTCGGCCCCGAAGGAGGAGCCCCCAATGCAGTGCCCCAGTGATGGAACCGTGCTCGTGATGAGCGAGCGGAGCGGCATCGAGATCGACTACTGCCCGACCTGTCGCGGCGTGTGGCTCGACCGCGGTGAACTCGACAAGATCATCGAGCGCGGCTCTCGCGAGTTCTCGGGCGCCGCACCGGCGGCACCGGCGGCACCGACGCCGCCCGCCGCCCCGGCGCAGCCCGCCCGGCCGGCGCAGCCCGCCGCCCCGGCGTACGGACAGCAGGGGTACCAGCAGCCCTACGACGACCGTGGCTACGACAACCGCGGCGACAACCGTGGCTACGACAACCGCGGCTACGGCGACCAGGGGTACCGCAAGAAGAAGAAGGAGAGCTGGCTCTCCGAACTCTTCGACTGATCGGGGTCATGCCGTCTCCAGGCGCGCCAACGGGTCGGCCGAGATGACGTCGGCGAAGAGGTCGAGGTAGTCCCGCGCCATCCGGGCATCGGTGAAGTCGGCTTCGGCCCTCGCCCGGCAATCGGCTCGGTCGAGCGCAGTGACATCGCCGAGCGCGGCCGCGAGTTCGTCGATGCCGGCCCGCACGAAGCCGGTGACGCCGTCGTCGACGAGCTCGGGAACCGACCCGCGCGGCGTCGCCACGACCGGGGTTCCAGCGGCGAGCGATTCGATCATCACGAGACCGAAGGGCTCGTCCCATTGGATCGGGTTGACGAGCGCGCACGACGCACCCATCAGCGCGCAGGCATCGGCGGTCGACAGCTCGCCGATGTACTCCGCGTTGCGGCCGAGAATCGGGCGCACCGCCTCGTTGAAGTACGCCCGCTCGGCAGGTTCCCGCATCTTCGCGGCGATGCGCAACGGAATGCCGGCGCGCTCCGCGACGAGGATCGCCTCGACCACGCCCTTCGTCGGATTCATGCGTCCGACGAAGCAGGCGTCGTTCCCGCCCGGGCCGATCGGCACGTCGGCGACGCAGATGCCGTGATGGATGACCCGTGCGATGCGGACCGTCCCGGCCGTCGAGGCGTGGTGGTGTGAGATCGCGACGAAGGTCATGTCGGGCGACGCGGCACCGTAGAGCTCCTGCACGAGCGGGATGAACGGGCCGTGTGCGATCGTGACGACCGGTGCGGTGGCTGCCGTGCGGGCCAGGATCGGGCCCGCTAGCGTGTTGTCGACGATCACGTCGACGTCGTCGAGCTGCGCGTACGCCCGAATGAGGTGCCGGAGTTCGTGCGTCGTGAGACCCATCGTGTCGGAGCCCGAGGGCGGGAAGCCGGGCAGCCGCTCGACGGGCGACGTGCTGTCGCCGGATGCCGCGAGCACGGCCTGGTGGCCGGCTCGCACGATCGCCTGGGCGAGCGTGTCGATGAACGATTCGATGCCGCCGTAGGCCGGGGGTGGCACGGGAATCCACGGCGGGGCGATGATGCCGATCCGCATGGGGCACCTCCTGTTCAGGCGCGGGAGGCACCGCGCGGAGCCGTGTGCAGGGTGATGTGCTCGGGCAGCCCCGTCACCGAGGTGTCGTCGCCGCCGATGTCGAGGGAGACGCGCGCCCCCGCGAACGGCACGTTCACGAGGTGGATGCCACCGAACTCGGGCGGGATCGCCGGAGCGAGCCAGAGCTCGCCCGTGGGAACAGAGGGATCGAGCCGCAGCATGCTGCGCAGCAGCAGGAACGGCGCGGCAGCGGCCCAGGCCTGCGGTGAGCACGACGCCGGGTACACGACGGGCTCCGCGTACTGCTCGCGATCGAAGCCGCAGAACAGCTCGGGCAGGCGCCCGCCGAAGTGGGTCGCCGCGTCGAGCAGCCCGACGATGACGCGGTGGGCCTGCTCGACGAAGCCGTAGCGCATGAGGCCGGCGGCGACGATGGCGCTGTCGTGCGGCCAGACCGAGCCGTTGTGATAGCTCGCCGGGTTGTAAGCGCCCATGTCGGAGGCGAGGGTGCGCACGCCCCAGCCAGTGAACATCGTCTCTGAGAGCAGCAATTCGGCCACGGCCGCAGCCTTGTCGTCGTCGACGATGCCACTCCACAGGCAGTGGCCCATGTTCGAGGCGCATGCGTCGACCTGTCGCTTGTCGCGGTCGAGTGCGACGGCGAAGCACTGGCGCTCGGGGATCCAGAACCGCTCGTTGAAACGCACCTTCAGCTCGGCGGCCTTCGCGTTCCACCGGGCGATGCCCTCGACATCGCCGCGGGACTCGGCGATCGTCGCCCGCGCGCGGTAGGCGGCATACACGTATCCCTGCACCTCGCACAGCGCGATCGGCGCCTCGGCGAGGGCGCCGTCGGCGAAGTTGATGCCGTCCCACGAGTCCTTCCAGCCCTGGTTGATCAGGCCGAAGTCGTTGAGCCGTGCGTATTCGACGAAGCCGTCGCCGTCACGATCGCCGTCGCGTTCGATCCACTCGAGCGCACGATCGGCCGCCGCGACGAGTTCGTCGGCGTCGTCGGGCAGGGCGCCCCATGCGGCGAGCTCGCCGAGCAGGAACACGAACAGTGGCGTGGCGTCGACGGTGCCGTAGTACACCGACTCGCCGCCGAGGGCGAGGTTCGTGGTCGCGCCCAGGCGAACCTCGTGCAGGATGCGGCCCGGTTGCTCCTCGGATGCCGCGTCGAACGTCGTGCCCTGCAGCTCGGCGAGGGTCTGCAATGTGCCGACGGCGAGCGTCGGATCGAGGCCGAGGGTCATATACGAGGCGATCAGTGAGTCGCGGCCGAAGAGCGCCATGAACCACGGCACACCGGCGGCGACGACAGCACGCTCGGGATGCCGGGGATTGAAGATGCGGAGCGAGCCGAGGTCGCGCTGGCTCTGCAGGATGATGCGCTCGACGTCGTCGTCGTCGATCGTCGGCACCCAGATGGAGGACTGCCACTGGGTGAGTCTGCGGGCAGGCCTCGTCTCGTGCAGGGGAGCCCCGATCGGGTCGAGCACGACCTCGTCGCCATCGAGCGTCGGGGTGATCACGATGCGTTGCGTCCAGCTTCCGTGCGGCGGCAGGCTGACGTCGAAGACGAGGCGCGCGGCGTCGACTGATGCACCGGCGGCAGTGACGACGAGACCGAGACGAGCGGGGGTGTGCTCCGACTCGGCGCGCAACCGCCCGTCTGAGCCGGCGAGGAGCGGGTGGGCGGCGCCGCCGGCACGTTCCTCCTTCACCTCGAAGATGTCGGCGAAGTCGGACTCGAGCGCGAGCTCGACTCGGCAGGACATCGGTTCGCGCGAGTAGTTGTGGATCGTGATCTTCTCGCGAAGCCCGCTGTCGACGCGGCGGTCGCGCTCGACGGTGAGCGGCGTGTCGGCTCGGTCGGGCAGGTGTCCGGCGCGCCCGACGATGAGCGCCCGGAAGGGTTCAGGGGTCATCGCCGACAGCGGTTCGATGGGTGCGCCGTCGATGAGCAGGGTCGAGCGCGACACGAGCCGGGTATCACGGAAGAACATCCCGTGCGGCAGTTCGGGAACGATGTCGCCGTTCGCGTGGGATACGCAGAACGACGAGCCCTCGACGATCGTGATGGCGCCGGCTCCCGCCGACTGCGCAAGCGTGTCCGTGTTCCAGCCCGTCATGAGTCAGCCCTTCGGGTGAGCGACCGACCGGCGCCATGCTCGCGACGCCGGTCACACCGATTCACGGTACGCACGGACGAACCCAAGCACGAGGGGATTGACAGCGGCGCCTTCACCGCTGGCTGGGTTGGGGCTGGTCTCGATACTGCGCCGGCGCTCCTACTCGACCGGCGTGCCTTCGGGGCCGCCGATGTTCACGAGCCAGGTGATGCCGTAGCGATCGGTGCACATGCCGAAGGCGTCGCCCCAGGGAGCGACCTCGAGCGGCACGATCTCGGAGCCGCTGTCGAGCAGCTTCTGCCAGTAGCCGCGCAGCGTGGCATCGTCGCCGGCATCGCCGGAGAGCGAGACCGAGATGGGCCCGCTCGAACCCGGGTCGGGCATCGAGCTCGGGGTGTCTGCGCCCATCAGGACGAGGCCGTTCTCCGCTTCGAGCTGACTGTGCATGATCTTGTCGGCATCGGCGGGGTCGTCGGCTTGGCCGAAGTCGGCGAACGTGCTCGACGTGAGTTCCCCGCCGAATACCGAGTGGTAGAACTCCATCGCCTCCCGCGCGTTGTCGCGGAAGTTGAGGTACGGGTTGAGCGTGACCATGATGCAGCCTTTCGAGGTGTCGGTGCGTGTGAGGGCATCCTCCTCGCTCGGCGGCGGGTCGGCAAGGCTTCACGGGATGAGGTGTTGACAGCGGCATTCGACCGTCGTACAGTTGTAATCAACCAAATGGTTGATCAATGAATTGGTTGAGAAAGGAGCAGGTGATGATCGTCGATCCGAGCGCAGACGACCGCCTCGACCGGGCCTTCATGGCGCTGGCCGACCCGGTGCGCCGCGGCATCATCGCCCGCCTGAGCCGCGGGCCGGCCACGGTCAACGAGCTCGCCGAACCGTTCCAGATCACCAAGCAGGCCGTGTCGAAGCACATCCAGGTGCTCGAGCACGCCGGGCTCGTCACGCGAACCCGCGATGCTCAGCGCCGACCCGTGCACCTCGAGGCGGCCCAGCTCGAAGCGCTCACCGCGTGGATCGACCGCTACCGGTTGATCCACGAGCAGCAGTTCCGCGCATTGGACGCGCTGCTCGCCACCGACCGCGGCCACGACGCCGCGGCATCCGTCGCCCGTGACGTACTCACCGAGTCTCGCGGCGGCAGCACTGTCACCTCCGCTGCCGGCGAGCCCGCCGGCACCAACACGAAAGAGTCGGAACAATGACGAACCCCGTCACCATCACCGTCCCCGAGGGGCTGCCCTTCATCGACATCGAGCGCGAGTTCGACGCTCCCGTCGCCGCCCTCTTCAACGCGCACCGCGATCCAGAGCTCGTCAAGCAGTGGCTCGGCCCGAACGGCTACGAGATGCAGATCGAGCGCTGGGACTTCGTGCCGCAGGGCGGGTACCGCTACCTGCACACGGGCACCGACGGCGAGACCTACGCGTTCAACGGCACCTTCCACTCGGTGCGCGAGAACGAGTTCGCGATCCAGACCTTCGAGTTCGAGGGCTTTCCCGACGTCGTGGCCATCGAGGCCATGACGTTCGAAGACCTCGGCAACGGGCGCACCAAGCTCCGCATCCACTCCACCTACCCGAGCGTCGAGGCACGCGACGGCATGGTGCAGTCGAACATGGAGCTGGGACTGCGCGAAGGCTACGAGCGCCTCGACGGCGTGCTCGCCGCCTGAGTGCCGGATCCACTCGATCCGCCCGATTCATGCCTCGAGTGGGCGAAGTTGGTCGATTTCGCGATCGAACACGACCAAATTCGCCCACTCGAGCACCCGCAGCCCGCAGTAGCGAGCACCGACCAAGTGAATGGAGATCACGTCATGGACTGGACACTTGAAGTCGTCATCGTTCCGGTGAGCGACCTCGGCCGCGCGATCGAGTTCTACCGCGACAAGGTGGGATTCGACCTCGATCACGAGACCACGAACGAGCACATGCACGTTGCGCAACTCACCCCGCGGGGCTCGGGTTGCTCGATCGTGATCGGCTCGCTTCCCTCGCAGAACGAGATGGCACCGGGCTCGATGCACGGCCTGCAGCTCGTGGTCGCCGACGCCGTCGCCGCCCGCGAAGAGCTGCTGAGCCGGGGCATCGAGGCGGGTGAGATCACCGGCTTCGACCCGCGCGACGGCGGCACCTTCTTCGGCTTCGCCGATCTCGACGGCAACACGTGGGTCGTGCAGCAGATCAAGGCCCGTGCCGAGCAGCCGTAGATTCCGGTCGAGGCTCGCGGGCGGTTCGGCGCCGATCAGGAGCACTGAGTTCGGCGCCGCCGGCCGGGCGTGGCGCGAGCCGCGATCGGCCGGTTCAGCCCTCGGCGACCGGCTGCCGCAAGATGGTGCGCAGCTTCTCGGGGGCTGTGCGCCGCGGGTCGCCGAGGTAGACCTCGTGGTGCCGGCCGTTGAAGCGCAGTCCGTGCTCTGGCATGAACTCGTCGTGCAGCCGAGCGAGCGTTGGCCCTTCGTCGTCGTAGGAGCCGAGGTGCAGGGTCTGCACCGACCGCCCCTCGGTGAGTCGCTCGAACCGCACTCGCTCGGCGGCTGCGGCCTTGGCCGTGGCAGCCGACGTCGCCTCGGCGACGAGCTCGGACGTGAGCCAGTCGGGTTGCCAGATCATCATGGTCCACGACCACGCCGACTTCTCGCGCGTGACGAACGTCGAAGGGTCGTCGGCGCTCCAGAGACCCTCGAGCGGGCCCACGACGTAGTCGCGGTCGAGCTCGCGCTTGCTGCGGAACTTCACCGTGTACGAGATGGCGTAGAGCGCCTCGACGGCCGCGGCGTATTCGGGCGCGGTGTTGGGGTCGCCATGACCGTCGATCATGCAGTACGCGAGCTCGGGCACGTCGATGACGTCGAAGCGCCCCGATCGTGCGGTGTAGCTCGAGATCTCGCGCTTGGGATCGTACTTCGCCGCCATGCCGGCCAGTCTGGCACCGCCCGGCGACATCGGCGGACGTGATGCACGCTCCGGCGTGCTCATGACAGCATCGAGACATGACCGAATCTCCACAGGTACTCCGCTACGCGGCGTTCACCGGCGATGCGTCGGGCGGCAACCCGGCCGGCGTCGTGCTCGATGCGTCGGCGCTCGACGACGCGGCCATGCAGCGCATCGCCGCAGAGGTCGACGACGCCGAGACCGCGTTCGTGACCGGCCGCGCCGGCGACGCGCACGTCGTTCGGTACTTCTCGCCGATCGCCGAGGTGCCGTTCTGCGGGCACGCCACCGTCGCGACCGCGGTGGCCCTCGCAGCGCGAGACGGCGTCGGTGCAGGAGCACGCACGGTGCGATTCTCGACGCCCGTCGGCGAGATCGTCATCGAGACGAGCGAGCACCCCGACGGCGGCATCCGCGCGGCGTTCACGAGCGTCGATACGCAACTCGCGCCGATTCCCGAGTTCGTGCTCGACGCACTGCTCGACCTGCTCGGCCTCGACCGCTCGCAGATCGCCGAACGGTACCCGCCGCGACTCGCCTTCGCGGGCAACTGGCATCCGGTGCTCGTGATCGCCGAGTCCGCCGTGTTCGACGGGTTCGGCTTCGAGCCCACGGCCGTGCGAGCCTTCATGGACGCACAGGGCTGGCCGGCGACCATCACCGTGCTGCACCCGCTCGCTGCGGCCGACGCCGACACCGGCCCAGTCGTCCCGCCGCAACGCTTCGGGGCGCGCAACCTCTTCCCCGTCGGGCGCATCACCGAAGACCCGGCCACCGGTTCCGCCGCTGCCGCGGTCGGCGGGTATCTGCGCGGCCTCGGACTCGTCGAACCGCCCGCCCGAATCGTGATCGAGCAGGGCCGGCACGTCGGCCGGCCGGGCGAGCTCACGGTCGACATCCCGGCGAGCGGCGGCATCGTCGTGAGCGGGCGAGCCGTGCCGATCACGGCGCCGACCGGCGCTTGAGCGCCCAGCGCCCAGCATCCAACTCGCGGTCCGGTGCCATTGCCACCACCGTCACCACTGATTCATCACGATCCACCCGCACGCACCTCACCACTTGGAGCACCATGCAGACTCGCACCCTCGGCCGCACCGGCCGCACCGTCTCGATCATCGGACTCGGCACCTGGCAGCTCGGCGCCGACTGGGGCGAGGTCGACGAGGCCGACGCGCTCGCCGTGCTCGACGCCGCATACGCGGCGGGCGTCACCTTCTTCGACACCGCCGACGTGTACGGCGATGGTCGTAGCGAATCGCTCATCGGCACCTGGCTTCGGGCGAACCCCGACTCGGGCGTCACGGTCGCCACCAAGATGGGGCGACGGATGCCGCAGGAGCACGCCAACTACTCGCTCGCGAACTACCGGGCGTGGACCGACCGCTCGCGGGCGAACCTCGGCGTCGACACGCTCGACCTCGTGCAGCTGCACTGCCCGCCGACGTCGGTCTACGGCGACGACGCCGTCTACGACGCGCTCGACGCGCTCGTCGCCGAGGGTGCGATCACGAACTACGGCGTCAGCGTCGAGCGGGTCGACGAGGCCCTCGCCGCGATCGCTCGGCCGCACGTGGCATCCGTGCAGATCATTCTGAACGCGTTCCGGCTGAAGCCGCTCGACGAGGTGCTGCCGGCCGCCGACGCGGCCGGCGTCGGCATCATCGCCCGGGTTCCGCTCGCGAGCGGGCTGCTCTCGGGGCGGTACACGAGCGAGACGCTCTTCGCCGCGAACGACCACCGCACCTACAACCGGCACGGCGAGTCCTTCGACGTGGGCGAGACCTTCTCGGGCGTCGACTACGAGACGGGCGTGCGCGCCGCCGCCGAGTTCGCCGCGGTGGCCCGTGAGGCCGTGCCCGCTGCGACGACGGCGCAGGCCGCCCTCGCCTGGATCGCGGCGCAGCCCGGCGTGAGCTCGGTGATTCCCGGTGCCCGTTCGCCCGAGCAGGCGCGCTCGAACGCCGCGGCCGGGTCGCTGCACCTGCCGGCTTCGGTCGACGCCGTCGTGCGAGACCTCTACGACCGCGACATCCGCCCCTCGGTGCACGAGCGCTGGTAGCCCGCTGACTCGCCCCCGATCGGGACCACTCGTGTCGCACGGGACCGTGGATATCGAGTGTCCTGCGCGATACGAGTGGTCCTGAGCGAGCGACCACGCCACGGCGAAAATTCGAGAACTCCCCCCGAACACCCCGCAACGTCGATACGCTCACGAGTGTGGTGTTAGCGGGGGGCTGACAGTGACGACATCGGGGCACCGTGGGGGCGCAGGCCTGCTCGGTGCTGCACGAGACCGCGGGGTCGCCACATCTCCCTCCTTCGACCCGTCGACACGACGGGCTCAGATCGCAACATCGGTCGTATGAAGGAAGGAATCGAATGATCACTCGACGAGACATGGCGTTCGACCATGAGGGGGCGACGGCCCTGCAACTCGGGGGCCGCAAGAGTCGCACCCAGGTGCATCGAATGCTCGGCCTCGCGTTCGCCGGCCTGATCGTGGTCACGCTCGGCGTGGCCAGTCAGGCGCAGAGCGCGCGGGCCTCGGCCGACCTCACCAGGGCGCACGAGCTCGCGGTGGCGCAAGTGGGCGACCGCGTCGGCATCGGTGCCGCGGGCGTCGACGTCAACGGCATTCGGGATGCCGCGGCGACGAGCTTCGCCACGAGTGCGCTGCACGGTGCACACGGGCTCATCTCAGAGGCGGGTGCCGAACTCGGCGCCGGTGCCGCGGCGACCCTCGTGTCGTTGCGCAACGGCGTGATCGCCGAGGTGGCTTCGGGCGGCTCCGCCGCTGCCGTCACCACGGCAGTGGCATCGCTGCGGGCCGAGCACGGTGCGCTGTCCGCAGCGCTCACGGCTCACCGCGAGGCGGTCGCCGCGCAGGTCGCGGCCGAGGCCGCCGCGGCCGAGGCCGCCGCCGAGGCCGCCCGAGTGGCAGCCGAGCAGTCCGACGACACCGGGTCGTGGTCGGAAAGCTCGGACGCCGCATCGGGTTCCGACGCGGGAGCGAGCTCCGGCAGTGCCGGCGAGGCTCCCGCGGAGGCCGCTGCGAACCCCTACACCGCCGAGTCCTACCCGGGCCTGCCCGCTGCGCCTCGCGATGAGGACTGCGGTCCGTGCACCGGCAAGGAGATGCACCCCGTGTACTACAACGGCAAGTATGTGTGGGGCTGCAACGCGTAACGGCGAGCACCGCAGTCGATGGGCGTCCGGGAGACCGGGCGCCCATCGTCATCACCGGTAGGGTCGAAGGCGATGAGCGCCGTGCAGCACCCCGACGAAGGGGCGTGCCGAGCGTGATCCAGATCTTCACCGGGTTCGCGGTCATCGCGCTCGCCGTGTTCGTCGGCTGGATCGCCGGCCGCACGGGCGTGCTCGGCCCCGAGGCGAAGCCCATGCTCGCCCGGCTGAACTTCAACGTGCTGGCGCCGTTTTTGCTGTTCTCGGTGCTCGCCACGGCCGATGTGGGCGCGCTCTTCTCCGCACTGCTGCCGGTCTCGGCGATCGCGGCGGCCGCGATGATGCTGCTCTTCGGGCTCGTGGCGATGCTCGTCTGGCGTTCGAGCCTCGAGCGCACGGTCATCGGCTCGCTCGCGTCTGGATACGTCAACGGCAACAACTTCGGCATCCCGATCGCCGTCTACATGCTCGGCGACGCGGCCTACTCGGCGCCCGTCGTGCTGCTGCAACTGCTGCTCTTCGCGCCGGTGGCGCTCGCGGTGCTCGGTGCTCGCGTGAACGGCCACACCTCGGTCGCGGCGATCGTGCGCACCACGGTCACGAACCCGATCATCGTCGGCTCGCTCGCGGGCGTGCTGGTCTCGGTCTCCGGCCTCGAGTTGCCGCCGATCGTGCTCGAGCCGATCGAGCTCATCGGCCACGCCGCGGTGCCGCTCATGCTCATCGCCTACGGGCTCTCGCTGCACGGGCAGCGGCTCTTCGAGGCCGGCAGCGGCCGCCGCGAGGTGCTGCTCGCGACCGTGCTGAAACTCGTCGCGATGCCCGTGGCAGCGTGGGCCGTCGGCCGCTTCGTCTTCGGGCTCGACGGCATCGAGCTCTACGCCGTGACGGTGCTGGCCGCCCTGCCCACAGCGCAGAACGTCTTCAACTTCGCGCAGCGCTACGAGACGGCCGAGGTCGTGGCTCGCGACACGGTGTTCCTCACGACCGTCGGCTCGGTTCCGGTGCTCTTCGCGGTGGCGCTGCTGCTGGGTTGAGATGCTCGGTTGAGCGCCTCGGTTGAGCGCCGACCGCCGTGGGGCGCGGCAGGATGGGCGTGAGCGAAGGAGACCCGCGATGCCATTCCTCACCGACGACGGCCGGCCGCTCGACGAGCTGCTGCTCGCCCAGCGGCCCGCCGACGGGCACCGCTTCGAGCTGCGGCGACCGTTCCACTATCTCGACCCGGTCAGCGGCAGGGCGTACGAAGTGCCCGTGCACGTCGCGCGAGCGGGCGAGGCCGTGTCGCCCTCCGACTCCGATCTCGCGTCCGTGCCGTCGTGGCTGTGGGGGCTCATCGCGAGCTACGGCCGGCAGTCGGCACCGGCGCTGCTGCACGACTCGCGCTCGGTGATCGCGGCCGGGCTCGGCGACCGGCGCGCCGCCCTCGCGCAGCGCCGGTTCGACGACCGGGTCTTCCGCACCGCGCTGCGCGAGCAGGGCGTGCCGCTCGTGCGGGCGTGGCTCATGTGGGCGTGGATCTCGGCCGATCGGGAGCGCGAGTTCGGCGGTGCCGCCGGGCTCGTCTTCGTCGCGCAGGCGGTGCTCGGCGGCCTGGTCGTGCTCGGGGCATCCGTCGCCGCGTTCTGGAACCCGCTGTGGCTCGTGCTTCTCGTCGTCGTCGTGCTCGCCGCACTCGTGTGGGGCCGCCTCGGCGGGGCGATGCTCGTGCTGAGCTTCTCGATCGCCTGGCTCGGGCCGTTCGTGGCGGTGCAACTGCTCGCGATCGTGCCGTTCCGCCTGGTCGAGGCGCTCGTCGAGCTCGTGACCGGTGGCGACCCGGTCGGGGTGCTCAGGCCGACGGCTCGTTCGCGCTGACCGGCGGCTTCCAGTCGTGGAACCAGCGCGCCCAGATTCGCGCGCGCCAGCCCTGCGGACGCAGCAGGCTGCGCCGGCGTTCGAGATCGCGGGTGAACTCCTCGGTGAGCACGGCGTCGCGGAGCTTCATCGGCCGCGATGCCGCGACGATCGTCGGGCCGCCGGCGTCGTCGTCACTGGTGCGGGCCTCGACGACGACCGGAACGGGGGAGTAGAGCGGCTCGACGAAGACGAACACCGCCACGATGGCGAGCACGACGGCGTCGACGAGCAACCACTCGAGCGGCGGCGCTGCCCACGCGCGGATCGCGAACCACACGCAGAGGAACGCGCCGGCGACGAAGATGGCGCGCGGAATCGAGCTCAGCACGAGCCAGTGCCTCGGCTCGACCGGGCAGCGATCCCACTCGCGCGAACGACGGGTCACTCGTGAGAGCAACTGGTTCAGCCAGATCAGCACCGCGAGGGTGAGCGCCGAGGCGAGCAGCCAGCTCCAGGGCCCGAACGACGCCGGGTCGGTGATGATCGAGGCCGAGGCGATCGCGGCCGGCACCGTCTCGGCGACATCCTGCCCGCCCGGAAAGATGCCGATGACGAACCCGATCGCGCCGGCGACCCAGCTCGCGAGGGTGGCCACGAGTGCAGGCACGCCCGGTAGCCCGGGCAGGATCGCCGCGATCACGACGGCGGCGAGCATGTTGATGCCGAGCGACTTCTTGTCGATCACCGAGAGCCGGTTCTCGACGTAGGCGACGGTGGCCGGCGCCGGCGGAAACTCCGGGCCGAGCAGGTGCCGCGCGGTCGGCTCGACCACCTGGATCGTGTTCTCGAAGTAGACGGAGTGGTCGAGGAACGGCTGGCTCGTGTTGTGCACGGCATGCTCCTCTGGCCCGCGCACGCTCGCCCGGCCCGGAAAGTAGGCGTTGCGCCAGCGCTCGCGGCGACCGGGCGCGGTGTCGGCGATGGGGCCGGCCGAGAACGGGTCCCAGATGGCCCAGTGGTTGGCCCATGCGACCTGGCGATCGTCGGCGACGCCCGTGTTGCGCTCGATCCACTTCGCGACGGGCGTGTACTCGTCGGGCCGGCCGAGCCACTTGTCACGGCCGAGCAGGACGACCGCGGCGCCCACCGTCGTGAGCCGGGTGACGTTGTAGTCGCTCGGCGTCAGCTCTTCGAAGAGCGTGTAGGTCGCGACGGCGGCGCCCTGCGAGTGCGCGAAGAGGTGCACGTCACCGTCGCCGACGAGCTCCTTGGCGTGGTCGAGGGCGTTGCGCACCACGAGTCGCATCGCCGAGGCGCGGAGCGGCCGCTCCTTCCACGCCGCGACATCGCCGATCGACTCGATGATGCCGTCGATCGCGTTCTGCGCGAGGTTCTTGAACCAGGGAATGATGAGCAGCGGGCTGAGCAGCGGCAGCACGGGCGTGAGCACCGTGGCGAGCAGCACGAGGAAGAGCCAGGTGACGGCGAAGCCGAAGCTGCAGACGATGAGCCGCACGAGATCGATGACGAGGTCGACGAGTCTCGGCAGTTCACGGGGCGCACCTCGCGGCGCGGTCACGTGCCGCACGAGGGTGTACCACGGCACGAGCACCATGGTGCCGAGAAAGAGGTCGAGCACGCGCCAGATCATGCGCCACATGAACACGACGGCCCACTGGAAGACCTGCCCGCGGCTCATCGGCACGAACGACTCCGACCAGCGCGCCTCGAGGATGGCGATCTTCAGCAGCACGTCGTCGGCGGGGTCGGAGGTCGCATCGGCCGCCGCCGAGCCGCCCGCTCGCGCCTGCTCCTGTGCTTGCTGCTGCGCCCGCAGCCCCGGGTAGCGCACGGTCGCCGTGACGATCGGCACGTCGCCCGACAGGTCGGAGGAGTGGATCTGCACCCCGTGCCGCTCTTCGCCGCCGATGACCTTGTCGCGGGCGAGCCAGTCCATGCGGCCGAGCAGCGGTTCGGCCCACTCGAGCAGGATCTGGCTGCGGTACGCGTTGCCCATGCCGTGCACGACCACGAGCGCGCGGTCGTACGTGCCGGCGTCGCCGCTCGCGTCGGCGCTCGAGTCGGCTGCGCGTTCATCGAAGTCGGGTGCCGCGTCGGGCGTCGGACTGGGCGCGATGCGCATGGGTTCTCCTCGGGCGAGTGCGTCTGAGCGAACGCTAGCGGCTGGCGGCATGCGGTGTCGCCTGTGCCGCCGTGGAGATCCCCGTCAGGGTCACCCCTGACGGGCGACCCGGCGCGCTGCCCGGCGACGGAGCGAGCCGTAGGCGCTCATCAGCCGCGGCACCACGAGGTAGACCGCGAGCGGCACGACCACGAGCGTCAGCACGAAGGCTCGAAGCACGGGATGCCACGACTCCGAGACCGGGCCGAGCAGCATCATGCCGATCGCGACGAGTGGAAAGATCGCGAGCCAGGTGATGACGGCGCGAGCGTGCACCGACGGCGGAGCCGCGGGTGCGAGCGGAGCTGCGGGTGCGAGCGGTGCGGCGGCGACCGACAGCGCGGTCGTGTCGCTCGTGATGGCGGGGGTGGATGCGGTGGTGCTCATGCGACTCCTCGGTCAATTCCAACTGATTAGTTGCAATTGAACCATGCCCAGACTCATTTCACAACCACCCGGTTGGAGAATTGCTAGAGTGGCAAACATGGCCTGGGACACCGAGCGCACGAAACGCCTGCTGCTCGAGGCGGCGACCGCCGAGTTCAGCGAGCACGGGCTCGCAGGCGCCCGCATGGATCGCATCGCGACGTCGGCCGGGGTCAACAAGGAGCGCATCTACCAGTACTTCGGCAAGAAGGACGAGCTCTTCGCCACCGTGCTCGCCACCCAATTGCGCGAGACGATGGACGCCGTGCCGTTGTCGGGCACGGGGCCGGCCGCCGCCGGCGACTACGCGGGTCGCCTCTTCGACCACCACATCATCCAGTCCACGATTCCGCGCCTGCTGTTCTGGGAGGGCCTCGAGCGCGGTGCCGGCGCGGCCGCCGACGCCGCGCGCATCGAGTACCACCGGGTGAAGGCCGAGCGGTTCCGCGAGTTGCTGCCCGGCATCGATCTGGAGCAAGCGGCCGAACTGCTCCTCACGATCGTGACGCTCGTGAACGGATGGCCCGTGCTCGGGCACCTCGACACGCTGCTCGTCGTCGGCGCCACCGGTGCGCCGGGTGACCGCGCAGCCGCACGGCGCAACGTGATCGTGCGCTCCGTCGAAGTGCTCGCGAGCGCCGCACAAGCCGAGGCTGCCGCCCGCGCCTGACCCGCGAAGATCAGGGATACCCCTGATCCGCGACATCCGCTTCGCTTCGTATCGTGATGAGCGATCACCACTCGTGGACCGCAGGGGGAACTGTCACCGCGCGGTGGAGATCTGGCAGCCGGCCGGCATCGCGTTCCGAACACGAGGTGCAGGCCGGCTTCCCCCGTTTCGGCGCCGGGTGGCGCGCCGGTGGCTCCAGGCAGAGAAGGGTTCGAGCGATGATCGAGCGGATGACGCGGCCCACGCGACCCGGCCACGTGCCTGCGGCACGCGGCGAGGTGCGGTCGAGCCATGCCGAGCAGGCCCTGAGCTGGAGCGACTTCCGCAGCGCCGTGCGCTACGACCGGGCGAACCAGCTGCTGCTCGCCGTGCCGGCGATCAGCGCCAAGCGAGCCGAGCACCCGGTGCTCGGCGAGGCGATCGCACCCCACACGCGCATCGGTTCGGGTGAACTGTATCGACGCGAGTACGAGCACGGGGCCGTCTACTGGTCGGAGCGCACCGGTGCACACGAGGTGCACGGACTCGTCGCCGAGCACTGGTACGGCGTGGGCGCCGAAGCCTCGTTCCTCGGCTTCCCGACGACCGACGAGCAGCCGCTCGCCGAGTCGGAGCACGGCGGCCGGCTCGCGGGCGGCGTCGGCCACTTCGAGGGCGGTTCGATCTACTGGACCCCGGCGCACGGATCCGCGATCGTATTCGGCATGGTGCGCGACATCTGGGCGCTGCTCGGGTGGGAGCGATCGCCGCTCGGCCTGCCGGTGTGTGACGTCGAGCCCGCTCCCGAGTCCGGAATGCTGCGCGGCGTCTTCGAGCACGGCACGGTCGAGTGGTCGTCGTCGACCGGCCCGATCGTCATCATCGACGCGCAGTAGGCGGCGGCCCGGGGCATCCCGAGCGCGTGACAGACTCGACGGATGACGCAGACCCTGCCCGAGCTCGCCCCGAGCCCGTACAACGCCGATGCGATGTACGACGCCTTCGTCGGCTGGGCCGAGGGGCGCGGTCTGCCGCTCTACCCCGCGCAAGACGAGGCCGTCATCGAGATCGTCTCGGGCGCCAACGTCGTGCTCTCCACGCCCACGGGCACCGGCAAGTCGCTCGTCGCGGTCGCCGCCCACGCGGCATCCCTCGCTCGCGGCGGTCGCAGCTACTACACCGCGCCGATCAAGGCGCTCGTCTCCGAGAAGTTCTTCCAGCTCGCCGACATCTTCGGCGCCGCGAACGTGGGCATGGTCACGGGTGACAGCTCGGTGAACCCCGATGCCCCCATCATCTGCTGCACCGCCGAGATCCTCGCGAACCTCGCCCTGCGCCACGGGCCCGACGCCGACGTCGACCAGGTCGTGATGGACGAGTTCCACTACTACGGCGACCCCGATCGCGGCTGGGCGTGGCAGGTGCCGCTGCTCACGCTGCACCGGGCGCAGTTCATCCTCATGTCGGCCACGCTCGGCGACGTCACCGGCATCGCGGCCGACCTGAAGCGCCGCACGGGCCGCGAGACGGCGCTCGTCACGGGAGTCGACCGTCCGGTGCCGCTGCACTTCTCGTACGCGAAGACACCCGTGCAAGAGACGGTCGAAGAGCTCATCGAGACCCGGCAGGCACCCGTCTACATCGTGCACTTCTCGCAGGCCGCCGCCATGGAGCGGGCGCAGGCGCTCTCCTCGATCCGCGTGATCACGCGTGAGCAGCGCGACGAGATCGCCGAGGCGCTCGGCGGCTTCCGCTTCAACACGGCCTTCGGCAAGACCCTCTCGCGACTCGTGCGCTCGGGCATCGGCGTGCACCACGCCGGCATGCTGCCGCGGTATCGCCGCCTCGTCGAGACGCTCGCGCAACGGGGGCTGCTGCGGGTCATCTGCGGCACCGACACCCTCGGCGTCGGCATCAACGTGCCCATTCGCACCGTGCTGATCACGGCGCTCGTGAAGTTCGACGGGCAGCGGATGCGGCAGCTGAGCGCCCGCGAGTTCCACCAGGTCGCGGGGCGGGCCGGGCGGGCCGGCTACGACACCGCGGGCACCGTGGTGGTGCTCGCGCCCGAGCACGAGATCGAGAACGACGCCGCCGTGCGCAAGGCGGGCGACGACCCGAAGAAGATCAAGAAGATCGTGCGCAAGAAGGCGCCGGCCGGCCAGATCACGTGGGGCGAGGCCTCGTACGACCGGCTCCCCCCCCCCCCCCCCCCGGCCCCCCGGCCGCCGCCGGAGCACGCCGGGGCGGGGCGGGGCGACCGCGGCGGGCGGCGGGGGGGGGGGGCCGCCGCGGGGCCTGAGCGGGGGGGGGCCGGCCGGGCCCCCCCGGCGCGTCGCCGCCGAGCCCGAGCCGCTCGTGCCGCAGCTGAAGCTCACGGCGGCGATGCTGATCAACGTGATCGGCCGCGGGGGCGACGTCATCGGCGACATCCGCTCGCTCGTGTTCGACAACCACGAGCCGCGCGCTCGACAGTTCGAGCTCGCCCGACGCGCCCTCGAGATCTTTCGCACGCTGCGCGAGGCGGGCGTCGTCGAACTCGTGCCGAACGCCGACAGAACCTCGATGCCGTCCGTACGCCTCACGGTCGACCTGCAGCCGAACTTCGCGCTCAACCAGCCGCTGTCGCCATTCGCGCTCGCCGCGATCGAGCTGCTCGACCCCGAGGCGACCGCCGAGAACGGCGCGGGAACCGGCCACTACGCGCTCGATGTCGTGAGCGTCATCGAGTCGACGCTCGACGACCCGCGACCGATCCTCTCGCAGCAGCAGTTCAAGGCCAGGGGCGAGGCAATCGGCCGCATGAAGCAAGAGGGCATCGAATACGACGAGCGCATGGAGCTCGTCGAGCAGGTCACCTGGCCCAAGCCGCTCGACGAGCTGCTCGCGCAGTCGTTCGAGGTCTTCGCGTCGAGTCAGCCATGGGTTCGCGACTTCGAACTGTCACCGAAATCGGTGGTGCGAGACATGTTCGAGCGCAGCATGTCGTTCGGGGAATACGTCGGCGCTTACCAGCTGGCGCGCAGCGAGGGCCTCGTGCTCCGCTACCTCTCAGACGCCTTCCGGGCGATCCGCCAGACGGTGCCGACCGAGGCGAAGAACGAAGAGCTGCTCGACATCATCGAGTGGCTCGGCGAGGTCGTGCGCCAGGTCGACTCGAGCCTCGTCGACGAGTGGAACGAACTCATCGACCCCTCGTCGCACCTGCCCGAAGACGAGACCGCCGTGGTGCCGCCGGCGCCGCCGTCGGTGCTCACGAATCGGCGCGCCTTCACCGTGCTCGTGCGCAACGAGCTGTTCCGGCGGGTGCAGCTCGCGGCGCTCGAGCGCGACGACGAGCTCGCCGAGCTCGACCCCGACGCCGGCTGGCCGGACGCGCTCGATCGCTACTACGCCGAGCACGACGAGATCGGCATCGGCCCCGCGGCGCGATCGCCGAAACTGGTCACGATCGACGAGACGGATGCCGCCGAGGGCGTGTGGCGCGTCGAGCAGACGATCGACGACCCGGCCGGCGACCACGACTGGCGCATCCGTGCCGAGGTCGACCTCGACGCCTCGGTCGAAGAGGGCGTCGCAGTGGTGCGCGTGATCGGGCTCGTTCGGCTCTGATCACCCGGCGTTCGCTCATTCGAGCGGACGGAATCCTCGCGCCTGCTCATCTGAGCGCAACCGTGTGAACACCGCGTGAAATCAGGGTTCTCGGCATGGGGATACCCCTTGGCAGGGTCACAGGCCGCACATAGGCTACGGGCAGTGTCCCCCTGCAAGGCGCGCGCAAGCGAGCCCCTGCTGGGAATCCGATCGCTCAGGGGAGAGTCATGCATCGTCGCCGCACCATCCAACGTCTCGCGGCCGTGGCGGCCGCGTCTGCCGGGGCACTCGTCGCCGGCCTTCTGGCCGCGCCGCCGGCCCTCGCCTCGGTCGACGGCACCGGTGTCGTCATCAACGAGGTGTACGCCCGTGGCGGCAGTGCCAATCAGCCGTTCGTCAACAAGTTCGTCGAGCTCTACAACCCCACCGACTCCGCGGTGCAGCTCGACGGATGGTCGCTGCAGTACCGCAGCGCCACGAGCACGGGCGCCGCCAGCAACGTCGGCGCACTGAGCGGCGAGATCGCGGCGAACAGCCACTACCTGATCGGCCTCAACAGCAACGGCGCGAGCGGCGCCGCACTCCCCGCGACCGACGCCGCGTTCACCTGGGGCCCGAGCGGCACCACGGGGTCGCTGTTCCTCGCGAACGTCGCTGGCGCGATCAACCCCGGCACCGGCTCGATCGTCAACCACGCCGAAGTCGTCGACTACGTCGGCTACGGCGCATCGCTGAACTTCGAGGGCGCGGTCGCCGCGTACCCCGGCACCAACTCGGTTCCCGGCAGCATCGTGCGCACCGACTTCGCCGACACCGATGTCAACTCGGCCGACTTCACGTTCACCGAGACGGTCACACCGCAGGGTTCCGGCGGCGTCGTCGAACCGCCCGACCCCACCGCCGCGACCATCGCCGAGGTGCAGGGCACGGGTGACGCGAGCCCGCTCGTCGGCACCGCGGTCACCGTCGAGGGCGTCATCACCGGCGACTACCGCTCCGGCGGCTACGGCGGCGTGACCATCCAGACGCCAGACACCGACACCACCCCCGGTGCATCCGACGGCCTGTTCGTCTTCCAGATGCCCGCTGTCGGAGCGATCGGCGACCTCGTGCGGGTCACCGGCACCGTGAGCGAGTACTTCGGCCTCACCCAGGTCACCGCGGTCGCCGATGGTGCAGAGGTCGTGACCCCCGCGGCCGGCGTGCCGGCTCCGGCCGAGCTGCCGTCGAGCCTCGTCGGCTCGGCTCGCGAGCCGCTCGAGAGCATGCTCGTCGCCCCGACCGGCTCGTACCTCGTGTCGAGCACCCATGAGTCCACGAGCTTCGGCTCGGTCTGGCTCGCCGCCGGCGAGACGCTGCCGGTCAAGAGCACCGAGCAGGTCGACGCCGGCCCCGCCGCCGCCGAGATCGCCGCTGCGAACCGCGCGCGCCTGCTCGTGCTCGACGACGGCTGGAACACCCGTGCCGACAACGCCGCGCACCCGAACGAGCAGCCGTACCTCACCGAAGAGACGATCGTTCGCAACGGCGACCGCGTCGTCTTCCCCGCGACGCCCTACGTGCTGAGCTACGGCTTCAACGCATGGCGCCTGCAGCCGGCGACGCCGATCGACAACGTGAGCGCCGTGGCGAAGCCGACCTTCGAGGCGCAGAACGCGCGCCCGAGCGGCGTGCCCGCGGTGGGCGGCGACGTGCAGATCGGCGTCTTCAACGTGCTCAACTACTTCACCACCCTGACGAGCCAGAACCCCGAGGCCCGCGGTGCGGACACCGCCGAGGAGTTCGCGCTGCAGGAGGAGAAGATCGTCGAGGCGATCACGGCGCTCGACGCCGAGATCGTCGCGCTGCAGGAGATCGAGAACTCCCTGAAGGTCGATGGCACAGCCGACGAGGCGATCGGCGCGCTGGTCGCCGCACTCAACGCAGCAGAGGGCTCGCAGGTGTGGAGCTTCGTTCCGACGCCCGCCGCGCTGACGGCGGCCACGACCGACGTCATCCAGAACGCGATCATCTACCGCTCCGACGCGGTCTCGCCCAAGGGCGAGGCGCTGACGATCACCGATGAGGCCGTCTGGGGCAACGCCCGCGAGCCGATCGGCCAGAGCTTCGAGCTCGCGAACGGCACCGACCTCGCCGTGATCGCCAACCACTTCAAGTCCAAGAGCGGAAGCGGCACCGAGCCGGCCGACGGCCAGGGCCACTTCAATGCCGACCGGGTCGCGCAGGCGAACTCGCTGCTCACGCTCGCGGGCCAGCTCGACGCGGCGGCCGACGAGGTCTTCCTGCTCGGCGACTTCAACGCGTACGCGCAAGAGGACCCGATCCAGGTGCTCACCGCGGCCGGCTACACCGACCTGCTGCCGGCCCTCGCACCGGGGGAGTACACGTACTCCTTCGACGGCGAGCTCGGCTCGCTCGACCACGCACTCGCGAACGCCGAGGGCACCGAGGCCGTCACCGGCATCGGCCGCTGGGCGATCAACTCGCCCGAGTGGGGCGCCCGCGAGTACGGCCGCGAGGCAGCCGATGACGGTTCGGTCTTCCGTTCGAGCGACCACGACCCGACGCTGATCGGCATCGACCTGGCCGAACTCGAGAACGTCGTCGACATCTCGGTCGTGACGATCAACGACTTCCACGGGCGCATCGAGAAGGCCGCACCCTCGGCCGGCATCGCCGAGCTCGCGGGAGCCGTCGAGCAGGTCCGTGCCGAGAACCCCAACACGGTGTTCGCGGCCGCCGGTGACCTCATCGGCGCCTCGACGTTCACGTCGTTCATCCAGAACGACACTCCGACGATCGACGCGCTGAACGCCGCCGGCCTCGACGTGAGCGCCGCCGGCAACCACGAGTTCGACCAGGGCTGGGCGGACCTGCGCGACCGCGTGCAAGACCGCGCCGACTGGGAGTACATCAGCTCCAACGTGTTCCTGAAGGGAACCGACGACACGGCGCTCGCGCCCACGTTCACGCAGACCTTCGAGGGCGTGACCGTCGGGTTCATCGGCGCCGTGACCGAAGACCTCGACTCGCTCGTGAGCCCGGCCGGCATCGCCGAGCTCGAGGTGCGCAGCGTCGTCGACTCGGTGAACGCGGCCGCTGCCGAGCTGAAAGACGGCGACCCCGCCAACGGCGAGGCCGACGTGCTCATCCTGCTCGTGCACGAGGGTGCATCATCGACGAATATCTCGGCCCTCACCGACGGTTCGCCGTTCGCGCAGATCGTCGCGGGCGTCGACGACTCGGTGTCGGCGATCGTCTCGGCGCACACGCACCTGCCGTACAACCACACGGTCGACGGCCGCCCGGTCGTCTCGGCCGGTCAGTACGGCGAGCAGTTCGGGCTCATGCAGCTGCAGGTCGACCCGGTCACGAAGGAGCTCCTCTCGATCACCAACGAGCTGAAGCCCCTCATGACCCGCGCGACCCCGACGTCGCCGTGGGTCTCGGTCTACCAGCCGGTTCCCGAGGTGGCGGCGATCGTGGCTGACGCCACGGCTAAGGCCGATGTGCTGGGCAAGCAGAAAGTCGGTGAGATCACCGGCGACCTCAACCGTGCGCAGCAGCCCGGGCTCGACGCGAACGGCAACCCGGTGCTCGTCGAGAACCGTGGCGGTGAGTCGACGATCGGCAACTTCATCGCCGATGTGCACCTGTGGGCGGCGAACGTCGACGGTCACGCCGACATCGCGTTCATGAACCCCGGCGGCATCCGTGCCGATCTCAAGTACGCATCGGGAGGAGTCGACGACCCCGCAGGCAACGTGACCTACCGGGAGGCTGCGACCGTGCAGCCGTTCGCCAACACCCTGGTCACGCTCGACCTCACGGGCGCACAGGTCAAGCAGGTGTTCGAGGAGCAGTGGCAGACGAGCCCGACCCGTCCGCTGCTGAAGCTCGGCGTGAACAAGGGCGTCGAGGTCGTCTACGACCCGACGGCACCGACCGGCTCGCACGTCACGTCGATCACGCTGAACGGCACGCCGATCGACCCGGCGGCGACGTACCGCGTGGTGGCCAACTCGTTCCTCGCGGGTGGCGGCGACAGCTTCACCACCTTCGCGTCGGGCACCAACCGCTCCGACACGGGCAAGGTCGACCTCGCATCGACGGTCGAATGGTTCGCCGCGAACGGCGTCGCCACCCCCGATCTCGCTCAGCGGTCGGTGGGCGTCACGATCTCGGCTCCGGCGAACGGCACCGAGTACGTGGCGGGTGAATCGGTGCAGCTCTCGCTGAGCTCGCTCGACTTCAGCACGACCGAGGTCGCTGCGGGCGAGGTCGCGGTGTCGATCGGCGACACCGTGCTGGGCACCGCCCCGGTCGACCGCACGCTGCTCGAGAAGTTCGACGAGATCGGTCGGGCCAGCCTCTCGGTCACCATTCCCGAGGGTCTCGAGGGTGCGCAGCAACTCGTGGTCTCGGTCGCATCGACCGGCACGAGCGTCGAGGTGCCGATCATGATCGAGGTGGCGATCGACGAGGTCGACACGACGATCGTCGGTGTTCCGAACAAGCTGTTCGCGAAGGCCGGCTCGAAGCTCAAGTACCAGGGCGTCGTGATCTCGCACGACGGGTCGCGCCCGGTGGGCACGGTGACGATCACCGACGGTGAGACCGTGCTCGCAACGGTCGAGCTCGACGCCGCCGACAAGGGCCGGTTCACGGTGAACCTGCCCCCGCTCACCCGGGGCGTGCACGTGCTGCGATCGAGCTTCGACGGAGCGGCGCCATATGCCGACTCCGAGTCGTTCGCGGTGCCGATCCTGGTCTGGTAACAGCGCACAACGCGAGTGGGGCGGCAGTCGATCTCGACTGCCGCCCCACTTCTGTGTACCAACGCTCGGCGCCGGTCGGCCTCAGCGCAGCGGCGCATCCGACTGGCGCTCGAACGCGGCACGCCGCTCGATCACCTCGTGCGGGTCCCAGCCGGGGCCGGCCACCGAGGAGACGAGCAATTGCGTGTACGCGTGCCGTGGTGCCCTGAGCACCTCGCGCGTCGCCCCGTGCTCGACCACCCGGCCGTGGAACAGCACGAGCGTGCGGTCGGTCACCTCGTCGACGACGGCGAGGTCGTGGCTGACGAAGAGCAGTGCGATGCCGGAGTCGCGGCGGATCTCGCCGAGCAGCTCGAGGATCTGCGCCTGCACCGAGACGTCGAGGGCCGAAACCGCCTCGTCGAGCACGAGCACCGACGGCGACACCGCGATCGCTCGCGCGATCGCGACGCGCTGGCGCTGCCCGCCGCTCAACTGGTGCGGCTTGAGCGCGCCCTGTGCCGAAGCCAACCGCACTCGGTCGAGCAGTTCCGCGACGCGAGCCCCGGCGTCGGCCCGCGCCGCCAGGCCGTGCAGCCGCATGGCGTGCACGAGGGTCTGCTCGACGGTGAGACGCCGGTCGAGCGATCCGTACGGGTCCTGGAAGACCATCTGCACCTGACGTGCCCGATGCAGTCGAGCGCGTCGCCCACGGCCCCGAACGAGCCGGTCGCGACCGTCGACCGTGAGGCTTCCGGCATCCGCTCGTTCGAGGCCGGCGAGGATGCGGGCGATGGTCGACTTGCCCGATCCCGATTCGCCGACGAGGCCGAGCGACTCGCCGGCGGAGATGGTGAACGAGACGTCGTCGACGGCGACCACGGGGTCGGCGCCACGGGCGGGCTGGAACGTGCGTCGAAGCGAGTCGGCGACGACGAGGGGAGTGCTGGCAGTGCTCATGCGTGGTGCTCCCTGATCGTCGGCACGGCGTCGAGCAACGAACGCGTGTACGTGTCGCGCGCTCCTGCGAAGAGGTCGGCGCCCTGCAGCTCCTCGACGATCTCGCCGCTGAGCATCACGTACACCCGGTCGCAGTACGCCGCCGCGAGGTGCAGGTCGTGGGTGATGAAGAGCAGACCGAGTCCGCGCTCGCGTTGCAGGTCGCGCAGGATGGCGAGCACTTCGGCCTGTGTCGTGACGTCGAGTGCGCTCGTCGCCTCGTCGGCCAGCAGCAGCGCCGGTCGCGTGGTCAGCGCAGCCGCGATGACGACTCGCTGCAGCATGCCGCCCGACAGCTCGTGCGGATACTGGCGGAATCGGAGCTCAGGCCGTGAGATGCCCACCGCTTCGAGCAGTTCGAGACCGCGGCGCTTCGCCTCGGGCCGAGCCACGCCGTGCACGAGCACGAGGCGCTCGATGAGCGAATCGCCGATGCGCCGCACCGGGTTGAGCGCGCCTCGGGGGTCTTGCTGGATCAGGGCCACCTCTGACGAGCGGATGTCGCGGAGTTCGCGCGCGTCGGCACCGAGCACGTCGCGCCCGGCGATGCGCACGCTGCCGTCGAGCTGCGCGGTCGGGGGCAGCAGTCGCAGCGCCGCGCGCACCGTGCTCGACTTGCCCGAGCCCGACTCGCCGACGAGGCCGACCGTCTCGCCGGTATCGACGCGAAGGCTCACGCGGTCGAGGATGCGGGTGTCGCCGTAGCGGAGCGAGAGATCGGCGATGTCGAGCAGCGGCCCGGTCATGCGCGGGCCCCCATCCGCTCCGAGAGGCGAACGCCGACGATGTTCACCGCGACGACCACCGCCGAGATGGCGAGGCCGGGCACGAGCGTCGGCCCGAAGTGGCCGAGCACGATGCCGTCCTGTCCTTCCTGCACCATGAGGCCCCATTCCGAGCTCGGGGGCTGTGCGCCGAAGCCGAGGTAGCTGAGGGTCGCGAGTCCCATGAGGCCCTCGCCGAACAGCACGACGAGGTAACCGAGCAGCGCGGGCGCCATGTTCGGCACGACGTATCGTGCCGCGATCACCCCGCCGCCGACGCCCTGCACGCGATACGCGTCGACGTAGGGCCGGGCGAGCTCGGAGAGCGCGATGCTCCTCGTGAACTTCGCGATGACCGGGGCGTACGCGAGGGCGAGCGCCACAACCGCCGTCGCTGGGCCCTCGCCGAACACGGCGATGACGAGCACGACGAAGAGCAGGCCGGGAAAGGCGAACATCACGTCGGTGATGCGTGCGAGCAGCACGTCGATCCAGCCGCCGTTCCAGGCCGCGACGATGCCGATCGCGACGCCGAGCACGGTTGCGCCGACGAGCAGCAGGAACGGGCCGATCAGGCTCTCACGAGTGCCGAGCAGCAGCCGTGAGAGCAGGTCGCGGCCGAGCTGGTCGGTGCCGAACGGATGCGCGAGGCTCGGTGGCGCCCAGATCGCCGCGAAGTCGATGGCCTCCGGGTCGTAGGGCGCGATGAGCGGGGCGAACGCGGCCACGAGCACCACGACCGCGAGGAACCCGGTCGAGATCCAGAAGAGCGGGTCGCGTCGTCGCCCGGTGAGGCCGGTGCGGGTCAGCAGGGCGTCTGCCGTGGTCGTGGTCATGAGGTCTTCACCCGGCTTCCGATGCGTGGGTCGAGCAGGGGCAGGAGGAGATCGACGAGGGTCGTCACGATCATGTAGGCGACGACCATGTAGAGCAGCACCGCCTGCACGATCGGGAAGTCGTGCGTGTTGATGGCGTCGACGAGCAGCGAGCCGATGCCGCTGATGCCGAAGACGCTCTCGACGACGACGGTGCCCGCGAGCATGCTCGCGATGACGAGCGCGATCATGGTGATGATCGGCCCCCATGCATTGCGCAGCACGTGGCGCAGCACGACGAGTCGCTCGGCCAGGCCGGTGCTCCGGGCCGCTTCGACGTGTTCCGAGTCGAACTGTTCGACCATCGTCTGCCGGGTCACCCGGCTGACGATCGCGAGCGCCCCGACCGACAGGGCGATCGCGGGCAGCGTGAGGTGGTGCATCCGATCGGCGAAGCCCTCGCCGGCGCCCGTCACCGGGAACCAGCCGAGCTGCACCGAGAAGAAGGAGACGAGCACGATGCCCACGACGAACGAGGGCACGGATGCCGCGAGCGTCGTCGCTCCGACGACCGCCGAGTCGGCGACCCGGCCCCGGCGCACGGCCGCCCAGATGCCGAGGCCGACACCGGCGACGGTGAACAGCACGGCGGCGTAGGCGACGAGCGACAGGGTGGCGGGCAGCCGACTCGACATGATCGCCGCGACGGGCTGGTGGTACTGGAACGAGGTGCCGAGATCACCCGTGACGGCACCGCTCAGCCAGAGCCAATACTGCACGAATAGCGGTTCGTCGAGGTGGTACTCGGCCCGCACGGCGGCGATGCGCTCGGGCGTGAGGTTCTCCGGGTTGCCGATGAGGAACGTCACCGGGTCGCCGGGCGCCGCGTACATGGCCGCGAAGATGATGAAGGATGCCACCACCAACGTCACGGCCATGCCCGCGAGCCGCCTGAGCGCCGTCGTCATGCTCAGCCCTGCGAGGAGCCGAGGTCGGCGGCCCAGGGGTAGTAGAGGTACGCGGCCGATGACGGCAGACCGGTGAGCTTCGAGGAGTAGGCGACCGTCGACGGGCTCTGCGTGACGGGCAGCCACGGCGTCGCCTCGACCCAGCGGCGCTGCAGCTCGATCGCGAGCTCGGCGCGCTCCGCGTCATCCGTCGCCGCGAAGGCCTGGGTGACGAGCTCGTCGTACTCGGGGTCGTCGAAGCCGACGAAGTTCACCGATGCGGTGGATGCGCCGTTCTTGTAGAAGCCGACGGGGTCGTTCTTGGAGATGTAGTACTCGTCGGAGAACAGGTCGGCCTGGCCGCGCAGCTCGGCATCGGAGTAGAAGTCGCCGTACTGCGCCGACGGGATGGTCGCGATCTCGGCTTCGAGGCCGATGCTCTTCGCGGCGGCGACGAGCGCGTTGGAGACGACGTTGCGCACAGAACCGCCGTCGCTCGCGATCACGATGGGCTCATCGGGTGCACCGGCCTCGGCGACGAGTTCCTTCGCCGCCTCGAGGTCGCTCGCACTCGGGCTCGCGGGCGCACCTTCGAGCGCTTCGTACGCGGCTTCGAAGGCGTCGCGCTCGTAGCCCCAGGCTCCCGATCCGATCGGCGTCTTGGACGGCTCGGCGAGGTCGCCGAACGCGGCCTTGGCGATGCCGGCGCGGTCGAGGGCCAGCGAGAGGGCCTGGCGGATGCGCTCATCGGCGAGGGCGCCGCGCTCGGTCGCGAGCAGTACCCACGCGTTCGTCGACGGTCCCTGTGCGAGCGAGACGGAGTCGACCGACTGCAGTGGGATAGCGGAGGCCGGCGAATCGAGGTAGGAGCCATCGGCCTCGCCCGCGGTCAGTGCGTTCACCACGGCCGACTGGTCGGCCCAGCGGAACACGACCTCGGAGGCGAGCACCTCGCGCGAGGCATCCCAGTAGTTCTCGGCCTTCTCGATCGTGAGGCTCGTGCCGGGCTTCCACTCGCCGAGCGTGTACGGCCCCGAGCACGCGTCGGGCGTTCCCGGGGCGCCGAAGTTCTCGCCCTGCGCCTCGACGACGCGCGGGTTCAGCACCATGCCGCCGTTGCCGGCCATCGCCTGGATGAAGATCGCGTCGCGCTGCGCGAGCGTGACCGTGATCTCGTTCGCTCCCGTCTTCTCCATCGCGGTGACGTTCGCGTACTCGTCGGATTCATCGGCGCCCTCCGCCGCGTGTCGCTGCATGCTCCACAGCACGTCGTCGGCGGTGACGGGGCTGCCGTCGTGGAACGTCGCATCGGTGCGGATCGTGAACACGACGTGCGTGTCGTCGACCCACTCGGCGCTCTCGGCGAGGTGCGGCACCGTGGTGAGGTCGGGCTGCACGGCCATGAGCCGCTCGCAGACGTTCGCGAAGACGGTGTTCTCGGCGGCGCCGCTGTCGATGTCGAAGTCGAAGGTCGCGGGCTCGGCCGGGAGCATCCAGGCGACGGAGTCGACGGGCCCGGATGCCGCGGGCGTCGTCGCCCCGAACGGGATGTCGATGGCCGGGGCGGTCGACGGGTCACCGCCGTCTGCGGTGCATCCGGTGAGTGCGATGGCCGCGCCCGCGGCGATCGCGAGCCAGGCGGCTCGTCTGGGTCGGTGGCTGATGTTCATCGGTGTGCCTCCATTGGCAGGGTGGGGGTGGTGAAGCGGGAGCCCGGTCCGTCGAAGGCGTTCCAGGGCAGGATCTCATAGGGGTGGTCGCACGGCGTTCCGTTCGTGACGAAGTAGTCGCCGGTCGTGAGGTCGACGCAACTGGAGAGGAGCGTCGACCACTGCCGCACCGCCGGACGTCGTTCGTCGGGGTGGGTGCAGACGGATTCGGGGTAGCCGAGGTGGTCGCTCATCGCGGCGCGGATGCCGGCGAGGGTCTCGTCGCGGCCGTTGGCATGTCGCACACGCTCGAGGCCGGATCGTGCCTGCGGCACGCGGAAGAGCGAGTCGGCCGAGACCGGGCGGTAGTGGCCGGCGAGCTGCGGGGGCACGGATGCCTGGTAGTGGTTGCCGTGCACGAGCAGGCCGTCGTCGGGGTAGACCCAGTCGATTCCCGTGGGCGTGATCTCGAGGTCGATCGAGAAGCCCGAGCGGTCGGTGAGCAGCGCGTTGCTCGAGATGTGGGCGTTCGTGCGCACGAGCGTGTTGATCGCGTCGGGCAGTTCGCTCTGGTTCAGCGTCATGCGCCGGATGAAGGTCTGGGGGAGTCCGACCGAGGCGCCGAAGCGGCCGCCGAGCCCGTTGGCGTTCAGCGCGAGCCCCGCGGAGTTCACTCCGTGCCGCCCGATCTGGCCCGCCTCGAGTTGCATGATGAGCGTCGGCAGCGGGTCCTGCACGACCCGCACGATGACGACGGTGTGCTGGGTTCCTGCTCGCCAGTCCCAGTTCTGGCCGGCGTAGGTGTGGCCGTCGCCGGCGGCAGCCCCGGTGAGCGAGAAGCTCGTGCAGCCGTCGCTCGAATCGCGCTCCTCTTCGGGGTCCATCGGCCGGGTGCGCGTCGAACCCTGGTCGTAGATGATCTCGCCGCGGAGGTTCAGGGCCATCAGGTCGAGCAGGTCGCGCCCACTGCCGGCGGCGACGCCTTCGAGCTCTCGCACGACGTCGGGCGCCGCGTCTCGACAGGCGGGAATCCAGCTCGCGGCCTGATCGCGCACCGCCGACCAGGTGAGGCCGGCCTGCTGGCCGAACGCAGCCTCGTAGTACTCGATGGCCGACGAGATGAGATCGGTGGCGGCCTCGCCGTATTGCGTGCCGCGTTCGAATGGGGCGCCGCTGATCTCGATCGTGCGGATGGTGGTGCTCATGTCCGGCGGCGTTCTCTCTGCGCCGGTTAGCATGTGGATCACCGGCGTCTTCGTTGGAATGATCGTTACGAGATAGGATGCTCGTGGAATGAATGATACACACGACCTGCAATCTGTAACAACCGATACACGCAACCCCGGTGTGATCGAGCTGCGAAGCCGCGTGCGTGGCGCGTGGGAGACCATGTCCAAGGCCGAACAGGCCGTCGGTGGCCTGCTCGCCGGCAGCCCGGCCGAACGCCTGCTCTTCGCAACCGCGGCCGAGCTCGGCGCCGAGACGGGCACGAGCAATGCCACCGTCATCCGAACGTTGCAGAAGCTGGAGTACGCCGGCCTCGCCGACCTGAAGCGCCAGGTCGCCGCGCCCTTCACCGAGGCGGTCTCGCCCGAGGAGCGCGTGCGGCAACGGCTCGACCACGCAGGTGAAGACACCGGCCGCATCGCCGCGAGCGTCTGGGACGAGGCGCGCGATCAGATCGAGCTCGCTCGGCGGGCGCTCTCGGTCGACGACGTCACCGCCGCCGCCGCGCTCATCGCCCGTGCGGGTCAGGTCTACGCCTACGGCGTCGGCGCCTCGGCCGTCGCCGCCACCCACTTGTGCCTGCGGCTCGGTCGAGCGGGCCGATCGGCCCGGCATCTCGACGCCGACGGCTTCCGGCTGGCCGATGCGCTGCTGCCGCTGCGGAGCGGTGACGTCGTGGTGCTCTTCGCCCCGGGGCGCGTCAACTCCGAGCTCGAGGCGATCGTCGGGCGAGCGCGCGAGGTCGGCGCGCACACCGTGCTCATCACCGATGAACTGCGCGAGCGGCTCGCGCCGAGGGTCGCCGTCACGCTCACCGCGCCGCACACGCCCACCGGGCTGACCGCCGAGGTGCTGACCTCGATCCTCGTCGCCGACGTGCTCGCGCAGTCGGTCTCTGCGCTCGCGCCCGACCTCGCGGTCGAGACCTCGCACGCGCTCACGGTGCTCCGCTCGCGGCTCGGGTACTGAGTCCGCCCGTCCTCCACAGGGTCGCCTGCTCATGGCCCGCATCGAGCGCCCGCTGATCGGGCGGCATGGTCAGCGGCGCTCGTTACACTCGACGGATGAGCTTGCACGCCGAACCCGACTGGGCCGATGAGGTCCCGTGGGATCCCGACGAGCAGGCGCCGCCGCCCGACGACGAGTGGGCGCCGCCGCCCGCCGATGCGCAGTTCTCCATGCCGGCCGCCGCAAGCGCTGCCCGGCCCGACGCTGCATCCGCCGCCGTCGCCCGAGCCGCGGCCCCGGCCCGATTCGGCTCAGCCGCCGAGGCGCTGCACACCGTCTTCGGCTACGACAGCTTCCGCGGCGAGCAGGCCGAGATCATCGAGCAGGTCGCGGCCGGCGGCGACGCTGTTGTGCTCATGCCGACCGGCGGCGGCAAGAGCCTCTGCTACCAGATCCCATCGCTCCTGCGCGAGGGCACGGGCATCGTCGTCTCACCGCTCATCGCCCTCATGCACGATCAGGTCGACGCCCTCGTGCGCAACGGCGTGCGCGCCGCCTACCTGAACTCGAGCCAGCAGTCGCACGAGCGCGCCGAGGTCGAGCGGGCATACCTCGCGGGTGAGCTCGACCTGCTCTACGTCGCTCCCGAGCGGCTCGGCGGCGAGGCGACGAAGCGCTTCCTCGCCCAGGGCACGGTCGCGCTCTTCGCGATCGACGAGGCGCACTGCGTGGCGCAGTGGGGGCACGACTTCCGTCCCGACTACCTCGCGCTCTCCGAGCTCGCCGAGCGCTGGCCCGACGTGCCCCGCATCGCCCTCACGGCGACGGCGACCGAGGCGACGCACCGCGAGATCACCGAGCGACTCAGCCTCGGCGGCGCGAAGCACTTCGTCTCGAGCTTCGACCGGCCCAACATCCAGTACCGCATCGACTCGAAGCTCGAGGTGCGCAAGCAACTGCTCGACTTCATCCGCACCGAGGGGCGCGATGCCGCAGGCAACCCCGTCGCGGGCATCGTCTACGCCCTCTCCCGGGCGAGCACCGAGAAGATCGCTGCCTACCTCGCCGACCACGGCGTCAACGCGTTGCCGTATCACGCGGGTCTCGACGCGGGCCTCCGCCGGCGCACGCAAGAGCGCTTCCTCCGTGAAGACGGTGTCGTCGTGGTCGCGACGATCGCCTTCGGCATGGGCATCGACAAGCCCGACGTGCGTTTCGTCGCCCACGTCGACCTGCCGAAGTCGGTCGAGGGCTACTACCAGGAGACGGGTCGTGCCGGCCGCGATGGCGGCCCCGCCACGGCCTGGCTCGCCTACGGCCTGCAAGACGTCGTGCAGCAGCGACGCATGATCGACGAGAGCCCGGGCGACCTCGCGCACCGGCGTCGGCTCGCGCAGCACCTCGAGGCGATGCTCGCCCTCTGCGAGACCGTGCAGTGCCGTCGACAGAACCTGCTCGGGTACTTCGGGCAGCCGAGCGAGCCGTGCGGCAATTGCGACACGTGCCTCGAGCCGCCGGCCTCATGGGACGGCACGGTGCCGGCGCAGAAGCTCATGTCGACGATCGTGCGACTGCAGCGCGAGCGCCGCCAGAAGTTCGGGGCCGGTCACCTCATCGACATCCTCCGCGGCAAAGAGACGCCGCGCGTGCGCCAATACGGCCATGATGCGCTCGCCACGTGGAGCATCGGCCAAGATCTCAGCGACCAGCAGTGGCGCGGCGTCGTTCGCCAACTGCTGGCCCAGGGCCTGCTCGCGACCCACGGCGAATACGGCACCCTCACCGTGACCGATGCCTCGGCCGAGGTGCTCTCGGGCACTCGCTCCGTGATGCTGCGCACCGAACCCGAGCGGGCGACTCGCTCGCGCGGGCCCAAGGCCGCGACGGCAGCCGCCGACCTCGAGCCGGCGCAGGCCGAGCTGTTCGAGCAGCTGCGGTCGTGGCGGGCCGGCGAGGCCAAAGAGCAGGGCGTGCCCGCCTACATCGTCTTCGGCGATGCCACCCTGCGGGCTGTCGCCATCGCGCGACCCGCGACCCTCGAAGACCTCGACGGCATCACGGGCATCGGCGCCAAGAAGCGAGAGGCCTACGGGCAGGCCCTGCTCTCCGTCGTCGGCGCCTGAAGCGCCCGCGGGTTCCCGGTGCGGGTGCATCGACCCGCGGGTGTTTGACGCACGGCGCGCGCGCCACGAAGCTGGAGCGATGACCAGCGAACCGAGCATCGAGGCCGCCGCCGCGCAGGCAACGACCGGCGGAACCGAGAGCGGCCCGATTCCGCACCGCATCCGTATCCGCTGGGGCTGGTTCCTCGGTTGCATCGTGCTCGGCCTCGCCGCCATCATCGCGGGATGGTTCCTCGTCTCGCCCGAAAGCCGGCTCGGCTACGTCGGAGGCGTGTTCGCCGGCGTCGGCACCACGCTGCTGCTCGTGGGCATCGTGGTGTTGCTCGAGCGCCGCATCATCGGCACGGCGGTGCGGGTGGTGCAGGATGCCACGAAGGAGGCGCGCATCCGAGCCGACGAAGCGGTGCGCGCCCAGATCCGCGATCTCGAGCACCGGGTGGCCGGACTGTGGGAGGCCGCGCCCCCCGAAGACGCTGCCGAGCAGACTCGCACAATGATCGACGAGTTCACCCGGCGCGTCGCCGACGCGTACATCGATGCTGACGATGCAGCGCCCGACGGCCGACCCCGTTAGGCCGCATCATCCGTGGCGGGAATCTTTCGGTGCATGGCATTCTCGCCAATGGCACCTCGGCGGCGACCGGGCTCATGCTGGTGAGATGACTGGCAGCACGAGTGAGGGGTCGATGATGCAGCAGCACCGGGTCGTGGTGCTCGTGCTCGAGGGCGCGGTGTCGATCGACGTGGGCATTCCCGCGCAGGTCTTCCATCCGCGCCCATGGCTTCCCTACGAGTTGCGCTTGTGCGGTGTCGCCGCGGGCCGGGTGGGTTCCCGCGATGGGCTCGCCTTCCACGTCGAGCACGGCCTCGAAGCGCTCGCCGAGGCCGACACGATCATCGTCCCCGGCTACCGGCCGCGCGGCGGTGGCGTCGACGCGAGGGTGCTTGCGGCGCTGCAGGCCGCCCATCGGCGCGGCGCCCGGATGGTCTCGATCTGCACCGGCGCCTTCGCGCTCGCCGAAGCAGGGCTGCTCGACGGCCTGCGGGCGACCACGCACTGGGCGAGCGCCGAGGAGCTCGCCCGCCGGTACCCCGCGGTCCGAGTCGACGGCACGGTGCTCTTCATCGACGAGGGTCAGGTGCTCACATCGGCGGGAGTCGCCGCGGGCATCGACGTCTGCCTGCACCTCATCCGCCGCGATCACGGCGTGCGCCTCTCGAATGACGTCGCACGCCGACTCGTCGCGGCACCGTACCGCAGCGGCGGGCAGTTGCAGTTCGTCCCGAGATCTGTGCCGGAATCGCTCGGCGAGGTGTTCGCCGCGACCCGCCAATGGGCGCTCGCCCGTCTCGAGGAGCCGCGGACCGTGGCCGATCTCGCCCGTCACGCGCGCGTCTCGAGCCGCACATTCGCGCGCCGCTTCGTCGAGGACGCGGGCTACACGCCGCTGCAATGGGTGCTTCGCGCGCGAGTGGATCTCGCTCGTGAACTCCTCGAGGGCACCGACCTCGGCATCGACCAGGTCTCGGCCAGGGTCGGCCTCGGCACGGGTGCCAATCTGCGCTTGCACTTCCGCCGCATCCTCGGCACATCGCCGAGCGACTACTGCAAGACGTTCGCCGACTCGGCGGCGTAGGGCGCGGGTGGGTCGCGCACCCGGCGGGCGATCGCCGGCGAAGCGGCATCCGTCTCGTTCGAAGGCGAGCGGATGTCTCGGCTGTCCCGATCCTTTCGCAATCTGTCTTCCGGCCACCTGCCGGCGGCGCGAGCGTCTCGGCAGTGTGGTTGGTGGACACCACCGACTGAAGGAGTACCGCCCATGACCACCCGTGTCGCCATCAACGGCTTCGGCCGCATCGGCCGCAACGTCTTCCGCGCAGCACTCGAACGCGAGACCGACTTCGAGATCGTCGCGGTCAACGACCTCGCCGCGCCCGCGACGCTGGCGCAGCTGCTCAGGTACGACAGCACGCTCGGCCGCCTCGGTCGCGCGGTCGAGGTGGCCGACGACGGCCTCGTCGTCGACGGCGCGAAGCTCACCGTGCTCGCCGAGCGCGAGCCCGAGCGACTGCCGTGGGCCGAGCTCGGCGTCGACCTCGTGCTCGAATCGACGGGCCGGTTCACCGCGGCCGGCGACGCGCGTCGCCATCTCGATGCTGGTGCGGCGAAGGTGCTCGTGAGCGCGCCAGCCAAGGGAGCCGACGTGACGATCGCGTTCGGCGTGAACCACGACGCCTACGACCCGGCGGTGCACGACATCGTCTCGAATGCGTCGTGCACGACGAATGCGCTCGCGCCGCTCGCCCAGGTGCTCGATGAGACCGCGACGATCGAGGCGGGCTTCATGACGACGGTGCACGCGTACACGCAGGAGCAGAACCTGCAGGACGGCCCGCACCGCGACCTGCGCCGGGCGCGGGCGGCAGCGGTCAACATCGCGCCGACGACGACGGGTGCGGCTGCGGCGATCGGCCTCGTGTTGCCGCGGCTCGACGGACGGCTCGCGGGCGACTCGGTGCGCGTTCCGGTGCCGGTCGGCTCGCTCGTCGAACTCGCGGTGACCGTCGAGCGGCAGGTCTCGGTCGACGCGCTCGACGAGGCGTACCGGAGCGCGGCAGCGGGGCGCCTCGCGGGGATCCTCGAGTACTCGACCGATCCGCTCGTCTCCACCGACATCGTGGGCAACCCCGCGTCAGCCGTCTACGACGCCGAACTCACGAGGGTGCTCGGGCGCCACGTGAAGGTGGTGGCCTGGTACGACAACGAGTGGGGCTTCTCGAACCGGGTCGTCGACTCGCTCGGCATGATGGCGGCGTCGTCGCCGTCCCATTGAACGCCCGCTGAGCGCCCAGCGACTGAGGTCGTGTTGACGCGGTTGCCAGACCCGGGGCGAGGCCGCGCTTGACGTCCGATAACTCGCGATATACTCTGAACAAAGTATTTGGAGGTGAGTATGTCGCGTCGGCCGGTGAGCAACCCGCTCGCACTCGCAGTGCTGGCGAGCCTGTGGGAGCGCCCGATGTACCCCTACGAGATCACGACGACCCTGCGGGAGCGCGGCAAGGAAGACAGCATCAAGCTGAACTTCGGCTCGCTCTACGCGATCATCAAGTCGCTCGAGAAGCACGGCCTCATCGAAGAGGCGCGCGTCGAGCGCGAGGGCAACCGGCCCGAGCGCATCGTCTACGCGATCACCGACGCAGGCCGTGCCGAGGCGCACGACTGGATGCGGGAGCTCATCGCGGTGCCGGCCAAGGAGTACCCGGCCTTCGAGTCCGGCCTCTCGCTCATCGCGCTGCTCGCGCCCGACGAGGCCATCGCGCTCCTGCGCGAACGCCTCGAGCGGCTCGACGCCGAGCTCGCCTCCCGGGCGAAGCTCGCCGAGCAGTCCGACGAGGTCGGCCTGCCCGAACTGTTCCTCGTCGAGTCCCACTACCGGGTGGCGATGACCCGCGCCGAGCGCGAGTTCGTGGCCGGCATGCTCGAGCGCCTCGAGGCGGGCGAGCTCGGCGGTCTCGACGCGTGGAGGGCCATGCACGAGCTGATCGAGTCCGGCGCGAGCGCCGAAGAGCTCGAAGCGAAGCTCGCGCAGTACCTGGCGGAAGGAGCCGCAGACCAGCAGCAGCACTGACCAGTACACAGATCGATGGCCCGGATGCGGCAACACCCGAGCCATCTCGCAACCGAGTCGTTCAACGTGAATCGAATCCATCCCAGTGCGTGCCGCCATTCTATCGGCGCGCCCTCACGACCGAACGGCTCCCCACCGAAGGAGAGCCTCATGGCTGCATCATCCGACGGGATGGCCCTCGTGGCCGCCGATCTCGTCAAGACCTATTCGCAGGGGCGCGGCACGCCCCCGCTCCGAGCCCTCGACGGGCTCACGTTCCAGACCGAGGAGGGCACGGTCTTCGGCCTACTGGGACCGAACGGCGCCGGCAAATCGACGACCGTCAAGATCCTCTCGACCCTCGCGCGCCCGGACTCCGGCACCGCCATGGTGGCCGGCATCGACGTGGGGCGCCACCCCGGTCGCGCTCGCAGCGCGATCGGCTTCGTCGCCCAGAAGCAGGTCTCCGACCCCATGGACACGGGCGTCGAGAACCTGGTGCTCGCCGGTCAGTTGCACGGCATGTCGACGCGTGCCGCACGCAGCCGGGCGGGCGAGCTGCTCGAGCGGTTCGCGCTCACGAGTGCAGCCCGCCGCCAGGTGAAGACCTACTCGGGCGGCATGGCGCGCAAGCTCGACGTCGCGATCGGCCTGATGCACCGCCCGCAGGTGCTGTTCCTCGACGAGCCGACGACCGGTCTCGACCCCGAGGCGCGCGCCGAGATGTGGGCCGAGATCGAGCGGATGTCCCGTGAGGAGCGCATGACCGTGCTGCTGACGACGCACTACCTCGAGGAGGCCGATCGGCTGGCGAGCCGGCTGGCGATCGTCGATGCCGGGCGCGTCGTGACCGAGGGCACGCCCGAACAGCTGAAGAGCGAGCTGCGCGGCGATGCCGTGGTGATCGAATTGCACGAGGCATCCGTCATCTCTCGGGTGCTCGAGTCGCTCGGCCGCCTCGGCGGGTTCCGCGACGCCGCGGCCGAGGGGCGTGCGGTGCGCGCCAGGGCCGATGACGGCGGCGCGGCATTGCCGCTCCTGCTCGCGGCGCTCGACGCCGAGGGCATCGCCGTGGCGTCCGCGACCGTGTCGCGGCCGAGCCTCGACGACGTCTACCTCGCCCACACCGGGCACTCCTTCGCCGCGGTGCACGCCGGCTCGTCCGCAGATGCCCGCACCGAGCTCGAGGAGGTCGCATCATGACCGCGCTCACGAACCAGGCCCGCGTCGCGGCCCCGCCCGCAACTGCCCGGCCGAGCTTCTTCCGCCACACCGCCTACCTCACGCTCCGGCAGTTGCGGGCCGCAGCGCGAGTCCCGGCGTTCGTCGTCATGAACGTCGTGCAGCCCCTCATCTGGCTGCTGCTGTTCGGCCAGCTCTTCACCTCGGTCGTCGACATCCCGGGATTCACGGGCGGGGACAACTACCTCGAGTTCCTCACGCCCGGCATCGTCATGATGATGGCCCTGTTCGGCAGCGCCTGGGCCGGCACGAGCTACATCCAGGACATGGACCGCGGCGTCATGGACCGCTTCCTCACCTCGCCGACGAGTCGCGGCGCGATGATGGTCTCGACGCTCGTCTACCAGGCGCTGCTCACCCTCGTGCAGTCGCTCATCGTGCTCGGCGTCGCTTGGCTCGGCGGGGCGAGGTTCGACGGCGGCCTCGGCGGCATCCTGATCCTGCTGCTCGCGGCGATGCTGCTGACGGCATCGTTCTCGGCGCTGTCGAACGCGGCGGCGCTGCTCGCGCGCAACCAGAACGTGCTGATCGGCATCTCGCAACTCATCACGATCCCGCTCATGTTCCTGAGCTCTGCGCTCATGGACACGAGCCTGTCGGCCGACTGGGTCGCCGAGGTCGCGCGGTTCAACCCGTTCGAGTGGGCCGTCGTGGCCGGCCGCGAGGCGCTCGGCGCGAGCCCCGACTGGGCGAGCGTGTGGGGTCACCTGGGCCTCCTCGCCGTGTTCACCGCGGTGCTCGCCTGGGTGGCGACGCGCGCGTTCCGCGTGTACCAGCGGAGCACATAGCCGACCCGAGCCTCGACCCGAAGCCCGACCCGACGCGAGAGGACCAGGCACGGCCGCATCCAGGCATGCGGCCGTGCCTGTGCGTTTCCGCCGAGGACTCGAAAACCAAGCGTCATTCGGTTTATGATGAACTGGATGCCGCGTCGCGGCCCGATTCTCGAAGCATGAAGGAGTGCTGGCATGACCGATCAGCTGAACCACGAGACGGATGCCGCGGTGCCCGTCGACACCGCCGGTGACCTCGACCTGCGCTATCGCGACGCGAGCCTGCCGGTCGCCGAGCGCGTCGAGATCCTCCTCTCGCAGATGACGCTCGAAGAGAAGGCAGGCCTCTTCTTCCAGACGATGATCGCCGCCGGTGAAGACGGCACGCTCTCGCAGGGCGACGACATGTTCGGCCTGCCCGCGACCGACGACTACGTCGCGGGTCGCCTCATGAACCACTTCAACGTGCTGCAGACCCCGCCCACGGCGGAGCTCATCGCCGAATGGCACAACCGCCTGCAGGAGGCCGCAGCCGCGACCCGCCTCGGCATCCCCGTGACCATCTCGACCGACCCGCGCCACTCCTACACCGACAACCCGCTCTCGGGCATGCTCACGGGCTCGTTCTCGGTCTGGCCCGAGACCATGGGGCTGGCCGCCATCGGAGATGAGGCCCTCGTCGAGCGATTCGGCGACATCGCGCGGCAGGAGTACACCGCCGTCGGCATCCGCGTCGCGCTGCATCCCCAGATCGACCTCGCGACGGAGCCGCGCTGGTCGCGCGCGCTGCAGACCTTCGGCGAAGACGTCGAGCTCGCCTCGCGACTCGGTGCCGCGTACATCCGCGGGTTCCAGGGCGCGGAGCTCGGCCCCGACTCGGTCGCCACGATGACGAAGCACTTCCCCGGCGGCGGCCCGCAGAAAGACGGTGAGGACCCGCACTTCGCACACGGTCGCGAGCAGGTCTACCCCGGTGGCGAGTTCGAGCTGCACCTGAAGCCGTTCGAAGCCGCCTTCGAGGCGGGCACCAGCCAGATCATGCCCTACTACGGCATGCCGGTCGGCACCGAATACGAAGAGGTCGGCTTCGGCTTCAACAAGTCGGTCATCACCGGCCTGCTGCGCGAGCGCTACGGCTTCGACGGCATCGTGTGCACCGACTGGGGGCTCATCAACGACGCCTCGATCATGGGCGCCTCGTTCCCCGCCCGCGCCTGGGGCGTCGAGCACCTGTCGCCGCGCGAGCGCATGAAGAAGGTCATCGACGCCGGTGCCGACCAGTTCGGCGGTGAGGCGGCACCCGACATGCTCGTCGAGCTCGTGCGATCGGGTGAGATCACCGAGGCGCGACTGGATGTCTCGGCGCGTCGCCTGCTGCGCGAGAAGTTCGTGCTCGGCCTCTTCGACAACCCCTACGTCGACGTCGAGCGGGCCAAGCGCGTCGTCGGCTCGCCCGAGTTCGTCGCCGCGGGTGAGGCCGCCCAGCGCGCGGCCATCACCCTGCTGGTCAATCGCGAACAGACGGATGCCTCGGGCGCGACGCGCCCCGCCCTGCCGCTCGCCCGTGGCCTGCGGCTCTACGTCGAGGGCATCGAGCCCGAGATCGCGGCGGAGTACGGCGACGTCGTCGCGTCACCGGCCGAGGCCGACGTCGCGATCCTGCGGTTGTCAGCGCCGTTCGAGGAGCGCCCGACGTTCTTCGAGAACTTCTTCCACTCCGGCTCGCTCGACTTCTCGGCTGACCAGATCGCGCACGTGCGAGAGGTGGCCGACGCAGTGCCGACCGTCGTCGACGTCTTCCTCGACCGCCCGGCGATCCTCACGCCGATCGTCGACGAACTCGCCGCACTGACCGCCAACTGGGGCGCGAGCCCACGTGCGGTGCTCGACGTGCTCACGGGTGCCGCCGCGCCTCAGGGAAAGCTGCCGTTCGACCTGCCGAGGAGCATGGCGGCGGTGGAGGCGAATCGGCCCGACGTGCCGTTCGACACGGCAGACCCGCTGTTCCGCTTCGGGCACGGGCTGCGCTACGCCGACTGAGTCGCGGCAGTACCCGTCGGCGCGGATGCTGTACGGCATGCCGTCGTGAACGCTACGATCGGCGCAAGTGCGCCGCGCCGGCGGTGCGCAGGGGCAAGGGGGTACGGCATGTCCGAACAGGCGACTCGGCCGACAGGGGTGACGATCGTCGCGATCCTCGCGTGGATCGCGGGTGCACTCGACGTCATCTCCGGCACGATTCTGCTCTTCCAAGCCGGCGTCGAGTCGGTCGCCGACGGCTTCGGCGGCACCGGGCCGCTCTACGTGGCCGCGATCGGCTCGATCGTGCTCGGATTCATCGTCATCGGGCTCGCCGCGGGCCTGCTCGGCGGCAACCCGGTGGCGCGCCTCATCATCACGGTCGTGCAGGTCATCTCGATGATCGGCTCGCTCTTCCTCGCCTTCGCCTACCTCGGCGGCGCCGTCGGCGAGTGGCTCGGCATCCTCGTCTCGCTCGTCGTGGTGCTGCTGCTCTGGACGCACCGGGCCAGCGTGTTCTTCGGCACCCGGAGCGTGGCGTGAGCGCGGTGCGCCCGGGCGGCGTCACCTTCATCGCCGTGCTCACCTGGATCTCGGGCCTGCTCGACATCATCGGCGGCACCATCCTGCTCTTCCAGACGAGTGTCGCGGCCACCGTCGAGCAGTTCGGCGGAGCCAGCCAGCTCATCGCCTCGGCGATCATCACGATCCTCGTCGGCGGCATCGTCATCGCCGTCGCCGGCGGGCTGCTGCGCGGCAGCCCGGGGGCCCGCATCGTCGTCACGGTCTTCCAGGTGCTCTCGATCGCGCTCTCGATCTTCCTGGCGATCGCCTACCCGGCCGGCGCGATCGGCGAGTACTTCAGTGTCGCCGTCGCCGTGATCATCCTGGCCTTCCTCTGGACGGGCCGCGCGAACGCGTTCTTCCGCGGGTGAGCGGGCGGCCGATCACGTCGTTGTCGGTATCCCATCGAGCTCGAGAGTCCCGTTTGTAGGGTAGTCACAGCGGGCGTCGAGGGGTTCCCGCCCGCCTTTGTAGGCCACCTGAGCAGCGTTTCCGTGCCGACCGGCGCAGTCGTAGCGTGGAACGACGCCCAGACCGCACACGAAGGACGAGACACCGACGATGGTTGACACGGCACCCCGCACCACTTCGAAGCAGCAGGCCGCCAAGCCGCAGCGGTCGGCCGATACGGCGCCGCCGAAGCCGGCCAGCACCGAGGCATCCGCCCCTGCGCAGAGCGCAGCACCCGCCCAGCCGGCTGTCGACGTCGCCACCCTGGGGCGGCAACTGCTCGGCACGTGGGCGGACATCCGCCTTGCATCGCGTGAACGTGCTGCGCGACCCGAGCTCCAGCGCATCGAGGGCCAGCCCATGGCCGAGCACCGCGAGCGCGTGCTCGGGCAGCTCAAACTCCTCGTCGACGAGGGCGCCGTGCACCGCGCGTTCCCGACGTCGCTCGGCGGGTTCGACGACCACGGCGGCAACATCGCCGCGTTCGAAGAGCTCGTCATCGCCGACCCCAGCCTGCAGATCAAGGCGGGCGTGCAGTGGGGCCTCTTCGGTGCAGCGGTGCTGCACCTCGGCACCGAGTACCACCACGAGACGTTCCTGCCCGACATCATGTCGCTCAAGGTGCCCGGCGCGTTCGCGATGACCGAGACCGGCCACGGTTCGGATGTCGCGGCGATCGGCACGACCGCCACCTACGACGAGGCGAAGCACCAGTTCGTCATCAACACCCCGTTCCGCGGCGCCTGGAAGGACTACCTCGGCAACGCGGCCGTGCACGGCACCGCCGCGGTGGTCTTCGCGCAGCTCATCACGAAGGGCGTGAATCACGGAGTGCACGCCTTCTACGTGCCGCTCCGCAACACGAAGGGCGCCTTCCTCAAGGGCATCGGCGGCGAAGACGACGGCCTGAAGGGCGGCCTGAACGGCATCGACAACGGCCGCTTGCACTTCACCAATGTGCGGGTGCCGCGCGAGAACCTGCTGAACCGCTACGGCGCCGTCGCCGAAGACGGCACCTACTCGAGCCCGATCGCGAGCCCGGGGCGCCGCTTCTTCACCATGCTCGGCACGCTCGTGCAGGGCCGCGTCTCGCTCGACGGCGCGGCGACCGCTGCCGCCGCGATGGCGCTCACGATCGCGATCACCTACGGCAACCAGCGCCGCCAGTTCAACGCAGCGAGCGACACCGAAGAAGAGGTGCTGCTCGACTACCAGCGCCACCAGCGCCGACTGCTGCCGAAGCTCGCCACGACCTATGCGCAGTTCTTCGCCCACGACGAGTTCCTGGTGAAGTTCGACGCGGTGTTCTCGGGCGAGGCCGACACCGACGACGACCGTCAAGACCTCGAGACGATCGCGGCCGCGCTGAAGCCGCTGTCGACGTGGCACGCGCTCGAGACGCTGCAGGAGGCGCGCGAGGCGACCGGCGGTGCGGGCTTCCTCGCCGAGAACCGCATGGTGGGCCTGCGCCAGGATCTCGACATCTACGTCACCTTCGAGGGCGACAACAACGTGCTGCTGCAGCTCGTGGCCAAGCGACTGCTCACCGACTTCTCGAAGCAGTTCGCGAAGGCCGATGCCGGCGTCATGGCGCGCTACGTGGTCGCGCAGACGGCCGATCGCGCCTACCACGGCACCGGGCTCCGCAGCCTCGCCCAGACGATCGCCGACTTCGGCTCGACCGCCCGATCGGTCAGCGAGCTGCGCGACGAGCGGACGCAGCGCGAGCTGCTCACCGACCGCGTCGAGGCCATGATCGGCGAGATCGCCGGCCGGCTGCGCGATGCGCGCAGGCTGCCGAAGGCCGACGCGGCCGCCGCGTTCAACCGGAACCAGAACGAACTCATCGAGGCGGCGCGGGCCCACGGCGAGCTGCTGCAGTGGGAGGCGTTCACGCGCGCCCTCGCCAAGACGAGAGACCCGGGAACCAAGCAGGTGCTGACCTGGGTGCGCGACCTCTTCGGACTCGGCCTCATCGAGAAGCACCTCGCGTGGTACCTGATCCACGGCCGCCTCGCGCCGAAGCGTGCTCAGGCCGTCGGGGCCTACATCGACCGGCTCGTCGAGCGCCTGCGACCGCACGCGCAAGACCTGGTCGACGCGTTCGGCTACGCTCCCGAGCACTTGCGCGCGAAGATCGCGTCGGGTGCCGAGCTCGAGCGGCAAGACGAGGCGCGCGCCTACTACGCGGCGCAGCGGGCGGCCGGCACGCTGCCGGTGCCCGAGAAGTCGAAGAAGAAGTAGCGCGATCGCGCGACGACGGCCGGGCTCGAATCGAGCCCGGCCGTCGTGCGCTCCGGAGTCAGCGCCGCAGGCGTCGGTACGCCCCGGCGGCGAGCGGCAGGAACACGGCCGTGATCACGAGCGGCCAGACGGATGCCGCGAGCACGGCGTTCTCGGCGAACCATCCGCTCGTCGTGCCGGTCGGGTTGCCGAACAGCTCACGAGTCGCGGCCGCCGTCGCCGAGACCGGGTTCCACGTGGCGATCGCGCCGAGCCAGCCGGGCATCGTCTCGGCCGAGACGAACACGGTCGAGAGGAACCCGATCGGCCAGACCAGCACCTGCACCGCGGTCGTCGCGCCGGCACCGCGAAAGCGCAGGCCGAGGAAGATGCCGAGCCACAGCAGCGAGAAGCGCAGCCACAGCAGCAGCACGATGCCGAGCGCGACCTCGCCGGGCCCGGTCGTCGGCCGCCAGCCGATGAGCAGCCCGCCGAGCATGAGCACGGCGAGGCTCAGCGCCGACGATGCGAGGTCGGCGATCGCTCGGCCGAGTGCGACCGATGCGCTCGAGATCGGCAGTGAGCGGAACCGGTCGGTGATGCCGCGCTTCGCGTCTTCCGCCATCGCGGTCATGGTCGATTCGAGGCCGAACAGCATGGTGAGCGCGAACATGCCGGGCAGCAGGAAGGCGATGTAGTCGCCGCCGCCCGGCAGCTCGATGGCGCCGCCGAAGAGGAAGCCGAACATCAGGATGAGCATGATGTTGAACGCGAGCCCGAACACGATGCCCCAGGGCTCGCGCACCCAGTGCAGCATGTCGCGCCCGGCGATCAGCCATGCCTCTCGCGCGGCATTCGGGCGTCGGTCTCGCACGACGGATGCGCCGGCGACGGCGGTGGGCGGGGTGATGGTGGTCATCGTGCCTCCTGAGTCTCGTGGAGTGGTGGGGTGCTGGCGGCGGTGGGGTCGGATGCTGACTGCCCTCCGGGGCCCGTGAGATGCAGGAACACCTCGTCGAGGGTCGGCCGCCGCAGCGCCAGGTCGTCGACGGTGAGCCCCGCGCCGTCGAGTGCGCGCACGATCGGGGCGAGCGCCTTCTGTCCGTCGTCGACCTCCACGGTGACGGTGCGGGTGTCGTGATCGACGGATGCTGCGGAGCCGACCGTTCGGCCGACGAGCTCCGCCGCTTCGTCGAGCCGGGCGGCGTCGGCGATCACCACTGCGACCCGGTCGCCGCCGAGCCGCCGCTTGAGCGCGGCCGGCGTTCCCTCGGCCACGACCCTGCCGTGGTCCATGACCGAGATGCGATCGGCGAGCTGGTCGGCCTCGTCGAGGTACTGGGTCGTCAGCAGCACGGTCGTGCCGGCCGCTGCGATCTCGCGCACCGCTTGCCACACGGTCGCCCGCCCGCGCGGGTCGAGCCCAGTGGTGGGCTCGTCGAGGAAGAGGATCGCGGGGGTGAGCACGAGGCTCGCCGCGATGTCGAGCCGGCGCCGCATGCCGCCGGAGAAGCCGGAGACCGCGCGGGACGCGGCATCCGTCAGCTCGAAGGAGGCGAGCAGCTCGCTCGCGCGGCGACGCGCATTCGCCTTGGAGAGTCCGCTGAGCCGGGCGAAGAGCACGAGGTTCTGCTGCGCGGTGAGTGCCTCATCGACGGCGTGGAACTGGCCGACGAGCCCGATGCGCTCGCGCACCCGTGCTGGGTGCCGGCGCACATCGATGCCGTCGATCTCGGCGTGACCGTCGTCGAGGTCGGTCAGGGTGGTGAGGCATCGAACGGCGGTGGTCTTGCCGGCGCCGTTCGGTCCGAGCAGGCCGTGCACCTGCCCGCGCCGGATCTCGAGGTCGAAGCCGTCGAGGGCCTGTTCGGCGCCGTAGCGCTTGCGCAGGCCGCGTGCTCGAAGGGCCGGGGAATCGGGGGTCGTTGGCTGTGGCATGAGTGTCATCGCATCCTTCAACGTACGCTGTACGGATTTATTCCTTGCAAACCGTACACCATACGAAGAATGTAGGCTAGCGCCATGTCGACCGAATCCACGGGGCGAGGCGAACCCGACCGCACGCTCCGCCTCCTCTGGCGCGGGCGGCTCGGCGATCCGCTCGGCTCGCGCGGCCCCAAGCAGCGCTCGAGCGTCGACGAGGTCGTCGAGACCGCCATCCAGATCGCCGACGAAGAGGGCATCGACGCGCTCTCGATGCGCCGCATCGCCGATCGCCTCGGGCTGAAGCCGATGTCGGTCTACACGTACGTGCCCGGCAAGGCCGAGCTCATCGACCTCATGGTCGACCACGTGGCAGGCGAGGTGGCGCTTTCCGCGCTCGAGGGAAGCCTGCGCGAGCGACTCACCGCGATCGCGCGGCTGCAGTGGGAGGAGTACCTGCGGCATCCGTGGCTGCTCGCGATCGACACGAGCCGGCCGCCCCTCGGCCCGAACGTCTCCGACCGCTGGGAGTGGTGTCTCGGCGCGATCGACGGCCTCGGCCTCGCCGATCTCGACATGGACCGGGTCATCACGCTGCTGCTCGGCTTCGTCGGCGGGCCGGCACGGGCGTATCTCGACGCCGAGCGCCTGCGCCGATCGAGCGCCGAATCCGACATCGAGTGGTGGGAGCGCAATGCGCCGCTGCTCGAGCAGATCATGGACCCGACCCGGTATCCGATCTCGGGTCGAGTCGGCCAGGCGGCCGGCGAGGCGTACGAAGCGCCTGCCGACCCGCTGGGGGCGTTCGCGTTCGGCCTCGAGCGCGTCATCGACGGCATCGAGCAGTACGTCGCGTCGACCGGTGCGTCGAGCGAAGCGTCGAGCGCCGCCGGCGAAACCGCCTGAGCGATTGCGTCGTCGAGGTTCCGGCTACTTCTTCGACGACTCGTCTGATGGCGGCTTCATGAGCGCGCCCGCGGCGATGCCCACGACGATGCCGGCAGCCAGCCAGAGCCAGAACCCGGTCCAGAGGCTGATGCCCACTCCGACGATCGCGCCCACGACGAGCCCGACGATGAGTTGCGTGCGTCGTGCGGGAGGGATCGATGCGGCCATGCGTCAAGCCTACGGGCGTGCGTGGTCTCGAGAGGCCGCGGCGGCCTGCTCGACGGCGGGTGGTGCCGCGGGCGGGTGTCAGATGAGGCCGAGGGCGCGAACCGCTTCGCGCTCCTCTTCGAGCTCGGCGACGGATGCCGCGATGCGCTGCCGCGCGAACCCGTCGACCTCGAGGCCCTGCACGATGTGCCACGCGCCGGCCTTCGCCTCCACCGGGAACGAGGAGACGAGACCCTCTGGCACGCCGTACGAACCGTCGGACACGACGGCGGCGCTCGTCCAGCCGTCGGCCGTGCCCGTGACCCAGTCGCGCACGTGGTCGATGGTGGCGCTCGCCGCGGATGCCACCGACGACGAGCCGCGCACCTCGATGATCTCTGCGCCGCGCTTCGCCACTCGCGGGATGAACTGGTCGGCAAGCCACTCACTGACGGCGTCGGGCCCGCCGAGCCGAGCGGCGAGCAACGCCCGCACCGGATCGCCGCCCGCGGTCGCGTGTGCGATGTCGGGGAACTGCGTCGCCGAGTGGTTGCCCCAGATCGTCACGTCGCGGATCTCGCCGACCGGGCTGCCGAGCATGGCGGCGAGCTGGCCGAGAGCCCGGTTGTGGTCGAGACGGGTCAGCGCGGTGAAACGGTCGGCCGGAACATCGGGCGCGTGCGCCGCAGCGATGAGCGCGTTGGTGTTCGCGGGGTTGCCGACCACCACGACGCGGATGTCATCGGCGGCCACGGCGTTGATCGCCTCGCCCTGGGGGCCGAAGATGCCGCCGTTGGCCGCGAGGAGGTCGCCGCGTTCCATGCCGGCCGCGCGGGGGCGCGCGCCCACGAGCAGCGCGACGTTCGCGTCGGAGAACGCCACGCGGGCGTCGTCGGAGACCTCGACGTGCGCGAGCAACGGGAAGGCGGAGTCCTGCAGTTCGAGCGCGGCGCCCTCGGCCGCGCGCAGCCCCTGCGGGATCTCGAGCAGGTTCAGGCGCACGGGCGTTTCGGGGCCGAACAGCGCTCCCGACGCGATGCGGAACAACAGGGCGTACCCGATCTGGCCGCCAGCGCCCGTGAGCGTGACGGTGATCGGCTTCGTGGCAGCCATGTCTCGAGCCTACGGCCGCTTCCTGAGTGCGGTGGCAGGAGATAGGCTCGGGGCACCGACGGGGAGGTCGGATGGTCGGGCGGGTCGGCATCGCGCGGCGGCAAGCGGCCGACGTGTCGTGCACAGACGGGGAGGGTCTCGTGGCCTGGCGTATCCGCACCGGTGAGATCGTCCTCGGCCTGCAGGGCGGCATCGGCAACCAGCTGTTCGAATGGGCGTTCGCGATGGCGCTCCGCAGCATCGGTCGACGGGTGCTCTTCGACGCCGTCCGGTGCCGCGGCGACCGGCCCCTCATGATCGGCCCGCTCCTGCCGGCATCAGATTGGCTGGCCGCGCCCGTCGGGCTCGCGCTCGCCGGCGCGACGAAGGCGGGGCTGCTCTCCGACCGCTCCTGGCCGCGGCTCGTGCGGCAACGGCGGTCGGGATACGATCCCTCGGTACTCGAGCGACTCGGCGGCACGTCGTACCTGCTCGGCACGTTCCAGTCCGCGCGATACTTCGACGGTGTCGAGCACGAGGTCCGCGCGGCGGTGCGTGCGCTCCTCGAGGGAATGCTCACCCCGAGCGGGCGGCGCTTCGCCGACGAGCTGCGCGCCGACCCGCATCGCGTCGCGGTGCACGTGCGCCGTGGCGACTACGTCAGCGATCCGAACGCCGCCGTGCGGCACGGTGTGCTCGGCGCCGGATACTACGATCAGGCGCTCGAGCACGCCGCCGCGCTCGGTCATGTGCGTCGAGTCTGGTTCAGCGACGACCTCGACTGGGTGCGAGAGCACCTCGCGCGAGACGACGACCTGCTCTGCCCCGCCGACGCCACGCGGCACGACGGCGGCGAGATCGCGCTGATCGCCTCGTGCGCGACGCGCATCATCGCGAACAGCAGCTTCAGCTGGTGGGGCGGATGGCTCGGGGCACCGAGCTCGCCCGCACATCCGGTGATCGCCCCGTCGACGTGGTTCGCCGACGGGCACAGCGATGCGGCAGAGCTGGTGCCCCGAGACTGGGTGCGGCTCTAGCCCTGGTAGCTCCAGATCCGCACGTAGTCGACCTGGTAGTCCAAGGGCTGCGTCCACTCCTTGTGCATCGGGTCGGGCAGACCCCAGTACTGGGCCGAGGGTCCGATGTGCAGGTTCAGCCGAACGTGCAGCGGGCTGCCGAAGTAGTCCTTGTTCCAGAGGTTCGGGTGCGTCGCAGGGGTCGCACGGCCCAGCTCCTTGCCGTCCACGATGATGGCCGCATAGGTCGGGGTGAACTCGAACGCGTACGTGTGGAACTCGCTCCACGGGGGAGTGTCGTTCGCGAAATCGGTGTGCGTCCAGTAGTACTTCTGGTTTCCCGAGCCGGAGGTCTGCGTGTGCACGGTGGTGGTGGCCGTGTCGATGCGCTGGCCACCGGGTGCGGCCTGCTCGTTGTAGCCCCAGGCCTCCATGATGTCGATCTCGCCCGACTGGCTGTTGCGCAGCCAGAAGGCCGCGAGCGAACCGTAGGTGTGCGGGCCGGTCGGCGTCTTGGCGCGAACCTCCCAGCGTCCGTACTGCTGGCTGTGCGACATGTCGCCCGAGCCCAGCGAACGCTGGTCCATGTAACCGGTCTTGTGCGTCAGCGTCGGTACGCCGGCCTGACCGGCCGGGCGGGCGAGCGGCGTGTCCAGCCAGTCGCCCTTGAGGTGCGCGATGCCGTTGTCGTCGACCGAGATCTGGTCACGCGACGGCACGGCGGCGTCCTGCAGCAGGCCGAGGTCGGATCGGTCGCGCACATTCCACTTCGCGGGATCGATCGCGGGCGTTCCCGTCGATGCGTCCACGTGGTCGAACTCGTCGCGCCAGGCCGGCGCGCCCCAGCCCGAGACGACGCCGGTGTCCGTCTCCGGCACGGGAGTGGGCGTCGGGGTGGGCGTCGGGGTCGGGGTCGGCTCCGGGGTCGGAGCGGGCGTCGGCTCCGGGGTCGGTGCCGGAGTGGGCGTCGGTGCGGGGGTGGGAGTCGGGGTCGGGGTGGGGACCGGCGCCGACCCCGTGTTCGCGGTCAGCTGGGCGTCGAACGTCACATTGTGGGTCGTGCGCCAGTTCGACTGCACCTGAGCGGCCACGACGTTCTCACCGACGTGGAGCTGTGCGGCGGGCACGGTCACCTTCACCGGCGTCGTTCGCGCCGTGCTGCTCTGCGGGGCGGCAGTCGCGTAGCTGGTGAACTTGAGTTCGCCCGACGGCAGGTTGCGGCGCAGCACCTCGTCGCCGTTCACCGACACGGCAACGCCGTCATCGGCCCACGTCGTGAGGGTGACTCCACCGGCCGGCACCTCGGCCAGGGTGAACGAACGTGCGAAGTACGTCGCCAGTGGTCGCGGGCTGAAGTCGTTCGTCAGCTTGGTTCCGAGTGAACCGGTGCCGATGCCGAATCCGAGCGGCGCGGTGCCGGTCGGCCAGCCGTTGTCGCCGTCGCGCCAGTCGCTCGACGGTGCCGTGGTGCCGCGGTAGTACGACCAGCCGTCGCTGCCGAAGGCGAGGATCTTGTCGGCGGACGTCTCGGACGTCGCGGCGATCGCGCTCGCAGCGATCGGCGAGATCGTCAGCGCCGACGCGAGTCCGGCGGCGATCAGCAGGCGGGTTCGGGTGGTTCTGGGGGATTTGGGGGAGGCGTGCTTGTGCTTCACGTTTCGCAAGGAATACTCAACTATCTCAATTCGGTAACGAGTAGCGCAACACTGTACGTGACGGTGTCGAGTCCGACAAATCCCACTTCGTATCCAGCTCGGGGCATATGCTGAGCACGACTCGACTGTTCGCCGACACGTCGGGGAACCGTCGAGCTACTGCGCTGAGGGGGCCGCAATGGTCGAAGACGTGTATCGCAGCGTCACGCGGCAGTGGCGGGTGCTCGTCATCGTCGCCGTGGCGATCGCGGTCGCGGCGACCGCGCTCGGCATGATCTGGCCCGACCGGTACACCGCGACGGCGTCGGTCACGGTCGAGGCGATCCCCACCGCGGGCGAGGCCGCTCCGAGTGTCAACATGGAGACGCAGCGCCTCATCGCGAGGTCGACCGAAGTGCTCTCCTTCGCGGCAGACGAGCTCGCCGACTCCACCGTCGCGGGCCTTCGCGACCAGCTCGAAGTCACCATTCCGCGCGGCTCCCAGGTGCTGGAGTTCCGCGTCACGACGGGCAGTGCCGAGGGATCGGCTGAGATCGCCAACACCATCGCGGCCGCCTACCTCGAGCAGCGCACCGCCGTCGCGGAGCGGCGTATCTCAGAGGCATCCGACACCCTGGCCTCGACCGCCGATGAACTGCGGACGCAGTTCAGCGACCTCGAGGCTGACAATCCCCTCCGAGAATCACTCGAGGGCCAGATTCGCGCCCTCGACACCCAGCGGGCGGTGCTGATCGCGACCTCGATCGACGCCGGAACACTCATCGACCCGGCGGCTCCGCCGCAAGACACCAACACGCCGAGTCTCTACGTGTTCGTGGGTGCCGGCGTCTTCCTCGGGCTCTTCGTCGGCGCGTTCACCGCGCTCATCGTGGATCGCATCGCGGAGACGCGCAGGTCGCGATCCTCGAGGGCCGTCGGCGGCGGCGAACCCGTCAGCGAGAGCTGACACCGCCCCACAGCTGTTCGACGATCTGCACGGTCGAGCGAATGTGCTGCGGCGTCGAGGCACCGAACACCACGGAGCGGATCTGCGGGCGCTCGCTCACCCACTCGAGTGCCTCGCGCGGCGGGATCGCACCCGACGCGAACACCGACATCGCCACCGGACGGAACACCCGCGTCTCGAGTACCTCGTCGTACGCCTGCACCCCGCCGGAGACCCGGAAGGCGAGCTTGTTCATGTTCGAGCACACGATGGGGTCGTCGACTCCTGCTCGCTCGAGCGCGTCGAGGGCCATGGGCAGGTTCATCGTGATGAAGCCCGGCTCCGCGCCGTACCGCGAACGCACGTGCTCGGCGAAGATCGAGAACGCCGCGTCGAATCGAAGGCCGAGCAGAAGGTCGACGACGACGTTCTGCAGGAACACGACGGGTGTCGAGAGTCCGTGGAACATCTTCATCTCGGCATCGACGAGCAGCGTGATGAGCCCCTCGACGTCTTTGCCCGCGAGCGCCTTGCCGCCGCGCAGCGCCGCATTCACGAACCCCTCGTCGGGGAGGAAGCTCCGCATCGCGCCCATCATGCCGAGCTCGGTGACCGCGTTCGCGTACTTGTGGGCGTACGGAAGGCACGGCAGGAAGGCGAATCCGGGGTAGTCGTCGGGATGCGCGCGCACGTGATCGGCGACTTCGGCGATGCGCTCGTGCGTCGTGCACATGAACGAGCGCACTCCGGCCTCGACGGCGTCGTCGATGACCTCGATGATCGCCGCCGTGTCTTGGAAGCGCAGCGCGCTGCGGTGCGCGCGCTCCTCTGACATGTGGTTGACGCCGAAGAACTGGTTGTCACCGAGCAGGAGCCGATCGAGCGTCATCGGTGGCCCTTCCGCGCGCGCCCGAACAACCGCCGGTCATGGTGGTTCGCGGGCTCGGCCTGCCGCTGGTGGTCGTCGCCCGACGGTTCGCGCAGGAATCGCTCGATCGTGCGATCGGTGGCCGCGGCGCTCGCGAAGTCGTTCACGCGCGCCACCGCGCTGGAATCGCTCTTGGATGCGGCCACCGATCGCACGAAGTGGTCGATCTGGGCGCTGTACTCCTCGCCTCGGAGATAGAACCACACGGGCGGGGTGAGCGTCGTCGTGTTGACGCTGTTCCAGCCGACCCGGTACCCCTCGGGCACCTCGGCGGTGTCACGGAGGTAGACCTCGAGCTCCTGCCGATCGGCGTTGATCTTTCCGCGTTCACCCCAGACCGTCATCTTCGTCGTCATCTTGCGGTACGACTCATCCGACCAGTTCACCGACAGCTGCGCACTCGTGGCGCCGGCGTAGTTGAGCGTGCCGTAGACCTCGTCGTCGGTCTCGGCCGAGAAGTCGCGGGCGAGCACCGCGCCGGTCACCGTCTCCGGCTCGCCGAGATACCAGCACAAGAGGTCGAGGGGATGCGCCGCATAGTCGTAGAGGGCGCCGCCGCCCGCGACTCGCTTGCTGCGCCAGGTCTCGCCCTTCGGGCGCAGCACGACCGGGCCGTAGGCCTCGGCGAGCACGTGGGTCACGCGCCCGATGGCCTGCAGGTCGAGCAGCCGCTTCACCTCGCGGAACGTGCCGACGAATCGGTTGTGGTAGCCGACCTGGGTCACCAGGCCGGCGTTCGCCGCGGCATCCGCCAACGCCGTCGACTCCGCTGCACTCAGGGTGAGCGGCTTCTCGCAGAAGACGTGGATGCCGCGGGCGAGCGCCTCGCCGACGAGCGCGACGTGCGAGGCCGACGGGGTCGCGATCAGCACGGCGTCGGGCTGCTCGTCGAACAAGTGCGCGGCGTCGCTGAACTTGCGGACGCCCGTGTACTTCTCGAGCACATCGAGCAGATACCCGAGGGAATCGCAGACGCCGACGAGCTCGACGTCGGGGTGGGCACCGAGGATCGCGAGATGGGAGAGCCCCATCTTTCCTGCACCGATGACGCCGACCCTGATCAGACGATCACCCCCCAGGACGATGACGTGCCAGATCATCCTACCGATCAGGGCAAGATTCCGTCCACGGAATTCGGGCTGCGACGGTAGGATGTCGCCACCGGCATCGATCGGGGAACTGACCATGACGTCGCCTCCTGTGACCGCGGTCGTGCCGACGCACGACCGACCCGAGATGATGCGCCGTGCAGTCCAGAGCATTCTCGATCAGGACTACGACGGCGACATCGAGGTGATCGTGGTGTTCGACGCGTGCGAGCCCGTGCTTCCCGCGGTCGGTCTCGCCGACGGCCGCACACTCCACGGCGTCGTCAATGAACGCAGCCGCGGCCTCGCCGGCGCACGGAACACCGGCATCCTCGCGGCCCGCCATGCGCTCGTGGCCTTCCTCGACGACGATGACGCCTGGCTGCCCGGCAAGCTGTCGTCGCAGGTCGATGTGATCGAAGCGCACCCGGCGGCATCCCTCGTCGGTACGGCGATGGTCGTCGACGACGGTGCTCGCGAACATGAACGCCTGGTCGGGTCGGGCATCGTGACGCACGACATGCTCCTGCACGACCGCATCGCCGGCCTGCACTCGTCGAGCTTCCTGTTCCGCCGCTCGGCGCTGCTCGGCGACGTCGGCCTCATCGATGAGGAGCTGCCCCGGAGCTACGGCGAGGACTACGACATTCTGTTGCGGGCATCCGTCGTCGGCGACATCCACGTGGTCGACCGTCCATTCGTGCGCGTGACCTGGCAGGGACAGTCCTACTTCTTCGGCCGCTGGAACGACTACGCCGACGCCCTCGAGTACCTGCTCGCGAAGCATCCCGACTTCGCGCGGAGCGGCCGGGCGATCGGAAGGATCGAGTCGCAGATCGCGTTCGCCAGGGTGTCGGCGGATCGCCGACGCGACGGCGCGCGGTGGGCCCGGCGGTCGCTGCGGCATTCGCCGACGCAGGTGAAGTCGTACCTCGCGCTCCTGATCGCGGCGCGACTCGTCACCACGCGTCAGGTCACACGAGTCGCGGCGCGATTCGGCAAGGGGATCTGAGCGTGCGCGTGCTCATCGTCTGCTCCTCGGGCGGCCACCTCACGCAAGCGCTCGCCCTGAAGGAGTGGTGGTCGGCGCACGAGCGCACCTGGGTCACGCTCCCCACTGAAGACGCCCGCTCGCGCCTCGTCGGCGAGCAGGTCGTCGAGGCCCATTACCCGACGGTGCGGAACCTGCCGAACCTCGTCAGGAACTTCGGGCTCGCGCGGCGGGTGCTCGCCGAGACGCGGCCCGACGTCGTGTTCAGCACCGGAGCCGCCATCGCCCTGCCGTTCTTCACGCAGGCGCACCGATACGGCGCGACCACGGTGTACCTCGAGCCCGTCGACCGCATCACGACGGCTTCGCTCAGCGGCCGCCTCGTCTACCCCTTCGCCGACCGGTTCCTCGTGCAATGGCCGGCGCTTCAGGGGATCTACCCCGACGCCGACGACATCGGAGTCGTGCTGTGACCCGGCGCATGGTCGTGGTGAGCGTGGGCAGCTACCACTTGCCGTTCGATCGCCTCGGCGAGTGGATGGAGCCCTGGATCACTCGTCATTCCGAGGTGCGTGTCGTGATGCAGCACGGCCCCGGCCGGCCGGTCGCCGGAGCGGAGAACCACGATGTGCTGCCGTATCTCGGGTTGCTCGAGCTGTGCCGTACCGCCGATGCAGTGGTGCTCCAGGGCGGGGCGGGCGGCGTGATGGACATGCGGGCGATCGGGCGACTGCCGATCGTCGTTCCGCGGGTGCCCGTGCATGACGAGGTCGTCGACGAGCACCAGCTCATCTTCACGGATCAGGCCGAGCGACTCGGTGCGGTGCACCGGGCGACGTCGCGAGAGCAATTGTGGGCGGCGCTCGACGGGATGCTCGGCGGGCAGCTCGAGTCGCATGCCCCGACGCCCGCGCCGACCCCGGGCATCGCCGCTGCGATCGAGCTGCTCGCAGCCCCGCCGGCTCGCATCAGCGGCCGGGTGCGGGCGCGGCGGATGTCGCATTCGATCCGCATGATCCTCGGACGTCGGCACTGACCGACGTCGGCACGAACCCTTGTGCTCAGTACGCCGCCTGCGATGACCGTTCGACCAGCCGCCGCATCCCGGGCGCCTCGCGCCACAGCGATTCGATGCCGAGTCGGTGTCGAAGCACCCAGAGCACGGCGAGGTAGACGAGCCCGACGCCGAGGACCCCGCCGATGAGCGCGCCCGCCGACGTGCCGAACACCAGGCGCACGAACCCGAGGCCCGCGCCGAAGACGATGGCCGGCACGATCATCGCGGGGATGAGCCTACGGAGGTTCACACCGACGCCCATGCGGCGGTGCACCTGCCACGCGGCGATCGCCGTGTCGAGCAGCGTGACGAATGCCCACGTCGCGGCCGCTCCGACGATGCCGAGCAGCGGCACGAGCAGCAGGTTCAGGGCGACGCTCGTGACGAGCACGACCGACTTGTTCCCCACCTGCCAGCTGCTGTGGCCGCCCTGGAGGATGATGCTCTGCAGCATTCCGGCGCTCGACGCGACCATCATGGCACCGCTGACGATGACGAGCGGCACGGCGCCCGATTCGAAGCCCGGGCCGAAGAGCCCGAGGATCGCCGGACCCATGATGGCGAGAGTGAGGTAGAAGGGCCAGCTCACGATGATCATCGCTCGCGCCACGGACGTGTGCAGCGCGCGGGTCGCCGCCGATTCGCCGAGCGCGAGGAGACGGGACAGCGTCGGGCTCACGGCGAGCCGCATCGAGTGATCGACCACCTGGCCGGCGCGCACCGTGCGGGTGACGATCGCGTACACGCCCGCCTCGGCGGGCGACGTGAGCGCCGCGACGATCAGCACATCCGACCACTCGAGCACGATCTCGAGCGACCCGCCGACCGCGCGGGCGCCGCTGAAGGCCCAGAATCGGCGGCTCGCCGCCGGCAACGTCTCGAGCGCTTCGGCCCGCCGCCGCCAGTCGCGGATGAACGGTCGGGCGAGCAGCGCGGCGGCGATCAGCAGCCAGAGCGGATTCACCCACAGCCAGGCGGCGAAGCCGCTGAAGGCCGTGCCCACGACGAGCAACGCGCCGACGACCGCCGCAAGACGGGTGATCGGAAACGCGATCGCGTGCGCGACCGTGTACGTGACGATGCCGTCGAGCATGCGCGATGCCATCTGGAGCACCGCGAGCAGCGCGCCGATGGGAATGAAGGGCGCCATGAAGGTCAGGTAGGCCTCGAACCGTTCGCTTCCTCCTGGCGGCACGAGCCACTCGGCGAGCCACGGGGCCGACCACCAGATGGCAGCTGCCACGAGCGTCGAGAGCACGGCGACCGGCACGGCCGCGATGACGACCGTGCGCCATGCTTCGCCGTGACGCCCGAACGCGTGCTGTTCCGACACCGTGCGCACGATGCCGCTGCCGGTGCCGAGCCGCAGCACCTGACTCGCGATCGTGAAGATGGCGACTGCTTGGAAGAAGAGACCGGTGCCCGAGGCGCCGAGTGCGTTGCCGACGACGAGGGCGACCGCGAACGCGGCCGTCGCGGCGATTATCGAGCCGAGCAGCCCGAGCAGCCCGCTCCGTGCCAGTCGTTCGGCTCGCATGCGTCACGCCTCCCGCGACTCACGAAGCTCACGCGGCGCACGGGGCTCATGCGGCCAGAGCCTCGACGAGGGGAGGGACTTCTCGCGGAGGAGGAGCCCGATGATGAGGCAGATCCAGAGGAGGTGGCGATCGAGCCCGTAGAAGACGGCGACGACGCAGGAGCTCACGACCGCGGAGTGCAGCCAGAGCGTGATCGTGTTGGGTGCGGCCGCGGTGCGGATGGCCGCCCCGATGAGGAACCAGGCGAAGAGCGCGAGCCCGACGAACCCGAAGCAGAACATCGTGTTCCAGAGCGCGCCCTGGGTGCCGACCGTGATCTCGCTCGAGAGCGAGGGCCGTGGTGAGCCGAAGCCGAGGATCGGCGATTCGAAGGTTCGGGCGAAGGTTTCCTCGTAGAGCAGGCTCCGCCCGGTCGTCGTGTCGGCCACCTCCTGACGCGCCACGATGCCCTCGATCGCGCCCGAGGCCGAGAGCAGGAACAGCATGCCGGAGCTCAGGATGCAGACCCAGAGGAACGCGAGCCAGCGGCCGCGCAACAGGAGTCGCACCGACACGTAGGCGATGCAGATGACGAGCCCGAGGAGGAGGCCGCGATTGCTCGATGCGACAGCCGGGGGTACCGCGAGAGCGGCTCCCACCATGAGCCAGCAGATGGCCTTGGCCGTGCCGCGCTCCAGCGCCGCCGCGATCGCGGCCGGCGTCAGGATCACGAGGGCGGCTCCCCAGCCGTTCGCGTACGGGAACGGCGCCGACGGACGCACGAACGGTTCCTCCGCTCCCCATGGCTCTTGCACTTCGGAGAAGCCGGGGAAGACAAGGTCGCGCACGTACTCGTTCTCGAGCACGGATGCGGGGAGCAGCTTCCCGACGGTGAGCGTGAGTTCGCCGTCCGGCCACAGCATGCCGAGGTATCCGCAGACGATGATGAACGCCCACGTGAAGCTCAGCCCGGAGAGGACCCGGCGGACCGTGAGCGATCGAGGCGCGTTCACGAGGTAGACGAGCGCGATGGCCACTCCCGCGAACTGCGAGAACCGCATGCCGAAACCGATGATCCGGCCGAGCGAATCGAGCATCAGCGCGCACGGCACCATCCACACGACGAAGGCGAGCCACGGCATGGTGCCGGGCACGATCGAAACGCGGCCGCGCTGCACGAGATACGCCACCATCGGCACCGTCATGATCAGCATCGAGAACGGCAGCAGGCCGAACGCCCACCACGCGGGCATACCCCAGAGGAGCACGAGCACTGGCCACGCGGGGAGCTCTCTCGACGGGGCGACGTGCGCCGATGTCGCCGGCAGCGAATCGCGGATGGCGGTGGACACGGGTCACCCCTGATGGGCCGCGACGGAGACACCGGCGCGCGCGAGCCCCCGGTACTTTCGCGCCATGGAGAGCGCGGCGACCAACGCGGTGACCGCGAACAGGGCCACGTACGCGCCGAGGAACACCGTCGGCCAGCCGCTCGTCAGCACGATGAGGTAGAGCACGCCGACGTCGTAGGGGAGCTTCGCGAATGACACCCAGGCGGGCGCATCCGTCGTCGTACCGGGCGTCTCGGGTGTCTCGGGTGTCTCGGGTGAGAGCTTCTCGGCCAGGGTCTGCGCGAAGAACCACGCCGACGAGAGCAGCGAGAACGCCACGCCGATGCTCGCGAGCCCGAGGGACCCGCTGTCACGAAGCAGGTACACCGCCACCGCGAGATGGAAGAGCGGCAGGCGCACCGCGTCGATCACGTGATCGAGCCACTCGCCCGCGACTGACCCGCTGCCCGTCAGCCTCGCCAGCTGCCCGTCGGCCGAGTCGAGCGCATAGCCGGCGAGCAGGAGCACCGTCGCCACGACCGCGGTGACTGGGGACGGCTCGGCCGACGCCAGCACGAGCATTCCCGCGAGCGAGAAGAGGGCGCTCGCCGCGGTGACCTGGTTCGGAGTCGACCGGGCGACGTAGGCGAGAGCCGCTGCCCGGCGGCCGAGACCGCGGTTCACCCAGCGCAGGTAGGCGGGCACGCCTGCCCCGGACTTCTGCGCTGCGGCGAGCCGTTCGACCGCCTCCCGGTAGCTCCGGTGCTCTCCGATCGCAGTCATGGTTCCGGCTCGGGTTCAGGCGGCACGGGCGCCGGCTTGGAGTCGGGGGCGGCCGGATCGACGGGGGTCACCGGGGCCACCGGAGCCACCGGTTCGACCGGAGCCACCGGATCTGCCGGCGCGAGCGGCGCAAGCGGAGCGACCGGGTCCACCGGCGCCATCCGGGCGGCCGGCGGTGCCGGCGCGGCCAGCGGCTGCGGGGTGCCTCGCTTCGCGGTGTAACGCAAGTCGAAGCTGATATCGGGCGTCGAGCGGTAGTTGAGATGCGTCGAGACCGCGATGACGTTGGTGCCGGCGACGAGGAGCCCGTCGGGAACCGCGAACTCGATGCGGTTCGCCGATGCCGTCGACGTCCGCGGTGCGGCCGTGGCGTAGCTGTTCTGCGTCAGGGTGCCGGCCGGAAGGTTGCTCCGCCCGATCTCCACCCCGTTGACGTAGACCACCACGCCGTCGTCGGCCACGACCGAGATGACGCCTGCCGTCACGGTCGCCGGGTCGGTCACGCTGAACGACCTCCGGAACTGTGCGCTCAGCGGCCTCGGCGAGGGCGCGCCCACCGACACGTCGGTCGCGATCAGCGACGAGTTGAAGCCGAGGAACGACGGACCCTGTGCCCACGAGGAGTCGTCGAACCCGCGGGTGTTCCACGCGGCCTGCCAGGCCGTCGACATGTACTGCCAGCGCCAGGAGTCACCCGTCACCACGAAGGTCAGGTCGTCGGCCGACGGCGGCGCCACGAGCACGACCGGGGTCGTGGCCGAGCGGTTGCCCGCTGCATCCACTGCCCGCACGAAGTACCGCGTCGGCGTTGCCGCGACGGGAACGTTCAGCTCGAGCGCAGTCGTCGTCTGGATGACCTTGTTATCGCGGATCACCTCGTAGCCGGTGACTCCCCGGTTGTCGGTCGAGGCCGACCAGCGAAGCAGTGCGGTCGTCGCGTCGACGGAGGTCGAGGTCGCGCCGGTCGGTGTCGAGGGTGCCGAGGAGTCGCGCATGCCGAAGCGGACGAAGCCGCCCGACCACTGGTTGACCTGTCCGGCGCGCGTCGAATACGCGTAGTCGCCGCCGGTCCAGAGCGTCCCGTTGGAATCCTGGAACAGTGCCCACGGGCCGAATCCTCGACGTGCCTGCGTGATCGGGTTGAACTCGGCGATGTACTTGCCGCTCGCGGCATCCCAAGCACCGAACAGGTTGATGCTGTCGCCCTGCGTCCAGTTCGTGCCGATGTTGCTCCATGCGTAGGCGTCCTGATAGCTGAAGTCGCCGCAGTGGCAACCGGCGAAGACGGTGTCGCTGTTGGCTTCGACCACCTGGAAGTCACCGCCGTTCTTGGTGATGCTGCCGCTCTTCAGCTCGAACGTGGTGCGGTCGTAGCCGAACAGGCTGTGCTCTGAGCCACCGACGTAGACGCGGCCGCTCGACTCGGCGACCCCCAGCTGCCAACCCCTGGTCGGGGCCGGGTTGCTGAACGTCGGCACCCACAGCGGCTGCACCAGCGGGGCGCCCGCCGCCGACTGGAACGCGGCGGAGTTCGGTGTCGAGGTCGATCCGCTCTGCTTGAAGTAGCCCGTGAGGTAGGTGCGAGTGCCATCGCCCGCCGCCTCCACGCCGACGCTCGTGCCGTTCAGCGTGGGGTTCCAGTTGGTGTCGGGAGCTCCGGCGGCGAGGTTGATGCGGGCACCGTTCCAGGAGTTCGATGTGACGCCGCCCGAACCGACGAGGTGCGTGAACGCCCCGGCGACGTACAGATTCTGACCGTGGACGGCGAGCCCGCGAACCTGCCCGACGCCACCCGTGGTGCGGTTCTCGGCATCGACCTGCCAACCCGACGTCTGGCCCGTGCTGGCATCCACGATGACGAATGCCGAGCGGGCCGCGCCGTTGGCCTGGCTGAACTGGCCGCCGACGGCGAGCCTGCCATCGGGCAGGGCGACGAGCGCCTTCACCTGGTTGTTCAGCACCGGCTGGAAGCCGGGGATGAACTGCCCGGTATTGACATCGAATGCCGCGAGGAACCGCCGCTCGACCTTGTTCGTTCCGGTCGCGTTGAGGGTTCGCTGGACGTACTGGAAATTGCCGCCGACGTAGACGCGATTGCCGATCTGGGCGAAGGCGGACACCTCGGTGTTGAGCTCACCGTCGATGCCGTTGGCCTGCCCGGTCACGCCCCACACCGTGGTGAGGGCGTCGCTGTCGGGCATGGCGCGCAGCGTCTGCGCCGGTGCGCCGGCATCGGGAATGGCCGGGAAGGTCATCTGCGAGATGCGCAGCCGCGGGCGCAGGTACACCTGCGTGAAGGGCATCGCGTTGCCGGCCCCGGCTGTCGCGGAGTACAGGTACGACGTGGCCGCGTTCTGACCGGCGACCTGGGAGCCGAACGCGAAGCCGCCGACCCAGCCTTGCGCCTGCCGCACGTTGGTGTCCACCCGCCGCAACTGGGAGTCGTTGCCGAAGCTGTTCGTGGTGCCGCCCGACCCCGACCCGAAGAGGCCGCCGAAGCTCCAGCTGCCGACGGGGTGCTCGCCGCGGAACGTCCAGACCCAGCGATCCCGCTTGGGCATCGCGAATCGTGCTTCCTGCCACGACGTGCCCGCGGTGTTCGTCGCCCGGCGCAGCCGCACGCCCTCGGTCAGCGCGCTGACCGCACCGTTGTTGAGCAGCGCGTCGACCGTCAGCGCCGGCAGTTGCGCGACGAGGAACGCGCCCTGACCGGTGACGGTGTTGCGGAGGATCTCGGGGGTGCGGAGCCCGTTGTAGTGGTTCTTCCACCCCTCGCGACCACGGCCGACGAGGACCCAGCCTCCGCCGTCGGTCGTCATGTCGCAGTGGAACTGCGCCGGCGCCTTGAGTGCGGGGGTCAGCAGCCAGTAGAGGCCATCGGCGGAAGCCGGGAAGTTCTGCTTCGCCTCCCAGCAGGAACCCGCTGCGGTGAGCGAGGTCTTGCCGTCGGGCAATGGTTCGGCCGCGGTGCTCGGCGCGGCGGTGAACATCAGCACGGATGCCGCCATCACCAGCGTCGTGCCCATTGCGAGCGCAGCTCGCCTGATCTGTCCCGGTCGGCGGGTCGAGGTGTTCATGATGTGGCCTGGTCCTCTCAGGTGCAGCTTGCGCCGTCTGGGATCTCATGGGTGGACACCCGCCAGAGTCCGTCGGTGTAGACGGCTCCGTACAGGTGCATGACCGGATGGTCCGGCCGGTAGAGCTGGTCGGCGACCGAGTCGCCGTTGGGATCGAGCACGTCGAGGTCGCTCGTGTCGATGCAGACCTCGAGCAGCGCGGCCGGCGGGTCGGCCGCGAGGTCGAGCGATCGCACCTTCGCGCTCGTGACCGTCGCCTCGCCCACTTGGGTGTAGCCCAGCTGCTCCCGCTCGAGCGCGAGCGCCTGCACTTCTCCCTCGACGAATCCCGTCGCCACGGATTCGATGCCTTCCGTGCCGCCGTCGGCGCGTTGCAGCACCTCGTTGGTCGCGTCGACGAGAGCGTTCACGGAGACGACGACCGCCTCGGTCGCGACAGCTTCGTCGCCGAGTGGCGCCTGAGTCGGCATTGGAGCCTCGACGGGCGGCGGGGTCGGTTCCTCCTGCTCGGCCTGCTCCGCAGCGTCGACGGGCGCAGCGTCAGGTGAGGGCGGAACCGTGTTGACGGCGACACCGATCGACACCGCGATGAGCGCGAGCGCGAGCACGCCGGCGCCGGCGAGGATCCAGCGCACGCGCCGTCGGCGAGGCGGTGGCGATGCGACATCCGCTCGCCCCTCGTCGGGTTCGAAGTCGGCGTGGATCATGCTGCACCCCCCGTGAGTGACGGCGCGGCCGCGCCGGTGAGGGCCAGTTCGGCCTGGTACTCGGCGTAGGTGCGCCGGATGCCTTCGTCCAGTCGGATGGTGGGTGTCCAGCCGAGGCGGGCGAGGCGCGAGATGTCGAGGAGCTTGCGCGGCGTGCCGTCGGGCATCGACGGATCGAACGACACGAAACCGTGGAAGCCGACGACCTTGGCGATGAGCTCGGCGAGTTCGCGGATCGGGATGTCGGTGCCACTTCCGACGTTGACGTAGACCAGGTGGTCGCCGACGACCTCCTCGAACTCTGCGCGCGGGCGCTCCATCACGAAGACGCTCGCGGCCGCGAGGTCGTCGACGTGCAGGAACTCCCGTCGCGGAGCGCCGGTGCCCCACACGACGACCTCGAGGTCGCCGCGCTCGCGTGCCTCGTGGAATCGGCGGATGAGGCCGGGGACGACATGGCTGTACATCGGGTGGTAGCGGTCGCCGGTGCCGTAGAGGTTCGTCGGCATCACGGCTCGGTAGTCGCGACCGAATTGCGTTCGGAGGCTCTCGCAGAGCGAGATGCCCGCGATCTTGGCGATCGCATACGCCGCATTGGACGGCTCGAGGGGGCCGGACAGGAGCGTCTCCTCGGTGATCGGCTGGGCGGCGAACTTCGGGTAGATGCACGACGAGCCGAGGAAGAGCAGCCGTTCGACATCGAAGTCGTGGGCAGCCCGGATGACGTTGGCCTCGATCATGAGATTGTCGTAGACGAAGTCGGCCGGGAACGTGGCGTTGGCGTGGATGCCGCCCACCCGCGCCGCGGCCAGGTACACCTCGTCGATGACCTCCGCGGCGAAGAACGCGCGCACGGCGGCCTGATCGGTCAGGTCGAGCTCGTCGCGCGTACGCGTGACGATCGTGCCGCGGCCGAGCGCGGTGAGCCGCCGCACGATCGCCGAGCCCACCATTCCGGTGTGGCCGGCGACGTAGATCCGTGGCGTGCGCATGGTCAGACCTCCACCGGCAGCGGAGCCGGATAGCCGAGGGACCGCAGGAGCGCCTTCTGCTCTGCGGCGGCGAGATCGGCGGCCATCATCTCGGAGCAGAGCTCGCTGGCCCCGATCTGCGGCAACCAACCGAGTTCGAGGAGCGCCTTGCTCGCGTCGCCGAGCAGGGTCTCGACTTCGGCGGGCCGGAAGTATCTCGGGTCGACCCTGACGATGACGTCGCCGGCGTTGACGCCGGGTGCCGACGACCCGATGACCTCGTCGACCACGCCGACCTCGTCGAGTCCGGAGCCTTCGAAGCGGAGCGTGATGCCGACCTCCTCAGCAGCCCACTTGGTGAACTGCCGCACGGAGTGCTGCACCCCGCTCGCGATGACGAAGTCCTCGGGCGTGTCGCGCTGCAGCATCATCCACTGCAGTCGCACGTAGTCCTTGGCGTGCCCCCAGTCGCGGCGGGCGTCGAGATTGCCGAGGTAGAGACAGGACTCGAGTCCCTGCGCGCAGTTCGCGATGCCGCGCGTGATCTTGCGGGTCACGAACGTCTCACCCCGGCGCGGAGACTCATGATTGAAGAGCACGCCGTTGCAGGCGAACATGCCGTAGGCCTCGCGGTAGTTCACGGTCATCCAGAACGCGAACAGCTTCGACACGGCGTAGGGCGAGCGGGGATGGAACGGCGTGGTCTCGCGCTGCGGCGTCTCCTGCACCTTGCCGAACAGCTCGGAGGTCGACGCCTGGTAGAAGCGCACGCGGTCGGTCATCCGCAGGAGCCTGATCGCCTCGAGCAGCCGGAGCGTGCCGAGGGCGTTCACGTCGGCGGTGTACTCGGGTTCCTCGAAGCTCACCGCGACGTGCGATTGCGCACCGAGGTTGTAGATCTCATCGGGCTCGACATCACGGATGATGCGGGTCAGGTTGGTGGCATCGGTGAGTTCGCCGTGGTGGAGGATGAACCGGCGGTCCTCGTCATGGGGATCCTCGTAGAGGTGATCGATGCGCTGGGTGTTGAACTGCGAGGCCCGGCGCTTGATGCCGTGCACCTCGTATCCTCGCTCGAGCAGGAACTCGGCAAGGTACGAGCCGTCCTGGCCCGTGATACCGGTGATGAGTGCGCGCTTGGTCATGATCGCTGCGCCGCCACGTGAACCGTCGTCTCGGCGTCGGTGAGCGCCGAAAGCGCTCGCCGCAGGATCGTGCTCGATGTGGTCATCGTGTACGGGAAGTAGACGACCTCGACGCCCACGGCGGCGAACTCCCGTTCCAGGCGCCGCCCGCGTTCGGTGCCCTGCCAATCGCCGCCCTTGAAGTACACGTCGAACGGCGTGCTCCGCCAGGTGTCGAGCTTGTCGGGCTCGGTCTCGGCGATCGCCTCATCGACGAAGCTGACGCTGCGCACGATCTCGAGCCGCTCGCTGAGCGGCACCACGGGGAGGGACCCCTTGCTGGCGAGCAGCATCTCGTCGGAGACGACGCCGGCGATCAGGTAATCGCACTCGCTGCTCGCATGCCGCAGGATGTTGAGGTGTCCGACGTGGAAGAGGTCGAAGGCACCTCCGGCATACCCGACCCTGCCGCCGTCGGGTCGGTCGGGTGCGGCATCGTATCGGGTCATCAGTAAGCTCCCTCGGAATGGAAGACGACGCGGAGCGTGCGCCAGATCAACATCAGATCGCCGGTCAGCGACCAGTTCTCGACGTAGTACAGGTCGAGCCGAACGCCTTCGTCCCAGTCGAGGTCGCTTCTCCCGCTGACTTGCCAGAGGCCGGTCAGGCCGGGCTTGATCAGCAGGCGGCGATGCACGTGGCCCTCGTACTCCTCGACTTCGCCGGGCAGCGGGGGGCGGGGTCCGACCATGCTCATGTCGCCCCGCAGCACGTTCCAGAGCTGCGGCAGCTCATCGATGGAGTGCTTGCGAAGGAATCGACCGACGGGCGTGACGCGCGGGTCGTCTCGCATCTTGAAGAGCAGCCCCGCGCCGTCGTTGCTGGCTGCCAGCCCCGGAAGCTGGCAGTCGGCGTCCGGCACCATCGACCGGAACTTCAGCATCCGGAACGTGAGTCCGTCGCGGCCCACGCGGTCTTGTGCGTAGAGCACCGGGCCGGGGCCGTTCAGCTTGATGACGATCGCGGCGGCGATGAGGATCGGCGCGATCACCAGCAGTCCCAAACTCGCAGCAACGACGTCGAAACCTCGCTTGAGGGCGTGCTTCCCGCCATCGAACTGGGGGATCTCGACCTGGATGAGCGGCAGCCCCTCGACGGGGCGGAAGTGGATTCGGGGGCCCGCGACATCCGTCAGCCGGCTGGAGAGCACGAGCTCCGCTCCACTGCCTTCGAGTTGCCAGCTCAGCTCGCGAATGAGTTCGCCGTCGCCGGGGGTCCGTCCGGCGATGATGACAGCCTCGGCGCCGAGCTCGCGCGCCTGGCGGGCGACGTCGGAGATCGACGAGACGACGGGCACGACGTTGCCGCTGTCGTCGAGGAACCGGTGCTCGGGTGAATCGGTGGCCACCCCGATGACGCGGTATCCGACGCAGCACTGCTCGGCGATGCGGCGCACGACGTACTCCGCATCGGCGGCGTCGCCCGCAACGATCGCGCTGGCGACGTACCGCCCGACCCGACGCTGCTTGAGCAACCATTTGCGCCACAGCCAACGCTCCAGCAGCAGGCCGGCCAATCCGAGGGGGAGGGCGATGACGACGAAGGTGCGGGCGCCCTGTACTCCCGCGAGCAGCACGGCCAGTGCGAGGATGCCGAACAAGAGCACGGTGGAATTGGCGACCCTGCGATACTCGCGAGGGCCCATGCCGAGCACGCGGTCGTCGCGGGTGTGCGCCGCGGCGATGAACGCGAGCCAGGTGATGACGGTCAGCCCGGCGATGGCGAAGACCTGGGTCTTGGGGGCGTCCATCGCCGGGGGTTCGATGGTGAATCCGACCGCGGTCGCGGTCGCGATGCTCGCGACGACGACGGCAGCGTCGGTCGCGGCCAGGCGCCAGCGCATCTGGCGCACCCAGGAGGAGGCTCGTCCAGCTGCTGCGCCGACGTGTCGGCGGAGCAGCTGTTCGCTCGCGATCCCTGCCGGCTCGACGAACGCCGCGGCCCGAGTCATCCGGGCGGAGGTCATCGTCGGCTCCGAATGGTGCTTGCGCTTCGTTCGGAGCGCGCTGGGGGGCGGGTACGCAGATGCGACAGGGGTACTCGCCGACGTGATGGGTTCACGAGTCGGCCTGTTTCGGGTGTACAGCAGGGTGTCCGCGCGGGTACGCGGGCTCGGGTGTGAAAGCACCGGGGCGCTTCGTGAGAGCAGGTTGGGGCACCTGCTCCCGCCGTGTCAGACGAACATCTGAGCAATGCTCGACGTTCGCATGCTTGAGGCTACGTGCCATTCGTCACGAGCCCCAGTCCCCCAAAAGGGGGACCGGTGTTGACGGAATGGGGGACGCGGACGCGAGAGCGCGAATCGATCGTGACCGGACATACCCGCGCGGCTTCCCCCCGCGGCGTCCGGGCGTCGTTACCGTGGCGCCATGAGAGAGAAGTATCCGGAGATCGAGCCGCTGGACACCGGCATGCTCGACGTGGGGGACGGCCAGCACATCTACTGGGAAGTGTCGGGCAATCGGCAGGGGAAGCCGGTCGTGTTCCTGCACGGTGGACCGGGTGCCGGCACGAACCCCGAGCATCGACGGCTCTTCGATCCCGAGCGCTACCGCATCGTGCTCTTCGACCAGCGCGGCTGCGGCCTGTCGATCCCGCACGCGAGCGAGCCCGCAGCGAATCTCGCCGCGAACACGACGTGGCATCTGGTCGCCGACATGGAGCGACTGCGCGGGCACCTCAGCATCGACCGCTGGCAGGTGTTCGGCGGTTCCTGGGGCAGTGCGCTCGCGCTCGCGTACGCGCAGACGCATCCCGAGCGGGTGACCGAGCTCGTCTTGCGCGGCATCTTCACCCTGCGCCGCCAGGAGCTCGACTGGTTCTACGAGGGCGGCGCCTCTGCGGTCTTCCCCGACCTGTGGGAGGAGTTCATCGCCCCCGTGCCGGTGCACGAGCGAGCCCACCTCATCGAGGCATACGGTCGACTGCTCTCCGATCCGAATCCGGAGGTGCACGAACCGGCCGCTATCGCCTGGGCGCGCTGGGAGTCGTCGACCATCACGCTGCTGCCGCAAGCGGCCACGATCGCCCGCTTCACCGCCCCCGAGTACGCCACGGCCTTCGCACGTATCGAGAACCACTACTTCCGGCACGGCGGATGGTGGGAGGAGGGGCAGCTGATCCGGGATGCCGCGCGGCTCCGCGACATCCCCGCCGTCATCGTGCAGGGGCGGTACGACATGTGCACGCCTGCGATGACGGCGTGGGACCTGCATCGGGCGTGGCCCGAGGCGGAGCTCACGATCGTCGACGATGCCGGCCACGCCTTCGATGAGCCGGGCATCCTCGACGCGCTGATCACGGCCACCGATCGGTTCGCCCGCGGACACGTCGACGATGAGGTCGAGGTCGACGCCGCCGACGACGACGCCGACGACGCCGACGACGCCGGTCTCGATGACGACGCTGCCGCCGATCTCGGTGAACCACGCGCGCACGACGCGGAGTAGCTTCGGATCATGACGTTCAATCCCGACGCCGACATCAGCGGTGGCAAGGCCTCCAGACGCGGGCGCAACACCGGCATCGCCGTCGCCGGCGGCGGCGTGGGCGTGATCGCGATCTTCCTGATCTCCCAGCTGCTCGGCGTCGACCTGTCGCCGCTGCTCGGTGGTGGCGGCGGCGGGCAGCCGGCGGCGAGCGACTCGGCACTCGAGCAGTGCCTCACCGGTGCCGACGCCAACGAGAACGTGGAGTGCCGCATGAAGGGCGCCTCGGCCTCGCTCGAGGCCTACTGGGAGACCGAGGCGCCGGAGCTCGGCATCGCGTACAACCCGCCGCAGGACTTCATCCTCTTCGATCAGGCCACGACGACGGGCTGCGGCAGTGCATCGGCCGCCACCGGCCCGTTCTACTGCCCGCCCGATCAGACGATCTACATCGACGTGACCTTCTACGACGAACTGCGCAGCCGCTTCGGCGCGAGCGGCGGGCCGCTCGCCGAGATGTACGTCATCGCGCACGAGTGGGGCCACCACGTGCAGAACCTCGACGGCACGCTCGCGCGCTCGCAAGACGGGCAGACCGGGCCGACGTCGAACGCCGTCCGGGTCGAGCTGCAGGCCGATTGCTACGCCGGCGCCTGGGCGGCGAACGCATCGCAAGTGGCCGACGACAGCGGCGTGCCGTTCCTGCAGCCGATCACCGAGGCGCAGTACCGAGACGCGCTGAGCGCGGCCTCTGCGGTCGGCGACGACCGGATCCAGCAGGCCACCCAGGGGCAGGTCACGCCGCACTCGTTCACGCACGGCTCGAGCGAGCAGCGCATGGCCTGGTTCAAGACCGGTGTCGAGCAGGGCGCCGGTGCCTGCGACACGTTCGCGGTGGCTCCCGCCGACCTGTGAACGGGCGCAGGCTCGCCACCCGCTCTCGCTGCCGCTTCGTCGAAGCCGTCACGGAATTCTTCGCACGACCCGCGTCATGATCTCGTGAATTCCTCGTCTCTCAAGTGAAGCGCACCGCGGCGTGCGCAGAACGGGGAGCTCGAGCATGCGACGACGTGACACACCCATTCCCCACCGCGAGTTCTTCCACGCGGTGACCATCGACGAGACCGTGGGGCTCTCCTGCACCTGCAACCGGGGCGTCGACCATTGGTACGCCGAACCCGCGCACAATCCGCACACCGAGGGAACCCGCCTCGGCGCCCGGGCGCAGCAGGACGACGCGAGTTCACGCGTGAACGGTGAGCCGGCCTCGATCCACTCGCCGAGCAGCCGGCTCGGGAACTCGCACGCGATGACCGTGACCGGCACGTCGTAGCGCCGCTCGTCGCCCAGCCGCATCGGCTCGTTCGCCACGGCCACGGCCGCGGGCTCGGGAACCGCCCGCGCCCGGAACTCGGCGCGCCGCCCCTCGTCGAGGTCGGTGAGGTCCTCATCACTGAAGGCCTCCCACGGTTGAATCGGAAGGTCGGCGCCCTCGGCCGGCCGTCGCGAGCACGACGATTCCAGCGGCGAGCACGAGCAGCCCGAGCAGCGCGCCCGCCGTGAGGCTCTCGCCGAGCAGCGCGACACCCAGCACTCCTGCAGTCAGCGGCTCGGCGAGCGTGAGCGTCGACACGGTCGCCGGGGCGAGGCCGCCGAGTCCGAATCCGAAGAGGAGGTACGCGACGGTCGTCGTGACGAGGCCGAGCCAGACGGCCATCGCGAGGCCGGGGCCGGTCGTGAGCCACGAGGCATCCGTCGCCGCGAGCAGTGGAATGCTGAAGACCGCTGCCGTGCCGAACAGCCCGCCCATGGCCGCTGCGTTGCTCCACCCGCGGTCGAGCAGCGCCTTCGCAGCGAGCGTGTAGACGGCGTAGGAGGCGCCGGCTGCGAGTGATGCGGCGAGTCCGACCGGGTCAGCAGCGCTCCCGCCACCGCTCATCCCGCCCGTCGCCGCGGCGAGGATGCCGACGCCGACCGTCGCGATCGCGGTCGCGAGGGCCCAGCGATGACCGGGGTAGCGCCGCCGCAGCACCCAGTCGAGCCCGCCGGTGATGACGGGAGCCGAGCCGAGGGCGACGACGGTGCCGACCGCGACGCCGTTCGCCGACGTGCCGGCGAAGAAGGCCGGCTGATACGCGAGCACGCCCGCCGCGCCGATGGCGACGAGCAGCCACGTGGGCAGCGGATGCCGCGAAGCGACGCCGGTCGCCGGCGCGGCGGGTGTCCCTGCCGCACCACGCCCGCGACCGGCGACGTGCACGACCAGCGCGATGAGCCCGAGGGCACCGCCGCCGATCAGGATGCGAGCAGCGCCCACCGACGCGGCGCTCGCGTCTGGCCCGAGCGCCTGCGCAGTGCCCGTGGTGCCGAAGCACACGGCTGCCAGCAGCACGGCGGTCACGTATCGCATGCCATATTGTTACACAATCCCGACGAGTCGCTCGAGACACCGGCGGTCGAGCGCGGAACGACCCGTGCTGGCCGGTAGGCTCGCGGATGTCGTGCGCCCGGCACGGCGACGATGCCGCCCCGCCCCGCGGCATCCGCTTGCCCTCGAAGGGTGACCGACCGGAAGGACCCCTGTGCGCGCCGTGCTCTTCAACGCCTTCGGTGAGGCACCCGAGCTCACGGATGTGGCCGAACCCGAGTGCCCGCCCCGCGGTGCCATCATCCGGGTTCGCGCCACCGGCGTCTGCCGCAGCGACTGGCACGCCTGGATGGGGCACGACGACACCGTCTCCCTGCCGCACGTGCCGGGGCACGAGTTCGCCGGCGAGATCGCCGCGCTCGGCTCCGAGGTCGCTGGCGATTCCGGCTGGGCCGTCGGCGACCGGGTCACCGCGCCCTTCATCTGCGCGTGCGGGCGCTGCGACGAGTGCCGCACGGGCAATGAGCAGGTGTGCGACCACCAGTCGCAGCCGGGCTTCACGCACTGGGGCTCCTTCGCCGAGTACGTCGCGATCGACGAGGCCGAGCTCAACCTCATCCGGCTTCCCGACTCGCTCGGGTTCGTCGAGGCGGCCTCGCTCGGCTGCCGGTTCGCGACCGCCTACCGAGCCATCGTCTCGCGCAGCCGGCTCGCTCCCGGCGAGCAGATCGCGGTGCACGGATGCGGCGGGGTCGGCCTCTCGGCGATCATGATCGCCGTGGCGGCGGGCGTGAAGGTCTACGGCGTCGACGTCTCGGATGCCGCGCTCGCCGCGGCCGAAGGGCTCGGTGCGGTGCCGGTGCAGGGCGGCGAGGGCGCGGCCGATCGCATCCTCGAGGCGTCGGGCGGCGGCGTCGACGTCTCGGTCGACGCGTACGGCTCGACCGAGACGTCGTTCGCCTCCGTCCGCAGCCTGAAGAAGCGCGGCCGCCACGTGCAGATCGGTCTCATGGTCGGCGACTCCGCGCTCGCCGCGATGCCCATGGACGCCGTGATCGCCGGCGAGCTCGAGATCCTCGGCAGCCACGGCATGGCCGCGCACGAGTACCCGTTCATGCTGAGCGCCGTCGCCTCGGGCGACTTCCGGCCGATCGAACTCGTCGGGCGGCGCATCACGCTCGACGAGGTGCCGGCGGCGCTCGCGGCGATGGGCACGGCCGGTGGCGCCGGCTCGGGCATGACGGTCGTCGAGCTGTAGCGTCACCCGCTCGGGTTTCGCAACGCGCCATCCGCTGCCCGTAGCATGACGTGAACCCTCAGGAGGAATCGATGAGCGATGGCCGCGTTGCACCCGCCGGCTGGTACCCCGACCCGAGCGGCGACGCCGCGGCGCAACGCTGGTGGGACGGCGGACGGTGGACCGAGCACGTCGCGCCGGCCGCGCCGGTGGCACCCGTGCACCACGTTGCGCCCGTCGAGTCCGTCGCGCCGATCGCTCCCGCGTATGCCGTTGCACCGGTCTCGCCAGTCGCTCCCGCGTACGCCGCCGCTCCCGCCTACGTCGCCGCCCCGGCCTACGGCGGCGCGATCGCCCCGTACGGCGGCCAGGTCGCCCCGAAGGTTCCCGCCGGCACGCCCGTCGACACCGTGTGGATCTGGCTGCTCGTCGCCCTGCCCGTGTTCGCGGCCCTTCCCCTGTTCTTCTGGGACTTCGAGGGCTACATGGCCCGTTCGATGTCGATGACCGGTGCCATGTCGCCCATCGAGTCCGCGCTCGGCCCGTACACCGATCCCGCCTACCTCGCACTGACGCTGCTCAGCTGGCTCGTCTACGGGGTGTCGGTCTGGATCGCGTACCTCGACACCGCAGCGCTCAAGCGTCTCGGCTACGAACGCCGGTTCCACTGGGCATGGGCGTTCCTCTCGTCGATCGTCTACGTGATCGGCCGCTCCGTCGTGGTGCGCCGGCAGGCGGGCCGGGGTTACGCGCCGATGTGGGCGGCGATCGCGCTGACGGTGGTCGTCACGATCGCCGTGATCGTGTGGACGTTCGTGGCGATCGCGAACAGCATCTCCACCGCCATCGGGACGTACCCGTACTCCTACTGATCCACGCAGCCTGACCCGGCGTGGCGCCCGCGACAGTGGTCGCCGATCGCTCGAGGCGTCAGAATGGGGCAATGGACCCCGTCGCCGCGCTCGAGGAGATCGCGTTCCTCCTCGAACGTGATCGGGCCTCTGCCTTCAAGTCGAAGGCGTTCCGCCGCGCCGCCGACGTCATCCGCCCGCTCGCGGCCGACGACGTCGCGGCGCGGGTGCGCGACGGTCGCCTGCAGCGCACGAAGGGCATCGGCGACACGACGTTCACGGTCATCGCGCAGGCGACGGATGGTGCGGTGCCCGACTACCTCGTCGAGCTGCGCACGCGCACCGGGCTCTCGCCGACGGGCGCGCCGACCGGCCTGCGCGGGCAATTGCGGGGTGACCTGCACAGCCACACCGACTGGTCCGACGGCACCACGACCCTCGAGGCGATGGCGCAATCTGCCACGGCGCTCGGACTCGAGTACCTCGCCGTCACCGACCACTCGCCGAGCCTCCGCGTGGCCAACGGCCTCAGCGCCGAACGGCTGATCGCCCAGCAGCAGGTGATCGACGACGTGCAGGCGGCGGCCGGCGGCATCCGTCTGCTGCACGGCATCGAGGTCGACATCCTGCTCGACGGCTCGCTCGACCAGACGCCAGAGCTGCTCGACCGTCTCGATGTCGTCGTCGCGAGCGTGCACTCGAAGCTGCGCACCGAGGCGCCCGAGATGACGAAGCGGATGTTGCGAGCCATCGCCCAACCGCACACGAACGTGCTCGGCCACTGCACCGGTCGTCTCGTCGAGGGCTCGCGCGGCACCCGCCCGCAATCGACCTTCGATGCGGAGGCCGTGTTCGAGGCGTGCGCCGAACACGGCGTCGCGGTCGAGATCAACTCACGGCCCGAGCGTCAGGACCCGCCCGACGAGCTCATCCGGCTCGCGCTCGACGCCGGTTGCCTCTTCTCGATCGACAGCGACGCGCACGCGCCGGGCCATCTGACCTTCCTCGAACTCGGTGCCGCCCGCGCCGCGGCCAATGAGGTGCCCGCTGAGCGCATCGTCACGACCTGGCCGGTCGAACGACTTCTGGAGTGGACTCGCGACCGCTGACCCGCGAGGGCCGTCACTCGTTCGCGGGGCGCGCCTGCACTGCCGCGACGACGGCGTCGATGTCGTCGTCGGATGCCGGGAGCCCGGCGTCTTCGAGTCGCTGACGCGCCATCACGCGCAGGTCGTCGACGGCGCCGGTTCCGAGGTCGCTGCGCATCTGCACCACGATGCCCGCGAGCTTCTGCCGCAGGCTCGCGTCGTCGTGGCCGTCTTCGATCGGTTCGTTCTGCACGTCCATGCCCTCGACGCTCGCAGGGCGGGCGGCATCTGCCAACCCCTTGACGGCCGGCCCAGGTCGTGCCGTGGGGCGCGGGCGCGGTGGGACGCGCCGTCAGTTCGATTGTTCCTTCGTGGGCGGATGCAGCGCTCCGCGGTGGATCTCGAACGACCGCGAGTGCCCGGGTGCATCGGGGTCGTCGACGATCGGCTGGTCGGCCATGAACAGGCGGATGAGGTGCGCGAGTTCACCCGGGTGGCTGAAGTTGATGGCGTGCGCGGCGCCCTCGATCATGACGAGCAGCACGTGGTTGTCGGTGCGGCCGGCGACCTCCTTGACGCGGGCCGGCCCCGGCATCAGTGGATCCCGGTCTCCGATGACCACGAGCGTCGGGATCCGCAGTTCGAGCAGCCGCTCGAGCGTCGGGTAGCGGGTGAGGGCGCGGAACATCTTGAAGGTGCTCGGCACCCCGAACCGCAGGTAGTCGGGAGTCGCAACCCGCATCATGCGCGGCGGTTCGCGAGTGCCGTCTCGAGTCAGCTGGCCCACGGCCCGGCGCAGGGGCTGGTTGTGCAGGCCGCCCGCCGGCGAGACGAGCACGGCACGGTCGAGACGTTCGGGGTGGCGGAAGGCGTACTCGAGAATCACCGGGCACCCCATCGAGTTGCCGACCAGCGTGGCCGATTCGATGCCGCGGTCGTCGAGGAACCCCACGGCAGCCCGCGCCAGGCCGGGCACGTCGAGGGCGTCGGGTGCCTTGCCGCTGTGTCCGAACCCCGGCAGGTCGGGCACGAGCGTGTGGAACTCGTTCATCAACCGCTCGGCCGTCGGCAGGAGGTAGCGGCCCGAGAGGCCGAAGCCGTGCAGGTGCATCATCGCCGGGGCATCCGGCGGTGCCGGCGACTCGCGATAGAAGACATCGATGCCGTCGACGGTCGTCCATCGCTCGGCCAGACGCGACGCTGCCCGCCTGGGGTGTCGGCGTCGAGCCGCGGTCGTGGCCATGTCGACGATCATCCTCGCCGCGGGATCACGCGTCAACGAAGCCGAACAGACGAGAAAAGCCCCCGGGGAGACCGGGGGCTTTCAGGTGGTGGCTCCGACGGGCGTCGATCCCGTGACCTCACGATTTTCAGTCGTGCGCTCTACCAACTGAGCTACAGAGCCTCGGGGCATCCGCTCGATCTGCATCGAACTGCTGCCTCGAATAAGGAGAAAGCCCCTTCTCTCGTAAGGGAAAGGGCTTGTCGCCTGAGCGACCCTGACGGGACTTGAACCCGCGACCTCCGCCGTGACAGGGCGGCACGCTAACCAACTGCGCTACAGGGCCTCGTGGCACCTTGCGGCACCGAGGTATTCAGTTATATGTCTTGCAATTGTATGTCGTGCAGTGACCCCAACGGGATTCGAACCCGTGCTGCCGCCGTGAAAGGGCGGTGTCCTAGGCCACTAAACGATGGGGCCGGAGGGCTGTGCTGGGCACGCCCGCCGACAGCCAAGCATACGTGCAGTCGGGCGAGATGGCAAAACGAGTGCCGCGGATGCCGCGGGGCCCGCCACGGAGCATCCGCGGACATGCGCCGCAAATGCCCGGAAAGCGCCGGATCCATGCATATCGTGGGGGCTGCCAGTGCCCGAACCGAGAGCGAGGAGCGCGGGGACCCGAGCCCGCGTGGACGGGGAAAGATGTACCGCACCACAGATCGCACGCCCACCGCCCGAGCCCGAACGAGCCCGGTTCCGCGGGGCGGGCGAGGCGTCCAGCGCGCACCGCGCGAACGCCGCGAACGGAGTGCGCGCAGATCGCAGACGCCCCGCCGACTCATCGCCGTCGTCGCCATCATCGCCGCGGCCCTCGTCGGGCCGATCGTCACGGTTCCGCAGCCGGCGATCGCCGCCACCTACCCGACGTGGGACGAACTGCAGGCCGCGAAGGCGAACACCGCCGCCGGCGCTGCCGCGGTCGAGCAGGTCACGGCGCTCATCGCACAGCTCGAAGACAATGTCGCCTTCACGCGGGCCGAGGCCGAGAAGCGCACCGACGAACTCTTCGTCGCGCAGCAGAAGTACGACGAGGCGGTGATCAGGGCCGATCAGATCCAGGCCCAGGCCGACGCATCCGCCACCGAGGCGCAGGTCGCCGAGACCAATGCCGGCCAGGTCGCCGCGCAGCTCTACCGCTCGGGCGGCAACGACGTCGGCGTGAACCTCTTCCTCGATGCCGGTGACGCGCAGGCGACCGACGCGCTGCTCTCCAAGCTCGGCAACATGGAGAAGATGGTCGAGCGCACCTCGAGCATCTACGACCGGGCGCAGGAGAAGAAGAACACCGCCCTCGCGCTGGCAGATCAGGCCGAGGTCGCGCAGGCCGAGCGCGAGAAGCTGCGCATCGCCGCCGAGGCCGCGCTCGTGGCCGCGCAGGAGGCACAGGCTGCTGCCGAGGCCGCGCTCGCCGAATCGCAGGCGAAGAAGATCGAGCTCGACGCGCAGCTGGCCTTCCTGAAAGACGCCGAGGCGAAGACCACCGCCGCGTACCAGGAGGGTGAGCGCATCCGCCAGGAGGAGGAGCGGAAGCGCCGCGAAGAAGCAGCTCGCAGCGGCTCGCCGGGCGGCGTGGCATCCTCGGGCTGGGCGAAGCCCGCCGGTGGCCGCATCACGGGCGACTTCGGCCCGCGTTCCCCGATCTGCTCCGGCGGCGGCTGCTCGGGCAGCTTCCACTACGCGGTCGACCTCGGCACCGGATGCTCCTCGCCGATCTACGCGGCGAACAGCGGCGTCGTGACCTTCTCGGGCTACTCGGGCACCTACGGCAACTTCATCAAGATCGACCACGGCGGCGGTGTCTCGACCGGCTACGCCCACATCCGCGACAACGGCCGATTCGTCGGCGTCGGAGCGTGGGTCGACGCCGGCCAGAACATCGCCTCGAGCGGCACGACCGGTGCCTCCGACGGCTGCCACCTGCACTTCGAGGTCTACAGCGGCGGCAACCGCATCGACCCGATACCCTTCATGGCAGATCGGGGGATCTCCTTTGGCTGAGAACAGGACCAGGCCGGTGTCGCGGGTGAAGCCCGCCACCGTCTTCTCGACGGTCGCGGTCGGCGCCGTCACCGCATCCGTCGTGGCAGCGGGCGGGCCGGCGATGGCCGAGCCCGACTACCCGTCGTGGAGCGAGATCGAGCAGGCGAAGACCAACGAGGCCACGAAGCAGGCCGAGATCGCACGCGTGGGCGATCTGCTCGCGGGTCTGCAGCAGGCAGCGGATGTCGCGGTGCAGGCGTCGCAGATGGCGGCCGAGTCGTACCGCATCGCCGTCGACGAGCGCGACCGCGCGGCCGAACGCGAACGCACGATCGGGCAGCAGGCCGATGAAGCCGACGCCGTCGCCGAGATCTCGAAGATGCGCGCGGGCCTGCTCGCCGCGCACCTCGCGAAGACGGCCGGCAACGACCTGACCTCGGAACTCGTGTTCTCGGGCGAGAACGCCGACGGGCTGCTGAAGCAGCTCGGCATGGCGTCCAAGCTCGGCGAGCAGGCGCAGGCCGTGTACGAGCAGGCGATCGCCGATCGGAACACCGCCGATGCACTGCGCGCCCAGGCCGCGACGGCCGCCGCCGAACGAACGCGGCTCGCCGCGCTCGCCGAGGCGAAGGCGACCGAGGCGAACGCGGCCGCAGAGGCCGCGATGTCGGCCGTCGCCGTGCAGGAGCAGCGTTCGGCCGAGCTCTACGCGCAACTCGCGACGCTGAAGGACACGACGGCCGAGCTCGAACGCGAGCGCGTCGAGGGGCAGGCACGTGCCGCGGCGGCTGCCGCGCTCCAGGAGGCGACTCGTCCCTCGTCACCGGCACCTGGCCCGGGCCCTGCGCCCGGCGGTGGTGGAGGCGGCGGTGGCGGAGCTCCCGCGCCCAATCCCGACCCGGCTCCGCCGAACGCGAGCGCCGTCGAGACCGCCATCTGGTTCGCGAGCCAGCAACTCGGCGAGCGGTACGGCCTCGGCGGTGCCGGCCCCGACGTCTGGGACTGCTCTGGCCTGACCCGGGCGGCGTACGCCGCAGCGGGCATCGGCATCGGCACACACTCGGCGACCAACCAGTACTACACGCTCGCGGGCCGCGGCAAGGCGGTCTCGCTCGGCAACGTGCAGCGCGGCGACCTGCTGTTCTGGGGTTCGGGTGGCAGCTACTATCACGTCGCGATCTACCTCGGCGGCGGCCGCATCCTCGAGGCTCCCGACTACGGCAAGCCAGTGCGCGAGTGGCCGATCTGGGGCAGCCCCTCGGCCGCGGCGCGCCCCGCGGGCTGAGCGCCGACGACGACAGACGCGAGAAGGGGCGGGCCGTGAGGCCCGCCCCTTCTCAGGTTCCGGATGTCGCGAGCCCGCGACATCCGCTCGGTTCATGCCCTGGTCAGTGACCGGGGAACTTCTCGATCGCCTTGGCGATGAGCGCCTCGGCCTCTGCTGCGTCGGCCCAGCCCTCGGTCTTGACCCACTTGCCGGGCTCGAGGTCCTTGTAGTGCTCGAAGAAGTGCTCGATCTCCTTGCGGGTGAACTCGGGGATGTCGCCGAGGTCTTGGATGTGGTTCCAGCGCGGGTCGCCCGCGGGCACCGCGATGACCTTCGCGTCGCCACCGCCGTCGTCGGTCATGTGGAACACGCCCACCGGGCGCACCTTGACGCCGACGCCCGGGAAGAGCGGGTAGTCGAGCAGCACGAGCACGTCGAGCGGGTCGCCGTCGTCGCCGAGGGTGTTCTCGAAGAAGCCGTAGTCGGTCGGGTACACGAACGTCGTGTAGAGCACGCGGTCGAGGAAGACGCGACCGGTCTCGTGGTCGACCTCGTACTTGTTGCGGCTCCCCTTGGGGATCTCGATGATGGCGGCGTACTCGCCCATGCTGGGTTCTCCTTGTCTGGAAGCTTCTGCCGGCGGCCCGCCTCGGGCGCGGCACGATCGGCGGAATAAGGTTACCTTGATGCCTTCCGACCAGCCGGCGCCGTTCCCTGAGCCTCCCGAAGGCGCTGCGGCCCCGCGACGCCCGCGCCTGACGCCGCCGATCGCCGATGTGCGCCGCGCCGTGCGCGGGGTGCTCCCGGGCGTGCCCGAATCGCAGCGGGGGAGCGGCGGGCCGCTCGTGCTCGTGGCGCTCTCGGGCGGGGCGGACTCGCTCGCGCTCGCCGCGGCCACCGCGTTCGAGGCGCCGCGAGCGGGGCTCAGGGCCGGTGCGATCGTCGTCGATCACGGCCTGCAGGCCGGCTCGGCAGATGTCGCGGCGGCCGCCGCTGCGCAGGCGCGCGACCTCGGGCTCGACCCCGTGCTCGTGCGCCGCGTCGAGGTGACGGGCGAGGGCGGGCCCGAGGCATCCGCTCGCTCGGCGCGCTATGCGGCGCTCGATGCCGCAGCTGTCGAGACCGGTGCCGTGCATGTGCTGCTCGGCCACACCCTCGACGACCAGGCCGAGACGGTGCTGCTCGGCCTCGCCCGCGGCTCGGGCGCGACGAGCCTCTCGGGCATGCCGGCTCGTGCCGGTCGCTACGCCCGGCCGTTCCTCGGCATCCGTCGCGCGACGACGAGGCAGGCATGCCTCGATGCCGGCCTCGTCGCCTGGGACGACCCCCACAACGCCGACGCCGCCTACGCACGGGTGCGGGTGCGCGAGCGAGTGCTGCCCGTGCTCGAGGCCGAGCTCGGACCGGGCATCGCCGAGGCCCTCGTGCGCACCGCCGAGCAACTGCGCGAAGACGACGAGGCCTTCGCCGAGCAGATCGAAGAGGTCATCGAGGAGATCTGCGACCCGGCCGAGGCCGGCATCGCGATCTCGGCCGGGGCGCTCGCTGCGAACCCGGCCGCGCTGCGCCAGCGCATCGTGCGCCACGTGGTGCAGAGCGAGTTCGGCGTCTCGCTCTCGCGCACCCAGACGCTCGAGGTGACCCGGCTCGTCACCGACTGGCACGGTCAGGGCCCCATCGAGCTGCCCGACGGCGTGCGGGCGACGCGCGCGGGCGCCCATGTCGTGCTGAGCGCGACCGGCTCGACCGAGGTGCTGCCGCGCGATCACTGACCCTCGCGACGCGAGTGAACGCGTAGGCTCGACGCATCCAATCGATGTCACATGAAGGAGCCGTATGTACGCGCGCGAGATCGAGGCCGACCTCACCGAGGTGCTCGTCACCGAAGCCGAGATCCACGCGAAGCTGGCCGAGCTCGCCCGGCGCATCGAGGCCGACTACGAGGGCCGCGACGTGCTGCTCGTCGGCGTGCTGAAGGGCGCGGTCATGGTCATGGCCGACCTCGCCCGCGAGCTCGCCGGGCATATCAAGATGGACTGGATGGCCGTGTCATCCTACGGCGCCGGCACGCAGTCGTCGGGCGTTGTGCGCATCGTGAAAGACCTCGACACCGACCTCACCGGCAAGCACGTGCTCATCGTCGAAGACATCATCGACTCGGGCCTGACCCTCAGTTGGCTGCTCGGCAACCTCGAGTCCCGCGGCGCGGAGTCGGTCGAGATCTGCGCGCTGCTGCGCAAGCCCGATGCCGCGAAGGTCGACGTCACCGTCAAGTACCTCGGCTTCGACATCCCGAACCAGTTCGTCGTCGGCTACGGCCTCGACTACGCCGAGCAGTACCGCAACCTCCGCGACGTCGCGATCCTCGCGCCGCACGTCTACTCCTGAACCGCTCGGGCTCCGCTGCTCCCTGCTGAACTTTCCCCTACGGTGAGCGACGGCACGCCCTAGAGTCATCGCATGGGCGAAGCTCGGCGCCACGGCAGGGTGCGCGACGCTGCTGCCGCGTTCACGAGCAACTGGCGCAATCCCAACCTGCGCCGCGCCCAGCTCAGCTTCCTCGGCGCCTGGACGGCCGAGTGGGCGTTCACCGTGGCGCTCGGCATCGTCGCCTATCGCGACGGCGGTGCGGTGGCGCTCGGACTCGTCGGTCTGCTCCGGATGCTGCCCTCGGCGATCCTCGCTCCACTGCTATCGCCCATCGCCGACCGAGGACGCCGCGAGCGGGTGCTCGTGCTCGTCTCGGTGGTGCGCGGTCTCGCGACGGCCGCGGCCGCCCTGGTCGCGGCGTTGTCGGGGCCCGTCGTGGTCATCTACGCCCTCGCCGTGCTCTCGACGATCGCCGCGACCCTCTACCGTCCGGCGCACTCCGCGCTGCTTCCGTCGCTCTGCCGCACGGGGCACGAGCTCGCGAGCGCCAACGTCGTGCGCGGCCTCCTCGACTCCGCGGCGACCCTCGTCGGCCCCCTGCTGGCCGCGGTGCTCCTGCAGTACACCGGTGTCGACGTCGTGTTCGCGGTGGCCGCGGCGGCGTCGTTCTGGGCCGCGGCGCTGCTGTTGCGGCTGCGCTACGACGCACCGCCGCGACCATCGGCGCCGAAGCATCCGAACCTCCCGCGCGAGGCCGCCGACGGCATCAGGGCCGTCGTGCAGAACCACGACCTGACGCTCGTCCTCGCGCTCGCGGCGGCGCAGGCACTCACGCGGGGCGCGCTCACCGTGCTCTCGGTCGTGGTGGCGATCGAACTGCTCGGCACCGGGGAACCGGGCGTCGGCGCACTGATGACCGCCGTCGGGGTGGGGGCCGTGCTCGGTTCGCTCGCGGCGTCGCTGCTCGTCGGCACCGGCCGGCTGGGGGTGTGGTTCGCCGTCGGGGTCGGGCTCTGGGGCCTGCCGTTCACGCTCATCGGCCTCGCGCCCGCCGAGATCCCGGCGCTCGGGCTGCTCGCGTTCGTCGGCGTCGGCAACGCCCTCATCGACGTCGCCGGGTTCACCCTCATCGCCCGTATGGCGCCCGACGAGGTGCTCGCCCGCGTCTTCGGGGTGCTCGAGAGTCTCGTCGCCGTGTTCATCGGCATCGGCGCCGTCGTCGCGTCGGTGCTCGTCGAATGGTTCGGCGTCGAGACGGCGCTGATCGCGATCGGTCTCGTGTGCCCGGTGCTGGCGCTTCTGTCGCTGCGGCGGCTGCGCGGCATGGACAGCTCGGTCGACGTGCTCGACGAGCAGATCGGCCTGCTCCAGCGAGTACGCATGTTCCGCGCCCTGCCACTGCCGTCGATCGAGCAGCTCGCCCGCGGCATGGAGTCCGTCGAGGTCGCCGCCGGTGCCGCCGTGTTCAGGCAAGGCGACCCCGGCGACCGGTTCTACGTCATCGAGATGGGCGAGGCCGACGTGGTCGGCGATGGTCGCGTCGTCGCGACACTCGGCCCGGGTGAGGGCTTCGGTGAGATCGCGCTGCTGCGCAGCACGCGCCGAACGGCCACGGTGGTGGCGAGGAGCGCCCTCGCGCTCCGGGCGCTCGGCTCAGAGCGGTTCCTTCCCGTGGTGCTCGGCTACACCGCGAGCACCAGCGCAGCGGCGGTCGTCGTCGACGGCCAGCTCGACCGCTACTCGCCGAAGGAGCCGTTCGACGACGCGCCGCCGCCCTCCTGATGGGGGGTGTCGAGAACGCCGTATCGGTGGGATCGTGAGGCATGGACTCCGGCCGCGCCGTGCTGCTCATCGCAGACATCGGTGGCTACACCGACTACATGAGCACGCACCGCATGAGCCTCGCGCACGCCGAGGTCAACACGGGGCGCATGCTCGAGCGCATGATCGACGCCGCCCCCGGGTTCGACCTGATCGAGATCGAGGGCGACGCGGCCTTCTTCTCGCTGCAGGTCGACGAGGGCACGACGGATGCCTCGATCACCGAGATCCTCGACGCCGCGGTCGCCATGCACCGCGCCTTCCATCTCGAGCGCCGGTACGTCACGGCCAACCTCTGCCCGTGCGTGGGATGCAAGGGCGCCGCCGACCTCAAACTGAAGTTCGTGGCGCACGTCGGCGAGGTCGCGACCCAGACGATCCGCGACCGCATCAAGCTCGTCGGCATCGACGTGATCCTCGTGCACCGCATGCTGAAGAACCCGGTCGGAATCCCCGAGTACGTGCTGCTCTCCGAAGAGCTGTACCGAGCCGGCGAGGCTTCCATGCGGGCACCTGTTCAGGAGGTCCTGCCCGAACTCGAGGGGTTCGGAACGGTGCGCGCCTACTTCGTCGACGTCGGCGACCTCGGCGGCTCGCAGGCGACACCGCCGGCGCCCTCGTGGCCGAAGCGCATCGGGCAGACGTTCGCCGCAGTAGGGCCGGGCCTGCCGTACATGGTGGGGCTGCGGCGTACCCGCCGCGCTGCAGCCGCGCTCTGAATCACCGGTCGCCACCGCGGGCACAGCCCACAGCGAACACTCGGCCGACGTTCGGCGACTGCGATGTAGCCTGTCAACACCATGAACATCAAGAAGATCCTGCGCGGGCCGATCATCTACATTCTGCTCGCGATCGTCGCCGTGTGGATCGGATCGAGTCTCATCACCGCCTCCGGTTTCAAGGAGGTGTCGACGCAAGAGGGCCTCGAGCTGTTGAAAGACGGCAAGGTCGCCTCGGTGAAGATCGTCGACGGTGAGAACCGAGTCGACCTGACGCTCGCCGAAGAAGACGACAAGCTCGGCAAGCAGGTGCAGTTCTACTACATCACCCCACGCGGCGTCGACGTCGTCGCCGCCGTCGATGACGCGAACCCCAAAGACGGCTTCAACGATGAGGTTCCGCAGCCGAACTGGTTCCTCTCGATGCTCGGCATCCTCCTGCCGCTCGTACTGATCGGCCTCTTCTTCTGGATCATGCTGTCGGGCATGCAGGGCGGCGGCAGCAAGGTCATGCAGTTCGGCAAGTCCAAGGCGAAGCTCGTCTCGAAGGAGAGCCCCAAGGTCACCTTCGACGACGTCGCCGGTGCCGACGAGGCCATCGAAGAGCTGCACGAGATCAAGGAGTTCCTGAAGGAGCCGGCGAAGTTCCAGGCCGTCGGCGCGCGCATCCCCAAGGGCGTGCTGCTCTACGGCCCTCCCGGCACCGGCAAGACGCTGCTCGCCCGCGCGGTCGCCGGTGAGGCCGGCGTGCCGTTCTACTCGATCTCGGGATCCGACTTCGTCGAGATGTTCGTCGGCGTCGGCGCATCCCGTGTGCGCGACCTCTTCGAACAGGCGAAGCAGAACGCGCCCGCCATCATCTTCGTCGACGAGATCGACGCGGTCGGCCGACACCGCGGTGCCGGCCTCGGCGGCGGACACGACGAGCGCGAGCAGACCCTCAACCAGCTGCTCGTCGAGATGGACGGCTTCGACCCCAAGACGAACGTCATCCTCATCGCGGCGACGAACCGCCCCGACATCCTCGACCCCGCACTGCTGCGCCCCGGCCGTTTCGACCGTCAGATCGGCGTCGACGCCCCCGATCACAAGGGCAGGCAGAAGATCCTCGAGGTGCACTCGAAGGGCAAGCCGCTCGCGAACGGCGTCGACCTCGAGGTGCTCGCGCGCAAGACCCCGGGCTTCACGGGTGCCGACCTCGCGAACGTACTCAACGAGGCCGCGCTGCTCACGGCGCGCTCCAACGCGCAGCTCATCGACAACCGCGCCCTCGACGAAGCCGTCGACCGTGTCATCGCCGGCCCGCAGCGCCGCTCCCGCGTCATGAAAGACAAGGAGAAGCTCATCACGGCCTACCACGAGGGCGGACACGCACTCGCGGCGGCGGCGATGAACTACACCGACCCCGTGACGAAGATCACGATCCTGCCGCGCGGCCGCGCCCTCGGCTACACGATGGTGATGCCGCTCGAAGACCGGTACTCGGTCAGCCGCAACGAACTGCTCGACCAGCTCACCTACGCGATGGGCGGGCGAGTCGCCGAAGAGATCGTGTTCCACGACCCCTCGACCGGCGCGTCGAACGACATCGAGAAGGCGACGGCGACGGCCCGCAAGATGGTCACCGAGTTCGGCATGAGCGCGAGCGTCGGTGCGATCAGGCTCGGCCAGTCGGGCGGTGAGGTCTTCCTCGGTCGCGACATGGGGCATCAGCGCGATTACTCCGAAGAGGTCGCCCTGAAGGTCGACACCGAGGTTCGCTCGCTCATCGAGCAGGCGCACGACGAGGCGTGGCAGGTGCTCAACGACAACCGCGACATCCTCGACACGCTCGCGGCCGAACTGCTCGAACAAGAGACGCTCGACCACACGCAGATCGCCGAGATCTTCAAGAACGTGCGCAAGCTGCCCGAGCGCCCGCAGTGGCTCTCGAGCCAGAAGCGCCCGGTCTCCGACCGGCCGCCGATCGCGTTCCCGACCGACAAGATGCCGATCGATCAGGGTGCCGTCGACGGCGGGGTCGACTCCGGTCAGCCGCCGGCCGACGAGAGCGTCGCGCGCGCGCCGCGTTCGAATCCGCGGCCCGCCACGGCCTAGCCGCCGGTCGTCGAAGACCCGTCGACCCGAAGAGGGGGAGCCATGGCCGGAGTTGACGCCGAGCGCATCCAGCGTGCGGTGCTCGAGATCCTGCTCGCGATCGGTGAAGACCCGACCCGGCCGGGGCTCGAGCGCACGCCGCAGCGCGTCGCCGAGGCCTACGCCGACTTCTTCGGCGGGCTCGACGTCGATCCGCTCGGTCACCTCGCCGACACGGTGCCGATCGGCGCGACGCATGCCGGTGTGCCCGCCACGAGCGACGCGGTGATCCTTCGCGACCTCGCGTTCCGTTCGGTCTGCGAGCATCACCTGCTGCCGTTCGTCGGCACCGCGCACGTGGCCTACCTGCCCGGCGACCGGGTCGTCGGTCTCGGCCGTATCCCGGCCGTCGTCGACACGCTCGCCCGTCGGCCCCAGCTGCAGGAACGGCTCGCCGAGGAGATCGCCGATACCCTCGTCGCCGGTCTCGACCCGAAGGGCGTGCTCGTCGTGCTCGACGCCCAGCACCGCTGCGTGACGACGAGGGGTTCGCGCCAGGAGCGCAGCTCGACCGTCACGATCGCGAGTCGCGGGGCACTGTCGGAGCCCGCCGCGCGCGCCGAGATCATCGCCCTCATCGGAGCATCGGCCCATGCCTGACGAGCGGCCGGGGGTCGTTTCGAACCCCACGCTGGTCATGGGTGTGGTGAACGTCACGCCCGACTCGTTCAGCGACGGCGGGCGGTGGTTCGACGCCGAGGCGGCGATCGCGCACGGCCTCGAGCTCGTCGCCGACGGCGCCGACATCCTCGACGTGGGCGGCGAGTCGACGCGGCCGGGCGCCGCACGCGTCGAGCCCGACGAAGAGCTTCGGCGAGTGGTCCCCGTCATCCGCGAGCTCGCCGGCCGGGGCATCCGGGTGAGCGTCGACACGATGCGGGCGGCCACTGCGCAAGCGGCCGTCGAGGCGGGCGCCGAGATCATCAACGACGTCTCCGCGGGTCTCGCTGATGCCGCCATGGGTTCGATCGCCGCCGAGACCGGCGCGCAGTACGTCGCGATGCACTGGCGCGGGCACTCCGACCGCATGGACTCGCTCGCCGAGTACCACGACGTCGCCGCCGAGGTGCGCGACGAACTCGCCCAGCGCGTCGACGCGCTCGTGGCGGCGGGCGTCGTCCCTGAGAAGCTCATCCTCGACCCCGGACTCGGCTTCGCCAAGCGCGGTGAGCAGAACTGGCAGCTGCTCGGCCGTCTCGACGTGCTCGCTGAACTCGGGCTGCCGATGCTCGTCGGCGCCTCGCGCAAGCGCTTCCTCGGCGCGATGCTGCCCGCCGAGGCATCCGTCGCCGATCGCGACCTGCCGACCGCGGTCGTCAGCGTGCTCTCGGCGCAAGCGGGAGCCTGGGGCGTGCGAGTGCACGACGTGCAGGCAACGCGCCGCGCCCTCGACGTGCTCGGTGCATGGCAGAGTGGACGACGTGGCTGAACTGCGCAATCCCGAGCGAGCCGATCGCATCACCCTCACGGGGCTGCGCGTGCGCGCGCACCACGGGGTGTTCGAGTTCGAACGGGTCGAGGGGCAGGAGTTCGTGATCGACGTGTCGGTCGCGGTCGACCTGGCCGCCGCGGCATCCTCTGACGACCTCGACCGCACCGTGCACTACGGCGAGCTCGCCGAGGCAGTCGTCGCCGCCGTCGAACGTGACCCGGTCGACCTGATCGAGACCGTCGCCGAGCGCGTCGCGGCCGTGGCGCTGGGGTTCGCGGCCGTCGACCAGGTCGAGGTCACGGTGCACAAGCCGCAGGCGCCCATCAGCGTTCCCTTCGGCGACGTCGCCGTCACCATCGTGCGGAGTCGCACATGACCCGTGCCGTCATCGCCTTCGGGGCCAACCTCGGCGACCGCGAGGCCACGATCGCCGGGGCAGTGCGCGAGCTCGCCGCAACCGACGAGCTCGAGCTGGTCGCCGTCTCGCCCGTCTACGAGACGCCCGCCATCAAAGACGCCGGGGTCGACCGTGATGCGCCCGGCTACCTGAACGGCGTTGTGATCGTCGACACGCAGCTCGACCCGCACGTGCTGCTCGACGTGCTGCAGCGCATCGAGCTCGAGCACGGTCGGGTGCGCGAGGAGCACTGGGGCGACCGCACGCTCGACCTCGACCTCATCGATGTCGCGGGCGTCGAGCTCGCCGACGAACGACTCGTGCTGCCGCACCCGCGCGCGTGGCAGCGGGCGTTCGTGCTGCAGCCGTGGCTCGACATCGAACCCGACGCCGCGCTGACCGGTCGCGGCCCGATCGCCGTGCTCCGCTCGGCAGCAACCGACGAGGTGGTGCGGCGATGAAGCGCACGCATGCCTCGATCGTCATCGCCTTCGTGCTCGCCGGGCTCGTCGCCGGCTACCTGATCGATCTCGCGATCGTCTCCAACGGATCGAAGGCGATCGTGCCGCCGATCTCGCTGCCGATCACCCTCGCGGGCGTCGCGGTGCTCGTGGTCGCCTTCGCATGGCCTGTGCGCCGCGCCGTGAAGGGCAAGGCGACGAAGCACCTCGACCCGTTCCGCGCCATGCGCACCGCGGTGCTCGCCAAGGCGTGCAGTCTGAGCGGATCGCTGATCCTCGGGTTCGGGCTCGGCATCGCGCTCTTCCTGCTGACCCGAAGCGTCGTGCCGACCGCCGGCACCGTGTGGCTCGCCTTCGGCACGGCGATCGGCGCGGCGCTGCTGCTGGCCGGCGGGCTCATCGCCGAGTTCTTCTGCACGCTTCCGCCCGACGATACCGAGACCGAGAAGGAAGAGCACGCGCATGCCTGAGTCGCCCGGCCTCCACCATGACGAGACCGCGCCCGGCGAGGGCGTGCCCGACGAGTCGGCGCGAGCCGCGGCATCCGTCACCGTCGACACCGGTTGGCAGCGCGTGTCGCCGAAGTACGTGCTCGTCGAGGTGATCGGCTCGATCATCGGCATGGTGGTGTTCGTCGGCGCCGCGCTCGTGGCGCACTTCCTGTGGCAGTGGGAGTGGGCGCTCTGGGTCGCAGGCGCCATCGCCGTGCTGTCGCTGCTCGGCATCGCGTTCGAGCCGCGTCGGGTGCGCTCGATCCAATACCGCCTGCGCGCCGACGACCTCCTGTTCCGGCGCGGCATCATGTTCCAGCGGCAGGTGGCAGTGCCCTACGGGCGCATGCAGCTCGTCGACATCACGCGCGGTCCGGTCGCCCGAGCCCTCGGCCTCGCCGACCTGAAGTTCGTGACGGCCGCAGCGGCGACCGCGGTCACCGTGCCCGGCCTGCCGATGGAGGAGGCCGACCGGTTGCGCGACGAGCTCGTCGCCCTCGCCGAGTCGCGCCGGGCGGGGCTGTGAGCCGAGTCGAGCGCCCGCAGGGAGTGGTGAACCTCGCCGACGGCGACTGGCACCGCCTCCACCCAGCGAGTCCACTGCTGCGGGGCGGCCTCGTGTTCATCGCGGTGCTCGGATTCGTGATCGCGAACTTGCGCGAGCGGGTGATCGACATCTTCCTCACGATCTTCGCGCCCGGCACGCGCGACCAGGCCGACGATCGCTACAACGGGTGGCGCAACGACTGGGCGAACGACCCGGTCGGCGGCATCGTCTCGAACGGACTCGTCGGCTGGGCCGTGCTCGGTGTCGCGGTCATCATCGTGGCCGTCATCATCGGGTTCTGGCTGTCGTGGCGCATGCACACCTTCCGGGTGACGCACGAGGCGGTCGAGGTGCGCAGCGGCATCCTCTTCCGCTCGCACCGAAGCGCGCGACTCGATCGCATCCAGGGCATCAACGTCAACCGGCCGCTCTTCGCTCGGCTCTTCGGCACGGCGAAGCTCGAGGTCTCGGTGGCCGGCCAGTCGGCGAACGTACAGCTCGCCTACCTGGGGTCGACGCTCGCCGACGCCCTCCGGGCCGACATCCTGCGCCTGGCGTCCGGCGCGCGCGCCGACCGCCAGCAGGGCGCAGGGGCGCCGGTGCAGTCAGCAGCGGATGCCGCGCCCGACGCCGTTGCCCCGACCGCGGCTGAGAACGGCGTCGCCGCCGGGGGCAGGATGGCGCCGGGGGAGCGCACCCCGGTGACGGCACGCGCCGGAGCGCTCGTCACCCAGCGCGTCGACGAGTTCCTCGCGCCCGAGCTCGACCCGGCGCTCGCGCCGCCCGAGTCGATCGTGCACCTGCCACTCGGCCGGGTGATCGGCTCGACCCTGCTCGGCGGTTCGACCATGTGGGCGATCATCATCGTCGCGATCATCGTCGTCGGCGTCACGACCGGTCAGATGTGGGTGCTCTTCAGCTTCGTGCCCGCGGCGATCGGCCTCGTGAGCTACATGTGGTCGCGCATCACGAAGTCGTTGAGATACTCGATCGCGGGCACGCCCGACGGCGTGCGCATCGGTCACGGTCTGCTCTCGACCGGCAACCAGACCATCCCGCCAGGGCGTATCCACGCGATCGAGGCCACGCAGTGGGTGTTCTGGCGGCCGTTCGGCTGGTGGTCGGTGCGCATCAACGTCGCCGGTCAGTCGATCTCCGCCTCGGGTGAGGCGGCGCAGCGCACGATCGTGCTGCCGGTCGGCACCACGGCCGACGTGCACCGGGTGCTCGCCCTGCTGCTGCCGGATGTCGCGGCCGACGTCGAGCCGCTGGTCGATGCCGGGCTCGTCGGGCGCGGTGCCGCGGGCGGCTTCTCGACGACGCCGAAGCGCGCCGCGTGGCTGCGCCCGTTCTCGTGGCGGCGCATCGGCCTGGCGACCGCCTCCGGCGTCACCGTCATCCGGCGCGGGGCGCTCGTGCGCGGCCTCACCCTGGTGCCGCTTGCCCGCATGCAGTCGCTCGCGGTGTCGGTCGGCCCGATCGAGCGTGGTCTTCGTCTCGCGACGCTTCGCCTGCACACGGTGACCGGTCCGGTCACGGCCGTGCTGCCGATCGTCGATCGTTCTGAGGCGCTCCTGCTCTTCGAGAGCCTGTCGCACGAGGCCGTCGAGCGCGCAGCGAGCGACACCTCGCACCACTGGGGTGCAGTACCGGCTGTCGAGTGGCCCGTGCCGGCAGCAGTCGAGCCGGCGCCCGCCGTGCAGCCGCCCGCCGAAGCTGCGCCCGCCGATCCGGCGCCCGCCGATCCGGCGCCCGCCGATCCGGCACCCGCCGATCCGGCCGATGAGACGAGGCCCCGTCATGCCCGCTGAACGCCCGGGCCGACTCGGTGTCGGCACCATCGGCGCCGGTCGGGTCGGGGCCGTGCTCGCCTCGGCGCTCGCCGGCGCCGGCCACGCGCTCACCGGCATCTCGGCCGTCTCCGACTCCAGTCGTGAGCGTGCAGCCGCGATGCTGCCGTCGGTGCCGGTGCTCGCGATCCCCGAGATCATCGAACGCAGCGAACTCGTGCTGCTCGCCGTGCCAGAAGCCGAGCTCGGCCCGCTCGTCGCCGGACTCGCCGACGCCGGAGTCTGGCAACCCGGGCAGCTCGTGCTGCACACCGTGGCGCGCCTCGGCGCCGGCGCCCTCGATCCGGCCCGGCTGGCCGGCGCGATCCCGCTCGCCGTGCACCCGGCGATGAGCTTCACCGGCACGAGCATCGATCTCGCTCGCCTGCCCGGCACCTGGTTCGCGGTCACCGCACCGGCGCCAGTGCTGCCGATCGGGCAGGCCCTCGTCGTCGAGATGGGCGGCGAGCCCTTCGTCGTGGCCGAGACCGATCGCGCCGCCTACGGCGAGGCGATCGACACTGCGATCTCGTTCTCGAGTGCGATCGTCGACCAGGCGAGCGGCCTGCTCGACGGCATCGGGGTGGGCAGGCCAGGTGCTGTTCTCGCACCGCTCGTGCGCTCGAGCGTCGAGAACGCGCTGGCCCGGCACGACGGCGGCGCCTACGCCGACGGCACCGGTACGATCGACGGGGCCGCATCGGATTGGCCGCTGGGGGGTGGCGCGTGACCGAGGTCGCTGCCGGCACCCGCGTGGTGCCGACCATCGCCGAGCTGCGGGCGTTGCTCGACGAGCGACGCGCTGCCGGGGCATCCGTCGCCCTCGTGCCCACGATGGGCGCCCTGCACGACGGCCACCTCGCGCTCGTGGCTCGTGCCCGCGATCTGGCCGATGTCGTCGTGGTGTCGATCTTCGTGAACCCGCTGCAGTTCGGCCCGGGCGAAGACCTCGATCGCTACCCGCGCACCCTCGATGCTGATGTCGCGGCGCTCGAGGGGCTCGGCGTCGAATTTGTGTTCGCACCGACGGCGGCCGAGATGTACCCGCACGGCGAGGTCGGCACGAAGGTCACCGCCGGGCGGGTCGGCTCGCTCTACGAGGGAGCTTCGCGACCCGGGCACTTCGACGGCATGCTCACCGTCGTCGCCAAGCTGCTGAACGTCGCACGGCCCGACATCGCGGTGTTCGGGCAGAAGGACGCCCAGCAGGTCTTCCTCGTGCGTCGCATGGTGCGCGACCTCGACGTCGCGACGACGATCGCGGTGGTGCCCACGGTGCGCGAGGCCGACGGGCTTGCGCTCTCGAGCCGCAATCGCTACCTCGACCCGGCGCATCGCGACGCCGCGCTGACGCTGTCCGAAGCGTTGCGGGCAGCGGATGCCGCGGCGCCCGACGGTCTCGCCGAGGTGCTCGCCGAGGGCGCTGCTGCATTCGGCGACCACGACGAGGTCACGCTCGACTACCTCGTGGTGGTCGACCCCGAGACGTTCCTGCCCGTCGCCGACGAGGCGCGCGGCGACGCCGTGGTGCTCGTCGCGGCGCGCGTCGGCGCCACTCGGCTCATCGACAACGCGACCATCACGCTCGGCTGACGCCGATCGACCCGGCCCGGGTTCGGCGCTCAGGAGCGCCCAAGTAGGCTGGAGCACTGCACCTGTTCGCGCAACGAGAGAGAACGATGGCCGAGAACCAGACTGGCGCCACGACCGAGCCCACTGCCGAAGAGATCAGCGCCGCTGAGATCTCCGAGCAGAAGGCCGTGCGTCTCGCCAAGCGCGAACGGCTGATCGCGGCATCCGACGACCCCGCCTTCGGTGCCTACCCCGTGCGCCTGCCGATCACGGCCACGATCCCCGAGGTGCGCGATCGCTTCGTCGGGCTCGGCGTCGACGAGGCGAGCGGCGAGCAGGTCGGCATCGCCGGCCGCGTCGTGCACTCGCGAAACACGGGCAAGCTCTGCTTCGCCACGCTGCAGTCGGGTGACGGCAGCCGCATCCAGGCCATGGTCTCGCTCGCCGAGGTGGGCGAGGAATCGCTCGCCGACTGGAAGGACCTCGTCGACCTCGGCGACCACGTCTTCATCGCGGGCGAGGTCATCACGAGCCGTCGTGGCGAGCTCTCGATCATGGTGAAGGAGTGGCGCATCGCCTCGAAGGCGATCCTGCCGCTGCCGAACCTGCACAACGAGCTCTCCGAAGAGATGCGCGTGCGCAGCCGCTACCTCGACCTGATCTCGCGCGAGCAGGCGCGCAAGAATGTGATCGACCGGGCGAAGGTCAACGCGAGCCTGCGCCGCACGTTCGACGGCCTCGGCTTCATCGAGGTCGAGACGCCGATGCTGCAGGTCATGCACGGCGGGGCATCCGCTCGCCCCTTCGTCACGAACTCGAACGCGTTCGACACCGATCTCTACCTGCGCATCGCACCCGAGCTGTACCTCAAGCGCGCCGTCGTCGGCGGCATCGAGCGCGTCTACGAGATCAATCGCAACTTCCGCAACGAGGGCGCCGACTCGACGCACAGCCCCGAGTTCGCGATGCTCGAGGCCTATGAGGCCTACGGCGACTACACGACGATCGCCGACCTCACGCAGCAGCTGATCCAGGATGCCGCGCTCGCCACGTCGGGCTCGCACGTCGTGACCTGGGCCGATGGCACCGACTTCGACCTCGGCGGCGAGTGGGCGCGCATCTCGATGTACGACTCGCTGTCCGAGGCGATCGGCGAGACGATCACCTCGTCGACACCCGTCGAGCGACTGAAGCAGCTCGCCGACGACGCCGGCCTCGAGGTCGACCACCCGCTGCCCGGCAAGTACGTCGAAGAGCTCTGGGAGCATCACGTGAAGACGGGCCTCGTGCGCCCGACCTTCGTGATGGACTTCCCGCTCGACACCTCGCCCCTCGTGCGCGAGCACCGGTCGATCCCGGGCGTCGTCGAGAAGTGGGACCTCTACATCCGCGGCTTCGAGCTCGCCACCGGCTACTCCGAGCTCGTCGACCCCGTCGTGCAGCGCGAGCGCTTCGTCGAGCAGGCGAAGCTCGCGGCCGGCGGCGACCCCGAGGCGATGCGCCTCGACGAGGAGTTCCTGCGGGCACTCGAGTTCGGCATGCCGCCGTCGGGCGGCATGGGCATGGGCATCGACCGCCTCCTGATGGCACTCACCGGTCTCGGTATTCGCGAGACCATCCTCTTCCCACTGGTCAAATGAGCGGATGCCGCGCGTGAACGACTACCTTCCCAAGTCCGAACTCGAACCCGACCGCGATCCCAAGCGGCCGTCCAACATGCGCCTCGGCATCTGGATCGTCGTCGGCGCGATCGGCCTCTACCTGGTCGGCTCGGGCATCTGGGGCATCGTCACCGCCGGTTGATGCCGCGGTCGAGCGCTGCGTCTGGCGCTGCTCTCGTTCGCGCGCTGTGACTCTCGTTCGCGCTGTGACCCTCGTCTCGGGGGTGTGACCCTCGTTCGGGGGCGCGCGTTACGTCACGATTCGATAACGGGCGACGTGTACCCCGAATCGCGGCCGCTTCGGCGACCCCCGAACGGGAGGGTGCGGCAGCGAGACGCGTGAAATCGGCCGCGCTCGCGTGGGTTTCGGGATGCCGCTTCACGCGTGTCCCCCGTTTCGGCGAGCGGGTCGGAGCCGGCTTGTTGTGAGAGCGCTCTCACCCATGTCTGGCGCGGTTCTCAGTCGTTCCGAGAACTCCTCAATTCAGATAGCGTCCCGACTATGTGGCCGCAGGGGCCCATCCCGAGGTGCCTGCGAATCCGAACACATAAAAGGGGTTCAACGTGTTTTCACGACGCCAGCGCACTGCGCTGCTCGCTGCCGGTGCACTCGTCGCCGGCCTGTTCGCACCGGTCGCGCTGGCCGCGCCCGCATATGCTGATCCACTCTGCGATCTCGGTGACTTCGAGATCGACGGCAATTTGACGGAGCTGGACTGCGAAACCGGATTCGACGACTGGGATACGCCAGGCATCGGTTTCAACAGCACCGAGCAGGGCGGCACGTACAGTGCCAGCTCGAAGGACGTCGATGACCCATCGACGTGGACGTCGGCCGGTTCCACGCCCGACAAGGCCGACTTCTCGAAGGTCTACACCTTGGCGCGCGTGGTCGACGGACACTACTTCCTCTTCGTCGGCTGGGATCGAACCGGCGACAGCGGCACGGGCAAGTACGCGATCGACCTGTCGTACGCCGGCATGAACGTTGCGCCCGACGGCACGCCGCAGCCCCTCCACGATGAGGGTGGCGTGGTGGCCTACATCAACATGGCCGGCGGTGGCGCGCCGACGCTCGGACAGCTCTGCGAGTACGCCGATCAGGCCGGCTATCCCGACGATGTGGAATCGGACGAGGGGTGCACGACCGACACCTCGGGCTTCGCGAGCGCCATCAGCGACAGCGGCACGTTCTTCGAGGTCGGCTTCGACCTCACCGAGCTCACCGGCATCGAGCCGGGCTGCCCGCCCGCCGAAGACGCCGCGACGGTGTACATGCGCTCGATCACCGGCGGCAGCGCTGCGGGCAACCTCAAGGCCTACGTGGCTCCGCTCACAGTGACGCCTCCGTCGACGTGCGGTTATCTCACCGTGACGAAGGAGTCGCTGAACGACGTGGCCGACGACAGCGGCACCGTGTTCGACTACACCGTGTCGGGTGGCGAAGCACCGATCGAGGGCGACCTGGTCATCGATGAGACCGACTCGTACTTCGACGTCGAGCCGGGCGACGAGTTCACGCTCGACGAGGTCATTCCCGATGGCGCTCCGTGGTCGCTGTACTCGATCGTCTGCACGCAAGACGGCACCGAGTACGTGCTCTCCGAGAACGGCCAGGCCACCGGGCTGACCTTCCCGGTCGTGACCCTCGAGACCACCGATTGCGTGATCACGAACGCGACCTCGTACGTGACGGTCGAGAAGCAGACCCTGCCGGATGCCTCGGCCCAGCTGTTCGACTTCACGATCGACGGCACCGGCTTCGAGCTCGTCGACGGCGAGTCCGAGACCTTCCAGTTCGTTCCCGGCACCGAGGTCGACATCACCGAGTCCGTGCCCGTCGGCTGGGACCTCGTCGACGTGACGTGCGACACCGAAGAGATCTCGATCGAAGACGGCGCGACCGTCACGACGATCGAGGGCGCGACCGTCAGTTGCGTGTTCACCAACGAGCAGCAGGGCACGATCATCATCAACAAGCTCGTCGAGGGCATCGATGACGCCGAGTTCGAGTTCTCGAGCGAGACGCTCGGCGACTTCTCGATCGAGACGCTCGAGGGGTATGGAACGGAGACGTTCAGTGGCTTGACTCCCGGATCGTACGACGTGAGCGAAGACCCGATCACCGGCTACGACACGACGAACCTCGTCTGCGTCGATCCCGACAGCGGTACCCTCGTCGACGTCGAGGACTTCTCGGCCGCGATCGACCTCGATGCCGGTGAGACCGTGGAGTGCACGTTCACGAACACCCAGCGCGGCCTGATCTTCGTCGACAAGGAGACCCTGCCCGACGAGTTCGACCAGGACTTCGACTTCGCCTTCGGTGACGGCGAGGCGACGGTCGACTTCACGCTGAATGACGCGAACGACGACGAAGGCGCCTTCTGGAGCTCGGGGTTCATCGTGCCCGGCACCTACACGGTCGCCGAACTGCTGCCTGCCGGCTGGACGCTCGACGACATCTCGTGCGGCACGGTCGACGGCGACGGCGCCACGATCGAGCTCGGTGCAGGCGAGGTCGTGAGCTGCGTCTTCACGAACTCGGCGAACCCGGCAGAGGTCACGGTGAAGAAGTCCACCGTGGGCGGCAACGGCACCTTCGGATTCGTGCTCACGCAACTCGGCTCCGATGACGACCCGCGCACTCGCGAGATCACCACGGTCAGCGGCACGGGCACGGCGGTCTTCGAACTCGTCGACCCCGGGCTGCGCTACTCGATCGTCGAGGCGCCCGTCGGGGGAGGCTGGTCCGCGGGACCGATGACGTGCGAGGTGACGCCTGCCGGCGGCGGCGAGCCCGTCGCGATCGATGCATCCGACTTCGAGGTCGCCCCCGGCGACGAGGTCGAGTGCGCCATCACGAACACGCTGCGGCCGGCGATGCCCGTCACGGGCGTCGATCTCGCAACGGGGATGTGGGCGGCACTGGCCCTCCTCATCACCGGCGGCCTGGTGTTCCTCGTACGTCGCCGAAGCCTCGGCGGCGAATGAGTTGAACGCGACGCGGGGCCCGGCAATGGGTACCGGGCCCCGCAGTTCGCTGACCGGTTGCACCGGCGCCGCGGTCGCGACGGCGCGAAACTGACAGCCGGCCGCGTTTGCACGTAGTCTTGGGGGACTATGGACGAATTCTGGGCGAACGCGATCTGGTCGCTCGCGCCGACCGTGCTCATCGGGCTCATCTTCTGGTTCGTGATGCGCGCGATCATCCACTCCGACCGCAATGAGCGCCGGGCGTACGCCCGCATCGAGGCAGAGGAGCGGGCGAAGCTCGCCCAGCACCGACCGGCAGCCTGACCGGCATGGATGCTGAGCAGACGGCGCTCCTCGTCGCCGGCATCCTCATCTTCATCGATCTCGTCGTGCGTGTCATCGCGGTCATCGTGGTGCCCCGGAACCGCAGGCCCACCGCGGGCATGGCCTGGCTCCTCACGATCTTCTTCCTGCCGTACATCGGGGTGCTGTTCTTCCTGCTCATCGGCAATCCGAAGCTGCCGAAGCACCGTCGCCGCAAGCAGGCCGAGGTCGATCGCTACATCCGCGAATCGACGCACGGCGTCGAGCGGGTCAGCGATTCGGGCGAGTGGCCGGCCTGGTTCGAGGGCGTGGTGCGGCTGAACCGCAACCTCGGCTCGATGCCTCTCATCGGGTCCAACAGCGCGAGCCTGATCGGCGACTACCAGGGCTCGCTCGACGCGATGACCGCGGCGGTGCGGCAGGCGAAGCGCTACGTGCACGTTGAGTTCTACATCCTCGCCTACGACACCACGACGGCGCCGTTCTTCGACGCACTCGGTGATGCCGTCGCCCGTGGCATCGACGTGCGCGTGCTGCTCGACCACGTCGCCTCGTTCCGGGTTAAGGGGTACCGCAAGACCCTCAAGCGCATGACCGCGATGGGCGTGCGCTGGCAGCTCATGCTCCCCGTGCAGCCGCTCAAGGGCCGGTACCAGCGGCCCGACCTGCGCAACCACCGCAAGATCCTCGTCGTCGATGGCGAGGTCGGCTTCATGGGTTCGCAGAACGTCATCGATCGCAGCTACAACAAGCGCAGCAACGTCCGTCGCGGCTTGAAGTGGAAGGAACTCGTGACCCGGGTCGAAGGCCCGATCGTCGCGGGGCTCGACGCCATCTTCGCCACCGACTGGTACCTCGAGACCGGTGAGGAGCCCGAGCGCGACCTCGCGGTGCTGCTCGACGGGCCGGGCGAGGCGCAAGACCTCGATTGCCAGGTCGTGCCGAGCGGGCCCGGATTCCCGAACGAGAACAACCTGAAGCTCTTCCTCGCGCTGCTCTACGCCGCCGAAGAGCGCATCATCATCACGAGCCCGTACTTCGTGCCCGACGAGGCGATGCTCCGCGCGATCAGCGGCGCCACGCAGCGCGGCATCCACGTCGAGCTCTTCGTCTCGGAGATCGGCGACCAAGCGCTCGTGTACCACGCGCAGCGCTCGTACTACGAGGCGCTGCTGCGGGGCGGCGTGAAGATCTACATGTACCAGGCGCCGTACATCCTGCACTCCAAGCACTTCACGATCGACGACGACGTCGCGGTGATCGGCTCGAGCAACATGGACATCCGCTCGTTCGAGCTCAACATGGAGGTCTCGCTGCTCGTGCGCGGGGCGTCGTTCGTGCGAGAGATGCGCGCCGTCGAAGACGGCTACCGGCGCGACAGTCGCGAGCTGACCCTCGACGACTGGATGCGGCAGCCCCTGCGATCGACCGTGCTCGACAACCTCGCCCGTCTCACCTCGGCGCTGCAGTAGCGGGTCGCTCGCAGCCAGCGATCAGCGGCGCGGCTTCAGCCGCACGGTGGGCAGCTCGGGCGCGGGCAGCGGCGACCCGTCGTAGCCCGCGACCGTGCCGAAGCGCCCATCGGGGTTGTCCCGCGCGATGACGTCGGCCTGCCACTGACGACGGAACTCGACGATCTCGTCATGCGTTCGGCCGATGAAGTTCCACCACATCACGAGCTCTTCGCCGAACGGCACGCCCCCGAGCAGGATCACGCGCACCGGTTGCGCCTCGGCGGAGAGGCGGATGCGGCGGCGACCGGCCTCGAGGAAGGCGAGCTCGCTCCACGCGGCCGTCGTCGACGCCTCGTTGCCGAGGGCGTCGCCGTCAGCGGCATCCGTGGCACTGATCTCGACCGGCCCGGAGTCGACGAGTACGCCGTGCTCGAAGGCGGGCTCGAGCTCGAGCTCGACGGTGCCGAACGGCGGCAGGTCGATCTGCGCGCCCAGGAGCGGCGAGAAGACGGTGACGGATGACTCGGGCGCGACGCTGCCGGCCAGCGACCCGACGAACACCCGCACGGTGGCGTCGTCGACGAGCACGGGAGTGATGTCGGCGTGCTCGAAGAAGGGCCCGACGTGCCGCGACGCGTCGGGCAGCGCCACCCAGAGCTGCACCCCGTGCAGGCGCGTGGTCGCGGGTGTCGAGGCCTCGGAGTGCGAGATGCCGCGGCCTGCCGTCATGAGGTTGACGGCGCCCGGCCGCACCATCGCGTGGCTGCCGGCCGAGTCGCGGTGCTCGATTTCGCCCTCGAAGAGCCAGCTGACGGTCTGCAGGCCGGTGTGCGGATGCGGCGGCACCACCATGCCGACGCCGAGTTGCACGTCGTCGGGGCCGTAGTGGTCGGCGAAGCACCACGCCCCGATGGTGGTGCGACCGCGCTGGGGGAGCGTGCGCCGAACGTTCATGGCGCGAGGGCCGCCGAGCGGCACCTCGCGCGGTGCCAGCACCTGCACCACCGGCCCGCCCGTCCCGTCGGCGGCGCAGAGCAGCTCGACCGGATCGCGTTCCAGGTTGCTCATGTCGGCAGCCTACCCGCGCACGGCGACGCCGCGGCAGGTGCCAGCGCCGGTGCCCCGCGGCCGGCGCAGGCGCGGGCCGCCAGTCGATCGCTCGAGTGAACGGGCCGAACCACGCCGAGCCGATAGCATTGCCGCATGGCTTCCTCTGTGCGCTTCCGTCGTGCCGGTCTGGCGACCGCGGCCCTGGCATCCGTCTTCCTGCTCGCGGCGTGCGCGCCGCCGACGACACCGGCAGAAGAGTACTCGGGCGCTCCCGTCTCCGACCACGCCGGCGATGCCGAGGGCGAGCACGGCGGCGAAGAGCACGCCGAGGGCGAGCCGCAGGCCGTCTGGCTTGGCCAGGGCGGTCAACTCGCGGTGACCGTCTCGGGCAGCTCCACGTGCCCCGAGGTCGGCACGAACATCCGGGTCATCGACGCCGCGGGCGAGGGCAACCGCGTCGCCATCGACCTCATCGAGCACCCTGAAGACCAGGTCTGCACCATGGACCTCGTGCCGCACACGACCGTCTTCTGGACCCCCATGACGGTGACCACGACCGAGCCGCTCATCGTCGAGGTCGCCGGCGCCGAAGTCGAGGTTCCGATCAAGTAGCGGTCACCGCTCGCGGCGCATCACGAGCAGTTCGCCGACCTCGCAGTCGAGCACTTCGCACACGGCCTGCAGGGTCGAGAAACGGATGGCTCGAGCCCGGTCGTTCTTCAGCACGCTGAGGTTCACCACGCTCACGCCGACGAGCTCGGCGAGCCGGGTGAGGGTCATGCCGCGCGCCTCGAGCAATTCGTCGAGTCGGCAGTGGATATCGGTCGCCTCGTCGGGTTCGGCGGGCGCCATCAGACGAGACCGTCGGTGTCGCGCTGCAGGCGCTCGCCGACCGCGAAGACGGTCGCTGCCGTCGCTGCGATGAACGTCAGGAGGATGAGCGGGAACAGCTCGACGGACATCACCACGTTGTCGAAGGTGCGGCCGCTGAGCACGGCGAATGCACCGTTCGCTGCCATGTTGCCGAGGAAGGGCACCGCGAAGCAGCCCGCGATGCCGGTGAATCCCGCGGTCGTGACGAGCACCGTGTTGGTGCGGCTGAACACGATGCTGCGGCTGACGTTCCGAGCGAGCCAGACGAGGCAGACCACGACGCCCACCACGACGACGGCCATGACGACCTGCTGCATGACGAGGGCGGCGAGCGACGCGGCCGGAAGCGATGGTGCGGTGATGATGGCGCTGTCGAGCTCGATCGCGACGAGGGCTCCGTCGACGCCGATCGGGGCGTCGGCCGTCGTGCCTGCGAACTCGGCGAGCACCGCGACATCCTGATTCGGCAGCACTTCGATGATGCGCACGGCGGCTGACCAGGCCGCCCAGATCGCGATGCCGACGCCGGCGATCATGAAGATCCAGAGGGCGACGGCGTCGCTGCGCTTGACCGTGGAGACGGTGGTTGGTGTGATGCTCATTATCTCCCTAACGAATATCGATAATAACGATAAACGATAGGTTACGGATGCCGCGGCGTGCTGTCAACGGCGGTGTCACCACGTGGCATCCCTCGCCGTCGTCGTTCGTCAACCCTGCGTCATGCCGATGCGCCGAGGGCGAACAACGACTTCACAGCCCCCTCTGCTGGTTACGCTCTTCATATCGGCGCCCCTTCCCAGCGGGGTCGTGAGGAGTAGAAATGTTCGAGAGATTCACCGACCGAGCCCGTCGTGTCGTCGTCCTGGCCCAAGAAGAGGCCAAGATGCTGAACCACAACTACATCGGCACCGAGCACATCCTGCTCGGCCTCAT
>NZ_ATXG01000010.1 GCF_000421565.1 Agromyces subbeticus DSM 16689 | reverse complement strand
GCAGCCGGTCTCGCGGTCGGCTTCTGGTCGAGCCTCGACGAGCTGCGCGCCAACTGGCAGGAGGATTCCCGCTGGGAGCCGAAGATGGACGGCGCCGAGCGCGATCGCCAGATCCGCCTGTGGAAGAAGGCCGTCACGAAGACCCTCGACTGGGTCGACGCCGACGTCGTCTGACACACGATCGTCTCGACTCCCGCCGGCACGTTACGGTGGGATTGCGGGCCGGGCGCATGGGGGTGCGTCCGGCCCATCTCTCGTTGCAGCGAGCGCAGGCCCGGCTCAGCCGGTGAGACGAGTCGCGAGCAGCGTCGGCAATTCGTCGAGCGACGCGATCTCGAGCACCGCGGATGCCGCGGCATCCGCCTCGACCATCGCCTCGCTGGCATCGGGGCCATGGCGGTTCAGCCAGACGCCGATCAGGCCCGCGCGCACGGCGCCGACGGCGTCGGTGATGAAGCGATCGCCGATGTACACGGCCGCGCCGACCGGAGCGTCGGCGGCGAAGCGGGCGACCGCGATGCGAAAGATCTCGGCGTCGGGCTTCGCCACCCCGACATCGCCTGATGCGATGACATGCTCGAAGCGGCTGCCGATGCCGAGGCGGTCGAGCTTGGCGAGCTGGAAGTCGAGCTCACCGTTGGTGATGACACCGAAGCGCGCCCCGGGCACCGCCGCCGTGATCGCATCGAGCGCCGGCAGGGCATCATCGTGCAGCGACCACGATTCGCGGTAGCGCTCGAAGTAGCGGTCGAACCAGGCGCCCGCGCCGATCTCATCGAGTTGCTCGCCGTGGGCGAGCGCGAAGTCGCGCGCTCGAGCGCGTCGCTGCCCCTCGAACGACAGCCGGCCGGCGAGGTAGGAGTGGTAGTGCTCCTCTTCGAGCTCGTGCCAGTGACCGGATGCCGCCGCGGCGTCGCCCTCGTATGCCAGGTCTCGCATGTGCAGGGCGAGGCCGGCGCTCACCGCGGCGCGATGCGCCATGAGGGTGTCATCGAGGTCGAACAGGATGACGGGAGCGGCGGGGTCTGGGGGAGCGGACCCGCTCATGCTGCACTTCCGAGGATCGGCTCCCAGCTCGCGTACGCGTCGGGTTCGACCTCGGCGCGGCGCTCGGCGTGCCACGCCGGTAAGGTGCGACCGTCGCGACCGGGCACCGTGGGGATGCGAGGGGTGATGCGTCGGAATCCCGCGGCGCGCGCGACGTGCGCCGACGCGCGGTTGCCCTCGTTCGCACGCCAGAGCAGCGTCTCGGCATCGCGCACGCCGCTGCCGAGCGCCCACTCGCTGACCGCGGTCAGCGCCTCGGCCATGAGTGCCTCGCCGCGATGCTCGGCGCCGAGCCAGAACCCGATCTCGTGGTCGCGGCGGAGGCCGATGACGCCGAGGAGCGGGGCGCCGACGGAACGGCGGATTGCCCAGACCAGCTCGTCTCCCGACTCCCACGCGGCCGGCACATACTCCGTGAGGAATGCACGCGCATGTTCCATCGTGTACGGCCACGGCGTCGTCAGGTACTTGAGGAACAACGGGTCGGCGCAGTAGTGCGCCACGAGTTCGGTGTCGGCCTCGACGGGCAGGTCGAGCACGAGCCGTTCGGTGCGGAGCGCGACGGGGAGCATGGTCAGCGTGCGCGCCGGAGGAAGCCGATGCGGTCGTAGACCGTCGCGAGGGTGGCCTCGGCGACCTCGCTCGCACGGTCGGCGTTGACGGCGAGCAGTCGGTCGAGTTCGGCCGGGTCGTCGAGCAGCTCGAGCACCCGCGAACGGATCGGCTCGAACTCGCTCACGACGACCTCCGCGAGCGCCTTCTTGAAGTCGCCGTACCCGCGCCCCGCGAACTCCTGCTCGATGTCGGTGATGTTGCGGCCCGACAGCACGGAGAAGATCGTCAGCAGGTTCGAGACGCCCGGCTTGTGTTCGCGGTCGAACCGCACCTCGCCATCGGTGTCGGTCACGGCGCGCATGATCTTCCTCGCGGTGACCGAGGGCTCGTCGAGCAGCCACAGGATGCCGGCCGGCGTGTCGCCAGACTTCGACATCTTCGACGTCGGGTTCTGGAGGTCGTAGATGCGGGCGGTCTCGCGTTGAATGGCGGGTTCGGGCAGCACGAAGGTGTCGGCGCCGAACCGTGCGTTGAACCGGGTTGCGAGATCGCGCGTCAGCTCGACGTGCTGCTTCTGGTCGTCGCCGACGGGCACGATCTCGGTCTGGTAGAGCAGGATGTCGGCGGCCATCAGCACGGGATACGCGAAGAGGCCGACGCTCGTGGCATCGGCGCCCTGCTTCTGCGACTTGTCCTTGAACTGCGTCATGCGCCCGGCCTCGCCGAAGCCCGTGATCGTGTTGAGCACCCACGCGAGCTCGGCGTGGGCGGGCACGTGCGACTGCACGTAGAGCGTCGAACTCGAGGGATCGATGCCCGCGGCGATGTACTGCGCTGCCGTGCGGCGCGTCTTCTCGCGGAGTTCAGCTGGTTCTTGCGCGACGGTGATGGCGTGCATGTCGACGACCGAGAAGAAGGCGTCGTGCGTCGACTGCAGCTGCTTCCACTGCAGGAGCGCGCCGATGTAGTTGCCGGCGTGGAGCGAGTCGGCGGAGGGTTGCATGCCCGAATAGAGGCGGGGCTTCTGCGTCATGGGGAGTTCCTTCGAAATGCGTGCCGCGATGCGGCAGGTCAGATGGCGTAGTCGACGACCACGGGGGCATGGTCGGACCATCGCGTGTCCCAGGCATCGGCGCGATCGATGACGTAGGAGATGGCGGTCTCGGCGAGCGCCGGTGTCGCGAGCTGGTAGTCGATGCGCCATCCGGTGTCGGTGTCGAATGCCTTGCCTCGCTGCGACCACCAGGTGTACGGGCCGTCGACCTCGCCGGCGAACCGGCGACCCAGGTCGACCCAGCCGAAGCCCGCCCCGGCGTTGTAGCCGTTTTCGCCCTCGGCGCCGACGAAACGATCGAAGTACGCGCGCTCCTCGGGCAGGAAGCCGGCGTTCTTGACGTTGCCCTTCCAGTTCTTGATGTCGAGCGTGCGGTGGCCGACGTTCAGGTCGCCCACGATCACGGCGAGCTCAGAGGACGCGGCGAGCTGCGGCATCCGCTCGGCCATGGCATCGAGGAACTTGAACTTCTCGACCTGCTTGGGCGTGCCGACGGAACCGGAGTGCACGTACGCCGAGACCACGGTCACGACGCGGTCGCCGACCTCGTAGTCGGCCTCGAGCCAGCGGCCGGCGCTGTCGAAGTCGGTGGCACCGAGCTCGACCCGGTGGATGCTCGCGCGGTTGCGGCTCGCGATGGCGACGCCGGCCCGACCCTTGGCCGTCGCCGGATCGTGCAGGATGTCCCATTCTTCACCGAGGAGGCCCTGCAGGTCTTCGGTCGAGGCTCGCACCTCTTGCAATGCGAGGATGTCGACGTCGCGCGTGGCGAGCCACTCGCCCATGCCCTTTCGGAATGCGGCACGCACTCCGTTGACGTTGACGCTGGCGAGTCGGAGGGGCTTCGCAGAGGGCATGGATCGATCCTACGGGAGGCCTCCGACGCCGCTGCGCCGCAGCCGCTACGGCGCCGATGCCTCGAGATCGGCGAGCTCCTGCTCGGCTCGCGCGAGGCGACGGCGGGCGGCGAAGCGCTCGATCCAGTTCGCCGTGTCGAGTTCGTGTCGCGCCGTGCGTACCCGCACCCGTGCCGCCGTGATCAGGGCGCGGCGCTCCTGTTCGCGCTGTTCCATCGCGAGCTGCTCGGGCGTGACGAGGCGCAGGCTCTCATGGGCGTCGGATGCCTCGACGGCGATCCAGCTCGCCGCCACGAGGATCACGATGCTGGTCAGACGGAACCACAGCAGCAGCGCGATGAAGACCGTGAAGGTGGCGAGCAGTGGATTCGTCGTCACGCTCGCGACGAGCCACCCGCCGAGCAGCTGCAGCAGCGAGAGTGCGGCGGAGCCGAGCAGCGAACCGATCCACATGCGCCGCCACGGCATGGTCGCGCCCGAGAGGAAGCGGAACATCACTGCCAGAGCCAGGGTGTCGAGCACGAAGACGATGCCGAATGCGCCGATCCGCACGGAGACGGCGCTCCAGCCGCCGCCATCGGGCAACGACATGAGAGTGAAGATCCACCCGATGAACGAGGTCGCGACGACCGACAGCACTGCTGCACCGGCGAGGATCGCGCCGAACGCGAATCCGACGAGTGCATCCCTGGCCTTCAGCAGCGCGTAAGCGCGCGTGTCCTTCGGCAGGCCGAAGATGCTGCGCACGGCCATGCGTGCGTACGTGATCCAGCCGATGGCCGTCCAGATGAGGCCGGCGAGGGCGACGGCACCGGTCCAACCGAAGAGGCTCGTGCTCGAGGTGGCGATCGCGGTGAGCTCGTCGGTGGTGATGACCCCGTCGGGACCGATGAGCCCTGGAGCGTACGTGTTCAGGAGGCGGATGAACGCGTTGAGCGTCTCGGGGTTGCCGGTGAGCCAGATGCCGCCGACGGCGAAGACCACGTAGACCGCGGCGAAGATCGCGAACAGGGCCTGGTAGCTCATGCCCGACGAGAGGATGAACCCGTTCCGGTCGAGGAAGTGCCGCCAGACCCTCACCGGAAAGAGCGCGAGGGTCTTCTGGGTCAAGGTCGTGACCCTGCTGATCGGTGCTTCGAAGCGGTCGCGCAGCGGCCGGCTCAGCGCGTCGAATCGCTCCTTCGCGGTCTCCGAGTGGTCGTCGAGCCCGAGCGGGTCGCGCTCGGCATGCTCGTCGAACGTCGCACTTCGCCCCCGCGTGGGCTTCGCACCCCGTTCGCTCACGCTCCAACCCTAGCCACGGCCCCGCCGGGTTCGTGGAGGCGCAATGTCGATTCGCTCAGGGGCGCCCGGCTCCTGCACCACCTTCGGGGGGTATTTCATGAGGAATGTTTGTATTTCTCGTTGGGCGGGGCGCACACTGTCGGCACCCGAATACCCGACCCGTTCACCCGAGCCGGCTCCCTACCCGAATCTGGAGCTGTCATGACCCGACACAGTGCTGTCCTGCCTGCCCACACCCGCGCCGCACGCCGCGGCTTCACCCGACGCGATCGGGTGGGGCCGATCGCAGTGTTCGTGGCCGTCGCCATGGTGCTCTTCGGCGCGCCCACGCTGGCCTTCGCCGATGAACCGCTCGCCTCCGAACTCGCGATCGCGGCGGTCACCGAGGTGCCAGCGGCCGAACCGGCCGAACCCGAACCGGAGGCGGCTCCTGAGCCGCCACCGGCTGAGGAGCCGGCGCCGGAGCCGGTCACCCCACCCGATCCCGCGCCGGAGCCGGTCGTCGAACCGGAGCCCGAGCCCGCGGTCGAACCCGAGGTCGAGGCCGCGCCAGAGGCGGCAGCCGACGCCACGGATGCCGCAGCCGCGGTCGCGCCCGAGCTGGTTCAGGTGCTCGACCACGGCGGGCCGCCCGTGCAGGTGCCGGAGTGGAACGATCATGTCGACATCTGTCACGCGACGAGCAGTGGGAGCAATCCGTACGTGGCGATCAGCCCGAGCGTGCGTTCGATCATCGATCCGAACGGCGACCCCGACGACCCGACCGACCCGTCGCACGCTCACTCCGAGCATCAGGACGGACGAGACATCATCCCGGCGTTCCACTACCTCGACAGCGAAGGCGTGGAGCGGTTCTTCCTGGGCCTGAACCTCGATCTGCTCCCCATCTTCGAGAACGAGTGCGATCTGCTCGAACCGAGTCTCTCGCTGAGCTTCGTGCCGTGCGTCGACCCGGGCGGAGCGGTGCCGATGCTCGACGTCGTCGTCGGAAACCTCTTCGTCGGTGCGGAGTACGAACTGCGCGTCGTCGAGGCGGGCACCGACACCGAGGTCGGCATGCACTCGTTCACCGCGGGGAGCAACGCCTTCGAATGGTCGTTCGGTGTTCCGGAACCGGGAGCGTACGACGTCACTCTGCACCGCGTCGGCACCGAGGCATCCGAGGATGTCAGCGGAACGATCGAGATCCTGCCGTGCCCGCCGCCGCCGCTCATTCCCGGCTGGGAACTCGTGAAGAGTTCCGACCCGGCTGATGGTGCGATGGTCGAGTCAGGTGCCGCGATCACGTACACCCTCACTGCCGAGAACACCTCGGAGGCGGTCGTCGAGGGTGCACAGGCGTTCGACGACCTGACCGACGTGCTCGACAACGCGACGCTCGTCAGCGTGGATCCCGGCCTCAGCCTCGCCGGCGACGTGCTGACCTGGACGGTGCCGGCCCTCTTGCCCGGAGAATCCGCGCAGGCCTCGTACACCGTTCACGTCGTCGCGAACGCGGGCGGCCAGCTCCTGCACAATGTCGTCTCGCCGTCGGCAGGCGGCGAGTGCCCGGAGGTCGACGCGGCCGTCAACGGGCCGTGCATCGTCGATCACCCGGTGACGCCCGAGATTCCGGTCACGCCGGTGACTCCGGTCACGCCGGCAGGCACGACGACCGTTCCGGCGGCGAAGGTGCTCGCAGCGACGGGCACCGACTCGTCGGCCATGCTGCCCGTGACGCTGCTCATCCTGCTGCTCGGCGCAGCAGGGGTCGGACTCGGCCGGCGTTCGCGCCGAGCGGGGTGACGATGCCACACCCGAAGGCGTCGACACCGCCTCTCTGAGGCCGACCAGCGGATGTCGCGGCTCACGTGAGCCGCGGCATCCGCGCGCGGAGAGCCACGCCGCCGTCACCACGGAATTGCCATTTCACCCCTGTTTTGGTGTCGTTCCGAGTCTTCCTCGCGTTGACAGGGCGATGGGAGGATGGCCGCGAGTCCGATTACCCGCGGACTCGAACCCGCTACCCGGCGGGGAGGAACCCGCTACCCGGCGGGTTGAGTACAGCCAGGAGCGATGTCTCATCGTCTCCCTCACCCGAAGGCTGCATGATGATGATGATCGCCAAGCGTTTGCATACCCGAAACACCGACCCGACGCTCGAGACCCGAGCATGGCGCCTGCACATTCGACGCACGAGACGGAAGCTGCTCAGCACCGTCGCCGCCGTCGCCCTGCTCGCGTCGGGAGGTGTGGTCGCGGCGGTGTTCGCACCGCCGGCCCCAGCGGAAGCGGCAACGCTTGGCGGCATCGTCACCAGTTTCGAGATCGACGGCAACACGGCCGGTGCGAACGACTGGCAGGGTGTCATCGGCTCGACGCCGAAGCCCCCGTACATCACGGCGTCGGGCGATCAGTCGACCGGCATCGTCACCGCGCAGAAGAGCTGGGACGCAGGCACGACCGTGGGCAACCCGGGTGTCTGCGGCGCGAACCTCGGCATCGACGACATCCTCGTTCCGAGCACGTCGCTCAACGATCCGACCTGGCCCGAGACCGTCGGCACGGCCAACGACAAGGGCGATGCCTGCACCGGTGGCTCCGCCTATGAGGTCGTCACCGTCGGCGGGAATCCGCACACGATCTTCTACGCCTACTGGACCAGGTACTCGGGCAGCGGCGACATGAGCTCCTACGAGGTCTTCCAAGGTCCGGCCGCCGGGCGCGCCGATGATTACCTCATCGAGTTCAACTACAACTCCGGCGGCGGCGGGTCGACCTCGATCAACGTCCTCGGCTGGAACGGCTCCGCATGGGTGCCGACGGGCGCGACGATCGTCTACCAGGCCGCGGTCGGCACCAACACCGATACGAACACCACGGGCAATGCCGCCACATTCGGCGAGATGGCTGTCGACCTCACGGCATCGGGACTGCTGCCGAGCGATGGCGGATGTCGCACATTCCTCGATGCGGGGTTCGTCACCAAGACCGGAGAAGGCGGACCGGCGACGCTGAAGGACATCCTGAAGTCGGATGCGCCGATCACCCTCAGCAACTGCGGCGGCCTGACCGTGCAGAAGGTCGCCAACCCGGTCGACGCGACATCGGAAGACGTCTTCGACTACACCGTGACCCGCACGGGCGGCGGCCCGGTGCACGATGCCACGCTGACCGGCCCGGTGCTTCCGCAGGCGAACACCAACGCCATCGCGGCGCCGATCGGCGTCGGTGACACCCACAGTTGGGGCAACGTCTTCGCCGGCACCGACTACCAGCTCGCCGAGACGGTCGACGCCGGTCAGCCGTGGGTGCACCAGTCGACCGTGTGCACCGTGACGAACCCGTCGACGAACCTCCTCGAGACGTATACGAACGAACCGTTCAAGCTCTACGTCGGCGCGAACACCGCGTGCGTGATCACCAACGCCACCTCGGGCGTGACCGTGACGAAGCTCGCAGAGGGCGACGCCGCCGACTTCGACTTCATACTCACCGGCGACCGTGTCGCGACGCTGTCGAGCGGCGAGACCTCCGAGGTGTTCGGATACGTGCCGGGCTCGGTCGTGACCATCACCGAGCTGGCCGAGGTCGCAGATCCCGCCTGGCACCTGATCGATCTCGTCTGCGACGGCGGAACGCCGGTCATCGACCTCGAGCTCGGAACGGCGACCGTCACGACCGTCGCCGGCACCGTCATCGACTGCACCTTCACCAACCGGCAGGACGGCGCGATCATGATCGTGAAGAACGTCGCCGGCGACGACGGCGAGTTCGACTTCGCCGGCGACTGGGGTCAGGGCTCCGACGACTTCTCGCTGTCCACCGTTGGCGGCACCGCCGGCGCGAGCTACACCGACATCACACCGGGCGCATACTCGGTCGCCGAGCTCACCCCCGAGCCCGAGTACGACCTCACCGCCATCGTCTGCACGGACGACGCACCGAACGGCGTCGGCTCCACCGCCGACCTCGCGCTCGGCGCCGGCACGATCAACCTCGACCCCGGCGAGCTCGTCGTCTGCACCTTCACGAACACGCAGCGCGGCACGATCATCGTCGACAAGGTGACGTCACCGGCCGATTCGCCAGTCTCGTTCGGCTTCAGCCTCGACGGACCCGAGACCGACACCGACTTCTCGCTCACCGATGACGCTGCACCGTTCGAGAGCGGCCTCGTGCCGGCTGGGCAGTACACGCTCGGCGAGACGGCGGTGCCGGGCTGGGAGCTGACGAACATGCATTGCGGCGATGCCGGCACCAGCCCGACCTCCCCGATCGTGTTCACGCTCGAGCCCGGTGCGACCGTGGTCTGCACGGTCCTGAACACCGCGACGGCCGGTCGCGTCACCGTGACCAAGCTCGTCGAAGGCGTGCCGACGGGCTACGACTGGTCCTTCCCGATCTCGATCACCCCGGTGCCGCAGGGCCAGCTCGGCACCCTCGACGTCACCGACGATGTGCCGAGCGTCGGCTGGACCGACCTCGACGTCGGTGTCGAGTACACGCTCGTGGAACCGCAGGTCGACGGCTGGCTCAGCGGCGAGTTCAGCTGCACCGGTCTCATCGACGGCAACGACCAGGCGGCGGGCTTCCAGTTCACCGTGACCCCCGGACTCGAGCTCTCGTGCACCATCACGAACGTCGTCGTACCCGGTCGGGTTCTGGTCGAGAAGACGGTCAGCGGAGTCGGCGAGGGCGCCGACTGGAGCTTCGACATCACGATCGACCCGGTGCCGGGCGCCCAGCCCGCCACACGAGCCGTCACCGATGACGACCCCATCGTCGAGTGGACCGAACTCGCGATCGGCACGGTCTACACGCTGACCGAGACACTCCCCGCCGGCTGGGAGGGCGGCGTCGTCACATGCACCGGCCTGCAGGACCACTCGGTCGACGCCGGCTTCCAGTTCGTCTCCACTCCCGGCCTCGAGCTCGAGTGCGACGTCACCAACCGGGCGATTCCCGCCGAGGCGGAGATCACGAAGACGTCGATCGGCGAAGACGGCAGCTTCACCTTCGTGCTCACTCCCGAGGGTGGGGAGCCCGTCGAGCAGATCATCACGACCGTCGACGGCACCGGCACCACGGCGTTCGAGCAGCTCCAGCCCGGAGTGACCTACCAGCTCGAGGAATCGGACCCGGGGGAGCACTGGATCGCGGGAGCGCTCGAGTGCACCGTCGAACACGCCGATGCGACGAGCGAGCCGCTCGACCCGGCGAGTTTCACGGTCGAAGCCGGCGACGGCATCACGTGCGCCATCGTGAACACCGCGAAGGGCACGATCGTCATCGTCAAGCACGTCGAAGGAGCCGACGGCACGTTCGACTTCACGGGCACCTGGCCTGGCATCGGCAATTTCGAGATCACCACGGTGGCTGGCACGGGCAGCGACACCTCGACGGATGTCCCATCGGGCTCCTACTCCGTGACCGAGCTGCTCACCAGCCAGTACATCGGCTCGCTCGTCTCCTGCACCGACAGCGACGAGGGGGGCGTCGCCTCGAGCATCTCGGGGGTCGTCGGAACGATCGAGCTCGATCCCGGTGAGACCGTGACGTGCACCTACTCGAACACCGAGCGCGGCGAGATCATCGTCGACAAGGTCGTTCCCGGTACCTCGCAGCACGCCTTCGACTTCGAGCTGCGCGGCGGCGCGACGAGCGACTTCTCGCTCACCGACGACGACGACCCGTTCGAGAGCGGACTGCTGGATCCCGGTACGAGCTACACGGTCGAAGAGCTCGCTACGGCGAATTGGACGCTCGACGACCTGATCTGCACCGGTGGTGCCGACGTCACGTACGAGGGCTCGACGGCGACGATCGATCTGAACCCGGGTGAGGTCGTCACCTGCACGTTCACGAACACGCCGAACCCCGGAGAGGTCGTCGTGGAGAAGGTCGTGCAGGGAGTGCCCGAAGGCTGGAACTTCTCGTTCGACATCACCATCTCGCCCGAGGTCGCCGGGCAGCCGGCGACCCAGACCGTGACCGATGAGGATCCGAACGTCGCGTGGGTGGAACTCGTCGTGGGCGAGACCTACACGTTGGCCGAGTCGGCGAGCGACGGCTGGACCGAGGGCCCGATCGTCTGCGTCGGCCTCGTCGACGCCGAACTCGCGCTCGCCGGGTTCCAGTTCGAGGTCACTCCAGGGCTCGAGCTCGAGTGCTCGGTGACGAACACCGCCGAGCCGGGCTCGGTCGATGTGACGAAGATCGTGTCCGGACCGATCGGCGACATCGAGTGGAGCTTCGACGTCACGATCGACCCGGTGCCAGACGGGCAGGACGCCACGCAGGCCGTGACCGACGCCGATCCCTCAGTCGGCTGGACCGACCTCGAGATCGGCACCGTCTACACGCTCACCGAGGTGCTTCCCGAAGGCTGGACTGGCGGCGTGTTCACCTGCGTCGGCCTGCAGGACCTCTCGGGAGACGCCGGCTACCAGTTCATGGCGACGCCGGGGCTCGAGCTCGACTGCACCGTCGAGAACCTCGTCGCACCGCCGACCGGACTCATCGACAAGGTCGTCGACTCGACCGAGCAGCTGCCCGACGGCACCTGGGAGATCGCGTACACCGTGACGGTGACGAACCAGAGCGTCGTGCTGCCGCTCGTCTACGACCTCTCCGATGCGCCGCAGTTCGGTGCCGGCATCGTGATCAACACGGCGACCGCGACCGGACCTGCCGGAAGCCTCGTCGCCGACTGGGACCCGGTGGGTGGCGACTTCGTGCTCGCCGCGGATCAGCAGCTCGCGGCATCCGGTGTCGACGAGTACGAGATCACGATCAACGCGACCGTGCCCGGTGTGGTCTACGAGACCGGCACCGAGGTCTGTTCGCCCGATGACGAGCTCGACGACGGCGGCTTCCGCAACACCGCGTACCTCGTGGTGGGCGACGGCGAGCCGCAGCCGGCGAGCGACTGCTCGGAGCCGGGTCGCGCGACGATCGACAAGGAGCTCGGCGGGCTTCCCCAGAACCTCGGCAACGGGGAGTGGGAGGTCGTCTACACCGTGACGGTCACGAGCGAGAGCGAACTGCCGCTGTACTACGACCTCGAAGACGACCTCGGCTTCCCGGCCGGCGTCACGATCGTGACGGCGACGGCGACCAACGATGCCGGTGTCGACACCGCGGCGTGGAACGGCGACGGCGTCACCGCGCTCGCCGACGACGAGCAGATCGACCCGCTCGCCGTGCACGTCTACACGATCACGGTCGTCGCGGATGTCGCCGACATCACGGTGATCGACACGGTGCGGTGCGTCGCCGAGACGAGCGGCAACGGCTTCTTCAACGAGGCCGCGCTCGTCAGCGGAACGATCACCAGCACCGATGAGGCCTGCGCGCCGATTCCGGTCGGCCGGCTCAGGCTCGACAAGCTCGTCGACAACTCGGCGTTCGACGGTCTCGACCTCGACGGAAACACCCTGCTCGAGGCAGGGGACTGGCTGCTCAGTGGAATCGGTGCCGACCAGAGCGTCTCCGTTCTCGGCGATGAGGGCATCGAGTTCACGGTGTCGGTCGGCGACTATGCACTCGCCGAGGAGCTGAGCGCCGACGGCGCCTCGAACCCACTGGCGCCCTTCTACGTCGACGGCGAATGGAGCTGCGACGACGAGGTGTCGGATGACGCGAACGCGGCGGTCGTGCTCGGCGCACTCACCTCGTGCGAGATCGTGAACACGGGCCACCCCGTCGACCTCGCGATCGTGAAGCAGGACGTCGAGGAGATCGACGACGTGCCCTCCGTGCCGACCGACGTCTCGTCGCAATACCAGTACACGTTCACGGTCGAGAACAACGGCGAGATCGCGGCACCGAATGCGGTCGTCACCGACGAGATCCCCGACACCATCGCGGTCGACACCGCGACCTGGGAGATCCCGGCGGGCTGGACTGCGGAGCTCACTGGTGCTGTAGGTGGCTTCGGCGGCACCCTCGTGCTCACCAAGGAGACGCCGTTCCTCGTCGACGAGGCCTTCGTGTTCACCTTCTGGGTGACGACGGCGGCCGAGCTGCCTCGCGAGGACGGCAACGCGTCGGGCAGGATCCTCGACATCGTGAACACCGCGGTGATCGACAGCGACGGACTCGAGGCGACGCCCGGCGACAACACCTCGACCGAGACGACCCCGGTGAAGTCGGTCGAGGTGAACGCCTCGGCGATCTGCCGCAACAACACGCCGATCATGTCGTACGAGATCACGCCGTTCAACATCGAGAACGTCGACCCGTTGACGATCGTGCTGATCTGGTGGACGCCGGAGGCCTTCGCGAACCGTGACGCCTCGATTCCCGCGAGCGACACTGCGGCGATCCTTGCCGACGGGGCATCCCAGGTCGATGCGATCGTGCCGCCCGCATTCGTCGCCTCGGGCGAGACCCTGAGTGGTGACCTGCTCTGGCCCGGAGCCGCGGTCGACGAGAACGGCGACCCGATCGCCTGGCCCGGCTGGCGACTGCTGGCGTCGGGCGAGTGGATCCTCGACCCGTCGGCACCGTTCTCCGACCTGCGTGGCTCGGCCGTGGTCGAGGTGCGACTGAACCCGTCGACCGACTCGATCCAGACGTACCCGCCGGCCAGCCCGAACTGCAACGCGACGCCGCCCGGATTCACCCCGCCCCCGCGCCCTGCCGCGATGGCGAGAACGGGAGTCGATTCGGGCCAGCTGCTGTGGGGAGCCGTCGGCCTCGTGCTCGTCGGCGGCGTGCTCTTCGCGGCCTACCTGATCCGTCGTCGCCGCACCGTCGGCGACGCCGACTAGCCCCTCCCCCCGGGGCGCGCGAAGGGGGCCGGGTCATTGCGACCCGGCCCCCTTCGTGTGCTTCGCGAGCGGCGCCTTACGGCTTGCCGCGCATGATCGCCTGCTTGACCTCGGCGATGGCCTTGGTGACCTCGATGCCGCGTGGGCAGGCCTCGGTGCAGTTGAAGGTCGTGCGGCAGCGCCACACGCCCTCTTTGTCGTTGAGGATGTCGAGGCGCGTCTGCGAACCCTCATCGCGCGAGTCGAAGATGAAGCGGTGCGCGTTGACGATCGCCGCCGGGCCGAAGTACTGGCCGTCGGTCCAGAAGACGGGGCACGACGAGGTGCACGCTGCGCAGAGGATGCACTTCGTGGTGTCGTCGAAGATCGCGCGCTCGGCGACCGACTGCACGCGCTCCTTGCCCGCGACGGGCGCGGAGCCCGCGATCAGGAACGGCTGCACCTCGCGGTAGCTCGCGAAGAACGGCTCCATGTCGACGATCAGGTCCTTCTCGAGCGGCAGGCCCTTGATGGCCTCCACGTAGATGGGCTTGGAGATGTCGAGGTCTTTGATGAGCGTCTTGCAGGCCAGGCGGTTGCGCCCGTTGATGCGCATCGCATCGGAGCCGCAGATGCCGTGCGCACAGGAGCGGCGGAACGTGAGCGAGCCGTCCTGCTCCCACTTGATCTTGTGCAGGGCGTCGAGCACGCGGTCGGTCGCGTACATCTCGACGTCGAAGTCCTGCCAGCGCGGCTCGGTGTCGACATCGGGGTCGAAGCGGCGGATCAGGAACGTGACGGTGAAGGACTGGATGGCCGCCTCAGCGGCGGGCGGCTGCTCGAGCGTTGTGGTGCTCACGTCAGTACTTCCTCTCCATCGGCTGGTAGCGGGTGATCGTGACCGGTTTCCAGTCGAGCCGGATGTGGTCGTCGGCGAGCGAGGAGTGCGCGTCACCCGAAAGGTAGGCCATCGTGTGCTGCATGTAATTCTCGTCGTCGCGCTTCGGGAAGTCGTCGCGCATGTGGCCGCCGCGACTCTCCTTGCGGTTTCGCGCCGAGAAGACGACGACCTCGGCGAGGTCGAGCAGGAACCCGAGCTCGACGGCCTCGAGCAGGTCGGTGTTGAAGCGCTTGCCCTTGTCGTGCACGGCGACGTTCCGGTAGCGATCGCGAAGGCCGGCGATGACCTTCGTCACGTGCTCGAGCGACTCGTCGGTGCGGAACACCTGGGCGTTCTTGTCCATCTCGTCTTGCAGCTCTTTGCGGATCGCGGCGATGCGCTCGGTGCCGTTGGAGTCGCGCAGCTGCTCGAGCATGCCCCGCACTGCGGCGGCCGGGTCGCTCGGCAGGGGCGTGAAGTCGACCGTCTGCACGTACTCGACCGCGTTGCGACCGGCGCGCTTGCCGAAGACGTTGATGTCGAGCAGTGAGTTCGTGCCGAGCCGATTCGAGCCGTGCACCGAAACGCACGCGCACTCGCCGGCGGCGTAGAGCCCCGGCACGACGGTGTCGTTGTCGGAGAGCACCTCGGCGGCGACGTTCGTCGGGATGCCGCCCATGGCGTAGTGCGCGGTGGGCATCACGGGAACGGGCTCGTAGACCGGGTCGACACCGAGGTAGGTGCGGGCGAACTCGGTGATGTCGGGCAGTTTCGTCTCGAGCACCTCTGCACCGAGGTGCGTGCAGTCGAGCAGCACGTAGTCCTTGTGCGGGCCCGCGCCTCGGCCTTCCGCCACCTCTTGCACCATGCAGCGCGCGACGATGTCGCGCGGCGCGAGGTCTTTGATGGTCGGTGCGTAGCGCTCCATGAAACGCTCACCGCTCGCGTTGCGGAGGATCGCGCCCTCGCCTCGCGCGCCCTCGGTGAGGAGGATGCCGAGCCCGGCGAGGCCGGTCGGGTGGAACTGGAAGAACTCCATGTCTTCGAGCGGCAGGCCCTTGCGCCAGATGATGCCGACGCCGTCGCCGGTCAGCGTGTGCGCGTTCGACGTGGTCTTGTAGATCTTGCCGAAGCCGCCGGTCGCGAAGATCACGGCCTTGGCCTGGAAGACGTGCAGCTCACCGGAGGCGAGGTCGTAGGCGACGACGCCCGACGGCTTCTGGACGCCGTCGACCTCGGTCATGACGAGGTCGAGCACGTAGTACTCGTTGAAGAAGTTGATGCCGAGACGCACGCAGTTCTGGAACAGCGTCTGGAGGATCATGTGGCCCGTGCGGTCGGCCGCGTAGCAGGCACGACGAACCGGCGCCTTGCCATGGTCACGGGTGTGGCCGCCGAAGCGTCGCTGGTCGATCTTGCCCTCTGGCGTGCGGTTGAACGGCAGGCCCATGTTCTCGAGGTCGATGACCGCGTCGATCGCCTCTTTCGCGAGGATCTCGGCCGCGTCTTGATCGACGAGGTAGTCGCCGCCCTTGACGGTGTCGAAGGTGTGCCACTCCCAGCTGTCTTCCTCGACGTTCGCAAGCGCAGCGGCCATGCCGCCCTGCGCAGCACCGGTGTGCGAGCGAGTCGGGTACAGCTTCGAGATGACCGCGGTCTTCGCGCCGGGGCCGGCCTCGATCGCCGCTCGCATGCCGGCGCCGCCGGCGCCGACGATCACGATGTCGAACTGGTGGTAGTGGACGCCGTCGATGACCGTGGTCTCGGCGTCGGCGTTCTGGGGGTTCACGAATCTCCTATGCGGCGCAGAACGAGGGAAGCAGGTCGGCGGGTGCGCCCACCGGGCACGGCTCGAAGGTGAAGACCACGAGGGTGCCGAGGACGATGAGCGCGGCGGCTGCGGCGAACAGGGCGCCCTTCAGCACCTTCTGCACGACACCGGGGTTCGTGTAGTCGTTGACGATCGTGCGCATGCCGTTGGCGCCGTGGATGAGGGCGAGCCAGAGCATCAGCACGTCCCACCACTGCCAGAACGGGTCGGCCCACTTGCCGCCGACGAAGCCGAAGTCGATGGCCTTGACGCCGTCGCCGACCATGAGGTTCATGAAGAGGTGTCCGAAGATGAGCACGATCAGCACGACGCCCGAAGCGCGCATGTAGATCCAGCCCCACTTCTCGAGGTTGATGCCGCGACGGGGCGGGCGTGCCGAGAATTCCATGGCAGTCATAGTTCCGCGGCTCCCTAGTGGCTGAAGACGTTGATGAGGTGGCGCGGCGTGAACGCGAGCATGGTCACGACCCAGAGGCCGACCACGATCCAGAAGAGGAGCTTCTGGTGGCGCGTGGCCCAGGCCCAGAAGTCCACGAGGATGATGCGCAGTCCGTTGAACGCGTGGAACACGATCGCACCGACCAGGGCGACCTCGCCGAGGCCCATGATGGGCGTCTGGTAGGTGCCGATGACCGCGTTGTACGCTTCGGGGCTCACCCGCACGAGTGCCGTGTCGAGGATGTGCACGAGCAGGAAGAAGAAGATGGCGACACCGGTGATGCGGTGCAGCACCCATGACCACATTCCCTCACGGCCGCGGTACAGCGTGCCACCAGGCTTCTGTCTCGCCGGCTTCGCGGGTGCGGTCAGGGTTCCTGCCGAGGTCTCTGGCATGAACAACCCTCCCTGGCTGTGTGAATCGCCCCGAAGATGCCGGGGCAGCGCGGGCACACGGCCCGATTCGAGTGTAGACCCGCGCCTCTCCGGGCGCCGCTAAGGCCTGCCTAACTCTCTCGACGTCGAGAGATCGGATGCCGCGGCATCCGCAGTTCGGGTCGCGCCGACCCGCTCCGGATACGCTGTGCTGATGAACGCATCCCCGATCGACGGCTTCTACACCGTCATCCCAGCAGGCGGCGTGGGCTCTCGGCTCTGGCCGCTCTCGCGCGCCGATGCGCCGAAGTTCCTGCACGACCTCACCGGCTCCGGCCAGACGCTGCTCAAAGACACGTGGGATCGCCTCGCGCCCCTCTCCGGCGACGACCGCATCATGGTCGTCACGGGCCGCGCCCACCGCGCGGCGGTGGAGGCGCAGTTGCCCGGGCTGGCCGATCACAACGTCGTGCTCGAGAGCGAGCCCCGCGACTCCACGGCCGCGATCGGCCTCGCCGCGGCGATCCTCGAGCGACGCGAGCCGGGCGTCGTCATCGGCTCCTTCGCCGCCGACCACGTGATCTCGGGCACCGCGCTCTTCCGCGCGGCCGTCGCCGACGCGGTCGCGGCAGCACGGGCCGGCTACATCGCGACGATCGGCATCACCCCGACCGAGCCCGCGGTCGGCTTCGGCTACATCGAGTGCGGCGCGCCCCTCGAGGTCGCCGGCGCCGAGCACGTCGAGGCGGTCGCGAGCTTCGTCGAGAAGCCCGATCTCGTAACGGCGAAGCGCTACCTCGCGGGCGGCAAGCACCTCTGGAACGCCGGCATGTTCATCGCACGCGCCGACGCGCTGCTCGCCGAGATCGCCCGCAACAAGCCCGAGCTGCACGCCGGCCTCGTCGAGCTCGCCGCAGCCTGGGACGACCCCGAGACGCGCGGCCCCGCGGTCGACCGCATCTGGCCGAAGCTCGAGAAGATCGCGATCGACTACTCGGTCGCGGAGCCCGCGGCCGCTGCAGGGCGGCTCGCGGTCATCCGAGGCCATTTCGCGTGGGACGACGTCGGCGACTTCGCATCGCTCGCCAAGCTCAACACGGCGGGCCGCTCGGGCGAGCTCGCGATCCTCGGCGAGAACGCCCGCGTGCTCTCCGACGCGTCGAGCGGCATCGTGGTGAGCCGCTCGAAGCGGGTCATCAGTCTGATCGGCGTGCACGATATCGTCGTGGTCGACACGCCCGACGCGCTGCTCGTCACCACGAGCGAGCACGCCCAGCGGGTGAAAGCTGTCGTCGACGCCCTCCGGCTCGGCGGATCGAGCGACGTGCTCTGACGAGCACGAGGAAGCAGGTTCCGGATGTCCCCGAGTCACCGTTCTCCAGTACGCCGACGCATCATCGCCGGGGCCGCTGCGGTCGCGGCATCCCTCGCCCTCGCCTCGTGCGCACCCGCGCCCGACTCCGGCGATGACGGAACCGCAGACGAGGCCTGCGTTCGCATGGTCACGAACTCGGGCGGCCTCGAGGACCGCTCCTTCAACCAGTCGAGCTGGGAAGGGCTGCAGGCGTCCGAAGACGAGTATCCGGTGTCGGCCGAGGCGATCGTCTCGACCGGTGAGACCGACCTCGCCCCCAACGTGCAGCAAGCCGTCGATTCAGGTTGCGAGCTCATCGTCACGGTCGGGTGGGAGCTGGCCGAGCCGACGCTCGACCAGGCGGCGAAGAACCCCGACGTGGCCTTCGCGATCGTCGACGAGACCGTCGAGGCCGACAACGTCAAGCCCGTCGTCTTCGACACGGCGCAGGCCGCGTACCTCGCGGGCTACCTCGCCGCCGGGGTCTCGAAGACCGGGGTGGTCGCGACGTTCGGCGGCGGCAACCAGCCGCCCGTGACCCTCTTCATGGACGGCTTCGTCGACGGCGTCGCGAAGTACAACGAGGTGCACGGCACGCAGGTGCGCGCCCTCGGCTGGGACAAGGCAGCGCAAGACGGCGCATTCACGGGTGACTTCGAAGACGTCAACAAGGGCAAGACGCTCACCGAGAGCTTCATCGACCAGGGCGCCGACGTGATCCTTCCGGTCGCCGGCCAGGTGGGGGAGGGTGCGGCCGCCGCCGCGCTCGAACGCGGCGGCGTGTCGATCATCTGGGTCGACAGCGACGGGTTCGAGTCGCTCGCAGCGAACTACCGTCCGGTGATCCTGACGAGCGTGCTGAAGAACACGCAGGACGCGATGGTCGAGATCGTCGGCGCCGTGCTCGACGACGCCTTCACGAACGAGCCGTTCGTGGGCACGCTCGAGAACGGCGGGGTGGAGATCGCGCCCTACCACGACCTCGCGGCGCTCGTGACGCCCGCGCTCGACGGGGAGATCGAGGGGCTGCGTCAGGCGATCATCGCCGGGGAGATCGTCATCGAATCCCCGAGCGCTCCGCGCTAGCCCCAGTTCTCGGGTCATCCGCTCTGCTCATATGAGCAGAACATCGCGTCTTGATAACCATTGGATGTCGCGAACCCTCGATCCGTGGCGCTCGACGCAACATTCGGTAACGTGACTGCACGAGCCCCGGAACGGTCGGGGCGCCAGTCTTTGGAGGACACTGTGAAGGTCACGACCAAGAAAGCCGCTCTCGGCGGCCTCGCGCTGTTCGGTGCAGCCGTGCTGCTCGCCGGTTGCGCAGCTGCTCCGGAGGAGACCGACAACGGCGATGGGGGAGCTGCCAGCGACTTCCTTCCCTGCATGGTCTCCGACGCGGGCGGTTTCGACGACAAGTCGTTCAACCAGTCCGGCTTCGAGGGACTCACGGCGGCGTCGGAAGAGCTCGGCGTGGAGCCGATCACGGTCCAGTCCGATGCAGAGACCGACTACGCGCCCAACCTGACCAACCTGGTCGACCAGGGCTGCGACCTCATCGTCACCGTCGGCTTCGCGCTCGCCGCCGCCGCCGGTGAGTCCGCTGCAGCCAATCCCGACATCGAGTACGTGTCGATCGACGACGTGGTCGACAACGATTTCGACGGCACGACCGACTCCGAGAACATCAAGCCGATCATCTTCGACACCGCGCAGGCGGCGTTCCTCGCGGGCTACGCCTCGGCGGCGTACACGAAGACCGGCATCGTCGGCACCTTCGGCGGCATGAACTTCCCGACCGTCTCGATCTTCATGGACGGCTTCAAGCAGGGCGTCGAGTACCACAACACCGAGAAGGGCACGAACGTGCAGGTCCTCGGCTGGGACGGCACCGACGGTCTCTTCACGGGCGGCTTCGAGGCGAACGACACGGCGCGCCAGACCGCGCAGAGCCTCATCGACCAGAACGTCGACGTGCTGCTGCCGGTCGGCGGCCCGATCTACCAGTCGGCCGCTGCGGCCATCCGCGACTCCGGTCGTGAGATCGCCATGCTCGGCGTCGACGCCGACCTCACCGAGACCGACCCGTCGGTCGCCGACCTCATCCTCACCTCGATCCTCAAGGGCATCGCCGTGGGTGTCGAAGAGGCCGTGCTCGCAGGCGGCAACGACGAGTTCGACAACACCCCGTTCGTCGGCACGCTCGAAAACGACGGCGTGGGCATCGCGCCGTTCCACGACTTCGAGTCGAAGGTCCCGGCGGAGCTCCAGGGCGAGCTCGACGCGCTGAAAGAGGCGATCATCGCGGGCGACGTCGAGGTCACGTCCTACCTCGCCGAATAGGCGAACCACAGAGTCGGGGAGGTCGGCGCATGCCGGCCTCCCCGTTCTGCGTCACGATGCGCGGCAGCGCTCATCGCGCAACATCTGAGCACCGAGTATCCGGAGCTCTCAACTTTCGCGCGGCATCACCAACGGATGCAGCCAATCACTAGGATCGGGGACATGAAGCTCGAACTTCGCGGCATCACGAAGCGATTCGGCAGCTTGGTCGCCAACGACCACATCGACCTCACCGTGGAGGCCGGCGAGATCCACGCCCTTCTCGGTGAGAACGGTGCAGGCAAGTCGACGCTCATGAACGTGCTCTACGGTCTCTACCAGGCTGACGACGGCGAGGTGCTCCTCGACGACGAGGTGCAGCATTTCGCCGGACCCGGCGACGCGATGGCCGCAGGCATCGGCATGGTGCATCAGCACTTCATGCTCATCCCCGTCTTCACGGTTGCCGAGAACGTCATGCTCGGCAACGAGTCGACCAAGGCCCTCGGCCGGCTCGATCTCGCCGCGGCCCGTGCGAAGGTCGCCGAGATCTCGTCCCGATTCGGGTTCCACGTCGACCCCGACACACTCGTCGAAGACCTCCCCGTCGGCGTGCAGCAGCGCGTCGAGATCATCAAGGCGCTCTCGCGCGATGCCCGCGTGCTCGTGTTCGACGAGCCGACCGCCGTGCTCACGCCGCAAGAGACCGACGAGCTGATGGGCATGATGCGCCAGCTCAAGGAGTCGGGCACCTCGATCGTCTTCATCACCCACAAGTTGCGCGAGGTGCGCGAAGTCGCCGATCGCATCACCGTCATCCGGCTCGGCAAGGTCGTCGGCGAGGCTGCGCCCACGGCGTCGAACGCCGAACTCGCCTCGCTCATGGTCGGCCGGGCGGTCGAGCTCACCGTTCAGAAGCAGGAGCCGACGCTCGGCGACGACGCGCTCGTCGTGGAACACCTCACGGTCGTCGACCCGATCGGCCAGCTCGTCGTCAACGACGTCGGCTTCACCGTGCGCCGGGGCGAGATCCTCGCCGTCGCCGGTGTGCAGGGCAACGGTCAGACCGAGCTCACCGAAGCCCTGCTCGGCCTCCAGCACCGCGTGCAGGGGTCGATCATGCTCGATGGAACCGAACTCATCGGCGAACGTGTGCGCACGGTGCTCGAGTCGGGCGTCGGCTTCGTTCCCGAAGACCGCAACGAAGACGGACTCGTCGGCGAGTTCACGATCGCCGAGAACCTCATGCTCGACCGCAGCGAAGCGCCGCCGTTCGTGCGCTTCGGCAACCTGCAGCGCGGGGCGCTCGCCGACTTCGCTCGCAAGATGGTCGAGGAGTTCGACATCCGCACGCAGGGCATCGACGAGTACGTGCAGAATCTCTCCGGCGGCAACCAGCAGAAGGTCGTGCTCGCGCGCGAACTGAGCCGGGACCTGCGCCTGCTCGTCGCCGCCCAGCCGACACGCGGCGTCGACGTCGGGTCGATCGAGTTCATCCACAAGCGCATCGTCGCGGCGCGCGACGCCGGGGTGCCGGTCGTGGTGGTCTCCACCGAACTCGACGAGGTCGCGGCACTCGCCGATCGGATCATGGTCATGTACCGCGGCAGGATCGTCGGCATCGTGCCCGGCGACACGCCCCGTGACGTTCTCGGCCTCATGATGGCCGGAGAAACCCCTGCAGAAGGAGCCGCCGCATGAGCGACCCCACCGAGCCGCGGGGCGACGCCTCCGCCGGCGGCGACCTCGACCCCGACGTCGCGATCGAAGAACCCGGCGCGATCGCTCCCGACCCCGCCCCGTCGAGGGGAGCTCCGTCGAAGCCGGTCGATGACGACGTGCCGCCGCCGTCGAAGTGGCACACGATGCTCCGTCAGATCGCGACCGGCAACGCACTCATCTCGGTGCTCTCGGTCGTGCTCGCACTCCTCGTCGGCGCGATCATGATCGCCTTCACCGACGAGCGCGTGCAGGAGACGGCCGGGTACTTCTTCGCACGACCCGGCGACATGCTCTTCGCAGTCTGGGATTCGGTGGCCGGCGCATACACAGCGCTGTTCCAGGGGTCGGTCTACAACTTCCGGCGCGACACCTTCGCCGCCGGCATCCGGCCGCTCACCGAGACGCTCACCTTCGCCACCCCGCTCATCGCCGGTGGCCTCGGCGTCGCGCTCGCGTTCCGCGTCGGCATGTTCAACATCGGTGGGCGAGGCCAGATGCTCATCGCAGCATCCATCGCCGGCTGGATCGGCTTCGCCGTCGATCTGCCGTGGGGCCTGCACATGCTCGTCGCCCTCATCGGCGGCCTCGTGGGCGGTGCCATCTGGGCAGCCATCGCGGGTGTGCTGAAGGCGCGCACCGGCGCCCACGAGGTGATCGTCACGATCATGCTCAACTATGTGGCGTTCTACCTCGTCTCATGGATGCTGCGCACGCCCGGCCTGCTGCAGGCGCCCGGATCGTCCAACCCGAAGACCCCGGCCATGAAGGACTCCGCGATCTTCCCGGGGCTGCTCGACTGGTTGGCACCCGGCTACAACCTGCATTTCGGGTTCGTCATCGCGCTCGCCGCGACCGTCCTCGTCTGGTGGATCCTCAGCCGGTCGAGTCTCGGCTTCAAGTTCCGCGCGGTCGGCATCAACCCCAACGCGGCACGCGTCGCCGGCATCAATGTCAAGGGCATGTACGTCTATGCGATGCTCATCAGCGGCGCCCTCCTCGGCCTCGCCGGCGTGAACCAGGTGCTCGGCACCGTGACGACCGGATTCACCGCCGGCATCGACGCGGGCATCGGCTTCGATGCGATCACGGTGGCGCTGCTCGGGCGCTCGACGCCGTGGGGCACCTTCGCGGCCGGCATCCTCTTCGGCGCGTTCAAGGCCGGCGGCTTCTCGATGCAGGCCGCCGAGGGCGTGCCGATCGAGATCGTGCTCGTCGTGCAGTCGCTCATCGTGCTCTTCATCGCGGCGCCGCCACTCGTTCGCACCATCTTCGGCCTGCCCGATCCGAGCGCGAAGCCGAAACGACGCAAGTCCGCGAAGGAGGTGGCGAAGTGACCACGACTGCCGAACGACCCCAGCTGTCGCCCGGGGCGACGTCGCTCGACACCACCGTCGTGACCAGCTGGAAGGCGCCGATCGCCTTCGGCATCTTCACGCTCATCGCGCTGGGGCTCGCCGTGTTCGCTCCCCGCGCCGGCGACACGACCTACCGCTGGTCGCAGGAGTCCGACGTCATCCAGGTGCCAGACCTCGTCGTCCCCGCCCAGCAGGCGCTGTGGGCGGTCGTTGCGCTGCTCGCCGTCGCGACGCTCTCCTCGATCCTGCGCGTGCGCTCGAAGCGTCGTATCCCGCTCTGGCTCGTGGTCGTCTTCGCGATCCTCTTCATGTTCGGCTTCCTCACCTGGGCGGGCGCCGGCTCATCGCTGCCGATGATCGGCCTCCTGTTCGGTTCCTTGAGCCTCGCGGTGCCGCTCATCTTCGGCTCCCTGGCCGGTGTGATCGGCGAGCGGGCCGGCGTCGTGAACATCGCGATCGAGGGTCAGCTGCTGGCGGGCGCCTTCACCGCGGCCGTCGTCGCCTCGGTCACGGGCCAGCCGTGGCTGGGGCTCATCGCGGCCATGGTGGCGGGCATGCTCGTCGGCATGGTGCTCGCGGTGTTCTCGATCAAGTACTTCGTCGACCAGATCATCGTCGGCGTCGTGCTGAACGTGCTCGTCACCGGTCTGACGAGCTTCTTCTTCTCGCAGGTGCTCGCGCCGAACGCCGCGACCCTGAACACGCCGCCCCGGTTCGACCGCTTCCCGATCCCGCTGCTCGGTGACATCCCGATCATCGGTCCGGTGTTCTTCCGGCAGACGGTCATCGTCTACCTCATGTACATCGCCGTGGCGCTCGTGTTCTTCGGGCTGTTCTACACCCGCTGGGGTCTCCGGCTCCGTGCCGTCGGCGAGCACCCGCAGGCGGCCGACACCGTGGGCATCAACGTCAACCGCACGCGGTTCTGGAACGTCGCCCTCGCCGGCGCGATCGCCGGCCTCGGTGGCACGTTCTACACGATCGGCTCCGGCATCGCCTTCAACAAGGAGATGACCGCGGGTGCGGGCTTCATCGCCCTCGCGGCGGTGATCTTCGGCCAGTGGGACCCCATCAAGGCGACGCTCGCGGCACTGCTGTTCGGCTTCGCCTCGAACCTGCAGAACACGCTCTCGGTGATCGGTTCGCCCGTACCGAGCGAATTCATGCTGATGCTGCCGTACGTCGTCACGATCTTCGCGGTCGCCGGATTCGTCGGACGCTCGAGAGCACCGGCGGCCGACGGCAAGCCGTATATCAAATCCTGACGCGGATGCCTCGGTCACGGGGCATCCGCACCCACTCATCCTGGAACGGGGGAGCACCATGACCGCAACGGATGCGATCGACTGGAATGAGCTCCGCGGGCGCGCCCGCGAGGCGATGGCGAAGGCCTACGTGCCGTACTCGGAGTTCCCGGTCGGGGCTGCGGCGATCGTCGACGACGGTCGGGTGGTGAGCGGCTGCAACATCGAGAACGCCTCCTACGGCGTGACGCTCTGCGCCGAGTGCTCGCTCGTCTCGGCGCTCGTGATGTCGGGCGGCGGCAAGCTCGTCGCGTTCGCCTGCGTCGACGGCCACGGGGCGGCGCTGATGCCCTGCGGGCGCTGCCGGCAGCTGCTCTACGAGCACTCGGCCGAGGGCATGCTGCTCGACACGGTGTCGGGCATCAAGACGATCGACGAGGTGCTGCCCGACGCGTTCGGCCCGCGGCAGCTCGCCGAGTACAAGGGAGTGAATGCATGAGCACGGTCGAACCGTTCGACGCCGTCGACCTGATCCGCGCGAAGCGCGACGGGCACGAGCTCGAGACGCCCGAGATCGACTGGCTCGTCGACGCCTACACGCGAGGGTACGTCGCCGATGAGCAGATGTCGGCGATGACCATGGCGATCTTCCTGAACGGCATGACCCGCCGCGAGATCCGCGACCTCACCATGGCGATGATCGCGAGCGGTGAGCGCATGGACTTCTCGGGCCTCGGCAAGCCCACGAGCGACAAGCACTCGACGGGTGGGGTGGGCGACAAGATCACGCTTCCCCTCATGCCGCTCGTCGCCACCTTCGGCGTCGCTGTGCCGCAGCTCTCGGGCCGCGGCCTCGGCCACACCGGCGGCACGCTCGACAAGCTCGAGTCGATCCCCGGCTGGCGCGCCGACCTCACGAACGACGAGATGTTCGCCCAGCTGCGAGACGTCGGCGGCGTGATCTGCGCCGCCGGCGCCGGGCTCGCGCCGGCCGACAAGAAGCTCTACGCCCTGCGCGACATCACCGGCACGGTCGAGGCGATCCCGCTCATCGCCTCGTCGATCATGTCGAAGAAGATCGCCGAGGGCACCGGTGCCCTCGTGCTCGACGTGAAGTTCGGCTCTGGTGCGTTCCTCACCGACATCGAGCGCTCACGCGAGCTCGCCCGCACGATGGTCGAGCTCGGCGAAGACGCGGGCGTCGCCACCTCGGCGCTCATCACGAACATGAACGTGCCGCTCGGCCTCACGATCGGAAACGCCAACGAGGTGCGGGAGTCGGTCGAGGTGCTCGCCGGCGGCGGCCCGTCGGATGTCCGTGCGCTCACGATCGCCCTCGCACGCGAGATGCTCGCGCTCGCCGGGCAGCCCGATGCCGACGTCGAAGCGGCCCTCGACGACGGTCGCGCCATGGACACGTGGCGCCGCGCCATCCGCGCGCAGGGCGGTGACCCCGACGCGGCGCTGCCGGTCGCGCGCGAGCAGCACGTCGTGACCGCCGAGCGAGACGGAGTGCTGGTCGAGCAGCAGGCGCTGCCCTTCGGCATCGCCGCGTGGCGTCTCGGCGCCGGCCGTGCCCGCAAGCAGGATGCCGTGCAGCACGCCGCCGGCATCGAGCTGCACGCCAAGCCCGGCGACGCCGTGCGCAAGGGCGAGCCGCTGTTCACCCTGCACGCCGACGAACCAGCCCGCTTCACGCGCGCACTCGACGCCGTCGAGGGTGCCTGGCGCATCGGCGACGCCGGCGACCCGATCGAAGACGGCGGCCCGCTGATCGCCGACCGCATCGGTCGCTGACCCGGCTGCATGCCGTCGAAACGGCTTGCTTCGAGATTGCCGAGACTTCACGGGCGCCCTGTCGCTATCGTTGACTCGTGAACACGATTCCGACGGAGTACCGCCTCGAAGGCGACGGCACGAACATCCAGTCCCTGCCGAAGATCTCGCTGCACGACCACCTCGACGGCGGGCTGCGCCCGCAGACGCTCATCGAGCTCGCCGACGAGATCGGCCTCGAGGTGCCCGCGAGCGACGCCGCGGCCCTCGGCCAGTGGTTCGGCGAGCAGTCCAACTCCGGTTCGCTCGTCGAGTACCTGAAGACCTTCGACCTCACGACGGGTGTCATGCAGACCCGCGAGGGTCTCGCCCGCGTGGCCCGCGAGTTCGTGCAAGACCTCGCGACCGACGGCGTGATCTACGGCGAGATCCGCTGGGCGCCCGAGCAGCACCTCGCCCGTGGTCTCAGCCTCGATGAGACCGTCGAGGCGGTGCAGGCGGGCATCGAGCAGGGCATCGACGATGCGAGCGCACAGGGGCATGGCATCCGCGCCGGCCAGCTCGTCACGGCCATGCGGCACGCCGACCGTGCGCTCGAGATCGCGGAGCTCGCGGTGCGCCACCGCGACCGCGGCGTCGTCGGCTTCGACATCGCGGGCGCAGAGGCCGGCTTCCTGCCGAGCCGCCACCGCACCGCGTTCGACTACCTCGCGAGCCAGTACCTGCCGGTCACCGTGCACGCCGGTGAGGCCGACGGGCTCGAGTCGATTCGCAGCGCGCTCTTCGACGGTCGGGCGCTGCGTCTCGGCCACGGCGTGCGCATCGCCGAAGACCTGCTCATCGAGCGTCAAGACGACGAGAACACCTACGTGTCGCTCGGCCCGATCGCCCAGTGGGTGCGCGACCGCGAGATCGCCCTCGAGACGAGCCCGTCGTCGAACCTGCAGACCGGTGCCATCGCGGCATGGGGCGACGAACTCGTCGACCACCCCTTCGACCTGCTCTACCAGCTCGGCTTCCGGGTCACGGTCAACACCGACAACCGGCTCCAGTCGGGCACCACGCTCACTCGCGAGCTCGCGCTCCTGAGCGACGCATTCGGATACGACCTCGACGACCTCGAGACCTTCCAGCTCAACGCGGCGGCCGCTGCATTCCTGCCCCTCGACGACCGTGAAGAACTCGTCGAGCAGATCCAAGACGGCTTCGACGACGCCTGATGCGACGGATGCCGCCGAGCATCGCGCACCCGCCTGCAGCACCCTGAACGGATTCACATGACCCTCCCGCCGCTCCTCGACGATGCGATCGTGCTCCGAGCCCACGTCGACGACTGGCGCGCCGCGGTGCGCGAGGCGGGCCGCGCGCTCGTGCGGTCGGGCTCGACGCGTTCCGAGTACGCCGATCGCATGATCGCCGTGATCGAGGAGTTCGGGGCGTACGTCGTGATCGCTCCGGGCCTCGCACTCGCGCATGCCCGACCCGGCCCTGATGTGCTGCACGAGGGTCTCTCCGTGGTCACGCTCGACGAGCCCGTGCCGTTCGGGCACCCCCACAACGACCCGGTGCACGTCGTCGTCGGACTCGCGGTCTCGAACGCCGAAGAGCACGTGGCATCCGTCGCAAGGCTCGCGAACGCCTTCAACGACAGCGGCATCGTCGGTCGCATCGCGAACGCCGAGTCAGCCGACGAGGTTCGTGCGCTCCTCGGCTTCGACCGGGCGGCCGGCGCATGAAGATCGTGGCCGTCTGCGGTGTCGGCATCGGCACCTCCGCGATCCTGAAGGTCAACGCCGAACGCGCACTCGATCGCCTCGGCCTCTCAGCTGATGTCGATGCGAGCGATCTGGCGAGCATCGCCGTCGCGGCAGCCGACGCACAGGTGATCCTCACGTCGACCGAGCTGGCCGGTGCCGTGCGTGCCGCGATCGGTCGCAGCTTCGCCGAGATCATCGAGGTGTCGAACTACTTCGACGTCGAAGAGATCGGCGCGAAGCTCGAGACCTCGCTCGGCTGAGCCGCAGCGCTCAGGCGACGAGCTCGCGCATGCCGGCCTCGAGTGCGGCGACGGCAGCGGATGCCGCGGCGCGACGCTCGGCGACCGTGCCGGTCTCTGCGACCGCGTCGATGTAGACCTTGAGCTTCGGCTCGGTGCCGCTCGGGCGCACCATGACACGTGCGCCGCCGTCGAGCATGATGCGCAGCACATCGGAGGGCGGCAGTTGCCCGTAGCCCTCGGCGAGGTCTTCGATGCGTTCCACGCGGATGCCTCCGACGACCGCCGGCGGCTCGGCCCGAAGCCTGGCCATGATCTCGCCGATGCGGCTGAGCTCCGTCACCCGGATCGAGATCTGGGCGGAGTCGTGGCATCCGAACCGCTCGACGAAGGCGTCGAGGTGGTCGGCGACCGTGCGGCCCTCGGCCTTCAGCCCCGCCGCGAGCGAGAGGAACGCCACACCGGCCGAGATGCCGTCTTTATCTCGCACGGTGCCGGGGTTCACGAGGTATCCGAGCGCCTCTTCGAAGCCGAAGACGAGGCCCGGCGGGCGCGAGATCCACTTGAAGCCGGTGAGCGTCGCCTCGAAGTCGAGGTCGTAGGCGCGGGCGATCGCCTCGAGCCCGGGGGAGGAGACGATCGAGCAGGCGAGCACGCCGTCGGAGCCCCCGTCGCCCGAGACGGCGGCGGCGCGCTCGGCGGCCTGCCAGCCGAGCAGCAGCCCGACCTCGTTGCCCGAGAGGCGGCGGTAGCCGGCCTCGGCGGCATCATCGGGGATCGCGACCGCGAGCCGGTCGGCATCGGGGTCGTTGGCGATGATCAGCTCGGCGCCGACCTCACGCGCCGTGGCGAACGAGAGATCCATCGCGCCGGGCTCTTCGGGGTTCGGGAACGAGACGGTCGGAAACGCCGGGTCGGGCTCGATCTGGGCCGCGACGAGGGTCGGCGCATCGAAGCCGGCCGCGGCCAGCACGCTCGACATGGTCTGCCAGCCGACACCGTGCATGGCGGTGTACACCGTGAGCGGCTGCGCCATCGGCGCGGACGCGACCGCGGCCGTCTGGCGCACATACTCGTCGACCACCGACTCGGCGACCGTCTCGACGACACCGCGCGGCAGCTCGAGCACATTGGCGGTTGCAGCGGCCTCGAGGATGCGCGCGGCGATCTCGGCGTCGGCGGGCGGCACGATCTGCGACCCGCGGTCGTCTCCGCCCAGGTAGACCTTGTAGCCGTTGTCGTTCGGCGGGTTGTGCGAGGCCGTCACCATGACTCCCGCCGAGACCTCGAGGTGGCGCACCGCGAAGGCGAGCACGGGGGTCGGCAGCAGGCGGGGCAGCAGAATCGCACGCACGCCGGCTCCGGCCATGATCTCCGCGGTGTCGCGTGCGAACACGGCCGAGTTCTTGCGACCGTCGTAGCCGACCACGATCGACGGCGTCTGCCCGACCACGGCATGCTCGATGAGGTACGCCGCGAGGCCTGCCGCGGCCTGAGACACGAGCACCCGGTTCATACGGTTCGGGCCGGCCGCGATCTCGCCGCGGAGCCCGGCGGTGCCGAAGGCGAGTCGGTCGTCGAAACGGTCGGCGAGATCGGCGGATGCCGCGGCGTCACCGCCGCGCACCCGGTCGACGATCGCCGTGAGTTCGGCTCGTGTCTCGGGGTCGGGGTCTTGCGCCAGCCACGCCTCGGCGAGGTCGATGCGGTGCTGGTCGGCGTTCTGCGACATCCGCTGCCCCTTAGAGCTCTGCGACGATCTTGGCGAGGAGGCTCGAGATCACCGGTTCGGCGGCGCGCCCGGCCTCGATGACCTCTTCGTGGCTGAGCGGCGACTGCTGGATGCCCGCCGCGAGGTTCGTGATGAGCGACATGCCGAGCACCTCCATGCCGGCCTGACGGGCCGCGATGGCCTCGAGAGCGGTCGACATGCCCACGATGTGACCGCCGATGATCTTCGCCATCTGCACCTCGGCCGGCGTCTCGTAGTGCGGACCGCGGAACTGGCAGTAGACGCCCTCGTCGAGCCCGGGCGCGACCGAGTGCGCGAGGTCGCGCAGCCGCTTCGAGTAGAGGTCGGTGAGGTCGACGAACGTCGCTCCCTCGAGCGGCGAGTCGGCCGTGAGGTTGATGTGGTCGCTGATCAGCACGGGGGTGCCGGGCGTCCAGTGCTCTTTGATGCCGCCGGCGCCGTTGGTCAGGATCATCGTCGTGGCGCCGGTAGCCGCCGCAGTGCGCACCGAGTGCACGACGCGTCGCACGCCGTGGTCTTCGTAGTAGTGGGTGCGGGCACCGATCACGAGGGCGCGCTTGCCGTTCGGCAGCAGCACCGAGCGCAACGTGCCGACGTGACCCTCGAGGGCGGGCTTCGAGAAGCCGGGAACCTCGGTCGCGGCGAGCGTGTGCGTCGTCTCGCCGATGAGCTCGGCGGCGCGGCCCCAGCCGCTGCCGAGGGTGAGCGCGATGTCGTGGCGCTCGACACCGGTGAGCTCTGCGATGCGCTGCGCCGCAAGGGCGGCGATGGCGAACGGGTCTGCGGTCGGGTCGTCGAGCGGGTTCACTGCGTGCATCACACCACTCTAATGAGCAGCGGATGCCGCGGCGCGTTCCTGCTCGTTTGCTGGCCCGGCGCCCGAAACTGACAGAATGTGAGCATGGCCTACGAGTTCGAGCGCACCCAACGCATTGCCGTCCTCGGAGGAGGACCCGGTGGATACGAGGCGGCCCTCGCGGGCGCCCAGCTCGGGGCGGAGGTCACCCTCATCGAGCGAGCGGGTGTGGGCGGCTCGGCCGTGCTCACCGACGTGGTGCCGTCGAAGTCGCTCATCGCCACGGCAGAGGCCTCCAACGCCGTGAAGGAGGCCGCCGACCTCGGCGTGCAGTTCTTCGCCAAGGGTTCGGCCGACAAGGCCGTGAAGCCCGAGGTCGCCATCAACCTCGCCGCCGTCAACAAGCGGCTGCTCGGCCTGGCGGCCCAGCAGTCCGAAGACATGCGGGGCAACCTCATCGAGGCCGGCGTGCACCTCGTGCAGGGCGAGGGGCGCCTCGACGGGGCGAACGCGGTCATCGTCGCGACCGCGAAGGGCGGCACCGACTTCGACCGCATCGAGGCCGACACGCTCGTGATCTCGGTCGGCGCGTCGCCCCGCGTGCTGCCGACGGCGGTGCCCGACGGTGAGCGCATCCTCACCTGGACCCAGCTCTACCACCTGCAGCAGGTGCCCGAGCACCTCATCGTCGTCGGATCCGGAGTCACCGGTGCCGAGTTCGCCTCCGCGTACCGGGCGCTCGGTGCGAAGGTCACGCTCATCTCGAGCCGCGACCAGGTGCTGCCCGGCGAAGACGCCGATGCCGCCACCGTCATCGAGAAGGTCTTCAAGCGCAACGGCATGAAGGTCATGAACAAGTCGCGCGCCGAGTCCGTCGTGCGCGACGGCGACAGCGTGGTGGCGACCCTCACCGACGGGCGCGAGGTGCGCGGCAGCCACTGCCTGATGGCGGTCGGCTCGGTGCCGAACACGGCCGACATCGGACTCGAGGCCGCGGGCGTGCAGCTCGCCGAGAGCGGCCACATCCGGGTCAACCGGGTCGCCCGCACCTCGATGCCGAACATCTACGCGGCGGGCGACTGCACCACGTTCCTGCCGCTCGCCTCGGTGGCCTCGATGCAGGGGCGCACCGCGGTGTTCCATGCCATGGGCGACATCGTGAACCCGCCCGAGCTGCGCAACATCACCTCCAACATCTTCACCCAGCCCGAGATCGCCACGGTCGGCTGGACCGAGAAGGAGATCGAAGAGGGGGTCGTGCCCGGCGTCGTCTACAAGCTGCCGCTCGCCTCGAACCCGCGCGCCAAGATGATGGGCATCCGCGACGGCTTCGTGAAGCTCTTCGCCTCGAGCGGCTCGGGCGCGATCATCGGCGGCGTCATCGTCGCCCCCAAGGCATCCGAGCTCGTCTTCCCCATGACGCTCGCCGTCGAGCACCGGCTCACGGTCGACCAGTTCGCCGAGGCGTTCCCGGTCTATCCCTCACTGAGTGGCTCCCTGACGGATGCGGCGCGGGCGATGCACATCGTACGCTGAGGTCACGCGACGCCGCGTGGTCGGCGCCGACCTCAGGGGGTAGACATGAATCTGCGAGTGAAATCCGTCGAGGCGTCGATCGCCGACTCCCACGACGAGGAGCGCAGCCTCAAACGATCGCTCGGCACGTGGGATCTCGCGCTCATGGGCATCGCCGTGGCGGTGGGCGCCGGCATCTTCTCGGTCGGCGCGCAGGCGGCGGCGAACTTCGCCGGACCGAGCGTGATCATCTCGTTCGTGCTGGCGGCGGTCACCTGCGGGCTCGCGATCATGTGCTACGCCGAGTTCGCCTCGACGGTGCCGGTAGCCGGCAGTGCCTACACCTTCACCTACGCGACGATGGGCGAGCTGCTCGCCTGGATCATCGGCTGGGACCTGATCCTCGAGATGTTCACGGCGGCCGCCGTGCTCGCGAAATATTGGGGCGTCTACCTCGGTGAGGCCCTGCTCGCGTTCGGGCTGCCGTTCCCGGCGACGCTCGAGATCGCCGGCATCGAGGTGAGCTGGCCGGCGTTCCTCATCGTTGCGGTGTTCACGGCGCTGCTCGTCGCCGGCACGAAGCTCACGGCCCGTGTCGGAGCCGTGTTCACGATCATCAAGGTCGCGATCGTGGTGTTCGTGATCGTGGTCGGCTTCTTCTTCGTGCGCGCCGCGAACTACGTGCCGTTCATCCCCGAAGACGTGCCGACCGAGGGCGGCGCATCCGATGCCTGGACGCAGTCGCTCTTCTCGTGGCTGACCGGGGCGGCGCCTGCGCAGTACGGCGTGTTCGGCATGCTCGCGGCCGCTGCGCTCGTATTCTTCGCGTTCATCGGGTTCGATGTCGTCGCCACGAGCGCCGAAGAGGTGCGCGAGCCGCAGAAGCGGCTGCCGCGCGGCATCTTCCTGGGGCTCGGCATCGTCACCGCGCTCTACGTGCTCGTGTCGATCGTGATGACCGGCATGGTCTCGTACCGCGATCTCGCGGCCGAAGAGACGCCGTCGCTCGCCACGGCATTCCGCCTCGTCGGGCAGGACTGGGCCTCGGCCGTGATCTCGCTCGGAGCGCTCGCCGGACTCACGACCGTGATCATGATCCTGCTGCTCGGGCTCTCCCGCATCGTGTTCGCCCTGAGCCGCGACGGACTCCTGCCGCGCTGGCTCTCGAAGACGACCGAGCGCACGAAGACCCCGGCCCGCATCCAGATCATCGGCGGCCTCGTCGTGGCGCTCGTCGCCGCCTTCACCGACGTCGGCCTGCTCGAAGAGATGATCAACATCGGCACGCTCTCGGCGTTCGTGCTCGTGAGCCTCGGCATCGTCGTGCTGCGGCGCACCCGCCCCGACCTGCCGCGCGGGTTCCGCGTGCCGTGGTCGCCGGTGCTGCCGATCCTCTCCGCCGTGCTCTGCCTCTGGCTGATGTTCAACCTGACGACGCTCACGTGGGTGCGCTTCCTCGTGTGGCTCGCGATCGGAGTGGTGATCTACCTCGTCTACGGGCGGCGTCGATCGCGGCTCGGCCAGCAGCTGGGCGTCAGCGAGGTCGAACTGCCCTCGGCACAGGGCTCCGTCGAACGGTAGCCGCGACGGCGGTTCGAGCGTCGTCTACCTAGGCGTCGTTGATGGCAAGCAGCAAGTGACCGCTCGACACGGTGGCGCCGGCCTCGGCGTTGACGATGCCCACGATGCCGTCTTTGTGGGCAAGGATCGGCTGTTCCATCTTCATCGCCTCGAGCACGAGCACCAGGTCGCCCTTGACGACGTGGTCGCCTTCGGCGACGGCGACCTTCACGACGGTCGCCTGCATCGGCGCCTTCACCGCGTCGCCCGTCGCGGCCGAGACCGAGTGCGTGGCGGTGCGGCGGCGCGGTGCCGGGCCCGCCGTGCGGGCAGCGGATGCCCCACCGGCGAGACGCTTCGGCAGGGTGACCTCGACTCGGCGCCCGGCGACCTCGACGACGACGCTCGTGCGCGCGTCGGCGCCGCGGGTCTCGGCGAGCTCGCCCGACCACGGCTCGAGCCGGTTGTCGTACTCGGTCTCGATCCAGCGCGTGTAGATCGAGAAGGGCTCGTCGCCCTCGGGCGCGAACGCCGGGTTGTTCACGATGTCGCGGTGGAAGGGCAGCACGGTCGGGAGCCCTGCCACCTCGAACTCGTCGAGGGCGCGACGAGCGCGCTCGAGCGCGTCCTTGCGCGAGGAGCCGGTGACGATGAGCTTGGCCAGGAGCGAGTCGAAGGCGCCCGAGATCTCGTCGCCGGTGGTGACGCCCGAGTCGATGCGGATGCCGGGGCCGCCCGGGAAGCGGAGCTGGTGCACCGGACCGGGAGCGGGGAGGAAGCCGCGACCGGGGTCTTCGCCGTTGATGCGGAACTCGATCGAGTGCCCGGTCGTGACAGGATCGGCGTAGTCGAGCACGCCGCCCTCGGCGAGACGGAACTGCTCGCGCACGAGGTCGATGCCGGTGACCTCTTCGGAGACCGGGTGCTCGACCTGGAGCCGGGTGTTGACCTCGAGGAACGAGACCGTGCCGTCTTGGCCGATCAGGAACTCGCAGGTGCCGGCGCCGACGTAGCCGACCTCGCGGAGGATGGCCTTCGACGACTCGTAGAGCAGCGTGGTCTGGGCTTCGGTGAGGAAGGGCGCCGGCGCCTCTTCGACGAGCTTCTGGTGACGGCGCTGCAGCGAGCAGTCGCGGGTCGAGACGACGACGACGTTGCCGTGCGCATCGGCGAGGCACTGCGTCTCGACATGGCGGGGCTTGTCGAGGTACTTCTCGACGAAGCACTCGCCGCGGCCGAACGCGGCGACGGCCTCTCGGGTGGCCGAATCGAAGAGCTCGGGCACCTCTTCGCGGGTGCGGGCGACCTTGAGACCCCGGCCGCCACCACCGAAGGCGGCCTTGATCGCCACGGGAAGGCCGTGCACGTCGACGAAGTCGAGCACCTCCGAGGCATCCGCCACGGGGTTCAACGTGCCGGGTGCGAGTGGCGCGCCGACCTTCTCGGCCACGTGGCGCGCCGACACCTTGTCGCCGAGGCGCTCGATGGCCTCGGGGGAGGGGCCGATCCAGACGAGCCCCGCATCGATGACGGCGCGAGCGAAGTCGGGGTTCTCGGCGAGGAAGCCGTAGCCCGGGTGAACCGCGTCGGCGCCCGAGCGACGGGCCACCGAGAGGATCTTGTCGATCACGAGATAGGTGTCTGCACTCGTCGTGCCATCGAGGGCATAGGCCTCGTCTGCGAGCTTGACGTGCCGCGCGTCGCGGTCTTGGTCGGCGTAGACGGCGACCGAGCCGAGGCCGGCATCACGGGCGGCCCGGATGACGCGGACAGCGATCTCGCCACGGTTGGCGATGAGGACCTTGGTGATTCGCGGCATAATGCCCAAGCCTATTGGGCGCGCCGGTGACCCCTTTGGACGCGGTCGACAAAAAGAGTGGATGTCTCTTGCGGGCGTCGACAATCGCCCCGCGCCCTCACCCCGCGGAACGGCTCCGGTTCCAGAGCGACGGCCATGCGATGCCGAGCTCTCGCACCAGGTCGCGCAGGGTCGACAGGGAGAGGCCGACGACGGTCGACGGATCGCCCTCGACTCTGCGGATGAACGGCCCGCCGAGGCTGTCGATCGTGAACGCGCCGGCGACGAGCAGCGGTTCGCCCGTGGCGACGTAGGCGTCGATCTCGGCCTCGTCGAGCGCCGCGAAGCGCACCGTAGCGACATCCGCCCGCCCGACCGCGCCGTGCACCCTGCCGCCGCGATGGTCGATCAGCCAGTGCCCCGACCACAGCTCGCCGTGGCCGCCGTTCTGTGCGAGCCAGCGCTGCCGCGCCACCTCCGGCTCGTGTGGTTTGCCGTGGATCGCGCCACCGGTCAGGAATGCCGAGTCGCCACCGAGGATGAGCCCGTCGATCGGCTCGCCAGCAGGAGTCCTGCCGATCAGGGCTTCGGCCTTCGCCTGAGCGAGCAACTGCACCATCTCACGCGCGGCGAGCGGCCCCCATTCGGCCTCGTGCGCGGCGACGAGCGCTTCTTCGTCGACACCGGGCGGAGCCGCGATCGGTTCGATGCCGGCTGCGCGAAGCGTCTGCAGCCGGGCGGGCGAGGTCGAGGCGAGGTAGAGGCGCATGGGTCCATCCTGCCCCGGCGGCCCGTCGCTGTGGAATGCTCGTTGCATGGCACAGAACCGACGCCCTCGTCGTCCCGGCGATCGCACGCAAACGCGCTCACCGCGCCCGGCGCCGAAACCACCAGCGACCGACGGCCCGGTGATCGAGCTCGAGATCGAACGAGTCGCGCACGGTGGCGTCTTCGTGGCGCACCACGAGGGGCGCGTGGTCTTCGTCGCCGACGCGATTCCCGGCGAGCGGGTGGCGGCCAGGGTCAGCGATCAGGGTCGCGACCGGTTCTGGCGCGCCGAGACCGTGCAGGTGCTCGACGCTTCGCCCGATCGGCGCGAACACGTGTGGGCCGAAGCCTCTGTGGACCGTGCACCCGAGCTGCGGCCCGGTGGTGCCGAGTTCGGGCACATCGTCATGCCGCGCCAGCGCGCGCTGAAGGGCGAGGTGCTCCGCGAGGCGCTCGCCCGCATGGCGGGCGTCGAGTCCGACGTGGTCGTCGAGCCGGTCGATGCCGACCTCGCGCCCGGGGCTTCGATCGAGGAGGGCACCGGCTGGCGCACGCGCGTGCGCCTGCACGTCGGCGCCGATGGCGGTGTCGGGCCGTACGCCGCCAGGACCCACTCGATCGTGCCGGTCGCCGCCCTGCCGCTCGCCGTGCCAGAGCTCGGGGCGCTCGCGCCACTCGGCGACCGTTTCCCGGGCGCGAGCGCGATCGACCTCGTCGCGCCGAGCGCGGGCGACCCCGCGATCGTCATGGTCGAGGGCGAGCGGATGTCGCGTGGCGTGCGCCCGACCATCGAGGAACGCGTCGGTGAGCGCACGTTCCGGCTCGATCGCGACGGTTTCTGGCAGGTGCATCGGGGTGCTGCTGCGACGCTGACGCGTGCCGTGCAGGAGCTCATCGACGGCGAACTCTTCGACCCGCGCGCCGCCAACCACGATCTCTACGGCGGTGTCGGCCTGCTCGCCGCGGCCGTGGGCGACCGCTTCGGCGACACCGTGCGCATCACGAGCGTCGAGTCCGATGGGCGGGCGACCGATCACGCCGGCGCGAACCTCTCCGACTGGCTCGGTGCCCGGGCCGTGACGGCCCGTGTCGACCGCTACCTCGACGAGCTCGTCGCCGGCGCGGCGGCAGGAGCGGCCGAGCGGGCGCGCCTGCGCGACGCCACGTTCGTGCTCGATCCACCTCGAGCCGGAGCCGGCCGCGAGGTGGTCGAACGGCTCGCCGAGCTTCGCCCGCGCCAGCTCGTCTACGTCGCCTGCGATCCCGTCGCCTTCGCCCGCGATGTCGGCCTGTTTCGCGAGCGCGGCTACGAGCTCGATGAGCTCCGGGCGTACGACCTGTTCCCGAACACGCATCACGTCGAGGCAGTGGCCCGGCTCCGCGCTATCGTGTGAACGTGGAATTGGGGGACAAGTGACCGCAGCACCTGCCGCAGCGAGGCACGCCGCGGCGACCGTCGCGATCGTCGACGACCATGAGGCTGTGCGTCTCGGCCTGCGCGCCGCGTGCCGTGAGGCCGGCTACGAGGTCGTCGTCGACGCCGCCAGCGTGCCAGAGCTGCTCAGCGGGCTTGCAGGGCGCTCGTGCGACGTCGTGGTGCTCGACCTCTCGCTCGGCGACGGCTCGTCGGTGACCGACAACGTGCGCGCCGTGCTCGCGACCGGCAGCGCCGTGCTCGTGCACAGCATCGCCGACCGGGTGGCGGCCGTGCGCGAGTCGCTCGCCGCCGGTGCAGCCGGCGTGATTCCGAAGGCCTCGCCCATGTCGGCCGTGATCGGGGCGATCGACATCGTCGCCCGCGGCGATGCGCTCACCAACGTCGAGTGGGCCAGCGCCATCGAGGCCGACCGCGATTTCGCGAAGGCGCAGCTGGGGCGCCGCGAGCACGATGTGCTGCACCTCTACGCGTCGGGCCTGCCGCTCAAGCTCGTTGCCGCGCAACTCGGCATCGCGCACTCCACCGCACGCGAGTACCTCGACCGCATCCGGGCCAAGTACATCGAGGTGGGCCGCCCGGCGCCGACCAAGGTCGACCTCCTGCGCCGCGCCGTCGAAGACGGGATCCTGCCGGGGCTCGACGATGGTGGAGATGCCCGCCGTTGATTGGCGGGTGACGCGCCTCGCGCGTCGCCGGGCCACGGTGACCCGCGCACAGGTCGAGACCGTGGCGGGCCGGGCGCTGGGCCTCTTCGGCCTCGTATTCGGCGCGCAGACCGTGCCGGTGGCGCTCGAACAGACGGCCGCGCTCGTGCCGGGTGCCGGGGCGGCCCTCATGGCGGTGCTCTACGGGGCGATCGTCGCGCTCGCCGTTGCCACCGTCACGAAGGTGGCGGTGCGGGCCGCGTGCCTCGGCTTCGCCGCGCTGTACGCGATCGCGCTCGTGGCGTGGCCGTTCCTCGTGGCCGATCCGGCCGCCCTCGACGGCAGTGCACCGTGGCTCTACTATCTCTGCACGGTCGCGACCACCGCGGCGGTCATCAGCCTCATTCCGGTCTGGGCGGCTGCGTACACCGTGGTCATCCCGGCCATGTACGGCGTGATCCGGCTGCTGCCCTCGGGTGGCGACGCCGGACCGTTGCTCGCGGTGCTCAACGCGCTGTACGCCGTCGTGCTCGGCGTCGTCGTGCTCGCGATCATCACGATGCTCCGGCAGGCCGCCGAGTCGGTGGACTCGGCACAGGAAGCGGCGCTGCAGCGATACGACGTCGCGGCGCGCCAGCATGCCAACGAGATCGAACGGGTGAAGATCGACGCGCTCGTGCACGACAGCGTGCTCACGACCCTGCTCTCGGCCGCCGCGGCGACGACCCCCGAGCAGGAGCAGCTCGCGGCTCGCATGGCGAGCGACGCCGTGCACCGGCTCGACGAGGTCGGGGCGACGGGCCCGCGATCGCTCGACCGCGTGGGCCTGCCGGTCCTGGTGCGTCGTCTGCGCGCGGCGCTCACCACCTTCAACACGCCGTTCACGGTGCGCGTGGTCAACGCCGGTGGCGTCGAGTTGCCGGTCGAGGCGATGGAGGCGCTCTACACCGCTGCCGTGCAGGCGATGGTCAACAGCCTGCAGCATGCCGACGAACCCGGTCTCTCGACGAGGCGCGAGCTCCGCATCCGTGGCGTGCGAGCCGGTGGCTGCGTCATCGAGATCGCCGACAACGGCCGCGGCTTCGACGTCGACCAGGTGCCGGAGGGCAGGCTCGGCCTCCGCATCTCGATCGAGGAGCGCATGGCCAATGCCGGGGGTGCCGCCGACATCGCGACCAGGGTCGGGCACGGCACGACCGTCACGCTCGCGTGGCCCCTCGGCGCCGGAGGTGCCGCATGATCGCCGTCCCCCGCTGGCTCCTGCTCGTGCTCGGCGCCCTGTTCTCGGTGTACCACGTCGTGCTCGGCATCTACTCGATCGACGTTCCGGCGTCGCCCTGGCCGACGGTGGCGGCACTGCTGCTGTATTCCGTCGCGACGACCCTCTGCCTCTGGCCCGCCAAGCGGGTGCGGATGCCCGACTGGCTCGCCGCCTTCGCCCTCGCGGTCTCGATCGTGCTGCCGCTCCTCGTGACGAGCCAGCTCGATCCAGCCGTCGAGAACGGCTACGCGACCTGGTACGTGGCCGCAGTGGGCACGCTCATGACCATCACTGCCGCGCGGCGCCAGCTCACCGCCGCCTGGCTCGGCGTCATCGTGCTCGCGGTGCAGAGCGTGGTGTGGGCGGGCCCGCTCTCGCTCGGCGGGCTCGGCGTCATCGGCAGCATCGTGTGGGTCGCGATCGCGCACATGCTCACGAGCGCACTCACGAACGCGGCTCGGGAGACCCGGCGCTACGCACAGGCGGAGCGCGAGGCGGCGGCCTGGCAGGCGGCGCAGGACGCGCACCTCTTCGAGGGTCGCATGCGACTGGCGCACACCAACAGGCTCGCCGCACCGATGCTGCGGCGCATCGCCGACCGCAATGGCGCACTCACCGACGCGCAACGTGCCGAGTGCCGAGTGCTCGAGGCGGCGATCCGAGATGAGATCCGTGGCCGGATGCTCCTGACCGACGCGGTTCGGGTCGAGGTGCAACGAGCCCGCGCGCGCGGCATCACGGTCACCCTGCTCGATGAGGGCGGCATCGACGATCTCGACGAGGCGGTGCGCGATCGCGTGCTCTCACGTCTCGCCGAAGCCGTTGCCGGCTCGACGGCCGATCGCATCATCGCGCGCACCGCGGCTGAGGGATCACCCGTCGCGGTCACCGTGGTCGGGCTGCGGGAGTCGGAACGCGACGCATCCGATTCGGATGAGGCCGAGGTCGAGCTCTGGCTCGAGATCCCTCGTCAACCCTGAGGCATCCGTCGTCGGCCCGATGGTGTTCATCGGGGCGAAATCACTCCGGACATGAATGTGGGGGGCCGATCTGAGATCGACCCCCCATCAAGCCCGAGCCACGGCGACAACCCGAATATCGCCCTGACTCGCCCCCAACTCTCATCGGTTACCCGACCGATGATGATGGCGACTCCTGTGGAGCCTGCATTGACAATATTGCTGCACCTGCCACGGAACGCAAAGTCGTCATTTCGGGGGACACGGTTGTCCCCCTTTTTCGACGGCGCCGCCTGATCACGAAAGGCAGCCTTCGGGCGGGCCTCCGCGCGGGTCGCAATCGGGGTACAGCGGGCTCAGCCGTCGGCGCGCGCCCACCGGCCGGGGCCGACGTCGAGCGGGCGACGCATCGCCCCACCACTGCGCACCCAGGCGCTGCGGCCCGGTTCGACGACGGATGCCGCAGCGTCGGCCTCCTCGTCGAGCGCGGCGAGCAGCACCGCCGTAACGGCCGCGGCGTCGTCGGCGGTGACTGCACGGGTCGCGAAACGCAGCGCGGTCGCGCGGTCGTCGATGTCGTGGCTCATGTCGCTCCCTACAGCGGGATGTTCCCGTGCTTCTTCGCCGGCAGGCTCGCGCGCTTCGTGCGAAGGGCCCGCAGCGCCTTCACGACCGAAACACGGGTCGCCGCGGGCTCGATCACACCGTCGAGCTCTCCGCGCTCAGCGGCGAGGAACGGGGAGGCCACGTTGTACGTGTACTCGTTCGCGAGCTGCGTGCGCACGGCCGCGACGTCTTCGCCGGCGAGCTCGGCGGCCTTGATCTCGGCCCGGTAGAGGATGTTCACCGCGCCCTGCCCGCCCATGACGGCGATCTCGGCCGTCGGCCAGGCGAGGTTGATGTCGGCGCCGAGCTGCTTGGAGCCCATGACGATGTAGGCGCCGCCGTAGGCCTTCCGGGTGATGATGGTGACGAGGGGCACCGTGGCCTCTGCGTAGGCGTACAGCAGCTTCGCGCCGCGGCGGATGACGCCGGTCCACTCCTGCTCGGTGCCGGGCAGGTAGCCGGGCACGTCGACGAGGGTGAGGATCGGGATCGAGAACGCGTCGCAGAACCGCACGAAGCGCGAGGCCTTCTCGCCGGCCGCGATGTTCAGCGTGCCGGCCATCTGGCTCGGCTGGTTGGCGATGATGCCGACCGATCGCCCCTCGACCCGTGCGAAGCCGACGATGATGTTCGGCGCGAACAGCGGCTGCACCTCGAGGAAGTCGGCGTGGTCGACGATGCCCTCGATGATCGAATGCATGTCGTAGGGCTGGTTCGGCGAATCGGGGATGACGGTGTTCAGCCGGCGGTCGTCGTCGGTGATCTCGAGCTCGGCCTCGGTGTCGTACACCGGGGCATCCGTCATGTTGTTGTCGGGCAGGAAGGAGATGAGCGTGCGGGCGTAGTCGAGCGCATCGGACTCGTCGCTCGCGAGGTAGTGGGCGACGCCGGAGACCGAGTTGTGCGTGAGGGCGCCGCCGAGCTCCTCCATGCCGACGTCTTCGCCGGTCACGGTCTTGATCACGTCGGGGCCGGTGACGAACATCTGGCTGGTCTTGTCGACCATGATCACGAAGTCGGTGAGCGCGGGGGAGTACACCGCGCCGCCTGCTGCGGGGCCGCAGACGATCGAGATCTGCGGGATCACGCCCGAGGCCTGGGTGTTGCGGCGGAAGATCTCGCCGTACTTGCCGAGGGCGACGACTCCCTCCTGGATGCGGGCGCCGCCGGAGTCGAGGATGCCGATGATCGGCACGCCCGTCTTCAGCGCGAGCTCCATGACCTTGATGATCTTCTCGCCGGCCACTTCGCCGAGGGACCCGCCGAAGATCGTGAAGTCCTGCGAGTAGACCGCGACCTGGCGGCCGTGGATGGTGCCCGTGCCCGTCACGACGGCGTCGCCGTAGGGGCGCTTGGCCTCCATGCCGAAGGCGTGCGTGCGGTGTCGCACGAACTCGTCGAGCTCGACGAACGAGCCGGGGTCGAGCAGTTCGGCGATGCGCTCGCGGGCGGTCATCTTGCCTTTGGCGTGCTGCTTCTCGATCGCCGCCTCACCCGAGGCCGTCACCGCTTCGTGGTAGCGCAGTTTGAGGTCGGCGAGCTTGCCCGCGGTGGTGGAGAGGTCGGGGCCGTCAGTCGCTTCGGTCACGTCGTTCACTCTACCGGCGAGCAAGTGGCCGACTTCCTTGACGGATTCCTACAAATACCCGGTCGGTGCTGGTGGCTATCGCCATGCGATCGAGCCCGAATCAGGCTGGGTAGGGTGTTGGCATGGATTGGGAGCGATCGCGAGCGGCCGTGCCGAGGTTCGAGTTCCTCGCCGAGGCGGGCTCGACGAACGACGAGCTCCGGGCCGCCGCGAGCGGGCCCGACGCCGCGTCATGGGCGCACGGCGCCGTGGTCGTGACCGACAACCAGACCCGTGGTCGCGGTCGCCTGGGGCGCACCTGGCTCGCCCCGACCGGCAAGACGCTCGCCATCTCGGTGCTGCTGCGACCTGAGCTCGCCGCCGGCGTGCCGTTCCCCGTCGACGCGTACGGATGGATCCCGCTCATCGCCGGTGCTGCGATGACCGAGGCGGTGCGTCGTGCCGTTCCCGAGCGCGGTGAGCCCGTCGACGACCGCGAGCCGATGCTGCCGCCACGTCGACGTCAGCGCGCGGCATCCGCCAGCGTCGACCGCCCTCGCGACGCTTCCGCGTCGCCCGAGCTCGACGGCGGCGTCGAGGTGCTGCTCAAGTGGCCGAACGACGTGCTGGTCTCGGGGTTCAAGATCTGCGGCATCCTCTCGGAGCTGCTGCCCGATTCGGGGGCCGTGATCGTCGGCGCCGGCCTCAATCTCACGCTCGACGAGCACGACCTGCCGACGTTGACCTCGACGTCGCTGCTGCTCGCGACCGGCGAGCAGCCCGATGCCGACGCCGTGCTCGCCGACTACCTCGGCACCTTCCTCGAGCTGTTCGACGGCTTCGCCCGCTCGGGTGCCGACGCAGCGACGAGCGGCATCGCCGAACGTGTCACCGCGCTGTGCGGCACGCTCGGCAGCGACGTGCGCGTCGAATTGCCCGGCGATCGCGAGATGCTCGGGCACGCGCAGCGGCTCGATGCCGACGGACGGTTGGTCGTGATCGACCGTGAGAACGGCGAGCCATGGTCTGTCGCCGCGGGCGACGTGACCCACCTGCGGTATTAATGGCCTATGAGGCCTGCCGCGACACCCGACACGGTCGTGCCACCGGCGCAACCGCCTGAGCGCGTCGTCGCGCGGGTGCGACGGAACGCCCGAGTGCTGACCCTTCCGGTCGTGCTGCTCGTCGCGGTGGCCGGCGCGACCGCCTACGGGCTCGGCGTCGCCACCGAACTCTGGCTGCAGCTCGCGATCGTCGGCGGCGCCGTGCTGCTCGTGCTGCTCGGGTGCTTCCTGCCGTTCCTCGGCTGGCTGACACGCCGCACGACCATCACCACGCGGCGCGTCATCGTGCGCAGCGGCATCTTCGTGCGCGTGCGCCAGGAACTGCTGCACAGCCGCGGCTACGACGTCACGGTGCGTCGCACGTGGGCGCAGAGCGCGTTCGGCTCGGGTGACGTGCGCATCAACACCGGTCACGAGCAGCCGTTCGTGCTGAAGGACGTGCCGAAACCCGAACTCGTGCAGGGCGCCCTGCAGGAGCTGATGGGCGAGGAGCACTCCCGGGTCGCCGAGCGTCGGCGCGCCGAGCAGTCGACGATCGACGGGGACACCGTCGCGTGGGGCGGGCGCTGAATTCGCCCGATTCGTGCCCTGCGTCCCGTGACGTGCAGCAGGACGCCTCCAAAGGACGTAACGTTGACAGGTGGTCTCGTGCGCCCCTGAGCGCGAGCCGCACGATGAAGGGTTCCTCTTGGCCGACGAATGCAAACACGGTTTCGATGACGGCCTCTGCGCCATCTGCTTCCCGCCACCCGAGCCCGAGCCGAAGCCGGCGCCGGCGCCGATCGCCCGTTCGGCCCGCACCTCGACGACCCGCAACGGCCGCCCGCCGGCCCGCGTTCCCGGCGCCTCGCGGCCCGCGATCGCCTCGGATGCGCCCCGCCTCGACCTGAAGGCGCTGCGCATCTACCACGTGACGCACATCGACAACCTGCCGCCGATCCTCGACGCCGGCGCACTGCTCGCGGATGCCGCGGGCGCCGTGCCGATCGTCGATCTCGCCGCTCCCCACGCCCGTGAGTACCGGCGCAGTGCCGCGGTCGCCGACACCGACGCCGTGGTCGCCGACTACGTGCCGTTCCTGCTCACCACCGACGCCCACGTGTGGAACTCGGTGCGCACGGCGACGCCCGACCCCCGTCTGCACGAGGACGCGGTCAAGCGCGCCCCCGCCGACTTCGTCATCTTCGTCAGCTCGCTCGCGAGCGCCCAGGCCGGCAACGCCGAGGTGCCGGGCACGATCGTCGTGAACGAATCGGATGCCGCGGCCGGCGGCTCCGCCGTCGCGTCCGAGTGGAACGACGTGCAGCGGCTGCTGCAGCGCCTGCACCGTGACGAAGAGGGCGCCGGCCTCGACGGGGCCGAGCTCCTCGTGCGCGAGTGCCTGCCGCTCGACAGCGTCGCGCTCATCGCAGTGGCGAACGATCCCGTGCGCGATCGCGTGCGTGCCGCGCTCGCCGCAGCCGGCGTTCGCGCCCGCGTCGCGGTCTACCCGCCGTGGTTCCAGCCGACGACCGAGGGCGAGTGATTCGCAACAGCGAGTGATTCGCACAGCGGCGATGTGATGGAACCCGCCCCGGGCTCAGTTGGCTGAGCCGTCGGGTTCCTCGAAGATCGTGCGCTGCGCCTCTTCGGCGCGCGCCAGGTTCGACAGCCCGTCGGCGCGGTGGTGTCCGTAGACCCAGTACCGGTAGAGCACGAAGCGGAACGCCGTGCCGAGGGCGAGGCCGACCACGTTCGTCGCGATGTTGTCGGCCACGAGACTCGTGTAGCCGAGTGCGTGATGGCTCACCCAGAGGCATCCGAGTGCGATCGCCATGCCGCCGAGCGAGACGATCACGTACTCGGCGAACTCCCGCAGGTAGTTGCGACGCCGGTGCTTCCGGAAGGTCCAGTACCGGTTGCCGAGCCAGTTGAAGATGATCGCGACGCTCGTCGAGATCGTCTTCGCGCCGATCGCCGATTGCGCCCAGTGGTCGTCGCCGAAGACGCCGAGGCGCAGCAGGTTGAAGAGCGTGACGTCGATCACGAGGCCGATCAGGCCGACGACGCCGAACTTCACCGCGTAGGCGAGCAGGCCGTTCCAGAGGCGTGCGATGGCGCTCGCGAGGCGGGAGGACACCGGCACATCCTATGCGCTCGGCTGCGGCCTAGACTGAACTGGGCGCCGGATGCAGGCGCCGAAGACGGCGGTGAACGGAGTGCATGGCGTGCGGGTCGGAGTGATCGGTGGTGGCCAGCTGGCCCGGATGATGATCCCCGCGGCGATCGAGCTCGGAGTCGATCTCCGAGTGCTCGCCGAGGCTCCCGGTATGTCGGCGGCGCTCGCCGCCGATCGCGTCGGCGACTACACCGACATCGCGACGGTGCTCGAGTTCGCCCGCGAGGTCGACGTCGTGACGTTCGACCACGAGCACGTGCCGCAAGACGTGCTGCACGCGCTCGTCGACGCGGGAGTGCCGGTGCACCCCGGCCCTGATGCGCTCCGCTTCGCTCAAGACAAGCTGCTCATGCGCGAGCGCCTCTCGGAGCTCGGCCTTCCGGTGCCCGACTGGGCCCGTGTCGAGACGCTCGCCGAGCTCGACGAGTTCATCGCCGACCACGGCGGTGTCGCGGTGGTCAAGACCCCGCGCGGCGGCTACGACGGCAAGGGCGTTCGCGTCGTGCGCGGCGCGGCCGAGGTCGCCGAGTGGTTCGGCACCATCGCCGAAGACGGCCGCGGAGGCGCCCTGCTCGTCGAGGAGCTCGTCGACTTCCGTCGCGAGCTCGCCCAGCTCGTCGCGCGCCGGCCCTCCGGCGAGATCGCGGCGTGGCCGGTCGTCGAGACCGTGCAAGTGGGCGGCGTGTGCAGCGAGGTCATCGCGCCGGCGCCCCGATCGGCAGGCAGGCTCGCGGATGTCGCGGCCGACGTCGCCATCACGATCGCCGAGGGCATCGGGGTCACCGGCGTGCTCGCGGTCGAGCTCTTCGAGACGAGCGACGACCGCATCCTGGTGAACGAGCTGGCGATGCGGCCGCACAACAGCGGGCACTGGTCGATGGACGGCTCGACGACCGGCCAGTTCGAGCAGCACCTGCGCGCCGTGCTCGACCTGCCGCTCGGCGGCACCGGCACCCACGACGACTGGTCGGTCATGGTCAACGTGCTGGGCGGCCCCGTCGAGGGTTCGCTCGCCGATCGTTACGCCGAGGCGCTCGCGGGGCATCCGACCGTGAAGATCCACAACTACGGCAAGGCCCCGCGGCCTGGACGCAAGGTCGGGCATGTCACGGCGATCGGCGACGACCTCGATGACGTCGTCTACGAGGCGCGGGCCGCGGCCGCGGTCTTCCAGGACTGACTCCGGCACGGGCTCTCAGCGGGTGCCGCGCGCCCTGCGGAGATCTCCCAGCACCCGGCCCTACACTCGTTCGAGTGACTGAGACGAACACCGCCCCGCTCGTCGGCGTCGTGATGGGATCCGACTCCGACTGGAACGTGATGCGCGAGGCATCCGCTCTGCTCGACGAATTCGGCATCGCCCACGAGGTCGAGGTCGTGTCGGCGCACCGCACGCCCGAGAAGATGATCGCCTACGGCAAGCAGGCTGCGGCGCGCGGCCTGAAGGTCATCATCGCCGGAGCCGGCGGGGCGGCGCACCTGCCCGGCATGCTCGCCTCGGTCACCACGCTGCCCGTCGTCGGCGTGCCGGTGCCCCTGTCACGCCTCGACGGCCTCGACTCGCTGCTCTCCATCGTGCAGATGCCGGCGGGCGTGCCGGTCGCGACGGTGTCGATCGGCGGCGCGAAGAACGCCGGCCTGATCGCCGTCAAGATCCTCGCAACCGCCGACGACTCCCTCACGTCTGCCCTCGCCGACTACGCCACGGCCCTCGCCGACCTCGTCGAAGAGAAGAACGAACGGCTCAAACAGAACCGATGACGCTCGCCGCCAGCCCGATCCGCTATCCGGACGTCGCCTCGCGCACGGTCATGACTCGCCGCGCGTGGTGGCTCGTCGTGCTCAACTTCCTGATCCCGGGTGCACCGCAAGTGCTCGCGGGCAGTCGTAAGCTGGGCCGATTCGGGCTCGGGGCGACACTGACGCTCTGGAGCCTCGCGATCATCGCCTTCGTCGTCTGGCTGCTCTGGCCCGCGACCCTCTACACGGTCTTCTCGACCTCGATCACGCTGTGGGTGGTCGCCGCGGTGCTCGCCTTCTACGCCGTGCTCTGGGTCATCCTGACCTTCGACACACTGCGCCTCGTGCGCCTCGTGAAGACGGCGCCGTCGGCGCGCGCGTGGGTGGCCGCGGTGTCGGTGCTGCTCATGGCGGGCGTCTCGGGCACCGCTGCCTACGGCGCGTACTTCGCCACCACCACCAGCGGATTCCTCGCCTCGGTGTTCCCGACCGGCCCGAGCGAGCCGCCCGTCGACGGCCGGTACAACATCCTGCTGCTCGGCGGCGACTCCGGCCCCGATCGCGAGGGCATGCGGCCCGACAGCATGACCGTCGTCTCGATCGATGCCGAGACCGGCCAGGCCGTCACGATCGGGCTCCCGCGCGACCTCGAGTACGTGCCGTTCCCCGATGACTCGCCGCTCGCGGCCGTCTACCCCGAGGGCTACGGTGCGATCGACGGCTGCGAGGTCGACGTCTGCCAGCTCAACTCGATCTACACCGAGGTGGAGCTGAAGAGCCCCGAGATGTACCCGAACGCCGTCGCCGAGGGCAGTGAGCCCGGCATCGAGGGCGTCAGGGACGCCGCGGAGGGCATCACCGGCCTCGAGATCCAGTACTACGCGCTCATCGACATGCAGGGCTTCCAACAGCTCATCGATGCGCTCGGCGGCGTCGACATCAACGTCGACGTCCGCATCCCGATCGGCGGCGACGAGAACAACGAGGGCGTCGACGGGTGGATCGAGCCGGGGCAGCAGCACCTCGACGGCTACCACGCGCTCTGGTACGGCCGCGCACGCTACGGCACCGCCGGCGGCGACTACGAGCGGATGGCCCGTCAGCGCGTGCTGCAGGAGGCCGTGCTGCACCAGTTCACGCCGACGAATGTGCTCTCGAAGTTCCAGGAGGTCGCCGCCGCCGGCGCCGACACCGTCAAGACCGACATCCCGCAGTCGATGCTCGGTTACTTCGTGAACCTCTCGATGAAGACCAAGGAACTGCCGGTCACGACCGTCGAGCTCGTTCCCGAGAACGGCGTCGACCCGACCGAGCCCGATTACGAGTACATCCGCTCGCTCATCGCGCCGGCGATCGCCCCGGCCACCGAGGAGCCGGCCGAGGAGTGAGCCGATGGTGAACGGATGCCGCGGCATCCGTTCACCCGAAGTCGAATCAGAGGTCGGCGTGCAGCTGCCAGATGCGTTCGGCGGAGTCGCGCCAGCTGAACGCGTGCGCCCGATCGCTCGCGGTCACCGAGAGCCGCTCGGCGACGCTCGGCTGCTCGACGACCGTGCTGATGGCTGCCGCGAGTCGTTCGACGTAGCCGCCGCCGATGCCGATCGGCACGGTCAAGCCGCCCTCTGCGGCGACTTCGACATACGCGGCGGTATCGGAGTGGATGACGGGCAGGCCGAGGCTGAACGCCTCGATGAGCGAGGTGCCCGACCCCTCTTCGTGGCTCGGGGCGACGAAGGCCGTTGCGCCCGCGAGCACGACGGCGAGGTCGGCGGGGTCGTCGACCTCGATGGCGTGCACACGGCGAGGGTCGACCCCTGACTCTTCGGCGACGGTCGCGAGATGCAGCTCACCCCAAGTCGCCGGTCCGACGACGACGAGGTCGATGTCGGGCACTCCGGGGCGGCCGAGCGCTTCGAGCAGGTCGACGATTCCCTTGCGCGGCTCGAGTGTGCCCGTGGCGGCCAGGTACGCGGGCGGAAGCGCCAGTCGGGCAGCTCGCGCGGCCGCCTCGGCGCCATCGGCCGGAACGGTGAGGCCGGGTCGCGGCGCCGTGCCGACGACCCGCACGCGGTCACCGAAATCGATGACGTTGGCGAGGCGCTCCGCGAGCGCGTGGGTGGGCACCACGACCGCGTCGGCGTGCTTGCGGGCTCGCTTCAGCATGCCCTTGTGCCAGGCGACCGATGCCGTGGTCAGCGTCTCGGGATGGGTCCAGGCGAGCAGATCGTGCACCGTGACGACGACCTGGTCGCCGCTCTGGGTACGGTCATGGCGGCGCAGGGGAGCGAAGAGCCCGGGTGCGTGGATCATGCCCCCGCCGGGCGAGGTGGTGAGGCCGAGCTGCCATGCCGCCGCGAGTTCGCGCCGGGCGAGGGTGGTCTTGTAGAGGGTCGAGAGGCCGGGGAACATCGACTCCAGCCGGTCGTAGTCGGCGGGCGCCGAGGAGGAGACGATGCCTTCGACCTCGCAACCGCGCGGCACACTCTCGAGGAGCGCCCTGGTGAGTGCCTCGGTGTACACGCCGACCGGGCCGGGCACCGGCGCGATGACCTGATCGACGATCATCCGGAGGGTCGTGGGCATTGGGCTCCTTCGTGCGGCAGGTGCTCGGCACCTCGACCAATCTATCGTTCGATGGGCCGCGTATCTGCCGCGAGATCACGGTCGGTGCAGGGAAGCACGGCCGCGACAGGGCATGATGGAGTGTTCCCCGTCATCGAACCCAGAGGGTCTATGAGTTCGCCAACCGTCCGTCCGCGCGTGGTCGCCGTCGTCGTCGCCTACAACCGTCGTGACCTGCTCGCCGAGGTGCTCGATGCACTCGCCGGGCAACGACATGCCCTCGAGCGCATCGTGGTCGTCGACAACGCGTCGACCGACGATTCGGCTGGCGTCGCGCGGGCCGCAGGCGAGCTGGTCGACCTCGTCTCCCTCTCGCGCAATACGGGCGGCGCCGGGGGCTTCGCCGCCGGCATGGCCGTGGCCGTCGATCGGCATGCGCCCGACTGGCTCTGGCTCATGGACGACGACACTGTGCCCACCCCTGACGCGCTCGCGGAGTTGTTGCGCGCCGTCGACGGAACCGAACTCGTCGCCGCCGGCTCGCGAGTGGTCTGGACCGACGGCACCGAGCATCCCATGAACACCCCTCGCACCAAGCCGTTCGTCTCGAAGGCCGAACGCGTCGCCGCTGCACGTCGTGGCGGAATCGCCATCCGCAGCACATCGTTCGTCTCCATGCTCGTTCGTGCCGACGTCGTGCGCGACGTGGGGCTGCCGATCTCCGACTACTTCATCTGGAACGACGACTTCGAGTACTCGACGCGGGTTCTTCGCGGACGGCGCGGGCTCCACGTACCGGCGTCGGTGGTCGTGCACAAGACGAAGGTGCTCGGCGCGACCGACGCCGACCCGGGGCCGCGCTTCTACTACGAAGTGCGGAACAAGCTCTGGATGTTCCGCCGATCGCAGAGCCTTTCGCCGCTCGAGAAGGCGGTGTACGGGGCTTCCAGTGTGCGGCGCTGGATCAAGACGTTCGTGCGTTCCTCGGATCGTGCCGTGCTTCGCGACGGCTGGCGTCGTGGCTACCGCGACGGAACCAGGACTCGACCCCGACCGAATTCGATGTCGCTCGCGGGGCTCGGCGAGGCGAGTGAGGCGATCGCGCGGGTGGAGGGCCGATGAGCGAACCGTTCACACTGCTCATGCCCGTCTACCGCGGCGATGACGCGGCGCACTTCACGAAGGCGTTCACGTCGAGTGTGACGGCGCAGGCGCGGCGGCCCGACGAAGTCGTGCTCGTTCAGGACGGGCCCGTCGGCGAGGCACTCGACGCGGCGATCGGTGCAGCCATCGAGTCGTCACCGGTGCCCGTCGTGCACCACAGGATTCCCGAGAACGTCGGTCTCGCCCGCGCACTCACCGAGGGGCTCGAGCATGGCTCGCACGACATCGTCGCGCGCATGGACGCCGACGACATCTCCTTGCCCGAGCGCTTCGCGAAGCAGCTCCCGCTCATCGAAGACGGCCTCGAGCTCGTCGGCACCGGCATGCTCGAGTTCCTCGACGATGTGGGCTCGATCGTCGGTCGACGTGTGCCGCGGACCGATCCCGTGGAGATTGCGCGGTATGCCAGGTTCCACGATCCGTTCAGCCACCCCACCGTCGTCTACCGTCGGTCGGCTGTCGATCGGGCGGGTGGCTACCAGCCGCTCGGACTCATGGAGGACTACTGGCTGTTCGCGCGCATGATCGCCGCGGGCGCCTCCGTCGGCAACCTCGCCGAACCGCTCGTGATGTACCGCGTCGGTGCCGGTGCGTATGCCCGCCGCGGGGGCAGCGAGCAGTGGCGCAGCGAACTCGCGCTGCAGCGCGCCATGCGCGGCATCCGCTTCACGACGCGAACCGAATTCCTGCGAAACGTGGGTGTTCGCGGACTCTATCGATTCGTTCCCGAGCCGATTCGTCGAATCGCCTATCGACGCTTCATCGCCGGGGGCGCAGCCACCGATCGACGCTGAGGCGCGCGACGATGGATCCTTTCATGATCGCCGCCGCCACTCCGTGCGCACAACACGACCACTCCGCGGCCTGCCAATAGCATGAGAGCGCTGCGGCGCCTCGTGCCGCGGTGTTCGGGGGATGTGTTTCGTGAAGCTCAGTGGGAAGTGGATCGGTGCGGCGCTGGCAGCGGTGCTCGTCGTGTCGGCGGTACAGGTCGGTTCGGCCGCCAGCGTGTCGCCGACGGGCTCGGCCGCGGCGGCGAACGGAGCCGACTTCGATCCCGGAATGATCATCTCCGACGAGGTCTTCTACAACAGCGGGACGATGTCGGCCTCTGACGTGCAGGGTTTCCTGAACGCTCGCGTGCCCTCGTGCCGAGCCGGGTACGTCTGCCTGAAGGACTACCGGCAGGCCACCACCAGCCAGCCCGCCAGGTCCGAGGGATGCGCGCCGTACACGGGGCAGGCCAGCGAATCCGCGGCGCAGATCATCGCCAAGGTCGCGGCAGCATGCGGCATCAACCCGCAGGCGCTCATCGTGCTGCTCGAGAAGGAGCAGGGACTGGTCAGCGACGACTGGCCGACCACTCGGCAGTACCGGTCGGCCACCGGCTACGGGTGCCCCGACACCGCCGATTGCGACGCGAACTACTACGGCTTCTTCAACCAGCTGTACCACGCCGCGTGGCAGTTCAAGAAGTACCGCGCCAACCCGTCGATTCGCGGCTACCAGGCCGGACGCTACAACACGATCCTGTGGCATCCGAACGCCGCGTGCGGGTCGTCGCAGGTGTACATCGCCAATCAGGCGACCGCTGGACTCTACGTCTACACGCCCTACCGACCGAATGCCGCGGCACTTGCGAATCTCTACGGCACGGGCGACGGCTGCTCGAGTTATGGCAACCGGAACTTCTGGCGCATGTTCACGGACTGGTTCGGATCGACCCGATCGCCGTCGCCCGAGCGGCCGGTCAACACCACGCCGGTCGTCTACACGGTCGGCTCGAACGGTGCGCTGACCGTCTACCCCGGCGATGGTCGCGGTGGTTGGACCACCCCTTATCAGACTGGCGTCGGATGGAACGGGATGCGCTTCGTCGTCGGTGCCGGCGACCTCGACGGCGATGGCAACCGGGATGTGCTCGCGCTCGCCGCCGATTCGCTCTGGATCTACCGCACCGACGGGCTCGGCAGGTTCATCGGAACGATGAAGGTCGGCGACGGGTTCAGCGGTGCCACGGCGCTCCTCAGCGCCGGCGATTTCAACACGGACGGCACGCAGGACTTCATAGTCCGCGATGCCGCCGGCAATCTGCAGCTCTACGCCAACAACGGCAGCGCGCAGTTCGCGCCGCCCAAGCAGATCGGCAACGGCTGGACCGGGTTCACTGCTCTCCTCGGTGGTGAGGACTTCAACGGCGACGGCAACGAGGACGTGATCGCCCGAGCACCGAACGGCGATCTGATGCTGTACCCGGGCAACGGTCGTGCGAGCTGGGGAGCACCGATGCGAATCGGCAACGGCTGGCAGGGAATGTCGACCATCCAGTCCCCGGGGGACTTCGACGGCAACGGACGTCCGGATCTCCTGGTGATCAACTCGACTGCCAACCTCTGGCTCTATCCGATGGTCGGACCCGGGATCTTCGGCGCTCCGAGGCAGGTCGGCACCGCATGGGGCGGGGTCCGCCTGCTGGTGGGCCCGGGGCAGCCGGCACGGGGAGTCGTCCCCATCCGCGCGGGGCTCGGCGACCTCAATGGCGACGGGTCATCCGATGTGATCGCTGCGACCAAGGGCGGTCTGGCGACGCTCTACGCATCGAACGGCGCCGGTGGTTGGCTGTCGTCGGCGCAGCTCTCGTTCGGCGCCGTTACCCCGACGGCGATCTTCGGCGCGGGTGATTTCGACCGCGATGGGCGCCGCGATGTCTTCGTTCGCGACACAGCCGGCAACCTCTGGAGGTATCCGAGCGATGGGCGGGGCGGCTTCGCCAGCCCCATCCTCGCAGGCAACGGTTGGTCTGCATTCACTGCATTGTTGAGTCCCGGCGATATGAATGGCGACAGGGCATCGGACGTCGTCGCCCGGGACGGCAATGGCGCCCTCTGGCTCTACGCGGGCAACGGCGCGGGCCAGTTCCATGATCCGATCCAGATCGGGAACGGATGGCAGGGCATGAAGTCGGTGTTCAGCCCGGGCGATTTCAACGGCGACGGCCGGAGCGACGTGATCGCGATCGACGTGCATGGCAGGATCTTCCTGTATCCGGGCAACGGCGGTGGCGGAGTCATGGACGGCGTGCAGATCGGTCAGGGATGGACCGGTATGAACCACGTCTTCAGCCCCGGCGACTTCGATGGCGACCTGAAGTCCGACGTGCTCGCCCGATCGACCGACGGCACGCTCTGGCTCTTCCAGGGCAATGGGGCAGGTGGTTGGGGCTCCGTCCGACAGATCGGCTGGGGCTGGTCCGGACTGGACCTCATATCCTGATCCCAACCGGGAGCGTCGTGCATGTCGCCTAGGATCGAGTCCGGCCCGATCCGGATCGAAGCGACCGTTGCTTCGACCGCTCGTCGCCGGGAAGCAGGTACCAGATGACGACGCTCGTGACCGGCGGTGCGGGGTACATCGGTTCGCACGTGGCGCGCCTGCTGCAGGATCGAGGCGAGCGCGTCGTGATCGTCGACGAGCGCTCGCCGCGATCGGGGGAGAGGGCCGCGCTCGCGTTCCATGAACTCGATCTGCTCGCGCCCGGTGCGGATCAGGAGCTCGGATCGATCATCCGCGACGAGGGCGTGGACGCGATCATCCACTTCGCCGCACGGAAGCGCGTGGATGAATCCGTCGCACGACCCGGTTGGTACTACCAGCAGAACGTGGGCGGCCTCACGGCGCTGCTCGGGGCACTCCACGGCACCGAGGTGCGGCGAGTGGTCTTCTCGTCGTCGGCTGCCGTATACGGGGACGTCGACGGGGGGCAGGTCGCCGAGGATGCGCCGACTCGACCCGTCAACCCGTACGGGCGAACCAAGCTCATCGGCGAGTGGATGCTCGCCGACACCGCCAACGTGGAACCCATCGCGGCGGCGAGCCTGCGGTACTTCAACGTCGCCGGTGCCGGATGGCCGGATCTCGGCGACCCCGAGAGCCTGAACCTCGTGACCATCGTGCTCGATCGCATCCGGCGCGGACTCCCGCCGGTCGTTTACGGCGACGACTACGACACGCCCGACGGTTCCGCCATCCGCGACTACGTGCACGTCCTCGATCTGGCGCAGGCCCATGTCGCCGCGCTCGACCATCTCGTCGGACGCACAGGCCATCGGGTCTTCAATGTCGGCACCGGCGTCGGCACCTCCGTGATCGAAGTGCTCGACATGATCTCCGAGGTCACGGGCATCGCATTCGAGCCCGAGATCGCCTCGCGCCGTGCCGGAGACCCGGCTGCCGTGGTCGCTCGAGTCGAGCGGATCACCGAGGAGCTCGGCTGGCGGGCGCAGCACGATCTCCGCGACATCATCGCATCGGCCTGGGAGGCGCATCGCTTCTCTCGTTGAGGCGATCGAGTCGAATGCCTGCGGATACACTGGAGCCCGTGTCGCACGAGCCCGCTGTCGCTGAAGATCGCTGTACCGAGTCCCTGCGTCGGCACACGGCATGACCTGGCTGGAGTTCGCGCCGGTCCTGCTCGCGGCGATCGCCTGGCTCGTCGTGCCCGGTGCGCTCGCGCTCTGGCTCCTCGGCGTGCGCGGACTGCTGCTGTATGCGGGTTCCGGACCCGTCTCGATCGCGTTCCTCGCCGCGCTGGCGATCGGCTACGGCAACCTCGGCATCGCGTGGACGCCGTGGGCGGTCGCCGCGGCGGTTGCGACGGCGGCCGCGGTGCTCGCGATCATCCGGCTCGTGCTCCGCGGGCGGTGGCCGTGGCGGGCTCGCCTCGACGTGCGTCCACCCTGGCGATGGTCGGTGTTCGCCGCCTGCGGGTTCGCGGTCCTCGCGATCGGCGCACCGTTGCTGTTCGCGTTCGGCGCCCCTGACGCGATCTCCCAGACGTTCGACAGCGGCTTCCACCTGAACGCGGTGCGATTCGTGCTCGACACCGGGAACGCGTCGACCTTCGCCATCGCGGGCGTGACCGGGTCCGGAGCGATCTATCCTGCCGCATGGCACGATCTGACCTCGCTGGTCGCCATGGCTCCCGGAAACGGGTCGATCCCCGCCGCCGCCAACGCGGTCGATCTCGCGGTCTCGACGATCGTGTGGTCGAGCGGCGTGCTGATGCTCGCACGAGTGATCTCAGCCCACCGCGTCACCGCGATCTGGATCGCGGCCGTCGTGAGCGCCTCGCTCCCGTGGTTCCCGCTGCTCCCGCTCACGTTCGGGGTCCTGTTCCCGTACTTCCTCGCCTTGGCCTGCCTGCCCCTCGCGCTCGCGCTCGTCGTGTCCGTCCTCGGACGGGGCGATGCCCTCACCGCGCCGACCCCGATCAGGGTCCTGCTGTTGGCCGCCGTGTGCGCAGCGATGCTGCTCTCGCAGCCGTCGGTCGTGCTCGGCCTGGTCGCCGCATCGCTGCCCGTCGTGGCTGCGGCCCTCATCGGGGTCTTCCGGGCGACGTCGAAGACGTGGCACCGGGTGGCGATCCTCGCAGGCGCACTCGCTGTGCTGGTCGTCTTCGCCGTCGCTTGGCGCCAGCTCGGCGCGATCGGCTACACCTCGCCGTGGGATGCCGAGGCGTCGCCCGGGCGGGGAGCGCTCGAGGTCCTGACGTACACCTTCGAGGGCGGACCTCCGGCGATCGGACTCGCGCTCCTGGTCGCGATCGGCGTCGTGGTGTCGGCGATCAGGCCGGGTCGCCGGTGGATCGCCGGGATGTGGTTCATCGGGGCACTGCTGTACTTCGCTTCAGTCGTGCTGCCGGCCTCAGACCTTCGGAACGTGCTCCTCGGCGTCTTCTACAAGGACATCCCGAGGCTCGCGAGCTTCTACGCCGTCCTCAGCATCCCGGCGGCGCTACTGGGTGGTCTCGCGGTCTGGACCTGGCTCTCGCGACTCCTCGCCCGGCACCGGCCCGGCCGTCGAGTCGCGGCGACCGTTACCGCGGTCGTCGCGCTCGCAGCGTACTCGGGGATGCAGGCGCCGGCGATGACCTCGGCGATCGAGACGGCGCGGATGACCTACGCGCTGACCGATCGCTCTCCGATCCTCTCGATCGATGAACGCGCGTTGATCGAACGGCTCCCGCAGGCGACCGGTGGCGATGGGCTCATCGCGGGCAACCCGTGGACCGGCACGAACTTCGCCTATGCGCTGGTCGGACAGCCGGTGCTCAATCCGCACTTCAACTCCGTCCCGTTCGACGCACGCACGATCGTCAACAGCCGTCTCGACGAGGCCGCGCAGGACGCCGAGGTGTGCGATGCGGTGCGTGCACTCGGCATCGAGTGGATGCTCGATTTCGGCACGTTCTTCGAGGACGCGGCCGACGAACTCCGCTTCCCGAGCTGGGTCGGGTACGAGGGATTCCTCGGCCTCGATCGCGCGGACGGATTCGTCGAGGTCGACCGTGAGGGAGACGCCGTGCTCTATCGCGTGGACGCCTGCGACTAGGCGGCGTCGCCTCGACCCGCGTCTTCGGCGGCGGCCCGGGCGAGCGTGATCTCCCTGGCCAGAAGGGTGAGCTTGCGGTTCGTCGCGACGTTGTGGCGATAGCTCGTCGCGACAGTCACCAGGAAGGCGAGCACGAGCGCGTAGAGCAGCAGGTCGGCGCCCCGGCCCACTCCGACGAGATTGGCGAGCCAGGTGAGCCACTGCGGGACCATGATCGACACGACCGCAACGATCACGAACAGCAGCATGAAGAGTCTGCGTAACGCCAGGTGGCTGTCGCCACGAGCAGGGCGGGCGAGGAAGATGCCGGCGAGGATGACGCCGACGACGAGAAGGATCTGGATCCACATCATGGTCATCGCACCAGCAGATCGACGAGGATGTTCACGGAGTTCAGCACGGACTGGCCCTTCGCCTTCGAATAGTCGGTGTAGAGCAATTCGACGGGGTATTCGCGCCACGGGAGCCCGGTACGCCCGAGCTTGAGAACGATCTCGGTTGCGTGCGCCATGCGATCCTGATCGAGGTGGATGCGTTCCACGGCATCGCTGCGGATGACGCGGAGGCCGTTGTGTGCATCCGTCAAGCGCAGGCCGGTCGTGAGGTTCGTGACCGAGACCGCGGTCTTCAGGATGATGCGCTTGAGGACACCGGGATCCGTCCGCGTGTCGAGGAAGCGTGAGCCGAACACGATCGCGGCGTCCTCGGACTTGGCGAGGTCGAGCATTCCCAGTGCATCCTCGATGCGGTGCTGTCCATCGGCGTCGAAGGTCACCACGAATCGTGCCTCGGGCTTCGTTGCGACGTAGGAGAACCCGGTCTGCAGCGCCGCGCCCTGACCGAGGTTGATGGGGTGGTGAAGCACACGGGCGCCCGCCCTGAGCGCGACTTCGGCGCTGCCGTCGGTGCTCCCGTCATCGATGCAGACCACGTGATCGAACGAGCGGAGCAGCCCTCGGACGACCTCGCCGATGACGGTCGATTCATTGAACAGCGGAACAACCACCCAGGTGTCGGGCGCGTGCCGCTTCGGGTCCGCGGTGGTCTGCTGTGAGGGGGGCTGCATGCATCCATTCTGACAGAGCGGGTTAGACTGATCGGCAGTGCCTCGATCGTCCGACCCCCAGGAGCACCCGTGAATTCAAGCCCCGGCGTGCGTATCGTCGACTCTGCCGATGTCGCCGCCGACGCCGAAATCGGCGAGGGGAGTTCGGTCTGGCATCTCGCGCAGGTGCGCGAGGGCGCCGTGCTGGGCGTGAACTGCGTCATCGGGCGCGGTGCCTACATCGGAACCGGGGTCGAGCTCGGCGATAACTGCAAGGTGCAGAACTACGCGCTCGTGTACGAGCCGGCGAAACTGGCCGACGGCGTCTTCATCGGTCCTGGTGTCGTGCTCACGAACGACACCTTTCCACGTGCCGTGAACCCCGACGGTTCGCTCAAGAGCGCACACGACTGGCAGCCGGTCGGGGTCGATATCGCGAGGGGCGCATCGATCGGCGCGCGGGCCGTGTGCGTCGCCCCCGTGCACATCGGCGAGTGGGCGACCGTCGCGGCCGGTTCCGTGGTGACTCGCGACGTTCCGAACTTCGCACTGGTGGCAGGTGTACCCGCTCGTCGCATCGGGTGGGTCGGACGATCCGGCCAGCGCCTCGTCGAGTCGGACGGCCTGTGGATCTGCCCCGAAACGAGCGCCCGCTACGCGGAGCGCAACGGAGAACTGATGGAGTTGAACGATGTCGAATGAAACATTCATTCCCGCGGCGAAGCCGATCATCGGTGACGATGAGCGAGCTGCAGTCGACCGGGTGATGCGCTCCGGAATGGTCGCCCAGGGGCCCGAGGTTGCTGCGTTCGAAGCGGAGTTCGCTGACGTGATGGTCGCGGGGCGCCCCTCGGTCGCCGTGAACTCCGGCACCTCCGGCCTTCACTTGGGGCTGCTCGCCGCCGGGATCGGCCCCGGAGACGAGGTCATCGTTCCGTCGTTCACGTTCGCTGCCACCGGCAATTCCGTCGCCCTGACCGGTGCCACACCGGTGTTCGTCGACATCGAACCCGAACAGTTCTCGCTCGACCCGGTCGCCGTCGAGGCCGCGATCACTTCGAAGACCCGGGCGATCATGCCCGTGCACCTCTACGGCCACCCGGCACGCATGACCGAGCTGGCCGCCATCGCCGACAAGCACGGCATCCTCCTCTTCGAGGACGCCGCGCAGGCGCATGCAGCCGAACTCGATGGACGCCGGGTCGGAACCTTCGGCACGTTCGCGATGTTCAGCCTGTACCCCACCAAGAACATGACGAGCGGTGAGGGTGGAATGGTCACGTGCGCCACGCCCGAACTGGTGCGCAACGTCAAGTTGCTGCGCAATCAGGGCATGGAACGTCAGTACGAGAACGAGGTCATCGGCTTCAACGCCCGTATGACGGACATTCATGCAGCCATCGGCCGCGTGCAGCTCACCAAGGTCATGGACTGGACGGCTCGGCGGCAGGCGAACGCCGCGTTCCTCGACGCGAACCTCCGCGGTGTGACCGTTCCGCCGGTGGCCGCGGGAGCAGTGCACGTCTACCACCAGTACACGATTCGAGTGGCCGAGGATCGCGACGGGTTCGTCGCCGCGCTCAAGAACGAGCACAACATCGGCAGCGGTGTGTACTATCCGATCCCGAATCACCGCCTTCCGTCTCTGGCGCACTACGCCCCGGGACTCGATCTGCCCGAGACCGAGCGCGCCGCACAGCAGGTCGTCTCCCTTCCCGTGCACCCGTCGCTCTCGCAAGACGATCTCGACCGCATCGTGGCCGGGGTCAACGCACTCACCGGGGCCGGTTCGTGATGACGACGCTTCGTGCTGGACTGCTCGGCGTCGGCATGATGGGGCGCAACCACGCCCGCGTCCTGCGCGAGGTCGATGGCATCGACCTCGTCGCGATCGCCGATCCCGGCGGCGACCCCCACGGCGTGGCCGGCGACCTCGAGGTGCTTCCCGACATCGAGGCCCTGATCGAGGTCGGCGTCGACATCGCCGTCGTCGCCGTGCCCACGCGTTTCCACGAGGACGCCGCGTTGAAGCTGGCGGAAGCAGGCATCCACACGCTCGTCGAGAAGCCGATCGCGCACTCGGTCGAAGCCGGTCGTCGGATGACCGACGCCTTCGCCGCCAAGGGACTCATCGGTGCCGTCGGACATGTCGAACGCTTCAACCCGGCACTCCAAGAGATGCGTCGACGCCTGGAGAACGGTGAGATCGGCGACGTCTACCAGATCGCCACCCGACGACAGAGCACGTTCCCGGCCCGCATCGCGGATGTCGGCGTCGCGAAGGACCTCGCGTCGCATGACATCGACCTGACCAGCTGGGTCGCTCAGAGCGACTATTCGACGGTGTTCGCGCAGACAGCGCACAAGAGCGGTCGTGAGTTCGAGGACATGATCGCCGTCACCGGACGACTGGCGAACGGCATCATCGTCAACCACCTCGTCAACTGGCTGAGCCCGATGAAGGAACGTGTCACCGTGGTCAGTGGAGACCGTGGCGCGTTCATCGCGGACACCAGCACCGGCGACCTGACGTTCTACGCGAACGGCACGATCCCGCTGGAATGGGACACCATCTCGTCCTTCCGTGGGGTCTCCGAGGGCGACATCACCAGGTACGCGTTCGCGAAGCGCGAGCCGTTGCGCCTCGAGCACGAGTCGTTCCGCGACGCGGTGCTCGGATTGCCGAGCGACGTGGTCACCATGGAGCAGGGCTTGCATACCCTCGCGGTCGTCGAAGGTGCCGTGGAGTCAGCGGTCAGCGGCGTTCCGGTGAAGTTCTGAACGGCGAGCGGGGCCGACGATGAAGCGCGTCTGGCCCGTCCTCAAAGACCTCCTTCCCCTCCTTCCGAGCGGGGCCCAGCGGTACTTCATGGGGTACATGGTGGCGACGACCTTGATCACGGCGCTCGACGTCGTGGCCATGTCGCTCCTCGCCGTGATCCTCGGACCTGCGCTCACCGGTGCTCCTCTTCGGCTTCCCCTGATCGGCGAGGTGCCGATCACGATCGTGCCGGCCCTCGCGCTCGCGGCCTGCATCCTGATCATCACCAAGTCCGTCCTCTCGCTCATCCTTCACTGGTTCGCCACGCGGCGGTTCGCGAAGTACGAACTGGAGATCGGCGATCGGATGTTCAAGGCGTACATCAACTCCAGTTGGGAGGAGCGCTCCAAGCGCTCGGTCGCCGAGATCACGCGAATCGCCGATGGCGGCATCGCCAACACGATGGCGGGATTCCTCCTCCCGCTCATGCGGGTTCCGAGCTCCATCTTCACGTTCGTCCTCGTGCTCGGCGTGCTCGTGTTCGTCGACCCGGTCACGTCGGTGATCGCACTGGTGTACCTCACGACCGTCGCGCTCGTCGTGCACCAGGTCGTCACGAAGCGGGCGCTGGAGGCGGCGCAGGTCAACCTCCTGTTCAGCTACCGCGTGGCCATCCTCATGACCGAGATGATGGAGGCGCTGAAGGAACTCAGCCTCCGCAACCGTCTCAACGAGGTCGCCGACCTCGTCGGGGCCAACCGCCATCGATCGGTCCGCGCTCGCGCGAACGGGTCGTTCCTCGGCATCATCCCCGGATTCGCCTTCGAGGCGGCACTGATCGGCGGCGTCATCCTCATCGGAGGATTCTCCTTCGCCCAGGGTGGAATGACGGCCGCGTTGTCGTCGGTCGCGCTGTTCGCGGCGACGGGCTTCAGGCTGATCCCCGCGATCACGGGCATCCAGGGCGGCATCGTGCAGGCCGTGGCCAGCACGCCGTCGGCCAAGGACGTCATCGGCGACCTCACGGCCGCGGAGAAGGACATGGAGGTCTCCCAGACCCCTGCCGACACCGCCGTGCTCGCGGAGAGCCCGAAGGAGATCCGCCTCGACGACATCCGATTCCGCTATCCCAAGGCGGACGAGGACGTGATCCGCGGGATGTCGCTGACCATTCCGCTGGGAAGCTCATTGGGAATCGTCGGGCCGTCAGGCGCCGGAAAGTCGACGCTGATCGACCTCCTGCTCGGGCTCAGCCTCCCGTCCTCGGGCGAGATCACGATCGACGGGGAGCCACTCGGCTCCGTTCTGCGCCAGTGGCGCGGACGTGTCGGGTACGTCCCGCAGCGTGTCGCACTCTTCGACGGAACCATCGCGCAGAACGTGGCACTCACGTGGGGCGATGAGGTCGACCGGGAGCGTGTCGAGCACGCATTGGAGCGGGCCCAGCTCGGTTCGCTCATCGCCTCGCGTGCCGGCGGCATCGACGAGCGCATCGGCGAGCGAGGCGTCTCGCTGTCGGGCGGGCAACAGCAACGACTCGGCATCGCCCGGGCGCTCTACACGGATCCGCTCGTGCTGGTGCTCGACGAGGCGACGAGCTCGCTCGACACGAAGACCGAAGACGAGGTGACGAAGTCCATCCGTGCGCTGCAAGGCGAGGTGACGCTCATCTCGGTTGCGCACCGCCTCTCGACGATCAAGGACTACGACCGGATCTGCTACGTCGACGATGGCGTCATCGTCGCCGAAGGCACGTTCCGTCAGGTCGCAGCGACCCTGCCGTCGTTCGCGGAGCAGGTGCTGCTCGCCGGACTCGCCAGCGAACTCGACCGCTGAGGACGACCCGGCCCGGTCGTGGAGAGACCGGGCCGCTAGCCGCGGGTCATGGCGCGAAGACCTGCGAAGAGCGTCCGGAACGGCGCCTGCCGGTGGAGGACCGACAGGGGATTCGTGGGAATGAGCGCACCAGGGGTTCGGTAATTCCACCGGGCGTCGAGGAGTGCCAGGATCCGCTCGGGGTCTGGCGCCGGCGAGCGCACCTCGTCGATCACCCGGCCGTCGACCCGCGCGAGCAGGCTCAGGACGCCGGGCGCCATGCGTTCCAGACGATCGATCACCCCATCGAGGCCATCGCGGTGCGCCTGGATCCCCGCGGGTGAGTTGACGCGCGCCAATACCGCATCGAAGAAATGGACGCGCAGGATCTTGACCGCGAGCGCCTTCCGATCAGAGCGGCCGAGCGTGTCGAACCAGGGCATGGCCTCGATCGCATCGAGGAACGCGAAGTCCTCGGCGACCGTTCGCTCGCTGAAGGTCACGCGGTCGCCGGCGTCGTCGTGGACGACGTACGGCGGCCCCTGGAGGTCGTAGGCGATGTCGACGCCGGTGAACCAGAGCGTCGCCGAATACGCGAGGTCCTCGCCCGAGGGCAGGCCCTCCGTGAAGCGGAGGTCGCCGTGCCGGGCGCGATCGATGAGGCCGAGCGGCGCGCTGCGGTAGGCGAGACGGTCCTTTCGGGCGTCGAGGCGTCGGACGCGGCGACCCATCCGCACCGGGGGATAGGGGTCGGTGCCCCGGCCGGTGATCTGGATCCGGGCGAGCACGGTCGACGCCCCGGTCTCGTGCTGCACGGCGAGCCAGGAGTCGATGGCTCCGGGAGCCAATTCGTCATCCGACCCCATGACGGCGATGAACGGGCCGTCTGAGTGCGCGAGACCGTGGTTCATCGGGCCCGCCGGGGAGCGGATGCCGTCCTGCAGCTCGAGGAGGCGCACATTCGAGTACTCCGCATACGCGCCGAGGTTCGCACGAATCAGGTCGGGCCGGATGTTGTGCGCAACGACGTTGACGCGAACGGCAGCCGCGGTGTGGTCGACGATGGACGCAACTGCCCGGGCGATCGGCCGACTCTCGGAGTGCACTGGAATCGTGATGTCGACGAGGGGAGCGGTCACCTCTCGATGCTACCCGCCGACATCCGGCGGGCGATTCATCCGCTCGAGACCATGGATCGCAGCGTGCGATACGGCGCCTGCCTGTGGAGGGCGAGCAGCGGGTTGCGGGTCATCAAGGTCCCGAGCGGCCCGCCCTGCCATCGGGCCGCGAGCAGCGAGCGGATGAGTTCGGGGTCGGGATCCGGAGAACGGATCGCATCGATGATCTTGCGATCGACGCGGGCGAGCAGTGCGCCGGAGCCGGGCGCCATCCGCTCGACCCTGGTGATCACGAGGTCGAGCGCCTCACGGTGCGCAGCGATGCCGCCGGGGCCGCCCAAGCGGTTGGCGACCGCGTCGAAGTAGTGGACCCGGAGGGTCTTGACGCCCAACGCAGTGCGCTCGGCCCGGCTGAGCGATGCGAACCAGGGAGCTCGCTGGATCGCATCGAGGAAGGCGAAGTCGTCGGCGACGGTTGCGGTCGCGTCGGTGACGCGGTCCTCCGCGTCTTCATGGGCGATGTACGCCGGGCCGCCGCGATCGTAGGCGAGACGCGCGCCGGTGAACCAGAGCGCTGCGGTGAACTCGAGATCCTCGCCGGATCGGAGTCCGGGCGTGAATCGGAGTCCACCGAACTCGGCGCGACGCACGAGTCCGAGCGGTGCGCTTCGGTATGCGAGACGATCCTTCACCGCGTCGAGGTCCCTCGTGCGCCCGCGGCGGACGGGCGGGTACGGGTCGGTGCCGGAGACGGCCCGGTCGATGCGTGCGAGCACCGTCGTCGCGCCGGTCGCGCGAGCGGTCGCGAGCCACGCATCGATCGCGCCCGGCGCGAGTTCGTCATCGGAGCCCAGGAGGGCGAAGTACGGCGCGGTCGCCTCGTCGAGGCCGAGATTCATCGGCCCGGCGGGCGAGGGGATGCCGTCGGAGAGCGAGAGCAGACGGACGCCATCGTGGGCGGCGTACTCGGCGAGGTTTGGCCGGATCACCTCGGCGTCGATGTTGTGTGCGACGACGCTCACGCGCACGGCGCTCGCGGTGTGGTCGAGAACGGAGGCGACGGCACGGTGGATGGGGCGCGAAGCCGTGTGGACCGCGATGATCACATCGACGTCGTACTCGCTCATTCGATGAAGTCTATCGAGCCGACCCGGCGGCTGCTCCGCGCCGAGGCAGCCACACGGTATCCTTGAGACCGCCCGTGCCGCTCCGGCTCCGTCACGCCGTCCCAGGAAGATCTCCCGCTGGCCACGTCCACCCTCACTCAGCCCACACCACGACTGGATGCGCTCACCGGTCTGCGGTGGTGGGCGGCGTTCATGGTCTTCCTGTATCACATGATGGTCTTCGCCCCTCTGCCCGGGCCGATCTCCGCCGTGTTCAATCAGGGATACCTCGGCGTGACGTTCTTCTTCGTCCTGTCCGGATTCGTGCTCACCTGGTCGGCTCGGCCGAGGGTGCCCGTCTCGACGTTCTACTGGCGCAGGTTCGCTCGGATCTACCCGTCGCATTTCGTCGCGCTCCTGCTCGCGATCCCGGTCTTCTACACGTTCGCGGCCGTACCGCCCGACAGCATCCTGAAGCCGTTCGACCCGGCGGTCCTCTCCCTGTCGGTCCTCGTGATCCAGGGCTGGTGGCTGGCCCCGGCGATCCTGTTCTCCGGCAACCCGGCGGCATGGACTCTCACATGCGAGTTCTTCTTCTATGCGCTGCATCCGCTGATCTCGAAGGTCCTGGTTCCGCACGGCCGTCGGATCGCGCTGTGCGTCGCCGTCGGGATCGTGCTCGTGGCGTTCACGTACCGTGCACTCGTCGTCGCGTCGCCGAGTGCGTGGTACGCCGCGCTCCCGATCCCCGTGTTCCGACTGCCCGAGTTCATCCTCGGCATGGCGCTGGCGTGGGCGATCCGTTCGGGATGGCGTGTCCGCATCCATCCGCTCGTCGGTGTCGGCTCGCTCGTGGCGGTCGTGCTCGCGATCGTCGCGATCGCCGGCTTTGCTCCGACCGCTCCGGTGCTGTCGCTGGTTCCCCAGTTCGGAAACGAACTGTTCACCGTGGCCTGCGCGCTCGCGATTATCGCGATCACGCAGTGTGCGGTCGACGGCAGACGGACCGGCTTCGAGTCCGCGTCCCAGGTGAAGCTCGGAGAGTGGTCGTTCGCGTTCTATCTGGTGCACGCCACGTTCATCTACCTTGCGCTCAGGATCTTCGGCTTTCAGCCCGCGTCGTGGACCAACCTCGGTTGGTTCGTCGCGCTGCTGGCCGTCGACCTCGCTGCGGCGTGGGCACTGCACCGCCTCATCGAGCGGCCGTTCGAGCGGCGGATGCGGCGCTGGAAGGACGTGAAGGACGCGGATCGGCGGGTCGCCGTGTAGCGAGTCGCCCTCGCATGCGAACGCTCAACCGAGCTTCGGCGATATCCAGTGATCGATGAGCGCGCGCGCGCTCGCCGGCCCGGAGTGCACGGCGGCGACGTAGTCGACGCCCGCAGCCGCGATCGCCTGCGCCGCCGGTCGATCCTCGGCCAGCCGTCGCACCGTCTCGGCCAACGTGTCGGGTGTCGCCTCGACGATCGGCAGCGGGATGCCGAACTCCGCCTCGACGCGGTCGCGTACGAACGGCAGCACATGGCCGATGACGACGCGTCCGGCAGCCATCGCCTCGCACGCGGCGACGCCGTACGATCCCGCACGGAACTGGTCGATGACGACGTCCGCTTCGGCGAAGACGGCGGGCATCCGGGATGCTGCGGTGCCGGTCACGAGGCTGAACTCGACGACGCCCGATCGGATGAGCGGGTCGATGGCGGGTTCGATGTAGTGGCTGCCCTTCACCAACGGTGCGCTGGCGGCGTGCACGATGCGGACCCGGTCGGATGCGAACGGGGTCACGTCGTTCGCGAACGCGGCGGGATCGACGACGACGGGACACCACGTCGCCCACGGCACGTCGAGCAGCAGGTCGGGTGTCGAGACGAACGTGGGTCGCCTGAGGGTGCTGAGGAGTGCGAGATTCGCCTCGGCATCTGCGCGCAGCACATCGGTGCGCGGATCCTCGGGATACATGGACCACGGAGTCAGGGTTGAATGCCGATCGGGGTTGCGGATGTCGGTGCCGTGGCAGAGGTAGGCCACGGAAACATCGTTCGACTCGAACGCGGCGATTTCACGGGCCACGTCGCGACCGAACTTCGACCCGAAGATCGGTCGTTCCGCTTCGATGAGCACGTGCGAGTACGACTGCGCGGCCGCCCATTCCGCCGACTGCCATTCGGCCGAGGAATTGACCACCGCGACCGGGACCAGGGTGTCCGCGGTGAAGGAGAAGCCGCCCGGCAACTCGACGGCCATGTTTCGTGCGCCGATGCGCGGATCCGCGGATTCGAGCGCCCTCGCCCACCGGTATCCCTGACCGGAGTAGTTGGTCGGCGCGATGTAGACGCGGACGGGGGCGTCGGGCACCTCGGTGACGGGGCCGGTGCGACCGCCGCCCAACAGGCGCGACGCCAGGCGGCCCGCGACCCCGTCGGGATTCCGTGCCGCCGACTCGATCACACGGTCGATCCATGTCGGCATCGACGAACGATGCCGGACCAACCAACCGGCGGTCGCCGCGAAGATGCCCGCCACGTCAACGACCGCCCGTGCGGACGACGTCCTCGATGACGGCCGCCACCCGGCGTCCGACCGCGGCCATCGAGTGCTCGGAGACCGTCCACGACGCGAGCGCCGTCCGCTCGGTTGCGGAGAGCGGGCCATCGGCGAATTCGCGCATCGCCCCGGCGATCGCCGAGGGGTCGTACGGAAGTGCGACGCCCGCGCGGACGCTCTCGTTGGCGGACTCGAGGAACGGAGCGGTCGGTCCGGGGCCGGCGAAGATCACCGGGCATCCGGACGCGAGTGACGAATACGCCTTCGAGGTGAACGCGTAGTCGTAGCCGGTTCCGGGCTTCAGCGTGGCGAGACTGGCCGTCGCCGCAGACAACTGGGGCGCGAGCTCCGCGGGCGGCACGAACTCGGCGAACTCCACGGAGTCCGCGATGCCGAGCTCACGCGCCCTCGCTTCGAGGGCGGCACGTTCACTACCGTTGCCGACGAATCGCAGCGTGTATCCGGAGTGAGTGGTCGCGAACTCCGAGAACGCATCGACGAGCACTTCGGCCCCATGCCACGCGGAGAACGTGCCGGCATAGACGAAGACCCGCTGGACGGGGGCTTCCATCACGGAGAAGGCGCTCGTGTCGGCGCCGAAGCCGGTCACGGTGATCGACCGGCCGACCCCGAGCTCGCGGACCCGCTCCGCGACGCCCTGCGAGATCGTGACCAGGTGCGCCGCCCCGTTCATGGCGAAGCGCTCGAACGAACGGAGGACCCGGATGACCGTGCGCGACCCGGTCGCCATGTCGGCCGCATCCGACCAGACGTCGGCGGCGTCGTAGACGTACGGGATCCTCCGGAGCGCGCACACGATGCGCACGACGACGCCGGTCGTCGGGGGTGGTTCGACGAACACGGCCGCGGGGCGGCGGGTGAACAGCAGGCGGAAGACGAGGGGCACGTCGAAGCTCATGTACTGGAGGTACCCGCGGACGTATCCGGTCCGGTCTCGCAGCACGGGGAAGGTTCGCACCCGCTCGCCGCGTGATTCGACCGCCATTCCCGCCGGCGGACGAACCGTGATGACGTCCACAGCATGACCGCCGGCGAGCAGCGCTTCGGCGACCGAGGTCAGGAAGAAGGACGCGGCGGCCGGCTCCGGGCGATAGATCCTGGAGACGATCGTGACTCTCACGCTCGCACCATCAGGAAGTGCTCCATGAGCACCGCGCTCGAGAAGTCGCCGTTATGCAGGCGGCGGACGAACTCGGGTCCTTGGGCGGCGACAGCGCGATAGTGGTCACGTCGCGCGACGATGTCGCGGAGGACCTCTTCGACCGTGTCGATCGTCGTCTCGGGGATCGGCAGGGCCATGCCGGCATTCTGCTCGACGACGCCGCGAACCTGATCGGTCACATGTGCGAGCACGATTCGGCCGGAGGCCATCGTCTCGCACGCCCCGACTCCGTAGTCGCCGATGCGGAACTGATCGAGGACCACGTCGGCGTCGGCGAACACGCGAGGCATCTCGTGATTCGGGATGCCGCTCAACTCGACGTACTCGATGAGGCCCTCGTCATGGAGACGACGCGCGATCGGCGCCACCTCCAGAGTCCCCTTCACGTTCGGGTTCGTCGGCGCGTGCACCACCTTGATCCGGTCTCGCTCGAGCAGGGGCTCGTCGTTCGCCCACTTCGCCGGATCGACGATGACGCCGAGGAAGTGCGCCTTCGGCAGGTCGATCAGGAGGCCGGCGGTCGAGACGAAGGTCGGCACGTCGAGATCGGCGATGAGCTCGAGGTTCTCGGCGACGACGGTTTCGACGAGGTCGGCCGAGACCCAGACATCGTTGTGGAAGAAGGACCACGGCTCATGCGCCTTGTGCGTCGACGGGAGGCGCACGTCGGTGCCGTGGCCGACGATTCCCACGGTGATGTCCGCGTCCTGCATCAGGGCCACCTGTCGGCGCATGTCGCCCTTGTACAGGCCGCCGAGCACCGGGAAGCACGCCTCGATGAGCACATGGGTGTACTCGCTCGCGATGACGTCGATCATGTCCTTCTGCCATGCACGGGAGTGCTCAGCGGTACGCCAGGCGACGTGGTAGTCGGCGTCGTACTGCAGCACGTTGTTCTCGGTGTGCACGAAGTTCCGGGCGGAGACCTCGCCGGTCTCCTCGACCGCTCGAGACCACCGATATCCCTGCCCGGCGTAGTTCACCGGTCCGACGAGCATGCGGTGCGGCTTGCTCATGTCGGGCCGCGGCGGTGGTGGCGGCGTAACGCCGCGGGCGCGATCCACGCCGGAGGCGATGGCGTCCTGCACGGGTTTGGGTACGAGCTTCCAAGCGCGCTCAACTGCGGGTTGCACGGGAGCGGTCCTTCCGGTCATGGGGCGTGGCGGGGGCGATCCAGTGCTCGAGCAGTGCCCGAGCCGAGCGCCGGCCGTCGTGGACGTCGCCGACGAACTCGGTCATGTCGGCGCGCCGGGCATCGAGGTCGGGATCGGCGGCGAGATCGCGGAGCATCCGCTCGAGCGTGTCGGGGGACGCCTCGAGGATGGGGACTTCGAGCCCGGTCTGCGCGCGCACCTCTTCGCGCACCTGCTGGGAGACGCTGCCGACGACGATGCATCCGGCCGCCATCGCCTCGCAGGCGGCGACGCCGTACGAACCGGCGCGGAACTGATCCAGCACGACGTCGGCTGCCGCGAAGGCCGGCGGCATCTCCGCGGAGGGGACGCCGCTGATCAGGTCGAGGCGGATGACTCCCTCGGCCTCGAGGCGCTCGAGTGCCGGCATGATGAGCGCGGTGCCCTTCGCCGCCGCCACAGATGGGGCGTGCGCGACGCGGAGCGGCGTGCCCTGGGCACGGGGCACGCGGTCGACGGCCCACCGTCGCAGGTCGACGACGACCGGGCACCAGGTCGCGCCGGGCAGGTCGAGGAGCAGATCGGGAGTGGACACGAAGGCCGGTCGGCCGCTGTCCTCGACCAACGCGATGTTCCGAGCGGCGAGTGCTTCGGCCCGGGGGACGTAGATCGACGGATCGGCGTAGTACGACGAGCTGTTCGCCGCCATGTGCCGTGAGGGCAGTCGGACGTCGGTGCCATGCGCGAGGTATGCGACATTCACGCCGCGGTTCATCAGCGCGCGGGCCTGCGCCCCGACCGATCGACCCAGAAGCCTTCCGAACGGCGGCTCCTCGGCCTCGATGAGCACGTGGGTCGCTCGGGAGGCGGCCTCGAACTGCCGCTCCTGCCAGTCGGCGTCGTTGTGATAGCTACCGACGGGGACGACCAGGTCCGCGTCGAACGAGAATCCGCCGGGAACGTCGATCGCCATGTTCCGTGCGGAGAGGTCGGGATCCGCACGCTCGAGCGCGCGGGCCCATGCCGTGCCCTGCCCCGAATAGTTGACGGGCGCGATGAGCACGCGTCGGGGGCGGTCATCGAACCGCGTCGCCGCCACGCTGCCCCGTGGGGCGGGCCTGCCCAGACGGCGCGCCGCGATTCTGCCGATCGCACTCATCGGCGCATCTGCGATCGCATCGATCGCGGCGTTCACGACGCGCGGAAGGTCGTTCCGATTCACCATTCCCGATGGTCGTCCCGTCGTGCGCGTGTCATGCGGCAAGTCTACTGAAGCCCGCGGCCGGATTCCCTGGGTGCGCGGCGCCGGCCGGCGGCATCCGCGCGGACTGCAGGCACGGATGTCCCACCCGTAAACTCGACGGCATGAGAGCCCGAATCGCAGCCATCGAGTGCCGCCTGCCCGCGGCCGTCCTCGAGCACGGCGCCGCTGGCCGAGACCTCGCGTGGCGAGGGCTGGGCGTCGCGTGGTGAGCGCCGGTACCGCCACCGAGCCGGCGGTGGCCTCCCGACGACGGCCCCGGGTGCTGATCCTCTCCTACGAGGACATCAGCGTCGACCCGAGGGTGATGAAGCAGGTCCGCCTGCTGACTCCCCAGTACGAGGTGACGACGTGCGGTCCCGGCCCCCAGCCGCACCCCGACGTCGTGCACGTCGAACTCGATGCGGAAACGGTGCGGCCTCGTGGTCGCGTCGGCCACCTCCTCGACGACATCGCCCGGGAACGCGAGTGGTTCTCCTGGACCTATCGACACGGGGAGCTCGTGCAGCAGACCGCGGAACGGCTCGAGGGTCGTTCCTTCGATGCGGCGATCGCGAACGACGCGGGAACGGTCGGGGTGGCGAACCGCATCGTCGGGGCTCGCCGTGTGCACGCCGATCTCCACGAGTTCTTCCCCGGACTGCCGGTGGCGGACAACGCCTCCGGACGACGGCAGGTGCGGTACTGGAAGTGGCTGACGAGGGTGCACGCCGCGAAGGCGCGTTCCTCGACCACCGTCGGGTGGGAGATCGCGAAGCGATATCGGGAGTTCGGCTTGAACCCGGGCGTCGTGACCAATGCTCCGCCGTACCGGGAGCTGGACGTCGCTCCGACGAGTCGTCCGATCAGGATCGTGCACAGCGGCAACCCCTTCCGGGAACGGGGGCTCGCCGAGATCATGCGGGCGGTCGCCGCCGTCCCGGCGGAGATGACCCTCGACCTCTACCTCACGCACAACGGCACCGCTGATCGGGCCTACCTGGTGGACCTCGCCGAGTCACTCGGTCAGCGGATCTCCATCCACGAGCCGGTCTCCCAAGCAGTGCTCGTCGAGACGCTCCATCAGTACGATGTCGGCATCCACGTGCTGCCTCCGACGAGCGAGAACAACGCCCTGGCGCTGCCGAACAAGTTCTTCGACTTCGTCCAGGCACGACTCGCGGTCGTCGTGGGCCCGTCGGCGGAGATGGCGCGGCTCGTCCGCGAGCGCGGCCTCGGCGTGGTGACGGGGTCGTTCGAGGAATCGGCGATCGTCGACGCACTCGACTCGCTGACCGTGGACCAGGTCGACGCTTTCAAGTCGGCTTCGGACTCTGCAGCGGTCGAACTCGCGGCCGAGACCCAGGTCGCGGTCTGGGATGAGGCGATCCGATCCATCGTCGGGAGCGAACCCGACGATCGATCGCGCCGACGATCCGTGCGGCGACGGGGGGCGGCGCGATGAAGCTGGTCAGCGTCGTCGGCGCACGTCCGCAGTTCGTCAAGCTCGCTCCCATCCACAAGGCGGCCGTGGCCGCGGGAATCGAGCATGTCATCGTGCACACGGGGCAGCACTACGACCCCATGCTCTCCGATGTCTTCTTCGCCGACCTCGGCATCGACGATCCCGACGTGCACCTCGGCGTCGGCAGCGGCTCGCACGGCGTGCAGACGGGTGCCATGCTCGCGGCACTCGATGCCGTCTTCGACGAGCACCGGCCGGACTGGGTCCTCGTCTACGGAGACACGAACTCCACGCTCGCGGCGGCGCTCAGCGCGGTGAAGCTGCACGTGCCCGTCGCGCATCTCGAGGCCGGGCTCCGGAGCTTCAACCGGCGGATGCCCGAGGAGCTCAATCGGGTGATGACCGACCACGCAGCCGATCTGCTGCTCGCACCGACCCTCGTCGCCGTCGATCACCTCACCGCCGAAGGCCTCGCCGACCGCACGGTCATGGTCGGCGACGTCATGACCGACGTACTCTTCGAGGTTCGCGACCGGAACGCGGGCGCGGTCTCGTCGTTGCTGGGCGAGCTCGGGCTCGAGGCGGGCGGGTACTACCTCGCGACGATCCACCGGGCCGAGAACACCGATGACCCCGTGCGCCTCGCCGAGGTCGTCGAGGGGCTCTCGGGCCTGGATCGACCGGTGGTGCTGCTCGCGCATCCGCGGCTGATCGCCCGGGCGGCAGCGCACGGGATCGTGCTGACCAGCGGTTCCCTCGTCGCGCATGCGCCGCTGTCGTATCCCGAGCTCATCGCCGCCGCGATGTCGAGCGCGGGGATCGTCACCGATTCCGGCGGACTGCAGAAGGAGGCGTTCCTGCTCCGAGTGTCGTGCACGACCGTCCGCCGCGAGACGGAGTGGGTCGAGACGGTGCAACTCGGCTGGAACGTGCTCGCCGATTCGGCGGAGGAGATCGCGGCCGCCGTCGCCCGTCCACGGCCCGCCCGCACCGACGCCGCGCCCTACGGGGACGGGAATGCCGCGGGCCGGGTCATCGCGGAGCTGCTCGGGTCGGCGGATCGCTCCGTCGCCCGGTGAATTCGACCCGGAACCGCCATCGGTTTCCGCGGACCTACTATTGAACCCATGCGTATCGCGGTAGCCGCCCTCGGAAAGATCGGTCTCCCACTGGCCGTCCAGTTCGCCGGATCGGGGCACGAGGTCGTCGGCATCGACGTCAACGCCGGTCTCGTCGACTCGGTCAATGCCGCGCGGGAGCCGTTCCCGGGCGAGGCGGGTCTGCAGGAGAAGCTCGAGGCGGCCATCTCCAGCGGCCGGCTGCGGGCGACGACGCGGTACGCCGACGCGATCCCGGATGCGGAGGTCGTCGTCGTGGTGGTCCCGCTCGTCGTCGACGACGTCACGTGGGAACCGGACTTCTCGTGGATGGATGCCGCGACGGCCTCGATCGCCGAGCATCTGCGCCCCGGCACCCTGGTCATCTACGAGACGACCCTCCCCGTCGGCACCACCCGCGAGCGGTGGAAGCCGATGCTCGAGACGCGGTCGGGGCTCATCGAAGGCGTGGACTTCGATCTCGTGTTCTCGCCGGAACGTGTCTTCTCGGGCCGGATCTTCTCCGATCTGCGCCGGTATCCGAAACTCATCGGGGCGCTCTCAGTGGGAGGCGCACATCGTGCGAAGGCGTTCTACGAGAGCGCCCTGTCGTTCGACGACCGCGACGACCTCGCACGGCCGAACGGCGTGTGGGACCTCGGTTCGGCGGAGGCCGCCGAGATGGCCAAACTCGCCGAGACCACCTACCGGGACGTCAACATCGGGCTCGCGAACCAGTTCGCCCTGTTCGCCAGCGACAACGGCGTCGACGTGTACCAGGTGATCGAGGCCTGCAACTCGCAGCCGTACAGTCACATCCATCGCCCCGGCATCGCAGTCGGAGGGCACTGCATCCCGGTCTATCCGCGCCTCTACCTCTCCACCGATCCCGATGCCGACATCGTCCGTGCTGCCCGGGTGTTCAACGCCTCGATGCCGGAACGACTCGTCGCCAGGGCGGAGGAGCTGCTCGGTTCGCTCCACGGCCTGCGCACGGTGGTGCTCGGGGCCGCCTATCGCGGAGGCGTGAAGGAGACCGCGTTCTCGGGAGTCTTCCCGACGGTCGACGCGCTGCGTTCGCGAGGCGCGGCCGTGCGGGTGCACGATCCGCTCTACACCGACGACGAGCTGCGGGACCTCGGATTCGATCCGTATTCCTTCGGCGACGACGTGGACGTGGTGATCGTGCAGACCGATCACCCCGAGTATCGTGACCTCGCGCCCGCGGCGCTGCCCGCCGTGAAGCTGCTCGTCGACGGCAGGGCGGTGACGGATGCCGCCCTCTGGTCCGGCGTGCCCCGTATCGTCATCGGGACGCCGTCCGCGAAGGTCTGATCCGGATGTCGGCCGTGCGTCGCGCCGCAGGGCGCCTCTTCGATCGGATGCCCCGGTCCGTCCAGGTCCGATTGCTGCCGCGTGCGTTCGGATTCTCGCGACGCGACGTGCCCGCACCCATCGTGGCGCCGCAGGGCGGACGCCGGCTCTACATCGCGCCCGCGAACTACGCCGGGGCGGCGACATCCTGGGCCCGCGCCGCCGAGGCCATCGCAGACGTCGGCGCCCGGAACATGGTCCTCCGGGCTGCGGGCGGATTCGCGTTCCCAGCGGACTACGAGGTCCCCGCCGCCGTCTACGCGTATTCGAAGCGGTGGCAGCGGGGCCAGTTCCGCGCGGTGTCCGGCGGGTTCAGCCACGTGATCGTCGAGGCGCAGCGGCCGCTGTTCGGAACGCTGTTCGCCGGCGATCCATCCGACACCTGCGCCACGGTCCTCGCCGAGGTCCGTGCACTTCGCGCTCGAGGCGTCGAGATCGCGATGCTCTGCCACGGTTCCGATATCCGGCTTCCGAGCCGCCACGCGGAGCTCGAGCCGGACTCGCCGTTCACCTCGCGCCCCGGCGGTCAGCCTGCCTACGGCGACACGGCGTTGCTCGAGGAGTACGCGTCCGCGAACCGATCGTTGCTGAGCGACGTCGGCGCGCCCGTCTTCGTCTCGACGCCCGACCTGCTGATCGACGTGCCGGAGGCCTCCTGGCTGCCCCTCGTCATCCCGCCGTCGTGGTTCGGGCTGAACTCCGGTCCTCCGCTCGTGCGCGAACGCCCCGTGGTGGTGCATGTGCCGAGCCGTGCCGGGCTGAAGGGTTCCGACCTCATCGAAGCGACGATGCGGCGGCTGCACGATGAGGGGCTGGTCACCTACGAACGTCGGGAGAACCTGCGGTCGGCGGAGATGCCGGCGGTCTACGGCGCCGCGGACATCGTGCTCGATCAGTTCGCGATCGGCAACTACGGGGTGGCGGCCGGCGAGGCGATGGCGGCAGGGAGGCTCGTCGTCTCGCATGTCAGCACTCAGGTCCGGGATCACGTCGCGTCACTCGGCCGCGGCGCGCTCCCGATCGTCGAGACCCGTGCTCGAGACCTCGAGCGGACGCTCCGCGACATCCTCGTGCACCGGGACTGCTTCCGCGCGGTCGCAGCCGACGGTCCGGCATTCGTCGGCGCCGTGCACGACGGGCGGCTCGCGCGCGACGTGTTGGAGCGCGATCTCCTCAGGCGGTGACGTGTCGCTGCGCCGACGTTGCCGATCGGAGCGCGAGCAGCTGCACTGCGAGCACGCTCACCTCCGAGATGGCGAGACCCCACGCGAGGCCGACGACGCCGAACCAGATGGTGAACGGGAGCATGAGCACGATGCCCACCACCGCTCCGACGATCGTGCTGCGGGCGAGCACGCGAGCCAGGTCGAGCGCGGTCAGGCAGGCGAATCCCGTGAGCTGCGACGCCAGGAGCGCCGCGAGGTTCACGCCCATCGCGATGGCGAGTGCGGAGGCGATCGCGATGGTGCCGCCCGACAGGAGCGCGCCCATCCACGGCGCGAGCAGCGCATACGCCCAACCGCCGAGTATGCCGAGACTCAGCGCGAGGAGGATGACGCGACGGGCTCGCGCGACGGTCTCCGCACGATCGGCGTTCGGCACGTAGCCCTGTGCGACCTGCACCACGGGCCTCGTCGAATAGAGCGCGAGGCGCACGATCCGCTCGGCGAGCGCGTAGACGGCGGTCGCGCTCGGGATGATGAGCTGCACGAGCACGATCGGCACGTTCACGTACAACGACGTCGTCACGGCCATCGTGACGGGAGCACCCTGGCCCGAGAGATTCGAAACCGCTCGCACCGGTGAGATGGTGAAGGACCACCCGTCGTACCGTCGCAGGATGTCGACGCTGCTCGCCGCGGCCGCGGCGAGTACGCCCGCCAGCTGCAGTCCCGCGAACAGCCGCGCATCGCCGGTTGCGACGAGTGCGACGGCGCCGATCATCGTGCCGGCGATACGGGGGAGCGTGTCGAGCAAGAGGAACCGGATCGGGCTCTTCTCACCGACGAAGAACCAGCCTGCACCGAGCGCCACGAGGATTCCGCTCGAGACGGTGAGACCTGCAAGCCACGGATCGCCATCCGAGAGGGAGATCGCGAGCACCACGGCGATCGGTACGACGAGCACGGTCAACCAGGTCCGGCTGAGAAGTGAGTCGAAGAAGAAGCCGCCGCGCTCTGCCACCGGCATTGCTGCGACATCTGTCGGGCCGGTCACGCCCCAGCCGAAGACCGCGACGACGAAAGCGAAACCGGCGACCGCCTGGGCGACGGCGATCGTCGTCCACGCCGCCTCTCCGGCCGCGATGATGACGGCGGGGATGACGGCGATGCTCACGATCCCGCTGATCACGACCGAGAGACCGTAGCCGCTCGTCGCTCGCATCGCCACGCGCCGCTTCACCGATCCCACTCCTGTCTCCGGCGACTGGTCGCCACTCGGCGTGCGCGGGTTCGCGGGTTCGCGGGTTCGCGCTAAGGTATCGCTCCGGTCTGTGCGGCGCCAAGTCTCAAACCGGCCGCAGGACGCCGTGGCGCGCGGCATCCTCGAGCGCAGCCCGCCACGGCCTCATCGGCTCGATACCTGCCGCCGTCCACGATTCGTGTCCGAGCACCGAACTGGCGGGCCGTGGTGCCGGTCGGACGAAGGCGGTGCTGTCGGTTCTGGTGATCCGGTCGGGATCGAAACCGGCGGCCTCGAGGACCGCTCGGGCGAACTCGAACCACGTCGCCTGGCCGGCATTCGTGCCATGGTAGATGCCGGCGGGGGCGGCCGCATCCATCAGCTCGACGATCTTCGTCGCGAGGTCGCGGGTCCACGTCGGCTGTCCAAGCTGGTCGTCGACCACGGCCCACGTCTCACGGGACCCTGCGAGAGAAAGCATGGTGCGCGCGAAGTTCGGACCATGTGCTCCGTAGAGCCATGCGGTGCGGACGATGAAGCCGCGGTCCGGCAGGAGATCCTGCACGAATGCTTCGCCTGCTGCCTTCGTGCGGCCGTACGCGGAGATGGGCGCGCGTGCTGCGTCCTCCGGATAGGGTGTCGACGCCGACCCGTCGAAGACGTAGTCGGTCGAGAGCTGCACCATCCTGGCCCCCGAGCGCGCGGCGGCGGCGGCCAGGTTCCTGGCGCCGACCGCGTTCACGGCGTACGCGGCGTCCTCGTTCGATTCCGCCTCGTCGACGCGAGTGTACGCCGCGGTGTTGATGATGACGTCGACACCGGCGCAGGCCGCGTCCACCGCCGCTTCGTCGCGGATGTCGAGGTCCGTCCGGCCGAGGGACACGACCTCACGGTCTCGCAGCGCGTGCTGGAGATCGTGGCCGAGCATGCCGGTGGCGCCGGTGATGAGGTATCGCATCGCCTCGTGCCTACTGGCCCTGTTCGAGGTAGCGGGCCTCGGTCGCGTCCTTCTGCGGCGCCCACCACGCCTCGTTGTCGCGGTACCAGGCGATGGTGTCGGAGAGGCCCGCGGCGAAGTCCGCGAACCGCGGCGACCAGCCGAGTTCGCGACGGAGCTTCGAGGAGTCGATCGCGTATCGCAGGTCGTGCCCCGGTCGGTCGGTGACGAGGTCGTAGGCGTCGGCCGGCTGGCCGAGACCTTGAAGGATGAGCTCGACGACGTCCTTGTTGTTCCTCTCGCCGTCAGCCCCGATCAGGTAGGTCTCGCCGAGGCGGCCGCGTTCGAGAATCCTCAGCACAGCCGAGGAGTGATCATCGGCGTGGATCCAGTCGCGTACGTTCTCGCCGCTGCCGTAGAGCTTCGGCCGTGCTCCACGCAGCACGTTGGTGATCTGCCGCGGAATGAACTTCTCGACGTGCTGGTACGGGCCGTAGTTGTTGGAGCAATTCGAGATCGTCGCCTGCACTCCGAACGACCGAACCCAGGCGCGTACGAGCAGGTCGCTCCCAGCCTTGGTCGAGGAGTACGGACTCGACGGGTTGTACGGCGTCTGCTCCGTGAATCTCGCGGGATCATCGAGCTCGAGGTCCCCGTACACCTCATCGGTGGAGATGTGGTGGAATCGGGTATCGTGGCGCCGCGCCGCTTCGAGGAGGGTGTACGTGCCGATGATGTTCGTCTCGAGGAACGGCCGAGGGTCGTCGAGCGAGTTGTCGTTGTGACTCTCGGCGGCGAAGTGCACCACCGCGTCGTGGGCGGAGAAGAGCCCGTCAACGAGGTCGGCGTCGGCGATGTCGCCGCGCACGAAGCTGAATCGGTCTTCGGGCAGTCCATCGAGCGAAGCGCGATTGCCGGCGTAGGTGAGCTTGTCGAGCACGGTTACCGTGTGGTCGGACTCCGCGAGCACGTGGCGCACGAAGTTGGAGCCGATGAACCCGGCGCCGCCGGTGACGAGGATCTTCATAGAGGTGGGTACCGTCCTATAGCTGGGTGACCCCGGAATTCTACCGGTGACGCAGCTTGGTAAGCTTCTCGTCGTGCAGATCCGCGAGCTGAACATCCCCGACAGCTATGAAATCACTCCGAAGTCGTTCGAGGACGACCGCGGGCTGTTCCTCGAGTGGTATCGGTTCGATCATCTCGAACGCGCGGTCGGCCACGCTCTCGATCTTCGCCAGGGAAACCTCTCAGTGTCGCGCCGAGGCACGTTGCGCGGTGTGCATTTCGCCGATACTCCGCCGGGACAGGCGAAGTACGTGACGGCGGTTGCGGGTGCGGTGCTCGACTTCGTTGTCGATGTCCGGGTCGGGTCGCCCACCTTCGGCGAATGGGACTCCGTGTTGCTCGATTCGACTGATCGTCGGGCGGTCTATCTCGGCGAGGGTCTCGGCCACGCGTTTCTCGCACTCACTGACGACGCCACGGTCACCTACCTCGTATCGGATGTCTATCGTCCCGACCGCGAGCGCGGCATCAACCCACTCGATCCCGAGCTGGGCTTGCGGTTCCCCCCGGGCATCGATGCTCCGTTGCTCTCGCCGAAGGATGACGAGGCTCCGACTCTCGCCGAGGCGGCGGAGCGCGGCATCCTTCCCACCTGGCAGGCGGCCCGCGCCCACTACACCTCACTCGATCACAGGGTAGGCTGACGCGATGCGCGGAATCATCCTGGCCGGCGGCTCAGGCACAAGGCTCTGGCCGATTACCAAGGGCATCTCGAAGCAGCTGATGCCGATCTTCGATAAGCCGATGATCTACTACCCGCTATCGACGCTCATGATGGCTGGTATCGACGAGATCCTGGTCATCACGACGCCCGAGTACCGCGACCAGTTCGCGGCGTTGCTCGGCGACGGATCGCAGCTCGGCATTCGCATCGAATACGCCGTGCAACCGTCGCCAGACGGCTTGGCGCAGGCGTTCATCATCGGCGAGGAGTTCATCGGTGAAGAGCCGGTTGCACTCGTGCTCGGTGACAACATCTTCCACGGTGCAGGGCTTGGCACTGCACTGCGCTCGAACTCGACAGTCGACGGTGCACGAATCTTCGCCTACCACGTGTCCAACCCGCGTTCCTACGGCGTCGTCGAGTTCGATGACGAGTTCACCGCAGTCTCCATCGAAGAGAAACCGACTGATCCGAAGAGCAACTACGCCGTTCCGGGACTCTACTTCTACGATAACGAGGTCGTCCGGATCGCGAAGTCGATCGAGCCGAGCGCACGAGGCGAGCTCGAGATCAGTTCGATCAACGAACGCTACCTGCAGCAAGGCACGCTCAGTGTCCAAGTCCTCGACCGCGGCACGGCGTGGCTCGACACCGGAACGTTCGAGTCGATGATGCAGGCGAGCGACTACGTGCGTGTCATCGAGGAGCGACAGGGCTTCAAGATCGGTTGCATCGAGGAGATCGCGTGGCGAGCCGGTTGGATCGACGACGCGCAGCTGCAGTCGTTGGCCGAACCGCTCGTGAAGAGCGGGTACGGCGCTTACCTCATGCGGCTGCTGGGGCGGGCATAGGGCGACCTCGCTGCACGCCGAGCAGGATGTCGTCGATCGTCGCCCGGATACCGACGACGAGCGGAGTCATCGTTCGCGCATCGAGCTCCGGCCAGAACACTGACCCGATCCTCAGATCGTGTGATTGCAGCGCTGCCGCGGCCGACGTGCCGAGGAGGACCTGCGGAGGACGCTTGAGGATGATCCGGAACTGTCCGATGAGGTCGGCGATGGTCACCGCCCGTCCGGAGGCGAGGTTCTTCACCGCGTATGGGAGTTGTGAGGCGCGAAGCCGGTCGACTGCGTCGAGGATGAGCTCGGCGCAGTCCTCGACGTAGATATAGTCGCGCATCGTGTCGAGCGAAACGTAGATCGAGACCGTTGCGGGGGAGATCTGCGCGCGTGCCAGGTGAGAGATGAGGCCCTGCATCTTGTCGAGTCGCTGCCCGGGGCCGTAGAGATTTGCGATGCGACCCGAGAGTCCGGCTACCCCGTAGTCGGCGGTGAACGTCTCGAGCGCGCGCTCGGCGGCGAGCTTGAATCGACCATACGGTGAGATCGGGGCGGTCGCACTCGTCTCGACGAACGGCGGATGCACCGAGCCTGAGTACACGCCGCCCGCGGACGACGCGTAGAAGACCGCTCCGCTCGTCGAGGCCTTCGCCGCCGTCGCTTCTGCGCCGACGATATCGAGGAAGCGTCGGAACTGATCGAGTTCGCCGTCGAGCTCGGGTTGCGGGGTCGCAGTGACTGCGGCGCCTGCGACCCAGAGCACGGCCCACGGTTCATCCGGGCCGCGATCCTGCAGCAGGCGACGGATGCCCCGGCGTGCCATGTCGGGAAACGCCGATTCATCACCCCACGGCAAAGGCTCGATGGCGACGCGATGCCAGCCCTCGCGGCGATCGACCGCTGTCGCGACAGCGCGGCCGAGCAGGCCGCCGGCGCCGACGATCCAGGTCGAGGTCATCGGGAGCGTTGCGGACCGCGGCCGAGCGGACCGTTGGCGGGGTCCGAAGTGATCAGATATGGGGGGCGACCCATCGCCATGTTGACGTTGATACCGATGTACTCGGCGATGATGCCCAAGGAGAACAGGATCGCTCCGGAGCTCAGCAGGATCACGATCATGGTCGAGGACCAACCCTCGATCGCGATGTCACCCACGAGGCGCTGGACGAGCACGATGATGGCGACGACCACGCCGATGGCGGCGACGAGGATGCCGAGGAGCCCGACGAGGCGAAGCCCCCTGGTACCACTCGTGAGCACCATGCGAAGGAAGTGGCCGAACAAACGCCGTGGTGAGTAGCCGGAGCGTCGGTCACCTTCGTCGCGCAGCTTCACCGGCGACGTCACGATGCGACCGGCAACCCACCCCAGCGCGACATCGAGATACACACCGGATCCCGCATACGCGGCAACGCTCCGGCCGATGCTGCCGAGAACGAGCCGGAAGCTCTGGTAGTCGCTGGCGCCGGTCGTACCGGTGAACCGTTCGAGGATCCGTTTCGCGAGTCGAGAGGCGCTATTGCGCACGACACCGTGGGGAGCCTCGTTCGTCGGCTTGGCGTAAACCACCGACGCATGTTCGCGCATGGCAGTGTCGAGAAGGCCGGCCATTTCGGCGGGGTCGTGCTGGCCATCCTCGTCGAGAGTGATGATCCAGTCGGAACCCGCGGAAGCCATACCGGCGAGTGTCGCCGCATGCTGACCGAAGTTGCGGCTCAGCCAGATGCCGCGAGCGTACGGGTAGCGCTGCTCCAGCTCACGGATGACGCGGTCGGACGCATCAGGCCCGTTGTCATACACGAACAGCACCTCGTCAACCACGAAGCTGTAGCCGTCAGCAGTGGTCTGCATGTGCGTGAGGGGATCGATCTCGGCGATCAGCGCTGCGAGTGTCTTCTCACCCTGATAGACCGGTACGACCACAGAGACTGTGTGCGGGAACCGGCCGCCGTTGTCATCGCTGCCGCTCACGAGAGGTGAATTTACCACAGGGGCTCCGTCATCTGGCTTCACGCCGGTCACGCGGCATCCGTTGTCGATTCGAGGTTCGATCGTCTCATGCGGCGACCGAGATACGCGTAGGTGAGCTGCCGCGCACGGGCCATGGCACGCGCGCGCAGGTTTCCGTATCGCCGGTCGCTGCTGCGGACGACCGCCGGGTGCTCTTCGGCGAGCCAGTCGTGGAAGCCGATGGTCTGCCGCGCCTGATCGCGGACGAGCCGTACGCTCCACTGGCTCGAAGACACGCGGAACGCCGCGAGAGACTGGTCGACTCCAACGAAATCGCCTTGGAGGAGAACGCGCACGTACGTCGCTTCGTCGATGAGATACGGAAAGCGGGAGTCCCACCAGCCCGTTCGTTCGAGCACGTCGCGGCGCATCGTCACACAGGCGGGCTCGCCGAAGATGTTGGTGCCGCTGCGTACTGTGCGTCGGACTGCTTCAGTGCCAGAGTGCACTCCCCTCAGCCCGGCGAGTCCCCGTTTCGTGATGAACGGCTTTCCGTCAGCGTCGACGATGTCACGTGGCGATGCAGCGAGCACCGTCGTCGGGTTCGTCTCGAGAGCAGCCACCTGCTTGGCGACGATGTCACGGGCGATGAGATCATCGCCGCACACGAGCTTCAGATAGATGCCCGTTGCCGCTTGGCTGACCCGATTCCAGTTGGCGAGCGCACCGCCGCCGGCCTCGGTCCGGAGCAGCGTGACTCGAGGATCATCGACATACCGCTGCATGACGTCCCATGTGGCGTCGGTCGAGGCATGGTCGGCGACGATCACCTCGAGGTCGCGGTAGGTCTGGTTGAGCACGGAGTCGAGCGTTTCTCCCAGGTAGTCGGCGTTGTTGTACGCCGGAATCACGATCGAGACGAGTGGTGGCATGGTCACCATTCTCGCTCATGCGGCGCGGACGCCCGGCACCAGGCTCATCGCGCGTCGATCGAGAGCAGACGTGGGGCATAATTCTCCAATGCGAACGAAGCTGGTTTGGCCGATGATCGCGGTCGTGGTGGCCGTTTGCGGTGCGGCGATCCCGCTCCTCTTCAATCCGACGTTCTACTTCGTCGATGACTCGCAATCGGGCGCGCTCGGCCAGTGGTACGAGATCGGACGCCGTGTTCTCGAGGGTGACTGGTCCGTGATCAACCCGACCGTCTGGCAGGCGGGACACTATCTCGCTGAGGGCGCATGGGGCGTCTTCTCCCCGGTGTTGTGGGTCATCGGCATCGGACTGCATGCGTTTGCAGACGGTGCGGTGTACATGACGATCGTCAAACTCTGCTTCTTCGGGATCGCGGCATACGGCGCTTGGTTGCTGGCACGGACGTTCGGTGTCGCCACGCACTGGGCGACTGCGGTCGCGATCGCCGCCGCACTGAGCGGCTTCACCATTTATATGGATGCCGCGTCGTGGGTGAATGGGTTCATGGCGTGGGCATTGTGGCCGCTCGCATGGGCACTCATCCGTCGCGCCGTCTTCGAAGCGAAGTCTCCCCTTCTCGCATTCGTCGCGTGTGCCTCGATGATCGGCATCGGTTACGTCCACGGCACCTTGGCGCTCGCGTTCACGTTCGTTGCGACCATCGTGGAGGCCATCGGTCGCCGCCATCGGCCGACCATCGTGCGAGCGTTCGCGGCCTCGACGGTCGCGGGGCTCTTCGCCGTGATCGTGCATCTGCCCGGTCTGCTCATCTCTCCGGTGACCGGGCGTGCAACAGGGATCGGCAACTCCGGTCTCATGACGGTCGATCTCAGCGGACTCGCAGCCTCCGCGACCCCGGTCGGCGGTCCCGAGATGGTGTTCTTCGGCACCACGTTCCCGAACGCGCCGCTCCTGTACATTGCATGGTTCCTGCCGGCCCTCGCGTTCGTTGACTGGCGTCGGCTCGGCGGTGCCCTTCGTGCTCGGATCAGCATCGTCATCGTGCTCGGCGTCGCACTCTTCGCCACCCTCCTCCCGAGCGACTTCGGGCCATTGCGGTTCCCTGTGCGGTTGATGCCGTACGTCTCGGTGGGTGTGCTGTTGGTCGTGGGCGTCGGCCTGTCGTCGGCACTGGCCGCGCCACTGTCCCGCCGGCGGCTCTGGGGTGGTCTGGCGCTGACTGCTGCGTCAGCATATTTCGCTTTCGCCGCCGCGCCAGATCGGTGGCGCGGACTCGCTGTGGTGCTCGTCATCGGACTCGCTGCGATCTGGCTGGTGTTCCTGCTCCTCGGCGGACGTCGTCGGCGTGAGTCAGTCGATGCCCAGTCGCGGAATCTTCGACCCATCGCAGCCGCGTCGGTGCTCGCGGGAATCACGATCGTGATGCTCGTGCCGCAGCACTTCGTCGCGAAGGGGTCGCCGTTGCAGGACTACGGCAGCCCCACTGCGATCGCCGACTATCGGACTCAGTTCACCGAGGCCGAGGGGGACCTGCTGGTCATCGGGGGTGTGGACAACGGTCGCGGCCAGCCTGGATACTGGCTCGAGACGCTCGCCGGCAACATGTTCTACATCAATCCCGCAGCCGCGCAGAACTCGTACTCCTCGGTGTACTACCCGCCCTTCCAAGCCTTGACGTGCATGTACTACAACGGTTCCACGTGCAGTTCGGCATACACGATGCTCTTCAGCGAGCAACCCACCACCGGCCTCCCGGTGGTGGACCTCCTCGGCGTGAGCACCGTTCAATCCATCAAGCAGGGCATCCCAGAGGCCGATTGGACAGCGGTTCCCGATGGCTGGCACGTCGTCGAAGACACGACGCTCACACGAATGATCGTGCGCGACGAGCCCATCGATGGTGCTGGAAGCGTGGCATGGTCGTCCGCTGGGACCTCGGTATCGGTTGTCGACCGCGACGAGATGGGAGTGACGTTCCGAGTCGTCGACGTGCCGTCCGATGGCGGCACGGTGGCGCTCAGTCGAATTCCTTGGCCTGGCTACGCGGTGGACGGAGCCACGCTCACCGAGGAACCAGTCGACACGCTCCTGCTCGGCGTCCAGATTCCCGGCGATGCGGCAGGAACGACGGTCACCGTCTCCTATTGGTCGCCTGGCTGGCAGGTGCAGATCGCTGCCGCGGTGCTGATCGTAGTGCTGCTCGGAGCATGGGTCATCGTCCGGAGGCTTCGGGTTCGTGGCGACCGCCGCATCGACGGATGGATCGCAGGCGCTCGATCCCAGGCAGAGCCGGGATGGATGGCATCGACGACGCGTTCAGCACGGGCGGGCTAGAATCGAACTTTGGCTCGCACCGGCGGGTCAGTGATTCTCCGGTTGAAACGGAATGGGTGGATATATGACGGATGTCGACCTCGTCGTCGTCGGTTCAGGCTTCTTCGGGCTCACGGTTGCTGAGCGGGTCGCCGAAGAGCTCGGGCTGAAGGTGCTCGTCATCGACCGGCGTGACCACATCGGTGGAAACGCCTACAGCGAGGCCGATGCAGAGACCGGCATCGAAGTGCACCGGTACGGCGCACACCTCTTCCATACGTCGAACCCGAGTGTGTGGGAATACGTCAACCGATTCACGTCGTTCACCGACTACGTTCATCGCGTGTACACGACCCACAAGGGCGAGGTGTACCCGTTGCCGATCAACCTCGGCACGATCAACCAGTTCTTCCGCTCGGCACTGGGCCCCGCTGAGGCGCGCGCTCTCGTCGCAGAGCAGGCGGCCGAGCACGAAACCGGTGAGGTGCAGGATCTCGAGGAGAAGGCGATCTCGCTCATCGGGCGACCGCTGTACGAGGCGTTCATCAGGGACTACACCGCGAAGCAGTGGCAGACAGACCCGCGCGAGCTGCCGGCTGAGGTGATCAGCCGTCTTCCGGTTCGCTACACCTACGACAATCGCTACTTCAACGACCGATTCGAGGGACTGCCGACCGACGGCTACACCGCCTGGATCGAGCGCATGGCCGACCATGACAACATCGAGGTTCGGCTCTCGACTGACTTCTTCGACGAATCACAGCCCGTGAACAAGTCGGCGATCGTCGGCCAGGTGCCGGTGGTCTACACCGGGCCCATCGACCGGTACTTCGAGTACTCCGCGGGCGAGCTCGCCTGGCGAACCCTCGATTTCGAGCGTGAGGTGCTGCCCATCGGCGACTTCCAGGGCACTCCGGTCATGAACTACGCCGACCTCGATACGCCGTACACGCGGATCCATGAGTTCCGCCACTTCCACCCTGAACGCGAGTACCCCGACGACAAGACCGTCATCATGCGCGAGTTCTCGCGCTTCGCCGAGCGGGGCGACGAGCCCTACTACCCCGTCAACACGGCCGAGGACCGCGAGCGGCTCCTGGCATACCGGGAACTCGGAAAGCAGGAGTCGCGCGTGCACTTCGGCGGACGCCTCGGCACGTATCAGTACCTCGACATGCATATGGCGATCGGCTCGGCACTCTCGATGTACGAGAACAAGCTGAAGCCGGCGTTGGGCTGAGCCACCGCACCGACCGAGTCGACGCCGTCGACCTGGCCTACGACCACGAAGCATCCGACCATGATTGAGCAGCAGATGGCAGAGTCGATCGTTCTCCAACGTGTGATCTTTCCAGAGCACGGCGACCCCCAGTCGTTGCCGCTCTATCTCGACCCCGAAACGTGGACGTGGCAGGTGGCGGGTGAACGGGACGACGAGTTTCGGCTCGCTCAGGCCCGAGGCATCGCCGATGAGTCGCTCACCCGCAAGGCGGTTCGCCTCACGAACCGCAACGGACTCGCCTGGCTCGAGGGGCGTCGCGGTCTCCGCGTTCCGGCCGCGAAGTCGGTGTCCCTCGCGAGTTACTTCAACGCGTTCCCCGCCAGCTACTGGAATTCGTGGACCTCACTCTCGGGCGTCAGACTCCGCGTCTCCACGACCGGGGCCGGACGTATCGTCGTCTTCCGATCGAACGCACGCGGCGTCATCCAGCGCATCGATGGCGTCGAGGTGACGGGAACGAGGACGACCGAGTTCGACCTGCCGTTCACCTCGTTCATCGATGGCGGCTGGCTGTGGTTCGATCTGATCGCCGGCGACGAACCCCTTCACCTTGTGCAGGCGGACTGGCTCGCTCCTGAGGATGCGAGCCCTCGAGTCAACGGCACGGCAACGGTCTCGATCACGACGCTGAACCGAGGCGACTACTGCACGAAGCTCCTCGAGGCGATCGGCACTGACGAGGATGCTCGTGCCAGCCTCGATCGGGTGCTCGTCGTCGACCAGGGCTCCGAACGCATCATGGAGAACGCCGGATTCGCCGCAGCCGAGGCCGCCCTCGATGGCCGGCTGCAGGTCATCGAGCAGCGAAACCTCGGCGGTTCCGGCGGATTCTCGCGCGGAATGCTCGAAACGCTCCGAGCGGGAGAATCCGAATACATCATTCTGCTCGACGACGATGTCGAAATCGAGCCCGAGAGTCTGCGGCGTGCCGTCACGTTCGCGAACTTCTGCATCAAGCCCACCATCGTGGGCGGACACATGCTCGACATGTACGACAAGTCGAAGCTGCACGCCTACGCCGAGGGCATTCGATGGAGCCCGTTCATCTGGGGGCCGTTCACGCCGCATCGACACGACTTCGCGGAGTCGAATCTGCGGCAGACACCCTGGTTGCATCGTCGATTCGACGTCGACTACAACGGGTGGTGGATGTCGCTCATCCCGGTGCGGGTTCTCGACGAGATCGGCCTTTCGTTGCCGGTCTTCATCAAGTGGGACGACGCCGAGTACTCCCTCAGGGCGCGCGCCGCCGGGTACGCCACCGTGAGTCTTCCCGGCGCAGCGGTCTGGCATGTCTCATGGGTCGATAAAGACGACTCCCACGACTGGCAAGCGTTCTTCCATGCTCGCAACCGTCTCGTCGCTGCGCTCCTGCACTCGCCGCTGAGGCGTGGCGGCAGGCTGTGGCGTGCGAACCTGGCGGCTGACGTCAAGAACCTGCTGACCATGGACTACTACACGGTGGCGATGCGTCATGAGGCCGTCAGGAATGTGTTCGAAGGCCCGCATCAACTGCACACCGACATGGTCGACCGTCTGCCGAGAGTGCGGGCGCTCGGCACGGAGTTCAGAGAGGCGAAGCTGATTCGGAGCGCGGCCGACCGTCCGCATTTTCCTGCGAGAGAGATCATGAGCGTCACAACCGGTCGCGTCGAGCCAGGACCCCGCGGTCTCGGATTCGTGCGATGGATCGCGGCGCAGACTTGGCGGCATGCGTTCGTGCGGCCCAAGGGCATCGATGCGCCGCACGCGCATCTCGCCTATCAGGACGCACGGTGGTTCGAGGTCCCCGAGTACGACAGCGTGCTCATCACCAACGCCGAAGGGTCGGGTGCGACGTGGCACGTCAGGAACCCCAAGCTCTTCCGCAAGATGCTCCGAGACACAGTCCGGCTCAATCTCGCGTACCGCCGCAGGTGGCGCGAACTGCGAGAGCAGTACCGCAGTGCGCTCCCCGAGATCACCTCTTCAACTACATGGGCGAAGTCGCTGGATCAGGAGTGATGCGCGACGCGCGCTCCTGAACAGAGCATCGCGGGCTGTCAGCGTCGACGCTCCGCCAACGGCAGACCGACGGATTGCACGAGGAGCCCAGCCGCCGGACCGCCGATCAACGACGCCACTGCGCGAGTCTCGAGGTCGAGCGGCAGGAGCAGCACCGCAATGGTAACGACCGCCGCGAGAACCCACCCGACGGTGAAAAGGGTGTGATGTGATCTCGCCAGCGTCGCCGGCGCCATCACGCAGAGGCCTCCGAGGAGTGCCGACGATGCAGCCAGCGCTGCGATCAGCGTGGCCGACGGCACGGCTTCTTGAGGGAAGAGGAACGCGAACACGGCTGGGCCCAGCCACCAGCCGAGGGCCGTCACGACGATTCCCGCGACAAGCACCAGGAGTTCCAAGCGCAGGACCGTCGCCCAGAAGCGGTCGGCGCTGTTCCGGAACAGAACGACGAAATAGCTCTGCAACGCCATGCCCACGACGATGAGCGGTGCTCGCACGAGCACGGTGAGCAGGATGAGCACGCCCAGCGCGGCGCCGCCTGAGGCGGGTGTGGTGATTTCGAGAAGAAGCGGGAAACCACTGACGAGCATGCCCATCGAGATGGCCGCCAAGATGGTTCGTGCGACGTTCCACGTGAGCGCGCGGTAGCCGACGTCCAAGCGGGTTCGTCCTGCCAACCGACGCCGGTACACCAGCCAGATGATCACGAACGTCGTGGGGAACGGGGCAGCGACCGCCCACGCGAGAGCGACGACGTCGTGCGTGAAGAACAGAACGATCGCGATCAGCGCGAGACGGAGCACGCCTTCGACGAGGATGGCCCAGAACAGTGCGGTCCAGTGCGAGACGCCGTAGAGCGTTCCGGTGAGCACGGCGAGCAATACGTACGAGCACGCCCCGACCACGAGCGGCCACACGAGGGCGAGTCCGAGGTCAGGGAAGACGAGACTTCCCCAGAATGGAGCAGAGACGAGAAGGACCACTGCAACGATGACGGTCGCGACCACGGCGAACCGCGTGACCTGGGAGAGCTCTGTCGCCGGGGGAGCGACTGGCTGTTCAATGACGTGGGTCGCCCTGGTGATCTCCTGTTGGATGCCGGAGAGGCCTGCTGCGAGGAGGAACGTGAACGACCAGAACACTGCGAACGTCGAGTACGCGGCAGCGCCGATGGTCCACGGTACGAGCCAGGTGATGACGTATCCGGCGATGCCGATCACCCCGGTCGCCACCAACACACGGAGGAAGCCCCCACGGTCGGCGTCGGGGGCGGGTGTCGCGTACTCCTCGACGGTCGACATCGATCTACTTCGACGATCCTCGGGAGATCATTTCGCCGATGGCGGTCTTCACATCGCCGTCGTACACCTTGCGGCCGCGTTCGAGCACGATTCCTCGCTGGCACAGCTCGGCGACCATGTCGAGGTCGTGACTGACGACGAGCATGGTCTTGTTCTGCGACGACAGCTCGGCGATCTTCGCCTTGCACTTCTCGCGGAATGGCGCATCTCCGACGGCGAGCACCTCATCGACGAGCAGGATGTCGAGTTCGGTATGAATGGCGACGGAGAACGCGAGTCGGACGAACATCCCAGAGGAGTAGTGCTTCACTTCCGTGTCGATGAACTCGCCGATCTCCGCGAACTCGACGATACGGTCGAAGTTCGCGTCCACTTCCTTCCTCGTCATTCCGAGGATGGCGGCGTTCAGGTAGACGTTCTCGCGGCCGGAAAGATCGGGGTGAAAACCGGCCCCGACCTCGATCAGCCCTGCGACGCGTCCCCGGGTCAGCACCATGCCTCCGTTCGGTCGCAGGACGCCTGAGATCAGCTTCAGCAGCGTCGACTTGCCAGAGCCGTTGTATCCGAGGAGGGCCACCGACTCGCCCTCGCCGATGGTGAAACTCACATCATCGAGTGCTGAGAACACGGTCGTCAGCTTCTTACGTCGAAGCCAAGCGATGAATGCCTCTTTGAAGGAGTGCGTGTGTCGCAGCACGAACGTCTTGCGGATGTCGTTGACCACGATCCGCGGGACGCCGGTGAGCTCAGAGGTCTTGGGCAAAGCGACCCTCCAGCCGTCGGAAAGCGAACTGCCCGACGAACAGCAGCACGATGGCGAGGCCGAGGGCGAGGAATGCGTTGAGCCAGAGTGAGTCGGGCCGCTCGACCGCCTCGCTGATCGTCGGTAGCCAGAAGCCCTCGTGGAACAACTCCACGGCGGCGGTCAAAGGATTCAGCATGTAGATCTCGAGAACCCATGCTGGAACGGTGTCGCGCACCATCGTCCAGGAGTACAGGACCGGCGATGTCCACGTGGCGAAGAGGAGCACGAGCTCGACGAAGTTCTGTGCGTCACGGAACGAGACGTTCACTGCGCCGAACAGCAGACCGAGCCCTGTCGAGATGATGACGACGATCAGGGCACCGAGCAGAATGCCCGCGATACCGATCCAGGTCGGTGCCCATCCCACCCAGAGACACACCAGCAGGAGGATGAGGACCTGCGGGAGAAAGTGCACGAAGGCCACGATGACGGTTGCGACCGGGAACAGCTCACGGGGAAGGAAGATCTTCTTCACGAGCGGAGCGTTGTCGACAATCGACTTCGTGGCGTTGCTGAAGGCCTCATTGAAGAGATTGATGACGATGATGCCCGAGAACAGGTAGACCGGGAAACCGGGGATGCCCCGATTCAGATCGAGGAAGATGCCGAACACGAGATAGAAGACGATGAACTGCGCGGCCGGCTTGACGTAGGACCACGTCCAGCCGAGTACCGACCCGTGGTAGCGGGTGAGAATGCCCTTGCGCACGAGCAGCCGGAGCAGATAGCGGTACCCGAATACATCGAGGAGGCCACGGCTGCGACCGGGGACGCTGAAGCCGGCGACATCGGTCGGCTGGGATCCGGTCACGTCAGATTCGATCCTTCTATTGGGGCGGTGCTCGGGGTGTACCGCAGGTGCGCGCCTTGGGCGCGCACCGAATGATTCTATGTCGCGAATACCGTTGAGGCGAACCTGCCGGTCGTCCTGCGAGTGAGCTGCAGCGACGCCACCGGCAGCATCCGATGGCGGCACTTGATACCGTCAGAGGATGCCACAGTCAGCCCGTTCAGACGCAGCCGGCGAGGGTTCGCCGCAAACGAAGAGCCTCGCGTACGCTGAACGACTCCGTCGGCGTCAGTCGAAGTGGTGGAAGAAGATCCTTCCCGTGCAAGCGCCGTATCGCTGGAATCTCCGTCGCCTCCACCTCGGTCACACCCTCGACGTCGGTTGCGGCATCGGGCGTAACCTCGCAAACCTCGATGATGCCGTCGGCGTCGATCACAATGCGACGTCAGTGTCGATCGCGCGTGAACGCGGCCATGTCGCCTACTCTGTCGAGGGCTTCCGGGAGTCGCCGCACGCGATTGTCGGAGGCTTCGACACTCTGCTCTTCGCGCACGTACTGGAGCACATGAAGCGCGATGAGGCCACCGAACTGGTTCGCGCGTATCGCCCGTACCTCCGCGCCGGTGGGCGACTGTGTTTCATCACCCCTCAGGAACGCGGATTCAAGTCCGATCCGACACATGTGGAATTCGTCGATTTCGTTGCACTTCGTGAGATCTGCGCGGACCTCGGGCTCGATATCGAGCGCTCCTACTCCTTTCCGTTCCCTCGCTGGGCCGGATCGATCTTCATCTACAACGAGTTCGTCGTAGTGGCCCGCGTTCGATGAGCATCTCGAACCACACCACGAGGAGTACCTGGAGAACCGTCGTGGCCGTCGCGACGAGCGTCGCCGTCGTGCTCGGGAGCCAACTGCTCCCGCTCGCACTGCATGGCGGTCTTCGTCTGGACCGCATGCGGACGTTCTTCTCATTCGACCAGTGGGGATACCTCGCGATCGTGCGCAACGTCGCCGACGGGCTGTTCTCAGACGTCGAGCCCGACACGGAAACGGGCAGCAACTTCTATCCGCATGGGTACTACACCTTGCTCGGACTCGTCGCGAGAGCGACGGGCATCCCATCGATTGTTGCGTGGAACGTGGTGGGCCTTCTGGTCCTCGGCTCCCTCGTTGCCGTTCTCGCCACGGTTCTCGTTCGTTTCGGTGGGCGCGTTCGGTACGCGTTCCTGGCCCCCGTCCCCTTCCTCATCGGCACGTACGCCTGGGTATGGGCAGATGACTGGCGGGTGCCGCTCGAGTCCCACGCCGTACTGTGGGCACCGTTCGCGGTGCTCCACTCCGGCAACGGCGAGATGGCAGGACTCTCGGCTGCAGGGGCGGCGCTGCTCTGCCTGATCGCCGTCTGGTTCCGGCCGACCGCGCGAGGGTGGCGGATCAGCGTCACGATCGGGTCGGCAGCCGTGCTCGGCGCGCTGGCGAATGTGCAGACGTACTCGTTCCTGACCGGGGTCTACCTCGCAGCGTTCGTAGCTGCGAGCTGGGCGATAGTCGCTCGACGGCAATGGATCGTCGCCGGGGTGTCCGCGGCGCTCATTCCCGTCGTCTTCGTGCTCGGTCCCGTGGTCCACGACGCCGGCGGGCAGCTTCCCACGCTCGTGTTCGGACTCCTCCCCGCGATTCCCGGGCTCGTCCTCGTGGTCATCACGTCTCGCGGTCTTGTGGCGATCGCCGGACTCGTGGCCGTGCTCGCGGCGTCACCTCAGGTCGTTCGCACCCTGGTCGGCATCTCGAGCGGGGACCCGTTCCTGAGCTATCGGGTCGATTCCAACTCGAACCTCGGCGTGCCGTTCTGGTTGATTCTCGGAGCGGGAATCGTGATGTGGGGTGCGCTCGCCGCGATCCTCGTCGCGGGCATCCTGCTCCGAAAACCGGTGTGGTCGGCGTACGCAGTCGGTGGCGGTTCAGCGTGGCTGCTGCTCTCGCTCAACGACCGGTGGGGCGCCAATGCTGAGCCGTACCGAATGTGGATCGACGTGTTCGCTCTGCTGTCGATCACTGTGCTTCCCGTGATGGTCGACATCGCTCGGGGCATACGCTCGGGACTGCGTCAATCACCGCAGGCTCGTTCATTCCGATGGTGGTCTGTCGGTGCCACTGTGCTCATCGCCGCGCTCGCCGCCGGTTCGAGTGTCGATTACGTGCGATTCGTCGCGGACTCAGCCGTGCATCAGGTCGAGGACTCACTCACGGCGCAAGATCGAGCCGCAGCGGAACTCGTACTCGCCACGGATGCTGATCGGACCGGTGAACTGATCGCAACAGATCCGTGCATCGTGCCGATGTATCTGAAGGTGAACAGCGGAGCACCGATCGCGTTCTTCCATATGGGAATGGCTTGGCCGGAACGGCACGATCCCCTGGGAGACGTCGTGGTATTGCGGAACGCTGGGGAATTCCCGGTGGAGGAGGCGCGAGCTGGGGGTGTCGGCTGGGTGGTGACCGAATCATCCTGCGACTGGGAACAGCGCTATACGAGCGATCTCGACTACGTCGACTCGATCGCTGTGACTGAATCGAGCACCGTCACGCTCTGGCGGCTCCGAAGTCAGGCTGACGCGGCCGACTGAGCACTTGCTGCGAACAGCGCATCCCGCCAGCTCATGTCGCGCGCCGCCTTGACTGCGCACACCACGAGCAGCATCCACCCGCCCTCGACGAGCGCGAAGCTCTCTGCGAACGACGTCACGGCGATCGCGACGAGCATGAGGGCGGGCCATACGTAGACGACGCTCCGCCGTGTCGAGGCGAGCAGCCACGCTCGAACCAGTGCGACTCCCAGCAGCGCGATGAAGAGCAGCGCCCCGATGACGCCGACCTGGAAGTACACGTCGATATACGCGTTCAACGCCGAACCGTGCGGCCGGCCGGTGGCCAATTCGATCCACGTGTACGGCGGGGCATCCGGCCACGGCCCGACCCATCCCCATCCCTGCAGGGGATTCAGGTTGAGGTAGCGCGAGAGCTCGCGCCACACGTCGAGCCGAACGTCGAACTCGCTGCGCGCGTCGAGGAGCTCGATGATGCGGATCCGGAAGATCCAGCCGGCGATGATCGCCAGCAGGCCGGTGATCAGCAGGCCGATCTGCCAGCGCCATCGGGTCGGCGCCGAGGCCCGCCTGAGCCCGTACAGCGCGAGCAGGGCGACGAGTGCCGCCCCCAGCGCGAACCACGTCGTCGGTGATCCCGAGAAGACGAGACACAGGCCGGCGAGTGCGAGCGACGCGAACGCGCGGGGCCGCCGAGCGATTTTGGTTCGCCACTCGACGATGAACGTGAGCAGTGCGATGAGCGCGACGAAGCCCAGCATGTTGCGCGACCCGAAGATGCCCTGAATGGGTCCGAATTGCGCGATGTCGCCCTCGATGCCGAGCGCCCTGATCGGCAGATCGAGGATGATCCCCGACAGCACTTCGAGTGCGAGCGAAACGCCAAGCAGCACGCGCAGCACATCGCCGAAGGCGCGCACGATCTGGATCGTGTCGCGCATGAGCGCGACATAGACGCCGACGAACGCGAAGGCGATGAGGTAGGCGAGCCTGGCGATCGAGGTCAGCGCCGGCAGACTGCTCCAGATCACGGAGGCCGCGCACCAGCCGATGAAGACGAGGATGGTCAACGGCAGGATGCCGTACCACTCGACGGCTCGCCAGCGGGCGACCAGCGAGACGGCGCACAGCACGAGGAGTCCCAGTAGTGCTGCCAGCAGGCCGGCCGTGCCCATGAGCGTGCGCAGGGCGTGGGTCGAGAACGCAAGTCCGACCGCGAGCAGCGTGAGGGCCTGCGCGAAGCGAGCAGAGCCGGCGAACTCGCGCACGGCGACCACGAGTCGCGACGAATCCGGGGTCGGCGTCATTGCTCGCTGAGCGTGCCGTGGCGGGGGAGGTTCCCATCGACGGGTTCCGGGAACGGGCGGGGAGCGGCCGCGGCCGGCAGAGGCTCGTGCTCCCATTGCCGCCGCTTCGTCGACCAGGCGACCGCGATGAGCAGCATCCATCCGCTCTCGACGAGGATGCGGCTCTCGGCCAGGCTCTGCCCGATGAGCGCCACGAGTACGAGGAGGGGCACGAGGGCCGCGGCCGAATGGGGGAGCGGCCGGCCCGCAGCATCCATGGGCCGGTCGACGGCCAGGAACCACGAGCGCCACAGTGCGCCGATCACCATCGACGCGAACGCGATGAGCCCGATGATGCCGAGCTGCATCCACACGTCGAGCCAGGCGTTATGCGCTTGGAAGTACTGCACGCCCTTGCGCTCCGCGAGGCCGTTGAAGGGTTCGACCCAAGGCGCCCAGTAACTCACCCAGCCCCACCCGAACCACGGGCGCTCAAGAGCAAGACCGATCACCGAGTTCCAGATGTCGAACCGGCCGGTGAGGTCTTCGCTCTTGCCGAAGAGCTCGAGCAGGCGGCTCCAGAACACGATGAGCAGGGCGACGGATGCCACGAGTGCGCCGCCCGCGGTCCAGTACACCGCCGCCCGACGATTCGGGCCGACGCGCCGTGCCCACAGCACGAAGCCGAGTGCGACGAGCACGATCGCAGCGACGAGGATCACGGTCGCCGACCTGGTGAGGGCGAAGACGAGGCCGGCGACGACGAGCCAGCCGATGCCCGATGCGCGGCGCACACTGCCCGCGGCGAGCAGGGCGCCGAACACGATGAGCCCGAGCAGCGCCATCATGCCGAGAAGATTGCGGCTGGCGACGATGCCCTCGATGGGGCCGCCGTCGAACAGCAGGCCCCGCGACCAGTAGAAGGCCATCGGGAGCTTCTCGCCCGTCACCTCGAAGTCGGGGAAGTTTGGGAGCAGGGGGCCGCCGATGAACACCGCGACCCACAGCTCGAACGCGAGTGAGAGGGCGAGCACCCATTTGATCGCTCCGGCGAGACAGCGCACGAATCGTGTCCAGTCGAGGCACAGCACGAGGGCGACCGCGGTGAAGCTCGTCGCGAGCGTCGCGGCGAGCCCGACGGCAGTCGCGTCGGGGTAGAACGACCACGTGATCGAGGCGGTCGCGAGCAGCAGGAACACGAGCGTCGACTTCGGCACCCGGCGCCACTTCCAGGCGGGACGTACGCGCACGAGGAGCACGACCGCGCCGATGAGCACGACCGCGACCACGACCGCGAACCCCCACCAGCCGAGGAGATTGCGCCAGAACTGGCCGGCCAGCACGGTGAACAGCGCGAACGTGGCATACGCCGTGATCCAGCGTCGTCGGGCGGTGCTCATGCGGTACAGGCTATCGCGGCGAGGGTTGCGAACAGGTGACGAACGAAGTCGGATGCCGCGGCGGGAACGATCCCCGCCGCGGCATCCGCCATCGCGCCGGAACTCAGACGAACGCCGCCTTGCCCGTGATCTTGCGCCCCACGATGAGCGTGTTCATCTCGCGGGTACCCTCGTACGAGTAGAGGGCCTCGGCGTCGGCGAAGAAGCGGGCGACGTCGTACTCGAGCGTGATGCCGTTGCCGCCGACCGCTTCGCGGGCCCATGCCACGGTCTCGCGCATGCGCGCCGTCGTATACGCCTTCGCGAGGGCCGAGTGCTCGTCGCGTTGCTCTCCGCGGTCGAGCATCTCCGAAACGCGCACGACCATGCCGAGCGAGGCGGTGATGTTGCCGAGGCACTTGACGAGCAGGTCTTGGATCAACTGGTGCGAACCGATCGTCTTGCCGAACTGCACGCGCTCGCCCGCGTACTTCACGGCGGCCTCGTAGGCGCCGACCGACGTGCCGACAGCGGCCCACGCGACCTCGGCGCGCGTGAGGCGCAGCACGTTCGCGGTGTCGCGGAAGGAATTGGCGTTCGCGAGGCGCAGCGATTCGGGCACGGCCACATTCTCGAGGGTGATGTCGGCGTTCTGCACGGCGCGCAGGCTGATCTTGCCCTCGATCTTCGTGGCCGTGTAGCCGGGAGTCGAGGTCGGCACGATGAAGCCCTTGACCTGGTCGTCGGCGACGTCCTTCGCCCAGATGATCGTGATGTCCGAGAACGTGGCGTTGCCGATCCAGCGCTTGGAGCCGTTGAGCACCCAGGTGTCGCCCTCACGTCGCGCGGTGGTGCGCAGGCCCTGCGCGGAGTCGGAGCCCGAGAGCGGCTCGGTGAGTCCGAAGGCACCGATCACCTCGCCGCTCGCGAGCTTCGGGATCCACTCGTCGCGCTGCTCCTTCGAGCCGCACACGCTGATCGTGCCGGTGGCGAGGCCGTTCTGCACGCCGACGAACGTCGCGACCGAGGGGTCGATGCGTGCGAGCTCGAAGGCGACGAAACCGCGGAACACGGCCGAGTTCTCGAACGGCCGAGTCTCCTCCCAGTTGTAGGAGAGGGTGCCGAGATCGGCGAGCGGCTTCACGATCTGCATGGGGAACTCGGCACGCTCCCAGTAGCCGCCGATGATGGGCTTGACGTCGGCCTCGAGCCAGGCGCGCAGCGTGCCGAGCGCCTCCTTCTCCTGGTCGCTGGGGAGGGACTCGTAGGCGTAGAAATCGCTCGCGAGAGGCTCGAAGGTCATGGCAGCTCCAGTACGTCGTCGGATGCGTCGAGCCTATGCCGCGGCAGGGCGGCGCCCCGTGGCGTTGGTAGTTTTGACCCAAACGACCGAGAGGAACTCCCGAGCATGTTTGTGGCGATCGGCAACACCCCGCGTGATTACGCCTGGGGCTCGTCCACCGCGATCGCGGAGTTCCGCGGCACGGCGTCATCGGGCGGACCCGAGGCCGAGCTCTGGCTCGGCGCGCACCCCGGCTCACCGGCGCGCGTGCTCGACACGGCATCCGTCGGCCATGACGATCTCGCCGCCTGGATCGCCGCCGACCCCGAACGCGCGCTCGGGCCTCGCCTGGCGGCGCAGGGTGCGCGGCTCCCATTCCTCCTGAAGCTCCTGGCTGCCGCTGAGCCGCTCTCGCTGCAGGCGCATCCGACGCCCGAGCAGGCGCGAGCCGGCTTCGCCCGTGAAGAAGCCGACGGGGTGCCGCTCGCGGCCTACGATCGCAACTACAAGGACCGGTTCCACAAGCCCGAGCTCATCGTCGCCATCAGCGAGACGTTCGACGCACTCTCGGGATTCCGCCCGCTCGACGAGGTGCGCGGGGTGCTCGATGTGCTGCGGGCGGCGGATGCCGCGTCGACGGCGCCCGAGCCGGGCGCACTCGATCTGCTCGCCGACCATCTGACGGGCGAGCACGCGCTTCGCGACACCGTCGAGTGGCTGCTGCGCGACGGACGGGGCGGCGATACCGGCGAGGCGAGCTGGGTGATCGAGCGCGTCACCGCACTCGCTCGGTCGGAGCCGGCACTCGAGTCGGCGTACGCCCTCTCGTTCGAGACGGTCACCGTGCTCGCCGAGGCCTACCCCGGAGACCCGGGCGTCGTGATCTCGCTGCTGCTCAACCGGGTGCGTCTCGCCCGCGGCGAAGCGCTCTACCTCGCGGCCGGCAACGTGCACGCCTACCTCGACGGGCTCGGCATCGAACTCATGGCCGCGAGCGACAACGTGCTCCGCGGCGGGCTCACCCCGAAGCACATCGACGTCACCGAGCTCATCGACGTGCTCGACTTCACCCCGATCGCGCCGCCGCGGCTTCGACCCGACGAGCTCTCGCCGGGCGTCACCGCCTTCCGGCCCGACGTGCCCGACTTCGTGCTCTACCGCGTCGAGGCGGGCACGGATGCCGCGCGGGTCCCGCTCGACGGCCCGGCCATCGTGCTCGTCGAAGGCGACGACCGCGTGCGGCTTCAGGGCCGCTCGGGTGAGGTCGCCCGGCTCGGCCGCGGCGAGTCGGCGTACGTCACTCCTGATGAGGGCATGCTCGAGATCACCGGCCCCGGCATCGCGTGGATCGCGACGACGGGTGCTGTCGCGGCATCCGCCGCCGAGGTGTTCTCAAGCTGGTGATGCTCGGGCGGGCAGGGTGAAGCCGGGGCGCACGTGGAATCCATTCTTGTCTCGTCGAGCGTGACACTCGGCGTCGAGCAGCCGACCGTCGCCCGTGGGCAGCGCGTCAGGCTCTTTGGCGTAGAACGTTTCAAATTCCGGCTGATGCAGTGACGGTCGTGACCCGTATGGAGCTCCGCGCGCGCATCCGGTGATTCTGCATCTGCCGCGATACGACGGGGATCGACGCTTGAGTGTCATGGGTTGCCGTCGGCGTGCGAGGCGGATAGGCTCGAAGCGAATCCAAATGAAACGATTCAATTCGCGTCAAAGGAGACGTCTGTGATGTTTTGGAGATTCCGCGCGGTCTCACGGCGCACAACCGTGTCGGCGCTGGCCGCACTGCTGGCCGTCTCACTCGCCGGCACCGGCACGGTCGCGTTCACCGATGTCGAGAGCGGCGAGGTCGTTGTCGGAACGCTCGCCGTGAACCACCTCGAGGACGCGATCGGCATCCCGACCGCGCCGCCGGTCTTCTCCTGGCAGCTCGAGGGGCGCGAGCGAGGCATCGTGCAGTCGGCGCGGCAGATCCAGGTCGCGACGTCGGCCGACGGCCTCGACGATCCCGACGTGTGGGACAGCGGCCGGGTCGACGGCCGCGAATCGGTGAACGTGGCATACGACGGCGAAGCGCTGGAAGCGCAGACGGAGTACCACTGGCGGGTCCGGGCGTGGGACGGCGCCGGGTCGCCCACCGAGTGGAGCGAGCCGAGCAGCTTCGAGACCGGGCTGGCGGCCGACGCCACCACGGCCGAGGCATGGGGCGCTGAGTGGATCGGCGGCCCTCCCGACGGCACCCTCGGCGCCGAGTGGAGCGACTACACGCTCCGTATCCGCACCAGCAACATCACCGACGCGCTCGGCATCGTCTTCTACGCCGACTCCACGGTCGCCAACTCGTACATGTGGCAGCTGTCCGCTCGGGGCGAACCCACCCTGCGTCCGCACAGCCGGGTCAACGGCGGCTGGGGGCTGCTCGGCGAGGTCCCGATCCCGGGCGAAGCACTCCCCGGCGGCTTCGCGGGTGAGCACGAGATCACGATCGAGCTCGCGGATGACACTGCGACGACGAGCATCGACGGCCGCGTCATCGACACCCGGCCCATCCCGCTGCGATCCTCGGGCACACTCGGATTCAGGTCGGCGCAGGGCGAGTCGGGCGACGTCGAGGAGGTGACCGTCACCCGGGGAGACGAGACGCTCTTCCACACCGACTTCTCCGACGGCGTGAATCCCTTCGCGATCGGCACCGTCAGCGACGGGCGCCTGAGGGTCTCGGGCGTCGTCGAGACCGGCGTGTTCGCGAGCGAGGACCGCCCGCTTCCACTGCTCCGCAAGGACTTCGACATCGACGAGCCGATCAGCTCGGCGCGGCTCTACTCGACGGCGCTCGGCGTCTACGGCGCCGAGATCAACGGCGAACGTGTCGGCGATCACGAGTTGGCCCCCGGCTGGACCGATTACAGCCAACTGGTGCAGTACCAGGTCTACGACGTGACCGAGTTGCTGCAGCAGGGCGAGAACACGATCGGCGCGAAGCTCGGCACCGGATGGTACGCCGGGCACCTCGCCTGGGTCGGGCCGCACCGCTACGGCACCGACCCGGCGTTCCTCGGCCGGCTCGAGATCACCCACGACGACGGGACGACCTCGGTCGTCACGACCGACGGCTCCTGGAAGACCGCGCCCGGACCGATCGTCGACGCCGACATCCTGATGGGCGAGACCTACGACTTCGGCCGTGAGGTTCCCGGGTGGAGCGAACCCGGCTCCGCGAACGGGTGGTCGGCCGCCAACGTATTCACCCCCGCTGTCGGCGAGCTGCGCGCCCAGATTGATCCACCTGTCAGGGTCACCGAGGAACGACCCGTCGAAGCCGTGACTGCGCCGGCCGACGGCGTCACCATCTACGACCTGGGTCAGAACATGGTCGGCTGGGTCCGCGCCCGGCTGACGGGCGCACCCGGCGACGTGGTGACGATCCGCCACGGCGAAGTCCTGAACCCCGACGGCACCCTCTACACTGCCAACCTGCGCACCGCGCGGGCCACCGAGACGGTCACGCTCGGCAGCGACGGCACGGTCGAGTACAGCCCGAGCTTCGTCTTCCATGGGTTCCGGTACGTCGAGATCACTGGCCTCGCCTCGCCGCCAGCAGCCGAGGACCTCACCGGCATCGTGGTCGGCACCGACAATCGGCCGACGTCGACCTTCGACACGTCCGACCCGATGCTGAACCAGTTGCAGTCGAACATCGTCTGGGGCGTGCGGGGCAATTTCCTCTCGGTGCCGACCGACACCCCGGCCCGTGACGAGCGGCTGGGCTACTCCGGCGACCTGAACGTCATCGTCGACACGGCGACGTTCAACCACGACGCCTACGCGTTCCTCACCAAGTGGCTGCGCGACATGCGGCTCCGGCAGGCGCCCAACGGGGCGCTCCCGGGAGTCGCTCCCGGCACCGAACCGGGCGTCGGCGAGAGCAACGTCTCCGCCGGATGGGGTGACGCGGCCGTCACCGTCACCCACGCACTGTGGAAGCAGTACGGCGACACCCAGGTCATCGACGACAACTGGCAGATGATGGACGACCTGCTCGGTTTCTGGAGCTCCGTAGCGCAGTCCGGCATCGTGCCAGAGGGGCACGGCATCGGCGACTGGCTGAACCTCGATGACCCGACGTCGAATTCGCTGATCGCCACCGCCTACTACGCCCATGACGCGAACCTGCTGAGCGAGATGGCACGGGCCACCGGACGCGACGAGGAGGCGGATGCGCTCAGCGCGCTGTTCGACGAGATCAGCGCCGCCTTCGCTGCCCGGTTCATCGCCGCCGACGGCACCATCGACACCGGCTCGCAGGCGGCGTACACGATGTCGATCGGGATGGGACTCGTGCCCGAAGACCGCCTGGCCGCGGTGGGCGATCGGCTCGTCGAGGCGATCGAAGCCCGCGATTGGCACCTGTCCACCGGGTTCCTCGGCACGCCGCACCTGCTGCCGGCGCTCTCGGCGGTGGGACGCGACGACGTCGCGTACCGGCTGTTGCTCGAGAAGGAGTATCCATCGTGGCTGTACGAGCTCACGATGGGCGCGACGACGACCTGGGAGCGGTGGGACTCCATCCGGCCCGACGGCTCGTTCCAGGACCCGGGCATGAACTCCTTCAATCACTACGCCTATGGCGCGGTTGGCGAGTGGATGTACTCCTCGATCGCCGGCATCACGGCGACCGGGCCCGGCTACTCGACCTTCGACGTCGCGCCGCGGCCCGGTGGCGGGCTGACCCACACCGATGTGAGCCACGAGTCGCCCTACGGCGAGATCCGGTCGTCGTGGAAGCGGCAGTCCGGCCACGAGCTCAGCCTCGACGTGACCGTTCCGGCGAACGCCACCGCGCTCGTCCACGTCCCCGCGGTCGGTGAGCACGCCGTGCTCGAAGGCGGCATCGCCGCGCACGAGGCGCCGGGCGTCGAGTTCGTGCGGATGGAGGATGGGGCCGCGGTCTTCGAGGTCGGTTCGGGCACGTACGCGTTCGCGTCGGATGACGTTCGCGGTCACATCGGCGACGCGGTCGATGAGGCCGCCGCCTTCCACCGCGACGTCGACGACCTCGTCGAGGCGGGCGACGTCGACCGAAAGCTCGGCAAGCGCCTGCTGACGCAGGCATCGGCGCTCCTCCGCGCCGTCGTCGCGAGTCGCGCGCACACCGACGACGGCGCGACGGGGGAGGCGCTCGACGCGGCGAGGAAGGGCGTCGCCACGGCGGCGAAGCTCACGGAGCTGATCGAGGGCGCGTCCTCCGACGAGTCGATCGCCGCGACTGACGCCGAGGCGTTGCTCGCGTCCCTTCAGCGGGTCGATGCCGCGCTGTCGGCGATGACGACGCTGCTTCTCGGCGTGTCCGTATCGTTGGCCTTCGCCGAAGCCGACGTGGTTCCCGGTTCCACCGCCGTGCTCGAGGCGACGATCGTCAACACGGGCGACTCGAGCCTGAGCCGTCCGGCGCTGTCGCTCGACCTGCCGGCGGGCTGGTCGGCGACACCAGGATTCACCCCGCAGACCGTGGACCCCGGGGCGTCGGCGGTGGTGCCGTTGATCGTCTCGATCGGCGGCGACGAGCCGATCGCCGACGACGTCGCGCTCGCAGGAGCGGTGACCTATCGCCGGGGCCAGGCCACGGTCACCGTCCCGGTGGCGACGGCGGTGAACGTGGTGTCCCCGGTCGAGATCGTCTCGGTCCAGGCCGATCCGGCGGTGCTCGCGCACGCCGGCGACTCGACGACGGTCACGGTCACGATCCGCAACCGCCGTGCCGCGGCACCGCTGGCCGGCTCGATCCGGTTCACGGCGCCGGACGGCTGGGGCCTGGATCCGGCGACCATGCCGTACGACCTCGCTGGAGGAGCTGAGGGGATCGTGCGCACCTCTGTGACGTCGCCCGCCGCCGCCGAACTGCCGTCGGGAACCGTGGGCGTCACCGCTGTGTACGGAGACGCCGAGGTGCCGGGCGACCACGACGAGGTGCGCGTCACTTCAGAGCTGAGAGCGTGGAACTTCGAGACCGCGGGCGACGCCGAGGGCTGGGCACCGACAGGTCAGCTCACCGGCTTCACAGTCGCCGACGGGGCACTTCATGCGACATCCATCGGCGGCGATCCGAACATGGGCTTCATGGGATCGATGTCGCTGGATGCCTCTGCGGGAGCCGTGGTGGAGATCACGATGACGTCGTCGATCCTGACTCAGGCGCAGCTCTTCTGGGGCACGGCCGATCAGCCGGGCGCCGCCGAGAGCCGGAGCGCCAGGTTCAAGGTCGAGGCGGGCGGGCCGTACGTGTACCGGGTGAGCATCCCGCCGCAGGGCAGTCCGCTCACCACGTTGCGGCTCGACCCGCTCACCGCCCCCGGCGATCTCCGGATCGAGAGCATCCGGGTGCTCCGCTAGGAGGCGACCCGCACACCGAAGAGTCGGCGGTAGGCGGTCGGCGTCGTCTGCAGCACCTTCACGAAGTGGTGTCGCATCACGGCTGCCGCGCCGAATCCGGTGTCGCGCGCGATCTCCTCGAGCGTGAAGGAGGTCTCTTCGAGCAGTTGCTGCGCGCGCAGCAGGCGCTGGCGGTTGAGCCAGGCGTTCGGCGTGGTGCCCGTCTCGGCGCGGAAGCGCCGGGCGAAGGTGCGCGGCGACATGAGCGCTTTGCGAGCGAGCAGGTCGACGGTGAGGTCTTCGTCGAGGTGCTCGACCATCCACTCGGTGATCTTCGCGAACGAATCGCTGCGGCACTCGGCGACCGGCGTCTGGATGAACTGCGACTGACCGCCGTCTCGCTGCGGCGGCACGACCATGCGACGTGCGATGTTGTTGGCGGCGCTCGCGCCGAGCTCGGTGCGCACGATGTGCAGCGCCGCGTCGATGCCCGCCGCGGTGCCGGCGCCGGTCACGATCTTGTCGTCGTGCACGAAGAGCACGTCGGCATCGACGTCGGTCTCGGGGAACATCTCGGAGAGGAGGTCGGTGTACATCCAGTGAGTCGTCGAACGGCGCCCGTCGAGCACGCCGGCGTGACCGAGGGTGAATGCGCCCGAGCAGACCGAGAGCACCCAGGCGCCTCGATCGACGGCGTGACGGATGACGTCGAGCACCCGGTCGTCGGGCCGCGTGCCGATGAGCGATGCCGGAACGGCGACGAGATCGGCGGTGTAGGCGGCGTCGAGCCCCTCGTGCACGACGACGTCGAAGCCGAGTTTCGTGGGAATGGGGCCTGGCTCGGCGGCGACGACATGGAAGTCGAACGTCGGACCGCCCGTGTCGGCGCGATCGATGCCGAAGACCTCGCAGATCACGCCGAATTCGAAGGGCGCCATCTGGGGCATGGCGATGCAGGCGATGGACTGGAGCATGGCGCCTCCGGGTTTGGCAGGAATCGATCGTTTGATGGCCACTCTGCCACTGTCGGCAGGATCTGGCAAGCCATAGATTTACTGCCATGACCACGATCATCTTCCTCGTCCTCGCGGGACTCGCCATCTGGGGCGTGCTCGCCACCGTGCTCCGCCTCGACACCGATGGCTACGGCCGCCCTGAGATCCGCGACCGCACCCGCCACGCAGAGCACCAGCCGGTACGCCAGGCCTGAGACCGACGCCGCAAGCGCCCGCCGCGGTTGCCGCTGCGCCGGTTGAGCCTGTCCGCCGCGGCGCTGCGCCGCCGCCGGATACGATCGTTCCCGGTGCGGAGGTTCCGCGCCGGGAGGCGGGAACATGAGCTGGCTGGTCACCGGAGGAGCGGGATACATCGGAGCGCACGTCGTGCGCGCGTTCGTTGCGCAGGGCATCGATGCGATCGTGCTCGATGATCTGTCGTCGGGGCGTCACGGGTTCGTTCCCGAGGGCACTCCGCTCGTGCACGGGAGCATCCTCGACGGCGGTGCGGTCGAGCGGGCGATCGATCGCTACGACGTCCAGGGCGTCGTGCATCTCGCCGGATTCAAGTACGCCGGCGTCTCGGTCGACCGCCCGCTGCACACCTATCAGCAGAACGTGACGGGCACCGCGACCCTGCTCGCCGCGATGGAGGCCAAGGGCGTCGACCGCATCGTCTTCTCGTCGAGCGCCGCCGTCTACGGCACGCCCGACGTCGCTCTCGTGACCGAGGCGACCCCGAAGCAGCCGCAGTCCCCCTACGGCGAGTCCAAGCTCATCGGCGAGTGGCTGCTGGCCGATCAGGCGAAGGCGCGCGGCCTCGCGCACACGAGTCTTCGGTACTTCAACGTGGTCGGCTCGGGCACGCCCGAGGTCTTCGACGTCAGCCCGCACAATCTCTTCCCTCTGGTCTTCGACGCGCTGCTCGACGGACGTACGCCCCGCATCAACGGCGACGACTACCCGACCCCCGACGGCACGTGCGTGCGCGACTACATCCACGTCGCCGATCTCGCGGAGGCCCACGTCGTCGCGGCCCGACGACTCGCGGCCGGCGAGCCGCTCGAGCCCGTCTACAACCTCGGCTCCGGAGACGGCGTCTCGGTCGGCGAGATCATGCGGGCGGTCGCCGAGGTCACCGGCATCGCCTTCACCCCCGAGGTCGCACCGCGCCGGCCTGGTGACCCTGCTCGCATCGTCGCCTCGGGCGAACTTGCAGCCCGAGACCTCGACTGGCGCATGCGCCACTCGCTCGCCGAGATGGTGGAAAGTGCGTGGCAGGCCCGCCGCGCGGCATCCGATTCGTAACGTCTGATCATCACCCGGCGTGTCGGCGCGGTCTTCAAGCCTCGACAGCGGCTTGAGGGTTTACGATCTGCGACTTGACTCTCGCGAATTACACCGGTGTAATTGTCATGACACACCCTCTGGGTGGTCGGTACAACTGGGTGGGAGACGATATGGGCAATCCTGAATATCGTTCTGGAGTACCTGACGATTGGTTCGTCGATCCGGTCAGGCTGGGCGTTCCGGGGGTTCGTTCGGTCGCAGACGATGACAATCCGTTGGCATGGCAGAGCGACGCGCTATGCGCACAGACCGATCCCGAGGCGTTCTTCCCCGAAAAGGGCGGATCGACGAGGGACGCGAAGAAGATCTGCACCGGATGCGAGGTACGAAACCAGTGCCTCGAGTACGCGCTCGGCAACGACGAGCGCTTCGGCATCTGGGGCGGTCTGTCTGAACGCGAGCGTCGCAAGCTCCGCAAACGAGCGGTCTGAGTCGCGGGGTCTGCTTCGGCAGACCCCGCGCTCGTTCAGCCAGGCGACTTCGTCTCGTCGTTTCGAGGCACGCCGTAGCGATGACGGATGCCGCGTGGCGGGCCGCTTAGGCTGACCTCGATGTTCCCCAGAGTCACCGCCGTCCTCGTCGCACATCACGGTGGCGACCACCTCAGACGCACGCTCGAGGCGCTCCGAGCGCAGCGCCGCATGCCCGATGCGCTCATCGTGGTGCTCAGCGAGGCGGATGCCGAGGCCCGTGAGCTCGCCGATGGCGCATCGCCCAGCCACGTGGTGGAACTCTCCCAGCGGCTCTCGTTCGGTGAGGCCGTGCGCGCCGCCGAGCGCGTGCTCGACGCACCCACGTCCGACGGAGATGCCCTCTGGCTTCTGGCGGAAGATACTGCTCCCGCCCCCGATGCCCTCGAGCGACTCGTGGCGAACCTCGAGACGGCGAAGTCCGTCGCGATCGCCGGGCCGAAGCTCCGCGAATGGGACGATCCCGATCGCATTGCAACGTTCGGTCGCACGATCACGCGGTTCGGACGCAGCGTCGGGCTCGTCGCCGACGAGCTCGACCAGGGGCAGCACGACGGGTTGAGCGACGTGCTCGGGCTCGATCCTGCAGCGATCCTGGTGCGGCACACGGTCTGGCGTTCGCTCGACGGCTTCGACCCGGGGCTGCCGACGGTCGACGATGCACTCGACTTCTCGATCCGGGCACGCCTGGCCGGTCACCGGGTCTCGGTCGTGCCCGAAGCGCACGTGCACTTCGCGGGCGATGGCGTGGCGGGCCCACCGTCCGACCCGCGCGCTCGCGCCAGCCGGCGTCGAACGCGTGCCGCTCGAGCGGCGGCACTGCATCGACGACTCGTCTACGCGCCCGCGGCCGCGGTGCCGGTGCACTGGCTCGTCTTCCTTCCACTCGCGATCATCAGGTCGATCCGGCTCCTGCTCGTGAAGTCGCCCGGAGCAATCCCCGGGGAGTTCTCGGCCGCGCTCGGCACGATGTTCTCGGGAATGCGGGTGGCACGCGCCCGGCGCACGCTCAAGTCGGCGCGAACCGTCGGCTGGTCGGCGATCGCGCCGCTGCGCATGCAGCCCGACGAAGTGCGGCGTCGTCGCCAGCACGCGGCCGAGGCGCGGCGGGCGAGGGCGCGAGGCCGCAAGCACGAGCTGCAGTTCCTCGGAACGGGCGGCGGCTGGGTGCTGCTCGCGTCGATCGCGGCATCCGTCGCCCTCTTCTCCTGGTTGCTCGGTGCACGTGGCCTCAGCGGCGGCGGCATCCTGCCGCTGTCGAGCGGCCTCGACGAGCTCTGGCGCAATGCCGCCTATGGCTGGCGAGACATCGGCGCCGGCTTCGTCGGCGCCGCCGACCCATTCGCCGGCGTGCTCGCGGTGCTCGGCTCGATCGCGTTCTGGGCGCCGTCGTTCGGACTCGCGCTGCTCTGGCTCCTGGCTGTTCCGGTGGCGACGCTCGGCGCTTGGTTCGCCGCGTCGCGGCTGACCGAGCGCGGTTCGGTGCGTGCCGTGGCCGCGCTCCTCTGGGGCCTCGCGCCGCCGTTGCTCGTCGCCCTCGCCGACGGGCGACCGGGCGCCGTCCTCGCGCACATGCTGCTCGGCTGGCTCGCGTTCGCCGTGTTCGGTGCGGCGACGTCGTGGGCAGCAGCGGCGACGGCTTCGCTGCTCTTCGCCGGTGTCATCGCCGCCGCCCCGAGCCTCGCTCCCGCCTTGCTCGTCGCCTGGCTCGTCGGGCTCGCGGTGAGCGGGCGGGCAGCCGTTCGTCTCGCGGGACTGCCGCTGCCTGCCGCGGTGCTCTTCGTTCCGCTCGTGATCGCCCAGCTCGGCCGCGGAACGCCCCTCGCTCTGCTCGCCGACCCGGGGCTTCCGCTCGACAGCGCGGCGCCATCCGCGTGGCAGCTCGCGCTCGGCTTCCCGGGTGCACGGTGGGGTGCCTGGGGCGACTTCCTCGGCGGCGCCGTGCCACTCGATCCGAAGTTGCTCCTCACCGTGCTCGTGCTGCCGCTGCTGCTCGCCGCGCTCGCATCGGTGCTCGCGCCCGGCATTCGAGCGGCCGTGCTCAGCCTCTCCATCGCCCTTCTCGGGTTCGCGACGGCGGTCGCGGCAGCGCACCTCGCCGTGGCCCTCGCCGGTCCCACGGCGGTGCAGCTCTGGCCCGGCGCCGGCCTCAGCCTCCTCTGGCTCGGCCTGCTCCTCGCGGCCGTCGTCGCGCTGAACGCCGTGCCGCGCGGTGGCCCCGTCATCGCGTGGGTCGTGGCCGTCGCCGCCGTCATGGCCGTCGTACCCACCGGAGTCGGCATCGCCACGGCATCGACGGCGATCGCGCCCGCAGCCGAACGCACGCTGCCGGCGTTCGTCGGGGCGGAGACTGACGGCGACCCCCGTGTGACGACCTTGCGCATTCAGCCGGAGGCCGACGGCAGCATCCGAGCGACGCTCGAGCGCGGCGCCGGCACGACCCTCGACGAGCAGTCGACGCTCGAGCAGACGCGCGAGGAGATGACCGATGACGAGCGAGAGCTCGCCGAGGTCGCCGGCAACCTCGCCTCTCGCAGCGGCTTCGACCCCGATGCCGCGATTCGCGAGTTCGGCGTCTCGTTCGTGCTGCTCGCCTCGACGACGGGCGACGAGCGCGAGGCCGAGGCGACGACGGAGCGGGCGCGCACGGCTCTCGACGGCAACGCAGCGCTCACCTCTGTGGGTGAGACCGATTTCGGCATGCTCTGGCGGTTCAGCGCGGCAGAGCCGGATGCACCCGCGGCGCAGATTCCCGCAGGGGCCGGTGGTGCGCTCTCGGGCATCATCACTGCGGTGCAGATCATCGTGCTGGGTGCCACGCTCCTGCTCTCGGTGCCGACCGGTGCGGGGCGCGAGGCCGATCGTCGGCCGGTGCGCCGTCGGCCCGTGCGGCGTCGCCCGCAGCGGAAGCCGCGCGGGAAGCTCGCGGCCACGGAGTCCGAGGAGACGCCGGCGGCGTCGGATGGCGAGACGGACGCCGACCACGGCGAGACCGCGACGTCGTCAGGCGAGTCAGCCGAACCCTCCGAGCAGTCCGAGACCGTCGAGGTCGCAGCCCAGGCCGACGAGGCGGTCGACGGAGCAGTGCCGGCCGACGATGCCGACGATGCCGACGATGCCGACGATGCCGACGAGGCGGAGCCGGCCCCGACCGAGAAGCCAGTCGAACCGGCCGAGTCCGCGCACACGTCGGGAAGCGAACCATCGCCCAGCGCGGCCGATGAGCCACCACCATCGGAACCACCCGCCCCAGCCCAACCCGAAGCGCCGAAGGGAGACGACGATGAGCGTTAGCCGCCGCATCGCCCGCATCGGCGGTCGCGCCGCCGGATTCCTCGTGGCGGTCGCACTCGCGGCCGCCACCCTCACCGCGGCCGCCCTGGTGCCATGGCCCGAGCTCCGGGTGGCGCCGCCGTCGCTCGTGGTGCAACCCGCGGAGAGCCGTCAACAGCGCGTCTGCGCCGGCCCCCTGCTCACGCTCGCCGACGACGCCGCCGCCGCGACCACCGCCTCCTCCATCGGTTCGGCCGACCTGACCACCGGTGCCGAGCCCGACGAGGCCGAGATCACCGAGACCGCGCTCGACGCGCCGGGCAACCCTCGCGCCGACCGCGACGGCACACCGGTCGTGCTCAGCGTGGAGCCGGGAACCGTCGACGCCGGCATGCTCGCCGGAGCGCAGTCGCAATCCGCCTCGACCGAGACCATGGCGGGGTTCGCCGCGATCGCGTGCGCCGAGGCGAGCGCCGAGTCGTGGCTCGTCGCGGGGGCGACGACGCTCGGGCGGACCAGCCTCGTGTCGCTCGGCAACCCCACCGATGTCGCCGCGACCGTCGACGTGCGCGTGATCGGCGAGACCGGTGCCGTTGAAGCCGGCTCTGCGCTCGGCATCATCGTTCCCGCCGGGGCTCAGCGCGTGGTGTCACTCGCGGGGCTGGCACCGAACCTCACCTCGCCTGTCGTGCACGTGACGAGCACCGGCGGCATGGTCGCTGCCGCGCTCGAGCAGTCGGCCGTCGACGGCCTCGCACCGGCGGGCGTCGAGTTCACGGGCGCCGCCGCGGCGCCCGCGAGCAGCCAGGTGATCCCCGGCTTCGTGGTCGCCGAGACCGGCGGCGTCGATCCCGCCGATGACCACGCCGAGGGTGACGGGTTTCCTGCGGTGCGCATGCTCGCGACCGGCGATGAGCCGGTCGACGTCTCGATCGGGCTCATGCCCGAGGGCGGTTCGGGAGCAGGGGGCTCCACCATCGAGGTGACGCTGCAGCCCGGGCGCACGACCGACGTGCCGCTGGGGGTACTCGATGCCGGCGCCTACACGGTGCGTCTCGACGCCGACGGACCCATCGTGGCCGCGGCGCGAGCGACGACGGGAACGCCGGGCGCTGATCCCGTTCCCGGGCAGTCGGATGCCGCGGCATCCGTCGATCTCGCCTGGACCGTCTCGACCACCCCGCTCCTGGCCGACGCGGTCGTCGCCGTGCCCGACGGCCCGTCGCCGACCCTGCACCTGGCGAACGCGAGCGGTGAGAGCGCCGACGTGGAGTACTCGATCGACGGGCAGGCCCGCACGGTGACCCTCGAGGCCGGCAGCGCGACATCCGTCGACCTCGAGGCGCGTACGACCGTCCGGCTCGCCGGTGTCGAAGGGGTGCACGCCTCGGTCTCGTTCGCAGGCGTGGGCGAACTCGCGTCCTTCGGCGTACAGCCGCCCGGCCCGCTGGACTCACCGATCCGCGTGTTCCCGCGGTAGCGGGCGAGCAGCGCGGCTCAGAGGTGCCGGTAGCGCCCCGGCGCGAGTTCCCATGGGTCTTTGCCGAGCAGGTCGGCGATCGCACGGAAGACGCAACTCTCGATGAGCAGCTTCTCTTCGCGCTCCTCGCCCTCCTGCAGGCGCAGGAAGCGCACGATCGGCAGCCGGTAGAACACGATGCGACGCTCGTCGTGGAAGACCTTCCAACGGTCGACGTGATCGTCGTGGATGGCCTCGGCCGGCCCCTGCGAGACCTCGAAGACGACGCCCTCGAGCTCGGGCCAGAGACCGCGAAGGTAGGCGGCGGTCGTGCCGACGGTGAGCTCGAACTCGTCGAGCCGGTTGTGCAGCATCGGCAGGTGCGGCCCCGTGACGGCGGAGCGCAGGCCGCGGCCGTGGCGATCGCGGGCGAGCCGCCGTGGCGAACGCGGCTCGGAGGCGACGCGGCGAGATCGGGGCATACCCCCATCGTACTGAGTCGCTCGCCGCGATCGGCCTGAGTCGTTCGCCCCGATCGTCGGTGGCGCTCGCTACTCTGGGGGAGCCATGAGACGTTGTTCGCGCACCGCATGCCCCGCCGAGGCGGTCGCCACGCTCACCTTCGACTATGCCGATTCGATGGCCGTGCTCGGCCCGCTCGCGCTGACGCGGGAGCCGCACGGCTACGACCTCTGCGCGCGTCATGCCGAGCGCACCTCGGCCCCGGTCGGGTGGCAGGTCGTGCGGCATGTGAGCCTCGGTGAGGTAGGTTTCAAGGCATGAATTCCGCTGCATCATCGGGTGCTCGCGCGCGCCTCGACGCCATCGTGAAGGCCTACGATGTGCGAGGCATCGTCGGCGAAGGACTCACTGCTGAGACGGTCGAAGCGCTCGCTGCGGCGTTCGTCGACGAGGTCGGCGCGGGCGGCGGCCGGGTGGTCGTCGGGCACGACATGCGCGACTCCTCGCCCGGGTTCGCCGAGGCATTCGCGCGCGGCGCTACGGCGCGCGGGGCCGACGTGGTCTCGATCGGGCTCTGCTCGACCGATGAGAGCTACTTCGCCTCGGGTTCGCTCGACGCAGCAGCCGCGATGTTCACGGCGAGCCACAACCCCGCTGCCTACAACGGCATCAAGTTCTCTCGCGCGGGCGCGCAGGGCATCTCGCAGGACACCGGGCTCGCAGCCATCCGCGACGGCGCGGTCGACTACCTCGAGCAGGGCATCGTCGCCGTCGCCTCACCCGGTTCGGTGACGCACACCGACGTGCTCGCCGACTACGCCGCCTACCTGCGCTCACTCGTCGACCTCAGCGCCGTTCGGCCGCTCAAGATCGTCGTCGACGCCGGCAACGGCATGGGCGGGCTCACGGTTCCGGCCGTGCTCGGCACCGCGGCCGGGCTGCCCGAGCTGCCGCTCGAGATCGTTCCGCTCTACTTCGAACTCGACGGCACCTTTCCCAACCACGAGGCGAACCCGCTCGAGCCCGCGAACCTCGTCGATCTGCAGCGCGCGGTCGTCGAGCACGGCGCCGACCTCGGCCTCGCCTTCGACGGCGATGCCGACCGCTGCTTCGTCGTCGACGAGCAGGGCGGCGCGATCACGCCCTCGGCCGTCGCCGCGATCGTCGCGGTTCGCGAGATCGCGAGGGTGCGCGCGGCAGGCGAGACGGATGTCTCGGTCATCCACAACCTGATCACCTCGCGCTTCGTCGCCGAGGCGATCGAGCAGGCCGGAGCGAACCCGGTGCGCACCAGGGTCGGGCACTCGCTCATCAAAGACCAGATGAAGTCGACCGGTGCCGTCTTCGGCGGCGAGCACTCGGCGCACTACTATTTCCGCGACTTCTGGGGCGCCGACAACGGCATGCTCGCAGCGATGCACGTGCTCGCCGCGTTCGGCGAGCAGCTCGCGCCGCTCTCCGAGATGTCGGCGCGCTTCACTCCCTATTCCCTGTCGGGCGAGATCAACTCGGTCGTCGGCGACGTGCCGTCGGCGTACACGCGCATCGTCGAGGCCTTCACCGGCCGGGCCGAGTTCGATGAGCTCGACGGCCTCACGGTCACCGGCACGACCGACGGCGACGAGCCGTTCTGGTGGTTCAACGTGCGCCCCTCGAACACCGAGCCGCTGCTGCGCCTGAACGCCGAGGGTCAAGACGCGGCCACGATGGCCGCGGTTCGCGACGAGGTGCTCGCCCTCATCCGCGGCTGACCCGGCGGCTCGCACGGCGCGAGCCTGCGAGAATGGTCGACATGGATGCTGCCGTCACCACCGCCCTCCCGTTCAAGATCGCCGATCTCTCGCTCGCCGAGGCCGGCCGGCACCAGCTGCGGCTCGCCGAGAACGAGATGCCGGGGCTCATGGCCCTCCGTGAGGAGTTCGGCGCGTCGAAGCCCCTCGCCGATGCCCGCATCGCCGGCAGCCTGCACATGACCGTGCAGACGGCCGTGCTGATCGAGACCCTCGTCGCGCTCGGCGCGCAGGTGCGCTGGGCGAGCTGCAACATCTTCTCCACGCAAAACGAAGCCGCGGCGGCCGTCGTGGTCGGCCCCGACGGCACCGTCGATGCGCCCGCAGGCGTGCCGGTCTACGCGTGGAAGGGCGAGTCGCTCGAGGAGTACTGGTGGTGCACCGACCGCATCTTCGACTGGTCGGCCGAGGCCGCGGCATCCGGAGCCGACTGGATCGGCCCGAACATGATCCTCGACGACGGCGGCGACGCCACGATGCTCGTGCACCACGGCCGTGACTTCGAGGCAGCGGGCGCGGTGCCGGCAGCAGCCGACGACGCGAGCCACGAGTACCGGGTCGTGCTCGACACGCTCCGCCGGTCGCTCGAACTCAGCTCCGACCGCTGGACCCGCATCGCGGCCGAACTCCAGGGCGTCACCGAAGAGACCACGACCGGCGTGCACCGGCTCTACGAGCTGCACGCGAAGGGCGAGCTGCTCTTCCCGGCGATCAACGTCAACGACTCGGTCACGAAGTCGAAGTTCGACAACAAGTACGGCATCCGCCACTCGCTGCCCGACGGCCTCAACCGCGCCACCGATGTGCTGATGGGCGGCAAGGTCGCCTTCGTGGTCGGCTACGGCGACGTCGGCAAGGGTGCCGCCGAGGCGCTGCGCGGGCAGGGCGCTCGCGTCATCGTCTCGGAGGTCGACCCGATCTGCGCGCTGCAGGCCGCGATGGACGGCTATCAGGTCGCCCGTCTCGACGACGTGATCGGCGACGTCGACATCTTCGTCACCTGCACCGGCAACAAAGACGTCGTTCGAGTCGAGCACATGCTCGCCATGAAGCACCTCGCGATCGTGGCGAACGTCGGCCACTTCGACAACGAGATCGACATGGCCGGGCTCGAGTCACTCGCCGGCGCCGAGCGCATCGAGATCAAGCCGCAGGTGCACGAGTGGCGCCTGCCGACCGGCCGCTCGATCCTCGTGCTCTCCGAGGGTCGGCTGATGAACCTCGGCAACGCCACGGGGCATCCGTCGTTCGTCATGTCGAACTCGTTCACCAACCAGGTGCTCGCGCAGATCGAGCTCTGGACCCGCCCCGAGCAGTACCCGATCGGCGTCTACGTGCTGCCGAAGCACCTCGACGAGAAGGTCGCCCGACTGCACCTCGACTCGCTCGGCGTCGAGCTCACCGAGCTCTCGTCCGAGCAGGCCGCCTACATCGGCGTTCCGGTCGAGGGGCCGTACAAGGTCGACCACTACCGCTACTGAGTTCGAGGCGGATGCCGCGAGCTCGCGGCAACTCAACGAACGGGGAAGCCCGGCGGTGTCGCGGTGAGCACCGGCTCGAGCGCCGTCATGCGCGCGTCGACGAGTGCGAGCGCCGTGGCGTCGCGGTCGCGCCGAAGCGCGGCGACGGCGGCGAGGAAGAGCTCGGGCGACGCGTCGGGCAACGGCGACACGAACGGCGCCACCTCGGCGGCGAGGGATGCCGCGGCACGGACGCGGCTCTCGGGCGAGAGGTGCTCGGCGTTGGTGAAGAACGACGCGACCCGGCGCGCGATCGGGTCGGGCAGCCGCCCGACATCGGCGATCGTCGCCCAGCCGGCGAGCTCGCCCGGCACGCCGAACGCGGTCGAGGGGAGCTTCGGCACGCGTTCGACCTGGGCGTGCGTGCCCGCGAGCAGGTCGCCGAGCCGCTTCGACGACGGGTTCAGGAAGCCGACGAGCACGGCCAGACCGCCGAAGGTCAGGTAGATCTCGAGCACGCCGGTGAGGGCGCGGATGAAGGCGTGCCGGAACCCGATCGCGCCGCCGTCGTCTCGCACGACTCGCAGGCCGAGGGCGAGCTTGCCGAGCGAGCGACCACGACTCGCCGTCTCGACCGCCGTCGGCACGACGACGATGCACGTCACGATACCCGCGGTGAGAACGGCCTGGAAACCCGTCGGGTCGATGCCGAGGCCCGCGAACGCGAACAGCAGCCCGATGATCAGGAGCACGGTGACGAGCACGTCGATGGCTGCGCCGCCGGCCCTCATGAGGGCGCTCGCCGGGCGGATGTCGAGCGAGACGGCCTCGCCGGTGACCACGCCCTCGTCGTCGAATCGGGCGATGCGCTGTGCGCCGGCGGGGGCTTGTGCCATGGGTAGTATTCAAGCAGATGGACCTCGATGCACTCGCCTCCGCCCGCCACGACGACTGGCAGCGACTCGACGTGCTCGCTCGTCGCAAGCGCCTCGACGGCCCCGGGGCCGATGAGCTGATCGAGCGCTATCAGAGCGCGGCATCCGACCTCTCGCTCGTGCAGACGACCGCGGGGGCGACACCCCTCGGAGATCGGCTGTCGGTCTCGCTCGCGCGGGCGCGGCTGGCCTTCACCGGTGCCCCCGAGAACCCGTTGCGACAGTTCACCCGGTTCGCGGTCGTGACCCTGCCGGTGGCGCTGTACCGGTTGCGATGGCTCACCCTCGCGGTGGCGCTCGCGACGGTCGTCGTCGCGGCGCTCTACGCGTGGTGGCTCGGCAGCGACCCGCGAGCGCTCGCCTCGGTCGGCAGCGAAGACGAACTCCGTCAGATCGCCGAAGAGGGCTTCGTCGCCTACTACTCCGAGAACCCGGCGGCGTCGTTCGCGGGCGCGGTGTGGACGAACAACGCGTGGATCGCGGCGCAGTGCGTCGCGTTCGGCATCGTCGGCGTCTGGGTGCCGTGGGTGATCCTGCAGAATGCGCAGAACCTCGGCATCAATGCCGCCGTGATGTTCGCCTACGACGAGGCCGACACCTTCTTCCTCTACCTCGCCCCGCACGGCCTGCTCGAGCTCACGTGCGTCTTCGTCGCAGCCGCCGCCGGGCTGCGCATCTTCTGGGCGTGGGTCGCCCCGGGCGCGCGCTCACGCGGCGTGGCGCTCGCCGAAGACGCCAGGGCGCTCTTCAGTGTCGCGCTGGGGCTCGTGTTCTTCCTCTTCGTCTCGGGAATCATCGAGGGGTTCGTCACCCCGGCGCCCTGGCCGTGGCCTGTGAAGATCGGCATCGGCGTCGCGGCGCTCGGCGGGTTCCTCGCGTACATGCTCGTGCTCGGTGGGCGCGCGTGGCGCGCAGGCGAGACCGGCGACCTCTCCGAGTTCGACGCCGGCGCCCGGCGCATCGTCGCCGGCTGAGACACCACACACCTCGACCCGTCGCGCCACGTGCAGGAACGGCGATGGCGGATGCCTCGAGGGACATCCGCCATCCCGTGCGACGTTCGGGGAGTGCTCTACGCCGTGAGCTGCTTCGTGCGATCGAAGACGAGCTTGTAGACGAGGCCGGCGATGACGGCTCCGACGATCGGCGCGACGATCGAGACCCAGAGCTGCGTCCAGGCGATGCCGCCGCCGTAGAGCGCCGTGGCGATCGAACGTGCCGGATTGAAGGAGGCGTTCGACACGGGGATCGCGATGAGCGCCAGGAGCGTCAGGGTGAGGCCGATCGCGAGCGGGGCGAAGCCGACGGCGGCGCGAGCGCTCGTGACGCCGAGGATCACGAAGAGGAAGACCGCCGTCGTGACGGTCTCGATCAGGAAGACCGAACCGAGGCCGAAGCCGCCGGGGGAGAGCTCGTCGTAGCCGGTCGACGCGCCGGTGAAGATGACGATGTCGAACTTCGGACCCACCGAGAGCACTCCGAGCAGCACGGTCGTCGCCAGGATGCCGCCGAGGATCTGCACCGCGATGTAGGGGCCGACCTCCTTCCAGGCGAACTTGCCGGCGACGGCGAGCCCGAAGCTCACCGCCGGGTTGAAGTGGCCACCCGAGACCGGGCCGAACGCGTACGCGCCGACGACGACCGAGAGGCCGAGGGCGAGGGCGACGCCGAGGAAGCCGACGTTCAGCCCGCCCTCGCCACCGCCGAAGCCGGCCGCGAAGACGACGGTGCCGATGACGCCGAAGACGAGGATGAAGGTGCCGAGGAACTCGGCGGTGAGCTTCTGCGCCGTCGAGGGAGCCTCGATGACGGTTGCCGTGTCAGACACGTGGGTTCCTTTCGTAGGAGGACAAGACGGAATCGGCGCCAACCCCCGGGCGCCTGAGGTGACGATATCGAGCCGAACCGTCGCGGAGCGTGAACCTGACGCGAATGTTGGGAATCAGCTGAACGCGGCGACACCGAGGGTCACGCGGCGACATCGGCGCCGCGCCGGCGACTCAGAGTTTGCCCGACGCCTTCAACTCGAGGTAGAGGTCGGCCAGAGCCGGCGGCAGCTCGTGAGGGGCGGCCGTCACCGTGAGCGCGCCGAGGCGGCGCACGGCAGCGCCGACCCGCTCTCCGTCGAGGAGGCCCCGCTCGGCTGCGGCCGCCACGTAGACCTGCTCGAGGTCGTCGCGTGCGCGCGCGGCCTCGATGAGCGCGGGGTCGGCGACGGATGCCACGACCACCGTGTGCCGCGAGGTCAGTTGCGGGAGCACCGAGAGCAGCCCGCGGGCGCTTCCGGGCGAATCGGCCCCGGTGAGCAGCACGACGAGGGCGTGCCGGTTCGTGATGCGGCGCACCTGCCCCGGCACCGAAGCCCAATCGGCCTCGATCAACTCGGCGTCGATGCCGGCCATGGTGTCGACCATGCGGGCCAGCAGTTCTGGGCCGCTCGCGCCGTGCACCCGGCCGCGCAGTCGACGGTCCCACGCGAGGAAGTCGACGCGGTCGCCGGCGTGCGAGGCGAGTGCGGCGAGCAGCAGCGATGCCTCGAACGCGGTGTCGAGTCGCGGTTCGTCGGCGATGCGGGCGGCCGCCGTGCGTGACGTGTCGGTGACGATGACGATGCGCCGGTCGCGCTCGGGTCGCCAGGTGCGCACCATGAGCCGCATGTTGCCCGGCACCTCGGGGTCGGCGTGCCTCGCCGTCGCCCGCCAATCGATCGAGCGCACGTCGTCGCCGCGCACGTACTCGCGGATCGAGTCGAACTCCGTGCCCTGCCCGCGGATGAGCAGCGGCGTGCGACCGTCGAGTTCGCGCAGCCGCGTGAGCCTCGATGGCAGGTGCACCCTGGAGTGGAACGGCGGCAGCACACGCAGTCGCGCGGGCGCGGCGAGGGTGGCTTGTCGCGACCAGAGCCCGAGCGGGCCGGCCGAGCGCACCGTGACCTGCTCGGTGCGGCGGTCGCCGCGTCGCCACGGAGAGAGCTGCAGGGTCACCCGGCGGCGCTCGGCCGGCGGAATGCGCAGTCGCGCGCGGTTGCTGCCCGCGAGGCCGGCCGATGGTTCCCACGCATCGCGCACGGTGGCCCGAAGCACCCGCTGGCCGAGGTTCTCGACACTCAACACCGTCGTCACCGACTCACCCAGCCTGACCCGGTCGGGCACCTCGCGGTGCAGCGCGACCTGACGCGGCGACGCGGCCAGCGAGAGGTCGAGCACGCCGGCGCCGATCGCGAGCACGAGCCAGCCGACGAGCGCGAGCCACGCCTCTGCCGCGCCCACGGCACCCGCCACGACGACAGGAACGACGCCGAGGGCGACGAGGAGTGCGAACCGACCGGTCAGCGCCATTTCAACGTCCGAGTCATGTTCAGAGCGGCACCTGCACCTGTTGCACGATGGACTGCAGCACGGCGTCGACCGACACGCCCTCGAGCTCGGCCTCGGGCCGAAGCTGCACTCGGTGGCGCCAGACGGGCAGCAGCATCGCCTGCACGTGGTCGGGGGTGAGCGATTCGTAGCCCGTGAGCCAGGCCCACGCCTTCGATGCGGCGAGCAGGCCGGTCGTGCCGCGGGGGCTCACGCCGAGACGCATCGACGGGCTGCGCCGCGTGGCGCGCGCGAGGTCGACGAGATAGCCGAGCACGTCGTCTTCGACGCGAACAGCGGATGCCGCGGCGCGGGCCGCCGCGAGCTCGGCGGCGCCGAGCACCGGCGTGACGCCGGCGGCGGCGAGATCGTGCGGGTCGAAGCCATCGGCATGACGCCGGAGCAGGGACAGCTCGGCCTCGCGCTCGGGCACGTCGAGCACGAGCTTCAGCAGGAACCGGTCGAGCTGGGCCTCGGGCAGGGAGTACGTGCCCTCGTACTCGATCGGGTTCTGGGTCGCCGCGACCATGAACGGGTCGGGCAGAGGGCGGGTCACACCGTCGGCCGAGACCTGGCGCTCCTCCATCGCCTCGAGCAGCGCCGACTGGGTCTTCGGCGGGGTGCGGTTGATCTCGTCGGCGAGCAGGATGTTCGTGAACACCGGCCCCTCGCGGAACGCGAAGTCGCCCGAGCGCGGATCGTAGGCGAGCGAACCCGTGACGTCGCCGGGCATCAGGTCGGGCGTGAACTGCACACGCCGCGTCTCGAGCTGCAGGGTTCGACTGAGCGTGCGCACGAGCAGCGTCTTGGCCACACCCGGCACGCCCTCGAGCAGCACGTGCCCGCGAGTGAGCAGGGCGATGATGAGCCCCGTCACCGCGCCCTCCTGCCCGACGACGGCCTTGCCGACCTCGGTGCGAACGCGATTGAGCGCCGCGCGGAGCTCGTCGTCGGTCGCGGCTCCCGTCGGAGTGGTGGTGGGGTCGGTCATGGTCGCCTTCCTGTGGGGTCGTCGCGATCGGGCGATGCGTCGGAGGTCGGGGCACGGGGTGCCGCCGCGCGCGGGTCGAGCGTACGCTGCACCTCGGCCTCGAGGCGCGCGAGCTCTCCGGCGAGTTCCACGAGCTCGCGGTCGTGGGCTGGTTGCACGTCGGCGAGCAGCTGTCGCACGGCGGCCTCGTCACGGCCGGTCGCCTGCGCCGCGGCATCCGCCACCTCGGCGAGCTCGGCGGAGCGCGGCAGTCGAAGCACGCGAGCGATGCGACGGACGGTGCCGATGCGCAGTTGGTCGAGCGCGTGGGTTCGCGACGCGGTGCGTGCGTAGAGGCGCGCCCGGCCGGCACTCGTCTCGCCGGCCGGCACGTGCACCGGCAGGTTCTCGACGACGAGCGGGCCGAAGCGGCGGCCGCGCCAGATGCCGACGACGATCACGATCACGATGGCGAGCAGCATGACCGGGCTCACCCAGCCCGGCGTCAGCTCGCCGATCGTCGGGGCGTCGGCGGCGTCGGCGTCGGCCGGGCCGGGCAGGTACCAGACGAGGTCGTCGGTTACGCCGGTGAGCCCGATCGCGAGCGCCGCGTTGCCCGACTCGGCGATGGTCTCGTTGGCGAACACGGTGGTCGCGCCGACCATGGTGAGTTCGCCGCCACCGGCGCCGGGCCCGGCGACGACCGCGAAGCCGAAGTCGCCGTCACGGAAGCAGCCCTGCCAGCCGGCGTCGGCGGCATCGTCGTCGATCGTGAGCAGACGTTGCCCGTCGGAGAGTGCGCCGGCTCGTTCGGCCGCGCCGAGATCGCAGCCCACGGCATCGACCGGGCCGCTCGCGGCCCCGGCGAGGCGAACTCCGGGGGCGAGCGCCTCGAGCGCGCCGAACGCCGGTTCGACGACGACGAGCCGGTCGGATGCCGCGGCGAGTTCGCGGAGGCGGCGGTCGTCGAGGATGCCGGACTCGTCGTAGAGCAGTACCGTGGCGCCGCGCTCTGCGGCGGCGAGGGCGGGTTCGTAGGAGCGGCTCTCGGTCACCGTGATGCCATGATCGCGCAGCACCTCGACGAGCGCCTTCGCACCTGCCGGTGCGGGATTGTCGGCGCCCATCGCCGGGCCGGGCGTTCGTGCGCCGCCCTGGATCGCGAGCACGAGCAGGGCGCCGAGCACGAGAACGGCGCCGATCACGAGCCAGGCGCGTCGATGGCGCAGGAACGCTCGCACCGTCGGCGTCACAGCGGGGGCCGTCGGCGTCGCGGCGTCGGTCACGGTCGTCGTCGACGGCGCCGTATCGACCACGGGCGGCGTCATCGAGCGGCCCCGGCGCCTGGGGGTGCATCGTCGCCGACGGGCGCTCGGCCCGTTCGATCGGCGGCGAAGCTGCCATCGGCGCTCGCGGGCCGCGCACCCGCGATGTCGCGCTCGAGCGTCGTCAGCCGCTCGTAGTCGTCGGCGGAGCCGCCGCGCCCGAGATACCGGACGCCATCGAAGTCGCGTGCCGCCGACTCGAGCGCCGTTCCGAGACCGGGGAAGGACTTCGCGGCGGCAACCGAGAACCCGCGAGCGGTCGTGCCGGGATGAACCGTGACCACGTCACGGTCGACGAGACCGCGCACGAGCGCGCGGAACCGCTCCTCGATCGCGAGGGGCCAGTCGCCCGCCGCCGCTGCGCCGGATGCCGCTCGGCGCAGCGTCTCGAGATCACGTCGGTCGTGATCGTCGAAGAGCGGCACCTCGCCGCGCCGTCGCCGTCGCAGCCGAGGCAGCCCGAAGACGAGGAGCCTGATCACGACGACGGCGATGACGAGCAGCACGAGCAGCAGGGTCAGGAGCGGCCCCGGCAGACCGGTGGCGCCGTCGAAGAGGCCGAAGAACCAATCGCGGATCGCCTGCATCGCGAGGTCGAACGGATTCGGCTTCGCGGCCTGGTACTCGGGCCCCGTCAATTCGTCTTCGAGCCATCGACGCGCCTCGTCGGCGTCGGGGTCGAGCGGGGAGCCGCGGAGCAGAGTCGGAGTCACGGGGTCGCGGGCGCGGCCGATGGAGCGGGCGCGGCGGCCGGCGGGCGATACGGGTCGTCGACCGGCGCGCCGGCGTCGCGCTGTTCGATGTGCCGCACGAGTTCGAGGTCGAGGGCTTCTTTGCGCATGCGCAGGTCGATGTAGATGACCGCGACGAGTGACGCCTGCACGACCGCCGTGATCGCCCCGATCAGCAGGGAGAGGATCATCGTGATCACGAGTGTCACCACGGTGATCGGGATGGCGGCACCGTTGCCGGTCGGATCGATGATGGCGGCGAGGATGGTGCCGACGAGCGACACCGGCTGCACGACGACCTGTGCGGCGAGGTTGAGGATGACGGCGACGAGCAGCAGAGTGCCGAAGGTGCGCCAGAAGAATCCCTCGGTCAGGCGCCACGATCGTCGCATCGCGGTGCCGACGCCGGCGCCCTCGAGCACGATGAGGCTCGGCACCAATGAGAGTTTCGTGCCGATCCACGCGGCGACGACGAACACGCCGAGCCCGGCCAGCAGCAGCACCAGAACCGTGACGATGATCGTGACCGGGTCGAAGAAGGTCGCCGCCACGATGATCGCGACGAATGCGGCGAACACGACCACGATCGCACCCGTGAGCATGGCGGTCCAACCGAGCAACGGCCAGATCCGCTTCGCCGCTCGCTTCCACAGGGCGCCGAACCGCAGCCGCTCTCCGAGGGTGCCGGTGGCGACTTCGACGACCATCACGCCCTGCAGGAACGCGCTCGCGATGAGCGAGACGATCACCGGCACGAGCATGAGCAGCAGGAATCCGCCGACCGCTCCGGACAGGAGCGCGTCGGCGTCGTCGGAACTCGCTGCGCCCTCGACCCGGGTGACGATGAAGATCGCGAACGGCACGAACACCGCGAGCGTGCCCACGACCGAGATGAGCTGCACCACGAGGCCGGTGCCGAACGTTGCGGCGGGGTTGCGGCGCAGCACCTTGAACGGCGCCCAGAGCACGGTTCCGAAGCCCAGCGGATGCAGCGGGATGAGGCCCGGCTTCGGCGGGGGAGTCCAGCCCTGTGGGGCGCCGAACGCAGGCGAAGCGGGAGCCGCCCAGTGCTCTGGCGACGGTGCGGGCCATTGCGCGGGTTGCTGGTGCGGGCCGGGAGCCTGCTGCAGGCCGGGAGCCGGCTGCGGCTGCGGAGCCGATTGTGGGGCGGGAGCGCCGCCGGGCGCCTGCCAGTCGTGGTCTGACACCTGTGGGGCTCCTTCCGGCGGATTCCCACCATGCTCGCACATTTCCGGGCCGCGCCGATGCCCTCCGCCGGGCGTCAGGGGCGCCTTGGCGCCCGACCGACTACGCTTGACGACGACGCTCGGCCCACTGATTCCGGCTAGGGGCCCGACGGTGCTGACAGGAATGAACGGATGACCTCTCGCGTACTCGTCGTCGACGACGACACGGCCCTGGCCGAGATGATCGGCATCGTGCTGCGCACCGAGGGCTTCGAGCCCTTCTTCTGCGCCGATGGAACGAGCGCGCTCGCGGCGTTCCATGAGACGAAGCCCGACCTCGTGCTGCTCGACCTCATGCTGCCCGGCATCGACGGCATCGAGGTCTGCGGCCGCATCCGTGCCGAGTCGGGCACTCCGATCATCATGCTCACCGCGAAGACCGATACGGCCGACGTCGTGAAGGGCCTCGAGTCCGGCGCCGACGACTACATGGTCAAGCCGTTCAACCCGAAGGAGCTGGTGGCACGCATCCGCACCCGGTTGCGTCCGACTCCGGATCCCGTCGCCGCCACCCTCGGCATCGGCGACCTCACGATCGACGCGGCCGGTCACGAGGTGCGACGGGGCGAGACCCGTATCAATCTCACCCCGCTCGAGTTCGACCTGCTGCTCACACTCGCGTCGAAGCCCCAGCAGGTCTTCACCCGCGAGATGCTGCTCGAGCAGGTGTGGGGCTATCACTACAAGGCAGACACCCGCCTCGTGAACGTGCACGTGCAGCGACTGCGAGCGAAGGTCGAGCACGACCCCGACAACCCGCGCATCGTGATGACCGTGCGCGGCGTCGGCTATCGAGCCGGCGCGACCACCTAGGCGAGCGGATGTCGCAGGCGGAGGCCCCGGCCTTCTTCAGCACGGGTTCGTGGCGCGAACTGGCGCGGCGCGCGGCGACCCTGCCGCGGCACGTCGCCGAGCTCTGGCGGCGTTCCCTGCAGTTCCGCACCGTCATCATCACGTTGGCGCTCTCGTCGCTCGCGATCTTTGTCATCGGCCTCTACATCTCGTTCAGCGTGGCGTCGAACCTCTTCCAGACCCAGCTCGAGGACGCGCTCGACGACGCCAACAATGCGACGACTGCGGCTGAGAGCATCCTCGGGGCGGCAGACGCCGCCGATCCGGATTCACTGCAGGAGGTGATGGCGCAGGTGGAACGCTCGGTGCGCTCCGTCTCCGGCAGCTCCTCGATCGCCTACTTCCAGCCCGACGACGCGTCGAGCGGTGCACCGCCGACCCGCATCGCGCCGAGCCTGAACGGGGTCATCACGCCCGAGCTGCGCGAGCAGGTGCAGGGCGCCGACGGCGGGCAGTACTGGCAATCGGTCTCCCTCGAGGACGCCGACGACGGCGCCGACGACCCGGGCATCGTCGCCGGCAGCACGATCCTCGTGCCCGGTGCCGGCGAGTACGAGCTCTACATCGGCTACAACTTCGCGGCGGCGCAAGAGACGCTCGCGTTCATGCAACTCGTCGGGCTGATCGGCGCTGCCGCACTGCTCGTGCTGCTCAGCGTCATCACCCTGCTCGTCGTGCGGTGGGTCATCGAGCCGATCCGCTCCGCGGCGACCACGAGCCGGCGGCTCGCGGCGGGCGACCTCGGAGTGCGCATGCCCGAGAAGGGTGAAGACGAGCTCGCGACGCTCGCGGCCTCGTTCAACGGCATGGCCGACAGCCTGCAGGCCCGCATTCGCGAACTCGCCGAGCTCTCGGTGATGCAGCAGCGCTTCGTCTCCGATGTCTCGCATGAGCTCCGCACGCCGCTCACGACCATCCGGCTCGCGGGCGACGTGCTCTACGGTCAGCGTGACGACTTCCCCGGCCCGACGTCTCGCACGGTCGAACTGCTGCACACGCAGACCGAGCGGTTCGAGACCCTGCTCTCCGACCTGCTCGAGATCAGCCGCTACGACGCCGGATCGATCGAACTGGCGACCGAGCCGACGAACCTCGTGCACCTCGCTGGCGACGCGATCGAGTCGATGCACGAGCTCGCGCACAGTCGCGGCAGCGAGTTGCGACTCGACGCCCCCGGCGGTCACCTCGATGCGAGGGTCGACCCGCGCCGCATCCGCCGCATCGTGCGCAACCTGCTCGGTAACGCCATCGAGCACGGCGAGGGTCGGCCGATCGTCGTGGCCGTCGACAGCAACGAGAGCGCCATCGCACTCTCGGTGCGCGATTACGGCCTCGGCATGACCGCCGATGATGCGGCCCGGGTGTTCGACCGCTTCTGGCGGGCAGACCCGAGCCGCACCCGCACGATCGGCGGCACGGGCCTCGGCCTCGCGATCGCCCTCGAAGACGCCGTGGCTCACGGTGGCGACCTCGAGGTGTGGTCGCGGCGCGGCTCCGGCACGGTGTTCCGCCTGACCTTGCCGCGCGACATCGCCGACACCGAGGTGGTCTCACCGTTGCCGCTCGAGCCAGAGGACATCGACGCGAGCGGGCCGCCGCCGACCGGGGTCGTGCGCGCGGTCGAGACGGAGACGACGGTCGAGACGGATGCCGCGGGGCGGGCGGCCGCGGCGAGGCGGGCCGATGCCCGGAGGGAGGTGCACGATGCGTAGTCGTGTGATCGGTGCATCCGTGGTGCTCGCCGTCTCGGTGCTGCTCGCCGGATGCGTCTCGATTCCGAGCTCGGGCGGGGTCAACGCAGGTTCGCCTGCGCTCGGCGAGGAATCGCTCGAACTCGACACGATCGTGCCGCCGCCTGCGAAGGACGCGACTCAGGAGCAGATCCTGCTGGGATTCTTCGACGCCGCGGCGAGCCCGCGCAACAACTATCAGGCTGCGCGCCAATTCCTGACACCGGCGTTCGCCGCCGAGTGGCGCGCGAATGCCGACACGACCATCGACGTGCGCGCCGACCGTGACCTGACGGCGGTGAGCGACACCTCGATGGTGGTCGACGCCACTCCGGCGGCGTCGCTCAGCGAGAGCGGGCAGTACGACGTGTCGGAGTCCAGCGCCCCGCTCTCGCTGTCGTACACCTTCGAGCAGATCGACGGGCAGTGGCGCATCTCGGCAGCGCCGCCGGGTCTGCTCATCGACGAGACGACGTTCACGCAGGTCTTCCGAAGCTACGCCCTCTACTTCTTCGACCCGGGGTTCGACCACCTGGTGCCCGACCTCCGCTGGTTCGCCGGTCGCGACTCGGCGCAGACGAGCATCGTGCGGGCGCTCCTCGCCGGCCCCGCGGAGTGGCTCGACCCCGGTGTCGTCTCGGCATTCCCCGACGGTGCGCGGCTCGATTCGGCGTCGGTGCCTGTCGCCGATCGAGAAGCCGAGGTCGACCTCTCGGGCGCGACATCCGACGACGTCTTGACGGTGCAGCGCATGGAGTACCAGCTGCAGCAGAGTCTCGACGGCGTTCCCAACGTCGACGGCGTGGCCCTGTCGCTGAATGGCGTCGAACAGGATGTTCCCGAACTCTCTCCGGGGCCGCTGAAGAACTCGCCCATCGATCCACGCCCAGCCGTGTTCGACGGCACGACCTTCGGCCACCTCGCCACATCCGGAGAGGGCATCGAGCAGCTCCCCGAGCTCTCGCCGCAGATCGAGGCGCTGAATCCGATCGGCGTCTCGCTCGGTGCCGGAGACGAAGCGGCCGCGGTGCTCGGCGATGGGGTGTCGCTCGTGCGTGCCGGGGAGGATTCCGTGCTGCTCGATCCGCGCGACGGGCTCATCGTGCCGGCGATCGACGGGTTCGGCTACGTCTGGTCGGTACCGGCTGATCACCCCGACCAGCTGGTCTGGTTTCCGGCCGACGGTTCGGCCGAGGGCGTGCAGATGCCCGTGCCGTGGAGTGCATCCTCGATCGCGGCCCTGGAGATCTCGCGGGACTCGACTCGACTCATCGCCCTGCTCGGCGACGGAGCGAGCACGCACTTCGTAGCTGCGTCGATCGAGCGCGACAGCGCCGGGCTCCCGATCGCACTGAGCGCGATCACGCTCGGCCTCGCGGATGTCGCGGGCACCCCGCTCGACGTCACGTGGGTCGATGCCCGCACCGTCGCCTCGCTCACGGCGCTGCCCGGCGGGGGCACTCGAGTCATCACCCAGGAGCTCGGCGGCTTCGCCGTGTCGCGGCCGGGACCCGAGGGTGGCATCGCGATCGACGGAGGCAACAGCGTGCGCGACCTCCGGGTGCTGCTCGAGACCGGGGAGCTCGATGCGCCGAGCGGTGTCGGCTGGCAATCGCGGGCGAGCGGCATCCGGCTCATCGCATCGCAGCAGGCCAACTGATCCCACTCCTCCTCCACAGGTCTCGGTCGCTCCCGACGTCGCGAACTGCGCCGTGGATCGGCCCGACCATCCGACGCGGGGCCAGGGTCGTTGCATGGACCGACCGTCAGGAGCCCGAGACCGATTCGCTCGAACGAGCCTCGTCGAGGTCGGCCGGCATGCCGTCGAGGCCGTGCGAGACGCCACCGCGGTGCTGTTGCCCGTCACCTGCTCGGGGTGCGGCGCATTCGATCGCAGCGTGTGCGGCGACTGCCGGCGTGCCCTGCTCGCGCACCCGCGTCGGGTGGAGCGTGCCGGGCTCGAGATCTGGGCGGGCCTGGCGTACCGGGGCTCTGCCGCCGCCGTGATCGGGGCCTTCAAGGACGGGGGTCGAGCCGACGCCGCCGGGGCGCTCGCGCCGGCATTGGGCACGTCGGTGCACTCAGCGCTCGCCGCGGTTCCGAGTGGTCGGCCGATCGAGGTGTGCACGATTCCCTCCTCGCCTGCCGCACGGCGTTCCCGCGGGTATGTGCCGGTCGAGGTGCTGCTCGGGCGATGCGGCATCCGCTCGTCATCGGTGCTGGCGTTCACGAGACTCCACGCCGATCAGGCGGGTCTCGATGCCGAGGCCCGCAGGCGGAATTCGGCCGGGGGGCTCGTCGCCCGACCTGATCGGCGGTGGAAGCCGCGCAGCGCTGCCGGCCTGCTGGGACGCCGGTTCCTGCTCGTCGATGACATCGTGACGACCGGGTCGACGCTCGCCGAGGCAGTGCGTGCACTGGCTGCGGCCGGTGCCGAGACGGCTGCGATCGCCGTGCTGGCGGAGACGCCGCTGAGGTTCCCGCGGCATGCAGGCAAGTCACGGTAAACACTCCGTGACTTTGCCGCGCAACGGGGCTACCGTGGCAGAACAGGCGTGGTCGATCCACCCTTCAGAACCGGGTGACACGTCGGTGAACGGAGGTCGTCATGGAACTGAACATCGTCGGACGAAACCTGGGGGTCACAGACCGATTCCGCGCCTATGCGGCGGAGAAGTCCGAGAAGGTGACGCATCTTGCCGAGCGCGCGATCTCGCTCGACGTGAAGCTGAGTCGCCACAACGAGAAGAACGGCAACCCCGGCCCCGACCGCGTCGAACTCACTCTCGTCGGAAAGGGACCACTGGTCCGGGCCGAGGCAGACGGGTCCGACAAGTATGCGGCGTTCGACGTCGCGCTCGGACGATTGCTCGAGCGCATCCGGCGGGCGAAGGACCGCCGCAAGGTGCATCGCGGGGGGTCCCGTCGGCCGACCTCGCTCCGTGAGGCCACCGATGGCGGGTTCTCCGATGTCGGCGTGCAGGCTGCGGCATCCGAGGTGCTCGCGCAGGTGCGCACCGGCGCCGTTCCCGTCGTCGATGAGGCGGAGCCGCACGTCGAGGAGGACGAGGTCTACAGCCCCGTCGTGATCCGGCGCAAGGTGTTCGCCTCCGCACCGATGACGGTCGACGACGCCCTCTACTTCATGGAACTCGTCGGGCACGATTTCTACCTCTTCGTCGATGCGGAGTCGGGCCGGCCGAGCGTGGTCTACCGCCGTAAGGGCTGGGACTACGGTCTCATCGGACTCGACGAGCAGTCCGAAGAGCATGCACCGGCCAACTCCTCGATCGAGTTGCAGCGGGCCAGCGCCTGACAACGGCGCATGCGAACGGCCGGCTCGGCCATCCTGAGCCGGCCGTTCGTGCGTCTGGGGGCTTGGGGCATCGGGCCGGCACCGTCCGTCCGGTAGGCTCCGGCGCCCGGCCCGTTCACCGCTAGCATGGCTATGATGGCCGTCTGCATGGCGGCAACGGGCGTGCCCGGCTTCGACCCGCGGCCGTGCGCCCAACGACAACAGGAGAACATTCGTGGCTTCGATTCTGGAAAGGGTCCTCCGCGTCGGTGAGGGCCGAACCCTCAAGCGGCTGGAGAACTACGCAGCGGCGATCAACGCCCTCGAAGACGGGTTCCATTCGCTCAGCGACGACGAGTTGCGGGGCGAGACCGCCGAGTTGCGCGAGCGCTACTCCAACGGCGAATCGCTCGACGACCTGCTGCCCGAGGCCTTCGCCGCGGTGCGCGAGGCCAGTCGTCGCACGCTGGGTCTCCGGCACTTCGATGTGCAGCTCATGGGCGGCGCTGCCCTGCACCTCGGCAACATCGCCGAGATGAAGACCGGTGAGGGCAAGACGCTCGTCGCGACCACCGCGGCCTACCTCAACGCCCTGACCAGCCGTGGCGTGCACATCATCACGGTCAACGACTTCCTCGCGAGCTACCAGTCCGAACTCATGGGCCGCGTGTTCCGCGCGCTCGGCATGACGACCGGATGCATCGTGGCCGGCCAGAACCCGCAGGTTCGTCGCGAGCAGTACGCCGCCGACATCACCTACGGCACCAACAACGAGTTCGGCTTCGACTACCTGCGCGACAACATGGCGTGGCAGGCGAGCGACATGGTGCAGCGCGGGCACTACTTCGCGATCGTCGACGAGGTCGACTCGATCCTCATCGACGAGGCTCGAACGCCGCTCATCATCTCGGGCCCCGCGTCGGGCGAGGCCAACCGCTGGTTCACCGAGTTCGCGAACCTCGCGAAGCGCCTCGTGCCCGACGTCGACTTCGAGGTCGACGAGAAGAAGCGCACCGTCGGCGTGCTCGAGCCCGGCATCGAGAAGGTCGAAGACTACCTCGGCATCGACAACCTCTACGAGTCGGCCAACACCCCGCTCATCTCGTTCCTCAACAACTCGATCAAGGCCAACGCGCTGTTCAAGCGCGACAAGGACTACGTGGTCATGAACGGCGAGGTGCTGATCGTCGACGAGCACACCGGCCGCATCCTGGTCGGCCGCCGCTACAACGAGGGCATCCACCAGGCGATCGAGGCGAAGGAGGGCGTGCAGGTCAAGGCCGAGAACCAGACGCTCGCCACCGTCACGCTGCAGAACTACTTCCGCCTGTACGGGAAGCTCTCGGGCATGACCGGTACCGCCGAGACCGAGGCGGCCGAGTTCATGGCGACCTACAAGCTCGGCGTGGTCGCCATTCCCACGAACAAGCCGATGGTGCGCATCGACCAGGCCGACCTCGTCTACAAGAACGAAGAGGCGAAGTTCGCCCAGGTCGTCGAAGACATCGTCGAGCGCCACAAGCACGGCCAGCCCGTGCTGGTCGGTACCACGAGCGTCGAGAAGAGCGAGTACCTGTCGCGTCTGCTCGCCAAGAAGGGCGTGCGGCACGAGGTGCTGAACGCGAAGAACCACGCTCGTGAGGCGGCCATCGTCGCCCAGGCCGGACGCCACGGCGCGGTCACCGTCGCGACGAACATGGCCGGTCGCGGTACCGACGTCATGCTCGGCGGCAACGCCGAGTTCATCGCCGTGCAGCTCATGCACGAGCGCGGCCTCAGCCCGGTCGACACTCCCGAGGAGTACGAGGCCGCGTGGGACGAGGTGTTCGAGAAGGTGAAGGCCGAGGTCGCGGTCGAGGCCGAGAAGGTGCTCACCGCCGGCGGTCTCTACGTGCTCGGCACCGAGCGTCACGAGTCACGACGCATCGACAACCAGCTGCGCGGTCGTTCCGGCCGTCAGGGCGACCCCGGTGAGAGCCGGTTCTACCTCTCGCTCACCGATGACCTCATGCGCCTCTTCAACGCCGGTGCGGCCGAGAGCCTCATGTCGCGTGGCGTACCCGACGATGTCGCCATCGAGTCGAAGGTGGTCTCGCGCGCCATCCGTTCGGCGCAGTCGCAGGTCGAGGCGCGCAACGCCGAGATCCGCAAGAACGTGCTGAAGTACGACGACGTGCTGAACCGTCAGCGCGAGGCGATCTATGGCGACCGTCGGCACATCCTCGAGGGCGACGACCTGCACGAGCGCACGCAGAAGTTCCTCGAAGACGTCATCGACGAGGTGCTCGACTCGCACACCGCCGAAGGCAACCCCGAGGAGTGGGACTTCGACGCGCTCTGGACCGAGCTCAAGACGCTCTACCCCATCGGCATCACGATCGACGAGGTCGTGGCGGAGGCCGGCGAGAAGGGCAAGGTCAACCGCGACTTCATCCGTCGCGAGATCCTCTCCGACGCGAAGGTCGCGTACAGCCGCCGCGAACAGCAGCTCGGTTCGCCGGCGATGCGCGAGCTCGAGCGGCGGGTCGTGCTCTCGGTCATCGACCGGCGCTGGCGCGATCACCTCTACGAGATGGACTACCTGAAAGACGGCATCGGCCTGCGTGCGATGGCGCAGCGCGATCCGCTCGTGGAGTACCAGCGCGAGGGCTACGCGATGTTCCAGCAGATGATGGGCTCGATCCGTGAAGAGACGGTCGGGTTCCTCTTCAACCTCGAGGTCGAGGTGGCGCCGCAAGCAGGAGCCGGCGCGACGATCCAGGCGAAGGGCCTCGGGCGACAGGGCGCCGCCGACGACAAGCTCAGCTACTCGGCACCGAGCGACGCCGGTGGTGTGGAGGTGCGCAACCAGCGCGGCCAGGTGCAGCAGGCGGCGACGCAGCGTGCGCGCCGTGCAGTGGCCGAGAGCCAGGCGCCGGCGGCCGAAGAGGCGCGCGGCGCATTCGGGCAGCGCACCGGCGGCGAGGTCGAGCCGCAGAACCGTGCTGAGCGCCGGTCGCAAGAGCGCAAGGGGCGCTGACAACCGACGAGAGGCCCGGCCGGTGCACTGCACCGGCCGGGCCTCTCGTGTTTCGTGACGTCGCGGCTCAGAGCACTCGGAGGCTCAGAGCACGCCGATGGCGCTTGCACGCCAGCGCTGGTCGAACCCCTCGATGCGAATCGCGACCGCCCTCGACCGCGCCTTCTGGTGCACCAGCACGACGGCTTCGACGACGCCGTCAGTGGGCTCGCACATGTGCACTCGCCCGACGGAGAAGGCCGGCCGCTGCGGGGACTGCCCTTTGACGCGGCGCGCGCGTGCTGCGAGCACCACCCGCTTCGAGAGGTTCCGGTAGACGTCGTCGTTCACCCACCTCGCGAGCTGCTCGAGATCACGAGCGCCCGACAACGCCTCGATGACGCAGTGCGTGAGGTTTCGCAGCATGGGCTCGGGGTCGGGCAGCTCGGTGCGACGAGCAGGCTGGCGGCCGAAGTACTCGTCATCGTCGTCGAGGTAGTGCGCTGCGGATCCTCGGATCACTGCGGTTCTGCCGGCGATCGCGTCGTTTGCGGTCATCTGTGCTCCAAGGGAGAGGAGGGCTCGCCGGCCTTTCGGCGTGACGATGGGGATCACCCCCGGATGGGGGACAGCGGGCGATCCCTGAATGAACCGTAATCAGGGGCCGTAACCGTGTCAAGAGATTTCCTCGCCTGTGGAAAACGTTGCTCACCCGTCGGCGATGCGCTGTAGCGTCACTGCATGCGCTGGGACCTCCTTTTCGATGATCTCGAGTCGCAGATCGACCAGGATCAGCGCGATGAGGAGCGAGCGCTCGCCATCGAAGAGGAGCGACTGCGACTCGGTCGGCTGACGCTTCGAGACCGACTGGCGGCCATCGCGCGCTCGGCGGCCGATGATCCCGATGCACACATCGCCATCGAGCTGCACGGTGGCAGGGTGCTCGCTCTGCGACCCCAGGTCTTCGGCCGCGACTGGGTCAGCGGTCGTTCCGCCACCGCCGGCGCCGCGGGCCTGCAGTGCGTCGTGCCGATGGCGGCGATTGCGGCCGTGCTGCCCACCCGAGCGCAGCTCGAGCCGAGTCTCGAGTCGGTGCCCGAAGCCACCGCGCGGCTCGCCGAGCGCATCGGGCTCCCATTCGTGCTGCGAGATCTCTGCCGCCGTCGCACCCCCGTTCGGCTGAGCACGATCGACGGAGAGACGCACGGAACGATCGACCGGGTCGCGCGCGATCATGTCGACCTGGCCCTGCATGAGCCGGGGGCGACCCGGCGCGAGAACGCGGTGCACGGATACCGCATCGTGCCGCTCTCGCGACTGCTCGTGGTCGACTTCCGCTGACTCGGCGCCGTCGCAGCAGTGCAGCCGCTGACGACTCCGATTCGACGTCAGTCGACGGGACGGATGCGCGAGTTGCGCGCGCCCGAGAGCTCGACGATGTTCGCGTACTCGCCCTGATTCCAGACCGCGTGCTTGCGGGTCTCTTCGTATTGCAGTTCGATCCAGACCTCGAGCTGCGCGCGCTCGATGCGCCACGGCCCGGTCGTGCCGATCCGGATCGCCGGCAACTCGCCGGATCGGACCAGCTCGTCGACGGTCGCCACGTCGACGGCGAGAATCTCAGCCGCGTCGGCGAGCGTGAGGAAGCGGCCGATCTCGTCGCCCGAACCTGGAGAGGTCATGACTTGATTATCGACCGATCGAGTGGCGGGCGGGGGGACTGTGGATAACTTCACGCCGGACTCGCGGGTTCGGGTGACGATAGACGCCGGCGCGACACGCGCCCCGCAGAAGGGAACACACGATGGCACGTCGACAGGAACGAGGTGAGCGGGGAGCCCTCCGACTCGACCCGCGTCTCATCATCGGGATCGTGCTCATCGCCGGCTCGACCATCGGAGTCTGGACTCTCGTGTCGGGCCTCGACGACGGTGTCGAGGTCTATGTCGCTCGCGACACGCTCACGCCGGGCACGACGATTCAGGCCGACGACCTCGGCACCGAATCGGTGCGCCTCGGCGCGGCCGGTGCGCACTACCTGGCTGTCGGCGATGTCCCGGCCGACGGCTTCGTCATCACGCGCACGGTGCATGCCGGCGAACTCGTGCCCGATGCTGCCGTCGACGAGGCCGATCGCACCGGACTGGCGACGATCGTCGTCCCGAGTCGTGGGCCATTGCCGGCCGGCATCGCCGCCGGTGCGCAGGTCGACGTCTGGACCGCGAAGCAGGTCGAGCGAGGAGGCTTCGAGCCGCCCTCGGTGCTCGTCTCGGGCGCCGAGATCGCGGGCATCATCGAGAGCGAGGGCATGGTCTCGACCGACGGAGTCTCGGTCGAGCTGCTGATTCCCCGCGAGAAGGTGGCTGCGCTGCTCGAGGCACTCGCCGCAGCCGATGCGATCGATCTCGTGCCGGCTCGCTCGGCGGGCGAGTGAGATGGCGCGCCTCGCACTCGCGCTCGACGGCTCGATCGAAGACCGCCTCCTCGCCGACGTCATCGAACACGGTCACACGATCCTCGCGCGGCTCGTCGGCTGGCGCGATCTCCTCGACAGCCTCGAGGTGCTCGCACCCGAGGTCGTCATCGTCGGTGCAGGCAGGGGCACGCTCAGCGCCGAACTGCTGACCGCATGTGACGAGCGCGGCATCCGGGTGGTGGCACTCGCCGTGAGCGACGCCGAGCGCGCACACGCAGCACACCTCGGCCTGCACGAGGTCGTCGATGCCGCAGCTCCGTGGAGCGAGATCGAATCGCTCGTGAGCGGGGGAGTGCCGGTGCCGTCGCGTCTCGGCGACGTTCGAGTGAGCCGCGAGCGTGCGGCATCCGTCATCGCCGTGTGGGGGCCAGGAGGCGCGCCGGGGCGCACCACGCTCGCGGTGAACCTCGCCGCAGAGATCGCCGCTGCGGGCCACACCGTCGCGCTCGTCGACGCCGACCCCTACGGCGGCGCGATCGCACCATCGCTGGGCCTGCTCGACGAGGCTCCCGGGTTCGCCTCGGCGTGCCGGCTCGCGGGAGCCGAGGCGCTCGATCGCGCCGAGCTCGAACGCATCGCCCAGCGGTACTCGGCGCCGCGCGTCGCCTTCAACGTCTTCACGGGGCTCGTCGGCCCGAGCCGGTGGCCGGAACTCTCCCGCGAGCGCGTCACCGCGGCGCTCGGCGCGATGCGCACCTGGGTCGAGTACGTCGTCGTCGACACCGGCTTCAGCCTCGAGCACGACGAAGAGCTGACGAGCGACCAGTTCGCTCCTCGCCGCAACGCTGCGACCTTCGCCGCGCTCGCTGCAGCCGACCGGGTGGTGGCCGTCGGGCTCGCAGATCCGGTCGGGCTCTCGCGGCTGCTGCGCGGGCACGGCGAACTCATCGACCTCGTCGAGCCTGAGCGAGTCGACGTCGTGGTCAACCGGGTGCGCACGAGCGCGCTCGGCATCGATGCCCATGCTCAGGTGCGTCAGACGCTTCGGCGCTTCGGTGGCATGACCGAGGCGACGCTCCTGCCGCACGATGCGAAGGCGACCGATGCCGCGATCCTGACCGCGCGCACCCTGCGCGACGCCGCGCCGCGGTCTCCGCTGCGCGCAGCGATTCGCGACTACGCACTCGAGGGCCTGCTGCCCGTTCCTCAGCCGGCGCGGCGTCGCGGCTTCTCGATTCCAGCGCTGCGGCGGGCTGCGACTGGCTGAGCGCCACTCCGCACTACGCTGGAACTGTGTCGACCCTCAGTGATCTCGTCCTCGCCCAGGGCCGCAGCAGTCAGGCCGATGTCGATTGGCTGCACATGCTGGTCGGCGACCTGCAGTTGCTCGCCGACCTCGCCTTCGCCGATATCGTGCTGTGGGTTCCATCGGGTGACGACGCGTTCGTCGCGGTCGCGCACGCCCGGCCTTCGAGTGCGGCGACGCTCTTCTACCGGGACTTCGTGGGCCAGGAGATCAAGCCGCAGTGGCGCGAACTCGTCGGCCAGGCGTACTCGAGCGCCCGCATCGTCGATTCGTCGGCCCCTGACTGGTACGAAGAGATGCCCACGCGTGTGCGGGCTGTGCCGGTCATGCGACGGCTGACCACCGCCGGCACGAATGTCGCCCCAGAGCCGGTGGCGGTGATCACCCGCCACACGAACCTCGGCGCCACTCGTACGCCGAGCCGTCAGGAACTCACGTTCAACGAGTGCGCCGAAGAGCTCTTCCAGATGATCGCCTCCGGCGATTTTCCCGACCTCGGTGCCCCGACCGGTCCCCGTCGCGGCGCCCCGCGCGCCTCCGACGGCCTGATTCGGCTCGACGTCGACGGCATCACGACGTTCGCAAGCCCCAACGCGCTCTCGGCCTTCAATCGCATGGGGTTCGACGACGAGCTCGAGGGCGAGTCGCTCGCCGAGGTGACGACTCGATTGCTCGCGGGCAAGCTCGTCGTCGACGAATCGCTGCCCCTCGTGGTCACCGGCCGTGCGCCGTGGCGCACCGACGTCGAGTCGCGCGGCGTCACCGTGTCGCTTCGTGCGATCCCGATCCGGCACCGCGGCGAGCGCATCGGCGCCATCGTCCTGAGTCGCGACGTCACCGAGCTGCGCCATCAGGAGCAGGAACTCATCACGAAAGACGCGACGATTCGCGAGATCCATCATCGGGTGAAGAACAACCTGCAGACGGTCGCATCGCTCCTGCGCATCCAGGCCCGCCGAACGCACTCGAACGAGGCACGAGAGGCCCTCACACAGGCCATGCGCCGGGTGGGTGCGATCGCCGTCGTGCACGACACCCTCTCCGAGGGGCTGTCGCAGAACGTCGACTTCGACGCGGTCTTCGATCGCGCGCTGCTGCTCGTCGCCGAAGTCGCCTCCGCGCACAACACGACGGCGCATCCGAAGCGCTCGGGGTCGTTCGGGGTGCTGCCGAGCGAGTACGCGACGCCGCTCGCGCTCGCGCTCACCGAACTCGTCACGAACGCCGTCGAGCACGGCCTCGCAGGTCAGGAGGGCGATGTCGAGATCACGGCCGACCGCTCGCCGACGACACTCACCGTGCAGGTGCGCGACACCGGTTCGGGCCTGCCCGAGGGCAAGGTCGGCGAGGGGCTCGGCACGCAGATCGTGCGCACCCTGATCCAGGGTGAGCTCGGTGGCACGATCGACTGGCACACCGTCGTGGGCCGCGGCACCGAGGTCACGATCGACGTGCCGTTGCGCTGGATCGCTCCGGCCTGATCGAGCGGATGCTGCGGGCGCGCGGCATCCGGCCACAGCCTCGACCATGGCGGCGCATGCGTTGCTCAGGTCTGAGCGCGACCGCCGAAGAGCGCGACCGTGTCGCCGACCGGTCCGAGGTGCGCGAGCTTCTCGGGGTTGAGCTGGTTCGCGATGACCTGTGCCGAGCCGGCGGCGAACTCCACGACGAGCACGCTCAGCAGCGCTCCGTCGGGTGCCCGCACCCACAGTGCAGGAGCGCCGTTCACCGGCCGCCGCTCGAAGCGCACTCCGACCGTGGCACCGCGTCGAACGAGGCCACCGAGGAACCGTGCAACCGCCACCGCGCCGTGCATCGCGTGCTGGATCGCGGGCGCCTTGCCGCCGCCGTCGCCGTAGAACACCACGTCGTCGGCGAGTCGGTCGACGAGCTGCTCGACGTCGCCAGCCTCGAGCGCGGAGAAGAACGCGTCGGAGAGGGCGGAGTCACGTTCGTCGATGCCGTCGAACCGTCGTCGACTCTCGGCGATGCGTGCCTTCGCCCGGTGCAGGATCTGGCGGCACGCCGTCTCATCGCGATCGACGACCTCGCCGATCGCACGGTAGTCGTAGGCGAACACCTCGCGGAGGAGGAACACGGCCCGCTCGACCGGGCCGAGCCGTTCGAGCACGGCGAGGAATGCGAACGACAGTGTCTCATCGCGCTCGATGCGGTGGGCGGGATCCGCGTCGTCGTCGGGTAGGGGCTCCGGCATCCACGGGCCGACGTAGACCTCGCGGCTCCGTCGCGCCGAGCGCAGCACGTCGATGGCGAGCCGGGTCGCGACCGTGACGGCGAAAGCATCGGGATTCCGGATCTCGTCGCCCGCAACCGCACGTTCCTGCAAGCGCACGTAGGCATCCTGCACGACGTCCTCCGCCTCGACGACGCTGCCGAGCATGCGGTACGCGACGGAGAACATGAGGGGTCGAAGCGCCGCTTGCGTCTCGTCGGTCATCGACATGCTTCGAGGATGGCACATCGCGCTCGGCAGCAGCGAGGCATCTCGTGTGCCGTGTCACAGATTCAGTGGCATCCGCGTCGGGGATGGTGAGAGAAAGAGAGACCGAAATGCGAGTGTTCATCGCCGGCGCCACTGGCGCCATCGGAAGGAGGCTCGTGCCGCTGCTCCTGGCAGACGGCCACGAGGTGTTCGGCACGACGACGAGGCACGAGGGGGTCGCCGGCGTCGATGCGGCCGGGGCGCACGGACTCGTGATGGACGGGCTCGACGGGGCGTCGGTGCGCGCCGCCGTGCTTGACACCAGACCAGACGTGATCGTGCATGAACTCACGGCGCTGTCGGGCGGCATCGACCTCAAGCACTTCGACCGCACCTTCGCCACGACGAACCAGCTGCGCACGCACGGCACCGACCACCTGCTGGCGGCGGGCGCCGAGGTGGGCACGACGCGATTCATCGCGCAGAGCTACGCGGGCTGGCCGAGCGAGCGCACCGGCAGCCCCGTGAAGACGGAGGAGGATCCGCTCGACGCTCACCCGACCGATGCCTCGCGGGAGTCCCTCGCGGCGATCCGGCATGTGGAGGAGGTGACGACGGCCGCCGGCGGCCTCGCGCTGCGTTACGGCGCGCTGTACGGCCCCGGCCAGTCGCTCGGCCGGCGCGGCGAGATGGTGACGATGCTCGAGTCGGGCAAGCTCCCGCTCGTGGGCGGCGGCACCGGAATCACCTCGTTCTGCCACATCGACGATGCGGCATCCGCGACCGCCGCCGCGGTGCTTCGGGGCGCGGCCGGTGTGTACAACATCGTCGACGACGAACCGGCTCCCGTCTCGGAGTGGCTGCCGGCGCTCGCCGAAGCGATCGGCGCCAAGCCGCCGATGCGCGTGCCGGCTTGGCTCGCGAAGCCGCTCATCGGCGAGCACGGAGTCTCGATGATGACGCAGGTGCGGGGGGCGTCGAACGCGAAGGCGAAGCGCGAACTGGGGTGGACGCCCATCTGGCCGAGCTGGCGGGAGGGCTTCCGCAGCGGGCTCGGGTGACCGGACCGCGGTGGGAGTGCTGCCGGCGACCGCGGCGCCGGCAGCACTCCCGAGAACGCGACTCATTCCTATCTTGGAGCGGGCGACGATTCCCGGCATACGCTGGTGGAGACATGGCACACGATCACGCTCACGCGACGACCTCCAACCGCACCCGCCTCTGGGTGGCGATCGCCATCATCGGCGCCTTCCTCGTGGTGCAGCTCATCGGCGCGGTCATCAGCGGGTCGCTCGCGCTCCTCGCAGATGCCGGGCACATGATGAGCGACCTGATCGGTCTCGTCGTCGCGCTCATGGCCGCCGTGGTCGCCGCACGCCCGGCGACCGACCGGCAGACGTACGGGTATCGACGGGCCGAGGTCTTCGGGGCGTTGATCAACGGTGTGATCCTCGTCGTCGTGGCGGTGTCGGTCGCGATCGGTGCGGTCGGGCGGCTCCTGAGCGGCGCCGAGGGTGAAGCGCATGAGGTGCAGGGTGTGCCGATGCTCGTCGTCGCCGCCATCGGCCTCGCGGCGAACGTGGCGGCGATGCTCGTGCTGCGCGGCGGTGCGAAGGACTCGATCAATCTGCGCGGCGCCTACCTCGAGGTGCTCGGCGACCTGATCGGCTCGGTGCTCGTCATCGCGGCGGCGCTCGTGATCGTGTTCACCGGTTTCGATGCGGCCGACCCGATCGCCTCACTCGCGATCGCCGCCCTCATCGTTCCGCGCGCGCTCGCGCTGCTCCGTGACGTGGCGCGGGTGCTCTTCGAGTCGGCGCCGGCCGACACCGACGTGGCCGAGATCCGCACGCACATTCTCGGTGCGCCCGGCGTGGTCGCCGTGCACGACGTGCATGTGTGGGCGATCACCTCGGGGTCGCACGTGTTCAGCGCGCACGTCGAGGTCGAACCCGAGGTGTTCGCATCGGGTCGCGCGGGGGAGCTGCTCGACGAGCTCGGCGGATGTCTCAGCGACCACTTCGACGTGGCGCACTCGACGTTCCAGCTCGAGCCGGCGGGGCGCGCCGAGCACGAGCAGCCGCAGCACCCCTGACTGAGGATCCGAGGCGGGTCGCTCGATGGCGCCCGGTCGGACTAGCGCTCGTCAGTGCCGCGGTCGAAGACCTCGGGGTCGAGCACGAGCTGCTCGGCCTCGGTGTGATCGGTCACGACATCGGCACCGGCCGCGGCCGCCTTGCGTGCCTTGTGCGCCGAGGAGAAGTAGTGCCACAGCGTGGGAATGAGCGTGAGCACGACCGCGCCGAGCAGGATGACGTCGATGTATTCCTGCACGAAGTCGGCGACCGGCGGGATGTAGCCGATGAGGAAGCCGAAGTACGTGAGCCCGACACCCCAGATGATCGCGCCGATGAAGTTGTAGAGCGTGTACTTCTTGTAGTTCATGTGGCCGACGCCCGCGGCGACGGGTGCGAAGGTGCGCACGATCGGAACGAAGCGGGCGAGGATGATCGCGAGCGCGCCGAAGCGCTCGAAGAAGGCGTTCGTGCGTTCGACGTTCTTGACGCTGAAGAGACCGGACTCCTTGCGTTCGAAGATGCTCGGGCCGAACTTGTGGCCGATGAGGTAGCCGACCTCGCCGCCGAGGAACGCGGCGAAGCCGATCGCGAGGCACACCCACCAGATGTCGACGCCGAAGACGAGCACGGTGTGCGTGAGCAGACCCGAGATGACGAGCAGCGTGTCGCCCGGCAGGAGGAATCCGACGAGCAGGCCGGTCTCGGCGAATACGATGGCGCAGACCACGACGAGCGCCCAGGGGCCGGCGCCGGAAATGATGGTCTCAGGATCGAGCCACGGAATGAGCGCGGTGTGGATCACGGGAGGAATCTCCTGTCGTCGTGGGGCACGGCGCGCCGTCAACCCTCAGAGAGGGGGTCGGCAGCAGCGTGGTGTTCGTAGCAGTCTACCGAGGGCGCTTGCGTGCGACATCCGACTGGAGGATGACTCGGCGCTCGACGTCCGTCGTCGCCCAGCCGAGTTCGGCCCCGGTCAGGCCGCGAGTGCCTCGAAGATCGCGCCGTTCAGCCGGAACGACTCGCGAACCTCGGCGATGAGCACGTCGACCTGCTCGGGAGACAGGGCGAGGTCGTTCATCGCCTCGCGGTAGCCGCGCTTGTAGCGCACGACGCCGTCTTCGGCGATCTCGAATCGGTAGAAACCGAGCTGCTCGGGCGTCGCGCCGTAGTGCCGAGCGACGAGACGTGCGATGGCCTGGCCGCCCGAGAGGTCGCCGAGGTACCGCGTGTAGTGGTGCGCGAGATAGCGCACGTCGTCGTCGGCGATCGCGCGGAGGTGGGCGGCGTAGGCGGCGGTCGCCGGCAGCGGCGGGTGCGCCTCGCGCCAGTCACCGGCGCCGAGCGCCGCGAGGTCGGACTCGATCGCCGCCATGCGCGCGAGCTCGGGATCGAACACCGCGGGGTCGCCGTCGCGACCGCCGCGCTCCTCGAGCGCCTCGTACACCCACCCGAACTGTGCGAGGTAGCGCGTGTACTCCGCGAGCGAGAGCTCACCGCCCATGAGCTGCACGATGTAGCCGCGCGACTCGGCCGCGCGGTGGTCGTCGGCCGACGCGGCGCGCACGAGCGCGGCGACATCGAGTGGCTGCGCGTCGGTGCGGGTCGAGGCAGGGGGAGCGATCGTCATCAGGCGACCCTTCGAGTTAGGTAAGGATTACCTCACCAGCCTAGAGGGCGTTCGGGCCAGTGGGAAGCGAAACGCTCGCGAAGCAGCTCGATCTGCTCGATTCACCGCAACAGCCACGAGATCGCATCGAGCGAATCCGTTGTCGGGGGTCGGAGGTAGCGTCGGCCACATGGAGCAGGGATTCATCTTCACCGGCACCGATCCCGGCCTCGCGGTCGAGCTCGCACCGCTCGCCGAAGCGCACGGTTGGCACGGCTTCTTCGTGTGGGAGGGCATCTGGGCGACCGATCCGTGGGCCACGCTCGCGGCGGCCGCCATGGTGACCGATCGGATCCGCCTCGGCACGATGCTGACGCCTGTGCCGCGGCGTCGCCCGTGGGAGCTCGCCGGGCAGACGATGACGGTCGACCGGCTCTCGAACGGCCGTGTCATCCTCTCCGCGGGGCTCGGTGTCTCCGAGGCCGAACCGAGATTCTGGATCTTCGAAGACGACCCCGGCCGACGGCAGCGGGCCGAATTGCTCGACGAATCGCTCGAACTCGTGCAGCACCTCTGGCGGGCCGAGCCGTTCGAGTACGACGGAGCGCATTTCCACGCGAAGCGCACCGATTCGATGCTGCCGCCCGCGATCGTGCAGCAGCCACGCATTCCCACCTGGGTCGTCGGACTCTGGCCCCGCATGAAGTCCATGCGACGGGTCGCGGCATACGACGGCTGGATTCCGAACTACGCGCCGCCAGGGGCCTCACCGTCGAGCGCCGACGAACAGGCGAGCCTCTATACCCCCGAGATCGCTGCCGAGGCGATCGCGTGGATCACTGCCGAGCGTGCGGCGCTCGGACTCTCCGATCGACCGTTCGACGTGATCCAAGAGGGCACGACGAGCGGCACGGATGCCGCGGCGGACGCGGCACTCGTGCAGCCGTGGGCCGACGCGGGCGCCACCTGGTGGCTCGAGTCCGATTGGAGCGTAGCCGCAGACGAGGTCGCCGACTACGCGCGTGCGCGACTGCGAGCCGGGCCGCCGCTGTCGTAATCGTCTTCGCCCGTCGAACGCATGCCACCGTGGCGCGTTGGCGTGCGTCGGCGTCGGTGCTGTGCGAACACGCGGCGCTCAGCGACGCCGGTACTCGACTTCTGGCCGACCGGGCGTGCCGTACCGGCCTGCGCGTTCGACGACGCCGGCGTCGGCGAGGTGCTCGAGATAGCGGCGGGCGGTCACTCGCGAGAGGTCGAGCAGTGCGGCGAGCTCGGCGGCCGACATCGCCGTGGTCGGAGCGGCGCGCACTGCGGCGCGCACTCGCTCGAGCGTCTCGCGGGTCAGGCCCTTCGGGAGATCCGCGCCCGACGAGGTGCGAAGCGCGGCGAACGAGGCATCGACCTCCTGTTGATCGGTGATGCCGGCCGAGCCGACCCGGGCGTGGTAGTCGTGATAGGCGAGCAGCTTCTCGAGGAACGCCGCGAAGCCGAACGGCTTGATCAGGTACTGCACGATGCCGAGCGATACCGCCGACCGCACGACAGCGGCGTCGCGCACCGCGGTGACTGCGATGACGTCGATCTCGATGCCAGCGGCGCGAAGCGCCCGGCACAGCTCGATGCCGGTCGTGTCGGGCAGGTTCACGTCGAGCAGGATGAGGTCGAACGGGGCAGTGCGGCCGTCGCGCGCGGTGCGAAGCAACCGGAACGCCTCGGAGCCGGTGTGCGCGACACCGGCGACGACGAAGCCGTCGACCCTCATGACGTAGGCCGCGTGGGCTTCGGCGGTGATCGGGTCGTCTTCGACGACGAGCACCCGGAGCGCCTCAGTCATGTGGGTGCGCCGCACTCGACGTCGCAGAGGACGACGACGATGGGGATGACGACGCCGACCGGGGCGAGGGCATCGACGACGGCGACGGCGGGTTCCCGGGGGCGAGTGCGGGAGGCACGCGAACGGCGAACGTCGAGCCGTGCACGCGGATGTCGCCGCCGAGGCGCGAAACCGTCTGGCGCACGAGCGCGAGCCCGATGCCGTGCCCGGCCGCGTGCTTCGTCGTGACGCCGAGGTCGAAGACGTGGTCACCGGCATCCGGGCCCGGGCCGCTGTCGCTCACGGCGATGCGCAGCTCGCCCGGCTCAGCCTCGACGGAGACCTCGACGCGCGGTGCCGGTGTGGATGCGGCGGCGTCGAGGGCGTTGTCGATGAGGTTGCCCACGATGGTGATCAGGTCTCGAGCGGGCACCGCGGTCGCCTCGAGCCGGTCGGGCAGCTCGATCTCGAAGACGATGCCGCGTTCGCTCGCCTGCGCGGCCTTGCCGAGCAGGAGAGCGAGCAGCACCGGCTCCTCGACCGCCGACAGGAGCCGATCGGCGAGCGCCTGGCTGAGGGCGAGCTCCGAGCTCGCGAGCGCCGCGGCATCCGCTGCCCGGTCGAGTTCGATGAGCGCGATGATCGTGTGCAGGCGATTGGCGAACTCGTGCGCTTGCGACCGCAGCGCGTCGGAGAGCGTCGTCATCGTCTCGAGCTCTCCCGTGAGCTCCTGCAGCTCGGTGTGGTCGCGCAGGGTGGTGACTGAACCGATTCGTCCGCCGGCGGGGGCGCGCTCGCGCTCTCGCGAGACGATGACGTCGCGGTCGATCACGAGCACGTGCGTCGGCGTGATGGCGATCGCGTCGACGACGGCATCGTTGCGCGAGAGCACCTCGGCCACCGCCGGCGCCAGCTCAAGATCGGCCAAGGGCACCGGTGCCGCGTCGTCGCTGCGGCCATCGCGGCGTTCGCGTCGAGGCAATCCGAGCAGTTCGGCCGCGCGATCGTTGTAGAGCACGACGGCGTTCGAGCGGTCTTGCAGCACGAGACCCTCGCCGATCGAGTGCATCACGCCCTCGTAGTACGAGAACATGCGGCTCATCTCCTCGGCCCCGCGACCCCACGTGACCCGCCGCAGGTAGCGGCTCAGCACCCACGCGATGACGGCGCCGATGCCGATCATGCCGAGGGCGGCGAGAAGAACCGTCGCGATGCGGGCGCCGAGCGCGACCTGCGTGTTCGAGACGGTGACACCGACGGCGACCAGCGCGACGATCTCACCGTCGTCGGCTTCGACCGGCACGACAGCTCGCACCGAGGGGCCCAGCGTGCCGGTGTAGGTCTCGGTGAATGCATCGCCGTCGAGGGCGCGATCGATGTTGCCGAGGAACTGCTGACCGATCTGCGCCGGATCGGGGTGCGTGTAGCGCACGCGATCGGGCGCCATGATCGTGATGAAGTCGATGCCGGCCTCGCGCATCACGTCGAGCGCGTACGGCTGCAAGTGCGATGACGGGTCGGTGGTGCCGAGCGCGGTCGCGACATAGGGGTCGGCGGCGAGCGTCTCGGCGACGGCGAGGCTCTTCGCCGCGGCATCGCGTTCGACATCCGTGCGCGCGTCGGCCCAGATCCACACCACGGTGATCGCCGCGAGCGCGACGATCATCACCAGCTGCAGCGCGAAGAGCTTCGCGGCGATGCTCCAGCCCCGAATCCACTGCACCATGGCTCACCTCGCAACGCCGCTCGTGATCACTCTAGACACGCTTCCGCCCGGCCGCCGCGAACAGTATGAACACAACCCGATGCCGCGGCATCCGGCGTCGCATTCTGGGTCGATACCGACTCATCGTCGACCGGCGATGACCGACCCACGGAAGGCAGACGGCAATGGCGCTCCAGTCTCAGGCCTCGGGCACGAAGCCCCGGCGCAGGATCGATTCCTCGCACTACCTCTACATCGCGGTCATCGTGGCCGTGTTCGCCGGCATCACGGTGGGCCTCGTCGTTCCCGACTTCGCCGTCGGCTTGAAGCCCATCGGCGACGCGTTCGTGCTGCTCATCAAGATGATGATCGCCCCCATCATCTTCTGCACGATCGTGCTCGGCGTCGGTTCGATCGCGAAGGCGGCCACCGTCGGCAAGGTCGGCGGGCTCGCGCTGCTGTACTTCATGGTCATGTCGACCTTCGCGCTCGGCATCGGCCTCGTGGTCGGCAACCTCATCCACCCGGGTGAGGGCCTGAACATCGGCAGTGCCACCTACGACACGAGCACGCTCGAGCCGAAGACCACGACCGAGTTCCTCCTCGGGATCATCCCGGTGTCGATGTTGTCGTCGCTCACCGACGGCAACATCCTGCAGGTGCTGTTCGTGGCGCTCCTCGTCGGCTTCGCCCTGCAGAAGATGGGGTCGAAGGGCGCACCCATCCTCGGCGCGATCCGCCAGATCCAGGCGCTCGTGTTCCGTATTCTCGCGATGATCATGTGGATCGCGCCGCTCGGCGCCTTCGGCGCGATCGCCGCCGTCGTCGGCAACACCGGTGTCGCGGCGATCATCAGCCTCGGCACGCTCATGATCGCGTTCTACATCACGTGCGCGATCTTCATCGTCGTCGTGCTCGGGTCGCTGCTCTGGGCGGTCGCGCGGGTCAACATCTTCCGCATGATGAAGTACCTCGGCCGCGAGTACCTGCTGATCGTCTCGACGTCGTCGAGCGAGGTCGCGTTGCCGCGCCTCATCGCGAAGATGGAGCACGTCGGCGTCTCCAAGTCGGTCGCCGGCATCACGGTGCCGACGGGCTACTCGTTCAACCTCGACGGCACCGCGATCTACCTCACGATGGCGTCGCTCTTCATCGCGAGCGCGATGGGCACTCCGCTCTCACTCGGCGAGCAGGTCGGCCTCTTGATCTTCATGATGGTGGCGTCGAAGGGGGCGGCGGGCGTGACCGGGGCGGGCCTCGCGACGCTCGCCGGCGGCCTCCAGGCGCACCGGCCCGACCTCGTCGACGGCGTCGGTGTGATCGTGGGCATCGACCGGTTCATGTCGGAGGCTCGCGCGCTCACGAACTTCACCGGCAACGCGGTGGCCACGCTGCTCGTCGGCACGTGGACGAAGGAGCTCGATCGCGAGCAGCTCGGCAGCGTGCTCGCCGGTGATCGGCCCTTCGACGAGGCCACGATGAGCGTCGACGACCACCTCTCGGGCGACGAGCAGGCCGAGCTCGAGCGCGAGGAGCGCCCGTCGACGGCGACGATCGCCGCCATCGTGGGAGAGCTCGAGCAGGAGAAGGCGGGCCAGACCCGTGGGCGCTGACGTTCGCGTCGCATCGTCGGCCACCGCCGGCACTGCTCCGGCGGGCACCGTTCCGACGGTGCCCGCCGGGCTCGCCCGCTCCTGGCTGCTCGTGCCCGGGTCGGCGGTCGACCTCACGACGCGGGTCGCGACGTCACGCGCCGACGCGGTGGTCGTCGACCTCGAAGACGGCGTCGCGGCGGCCGACAAGGGTCGAGCACGCCGCGCGCTCGCCGCGGCGGCCGAGAGCGGGTTGCGGCCATGGGTGCGCATCGGCGACGCGGCGTCAGATGAATGGCGCACGGATGTCGCACTGCTGCGCGGCCGCGAACTCGTCGCCGGCGTGGTGCTCGCCAAGGTCGAGGCACGCGATCACGTGCGACGCACCCTCGATGCGCTCGACGGCGCCCTGCCGATCGTCGCACTCGTCGAGAGCGCATGCGGCATCGAGGCGGCGCTCGAAATCGCCGAGACCGCGGGCGTCGCGCGCCTCGCCTTCGGCAGCGGCGACTTCCGCCGCGACACCGGGGCGGCGGATGACCCGCTCGCGCTGCTCTACGCGCGTTCGCGACTCGTCAGCACGAGTCGCGCCGCGGGCCTGCCGGGGCCGATCGACGGGCCGACGGTGCCTCGGGAGCCGGCGGCGCTGACGGATGCCTCGCAGCACGCGGCATCCCTCGGCATGACCGGTCGGCTCTGCCTCCGCGAGGAGCAGGTCGACGCGGTCAACATGGCGCTCAGTCCGTCGGGCGCCGAACTCGCGTGGGCGTTCGACGTGCTCGAGACGCTCGAGCGTTGCGGCATCCGCGATGGGAGCGATCTGCCCAGGATCGCTCGCGCACGCGCCATACGCGGTGCCGCGGAGACGTTCGACATCGAAGCGGATGTCGCGGCGCGCCGCTCCGACTACGCGGACTGACGTCGCGCACTGCGGCCGCCCCGCGATGACGTTCGCGCGGTGCCGCCTACTCGAGGTCGAGCGGTGAGGTCTCACCCAGGCCGTCGTCGTCGGAGTCGTCGATGGACGCCTCTCGATCGGCCTGTGCCGAGTCGATGAGGTCGTCATCGAGCTCGTCTTCGTACCGCGCGCCGGGGTCGCGATCGAGGTCGAGCGGCTCTTCCAGTGGATCGACGAAATCGGTCATGATCGGATCCTCTCCTGCGGGTACTGCCGGTGATCCGACGGTAGCGCGTCAGGACGCGGGACGGTAGAGGCTTGCGCCGCAAGACCGCCTGCAATGGTTCGAGGGAGCATGGATCGCCCCGCTCGGTGGAGCGGGGCGATTCACTGCGTCACCAATTGGAGTCAGCCGGCCGCGCGCTGCAGCCTGATCAGGCCGGTCGGGAAGCGATCGCGCGACGAGACGTACACGACTCCCTTCGCGGTGTCGACCGAGACGCCGTAGACCTTGTTGCCGAATGCGGTGACCCGGTAGTCATCGATCACCGTGAGGTCGTCGGCCTTCAGCACGAGCACGCCGCTCGCGTCGAAGGCATCGCTCTGGTGGCCGAGATAGAGCCGTTTCGCGATCGGGTCGACCGCGATCGAGCGCAAGTCGGGCGCCGAGGAGGTGAGGGTCTCGGCGACCAGCGCATAGTCCGCGTCGTCATACACGCGAACGGATGCGGTCGCCCCCGTCACGTCGGAGTTGCTGACGTAGATGCGCTTCGCGATCGGATCATAAGCGACGCCGTGCGAGCGCCAGTTCGCTCCCGGCGTTGCGACGGTCGTGAGCACTGCTCCCGTCGTCGCCTCCATGACATCGAACCCGCTCGCTCGACTGACCCCGAAGACCCTGCCGCCCGCGAGATCGACGTCGATGCCGCGCACGTTCCCCGAGGGGAAGGCGAACGGGCCTCGAAGCAGAGAGGAGTCGTCGAGCCTCAGCACCGCCCACGCCGCACCATAGGCGACGTACAGCTCGCGCTTCTCCGCGTCGATCGCCACATCTCGCACGCCTTCCGCCTCGCCGCCCGGCACGAGGTGAGTGGCGACGACGGCGTCGGTGAGGGGATCGATCTCGAGCACCCGTGCCGGCCTCTGCTCGTTGGCGACGAAGACGTGCCCGGTCACGGGGTCGACGACCGAGCCGACGGGCTTGACGTCGAGGTCGGGAGCCGACTCGGCGGAAGGGATCGCCGTGAGCGGCGACGGGGTGTAGGCGAGTCCCGTGGGCGGGTCGGTTGGATCGGTTGGATCGGTTGGATCGGTTGGATCGGTCGGATCGGTTGGATCGGTCGGATCCGTCGGGTCGATCGGCCCGCCCGAACCCACTCGCTGGCTCACGGTCACCGCGACGGCGTCGAGTTCGGAGCCGGGCGGGTTGAGGCGGAAGTCGCGGTTGGAGACGAACACGCGCTGGTGCTCCTCATCGACCGAAATACCGTAGCCATCCTTTCCGTACTCGGGGTCATCGAGATCGGCTTTCTGTTCACCCGTCTTCACATCGTGCACTGAGAAGCCACCTGAACCTGCCGCCGTGCCGGTGTAGCCGACGTAGACGAGCCCATTCGTCGAATCGACGTCGAGCTGACGCGGATTCGCACGTGACGGAATCGACCAGAGCTCCGCGAAGTCGTTCTCGACGTCGAAGGCGGCGAGATTCGTCGCGTCGGGCACGTCACTGAAGTAGCTCGTGGTGATGATGCCTGCTGCGGGGTCGGCGGCGACGTAGTACGCGTCGGCGGTGCCGTTGATGACGCCGAGTGAGGCGCCGGTGTTGGCGTCGAGGACTTCGACGCCGCGGGAGGGAACGGCGCCGTAGACGAGTCCGCGCACGGGGTCGACGTCGATGGAGCGGTTGGATTCGATGAACGGGAAGGGCCCGCGCACGACCTGGCCGAACGTGGCATCCGCGATCGAGACGACGACCCAGTTGCGGTTCTGCTGGCCGACGTAGAGCAGTTGCGCCTCATCGTCGATGCCGAGGTCGCGGATGTTCTCGGGTAGTTCCATCTCGCGGAGCACCTGATCGGTCTCGGGGTCGATCT
>NZ_ATXG01000009.1 GCF_000421565.1 Agromyces subbeticus DSM 16689 | reverse complement strand
CGTCGTGGCCCTTCACGATCGACGATGAGCCGTGCGTGATCCAGGTCGACGGTGCTCCGACCTTCTCCGACACGTGCGGTCCCGACAACGAGAAGCTCACTGTTCCCGACGACACGGAGACGATCGACTGGAACTCGACCGAGGTCGCCGGCGTCATCACGGTGACGGCGACGGCGAAGCCGGGCTCGGCGTTCCCCGAGGGCGTGACGACGACCTGGACGTTCAAGGTCGATGACAGCCCCTGCGTGATCGAGCTCGTCGGTGCGCCGACGTTCACGGACACCTGCGGACCGAACAACGAAGAGCCGATCATTCCTGATGACACCGAGACCATCGACTGGAGCGCGGTCGACGGCGACGAGGTCTGGACCGTGACCGCGACGGCGAAGCCCGGCTACGCCTTCAAGGAGGGCGGTCCGGTGACCTGGACCTTCCCATACTCCGACGATGAGTGCATCGAGCCGAGCCTCAAGGGCTCGGTCGCGACCGGCGAATGCGTGGCCGACTCCCCGTGGATCTTCTTCGACGTCGAGCTGACCGACCCCGACCAGCAGTCCACGGGTAACACGGCATCGCTCGTGCTGACCGACGGCACGAACACCCACACCATCGAGCTCGGCGACCTCGTCGACGGCAAGCTCACGGGTGAGGCGCTGTGGCCCGGTGCCTCGGTCGACGAGAACGGCGTCGCGAACGGCTGGCCGGGCTGGGCCAAGGTCGGCAACCAGTGGATCGAGGTCGACGACAACTTCGCGTGGACCCGCGGTGACATCGAGGCCACGATCGTCGTGAACCCCGAGACCACGGTCGCGATCTCGTACCCCGAGGCCACGCCCCTGTGCGCCACCGGCCCCAAGGGATCCGGGGGCGGCGCGAGCACGCCGGCCGCTTCGACCGGCACCGGGCTCGCGAGCACCGGTTTCGCGGGAACGACGGTCGCCATCGTCGCCGGCATCATCGTGATCGCCGGACTCGCGTTCCTCGTGATCGCGCGCATCCGCCGCAAGCGCGCATAACGCACGCTGCACACTGAGGGGGCCCGGTTCGCCGGGCCCCCTTCGTGCTGTTCCGGGGGCAACTCGGGTGTGGAACCCGGCGGTCAGGCCGGCACGTCGGCGAGCACGCGCTCGAGCGGCAACGAAGCGCCGCGGGCCTCGACCTCGTGCACGAGGGCGGTGAGCGCACGGTTGACCGGCGCATCGAGACCGGCGGCGGATGCCTCGCGCACGACGGCGCCGTTCAGAAAATCCACTTCGGTCGGCTGGCCGCGGCGCACGCTCTGCTGCGTCGACCCGAGGTTCGGCACCGCGCCCATGCGCAGGCGCATGAGCAGCGGCAGCACCTGGCCGATGGCGAGCGGCAGCCGGGCGAACAGTCGCAGACGGCGATCGCCGAGCCCTTGCAGCGTGCCAAAGCGCACACCGCGCGCGATGCCGACCCGCACGGTCTCGCGCATCGACGCGGTGACGACCCGGCGGAGGCGCCGATCGTCGACGACCTCCTGCACGCTGCGCCCCACGATCGCGGGAACGGCGTTCAGCATGTTCACGATGAGCTTGGTCCACTGAGCACCTCGGAAGCCGTCGATCGCGACCACCGGCACGGCAGCCGAGAGCACCGCGGCGATTCGCACGCTCTCGGGGTCGGCCGGCCCGTCGCCGCGCCCGAGGTAGCTCGTGGCCGGCGTCGTGATGCGTACGACACCGGGCTCGGTGTAGTTGGCCGCGATGATCGACAGCAGGCCCATGCAAGCCGATCGTGGGAGCAGGCGCGCGGCGGTCGCGACCCCGTCGAGCCCGTTCTGCACAACCACGACGGGGGCGCCGTCGATGAGGGCGGCGTTCGCCTCGATCGCGGATGCCGCGTCTTGCGCCTTGGTGCAGACGAGCACGAGATCGGGCGAGGCGGTGAGCCACTCGCCGGCGGCGACTCGCGCGCGCACCTCGCCGTATCCGCCGCTCAGGCTGATGCCCGACTCGCGGATGACCTCGAGGCCCGCGCCTCGCGCCGTCACCTCGACATCGTGCCCCGCTCGCGCGAGCAGTGCTGCGAACGTGCCGCCGAGCGCGCCTGCGCCGATGATGCCGATCTTCACCGCTCCAGCGTATGCGCGCCGCGCGAGCGGGCCGCGCACGACTGTTAGCCTGTACGGCGTGAACAGCGGCATCCTCCTCGTCGACAAGCCGCAGGGAATCACGAGCCACGATGTGGTCTCGCGCATGCGTCGCCTCGCCGGAACCCGCAAGATCGGGCACGCCGGCACCCTCGACCCGATGGCCACCGGGCTGCTCGTGCTCGGCGTCAACGGCGCCACCCGGCTGCTGCACTACCTCGTCGGACTCGACAAGGAGTACTTCGCCACGATCCGTCTCGGCTGGAACACGAGCACCGACGACGCAGAGGGCGAACCGCTGCGCGCGGCATCCGCCGACGTCATCGCCGCTGCGACCGAGCAGGCGATCCGCGCCGCGATCGCCCCCCTCACGGGCGAGATCGAGCAGGTGCCGAGCACAGTCAGCGCCATCAAGGTCGCCGGCAAGCGCGCGTACCAGCGTGTGCGCGACGGTGAGACCGTCGAGCTCGCGGCACGCCGGGTGACGGTTTCGGCGTTCGAGCCGCTCGCGTTCCGCGCCGGCGACGCGCATCTCGATGTCGACGTGCGCGTCGAGTGCTCGTCGGGCACCTACATCCGGGCGCTCGCCCGTGATCTCGGTGCCTCGCTCGGCACCGGCGGGCACCTGACGGCCCTCCGGCGCACGCGCATCGGCCGGTTCAGCGTCGACGAGGCGAGCGAGCTCGAGGGATTCGACGTCGCCGCCTCCATCATGAGTCCAGCGGATGCCGCGCGGCGTGCGCTGCCCGTCGTCGAGCTCAGCTCGGCGCAGGCCGTCGACCTCGGGCACGGCAAGCGGGTCGACCTCGCGGAGGTCGGCGGGCTCGCGGCATCCGGCGAGACGCCGCTGCCGGCGGTGCTCGCCGCCATCGACGCCGACGACCGCCTGGTCGCGATCGTCGAGCCGAAGGGCCGCCAGCTCAAGGTGGTCACCGGGTTCCCGCCCGCCGAGGCGGGGGAGGCCGGGGCATGATCGAGTGGTTCACCTGGGTGCAGTTCGCCGTCGCCGTTCTCGCCGGGCTGGTCGCGATCGGGCTCGGTCTCGCCGGGCGGGTGCCGAGCGATCTCACGATCGGGGCGCTGGCGCTCGTCGAGCTGCTGCTCGTCGCCCAGCTCGTGATCGCGATCGCTGCGCCGGCATTCGGCAACGTGCCGACGGGAAGCCCGCTGGAGTTCTACACCTACCTCGTCGGCGCGCTGCTGCTGCCGCCGGCGGCGGCGTTCTGGGCGCTGCTCGAGCGCAATCGCTGGGCGACGGTGATTCTCGGCGTCGCCGCCCTCGCCGTCGGCGTGATGGTCTACCGCATGCTGCAGATCTGGACCGTGCAGCAGGCGTGAGTGCTGGTCTGAGAGAATCGAACGACATGAGTGACGTGCGCAGTGCCCAGCCCGAAGTACGACAGGGCCGGCGAATGAGCGGCATCGGGCGCGTGCTCGTCGCCGTCTACGGGGTGCTCGCGCTTGCGGCGATCGGGCGTTCCTTCGTGCAGATCGCCTCCAAGTTCGACGAGGCACCGCTCGCATACGCGCTCTCGGCACTCGCAGCGCTCGTCTACGTCGTCGCGACCGTCGCGCTCATCCGCCCGGGCCGCGCGTGGTATCGGGTGGCATGGGCGACGATCGCGTTCGAGTTCACGGGCGTCGTCGTCATCGGCGCTCTCAGCGTCGCCTTCCCCGCACTCTTCCCACACGACACCGTGTGGTCGTGGTTCGGTCGCGGCTACCTGTTCATCCCGCTCGTGCTGCCGGTGCTCGGCATGTGGTGGCTCGCCCGGCACCGCCCGGCCGTCGAAGGGGATGCCTCGTGAAGACCTTCAAGGGCCTGGCGGGCGTGCCGTCCGGCATCGGACCGTCGGTCGTCACGATCGGCAAGTTCGACGGCGTGCATCAGGGCCACCGCGCCGTGATCGCACAGGCGCGGCGCATCGCCGACGAACGAGACCTCGCGGCCGTCGTCGTGACCTTCGATCGCAACCCGCTCGCTCTGCTGGCTCCCGACAAGTGCCCCGACTCGCTCGTGAGCGTGCGGCAGAAGCTCGAGCTGCTCGCCACCACAGGGGTCGACGCGACCCTGCTGCTGCCGTTCGACCGCGCGCTCGCCTCGGTGCCGGCGACGGAGTTCGTCGAACGAGTGCTCGTCGACGCGCTCGACGCGAATGCGGTGCTCGTGGGCAGCGACTTCCGCTACGGCGCGCGCGGTGCCGGAGATGTGCCGCTGCTGATCGAGCTCGGTGCGAAGTTCGGGTTCACGGTCGACGTCATCGACGATGTGCGCCCAGAGGGCGAGCGCCGGGTCTCGTCGACCTGGATTCGCGAGCTGCTCGCCGAGGGCGACGTGCGCCGCGCGACGGAACTGCTCGGGCACACGCCGACGGTGTCGGGCATCGTCGTGCACGGCGCGGCCCGCGGACGCGAGCTGGGTTTTCCCACGGCGAACCTCAGCCCCGAGTCCGAGGGGCTGATCCCTGCCGACGGCGTCTACGCGGGCTGGCTCACCGATGCCGGCACCCGGTACCCCGCAGCGATCTCGGTCGGCGACAACCCGACCTTCGAGGGCGTTCCCAAGAAGCAGGTCGAGGCCTACGTGCTCGATCGCGAACTCGATCTCTACGACCACGTCGTCGACGTGGAGTTCGTCGAGCGCATTCGAGGCATGGTCGCCTTCACGAGCATCGAGGCGCTGATCGAGACCATCCGCGACGATGTCGAGCGATCCCGCGGCATCCTCGCCGGGGCAGCGGCACCGGAACCCCAACGAGATTCGAAGCGATGACTCCACCCGCGATCCGCCCGCTCTGGGCGGGTCGCGCGCTCGCCCTCACCGGCATCGTGCTGGTCGCGTTCAACCTCCGAACGGCCGTGGCATCGGTCTCGCCGATCCTCGAGCATCTCGAGGCCGAAGTTCCCCTCGCGCCGGCGGTCGTCGGATTCCTCGGCATGCTGCCTCCGCTCTGCTACGCGGTCTTCGGTGTTCTGACGCCCGTGGTGGCGAAGCGGCTCGGGCTCGAACTGACCCTCGTCGTCGCGCTGGTCGCACTGACCGCTGGCCTCGCCGGACGAGGCCTTGCAGGGTCGGCGCTGTGGCTGGTCGTGGCGTCGTCGGTCACGTTCGCGGCGATCGGTGTCGGCAACGTGCTGTTGCCGCCCCTCGTCAAGCGCTACTTCCCCGATCGCATCGGTCTCGTCACGACGATCTACGTGACCGCGATGTCGATCAGCACCTTCACGCCGCCGCTGATCGCGGTGCCGATGGCGGATGCCGCGGGCTGGCGGGTCTCGCTCGGCGAGTGGGCGTTCATCGCCGCGCTCTCGCTCGTGCCATGGGTCGCGATGCTCCTGCACCCGCGGAGGCAGGCGCCCGAGGCACTGCCTGAGGAAGCGGACCCCGGGCAGTTGCGGCATGCCCTGCGCTCACCGCTCGCCTGGTCCCTCACGGTCGTGTTCGCGGTGTCGGGCTTCAACGCCTATGCGGCGTTCGCCTGGCTGCCCACCGTCCTGCACGACGTCGCGGGAGCCTCTCCAGCGCAAGCGGGCGCCCTGCTGTCGCTGTATGCGGCGATGGGACTTCCGGCCGCGCTGCTCGTGCCGATCGTCGCCGCGAGGTTTGGAAGGGTTCGCCTTCTCACGGCGGTCGCCGTCGCGGCGCTCGTGGCCGGATACCTCGGGCTGCTGCTCCTGCCCGACTGGGCCACGTGGCTCTGGGTCGCCCTCACGGGCTCGGCGCAGCTCCTGTTCCCCCTCTCGCTCGTGCTCATCAACGTGCGAACACGAACGCACTCGGGGGCGGTGGCACTCTCGGGGTTCGTGCAGTCGACGGGCTACCTCATCGTCGCCGTGGGCCCGCTCGTGGTCGGCCTGTTGCACGAATGGTCGGGAGGATGGACGTGGCCCCTGTCGTTCCTGCTGATCTCCGCGGTGCCGGCGGCGATCGCGGCGGGCGTGATCGCCCGCCCGCGGTTCTTCGAAGACGATCGGGTCTCGTAGAGCCGGGGCCGCGAGGCGGCTCGGGTCGTCGTCTCGGAACGGATGCGCCGTATTCCATTGCCGTCGAGGCCATCGGGTCGTAGTATCCGGGTGCCATGGATATGCTCCTGCAATTCGCCGAGGCCGCGACGACCGCGAAGCCCCCGAACCTCTGGGGAGCGCTCGGTTGCGCGCTCGCCTACAGCGGCGCCCTCTTCGCGACGATCGACTCCTTCGCCGACATGCTGCTCGCGCCGGGCGATCGGCCTGATGGCAGGATGTCGCCTGCGCTGAAGCTGAAGTCGGGGTCGAAGCTCTCCGCTGCCGGCATCACGGTGGTCTCCGCCGGCACCGTTCTGGCGCTCGACGCCAATTGGTTCGCGCTCGTCGCTCTCAGCATCGTGTTCCTCGTGCTCGTGGGCATCGGCGCACTCGTGCTCGTGCGGCACCGTGCCGCATCGACGGTCCGGATCGCCGCACTTCCGGCAGCAGAGGCCCGGGAACAGACGCCGCTCGTCGGAGGGTGACCTCGCTCGAGCGCCGAAACGCACGTGTCTGCTTCGAGTCGCGATGGCGCGCGGCATCCGTCACCACTCTGCTCATCTGAGCACTCGAGCCTACGAGTGTTGCCGATGCGCACCCGGCTGCTTACGCTGGAGTGGACGGACGGAGGCGCATGGACGAGATCGACGAGCTGCTCTCGATCAGGGCGGCTGAGCTGTACTACGAGGAGAACAAGACCCAAGACGAGATCGGGCAGGCGCTGCGCCTGACCCGGTGGAAGGTCGGGCGGCTCCTCGCTCAGGCGAAGCAGCGCGGGTTCATCCGCATCGAGATCCTGCATCCGCGCGCGCGGAGACTGCCGATCGAGCGGCGACTGCGCGAAGAGCGCGGCCTCGCCGACGCGATCGTCGTCTCGACGGCAGGCGTCACGTCGCCCGAAGAGCTGCAGGCGCGCACCGCGCAGGCCGCGGCCGACTACCTCACCGCGCTGCGACCCGTGCCGCACACCCTCGGGGTGAGCTGGGGCCGCACCCTCTTCGAGATCTCGCAGCACCTGCGCAACGGCTGGGCCACGGGCGTCAACGTCGTGCAGATCAACGGCGGCGTGAGCCTCAACCGTCGGCCGGGCACTGCGGCGGCAACCGCCGTCGGCATCGCTCAGAAGGGCGGCGGCAGCGCCACGCTGCTGCCGAGCCCGGCGATCCTCGAGCGCCTCGAGACGAAAGAGGCAATCGAGTCCGACCGCGTCGTCGCGGGCGTCATCGATCTCGCGCGCTCCGCCGACGCGTACCTCTTCAGCGCCGGCGCAGCCGATCACTCCTCGGTGCACGTGGAGAGCGGCTACCTCTCGGTTCCCGACGTCGACCTGCTCGTGCAGAAGGGCGCAGTGGGCGACGTCGTCGGCCGATACATCGATTCCGATGGCAACATCGTCGATCCCGCCCTCGATGCGCGAACGGTCGGGCTCACGCTCGACGAGCTGCGCCGGGCCGAGCTCGCGATCGCCGTCATCTCCGGCCCGGGCAAGCACGCCGTCGCCGATGCCGTGGTGCGCAGCAGGCTGTGCTCCGTGCTCGTCACCGACGAGGCCACGGCCCTCCACCTCCTCGACGGCTGACGCGAGCGTCGGCCCCATACGAAAGCCAGGTTCTTCCCCATGTCAGGCACCTCACTCGTCACCGCCCGCGAGCGGGCCATCGCCGTGCTCGGCGGCGAGCCCGACGACGCGACGCTTCGCCGCTATCTGCACGGCATCCCCGGGGTCGACGCGGTCGGCCTCGAGCAGCGCGCCGCCGGTCTCGGCACGCGTTCGATCAAGACCACCTCGAAGCAGTGGGCACTCGACAAGATCATCACGCTCATCGACCTCACGACGCTCGAAGGTGCCGACACCCCCGGCAAGGTGCGCTCGCTCGTCGCCAAGGCGATGACACCCGACCCGTCGGATGCCACGACGCCGCGAGTCGCGGCGGTCTGCGTGTACGGCGACATGGTGCCGTACGCGATCGAGGCACTCGGCGCCGCTCACGGCGATCCTGACGACGGCCTCATCTCGGTCGCAGCGGTCGCGACGGCCTTTCCGAGCGGTCGAGCGTCGCTCGAGATCAAGCTCGCCGATACGGCCGAGGCGGTCGCCGCGGGCGCCGACGAGATCGACATGGTCATCGACCGCGGCGCTTTCCTCGCCGGTCGCTACGGACTCGTGTTCGACCAGATCGCGGCCGTGAAAGGGGCGTGCCGCCGGCCCGACGGCTCGAGCGCGAGCCTCAAGGTGATCCTCGAGACCGGCGAGCTCGTGACCTACGACAACGTGCGCCGTGCCTCATGGCTCGCGATCCTCGCGGGCGGCGACTTCATCAAGACCTCGACCGGCAAGGTCGCGCCCGCCGCGACCCTGCCGGTCACGCTCCTGATGCTCGAGGTCGTGCGCGACTGGCATCTGGCCACCGGTCAGCGCATCGGGGTCAAGCCCGCCGGCGGCATCCGCTCGTCGAAAGACGCCATCAAGTACCTCGTGACCGTCGCCGAGACGGTGGGCGAGGAGTGGCTGGTGCCGCACCTCTTCCGCTTCGGTGCCTCGAGCCTCCTGAACGACGTGCTGCTGCAGCGGCAGAAGATCGCGACCGGGCACTACTCCGGCGCCGACTACGTGACGATCGACTGAGACGGAAAAATGAGCTTCCTCGACTACGCACCCGCCCCCGAATCCCGGGCGATCCTCAACCTTCGCGACCGCTACGGCCTGTTCATCGACGGCGAGTTCGTCGACGGGCGCGGTGAGCCGTTCCACACCATCAGTCCGGCCACCGAAGAGCACATCGCGACCATCTCGACGGCGAACACGGCCGACGTCGACGCCGCGGTGGCCGCCGCCCGTCGTGCGTACGACCGCACCTGGTCGCGCATGTCGGGCCGTGACCGCGGCAAGTACCTCTTCCGCATCGCCCGCCTCGTGCAAGAGCGCGCCCGCGAACTCGCGGTCGCCGAGTCGCTCGACAACGGCAAGCCGATCAAGGAGTCGCGCGACGTCGACGTGCCACTCGTCGCCGCCTGGTTCTTCTACTACGCGGGCTGGGCCGACAAGCTCGATCACGCCGGCCTCGGCGCGAATCCTCGCTCGCTCGGCGTCGCCGCACAGGTGATCCCGTGGAACTTCCCGCTGCTCATGCTCGCGTGGAAGATCGCCCCGGCGCTTGCCGCGGGCAACACCGTCGTGCTGAAGCCGGCCGAGACCACGCCGCTCACGGCGCTCATCTTCGCCGAGATCCTGCAGCAGGCCGAGTTGCCGCCCGGAGTCGTCAACATCATCACGGGCGCGGGTGACACGGGCGCGGCGCTCGTTGCCCACGAGGGCGTCGACAAGGTCGCCTTCACCGGCTCGACCGGCGTCGGCCGGGCCATCGCCAAGCAGATCGCCGGCACCGACAAGAAGGTCACGCTCGAGCTCGGCGGCAAGGCCGCCAACATCGTCTTCGACGACGCACCCATCGACCAAGCGGTCGAGGGCATCGTCAACGGCATCTTCTTCAACCAGGGGCACGTCTGCTGCGCGGGTTCGCGCCTGCTCGTGCAGGAGAACATCCACGACGAGGTCGTCGAGCGGCTGAAGCTGCGACTCTCGACGTTGCGCCTCGGCGACCCGCTCGACAAGAACACCGACATCGGTGCGATCAACTCGAGGGAGCAGCTCGAGCGCATCCGCGAACTCTCCGATATCGGCGTTGCCGAGGGAGCCGACCGCTGGACCGCACCCTGCGACATCCCGGCGAACGGCTTCTGGTACGCCCCGACGATCTTCACGAACGTGCAGACGTCGAGCCGCATCGCGCGCGAGGAGATCTTCGGCCCGGTGCTCTCGGTGCTCACGTTCCGCACGCCGGCCGAGGCGATCGCGAAGGCGAACAACACGCCCTACGGCCTGTCAGCCGGCATCTGGAGCGACAAGGGCAGCCGCATCCTCGCCGTCGCCGATCAGTTGCGGGCAGGAGTGATCTGGGCGAACACGTTCAACCGCTTCGACCCCTCGAGCCCGTTCGGCGGCTACAAGGAGTCGGGCTACGGCCGCGAAGGCGGGCGTCACGGCCTCGCTGCGTACCTCGCCCCGGCCCCGATCGGCCAGTCGGCGGCGGGCCGAAGCGCACTCGGCCGTGGCGCATCGAAGGGCGCGATCGAGGCGGATGCCGCTGAGCCGGCCGTCGGCGCACGAGCCGCCAAGCCCGCCCGCGGCGCGAAGCGCCGACAAGCCGACGCCGCGACGAAGGGATCGAAGCGATGAGCCGCCTCGCCGTGCCGAAGACCTACAAGCTCTACATCGGGGGAGCGTTCCCCCGCAGCGAGTCGGGCCGCACCTACGAGGTGCTCGCCGCCGACGGCGGGTTCCTCGCGAACGCCGCGAAGGCCTCGCGAAAAGACGCTCGCGATGCGATCGTCGCGGCTCGGGCCGCAGTGGCCGGCTGGTCGGGCGCCACCGCCTACAACCGGGGGCAGGTGCTCTACCGCATCGCCGAGCTGCTCGAGGGTCGTCGCGCCCAGTTCGTCGCCGAGATCGAGCAGGCCGAGGGCGTCACACGCGCCGCGGCATCCGCTCAGGTCGACGAGGCGATCGACCGCTGGATCTGGTACGCCGGCTGGGCCGACAAGTTCGCCCAGGTCACTGGCAACGCGAACCCCGTGGCCGGGCCGTACTTCAACATCTCCGTGCCGGAGCCCACGGGCGTCGTGGCGGTCATCGTGCCGCAAGACAGCTCGTTGCTCGGCGTGGTGTCGGCGATCGCACCCGCCCTCGTCGCGGGCAATGCCGTCATCGCCGTCGCGAGCGAGCGGTTCCCGCTCTCGGCGATCAGCCTCTCCGAGGTGCTCGCCACGAGCGACGTGCCGAAGGGCGTCGTCAACGTGCTCACCGGTTCGCCGGCCGAGATCGCGCCGTGGCTCGCGAGCCACGCCGATGTCAACGCGCTCGACCTGGTCGGCGCCGGCGACCTCGACTGGATCTCCCTCGAGGTCGACGCGGCCGAGACCCTCAAGCGCGTGCTGCGCCCCGAGTCGGGCCCGGATGCCGCGGCTCCGGCGCTCGGCCGCATCAGCGCGTTCACCGAGACCAAGACCGTCTGGCACACGAAGAGCCTGCTGTAGGCGAGCTCTGCGCGGGCCGTGCCCGCGCCGACGACATGGCGTAGCCTCGGGAACAGGTCGCCGCAAGCGCGGCCGGTGATTCGACGGCGACCTGTTCATCGCGGATTCCTTCGAGCGAATCCGTCGATGCACCGCACCGGCGGGAGACAGGCTGTCCGCCATGACCACGAACCCCACTCCGCTGCTGAAACTCGGCGTGCTCGCCCACTCGAGCAAACCCGACGAGCGCCGGCTGCCGCTGCATCCCGCGCATCTCGAGCGCATCGACGCCGATCTCCGCGAGCGCATCATGCTCGAACGCGGGTACGGCGAGCGATTCGGCGTCGCGGATGCGGAGCTCGAGCCGCTCGTCGCGGGCATCGGCAGTCGCGCCGAGGTCATCGCCTGGGGCGACGTCGTGCTGCTGCCGAAGCCGCAGGCGCTCGACCTCGCCGACCTGCGCGACGGCCAGGTGCTGTGGGGCTGGCCGCACTGCGTGCAGGATCGCGCGCTGACCCAGCAGGCGATCGACAAGCGCCTCACCCTCATCGCGTGGGAGGCGATGAACCACTGGACCGCGAGCGGCGGCTTCGGACTGCACGTGTTCCACAAGAACAACGAGCTGGCCGGGTACTGCTCGGTGCTGCACGCACTGCAGCTCTGCGGGTCGACGGGCGACTACGGCCGGCGCCTGAGCGCGGTCGTGATCGGCTTCGGCGCCACCGCTCGCGGCGCGGTCACCGCCTTGAACGCCCACGGCGTCCATGACGTGCGCGTGCTCACGAATCGCGACACGGCGGCGGTCGGATCCCCGATTCCCTCGGTCGACATCATCCAGTTCGAGCACAACCCCGACGCGCCGTTCCTCAGCACGGTGAACAGCGAAGACGGCCCGGTTCCGCTCGCACCGTTCCTGGCCGAACGCGACATCGTGGTGAACTGCACGCTGCAGGACCCGAACGCGCCGCTCACCTACCTGCGTACCGAGGACCTCGCGGCGTTCCGCCCGGGCAGCCTCATCGTCGACGTGTCGATCGACGAGGGCATGGGCTTCAGCTGGGCTCGGCCGACCTCGTTCGCCGCACCGATGTTCACGGTCGGAGAGTCGACGAACTACTATGCCGTCGACCACAGCCCGTCGTATCTCTGGAACTCGGCCACCTGGGAGATCAGTGAGGCGCTCCTGCCCTTCCTGCGCACCGTCATGGAGGGAGCCGCCTCGTGGGCGGCGTCGGCGACCATCGACCGAGCGATCGAGATCGCCGACGGCCGGGTTCGGAACCCTGCCATCCTCGACTTCCAGCAGCGGGCGGGGGAGTACCCGCATCCGACCGTCGGGTGACGAAGCCGCGGTGCCCCCCCGAACGGGATGTAACGAAATGGTAACGGGCTTGCTAGAGTGACCTGCACCATCGCGCGACGGAGCGCGATCGGTGGAAAGGCCCGAATCCGTGACCCGCACTCCACGTGCGATCGGCTCGTCGATCGCACCTCCGGCTCGTTCAACTCGCCAACGCTCACGTCCTCTCCTCGATCGCCTCGCTCACCCGCCTCGTCGTGCCGTGCGCATCCTGCTCGCGGCCGGCGCCGTGGTCGCGACCGCGTCGACGCTGCTCGTCGCTGGCACACCGACCACGGCGTCCGCTGTCGACGTCTTCGGTGCGCTCCGCGTTCCCGGTGAGGCCGCGTTCATCGTCGGGCACCGCGGCGACCGTGCGGCGGCGCCCGAGAACACGATGGTCTCGCTCGAACTCGCGATGGACGAGCTCGACTTCGTCGAGACCGACGTGCAACTGAGCCGAGACGGAGTGCCCGTGCTGTTCCACGACACGATGCTCGAACGGGTGACGGGCATACGTGACACCGTCGGCGAACTCGATCTCGCCGAGCTCCAGCGCCTCGACGTCGGAGCCTGGTACGGCGAGGAGTACGCGGGGGAGCGGATGCCGACGCTCGACGCATTCCTCGAGTCGCTCGCCACCCGCGAGACGGCGCGCGCCCTCGTCGAGCTGAAGGCCGACTGGACGATCGCCGAGGTGCGCACGGTCATCGACCTCGTCGAGCGGCACGGGCTGCGCGGCCGCGTCGTGCTGCAGAGCTTCAGCCTCGAGACGTTGTTCGCCGTGCAGCAGGTCTCACCCACGACCCCGCGCATCATGCTGATCCGCGAGCTGCCGGCCGATCCGGTGCCGCTCGCCGAGCGACTCGGCGTGATCGGCTTCGGCACGACGGTCGCCTCCGTGACCGCCGAGCCGGCCGCCCTCGTCGCGCTGCACGAGGCCGGCGTCGCGGTGCTCTGCTACACGCTCAACAGCAACGAGCACTGGCAGGAGGTCAGCGCGCTGGGAGTCGACGGCATCATCACCGACGAACCCAGTGAGCTCGACGACTGGCTGGCGGTGACAGCGCCGGGCACCTAGGAAGCGTCGGTCGCTGCGATGCCGAGTTCGAGGGCCGCATCGGCGAACACCCGATGCATGGCCGGGGAGAAGAGCACGAACCGGATGCGTTCAGACGAGGGGGCGCCGGCTGCGGCCGCGAGGGCCGTTCGCGCGGCATCCGCCGCCGGCCAGCCGTAGACCCCGGCCGAGATCGCGGGAAGGGCGACGGATGCCGCGCCGAGCTCGGCCGCCAGGGTGAGCGAGCTGCGCACCGCTCCCGAGAGGAGGAGCCGCCGGCGATCGGCCTCCGCGCCGGGGCCAGGCCAGACGGGACCGACGGTGTGGATGACCCATCGGGCCGGCAGGCGGCCGGCACTCGTCGCCACGGCTTCGCCGACTGGCAGGCCGTCGGGCAGGGTGGTCGCCCGGAGGTGGCGGCACTCCGCGAGGATCTGCGGCCCTCCCGCGGCGTGGATCGCGCCGTCGACACCACCTCCGCCGAGGAGCGAGGAGTTCGCGGCGTTCACGATCGCATCGACGCGCTGCACGGTGATATCGCCCGAGATCAGTTCGATGCGAGGCATCCGCTCGGCTACCCCCGGTTGTTGGAGAGCTCGAAGATGCGCACGAGCTCTGCCACCGCCGCTTCGCGCTGCTCGCCACCCGCCTCGTACATCTCGGTCACGTGGGTGCGCAGGTGATTCTCGACGAGGAGCTTGTTGAGCGAGCCCAGCGACTTCTGCACCGCGAGCGAGAGGGTGATGATGTCGACGCAGTAGTCGTCGTTCTCGATCATCTTCTCGATGCCGCGCAGCTGGCCCTCGATGATCTTCGTGCGGTGCATGGCGCGCTTCTTGATGTCCTCGATCACGAGTACAGGATACCCCGTTCGCCGGTGATACCCCCAAGGGGTACCTGTGAATGTGCGAGGGAGCTAGCGTAGGGTCATGCGCCGCCACCGACTCGCCGCAACGCTCGCCGCCGCCATGGCCGCAGCAGCACTCGCCCTCGCGCCGACCGCCGTGGCGTCTGCGGCTGGTGCGCCGGGCGAGACCGCGGCATCCGTCATCGGCGACGTGTCGACGGGCGTCGACGACTTCACCTTCGACTCCTTCGATGCCGTCTACGAGCTGTCGCGCGACGAGGGCGGCCGCTCGGTGCTCGACACCACCGAGACGATCGTGGCGAGATTTCCCGAGATCGACCAGAACCGCGGCATCCGGCGGGCGATCCCGAGCTCCTACCGCGGTCACCCCACCGACATCGAGCGCATCACGGTGACCGATGAGACCGGTGCGCCCCGCTCGTTCGAGGTCGACACCGAGGACGACGACGAGGACTTCGTGTACGTCACCGTTCGCGCCGACGACTACGTGCACGGCGAGCAGACGTACGTGATCGGCTACCGCCAGCACAACGTCACGCTGCAGCCCGACGATGCCGCGATCGACGAGTTCTACTGGGACGTCAACGGCACCGGCTGGGCGCAGCCCTTCGGACGAGTGAGCGCCGAGTTGCGCCTGAGCGATGACGTTGCGGCGGCGTTCACCGGTGATGCTTCCTGTTATCAAGGCGGCAGCGGCTCGAGCGCGTCGTGCGACGCGCTCGAGATCGTCGAGTCGCAGCCGCCGGTCATCACGGCCGAGGGTCTCGACCTCGGCCCGTACGAGAACCTCACGCTCGCCGCGGCGTTCGCGCAGGGCACCTTCGTGCCGCGCGACGAGTCGTTCGGCTCCTCGCCCGCTGCGATCACGAGTGCCATCGCCGCCGCGTTCGCCGTGCTCGCGGCCGGTGCCGCGGCCGTCATCCGCGGCACCCGATGGCGCGACCACCCCGGTCGCGGCACGATCATCGCCGAATACGAACCGCCGGCGGGAACCTCGGCCATGACGGCCGCCGACCTGGTCGGCCGAGCCGACAAGGGCGTGACCGCGACGATTCTCGATCTGGCGGTCGGCGGCGAGCTGCGCATCGTCGAGTCGGGACGGCGCAAGTACGCCGTCGAACGGGTCAGCGAGACCTCGGCCCCGCTCCCGGCCGACGACGACGCGGCCGGGGTCATGCGAGCCCTGTTCGCCGACTACCGGCGTCGCCGAGAACTCACGCAGGACACCGCACTCGGCAAGCAGTTGCTCGCGCTGCGAACGTCGGTGGGCAAGCGGGTGGTGAGCGATGGGCTGCGCCGTCGTGCGCCGATCGGGCCGCGCCTGCTGCTCGCGGCTGGGGCGCTCGTCGCCGCGGTGCTCGCGCTCGTCTTCGGCATCATCGCGCTCGACGCGCAGATGGGCGGATTCTGGCCGGCCGCGTGCTTCATCGTCGCGATCATCGCGGCGGTCGCGACCTTCGGCACGGTCGCCGTCGTCCGGCCGCTCACCGCTCAGGGGCGCGTCGTCCGCGACCACCTCGAAGGGCTTCGGCTCTACATCCGCCTCGCCGAGGCCGATCGGCTGCGAGTGCTGCAGAGTCCGAGCGGTGCGCTCCGGGTGGAGCGGCCTGCCGCCGCATCCGTGCCGGGTGCTTCGCCGACGGATGCCTCGAGCGCCCAGCCGTTCGCCACGACCCTCGACCCCGTGACGGTGCTGAAGCTCAATGAGCGCTTGCTGCCGTACGCCGTGCTGTTCGGCCTCGAACGCGAGTGGAGCCGCGAACTCTCGGCGCTCTACGAGCAGACGGGCGCCGAACCCACGTGGTACGCCGGCCGCGACGGGTTCAACGCCGGACTGCTCGCTGCCGGGGTGTCGTCGTTCTCGTCGGCCGCGAGCTCGTCGTGGTCGGGCTCGAGCTCGAGCTCGTCATCGAGCGGCTCCGGCGGAGGCGGCTCGTCGGGCGGCGGCGGTGGCGGCGGGGGCGGCGGGGGCGTCTAGCCCGGTCCGACGGCTCGGCGCGGTTCGAGTCACCCGCTGCGAATCACTCCTCGCCGGCCGCCTCGCGTTCGTCGGCGAGGTCGACTCTGCGCTCCTCGTCGATGCCGGGCGTCTCGTCGGTGAGCGCGTCGTCGAGCGGTCGCTCGTCGTCGGCAGCCTCACCCGCGGCGTCGGCTTCGTCGAACTCGGTGTCTTGCGCGACGGTGAAGTCGTCATCGGGCGAGAGGGCCTCGCCCCGGCCTGCGCGAACGTTCATGAGGGCAGGGTAGGCCTGTCGCGCCGAATCCGCACGGGGTTGACGCTAGACTGGGGGTTGCGCACGGCGAATCCGTTCTTCGGCCGACCGCGTGAGCTGGGTGTGATCCCGTGAGTTGGTGTGATCACGAACCTGAGTTCACGCGATGCTCGGTTCGGGATTCGCGCACCGCGAGCCACCGATGCAACTCGGTGCGACCGAGCGGTCTCGACCATCTGACGGTGGCGAGGGGCGTGCCGGATTCGGCCCAGATACTGGAGGACCATTGGCCCAGACGAGGCAGCGACAGCGGACGCGTTCGCGCGACGATGACGCACCGATCATCCCGATCCTCGCGCGCAAGGTGCGCGAGGTGGAGCAGAAGGCGCAGAAGGGCAAGCTCGGCCCGACGAACCGCACCAAGTTCCAGGTGATCGCGCTCCTCATGCGCGAGGAGCGCGCCCGGGTCAAGGCCGACACCGAGGTGACCGACGCCGCGCGTTCAGAGCTGCTCAAGCGGCTCGACGGCATTGCACAGATCCTCGCGAAGACCGCGGCTCGCGACACGAGCCTCATCGCCCTGCTCGAGCCCGACGCCTCGATCTCGACGGTCGCGCAGCGATTCCGCCGCGACTGGCTGCTCGAATCCGGTGCCGAGCTCTCAGCCGATGAGCTCATCATCACCCGCGAGGCCGAGGTCACGCCGCAGCTCAGCGAGAACCAGGTCATCCCGGCATCCGTTCGCTCGCGCCAGCTCGCGAACCCGTTCCTCCCGCCCGACTTCTCGAAGCCGACGGCCTCGAACGTGCCCGTGCGACGGCTCGCCAACTGGGAGCTGCTCGGCCCCCTGTTCAAGTCGTTCGAGGTGGGTTCGGGCGGCCAGGCGGCCACCATGGAGCTGCCGGAGGCGCCGAAGGTCGACCGGCTCTCGCCGCGCGGTCTCGAGCTCATGGCACACCAGGTGCGCTTCATCGAGAGCGCGCGCGAAGGGCACCGCACCTTCCTGCTCGCTGACGAACCGGGCCTCGGCAAGACGGCGCAGTCGGTGCTCGCGGCATCCGTCGCCGGTGCCTATCCGCTGCTCGCCGTCGTGCCGAACGTCGTGAAGATGAACTGGGCACGCGAGGTCGAGCGGTGGACTCCGCACCGCCGCGCCACCGTCATCCACGGCGACGGCGACACGCTCGACGCGTTCGCCGACGTCGTCATCGTCAACTACGACGTGCTCGACCGGCACATGGCGTGGCTGTCGACCCTCGGCTTCAAGGGCATGGTCGTCGACGAGGCGCACTTCATCAAGAACCTGCAGTCGCAGCGCTCGAAGAACGTGCTCGCCCTCGCCGAACGCATCCGTCGTGCCGCGCCGGGCGGCGACCCCCTGCTGCTCGCCCTCACCGGCACCCCGCTCATCAACGATGTCGACGACTTCCGCGCGATCTGGAAGTTCCTCGGCTGGATCGAGGGTGACAAGCCCTCGCCCGAGCTGCTCGGCCGACTCGAAGAGACGGGGCTGACTCCCGCCGACCCCGGCTTCTACAGCGCCGCCCGCCGATCGGTGATCGATCTCGGCATCGTGCGCCGTCGCAAGGTGGATGTCGCGGCCGACCTGCCCGCCAAGCGCATCGCCGACCTTCCCGTCGAACTCGACGACGAGCTCGGGCGTTCGGTGCGCGCCGCCGAGCGCGAGCTCGGCAATCGTCTCGCCGGGCGCTTCCGTGCGCTCGTCGAGGCGCGCAAACTGCGCGTCGGCGACCTCGACGACGATCAGCGCGACCAGTTCATCCGCGCCGTCGCGAGCGCCGAACTCGAGGAGTCGAAGTCGACGAAATCGGGCGAGAACGTCTTCACGATGGTGCGGCGCATCGGCCAGGCCAAGGCCGGGCTCGCCGCCGACTACGCGGCCCAGCTCGCACGCTCGGTCGGCAAGGTCGTCTTCTTCGCCAAGCACATCGACGTCATGGACCAGGCCGAGGCGGCCTTCGCGGCGCGAGAACTGCGCACCGTGTCGCTTCGCGGCGACCAGACCGCCCTGCAGCGGCAGGCTGCGATCGACGCGTTCAACAAAGACCCCGAGGTCGCCATCGCGGTCTGCTCGCTCACCGCGGCGGGCGTCGGCGTCAACCTGCAGGCCGCGTCGAACGTCGTGCTCGCCGAGCTCAGCTGGACCGCAGCCGAGCAGACGCAGGCGATCGACCGCGTGCACCGCATCGGCCAAGACGAGCCCGTCACCGCGTGGCGCATCATCGCCGCGCACACGATCGACGCCCGCATCGCCGAGCTCATCGACTCCAAGCAGGGCCTCGCGGCTCGCGCGCTCGACGGCAGCGATGTCGAGCCGGGCTCGGCCGACTCGGTGCAACTCGACGCCCTGCAGCACCTGCTGCGGCAGGCGCTCGACGGCGCGCTGTAGGCGATCGCGAGCCGCGTCGGAACACGAAGTCGAGGTTCGCTAGACTTCCCGGAGTCGTGCCCCGATGAAGCGGCTCCCGCGACGCAATTCCCCCACAGCGAAGGAGTCTCACGCGCCATGAAGATCGGCATCCTCACCTCGGGCGGCGACTGCCCCGGCCTCAACTCGGTCATCCGCGGCGCGGTGCTGAAGGGCGTCATCTCGCACGAGACCGAGTTCGTCGGGTTCCGCTGGGGTTGGAAGGGCGTCGTCGAGGCCGACATCATGCCGATCACGCGTCATGACGTGCGCGGACTCGCCAAGCAGGGCGGCACGATCCTCGGCTCGAGCCGCACCAACCCCTACGAGGGCGAGGGCGGCGGCCCCGAGAACATCCAGCGCATGCTCGACGAGCAGGGCATCGACGCGATCATCGCGATCGGCGGCGAAGGCACCCTCACTGCGGCGCGCCGCCTGCACGACGAGGGCGGCATCAACGTGGTCGGCGTGCCCAAGACGATCGACAACGACCTCGCCGCCACCGACTACTCCTTCGGCTTCGACACGGCCGTCGAGATCGCGACCGAGGCCATCGACCGCCTGCGCACGACCGCCGACTCGCACGGCCGCTGCATGGTGCTCGAGGTCATGGGCCGCCACGTCGGCTGGATCGCCCTGCACTCCGGCATGGCCGGGGGAGCGCACGCGATCCTGATTCCCGAGCAGCCGCAGTCGATCGAGCAGATCTGCGAGTGGGTCGAGTCGGTGCGCGACCGCGGCCGCGCGCCGCTCGTCGTCGTCGCCGAGGGATTCACGCTGCCCGGCATGAACGAGGCGCACTCGCACAAGGGACTCGACGCGTTCAACCGGCCTCGCCTCGGCGGCATCTCGGAGCAGCTCGCACCGATGATCGAGGAGCGCACCGGCATCGAGTCGCGCGCGACCGTGCTGGGCCACATCCAGCGCGGCGGCGCCCCATCGGCCTACGACCGGGTGCTGGCGACGCGCCTCGGCATGGCCGCCGTCGACGCCGTCTACGACCGCGCGTGGGGCTCGATGGTGACGCTTCGCGGCACCGACATCCGCACCGTGTCGATCGCCGACGCCGTGGGCAGCCTCAACCGCGTGCCGCAGTCGCGGTACGACGAGGCGAAGATCCTGTTCGGCTGAGATGCCGCTGCCCCAGGTGTGCGTCTGCTACCTCCTTCGCGAGCGCGACGGGCGCGTCGAGGTGCTCCTGGGGCGCAAGAAGCACGGGCTCGGCATGGGGTACTTCGTCGCGCCGGGCGGCAAGCTCGAGCCCGGTGAGTCGCCGGCGGATGCCGCGGTGCGAGAGATCTTCGAGGAATCCGGTCTCGTCGTGGCCGCCGCCGACCTGGAGTCTCGCGGCGTGCTGAGCTACCTCTTCCCGCATCGAGAGGCGTGGAGCCAGGAGTCGAACGTGTTCGTCTGCCGTCGATGGCAGGGCGAACCGACGCCATCCGATGAGATCGACCCCGAGTGGTTCGACGTGCTCGCGATCCCGCTCGACGAGATGTGGGACGATGCGCGCCGCTGGCTCCCCGTCGTGCTGGCCGGGGGCGATGTGCGGCGCACCTTCGTCTTCGGCGCCGACCTCGCGACCGTGGTGGAGGAGCGCAGTCCGGTCGCGTAGTATCGACGGGTGCACGGCGAACGCCGACTCTGCAAGGCACGTCCCCTGAACATCTGGTGAAGTCCTCTCTGAAGGCGTGGGCTGCACCGATCCCAGAGAAAGACGCCGGTGGATCTCACCCTCATCGTCGTGCTGGTCATCGCACTGGCGCTCTTCTTCGATTTCACCAACGGCTTCCACGACACGGCCAACGCCATGGCGACCCCCATCGCAACGGGGGCGCTGAAGCCGAAGGTCGCCGTGGGCCTCGCCGCGATCCTGAACCTCGTCGGCGCCTTCCTCTCGACCGAGGTGGCCAAGACCATCTCGGGCGGCATCATCAAAGAGGGCGACGGCGGCGTGCTCATCACGCCCGAGCTCATCTTCGCCGGGCTCATCGGCGCGATCGTGTGGAACATGATCACGTGGCTGCTCGGCCTGCCGTCGTCGTCGAGTCACGCGCTCTTCGGCGGCCTCATCGGCGCCGCCCTCGTCGGCTTCGGCGTCGGCGCGATCGACTTCGCCGTCGTCATGTCGAAGGTGATCCTGCCGGCACTGCTCGCGCCGCTGACCGCCGGCCTCATCGCCTACGCGGCGACGAAGCTCGCCTACGCGATCACGCGTCGCTACGACGGCAAGCCCGACGGCCGCGACGGATTCCGTCACGCTCAGGTCTTCTCCTCGTCGCTCGTCGCCCTCGCGCACGGCACGAACGACGCGCAGAAGACCATGGGCGTCATCACGCTGACCCTGGTCGCCGCGGGCCTCCAGCCGGCCGGTGCCGACGTGCAGCTCTGGGTCATCGTCACGTGCGCCGTCGCCATCGCGCTCGGCACGTACATGGGCGGATGGCGCATCATCAAGACACTCGGCACCGGACTCACCGACGTCAAGCCCGCACAGGGCTTCGCCGCAGAGACCGCCACCGCGGCGACGATCCTCGCCTCGAGCCATGTGGGCTTCGCACTCTCGACCACGCAGGTCGCTTCGGGTTCCGTCATCGGCTCCGGGCTCGGCCGCCGCGGCTCCAAGGTGCGCTGGCGCACCGCCGGCCGCATCGGCATCGGCTGGCTGCTGACCCTCCCGGCCGCCGGTGGTGTCGGCGCGCTCGCGGCCGTCGTCGCGCACCTGGGCGTCATCGGTATCATCATCGACACGATCGTCGGCGTGGGCGTCATCGCCGGCATCTTCCTCTGGTCGCGACGCAACGAGGTCTCGCACCACAACGTCGTGAGCGAGGTGGCCCACTCCGGGCGGGCCGTCAAGATCAAGCGCAACCCGAAGCCGAAGAAGAAGGTGACCTCGTGATCGACTGGCTCGCGTTCCTGCTCGTCTTCGTCTCGGCGATGGTCGGCACGGGCGTGGTCGTCGCGTCGTACTCGCTCGGCATCCGACTGCTCACCACCTCGGGCCGCACGCCTATCGTGACGCCCGCCGAGTTCACCGATGCGATCACCGTGGTGACACCCGCCGAGATCCGTCAGGCCGAGAAGCGGGCGGCCAAGGCCGCGCGAAAGAGCCCGTTGAGCGACGGGCAGAAGCGCGCCGCACTCATCGCGGCATGGGTGTGCTTCGCGGTCAGCGGCATCTCGGTGCTGGTCGGCATCTACCTGATCGTCGGCGAGCACCTGATGAAGCTGTTCGGCTGACCTCGCTCAGCGCACCGGTTCTTCGCTGAGCGCACCGAGCACGAACAACGGATGCCCCGTCGCCGATCATCGGCAACGGGGCATCCGTCGTTCACGCGCGCGTCAGTTCGTGCCGCGGGCCTTCGCGATGCCGTTCATGAGGTGGTAGATCGCGATCGCGGCGATCGTGCCGAGGGCGATGCCGTTGAACGCCACCGTGCCGATCTGGAAGGTGAAGTTCGCGATGCCGATGATGAGCGCCGTCGCGGCGGTGAACTGGTTGACCGGCTTCGTGAAGTCGACCCGGTTGTCGAGCCAGATCTTCACGCCGATGATGCCGATGAGGCCGTACAGCGCCGTGGTGACGCCGCCCAGCACGCCCGCCGGAATCGTGTTGATGACCTCGCCGAACTTGGGCGAGAGGCCGAGCAGCACGGCGATGAGGCCGGCGACCCAGTACGCGGCCGTTGAGTAGATGCGGGTCGCGGCCATCACGCCGATGTTCTCGCCGTACGTCGTGGTCGCCGATCCGCCGAAGAATCCGGCGATCGTCGTCGCGAGGCCGTCGGCGAAGAGTGCGCGACCGGTGTGTGCGTTGATCGACTGGTCGGTCATCTGGGCGATGCCCTTGATGTGACCGACGTTCTCGGCGACGAGCACGAGCACGACCGGGAGGAACGCCGGCAGCAGCCCCCAGACCGCGGCATCGGCGAGCGGGTTGGCCGGCAGGTGGAACGACGGCAGGCCGACCCACGCGGCGCTCTCGATGCGGCTGAAGTCGATCTCGCCCTGCACTGCGGCCGCCGCGTAGCCGACGAGCACGCCGATCAGGATCGACACCCGGCCGAGGATGCCGCGGAACGCGACGCTCGCGATGACGACGACGGTCAGCGTGATGAACGCGGTGAGCGGTGCGGCCTTGAAGTTGTCGAATGCGGCGGGCGCGAGGTTGAACCCGATGAGAGCGACGATCGCGCCAGACACCACCGGTGGCATGAGCACGTCGATCCACTTGGTGCCGACCCAGAGCACCAGCAGGCCGACGAGCGCCAGCAGCACGCCCACGACGACGATGCCGAAGAGCGCGGCGCCCATGGGGTCGGACACGCCCTTCGCCGCCGTGGCCGCGGTGATCGGGGCGATGAACGCGAACGAGGAGCCGAGGTAGCTCGGCACCCGGTTCCTCGTGATCAGGAGGAACAGGATGGTGCCGATGCCCGAGAAGAGCAGGGTCGTGGCGGGCGGGAAGCCGGTGAGGATCGGCACGAGGAAGGTCGCGCCGAACATCGCGACCACGTGCTGGGCACCGAGGCCGATCGTGCGCGGCCAGCTGAGGCGCTCGCCGGGGGCGACGACCTCGCCCGGGGCGACGTTCTTGCCATCGCCGTGAATGGTCCAGGGCAGGGTCATGCTGCTCCGTTCAGGAGGAGGGGAGGGGGATCCATCAGATCGTATCGGGGGGATACCCCGATACCCGGCGCCCCCCGGCGTGCGTAGCGTGGAAGCACACCCACGAACAGGAGAAACACACCATGACCACCGTCACCGACACCGCAACCCAGGCGCCGTTCGCGGAGCCGAACCCCTACGCCACCCCGGCTGCGGAGACGCGCGGGTTCAGCATCTCGAGCCTCGTGCTCGGCCTCGTCTCGATCATCGCGAGCTACACGTTCATCGTGCCGGCGATCGGTCTGGTGCTCGGCGTCATGGCGCTCAAGCGCGAGCCCGCGGCCCGCACCATGGCCATCTGGGGCATCGTGCTCAACTCGGTCATGCTCGCCGGCGCCGTGCTGGCGACACTCGGCTTCCTCGTCTTCGGCCTCGCGATGCTGCCCTTCGCGTTCATCTGAGTCCGCTGGCACGCGTGACGGGTCGTCTCTCTCGGGAGGCGGCCCGTTCTCGCGTTCGGCGCCGCCACGCGGCATCCGCTCAGGCGTAGAACCCGCGGAGCAGGGCCTCGGTGCCCTCGAGGTGCTCGGCCATGGCGCTCGCCGCGTCGTCGGCGTTGCCACGCAGAATCGCGTGCACGATCGCTCGGTGCTGCTCGTTGGAGTGGGCGATGTTCGGTGCGAGCAGGGGAATGCCGTCGAGCAGTTCGTTGACCCGCATGCGCACGTCGGCAACGAGGGGAATGACGCTCGGCGCTCCGAGCACCTCGGCGATCAGCAGGTGCAGCCGGGAGTCCGCCATGCGGTACTGCTCGCCCGTGGCTGTGCGGCACTCCTCATCGGCCTGCCACAGTCTTTCGCGATCGTTGCTGCTGAGCTCGCTCTCGGCGGCGCGGCGCGCGGCGCCCACTTCGATCACCGAGCGCAGGGCGAGCGTGTCTTCGAGACGCCCCGAGGCGACGAGCGGATCGGCCGATGACCCCGAGGTCGCCGGAATCGCGGCCGGCAGCTCATCGGAAACGAAGGTGCCGCCGTAGCGTCCCCTTCGCGCGACGATCCATCCGGCTTCGGCCAGCGAGGCGATCGCCTCGCGCAGGGTGTCGCGGCTGACCTCGAGCATGCTCGCGAGCTCGCGCTCGGCGGGCAGGCGCTCGCCCGGACCGATGAGGCCGAGGCGGATCGACTGCAGCAGCCGCTGCACCGTCTCTTCGAACGCGTTCGCCGGGCGGGCCGGCGTCAGCAGCAGGCCGGCGCTCAGCACCTCGGCGGGTTCCGCCGGTTCGTCGTGCGTGGCGTCGGTCATGGTTCGAGCCTAGAGCGGTGTGACGTACGCCGAGCTGATGCCACCGTCGACGAGGAACGTCGAGCCGGTGATGAACGAGGAGTCGTCGCTCGCGAGGAACGCCACAGCCGCTGCGAGCTCGTCGGGCTCGGCGAACCGGCCGACGGGGATGTGCACGAGCCGGCGCTGCGCGCGCTCGGGGTCTTTCGCGAAGAGCTCCTGCAGGAGCGGCGTGTTCACCGGCCCAGGGCACAGCGCGTTCACGCGGATGCCCTGACGGGCGAACTGCACGCCGAGCTCGCGGCTCATCGCGAGGACGCCGCCTTTCGAGGCGGTGTACGAGATCTGCGAGGTCGCCGAGCCGAGCACGGCGACGAACGACGCCGTGTTGATGATCGAGCCCCGGCCCTGGGCCGTCATGTGCCGCAGCGCGGCCCGGGAGCAGAGGTAGACCGACTTCAGGTTGACGTCTTGCACCTTCTGCCATGCCGGGAGTTCGGTGGTCTCGATGGAGTCGTCGTCGGGCGGCGAGATGCCCGCGTTGTTGAACGCGATGTCGACCGAGCCGTAGACCCTGGCCGCCTCGTCGAACAGGTGGTCGACCTGGGCCTCGTCGGTGACGTTCACCTGCACGAAGAGACCGCCGACGAGCTCGGCGGCGGCCGGGCCGGCCGTGGCATCCATATCGCCGATGACGACCTTCGCGCCTTCAGCGGCGAGACGCTTCGCGGTGGCGAGGCCGATGCCCGATGCCCCGCCCGTGATGACGGCGACGCGGCCGGCGAGGCGCTGGGTGAGATCGATGCGGGGGAGGTCGGTCATGGTGCTCCTGTCGTGGATCGTGCCGTCAGTCGACGGCGAGGAAGACGTTCTTGGTCTCGGTGAAGGCGAGCGGTGCGTCGGGCCCGAGCTCACGACCGAGTCCCGATTGCTTGAACCCGCCGAAGGGCGTCGAGTACCGCACCGACGAGTGCGAGTTCACTGAGAGGTTGCCCGCCTCGACGGCGCGGGCGACACGGATGCCGCGGCTGAGGTCGCGCGTCCAGATCGAGCCGGAGAGGCCGTAGCGGCCGGCGTTCGCGAAGCCCACCGCGTCGGCCTCGTCGTCGAACGGGAAGACCGAGACCACCGGCCCGAAGATCTCCTCGCGGGCGGTGCGGGCATCGCGCGACGGGGCGAGCACCGTCGGCGGGAACCAGAACCCGGGTCCGGTCGGGGCGCTCGCGCGGAACGCGAGCTCGGAGTCATCCGGAACGAAGGATCGCACCCGCTCGAGGTGGGCCGCCGCGACGAGCGGGCCCATCTCGGTCGACTCGTCGGTCGGGTCGCCGACGCGCACCCCGGCGACGGCCGGCTCGAGCAGTTCCATGAAGCGCTCGTAGACGCTGCGCTCGACGAGGATGCGGCTTCGCGCGCAGCAGTCCTGGCCGGCGTTCTCGAAGACCCCGTACGGGGCGGTGGCCGCCGCTCGCTCGAGGTCGGCGTCGGCGAACACGATGTTCGCGCTCTTGCCGCCGAGTTCGAGGGTGACCCGCTTCACCTGGTCGGCGCAGCCCGCCATGATGTGCTTTCCGGTCTCGGTCGAGCCCGTGAAGACGATCTTTCGCACGGTCTCGTTCGAGACGAACCGCTCGCCGACGACGGACCCGGCGCCGGGGATCACCTGGAAGAGCCCGTCGGGAAGGCCGGCCTCGAGTCCGAGCTCCGCCAGCCGAAGGCTCGACAGCGGCGTCCACTCCGCCGGCTTCAGCACGACGGCGTTGCCGGCCGCGAGCGCCGGCGCGAAGCCCCACGCGGCGATCGTCATCGGGAAGTTCCACGGCGTGATCACGCCCACGACGCCGAGCGGCTCCTGGAAGGTCACGTCGAGTCCGCCGGCGACGGGGATCTGGCGCCCGAAGAGCCGCTCGGGGACGGCCGAGTAGTACTCGAGCACGTCGCGCACGTGCGCGGCCTCCCACCGGGCCTGCGTGATCGGGTGCCCCGAGTTGCGCACCTCGATCGTCGCGAGTTCTTCGACGGCGCCGTCGACGGCGTCGGCGAAGCGGCGGAGCATCCTGGCCCGGTCGGCGGGAGCGACTCGCGCCCACTCGAGCTGTGCGGCGGCGGCACGGGCGATCGCCGCGTCGGTCTCGTCGATCGAGGCGGCGGTGACGGTGGTCACGACGCTCTCGTCGGCGGGGTTCACGATCGTGTGGCTCACGACTGGCTCCTCGTTCGCGCTGTGGTCTGGCGGTGGGTGCGTGCGGCGTCGACGAGTCCGGCGAAGAGCCTCCGGTCAGCGGCGTTCTCTTCGGGATGCCACTGCACGCCGAGGCCGAACGGAACCGTCGTGAGCTCGACGGCCTCGATCACGCCGTCGTCGGTGCGGGCCGTGACTCGAAGGCCTGGCGCCACCTCGTCGAGCGCCTGGTGGTGGTAGACGTGGATCGGCAGGGGATCGCCCCGATCGCCGAGCAGCGCTGCGAGGCGCGAACCGGCCACGACGGATGCCTCGGCCTCGCCGAACTTCGCGGGTGCGGGCTGGTACGCGTCGCTGCCGACGACGTCGGGCAGGTGCTGTACGAGCGTGCCGCCGAGTGCGACGTTCAGCATCTGGGCGCCGCGGCAGATGCCGAGGAAGGGCAGTTCGAGGGCGATCGCCGCCGTCAGCAGGTGGTCCTCCCAGTCGTCGCGGTCGGTGCGGGGCACCCCCGTTCGCTCGTGCGGCGACTGGCCGTAGCGCCGCGGGTCGACATCGGCGCCGCCCGAGACGATGAGCCCGTCGAGCGCAGAAAGCAAGGTGCGCGCGATGCCCTCGCTGCCCGGTTGTGGCGGCAGCAGCACGGCGATGCCGCCGGCATCGGTCACGGCGTCGATGTAGACCTTCGGCAGGAACGAGGCGGGGACGTCCCAGACGCCGGTCCGCGCCTGCTCGAGATAGGTCGTGACGCCGATCACCGGCGATTCAGAGTCGTTCGAAGCCACGCACCCGCTCCCAGTCCGTCACGGCCGCGTCGTAGGCGGCGACCTCGATGCCGGCGTTGTTCAGGTAGTGGTCGACGACCTCGTCGCCGAAGGCCTCGCGCGCGATGGCCGACTCGGCGAAGAGCGAGGCCGCCTCGCGCAGTGTCGCCGGCACACGGGCCACATCGCTCTCGTAGGCGTTGCCGGGGAACGCGTCGGGCAGTTCGAGCTCCTGGTCGATGCCGTGCAACCCCGCCGCGATGAGCGCCGCGACCGCGAGGTACTGGTTCACGTCGCCGCCGGGCACCCGATTCTCGACGCGCATGCCGAGGCCCCGGCCCACGACGCGCAGCGCGCAGGTTCGGTTGTCGAGTCCCCAGGCGATCGCGGTGGGCGCGAAGGAGCCGGCGACGTAGCGCTTGTACGAGTTGATGTTCGGCGCGGAGAAGAGCGTGAGCTCTCGCATCGCCGCGAGTTGGCCGGCGAGGAAGTGGCGGAAGAGCTTCGAAATGCCGTGCGGGGCATCCGGGTCGCTGAAGACCGCGTCGCCGTCGGCCCCCCGCAGGGAGATGTGGATGTGGCAACTGTTGCCCTCGCGCTCGTTGAACTTCGCCATGAACGTGAGCGATTTGCCGTGCCGGTCGGCGATCTCCTTCGCCCCGTTCTTGTAGATCGAGTGGTTGTCGCACGTGCCGAGTGCATCGGTGTACCGGAACGCGATCTCCTGCTGACCGAGGTTGCACTCGCCCTTGACGCCCTCGCAGTACATCCCGGCGCCGTCCATGGAATTGCGGATGTCGCGCAGCAGCGGCTCCATGCGCGTCGACGCGAGCAACGCGTAGTCGATGTTGTAGTCGCTCGCGGGCGTCAGCTCGCGGTAGCCCTTGCCCCACGCCTCGCGATAGGAGTCGTCGAAGACGATGAACTCGAGTTCGGTGCCGACGAAGGCGGTGAGGCCGCGCTCTGCGAGGCGTTCGAGCTGGCGTTGCAGGATGCGCCGTGGCGACGGTTCGACGGGGGTGCCGTCGAGCCACTGGAGGTCGGCCGTGACGAGAGCGGTCGCCTCGAGCCACGGGGCCGCGCGGAGGGTCGTGAAGTCGGGGATGAGGGCCATGTCGCCGTAACCGCGCTCCCAGCTCGAGATCGCGTAGCCGTCGACCGTGTTCATCTCGACGTCGACGGCGAGCAGGTAGTTGCAGGCCTCCACGCCGTGCGCAACGGCGTCCTCGAGGAAGAGTCGGGCCGAGACGCGCTTGCCGATGAGCCGGCCCTGCATGTCGGTGAACGCGACGATGACCGTGTCGACGTGTCCGTCGGCGACCGCGCTGCGCAGAGCGTCGAGGGTGAGATATCCGGTGGGTGCCGACATCCGCTGGCGCCTCCTCGAGTCGGTGAATGGTCGGTGCTGCCGACCATTACACCACACGGTCGCCCGTTCCCGATCTGGCTCGACGCGGCAGGTTGTCGTCGATGTCGAGGAGCTTCTGAGAAAAAGGTCTGTACGGGCAACCATTGGGAGCCCTATAGTTCAGGCCAACGCATCCCACCCCCGCGCGCTGCTGCGGCCGCGCGCTTCGAGAGAGCAAGGGAACCGCCATGACCAAGGACACGCTCAAGGTCTCGGGAGTCAAGTACACGACTGCCGAATCCGGGTACTTCGAGAAACGCCGACTCACCCGCACGGCCGGGGTCTGGGGCCTCTGGGGTCTCGCCGTCGCCGCGGTGATCTCAGGCGACTTCTCGGGCTGGAACTTCGGCATCGACTTCGCGGGCTTCGGCGGCATGCTCATCGCCTTCGCGGTGCTCGTCGTCATGTACTACGGGCTCATCTTCTCGATCGGGGAGATGTCGTCGGCGATGCCGCACACGGGCGGCGCCTACTCCTTCTCTCGTGCTGCGATGGGGCCGTGGGGCGGATTCGTCACCGGTCTCGCCGAGACCATCGAGTACGTCGCGACGACCGCGGTGATCGTGTTCTTCTCCGGCTCGTACGCCGATGCGATCACGAGTGAACTGCTCGGCTTCTCGATGCCCCAGTGGATCTGGTGGGTGCTGCTCTACCTCGTCTTCATCGGCATCAACGCGGCGGGCGCGAGCATCTCCTTCAAGTTCGCGATCGTCGTCTCGATCATCTCGATCGCGATCCTGCTCGTCTTCAGCGCGATGGCGATCTTCTCGGGCCAGTTCTCGTGGGACAAGCTCTTCGATATCGTGCCCGACGCGGGCCAGACCGCGTTCCTGCCGCATGGCGTGCTGCCGATCCTGTTCGCCCTGCCGTTCGCGATGTGGTTCTTCCTCGGCATCGAGGAACTGCCACTCGCAGCCGAGGAGTCGAAGGACCCGGTCCGCGACATCCCGAAGGCCGGCCTCATCGCGCGTGCCACGCTCATCGTGACCGGACTGCTCGTGCTCTTCCTGAACACCGGCGTCGTCGGCGCAGAGGCCACGGGCACGGCGGGAGAGCCGCTGCTCGACGGATTCAGGGCGATCGTCGGCGACGAGCTCGCCGCGGTGCTCGCCCTGTTCGCGCTCATCGGCCTGCTCGCGTCGCTGCAGGGCATCATGTTCGCCTACGGGCGCAACATGTACTCGCTCTCGCGGGCCGGCTACTACCCGAAGTTCCTCTCGCTCACCGGCAAGCGCCAGACGCCGTGGGTCGCACTCGTCGCGGGCGCGATCATCGGCTTCGTCGCGCTCATCGTGCTCGACGTGCTCGCCCAGGTCGACGCAGAGGGAGCCGGCGCGGTCGCCGGCGCGATCGTGCTGAACATCGCGGTCTGGGGCGCCGTGCTCGCCTACCTGCTGCAGATGATCGCGTTCGTGATCCTCCGGCGCAAGTACCCGAACGCCAAGCGCCCGTACCGCAGCCCGTGGGGCGTGCCGGGTGCCGTGATCGCCGCCATCATCGCCGCGCTCATCTTCCTCGGTTTCCTCCTGAACCCGACCTTCGTGCCGGCGATCATCGCGATCGTCGTCGTATACGCCGTGATGCTCGCGATCTTCGCGCTCTGGGGTCGGCACCGACTCATCCTCTCGCCGGAAGAGGAGTACGCCGTGTCGGGCGGCCTGCACGGCGACCCGCAGGCAGAGGGCTACGGCGGTGCGGTCGAGAGCGAGCTGCTCGCGTCGAACGGAGTCGACGAGACCGACCGGGTGTGAGCTGACGGCGACGCGGCGGGGCGTGGCGGCGCCCCGCCGCAACCGATGGGCCTGTGACGCACACCGGAACGACGGTGGGCCTGCCGAGCGGCAGACCCACCTGCACGCTCACATCGTCGATCAGATGTCGAGGTCGCCGCAGAGATGCACGTCGAGGCCGAGCTCGGCGAAGAGCGCCGCCTTCGCGAGCAGCGCGCGATCGGCCGTCGCGGCGTCGGGTGCGTACGCCACCTGGGCGTGGTTCGCCTTGTGCCTCGCCATCAGCTGGTCTCTGCTCACGCCGTGCAGCACCGCGTGCATGATCGGCCACTGCGGGTCGGTCGCGTCGAGGCGGCGCTGCGTCTCTTCGGCGGGCAACTCGCGCACCGAACCGCGGCCGAGGTCGACGTGCAGTCGACCGTCCATGACGAAGACGCGCGACCAGACGATCTCCCCGGGCTTCGAGACGCCCGAGAGCGTTCCGCCGCCGAGCGGGAAGAACATCGGCGGCTGCCGCATGCTGTACGACTTGTCGTAGCCGCCGTTATGGCTCGCAGGCACCGACCCCGAGATCTCGAACACCCACACGAACTCGCCGCCGTATTCCTCGCCCCAGCGAATGTCGTGGAGCGTGTTCGCCGGGTCGAGGCCCATCGCATTCCAGATGCGATTCGTCACGAGAGCGTCGACGGCGACACCCTCGTCGACCTCGTTGAAGTGGGGAAGCGCGGCGCCGGGGTAGAGCTCGCGCTCGTCGTCGCGCGAGCGGACCGGGGGCCGCTCGACGTTGTTGAGCAGGCCCTCGGCGAGGTCGGAGGCGGGCACCATGTCCTTCAGGCCCTGCTGATACTGGATGCCGACGGCATCGAGCCCGTAGTCGTCGGAGATGCGCACTGCGGCGATGTACATCTTCAACTGGCTCTGCACCTGTGCGCGCGTGAGTTCGGTCGCCTCGTCGGTGCCGAAATGGAAGGTGAGCCCGGCGTCCTCGAGCCACGCGAACGCCGCGTCGGCTTCCGCATCGCTGACGCGTGCCATCTCGGCGAGCAATGCGCTCTGCGAGAGGCGCTCTTTGTAGATGCCGAGGGGGTTCAGCATCTCATCGTCGATGATCGCGTTGTACATGCCCATGCAGCCCTCGTCGAAGACGCCGATGATCGCCTTCTCCTCGCGGAGCTCGACCGCGAGCGCGCGGCCGAGTGCGACCTCGGGTGCGGACTCGTCGAGCGCCGGGAGCGCCCGCACGTGGCTGAGGTCGTGCTCGATGCGGCCCGTCTCGAGCCACTCGGCGAGCTTCGCCTTCGCCCACTCGTCGGTGAAGTCGGCACTCCAGAGCGCCGAGTACTCGACGCCCGCCTTGGTGAGGCTCGCGGTGAGGTTCAAGAGCCCCACGAGGCCGGGGAAGTCGCCCGCCCAGTTCGCGACGACGAGGATCGGCCCGCGGTGGGTGCGGAGACCCGCGAGCACGTGGTGACTGTACTGCCAGACCGCCTCGACGACGACGAGCGGCGCCTCGGCCGGCAGGGTCTTGAACACCTCGATCCCGGCGCGCTGGCTGTCGATGAATCCGTGGCCGGTGACCGGGTCGACGCCGTGGCCGCGCTCGACCGCCCAGCCGAGACCTTCGACGGCCGCCGTGAAGTCGGCTTCGAGTCCCTGCTGCGTCGGCCAGCACTTGACGTTGGCGCTCAGCCTGAGGTCGCCGGATGCCACGGTGTAGACCGTCTGTGCGGCGGCAGAGCGCGGCTCTCGCCGCACGGGGAGGGTGTACTGCGTCATGGTTCTCTCTCTACTCGTTCTCGGTTCTGAATCGGATGACGCCACCAGTGGATGTCGGCTCCGAGAGCTGGAAGGTGATGGCGGTCGAGGCGCCGAAAGGCCGCACCGAGATGGTCGACGCGTCGAGACGCCCGCCGAGCACGCGGATCTCGGTGGTGCCGCTCGCGATGCGAACGGTGCCCCACGCGGTACCCGCGCTGAACACCGAGGCGAAGTCGCCAGGGAGTGCCGGGGCGAAGGCGAGTTCGCCGCGTGAATCGTTCGCCTGCGCACCGGAGAGCGCGACGACGAGCCCCCATGCTGCGAGCGACCGGGCGTAGTGGTTGCCGCATTCGGCTTCATTCCACGGGTTGCGACGTACGCCGTCGTGGCGGGCGCGCACCGTGCGCACGATCTCGAGGGCTTCGTCGATGAGGCCCTCGTACACGAGGTGGGTCGCGACCTGATACTCGATGCCCGCCCAGACCTCGTCGGAGTAGACGAAGGGCAGCGCCGGGCGGCCGCCGTGCGGCCACGAGCAGAGCACGAGTCCGCCGTCGTCGGCGAGGGCGTAGCTGCGCTGCACGTTGTCGTGATCGGCGACCCGCTCGAGCAGGTTGTGCCGGTGCACCGCGGCGACCGCGCTGCGCACGTGTTCGGGCGGAAAGAGGTGGCCGAGCCCCGTGAGATGCGCGAGGGTCTGTCCGAAGAGCTGGTCGGAGAGGCATCCGTCACCGAACTGGTAGCGGTGTTCGTCGCGGGGCGGCAGCCGCTGCACGTAGTACTCGCCGTTGAAGAGCAACTCGTCCATGCGAGCCGCCCCAGTGGTCGCGGCATCGGCGTACCGGCGAGCGGATGCCTCGTCGCCGAGGTGATCGGCGAGCGCCGCCGCTGCCCGCAATGCGGCGTAGAGCATCGACCCCGAGAGCGGGTTCGCGCCGTGGAACTCGATGTCGTACGTGTTGTGCTGCACCTGTTCGAGCACGAGGTCGCCGTCGTGATCCCACTCGCGCAGTGCGTACTCGAGGGCGCGCACCGCGTGCGGCCAGAGCTCGCGCAGGAAGTCGTCGCCCGCGCCGAGCTGCCATTCGCGGTAGAGCCGCACGATCGTGCCGAGTTGCCCATCGACGGCGGGGCGGAAGTCCCAGGACTCGTTGCCGAAGACGCTGTTCGTGCGGAAGTTCATGCGGCCGTCGTCGCGGGTCTCGTGCAGGAACTCGGTGCGCCGGGCGCTGCGCTCGAGAGATGGGAAGAGCCACGCGGCCGCTTGCGCGTAGTTCCAGACGTGCGTGCACGTGCCCTCGCAGCTGCCGGCGTGGTCGAACGATCCCTCCCAAGCGGCGAACACGCCGCCTTCGAGCACCATGCAGGTCGTGCTGCGCAGCGCGACGAGCGTCGCGCTCGCCGCATCGATGACCTCGTCGGGCAGGGTGCTGCGATGCAGCGCGTCGTGGAAGGCGAAGGTCGCCGCCTCGAGCTCGGGAAGGCGCCCGGCGACGTCGGCTGCGACGGCCCACGCGTCGTCATATCGGCTTGCGTAATCGTTGCGCACGACCTCGTGCGCGTGGGTGTCGTCGAGGCGGATGTTGCCCTGCCAGGCGCGCGGCCGGTTCGGGAAGTGCCACGCGAGCAGGAACTCGAAGTCGTGCTCTTCACCGGGAGCGAGCGTGCGCGAGATCGCGAGCGATCCGGTGCGGGAGCGGGGGATCCAGTCGTGCACCTCGTCGTCGAGCGTGAATCGCGTCTCGGGTTCGAGCCGGCCGTCGTCCCGGAAGTCGTCCCAGAACCGCTGGATGCCGTCTTGCCACGCGCTCGTCACCCACTGGTGCGTGAGCGTCACGTCGCCGTCATCGGTCGTCGCGAGTGCGGCGCTGCCGGCGAGCGGGCTCTCGCCCGCCAGGTCGCTGCCGAAGCGGATGCCCGTGAGGCCGTCGCCGCGGCGCGCCTCGTTGAACGGCGTGCCCTCGAAGGTCGGGAAATGCAGCAGGTCGCGGCCGACATGGCCGACCGGGTTGGTGAGCGTGCCGGCGATCGAGACGTCGACCGGTACGGGTGCGTCGTTGCGCACCGAGTATCGGAAGACGGCGACGGGGATGCCGGAGCCGGCCACGTCGAGCGGCACGAACGGCGTGAACGCCGTGAGGAACACCGACACGGGAAGTCGTTCGTCGAGGAACTCGACCCCGGCGACGGGGTATTCGCCGTGGAAGCGGGTATCGCGAAGGCGCGGCAGGCCGAAGCCCGAGACGGCGTGGCCCTGGTCGTCGTCGAACGGCGGGCGGGGCATCGCCTCGAGCACGCGCGTGAATGCCGGTTCTCCGCCGGTCTGCGTGCGGATCGAGAAACAGCTGTAGGGGAGCGACGCACCCTTGTCGGGCCGGTTCGCGAGCTCCCAGTCGCGCAACTCGCCGCGTGCGCCGAGTGAGACGTTGCCGGTGCCGATGCCGCCGAGCGGGAAGGCGACGGGTCGTGCAGCGGCGTCGAGCACGCGTCGTCGGGTGGCCCAGGCACCGCCGTTCATGCGTGACTCCTCGACGAGCGCTGGAGCGCGGCCAGGTGGTGCGCGGTATCGCGGGTGGCGGGGTACAGCTCGAGGTACAGCCGGTAGAGCTCGTCGTAGCGCTCGGCTCGCCCGGACTCGGGCCGGATCGTCGACTGCGGTGGATTCCACCGCGCGATCGACACGTCGGCGATGGTGCGCGCGGCGAGATACGCGGCTCCGTAGCTCGCGCCGATCGTCACGCGCGGCAGCACTTGGGGCAGCCCCGTGACATCCGAGACGATCTGCGGCCAGAGTGCCGATTGCGTCCCACCGCCGGCCGCGATGATGCGGCGGATGTCTCCGCCGTCACGTCGCATGGTCTCGATGTTGTGGCGCACGGCGAACGCGGTCGCTTCGAGCGCCGCGCGGTAGAGATCGCCGCGGGTGTGCTCGATCGTCAGGCCGACGATGGCGCCCCGCGCATCGGGGTCCTGCACCGGGGTGCGCTCGCCGGCGAAGTAGGGCAGCATGACGAGCCCGGATGCTCCAGGGGGAGCCGCGCTCGCCTCGGCCACGAGCGTCGTGTAGTCGGGCCGGCCGAAGAGGTCCCTGAGCCAGGCGGTCACGGCACCCGACGTCGCCATGCCGCCCGCGAGGGAGTGGGTGCCCGGTTCGACGCCCGCCGTGCCCCAGAGGGTGGGCGAGGTGACGGGTTCGGGCACGGTGTCGATGAGGAACATCGTGGTGCCGTACATGAGGAAGAGATCGCCGGGGTGCACGCCGTCGACGCTCACCGCCTCGCTCCAGGCGTCGATCGTGCCCGTGATCACGGGAATGCCGGCGGGCAGCCCGGTCTCCTCTGCGACGTCGGTGCCGACGACCCCCGCGCGATCGCCAGCCCAGTGCAACTCGGGCGCATCGAGCCAGGGGCAGATCTCGGCCCACCACGGCTCGTACCAAGCGCTTGCGGCGCGGTCGTAGAGCGGCCAGCACTGGCTCGCCGAGTGGTGGTCGAGCACGTAGGCGCCGGTCAATCGGAAGGCGAGCCACGATGCCGGCATGAAGAGTCGCGAGGCGCGCGCGGCCACGTCGGGTTCGTTCGCGGCGATCCACGCGAGCTTCGGTCCTGCAGCCTGCGAGCTGAGCGTCGCTCCGCCGCGTTCGGCGATCGCCTCGGCGCCGAGCCGTGCTTCGAGCTCGGCGATCTGCACGCCCGCGCGGGTGTCGACGCCGTAGAGGATGGCGCGGCGCACCGGTGTGCCTTCGGCGTCGGTCACGAGCACGCACGGCCCCATGCCGCTCACACCGACGGCCGTGACCTCGACGTCGGGGCTCGCGAGTTCTCTGGCGAGCGAGACGAACTCCTGCCACCAGACGGTGGCGTCCATCTCGACGTGACCTGGGGCGGGGCGCTGCACCTCGTGTTCGCGCACGGCACTGCGCAGCACCGCACCGTCGAGGTCGACGAGGACGCCCTTGCTGCTCGATGTGCCGATGTCGACACCGAGCACCGCCCGTACGGCCATTCGCGATCCTCCTCGATCCGGATAGACGACAGCGTTGCAGAAATCGATTTCACACGCAAGCCGCGCCGACTGCGGGTGCGGCGTGCACGGGGTCAGATCACGTGCGCGAGCGCCTGCTCGGGGTTCACCGAAACCTCGTTCCGCAGCACCACGGTGCGCGGTGGACCGTCGTCGCCCGCGATGCGGCCGAGGAGCATCGTCGCTGCGGTCTTGCCCATGGCGCGCGCCGGCACATGGACGACGGTCATGCCGGCGGGTGCGAGTGCCGCGAACGGCAGATCGCCGAACGCGGCGAATCCGAAGGACTCGGTCGTCAACCCGGCGGCGTAGAGCACCTGCAGGGCGCCGACGCTCATGAGGTTGTTGGCGGCGAAGACCGCATCGGGCGGATCAGCGAGCGCCAAAAGTTGCTGCATGGCCGCACGACCGCCGTCGACGCGGTAGTTCGCGTGCGCGAGCAGCGTCTCGTCGACCTCCAGGCCGCCGGTTCGCAACGCATCACGCCAGCCATCGGCCCGGTGCTGGGCGGTCTCGACGTCGCTCGGGCCCGTGATGCATCCGATTCTCGTGAAACCGTGCGCGACGAGCGCGGTGGTGGCGGCAGCGCCGCCGGCGCGGTTGTCGACCATGACGGCGTCGATCTCGAGCCCGTGTGGCCCGCGGTCGACGGCGACGACCGCTCGAGAGCGCGAGAGCAACGGGTGCAGGTCGCTGTCGTCGCTCGCCGCGGCGATGATGACGCCCGCCATGTTCTCGAGCACCGCGATGTCGATGTACTGCGCCTCTTTCGTGACGTCTTCGTCGGAGTTGCAGAGCACGACCGAGTAGCCCGCCGCTCGCGCGGCATCTTCGACGCCTCGCGCGAGCGACGTGAAGAACGGGTTCTCGATATCGGGGATGATGAGCGCGATGACCTCGCTGTGCTGACGCCGCAGCGTGCGGGCCGTGCGGTTCGGCGTGTAGGCGAGATGAACGGCGGCATCGCGCACGAGCTTCGCCTTCTCGTCTGAGACGCTCGTGCCGTTGAACACGCGCGAAACGGTCGCCGGAGACACTCCGGCGAGGCGTGCGACCTCGTAGATGGTGGCCACGTCACCCCTCCGTTCTGCGGGCTCTCCGGTGCGTTGACAGGCACCGGTGTTCTCCCTACAGTGAACACTACTTGCTGAAATCGATTCCAACAGTGCAAGCGGACGGCGTCGTCGAGAGCTCTCGCCCGCGTTGCGGAGGGAGACTCACCGTGCACCATTCCGAGATCGCCGGCCTGCGATCCGTGCGCACGCGCTCGATCAGCCCCGAGAACTTCGACGGCGCAGTCGGCGGAGGCGGCCGTGCGACCGACGGCACCGGCAGGGCCGCGTCCCGCGACCTCGGTGTCGGCTGGAAAGTGTCGCCGAGCGTCGTCGTGAAGGCCGGCGACACCTTCGACCTGGCCACGATCGACGGCCCCGGCAAGATCACGCACATCTGGATCACGACGCACAAGGACAACTGGCGAACCCTCGTGCTGCGAGCGTATTGGGACGGCGCCGCTGAGCCGGCGGTCGAGGTGCCCTACGGCGACTTCTTCTGCAACGGCTGGGGTGTGTTCGCCCAGGTCGACTCGCAGGTCATCGCCGCGAACCCGCATGGCGGGTTCAATTCGTACTGGCCGATGCCGTTCCGCAGCGGCGCCCGCCTCACGGTCGAGAACACCTCGGTCGTCGACGTGGTCGTCTACTACCAGATCACCTACGAGGAGCGCGACGAGCCCGGTGATGACGCCTACTTCCACGCGCAGTGGCGTCGGAGCAACGTGCTCGACTACGCGACGACCCACACGATCCTCGAGGGCGTCGAGGGGCACGGGCATTACGTGGGCACCTACCTCGCGTGGGGCGCGAACAGCAACGGCTGGTGGGGCGAGGGCGAGTTGAAGTTCTACTTCGACGACGACGACGAGTACCCGACCATCTGCGGCACCGGAACCGAGGACTACTTCGGCGGTGCCTGGAACTTCGACGTGCCCGGACAGGGTTACACCGAGTTCTCCACGCCGTATCTCGGCATGCCGCAGGTGATCCGACCCGACGGGCTCTACGTCAGCCAACAACGATTCGGGATGTATCGCTGGCACCTGCCCGACCCGATCGTCTTCCACGAGCGCATGTCGAAGATCGATGTGCAGGCGCTCGGCTGGCGCAGCGGATGGCGCTACCTGCCCTTGCAGGACGACATCGCGTCGACCGCAGTGTTCTACCTCGACCGGCCGGTGACCAATCGCCCGGCGGCTCCCGATGCCGACGCCATGGAGGTGCACCTCGGCACTGCGCCCGTGCCCGACATCGGTGCCGAGCCTCCCCGCGCACCGCGGGACTGAGCGGTGACCGGTGCGCGCGGGCTGGTCTCCGGATGCCTCACGACGTTCGCCGCCGTGTTGCTGGTGGGATGCTCGGTGAGCGCACCACCGATCAGGGGCGCGGGTTTCGTCGACGACAACACCGTCGTCGCCGCGGCGACCGTCGGCGACGTTCCGACGAGGATCGGCATCTCCGACGGCGACCTGTGGCCCAATTGCTGGGCCGACGATGACGCGATCTATGCGGCGAACGGCGACGGGTCGGGATTCGGTGACGAGTTCTCCGACATCGTCGTGAATCGCATCGATGGCGGCCTCGACGATCTCATCGGCGAGGCGCTCGCGGTCGGCGACGCCGTCGGCCAGGTCTGGTCGGGGGAGGGCTTCACACGGAAACCCACCGGAATGGCGTGCGTCGGCGGGGATCTCTACCTCGCCGTGCAAGATCTCCGGGCCGACTTCAACGAGGCACCGGCCGCGACGATCGCCGTTTCGCACGACAAGGGCCGCACCTGGGAGTGGGATCGCTCGGCGCCGATGTTCGACGACCACGTCTTCACGACGATCATGTTCGCCGACTTCGGCAAGGACGCCGAGCACGCACCAGAGGGGTATCTCTACGCCTACGGCCTCGACGGCAACTGGCGCGACTCCTTCGACGACTCGGTGCCCGACCCCGTCGACCTGTGGCTCGCTCGAGTACCGCAGGATGCGGTGCAGGATCGCAGCGCGTGGGAGTTCTTCGCCGGACTCGACGGCGACGAGCCGCGCTGGAGCGACGACCTCGCCGAGCGAGTCGCGGTGCTGCACGATGAACGCCTGCAGCACCCCTCGAATGCCGATGCCCATGCCGGCGGCGGGCAGACCGTCGGTGCCGCGAATCTCTCGGTCCTCTCGCAGGGCGGTGTCACCTTCAATGAACCGCTCGGGCTCTACCTCTACACCTCGTGGACGGAGCTCACATTCGAGTTCTCCGCATCGAAGGCGCCATGGGGCCCGTTCGAGCTGTTCCTCTCCCGAGACTTCGGCCGGTATCCGTGGACCGACGTGGAGATGGGCGGCTACGGCACGACCATCCCGTCGAAGTTCATCTCCGACGACGGACGTCGCATGTGGGTGCAGTCGAACGTCTGCCCGTGCGCCCCGGCAGGCATCTCCTCGTACTGGTTCGGCCTTCGGCCACTCGCGCTCGAGCCTCGCTGAGCGCACGGTCCCGTTGCGCCGCGCTGCGCGTGTTCGACACGCGCCGATCCACTCAAATATGAAATCGATTCCACTTGTGCGTGAAATCGATTTCGCGTAGCCTGACGCTGAGACGAGATCAGCGGCGATCCGCGTTGAGCGGTGCGCCGACCTGATCCGACCGGACCGGGCTTCCTGACCGGCCACAGCAACGACTCAGCGAAGAGTCGAGTTCCTGAGGAGGGACGAATGCACAAGAGAATCACCAGGCTCACCACTGTCGGGCTCGCGGCCGCAGCGGTCGGGATCCTGCTCGCCGGATGCACGCCGTCGAGCGGCGGCGCGACGACTGAGGATGGCAAGTCCAAGGTCGTCTTCTGGCAACAGAAGTTCGAGGATTACCAACAGGACTGGTTCAAGGCGCAGGTCGCGGAGTTCAACGACAGCCAAGACGAGGTCGAGGTCGAGCTCGTGGTGGTGCCGGCGGACACGTGGGACCAGAAGCTCAAGGCCGCCCAAGCTGCCGGCAAGGCACCCGACGTGAAGACCACGAGCTACGGGAACATCAAACCCATGCAGGCCAATGGTCAGATCGCCGATCTCACCGGGCTGATGGACGACGGTGCTTTCGATGACATCGCCGAGAACATCGCGCCGTTCGTCACCATCGAAGGCGGCGTCTACGGCTACCCGCTGCTCGTCGAACCGTCGACGGTGCTGTTCTATCGCGCGGATCTGCTTGCAGCAGCCGGAATCGATGCGCCGCCGACGACCTGGGACGAGCTTCTCGACGACGCGCGAGCGCTCACGAAAGACGGGGTCTACGGCATGAACATCGCCCAGACCGCACCCGACCTCGGATGGTCGAGCTGGGGACTGCAGTACACGGCTGCCGGTGACCTTCCCCTGCGTGGCGACTGGTCGGAGGCGTCGGCCGTCGACCCCGCGTACGAGGATCTCGCGAAGTTCTACCAGACCCTCTACTCCGAGAAGCTGATGCCGCAGGAAGCGACCTATCCCTACGCCGACTGCTCGTTCTTCGGCGAAGGAAAAGTCGCGATGAGCGCGTGCGGATCGTGGGCGCTCGGCCAGATCTCGGCGAACCCCGACTGGGCAGGCGTCTGGGAGAACACGGCCGTCGCCGCCTTCCCCTCGATCGATGGAGATCCGACCCAGCCGACCTCGACGCTCGGCGGTTGGACGCTCACCGTCGATGCGAAGTCGAAGGTCCAGGACGGCTCGGCCGAGTTCGTCCAGTGGCTCCTCGCCGACGACACGGATCGACTCGTCGACTTCTTCACCGCGACCGGCTTCTCGAAGTATCCGGCGCGGGTCTCGGTCACGGAAGCGCTCGCGGCCACGCCGGAGGCGGCTGAGAACGCGTTCCTCGCGACGATCACGGAAGACATCGTGCCCTACGCCAAGGCCGAGCCGTCGTACCCGTGGGATGTCAGCATCGCATTCGCGACCAGCCTCGAGAAGGCGATGCGGGGTGGCGACATCCCTGCCGCGATGAACGAAGCGCAGGCAGCGATCGAGGACGTGATCAAGAAGCAAAAGCTGGCCGGTACCGGTGGTGACTGAGTCGTAGCCGTGAGCGGGTGCTGCCGTGCAGCACCCGCTCGACGCTCGCTCCCGACCGAATCGAAGGAGAACCGTGCGATGACGATGTCGCCGCAGTCCACCAACCGTCTCGCCACCGCTGCGAGCATCGCCCTGGAGCCCGAAGACGAGGACTCCGCTCCGAAGCCTCGGCGCAACGTCTCCGGGCGACTGAGCACGCACGTGATGGACAACCGCACCGCGTATGTGATGATCGCGCCGATGGTGGTGCTGCTCGGCATCTTCGTCTGGTGGCCACTGCTGTATTCGTTCTATCTCTCGACGTTCGAGATCAGCTTCTATGAGGATCCGGTGTTCGTCGGTCTGCAGTTCTACGGCTATGTGCTGGAGGACCCCGACTTCTGGCATTCCATCGGAATCGGGGCACTCTACGTTCTGTACACCGTGCCCGTGATCATGATCGTCGCGTTCCTCGTGGCGAGCTTCATCCGTACGTGCGGCATCAAGCTGGCCGGCCTGCTCAAGACGACGGTCTACGTGCCGACCGTGGTCTCTGCGGTGATCACATCGGTGGTGTTCGTCTTCATGTACCGGGCCGACGGCGGTCTCGTCAATTGGCTGATCGGGTTCGTCGGCCTCGGGCCGTTCGCCTACCTCTCCGACCCGAATATCGCGCTGCCGGCGATCTCCGTCCCGGGCATCTGGCTGGCCTTCGGAATCACGACGCTCATCATGCTCGCGGGCATGTACGACATCCCGCAGAGCTACTACGAGGCGGCTCAGCTCGAGGGTGCGAACTTCGTGCAGCGGACGTGGTTCATCACGATTCCGCTCATGAAGAACGTGCTGCTGTACCTGCTGGTCACCGCGACGATCGCGGGCATGCAGCAGTTCGAGCTTCCCCTCATCATGACGCAAGGCGGTCCGACGAACTCGACGATGACCCCCAACCTGTTCATCTTCAACCAGTTCAAGGACCCCACTCCGTATGCCACGAGCTTCTCGCTGACCGCAGCGCTGCTGCTCTTCTTCGTCTTGGGCGGCGTCAGCATGCTGATCTTCCGCCTCATCCGCTCCGACAAAGCGATCGACGCATAGGAACTCCGAATGAAAGCTTCTCTCGGGCGACGCATCGCCACGTATGCACTCGCTGCGCTCATCGTCATCAGCACCGCCCTTCCGCTCGGGTGGATGCTCATCTCGGGATTCAAAGGCCGGAACGAGGTGCTGAGAACCCCGTTCCAGTTCTTCCCCGACGTCTGGATCTGGCAGAACTACGCGACCATCCTGCAGGATCCGGCATTCCTCCAGGCGATGGCGGTGACGTTCGCGGGCGCGCTGCTCTTCACGCTGCTGAGCCTCGTGGTGAACTCCGTCGCCGCGTACGCATTCGCTCGCCTCGACTTTCGAGGCAAGCGATTCTGGTGGGTCTTCTGCATCACGCCGATGTTCATCCCGGGCATGGCGATCCTGCTGACGTCATACGTGGTCGTGTCGAACCTCGGCATGCTCAATACCCTCGCGGTCCTGATCATCCCCGGAGCGGCGTCGGCCATCCAGATGTTCTTCATCCGGCAGTTCTACCTGAACACCCCACTCGCCATCGAAGAAGCGGCCTTGATCGACGGCGCTGGTCGCTGGCGCATCTTCTGGTCGATCTTCCTGCCGCAGTCGCAAGGTGTGTTCGTCGTCGTGGGGGTCGGGTCGTTTCTCGCGTATTGGAATGCGTACGTCTGGCCGATCCTGACGATTCAAGACCCGGGCCTGCAACAGATCATGCAGTACATCGCCACCTTCCGGTCGGAACGCGGCAACGAGTGGGGCCTGCTGATGGCCGGGTCGACACTTGCGGCTCTCCCGACGATCCTTCTCGTCCTGGTCTTCCAGCGCTACATCGTCAACGGCGTGAGGCTCGCCGGAATGAAGTAACCACCCGTACCACGATTCCACCGAGAGGGAGATGCAATGTCGCAACCCATCCGAAAGAAGACCGCCGTGCTCGCCGCCGCCGGAGCGCTCGTCGTCGGAGTGCTCACACCATTGGGCGCATCGGCGGCGCACACGGCACCCGCGCCCACGGAGCGCGCGATCGCCGAGCCGCCCTCCGACCACTCGCCGGCGGTGCTTGTCAGCAAGATGACGGGGCCCAAGTCGCTGAGCGCCACCGATACGAGATGGGCCGTGACCGGCACCGACCTCGGCATCATGTGGGACAACGGCTCCGGCGAGATCCTCACCGCATTCGGCGATACGTTCGGCGATTGGAGCGGCCCGGGCGGTGGCGGCGGCGACTGGCGCTCCAACGTGCTGCTCCGCAGCAGTGACACCGACCTCTCCGACGGCATGACGTTCGACTCCGCCGTCGAGGACGCGCCGGGCCACGCGGCAGAGATCATCCCCTCACTGAAGGTGAACGGCGAAGAGCTCACGACGATCCCGACGGCCGGCATCGCCGTCGGCGATCGGCAGTACCTCGCGTTCATGTCGGTGCGCCAGTGGGGCGAACCCGGCGCGTGGGATACCAATTTCAACCGCATCGCCTACTCAGACGACAATGGCGAGACCTGGAACTCGACCGACGGGCCGGAGTGGACCAACACGGCCGACGGGCAGCACCCGTTCCAGATGGTCGCGTTCGAGCGCCACGACGGCTACGTCTACATGTTCGGAACGCCGAACGGCCGATTCGGTGCGGCGCACGTCGCGCGCGTGCCCGAGGCCTCCGTTCTCGACAAGTCGGCCTATTCGTACTGGAACGGCACGAGCTGGGTGCTCGGAGACGACACCGCCGCCGCGTCGATCGTGCCGCCGAACGCCGCCGAACTCTCGGTGCGGTACAGCGAGCACACGGGCGGCTGGCTGATGACGTACCTCAACGAAGACCTCGACCTCGTGCTGCGAACTGCACCGACGCCCGAGGGGCCGTGGGGCGAGGCGCAGCGACTGGCGAGCTTCGCCGACTACCCGGGCCTGTACGGCGGCTACCTGCACCCATGGTCGGAGGGTGGCGAGCTCTACCTCGCGCTGTCGCAGTGGGACCCGTACAACGTCTACCTCGTGCGTGCCGAGATCGACGAGACCGGGACCGTCGTGAACCCGAACCTCATCGCGGACCCCGGATTCGAGCGCGCCGTCGACACGGCCATGCCTGCACCGTGGGCGTGCACCGGCAATTGCGGCGTGGACATCAACCATGCGTGGGCGCACGGCGGCAGCAAGCAGGGCTGGATGCGCCACAACGCCGGCTGGATCGACGTGCACCAGGATGTCGCGGTCGAGCCGAACACGACGTACACCTTCACCGGCTTCGTCGTCACCGGGGGCACCCCGGCACCCGGATCGCTTGGCGTGCGCGAACTCGGTTCGGGCAGCGCGACGCTCGCCGAGGCATCCTTCGAAGAGGTCGGTGCGTACACGCGGTACTCCGTGACGTTCCACAGCGGTGATCGCACCGCGGTGCAGGCCTTCGTCGGCACGAATCTGGGCGGCGACCGCTGGCTGCAGATCGACGATCTCTCGCTCGTCAAGGCGAAGCAGCAGTTGCCAGGCCTGACCGTCGCGGTCGTCTCCGATCCGGTGGCCGGCTCCGAGGTCGTGCGCGACGACGTGGTCACGTACGAGGTGACTGCTTCCACCGACAGCTCGACCGCAGAGACCGTGCGCCTCGCCGTCGACCTCAGCGGTCTCGTCGACGATGCGAATCCGGATGCCGCGTCGGTGCGTTCCTCGACTGGCGAGCCGGTGCTCGACGGAGCGACGCTGCGCTGGTCGGGGCAGATCGCGCCCGGGGAGGACCTCACCCTGAGTTTCGATGCGACGGTCCGTCGCGATGCGTACCGCGGGGACTCGAACCTCGTCGTCACGACCACGGCGGAAGCCGAGCGGGCGATCCTCACCTCGTGCGACGGGTGCGAGTCGAGTCTCGTCGCGGTGCGCTACGACCCGAGGCCGCCACGCCCCGACTTCCCTGACAAGCCCGGCAAGCCCGACAAGCCCGGTCGCCCCTGACCGGGCCCGTGAAGTACCTCGCTCCGTCTCCGCGGCGATAGGCTCGATGGAGAAGCTGCCCGCGGTGACCCCGCGGGCCGACAGGCGATGGAGCCGGCTGCGGGTGCGTCAGATCCGACGTGCACTCGCGCCCAGTGTGGAGGAAGCATGCACGAGCCCGAGACCACCGACGACACGCGTACCGACACCGCTCCGATCCCGTCGCCGGCCGAGGCGCGCACGCGCACCGAGACCGACTCCCTCGGCTCGCTCGAGGTGCCGGCCGACGCGTACTGGGGCGTGCACACGATGCGCGCGCTCGAGAACTTCCCGATCTCCAAGCGACCGATCTCGGTCTATCCCGACCTCATCGTCGCGCTCGCGTCGGTGAAGCAGGCCGCAGCGCGCGCGAACCGAGAGGTCGGCGTGCTCACCGAGCAGAAGGCCGAATGGATCGACGAGGCCTGCCAGCGCATCATCGACGGCGAGCTGCACGAGCAGTTCGTGGTCGGCGTGATCCAGGGCGGCGCGGGCACCTCGACCAACATGAACGCCAACGAGGTCATCGCGAACCTCGCCCTCGAGATCGCCGGCCACCCCAAGGGCAGCTACGACGTGCTGCATCCGATCGACGACGTCAATCGGAGCCAGTCGACGAACGACACCTACCCGACCGCGGTCAAGCTCGCGATGACCTTCTCGCTCACGACGATGCTGCGGGAGCTCGATCTGCTGCGCATCTCGTTCGGACGCAAGGGCCACGAGTTCCACGAGGTGCTGAAGGTCGGGCGCACCCAATTGCAGGACGCAGTGCCGATGACGCTCGGCCAGGAGTTCCACGGCTACGCGACGACGCTCGGCGAAGACCACGAGCGATTGAGCGAGACGATCAAGCTGCTCTCCGAGGTGAACCTCGGCGCGACGGCGATCGGCACCGGCATCACCGCCGACCCCGGATACGCTGCAGCCGCCGTTCGGCATCTGAGCGCGATCACTGGGCTGCGCCTCGAGACAGCGCCCGACCTCATCGAGGCGACGAGCGACACCGGCGTCTTCATGACCTTCTCGAGCGCGCTGAAGCGCAGCGCCATCAAGCTGTCGAAGATCTGCAACGACCTGCGCCTGCTCTCGTCGGGGCCGCAGGCCGGGTTCGGCGAGATCAACCTGCCGCCGAAGCAGGCAGGTTCCAGCATCATGCCGGGCAAGGTGAACCCCGTCATTCCCGAGGCGGTCAGCCAGGTCGCCTACGCGGTGGCCGGGGCGGATGTCACGGTGACGATGGCGGCCGAGAGCGGCCAGTTGCAGCTGAATGCGTTCGAGCCGGTCATCGCGCACTCGCTGCTGCAGTCGATCACGTGGATGCGCCAGGCCTGCTGGACCCTTCGGGTGAACTGCGTCGACGGCATCACGGCCAACGTCGATCGACTCGAGGCGATGGTCGCCTCGAGTGTGGGCGTGATCACCGCACTCATTCCGTTCATCGGCTACACCGAGGCATCCACCCTCGCCAAGCTCGCGTTGAAGACCGGCCGGCCGGTCGCCGACCTCGTCGTCGAGGCCGGGCTGATGAGCCGCGAAGCCGTGATGGCGCAGCTGCAGCCCTCGAAGCTCTCGGGCATCCACCCGATCACGACGGCGATTCCCCTGGTCGACCTGCAGGGCGAGCCCGCGGAGTAGGTGCCGCGAGCTAGACCACGCGGCAGTGCGTGGTGAGCGAGCCGATGCCGCCGATCGAGACGGTGACCGTCGAGCCGTCGCGCAGGAAGACCTGCGGGTTACGCGAGTAGCCGGCGCCGCCCGGGCTGCCGGTTGAGATGAGCGTGCCGGCCGGGATCGTCGCCGAGCGCGAGAGATACGAGATGATCTCGGCCACCCCGCGCACCATCTCGCCCGTCGACGCGTCTTGCAGAATTCGGCCGTCGAGGTTCGTGGTCAGCCACAGGTCTTGCGGGTCGGCGATCTCGTCGGCCGTCACGACGACCGGGCCCGTCGGGGTGAAGCCGTCGAACGACTTGCATCGCGACCACTGCGCCTCGCTGAATTGCAGGTCGCGGGCCGTGATGTCGTTGACGACGGTGTAGCCCCACACGTAGTCGAGCGCGTCGCGCACGTGCACGCCGCGAGCCGGGCGACCGATGATGACGCCGAGTTCGGCCTCGTAGTCGACCTGCGTGGTGAGGTCGTCGGGCCAGGTCGTCGTGGCGCCATGACCGCTGAGCGAGTTCGGCCAGAGCGAGAAGATCGTCATGGCCGTCTCGGAGCGGAGCTTCAGCTCCGAGGCGTGCGCCGCGTAGTTCGCCCCGATCGCGATGACCTGCGCCGGACGCAGCACGGCCGACGAGTGCCGGAGGTCGGCCACCGGGGTAGTCTCGGCGCCGGCGTCGATCGCGCGGTCGACGATCTCGCGCACCTCGGCGAGCCCGTCTGCCCCTCGCTCGATGAGGTCCTGCAGATCGCGCGGAGGCTGCTGCATGTGGTCATCGAGGAAGATCGCGTGCTCGGCGATCACCGCCGCGAGTCGAGGGGTGGACTGGCCTTCGACTCTCAGGTGCGCGAACTTCACCTCTTCAGGCTATCGGGCCGCCGCGCGATCTCGCTGTGCACGATGTACAACGAAGCTCGCTCCAGGCACCGCCGCGTCGACAAACGGGCCGGCGCGGTCGGCGCTACTTCGCGGCCGGACGCAGCCGCAATTCCTGCATGCCGCCGTCGACCGCGAGTGAGACCCCGGTGGTCGACCCCGAGATGGGACTCGCGAGATAGGCGACCGCACCGGCCACCTCGTCGGCGGAGACGAGACGGCCGTGCGGCTGGCGTGCCTCGAGAGCGGCGCGCTCGGCGGCCGGGTCGGCAGCGGAATCGAGCAGCCTGCCGATCCACGGAGTGTCGGCGGTGCCGGGGTTGACGGCGTTGACCCGGATGCCTTCGCGCAAGTGGTCGGCGGCCATCGCCCGGGTGAGCGCGGCGACCGCGCCCTTGCTCGCGGAGTACAGCGCGCGCTCGGGGAGGCCGGCCGTCGCCGCGATCGAGGCGGTGTTGACGATCGCCGCTGACGGGGAGTGACGGAGGTAGGGCAACGCCGCTCGGGCCACCCGCACCATGCCGAGCACGTTGATGTCGAAGACCCGGTGCCACTCGGCATCGGGGTTCGATTCGATCGTGCCCTGGGCGCCGATGCCGGCATTGTTCACGACGATGTCGATGCGCCCGAGTTCGGTCGCGACCCGCTCGACGCCGGCGCGTACGCTTTCGTCGTCGGCCACGTCGACCGCGACCGCCAGGTCGGCGTGCGCCGCGGCATCCGGTTGCAGATCGAAGACGGCGACCCGGGCGCCGCCCTGCTGGAGTCGTGCCGCGATGGCGTCGCCGATTCCGGATGCTCCGCCGGTGACGATCGCGACGAGGCCGCTGAATTCGCTGCTCATGAGGTGTCCTTTCGGGTCAGGCGGAGACGTAGTTCTGACGCTGGCGCCCGAGACCGTCGATCTCGAGCTCGACGACGTCGCCGGCGGAGAGGTACGGGAACCGGCCCGACAACGCCACGCCCTCTGGGGTGCCGGTGAGCACGAGATCCCCGGGCTCGAGCGTGAGGTACTGGCTGAGCGTCCAGACGATCGTGTCGATGTCGAAGATGAGGTCGCTCGTGCGCGAGTCCTGTCGCGGCTCGCCGTTGACGAAGCTCCGCAGCCGCACGTCGTCGGCGTCGAGCTCGTCGTCGGTCGAGAGCCACGGGCCGATCGGGCAGAACCCGGGCGCGCTCTTGCCCTTCGACCATTGGCCGCCCGACACGGCGATCTGCCAGTCGCGCTCGGAGAGGTCGTTCACCACGACGTAACCTGCGATGTGCGCCCGCGCCTCGGCGGGGGAGTCGAGGTAGCTCGCACGCGCCCCGATCACGATGCCGAGTTCGACCTCCCAATCGGTCTTCTCGCTGCCGCGGGGGATCGCGACGTCGTCGTACGGGCCCACCACCGTGTTCGGGGCCTTCATGAACATGACGATCTGCTTCGGCGGCTCGGAGCCCGATTCTGCTGCATGCGCCGCGTAATTCATGCCGACGCAGTAGACGGCCGACGGCCGGGCGATCGGAGCGCCGATGCGCAGGTTCGCGGCCCCCGGCACTTCGGGCAGCTCCCCGGCGGCGCCGGCGGCGCGGGCACGTTGGATGCCATCGCCGCTCAGGAAGGCGCCGTCGATGTCGTCGGTGATCGCCCGCAGGTCGAGCGCGCGATCGCGGTCGAGGAGAACGGGGATCTCTGTGCCGACGTTGCCGAGCCGGGCGAATCTCATGCTGGTCCTCTCCATCGGGTCTGCGCCGCAGGAACATCTGAACTCTGGCTGGGGCGCAGGCGGAATCAGACAGATTCTTGCACATCTGGCCGCGGTTGACACAAGAGACATCGGATGTTTATGCTCGGGATGCCACGAAAGGACCTCATGAGCATCATCGTCAGCGTTGATACCCGGGACATCCGCTTCCCCACCTCCCTCGAACTCGACGGGTCGGACGCGATGAACCCCGACCCCGACTACTCGGCGGCGTACCTCACGATCCGCACCGATGCGAATGACGGTCTCGAAGGTCACGCGTTCGTCTTCACGATCGGCCGTGGCAACGACGTCGAGGTGGCGGCCCTCGACGCCCTTCGCGCACACCTGCTCGGCCATGACGTCGAAGCGCTGCTCGACGACATGGGCGCGGCCTGGCGATTGCTCGCCCACGATTCGCAGCTGCGCTGGCTCGGCCCCGAGAAGGGCGTCATGCACATGGCGATCGGTGCCGCGATCAACGCGCTCTGGGACCTCAAGGCCAAGCGCGCCGGGCTGCCGTTGTGGCGCCTGCTCGCCGAGCTCTCTCCCGAGCAGCTCGTCGCTCTCGTCGACTTCCGCTACCTCAGCGACGCGATCACCCCCGCCGAAGCCCTGCAGATGTTCCGCGCTGCCGAGCCCGGCCGTGCCGAGCGCACGGCCGAGCTCCTCGAGATCGGCTACCCCGCGTACACGACCACACCGGGCTGGCTCGGCTACTCCGACGAGAAGCTCGATCGGCTCTGCCGTGAAGCGGTCGCCGAGGGGTATCCGCAGATCAAGCTCAAGGTCGGCGCCGATCTCGCCGACGACATCCGTCGTCTCGGCATCGCTCGCGCCGCCGTCGGCGACGGGTTCCCGATCGCCATCGACGCGAACCAGCGGTGGGACGTCGATGCGGCGATCGAATGGGTCAAGGCGCTCGCCGAGTTCGACGTGGAGTGGATCGAAGAGCCCACGAGCCCCGACGACATCCTCGGTCATGCGGCGATCGCCCGCGGAGTCGCACCGATCAAGGTGGCGACCGGCGAGCACGTGCAGAACCGCATCGTCTTCAAGCAACTCCTCCAGGCCGGCGGTATGGACGTCATGCAGATCGATGCCACACGTGTGGGCGGCGTCAACGAGAACATCGCCAACCTGCTGCTCGCCGCCAGGTTCGGCGTGCCCGTCTGCCCGCACGCGGGCGGCGTCGGGCTCTGCGAAGCCGTGCAGCATCTCTCGATGTTCGACTACGTCGCGCTTTCGGGCACGATGGAAGGGCGCATGATCGAATTCGTCGACCACCTCCACGAGCACTTCGTGACGCCGGCCGTCGTGCGCCGCGGCCGCTACGTCACGCCCACCGCGCCGGGCGCAGGCACCGAGATGTACGCGGCATCCATCGACGAGTACACCTGGCGCGGCGCGCACGTCGGCGAGGTGTCGGCATGACGGCAGACGTCACCACCGCCGAGCGGCTCGGGCCGCTCGGCTACGGCGCGGCCTCGGTCGGCAACCTCTACCGCGAGGTGAGTGATGCACAGTCGCATGCCGCGCTCGCCTCGGCGTGGGACGGCGGCATCCGCTACTTCGACACCGCGCCGCACTACGGGCTCGGCCTCTCCGAGGAGCGCCTCGGGGCCTTCCTCGCCGACAAGCCGCGCGAGGAATTCGTGATCTCGACCAAGGTGGGCCGGCTCCTCGACCCGAATCCCGACTTCGCGGGCGGCGACGACCTGGCCTTCGACTTCGCGGTGCCGGACCGCACGGTGCGACGCTTCGATCCGAGCGAGGCAGGCATCCGCCGGAGCATCGAAGATTCGCTCGAGCGACTGCGGCTCGACCGCATCGATATCGCGTATCTGCACGACCCGGATGCGTACGACCTCGATCGCGGGATCGACGAGGGGCTGCCCGCGCTTGCGAAGCTGCGCGACGAAGGCATCGTCGGTGCCATCGGCATCGGCACCAACGACGCGGATGCCGCGGCACGCGCCGTGCACGAGGGCGAACTCGACCTCGTGATGATCGCCGGGCGCTACACGCTGCTCGAGCAGCCGGCGCTCGCGGAACTGCTGCCGCTCTGCGAAGCCCGGGGTGTTGGTGTGGTCGCCGCCGCCGTCTTCAACTCGGGCCTGCTCGCCACCGACCAGCCCGCCGCGAACGGCCGGTACAACTACGGCGCAGTGCCGCCGGAGGTGCTGGCCCGCGCGACGAGACTCGCCGACGTCTGCCGCGCCGAGGGCGTCGACCTTCCGGTTGCAGCGCTGCAGTATCCGCTGCGGCATCCCGCCGTGCGATCGGTCGTCGTCGGATCGGCTCGCCCGGCCGACATCGCCGAGAACGTCGCCCGCATCCACGCGTCGCTGCCCGACGGCCTCTGGTCTCGACTGCACGAAACGGGGCTCATCCCGTGACCGGCGCCATCCGCACGATCGACGCGCACCTGCACCTGTGGGATCGCGCCGTGAGCGACTACGCGTGGATCACGCCGGAGCTCGGTGCGCTCGATGCGGACTTCGGGCCGGCCCAGGCGCGGGCGGAGCTCGACGCCGCCGGGATCGACGCCGCGATTCTCGTGCAGGCCGAGGACTCGCTCGCCGATACTCGTTTCATGCTCGACGTCGCCGCCCGCCACGACTGGGTGGCGGGTGTTGTCGGCTGGGTCCCGCTCGACGATCGCGCAGCCGCGTTCGCCGCGCTCGACCTGCTCGACGGCGAACCCGCGCTCCGCGGCATCCGTCATCTCGTGCACGACGACCCGCGGAGCGACTTCCTCGACCTGCCCGAGGTGCGTGCCTCGCTCGCCGAGGTCGCGCATCGCGGGCTCGCCTTCGATGTGCCCGACGCGTGGCCGCGTCATCTTCGTGCCGCGGGCGATCTCGCCCGGGCGATCCCGCAGCTCACCGTGGTGATCGACCACTTCGCGAAGCCGCCCGTCGGTCGTGACGACTTCGATGCCTGGCGCACCGAACTCGAATCGGTCGCGGCGCTGCCGAACACCGTTGCGAAGTTCTCGGGGCTGCACCTTCCGGGCGTTCCGTTCGACGCCGAGACGATCGGGCGGCTCTGGGAGCTCGGGCTCGACGCATTCGGGCCCGATCGGTTGATGTACGGCGGCGACTGGCCGATGTCGATACCGCACGGTGGCTACCAGCCGACGTGGGCGGTCATGAGCGGATGCATCGACGTACTCGCTCCCGAGGAGCGCGCCGCGGTCCTCGGCGGCACCGCGGAGCGCGTGTACTCGGTCGGAGGGATCTGATGTTTTCGGTACTTTGAAGACAATTCAGCAACAATTTCGAGCAATACCGGACGAAACATCGGATGAGTAGTACACTCATCCCGAAATCTCAAGGAAGAGAGGCGCACGTGCTGAGTGGCATCCACCCGATCCTCGGCGGCCAGTTGCTGGCCGCGCTCGATCGGCTCGGTCACGGCGACGAACTCGTCGTCGCCGACGCGAACTTTCCGGCGCACCGCGTCGGCGCACTCGTCATCGAGGCGCCCGCCCTCGCGGCCGCCGAGGTCGTCGGTGCGATCCGCACTGTTCTTCCGCTCGACGCCCATGAAGGACCTTCGGTGCTGCTCATGGCTGCCGAACACGGAGTGCGGTCGGCGGTGCAGCACGAACTCATCGCAGCAGCCGACACCACCGCCGATCGGGTCGAGCAGCTCGAGAGATTCGCGTTCTACGACCGGGCGACCGCTGCGCAACTCGTCGTTCGCACGGGCGAGCTGCGACCCTACGGCAACGTCGTGCTCCGCAAGGGCGTCGTGAACGAGTACACGCCGACGGGAGCAGCACGATGAGCGCCGTCGAGGCCGCCACGTCGCTGCTCGACATCGAGGGGGTCAGCAAGGGGTTCCCCGGCGTGCAGGCCCTCGCCGATGTGCAACTCGAACTGCGACACGGCGAGGTGCTCGCGCTCGTGGGCGAGAACGGGGCCGGCAAGTCGACGCTGATGAAGCTGCTCGCCGGCATCTACACCCCCGACGCCGGCATCTTCCGCCTGAACGGCGAAGAACTCGTGATCGAGGGCCCTCGGCACGCGCAGGAACTCGGCATCTCGATCATCCACCAGGAGTTCAACCTCATGTCCGACCTCACGGTCGCGCAGAACATCTTCATCGGCCGCGAGCGCCGAACCGGCGGCATCTTCCTCGATGAGCGCGCGCTCAATCGCCGCGCTCAAGACCTCTTCGACCGGCTCGGGCTCGCGCTCGACCCGTCGGAACCCGTCGAGCGCCTGACCGTCGCGCGTCAGCAGATGGTGGAGATCGCCAAGGCGCTCTCGTTCGACGCGAAGGTGCTCATCATGGACGAACCGACGGCCGCCCTGAACGACACCGAGGTCGACGTGCTGTTCGAGCTGATCCGCCGCTTCCGCACACCGGAAACCGGCGTCATCTACATCTCGCACCGCATGGAGGAACTCGCACGCATCTCCGATCGCATCACGGTGCTTCGCGACGGCCGATACGTCGGCACGCGAATCACGGCCGAGACGGAACCGCGCGAGATCATCTCGCTGATGGTGGGTCGCGAGATCGTCGGCGAACAGCGCCCTGCATCGGCGGCGGCGAGCGGGGAGCCCGTGCTCTCGGTGCGCGGCCTGACGACGCGAAACCTGCTGCGCGATGTCGGCTTCGACGTGCGGGCCGGCGAGATCCTCGGCTTCGCCGGGCTCATGGGGGCCGGCCGCACCGAGGTCGCCCGCGCGATCGTCGGCGCCGATCGCATCGAATCGGGCGAGATCCTCGTGCACGGGCGGGCGGTGAACATCTCGAACCCCGCCGAGGCGGCCCGTCACGGCATCGGCTATCTCTCAGAGGACCGGAAGCAGCTCGGCGTGCTGCTCGAGCGCAGCGTGCGGGAGAACATCGTGCTGGCCTCGCTGCGCGACTACGTCTCGGGCCTCGGATTCGTGAACGGCTCGCGCATCGAGGCGACCGGTCGCGAGTACGTCGAGAAGCTCCGCATCAAGACGCCATCGACCGCGCAGTTGGTCAAGAACCTCTCCGGCGGCAACCAGCAGAAGGTCGTCATCGCGAAATGGCTCGCGAAGGACTGCGAGGTGCTCATCTTCGATGAACCGACCCGCGGCATCGACGTCGGGGCGAAAGAGGAGATCTACACACTGCTCCGACAGCTCGCCGACCAGGGCAAGGCGATCATCATGATCTCCTCCGAACTGCCCGAGGTGCTCCGGCTCGCCGACCGCATCGCGGTCATGGCCGAGGGTCGACTCACCGCGATGCTCGACAACGCCGAGGCCACGCAGGAGAACCTCATGGACTACGCCACCCGATTCAGCAGCGAAGGAACGATCGCACGATGACCCCGACGACAACGCAACCGCCTGCACCGAACCCGTCGACGACGGCATTCGCCGCGGTCGAGGCCGGTGCACCTCGCCTCGCCTGGCTGCGCGGCTCGCTGCAGCAACTGCTCGCCTTCGCGAGCCTCATCGTGATCGTTGCGGCCTTCTCCTTCGCGAGTCCGCACTTCTTCACGACGAACAACCTCGTCTCGATCCTCACCGCCGCCACGGTCACGGGCATCCTGGCACTCGGCACCACGTTCGTCATCATCACCGGAGGCATCGACCTCTCCATCGGCACCGGCATGGTGCTCTGCGGCGTGATGGCCGGGGTGTTCCTCACCTATCTCGGCTGGCCGATCTGGGCGGGCGTCGCTGCCACGATCCTCTTCGGCGGGCTCATCGGGCTCATCAACGGCGTCAACATCTCGGTGTTCGGCATTCCGCCGTTCATCGCGACGCTCGGCATGATGCTGATCTCGGCTGGACTCTCACTCGTGATCTCGGGCACGAAGCCGATCTACTTCAACGACACTCCCGAGTTCCAGTCGATCATGAACCTTTCGATCATCCCCGGCGTGCGGTTCCCGCTCGGCGTCGCGATCTTCATCGTCATGATCGTGGTCGCGGCCGTGCTGCTCTCGAAGACGATCATCGGGCGCTACACCTTCTCGATCGGCTCGAACGAGGCGGCGACCGCTCTCTCGGGCGTCAATGTGCGGCGCTGGAAAATCCTCATCTACACCCTCGCCGGTCTCTTCGTGGGCCTCGCCGGGGTGCTGAGCGCTTCACGTCTCTCGTCAGCCCAGCCCACCGGCGGCATGGGCCTCGAGCTCGAGGCGATCGCCGCGGTCGTCATCGGCGGCACCTCGCTGCAGGGCGGCAAGGGATCGATCATCGGCACCGTCATCGGCGCGCTCATCATGGCCGTGCTGACGAACGGCCTCCGAATCATCTCCGTTCCGCAGGAATGGCAGTCGGTCGCCGTCGGCGTCGTCATCCTCGTCGCCGTCTACCTCGACATGCTTCGACGTCGCCGATCGTGAGCGGCCGGCTCGCGGTCTCCAGTTCGTGCACCACTTCCACCCGTTCCACCACGAGTACCCACAACACCAAGGAGTGACCATGTTCAAGAAGCGAACGATGGGCGTCATCGTCGGCGCCGTTGCCGCAGCCCTCGTGCTCGCCGGCTGCGCGAGCGACGGCGGAGGCTCGGAGACGGGCGCAGAGGGCGGCGACAAGCCGTACATCGCGCTCGTCTCGAAGGGCTTCCAACACCAGTTCTGGCAGGCCGTGAAGTCGGGCGCCGAGCAGGCGGCAGAGGAGTTCGGCGTCGAGATCACGTTCGAGGGTCCCGATACCGAGGCCGACGTCGACCAGCAGATCCAGCAGCTGCAGACGGCGCTCGACAAGAGCCCCGCTGCGATCGGGTTCGCAGCCCTCGACAGTCAGGCCGCCGGCCCGCTGCTGCAGCAGGCAAAGGACTCGAACATCCCGGTCATCGCGTTCGACTCCGGGGTCGACAGCGACATCCCGCTGACGACCGCCGCGACCGACAACCTCGCTGCCGCCGCTGAGGCGGCCAAGCACATGGCCGATGCAGTCGGGCACGAGGGCAAGGTCGCCCTCGTCGTGCACGACCAGACGTCGGTGACCGGCCAGGAGCGTCGCGACGGCTTCGTCGGCTACATGGAGGAGAACGAGCCGGGAATCGAGATCGTCGACATCCAGTACGGCGGCGGCGACCAGGCGAAGTCCGCGGACCTCGCGAAGGCGATCCTCGCCGCGAACCCCGACCTGAAGGGCATCTACGGCTCGAACGAGGGCTCCGCGATCGGCGTCGTGCAAGCCGTCAAGGAACTCGGCATCGACCCGGCGCAACTGGCCGTCGTCGGATTCGACTCCGGTGAGGCGCAGATGGACGCGATCCGCGACGGCCTCATGATCGGCGCGATCACGCAGAACCCGGTCGGCATCGGCTACGAGACGGTGAAGGCGGCGGTCGAGGCGCTCGACGGCAAGAAGCTGCCGAAGACCATCGACACGGGCTACTACTGGTACGACGCGTCGAACATCGACGACGAAGAGATCCAGGCCGTCCTCTACGAGTAAGCGCCGGATGTAGCGGGGGCGTCGGCTTCGGCCGGCGCCCCCTTCGTCGTGGTCGAGCTCGTCGTGTTCGAGCCTGTTGTGTTCAGCTCGTCGGGCTCAGAGCGCGGAGCGCAGCCACTGCTCGACGCCGCTGACGTGCACGACGGTGAGCGCCGATGCGAGATCGCCGTCGCCCGCGGCGATCGCGTCGAGGATCGCGTGATGCTCGGAGAGCGTGCGTTCGACCGCGTTCTCCTGCGTGATGCCACGCCAGATGCGGGCACGCACCGTGTGGCTCGAGAGCGAGTCGATGAGGCTCGCCAGATAGGCGTTGCCCGCGGCTTCGGCGATGCCGCGATGGAACTCGAGATCGTGCTCGACGAGTGCTTCGACCCCCGCGGCGTGGTCGACGCTCGCGACGATCTCACGCAGTCGGTCGACGTCGTCGGGGCCGGCGTTGCGCGTCGCGAGGGCGGTCGCTGCGGGTTCGAGAATGCGTCGCACCGCGAAGATCTCGAGCACCGAGTGGTCGTCGTGGAGGTCGACGACGAACGACATCGCCTCGAGCAACAGACGCGGTTCGAGGCTCGTGACGTACGTGCCATCGCCGCGGCGCACGTCGAGCACCCGAATCACCTCGAGTGCCTTGACCGCTTCGCGAAGCGACGAGCGCGACAGGCCGAGCCGTTCGCTGAGCTCCTTCTCAGGAGGCAGCCGATCGCCAGGGGCGAGTTCGCCCGCGATGATCATCTCTTTGATGCGCAGGATCGCTTCGTCGGTGACGGCCATACGGTGATCGTAGCGCGAGCCGGGCGAGACATCAGATCTTTGTGCCCGCGGCGCGCCAGAGATGCATCGAGGCGTAGCTGCGCCACGGTGCCCAGCGTCCGCTCATAGCCTGGAGATCGGCCGGCGACGACGCGAGCCCGAGATTCGCGGCGCCGTTGCGCAGCGCCAGGTCGCCGGTGAGCAGCACGTCGGGAGCCCGGGTGACGCGCATGGCCACGTAGCCGGCGGTCCACGGGCCGATGCCGGGAACGCCGAGCAGTTCGGCCTGCAGTTCGTGCCGTTCGCACTCGGGTGCCACGATGAGCGCGCCGGAGGCGAGCCGGGTCGCGACGTCGACGATCGTGCGCACGCGCGCAGCCGGACCCCTGACCACGGCGTGCCCGTGCTCGGCGATGGTCGCCGCGGTCGGGAACAGTACTGTGGGGGCGCCATCGGTGTGCGGTGGCACTCGTTCACCGAGTTCGGCAGCGAGCCTGGCGAGCGCCGTGCGTGCCGCCTTGACCGAGATCTGTTGGCCGATCAGCGCGCGGAAGACGAGTTCGTGCGGATCGAGGCATCCTGGCACCCGGATGCCGGGAGTCTCGGCGACGGATGCCGCGAGCGCCGGGTCGCGGGCGAGCAGCGCGTCGATGGCCACCGCATCGGCGTCGAGATCGAAGAGCCGGCGCACCCGGGCGACGAGCGGCGGAAGGTCGGCGAGCGTCGCGAGCCGCGCCTCGACCTCGATGGCCGGCGCGGTGGAGTCTCCCGCTGAGGAGAAGGCGACGACGGCAGGCCCGCCGGGGAGGCGGAGGGTGCGCTCGTAACGGTCGTCACCGGCACGTTCGACGCCATCGAGTGCCCTGGCTGCCAGCCAGGCGAAGACGCCCGCCGCGTCGAACGGCGCGCGTGCGGGAAGCCGGAGGCGCACCACGCCGCTCTCGACCGTCTGGTCGAGCGGTGCGACCCCGGGGGCGCCCGATGACGCCGAGGGTGCCGGGCCACGCTCGCGCCCTCGTGCCGCGGCGCGGAGCTCGAGCGGACTGCGCTCGTAGACCTCGCGGATCGTGTCGTTGAACTGCCGAATGCTGCCGAAGCCGGACGCGAAGGCCACGTCTGCCGCGGGAAGCCTCGTCGAGGTGAGCAGCGCGCGTGCGGTCTGAGCGCGGTGCGCGCGAGCGAGTGCGAGCGGGCCGGCACCGAGCTCGGCCGTGAGCACCCGGGTGAGGTGCCGCGATGTGTAGCCGAGTCGAGCCGCGAGCCCGGGAACGCCCTCGCGCTCGACGACGCCGTCGGCGATGAGGCGCATGGCCCTGGCGGCGAGATCGTCGCGCAGATCCCACTGGGGGGAGCCGGGCACAGCGTCTGGCAGGCACCGCTTGCAAGCGCGGAGGCCTGCCTCGTGGGCCGCAGCCGCAGTGAGGTAGAAGCTGACGTTCTTCGGCTTCGGGGCGACAGCCGGGCAGCTCGGCCGGCAGTAGATGCCAGTCGAGTGCACGCCCGTGATGAACTGCCCGTCGAAGCGGGCGTCTCGCGCCTGCATCGCCCGGTATCGCTCGGCGAACAGGGGGTCGTCGAGCGGCTCGATCGCGAGTCGGCGGTTCGTCGTGGTGCTCGTCATGGCACCAGCCTTGCACGCCGCACCGACATCGACCGGCGGAAATCGGACACCAGCGGGTTCGCCATAGGGTGGAGGAATGCCGCACGCCGTCGTGTCCCTCCTGCAAGACGCCCTCGGGGCCGCCGTGTCCACTGCCGACGTGGATCTCGAAGCGAGTCGTGAAGACCGATCGGGCTGGCGCAGCGCCACCCCGCCGATCGCCGTCGTGCACGCGACATCCGTCGCCGAAGTGCAGCAGACCATGCGCATCGCCCACGCGACAGGCACACCCGTGGTGCCGAGAGGCGCCGGGACCGGCCTCGCCGGAGGGGCGATCGCGAGCACGGGAGCCATCGTGCTCGACCTGTCGCGCATGAACCGGGTGCTCGAGGTCTCCGAGGCCGACGAACTCGCCGTCGTCGAGCCGGGCGTACTCAACGGCGACCTGAACGACGCGCTCGCCGCTCGCGGGCTCTGGTTCGCACCGGATCCCGCGAGCCGCGCCATCTCGTCGATCGGGGGCAACATCGCGACCAACGCCGGCGGTCTGCTCTGCGCGAAGTACGGGGTGACGCGAGAGGCCGTGCTCGGCCTCGCGGTCGTGCTCGCCGATGGCCGGCTGCTGCGCACCGGGCGCCGAACGGTGAAGGGCGTCACGGGCTACGACCTCACCGCGCTGTTCACCGGTTCCGAGGGAACCCTCGGTGTCATCGTCGAGGCGACGGTGCGACTGCGACCCATCACCGCGGGCGAGATCGTGACCGTGGCAGCGGTGTTCCCCGACGTCGAGACCGCCGCCGCGGCATCCGCTGCCGTCACCGCCGCTCGCCTGCGGCCCGCGGTGCTCGAACTCATCGACGCCGTGGCGCTCGCCAGGGTCGCGCGCTTTCTCGGACCGGCCGAACTCGCCGGCACCCCGCTCGAGACCGTCACCCGCGCCGAGACGTTCCTGCTCGCCCAGAGTGACGGAGCCGGCGCCGCCGACGAGGCGGCGGAGATCGCACGCCTGTTCGCTGCCTCGGGTGGCCGGGTCACGCTCTCGACGGATGCCGCGACCGGCGACCGCCTGCTCGGCATCCGCCGGGCGATGCACCCCGCGCTCGCCGCGTCGGGGCAGGTGCTCATCGAAGACGTGGCCGTGCCGCGCTCGCGCCTGCCCGAGATGTTCCGCGCCATCGAGGAGATCGGCCGCCGCCACGGCATCGAGATCCCGACGATCGCGCACGCGGGCGACGGCAACCTGCATCCGAACTTCGTCTACACGGGCGATGAGGTGCCCGCGCACGTGTGGGCCGCCGCCGACGAGATGTTCCGCACCGCGGTCGCACTCGGCGGCACGCTGACGGGAGAGCACGGGGTCGGGGTGCTGAAGCGACGGTGGCTCGCCGACGAGCTCGGCGACGACTCGTTCGAGCTGCAGCGCGGCATCAAGGCGCTCTTCGACCCGACCGGCATCCTGAATCCCGGGGTCATGTTCGAGCCGCCGCTGCCGCCTGCTCGATAGGCTGCCCGGGTGACCTCCGTGGCCCCAGAACCCGCCCAGAATCCGTCGCCGGCACCGCCGATCTGGACCGCGCCTCCGAAGACCCGCGGCGGCGGCCTCGTGTTCGCGATCATCGGCATCGTGGTCGGCGGCCTGATCGGCCTGCTCGTCATCGCCTACATCGCGATCAGCCTCGGCCTGCCCACGCTCGCGATCGGCTCGCTCCTCGCGCTCGTGCCGCTCGCGCTCGTGCTGCTCGCCGTTCGCTGGATCGACCGGTGGGAGCCCGAGCCGCGCTGGGCACTCTGGTTCGCATTCCTCTGGGGCGCAGCCGTCTCGGTGGCCGTCGCGCTCATCGTCGACCTCGGAGTGCAGCTCGCGCTGGTCTATGCCGAGCCCGGCGGTGCCCGCGACGAGGCGATGCAGGCCGTCGTGCAGGCGCCGATCGTCGAGGAGCTCGCGAAAGGCGTCGGAGTGCTCCTGGTCTTCGCCTTCTCGCGATCGCACTTCGATGGCCCGGTCGACGGCATCGTCTACGCCGCGACGGTCGCGGCGGGGTTCGCGTTCACCGAGAACGTGCTGTACTTCGGTGCCGCGCTCGCCGAGGGAGGTGCCGCATCGCTCGGCGCGACCTTCGTGGTGCGCGGGCTGTTCTCGCCGTTCGCGCACGTGCTGTTCACCGTGTGCACCGGGCTCGCGATCGGCATCGGCGCCCGGCGCGGCGGGGGAGCGGGGGTCATCGGATGGTTCCTGCTCGGGCTGCTCGGCGCGGTGCTGCTGCACGGGCTCTGGAACGGATCGCTGACGTTCGCCGACGACGCCATCGGGCTCTACTTCACGGTGCAGGTGCCCATCTTCATCGGTGCGGTGCTGCTGACGTTCTTCCTCCGCAGGCAAGAGGTGAGGGTGACCCGCCGGCGCCTCGCCGAATACGGCGCCGCGGGCTGGTTCAGCCCGGCCGAGGTCGAGATGCTCGCGACGCCGGGCGGGCGACGCCAGGCGCGCGCGTGGGCGCGGTCGCAGACTCCACCGCGCACGGGCGCGATGAAGAAGCTGATCACGGCGGCCACGCACCTCGCCTTCACGAGGCAGCGCATCGCGACCGGACTTGCGGGGGAGCGCGTCTTCGCCGACGAGCAGACGCTGCTCGCAACCGTCGTCGAAGAACGCCGAGTGCTCGTCAGCTGACCGCTGCGCGCATCGGGCACGCATCACGCGCGCTGCAGGCCGCGTGCCAGCGCAAAGAAACTCGCCGCCCTGTGGTGTGGCACTGCCGACATCTCTACCAGGCGACGAGTTCTCGAATTCCAGAGTGCATCCTGTTCGCAGTCAGCGCAAGAGGGTGGTGGACGGTTGTCCGCGATTGCGAGTGAGTCAGGAACCTGTTTGGCTGGAGACATGACCGATACGAACAGCAAGCCCGAGATCGACGCGCCCGACGGCCCGGCTCCCACCGAGCTCGTGATCGAAGACATCGTCGTGGGTGACGGCGCCGAGGCGCAGCCCGGCTCGACGGTCGACGTGCACTACCTCGGCGTCGAGTACGACAGCGGCGAGGAGTTCGACTCCTCGTGGAGCCGCAACCAGTCGATCAACTTCCCGCTCCGGTCGCTCATCAGCGGCTGGCAAGAGGGCATCCCCGGCATGAAGGTCGGCGGCCGACGCAAGCTCACCGTTCCGCCGCAGCAGGCCTACGGCCCAGCCGGCGGTGGGCACCAGCTCTCGGGCAAGACCCTCATCTTCGTGATCGACCTGCTCGGCGTGAGCTGAGACGGGCCGACGCATTCTCCGAAGGCCGGTGGGCATCTGCTCGCCGGCCTTCGTCGCGCCTGCGGGCTTGGCGGCCGCCCCGGCTACGCTGATCTGACCCGCCCCTCGACCCGAGGACACGATGACGTGACCGATCGCCTCCTGCGTTTCTTCCTGCCGTACCTCCTGCTCTCACTGCTCCACCTGGTGCTGCTGCACACGGGCCCGGGCCAGGCGATCACGCTCTCCAAGGCGCTCCTGATGCCCGCGCTCGTGTTCGCGGTGATCGCGGCGCTCCGACCGATGCGAACGCCGACGCCGTGGTGGCTCATCGCCGCGATCGTGGCCTCCTGGGCGGGCGACGTGCTGTTGTCGTTCCCGGGGTTCTTCGTGCCCGGGCTCCTCGGCTTCCTCGTGGCGCATCTCGCGTACGTCGTGCTGTTCCTGAAGCTGCCGGCTCCAGCCGGTCGCACACGCCTGCCGATGTGGACGCTCGTGTACGTCGGCTGGTACGGCGTCTTCCTGGCCCTGCTGGCCCCGCACCTCGGCGCGCTGCTCATGCCGGTGGCACTCTACGGCGCCGTGCTTGGGCTCGTGGGCGCGCTCGCGGGCGGGCGGGGTGGTCTCATCGCCCTCGGCGGGGCGCTCTTCGTGGTCTCCGATTCGGTGCTCGCGCTCGGCCGGTTCCTGCCGGGCTACGAGTTCGCGCTGCACGACCTCGTGGTGATGCTCAGCTACCTCGCGGCGCAGGGCCTCATCGCGTGGGGCGTCGTGTCGGCGCTGCGCGCTCGGGCTCCGTTCGGTCCTGCACGAGGTCGACGAGCTTCCGCCACGGCCCCGTGAGCTGGCGCTCGGCGAGGGTCGCATCATGGGCGCGCGACGCCGGCGCCGAGTCCTGCAGTTCGCACCGGATGCGGTAGACGAACCGATCGGGCTCGGGCGGCAGGGGCGGTGGCTCGCTCCACGGGATCTGCTCGATCAGCACGTACCAGTCGTCGGAGTCGGGCTGGTCGTCGACACGCACGTGCCAAGTCAGGCGCAAGCCCGCGAGGCCGCCCGAGCGCGACACGATGACGTCCATGGTCGTGATGGTACTCCCGTGCGCCTGCCTGCCGACAGCGGACTGGCGCCGCCGCGTGCACGACCTGCCGGCGCGCTCAGGCTTCGGGCGCGGGCAGTTCGATGCCGACCGCAGCCCAGCCGCGGGCGATCGCGCGCTCCTCGCCGCTGTCGGCACCGTAGCGCTCGCGCGCCGAGCGCACGGTCTCGGCGGCGAAGCGATCGAAGTCGGCGTCGATCGGCAGTCGCCCCGAGGTGAGCACGTCGTACCAGACGCGCCCCACGTGCTCCCACGCGAAGCCGCCGAGCTCGACGGCGGCGAGGGCGAAGGCGCGGTTCGGAATGCCCGAGTTCAGGTGCACGCCACCGTTGTCGTCGCTCGTCTCGATGTAATCGCGCATGTGACCGGGCTGCGGATCGCGACCGAGCACGTCATCGTCGTAGGCCGTGCCCGGTTCGAGCATCGATCGCAGCGCGCGGCCCTGCACCTGATCTGTGAAGATGCCCTCGCCGATGAGCCAGCTCGCCGCGCCCGCGTCTTGACCGAGCGAGTACTGCTCGACGAGCGCGCCGAAGGCGTCGGAAACGTGCTCGTTGAGCGCACCCGACTGACCCTGGTACCGCAGCTTCGCCGTGTGCTCGGTGACGCCGTGGGCGAGTTCGTGGCCGATGACGCTCAGCGAATCGGTGAATCCCCGGAAAATCTCGCCGTCGCCGTCGCCGAAGACCATTCGCTCGCCGTCCCAGAAGGCGTTGTCGTAGCGGTCGCCGAAGTGCACGGTCGCCTCGAGCGGCATGCCGGCGCCGTCGATCGAGTCGCGGCCGAAGACCCGGTCGAACATGCGGTGCGTGTCGCCGAGCCCGTCGTAGGCGTCGTCGACGGCGTCGTCGCCCGTGGCGCGCTCGCCTTCTCGGCGCACGAGTCGCCCAGGGAGCGACTCCCGGCCCTCGGCATCGGAGATGCGACGATCGGGCGACGACGGCACGTCGGGAAGCAGGCTCGGAAGGTCGTGCAACGGCTCGATGCCGAGTCGCGCGGGAGGCTCGCGCAGCAGCGCTCGCCTCGCCGCCTCGGCGGCGAGGGGAAACCGCGGACCGGCCGCGTGGGCGATGCGGTCGAGCAGGTAGGGAGGCACGATCTGCTGCATGGCTCGATGCTCGCATCAGCCGGCGACATCCGCGAGGCGCCGCGCCCGGATGCGCTCGCACGCAGCGGCGACATCCGCGAGGCGCCGCGCACGGACGCGCTCGCACGCAGCGGCGACATCCGCGAGGCGCCGCGCACGTAGGCTTGACACGTGACCTCCGCTCCGCTCCTCGGCCTCCTGCTCGACGTCGACGGCCCCATCGCGAGCCCCGTGACGCGATCGATCGCCATTCCGTCGATCGCGCGCGACCTCGCGGCGCTCGCGAATGCCGGCAACCCCGTCATCTTCAACACAGGTCGATCCGATGCCTTCATCGCCGAGCAGGTCGTGCCGCCCCTCCTCGCCGCAGGACTCGAGCCCGGTGCCCCGGTCTGGGCGATCTGCGAGAAGGGCGCTGTCTGGGCCGAGATCGATCGCGACGGACTCGGCGAGGTCTTCGTCGACCTCGAACTCGCGATGCCCGCGGACTTCGCCGCCGACATGCGCGCCTACGTCGCGGCGCACTTCGACGACTTCGCCTTCTTCGATGAGACCAAGCGAGCGATGGTCTCGGTCGAGCAGCACGTGCACGTGGCATCCGCCGACTACCTCGAGGCCCAGCCGCGCTTCGATGCGCACGCCCACGAGTCGCTCGCAGGCCGCGGATTCGGCACCGTGCGCGAGCGCGATGAACGACCGGATGCCGCGGGTCGCGTGCACTGGCGCATCGATCCGACCATCATCTCGACCGACGTCGAGTCGGTGCGTCTCGGCAAGGACCTCGGCGCCGAGCGCGCCGTCGCGCTGCTCGCCGAACGAGGCATCCGCCCGCAGCACTGGCGCACGATGGGCGATTCCCGCGGCGACTACCGCATGGCCGACTGGCTGCATGAGCGCGGCGAGCACGTGCGGCACGTCGACGTGCGGCCGGCCGAGGGCATCCCGGCCACGGGGTATCCGGTGCTCACCGCCGGCGATCTCATCCACGACGAGGCCGGCGCCGTCTTCCTCGCCCGATGGGCAGAGGCTGCGCGTCGCGGCGAACTCGGCGACGACGAATAGGCGGCGAGCGGATGTCGCGCACGAACGACGAGCAGGCACCCGAGTCGAACGACGCGCGCGCCGCGGCATCCGCTGAACCGCCGGCGCTGCGAACGCACCCCATCGCGCTGCTGCCGGCTCTGCTCGTGTGCGGTGCCGCGGTGTTGCTGTTCGGCTTCATGCTGCCGATCGCCGGCTACTCGATGCTCGCGGCCGGCCTCCTCGCCGCGTGGCTGTGCGACCGGTCGGGCCGCACTGAGCGGCTGCTCGCCGACCTCGCGCTCATCGCCATCGGGCAGGTCATCATCTCGACGGTGCCGCTGAAGGCCGATCTCAGCGACGAGGGGATGGTGCGATTCGCGGTGGTGCTCGGGCTCGCCGTGCTCGTGCCCTACGTCATCTCGCGGTTCGTGTACCGCGAGCACGTCATCCGCTTCCCGTGGCGCACCGGCCGACGCTGGAATCGCACGCAGTGGCTCTACCTGATCTTCGTGACGCTCGCCGGCTGGTTGATCCTGCCGTTCTACTTCATCACCTCGGGTTCGTACCAGAACTGGCCGACGGTGACGGAGCCCGACACGATCGCGCGCCTGTTCGTCGGCGTCGCCGCCGTCGGCACGTGGGACGAGCTCTTCTTCGTGTGCACCGTCTTCGTGCTGCTGCGCCGGCACTTCCCGTCGTGGCAGGCGAACCTGCTGCAGACGATCGTGTTCGTGTCGTTCCTGTGGGAGCTCGGCTACCAGTCGTGGGGGCCGCTGCTCACGATTCCGTTCGCGCTCATTCAGGGCTACACCTTCAAGCTGACGAAGTCGCTGACGTACGTGTTCGTCGTGCACATGCTCTTCGACGCCGTCGTGTTCGCGGTGATCGTCTACGCGCATACGGGGTGGCCCGCGATCTTCCTGCTGGCGCCGTAGATCCCGCGCCGTCGCTGCACCTCAGAACGGTGGAGGTATCTCCGCGGCTGCCGGGGCTGCGGCAGTCGAATCGAACGTGCCGACCGGATCGGGCGGTATCGGATCGGGCAATGGCGCTCCCGAAGACCTCGCCTCGGCGTGCTGATCGCTCGTGAACCCATCGCCCGCCGCGACCGAAATGAAGGGCCTTTCGGGGAGCGTGCGGAGCAGGTGCCCGGCCGGGGAGGTCCAGCGCATGACTCCACCAGGCTCATGCACCACGCGCCATCCGCTCTCATGTTTCAAGCGATGGTGGTGACGACAGAGTGCCGCGAGGTTCGACGCCTCGGTCGAGCCGCCGTGCGCCCACGCATCCGTATGGTCGAGGTCGGCGAACTCGGCGCGGCGTGAGCAGCCCGGGAATCGGCAGCGTCCGTCGCGTGCTCGAACGAAGCCGTCGAGGTCGGCCGGCGCGCGGTACTGCTCGCGACCGTAGCTCAGGGCTGCGCCGGTATCGGGATGCACGAGGATGCGCCGAATCGATGGCGCGTGCGCGGCGAGTCTGCGCGCGGCGTCGGCATCGATCGGGCCGTACCCCTCGAGCTCGGCCGGCTCGTCGGAGAGCCCGAGCAATGTCATCACCGGCACCGTGACCATGATGCGCGGCCGCACCGCGCCGGTCGACCCCGCGTGCGTGCGGGTGCGCTCGTCGTCGGCGAGTGAACCGCCGAGGAGCAGGTCGGCCGCGATGTCGGCGGCGCGCTGAGTCGCCGTGCGCGAGTCGGCCGAGCAGGAGCCGATCTTCTGCGAAACAGCCGAGCGAGTGTCGACGGATGCGTCGCGCGCCGCGAGCGCGTCGACCCGGTGCTTGATCGCGAGCGCGCGCTCGGCCTCGAGCAACACGCTGAGCCACGCCATGCCGTCGGGCGCGGGGTCGAAGCAGACCCGACGCTCATCAGCGGCCCGGGTCCGCCGGTCGCTCAACGCCTCGGGATGCAGCCGCTCGCGCACCCGGCGCATGCGGCGACGTACCTCGGTGTTCGTCGAGACCATGCCGTCGTTCATTGAAGCTGCTGCGGCGTCGAGGGCTACACGCTCAACGGCATCGGCGACCGCGGGAGGCAATGCCTGCGTGAATTCGAGCACCGATCGCACCTGAGTGAGCCCGAGGTCGCCGCGCTCGAGCGCCTCGAGCGTCGCGGCGCGCGGGCCGGTGAGCCGCTCGGCCTCGGCGACCATGCGCGCAGCGGAGGTCTCATGCTGGCCGAGGGTCGTCGCGAGTTCGGCGATGAACGATCGTTCGGCGAGATCGCGCTGGGCAGTGGTGCTCTCATCGGTCACACCCTCGAGCTCGACGGCGAGAGCGCGGGCTCGCGCGATGCGCCGGTACTGATCGGCCTGGATCTGCCGGATCATGCCGTCGAAGGCAGAGATCGCCGTCAGCTCCCATGTCAACGCCGCCTCGGGCGGTGCGATCACGGTGGCTGACATGACTCAATCCAAACAGCACCCACTGACACTCGAACGGCGGAGAAACAGCGGTCAGGCACTCAATTCCGAGTACTTCCCACATTGCCGTGCTCAGTCGATTCGCTCGACCGGTGCTCCGTGCTGCCGCAGCCACTCGAGCAGCACGACCGCGTGGTTGACCTGCTCGTCACGAGCCCCGAAGAGCAGCGTCACCCGGTCGTGCTCGTCGCCGAGCGCGACCAGCGCGCGGGCAGCATCGCTCTCGTCGAGCTCGCCGCGGTACTGCGCCGCGAACTCATCGAACCGCTCGGGTTCGTGATGCCACTCGGTGCGGAGCTCGGGGGAGGGCGCCACGTCCGTGTTCCATGCGTCGAGCTCGGCGCGCTCCTTCGAGACGCCACGCGGCCAGAGTCTGTCGACGAGCATGCGATAGCCGTCGGATGCCGCGGCGGGATCGTAGACCCGCTTGATGACGAATCCCATGAGGTCAGTCTGCCCCGGGGCATCCGTGGTGCCAAGCGCCTGCGCCCGCAACGGAAGTCGGTCAGCTCTCGCGCCGATTGCGCAGCCCGGCGACGACGAGGCCGATGCCGACGAGCGCGATGACCGGCCCGAGCACCGCCCAGAGCGTCGAACCCGTCATGGCACTGCCGCCGACGAGCCCGATGCCCTGCAGCGTGAAGACGACGCCCATGATGACGACGAGTGCACCGACGACGACGAGAACTGGCTTGCGCATTCCGGAAGCTTCCCGCACCGCTGGCCGAGCCGCAAGCACTCACGCAGCTCGACCCGACCCGCTACTTGAGCTGCCCGCGGATCTCGCCTGCCGGGTTGCTCGCGTTGTGCACGTTGACGTAGTAGGCGCGGGGATCGTCGTCGATCGCGGCGAGAACTGCGGGCGGCGGAGTCGCGCACCCCGAGGTCTCGAAGCTCGTCGCGCTCTGCACGGTCAGCGGCACGACGACGGGCCCTGCGGCGTTGCGCTCGGCGACGTGGATGTGCGCAGCCGTCGCCGGAGCCGAGAGGCCCGTGACCGAGAGCTCCCAGCAGAGTTGCGATCCGTCGATGTCGTACGAGAACGTGCCACGTGCCCCGCCGAGACCGTGGTTGCCATCGAGGGTGGGCGCCGGCACTTCCTGGCCGGTGTTCAGCGGGATGGCCGGGCTGTCTGGGGGTGCGGCCGCTGCGACGCCGGCACCGCCGAGGGTCAGCGCGGCGACGAAGGTCAGTGCGAGGGCGCTCGTGCGGGCATGGTTGCTCGAATTCATGACGTTCACTCACTTTCTCGGGTTTGACCGAACGCTACGCCGACCACGAGCTTGCATCAAGAGGCCGGTTCGAGTGCCGCGCGAGCGGGCGGCCACGCGGCATCCGCTCTGGTAGAGTATTGAGGTTGCCGTCATGACGGCCGCGCACAAAGAGAGCCCAGGCATTCGGCCACGGGCAGCGCGCAACGAAGAGAAAGGGGATCCCATCTATGGCACTTGAAGCTGATGTCAAGAAGGCGATCATCGAAGAGTACGCGACCCACCCCGGTGACACTGGATCCCCCGAGGTTCAGATCGCGCTCCTCACGAAGCGAATCAAAGACCTCACCGAGCACCTGAAGGAGCACAAGCACGACCACCACTCGCGTCGTGGCCTGCTCCTCCTCGTCGGTCAGCGTCGTCGTCTGCTCGGCTACCTCGCCGATGTGGAGATCAACCGCTACCGCAAGCTCATCGAGCGTCTCGGTCTGCGTCGCTAAGCAGAGTCGTCTCTGCGGCTCTCGCTGATACCGCGAACTTCTTCGAACGGGTCGTCACCTCCGGGTGGCGGCCCGTTTCGCGTTTCTCGGCGGCCCGTCGACGACGGGTAGCGCCGCTACTCGCCGACGCGCGCTCGATGCGCCCGGGCGGCCATACGATTGCCGCACCGCGTGCTGCAGAATCGGCGCGACGCGTTCTTCGAGAGGTCGACGAAGACCCCGGCGCAATCGTCGGCCTCACAGCCGCGCAGGCGATCCATGCTGTCGGCGCGGATGACGTCGACGAGGGCCATCGCGGCTTCGACCAGAATGCGCTCCGCGAGCGGCGCCTCTTGCGAGGTCGCGTGCACGTGCCAGTCGAGATCGTCGTGCCGCACGAGTCGAGGGGTCGCGTGCGCCTCGGCGAGGATCGCGTTGACCTCGACCACGGCGTCGTCGCGGTCCAGTCGCCAGAGGGCGCGCAGCCGGTCGCGCGCCGCCGCCACTTCGGCCACCTCGGCGGCGTCGCCGTCGCGCCGGCCGGTGTACCACCACGCGTCGAGCACTGCCGCGAGCTGCTGCGGGGTCGAGAGTTCGTCGACGCCCGATTCGGATGCCTCGGGCACCGTGTCCGCGAGCGCGGCGACGAAACTGAGCGAAGCGATGGTGTCATCGGTGAAAATCATTTGACTCCTGACGCGGACAGCGAGTAACGTCACGAGCATAACGCTGTTCGGTCATGACGTGGCCGTGGCGTCCCGAAACGAAGGAGACGCGGATGCGCGGTTCGAAGGGCCTTCTCGGCATCGTGCTGGGCCTCGGAGCAGGCCTCGCGTTCGGTGCGGGCGGTGCGGTCGTCAAGCCGCTGCTCGAGTCGGGCTGGTCGCCCGGTGCCGCCGTCTTCGCGCGCATCAGCGTGGCCGCGCTGGCCCTCATCGTGCCGGGGCTCATCGCCCTTCGATTCGACCTCCGACCGCTCTGGCGTGCGCGCTGGACCGTGCTCGCCTACGCGCTGATCGCGGTGGTCGGCACCCAAGTGGCGTTCTACGCCTCCATCGCCCTCATCCCGGTGAGCACGACGCTGCTCATCGAGTACCTCGCGCCCGTCGCGCTCGTGCTGCTCGCCTGGGCGCGACAGCGCCGGGCTCCGCAGGCCGTCGTGCTCGTCGGGTCGGTGCTCGCGATCGCGGGGCTCGTGCTCGTGATCGGCCCGGGCGGCGGCGGACTCGACGTCGTCGGGCTGCTGCTCGCTGGCGTCGCCATGATCGGCGTCTGCGTCTACTACGTGCTCGGCGAGCGAGCGGATGCCTCGGTGCCGCCGATCTCTCTCGCGGCGAGCGGTTTCGTGGTCGGTGCCGTCGTGCTCGGTGCCGCCGGTTTCGTCGGCGCCCTGCCGTTCACCGCGAGTTTCGCCGAGGTGCCGTACTTCGGCACGATCGCGCCGTGGTGGGTGCCGGTGCTCACGGTCGGCCTCGTCTCGACCGCCTTCGCCTACGTCGCGGGCATCAGCGCCATCCGCCTGCTGGGCGCGCGGCTCTCGTCGTTCCTCGGTCTGTCCGAAGTGATCTTCGCCGCGATCGTCGCGTGGTTCGTGCTCGGCGAGGCGATCGGGCCTCTGCAGGCGCTCGGCGGCCTGCTCATCCTCGGCGGCATCGTGCTCGTGCGATTCGAGCGGCCGGCGGGCCTGCCGGCGACGGCACTCGACGTCGATCTGGTGCCGGTACCTGCCGACGTCGGCCACCGTCGGCGTCGGCGCCGGGCGGCTCCGCCGGCGAGCCCGAATGTTGCGCCACGCGTGTAACAGGCGGCTCACCGGGCGTAGCGTCAAGTCATGACGCGCGCCGACTGGACCGAACTCGCCGACACGACCCAGGCGGTGCACGCCGGCAACGCCGTCGACGCCGGGTCGGGTGCGATCCGAACCCCGATCGTGATGGCGAACTCCTATGCCCTGCCCGACGACCCGTCGACGATGAGCTGGTCGGGCACCGAAGAGCCGCTCTACACGCGCAACTCGGGCACGAACCAGATCGGCCTGCAGCGGAAGCTCGCGATCCTCGAGCACGGTGACGACGCCGTCGTGCTCGCGAGCGGGGTTGCGGCGCTGCACGCCGTGTTCTTCACCTTCCTGAAGTCGGGCGACCACGTGATCGTGCCGGACGTCTCGTACGAGGCGACCTTCCGGCTGTTCACCGAACTGCTTCCCGACAAGTACGGCATTCACGCCGACTTCGTCGACACGAGCGACCTCGCCGCCGTGCGCGCGGCCGTGCGACCCAACACCCGCTTGGTGCACATCGAGGCGATCGCGAACCCGACGACGAGGGTGACGGATGTCGCCGCCGTCGCGGCGATCGCGCACGAGGCCGGCGCCCTGCTCAGCGTCGACTCGACCTTCACCCCGCCGCCCTTCTTCCGGCCGCTCGACCACGGCGCCGACCTCGTCGTGCATTCGCTCACGAAGTACATCAACGGGCACGGCGATGCCATGGGCGGCGCCGTGATCGGCCGTCGCGAACTCGTGACCCAGCTGAAGGCCGACGCCATGGTCGACGTCGGCGGGGTGATCAGCCCGTTCAACGCGTGGCTGATCATGCGCGGATCCGTCACCCTGCCGCTGCGACTGCGGCAGGCCTTCCCGACCGCGCTGCGCGTCGCCGAGATGCTCGAGGCCGACCCGCGCATCGCGTTCGTCGCGTATCCGGGGCTTGCCGGGCATCCGCAGCACGACCTTGCACGAACGCAGTTCGGCGGGGCGTACGGCGGCGTGATGTCGTTCGCCGTCGACGGCGGCCCCGAGGTGCAGAACGCCTTCGTCGCGGCGTTGCGCATCGTCACCTCTGCGGTGTCGCTCGGGCACGACGAGTCGCTCATCGTGCACGTCGGCACGACCGGGCCGCGCGTCGCGTTCTACCCCGACGGCTTCAAGCGCTACGGCCACTTGCGATTCTCGATCGGGCTCGAAGACGCCGACGATCTCATCGCCGACCTGCGGCAGGCGCTCGACGCGGCCGTCGGACCCATCGAAAGCTGACCGGCGACACGATCAGCGCGGCCGGCTGCGCCGCTGCCGCCCACCGCACCCGCTGCCTAGACTCGGATCATGCGTTTCGGCATCATCATCCTCCCGCAGCACGACTGGCCCGACGCCGCCCGCCACTGGCGCGGGGCCGAAGAGCTGGGCTTCGACCACGCGTGGACCTACGACCATCTGTCGTGGCGCGGACTCGCAGGGGAGCGCTGGCACGCCACCGTGCCCACCCTCACCGCGGCCGCCCTCGTCACCGAGCGCATCCGTCTCGGCACCTTCGTGGCGAGCCCGAACTACCGCCACCCGGTGCCCTTCGCGAAGGATGTCGCGACGCTCGACCAGATCTCGGGCGGCCGCCTGATGCTCGGCGTCGGCTCCGGCGGCACGGGCTTCGACGCCTACGTGCTGGGGCAGGCGGAGTACACACCCCGCCAGCGGTTCGCCCGTTTCATCGAGTTCGCCGAGGCTCTCGACCTGCTACTGCGATTCGAGCAGCCGGGCTCCGACGGCATCTCGTTCGAGGGCGAGTGGTTCACGGCGTCGGGCGCGAGAATGGTCGGCGAGCCGGCGCAACGCCCGCGCACGCCCCTGCACATTGCCGCCGAGGGTCCGAAAGGGCTGGAGTTCGCGGCCCGGCTGGGTGACGGCTGGGTGACGACCGGTGGCACGATCGACGACACCGATGGGTGGTGGCGGCACCTGGCCGAGCTGAGCTCGCGGCTCGATGATGCCTGTGCGACGGCGGGCCGCGACGTGTCGAGCCTCGATCGCATCCTCTCGCTCGACTCCGAGCCGCGCTACAGCCTCGCGAGCGCCGCGGCCTTCGAAGACGCCGTGGGGCGCGCGGCCGAGCTCGGCTTCACCGATGTCGTGGCCCACTGGCCACGAGAGCACGGGCTCTACGCCGGCGATGAGGCCGTGCTCGACGACGTGGCGCAGCTGATGCAGAAGTTGCGCTGAGGCGGCCCACGGCCACCGTGCGCCTCGGCCCTGCGTCGCGAACGGCATCCGTGCCCGCGATAGCCTGAATGCCATGCCTGCGCCCCGTTCGAAGCCCCTGCTCGAGTGGGAGCCGCTACCGTTCCTCGTCGTGCTCCTACTGCTCCTGCTGACCGGCATCGTCCGACCGCAAGCCGCGCCGTGGCTGCTCTGGCCGTTCGTGCTCCTCATCGTCGCCGCGGTCGCGTGGCTCGTCGTGGGCCTCGTGCGTGGCGGCCGGCCCGCGAACCCCGACCGCTGGGGCGACCTCACCGATCTCGAGGGCCTCGAACTCGTCGATGCGACGCGGGTGGAGCGCGCGGTGCGCACGGTCGTGCCCGTCGTCGACACGTACCGCCACCAGCCGGCGATCGAGTTGGCCCGACTGCACGGCGGAACCGAGCAGCACGCCGTGCTCGTGCCGCGCGCGAGCCGCTGGCTCTCCCGCCGCTACCGCGTGGGCGTGCAGCTCGTGGGCGGCGATCGGCCGCGTCACGCCGGGTTCCTCGGAGCTGCGGCCGACGATCGATGGCGCGAACTGCTCGACGGGCGTCGCGAGCGCGGGGCCTACGTTCGCGTGCCGGCGCTCGTCACGGGCGGTTCACGTCCGTTCGGCGTCGAGCTCGATCTCAGCGGACTCGAAGCGCTCGCGGCCGACGACGACTGACGGCGACGATCAGGCCGTCGCCTCGGTCTCATCCTGCGCGGTCTCATCCTGTGCGGCCGCGTTCTCTTGCGCGGCGAGGTCGGCGCGCACCTGCTCCATGTCGAGGCCGCGCACCTGGGAGACGAGCTCGTCGAGCATCGGCCGGGGCAGGGCGCCCGCCTGGGCGAAGACGCCCACGCCGTCTTTGAAGGCCATGATCGTCGGAATCGAGGTGATGTTCATCGCGGCGGCGAGCTGCTGCTGGTCTTCGGTGTCGACCTTCGCGAAGGTGAGGTCGGGGTTCGCCTCGGCGGCGGCCTCGTAGTTCGGCGCGAACTGCAGGCACGGGCCGCACCAGCCCGCCCAGAAATCGACGAAGACGGTGCCGCCCTCGAGGATCGTCTTCTCGAAGGTATCCAGGGTGAGTGCCACGGTAGCCATGCCTCCAGCCTAAGCGCGCTCGCTGTGCCCGCGCCCGGTGCCGGCTCCGAGCGAGCTGGGTGCCGCCGCCCGGTCGCGATTCGCCGCGCGAACCGCCTGTGCTGTCGGCTGTCGCCGGTATCGTGAAACCGTGGTCGCATTCGGAGGCGCACTCGGTTCGTTCCGTCGGCGCGGCACGGTCGTCGACGGGCGATCGCAGCCGGAGTCCGCGGCCGATGCCGCACGTCTGGCCGATGAGGCGATTCCCGACCTCGATTGGCGTGTGTTCCCGCCCGAGGCAGAGCACTCGATGTTCGCGGCTCCGAGCGGTGCGCTCGCCCGAGTCGCCCTCGGTCCGGCCGGCGGGCCTCGCGTGGTGCTCGTGCCGGGTGCCACGGGCTCGAAAGAGGACTTCGTGCTGATGATGCCGCTCTTCGCGGCCGCCGGCTATCGGGTCGAGTCCTTCGACTTGGCCGGCCAGTACGAGTCGTGGCGAGCCGGGCCGTGGAACCTCGAGCGGCCGCGCTCCAGTTACGACCAGCGGCTGTTCCTCGACGACCTGCTCGCCGTGCTCGACGACGGTGCCGGCCCGGCGCACGTGCTCGGCTACAGCTTCGCCGCAACGCTCGCCGAGCTCGCCCTGCTGCAGCGACCCGACCGATTCGCGAGCCTCACCCTGCTGAGTGCGCCGCCCGAGCCCGGTCAGGCGTTTCGCGGCGTCAAGCGCATCGGGCAGATCAGTGGGTTCACGTCACCGCGGCAGGGGGCAGCACTCATGCTGTGGGGCATTCGCAACAACCTCAACCGGGTGCCCCCGCGCCGCCTCGAATTCGTGCGCGAGCGGTTCGCCCTGACCCGCCGCGAGAGCGTCGACGACATCATCGCGCTCATGATGCACACCCCCGACCTGCGCACCGGCCTCGCTGCGTCGACGGTTCCCAAGCTCGTCGCGATCGGCGAGCACGACCTCTGGCCGCTGAGTCTGCACGAACGGTTCGCCCGCGAGATCGGTGCGCATCTCGCGGTGTACCCGACGGGGCACAGTCCGTGCGAGACGACCCCGCACCAGTTGGTGCGCGACATGCTGGCGCTCTTCGCCGCGACCGACGTCACGCCGTGAGCTTCAAGCCGGCAGCGGCTCGTCGCCCTCGCGATCGCGGGCCTGGCTGCCCGGCGACTCGATCGCCGCCGCCCACACCCACGCGGGCGCGCGGCGGCGGTCGGCGCGCCGTCTGAGGGGCGGCCATTCACGTGATTCCACCGACAGGGTGTGGAAGGCCATGCGCAGCCGGCGACCGAGTCCGCCGAGCGTGTCGAATGGCCGGGCAGAGACGCCGACGATGAGCCCGCGATCGCGCACGACCGTCATGCCCGGCTGCATCCACCACGCAAGGTCGAGGTCGTCATGCAGGTCGGCGCGGTCGCGGTGCACGATTCCCCGGAGCTCCTGCCACGCGTCGGCGCGAATCGCGTAGTTCGAGCCGAAGATCGGCGGGTGCCCGAGCAGCGCGCCGATCACGGTGAAGTAGCCGCCGATGTAGATGTTGCGCGCCACCCAGCGCACGAGCGCATTCCGACCGTAGAAGGTGCCGCCGTTCGTGACGACGGCCGGCCGGTCGGGTCGGCTCATGCGTCGTTCGATCTCGACGATCCAGTCGGGGGCCGGCAGGGAGTCGGCGTCGAGTCGTGCCAGCACGGCACCGGATGCCGCGTCGAAGCCTGCCGCCGTCGCCGGCCAGATACCGCGCTGCGGCTCGCGCACCACCCGCGCGCCCGCCCGCGTCGCGACCTCGGCCGTGGCATCCGCGGAGCCGTTGTCGACCACGATGATCTCATCGGCCGGCCGCTGCTGCCGCACGAGCGCGTCGAGGCAGGCGGCAAGGTACTCCGCGTCGTTCAAGCTCGGAATGATGACCGAAATCGTGCCCATCACGGCGAGTCTAGCCATCGCATCCCGTCTCGACGCAGCTTCGCTGCGTCGTGGCCGCCGAATTCGAACGGGGACTGTCGCGCGCGCATGGAGAACACATAGGCTGACCCGCGAACCGGGGTCAATGGGGACGTACCGGTCACGGAAGGGACGACGATGTATCCATCTGCAACACTTTCCAGACGCGCCCGAACGGCGGTGATCGCAACCGCGGCGATCGCCGGGCTGGCGCTCGTACCGACCGGCGCGGCGATGGCGGCGCCATCGGGTGCGGGGTGCGACAACCGCACGAACAACACTTACGAGAAGCTTCTCGAGTGTGTTCGTGTCGATGGCGTGCTCGAGCATCAGCAGGCCCTGCAGGCCATCGCCGACGCCAACGACGGCAACCGTGCAGCCGGCACCACCGGCTACACCGAGAGCGTCGACTACGTCGTCGAGACGCTCGAGGCCGCCGGGTGGAACGTCGAGCTCGATGAGTTCGACTTCACCTACGTGCCACCGCCGGTCCTCGAGCAGCTCTCGCCGATCGCGGCGGAGTACGAGTCGGCGGTCTTCACCGGCACGGGCTACGGGGACATCACCGGCAACGTGGTTCCGGTCGACATCGTGCTCGCACCCCCGCGCGATCCGGTGACGAGCGGCTGCGAAGACAGCGATTTCGCCGGCTTCCCGGTCGGGTCCATCGCGCTCATCCAGCGCGGCACGTGCGAATTCGGCGTGAAGGCGATCAACGCTCAAGAGGCGGGCGCTGCGGCCGTCATCATGTTCAACCAGGGCAACACCGAACTACGGTCGGGGCTTCTGACGGGAACGCTGTTCGGCGTCAACCAGACTCCGCTGAGCATCCCGGTCGTCGGGGCGAGCTTCGCCGACGGCGCCGCGCTCGCGCAAGCGGGCTCGACCGCCCACGTGGTGGTCTCCTCGCCCGAGTCGCGGCCTCAGGTGAACGTGATCGCCGAGCTGCCGGGCAAGAACGACGCCAACGTCGTGATGGCCGGAGCGCACCTGGACTCGGTGCAGGCCGGCCCCGGCATCAACGACAACGGCAGCGGCTCGTCGGCGCTGCTCGAGATCGCACAGCAGGTGTCGAAGCTGAAGCCCGAGAACACGCTGCGGTTCGCATGGTGGGGTGCCGAAGAGAGCGGACTGCTCGGCTCGCGGGCCTACGTCGCCGACCAAGTCGCAGCAGGCACGCTCGACGAGGTCGCGCTGTACCTGAACTTCGACATGGTGGCCTCGCCCAACTACATCTTCATGGTGTACGACGGCGACGAGTCGGGCTGGGAGGCTCCTGAGGGCGTCCCGATCCCCGAGGGCTCGACGCAGATCGAGGATCTCTTCGAGAGCTACTACACCTGGGCGGGCGTGCCATATGACGACGCGCAGTTCAGCGGGCGCAGCGACTACCAGGCGTTCATCCAGAACGGCGTGCCGGCCGGTGGCCTGTTCACCGGCGCCGAAGTCGTGAAGACCGAGGAGCAGGCGGCGATCTGGGGCGGCACCGCGGGAGCGCAGTACGACCCGTGCTACCACCTCGTGTGCGACACGATCGACAACCTCGCGCTCGATGCGCTCGACGTCAACACCGACGCGATCGCGACGGCGGTGCTGACCTACGCGTACTCCACCGAGACGGTGAACGGCGTGGTCGGCAAGAAGGTGCCCGGCAACTTCATGCTGCCGGCGCCGGGCGGCCCTGAGGGCACGGTCAACCTGCCGGGCGGCGGCGGGCTCTCGCCCGACCACGGCCACGAGCACGACGAGATCGACTGACACCGGCTGAGCGCGGTATCAGGGGCGGGCAGGCCATGGGCCTGCCCGCCCGTTCGTGCGCCCGCGCGCTGCATGCACCGGCGAAGGTGCGGGGTTGATCGATCGGGAATACTGTGCAGGAGGCATCCGTTTGCTCAGATGTATGCAAAAGCATGCAATACGGAACTCCCACGAGGATGAGCCCAGGAGGGCACCATGCAGTTCGGAATCTTCACCGTCAGCGACATCACGCAAGACCCCACGACGGGACGAACCCCGAGCGAGCACGAGCGCATCACCGACGTGCTGACGATCGCGCAGCACGCCGAGGAGGTCGGCCTCGACGTCTTCGCCCTCGGCGAGCACCACAACCCGCCCTTCTTCTCCTCGTCGCCCACGACGACCCTCGCCTACATCGCGGCGAAGACGTCGAAGATCCAGCTGACGACCTCGACGACCCTCATCACGACGAACGACCCCGTGAAGATCGCCGAAGACTTCGCGATGCTGCAGCACGTGGCCGACGGCCGCGTCGACCTGATGCTCGGCCGCGGCAACACCGGCCCCGTCTACCCGTGGTTCGGCAAGGACATCCGCCAGGGCATCGACCTCGCCCTCGAGAACTACGCGTTGCTGCACCGCCTGTGGCGTGAAGACTTCGTCGACTGGGACGGCCGCTTCCGCACCCCGCTGCAGGGCTTCCAGTCGACGCCGCGACCCCTCGACGACGTGCCGCCATTCGTCTGGCACGGCTCGATCCGCAGCCCCGAGATCGCCGAGCAGGCCGCCTACTACGGCGACGGCTTCTTCGCGAACCACATCTTCTGGCCGGCATCGCACACCCAGCGCATGGTCGCCCTCTACCGCCAGCGCTTTGCGCACTACGAGCACGGCACCGCCGAGCAGGCGATCGTCGGCCTCGGCGGCCAGGTCTTCATGCGCAAGAACTCGCAGGACGCGGTGCGAGAGTTCCGCCCGTACTTCGACAACGCACCCGTCTACGGGCACGGCCCGAGCCTCGAGGAATTCACGACGCAGACCCCGCTCACGGTGGGCAGCCCGCAAGAGGTCATCGACAAGACCCTCGGCTTCCGCGACTACGTCGGCGACTACCAGCGTCAGCTCTTCCTCATGGACCACGCCGGCCTGCCGCTGAAGACCGTGCTCGAGCAACTCGACCTGCTCGGCTCCGAGGTCGTGCCCGTGCTGCGGCGCGAATTCGCGAAGAACCGCCCGGCGACGGTTCCGGATGCCCCGACGCACGACTCGCTCGTCGCGGCGCGCAACGCCGCGAAGGCCGTCGGCGGCGCGAACGAGGCACCGAGGGGCGCCGCCTTCGGCGCCGCAGCCGTGAAGGGAGCCTGAAATGACCACGCGCACACTGGCGGTCGTCTCGGCCGGGCTCAGCCAGCCGTCGTCGACCCGCATGCTCGCCGACAAGCTCAGCGACTCGACGGTCGCCAAGCTCGCGGAGCAGGGCATCGACACGACTGTCGAGACCTTCGAACTCCGGGATGTCGCGACCGAGATCATGAACCACATGCTCACGGGCTTTCCGAGCCCCAAGCTCGAAGCCGTCATCGAGGCCGTGACGGGAGCCGACGGACTCATTGCGGTGACGCCCATCTTCACGACGAGCTACTCGGGTCTCTTCAAGTCGTTCTTCGACGTGGTCGACAGCGCCGCGCTGACGAGCCTGCCCGTCGTGATCGGCGCAACGGCCGGCACGCCGAGGCATTCGCTCGCGCTCGACTACGCATTGCGGCCGATGTTCACCTACCTGCACGCGATCGTGGTGCCCACTGGCGTGTTCGCCGCCACGGGCGACTGGGGCGAATCCGCCGACAGTGTGAAGACGTTGCCGGCTCGCATCGACCGGGCCTCCGGCGAACTCGCCGCGCTCGTGGCATCGAGCGACCGTTCGACGAGCGTGCGCGACCCGTTCGCGCTCGACCGCCCGTTCGGTCACCTCATCGGCGGTCTGACGGGGGAGTGAGCGGGCCAGGCTCGGTTCCGGCTGACCCCGCGGGCCTCGATGCGCGTCGAGCATCGAGGCCCGCGACCACGCGGTCGACGACCAGCCCGAGCACGATCGCGACGGGCACCGAGATCGCGATCGCGACGAGCGGCGAGTCACTCAGCAACTCGCCCACGATCGCGCCGATCGCGACGTTGAAGCCGGCCCAGGCGATGCCGGCCGCGATCGACAACGGCAGGTACTTGCGCAGCGGCACGCGGCCCGCCCCGGCGGCGAGGTTCACGGCGATGCGGGCGAATGGCACGTACCGAGCCGTGAAGACGAGCACGGCGGTGCGCCGGTGCACCGCGGCACGAACTCGCGTGATCGCGGCTCCGATGCGACTCGTGCGCTGCCACTTCCAGCGATCGAGGCCGACCCGTCGCCCGATCAGGTAGCAGAGTCCGTCGCCGACGGCGGCGCCGACCGCTGCCACAGGAACGATCGCAATGAGCGATGGCGATCCCGTCGTCGCCGACAGCGCGGCGAGTGCCACGACGGCCGTCTCGCTCGGCAGCACGACGAGGAACGCGTCGCCCACGACGAGCGCGAAGAGCACTGGCACGAGCCACGCGGATGCCGCGAGTTCGCCGATCCACGCGTCGTCCATGCCCCCGTTCTAGACGGGCGAGGTGAACGGCGGATGTCGCGAGGCGACGACGAGCCGCGCGCGATCAGTCGTCGACTCAGTCGTCGAGGACGAAACTCACTTCGAGCACGACCGACCATGCGGTGATCTTGCCGTCGGTCGCTTCGACCTTCTGCTCCTTCACCCACGCGCCGCTCACGTTGCGCAGCGTCTCCGATGCGCGGGCGACGCCGGCCGCGACCGCGTCTTCGAAGCTCGTCTCCGAGCGAACCGAGATGGTGGTGATTCGTGCGACGGAAGCCATGGAATTCCTCCTTGAACGATGCCTTGCGTACTCGCCCATCATCCGCTGCACCGCCGCCGAAAGCGAGGGCTTGACGCAATCCGCGCCTCGACGGGGAAGCGGCGGCCGTGCGAACGGCGCTCGACGAATCGGTGAACCCTCGGGGTTCGGGTGGGATTTCGTCGATCGAACGGTGCTGCGAGCCTCACGCTGGAGGCGTGAAGGTCGTCCTCCTCGCAGAATCGTTCCTCCCGCACATGAACGGGGTGACGCACTCGCTGCTGCAGGCGCTGCGTCACCTCGAGCGTCGTGGCCATGACGCGCTCGTCATCGCTCCGCGTTCCGGACCGATCGACCACTCGCTGTACGGTGCCCGCGCCGTGCTCCTGCCGTCGATGCCGCTGCCGAGCTACCCCGACGTTCGGGTGACACTCGCGAGCGCCAATCGCCTCGCCGCAGTGATGCGGGCGCACGAAGCCGACGTCGTGCATCTCGCCTCGCCGTTCGTGCTCGGCTGGCGGGGAGTGCTCGCGGCCGAGTCGCTCGGCATCCCGTCGGTCGCGGTCTACCAGACCGACATCCCCTCGTACGCCGAGCGATACGGCGTGCCGGGCGCGGCGCCCGCGCTCACCCGGCACCTCGGTCGCCTGCATCGCCGGGCGACGCTGACGCTCGCACCGTCGACCTCGGCCGTCGATCGGTTGGAGTCGCTCGGGGTCGACGGCGTGCGGCTGTGGCGCAGGGGCGTGGACACCGAGCGCTTCTCGCCGACGAGGCGAGACTCGGCGTGGCGCCAGATGGTCGCGCCGGGCGGCGAGACCATCGTGGGCTACGTCGGCCGGCTGGCGCCCGAGAAGCAGGTCGAAGACCTGCGCGCCATCGCCGAGCTGCCCGGCGTGCGGCTCGTCGTCATCGGCGACGGCCCGTCGCGCCCGGCGCTCGAGCGGATGCTGCCGTCGGCCGTGTTCACCGGGTTCCTCGGCGGCGACGAACTCGCACGCTCGATGGCGAGCCTCGACGTCTTCGTGCACCCCGGCGAGAGCGAGACCTTCTGCCAGACGGTGCAGGAGGCGCTCGCCAGCGGCGTGCCGGTGGTCGCCACCGGGCGCGGCGGGCCACTCGATCTCGTGCAGAACAGCGTCAACGGGTGGTTGTACCGGCCGGGCGACCTCGACGACCTGCGGGAGCGTGTGCGCGACCTGACGGGCGACCACGCGAAGCGCCGCGCCTTCGGCGAGCAGGCGCTCGCCTCGGTCGCGGGGCGGGGTTGGGACCGCCTCGGTGACGAGCTCATCGGGCACTACGAGGAGGTGCTCGGTGGCAGGCGGGGTTTCACCCCGGATGCCGCGGGGCGGTCGTCGACAGTGTCGCCGCCGTCACTCCCGACCGCGCAGCCGCCGACGCCGCCGCAACTCACCGTGCGCGCGACGATCGAGTCGCCCGAGTCGCCCGAGTCGCCGGGATCTGCGCCACTGCGGCCGGCCGCGCTGCACTGGACGCGCTACGTCGCGGTCGGGGACTCGCTCACCGAAGGCCTCTGCGACGGCTCCCGGATGCCGGCGGGGGAGTACCGCGGCTGGGCCGACCGCCTCGCAGCGCTCCTCGCCGTCACGAGCCCCGCGGCCGAGCCGGTGCGATACGCGAACCTCGCCGTGCGCAGCCGTCGAGTGCGCGATGCGGTCGACGTGCAACTGCCGCAGGCGGCCGCGCTCGGCGCCGACCTCGTCTCGGTGTTGATCGGTGCGAACGACCTCGTGGGGCGACGGGCCGATGCCGAAGAACTGGCGGCGCGGCTTGGCGTTGCGGTGACGCAGCTTCGCGAGACCGGTTGCGACGTACTGCTCGTCACGGCCTTCATGCCGCAGCGGCCGGCGTCTCGCCTCTTCGCGCGCCGCTTCACGATCTACAACGCGCGGCTGCGCGAACTCGCCGCCGCTTCGGGCTCGATGCTGCTCGACCTCGATGCTCGCCCCGACCTGACGGGGAACGAGCGGTGGGCCGAAGACCGGGTGCACCTGAACGCGGCGGGCCATCGCGGCATCGCCTACGCCGCCGCACGCCTGCTCGGCGTGCCCGACGCGATCGAGCTCGGCGCGTTGGAGCACGCGATGCACGACGTCGGCGACGACCCGTCGGCGACGTCGGTCGGAGACCTGGAATGGCTGCGCCGCCACGCGCTGCCCTGGATGCGCCGCCGGATCCGCGGCCGTGCGGCGGGTGACGGGCGCGAACCGAAGCGCGCAGCACTGCTGCCCGTCATCGCGCCGACCGGGAACCCATCGCCGTCGGCGGTCGAGCGGGTGCGCCCGTCGGCGGTGCCGACCGAGTGAGCGGGATCAGCCGCTCTTGCGACGGAACTCGCGCTTGTGGTCGGCGGGCCCCTGCGTGTGCTGAGCGGCGCCGCCGCCATCGAGGTGCGCTTCACCTGAACGCTTCTTCGCGGCGTTGTTCTTGCGATCGAGCGCCTCGCGGAACTTGCGCTTCGCCTCGTCGGACGGGCCCGGTGTCTTCTGCTCGTCGGAACTCATGCATTCGAGTCTGGCACGGATGTCGGACCGACGCGCACGCCCGGGTGCGCCGAGCAGGCGCGCGCCACGCGACATCCGCTGTTCACCGGCCGAAAACGGGTGCTCTGCTAGCATAGGGAGAGGTTGCCCGTGCGATTCGTGCGGGCGATCGTCTGGAGCAGGCCGGCAGGAAGCTGGTCCCCTGTGGTGGATTACCAAGCCGTGCGGTTTGGTGGACTTCTACTGGTGGCCAGCGTGAACGCATCGATCGATGCGCTTCGTAATGCCTGTTCCTGCTCCTCTGTATGAGTCGCGCCCACACGGGGTGCGACGGTAAACAAAGGAGACGACCTCTTGGAAGGTCCTGAAATCACGTTCGCCGAAGCCGTCATCGACAATGGCAAGTTCGGCACCCGCACCATCCGCTTCGAGACCGGACGTCTCGCGCAGCAGGCGCAGGGCTCCGCCGTCGCCTACATCGACGAAGAGACCATGCTGCTCTCGGCGACCTCGGTCTCCAAGCAGCCGAAGGAGCACTTCGACTTCTTCCCGCTCACGATCGACGTCGAAGAGCGCATGTACGCCGCGGGCCGCATCCCGGGCTCGTTCTTCCGTCGCGAGGGCCGCCCCTCGACCGAGGCGATCCTCACCTGCCGCCTCATCGACCGCCCCCTGCGCCCCTCGTTCGTCGAGGGCCTCCGCAACGAGGTGCAGGTCGTCGTCACCGTGCTCGCCATCGAGCCCGACGAGTACTACGACGTGCTCGCGATCAACGCAGCGTCGCTCTCGACGCAGCTCTCGGGCCTGCCCTTCTCGGGCCCCGTGGGCGGCGTGCGCGTCGCGCTCATCGACGGCCAGTGGGTCGCGTTCCCGAAGTACTCGCAGATCGAAGACGCCGTGTTCAGCATGGTCGTCGCCGGTCGCGTGGTCACCGAGGCCGACGGCTCGCAGGATGTCGCGATCATGATGATCGAGGCCGAGGCCACCGACAACGCGTGGAACCTCATCCAGGCCGGCGGGGTCAAGCCCGACGAGGCCGTCATCGCGCAGGGCATCGAGGCATCGAAGCCCTTCATCAAGCAGCTCGTCGAGGCGCAGCAGTCGGTCGCGAAGACCGCCGCCAAGCCCACCGCCGACTACCCGACGTTCCCGCCCTACCAGGCTGCGACGAAGAGCGTCGTCGAGGCGATCGCCCTCGAAGAGCTCAAGGGCATCTACCAGATCGCCGGCAAGGTCGAGCGTCAAGACGCCGACGACGCCCTCAAGGCTCGTGTCAAGGAGCAGGTCGCCGCCAAGGTCGAAGCGGGCGAGCTGCCCGAGTCGGCCAACGCCGAAGTCTCCGCCGCGTACAAGTCGGTCACGAAGCACGTCGTTCGTTCGCGCGTGCTCGAAGAGGGCGTGCGCATCGACGGCCGCGGACTCGCCGACATCCGCCCGCTCGACGCCGAGGTGCAGGTCGTGCCCCGCGTGCACGGTTCGGCCATCTTCCAGCGCGGCGAGACCCAGATCATGGGCATCACCACGCTGAACATGCTGAAGCTCGAGCAGTCGATCGACTCGCTGAGCCCGGTCACCAAGAAGCGCTACATGCACAACTACAACTTCCCGCCCTACTCGACCGGCGAGACCGGTCGCGTCGGGTCGCCGAAGCGTCGCGAGATCGGGCACGGCGCACTCGCCGAGCGCGCACTCGTGCCGGTGCTGCCCACGCGCGAGGAGTTCCCCTACGCCATCCGCCAGGTCTCCGAGGCGCTCGGCTCCAACGGCTCGACGTCGATGGGCTCGGTCTGCGCCTCGACGCTCGCGCTGCTGAACGCCGGTGTGCCCCTGAAGGCGCCCGTCGCCGGCATCGCGATGGGCCTCATCTCCGACACCGTGAACGGCGAGACCCGCTACGCGGCGCTCACCGACATCCTCGGCGCCGAAGACGCGCTCGGCGACATGGACTTCAAGGTCGCCGGCACGTCGGAGTTCGTCACCGCGATCCAGCTCGACACGAAGCTCGACGGCATCCCCGCCTCGGTGCTCGCCGGCGCGCTGACGCAGGCGAAAGACGCTCGCACGACGATCCTCGCCGTGCTGAACGCCGCCATCGACGGCCCCGACGAGATGGCCCCGACCGCGCCCCGCGTGATCTCGGTGCAGATCCCCGTCGACAAGATCGGCGAGCTGATCGGCCCGAAGGGCAAGACGATCAACGCGATCCAGGATGAGACCGGCGCCGATATCTCCATCGAGGAAGACGGCACCGTCTACATCGGCGCGACCGACGGCCCCTCGGCCGAGGCCGCCCGTGCCCAGGTCAACGCGATCGCGAACCCGACCAACCCCGAGGTCGGCGAGCAGTTCCTCGGAACTGTCGTCAAGATCGCAGCGTTCGGCGCGTTCGTCTCGCTGCTCCCGGGCAAAGACGGCCTGCTGCACATCAGCGAGGTGCGCAAGCTCGCCGGTGGCAAGCGCGTCGAGAACGTCGAAGACGTGCTCGGCGTCGGCCAGAAGATCCTCGTCGAGATCACGAAGATCGACGACCGCGGCAAGCTGTCGCTCGCCCCGGTGCTGGCTGAAGACGCCGACACCGAGGGTCGCGAGACCGCCGGCACGCACGCCGAAGAGCCCGCAGAGGGCGCTGACGCGTAGTTCGCCACCGCGAAACACGGATGCCCCGCCCGAATCATTCGGGCGGGGCATCCGTCGTTCGTGCAGCCGATGCGCACCCGACCGCGTGCCGCCCGCGAACCCCCGGTGATACGGTCGGCACATGCCCGCCGGTGCCGAGTCGGTTCGAGGCCCGAGCACGGTCGCGGCGACCGCACTGCTCGTGCTCATCCCGGCCTGGCTCGCGGCACCGCTGCTCGAGCTCACCAGGGGCGATCGGTTCGCCGACACCGATGACCCTGCAGCGGGTCTCGAATTCCTCGAGCGCTCCGCTGGCGCGGTCGTGCTGTCGGGCATCGCCGTGCTCCTCGCCGCTGCGGCCCTCGTCGTGGCGGCTTCGGCGTTCGAGGTGCTGCTCGCCCGGCAACCGCCGGGCGCGACCACGTCCGGCATCCGCGCGGTCTCGGCCTCCGCGTACATCGGCGCGGGGCTCCTGGTGCTCGCGGGAGCATTGCGCATCTCGAGCCCCGGGCCGCTCACCCACCTCGCCGACCTGAACCCGGAGTGGGGACGCACAGGCTACCTCGTCATGCACCTCGTCGGCACCCAGGGTGCCACGGCGGGCGCGCGGCTCGCGATCGCGGCGTGGATGCTGGGAGTCGTGATCATCGCCGTTCGGCGACGGCTGCTGCCGGCATGGGTGCACGTGCTGGCGCCGGTGCCCATCGTGCTGCTGCTCTCGATCGTCGGCCCGCTGCTGTCGATGGCGACGGCGGCCGAGCCAGTGGTCGGCGGAGCCGCGTGGATCGTGCTCATGCTCGTGTTCTTCGTCGGCGTGCCGCTGTGGTGCGCGGTGCTCGCGGTGTGCCTCCTCGTGCGAGCCCGCGGTGCGCGCCGACGGCTCCCACCGGATTGAGCCACCCGAGCACGACGACGGCGCTCGCGGCGCTGGGCGCCCGCCTGCCCTACAGCAGTCCGTACATCGACGACCGGTAGGCCGCATCGCGTTCGGCGAGCGCCGTCTCTGCGGCGGCCCGTGCCTCGAGGCGGCGCAGGAGTCGGTCGCGATCGTTGCGGCGAGCGGCCCGCTGCATGCCCCAGCGGGCGAGGCGGAGTCCGCTGCGCACGGCCCAATCGGCGAGCAGTCCGGCGTTGCGGGACAGCCCGGTGGTGCCGGAGAGCGCGGTGTCGGGGGAGAGGAATGCCGTGTTCATGATCGTTCCTTCGGCGTGTCGTCGCTCGCCTCGCCGCGTACGAGCGGGAAGGCGTTGATCTGGATCTGCACCGGCCGCGAACCCGGTGTCGGAGTGCGCTTGTAGGCATCGATGTACTTCTTCAGCACGACATCGATGTCGGTGACGAGCCCGTGCAGCTGATCGGGCGTGAGTCGCAGGTTGATCGTGTCGCTCGTGGCGATGTCGAGCCACTCGGGCTCGAAGACGTCGTCACCGTCGGCCACGAACTCGCGGAAGTTCTGCTCCCGCGCCCGGTACCACTCCTCTTCGAGGAACTTCACTGCGAGGCGCTCGGCGCTGCCCGGGCGCAATTCGCGTGCGTCGGGAATGGCGATCGAGCCGGGGCGCCGCTCCCACCAGCGCTCACGGCCCTTGCCGCGCGATCGGTCCTCCTGCACGAGGCCGGCGCGCTCGAGCTGGCGCAAGTGGTAGCTCGTCGATCCGCTCGATTCGCCGAGTCGCTCGGCGAGCCCGCTCGCGGTCATCGGCCCGTACGACGACAACTCGTCGTAGAGGCGCACGCGGAGCGGGTGGGCGAGGCTCTTCAGGCTCTCGCTCGTGAGCACGTGATCGACGCCGGGATGGCGCGTGCTGCTGGGCTGGGCCTCGATGTCGTTCGTGTGATCCATGATGCAAAGATACCGCTGCAAAGAAACCTTTGCAAGGGTTTGTTTGCAACTCGGATCAGCGATCGAGGAGCGGCCTCAATCGGTAGGGGATCAGCTCGCCCATCGCGAGCGACGTCTCTGTGCGCTCGACGCCCTCGATCGCGAGGATCTCGCCGTCGATGCGGAACAGATCGTGGGCGTCACGGCACACGACGCGCACGAGCAGATCGATCGAGCCTGAGAGGCCGTGAGCCTGGATCACCTCGGGGATGCGGGCGATCTCATCGACGACTTCGCCGAGCAGTTTCTGTCGCACGTGCACGGCGATGAATGCCTCGAGGGGGTAGCCGAGCGGCGCGGGATCCATGCTGCGTTCGAAGGAGAGGAAGGCGCCGGATGCCTCGAGGCGGGCCATGCGCGCCTGCACCGTGTTGCGCGAGAGCCCCAGCCGGTCGGCGAGTGCGACGACCGTCGCCCGCGGATCGGGTGCCAGTGCGGTGAGCAGGGCCTTGTCGACGGAGTCGTAACCGGTCATAACGCCATACGTTAGCACCCGCATTCCCCAATGAACCATGCAACATGCTCAATGTCTCATTGCTTGGTTGAGCTGTGTGCCAGTTCGACGTACCATCGGGGTATCCGGCAGAGCCGCCGGGCGCGGGCAGCCCACGAAGCGCGCCCGTCGACAGCGAGGATCGACGATGACCCCATCCGACCGAGACGCCACCGGGCTCCTCACGCAGAGCGAGTCCACGCGAGCAGACGACTTCGTGCAGCTCGTCAGCCCCACCGGCGAGCGCCGGGCGAACGCTGAGTTCGACCCCTGGATCACCGATGTCGATCCGGCTGCGCTCGGTCGTCTCTACCGCGACATGGCGATCGTGCGGCGCATCGACACCGAGGCCACCGCGCTGCAGCGTCAGGGCGAACTCGGGCTCTGGCCTCCGCTCGCCGGCCAGGAGGCCGCGCAGATCGGCTCGGGCCGCGCGCTCCGCGACGACGACTTCATCTTCTCGAGCTATCGCGAGCATGCGCTCGCCTGGTGCCGCGGCGTCGAGCCCGCCGAGCTGCTCTCGGTGTGGCGCGGCAGTGCCGCCTCGGGCTGGAACCCCTTCGAGCACGGCATGGCCGTGCCGCAGATCATCATCGGCGCGCAGGCCCTGCATGCCACGGGCTACGCCATGGGGGCGGCTTGGGAGGGCACCGACACCGCGGCGATCGCGTACTTCGGCGACGGTGCCACGAGCGAGGGCGACGTCAACGAAGCGCTCGTCTTCGCGGCGAGCTTCGACGCACCCGTCGTCTTCTTCTGCCAGAACAACCAGTGGGCGATCTCCGAGCCGGTCGGTCTGCAGTCGAAGCAGCACCTCGCCCGCCGAGCCGACGGCTTCGGCATGCCCGGCGTGCGCGTCGACGGCAACGACGTGCTCGCCGTGCTCGCGGCCACCCGCATCGCGCTCGACCGTGCCCGCCGAGGTGCCGGGCCGACGTTCGTCGAGGCGGTCACGTATCGCATGGGCCCGCACACGACCGCCGACGACCCGAAGCGGTACCGCACCGACGACGAGCTCGTCGAGTGGGGCGGCCGCGACCCGCTGGCACGCGTGCTCGCACTGCTCGATGCATCCGGTGTCGACATCGAAGGGCTCCAGCGCGACGTCACGGCCGAGGCCGACCGGGCGGCCGCCGAGCTGCGCGCCGCCGTCACGACCATCGCCGATCCGGCGCCGCTCACGGTCTTCGACAATGTCTACGCCGAGCCGAACAGCCATCTCGAGCGACAGCGCGAGCACTACACGCGCTACCTCGCGATGTTCGACACCTCGTCGGCGGAGGGCAGCGACGCCGCGGCATCCGCGCCGGCCGAAGGAGACGCACGATGACCACGCTCACGCTCGCGAAGGCTCTGAACGCCGGGCTGCGTCGCGCCCTCGCCGACGACGAGAAGGTCGTCTTGATGGGAGAGGACATCGGTACGCTCGGCGGCGTGTTCCGGGTCACCGATGGATTGAAGGCCGAGTTCGGGGCGAAGCGGGTCGTCGACACGCCGCTCTCGGAGGCCGGCATCGTCGGCACCGCCGTCGGGCTCGCCTACCGCGGGTTCCGGCCGGTCGTCGAGATCCAGTTCGACGGCTTCATCTACCCGGGCTTCGACCAGATCGTCGCGCAGGTCGCCAAGCTGCACTACCGCTCACGCGGCAACGTGCGCATGCCGATCACCATCCGCGTGCCGTTCGGCGGCGGCATCGGTGCCGCCGAACATCACTCGGAGTCGCCAGAGGCCTATTTCGCGCACACGGCCGGGCTTCGCGTCGTCGCCTGCTCGAATCCCGCCGATGCCTACGTCATGGTGCGACAGGCGATCGCGAGCGACGACCCGGTGCTCTTCTTCGAACCCAAGCGCCGCTATCACGTGAAGGGCGAGGTCGATGAGACGGCGAGCCTTGCCGATGCCCGCCCCATGGGTGTCGCGACGACCGTCGCCACGGGCACGCACGTCACCCTCGTCACCTACGGCGCGCTCGTGCAGACGGCTCGTGACGCCGCGGTCGCCGCCGCCGAAGACGGAATCTCGATCGAGGTCATCGACCTGCGCTCGCTCGCTCCGGTCGACTACGCGACGATCGAGGCCTCGGTGCGCCGCACGGGGCACCTCGTGGTCACCCACGAGGCCGGCCAGCAGGGCGGGGTCGGCGCCGAACTCGCCGCCTCGATCACCGAGCGCTGCTTCGAGTTCCTCGAGGCGGCACCCGTGCGCGTCACCGGGCACGACATCCCGTATCCGCCGGCCAAGCTCGAGCGGCACCACCTGCCCGACCTCGATCGCATCCTCGACGGCGTCGATCGAGTGCTCGGCCGACCGAACTCGCTGAGCGGGGTGGAGGCGTGAGCGCGATGATCCGCGACTTCGCACTGCCCGACCTGGGTGAGGGCCTCACCGAGTCCGAGGTCGTCGCGTGGCGGGTCGCCATCGGCGATCGGGTCGAACTGAACCAGATCATCGCCGACGTCGAGACCGCCAAGGCGGTCGTCGAGCTGCCGTCGCCGTTCGCCGGCATCGTGACGGCGCTGCACGCGGCAGAGGGCGAGACTGTCGAGGTCGGCGCTCCGCTCTTCTCCTGCGACACGGGTGAGTCGGGCGTCGCATCCGAGGGCGACGGGACCACCTCGGCGCAAGCTGAGCCGGCTTCGCAGGCGACCGCTTCGGAGCGCGCGAGCGAGTCGACTGCGACGCCGGATGCCGCGCCCGGGCCGAACCTCGTCGGCTACGGCGCCGCCGCTGAAACCGGCCCCCAGCGGCGCGCACGCCGCTCGGCCCTGACCGAAGACCTCGTGCCCTCGGTGCCCGAGCCGGCGAACGAGGGTGCCACGGCGCCGGCATCGGCATCGGCATCCACATCGGCGCCCGCGCATGATGCCGAGTCGCGGCCCGAGCGTCCTCGCTCGACCCCACCGGTGCGCAAGCTCGCACGAGACCTCGGCCTCGACCTCGAGACCATCGCCGGCACAGGTGAGCGCGGGCTGATCACGAGGGATGACGTCGAGCGTGCGGCATCCGGAGCCTCGTCGGCCGGGCCCGACGACGTCTCGTCGCTGCTGTCGAGCGGCGACGCAACCGCCACGACCGAGACGCGCATCCCGATCAAGGGCGTGCGCAAGCACACCGCCGCGGCGATGGTGCGAAGCGCCTTCACCGCTCCGCACGTCACCGAGTTCCTCACGGTCGACGTCACCGCGACCATGGAGCTGATCCGCAGCCTTCGCACCGATCGCGAGTTCGGCGCGCACAAGGTCACACCGCTCACCGTGGCCGCGAAGGCGGTGTGCCTGGCGGCGCGGCGCACTCCCGAGGTCAATTCTCGCTGGGACGAGCAGGCGCAGGAGATCGTGCGGTTCGCGGGTATCAACCTCGGCATCGCCGCCGCGACCGAACGCGGACTCGTGGTGCCGAACGTCAAGGGCGCCGAGCGGCTGACGCTCGCCGAACTGGCCGACGCGATCGCCGCGCTCGCCGAAACCGCTCGTGCGGGGCGCACGAGTCCAGCCGAATTGTCGGGCGGCACGATCTCGATCACGAACATCGGCGTCTTCGGCATCGACGCCGGCACACCCATCCTCAACCCCGGTGAGGCGGCGATCCTCGCCATGGGGGCGGTGCGCCGGCAGCCGTGGGAGCATCACGGCGAGATCGCCCTGCGCGAGGTGATGACCCTGAGTCTCTCGTTCGACCATCGACTCGTCGACGGCGCTCAAGGGTCGCGGTTCCTCGCCGACATCGGCGCGATCCTGCGCGAGCCGGGTCGTGCGCTGACGATGGTCTGAGCCCATCGGCTTGTTCGCACCGAGCCGGCCTCTGGTGCGACGTCGACGGCGGCGAGAGGATGGACGCATGAACGCTCGCGACATTCTCTCGCCCGCCGAGACCGCCGACGCTCTCGCCGGCACCACATTCGTGCACATCGAGGAGCACCTCATCGGGGCGTACTCGACGGCCGACTTCGCGAGTGCCGTGCGGTTGCTCGACGCCGTGGCGCTCGTCGCCGAGGAGTTGAACCATCACCCCGACGTGCGCCTCGGCTGGGGCCGGGTCGAGTTCGAGCTGAGCTCGCACGACGCCGGCGGGGTCACCTCGCGCGACGTGGTGCTCGCCGAACGCATCGGCGGCATCGCCGAAGCACAGGGTGCCGCGCCCGGGAACTGAGGCCGATCGCGTCGAGGCCCGGTTCCTCGTGCGCCGCGGCGCGCTCCTTCGGAACTCAGCGCAGCACGTAGAGCAGTTGCTCGGTCTCGACGCCGCGCGCGTCCGCGAACGCGAGGTCGAGACCGATGCGCCGGAACCCGAGCCCGTCGAGCACGGCGATCGCGCGTGCGTTGTCGGCGGCGACCTTCACGTGCACCGGACGTGCCTCGAGGTCGTCGAGCAGCAGGCGAAGGGCCCGGGTGGCGATGCCGTGACCCCAGTGCGCACGACTGATCCACGCGTCGACGAGCCAGCCCTCGACGTCGCGCCGGATGGCGACGTCGCCGACGACCCGGCCATCGGCGCGCACCGTGCAGACCCGGGCCGACGGGTCGGTGATGAGTCGCTTCCAGCGCTCCTCGAACGCCGTGCGATCGGCGCAGTCGTCCGTGGTGAATCCGGCCATCTGCATGGCGACGGGGTCGTGCCTGGCGTCGAAGAGTTCGTCGAGATCGCCCGCGCGGGTCGCGCGCAGGGTCACGACATGAGGCTCGCCCATGCCATTTCCTCCAAGATGCCGCGGATGGTGCCGTCGGCTGGTCTGCGCCCAGGGATGCGGGCGCTGTGGGGAGTGGAATTCAGGAGACCGAAGGCCGCGTGAGCCCGGAACCTGAGCTCCGCCTCGGCCCGATCGGGCCGGAGTCGGGAGAGCACGTCGACCCAGTGCTCGACGTAGCGGCGCTGGAGGAGGCGCACTTCGTGACGCGCGCCGAGATCGAGCTGCTCGAGCTCTCGGTCTTGCACGAGGATGACGTCGGCGTCGCCGAGTGCGAAATCGACGTGATGCGCGATGAGCGAGCGGAGCATGGCTGCCGCGTCGGGCGCCTCGCCGAGCACGCGCTCGGCGCCGTCGAGCAGGGTTTGGCTCGCGCCCTGCAGGATGGCCGCGAGCACCGCGGCCTTGCCCGGGAAGTGCCGATAGACCGCCGGGCCCGAAACGCCCACGGCGGCGCCGAGGTCTTCGATGGTCACGCCCGCGTAGCCGCGCTCGGCGAAAAGGGTCGCCGCGGCGCCGAGGATCGCCGCGCGACGGTCGGCCTTCTGACGGCTGCGCTCGGTGAGGGTCGGAGCCGAGGCCGGAGCCGAAGCCGCAGCCGAAGCCGCAGTTGAAGCCGAAGCGGGAACCGGGTCGGCCGCGCCGAGTGTGCTTGCCATGTCGGTGAGTGCTCGCTAACATCGGGGATCGAGTTAGTGCACACTAACCGAAATCCGGCGTCGTTCACAAGAGGGCGCGCCGTCGACGAAGACAGGCGGACCGGATGGGAATCCTGCACACGGCCATCGATCCCTCGAGCGAGCGGGCACGCACGAACGCCGCAGCACTCGCCGAGCTCGTCGCTGAACTCCGATCCCGCGTCGCAGCCGCAGCGCTCGGCGGTCCCGAGGGCAGCCGTGAGCGTCACGTCGCACGCGGCAAGCTGCTGCCGCGCGACCGGGTCGACCGTCTGCTCGACGAGGGCAGCCCGTTCCTCGAGCTCTCGCCGCTCGCGGCCGACGGGCTCTACGGCGGCGACTCGCCCGGTGCCGGCATCATCACGGGCGTCGGCCTCGTGCACGGGCGCCCGGTCATGGTGGTGTGCAACGACGCCACCGTGAAGGGCGGCACGTACTATCCGATGACGGTGAAGAAGCACCTGCGCGCGCAGGAGGTCGCCAGGGAGCACCGCTTGCCGTGCATCTACCTCGTCGACTCGGGCGGCGCGTTCCTGCCGCTGCAAGACGAGGTCTTCCCCGATCGCGAGCACTTCGGTCGAATCTTCTTCAACCAGGCGCAGCTCTCTGCCGCTCGCATCCCGCAACTCGCCGCCGTGCTCGGCTCGTGCACCGCCGGCGGCGCCTATGTGCCGGCGATGAGCGACGAGTCCGTGATCGTGCGCAACCAGGGCACGATCTTCCTCGGCGGTCCGCCGCTCGTGAAGGCGGCGATCGGCGAGGTCGTCACGCCTGAAGAGCTCGGCGGCGGCGAGCTGCATTCCCGCATCTCGGGTGTCACCGACCACCTCGCCGACGACGACGAGCACGCCCTCGAGATCGTGCGCGACATGGTCGCGACGCTGCCCGAGCAGCAACTGCGGGCCTGGGCAGTGCGAGAGCCGCGACCACCGGCGGTCGATCCGGCGGGCCTCACCTCGGCGGTGCCCGTCGACGTGCAGGAGCCGTACGACGTGCGCGAGGTGATCGCGCGGCTCGTCGACGGCAGCGAGTTCGCCGAGTTCAAGCGCGAGTACGGCGACACCCTCGTCACGGGCTTCGCGCACCTCGACGGGCACCCGGTCGGCATCGTCGCGAACAACGGTGTGCTGTTCAGCGAATCGGCCATGAAAGGTGCCCACTTCATCGAGCTCTGCGACCAGCGGGGCATCCCGCTCGTCTTCCTGCAGAACATCTCGGGCTTCATGGTGGGGCGTGATGCCGAGGCGGGCGGCATCGCGAAGCACGGCGCGAAGATGGTCACCGCTGTGGCGACCACCCGTGTGCCCAAGTTCACCGTCGTGATCGGCGGGTCGTTCGGCGCCGGCAACTACTCGATGTGCGGCCGTGCGTACTCACCGCGGTTCCTCTGGATGTGGCCGAACGCACGTATCTCGGTGATGGGCGGCGAGCAGGCGGCATCCGTGCTCTCGACCGTGAAGCGCGACCAGCTCGCGGTGAAGGGCGAACAGTGGTCGGATGCCGCGGCCGAGGCGTTCAAGGCCCCGATCCGGGCGCAGTACGACGACCAGGGCAGCCCGTACCACTCGACGGCACGGCTCTGGGACGACGGCATCATCGATCCGGCCGACACCCGCACGGTGCTCGCGATGGCGCTCGAGCTCGCGAGCCGCACGCCGCTGCCCGAGCCGGCGTTCGGCCTCTTCAGGATGTGAGCCGGCTCACGATCCCGATGCCGCAGCCGCAGCGCTGACCTCGCGCACCGCTTCGTCGACGCCGCGATTCCACGGCGCGCCGTGCCCGGGCAGCACCCAGGTGGCGGCGATGCCCTCGAGCCGATGGAGCGAGGTGAGCGCCTCGGCGGGGTCGTCGGTGAACGGCGCCGGCTGTGGACCGCTCGCGCCCGTGAGCACGTGCCTCGTGGTGAGCGCGTCGCCGACGAACACGGCGTCGGCGACCGGCACGTGGATCGCGATGCTGCCGGGGGAGTGACCGGGGAGGCCGATCACGCGCGGCGTGCCGGGAAGGTCGAGCACGTCGCCGTCATGGACGGCGACGACCTCGGTGAGCGGCGTCGTGCGCAGTCCGTTCTTGCGGAGCGCGTACCAGAGGAATCGAGCCGTCGGGCCGATCTTGAGGCGACCCCACTCGGGCTTCGAGGTCACTTCGCCTCGAGCTCGCGCCGCGTCGGCCTCGTGGACGTAGACGGGTACACCGTGCTCACGGTGCAGCCGCTCGGCGAAACCGATGTGGTCGGAGTCGCCGTGGGTGAGCACGACGCCGCGGACGTCGTCGAGCGAGCGGCCCATCGCCTCGAGTTCGGCAACGAGTTCTGGCCAGTGACCGGCGAGGCCGGCGTCGATCACGGTGACGCCCGCTGCGGTGTCGACGAGGTAGACGGCCACGATGTCGGAGCCGATGCGGTGGAGGGAGGGGCCGAGCTTCATCTGAGTCCTTGCCGTTGCGGGGTGTCGGGTGCCGATGGCTATGGTACATAGCTATCATGGCTACGGTCAATAGCTTACGCTCGAGCCGGAGGACCTGATGCCAACACCCCACCGAACCTCGCTCGCCGAGATCATCGACGCCGGGCGCTCGCTGCTCGAATCGGCCGGCCTCTCCGGCCTCACGATGCAAGCCGTCGCTGATCGGGTCGGCGTGCGCGCCCCGTCGCTCTACAAGCGGGTCAGCAATCGGCGCGAACTCATCGCCCTCGTCGCAGAGGCGACCGTTCGCGATCTCGGCGACCGCCTCGATGCGGCCGTCGATGGCGAGCCCGACCCGCGGGCAGCGCTGGCGGCGCTCGCGCGCGAGGCTCGATCGTTCGCCCGCGAGCGGCCCGTCGCCTTCGGACTCGTCTTCGCGCCGGGGGTCGACGTCGACCTCGACCCCGAGTCGCTCGCGCGGGCCAGCGCCACGGTGGTCCGCCTCGCGGGCGAGCTCGCGGGCGAGGAGCGCGCGCTCGACGCCGCCCGCACGGTGACGGCCTGGCTCAACGGATTCGTCGGCATGGAGCTCTCGGGTGCGTTCCGCCTGGGCGGCGAGGTCGATCGGGCGTTCGAATTCGGCATCGACACGCTGACGGGTGCTCTGGCGCGGGGCACGTGAGTCGCGTCGCGCGTCGTGGCGCGCGGCTCTTGCCAATTCAGTTAGCCGCAACTAACATCGGATCCAGTTAGTGAACACTAACTGTGAGCCCGCGAGCACTGTCGCAGAGAGCGGTCCGATGAAGATCATCGTCCTCGTGAAAGAGGTCCCCGACACCTACGGCGACCGCAAGCTCGACCTCGAGACGGGGCTCGCCGACCGTGCTGCGAGCGAGGCGGTGCTCGATGAGATCGGTGAGCGCGCCCTCGAGGTGGCGCTCTCCTTCGCCGACGCTCATGACGATGCAGAAGTCGTCGTCATGTCGATGGCGCCCGAGACCGCCGCTCCGACGATCCGCAAAGGTCTCGCGATGGGAGCGGCCGCGGCCGTGCACATCGCCGATCCGGGCCTCGCCGGAGCCGACCTCGGCCTCACCGCCCGCGTTCTCGCCGCCGCCATCCGCCGAACGGGGTTCGACCTCGTCATCGCCGGCAACCTGTCGACCGACGGCAGCGGCGGCGTGCTCCCCGCCATGCTGGCGGAGCTGCTCGACGTGCCCAACGCGACTGCCCTCTCCTCGATCGAGATCACGGCCGACTCGGTCTCGGGCACCCGCAGCGCCGATGACGCCACCATGCGGGTCAGCGCCACGCTGCCGGCCGTGGTCTCGATCACCGAGGCGATGCCCAGCGCTCGGTTCCCGAACTTCAAGGGCATCATGGCGGCCAAGAAGAAGCCCTTCGAGACGCTGACCGCCGCTGATCTCGGGGTTGAGCCGCACGACCTGTCGGTCGCCATGTCGATCATGACCGCCATCGCCGAGAAGCCTGCGCGTGCAGCAGGGCTGAAGGTCACCGATGAGGGCGACGGCGGCACGAGGATCGCCGAGTACCTGGTCGAGAATCGACTCGTCTGAGAGGAACACCATGCCCGACCACCCCGCGGATTCGATCCTCGTGCTCCTCGAGACCTCGCCGAACGGCGAACTCGCAACGAGTGCTTCCGGCCTCCTCGGCGCCGCAGCCCTCATCGGCACGCCGGTCGCGCTCGCGGTCGTCGCTCCTGGCGAGGCAGGCACGATCGCCGAACAGGCTGCTGAGCGCGGGGCGGCGAGGGTGCTCGTCGTCGAGACGGACTCGATGCGGACGCAGCTCACGATCCCGCACGTCGATTGCCTCGCAGCTGCCGTGGCAGCCGTCGCGCCCGACGCCGTGCTCATCCCGAACTCGATCGACGGCCGCGATGTCGCTGGCCGCTTCGCCGCTCGCACCGGCGCCGCGATCGCCGTCGACGTCATCGGCGTCTCCCGCGACGACGAGGGCATCCTCGTCCACCACTCCGTCTACGGCGGTGCCTACACGGTGGCTTCCGCGGCCACCTTCGGGCCGATCGTCATGACCGTGCGCCAGGGCGCCGTCGACGCGCGTGCCGAGGCGCAGGCGGTGGCGCTCGAGTCGCTCGAGGTGTCGGCCTCGGGCGCGGCGTCAGCGGTCATCGAGTCGGTCGAAGCCGTTGCCGAGACGTCGAGCCGGCCCGAACTGCGCGGGGCGAAGCGCGTCGTCTCCGGCGGCCGCGGCCTCGGTTCGGCCGAGCAGTTCGCGCTCGTCGAAGAGCTCGCCGACGCGCTCGGCGCCGCGGTCGGTGCATCACGCGCCGCGGTCGACGCCGGCTACATTCCGGCGAGCCATCAAGTGGGGCAGACCGGCGTCTCGGTCTCACCGCAGCTCTACATCGCGCTCGGCATCTCCGGCGCGATCCAGCACCGTGCCGGCATGCAGACGGCCAAGCACATCATCGCCGTGAACAAAGACCCCGACGCGCCGATCTTCGAGGTCGCCGATCTCGGCATCGTCGGCGATGTCTTCACCGTCGTGCCGCAATTGGTCAGCGCCCTCGCCGAGCGGAAGCGGTGACCAGTGGCCGCTCACGCGCGGAACCTCCGCCGCGGACTTCCTCGCGAGCGCGGCGGTGCTGCCTGGCCGCCTGCCGGTGAGGCGCCCGAGATCCCTGCAGCTGCAGCTGCATCTCCTGCTCCTGCGGAAGCGGCGCGAGCTGCCTCGGCTCCGGTTGCCGCAGTGACGGCTCCGGCCACACCAGCGACCTCCGCGGGTGTGGCGCCCGCATCGAGCGTTCGCAGGGGGCTTCCGCGGGTCGCGGGCGGTGAGGCATGGCCGCCTGCCGGTGAGGCGCTTCCCGCTGGTGTCGAGGTCACGGATGTCGCGGCTGACGTCGCGGCACCGCCGAGTGGTCCCGACCGATCGACCGGCGCGTCCGCCGGTGCGGAACCGACGGCCGTGCCCTCGGCACCCGCTACCGCGCCCGGCACGCCGCACGCGCGCGCGGTTCGCCGCGGGCTGCCGCGGGTCGTCGGGGGAGACCCCTGGCCGGCCGCGAGAGTCGTGCCGGCCACAGCATCGCCGGCGCCGGTCGAAGCTGCGACACCGTTGCCGACGATCCCCGGGGCTGTCGCAGCAGCAGCGGCAGCACCACCTGCCACAGCCGCTGCCCCTGCCAACGCCGCGGCCCCTGCACCCGCCGCAGCGGCTGCACCGGCGGCCGCTGCACCGGGGCCGCTCCCGACACCGAAGGCGCCGTCTCCCGCCACTACGACGGCGGCTCCGGCGAGCGTGCTCCCTCCATCCGCTCCCACGCGCCGTGGCCCGCTCTCGCCGAAGCAGTGGGCCGGGGCATCCGTCGTCGGTGTACTCGCGATCATCGGCGCCGCGACCATCGTCGTGCAGCTCACGCGGTGGTTCATCGGGCTGGACTTCATGCAGGACTTCCTCGCGAGCTACCCCGGCGAGACGCACCTGCCGCAGAACGCGCCGGTGGGGCTGCCGGCCTGGCTCGGCTGGCAGCACTTCTTCAACGCCTTCCTGATCGTGCTCATCATCCGCTCGGGCCTTCAGGTGCGCGCCGAGAAGCGGCCGGCGGCCTACTGGACGCCGCGATGGTCGAAGAACGGGCGGGGCAAGATCAGCCTGACGCTGTGGTTCCACCAGGCGCTCGACATCCTGTGGCTCGTGAACGGCCTCGTCTTCGTCGTGCTCCTGTTCGCGACCGGGCAGTGGATGCGCGTCGTGCCGACGAGTTGGGAGTACCTGCCGAACGCGATCTCGGCGGGTCTGCAGTACCTGTCGCTCGAGTGGCCGCTCGAGAACGGCTGGGTCAATTACAACAGCCTGCAGGTGCTCGCCTACTTCGCGACGATCTTCATCGCGGCCCCGCTCGCCGCGCTGACCGGGGTGCGCATGTCGGGGTTGTGGCCGAAGCAGGCGACCACGCTCAACCGCATCTACCCCGTCGAGTGGGCGCGCGCCGTGCACTTCCCGGTGATGCTGTACTTCGTCGCCTTCATCGTGGTGCACGTGGTGCTGGTGTTCACGACGGGGCTGCTGCGCAACCTGAATCACATGTACGCGGCTCGCGACGCCGATGACTGGCTGGGCTTCTGGATCTTCGTCGCGTCGCTCGTGGCGATCGCGGCGGCGTGGGTCGCGGCTCGGCCCACGGTGCTCGCCCCGATCGCGGCGCTGTTCGGCAAGGTCGGCCGGTAGCTGCGCCTCGGCCGATGCTTGTCATTTCAGTTAGCGACCGCTAACGTATATTCCAGTTAGTGCGCGCTAACTGGATGGCGCGCGGACTTCGTCGCAGAGAGGCGCGGATGGTCACGCTCAAGAGCTCGCCCGATCGTGCATCGGGGCCGAAGCCGCGCAGTTCTGCGCCGCGCCCCTTCGACCGGGTGCTCGTCGCCAACCGCGGCGAGATCGCCGTTCGCGTCATCCGAACGCTGCGGCGCCTCGGCATCCGCTCGATCGCCGTGTACTCCGATGCCGACGCCGACGCGCCGCACGTACGGCTCGCCGACGAGGCCGTGCGCATCGGGCCGGCGCCCGCGACCGAGAGCTATCTCGACCCCGAGCGCATCATCGCCGCCGCCCTCGAGACGGGCGCCGAGGCGGTGCACCCCGGCTACGGCTTCCTCTCGGAGCACGCCGGGTTCGCGCGGGCCTGCCGAGACGCGGGGCTCGTGTTCGTGGGCCCTGGCATCGAGGCGCTCGAGGTCATGGGCGACAAGATCCGCGCGAAACACCACGTCGAACGGTCGGGGGTGCCGACGGTACCTGGAGTGGCAGACCCGACCCTCGATGATGCTGCGCTGCTCGAGGCCGCCGGAGCCGTCGGCTTCCCGGTGCTCGTGAAGCCCTCTGCCGGTGGCGGAGGCAAGGGCATGCAGATCGCCCGCGATGCCGCCGAACTCGAGGCTGCCCTGCCGGCCGCACGGCGCATCGCACTCGCCGCCTTCGGCGACGACACGCTGCTGATCGAGCGGCTCATCGAGCGACCGCGTCACATCGAGGTGCAGGTGCTCGCCGATGCGCACGGCACCGTCGTGCACCTCGGCGAGCGCGAATGCTCCCTGCAGCGCCGACACCAGAAGGTCATCGAGGAGTCGCCCTCACCGCTGCTCGATGCCGCGACTCGTGCGCGCATCGGGCAGGCCGCGTGCGATGCCGCCCGCAGTGTCGACTACCTCGGGGCAGGCACGGTCGAGTTCCTGGTGTCGGATGTCGCCCCCGACGAGTTCTTCTTCATCGAGATGAACACCCGGCTCCAGGTCGAGCACCCCGTCACCGAGCTCGTCACCGGCGTCGACCTCGTGGAACAGCAGCTCCGCATCGCCGCGGGCGAGCCGCTCGCCCTGACCCAGGAGCAGATCGAACTCCGCGGGCACGCGATCGAGGCACGTGTCTACGCCGAGACGCCGCACCGCGGCTTCCTTCCATCGACGGGTGAGGTGCTTGCATGGCGAGCTCCGGTCGGCGAGGGGGTTCGCGTCGATGCTGGAATCGACGAGGGGCTCGAGATCACCGCCCACTACGACCCGATGATCGCCAAGGTCATCGCGTTCGGCACCGACCGTGCGCAGGCACTCGAGCGACTCGATCGCGCGCTCGCCGACACCGTCGTGCTCGGCGTCGATACGAACATCGCCTTCCTCCGGCGCCTGCTCGCCGACCCCGCCGTGCGCTCGGGTGACCTCGACACCGGACTCATCGACCGCATGCCCGAGGTCGACCATGTCGAGCTGCCGCCCGCGCTCCTCGACGCGGCCGCGCGCGCCTTCGTGTCAGAACAGACCATCGGCCGGCGCTCGTCGACCTCCGCTGCGTCGACCGCCGCCGGGCCGAGCACCTGGCAGTCGGCCACGGGCTGGCGTCCGGGCGCCGTGCGCCGCAGCGCGGTGCTGCTCGCTCCGCGCGATCATCCGCTCGACGTTCGACCAGTCGTGACGCCGCCCGACGACGTGGTCTCCGTCGGCGCAGACGCCGATGCCGATGCCGGCGACACCGTCGTGCGGGTCGGCGCCGACGGTGCCGTCTGGGTGCATCACGACGGCGCATCGGCCGCGCTCATCCGCATCGACCGCCGCACGCACGCTGAGCAGCGTCGCGCCGCGGCCGAGCGCGGGGGCGGCCTCGCCGCCGACCCCGAGCTGCGCGCCCCGATGCCGGGCACGGTCACCGCTGTGTTCGCCGTCGACGGCGACGCCGTCGAGGCCGGCGACGCCATCGTCGCGATCGAGGCGATGAAGATGGAGCACCGCGTCGTCGCCGCGGTCGATGGCACGGTGCGGCTCAGCGTCGCCGTCGGCGACCTCGTCGCCCGTGACCAGGCGGTCGCACGCATCGAGCCGCGCCCCGCGGCATCCGAGCCCACGTCGACCGACGGCCCTCACGAGGGCGCCGTCGCACACCCGTCCCACCAGGAATGAGGAACATGATGCACGACCTGAGTCCCGAGGAAGTCCAGCTGTACGACATGGTCTGCGAGTTCGCCGACACCGTGGTCGCTCCGCAGTCGTACGAGGCCGACCGCAGCCACACCCTGTCGATGGACGTCGTCGCCCAGATGGGCGAACTCGGCCTCTTCGGCCTCCCGTTCCCCGAGCAGTACGGTGGCCAGGGCGGCGACTACATGGCGCTCGGACTCGCGATCGAAGCCCTCGCCCGCGTCGACCAGTCGATCGCGATCACCCTCGAGGCCGCCGTCGGGCTGGGAGCCATGCCGATCTTCCGTCATGGAACCGAGGAGCAGAAGGCCGAGCGCCTGCCCGACCTCGTCGCCGGTCGCGCGCTCGCCGGGTTCGGCCTCACGGAATCGGAGGCGGGTTCCGATGCCGGCGCCACCCGCACGACGGCAGTGCTCGACGGCGACGAGTGGGTCGTCAACGGCTCGAAGCAGTTCATCACCAACTCGGGCACACCGATCACGAGCTTCGTCACCGTGACCGCCGTGACGGGGGAGCGCACACGCCCCGACGGCTCGGTCTCCAAGGAGCTGTCGACGATCATCGTGCCGAACGGCACTCCCGGATTCACCGTTGCGCCGGGGTACGACAAGTCGGGGTGGCGCGCCTCGGACACGCACCCGCTCACGTTCGACGACGTGCGGGTGCCCGCTGCCAACCTGCTCGGCGAGCGGGGCCGCGGCTTCGCCAACTTCCTTCGTGCGCTCGACGAGGGGCGCGTGGCGATCGCCGCCCTCGCGACGGGCGCCGCGCAGGGCTGCCTCGACGAGGCCGTCGCCTACGCCAAGACGCGCAACGTCTTCGGAGTGCCCATCGCCTCGCACCAGTACATCGCGTTCACGATCGCCCAGATGCAGGCGCGCGTGCACACCTCCCGGCTCGCCTGGCACGACGCGGCCCGTCGCGTCGACGCCGGCCTCCCGTTCAAGAAGGAGGCCGCGATCGCGAAGCTCGTCGCGAGCGATGCCGCCATGCTCAACGCACGCGATGCCACGCAGATCTTCGGCGGCATGGGGTTCATGAACGAGAGTCTCGTGGCGAGGCACTACCGTGACTCGAAGATCCTCGAGATCGGCGAGGGCACCAACGAAGTGCAGCTCATGGTCATCGCACGTGAGCTCGGGCTCGAGTAGGAGGTCGCCATGACGGATGTCCCGATGCGCGAGGTCGTGGAGCGCGGTCTCTGGTTCGAGGAGTTCGAACCCGGCACGCGCTACCTGCACCGGCCGGGGCGCACGGTCACCGAGACCGACAATGTGCTCTTCACGACGCTCACGATGAACACGCAGGCGCTGCACCTCGATGCGGCATGGTCGGCCACCCAGCCGTTCGGCCAGCGGCTCGTGAACTCGATGTTCACCCTCGCGACGATCGTCGGGGCATCCGTCGCCCAGCTCACGCAGGGCACGATCGTCGCGAACCTCGGCTTCACCGAGGTCGCGTTCCCGGCGCCGCTGTTCCACGGCGACACGCTCTACAGCGAGAGCACCGTGCTCGAGACGCGGCCATCGGCGTCGCGGCCCGGGCAGGGCATCGTGACACTGCGGCACACCGGCCGCAATCAAGACGGCGTCGAGGTCGCTCACGCGACGCGATCGGTGCTCGTGTGGTTCCGCGAGGCGGGCGAACGCCAGGCCGCGATCGCCGTCGCCGAGCGGGCCGAGCGGGCAGCGGGCATCGAGACGAACGGATGACGCATCCGCCGTTCCGGTTCGGCCCCGCGCTGCTCTTCTGCCCGGCCGACCGACCCGATCGCTACGCGAAGGCGCTCGAGCGCGCCGACGCCGTGATCCTCGACCTCGAAGACGCCGTCGGCGACGATGCGAAGCACGACGCGCGGCGCGCCCTGCTCGAGACCCCGCTCGACCCCGAGCGCGTGATCGTGCGGGTGAATCCCGCCTCGGGCCCGCACCTCGCCGACGACCTGGCGGCAATCGCCCGTTCCGACTACCGCACCGTGATGCTCGCGAAGTGCGAGGGCACGGCCGATCTCGTCGGTCTCGCCGAGTTCGAGGTCATCGCGCTGTGCGAGACCGCGCGCGGCGTGCTCGCCTCGAGCGAGGTCGCCGCCCTCCCGAACGTGTCGGCGCTCATGTGGGGCGCCGAAGACCTCGTGGCGTCGCTCGGCGGCTCCTCGAGCCGATTCCCAGACGGCCGCTACCGCGACGTCGCGAGGCACGCCAGGTCCCAGGTGTGTCTCGCGGCGGCCGCTCACGACATCGCCGCGATCGACACCGTGCACCTCGAGATCGGCGACGTCGACGGACTCCGAGCCGAGGCCGAAGACGCCGTGGCGGTCGGCTTCGCGGCAACGGCGTGCATCCACCCGACCCAGGTCGAGGTCGTGCGCGCGGCGTACCGGCCCGACCCCGAGCAGCTCGAGTGGGCGCGGGCGGTCACCGACGCGGCGGCGCAGCACCCTGGGGTCTTCGCATTCCGCGGCGACATGGTCGATGCCCCGGTGCTGCGCCAGGCCGCGGCGTTGCTGCGGCGCGCCGGCTCCTGACGGACCGGCAACGCATTCGAGACGACCGAAGACGATGACGGATGCCGCGGCGCGCGCTGCGGCATCCGTCCCCTCGCTCGTGCGACCCGGCCGACCCGGCCGACCTGGCCGGTCAGACCGGTCAGACCGTCAGGTCACGTCGTCGGAAGACGAGCCATCCTGCCGGTCAGACCGTCAGGTCACGTCGTCGGAAGACGAGCCATCCGACGACCAGGAAGAGCGCGACTCCGGCGAGCAGCATCCACATCTGCCAGTCCCAGCCGTTCGTCAGCGGGTCGCCGGCGAACGCCCAGGAGTACGGCGACCAGTCGTGGAGCCAGGCGAGGTCGTCGGTCTGGTTGCCGATCGCGTTCGAGACGTACCCCAGCACGGCGACGCCGGCACCCGCTCCGAGCGCCCAGCTGCGGCGGCCCGAGACCGCGCCGACCATGATCGACGCTGAGGCCGACAGCGCGGTGAGTCCGACGAGCGCCGCCGCCGTCGCGACGAGGGCGCCGAACTGGATGTCGAGCTCCGACGGCCCGTTCAGTACCGCGACGAGCACGACCGCGACGAGCCCGAGCCAGGCGAGCTTGACGAGAACAGCGGCGCTGCGTTCAGCGAGCACCTGCCCGCGCGAGACACCGTGGGCGATCGTCAGCTCGAGCTGGCCGTTCTCCTCATCGTTCGCGATCGCACCGGTGCCCCAGCCGACGCCCGCGATCGTGAGCAGCACGAAGCCGACGAGCGCGAAGAACGTCGACTGCGCGTACCCCGCGCCGGTGCCGATCGCGTCGTAGCCGAGCGTCTTCACGAGTTCGGGCGGCATCGAGTCGATCATGCTCTGCAGCTGGCCACCGCCGCCGAGCGAGGGGTAGAGCGGCAGGTAGAGCAGCAGCGCCGCTGCGACGCCGGCCGTCCAGCCGAGCAGCCCACGCCAGGAGTCGGCGAGACTGCGGCGGAACAGGGGGAGCACCCGGCTCATCGTTCGCCCCCCGCACCGTTGTAGAGACCGAGCACGGCTTGCTCGAGCTCGGGCTCCTCGATCGTCAGGTCGATGAGCTCATGGCGGCCGACGGCTTTCACAAAGGTGTCGACATGCGCGTCGAGCTGCGCCTCGAATGCGGCCGCGCGCGGTCGGTCTGCGACGCGGCGCACGCCGGTGATGCCCGGCAGCCGCTCGAGCGTGTCTGCGACCAGTGCCGCCGATGGCTCGGGCACGACGACGCGAACCCGGCGCACTGCGCTCTCCCGCAGCTGCGCGACGGTCGAGACCTGCACAATGCGACCGGCGCGCAGCACCGCGACCTCGTCGGCGGCCTGCTGGATCTCGCTCAGCACGTGCGAGCTCAGGAACACGGTCTGCCCGCGCTCCTTCGCCTCGCGAAGCATCGTCAGGAACTCCTGCTGCACGAGCGGGTCGAGGCCGCTCGTCGGTTCATCGAGCACGAGCAATTCCGGTTCGTGCATGAAGGCCTGCACGAGGCCGAGCTTCTGCTTGTTGCCCTTCGAGAGGCTGCGCACCGGGCGGCCGAGCTCGAGTCCGAGGCGCTCGGCGAGCGAGTCGACGACGCCGAGCCGCACGGGCCCGGAGATCTCGGCGTAGTGGGCGAGGAAGTCCCGCCCGCGTGCCCGGGTTGCGAGATGCAGTTCGCCGGGCAGGTAGCCGATGCGCTGGCGGAGCGCAGCACCGCCCGACCGTGGCGATTCCCCGAGCACCCGCAGCTCACCGCCGCTCGGGCGGATGATGTCGAGGAGCAGGCGCATCGTCGTGGTCTTGCCGGCGCCGTTCGGGCCGATGACACCGAAGACGTTGCCCCGCGCGATGTCGAGGTCGATGCCGTGGAGCGCGGTTCGCGATCCGTAGCGCTTGACGAGCCCGCGCGTCGTGATAGCGGGCGTTGCAGATGCGGTCATTCCAGTCCTTGTCGAGTCGAGTCGTCGACGGATGCCGCAGTGCAGCACCGTCAGGGTGAGTGATCGAGCACGCTGCGCGGAGGGTCGGGGTCTTGATTCGGATTGCCGGGCCCCTTGTCGGAGCGCAGGGTGCCGCCCGTTTCGACCGTGCCCTCGAGGGCGATGCGAGCCGCGTCGAGCACGCTCGAGTCCGTATAGAGCCCGTGCGTGTAGAGCTCGAGCGTCGGCACGGTCATGCGCCGGATGCCGGCGACGCTCGCGATCGACGAGCCGAGCACTCGCGTGAGTTGGTCGCGGAGCAGCAATGGAGCGAGCCCGTTGAGGGTGATCATGATCGCGCGCATCTCGGGGTCGGCACTCGGTTGCATCGTGCCGTTCGCGACCCCGTCGTCGAGCATCGCGGCCGTCTCGCGGAGCAGTCGGTCGAAGAGCCGGTTTCCGCCGTCGCCACCGGCTGCGAGCATGGTCGCGAAGTAGTCGATGAACGGCCGGAACTGCTCGGGCGAGTCGAGCCAGCCGCGCAGGGAATCGGCGATCGCCGGTGCCGAGCTCTTCGCCTTCTCGCCCATGAGCTCGGCGACGAGCCATTCGTCGCAGGCCTGGCGCAAGCCGTCTTTGGAGCCGAAGTGATGCATCACGAGGGCAGCGCTGACTCCGGCATCGCGGGCGATGTCGCGCAGGCTCGTGCCGTCGTAGCCGTGCTCGCCGAATCGCGTGATCGCCGCGTCGCGAATTCGCGCGGCCGCGGTGACGTCTTCGGTTGAGGCTGAACGCATGTTCATGATGCTAAACAGTTGTTCAGTCGAGTGCAAGCGGCCGCATCAGCGTCGCCGAGGCGAGCGGGGCGCTGCAAACGATTCGATAACAGTTCACCCGCCGTTCCGCGGTTCTCGCGACCCCGCCACGTAGTCTCGGAGTCAATCCTGGGGAGGAGGGGAGAGATGGCCCGACGACACGTCTACCAGCCGCACACCGCGAACGCGGCCGGCGCTGCCCTCGCGCTCGCCGAAGATCCGTCGCGCGAGAACGCTGCCGAGGCCCTCGCCGCTCCGGCCGTCGACGGCTCGCGCGTCGACGTGCTGATCTCGAACCCGATCTCGGGGCCCATCCTCATGCCCCACCGAGTGCCCATCGGCGACACCGGAATCGACGTGCATCCCCTCGCCCTCGGTGCCAGCACCTTCGGTTGGACGCTCAGCACCGAGCAGGCCTTCGACGTGCTCGATCGATTCGCCGGCATCGGCGGCTCGCTCATCGACACCGCCGACAGCTACGCCGCGGGCCGCAGCGAGTCGATCATCGGCATGTGGATGTCGTCGCGCGGCACGCGTGATCGCATGACCGTCGCGACGAAGGTCGGGCACCACCCCGATCACCGGGGCCTGTCGCCGGTCGACATCGCCGCGGCCGTCGACGACTCGCTGTCACGTCTCGGCATCGAACGCATCGACCTGCTCTACTTCCACGGCGACGACGCGGCGGTGCCCCTCGAAGAGAGCCTCGGCGCCGTCGACGCCCTCATCTCGGCCGGCAAGGTGCGGGCCATCGGCGCCGCCGACTTCGCTCCCGAACGACTGATCGAGGCGCGCGTGCTCGCCGCCAACGGGCTGCCGCGCTTCCAGGCGCTCACCACGAAGTACAACCTCATGGAACGACGCCCCTTCGAAGGTGCGCCCGAACTCGTCGCGCACGCCCAGGGGCTCGCGGTGCTGCCGTACTTCGGTCTCGCGAACGGGTTCCTCGGCGGCAACGTGCGTCGGCGTGCCGAGGTGCGTCACGATGCGCGCGGCGAGCGTCAGGCGCGCCACCTCGGGCGGCGCGGGCACCGCGTGCTGGCCGCGATCGATCAGGTCGCATTCGCCCACGGCGTGCAGCCGGCGACGATCGCCCTCGCGTGGCTCCTCGCCAAGCCCACGGTCGTCGCGCCGGTGGTCAGTGCGAGCCGGCCCGATCAGGTCGACGCGCTGATCGCCGCGGCATCCGTCGAACTGCAGCGTTCGGAGATCGTCGAGCTCGACCGCGCCTCCGACTGATCCGGCGGCGGCTCCGAACCTGCACCGCGTCGGCCGAGCATTCCCGACGCCGGTGGCATAGGCTGATCCGGATGAACGGCGCTGTCGACCTCCCACTCGGCCAGGCCGAACTCTCGTTCACGGCCGCCGGCGACGCGCGAGTTCGGCGCAGCGTGCTCCCATCGGGCGTACGGGTGCTGAGCGAGCAGGTGCCCGGTAGCCGCAGCGCGACCATCGGGTTCTGGGTCGCCGTCGGCTCGCGCGACGAGCAGCGAGCGGATGCCGCGCGGCCAGCGACGTACGGTTCGACCCACTTCCTCGAGCATCTGCTCTTCAAGGGCACGAGCACGCGCTCGGCCCTCGACATCGCGATCTCCTTCGATGCCGTGGGCGGCGAGCACAACGCGCTCACCGCGAAGGAGTACACCTGCTACTACGCCAAGGTGCAAGACCGCGATCTGCCCATGGCGGTCGCCGTGCTGGCCGACATGTTCACCTCGTCGCTGCTCGACCCCGACGAGTTCGAGAGCGAGCGAGGCGTGATCCTCGAAGAGCTCTCGATGGCGGGCGACGACCCGGGTGACGTGGCGAACGAGCGCTTCTTCGAGGCCGTGCTCGGCCCGCACCCGCTCGGTCGGCCGATCGGCGGCAGCCCGGCGACCATCCGCAGCGCGACCCGCGACGGCGTGTGGGAGCACTACCGGGCGAACTATCGCCCGCAAGACCTCGTCGTCACGGTCGCCGGCGCGGTCGATCACGACCTGCTGCTCGCCGAGCTCGATCGCGCGCTCGCGACCGCCGGTTGGGATCCGGCCGCCCCCGGAGTGCCGGTGGAGCGACGCTCGACCGCGCCCTCGCCACTCGAAGCCGGTGCCGCCGTCACCGTGGTCTCACGGCCGACCGAACAGGTGAACCTCCTGCTCGGCGTGCCCGGCCTCGTCGCGACCGACGATCGACGACCCACGATGAGCGTGCTGAACGCGATCTTCGGATCCGGCATGTCGTCACGGTTGTTCCAGCAGGTGCGCGAGCGCCGCGGCCTCGCCTACTCGGTCTACTCCTTCGCGCCGGGCTACTCCGACGCCGGCCTCTTCGGCATGTATGCGGGGTGCGCCCCCGCCAAGGCCGGCACCGTCGCGTCGCTCATGCGCGACGAACTCGAGCGGCTCGCCGAGCACGGCGTCACCGCCGACGAGTTGCGCCGGGCTGCGGGGCAGCTCGCGGGCGCCTCGGCGCTTGCACTCGAAGACTCCGACACGCGCATGTCCCGGCTCGGCCGCGCCGAGTTGACGCTCGGCGAGTTCGCCGACCTCGACGAGGCCCTGCGCCGCATCGCACTCGTCGCCGCCGCCGACGTGCAGCACCTCGCGGCCGATCTCGCCGCCCGACCGTTCTCGCTCGTCGCCGTCGGCGCGATCGAGGAGTCGGTCTTTACCGGGGCGGCCGACGCCGTCGCCACGACGCCCGTCGTCGCCTGATCGCGGCACCCGCCCTGCACCAGAGGATCCGATACCAGTGGCACACCATCTCTACCTCGTCCGGCACGGCGAGCAGCTCGATGCCGAGCACGGCCTGCCCGATGGACCCCTGTCACCGCGCGGTCGGCGTCAGGCCGAGCTTCTCGCCGAACGACTCGGTGGAGTGCCGTTCGACCACGCCTGGCATTCGCCACTGCAACGCGCGACCGAGACGGCCGAGATCATCGCGGCCAAGATGCCGGCGCTGCATCCCGAGCCCTCTGCGCTGCTCTTCGACTGCATCCCCTCCGGGCCCGCGCCAGAGACTCCGAAGGCGTACGACCCCTTCTTCGGGTCGGTGACCGAGGCCGAGATCGAGGCCGGCAGTGCGCAGATGGCCGACGCGGCAGCCGAGTTCCTGCGCTCGCACCGCGAAGACCGGCACGACCTGCTCATCACCCACAACTTCGTGATCGCGTGGTTCGTGCGCGAGGTGCTCGGCGCGCCCGAGTGGCGCTGGGTGTCGCTGAATCAGGCGAACTGCGCCCTCACCGTGCTCACGCAGAAGCCCGGCCGGCCGTGGAGCCTCGTCGCCCACAACGACATCGCCCACCTGCCGCCCGAGCTGCGCACGGGCCTGCCCGAGCCCTACGCGCTCTGACGCGAGTCCGCGCGTCGAGGCGGCCGTCGACGAGCCCAGTGGACCGTTGCCGATCGCGGCTTCAGCCGAGACGCCGGCCGAACCAGTGCGTCGCGTTCGGGTTCTCGTTGTACGGTTCGATCTCGACGTAGCCGCTCGATCGGTAAAGCCGGCCGGCGGCCTCGAGGCTCGCATTCGTGTCGAGCACGATCTCGCTCGCGCCGAAGCCTTCGGCGCGCCGCTCGAGTTCCTGAAGCAGGCGCCTGCCTTCGCCGGCACCGCGTGCCGAGGGCGCAAGCCAGAGGTGCTTCAGCTCGTAGCGCTGCGCCGAGGTTCCCGGATGCGACGGGATGCGCCGAACCCCGCCGCATCCGACCGACTCACCCGCCTCGTCGACGGCGACGATGAACACGCCGGCCGGGGGAGTGAACTGGCGGGCATCGGGCCACGCCGGCCGGTACTCGCCCTGCGAGACGGGAAACCCGAGGGCGCGCTCCGCGAAGTACTCGCCGAGCAGCGCGTGCGCATCGGCATCGGTCACGGAGGCGTCTCGGAAGCGCAGCATGCCTCCACACTATGACGGGCGTGCCGGGCCTGGGCACGGGCGGGAGGCAGCACGAGGCATCCGCCGCGCCCCTGCGCGCTTGCTAGGGTGAAGCCGTGACGATACGGGTCGCCGTGGCCGGAGCCACGGGCAAGATGGGGCAACTGGCGGTTCGGCTGATCGAGGAGTCCGACGATCTCGAACTCCATGCGGCACTCGACTCGCGATCGAGCCTCGATCTCATGCTCGGCGCCGACGTCGCCCTCGATGTCACCCACCCCGGCGTGAGCGCCGAGATCGTGGAGTTCGCCGCCGGTGCCGGAATCCCGATCGTCGTCGGCACCTCCGGCTGGTCGAGCGACCGCATCTCCGAGATCTCCGCCTTCGTGCGGGGGCACGCCGATGCCGGCGCCGTGCTCTTCGTCCCGAACTTCTCGATCGGCAGCGTGCTCGGCACGGCCTTCGCCGCCCTCGCCGCCCCGTTCTTCGACTCGATCGAGATCGTCGAGGCGCACCACGCGGGCAAGGTCGACTCGCCGTCGGGCACGGCGGTGCGCACCGCCGAACTGATCGGCGACGCCCGCACCGGCGACGGGCCGGTCGCGGCGCCGCACGCCGATCAGCGCGCGCGCGGCCAGTTGGTCAGCGGCGTGCCCGTGCACAGCCTGCGCATCTCGGGCGTTGCGGCCGAGCAGCGCGTCGTCTTCGGCGGCGACGGCGAGACGCTCACGATCACCCACTCCACGCTGTCGTCGCGTTCCTACGAGACCGGCATCCTGCTCGCCCTGCGCAGTGCGCCTGCGGCAACCGGGGTGACCGTCGGGCTCGACAAGCTGCTCGACCTCGGGCTGCCCGGCGCGACTCGATGACCACGAAGATCGGCGCGCTCATCATGGCCGCGCTGCTCGTGCTCTACATCGCGCTCGTCGGCTGGCGTGCGGTGCAGTTCATGGCCACGGGCGAGCCCGTGGCGATCGCCATGGGCGTCGCGCTCGTCGTGCTGCCGATCATCGCCGTCTGGGCGCTCTGGCGAGAGCTGTCGTTCGGCGTGCGTTCCCACGAACTCGTCAAGCGGCTCGACGCCGAGGGCGGTCTCGACCTCGAGCTGCCCCTGTTGCCGAGCGGGCGGCCCGAGCGGGGTGCGGCCAAGGCCGAACTCGACGGGTTCATCTCGGCCGCCGAGGCCGAGGCCGAGTCGTGGCGCGCGGCGTTGCGACTCGGGCTCGCGTACGACGCGGCCGGCGATCGCCGCAGCGCACGGCAGGCTGTGCGGCGAGCGATCGAATTGGAGCGCGCCGAGCGCTGACGCGGTATCCGCCCGCCGGCGACGCGGCGCGGCAGGGTGCGCGCGTGGCGCGGGCGCGGCCTGGCACGCCGTCGGCAGGGTACTCAGGCCGCCGAGGGCGGGGCGCTGAGCATGGCGTCGAGCGCCGACTCCACCGTGGCGTGCTGAAAGCGGTAGCCGTCGTCGATGAGCCGCTGCGGTCGCACCTTCTGGCTCGCGAGCAGCAGCTCATCAGCTGCACGCCCCAGGGCGAGTTCGAGCACGCGCTCGGGGACACCGAAGGCGTAGGGCCGATGCATCCGCTCCGCCATGGCCCGCAGGACCCGGTCGGCCGTGGCCGGCGTCGGTCCGACCACGTTCACCGGGCCCGACAGCGACGAGTGCAGCAGGTGCACGAGCGCGCCGACCTCGTCGTCGAGCGCGACCCACGGCCAATGCTGGCCGCCGGTGCCGAATCGCGCCGAGACGCCGAGCCTCGTGAGCGTGCCGACGCGTTTCAGCGCGCCGCCGTGCCCGACGACGACGCCCGTGCGGAAGGTGACCGTTCGGGTCTCTTCGGGCGCGAGCTGCGCCGCGGCCTCCCAGCGGCCGACGACCTCGGCGAGGAACCCCGTTCCGGGGCTCGAGTATTCGGTGAGGAGCTCGCCGGGGCGGTCGCCGTAGTAGCCGACCGCCGAGGCATTGAGGAAGACCGCGGGCGCCCGCCTCGCCTTGCGCATGGCATCGGCGAGCGTGCGCGTCGCCGTGATGCGCGAGTCGAGGATCTCTCCTCGGTACGACCTCGTCCATGGCAGTCGTGCCAGTGACGCGCCCGAGAGGTTCACGACCGCGTCGACACGATCCATCACGGTGAAATCGATGATGCCGGCCGCCGGCGACCACGCGGCCTCATCGGCCTCATGGGCGCGACGTCGCACGAGACGCACGACCTCGTGGCCCTCGGCGGTCAGCGCGCCGACGAGCGCGGTGCCGATGAATCCGGAGGCGCCGGCGACGAGAACGCGCATGGATCAGGCGAGCTCGGCTTCGATCGTGATCGGAACCCCCGCGAGTGCCTGCGAGATCGGGCAGTTCTTCTTCGCGTCTTCGGCGAGCGCCTCGAATTGCTCTTCGGTGAGGCCCGGCACGCGTGCGCTCACGAGGAGGTGGCTGCCGAGCACGCCCTTGCCGGCCTCGAAGGTGACGGCGGCGGTGGTCTGGATGCTCTCTGCCGGGGTGCCCGACTGGGCGAGCCCGAGCGAGAGCGCCATCGAGAAGCACGAGGAGTGCGCGGCCGCGAGCAGTTCTTCGGGGTTGGTCGTGGCGGCCACGCCCTCGGAGCGCGCCTTCCAGTTCACCGGGAAGCTGGCGAGCCCCGATGAGTCGAGGGCGACATCGCCCGAACCCTCGAACAGCGTGCCCTTCCAGACGGTGGTCGCTTCACTCGTGACTGCCATGTGATCCTCCTCGTCGAACCGGGATCCCAGCCTATCGGCGAGCGGCGCCGACGGTCAGGTTCCCGGGATGATCCGGGCGCGAGCGAGGAGCAGGTAGATCTGGCAGCCGAGGCAGAAGTCGAAGGCCGCGTTCAGGAATGCCGCGATGAACGCGATCGCCGCGGCGATCGGCGCGGCGTACTCCACACCGAGCAGCGAGAGGATGACGCCCGCGAACGTCACGGCGAAGCCGATGCCCTGCGCGAAGGTCGGCGGGCGCGGGTCTTCGAGCGCGACGGGCGGCGCGAGCCGAGGCCGCACGAGTCGCGCGAAGATGAGCCCGTACGGGTGGCGCCGAACTCCGGCGAAGGCGCCCCACGCGAACAGCACGGTGAGGGCGACGAGCAGCCAGAATGCGACGGCGTCTGCGCCGGCGACGGCGAGCACCACCGTGGCGAGGAGCAGGGTCGCGGTGATCGCCGCGCCGAAGCGTGGGCCTCGCGGGTCGATGCCGGCAGGGGCGCCGGCCGGTGCGGCTGCCGGTGCGATGACGGATGCCGCTGCTGACGGATCACGATGAGATGGCACTGGGACTCCTCAAGAGGTCGTCGAGACGTTCGCGCACGGCTGCGGCGCGGGGGAGGCCGGCGATGCGGGCGCGGATCGCACCATCGCCATCGAGCAAGAGGGTGGTCGGCGTCTCGGTCACCCGGAACCGGCCGGCGAGATCGGGCCGATGCGTGAGATCGACCTCGACGTGGCTCGCACCGTCGTGTTCGTGCGCGAGCTGCGCGAGCAGGCGACCGGTCGCCGGGCAGCGGGCGCAGAACTCGGTCGTGAACTGCACGAGGGTGGCTCGCTCGCCGAACGCGGCGATGCCGAGGTCGTCGGGTCGCACGACATCGCCGGAGCCCTGCTTCGCGACGCCCTGCCTCGATCGCCACACGAGCCCGATCACCGTGGTCGCGATGAGAAGGGCTGCGCCGGTCGCGAGAGCGGGGAGCCAGTCCATGCGGTCGAGCGTACGCAGGCCGCGACGGCCCGTGCGGAGTGTGACCGACGATGACGCGGCTGCCGCGGCATCCGCTCGCCTTCGCCGAAGTGTCGCCGGTGCGGGTTAGCCTTGTGGGGATGGCCGAGACGATCTCAACTCCGTACGAAGACCTGCTGCGCGACGTGCTCGAAAACGGCACCGTCAAGACCGATCGCACGGGCACCGGCACGCGCAGCGTGTTCGGTCGTCAGTTGCGGTTCGACCTCTCCGAGGGTTTCCCGCTCGTCACGACGAAGCGCGTGCACTTCAAGTCGATCGCCTACGAGCTGCTGTGGTTCCTGCAGGGCTCGTCGAACGTCGGCTGGCTGCGCGAGCACGGCGTGACCATCTGGGACGAATGGGCGGATGCCTCGGGCGAGCTCGGTCCCGTCTACGGGGTGCAGTGGCGCTCGTGGCCGACGCCCTCGGGCGAGCAGATCGACCAGATCTCCGACGTCATCGAGCAGATCCGCACCAACCCCGACTCGCGGCGGCTCATCGTCTCGGCGTGGAATCCCGCCGACATCCCCTCGATGGCGCTCGCGCCGTGCCACGCGCTCTTCCAGTTCTACGTGGCCGATGGCAAGCTCTCGTGCCAGCTCTACCAGCGCAGCGCCGACCTCTTCCTCGGCGTGCCGTTCAACATCGCCTCGTACGCGCTGCTCACCCACATGATCGCGGCGCAGACCGGGCTCGAGGTCGGCGACTTCGTCTGGACCGGCGGCGACTGCCACATCTACGACAACCACGTCGAGCAGGTGACCGAGCAGCTCTCGCGCGAGCCGTTCGCGCCGCCGACCCTGCGCCTCGCGCGCACGCCCGACTCGGTCTTCGACTACGAGTACGGCGACTTCGTCGTTGAGGGCTACCAGCACCACCCTCCGATCCGCGCGGCCGTCGCCGTATGAGCGAAACGGATGCCTCGAGGCTCCCGGATGCCGCTGGAGCCTCGAAGGCCTCGGCCGCTTCGGATGCCTCGGCGGCTTCGGGCCCCGCGGCGCAGGCCCAGCCGAAGCTCGGCCTGATCTGGGCCGAGGCGTACCGCGGCGTGATCGGGGCCGGCGGCGTAATGCCGTGGCACGTGCCCGAAGACCTGGCCCACTTCAAAGAGATCACGCTCGGCAGCCCCGTCGTGATGGGACGCAAGACCTGGGACTCGCTGCCCGAGCGATTCCGCCCGCTGCCGGGCCGCGCGAACATCGTCGTCACCCGTAATGAGGAGTGGGCGGCCGAGGGCGCGACGCGCGCCGGCTCGATCGACGACGGGCTGGCGCTGGCCGCGGCATCCGACCCCGAGTGGATCTGGGCGATCGGCGGCGGCGAGCTCTTCGCCCGGCTCATCGACCGGGCCGATCGGCTCGAGGTCACCGAGCTCGACCTCGACATCCCGGGCGATGCCTACGCCCCCTCGATCGACATGAGCTGGCGGCTCGTCGAGACCGACGGCCCCGCGGCCCACGTCTCCCGCACGGGCGTCGGTTACCGCTTCCGCCGCTACGAGCGCCCCTGACAGTCCAACGCGCCCCTCGGCGGCATGGTCGCGCCATGGGCACATGCCGGCCAACGGAATCCGATACCGGTTCGTGACCTGTACCCGGGCCTGACGCGGGTCTCCTGCGTATGCGGTCGTGCTAGCTTTTGCTGGCCCGAACCTGTTGACCCTCTGTGAGGCCCCCGTGCACTCCCCACGCCCTGCGCACGTTCTCGCCAGCCTCTTCGCGGTGGTCCTGTCGGTCGTCGGCATCGCGACACCCGCCGCGGCCGTCGACTCCGCCAGTGCGTTCGTGGGTACGATCACCGGCCCAGACGGTTCCCTGCTCGGTCCGCAGGATCGCGTCGAGATCAGTGTCCATGACCCCCGCTGGAACAACATCGTCGCATCGACCATTGCCGAGCCGGGAACGGGGCAGTTCGAGTTGCCCATCCCCGCGGGCAGCTATCCGGTGAGCTTTCGCTACACGGGCCCATCCGGGCTGCTGAGCGAGTGGTGGGGCGATACGTACTCTGCGTCCGACCGTGAACTGGCATTGGTCGAGCCTGCAGTTTCCACTCGGCTCGACGTCCGGCTCGGACAGGGGGCGACACTCAGCGGCCGCGTCACGGGACGGGGCGGCTCGCTTGCGGGCGTTGCGGTCGAAGTCGCACTGCCGTCTCAGTTCGATCAGTTCCTCAACCCCCTTCCGAAGGTCGTGACTGCCGCGGACGGCTCCTATATGACGGCGGCGACACCGCCAGGGGCGCGCAAGGTGACGTTCACGGGCGGAACGGGTTGGAAGACCGTCATCCAACCGTCGGTCGAACTCGCGGAAGGTGCGAACGTCCTCGACGTCGATTTGACGCCGTTGGGCTCGATCTCCGGCCGTGTCACCATGCGGTCCCGCGGAGACGTCGTCCCAGCGCACGGGCAGGTCGAGATTCACCGTCTATCCCAATTCGGGTGGGGATGGACTGGCTGGAGCGTCTGGATCGAGGAGGATGGGAGCTACACGGTTCCGAATCTCGAGGGTGATGTGAAGCTCAGGTTCGTTCCGTTCGGGGGCGCCTTCCCTGAGTACTGGAATGACGCAGAGTTCATTTCGGGTGCAGAGATCATCACCATCGCCGGAGGGGAGCACGTGAGTGGCGTCGACGCCGAAGTGGACGAGTGGGCGTTTGCCCACGCCGAAGTCCGCTATCAAGCCGATGCCACGAGACCGCCTCAGCCACTCGACTCCGTCAGTGTGTCGTGGTGGTTGTTGGACGAGGACAGCGGGACCTACTCCATGGCCCACGACGCCGGCAACAGTCCGTATGACGGAACCTACAGCTCGCCTCCGTTGCGGGAGGGCACCTATGCGGTGCAGTTCGCCGCGGATCCATATTCGGGAGTGGGATCCGAGTACTACGCAGGCGCCCGGTACTTCTATGAACGGACGGATGTCGTCGTCAAGGCGGGTGAGCGGATTGATCTCGGCGAGATCATCCTCGAGCCGAGGTACTTCGATATCAGCCGAATCGCAGGCGCCGACCGGTTCGAGACTGCCGTCTCCGTCTCGAAGACGCTCATACCGAACGGGCAGCATGCACCCGTCGTGTATTTGGCCGACGGAATGAACTTTCCCGATGCGCTGGCCGCGGGGCCGGCCGCCGCACGCAACGGCGGGGTTCTTCTGATGACGAGAAAGGACGCTGTGCCAGCGGCAGTCCTCGACGAGATCCGGCGTCTCGAGCCCGAACGGGTCGTCATCGTCGGCGGCACCTCCGTCGTATCCGACGACGTCATCGACGACCTACGTGCGGTTGTCGGGGCATCGGTCTCAATTGAGCGGCTCGGCGGTGCATCGAGGTACGCAACGGCCGAGCTGATCATCCGGGACGCCTTCGACGACAGCACGAGCAGATACGCGGTCATCGCCACCGGAGCTGACTACCCCGATGCGCTGGCTGCGGGACCCGCTGCTGGGCTTCTCGCTGCCCCGGTGGTGCTCGTGAACGGCTCGGCGGCGATCGATCAAGGCACCACCGCCCTGCTCGACGACCTCGGCGTGACCGACGTGTACATCGTCGGCGGCGACGCAGTCGTGGGCTCCGAGATCGAGGAGGGACTCACCGCGGCCCTCGGATACGGCCATGTCACCCGCCTTGCGGGCCGTGATCGGTACGAGACCGCAGCATCGATCGCGAGCGAGGTGTTCGGTGCGAGCGACACCGCCTATATGGCCACCGGTCTCGGCTTTGCGGACGCCCTCGCTGGCGGGCCGCTCGCAAGCGCGGCGGGTGCCCCTCTATATCTCGCCCGCCCCGAATGCGTGCCGGCACCAACCCTGCTCGGGTTGCTCGAACACCAGGTTGCCGGAGTGACGCTCCTCGGCGGCGTTCCCACTCTCGGACGGGCGGTCGAGCAGCTCGCGATGTGCTGATGCCGTCGCGTCAGCGGCGCGCACCGCGTCTTCCGGCGGACCCGATACGCTGGAGGGCGTGACTTCTGAGAATCCCTTCGGACAAGTGCTCGTCGCGCTCGTCACGCCGATGACGGCTGACGGCGAAGTCGACTGGGCCGGGGTCGAGAAGCACATCGACGATGTCATCTCCTCCGGCGCCGACGGCATCGTGGTCACCGGCACCACGGGCGAGACGTCGACCCTCACCGACCCCGAGAAGATCAAGCTCGTCGAGGTCGGCAAAGACGTCGCCGCGGGCCGCGCGAAGATCATCACGGGCGGCGGCTCGAACGAGACGGCGCACGCGATCGAGCTCTACAAGCACAGCGAGCAGGCCGGCGCCGACGGCATCATGATCGTCACGCCGTACTACAACAAGCCGACCCAGGCCGGCATCCTCACGCACTTCCGCATGGTCGCCGACGCGACCGACCTTCCAGTCATCCTCTACGACATCCCCGGGCGCACCGGCGTGCCGATCAAGTACGAGACGATCCTCCGGCTCGCCAAACACCCGAACATCCTCGCGGTCAAAGACGCGAAGGGCGACTTCTCCGAGGTCAGCCGGGTGCTGAACCAGACCGACCTGCTCTACTTCTCGGGTGACGACGCGAACGTGCTCCCGCACCTCTCGATCGGCGCGACCGGGCTCATCGGCATCACCGCGAACATCGCGCCGGCGCCCTACCGCCAGATGATCGACGCGGTCAACGCCGGCGACCTCGCGACGGCGACCGCCGCGCACCAGCAGCTCGAGCCGCTCGTGCGCGCCGTGATGACGCACGTGCCGGGCACGGTCGCCGCGAAGTACATCCTGCACGGCCTCGGCCGCATCGGCAGCCCCCGAGTGCGCCTGCCCCTCGTCGGCCCTGAAGAGTGGGAGGCCGCCCTCATCGAAGACGAGATCGACCTCGTCACGGGCATCCCCGGCGCCGATTTCCACAACTTCCGCCCCGACCGCAACGCCGCCGCCGGCGGAGCACTGCCGAAGGTGGCGGGCACCACGCGCTAGACGCGCACTCGCGAGCTCGCTCGCTCCATGAGACATCCGCGGTCCTGAATGGCCGCACCGAACTGAACACCGCAACAGAAGGAGGGCCCATGCCCGACGTCGTCATCGATCCCGCACCGCTCGAAGCCGGAACGCTCCGCATCATCCCCATCGGCGGCCTGGGGGAGATCGGCCGCAACATGACCAGCTACGAGATCGACGGCAAGATCCTCATCGTCGACTGCGGCGTGCTGTTCCCCGAAGAGCACCAGCCCGGGGTCGACCTGATCCTGCCCGACTTCGGATTCCTGAAGGACCGCATCGACGACATCGTCGGCGTCGTGCTCACGCACGGCCACGAAGACCACATCGGCGCCGTGCCGTACCTGTTGCGCCTGCGGGGCGACATCCCGCTGATCGGCTCGCAGCTCACGCTCGCGCTCATCGAGGCGAAGCTCAAAGAGCACCGCATCAAGCCCTACACGCTCACGGTGAAAGAGGGCGGGCACGAGCAGATCGGCCCGTTCCGGCTCGAGTTCATCGCCGTCAACCACTCGATCCCCGACGCCCTCGCCGTGGCGATCAGGACCGACGGCGGCACCGTGCTCGCGACCGGCGACTTCAAGATGGATCAGCTGCCGCTCGACGGCCGCCTGACCGACCTGCGCGAGTTCGCGCGACTCGGTGAAGAGGGCGTCGACGTCTTCATGGTCGACTCCACGAATGCCGATGTCCCGGGCTTCACGCCGCTCGAGCGATCGATCGGTCCCGTGCTCGACGAGGTCATCAACCGTGCCCCCCGCCGGGTCATCGTCGCGAGCTTCTCGAGCCACGTGCACCGCGTGCAGCAGGTGCTCGACGCCGCGTGGGCGAACCACCGCCGGGTCGCGCTCCTCGGCCGCAGCATGGTGCGCAACATGACGATCGCCGCCGAGCTCGGCTACCTCAAGGTGCCAGAGGGCGTGCTCATCGACTACAAGAAGGCCGGCGACATCCCCGACGACCAGATCGTCTACATGTCGACGGGTTCGCAGGGCGAGCCGATGGCCGTGCTCTCGCGCATGGCCAACCGCGATCACCAGATCGAGATCGGCGACGGCGACACGGTGATCCTCGCCTCGAGCCTCATCCCGGGCAACGAGAACGCCGTCTACCGCGTGATCGACGGGCTGACGAAGCTCGGCGCGAACGTCGTGCACAAGGCCAATGCCAAGGTGCACGTCTCGGGTCACGCGGCGGCCGGCGAGCTGCTCTACTGCTACAACATCCTGAAGCCGAAGAACGTGCTGCCGATCCACGGCGAGTACCGTCACCTCTTCGCGAACGCGAAGCTCGCGCAAGACACGGGCATTCCCGCGAAGAACACCTTCATCGGCGAGAACGGGTCGGTCTACGACCTGCGCGACGGCGTGCTGAAGGTCGCCGGCCAGCTCGACCTCGGCTTCGTCTACGTCGACGGTTCGACCGTCGGCGAGATCACCGACGCCGATCTGAAAGATCGCCGCATCCTCGCCGAAGAGGGCTTCATCTCGGTCATCGTCGTCGTCGATTCGACGACCGGCCGGGTCATCACGGGCCCCGAGATCCATGCGCGGGGCTTCGCCGAAGACGCATCCGTCTTCGATGACGTCAAGCCGAAGATCATCGCGGCCCTCGCCGAGGCTTCGCAGAGCGGCGTGCACGACGCGCACGCGCTCTCGCAGGTCGTGCGCCGAGTACTCGGCGGCTGGGTGAACCGGCGCTTGCGTCGTCGGCCGATGCTCGTGCCGCTCATCATCGAGGCGTAAGCAGCACCGGCACCGAGCGAACCGGACGACACGACGCGACGCGCGACCGAAGGGCCGCGCGTCGCGTCGTGTCGTTGGCGCGCCGTCGCGCCACGCACGCTCGGGGATGTCCCCGAATCCACCCTGAGACGGATTCCGCGGCCCGTCCCGAGTCCCTAGGGTGGTGAGGATGCCCGGCGGCCTCCGCGCCGGGCGACCTCGTGTAAGGAGTGCCGTGGGCGTCTGGCGCAAGTGGATCTTCCCGATCGTTCGAGTCGTGCTGGTGGCGGTGATCGCGATCGCACTCGCGAAGCTCGCGTTCTTCCCCGATCGGGCAGACGCCGACGCCGAGTCGATCTCGCCGACCGGCACCGTCGTCGAGCCGCAGGTCGCCGTCGAACGCGGATCGATCGCCAACGACGTCGTGCTCACCGGCACCGTCAACGCGGATGCCTCTGCTCCCGTGAAGGCGACGGGCACGGGCAAGATCGACGAGATCTTCGTCGCGGCGGGGCAGCAGGTGACGGCGGGGCAGAAGCTCTTCGACATCAAGGTCGAGGACCAGCCCGAGCCGGTCGAGTCGACGGGCCCCGATGGGCTGCCGATGACGACGATGCCGCGAACCACATTCCACTTCGAGAAGGTGCTGGCGCCCACGGCCGGCGTGCTCTCGTCGCTCGACGTCATCGCCGGGCAGCCGGTCGCAACGGGTGACGTCACCGGGCAGGTCGCCCCGCCGAGCTTCAACGTCACCGCGACGCTCAGCCCCGAGCAGCAGTACCGGCTGACGAGCGCGCCGACCGAGGCGCTCGTGACGATCGCGGGCGGCCCGGCGCCGTTCACCTGCGGTGGTCTCGTGATCTCCACGCCGCTCTCGGGCGCGGGTGGCAGCCCCGCAGGCGGGGCCGCAGGGGCGCCCGGCGCGCCGGGTGCACCGAGTGGCGGCAGCGGCGGCGAGGCATCCGGCGGCACGACCGTGCGCTGCGCAGTGCCGGGCGATGTCCGCGTCTTCCCCGGCCTCTCGGCACAGGTCAAGATCTCCGCCGGCAGCGCGGCCGACGTGCTCGTCGTGCCGATCACCGCGGTCGAGGGCGGCGCCGAGACCGGCAAGGTGTGGGTCATCACGCCCGACGGTGAACGTGCCGAGCAGGCCGTGCGCCTCGGGCTCAGCGACGGTACCCGGGTCGAGGTCGTCGATGGGCTCGCCGAGGGCGATCAGGTGCTGCAGTTCGTGCCGGGCGCGCCTGGCGAGAGCGGCGCGGAGGGCTGCGTGCAGACCCCCGACGGCGCGATGATGTGCGGAACCGTCACCCAATGACCCTCATCGAGGCGCACGGTGTCGGTCGCACCGTCGAACTGCCCGACGGCCGGCCGCTGACGATCCTGTCGAGCGTCGACCTCACGGTGTCCGAGAGCGACCGGGTGTCGATCGTCGGGCGTTCGGGCTCGGGCAAGTCGACGCTCCTGAACCTGCTCGGCCTGCTCGACGCACCGACCGAGGGTGAGCTGGCGTTCCTCGGTCACGATGTGCGTCGCATCGGCAGCGGTGCTCGAGACCGCCTGCGCGGGCGTGAGGTCGGGTTCGTGTTCCAGCAGTTCAACCTGTTGCCGGGGCGCACGGCCCTCGAGAACGTGCAGACACCCCTGCTGTACTCGGGCGGCCGCGAGTTCTGGCGGCGCGAGCGCATCGCCCGCGAGATGCTCGAGCGCGTGGGACTCGGCGAGCGACTCACGACCAAGCCCGAGCGGCTCTCGGGCGGCGAGCAGCAGCGTGTCGCCATCGCCCGTGCGCTCGTGCGGCGCCCGCGGCTCATCCTGGCCGACGAGCCGACGGGTGCACTCGACCTCGAGACCGGCGCCGAGGTGATGGCGCTCATCGAATCGGTCGCCGCAGAGACCGGCGCAGCGCTCGTCACGATCACGCACGACCCCGCGATCGCCGCGCGCTCGAATCGGCACCTCCGGCTCGTGAGCGGCCGGTTGCAGGCGACGGATGCCGCTGCTGACGCATCCGCACCGGTCGGGTCGTTGCACCCGCCGGCGACACCCGATGCCGATGCCGATGCCGAAGCCATAGCCATAGCCGAAGCCGATGCCGACGTCGAGGCGGTCGCATGAGCGGCTGGCCGGCCCGCACGGCGACCGGCATGGTGAGCACCGTCGTCGAAGCCCTGGAAGAGCTGCGCATCCACCGAGGCCGCGTGCTGCTCTCGCTCATCGGCGTCGCGATCGCCGTCTGCGCGCTCGCGACGGTCGTCGGGGCCGGCGCGATCGCCGAGCAGGCGGGTCGCGAGATGCAGGAGCGGTTCGGCGGCCGCCCGGCGACCGTGTCGTTCAACGCGAGCACCGGCAGCGGCGCGGTCGACACCGAGGCCGCCGCCACCGCGTGGCAGACCGCCCTCGACCGGCATGGCATCGAATACGCGAGCCGTTCGGGCTGGGGCAGTCTCACGGTGCAGTTCGCCGATGGCGCGGTGCCCGTGTCGATGCAGGTCGTCGATCCCGACTACGGGGTCATGCACCGCGTGCGTCTCATGGACGGGGCGTGGTTCTCGGAGCGCGACGCAGATCGGCTGGCTCCCGCCGTGATCGTCAACGAGGCGTTCTGGACTCGCCTCGGCAGCCCGCCGCTCGCGAGCCACCCCACGGTCGAACTCGTCGGTCGGGGCACGACCACGGGCGTGATCACGGGCGTGACCCCCGCGCAGAGCGAGTGGGACACCGAGCCGACCGCCATGATCCTGACCGATGCGTTCGTGCCCCTGCAGTCCGCCACGACCGATCCGATGATGGGCGCGTACTCACCGTCATACGAGATGTGGATTCCCGATGGCTCGGCCGTCGAGCTCACGGAATCGGTGAAGCAGGCCTTCAAGGCGGAGTTGGGCGAGGGGGCGACGGTCGACGGATGGCGCAGCGACTACGCCGCGCAGGAGGGAGACCCGTTCCTGCCGATCAAGCTGCTGGTGGTGGGCGTGGCGGTCGTGATCCTGCTGCTCGGGGCGCTCGGACTGCTGACGATCGCCCTCGTGACGGTGCGCGGTCGCATCCGCGAGATCGGCGTGCGGCGCTCCTTCGGCGCCACGGCGGGCCGGGTGTTCTTCTCGGTGCTCATGGAGACCGTCGTCGGCACGTTCGTGGCGGGCGTCGTCGGCGTCGGCGTCGCGATCGCCCTCGTGCGGAGCCCGCTCATGGGCATGCTCCTCGGTGGGGCCGAGATCCAGGACATGCCCGGGTTCCCGGTCGAGGCCGCGCTCATCGGCATCGGGTCGGCGGTCGCGGTTGGGGCCCTCGCCGGGTTGCTTCCGGCGCTCGGAGCGGTGCGGGTGAAGGTCATCGACGCCATCCGCTTCTGACCCCGTCACACGAAACATCGCGGAAACACGGCGAGCGTAGCCTCCGGCACATGGCGGCATTCAGCGTGCGGCCGGCCCTCCCGAATGACGGCTCGTTCCTCGCCGACATGGTGGTCGAGGCGGCGAACTGGCGGTCGGGAGGCATCCGGCCGAGACCCACGGTGCTCTCCGACCCCGTCTGCCGCGGGTACGTCGCGGGGTGGCAGCGCCCCGCCGATCGCGGTGTCATCGCGGTCGACGACGGCGGGCGGGCAGTGGGCGCCGCGTGGTACCGACTCTTCGCGGCCGGTGCCGCGCACGGCTTCGTCGCCGTCGGCGTGCCGGAGGTGATCATCGGCGTGACGCCGCTCTGGCGCGCGCAGGGCGTGGGCCGGGCGCTCATGCAGGCCCTCGCCGACACCGCACGCACCGCCGGGTTCTCGCGGCTCACGCTGAGCGTCGAGCACGGGAACTTCGCCGAGACGCTGTATCGCTCCGAGGGCTTCACGGTCGTCGAGACGCATGCGGGCCGCGACACGATGGTGCGGTCGCTGCGCTGACGCACGGCGATCGGGCGAGCGGATGCCGCGACGGATCGTCAACACTCGCGTCGGGCTGACGCCCGGTGTGGGCGCGCGGCCGTAGCCTTATGGGCATGGCTACGAGCACCAGGTCGAACGGTCGTGCCGCTGGCACGCCATCGCGTGCTTCGAGTGCCCGCACGGCGCCCACGAAGAAGCTGCCCGCTGCGAGCACCCGTGCCGCCGCATCGAAGAAGCCCCCGGCGACCCCTGATGGGCCGAACCTCCTCGTGCGCGCGTGGATGGGCATGGCGCACGTGATCGGCGGTGCAGCCCGTGCGCTCGGGCCCGAGACGCTCTCGAAAGAAGAGCGCCGCGACGGGCTTCCCTTCTTCATCGTCGTGCTCGCCATCGTCGGCGCCGTCGTCGAGTGGTTCTTCATCAACGACCCGATCGCGCAGGCCTTCGACTCGTGGACCTTCGGCGGCCTGTTCGGTCGCGTGGCGTTCGCGCTGCCCGTCGTGATGCTGCTGTTCGCCGTGTGGCTGTTCCGCCACCCGAGCTCGGTGCACGACAACACCCGCATCGGCATCGGCCTGGGTCTCCTGCTCCTGACGGTCTCGGCGCTCTGCCATCTCTTCGGCGGCCAGCCCGAGCCGCGCGAGGGCATGGCGGTGCTCGCGCGCGCCGGCGGCATCCTCGGCTGGATGGTCGCCGCTCCGCTGACGGCACTGATCACCCAGGCCGGCGCGTCCGCCGTCGTGATCGTGCTGCTCTTGCTGTCGTTGCTCATCATCACCAAGACACCGCCGAACCGCATTCCGGCTCGCTTCCGCGAGCTGTACGAGTGGCTCTTCGGTGCAACGCACGACGAGCCCGTCACCGAGGTCGGTCCCAAGCAGGCGAAGCGCGATCGCAAGAAGACGGCGCAGACCGAGCTCGACGGCATCGATGCGCTCGAGGGGGCGGCCGACGGCGATGACGAGCCCGCCCGCGGCGGCCTCGTGCCGTGGTGGCGGCGCAACGACTCGAACCGCGAAGAAGACCCGGCGTTCGCCGCTCCCGGCGTCGAGGGACTCACCGAGGTCTTCGGCCCGGGCTCTGCGGCCGGCAGCTTCGAGACGCCGCTCGAGGGCGTCGGCGAGCCGAGCTACAACACCGAGGTGCTCGGCGACCTCGCGCGCGCCGAGTCCGCACTGCAGCAGTTCACGGGCGACGTGCCGCGCGGTGGCACCTCGCTGCGCGGCGACGACGCGGGCGCGACGAACGTGCTGGCCGTCTTCGACGACGCCGGCCCCGCCGACGTGTCGCCCGCTGCGGCGGAGCCGTCCGAGTTCGAGGCCGAGGCGGCATCCGAGCCCGACCGGCCCTACAACCTGCCGGCCGCATCGAGCCTCGCCGCCGGACCGCCGCCGAAGACCCGTTCGCAGGCGAACGACGACGTCGTGCGACAGATCACCGCGGTGCTCGACCAATTCGGCGTCGACGCGAAGGTCACCGGATTCTCGCGCGGGCCGACGGTCACGCAGTACGAGATCGAGCTCGGCCCGGGCGTGAAGGTCGAGCGCGTCACCGCGCTCTCGAAGAACCTCGCCTATTCCGTCGCCTCCAACGAGGTGCGCATCCTCTCGCCGATTCCCGGCAAGAGCGCGATCGGAGTCGAGATCCCGAACGCCGACCGCGAGACGGTGACCCTCGGCGACGTGCTGCGCTCGACCGCGGCGGTCAACGCGAAGCACCCTATGACGATCGGCGTCGGCAAAGACGTCGGCGGCGGCTACGTCGTCGCGAACCTCGCGAAGATGCCCCACCTGCTCGTGGCCGGCTCGACCGGCTCTGGCAAGTCGAGCTTCGTCAACTCGATGATCACTTCGCTCCTCATGCGAGCGAAGCCCTCAGACGTGCGCATGGTGCTCATCGACCCCAAGCGCGTCGAGCTCGCGCCGTATGCGGGCGTGCCGCACCTCATCACCCCCATCATCACGAACCCGAAGAAGGCCGCCGAGGCGCTCTCCTGGGTCGTGAAGGAGATGGACATGCGGTACGACGACCTCGCGTCGTTCGGCTTCCGCCACATCGACGACTTCAACAAGGCCGTCGTTGGCGGCGAGATCGTGCTGCCCGCCGGTTCCGAGCGCAAACTCAAGCCCTACCCGTACCTGCTCGTCGTGGTCGACGAGCTCGCCGACCTCATGATGGTCGCCCCGCGCGACGTCGAAGACTCGATCGTGCGCATCACCCAGCTCGCGCGCGCCTCTGGAATCCACCTCGTGCTCGCAACCCAGCGGCCGTCGGTCGACGTCGTGACGGGCCTCATCAAGGCCAACGTGCCGTCACGGCTCGCCTTCGCGGTGACGAGTGTCACCGACTCGCGCGTCATCCTCGACCAGCCCGGCGCCGACAAGCTCATCGGCCAGGGCGACGCGCTGTTCCTGCCGATGGGCGCCTCCAAGTCGATCCGCGTGCAGGGCGCATGGGTCACCGAGGCCGAGATCGAGAAGGTCGTCAAGCACGTCACGCGGCAGGCACGACCCGAGTACCGGCAGGATGTCGCGGCATCCGTCGAGCGCAAAGAGATCGACTCCGACATCGGCGACGACCTCGAACTGCTGCTCGCGGCCGCCGAGCTCGTGGTGTCGACGCAGTTCGGTTCGACGTCGATGCTGCAGCGCAAGCTGCGCGTCGGCTTCGCGAAGGCCGGCCGTCTCATGGACCTGCTCGAGTCGCGCGAGATCGTCGGCCCGTCAGAGGGGTCGAAGGCGCGCGACGTGCTCGTGACCGCCGAGCAGCTGGCCGGCGTGCTCGCGCGACTGCGCGGCGAGGAGCCCGCCGGCGCCCCTGCACCTCGTGCAGCAGCTCCCGCAGCATCCGCGCCGTCAGCCCAGAGCGGCCCGCTCGGCGACGGCCTGGCATCGACCGAGGCCTACGACGCGCCAGACGCGCGATACGACGACCCCGTCGGCCGGGCGAGCGAGGGACTGCCCGAGGTCGAGGCGGAGTCCGACTCCGACGAAGACGCGTGGGGTCTCACGGGCCGCGACTGAATCGCGAAGCGGCCGTCCGTGCCCGGTAGTCTGAGGTCATGACCTCTTCCGCCGGCAGCCCCGCGCGATCGGCGAACTGGAACCTTCCGAACGCGATCACGGTCGTGCGCATCCTCGCCGCACCGGTGCTCTTCTGGATGCTGCTGGCCGACGCGGGCGCCGACGGCTGGCTGCGGTGGGCTGCGGCGGTGCTCTTCATCCTGGCCATCGCCACCGACGGCATCGACGGGCACATCGCTCGATCCCGTGGGCTCGTCACCGATCTCGGCAAGATCCTCGATCCGATCGCCGACAAGCTGCTCACGAGCGGCGCCCTCGTGTGCCTCTCGATCCTCGGCGAACTGCCGTGGTGGGTCACCGCGATCATCGTGGCGCGCGAGGTCGGCATCACCGTCTGGCGACTCGTCGAACTGCGTCGTGGCAATGTCGTGCCGGCGTCGTCCGGCGGCAAGCTCAAGACGGTCGTGCAGTCGGTCGCGATCTCGTTCGCACTCGCTCCCTTGTGGCTCGTCCTCGGCGAGTGGGTGCACTGGGTGAACGGCGTGCTCATGACGGCTGCCGTCGTGCTGACACTCTGGTCGGGGCTGCTCTACGTGCGCGACGCCATTCGCCTCGCGCGTGCCACGCGCGAGGCGAGCTGAGCGAGGCGGGCGGATGCCTCGTGCCGCAGCCGACCTGGCCGAACGCCTCGTCGCCGAACTCACGAACCGGGGCCTGCGCGTCGCCGTGGCCGAGTCGCTGACCGGCGGACTCGTCGTCGCCGAGCTCACGAGCGTGCCAGGGGCATCCGTCGTCGTGAACGGCGGTGTCGTGGCATACGACACCGCGGTGAAGCGATCGGTGCTCGGCGTCTCGGCCGAGTTGCTCGCTCGCGAGGGTGCGGTGCATCCCGAGGTCGCCCGGCAGATGGCCGATGGCGTGCGCCGCGTGCTCGCCGTCGACGGCCGCGCGGCCGATCTCGGCATCGCGACGACCGGCGTCGCCGGCCCCACCTGGCAAGACGGCGAGCCACCCGGAACCGCGTATGTCGGCGTCGCGTTCGAGGGCGAGATCGAGGTCGTGTCGCTCGAATTGCAGGGCACGAGGGGCGAGATCAGGGCCGCGTCGGTGCTGGCCGCGCTCGATGCCGTGCTCGAACGACTGGCCCGCGACTGATGCCGGGCTGCCGGCGACCGTCATCGACCGCTCGTCGAGTTCATCGAAATCCCAATGCGCACGGCGGAATAGTCATCGTGAACACCCTGTTACATGTGGCAGGTTCACACGAAAGCCCCAGTGTGCAACGCTAGATTGGAAGCCACGGAGAGTCGGGTAGACTGACGCTCCCGTTTCCGACTCCAGCGGAGTCGCAGGCAGAGAGAAGGAGGTTCCCGATGGTCCTGGTTCGACAGGAGATCGGCGATGTGCTGAGGGACTTCCGCCTGCAGAAGGGCCGCACCCTTCGCCAGGTCGCGTCCAAGGCGAGCGTCGCGCTCGGCTACCTGAGCGAGGTGGAGCGCGGTCAGAAAGAGGCTTCCTCCGAGATCCTCGCTTCCGTCGCCGACGCACTCGACACGCCCATCTCGGTGATCATGCACGAGGTCGGCGATCGCATCGCAGTGCTCGAGGGCCTCTCAGTGGTGCCCGACAGCCTGCCCGACGAGCTCGTCGCCGAGTTCGACGCCGACATGATGGTCCGCTGACCACTCCCATACGCAACGCAGATCGGCCGGTCCTCGGACCGGCCGATCGTCTTTTCGAGAGGCACCGGTGAAGCTGAGCGAGTTCCAGACCGCCGTCGCCGACGAGTTCGGCGCGGGGTACGGCGGTGTGATCGTGAACGACCTCGTGCTCACCTCCCTCGGCGGCCGCACCGCGCGTGAGGCCCTGGCTGCCGGCGCGAGGCCGCGAGAGGTGTGGTTCGCCCTCTGCGAGGCGACCGATGTGCCCGAAGAGCGTCGGCACGGAGCCGGACGCCCGATACCGGGGGAGTCCCGCCCGCCGCGGGGCATCTGAGCGTTCGGTCTGCTCGATACCGCAACCGAAGGCATGTTCGACACGCGGGTGTTTCTTCGAAGGTGTGTTCGGAGACTGCGCTAGGCTCCTCAACAGCAGGAGCAACAGCGCATCCGTCCACATCCTCGTCGAGTCTGGCGTCGGATGTCGGTGGCCGGTCATACGGTCGATGCGTCGGAACACACCGCAAACGCCTTGTCGCGAGACGCCGCGGGTCAGCACCAATCCATTGGGGCCCGCAACGTGGAACGACAGCCTAGAGGCAGCAGCAATCGAGCATCGAAGGAGCCCACCATGGCATCACCAGCAGACCGCGAGAAATCGCTTGAGACAGCACTCGCGCAGATCGATCGCCAGTTCGGCAAGGGCTCGGTCATGCGCCTCGGGAGCGAAGATCGCGCTCCCGTCGAGGTCATCCCCACCGGTTCGATCGCCCTCGACATCGCGCTCGGCATCGGGGGCATCCCGCGGGGCCGCATCGTCGAGATCTACGGCCCCGAGTCCTCCGGCAAGACCACGCTGACGCTGCACGCCATCGCCAACGCTCAGAAGGCCGGCGGCATCGCGGCATTCATCGACGCAGAGCACGCGCTCGACCCCGAATACGCGAAGAAGCTCGGCGTCGACATCGATGCGCTCCTCGTCTCCCAGCCCGACACGGGTGAGCAGGCGCTCGAGATCGCCGACATGCTCGTGCGCTCGGGCTCGATCGACCTCATCGTCATCGACTCCGTCGCGGCGCTCGTGCCCCGCGCTGAGATCGAGGGCGAGATGGGTGACTCGCACGTGGGTCTGCAGGCGCGCCTCATGTCGCAGGCGCTCCGCAAGCTCACCGGTGGTCTCAGCCAGACCAACACGACCATGATCTTCATCAACCAGTTGCGCGAGAAGATCGGCGTCTTCTTCGGCAGCCCCGAGACGACCGCCGGTGGCAAGGCGCTGAAGTTCTACGCGTCGGTACGACTCGACATCCGTCGTATCGAGACGATGAAAGACGGCACGGAGGCGGTGGGTAACCGCACTCGGGTCAAGGTCGTGAAGAACAAGATGGCGCCGCCGTTCAAGCAGGCGGAGTTCGACATCCTGTACGGCACCGGCATCTCGCGCGAGGGTAGCCTGATCGACTTCGGCGTCGACCAAGCGATCGTCAAGAAGTCGGGCGCGTGGTACACCTACGACGGCGATCAGTTGGGCCAGGGCAAAGAGAACGCCCGCAACTTCTTGCTGCAGAACCCCGACATCGCCGCCGATATCGAGCAGAAGATCCTCGTCAAGCTCGGCGTCGGGCAGCCGGCAGGCACGGCGGCCGCACCGTCGAACGTCGAGTCCATCGAGCCGAAGCTCGGGCGCAAGGGCGCCTGACGCATCGAAACCTCGCTATCCGAGCGATCGAAACCTGACCCATCGAAGATGAGGAAGACCGGGGGGAGCCAGCAATGAGCGACGAATCATCCGAGCGGCTCGCCCCGGTCACCTATCTGCCCTGGGCGAAGGAGCCGACAGCGCGGAGTCGTGAGACCCCGGTTCGTGAGGAGCGGGTTCGTGAGGCGCGAGTTCGCGAGTCGCCGATCCAAGAGGTGCCCGACCACGAGGCATCGGGTTCAGACGAGACGGGTGCCGAGCGCGATGCGCGCGTCGACCGGCTCGTCGTGTCGAGGCTTCGTCGATCGGCGCTCTCGGTGTCCGAGGTGCGGGCAGTGCTCGTCGAGCACGGCCTCGATGACATCGAGGTCGAAGAATGGCTCGAGCGTTATGAGCGGCTCGGTTACCTCGACGACGCTCGGCTCGCCGAGCAGGTCGTGCACAGCCACGGTGTGCGCCGCGGTCGCGGCAGCGGGGCCATCTTGCAGGAGCTCGGCCGTCGCGGTGTCGACAACTCGCTCGCCCGAGCAGCCGTCGAAGACCTCGATCCCGAGACCGAGCTCGAGAACGCGCGCACCGTCGCCGAACGCCGCGCTCGACAGCTCAGGGGTCTCGACCGCCAGACGGCGGAACGACGCCTCTCGGCCTTCCTGCAGCGACGGGGATACCCCGGCGACGTCGTGCGCGAGGCGGTGTCGGCGGCACTCGCAGCTGATCGCTCGTAAACTGGTGCGATCATGAGCACCATTCACGACGTCTCCCTTCACGAGATGCCCCGCGACCAGCTCGCCGAAGCGGCAATGACGCCGCGCACGTACGAGGTCCGCACCTTCGGGTGCCAGATGAACGTGCACGATTCCGAGCGTCTCTCGGGCTCACTCGAGGCAGCGGGCTATGTTCCCGCCGACGGGGCCGAGGCCGACATCGTGGTGATCAACACGTGCGCCGTGCGCGAGAACGCCGATAACAAGCTCTACGGCAACCTCGGCCACCTCGCGTCGGTCAAGCGGCGTCATGCGGGCATGCAGATCGCCGTCGGCGGTTGTCTCGCCCAGAAAGACAAGAACGTCATCCTCGAGAAGGCGCCGTGGGTCGACGTCGTCTTCGGCACGCACAACATGGGCTCGCTCCCGAGCCTGCTCGAGCGCGCGCGCCACAACGACGAGGCGCAACTCGAGATCCTCGACGCCCTCGAGGTGTTCCCGTCGACCCTGCCGACCAAGCGCGATTCGGTCTCCAGCGGCTGGGTGTCGATCTCGGTGGGCTGCAACAACACCTGCACGTTCTGCATCGTCCCGGCGCTCCGCGGCAAAGAGAAAGATCGCCGCCCGGGCGACGTGCTCGCCGAGATCCAGACGCTCGTCGACGACGGAGTCGTCGAGATCACCCTCCTCGGGCAGAACGTCAACTCCTACGGCGTCGAGTTCGGTGATCGGCGGGCCTTCGGCAAGCTGCTTCGGGCCGCCGGCCAGATCGACGGCCTCGAACGCATCAGGTTCACCAGTCCGCACCCCGCGGCCTTCACCGACGATGTCATCGATGCCATGGCCGAGACGCCGAGCGTGATGCCGCAGTTGCACATGCCGCTGCAATCAGGCTCCGACCGCATCCTCAAGGCGATGCGCCGCTCCTACCGTTCAGAGAAGTTCCTCGGCATCCTCGACCGCGTGCGGGCACGCATCCCCGACGCCGCGATCTCCACCGACATCATCGTCGGCTTCCCCGGCGAGACCGAGGCCGACTTCCAAGAGACCCTGCGCGTCGTCGAGGCCGCACGATTCGCCTCGGCATTCACGTTCCAGTACTCCATCCGACCCGGCACGCCGGCGGCGACCATGGAGGACCAGGTGCCGAAAGAGGTCGTGCAAGAGCGCTACGAGCGGCTCATCGCACTGCAGGAGCACATCTCCCTGGAAGAGAACCAGCGCCTCATCGGCCACCCGGTCGAGGTGCTCGTCTCCACGAGCGACGGCCGCAAAGACGCAGAGACGCACCGACTGAGCGGGCGCGCCGAAGACAGCCGGCTGGTGCACTTCGAGGCGCCGGCCGGGTCGCAGCTTCCCCGGCCCGGCGACGTCGTCTCCGTGACCGTCACCCAGGCCGCGCCCTTCCACCTGATCGCCGACGCGGTCGACGACTCACCACTCCGCATTCGACGCACCCGCGCGGGCGATGCGTGGGATCGCGCACAGGCCGAGAGCTGCGCAGTGCCGGCGGCTCCCGGTGCGTCCGCTGCGGGGCGGGTCTCGCTCGGCCTCCCGGTGCTGCGCACGCGCGGCACCGAGCCTCTCGTCGCCCCCGGCGTCGGCACGATGCCGATCTACGACCCCACCGACGCCCAGCGCTGACGTGAGCCTCATCGCGATCGTCGGGGCGACCGGCACCGGCAAGTCCGCGTTCGCTCTCGACCTCGCTGAAGGGCTTGCGCGAGCGGGCCGGGCCGCCGAGGTCGTCAACGCCGACGCGATGCAGCTCTACCGCGGCATGGACATCGGCACGGCGAAGCTCCCGGTCGGTGAGCGACGTGGCGTGCCGCACCACCAGCTCGATGTGCTCGACGTCGTCGACGAGGCATCCGTCGCCGCCTATCAGACTGCGGCGCGCTCGGCCGTCGACGAGGTGCTCGGGCGCGGCGCAGTGCCGCTGCTCGTCGGCGGATCCGGTCTCTACGTCTCCTCGGTCATCCACGACTTCCGGTTTCCGGGCACCGATGCCGCGGTGCGCGCCCGTCTCGAGGCCGAGCTGGCCGAGCAGGGGCCCGGCTTGCTGCACGCGCGCCTGCGAGAGCTCGACGCCGTCACCGCTGCGAGCGTCGATGCGCAGAACGGGCGCCGGCTCGTTCGTGCACTCGAGGTCATCGAGGTGACCGGAGAGCCGAAGGCGGCCCGCCTTCCCGACGAGCCCGTGGCCTGGCGGCCGCACCACACGGTGCACCTGCGCAGCGAGCGGGCGACGCTCGTCGAGCGGCTCGACGCGCGCGTCGAGGCGATGTGGCGCGAGGGGCTCGTCGACGAGGTGCGCGGGCTGATTCCACGGGGCATCGAGCGTGGCGTGACCGCCGGCAGGGCCATCGGCTACGCCCAAGCGCTCGGCGAGCTCAGCGGGCGACTTTCGAGCGCCGACGCCATCGCCGAGACGCAGCAGCTCACCCGTACCTACGCTCGACGTCAGGTGAGCTGGTTCAAGCGATATCGGCACGCCGTCATGATCGACGCCGATGACGCAGCCGCCCGTGCCACGGAACTGGCCCGGCTCGCGGCCATAGACTGATCCGATGGCGTTCGATCTGCGGTTCACCAAGGGCCAGGGCACTGGCAACGATTTCGTGCTCTTCAGCGACCCCGAGGGCGAGTCGGCTCTGACTCCGACGCAGATCGCCGCGGTGTGCGATCGCCGCTTCGGCGTGGGCGGCGACGGCGTGATCCGCGCCGTGCGCTCGGCGAACCTCGACGACGGCGCAGCGGTTCTCGCCCAGAATCCCGATGCCGTGTGGTTCATGGACTACTGGAACGCCGACGGAACGGTGTCCGAGATGTGCGGCAACGGCATCCGGGTGTTCACGAGCTACCTGCTCGACCAGGGTCTCGCCGAGATCCCGGCAGATGGATCGATCGCGATCGGCACGCGCGCCGGCGTACGCACGGTGCGTCGCACGGCGACGGGCTTCGAAGCAGATCTTGGACTGTGGCGCCTCAGCGGCGGCGAACCGGTCGTGCGGGGCAAGAGCCTGCCTGTCGCGAGGCCCGGCCTCGGCATCGACGTCGGCAATCCGCACATCGTGGTCGCCCTCGCCGACGACGAAGAGCTCGATGCACTCGACCTCGCGTACCAACCCGTGATCGAGCCCGCCCCAGAGGCGGGCGCGAACGTCGAGTTCGTGGTTCCTGCCGAGCCGCTCGTCGAAGGCGGGGTCGGGCGCATCCGCATGCGAGTGCACGAACGCGGCTCGGGCGAGACGCTCTCGTGCGGCACCGGTGCCGTGGCCTCGGCGCTCGCGGTGCGCTACTGGGCCGGCGAGGCGGCGCCCGACACGTGGCGCGTGCAAGTGCCCGGCGGCGTGCTCGGCGTGCGCATGTTCCAGGCCGACGACGGTGAGCACGTGGCCCTGTCGGGGCCGGCCGAACTCGTGTTCGACGGCGTGCTCAGCCTCGCCTGAATCGGTTCGGCCTGCGCCGGCCGGCGTGCCGTTTCGTCAGCGAGCGGATTCCGCGGCGCTCACCTCGAGCACCCGGAAGCCCTTCTCCTGCGCCGCCCGGTCGATCTCGAGCCCGAGTTCCTCGCCGATCCAGCGCTGCAGGGACTCGGCGCCCAGGTGTTTCGCCACGACGAGCCATGCGCTGGCGTCGTCGTCGAGCCGGGGGAGCCAGCGCTCGAGCATGGCATGCAGCTCGGCCTTGCCGACGCGGATCGGCGGGTTCGACCAGATTCCGGCGAATCGCACGTCGGCGGGAACGTCGTCGGGCAACACCGCGTTGACGTTGGTGATGCCGAGGCGAGCCGTGTTGCGACGAACCAGGTCGAGGGCGCGCTCGTTGACGTCGACCGCCCACACCGTGGCATCCGGTGCCCGCAAGGCCAGCGAGATCGCGATCGGACCCCATCCGGTGCCGAGATCGAGCAGCTCGCCGGTGGCCGGCGGCGCGGGCGCTCGATCGAGCAGGATGCGCGTGCCGGCGTCGAGATGCTCGGGGCTGAAGACCCCGCCGGCGGTCGAGAGCGTGAGTTCACGCCCCGCCAGCCGGGCGGTGATGGTGCGGAGAGTGGCCTCGCCGCCCGGTCGAGAGGAGAAATAGTGGTCGGAGGCCATACAGGGGAACCTATCGCAGCCACGGGAACTAGGGTTAACACGATGAACGACGGCGAACAGAACTCTGCAGACGACGCGGTCGAGCGTGTGCTCAGGGGCGCGGAGACCAGGGCGGGCGTGACCCGGTTCGGTTCCGCCGACGCCGAGGCGCTGATGACGCCCACCGCGGCCTTCGGCGACGGTTCCGACACCGACGGCGAGCAATACGATCGCGAGGCGCGGGCCGGCCTGCGCCGCGTCGCCGGCCTCTCGACCGAGCTCGAAGACGTCACCGAGGTCGAGTACCGGCAGCTGCGTCTCGAGAACGTCGTGCTCATCGGCGTGTACTCGCAGGGCTCGCAAGACGAGGCCGAGAACTCGATGCGCGAACTCGCCGCCCTCGCCGAGACGGCGGGTGCCCGAGTGCTCGACGGTGTGCTGCAGCGCCGGCCGAACCCCGACCCCAGCACCTACCTCGGGCGCGGCAAGGTCGAGGAGCTGCGCCACATCGTCTCCTCGCTCGGCGCCGACACCGTCGTCGCTGACACCGAGCTCGCACCGAGCCAGCGCCGTGCACTCGAAGATGCGATCAAGGTGAAGGTCATCGACCGCACCGCCGTGATCCTCGACATCTTCAGCCAGCACGCCAAGAGCCGCGAGGGCAAGGCCCAGGTGGAGCTCGCGCAGCTCGAGTACCTGCTGCCCCGCCTGCGCGGCTGGGGCGAGTCGATGTCGCGCCAGGCCGGTGGCCAGGTCGGCGGCGCCGGTGCGGGCATGGGTTCGCGCGGTCCGGGTGAGACGAAGATCGAACTCGACCGCCGGCGCATCCACTCGCGCATGGCGAGGCTGCGCAAGCAGATCGCGGGCATGAAGCCGGCCCGTGAGGCCAAGCGCGCCAATCGCAAGCGCAACGCCGTGCCATCCGTCGCGATCGCCGGGTACACGAACGCCGGCAAGTCGAGCATCCTGAACCGCATCACGGGCGCCGGCGTGCTCGTCGAGAACGCGTTGTTCGCGACGCTCGACGCGACCGTGCGCCGCAACACCACCGCCGACGGCCGCGTCTACACGATCGCCGACACCGTCGGATTCGTGCGCAACCTTCCGCACCAGCTCGTCGAGGCCTTCAGGTCGACGCTCGAAGAGGTCGGCGACTCCGACCTGATCGTGCACGTCGTCGACGCCGCGCACCCCGATCCCGCCGGGCAGATCGCCACGGTGCGCGACGTCATCGGCGAGGTCGGCGCCCGCGACATCCCCGAGCTCATCGTCTTCAACAAGGCCGACCTCGTGACTGCCGAAGAGCGGCTCGTGCTCCGCGGCCTCGCGCCCTCGGCGATCTTCGCCTCGGCGCGCACGGGCGAGGGAATCCCCGAGGTGCTCGAGGCGATCTCGCGCATGATGCCCGACCCGGCCGTCGAGATCGACCTGCTCGTGCCCTACGACCGCGGCGACATCGTCTCGACCTTGCACGAGACCGGCCGCGTGCTCTCGATCGAGTACGCCGAGGCCGGTACCCGCGTGCGCGCACTGGCGTCGCCCGAGCTCGCGGGTCAGCTGGCCGATTTCGTGGCCGCCGATACCGGCGCCTGAGCCGCGCCGCCGTCACCTCGCGTCATACACGCACCGACGCCGCCGATGCGGCGTATCGTCGCTCCTGATCGATCAGTGATCGGCCCACGCCGATCACCTGGAGCGACCGCCGAGCCCGGCACCCGCCCGCGAGACCCACCCGCCGTTCCGGCCGGGGGAGCGCGGCTTGCCGTGTCTCCGCCGTTGCCGCTTGCCACGCAGGAGCACCATGGCCGCGACCGCCTCCGACCCGCCGGGCGACTGTCCGTCGTTCGTGCCGGTCTCCTTCGAGCTGTTCCCGCCGCGCACCGACGCAGCCGCGATCGCCCTCGGTCGTACGATCGATCGCCTCGCCGAGGTCGACCCGGCCTTCATCTCGGTGACCTTCGGTGCCGGGGGCAGCTCGCGTCAGCGCTCCCTGACCGTGCTCCGCTACATGCTCGAGCACACCAGGGCCGAGCCCATGGCGCACCTCACGTGCGTCGGCTCCTCGCACGTCGAGGCCAATCGGCTCGTGCGCGAGTTCCTCGACGCCGGCATCACGAGCTTCCTCGCTCTGCGCGGCGATCCACCGGCCGATGCCGACCCCGACGCCGGCATCGGCGACCTCGGCAGCGCCGCCGAGCTCGTGCAGCTGATCCACCGGGTGCAGGAGGAGCGCGAGCCGTTCGAGCAGGTGCGCGTGCCCGGCAACCCTGGCGCCTCGCGCATTCGCGAACGTCCGCGCCCGGAGCGAGTGGCCGTCGCGGCGTTCCCGACCGGGCACCCGCGCTCGCGCGGCGTCGGTCAAGACATCGACACCCTGCTCGCGAAGGAGATCGCCGGGGCGAACCTCGCGATCACGCAGCTCTTCTGGCGGGCCGACGACTACCTCGGCTTCGTCGAACGCGCACGCGCCGGCGGGGTCACCATCCCGATCCTGCCCGGCATCATGCCCGTCACGACGCCCGCGCGCCTGGCGCGACTGACCGAGCTGACCGGCGTCGAACCGCCCGCCGAACTCTCGATCAACCTCGAGATCGAACCGGATGCCGCGGCGCAGATCGAACTCGGCGTCGCCTTCGCAACCCGGCTCGCCGCCGACGTGCTCGCCGGCGGCGCTCCCGGACTCCACCTGTACACCTTCAACCGCCATGAAGCCGTGCTCGACGTCGTCGACCGGCTCGGGATCCGTGCCGACCGGCTCGCCCATGAAAGGAACACCACACGATGACCACCTCCGCCTTCCCCGACGGCACGATCCTCGGCTACCCCCGCATCGGGCGACGACGCGAGCTCAAGCGCGCCGTCGAGTCGTTCTGGGCCGGATCGCTCACCGCCGACGAACTCGAGCAGGAGGCCGCGCGGCTCCGCTCCGTGACCCGCGAGCGACTCGCGGCCCTCGGGCTCGGGCGCACCGACTCGGCCATTCCGGAGTCGTTCTCGTACTACGACCAGGTGCTCGATGCCGCGATCACCGTCGGCGCCGTGCCCACTCGGTTCGCCGGGCTCACCGATGAGCGTGGCGGCGTCGACCTCGGCGGCTACTTCACGATCGCGCGCGGCGCCGGCGATGACGCGCCGCTCGAGATGACGAAGTGGTTCGACTCGAATTACCACTACCTCGTGCCCGAGATCGCGCCCGACACCGCGTTCTCGCTGCATGCCGAGCGCATCCTCGCCGAATTCGCCGAGGCGAAGGCCGCCGGCTTCCTGACGCGCCCCGTCATCGTCGGCCCCGTCACGTTCCTGCTGCTCGCGAAGGCGGCCGATGGCGCCCCGGCCGGCTTCGAGCCGATCGACCGGCTCGCCGACCTCGTGCCCGTCTACGTCGAGCTGCTCGAGCAGCTCGCCGCGGCCGGCGCCGAGTGGGTGCAGCTCGACGAGCCCGCCCTCGTCAGCGAGAGCATCGACGTCGCCCGCGGCCGGGTGATCGAATCCGTCGGCGTCGCCTATGACGCGCTCGGCGCGATCGAGGCACGCCCCGCGATCTTCGTCGCGGCGCCCTACGGATCGCTCGACGACGCCCTGCCGGCTCTCGCGGCGACGCCAGTCGACGCGATCTCGCTCGACCTCGTGCGCGGCGCGCTGCCCGAGGGCATCGATGCCGCGACCGCCGAGTCGCTCGCGTCGAAGACCCTGGTGGCCGGCGTCATCGACGGCCACAACATCTGGCGCGGCGACCTCGATGCCGCCTTCGAGCAGGTCGAGGCCGTGCAGCGGCTCTCAGCGTCGGTCGCGGTCGCCACCTCGACGTCGCTGCTGCACGTGCCGCACGACGTCGACGACGAGACCGCCCTCGACGCGCGACTCGTGAGCTGGCTCGCCTTCGCCGACCAGAAGGTCGGCCAGGTCGCCGTGCTCGCCCGCGGGCTCGTCGAGGGGCGCGCAGCGATCGAGGGCGAGCTCGCCGCGGCATCCGCTGCCCTCGCCGACCGCAACGACGCACCCGGCGTTCGCGTGCCCTCGGTGCGCGAGCGGCTCGCCGCTCTTGGTGAGCAGGACTTCACCCGGGCCGACTACGACGAGCGCGTCGCAGCGCAGGCCGTGCTCGACCTGCCCGCCCTCCCGACGACGACCATCGGCTCCTTCCCGCAGACGAGCGAGATCCGCCGGGCCCGGGCGCGTCTCGTGAACGGCTCGCTGACGAGCGAGGACTACACGAGACTCATGCGCGAGGAGATCGCCCGGGTCGTCGAACTGCAGGAGGAGCTCGGCCTCGACGTGCTGGTGCACGGCGAGCCCGAGCGCAATGACATGGTGCAGTACTTCGCCGAGCTGCTCGACGGCTTCGCGGTCACCCAGCACGGTTGGGTGCAGTCCTACGGATCGCGGTGCACGCGCCCGTCGATCCTGTGGGGCGACGTGTCGCGTCCGCGACCGATGACCGTCGAATGGTCGGCCTTCGCACAGTCGATCACCGAGAAGCCCATGAAGGGCATGCTCACCGGGCCGGTCACCATCCTCGCGTGGTCGTTCGTCCGCGACGACCAGCCGCTCGGCGACACCGCACGGCAGGTGGCCCTCGCGCTGCGCGACGAGATCACCGACCTCGAGGCGGCCGGCATCCGCGTCATCCAGGTCGACGAGCCGGCACTCCGCGAGCTGCTGCCGCTCAAGCTCGCGGCGCAGCCCGCCTACCTCGACTGGTCGGTCGGCTCGTTCCGCCTCGCGACCGGTGGGGCGACACCGGCGACTCAGGTGCACACGCACCTCTGCTACTCGGAGTTCGGCGTCGTGATCGACGCGATCAAGAACCTCGACGCCGACGTGACCTCGATCGAGGCGGCCCGCAGCCGCATGGAGGTCGTCGACGATCTCGAGACGAGCGGCTTCGACCACGGCATCGGCCCGGGTGTCTACGACATCCACTCGCCGCGCGTTCCGAGCACCGATGAAGTGCAGACGCTGCTGGAGCGCGCCGCTGCGGCGATCCCGTCGGCCCGGCTCTGGGTGAACCCCGACTGCGGGCTGAAGACCCGCGGCTACGACGAGACGGTCGAGTCGCTGCGGCACATCGTCGAGGCGACGCGCGCCGTGCGTGCACAGCTCGACGCACCGGTGCTCGCAGGGTAGGTCTGACCGAGCGGGTGTCCCTGTGTGCACAACTCGCGCTCTGATGCTCGCAGGGTAGGTCTGACCGAGCGGATGTCGCGGCTCGCGGCATCCGCTCGGCTCGTGCCGGGCTGATGCTCAGGCACGACGCGTACGGTCGGCGCATGCAACTCGCGGTCCACGAATCAGGCGGGGGCTCGCGAACTGCGGTCCTCATCCACGGCATCATGTCGGATTCGCGCGCCTGGCATCGGGTCACTGCCGAACTCGAAGGCCGCGGATTCCGAGTGTTGGCCGTCGATCTGGCCGGTCACGGACGCAGTCCGCGAGCCCTGCGGTATTCGCCGGCGGGCTGGGCCGACGACGTCGTCGAGACGCTCGTTCCACTGCTCGACGGGCCGCCCGACGTCGTGATGGGGCACTCGCTCGGCGGCCTCGTGGCCAGCCTCGTGGCCGATCGACTCGCGCCGCGTGCCGCGATCTACATCGACCCGGCATTCTCGTTCCCGAAGGGTGTCAAGGGCTGGGCGTTCAAGGCGTTCTTCGCGATGGCGCCACGGCCGCGTCGCTCCGCCCTCGTGCGCATGAACCCGAAGTGGAGCGCGGTCGACGTCGACATCGAGCTCGCAACGCTTCGCGACTGGGACAAGCGCACCATCCTCGGCTTCACCGACACGCGACGGCTCGTGCCGCCCGCGAGCCTCGTGGCTCCCACACTCGTGGTGCTGGCGGAGAAGAGCCTGCTCATCACGGCGAAGGTCGCACGACAACTGCGCATGCAGGGCATGACCGTCGAGACGGTGGCCGGCACCGGCCACACCGTCTTCCGCGACGATCACGCCGGATTCATGGACGCGGTGCTCGACTGGCTGCACGGCCTCGCGCCGACCGGGGCCGCGACGACGGTGCGCACGTCGCAGCTCACCGCGTAGCGCCTCGGTGCGGCGTTCAGACCGCGCGCAGCACCGCGACGACCTTGCCCAGCACCTCGGCGTGGTCGCCGACGATGGGTTCGAAGGCGCTGTTGCGAGGCAGTAGCCAGGTGTGCCCGTCGCGCTGACGGAACACTTTGACGGTCGCCTCGCCGTCGAGCATCGCCGCGACGATCTCGCCGTTCTCGGCCGTGCGCTGCGAGCGCACCACGACCCAGTCGCCGTCGCAGATCGCCGCGTCGATCATCGACTCGCCGACGACCTTGAGAATGAAGAGCTCGCCCTTGCCGACGAGCTGGCGGGGGAGCGGGAAGACCTCGTCGATCTGCTGCTCGGCCATGATCGGCACTCCGGCCGCGATGCGACCGACGAGCGGCACCATCGCCGCATCACCGACCGGGGTCGGGGTCGATGAGGTGACCGTGCGGTCGGTCACGCCGGGCAGCTCGATCAGCACCTCGAGTGCACGGGGGCGGTTGGGATCACGACGGAGGTAGCCCGCGAGTTCGAGTTGGTTGAGCTGGTGCGTCACGCTCGACAGTGAGGAGAGGCCCACCGCATCGCCGATCTCGCGCATGCTCGGCGGGTAGCCGCGGCTCGACACGGAGCGCTGGATCATCTCGAGGATCGCGATCTGCTTGGCGCTCAAGCTCTTGCGGCGGCGTGGCCTTCCGGCCGCCTGCACGTCGTCGATGTCGGTGCTCAAGGTCTCCGCCCCTCGTAACGACCGTCTCGCGGTCGAATGTCGGTGGTGTCTGGTCGACTGTCTTCCAGATATTCGAAACTGTATCCGCCTCACGCGCGTGCGGCAAACATTCGTTCGAGTGTGTCGGAGATTCGGTCCGCGAGTTTCCGGCGATCGGTTCTTGCAATGCCGGTTCTTCGAAGATATATTCGGAACAGAGTTTCGCATCCGGCCCTCCCGGCCGAGGGTCGGGTGCGACTCCTACAGGAGGTGTGACATGAGCGCAGCGATCGCAACGACCGGCTTCCAGCCCGCACGGGCTCGTCAGGCGGAGGCGACGATGACGCCACCGCGTTCGCGCCTGCGTCTCACACGGCGCGGCCGCGTGGTCTTCACCGGCCTCGCCTCGGTGCCGCTCATCGTGTGGGCGTTCATCGCCGTGCTCGGTTCCGGTGTCGCGGCTGCCGATATCGACTCGGCGGGCTCGTCCTTCGAGGCTGCATCCTTCGAGTACGTGACCGTCGGTCAAGGCGACTCGCTGTGGGCGATCGCCGAGTCCGTCGATCCCCATGCCGACGTGCGTGAGGTCATCGACGAGATCATGCGCCTCAACGCTCTCGACGACGCGGTCGTCGAGCCGGGCCAGCGCCTCGCGCTGCCCGTCGTTCCGTGACGCACGTCTGAGAATCACCCCGCGGTTGCTCGTTAGCATGGAGCGGTGACGAGTCTCGAAGACCTCCCCATCCGCGACGACCTTCGCGGTCGTGCTCCGTACGGTGCCCCGCAGAAGGCCGTGCCGGTCGCGTTGAACGTCAACGAGAACACCCATCCGATCCCCGAGGCCGTCGCCCACGACATCGTGGCGCGCGTCGCCGCCGCCATCCTCACGCTCAATCGGTATCCCGACCGCGAGTTCGGCGAACTCCGACAGGCTCTCGCCGACTACCTCGGGCACGGTCTCGACGCGGCGCAGATCTGGGCGGCGAACGGTTCGAACGAGGTACTGCAGCACATCCTGCAGGCCTATGGCGGCCCGGGGCGCTCAGTGCTCGGCTTCGCGCCCACGTATTCGATGTATGGACTGCTGGCGTCCGGCACGGGCACCGAGTGGCTCTCAGCGGGCCGCGACGACGAGTTCGAGTTGAGTGCTGCCACTGCGGTGGCCGCGGTGCTCGAGCACGACCCCGACATCGTGCTGCTCTGCGCGCCGAACAACCCGACCGGAACGCCCCTCTCGATCGAGACGATCGAAGCGGTCGCCGATGCGGCGCGCGGCATCGTGGTCGTCGACGAGGCGTACTTCGAGTTCGCCGAACCCGGCACCCCGAGCGCCCTCACGCTGCTCGACGGTCGACCGCGACTCCTCGTCTCGCGCACGATGAGCAAGGCCTTCGCCTTCGCCGGGGCGCGCGTGGGCTACCTGGCCGGCGACCCGGCAGCGATCGACGCCTTGCGTCTGGTGCGCTTGCCGTACCACCTCTCGGCACTCACCCAGGCGGCGGCGCTCGGCGCCCTCGCGCACTCCGACGAGATGCTCGCGATGGTCGACGAGATCCGCGGACAGCGCGAGCGCATCTCGCTCGAGCTGTCGCGCCTCGGCTTCCACCCCTATCGCAGCGGCTCGAACTTCGTGCTCTTCGGCGGCGTCGACGATCCGAGAGCCGTCTTCGAGCACCTGCTCGCGCGCGGCATCCTGATTCGCGAGGTCGGCATCCCGGGTCACCTGCGGGTGACGGCCGGCACCGAGGCGGAGACCACGGCCTTCCTCGAGGCGATCGCCGTCTCGGCACCGAACGGCGCGAATAAGATGGCGTCATGACCGCATCGAGCGCATCGCGCACCGCCCGGGTCCAGCGCGAGACGAGCGAGTCGAGCATCGACCTCTCGATCGACCTCGACGGCACCGGCGTCAGCGACATCGAGACGAGCGTGCCCTTCTACGACCACCTGTTGACGGCGTTCGCCAAGCACTCGCTCACCGACCTCACCGTTCGGGCGCGCGGCGACATCGAGATCGACGTGCACCACACGGTCGAAGACGTCGGCATCGTGCTCGGACAGGCCATCAAGCAGGCGCTCGGCGACAAGCGCGGCATCTCTCGGTACGGCGACGCGCTGGTGCCGCTCGACGAGGCGCTCGCTCAGGCGGTCGTCGACATCTCGGGCCGGCCGTTCCTGGTGCACACCGGTGAGCCTGCCGGATTCGAGTTCCACCTCATCGGCGGGCACTTCACCGGCTCCATGGTGCGGCACGTGTTCGAGGCCATCGCGTTCAACGCGGGTCTCACCGTGCACGTGACCGTGCTCGGCGGGCGCGATCCGCACCACATCGCCGAAGCCGAGTTCAAGGCGTTCGCCCGGGCGTTCCGCCTGGCGAAGGCGCTCGACCCACTGGTCTCGGGCGTGCCGTCGACGAAGGGCGCCTTGTGAGCCGCAGCCGGCGCGTCGTCGTGCTCGACTACGGTTCGGGCAACGTGCACTCGGCCGCGAAGGCGCTCGAGCGTGCGGGCGCCGAGGTGACCGTCACGGCCGATCGCGCCGCGGCCCTCGAGGCCGACGGCCTCGTGGTGCCCGGTGTCGGCGCCTTCAGGGCCGTGGTCGACCAGTTGCACGCCGTTCGCGGCGAAGAGATCATCGATCGGCGTCTGGCCGGTGGCCGACCGGTGCTCGGCATCTGCGTCGGCATGCAAGTGATGTTCGAGCGCGGTGTCGAACGCGGCGTCGACACCGAGGGTCTCGGCGAATGGCCGGGCACGGTGACCGAGCTTCCCGCGCCGGTGCTGCCGCACATGGGCTGGAACACGGTGGAGCCAGGCGCGGGCTCCGCCCTGTTCGCCGGCATCGAAGACGAGCGCTTCTACTTCGTGCACTCCTTCGCCGCGCAGCAGTGGCTGCTCGATGTCATGCCGCCATTCCCAGCGCCCGCGCTGACTTGGGCCGAGCACGGCGGCCGTTTCCTCGCGGCGGTCGAGAACGGCCCGCTCTCGGCCACGCAGTTCCACCCCGAGAAGTCGGCCGACGCCGGCATCCGTCTGCTCGCCAACTGGCTCGGCACCCTCGAGTGAGTCGCTAGCACGTCGCGTGCATCTCGCTCCGATCGAGGTCGGGCTAGGATGCTGTGACTGTGCCGACTCGCAAGGCGCGACCGCGACGACTAGGACAGTGAATGAGTGAATTCAACAAGACCCCCCGCCTCGTGCTGCTACCGGCGGTCGACGTCGCCGGCGGCAAGGCGGTTCGCCTGACGAAGGGCGAAGCCGGCACCGAGACGAGCTACGGCGACCCCGTCGACGCGGCCGTCGACTGGGCCGACCAGGGCGCCGAGTGGATCCACCTCGTCGATCTCGACGCAGCCTTCGGCCGCGGCTCCAACGCCGGCGTGCTGAAGAAGGTCATCCGGCAGGTGCGCGGGGTCAACGTCGAACTCTCCGGCGGCATCCGCGATGACGAATCGCTCGAGCACGCCCTCGAGATCGGCGCCAAGCGCATCAACCTCGGCACCGCAGCACTCGAGAACCCCGAGTGGGCCGCTTCGGTGATCGCCCAGTACGGCGAGGCGATCGCGGTCGGCCTCGACGTGCGCGGCACGACCCTCGCCGCGCGCGGCTGGACGCAGGACGGCGGCGATCTCTGGCAGGTCATGGACCGCCTCGAAGAGGCGGGCGCCGCGCGCTACGTCGTCACCGACGTCACGAAGGACGGCACGCTGCAGGGTCCGAACATCGACCTGCTGCGCCAGGTGATGGACCGCACGCACCGGCCGGTCGTCGCATCGGGCGGCATCTCGAGCCTCGACGACATCGTCGCGTTGCGCGAACTCGTGCCGCTCGGTCTCGAGGGCACCATCGTCGGCAAGGCGCTCTACGCCGGCGCGTTCACGCTCGTCGAGGCACTGGATGTCGCCTCGCAGTGATCCCGGCAGCGAGCCGGGCCGCCGGGTGACGGATGCCGCGGCATCCGTCGGTGGGTCGAACCCCGGTTCCGGGGCGCTCGACCCCGCGGCCGATTCGGCCGGCGTGCCATGGGCCGGCCGTTCCTTCCAGCCGAACACGCATGCCGCCGACGACGGCAGTGCACCCGAGGCCCTCGACAACGCGCTGACCGCCTTTCGCTCGGGCGACGCTGGCCAGGCCGCCGTCGTCGTCGCGTTCTCCCGCGCTCGCCTGCTGATCCCGTTGCTCGCCGAGCTCGGTGACGGCGGCGCTGAGAGGGGGGCGCACGGCCTTGCCGTCGACAAGAGCCAGGAGCTCTCGATCGTCACCGTGCAGGGGCCCGACGGTCGCAAGGTGCTGCCGGTGTTCGCGTCGGTGCAGGCGATGTCGCGATGGAACCCGCTCGCCCGACCCGTGCCGGCCGATGGCGTGCGGGTGGCCCTGGCGGCTGCCGATGACGGCACCGATCTCGTCATCCTCGATCCCGGGTCGCCGAGCGAGTTCGTGCTTCGCCGGCCTGCCGTCTGGGCGGTCGCGCAGTCGCTCGACTGGCAGCCGCCGTTCGAGTCGCGCGATGTCGAGGCCGCGTTCCGCCGCTCGATCGATCGCGAGCTCGCGGTGCTCGGCGTGACGCTGCTCGCCGGTGATCCCGACGCGCGCCTGGCCGGCCCCGAACTGGTGGTGCGACTCGAACTGATCGCAGGGCTCAGTCGAGAAGAGCTCGACGCGACCACCGCGCGCCTCGCGCGTCGCTGGGCGGCTGACGATGTCATCGCGACATCGGTCGACTCGCTCACGGTGAAGCTCGTCGGCGGTCGAGCCGGCTAGCAGTCGTTCGACATCGACGTCGACATCGACATCGACATCGACATCGCCTTCGCCGCTGCCGTCCTCGCCGGAACTGGGAGATTGACGGCGCCTATCGCGCGGCGCACAATCGGGTTGTGCGCACGGCGCACGGAATCCAGGTGCGAGATGGACGACGGGGTCACAACAGCCGGCGATGGGGTCTACGGCGAGGTCATCGATGCGGCGGGTCGCCATGCGCGCGCGTGGCTGTCAGGGGTGGGCGAGCGACCGATCCCGCCGCATGCCACGCCCGACGAGATCAAGGATCGGCTCGGACGGGTGCTGCCCGACGGCGGCGAGCCCGATCTCGAGGTGATCACCCGGCTCGCCGAAACGGTCGAACCCGGACTCATCGCGATCGGCTCGCCTCGGTTCTACGGCTGGGTCATCGGCGGCACGCAGCCCGTCGCCCTGGGCGCCGACTGGCTCGTCTCGGCATGGGATCAGAACGCCGGGCTGCGCACGATCACGCCGGGCGCGATCGCGGTCGAGGAACTCGCCGCGACGTGGCTGCTCGACCTGCTCGGGCTGCCGCCCGAAAGCGACGTCGGCTTCACGACCGGGGCGACGATGGCGCAGTTCTCGTGCATGGCCGCCGCGCGCAACGAAGTGCTGCGCCGCGCCGGCCGGGACGTCGAGGCCGAAGGGCTCACGGGCGCCCCGCGGGTGCGGTACATCGCCGGCGAGGAGCGACACGGCACGGTCGACCTGGCGGCGCGGTACCTCGGCCTGGGCGGCCCGATCACGGTCCCGGCCGATGAGCAGGGCCGCATCCGCGTCGAGCAGCTGCGAGCCGTACTCGCGTCGGGCTCCGGGCCGGCGATCGTCGCGCTGCAGGCCGGCAACATACACTCCGGCGCGTTCGACGACTTCGCGGCCGCGATCGAGGTCGCTCATGCGGCGGGCGCCTGGGTGCACGTCGACGGCGCCTTCGGACTGTGGGCGGCCGCGTCACCGCGACTCCGGCCGCTGACGGTCGGGTTCGAGCACGCCGACTCGTGGTCGACGGATGCGCACAAGACCTTGAACGTGCCGTACGACTGCGGCATCGCGATCGTCCGCGATCCCGCGGCCATGCGCCGCGCGCTCGGCATGCACGCGAGCTACCTGCAGGCGACCGATGTCGGTGCCGATCCGCACGAGAACGTGCCTGAGCTCTCGCGGCGAGCACGCGGCGTGCCGACGTGGGCCGTGCTCAGGTCGCTCGGTCGCGACGGCGTGGCCAGGCTGGTCGACGGGCTCGCCGATGCGGCACGGGGCATCGCCGACGGCCTCGGCGAGCTCGCGGGCGTCGAGGTGCTGAACGAGGTCGTGTTCACCCAGGTGTGCATCGCGCTGGAGACCGATGAAGCGACCGCGGCCCTCAGCGAACGGCTCTGGAACGAGGGCGAAGTGCTCGCCATGACCTCGCACTGGCACGGTCGCACGGTCGTGCGGTTCTCGGTGAGCAACTGGCGCACGGACGCCACGGAGGTGCGCCGTACCGTCGCCGCGGTCGCACGGGCCCTCGCCGCATCCGACCCGGCTGAGGCGCCGCCCGCCGACTAGCGGGCGTCGATCCGGCGAATCGCCGCGACGTCGGCGGCATCCGCTTGAATGGAGTCATGACGAAGGCGCTCGAGGCGTTCTCGCCCGCGACACGGGCGTGGTTCACCGAGTCCTTCAGCGCACCCACGGCGGTGCAGCAGGGTGCGTGGGAGTCGATCGCGCGAGGCGAACACTCGCTCGTCGTGGCGCCGACCGGGTCGGGCAAGACCCTCGCCGCATTCCTCTGGGCGATCGACCGGCTGCACCACGAGGGTGCCGACGCCGGCACCACCGGCACGCGGGTCATCTACCTCTCACCGCTCAAGGCGCTCGGCGTCGACGTCGAGCGCAACCTGCGGGCGCCCCTCATCGGCATCGCCCGCACGGCTGCGGCTCACGGACTCGAGGTGCCGGAGGTGTCGGTCGGCGTGCGCTCCGGCGACACGCCGCCGGCCGAGCGACGTTCGCTCGTCGCCCGCCCACCCGAGATCCTGATCACGACGCCCGAGTCGCTCTTCCTCATGCTCACCTCCGCGGCGCGCGAGACGCTTCGCGGCGTGCAGACGGTCATCGTCGACGAGATCCATGCACTCGCGGGCACGAAGCGCGGTTCGCATCTCGCGCTCTCACTCGAGCGGCTCGACGAGCTCACGGCGCAGCCGGTGCAGCGCATCGGACTCTCGGCGACGGTGCGCCCGCACGAAGAGGTGGCTCGCTTCCTCGGCGGCACCCGAGCGGTCACGATCGTCGCGCCCGCGTCGGGCAAGCGGTTCGACCTCCGGGTCACGGTTCCCGTCGACGATCTCGCCGACCTCGCCGGCGAGTCGAGCTCGGGCTCGGTGTGGCCGCACGTCGAAGAGGCGATCCTCGACGAAGTGCTCGCACACCGGTCCACGATCGTCTTCGCGAATTCGCGTCGACTGGCCGAGCGACTCACCGCCCGGCTCAACGAGCTGTGGGCCGAACGCACGGCCGTGGTCGACGAGATCCCCGACGCCGGTGACGCAGAGCGCCTTGAGGCCGAGACCGAGACCGAGACCGAAATGGCGGATGCCGCGGCATCCGCCGTTCTCGGCGACGTGACCGCCCTGTCGCCCGACCGAGCGGTGTCGATGCCGACTCGGCGCGCGCCGGCGGCGGCCGTGGGTGCCTCGGGCATCACGGGAGGTGCCCCAGCCGTGATCGCCCGCTCGCACCACGGCTCGGTCAGCAAAGAGGAGCGGGCGCTCGTCGAGGCCGACCTGAAGTCGGGCCGGCTGCGCTGCGTCGTGGCGACCTCGAGCCTCGAACTCGGCATCGACATGGGGGCGGTCGACCTCGTCATGCAGGTCGAGTCGCCGCCTTCGGTCGCGAGCGGACTGCAACGCCTCGGCCGCGCCGGTCACCAGGTCGGCGAGGTCTCGAAGGGGCTCATCTTCCCGAAGCATCGCGCCGACGTGCTGCACTCCGCAGTCGTCGCCGAGCGCATGATCGGCGGTGCCATCGAAGCGCTGCGCATCCCCTCGAATCCGCTCGACGTGCTCGCGCAGCAGACGATCGCGGCGACCGCACTCGACGACTGGGACGTCGAGTCGTGGTTCGAGCTCGTGCGTCGCGCGGCGCCCTACGCGACCCTGCCGCGCTCGGCCTTCGATGCAACGCTCGACCTGCTCGCCGGCCGGTATCCGTCCGACCGATTCGGCGAGCTGCGCGCGCGCATCGTGTGGGATCGCGATGCCGGCACGATCACCGGCCGGCGCGGCGCCCAGCGGCTCGCCGTCACGAGCGGTGGCACGATTCCCGACCGCGGCCTGTTCGGGGTGTTCATGGTCGGCGAGGCCGGGCCGGGGCGGCGCGTCGGCGAGCTCGACGAAGAGATGGTCTACGAGTCGCGGGTCGGCGATGTCTTCGCGCTCGGCGCCACGAGCTGGCGCATCCAAGAGATCACGCACGACCGGGTGCTCGTGGCGCCCGCCTTCGGCGAACCCGGCCGGCTGCCGTTCTGGCGCGGCGACGGCATCGGCCGCCCTGTCGAGCTCGGGGCGGCGATCGGCGGGTTCATCGCCGAGCTCGCCGGCGCACCCACGGCCGATGCGCTCGCACGCAGTCGCGTCGCCGGACTCGACGAGCGGGCCGCCACCAACCTCGTGAAGTTCATCGACGACCAGCGCGCTGCGACGCGGGTGGTGCCCGACGCGACGAACCTCGTGGTCGAGCGGTTCCGTGACGAGCTCGGCGACTGGCGCATCGTGCTGCATTCGCCGTACGGCATGCGCGTGCACGCACCGTGGGCGCTCGCGATCGGCGCCCGCATCCGCGAGCAGAGCGGGGTCGACGCCAACGCGGTGGCGAGCGACGACGGCATCGTGCTGCGCATGCCCGACACCGGCGACGATCCTCCGGGCGCCGAGCTCTTCGCGTTCGAGCCGGCCGAGCTCACCGAGCTCGTCACGGCGAACGTCGGCGGGTCGGCGCTCTTCGCGGCACGGTTCCGCGAGTGCGCGGCGCGCGCGCTCATCCTGCCGCGCAGCAATCCCGGCAAGCGGTCGCCGCTCTGGCAGCAGCGCCAGCGGGCGTCGCAGCTGCTCGAGGTCGCCCGTGATTTCCCCGACTTCCCGATCGTGCTCGAGGCCGTGCGCGAGTGCCTGCAAGACGTCTACGACCTGCCGGCCCTCACCAAGCTCGCCGAGCGCATCGAACGGCGCGAGCTGCGGTTCGTCGACGTCACCACCGAGTCGCCGAGCCCGTTCGCCTCGAGCCTGCTCTTCGGCTATGTCGGCGCCTTCATGTACGAGGGCGACGCACCGCTCGCCGAGCGGCGGGCGGCCGCCCTCTCGCTTGATCCGGGGCTGCTGGCCGAGCTCCTCGGCACGGTCGAGTTGCGCGAGCTGCTCGACCTCGAGGTCGTCGACGAGGTCGAACGCATGCTGCAGCGCGTGCACCCCGAGCGGGTCGCGCGTGGCGACGAGGGCGTGGCCGACCTGCTGAGCGATCTCGGTCCGCTCACCGCCGACGAGGTGGGCGCTCGCGTCGATGACGAGACGGATGCCGCGGCGGCGCTCGCCTCGCTCGTGCAGATGCGGCGGGCGGCGACCGTGCGGTTCGCCGGCGAGTCGTGGTTCGTCGCGGTCGAAGACGTCAGCCGGCTGCGCGATGCCCTCGGGGTGCCCATCCCGCCCGGGCTTCCCGAGGTGTTCGGCGAGCCCGTGCGCGATCCGCTCGGCGACCTCGTCGCCCGCTTCGCGCGCACGCACGGGCCCTTCACGGCCCATGCCGTCGCCGCGCGCTTCGGCATCGGTCACGCCGTGGCATCCGCTGCGCTCGCTCGGCTCACCGGCGAGCGTCGCGTGGTCGAGGGCGAGTTCCTGCCGCACGGGTCGGGCATGGAGTGGTGCGACACCGGTGTGCTGCGGCGCATCCGCCGGCGCTCGCTCGCCGTGCTCCGCAACGAGGTCGAACCGGTCGAGCCGCGCGAGTTCGCCCGCTTCCTGCCGTCGTGGCAGCACGTCGGCGGCCGGCTCACCGGCATCGACGGCGTCGCCGCCGTCATCGAGCAGCTCGAGGGCGCTCGCATTCCGGCGTCGGCGTGGGAGGCCTACGTGCTGCCCGCTCGGGTGAGCGACTATCGACCCGGAATGCTCGACGAGTTGACGGCCGCCGGTGAAGTGCTCTGGGCCGGCGCCGGCTCACTCGCGGGCGATGACGGCTGGATCAGCCTGCACCTGGCCGAGGCCGCGGAGCTCACGCTGCCGCAACCGGCGGCCGCGCCGCTCGACCCGCTCGAGGCCGAATTGATCGCGGTGCTCGGCGGTGGCGGCGGATTCTTCTTCCGGCAGTTGGCCGAAGCCGTGGGCTCCGAAGACGATCGCGCCCTCGCCGACGCGCTGTGGCGGCTGGTCTGGGCCGGTCTCGTGACGAACGACACCTTCGCACCGGTTCGCGGCCTGCTCACCGGTGGGGGAGCGCACAAGACGGCGGCGCCCACCCCCCGCGCACGGTTGCGTGCCGGCTCCCTGTCGCGCCGGTCGCTCGCGGCGACCGTGCAGGCCGGGCGCACCGCAGCCGCACGAGCCAATCCGGCGCATGCCGCCGGGCGCTGGTCGGTGCTGCCGCTCGCGAGCGCGGCGGCGACGCCGAGGGCGCACGCCCTCGGCGAGGCGTTGCTCGAGCGCTACGGCGTCGTCACTCGCGGCTCCGTCGTGGCCGAGGGCCACCTCGGCGGGTTCGCGCTCGCCTATCGAACCCTGTCGGGATTCGAAGACTCGGGTCGAGTGCGACGCGGGTACTTCATCGACGGCCAGGGCGGGGCGCAGTTCGCGACGGGCGCTGCCGTCGATCGGCTGCGGGCCGCCCCGAAGGGTGACGCGATCGCCCTCGCGGCGACCGACCCAGCAAATCCCTTCGGCGCTGCGCTCGACTGGCCCGACCCCGTCGGGGACGGCACGCACCGGCCGGCACGCAAGGCCGGGGCGTTCGTCGCGATCGTCGACGGCGAGGCCGTGCTCTACCTCGAGCGCGGTGGTCGCACGGCCCTCATCCTGACCGACGACGACGAGGCGCTGACGGCGGCCGCGACCGTGCTCACCGCGGCCCTCACTCGCGGTCGTTCCGAGCGTCTCAGAGTCGAGACGGTGAACGGCGCACCCGTCTTCGGGTCCGTGCTCGACCGGCCGCTGCGCGCAGCCGGATTCCGAGAGACGCCACGGGGGCTGCGCTTCGATGCCCGAGGGTGACACCGTCTTCCAGGCGGCACAGCGCCTCGACGCCGCGCTCGCCGGCCGCATCGTCACCCGGTGCGAGCTCAGGGTGCCGGCCTTCGCGACCGTCGACCTCACGGGCGAGCCCGTGCATTCCGTGGGCAGCCGCGGCAAGCACCTCTTGATGCGCATCGGCGCTCACGTGGTGCACTCGCATCTCAAGATGGAGGGGGAGTGGCGGGTCTTCCGACCGGGCGAGCGCTGGAATCGCCCGGCGTGGCAGGCACGGGCGCTCATCGAGGTTGCCGATGCCGCCGCGGTCGGCTTCGACCTCGGAACGCTCGAGGTGTTCCCCGCCGACGAGGAACGATCGCGACTCGAGTACCTCGGGCCCGACCTGCTCGGCGCCGACTGGCACCCGCAAGAGGCCGTGCGGCGACTCTCGAGCACGCCAGAGGCGCCCATCGCCGTCGCACTCGGTGAGCAACGCAATCTCGCCGGTCTCGGCAACGTCTACGTCAACGAGCTCTGCTTCCTCCGCGGCATCCTGCCCACCCGGGCCGTCGCCGACGTGGAACTCGAGCCCCTCGTCGCGCTCGCCAGCCGGGTCATCCGTGCCAATCGCGATCGCCGAGCGCGCACGACGACGGGCGACACCCGTCGCGGCCGACAACTGTGGGTCTACGGCCGCGGCGGAGAAGCCTGTCGGCGCTGCGGCACCCGCATCGAGCACGGTCGTCTCGGCCGCAACGAACTCGAGTTGCGGGAGTCGTGGTGGTGCCCGAACTGCCAGCGCTGAACCGTGAGGCTCAGCTGACCGGGCCGGTCCACTTCTCGCCCGGCCCCTGCCCGATCGGGTCGGGAATGACCGAGGCCTCGCGGAACGCGAGTTGCAGCGAACGCAGTCCGTCGCGAAGGCTCCGAGCGTGCATGTCGCTGATCTCGGGCGCGCCGGCGGTGATGAGACCCGCGAGCGCGTTGATGAGCTTGCGCGCCTCATCGAGGTCGATCTGCTCTTCGGGGTCTTCCGCGAGTCCGACCTTGACGGCGGCCGCGCTCATGAGGTGCACTGCGGCGGTCGTGATGATCTCGACCGCGGGTACCTCGGCGATGTCGCGCGTGGCGCCCTCGACCGTGGTTTCGTCTGAACTACTGTTCACGAACTTCCTCTGCTAGACTACTTCGGGCTCCGGGGCTTCACCCCGGTACGAAAGTGGAGATTCTCCCACCCGCGCATACCGCTTCATCAAGGTTACCGGGTCGATTGCACTCCGCTCCCACGTCGCAAGACAGGGGAGTAGGCAGGGTGCCGCATGATTTGCACGGTGGGATTCCGTGCGCAATGCGTGGATTTCTCCTTTCGTCGTCGGGCGGCAACCGCCTCCCGACCGAGCGAATCAGCTTGAGTAGAGGAGAACACGCATCAGCGATCCCCGTACAAACGACCGTATCCGCGTCCCCGAGGTCCGACTCGTGGGGCCTGCCGGAGAGCAGGTCGGCGTCGTGAAGATCGAGGTGGCCCTGCGGCTCGCGCAGGAGGCCGATCTCGATCTCGTCGAGGTCGCTCCGAACTCGAAGCCGCCGGTCGCGAAGATCATGGACTACGGCAAGTTCAAGTACGAGGCTGCGCAGAAGGCGAAAGAGGCCCGGCGCAACCAGGCGAACACCATCCTCAAAGAGGTGCGGTTCCGTCTCAAGATCGACAAGCACGACTACGAGACGAAGATGAAGCGCGCGGTCGGCTTCCTGAAGGCCGGCGACAAGGTGAAGGCCATGATCCTCTTCCGTGGTCGCGAGCAGTCGCGCCCCGAGATGGGCGTGCGTCTCCTGCAGCGCTTCGCCGAAGACGTGGCCGAGTTCGGCACCGTCGAGCACAACCCCACGATCGATGGCCGCAACATGGTCATGGTGATCGGGCCCCTCAAGAACAAGTCCGAGGCCAAGGCCGAGGCGAACGCACAGCGTGCTGCGGCGAAGGCGCGACCGGCGGCGGATGCCCCGGCCGAAGCAGAGCCGCAGACGGCAGAGCCCGCCGAGGGCTGAGCCAGACACACCCGTCCGCCACTCGCGTGGCGGCAGAACCAAGGAGAAAGACGAGATGCCGAAGCAGAAGACCCATTCCGGGTCCAAGAAGCGCTTCAAGATCACCGGCAGCGGCAAGATCAAGAAGCAGCAGGCCGGGATGCGCCACAACCTCGAGGTCAAGTCCTCGAAGCGCAAGGCCCGCCTGAACCAGGACAAGATCGTGTCGGCTCCCGACGCCAAGGTCATCAAGAAGCTTCTCGGCCACTGAGCCGCAGACCCGTTAAGGAAGAAACAGAGTCATGGCAAGAGTGAAGCGGGCGGTCAACGCCCACAAGAAGCGCCGGGTCATTCTCGAGCGCGCCCAGGGTTACCGCGGCCAGCGTTCGCGTCTGTACCGTAAGGCGAAGGAGCAGGTCACTCACTCCCTCGTCTACGCATACCGCGACCGTCGCCAGAAGAAGGGCGACTTCCGTCGCCTCTGGATCCAGCGCATCAACGCCGCGTCGCGTGCGAACGGCCTCACCTACAACCGACTGATCCAGGGCCTCGGCCTTGCGGGCATCGAGGTCGACCGTCGCATCCTCGCGGAGCTCGCGGTCAACGAGCCCGCCACGTTCGCGGCGCTCGTCGAGTCGGCCAAGAAGGCCCTCCCTGCCGACACCTCGGCACCGAAGACCGCCGCGTAAGAAGGCGCTGCATTCTTCGGCGGCCGACACCTCGGCACCGAAGACCGCCGCGTAAGAAGGCG
>NZ_ATXG01000008.1 GCF_000421565.1 Agromyces subbeticus DSM 16689 | reverse complement strand
TCGGGAAGGTCGTCTTCGTAGTAGATCGCCTCGACGGGGCACACGGGCTCGCAGGCCCCGCAGTCGACGCACTCGTCGGGGTGGATGTAGAGCGAACGTTCGCCCTCGTAGATGCAGTCGACCGGGCACTCGTCGATGCACGCCTTGTCTTTGACATCGACGCACGGGAGGGCGATCACGTAGGTCACGGCTGGATCACCCGGTTCATCTCTCGCATGCTTCTACCGTAAAACCTCAAGTAGCCTTGAAGTCAAAACGAGGGCGCGGATGTCGCATCACGTCGGGAAGACGGGCACGGCCCTTCGCAGATTGAGCGCGAGTTCTTCGCGATTCTGCCGGGCGTGATCGATCCACGCGGGTTGCCCCGGAGCAGAACGCCACGATTCGCTCAACGGGCTGTTGTCGACCGTGTCGAATCCGAACTGGTCGTACAGCCTCGTGACGAGTTCGACCGCTTCGGGAAAGTCGCTCGAGACCGACAACGCGCGCCGGGCAGGGTCGCCTGCGGGGCGGCTCGTGGAGAGCAGGCTCGGGGCCTGGATGTGCGTGAACGCCTTGGCGACCTTCGACGCGGGGAGCTGCTCCTGGCGCAACTCGTGGACAGTCGTCTCGCCGGAGTCGACCCTGACGAAATGGCCGTCGCGCCAGCTCATGTAGTTGTTCGTGTCGAGCACGATCTTGCCCGCGAGCTCGGCGGCCGGCATGTCGTTGACACGACTGAGGGGCACGGCGATGATCACGAAATCTCCCGCCGCCGCGGCATCCGCAGCAGATGCGGCACGCGCCCGCCGACCCAGCTCGTCGATGAGACCGTTCAGGGTTTCCGGTCCGCGGGAATTCGCGATGACGATCTCGTACGAGTTGGCGATCGCCGCGCGTGCGATCTGGCTTCCCACTTCGCCGGCGCCGATGATCCCGATGGTCGTCATGCGCGGGACTCCTGGAGTCGGATGTGAGCCGACGGGGCGGGGAGGTGCGCGGAAGCCAGCACGGCGAGTTTGTCTGCATCGCTGGATCCGGCGTCGGGGTGATACACGACGAGCGTCAGGCCCTCGGCCCCGCCGATGCTCAACCGCTCGCGGTTCAGCGTCAGCTCCCCGACCTGCGGGTGATCGATTCGGAGTGGCGTGCCGCGCTGTCCCCGTACTTCATGGCGCGCCCAGAGCTGGCGGAACCGAGGGCTTGCCAGAGACAGCTCACCGGTCAGTTCGATGAAGCGAGGATCGTCGATCTCGTTGCCCACCGCCTGTCGCAAGCTTGCGACGAGGCATTCCGTGACGTCTTCCCAGCCAGGGTGCAGCGCCTGCTCCGCCGGCTCCAGGAACAGGTCGCGCAGCTGATTTCCCCCGACCGCGAGGCGGGGCGAGATCGCTCGTGCAAGGGCGTTGGAGGCCAGGATGTCGAAATACCGTCCTTCGACGAAGGCGGGCTGAACGAGGGAGTCCACGAGCTTGACCACGCCGGCCGGTGCGGTCTCCTTGCGCGGTCGGCGTCGGCGCTGCCTGGGCGATTCCGCAACCAGCGTTCGCAGGTGGGCGACATGGTCATCGTCGAGCTGGAGTACACGGGCGATCGCCTCGAGCACCTGTGCCGATGGGTTGCGATCACGGCCGCGCTCCAACCGCAGGTAGTAGTCGGCGCTGATGCCGGCGAGCATGGCGACCTCCTCTCGACGCAGCCCGGGCACACGCCGCGCACCTGCGTCGGGGATCCCCGCCTGGCGAGGCGTGACCAGCTCGCGCCGGGCGCGCAGAAACGCACCGAGGGCATTCGTCGTTTCGCGCATATGACCACCGTATGGCTCTGCAGGACGGGCGGCGCGGCCGAGAGGGGGCCCTGCTGCACCCCAGGTTCGAGGGGGCTCTCGTTGGCCTGCGCGATCGCTCATAACGTTTCCAACGGTCCGTTCGGGCCACGTATTTCAGGAGGAAAGAGCGCATGAGCATCGCACTGATCACCGGGGCCAACAAGGGCATCGGCTTCGAGACCGCCAGACAGCTCGTGGAACTGGGCCACGTCGTCTACGTCGGCGCACGCGATGTCGAACGGGGCGAGAGGGCCGCGGCGACACTCGGCGCGCGGTTCGTGGAGCTCGACGTGACCGACGACGCTCTGGTGAGCCGTGCGCTGGCGACGATCGACTCGGTCGAAGCCCGCCTCGACATTCTGGTGCACAACGCGGGCATCCAAGAGATCGGTGCCGATGGTCCGACTGCTCTACGGGCCTTCGACACCAACGTGGTGGGAATCGGACGGGTCACGGAAGCGGCGTTGCCCCTGCTGCGCAAGTCATCGAACCCGAACGTGGTCACCGTCTCGAGCAGCGCGGGGTCGTTCTGGGCGGTGACCAACCCCGACCGAGTCGAGTTCCACCTGACGAACGCGGTCTACGCCGCGTCCAAGGCGGCGGCGACCATGCTGACGCTCCAGTACGCCAAGTCCCAGCAGGGCATCAGGTTCAACGCCCTCGAGCCCGGTTACACCGCCACTGACATGACCGCGGCGTTCGCGGGCGGAAGGCCGGCAGAGGAGAGCGCCCGGGCCGTCGTGCGCCTGGCGACTCTCGACGCCGATGGACCGACCGGCACGTTCCGGGACGATGCAGGGGATCTGCGCTGGTGACTCCGTCCTCGATGAGCAGAAACCTCAAGTAGCCTTGAGGTCAAAGCGAGAGGGCACGGATGTCGCAGCATGACGCACACGAAGCGGATCGGCTCGAGAGTGCACGGCACGCACCTGATGAACTGCTGACGGTCGGCGAGATGAGTCGCCGCACGGGTGTGGCGCCCTCGGCGTTGCGGTTCTACGAAGACCTCGGGCTCATCGCGTCGCATCGCACGGGCGGAAACCAGCGACGCTACCCCCGTCACATGCTGCGCAGGGTCTCGCTCATCGCGGTCGCCAAACGCCTCGGCATTCCGCTCTCCGACGTGCACTCGGCGTTCGAGAACGTGCCGCTCGACACCACTCCGAGCCACGATGACTGGCAGCGCGCGTCGCGCCGGTGGAAGCGCCGCCTCGAAGAGCGACGCCTCGGCATCGAGCGGCTCGAGCGGGAGTTGACGGGATGCATCGGCTGCGGATGCCTCTCGATGAAGGCGTGCGGCCTGCTGAACCCCGATGACGCCCTCGGCAATGCCGGGGCCGGGCCGCGAAGGCTCGAGACCGACGCCGTCGACTGAGCAGCAGTGCACGAGAGTGCGGCGAGCCTGCACGTCGTGCAGCCATCAGCGCTCTCAGCTGCGAACGGCCCGGCAGGCGAGATGCAGGGCGAGGCGCACCTCGGGGTCGGCCATGTCCACACCGAGCAACTCCTGTGCGCGCTGCACGCGAGTGGCCACCGTGTTGCGATGCAGCCCGAGCGCTGCGGCCGTCGCGGCGATACCGGACTCGTGGTCGAGATACGCCGACAGTGTGGTGAGCAGCTCGCCACCTCCCGACTGCAGCGGCGCGAGCAGCGACTTCGCCGCGGGCACGAAAGTGTCGTTGCCGGTCCACGCGAGCAGCAACTGCTCGAGCCCGAGACCGTCGACGCGAACGAACCAACCCGTCGTCGAGCGGTCGACCGCGATGCGGGCGGCATCCGACGCTTCGCTGAGCGATGTCGTGAGCCCGAGAGCGCCCGCCTCGATGGACCCGACGCCGGTGGCGACGTTGAAGTCGCGTCGAGCCGCGATGTGCAGCTCGCGAAGGGAGGTGACGTGCAGTTCGACCTGCTGTGCGGTCGGCGGCTCGGTGAAGGTCAGCCAGCCGCTGACCCCGCGCCCGCTCGTCGTCGCGTGCGAGTCGGCCGCGATCGCGCCGAGCTCGTGCGTCACGAAACGGAGCAACTGGAACGTGTCGACGCGAGAGCGGCCGATGACACGGAAGGCGAGGTGGTACCCCGTGGTGCGCCAGCCCCGTTCGAGCATGCGCCGCTCCACTTCGGGATCGGCGGCTCCCCGCAGGTCGACGAAATCCCGCAGCACCGCCGACGAGACCGAGGCGTCGCTCACCTCGGCCACCTCGTCGATGAGGATCCGCGCCGCGACGGCCGGCATCGCGACCTCCGCCGCGACCGCGAGCGCGCTCAATTGCGGGTCGCTGAGACCGTCGCCGAAGAATGCGATGCGCAGGCCCGCTCGACTCGGGCTGTCGACGCGCACGGATGCCGCGGTGCCGGTGCCGGCCCGTGCGACATCCACCCACGGTGCGAAGTCGATGGCGGAGTGGACGGCCGCATCGAGATGGCCACCCGATTCGAGCAGCACGCCTTCGGTGTCGACGAGGGCGATGCCGTGGCCGACACTCGAGCTGAGGTGTCGCAACAGATCGGCGAGGCCGTCGGCGTGGTATTCGATCGATTGCGCCACCTTGCGCACATAGCTCAGGGTGAGCGCATCGCGGGCCTCGAGCAACTGCCAGCAGGCCTTCGCGAGCACCATGGGCTTGTCGACGTGCAAGAGGGCGAGGTGCAGTCGGCCGGCCAGCGTGCGGGTGCCGGCGCCGAATCCGTCGGCATTCGGCACCGCGAGTGCTCGGAATCCACGATCGCGAGTCCGACGGACCAGGGCATCCTGCTGCCACGGGGTGCCCGGCGGTGGTGCGGTGAGGATCGCGAGGCGGTCGCCGCCTGCCGCCGGGAGTTCGGCTTCGGCCGTTTCGATCACGACGTCGCTCCACGCGGCGTCGCCCGGACCGGCCACGACGCGTAGGCCGCCGTTCGCCGGGTGTGCGAGCAGCGCGCTCAATCGAAGCTGTTCGCTCACGTCTCCACTCCGTCGAGTTCGGCGATGCCGTACGCGGAGGGAACGACGCGTCGCAGGCGGTCGTTCGACGCCGACCACCATTCCGGCGCGGGCAGCTCGAGAACCGAGATCGTTCGCGCCATGGTGAGCTCAGTCGCCTCGAGGATGTCGCGTGAGATGGCATCGAGCACGACGATGATGGTCGGAGCCGCCGCCGCGAGGCGCCCGTCGGTCATGAAAGCGAGCGTCTCGGATCGCGTGATGAGGCGATGCACCTCGCCGCCGGCTCCGCCGATCTCGATCGAATTGACATGCGGATCGCCGGCGTCGGGCGCGATGGCCGTGACGCGTCCGTGGCCGAGCACCCGGCCGCCGAGCGCGGCAGCGAGCTCGGTCAGGGGCGCGGATGCCGCTGCATCGAAGGCCAGCCCGAGCTGCAACGCCCGAACGGTGCCGCCGTGCATGGCGTGCTCGGTGAGGTCGCCCACGGTGAAGCCGGCGAAGACGGTGCCGCCTGCCCCGCCGGCCTGGATGATGGCGGAACGGATGACCCGCTCGAGGTCGACCGGGCGGCCGGTCTGCACGAGCATCACGCCGCCGGCTCCCGTGTCGCACGTGGCGATCACGCCGGGCACCTGGTCGACGAGCAATGACATCTGGTCGAGACCGGGCACGGCACGCCCCGTGAGATCGGCGTCGACGAGGATGCGCTCGTGCGCGAGCGTCAGGGGAGTGAGCCCGTTCAGGCCTCCGCCTTCGAGCGAGCAGACGACCGGCACCCGATGCCCGAGCCAGCGCTCAGCGGCCGCGATGAGCGGGGCGAACGGAGTGTCGCCGGGAAGACGCTCGCCCAGCAGCATCGTCGAGCCGACGAAGGCCGCGCCGAGGCACGGCAGCATCGGGTCGAGCTCGTCGAGGTCGTACAGCGTGATCGGCCAGTCGTCGGCGCCGGCCAGGGCGAGCTCGAGCATGGTCGTCGCCCCTCCTCCGCCCGAACCGAGCAAGGAGTACCCGCGCGCGAGCGCCGGCAGCTGCGCGCGTTCGAGGGTTCTCGCCATGCCGCCAGCCTAGGCGCGCGACTCCACGGGCACGAAGGGCTCGTTCAGTCCGAACGCCGTCGGGCCGAACGCCGCCAGGGCGGCGGGTGTGCGCATCATCTCGGGTGTCGAGATGCCGAGCACCCGCACGCGCTGGCCGTAGCGCAGGCCCTCGGTCGTGATGGGCTCGGCCGATTCGTGATCGACGACGCAGATGAGGTCGGGCACGATCGCGACGACGACGCCGTCTTGTCGTGCGACGAGGTTCTCGTTCTGGAACGAGATCTCGAAACGCTCCGCGCTCCCCGGATCGAGCGAGGAGATCTCGGCACGACCCTTCGCGAACCCATCCGTCGTGCGTCGCTCGACGTCGGTCACCTTGCCGACGAACAGCTCGCGCACGTGCGAGTAGAGCGTCGGCGCGAGGGTCTCGGCGATGGCATCGAACGGCGATCGGTGCGACTCGCGCGCGAGCCGGATGGCGCGACCCAGGTCGAGCGCCATCGAGATCGTGCGGGGCACCGCGGTGCGCTTCACGTCGGCGCCGCTCATGGCGTACTCGGCGATGTGCCCGACGCCGCCGAGACGGATGGTGATGCCACGGGCGAGCCATTCCATCTGCCGGTCATCGTCTCCGGTGTCGATGATCACCCGCTCACCCCGCTCACCGGCCAGGGCGAGCGGGGAGCCGTGGACGCCGTACACCGCGAACGTCTCCATCGAGAGCCCGGGGAAGGCGCGTCCCATGCCGTCGGCATCGACGACCGGCAGGCCGGTCTCGGCCGCGACGATCAGGGGGATCATCGAGTTGATGCCGCCGCACTCGATCGGCATGGTGGCATCGGCCCGCCGGCCGAGATGGTCTTCGAGCGTGCGCAGGGCGAGCGTCGGCTCCGTGCCGGCCGGAATCTTCTCGATCATCACCGTCGGCGCCCCCATCTGGGCGGTCGGGATCACGAAGAGGTCGTCGGCGAGCTCATCGGGGTCGAGGATCGTGATCGACCCGTCGCCGAGCACCCGCTCGACGAGCATCTTGCCGATGTACGGGTCGCCGCCGCCGCCGGTGCCGAGCAGGGTCGCGCCACGTGCCAGGTCGGGCAGGTCGGCGGCGGTCAACTGCCAGCTCATGCGGCGCCTTCGAGGGATGCCGCGGCAACCGCGTCGACGGTGCCGTCGAAGCGGTGCGCGGGCAGGTCGTAGCCGAAGTACCCCGGCCCCACCATCGCCAGCGCCTCGGCGGAGTGCCAGCGCTCGTCGCTCGGCGCGCTGATCACGCGAACTCGCTGGCCGTAGCGGAGGGCCTCGGTCGTGATCGGCTCGCCGGAATCGTGATCGAGCACCATGATCAGGTCGGGCGTCGTCGCGAGGACCGTACCGTCGGATTCGGCGATCAGGTGTTCGTTCTGGAACGAGAGCGTCACCGAGGCATCCGCGCTCTCGATGCGTGCGCGACCCCGCGCGAACCCGGTGGTGGTCGCCCGCTGCACGTCGACGACCTTGCCCGCGAAGAGCTCACGGCCGCCGAGCAGGCGCACCGTGCGGTCGACCGGGTCGGCCTTGTCGTCGCGGGCGGTCGTGATCGTGCGGCCGATCTCGACGCACTGGCTGAGCGAACCGGGCACGAGTGCTTCGCGGGCCTGCAGGCCCGACATCGGGAACCCCGAGATCATGATCGAGCACCCCATCTCGACACAGGCGACCCGTGCGATGCGTTCGGTCCAGCTGTTGTCGACGGTCTGCAGCACGCCGATGTTGCCCTTCTCGTCGCTGAACGCGAGCGGCGATGCCGTGACTCCGTAGAGGGTCGGCAGCACCATCTGCAGTTCGGGGAACGCGCGCCCCATTCCGTCGGCGTCGAGGAGCGGCAGGCCGAGGGCCGCAGCGGCGGCGATCGGGATCGTCGAGTTCACGCCCCCCACCTCTGCGCAGGCGATGTGGGTCACCGGCCGGCCGAGATACGTGCCGAGCGCGTGCACCGGCGCGGTGACCTCGTCGAGGCTCGGCAGCTTCTCGACCATCACGGTGGGGGCGCCCATCATGGCCACCGTCAGTACGACGGCGTTCTCGGGCACCTCGTCGAGCGAGACGACCGTGACGTCGCCGTGCTCGCGCAGGGCCTGCGTGGCGAGGAGGGCGCCGATGTACGGATCGCCGCCGCCACCCGTGCCGAGCACTGCCGCCCCACGCGCGAGATCGGGAATCTGCTCGGCGCTGATCGTCCAGCTCATCTCACACCCCCATGTCGAGGTCGCCGACCGCTTTCACGCGGATGCGCGTCGCGTTGCCGGGCAGGTAGGGGATCGGCACCTCGTCGAAGTCGACGATCGTGACCGTCTTCGGGGAGGCGCCCGCGGCGATCGCCTTGTCGATCGCTTCGGCGCGAACTTCGGCCAGCGCCGCGTCGCGTCGGCCCGGCTCGATCGCGTACACCTTGTCGATCTCACCGCCGACCTGGGCGATCGAGGCGCCGATCGCATTGGCGACCGCGTAGTTCTCCGGCCGGTGCACCGTTCCGAAGAGCGTCAGCTCATCGGGCAGCAGGATGGAGCCGCCGCCGACGGCGACGACCGGAATCGGCTCCGGCGAGGTGCGCATGCGGTCGACGGCTTCGGCGACCCGCTCGGCGATGCGTGCGAGCACTCGCTGCACGAGCGCCGGGTCGAGGTGCGCGACCTTCGACGGGTCGCCGATGTCGGCGCGCCCCGCGGCGACCGCGATATCGGTCGCCGTGAGCGTCGAGCCGCCGAAGACCAGCGCCTCGCTCGTGAGGCGGTAGCCCACCGACTCCGGCCCGACCTCGCCGGTCTCGATGTCGACGATGCTGCCGCCGCCGATGCCGAGCGAGAGCACGTCGGGCATGCGGAAGTTCGTGCGGATGCCGGCCACCTTGACTTCATTCGAGGTCTCGCGCGGGAATCCGTTGATGAGCAGACCGATGTCGGCGGTCGTGCCGCCCACATCGACGACGGCGCAGGTCTCGAGCCCGCTCGTCAGGGCGGCGCCACGCATCGAGTTCGTCGGGCCGGAGGCGAACGTCGCAACCGGGTAGAGGCGCACATAGTCCTCGTCCATCAGCGTGCCGTCGTTCTGGCTGAGGAAGATGGGCGCCTCGATGCCCTGCTTCCGCACCGCGGTGCTCAGGCCGTCGACGATCTCGGCGGCGAGCTCGCGCAGCGCTGCGTTGATGATCGTCGCGTTCTCGCGCTCGAGCAGCCCGATGCGTCCGATCTCGTGCGAGAGCGAGATCGCGACGTCTGGTCCCAACTCCTCGGCGATGATGCGCCCGGCCTCGACCTCGAGATCGTGGTTCACCGGGCTGAACACCGACGAGACGGCCACTGAACGGATGCCGGCTGCCTTCATGTCGGCAGCGTGGGCACGCAGCTCGTCGGGGTCGAGCGGAGAGATCGGGCGCCCGTCGAATTCGTACCCGCCGTGGGCGAGGTAGCTCCTCGCGCTGATCGCAGCTACGAGGGCCTCCGGCCAGTCCACGAGCGGTGGCAGCGCCTTCGTCGCGGGCAGCCCGAGCCGGAGTGCCGCCGTTGGTGCGAGTCGCTTCGCCTGCACGAGGGCGTTGATGAAGTGGGTCGTGCCGATCATGACCGCATCGATGTCGGCTCCGGCGAACGCGTGGCCCGATCGAAGGTCTTCGATCGCCTGCACGATGCCGCTCGTGACATCCGGAGTGGTGGAGTGCTTGACGCCGGCGAGGACTCGCGTGCCGTCCATGAGCACTGCGTCGGTGTTGGTGCCGCCGACGTCGATGCCGATATGCATGATTCTCGCTTTCTGGTGGTGCGGGGTGCAGAGTTCGTGGTGCGCGGGCGGGCGCGGGCTAGGCCGAGACCTCTTCGACCGACTCCTCGACCTGATGGGTGCGCGCCGTGCCGATGCCCTTCACCCAGCCGAGCTTGCCGGCCACGATGTAGAGCACCATCGAGACGACGAGGGAGAGCACGGGAGGGATGCCCCACGTGACGAAGTAGCCGACGAGCGCCGAGGCGAGCCAGATCACGATGGTGGCCGGCACCAGGCGGGGAGCGGTCGCGGGCAGTCTGCCGGTTGCGCGCGTGGCGTCGAGTTCACCGCGCCAGCGCTTCACCACGAAGTACTCGGCGACCATGATGCCGGCGATGGGCGGGAAGGCGACACCGAGGATGATGAGGAACTCGGTGAACTGCCCGAGGATGCCGACCGCGGCCAGCACCGAGCCCACGACACCGAGCACGATCGTCGTGGTGACGCGGTGCAGATTGCGGTTGAAGGCGGTCGAGATGAAGTTCACGAGACCGAGGGTCGAGGAGTAGAGGTTCCAGTCGTTGATCTTCAGCGTGCCGGTGATCACGATGATGAGGCCGATGAAGCCGATCGACGAGGTGACGATGGCGACGATGTTGCCCGATGCCGCGGCATGCGCGAGCAGCACGCCGGCGAGCCCGATCACGAATTCACCGAGGCTCACGCCCACGACCGTCTGCTTGACCACATCGGCGGGCGAGCGGTTGAACCGGGTCATGTCGGCCGTGATGATCGCTCCGACGATGAGGCCGCCGGCGACGATGCCGGTGCCGGTCCAGACGCTCATGGCAGGGCCGGGCGCCGGGCCGGTGAGCAGCTCACCGAGGTCGTGCTGGGCGAGCTCGCTGATCACCGACCAGCCGACGAGGATCAGGAAGAGGGGCACGGTGATGTTCGCGAGCCACTGCATGCCCTTGAACCCGAACGCGACGATCGCGGTCACGGCGAGGCCGAAGATGAGGCTCCACGACCATGCGGGCATGACCCCGGGCATGAGCGCGTCGAGCGACTCGGCCGAGATGGCGCTCTGGATTCCGAACCATCCGATGAGGCTGATGCCGATCGCGAGGCCGACGAGCGAGGCGCCGATCTCGCCGAAGCCCGTCCACCGCGCGAGGAGGGCGGTGTTGAGGCCCTCCTTCTGGCCGATGATGCCGACGATGCACATGATCACCTCGAGGATGATCGAGCCGAGCAGCAGTGCGAGCGCGGCTTCGCCGAACGTCATGCTGTAACCGAGGGTCGCACCGAGCAGGAACTGCGAGAGTGCGGAGACCTGGCCGAAGCGCTGCACGGCGATGCCGAACCACGGCTTCTGTGCATCGGGGGTGACGCGGGAGAGGGCGAAGTCGTCTGCGTGAGCCAAGCGAGCCATGAGCGTCCTTCAGGAGTGGGGGAATGGTTGCGCCCACGTTAGCCATCGGATGCGTTGCATCCCATGTGCATGCTGCACCAGAAGTGCATCAGATTCAGCACATTGCACTGCGCTCGGCCCAATCACTCGGCGACGACGATGCGAGTGACCTCGGCGAGAACATCCTGGTTGTTCGGTGCGTCGGCGCGATCGGTTCGAGTCATGATCGCGAGGGTTACCGGGGCCTCGCCTGGCCGCCACACAATGCCGGCGTCATTGACCACGCCGTAGCCGCCGAGGCCGGTCTTGTCGGCGAGCTCGAAGGGCGGTGTCAGACCGGCGAGTATGCGCCGACCCGACGTGGTGTTGCGCAGCATCCACTCCTGCAATCGTGCACCGGTCAGAGCGCCGGCGCCGTGATCGAGCATGAGGAGCTCGAAGAGGAAGGCGATGTCGTCAGGCGTCGAGGTGTCCCGCTCGTCGCCCGGGAGCGCCTCGTTGACCTCGGGCTCCGCCCGGTCGAGACGGGTTCGCTGCGCGCCGAGGGATCTGGCGAATGTCGTCACCGCTTGCGTGCCCCCGAGCTCCCGCAGCAGCAGGTTGCCCGCGGTGTTGTCGCTGTACCTGATCGCCGCATCGGCGAGTTCCTCGGGTGTCGCTTGCCACGTGTCGGTGTTCAGCTTCGTCGAGTCGCCGACCCGATCGGCGATCGTGAACGGGATCGGCGTGGACCAGTACACCTCGTCGTACCCGCGGGCCTGCACGAGCGCTGCAGCGGCCAGGCTCTTGAACAGCGAGCACATCGGGAACAGCTCGTTCCCGCGGTAGCGGAAGGCATGCCGTGAACCATGCACGAGCGCGGTGACCCCGATCGTGACGGCGTTCGACTGCTCCAGTGCGCGGAGCGCTTCGTTCATGCGTCCTCGACCGCTGAACGAGGGGGAGGCGATGGCCGGTGCGGTGGTCGACGCGCTCGCGACTCCTGCGGCGGTAAGGCCGCCGAGCGCGATGAGCGAGCGTCGGGTGATGGGCGTTCGGGAGGTGCGATTCGTCATGGCGGCAGTCTCTCGTCGGCGTATCGATGCGCACAAAGCGAATTAAGTGCTCATTCATGCAAGAATCGCATGCATGCCTCGACAGCTCGACGTGCTCTCGGCCTGCGAGGCGTTCGTCGCCGTTGCCGAGCGCGAGAGCTTCACGGCCGGAGCGACCGCGGCCGGGCTCACCCAATCGGTCGCAAGCCGGCGCGTCGCGGCGCTCGCGCAACGCGGCTACCGCTGACGGTCGGCGTGCCGAACGGCTGCGATGCGGCGGCGACGGCGCGGCTGCGGGCTGCAGCGCGCGAGCAGCGCATGCAGGTGGAGCTCATGCCCGCGCGACCCACGGATCGCGCCGAGGCGCTCGCGAGCGGACGCATCTCGCTCGCACTCGAGCCCGTGGAGCCCGACCGTGCGCGGTGGTCGATCCTTCTGGGAATCGCGGGAGCCGCGTCATCCGCCACGGAGGGGGACTTCTTCCTCGCCGAACTTCGGCCGCGGCGTGGGAACGACACGGTGCGGCGCATCTGGCTGCAACCGGAAGACGATGTGCCGCCCGTGCGCGATCGCATCGAGCGTGCTCGCAACGGTGCGGGCCTCATCCCGTCGCAGATGCGAGTGGCCGATTCCGTCATCACCGCGATGTCTGAGGCACTCGGAGACGACCTCGTGCTCTGCTCGCCACGCGAGGCACACGAGTTCGGTCTTCACTGGCGCGCCCTCGGCGACCTGCACCTCAGACGCGGCTATGCGCTCGCCGCGCGAGATGCGCACCTGGGGGAGCAGTTCGTCGCGGCAGTCGGTCCATTCCTCGCGGAACTGCTCGGAATGGGCGCACCGGAGGTCGACCGACATGCGGTCGACGACGGCACGCTCGTGGGTGATCATGCAGGGTGATCAGGCGGTCCTGCGGCAAGCAGCAGCCGTACTCGGCGAGGCGGGGCTACGCGCATCGGTCGCCGTGAAAGACCTCAGATCGGGCCGGGGACTCGCGATCGAGGCCGACGAGCCGTACCCGCTCGCGTCGGTCGTGAAGCTGCCGCTCGCGCTCGCAGTGCTCCGCCGTTTCGGCGACGGAGACCTCGACCCGGCGTCGCCGGTGCAACTCGACGCCACTGAGCGCACTCCGGGACCGACGGGGCTCTCGCAGTTCGAGCATCCGGCCACGGTCGCCGTCGAAGACCTGCTCGGCCTCGCCGTGTGCGCGAGCGACGACACCGCCGCCGACGCGCTCTTCAGGTTCTGCCCGCCCGAGGCGGTCACTGCGATGCTTCGGGAGCTCGGCGTGACCGGCATCACGGTTCGCCATTCCATCAGCGAGCTGCATCGTACGCTGGCCGATCGGCTCGCGCCCGACGAGATGCCGCAAGCGCTCGCTCTCGCAATCCAGGCGTCCACCGCCGGCAAAGGGCATCTGATTCCGCAGCTCGACGTGACCAACGCGAACGCGGGAACCGCGAGGGCGCTCATCCAGCTGCTCGAATCGATCTGGTGCGACACGCGATTCTCTGCGGTCAAGGCGCCGTTGCGTCGCCTGCTCGGCCTGAACATGATGCGTCAGCGACTTGCTCCCGACCTCGAGTCCGATGACGCTGCGTGGCACTCGAAGACCGGCACGTTCCTGCACCTCCGGCACGAGGTCGGCGTGCTCGAGCACGCGGATGGCGGCGTCTTCGCGATCGCGGTGCTGAGCGAGTCCTCGGTGCCTGCGAGGCGTCAGCCGGCGGCCGAACAGGCGCTCGGCCGTGCCGCCAAACTGCTGCACGACCGGGTGCGTTCAGCGGCGTGAGCCGCCGCGAACGATAGCCATGGCAGGTTGGCGTCCATCCCTCGCTCAATGCACCGAGCCCCGCCGGTTTCAGGCCGGCGGGGCTCGATGTCGCGTCGACTCGGGGCCGATTCGTTGTGGCTACGCGACCGACTCGCTGTCGCGCTTCGGCAGCTTCCAGCCCGGCCGCACGAAATGGCAGGTGTAGCCGTTCGGATACTTCTCGAGGTAGTCCTGGTGCTCGGGCTCAGCCTCCCAGAAGGGGCCGGCGGGGGAGACCTCGGTCGTCGCCGGGCCGGGCCAGAGGCCAGAGGCATCCACGTCGGCGATGGTCTCGTGCGCGATGACCTCCTGCTCGTCGCTCGTCGGAAAGATCGCGGAGCGATAGCTCGTGCCGATGTCGTTGCCCTGCCGGTTCTTCGTCGACGGGTCGTGGATCTGGAAGAAGAACTCGAGGAGGCCGCGGAACGACTCCACCTCGGGGTCGAACACGATCTCGATCGCTTCGGCGTGCGTGCCGTGATTGCGGTAGGTCGCGTTCGGAACGTCTCCACCGGTGTACCCGACTCGAGTGCTCAGCACGCCGGGACGCTTGCGGATCAGATCCTCCATGCCCCAGAAACATCCGCCGGCGAGAATGGCGGTCTCGGTTCGTGTGGTCATCGTGCGTTCTCCTGGTTCTCGAACAGTGCGCGGTATCGACCGTAGCCCGCATCCTCCAGCTCGGCGAGCGGAACGAAACGGAGGGCCGCGGAGTTCATGCAGTAGCGCAGGCCGCCCGCGTCGGCCGGCCCGTCGTCGAAGACGTGGCCGAGATGGCTGTCAGCGGCCGCCGAGCGCACCTCCACCCGCTTCATGAACAACGAGCGGTCGGTCTTCTCGGTCACCGCGTCGGGCTCGATCGGCTTCGTGAAGCTCGGCCAGCCCGAGCGGCTGTCGTACTTGTCGGTCGACGCGAAGAGGGGCTGGCCCGAGACGACGTCGACGTAGATGCCCGGCTCGTGGTGGTTCCAGTACTCGTTGCGGAAGGCGGGCTCGGTGCCGTCCTCCTGCGTGACCTTGTACTGATTGGGAGTGAGGCGCTCGACGGCCTCGGGAGTCTTGCGGTACTCGGTTGACACGGTTCCTCCTTGATCGGCGCCGCTGGCTGCGGCGTCATCAGGGAAAACGACGACGACAGCGGGGCTGTTCCGTGATTTCGGCGGTCAGACTGTGGATTCCCTGTGAACGGACGTGGATGACTTTCACAGGTAAAGCTGAGGTTCTTTCCAGAAGGCCTCGCCAGACTGGCCACTTCGCCCGGGCGCCCCCGCCCGTGGAACGTCGATCAAGGAAGCCCAGTGCTCGCGCTGCGGCGCTCCGCCTCGTGAAAGTCATGCAGAACCAGCCCTCATCTCTTGAAACCCCAACGCCCGAACGTCGCGAAGCTGAAGCCCTTCGCCTGCGCCCGCGCCGAAATCGACCACTCTGGCGGAGCGGGCCGATCCTCGCCGCCGGTGCTGTCGCCGTCGTCGGCGCCATGGTCGGCACCGGATTCGCGGTGCAGTCCGCCGTCGCCGCGCAAAGCGAGAGCATCGCAGCGACCGAGGCGCTGACGGCTGCCGCGAACCTCGACATCGAGCAGCTCGGCTCGCACGCCGGCATTCTCGAGGCGCGCGCCGTCAAGGAGGCGAACGACACGATCGTCGCCGCGTCAGACACCCTCGCCGCTGCGCAGGGCAAGGCCGACGCCACGGCGCTGGCCACCTCGGTCGCCGCTCTCGGCAACTACCGCCTGCTGGCGCCCGAGCGAGTGTTCGAGCTCGCCGATCTCACCCAGGCGCACGTCGCACCGGTGCAGGCCGCCGTCGCCGAGGTCGATCGCGTGGCGGCCGAGCAAGCCGCGGCCGCAGCTGCCGCAGCTGCCGCAGCTGCCGCTGCAGCCGCGGAGGCCGCAGAGGAGCAAGCCGCGCCGACCCCGACATCGCGCCCGAGCGGGCCCTCGAACCCCAGCGGCGCCCAGGCGATCGCCCGTGACCTCATGGCCTCCTCGTACGGCTGGGGCGACGACCAGTTCGGCTGCCTCGTCTCCCTGTGGGACCGCGAGTCGGGCTGGAACGTCTATGCTTCCAACTCCTCCAGCGGTGCGTACGGCATTCCGCAGGCGCTGCCCGGCAGCAAGATGGGCTCCGCGGGCGCCGACTGGCAGACCAACGCCGCCACCCAGATCACCTGGGGGCTCGGGTACATCGCCGGCCGCTACGGCACGCCGTGCGGCGCGTGGGACCACTCGGAGTCCGCGGGCTGGTACTGATTCCAGGCGAATGACGAGCGGCGGTGTCGTCGGGCTGATGCCCGGGGCACCGCCGTTTCGCGTTCCGTGTCAACCTCCTGCGCGGGGCATCCGTCGTCGATAGCCTGTCGTGATGAGCGAGCACGGGGTGGATGGCGAGCGCACGGCGCACAACAGTGCACGCTCGACGGGCGGCATCGCCGGTCTCGGCAAGCGGGTGACGGCATGGGCGCTGGCGCGCAAGCCCGTGCGGGCGTTCCTGCTCTACCAGGAGCACCACGGTGCGATGCTCGCCGACAGCGTGACCTACCGGGTGCTCTTCTCGGTCTTCGCCGGCGTGTTCCTCGGCTTCGCGGTCGCGGGCATCTGGCTGTCGGGCAATCCCGACGCGCTCGCTGCGCTCGTCGAGACGGTCGGCGCCGCGATTCCGGGTCTCGTCGGCGACGACGGGTTGATCTCTCCCGCCGACATCGTGCAGCCGCTGACGCTCAGCATCGCCGGTGTCGTGGCCCTCGTGGGACTCGTCGGGGCCGCCATCGGGGCCATCGGATCACTGCGTACGGCATTCCGCGCGATCGGCGACCAGCCCGACGACCGAACATTCTTCCTGTGGCTGCTGCTGCGCGACCTGCTCCTTGCCATCGGGTTCGGTGCGTTGCTCGCGGCAGCGGCGGCCGTGACCTTCCTCAGCACGTCGGCACTCGACGCCGCCTTCGACTGGCTCGGCATCGCGAGGCATGATCCGCTCGCCGACGCCGGCACGCGAGCCGTCTCGATTCTCGTGATCTTCGCGATCGACACTCTCGTGATCGCCGTGATGTTCCGGCTGCTCTCGGGCATGCGCCCGAGCGCCCGGTCGCTCTGGACCGGCGCGGTCATCGGCGGCATCGGGCTGACGGTGCTGCAGGTGCTGTCGAGTCTCTTCGTCGGCGGGGCCACGAGCAATCCGCTGCTGGCCTCGTTCGGTTCGCTGATCGCGCTCCTCATCTGGTTGAACCTGTCGAGCCAGGTGATCCTGCTCGCCGCGGCGTACATCGTGACCGGCATCGACGAGGAGCGTGATCGCGTGCACGCCCGGCACGGCGCGCCGACGGTGGCCATTCGTCGCATGCAGCATGCCGAGCGACGCGCGGCGGATGCGTCGGCTGAACTCGCCGACGCGCGTGAGGCGGTGCAGCGCGAGCGCGAAGGAGCGTGAGTCGCTTACGCCCGGCGCTCAGCGCCCGTCGTACCCGGGGGCCTCAGCTCACAGGGGCTTTCGTCCCGGGCGGATGACGGCGTCGGGTTCGACGATCTCGACCTCGTCGACCTCCATCTCGACCGTGTCGACGTCGACGTGTCGGCCCGCCGCCGATGCGTCGACGTCGGTGGCGTTCTCGACCTCCTCGGCGTCGTCTTTCGGCACTTCGGCGCTCAGGGGCAGCTCCGAGTCGGTGTACTCGCCACCGATCGGGTCGCCAGGGACAATCGGGTCGGACATCTTCCCTCCGATCAACAGGTGCTCGTCGCCGGATCGCGGCAGGCACCGCCAACGTTAGGTGCCCGCCCGCGCGCGGTGAAGGGGATTGACGCGCGCCTGCCGAGCAGGTTAGCCGGCGCTCCGAGTTCCGGCACGGCACAATGGGCAGATGCCGACCGTGCTGCATGTCGTTCGTTCCGTCGTTTCTCCGTTGACCCGCACCCGCCTCTTCCGTTGGGCCGGGCCGCGGGTGCTCCCTCCGGTCGAGCGTCTGATCAGCCGGGTCTCGGGCGGCCGAGTGCAGGTCAGCGCACTGCTCGTGCCGTCGCTCGTGCTGCACACGACGGGAGCGAGGTCGGGCGAGCCGCGCGAGAGCGCGCTCATGTACACCCCCGACGGCCGTGGGCGCGCGATCGTCGCGGGCACGAGCTTCGCGCGCGACCGGCATCCCGGCTGGACCTACAACCTGCTGGCGCACCCCGACGCCGCCATCACCGTGCGAGGCCGACGGATGCCGGTGCACGCGAGCCTCATCCCGGATGACGATCGTGAGGCAGCGTGGGCACGCATCGAGGCGCAGTGGCCGGGGTACCGGGCCTACGAGCGCGACTCGGGTCGCGTCGTTCGGTTGTTCCGGCTGCAGCCCGTCGAAGGGCTGCATCGCGCCTCGATGTGACGCCCGTTCGGTGCGCTGAAGGGGCAGGATTGGCTGGTCGGAGCCACAGGCCCCGTCCAGACCATACAACTACGCTGAACGGATGACGCGACGCCCCAGTGAACCGATCTACAGCACGGCGATCGCAGCCGGTCGTGGCCTCTTCGGGTTCTGGGGACTGAAGCGAAGGGTGTCGGGCATCGAGCACGTGCCGACGAACGGTGGTGCCGTGCTCGCGATGACCCACTTCGGGTACTTCGAGTTCGCGCTCGTGGAATGGGCGACCTGGCTCGCGAACCGTCGTCGCATTCGCTTCATGGCCAAGCAGGGTGCGTTCGACACTCCCGTGGTCGGCTGGCTGCTTCGCAGCATGAAGCACATCTCGGTCGACATGAAGGCCGGCGCCGCCGCCTATGCGAATGCCGTCGACGCACTGCGCCGCGGCGAGCTGCTCGGTGTGTTCCCCGAAGCCGGCGTCAGCGCATCGTTCACGGTACGAGAGCTGAAGACCGGTGCCGCTCGCCTCGCCGCCGAGGCCGGCGTGCCCATCATCCCGGTCGCGGTGTGGGGCGGCCACCGCCTCTTCACCAAGGGCCATCGCGTCAGGTTCTTCGAACGCTTCGGCGTGCCCGTGAGCTTCGCGTTCGGTGCGCCCATCGAGGTGGCGCCCGATGAAGACCCGCGATCGGTGACCGAGCGGTTGCGCTCGACGATGCAGGGTCTCGTCGACCGGCTCCAGGCCGAGTATCCCGTCGACGGCACTGGCGCATGGTGGCAGCCGCGCGCGCTCGGCGGCACCGCCCCCACGCCCGAGGAGGCCGCGGCGGCCGACGCCGCGAGAGATGCCGCCCGGGCTGCAGCGCGCGCCGCTCGCCCCGACGATGCCGGGCACCGCTGACGCAGAGCATTCGATCAACGCGGTCGGCCCGAGACATCCTCGCTTCCGCGGGTTAGGCTCGAAGCATGTGCAGGAACATTCACACCCTCCACAACTTCGAGCCCGCCACGACCGATGACGAGGTGCACGCTGCCGCGCTGCAATTCGTGCGCAAGGTGAGCGGGTCGACGAAGCCGTCCAAGGCCAACGCCGAGGCGTTCGACCGTGCAGTGGCCGAGATCGCGCACATCACGCGGCATCTGCTCGACGATCTCGTCAGCAGTGCACCGCCGAAGAACCGCGAGGTCGAGGCAGCCAAGGCCAGGGAGCGGGCAGCGCGCCGGTACGCCACGCAGGCGACCGCGCAGACCGCCTGAAGCCGAGGCGAACCAGCGCGGCAGCCGGGCGCGGCCAGCGGCGGGGGAGTAGCGTCGGGTCCATGGCCGACGCTGTCATTCTCACCGTTCCCGGTCCGCACGGCGATCGCGACGTGCGCATCTCCAGTCCGACGCGGGTGCTCTGGCCCGAATCGGGCATCACCAAGCTCGAGCTCGCCGAGTACTTCATCGCAGTGGGAGCGCCCTTCGTCGAGGCCAACGGCGACCGGCCGGTGTCGCTGCAACGGTTTCCCGGCGGCGCCGACGGAGAGCACTTCTTCTCGAAGAACCCGCCGAAGGGGGCGCCCGAATGGGTGCGTTCGGTGCCGGTCACGTATCCGAGCGGGCGCACGCACCCGCAGCTCGTCATCGATGAGCCGGCGGCAGCGGTCTGGGCAGCCCAGATGAACACCATCGTGTTCCATCCATGGGCTTCGCGTGCCGATCGCCCCGACTACCCCGATCAGCTGCGCATCGATCTCGACCCGCAACCCGGCACCGGATTCGCCGAGGCGGTGCCTGCGGCACTCGCGCTCAGGCAACTGCTCGGCGAGGTCGGGCTCACGGCCTTCGTGAAGAGTTCCGGCAGCCGCGGCATCCACGTGTTCGCTCAGATCGAAGCGGAGCACGAGTTCCTCGATGTTCGCCACGCCGTGATCGCGCTCGGCCGCGAGCTCGAGCGTCGCATGCCCGATCAGGTGACCACCAACTGGTGGAAAGAGGAACGCGGCGACCGCATCTTCATCGACTACAACCAGGCGAATCGCGATCGAACCATGGCGGGGGCGTACTGCCCGCGTCCACTACCTCAGGCCTCCGTGTCGTGTCCCCTCGAGTGGGACGAGCTCGAGTCGACCGATCCAGCGAGCCACACCGTACGCACCGTGCCCGAGCGGCTGCGCAGCCTCGGCGACCCGTGGCACGGCATGCAGAGCGCGCCCGGCAGCATCGACACCCTGCTCGAGTGGTGGGAGCGCGACCTCGATGACGGGCTCGGAGAGCTGCCGTTCCCGCCCGACTTCCCGAAGATGCCGGGCGAGCCGATGCGCGTGCAGCCCAGCCGTGCGCGGCAGGAACCCTGACTCAACTCTGCGCGAGCGGTAACCCGGCGAGTTCCGCGTACGACGGCACGTGAGACGAACCGTCCTCCGCCGAACCGGTGAGTGAGGCGAGGGCGGTCGTCGCCGCGCCGAGCGCGGTTCGGAAGAGCAATGATCCGGTGCTCACTCGCGCCACCCGGAGCTGCGCGAGCCGCGGCAGCGCGAGACCGGGCTGCACGAGCACGTTGAGCGGCGCCGGAATCTCGGCGGCCAGTGAGCTGATCATGCTCTCAGCCAGCACGCCGGGCACGAAGACGCCGGTCGCGCCTGCGGCCAGGTAGCTGCGGGCGCGGGCGACGGCGTCAGACCGTCGGTCGTCGGTGTCGCCACCGGCCTCGACCCAGAACGGGTCGGCCCTGGCGTTCAGATAGAGGGCGGGCGCCGCCGCTGCGATCGCCGCGACCTTCGCGGACGCGAGCTCGGGGTCGACGAGCCGACCGGCGGTGTCCGAATCCTCGATGTTGACGCCGACGCAGCCGATCATCGCGAGCTCGGCGGCGAGACGGCCCACCTCGTCGGGATCGTCGGAGCAGCCGGCCTCGAGGTCGACGGAGAGCGCGATGCCGTGTTCGGCGGCTCGCTCGGCGAGCACGAGCGAGGCCGCCGCGATGTCGCCCGCGCCGTCGCCTTTTCCGGCCGCGACGGCGATGCCGAGGCTCGTCGTGCCGATCGCTCGGTGGCCCGCAGCGTGCAGCCAACGAGCCGACGCGAGATCCCACGCGTTCGGCAGCACGAAGGGCGTGCCCGGCCGATGCAGGGCACGGAACTCATTCGGCGTGAGCATCGAACACAGCCCCCTTGGAATCGATCGGCGCGGCGCCGACCGATCGGCGACGCTCGTCATGGTCTCGCACGGCATCCACGATCGCTTCGGCGATCGCGAGCGCATGATGCGGCGCCGGGCACGCTCGAGCACCGGCGCCGAAGGCGAGGATCCGGGCCGGACGACCCTGCCCAGCTCCCCGGTCGGGTCCGTCGAGCCGGAGCGTGACGAGTTCGCCTGCGTCGCGCGCTCCGCCGTCTCGTGCCCGCCCGACGACTCGTCGGGTGAACGGCACAGGCGAGTGGTCGCGCAGCACGGCCTCGAGCAACCGCCGCGTCGGCTGCGCGCGTCCGTCACCCGCTGCGAGTTCGAGCGCCCGCGCGATCAGGCCCGCGGTCGCTGCGTACGCCTGCACGAGCAACTGCACGAGCAGCGCGCGGCCGTCGTCGTCGTGAGCGCCGGCCGCCTCGAGCAACTCGGTCACCGCGGCATCCGCGGCCCGGCTCGCCTCACCGGTCGGGTACACCGCTGCCACCGTCGCAACGAGTGGCGGCAGCACGTCGGGATCGGCGAAGCCGAGTGCCCCGGCGAGCGTGGCGACGGGAACGTGCCTGGCGCACGAGTCCACGACCACTCGATGCGGCATCGCATCCGTCGCCGCCATCGCCGTTGCCGTCGCGAGAGCCGCCTCCAGCACCGCGGCGGTGCGCGTTGCGGCGATCCGGGCCAACTCCGCTGGAGAGAGCTCGTCGAGCATCGCCTGCAGCAGCGTTCGACGTGCTTCGTGCACGGACCCGTTCACGAATCTCGAGACCCGGGCGCGGAAGCGGCCCATGGGGGAGTCGTCCGAACCGGCCTCGGGAACCGGGGACGCCGGGTCGGCGAGAACGCGCTCGACGTCGGCGCGATCGGTGATCTCGGTCATGATCGTGGTCATGTTCTCGACGCTATAGCCGTGATGCTTCGATGTCGGGCGAACCGTGCCCGCCGTATCGTTGGGGCATGCACGGAGATGCCGACCTCGCCGAGCCCGCCCGACTCATGGGCGAGCCCGCCCGCGCCGCGATGCTCGTGGCGCTGCTCGACGGGCGGTCGCTGCCGGCGAGCGAACTGGCGGCGATCGCCGGTGTCGCGCCGCCGACCGCGAGCTCGCACCTTTCGCAACTGCTCGCCGGAGGGCTCGTGACCGATCGCAAGCTCGGCAGGCATCGATACTTCGCCCTCTCGGGCCCCGACGTCGCCAACGCCGTCGAGGCGCTGCAGCAGATCGCGCCGCGCCGAACCGTCACTTCTTACGCGCAAGCCACCGCCGGCGAACGCCTGGCGCTGGCTCGATCGTGCTACGACCACTTCGCCGGCCGGCTCGCACTCGACCTCGCCGACGCACTCGTGGCCGACGGCGCGCTCGCCCAGCTCGTCGCCGGTGAGCCCGGCCGACTTCTCGATGCCGGCACGCCGCTCGCGGTGCGATTCCGGCTCGCCGAGCTCGACGGCGCTTCACGTCGCCCGGCAGTGCGCGGCTGCCTCGATTGGACCGAGCGCCGACCGCACATCGCGGGGCGCCTCGGCATGCACCTGCTCGAGCAACTGCTCGCCGAAGGCTGGGTCGTACGTCGGTCGGGTGATCGTTCGCTCCGGGTCACCGAAGCCGGCGACCGGGTGTTCGCCGCGCTCGCCCTTGCCGCGCGAGCGCGGTATACCGCTCAGACGTCGATGCCGGCCTGACCCGCGACGGGGTGCACGCCCAGCACCGTGGCGGGGGGAGCGCCGTGCACCTCGCGGTGGAGTCGCTCCATGCGGGCGTCGAGCTCGGCTGCGGTGTGCGCGGCATCGGTGAGCCCGTCGAGCAGTTCCTGCGGCACCTGCCGGTCGTACTTGTAATAGATCTTGTGCTCGAGGCTCGCCCAGAAGTCCATGGCGATCGTGCGGATCTGCACCTCGACGGCGACCGGGTGCGCGCCGGTGGAGAGGAACACCGGCACCTCGACGATGACGTGCAGGCTCTGGTAGCCGTTCTCCTTCGGCTCCTTGATGTAGTCCTTCACTCGCAGCACGCGGATGTCGCGCTGCGCCGTGAGCAGCTCGAAGATGCGGTACGCATCCGAGACGAAGCTGCAGGTGACGCGCACGCCCGCGATGTCGGTGATCGTCTCGCGGATGGTCTCGAAGCTCGGGTCGACACCTTTGCGCTGCATCTTCTCGATGACGCTGTCGAGGCTCTTCAATCGGCTCGAGATGTGCTCGATCGGGTTGTAGTCATGCGTCTGGCTGAACTCCTCGCGCAGGATTGAGAGCTTCGTGATCACCTCGTCCATGCCGAACTTGTAGCGCAGCATGAAGCGCTCGGTCTCGTCGCGGAGGGCGCGCATCTCGTCGAGCGTCTGACCGTCGATGGTCTCGAGCGTGCGTTGTGCACGCGCCGTGAGCATGGGCGGAGTGCCGTGCCGGGTGGGCGGGGTACCGTCGAGCGGAGTCACGGATGCCACGCTACGACGTGAAGCTCTGCATTCCCTTTGATCGCCGCGCTCGTTCGCCGTCGGCGCATCGCTAGTCTCGGAGGATGGCAGATTGGCTCACCGTGGCGCCGGGCATCCACCAGCGCAGGTACGATCCGTTCGACATCTCGGTCGTCGCCATCGAGGGCGGCGACGGGCTTCTCCTCGTCGACACCCGAGCGCAGCCGAGCGAGGCCGAGCAGCTCGCCGCCGACATCGCTGCGCGCTTCGCCCGGCCCGTGCGTTGGGTCGTCAACACGCACGCGCACTTCGATCACACCTTCGGCAACCAGGTGTTCGGTCCGGGCTCGACGACGGATGCCGCGATCTACGGGCATGCCCGCATCGCCGCGCATTTCGCCGAGTTCGAGGAGCCCCGCCTGGCCGCGTGGCGAGCCGACCCCGCGCGCGAGCCCGACCGGCAGTGGCACGATGTCGAACTCACCCCGCCGACGCATCCGATCGACCGCAGGGTCGAACTCGACCTCGGCGACCGCATCGTCGAACTCCGCCCGCAGCCGCCGGCGCACACCGACACCGATCTCGTGCTGTTCGTGCCCGACGAACGGGTGTGGCTGCTGGGCGACCTGATCGAGGAGTCGGGCCCGGTCATGTACGGCTCCGGCAGCTTTCCGCTCGGCTGGCCGGGCGTGCTCGACGCCCTCGCCGACGAGATGCAGCCGAGCGACCGCGTCGTCCCCGGTCATGGCCGCGTCGTCGACCGATCGTTCGTCGACCGTCAGGCAGCCGGGCTCCGAGTCATCGCCGACCGATTCCGCTCAGCGCACGACGCAGGCCTCACGGCCGCAGAGGCGCTCGCCGCGCACGCTGACTGGTCGATTCCGGTCGACGGGCTGGTCGGCGCGGTCGAGCGCGCCTATCTCGCGCTCGACGAGGCCTGATTCTCGCTGATCCCGTGCGGTGGCCTCACCGGGCCGCTGCAGGCCGGCCCTCGTTCGATCCGCGATCGAGCCCTGCGCGGATGGCGGCGATCGCACGATCGAGCGCGGTCTCGAATCGGTGCGGCGGCGGAGCTCCGTAGCCGATCACGATCGCAGGTGCCCGCTTCGGTCCCGTCTCTCCGAGACGGTACGAGCCGAGACCGCTGAGGCGGACGCCGAGCCGTGCACCGGCCGCAGCGATGCGGTGCTCCTCCGCATCGGCCGGCAGTTCGACGAGGCAATGCAGTCCGGCGCGCATGCCGCTGACGCGGCACCCTTCGAGGCCGGCGGCGACGGCGATCTCGAGTCGCTCGCGACGCGAACGGTACTCGGCGCGTCGCCGGCGCACGGTGCGGTCGTAGTCGTGGGCCCGCATGAACACGTCGAGCGTCGCCTGGTTCAGGCCGTCGGCGAGGCCGGCTGTCGCGGCGAGCTGCTCGTCGAACCCCGCCACGAGGCGCTCGGGCACGACCGCCCAGCCGAGACCCACCGCCGGCGCGAGGCTCTTCGATGCGGTGCCGAGATAGACGACGCGTTCCGGGGCGAGTGACTGCAGGGCGCCGATCGCCAGCCGGTCGTAGCGGAACTCGCCGTCGTAGTCGTCTTCGATGACGAAGGCGCCGGCGCGCTCCGCCCACGCGACCGCATCGAGTCGCCGTGAGGGAGCGGGTGCCACGCCGGTCGGGAACTGATGCGCCGGCGTCAGGAGTACGGCGTCGACGGGGAGCGTCTCGAGCGCGGCGACGACCGCTCCTTCACCGTCGACCCGCAGCGGGATCACCTCCAGGCCGGCGGCGCGGAGGATGGCCCGATGCGATTCGTGCCCGTACTCCTCGACCGCGATGCGACGCGCTCCCCGCTCGGCGAGCACACGAGCGATCGTGCCGAGCGCAGCGCCGAATCCGTGCGTCACGGCGATCCGGTCGCCGTTCGCCCACACGCCACGGGTGCGGGCGAGATACTCGGCGAGTGTGGCGCGGAGCGCCATCGAGCCCCGCGCCGGACCGTACCCGAGGGCTGACGCGGGTGCATCCAGTGCCGCGCGCCGGGCGGCCGTCGCCCATCCGCGCCGCGGGAAGGCCGAGGCATCCGGGATGCCCCCGCGAAGGTCCAGGGCGAGCGGTGCGCCGTCACGAGGGGGAGCGCTCGCGGCAGTGGCGGCGGTGGAGCGCTCGGCGACCCACGTACCGGCACCCACTCGCGACTCGAGCCAGCCTTCGGCCGCCAACCGCGTGTATGCCTGGGCCACGACGTTGCGGGCAATGCCGAGATCGGCGGCGAGCGAACGGCTCGCCGGCAGTCGAGTGCCGGCCTCGAGACGCCCATCGCGTGCGGCGGCGCGCAGGGCGTCTTCGAGTGAGGCCGACTTTCGGCGCGAATCGAGTTCGAGGTGCAGATCGAGGCCGCCAATGGCCCAAGTGTTCGGCATGGAATTGGACTGTACCAGTGGGCCGATCGACGTCTAGCGTCGACATCATGACCATCACCGATGCCCTCGTCGACATTCCCGTGCGCCTCGATTTCGACGCGATCGTTCCGCGGTTCTCCCGCGCCGTCGCCTCGCTCGACCACGCAGCGACCGCCGAGCTCGATCGCGTCGGATTCGACGCCGGGCTCCGAGAGATGGTGCGTCTGCGCGCCTCCCAGATCAACGGCTGCGTGTATTGCGTCGACCTCCATTCGAAGGACGCGCGCTCCGCGGGCGTCGGCGAGCAGCGACTGCACGCCGTGGCCGTGTGGCGGGACTCCGGGCTGTTCACCACCGCAGAACGGGCGGCCCTCCACCTCACCGAGTCGATCACGCGCCTCTCGGAGACGCATGTGCCCGAAGCCGATCTCGCCGCCGTCGTGGCGATCTTCGGCGAGGAACGCGCAGCAGCGCTCGTCGCGCTCATCGTCACCATCAACGTGTGGGACTCGATCGGCGTGACCACCCGGTGCTGGCCGGTCTCCCGCGACGAGGCCTGATCGACGGGCGCTGCCGACACTGTCAACCCCTTCACGATCGCGGCGGGCACGCGTACCAAGGAGGTGGGCGCGATCGACGCGCCGGGAGAGGACGGCATGCGCATCACCGAACAGCGGGTACTCATCCTGAACTGCACGCTGAAGCCATCGCCCGAGGAATCGAGTTGCCAGTTGATCGCGCAGCAACTGCTCGACGGGTTCACGTCGCTTGGCGCAGTGGGCGATGTGGTGCGCGTCGTCGATCTCGACATCGCGCCGGGAGTGAAGTCCGACATGGGCGGTGGCGACCAGTGGCCGTCGCTGCGCACGCGCATCCTCGACAGCGACATCCTCGTCATCGCCACGCCGACCTGGCTGGGGCACATGTCGAGCGTCGCGCAGCGCGTGCTCGAGCGACTCGACGCAGAGCTCTCCGCGACCGACGACGAGGGGCGCCCGATCCTCTTCGGGCACGTGGCGGCCACGGCGGTGCTCGGCAACGAAGACGGCGCGCACAAGATCACCGCCGACCTGCACCAGGCACTCAACGACGTCGGGTTCACGCTGCCCGCCCAGGGCGGCACGTACTGGAACGGCCGCGCGATGGAGAAGGTCGACTACAAAGACCTCGACGCCACTCCCGAACCGGTCGCCCAGGCGAACGCAACCCTCGTCGCGAACGCCGTGCATCTCGCAGGAGTGCTCCGCGAGCGTCCGTACCCGGCTCCCGGTCCTGCATGAGACCGCGTTCCGCTCGATCTGGAATGATGCAGGCATGACGGATGCCGCGCGCCCACCTGTCCTGCAACTGCGTGTCGTGATCGAGGCGGAGGACTTCGATCGGGCCGTCGCGTTCTATCGCGACGAGCTCGGCATGCCCGAACTCATCGCCTACGCCGAGGGCGGCGACGACCGGGTCTCCATCCTCGACGCCGGGCGCGCGACGATCGAGATCGCCAATCCCACGCACAAGCGCGTGATCGACGAGCTCGAGGCTGGGGGCTCGCCGAGCCAGCGCATCCGCCTCGCGTTCGAGGTCACCGACGCCGCCGGAACCACACGCCGACTCGCCGAGGCCGGCGCCGCGATCGTCGCCGAGCCGGTCGAGACGCCGTGGCGGTCGCTCAACGCCCGCCTCGATGCACCGGCCGGCATGCAGATCACCGTGTTCGAGGAGCTCGAGGATTCCGAGGAGCGAGCGCTGCTGGGCGGCTTCGCAACCGACGCCGAACGCGACTGAACGCGGTCGGGCCGGTTCGAGGTGTCAGGCGTCGACGTCGCCGTCGACGTAGAGCCAGCGACGCCCCTCGCGCCGGAACCGGCTTCGTTCGTGCAACTCACCCCGTTCGCCACCCGAGCCGTAGAACGCCCTGAACTCGACCTCGCCGGCGCGATCGAAGGGGCCGCCCTGCGCGGTGCCGACGACCTCGAGGCGGTACCAGTCGACATCTGGGTCGAGATCGAGCTCGTCTGGGAGCGTGTCGGGATGCCACGTCGACCGGAGATGCCCGGCGTCTCCGAGCGCGAAGGCCGTGTAGCGCGAGCGCATGAGCTGCACCGCCGTCGGAGCATCCGCAGCGCCGCTCAGGAAGCGGCCGCAGCATTCCGTGAAGACGTCGCCGCTCCCGCACGGGCAGGGGCCGCCGGGGCCCGGGACGGGGGAATGAACGATGGTCGGCACCGCTCAAGTATGCGGTTTGCCGCCGCGACCATCATGATCTGCACAGGAAGAACTGAGGAACTGTTCAGAAACTCGGGGCAGAGTGGCTGACTTGTGCCCTCGCTCGGGGGCCGTCCCCCAAACAGAAACCTGATCGAGCACCCGGTACCTATGCGCAACGAAACTTCCCCCACGCCCGAAATCGCCTCCGAAACGATCCCCGTATCCGAACGCTCGCGCCGCAGCACCCGCCTCCGCCGCACCGGCCGAAAGCGGCTCGTCGTCGCCGGCGCCCTCGTCGCCACCGGCCTCCTCGTCGGAACCGGGTTCACCGTGCAGGCCGCGCTCGCCACGCAGGCGAGCATCGACGCCACGGCCTCGCTCACCGAGTCGAGCGGCGTGCGCGCCGAGCAGCTCGGGGCGTACAGCGCCATCGCCGAAGCACGCACCCGAGACAGCGCGCAGGACACCATCGTGGCGGCCAACGCCGCATTGGCTGCTGCCGACGGAAAGGTCGATGCCAGCGGGCTCGCGGCATCCGTCGCCTCGCTCGGAGAGTACGAGCGGCTCCCGCTCGACTCCATCGTCGACCTCGCGAAGCAGACGCGCACCGAGACGGAGAAGACGGCAGCGGCCGCGGCCGAGTTCGACCGCCTGCAGGCCGAGCAGCAGGCTGCTGCCGCGGCGGCACTCGCGCAGGCCAACACTCCCGATGGCGCCCGCGCGACCGCCCGTGCCCTCGCCGCTTCGAAGTACGGCTGGAACGATTCGCAGTTCCAGTGCCTGAATCAGCTCTGGCAGAAGGAGTCGGGCTGGTCGTACACCGCCTACAACGCATCGAGCGGCGCCACCGGCATTCCGCAGTCCCTGCCCGGAAGCAAGATGGCCACGGCCGGCGCCGACTGGCAGAGCAATGCTGCGACCCAGATCGCCTGGGGCCTCGACTACATCGCCCGCGGCTACGGCACGCCGTGCAGCGCTTGGTCGCACTCGCAGTCGATGAATTGGTACTGACGAGCAGCGGCCTCGCGTAGGGTTGCGGCACGGGGCCGTCCAGGCCTCCGATCAAAGGGCGAATCCATGTCAGACAAGTCGCCGAAGAAGTCGTCCTCCAAGACGGCAGCGAGCAAGACCCTCAAAGAGAAGCGCGCCGACAAGAAGGCCAAGGTCGACGGCCGCGCCAATTCCGATGCCGTGACCGAGGCAACGCACCGCAAGCGCTGAACCGGCGTCGTTGCCGACCACCCGTCAGGGCGTCGGCAACGACGGCGGCTTGCAAGCCGCGACCGTCGAACACCCACCGCGCGGGTAGCGCACCGTTCACACGGCGCGCGGGTCGAGCAGCCCGGCTCGATCGGGATGACGATCGAACCACTCGCCGACGTACCAGCAGCTCGGCACGATTCGCCGGGTCGAGTTCGCCCCGACGTCGTCGGCCGCGAACTCGACGAGCTCGCCTGCGAGGCCGCTGCCGCGGTACGGCGGATTCGTGAACGTGCGGGTGAACGCGACTGCGTCGCCGAGTTCCCGGTAGTCGAGTACGCTCGCGATCTCGCCGTCGACGCGCAGCACGTATCGACGCGCGTCCGGTTCGTGGCTCAGTTCCTTGTGCACGTCGATCAGGGTACGCCGCTCGGCTCAGCGACCGCGCAGTCGCTCGAGGTCACGCCGCTCGCGCTTCGTCGGCCGGCCGGCTCCGCGATCGCGGGATGCCACCGTCGCGACGGTCTCGCGCGGCGGCGGGGGCGGTGTGCGGTCCTCGACGGCTGCAGCCGCCAGTGTCGCCGACACGCGCTTCACGAGCGTCTGCCGCACGATGAGGGTTCGGTCGAACCCGTCGATGCGCACCCGCACCTCGTCGCCCGGTCGCACGGCCTGAGCAGCCTTGGCCCGCTCTCCGTTGACGCGGATGTGCCCGGCCCGACACGCCGTGGTCGCGGCCGATCTCGTCTTGAACTGGCGCACCGCCCACAGCCAGGCGTCGACGCGCACCGGGGATTCGCCGTTCATGTCCCCAGCCTACGTGCGGAGGTTCGGTCGGCGGGGCGTGCGGCATGCTGGAGACATGAGCGGAGCGAGTGGCGACGAATGGGTGGAGGGGCCCGATGGCGCTCGCTACTGGGGACGGTACGGCGCAGCCGGCCTGCTCGTGGTGAGCCCCGACGCAGAGGTCCTGCTGCAGCATCGGGCGCTCTGGAGTCATTTCGGCGGCACGTGGGGAGTGCCCGGCGGAGCGCGTCATGAGCATGAGACCGCCGTCGAGGCGGCCGTGCGCGAGGCGGGCGAGGAAGCCGGCGTGCCGGCGACGCTGCTCGACGTGCGGTTCAGTACCGTGCTCGACCTCGGGTACTGGTCCTACACCACGGTCGTGGTCGATGCGAGGGAGCGCTTCGAGCCCGTCGTCAGCGACCCCGAGAGCATCGAGCTGCGCTGGATCGCGGTCGGCCGGGTCGACTCGCTCTCATTGCATCCGCGTTTCGCGGAGGCCTGGCCGTCGCTCGCTGCGCGACTCTGAGCACTCGCGCCCGCGTCGAAGAACTCAGGCGACCCGCTCGTCGGCGCGCGATGATCGCGCCCGCGGGATCCACGGCACGATCGGCGACGTGCGCGCCCGGTACGCGTCGTAGTCGGGGTACTTCGATCGTGAGATCGACTCCGTGAAGATCGTCGATCCGACGAAGAGCGTCGTCAGCAGCACCGCGCCGGAGACGCTCCAGTGCAGCCACACGCCGGTCGCCGCAACGGCGAATCCGTAGAAGACCCACCACTGCGCCTGCTCGAAGAAGAAGTTGGGGTGCCGTGAGTAGCGGAAGAGTCCGGACTGCAGGAATCCCGGCTGCGGCGTTCGCCCGGCTGCCCGCTCTGCGGCCTTCCAGCGGTGGAAGGCCCACTGCTGCTCGTCGGCGAGGGTCTCGCCGGCGAGCAGCGCCACGAAGATGATCGACAGCACGACATCAGCCGTGCCGAGCGACGATGCACCTGCCTCGAAGACGGTGTAGGCGGGCAGGCAGAAGAGCAGGATGACCGCGTTCTGGTAGATCGAGATGAAGAGCAGGTTGAAGACGGCGAACTGCGCGCGCGACATCCGGCCGCGCAGCACCGACCAGCGGTAGTCCTCGCCGCCCGGGCGGTACCCGCCCTTGCGTGCGAAGTTGAGCGTGAGACGGATGCCCCATGCGCTCACGAGCACCGACATCAGCACGAGCCGGGCGTCGAAGCCGCTCGCGGCCGCGAACACCCACACGTAGACGATCGGCGCGATCGACCAGATGCGATCGACCCAGGAGTATTCGCGCGTGGCGACGGAGGCGAGCCACGTCGCGAGCGTGATCGTGGCGCCGATGACGAGACACACGAGGAGAGGACCCATGGCGGCATTCTAGGGATCGATAGGATCGAGATGTGGCTGGGGAGCGCTCGGGGGAGGTCGGTTCGGAGATCTGGACGATCCCGAACATCCTCAGCATGCTCCGACTCGCCCTCGTGCCCGTCTTCCTCGTCTTCATCGTTCGCGGCGACTACGTCGTGTCGCTCGTCGTGCTCATCGTCGCGAGCGCGAGCGACCTGCTCGACGGGTACCTGGCGCGGCGACTCGGGCAGGTGACCCGCCTCGGGCAACTGCTCGACCCCGCCGCCGACCGGCTCTACATCTTCGCCGCCCTTCTCGGCCTGGCCGCCCAAGGACTCGTGCCGTGGTGGATCGTCGTCGTCATCGTCGCCCGCGATGTGTTCCTGCTCGCGCTCGGCATCGTGCTCGCGAACCACGGGTACGGGCCGCTCCCGGTGCACCAGCTCGGCAAGGTCGCCACCTTCGCGTTGTTCTTCGGCCTTCCGGTGATCATGCTCGGACTCGCCTTCCCGGTCGTCGCCGACATCAGTCAGCCGGTGGGCTGGGCGATCACTCTGTGGGGGGCGTTCCTCTACTGGTGGGCGGGCATCATCTACGCGATCGAGACCGTGCGAGTCATCCGCATACCGCGGGTGGCGGACGAGTCTCGATCCGATACGCTGGAACAGGGAGGTTAGTGTGGCGGATTCCGACATCACTCAGGCCGGCGGTACGAACGAGACCGGGGGCGAGCCGTCGACGACTACGTCGACGCCGGTCTCCGGCGACGGTGCGACCGATACGACCATCGGCTTCAGCCGCGAGACGGCGGCTCAGCTGAGCGCTCTCGACGCTGACATCACGGCAGAGGAGCAGGAGGCGATCGCTGCCCTGCCATCGGGCTCGGCCCTGCTCATCGTGCGCCGCGGGCCGAACAGCGGTGCCCGGTTCCTGCTCGACACCGATGTCACGGTCGTCGGTCGTCATCCCGACGCCGACATCTTCCTCGACGACGTGACCGTCTCGCGAAAGCACGCCGAGTTCGTGCGGCACCGTTCGGCCTTCGAAGTGCGCGACCTCAGTTCGCTCAACGGCACGTACTACGACGGCGTGCGCATCGAGACCGCCCTGCTCAGCGATGGCGCAGAAGTGCAGATCGGCAAGTTCCGTCTCACCTTCTACGCCTCGCGCCGCGACCTGGCTCCGGTGGCGAGCGACTAGTGACGGCTCCCGCTGCGTCGACGCGCGCAAGCGGCCAGGCGCCACTTCTGGGCATCGGTCAGGTGCTCGCACGGCTTCAGCCCGAGTTCCCCGACCTGACGCCGTCGAAGCTGCGATTCCTCGAAGAGCAACGCCTCGTTTCACCGGCGCGCACGGCCGCCGGCTATCGCAAATTCTCCACGAGCGATGTCGAGCGCATCACGGTCGTGCTCTCGATGCAGCGCGACCACTACCTGCCACTGAAGGTCATCCGCACCCACCTCGAGGCGATCGACGCCGGCGAGACTCCCGCACTTCCGGGCGCCACGAGCGCCGCTGCGTTCCTCGCGGGCGCCAAGCGTTTCCGGCGCGACGAGCTGCTCGCCCAGACGGGCGCGACGGCTTCGCTGCTCGACGACGCCGTCTCGGCCTCGCTGCTGCCCGCGGCGGAGTACTACGGCGACGAGGCGCTCGGCGTGCTGCGGTCGCTCGTGGCCCTCAGAGGCGTCGGCATCGAGCCGCGGCACCTCCGTGGGGTGCGCGCGGCTGCCGAGCGCGAGGCCGGGCTCATCGAGCGGGCGATCGCGCCGTCGCGTCGAGCGGATGCCGCCGACAAGGCACGTGCCGCAGAACGTGGCATCGAGCTCGCGGGCCACCTCGAGGCCGTGCATGCGAGTGTCGTGCGCGCGACCCTCGGCCGGCTCTCGAGATGATCTCGCGACACGCCGTGACGTTCGGCCCGATGTGTTCGACAGAGTCCCGCACGCTCGGTAGCGTGGAACTCGCGTCGACGGGGTGCCGACGCGAGAGTGAGGGGCGAATCGGATGAGTGAGCTCGACCGGACTCCACGCTCGCGCTACGACCTCGGGTTGCTGTTCACCGATGGCATGCCCGATCGTGACGATGCCGCAGGATACCGCGGCGCCGTGGCAGCGAGAGCTGCCGGCATCAGTTACCGTCAACTCGACTATTGGGCGCGAACCCAGCTCGTGGAGCCGACCGTGCGTGGTGCCGCGGGGTCCGGCTCGCAGCGGCTCTACGGCTTCCGCGACATCCTCGTCTTGAAGCTCGTCAAGCGACTCCTCGACACCGGCATCTCGCTGCAGCAGATCCGCACGGCGGTCACCCAGCTCAGGGAATCGGGCATCGACGACCTCGCGCAGACGACGCTCATGAGCGACGGAGCCAGCGTCTACCTCTGCACCTCAGACGATGAGGTCATCGACCTCGTCAACCGCGGACAGGGTGTCTTCGGCATCGCCGTCGGCAAAGTACTGCGAGAGGTCGAATCGACCCTCGTCGAGATCGATACGCAGCCGGCCGATCCGCTCGATGAACTCGCCGTGCGTCGCGGCGAACGCTCGCGCAAGATCTCCTAGCCACGACGCTCCGAGGCGCGTCCTCGAGAGGTCGTACCCCCGTAGTCGTGACCCGCACCGGCGACGGACTGCGCCGTGCTCGAGTCACGGGCCGAGGCGTCGGCGGCCGCTCAGGCCGTCGGTGTCGGGGCGTCGAGCGGAAGGCCGGCGAATTCGCCGATGCGGGCCGTGCGCAGCACGCGTTCGAGCAATTGGTCGAAATGTGACGACATCTCTTCGGCGCTCTCGCCGGGCCACATGTGCAGCGGTTTCGCGGCGCCCTGGGCCTGCTGCAGCGAGGTGCGCTCGGGCAACTGCGGAGACAGCACGAGCGGCCCGAACATGTCGCGCAGCTCCTTGATGCGGAACTGGTGCTCGAGTGATTGCACGCGCGCCCGGTTCACGATGATGCCGAGCGGCTGGAGCCTGGGGGAGAGCCCCCGGCGGATCTCTTCGATGGCGCGGAGGGCGCGATCAGCGGCCGCGACGGAGAAGAGCCCGGGCTCGGTCACGACGGCCACGCGGTCACTCGCCGCCCAGGCCGTGCGGGTGAGGGCGTTCAGCGACGGCGCACAGTCGATCAGCACGAGTTCGTAGTCGGCCTCGACGTTGGCGAGTGCCTCTTCGAGCTTCCAGATGTCGCGGATCGACGGGTGCGGCCCGTCGAAGTTGATCGCCGACGGGCTGCCGATCATCACGTCGATCGTCGACTGCGGATTCGAGCGCGCCCATCCGCTCGGCGCAATGGCCGAACGCACGATCTTCTCCTTGGGAGAGGCGAGCACGTCGGCGACGTTGAGGTGACCGGCGACCTGGATGTCCATGCCGGTCGAGACGTCGGACTGCGGGTCGAGGTCGACGACGAGGGTACGGACGCCGCGCGCGAACGCCGCCGACGCCAGTCCGAGGGTGACGGTCGTCTTGCCGACACCGCCCTTCAGAGAGCTGACGCTGAGTACGTGCACGGCAGATACGTTACCTTTACTACTCGGGCGATACCTAAACGTTCGCTGTGCGGAAACCCGTCTGAAAGGCCTGCATGTTCACGAAGATCCTGGTTGCCAATCGCGGTGAGATCGCCATCCGTGCGTTCCGTGCCGCCGTCGAGCTCGGTGCGAAGACGGTTGCGGTGTACCCATTCGAAGACCGCAACTCGCTGCACCGCCTGAAGGCCGACGAGGCGTACCAGATCGGCGAGCCCGGGCATCCGGTGCGCGCCTACCTCGACGTGGCCGAGATCATCCGCGTGGCGAAGCTGTCGGGTGCCGACGCGATCTACCCGGGTTACGGCTTCCTCTCCGAGAACCCCGAGCTCGCGCAGGCCGCCGAGGCCGCGGGCATCACCTTCATCGGTCCGCCGAAGCGCGTGCTCGAGATGGCGGGCAACAAGGTCACGGCCAAGGAGCACGCGATCGCCGCGGGCGTGCCCGTGCTGAAGTCGACGCCGCCCTCGCGCGACATCGAGACTCTCGTCAGCCAGGCCGACGAGGTCGGCTTCCCGATCTTCGCCAAGGCCGTCGCCGGTGGCGGCGGTCGCGGCATGCGCCGCGTCGCTACGAAAGACGGCCTCCGCGCCGCTCTCGAAGAGGCGATGCGCGAGGCCGACAGCGCCTTCGGCGACCCGACGATGTTCCTCGAGCAGGCGGTGCTCCGACCGCGTCACATCGAGGTCCAGGTGCTCGCGGATGCCTCGGGCGAGACGGTGCACCTCTTCGAGCGCGACTGCTCGGTGCAGCGCCGTCACCAGAAGGTCATCGAGATCGCTCCTGCGCCGAACCTCTCCGATGAGGTGCGCACCTCGCTCTACCGCGACGCGATCGCGTTCGCGAAGTCGATCGGCTACGTCAACGCGGGCACGGTCGAGTTCCTCCTCGACACCGCCGGCGAGCGTGCCGGCCAGCACGTGTTCATCGAGATGAACCCGCGCATCCAGGTCGAGCACACGGTCACCGAAGAGGTCACCGACGTCGACCTCGTCGTCTCCCAGATCCGCATCGCGGCGGGGGAGTCTCTCGCCGAGCTCGGCCTGTTGCAGGACTCGATCCGCCTCCGCGGCGCGGCACTGCAGTGCCGCATCACGACCGAAGACCCCACGGCCGGGTTCCGACCTGACACGGGCAAGATCACCACGTACCGTTCGCCCGGCGGCGCCGGCATCCGCCTCGACGGTGGCACGATCAACCCCGGTGCGCAGATCAGCCCGCACTTCGACTCGATGCTCGCGAAGCTCACCTGCCGAGGCCGCGACTACCCGGCGGCCGTCGCACGGGCCAAGCGCGCCCTCGCCGAGTTCCGCATCCGCGGCGTCTCGACCAACATCTCCTTCCTCCAGGGCGTGCTCGAAGACCCCGCATTCGTCGCCGGCGATCTCAGCACCTCGTTCATCGACGAGCGCCCGCAGCTCCTGCGTGGTCGAGTCTCGAAAGACCGCGGCACCAAGATCCTCAACTGGCTCGCGGATGTCACGGTCAACCAGCCGAACGGCCCGGCGCCGACGACCGTCCACCCCGTCGAGAAGCTGCCGTCGATCGACCTCACGCTCGATGCGCCTGCGGGTTCGCGTCAGCGTCTGCTCGAGCTCGGTCCGCTCGGGTTCGCGCAGGCACTGCGTGCGCAGACGCCGCTCGCCGTCACCGAGACGACCTTCCGCGACGCGCACCAGTCGCTCCTCGCGACCCGGGTGCGCACCCGCGATCTCGTCGCCGTCGCCCCCTACGTCGCTCGCATGACTCCCGAGCTCCTCTCGGTGGAGGCTTGGGGCGGGGCGACCTATGACGTCGCGTTGCGCTTCCTCGGCGAAGACCCATGGGAACGCCTCGCCGCCCTTCGCACGGCACTGCCGAACATCAACATCCAGATGCTTCTGCGCGGGCGCAACACGGTCGGCTACACGCCGTACCCGACCGAGGTGACCGACGCGTTCGTGCGCGAGGCCGCCTCGACCGGCGTCGACATCTTCCGCATCTTCGACGCGCTCAACGACGTCTCGCAGATGCGGCCGGCGATCGACTCGGTGCTCGCCACCGGGCACGCCGTCGCCGAGGTGGCGCTCTGCTACACGGGCGACCTGCTCGACCCGGCCGAAGACCTCTACACGCTCGACTACTACCTCGGACTCGCCGAGCAGATCGTCGACGCGGGCGCTCACGTGCTCGCGATCAAGGACATGGCCGGGCTCCTGCGGCCCACGGCCGCTGAGAAGCTCGTGACAGCCCTCCGCGACCGTTTCGACCTCCCGGTGCACCTGCACACGCACGACACCGCCGGTGGCCAGCTGGCGACCCTCCTGGCGGCGAGCCGCGCCGGTGTCGACGCCGTCGACGTGGCGAGCGCTCCCATGGCGGGCACCACGAGCCAGCCCTCCGCGTCGTCGCTCGTCGCCGCGCTCGCGCACACCGAGCGCGACACCGGCATCTCGCTCGACGCCGTCGCCGACCTCGAACCCTACTGGGAGGCCGTGCGACGCCTCTACCGCCCGTTCGAGTCGGGGCTGCCCGGCCCGACCGGCCGCGTCTACCATCACGAGATCCCAGGCGGTCAGCTGTCGAACCTCCGCCAGCAGGCGATCGCGCTGGGCCTCGCCGATGACTTCGAGCTCATCGAAGACATGTACGCCGCGGCCGACCGCATCCTCGGTCGGGTGCCCAAGGTCACTCCGTCGTCGAAGGTCGTCGGCGATCTCGCGCTGCACCTCGCGGCGGTCAAGGCCGACCCGGCAGACTTCGCAGCGAACCCCGAGAAGTACGACGTGCCCGATTCGGTCATCGGCTTCATGGCCGGTGAACTGGGCGACCTTCCGGGCGGATGGCCCGAGCCGTTCCGCACCAAGGTGCTCGCGGGCAAAGACGTGCGCATCGGCGTCACCGAGCTCACGGGCGAGCAGCGCGAGGCGCTCGAGGCCGACAGCGTCACTCGGCGGGCGACCCTGAACGCCCTGTTGTTCCCGGCGCCCACGCGCCAGTTCGAGCAGATCCGCGAGCTCTTCGGCGATCTGTCCGTCGTCGACACCGCCGATTACCTGTACGGTCTCCGTCAGGGCGCCGAGCACGTCGTCGAGATCGAGCCCGGCGTGCGCCTGTACGCCGGGCTCGAGGCGATCGGCGAGGCCGACGACAAGGGCATGCGCACCGTCATGACGATCTTGAACGGCCAGTTGCGCCCCGTCTTCGTGCGCGACCGCTCGATCGTCGTCGAGACGCGAGCGGCAGAGAAGGCGGATGCCTCGCAGCCGGGCCAGATCGCGGCGCCGTTCTCGGGCGTGGTCACCCTGCAGGTCGAGGCCGGCGCAGAGATCGCAGCAGGCCAGAGCGTCGCCTCGATCGAGGCGATGAAGATGGAGGCCGCCATCACCTCGCCCATCGCGGGCGTCGTCGAGCGCGTCGCGATCCCGAAGACGCAGCAGGTCGAGGCGGGCGATCTCCTCGTGGTGGTGCGCCCGCGCTAGGCTGAGCACGGATCGACACTGATGAGGAGGGGTATCGGTGGCTGAAGACACGTTCGAAGACGCGGCCGCGACACGTCGCGGCCCGAGCACGCGCACGTCGGCGCTCGACCGCGCCCGCAGATCGGCGGCCGGCGCGCACACGGCGGCCGAGCTCGCCGAGAATCCCGATGTGCGGGTCGACCTGCCGCCCGCGCCCGTGCACGAGATGCCAGACGACGAGGTCGCCGTGGCCATCGACGACGTCGCGGTCAATCCGGGCAGCCTCGTCGGCAGCGGCAGTTCCACCACCTCGGTCGAGGTCATCACGCCCGCGCTGAGCGGTGTCGGCTATCGCGGCGGCGCGCGGCGCGAGGCCTCGCCGTACAGCGCCCTGCTCGCCTCCGACGCGACCAAGCTCCGGCGCGAGCGTGTGAGCACCGACACGGGCAGCCATGTCGCGATCGTCGAGGTGCCGGGCGAACCCGGCCTGCCGGCCGAGGTGCCGGAGTCGGCCGATTCGCTCACCGCCGACCGGCTCATCGACCTGAATCGCACGACGCGTCCGGCGCCGCAGGGCGGGCTCAATCGCTTCGTCTACGAGGCATCCCTGCATCTCGTGAATCTCGGCGACTCCGCGAAGGTGCAGGCGCACAAGGCACTGAGCCATCGCATCCAGAAGCGCTTCGAGGGTGGTGCGCGCTTCGTGCCCGTGCTCACCCGCAAGGGCGGAGTCGGCAAGACGACGATCACGGCTCTGCTCGGCATGGCCCTCGCCGATGCGCGCGACGACCGCGTTATCGCGATCGATGCCAATCCCGATCGCGGCACGCTCGCCGAGCGGGTCGACCGGCAGACGCGCGAGACCGTGCGCGATGTCGTGGCGAAGGCGTCGTCGATCAGCGGCTACACCGACTTCTCGCGTTTCGTCTCGCGAGACGAGACACGTCTCGATATCCTGGCATCCGACACCGACCCGACGCTCTCCGAGGCGTTCGACGACAACGACTACAACGTCGTCGCGGGCCTCGCGGCGCGGTACTACTCGTTGGTGCTCACCGACTGCGGCACCGGCATCGTGCACTCCGTCATGCGGGCTACGCTGCAGCGCGCCGACTCCGTGGTGATCGTCTCGGGCGGCAGTGTCGATGAGGCGCGGCTCGCGTCGGAGACGCTCACGTGGCTCGAGGCCAACGGTTACGGCGATCTCGTGCGCAATGCGATCGTGGCGATCAACCTCGCCACGCAGGGCACCCACCTCGTCAAGGTCGACGAGATCGAGGCGCACTTCCAGTCGCGCGTGCGAGAGATCGTCCGAATTCCCTACGACCCCCAGCTCGCCGCCGGTTCCGTGGTGAACTGGCACGAACTTCGCCCGGTCACCAAGCACGCGGCTCGTGAGCTCGCAGCGCTCGTGGTCGAGGGCATGCCCGCCGAGCGCGAGCACTGAAACGGAGCACGAGTGCCGGAACGACCCATTCGCCTGTTCGGCGATCCCGTCTTGAAGACCGTCTCCACCCCCGTCGAACAGATCGACGACCGGGTGCGCGCGCTCGTCGACGACCTCCTCGACAGCGTTCGCATGCCGGGCCGGGCCGGGGTCGCCGCCTCGCAGATCGGCGTGAACCTGCGGGCGTTCAGCTACAACGTCGACGGTGAGGTCGGGTACATCCTGAACCCCGAGATCGTCGAGGTGTCGGGTGACAAGGAACTGATCGACGAGGGATGCCTCTCGGTTCCGGGCCTCTGGCACAAGACCCCGCGGCATCCGTTCGCCCGTGTGCGGGGCATCGACCTCGACGGCAACGAGATGGAGTTGTCGGGCACCGGGCTCATGGCGCAGGCACTCCAGCACGAGACCGATCACCTCGACGGGCTGCTCTACCTCGATCGCCTCGAGAAGGCCGAGCGCCGGGTGGCGATGAGGCAGGTGCGCGAGTCCGACTGGTTCTGACCTCTCGCCCCGCACATGACGAAGGCCCCGCGGATTCCCGCGGGGCCTTCGTCGTGCGTGCGTCGACGCGTCGCCGAGTCGGCTCAGTGCACGATCGAGTGGCCCTCGGTGGCCGGAGCGCCGGAGTACATCGCCTCGATGTGCGGTGCGAAGTCTTCGAGGATGATGTTGCGTTTGATGCTCATCTTGGGAGTGAGGTGCCCGCTCGCCTCGGTGAGTTCGAGGGGCAGCAACGTGAACTTGCGGATCGACTCCGCTCGCGACACCGTCTCGTTCGCGGCATCGATGGCACGCTGCACCTCGGCGAGGACCGCCGGGTTGACGATGGCCTCTTCGAGCGACATGCCGGCGTCTTCACCGTTGTTGTTGAGCCACACGGGCAGCATCTCGGGGTCGAGCGTGATGAGCGCGGCGATGAACGGCTTCTTGTCGCCGACCACGACGACCTGGCCGACCAGCGGATTGGCGCGGATCGGGTCTTCGAGGGCGGCCGGAGCGACGTTCTTGCCACCTGCGGTGACGATGATCTCCTTCTTGCGGCCGGTGATGGTCAGGAAGCCGTCGGCGTCGAACGAACCGAGATCGCCGGTCTTGAACCACTCGCCGTCGAACGACTCAGCGGTCGCCTCAGGGTTCTTCCAGTACTCCTTGAAGACGTCGACGCCCTTGACCTGGATCTCGCCGTCGTCGGCGAGCCGTACGGCGACACCCGGCAGGGTGGGGCCGACGGTGCCGATCTTCGACTTGTTCGCCAGGTTCACCGTTGCGGGAGCGGTGGTCTCGGTGAGGCCGTACCCCTCGAGGATCGTGATGCCGAGGGAGTGGTAGAAGTGGCCGAGGCGCGGCCCGAGCGGCGCCGAGCCCGACACGGCGTACTTGACGTTGCCGCCCATCGCAGCGCGGAGCTTGGAGAACACGAGCGCATCGAAGAGCTTGAACTTCAGCTTCAGCCCGAGGGGGACCTTGCCTGCCTCCTTGGCGATCGAGTAGGTGACCGCCGTGTCGGCGGCGGCCCGGAAGATCTTGCCCTTGCCGCCGGCTTCGGCCTTCTGCTCTGAGACGTTGTAGACCTTCTCGAACACGCGTGGCACAGCGAGGAGGAAGGTCGGCTTGAAGCTGCCGAGCGAGGGAAGGAGCTGCTTCGTGTCGGGCTGGTGGCCCACGCGGACGCCGGCGTGCACCGAGAGCACCGCAATGAAGCGGGCGAACACGTGCGCCGTGGTGATGAAGAGCAGCGTGGAGGCCCCGTTGGGATCGAGCACGACCTCGTTGAGGGCGACCGCGGAATTGCGCGAGGTCTCGACGAAGTTGGAGTGCGTGAGCACGCAACCCTTGGGCTTGCCCGTGGATCCCGATGTGTAGATGAGCGTGGCGATGTCGGAGCCGACGGCGAGGTTGCGCCGGCGCTCGATCTCGTCATCGGGCACGTCGATGCCACCGGCGACGAGCTTGTCGAGGTCGCCGAGGTCGATCTGCCACGAGCTGCGGATCAGCGGAAGGTCGGGGTGCACCTCGTCGAAGCGCGCGAAGTGGTCGGGTGTCTCGACGATGATGGCGATGGCGCCCGAGTCGCTGAGGTTCCAGCGAACCTGTGCGGGCGAGCTCGTCTCGTAGACCGGCACGAGTACGGCACCGGCGAACCAGGTGGCGAAGTCGATGAGGGTCCACTCGTATCGGGTCTTGCACATCAGCCCGATCTTGTCGCCCGGCTGGATGCCGGCCGCGACGAGGCCCTTGGCGAGCGCGATGACCTGGTCGTAGAACTCCTTCGTGGTCACGGGCGACCAGCCGCCGTCGGCGGTGGGGAGCGAGAACAGCACGGAGTCGGGCGTCGCTGCGACGCGATCGACGAGCAGGTCGGTGGTGTTCGCTTCAGGGTCAGCTGCGACCACGGGTGGGGTAGCGAATTCGATCACGGTAGCTCCTTCGGCACCGGGAGGGCTGCGCGAGGCTCGGGCGCCAGCGCGAACCTCGGCATTTGGGTCTACTACACTCTAGTCGTTGCTCATGCGCCGCCCCAGGCGCCGGCTCGATCATCCTTCCTCCCTCTGAAAGGCAGCCCCCTGGTGCACGCGATCGGTATCGACATCGGTGGAACGAAGATCGCCGGAGCCGTCGTCGATCAGTTCGGCACCATTGTCACGAGCGAGCGGGTGCCGACGCCCGCCGGTGATGCCACCCTGCTCGAAGACGCGGTCGTGCAGATGATCGAGTCGCTCCGCACGAGCGCGGAGTCCGAGGTCGTGGCCATCGGCGTCGCCGCAGCGGGGTTCGTCGACGCAGCGCAGTCCACCGTGTACTACGCGCCGAACATCGACTGGCGCAACGAACCGTTCCGCGAGAAGCTCGAAGCGAGGGTCGGCACGGCCGTCGTCGTCGACAACGACGCGAACGCAGCAGGCTGGGCGGAGTTCCGCTTCGGTGCCGGCCGCCTGGTCAGCGACATGGTGATGCTGACCATCGGCACGGGCGTCGGCGGCGCGATCGTCGCGGGTGACCGACTGTTCCGCGGCGGCTTCGGTGCCGGTGCCGAGCTCGGCCACCTTCGGGTCGTGCCCGACGGTCTCGCCTGCGGCTGCGGGCAGCGCGGATGCATCGAGCAGTACGGTTCGGGTCGCGCACTGCTGCGCATGGCGAACGAGATCGCCGACGCCGGTGGCATCGGCCAGAGCCTCGCCCGACTACGTTCCGAGCACGGATCACTCGACGGCGGGCTCGTGGGCGGGCTCATCGAGGCCGGCGACCCGGGCGCGATCGCCGCGCTGCGCCAACTCGGCAACTGGCTCGGCCAGGCCGCCGCGAGCCTCTCGGCCGTGCTCGATCCGCAGCGATTCGTGTTCGGCGGCGGCGTCGCCGTGGCCGGTGAACTGCTGCTCGAGCCGATCCGTGCCGCCTACCTCGATCACCTCCCGGCTCGGGGCTATCACCCCGAACCCGATTTCGTGATCGCCGAACTCGTGAACGACGCCGGTGTCGTCGGCGCCGCCGACCTCGCCAGGGTCTGGGTCGCCGAGCACGCCTGAACGGGCGGCGCTAGGCTGAGTCGATGCCACAGAGAGAAGGGGCTTCACGGTGTTCTACTGGATCATGAAGCACCTCGTCATCGGGCCGATCCTGCTCTCGATCTTCCGCCCCTGGGTCGTCGGGCTCGAGAACGTGCCGAAAGAGGGGGCCGTCGTGCTCGCCTCGAACCATCTCTCCTTCATCGACTCGATCTTCCTTCCGCTGATCGTCGACCGCCCGGTGGTCTTCCTCGCCAAGAGCGAGTACTTCACCGGCAAGGGCCTCAAGGGCTGGGCGACGCGGGTCTTCTTCCAGGCGGCGGGCCAGTTGCCCATCGACCGCTCGGGCGGCAAGGCATCCGAGGCGTCGCTCGAGACCGGGCTGCGCGTGCTCGGCGACGGCAAGATCCTCGGCATCTACCCCGAGGGCACTCGCAGCCCCGACGGCAAGCTCTACCGCGGCCGCACCGGTGTCGCCCGCATGGTGCTCGAGGCGGGGGTTCCCGTGATCCCGGTCGCGATGATGGGCACCGAGCACGTTATGCCCATCGGTGTGCGCCTGCCGAAGGTGCGCCGAATCGGCATCATCATCGGCGAACCACTCGACTTCAGCCGCTTCGAGGGTCTCGAGGGTGATCGCTTCGTGTTGCGCTCCGTGACCGACGAGCTCGTCTACGACCTGCGAGCGTTGAGCGGTCAGCAGTACGTCGACATCTACGCGAGCTCCGTCAAGGAGAAGCGCGCCACGCAATCACGGTAGGCTCGTTCTGCGGCGGCGCAACGTGCGTCGCCGTTCCGTTTCCCGGCGCGATCACGCGCCCCGAACCCTCAGGACGTCCCGTGGTACAGCTCGTCGAGCCGGTCGTGAATGCAGATCCCTCCGTGATTGCCGGCCTCGACTATTGGCGCACGCTCCCCATCAAGCAGCAGCCGTCGTGGCCGGACCCCGAGGCCGCGCACGCGGCATCCGCTGAGCTCGCATCGCTGCCCCCGCTCGTCTTCGCGGGTGAGGTCGACATCCTGCGCGACCGCCTGGCGGCGGCATCGCGCGGTGAGGCGTTCCTGCTGCAGGGCGGCGACTGCGCCGAGACGTTCGCAGGCGCCACCGCCGACCAGATCCGCAACCGGGTCAAGACCGTGCTGCAGATGGCCGTCGTGCTCACCTACGGTGCCTCGATGCCGGTGGTGAAGATGGGCCGCATGGCGGGCCAGTTCGCCAAGCCCCGCTCGAGCGACTCCGAGACGCGCGGAGACGTCACGCTGCCCGCCTACCGCGGTGACATCGTGAACGGCTACGACTTCACGCCCGAGTCGCGCGCCGCCGATCCCGCACGCCTGATCAAGGGCTACCACACGGCCGCCTCGACCCTGAACCTCATCCGCGCGTTCACGCAGGGCGGCTTCGCCGACCTGCGCCAGGTGCACTCCTGGAACCAGGGCTTCGCCTCCAACCCGGCCAACGCCCGGTACGAGAACATGGCCCGCGAGATCGATCGCGCGATCAAGTTCATGGAGGCGTGCGGCGCCGACTTCGAGGCGATCAAGCACACCGAGTTCTACACCGGTCACGAGGGTCTGCTCATGGACTACGAGCGGCCGATGACGCGCATCGACTCGCGCACGGGCACGCCGTACGACACGTCGAGCCACTTCATCTGGATCGGCGAACGCACGCGTGAACTCGATGGCGCGCACGTCGACTTCCTCTCACGGGTGCGCAACCCGATCGGCGTGAAGCTCGGGCCGTCGACGACGCCCGAGACCATGCTCGAACTCGTCGAGAAGCTCGACCCCGAGCGCGAGCCAGGGCGCCTGACCTTCATCACGCGCATGGGCGCCGGCAAGATCCGCGACGCCCTGCCGCCGCTGCTCGAGGCGATCAAGGCGAGCGATGCCAACCCGCTGTGGGTCACCGACCCCATGCACGGCAACGGCATCACGACGCCCAACGGCTACAAGACGCGTCGTTTCGACGACGTGGTCGACGAGGTCAAGGGCTTCTTCGAGGCGCACCGCGATGCCGGCACGCACCCCGGTGGCATTCACGTCGAGCTCACCGGTGATGACGTCACCGAGTGCCTCGGCGGCTCGGAGCACATCGACGAAGAGACGCTGGCCACGCGCTACGAGTCGCTCTGCGACCCGCGCCTGAACCACATGCAGTCGCTCGAGCTCGCGTTCCTCGTGGCTGAGGAGCTCGCCGCTCGCTGACCCTTTGGCACGGGGCGTCCGGTGACGGATGCCCCGTGCCATCGTTCGTCGTCGCGCAAGAGCTCGTCGTCGGGCAGTGCCGGGCGGCGAGCCGGCTGTGCTCAGAGTGTGAGCGTGCCGACCAGCTTCACTTCGCTGCCGCGCACGGCCTGCGCGTCGGCTGCGGGGTCTTGCGACGTCACGCTCACGAACTGCAGGAACGGTGCGGGGAAGCTGTGCGCGACCGTGAAACCTGCTTCTTCGAGCACCGTGATCGCGTCGGACAACTTGGAGCCGACGACGTTCGGCACCGTGACGAGGTCTTGCCCCTTGGAGATGACCACGTCGATCGCGTCGCCCGGCCGCACCGGATCGGTGACGGCGGTCGCGCTCAGCACGGCGTCGGCCGGGACCGCACCGGAATTGTCGAACTCCGACCCGACCTCGTTCATGGTCAGCCCGACGGCCTCGAGGGCAGCTTGGGCCTCGGCCTTCGGCATGCCGACGATCTCGGGCACTGGCCCCGCCGAGACGACGAGGGTGACCGCTCCGAGCTCGGGGTATTCCGCTCCCAGTGCGTTGCCGTCGGCGTCGAGCACGTCGATGACGATATCGGCGGGAACGTCGGCCGAGAACTGCAGCGCGTTCTTCTCCGCCACGCTGAAATCGCTGAGGGCCGCTCGAGCCGCTGCCGACGGAGAGCCGCGCACCTCTGGCACGTCGAGGATGCTCGGGCCCAGCGAGACGAAGAGCGTGACCGTTGAGCCGCGTTGCGCCTCGGACCCGCCTTCTGGGTCGGTGCCCGAGACTTGGCCCTTCGGCACGACCGGGTCGTTCCGCTCGCTCGGCTCGACCGTGAAGCCGGCCTCCTCGAGTACCTGCGTCGCGGCCTCGGGGGCGAGGGTCGCGGTCTCGGGCACCTGTGCGAGCGCGCCCGGGCCCGCGCCGAAGTACCAGCCGGTGCCGGCAGCCAGGCCGGTGAGCAGCAGCACGAGGGCGATGATCCAGTAGCCGCGCCGCTTGCGTCGATCGGCGCTCTTGGCGAGGGCGACCGTGTCGTCGCCGTCGGATGCCTCGGGGTTCGTCGTCGCGAGGGCGACGGGCGCCCCGCCGGCGCCGAGCACGCGAGTCTCGGCCGTCGCGGCACCCGTCGGCAGCGCGGCATCCGACAGCACCATCGTGGCCTGCGTCGTCAGCGGACGATGCGATGAGCGGATCGACGGCTCGACCTCTCGCAGGCGCTCGAGCATCTCGCGGGCGTCGTTCGGCCGTTCTTCGGGGTCGCGCGCGGTCGCCCAGAGCACGAGCTCATCGAGCTCGACGGGCACCGCGGGGTTCTTCGAGCTCGGCGTCGGCACCTGGTCGTTCGCGTGCTGGTAGGCGATCGCCATGGGCGCCTCGCCCACGTAGGGCTGCTCGCCGGTGAGCATCTCGTACATCATGATGCCGATGGCGTAGATGTCACTGCGTGCATCGGCGACGCCGCGGGTGACGAGTTCGGGGGAGAGGTAGGCGATCGTGCCGAGCAGGGCCTGGCCGGTCGCCGTGTTGGCGCTCGCGGCACGGGCCAGGCCGAAGTCGCCGAGCTTGATGCGACCGTCGTCGGCGAGCAGCACGTTCTCGGGCTTCAGATCGCGGTGCACGATGCCGGCCTTGTGCGCGGCGGCGAGACCTGCGAGCACGGCGTCCATGATATCGACGGTCTGCTCGGGGGTGAGCTTCTGGTAGTCCTTCAGGAGTTCGCGCAGCGTGATGCCGGGGAGGTACTCCATGACCATGTAGGCCATGTCGGCGTCTTGACCCTGGTCGAACACGTTGACGACGTTGGGGTGGGCGAGGCGAGCCGCCGACCGGGCCTCTTGCACGAAGCGGGTCTTGAACGTGTTGTCGTCGGCGAGGTGGCCGTGCATGATCTTCAGTGCGACGCGACGCTCGAGGCGAAGGTCGGTTGCGAGGTAGACCGTCGCCATGCCGCCACGGGCGATCCGCGAGCGCACCTGATAGCGGCCGTCGATGAGACGGCCGATCATGGGGTCGACGGGTGCGGTGGTCACCCATTGATTCTACGAAGAGGCATATGCCGCAATCGGCGCAAACGCCGAAGACGCGCCGATCGCAATCCCATCGTGATGCGACGTCGGGCGTGCGTCAGCCCATCTCGGAGAGCCAGGCCCGCGCCGAGACCTCCCATTTCGCGTAGTGCTCCGGATAGGCGCTGAGCTGCACCGCCTGCGCGGCCTGGGTCACGCTCATCGACTCCCAGCCTTCGATATCGAGCAGGCCGCGGGTGATGCCGGCGTTCGGGTTCGTCGCACCGCCGTAGAACGCCATCGCGGATCGGACCGGGTCGAGCACCTCTTCGACGGTTCCCCAACCTTGGCTCGGTCGTTGCTGGAACAGGCCGAGCGAGTCGAGGTCGCCGTAGTCGGGGTTCTTGAGTCCCGACTCCTGAGCTGCGGCGGAGAGGGCCACGACGATGCCGTCGTCGGGCACGCCGAGTGCTCTGCCGACATCGATGATCACGCGGGCATTCGCGCGCATCTCATCGGTGAGCACGACACTCACCGAAGCCACGGTCACGGCGGCGACGGGTCGTGCGACCCGCAGCACTTGGCCGGCACGGATCACCACGGCCGGGTCGAGGCCGTTGACGGCGACGAGATCCTGCACGCTGAGCTCGTGCCGCGCGGCGATGTCCCAGAGCGTGTCGCCGTCGGCGACCGTGTAGGAATCGCCGGCGGGCGCGACCGGTGGCGCCGATGCAGCGTCGACCGGACCCGGCGTGGGGGCGACCGGGGCCGCGCCCACTGGTGGGAGCACGATCGACTGGCCGGGGAAGATCAGGCTCTGTCGGCTGAGTCCGTTGGCGCTCAGCACCTTGTCGAGCGAGACGCCGTGCGCGGCCGCGATGCCGCTCATGGTGTCTCCGCTGACGACCGTGTGGCGCGAGAGTTCGGCGGCGACGGGAGTCGGCGCGGCGGCAGCGGTGCCGCCGCCCGGAAGCGCGAGTCGCTGGCCGGGGAAGATCAGGCTCGACCAGCCGAGGCCGTTCATCGCGAGGATGTCGGCGGTGGCGACGCCGTAGCGCTCGGCGATGCCGCTGACAGTGTCGCCGTCGCCGACGGTGACCTCGCCCGGCACCGAGGCGGCGGCTGCGGTCGCGGCGACCGAGGCGGCGCGTGCCGCAGTTCCGTCGGTGGCCTTCGCCTTGGGCTGTCGCTTCGCCGATTGCGGAGCGGCGTCGGCAGGCTGGGCGATGCCGAGCGTGACGGCGATCGTGGACACGACGGCGAGCGGCAACGTGATCAGGCGACGGATGCCGCGGCGGCGGCGCGATGCATCCGCGGCGGTTCGAGGTGAGTCGGCGGCAGGCCCGCCCTCGATCTCGGCTTCGTACGACATCAACTCCCCCTTCGCCGGTCGTCGCGTTCCCGGCCCCGCGGCAACCGTCGCATAGCGATATGGGCGAGTCAAACACCTCTGCGCGAGTCCGTCGAAGCCGTTCGATCCGCGATTCGACCCGAGTGCACCGCGACCCTGTTCCCGGACGCCACCGGCTCATGGCAGTCTTGACCCGTGACCGAAGCTGCCGAAACCGACTGGCTGACCGTTCCCGACCTCGTCGAGATGCTCGGGCAGAGCCCGAGCCGCATCCGCCGGCTCATCGACGACAGGCACCTGCTCGCCGCGCGCATCGACGGCGTGCTGAAGGTGCCCGCCGTATTCCTGCGCGACGACGAGCCGTTGCCCGAGCTGCACGGCACGGCCAACGTGCTCGCCGACGCCGGGTTCACCGATACCGAGGCCCTCGAGTGGATGCTCGCCGAGGAAGACAGCCTGGGCACCTCGCCGATCGCCGCACTCCGTGCCGGTCGCAAGGCCGAGGTTCGCCGCATCGCCCAGGCGCTCGCCTGAGACCAGGCTGCAAGGCGGCCGACGCGTCGTTCAGCTCGTGCGGCGGGTGACCGCTCTCGCGAGTGAGCCGAGTTCGGCGCGCGCGTCGCGGCTAAGCGGAGCATCATCGAGCGCCGACATGGCTGTCGCGACGTTCGCGGCGATGAGCGCTTCGATCTCGTCGACCGCGCCGCATTCGCGAATGGTGCGCTGCAGCATCCGCACCTGTTCGGATTCGAGCTCGGGGTCGCCGAGCAACTCGTCGAGCAGGCGTCGCTGCCCAGGGGCGAGTCGTTCGCGAGCGCTCGCGATCAGCATCGTGCGCTTGCCCTCTCTGAGATCGTCGCCACTCGGCTTGCCGGTGACCTCGGGGTCCCCGAAGACGCCGAGCAGGTCGTCGCGCAGCTGATAGGCGATGCCGAGCGGCAGCCCGAACGCGCGCAGGGCTGCGAATTGCGCACTCGAGGCGCCCGCGATGGCGCCACCGATCACGAGGGGCGCCTCGACGCTGTATTTCGCCGCCTTGTAGATGATCACGCGTTCAGCGCGAAGGCGCTGCTCGGAGTCGGACTGGGTGAGCCAGGCTCGTTCCTCGAGGATGTCGAGGTACTGGCCTGCGGTCACCTCGGTGCGCATGCGCATGAACGCGGCACGTGCGGCGCGAGCGGCGTCGCGGTCGGGAAGGGCGGCGAGTCCCTCGTCGAGCAGCTCGTCGCTCCACCCGAGGAGCAGGTCACCGAGCAGGATCGCCGAAGCCCGGCCGAATTCGCCCGAGCTGCCCGCCCAGCCCGACTCGGCGTGCAACCCCTCGAACAGGCGGTGCGCCGATGGCGCACCTCTGCGCGTGTCGGAGTTGTCGATGATGTCGTCGTGAAGCAGTGCCGCTGCGTGGAAGATCTCGAGCGCTGAGGCCGCGGAGACGACGGGGAATCGATCACGGCCGCGATCGTCTGCGAACGGGTCGAACCCGCGCCCGCCGACCGCTTCCCAGCCCCAGTAGCAGAAGAGCGCGCGGAAGCGCTTGCCGCCGCTGAGAAACCGCCTTGAGAACGCGTCCAACGGTTCGAGGTCGGGGCTGATCTCCCGGAGAATGGAAGTGCGTTCGGCGAGGAAATCCTCGATGCGTTCGTGCACCAAATCGACGAGCCGGGAACCGTGAGCCACCCGCCTAGCCTAGCGAGGCGGGGCAGGGCTAGAATGGACTCGGATGCGTCGATCCCGAGCCTGAGGGGAATGAGATGCCGCTTTCAGAGCAGGAGCAACGTCTTCTCGAGGAGATGGAGCGCAACCTCTATCGCAATGACGCCGACTTCGTGCATGCAGTCGGCGGCGTTCGGGGACGCCGACCGAACTACCGAGCCATCGTGCTCGGCGTGCTGCTCGCCGTCGCCGGCGCCGGCGCACTCATCGCCGGGGTGGCTTCGCAGCTGCTCGTCATCGGTGTCATCGGCTTCGCCGTGATGTTCGCCGGGGTACTCGTTGCGACCACGCCGTCGAAGCGCGGGGCTGTGTCTGCCGCTCCGTCCGAGCCGGCCGCGAATGCCCAGTCGGGTCGTCGCACCACCGGCGGGGGCTTCATGGACCGCATGAACGATCGCTGGGACCGCCGTCAAGACGGCCATGACTGAGCCCTCCACTTCGCACCACCTGAACGGGTCGATCTTCGGATCGGCCCGTTTTTTCGTGCGCGCGTCGGCCTGAAGGCCGGAATTCAGCGCGCCCGAGGCTGAACTCCGGCCCGCTGCGCCGTGGCCTCCCACGAACACGCCGGCTGGGCATCCACCCCCGACCGCATTTCCTCCACTCCGCTCCACGGCGCGGATTCCAGTGTTGACGGGGAACTCCCAGCTGAAAAGTGCCGAAAACGAGCGAATGTCGTTGATCGGTGGATGAGAGTGGAGTAAAGTGGGGTTACCTGGATTCTGGCCGGAGGAAAGGGGGTGGTGTGGTGTTCCTCGGCAGCTATGAACCGAAGCTCGATGAGAAAGGCCGCGTCATTCTTCCGGCGAAGTTCCGGGAGGAGCTCTCGAGCGGTCTCGTGCTCACGCGTGGGCAGGAGCACTGCATCTACGTGTTCAGTGCGCGTGAGTTCGAGAGCATGAGCGACAAGATCCGCCAGGCCCCGGTAACGAGCAAGCAGGCGCGCGACTACATGCGCGTCTTCCTCTCGGGGGCTTCCGCGGAGACCCCCGACAAGCAGCATCGCGTCACCATCCCCGCCACGCTTCGTGCGTACGCCGGCCTCGACCGCGACCTCACGGTCATCGGAACGGGCAGCCGGGTGGAGATCTGGGACGCGACGGCGTGGCAGAGCTACCTCGCCGAGCAAGAGGCGGCCTTCGCGGATACGGCGGAGGAGGTGATCCCCGGGCTCTTCTGATCCTCGGGCTCCGACTCCCAGCCGGCCGCGCCTGGTGCACTTCCCCGCATCAGGACGAACGGATGGGGATCCGAACCCGAGGCCCGGAAGGCGAGGAGGAATCATGGACATCGAACGCATTCACACCCCGGTCATGCTCGAGCGCACGCTCGAACTCCTGGCTCCAGCCCTCGAGGGCGATGACGCCGTGCTCGTCGACGCGACGCTCGGCATGGGCGGTCACACCGCGGCATTCCTCGAGCGTTTCCCGCGTCTCACCGTCATCGGTCTCGACCGCGACACCGATGCCCTCGACATCGCCCGCGAGCGACTCGCCAGATTCGGCGATCGTGCACGGTTCGTGCACACCGTGTACGACGGCATCGCGCGCGCCGTGCGTTCGGAGGGCTTCAGCGAGGTGCAGGGCGTGCTCTTCGACCTCGGCGTCTCGTCGTTGCAGCTCGACCGCGCCGAGCGCGGCTTCGCCTACTCGAAGGATGCGCCGCTCGACATGCGCATGGACTTCACGAGCGGCCGCACAGCGGCCGACGTCATCGCCGAAGAGAGCGAAGAGGAACTGCGTCGCATCTTCCTCGACTACGGCGAGGAGAAGCTCGCCGCACGATACGCACGCGCGATCGTCCGAGCGCGAGCGGAGGCCCCGATCAACCGTTCGGCCGAGCTCGTCTCCATCATCCAGGCGGCGACTCCGGTCGCGATCCAGCGCCAGGGACACCCGGCGAAACGCGTCTTCCAGGCCCTCCGCATCGAGGTGAACGAAGAACTCTCGGTGCTCGAGCGGGCGATGCCCGCCGCCCTCGACACGATCGCCGTCGGCGGTCGCATCGTCGTGCTGGCCTACCAGTCGCTCGAAGACCGCATCGTCAAGCGCGCGCTCAGCGCCGCCTCCAGTTCCACGGCACCCGCCGGGCTGCCGATGGAGCTGCCCGAGCATCGCCCCGTGTTCAAGCTCCTCGTGCGAGGGGCCGAACTCGCGAGCGAGGCCGAGCAGGCTGAGAACCCGCGTGCGAAGCCCGTGCGGCTCCGAGCCGCCGAACGAGTCAGGAGGCCGTCATGAGCGCACTGCCGGCCCAGTCCATTCCGGCACCGCGCCGGGTCGGACCCGAACGTGCTCCGCGCCGCTTGCGCCCCGCCCCCGAACGGGCCGTCCGCCAGAAGCCGCGCCTCGCCTATGCGGTCATCGCGCTCGGCGGGGTGGCGATCATCATCGTCGCGCAGCTCCTGCTCTCGATCGCCGTCACGCAGGGAGCGTACGAGATCGACGGACTGCAGACCCAGCAGGGCACGCTCACCCGTGAGGAGCAGAAGCTCGCCGAAGAGCTCGACCGCGTCGAGTCGCCGCAGTTCCTCGCGACGAAGGCCGAAGGGCTCGGCATGGTCCCGAACGCCAACCCGGTCTACCTCAGGCTCTCCGACGGCGCAGTGCTCGGTCAGCCCACCGCGGCGACTGGCGGCGCTTCGGCGTCTGCACCGCTCGTCCCGAATGCGCTCATCGACGGCGTGCCGCCGAGCGGCGAGCAGGCTTCGGGGCAGACTCCGACCGGGGGAATCCCTGATCAGGCCGCCGACGCGGCGACGCAGGCGCCGGTCGAGGGGGCCCTCCCGACGCCCGCCACGCACTGACCGCACGATCGTTTGCGAGGATCGAAGTGAAGAACCGCACCAGTCGTCATCCGATGCGGCGGATCCTGCTCTCGGCGGCACTGCTGATCGCGCTCGTGGGCGTGTTCGTCGTGCGGCTCGTCGACATCCAGGTCGTTCGCGCCTCGGAACTCAATGAACAGGCTCAGGATGCGCGGTCTCAGCCCGTCACCGTCTGGGGCTCACGTGGCGACATCGTCGACGCGAACGGCAAGGTGCTCGCCGACAGTGTCATGCGCTACGACATCGTGCTGTCGCCGAAGCAGGCGTCGAAGGCGCTCGTCGAGCGCGACGTGCCCGATCCCGAGAATCCCGACAAGACGATGGAGGTCGAAGTGCCGCTTGCGCAGCTCGCGGCCGAACTCGGCGCCGAGGTCGGGCTCACCGGCGACCAGGTGCAGGGCATCATCGCGTCCGAGCTCGCAGCGGATCCCGACTCCGACTACGCCTACGTCGCCAAGCTCGTCGACACCGAGACCTACGAACGGGTCAAGGCGCTCGACATCCCGTGGGTCTATGCCGACGAGCACCCGAGCCGCCGGTACCCGAACGGCGCCGTCGCCGGCAACCTCGTCGGCTGGGTCGACCCTGATGGCGCTCCGGTCGCCGGTATCGAGCTCGCCGAAGACAAGTGCCTCGCCGGTGCCAACGGCGAAGTGAGCTACCTGCACAGCCTGCAGGACTGGGTGAAGATCCCCGGGACCGAGATCGTCCACGAGCAGGCGCACGACGGCGGCACGCTGAAACTCACGATCGACACCGATCTGCAGTGGGAAGTGCAGCGCATCGCAGAGGCGCAACGGCAAGCGGTCGGGGCATCCTGGGCGATGGTCACCGTCATGGAGGTGAAGACCGGGCGATTGCTGGCTGTCGCCGACGTGCCGACGGTCGACCCGAACGATCCCTCGGCGACCGACAAGGCGGATCGCGGCTCTCGCTCCTTCACCGCTCCGTTCGAGCCCGGGTCGACGTTCAAGGCGCTGACCGCTGCATCCGTCATCAACGCAGGCAAAGCCGACCCGTTGAGCCAGGTCGTCGCGCCGTATCGCATCGTCTTCCCCAACGGGGCGAACATCAATGACAGTTCCGGTCACGACGACCAGAACCTGACTCTCACGGGCGTGCTCGTGGAGTCGTCGAACACGGGCATGTCGCAGTTCGGCGAGCTCATGACCGACCGGGCGCGGTACGACGACATGCTGAAGTTCGGACTCGGTGCCAAGACCGAGGTGGACTTCCCCGCGGAGGAACCCGGCGACCTGCACGGAGACCCCGACGACTGGGACAACCAGACCAAATACGCGACCATGTTCGGCCAGGGGCTCACCACGACCGCCGTGCAGATCGCGAGCGCCTACCAGACGATCGCGAACGGCGGGGTCCGCATGCCGGTCAGCCTCGTCGACGGATGCGTCGGCGACGACGGCACTGCGACCTCCCCTGCCTCGCAAGGAGAACAGGTGATCTCGCCCGAAGCGGCGAACGCGACGAGCCAGATGCTCGAGCGGGTCTATCAGGACGCATGGCTCTCCGACGAGTGGAACATTCCCGGGTACCGGGTCGCGGCCAAGACGGGCACGGCACAGGTGCCCGACGGCGAGGGCGGCTACCTCAAGGAGTACCTCGTCTCGGTGTCGGGTTTTGCGCCCGCCGATGACCCGCAGTTCGTCGTTTCGGTGAGCTACATGAATGCCGTTAAGATGAATTCGTCCGCCGCATCCGCTCCCGTCTTCCAAGAGGTGATGAGCCAAGTGCTGAAGAAGTACCGGACCGTTCCATCCGGCGCCCCGGCGCCCGAGCTGCCAGCTACCTGGTGAGAAAGTTGGGTTCGTGACCGGATCGCCTCTCACGGCTCTCCGGCCGAAGCACCCGAGTCCCCGATCGCTCTCCGGCCTCGCCGACGCGTTCGAGTTCACCGTGCTCGGCGAGATCGACGGCATCGAGGTGACCGGTGTCGGCCTGTCGTCGAAGGCCGTGCAACCGGGTGACCTCTACGTCGGAGTTCCCGGCCGAAACGCCCACGGTGCCGAGTTCGCCGCAGCGGCGCGCGACGCCGGGGCCGTCGCGCTGCTCACCGATTCCGCGGGTGCAGTGCACGCCGCCGAAGCGGGCCTGCCGATCCTCGTCACCGACGACGCGCGTGCGGCACTCGGCGACGTCGCCGCGTGGATCCACCGCACTGCCGAGAATCCAGCCACGCTCTTCGCGGTGACCGGCACGAACGGCAAGACGAGCGTCGTCTACCTGCTCTACGGCATGCTGCGCCAGCTCGGCGTGATGGCCGGGCTCACCTCGACGGCCGAGCGCCGCATCGGCGACGAAGCCGTGACGAGCTCGCTCACCACGCCCGAGGCGAGCGAACTGCACGCGCTGCTGGCCCGCATGCGCGAGGTCGAGGTTCGAGCCGTCGGCGTCGAGGTCTCGGCGCAGGCGCTCTCGCGTCACCGCGTCGACGGGCTCGTCTTCGACGTGGTGGGCTTCACGAACCTCACCCACGACCATCTCGACGACTACACCTCGATGAACGAGTACTTCGAGGCGAAGCGAGAGCTCTTCCAGCCCGAGCGATCGCGTCGCGGTGTGATCACGATCGATTCCGAGTGGGGCGGCCGGCTCGTCGCCGAGTCGCGCATTCCGGTCACCACGCTCACGACGGTCGACGGCGTCGATGCCGATTGGCGCATCACGGTGCTCGAAGAGGGTGCCGATCACACCTCCTTCCTGCTCGAGGGTCCGGGCGGGCGCCGTCTCGAGACGCAAGTGCCGTTGCTCGGCTGGTACATGGCCGCCAATGCCGCCCTCGCGATCGTGATGCTCACCCAGGCGGGTTACGACCTCGACGTCATCGCCGCCGCGCTCGAGCGCGACGGTGGCGTCGACGCGTACATCCCGGGCCGGGCCGAACGCATCTCGGGCGACCGCGGACCCGTCGTCTACATCGACTACGGGCACAGTCCCGATGCCTTCCTGCAGACCCTCGGCGCGATCCGCCGCAGCACCAACGGCCGTGTGGTCATGGTCTTCGGCGCCGACGGCGACCGCGACACGACGAAGCGCGCCGAGATGGGTGCCATCGCCGCGCGCGGCGCCGATGTCGTCGTGGTCACCGACTTCCACCCGCGCTTCGAGGATCCGGCGGCGATCCGTGCCGCACTCATCGACGGCGCCCGGGTCGCTGTGCCCGATCGCGAGATCCACGAGATCGCCGACCCGCGCGAGGCCTTCCGGGCAGCGCTCGCCCTCGCGGGCGAGGGCGACGCGATCCTCTACGCCGGGCCCGGCCACGAGGACTACCACGAGGTGAAGGGCGTGAAGATTCCGTATTCGGCCAGAGACGACGCGAAACAGGCACTGCGTGATGCGGGGTGGCTCGCGTGATCGCCCTGACCCTGGCCGAGATCGCCTCGGCCGTCGGCGGCACGCTCCGGCTCGACGGAACGACGCACGCACCCGACACGATCATCGACGGCACCGTCACGACCGACTCCAGGGAGGTCGGCGACGGGGGAGTCTTCGTCGCCAAGCGCGGCGAGTTCGATGACGGCCACCGCTTCGCACCGGCCGCAGCCGAACAGGGCGCGGCACTGCTCATCGTCGAGCACCCGCTCGATCTCGCCGTGCCGCAGATCATCGTCGACGACTCGGTCGATGCGCTGGGCGCGTTGGCGACCGAAGTGGTGCGGCGCGTGCGCAGCCTGGGGCGGCTGCGCATCGTCGGCGTGACCGGTTCCAACGGTAAGACGACCACGAAGAACCTCCTGCGCACCGTGCTCGAGCGTGTCGGCCCGACGGTCGCAGCACGAGCGTCGTTCAACAACGAGGTCGGTGCGCCGATCACGATGCTCGAGCTCACCGAGACGACCGAGTTCCTCGTGGCCGAGATGGGCGCGTCCGCCGTCGGTGAGATCGCACGGCTCGTGCGCATGGCGCGACCCGACGTCGGCATCGTGCTGAAGGTCGGCCTCGCACACGCCGGCGAGTTCGGCGGCATCGAGCAGACGGTGCGGGCGAAGGCCGAGATGGTCACCGAGCTGCTCGACACGGATGTCGCGGTGCTGAACGCCGACGACCCGCGGGTGGTGCCCATGGCGGGCCTCACCGCTGCACGTGCAGTCTGGTTCGGACTCGGCGACACGGCCGACGTGCGCGCCACCGACATCCGCACCCACGCTCGCGGCACCGACTTCACCGTCACCGTGCCCGGCGGAGGCTCGGCTCAGGTGCACTTCTCTGTGCTCGGCGAGCACCACGTCATGAACGCACTCGCCGCGATCGCGGCCTCACTCGAGCTCGGCGTGCCGCTGCCCGCGATCGTCGACGCGCTCGAACAGGTGACGCTCGCCGAGCGCTGGCGCATGCAGGTCATGGGTGGCCGCGACGGCGTGACGATCATCAACGACGCGTACAACGCGAGCCCCGATTCGATGTCGGCCGCGATCAAGACGCTCGCTCAGGTGAAGAACCCCGGCTCCCGCACCATCGCGGTGCTGGGCGAGATGAGCGAGCTCGGCGAGTTCTCGGGCGAGGAGCACGATCGCATCGGCCTCCTGGCCGTGCGCCTCGGTATCTCGCAACTCGTCGTCGTCGGAGCCGGCGCTCGTCGCCTGCACATCACGGCGATCAACGAAGGCTCATGGGACGGCGAGTCCGCCTTCGTCGAGTCTGCAGACGAGGCGTTCGACCTCGTCACGTCCACCGTGCGCCCCGGCGACACGATTCTGGTGAAATCCTCGAACTCGGCGGGTCTGCGCCTGCTGGGCGACCGACTGGGAGAATGGTTCGCGTGAGCGCTGTTCAGGAACGCGGCGGGGCTGGGCGAAGCGCCGGCCTGCTCGACGACCGTCTGGAGAGCGTGGTTCGCGTGAGCGCTGTTCAGGAACGCGGCGGGGCTGGGCGAAGCGCCGGCCTGCTCGATGACCGACTGGGAGAGTGGCTCGCGTGAGAGCACTGCTGACCGCTGGGGCGTTGTCGCTCGCCTTCACGCTGTTCCTGACCCCGCTGTTCATCCGGCTGTTCGTGCGCCTGGGCTGGGGTCAGTTCATCCGCGACGACGGGCCCAAGAGCCACCACGTCAAGCGCGGCACGCCCACCATGGGCGGCATCATCTTCATCCTCGGCACGCTGTTCGGCTACTTCGTCGCAACGCTGCTCGTCAGCGATGAGAAGCCCACGGCTTCGGGGCTGCTCGTGCTGCTCATGATGGTCGGTCTCGGCGTGGTCGGCTTCGTCGACGACTTCCTGAAGACCCGCAAGAAGCAGAGCCTCGGGCTCGGCGGCTGGGCGAAGGTCGTGGGCCAGGTGGTCATCGCGAGCGCCTTCGCGCTGCTCGCGATCCAGTTCCCGAACAATCGCGGTGTCACGCCCGCCGACACGAAGATCTCGTTCATCCGCGATCTGCCCCTCGACTTCATGGTCTTCGGCACGATCGTCGGCGTCGTGCTCTACGTGCTCTGGATCTGCCTGCTCGCCGTCGGCACCTCGAATGGCGTCAACGTGACCGACGGCCTCGACGGTCTCGCGGGCGGCGCCTCGATCCTGGCGATCGGCTCATTCGTCATCATCGGCTTCTGGCAGTTCAACCAGTCGTGTGCGGCGATCGGACTGAATCCCGATGACGAGTACCGCTGCTACGACGTGCGCGACCCGCTCGACATCGCGATCGTCGCCACGGCGATCGTCGGCGGGCTCATCGGCTTCCTCTGGTGGAACACGAACCCGGCCAAGATCTACATGGGCGACACGGGCTCGCTCGCGCTCGGCGGCGCACTCGCGGCGCTCGCGATCGTCAGCCGCACCGAACTGCTGCTGCTGCTCATCGGCGGCCTCTTCGTCATCGAGACCGGTTCGGTCATCGTGCAGCGCGCGTACTTCAAGCTCACCCATGGCAAACGCATCTTCCTGATGAGCCCGATCCACCACCACTTCGAGCTGAAGGGCTGGGCCGAGGTCACGATCGTCGTGCGCTTCTGGATCATCGGCGGCTTGCTCGTTGCGGCCGGTGTCGGCGCCTTCTACTTCGAGTGGCTGCAGAGCTGATGACGGATGCCGCTTCGCCCGTGCCCGATCGTCTCGACTCGCTGACCAGCTGGAACGCCGACTGGTCGGGGCTCCGCGTCGTGGTGCTCGGACTCGGGGTCACCGGTTTCGCGGTCGCCGACACGCTCACCGAGCTGGGGGCGACGGTGCTCGTCGCGGCGCCCGAGGTCGACGACGATCGTGCGCGCATCCTCGAGGTCATCGGGGCGCAGCTGCTGCGGCATCCGCTCGATGCCGTGCCCGCCGAGCTCATCGACTTCGCGCCCGAGCTCATCGTCGCCTCGCCAGGGTTCCATCCCGATCACCCCGTGCTCGAGTGGGCGGAGGCCGGGTCGGTCGCCGTCTGGGGTGACATCGAACTCGCGTGGCGCGTGCGTGACAAGGTCAACGCCGCCGAGTGGATCCTCGTCACCGGCACGAACGGCAAGACCACGACCGTGCAGATGGCGGCCACCTTCCTCGCTGCCGGCGGCCTGCGCGCCGCGCCGTGCGGCAACATCGGAGTGCCGGTGCTCGACGCCGTGCGCGATCCGGGCGGCTTCGACGTGCTCGTCGTCGAGCTCTCGAGCTACCAACTGCACCACTTGCCGGCCGTTGGCCCTGGGGCGCTGCACCCCTGGTCGAGCGTCGTGCTGAACATCGCCGACGATCATCTCGACTGGCACGGGTCTCCCGAGGCGTATCGCGCCGCGAAGGCGACGGTCTACGCGAACACCAAGATCGCGTGCGTCTACAACCGGGCCGACGAGGTCACCCGCCGCATGGTCGAAGAGGCAGAGGTCGAAGAGGGCGCCCGCGCCATCGGGTTCGGCCTCGATGTTCCCGGACCGAGCGACTTCGGAGTGGTCGACGGAATCCTCTGCGACCGCGCGTTCCTCGACGACCGGCGCTCTGCGGCACTCGAGATCACGACGCTCGCAGAGCTCGAGCCGCGGGGTCTTGCCGCTCCGCACGTCGTCGCGAACATCCTCGCCGCTTCGGCGTTGGCCCGTTCGTTCGGCGTTCCGGTCGCGGCCATCCACGACGCGCTCGGCGAGTTCCGGCTCGACGCGCACCGCATCGAGACGGTGGCGGTGTCCGGGGGCATCCGCTGGGTCGACGACTCGAAGGCGACGAACCCGCACGCGGCCGAAGCGTCGTTGCGAGCGTTCGGCACGGTCGTCTGGATCGTCGGCGGCCTCTTGAAGGGTGTCGACGCCGATGCGCTCGTCGCAGCACACGTCGGTCGACTCCGTGCAGCCATCGTGATCGGCGTCGACCGTGCAGCGCTGGTGGCCGCGTTCCGCCGACACGCCCCCGAGCTGCCGCTGTTCGAAGTGGTGACGGATGACACTGAAACGGTGATGCCCGACGCGGTGGCGCTGGCAGCGGCGGTCGCCGAAGACGGCGACACCGTGCTGCTCGCTCCCGCGGCAGCGTCGATGGACCAGTTCACCGACTACGGCGACCGGGGGCGGCGCTTCCACGAAGCCGTCGGATCGATGCTGGGAGGTGAGGCGGGTGGCGACTCCGCCCCGCGTGAACCGCTCCCAGGAGCCTGACCGGCCCGGCATCTCCGCCGCCCGCATCCGGCTCGGACGCGTGTTCCGCGTCGAATCGGCCGACTACTTCCTGCTGCTCGGCACGACACTCTTCCTCGTGGTCTTCGGCCTCGTGATGGTGCTCTCAGCGTCGGTGGTGCAATCGCACCTCGAAGACGAGAGCTTCTTCGCCCAAGCGATGCGCCAAGGGCTCTACGCGGTGTTCGGCATCCCCATCATGCTCATCGCGAGCAGAATGCCCGAGCAGTTCTGGATGCGGCTGGCGTGGCCGGCGCTCCTCGTCTCGTGCCTCTTGCAGTTCCTCGTGGTGGCCACCGGCCTCGGCATCACGGTCGGCGGCAACACGAACTGGATCCAGCTCGGCCCGGTGCAGTTCCAGCCCTCCGAACTCATCAAGGTCGCGCTCGTCATGTGGCTCGGCCTCATCGTGACCAAGAAAGAGGCGCTGCTCGGCGATTTCGTGCACGGCATCCTGCCGATCATCCTCGTGGGCGGCGGCGCGATCGGCCTCGTGCTGCTCGGCGGCGACCTCGGCACGGTCATGGTCATGGGCGCGATGCTGCTCGGTGCGCTCTTCCTCATCGGCGTGCGGCTGCGGCTGCTGCTGCCCCCGATCTTCGCCGCGATCATCGTCTTCGTGCTCGTCGCGGTCTCGAGCGAGAATCGCATGCGGCGCATCACCTCCTTCCTCGACGCCAACTGCGAGAGTGGGGGCGGCGGTGACGCGGTCAACGACTGCTGGCAGATCCTGCACGGCTCGTTCGCCCTCGCGAACGGCGGCATCTTCGGCGTGGGTCTCGGCAACTCGACGGCGAAGTGGTCGTGGCTGCCCGCCGCCGACAACGACTTCATCTTCGCCATCATCGGCGAAGAACTCGGCCTGGTCGGGGCGATCGTGGTCATCGCCATGTTCGTGGTGCTCGCGGTGGCGCTCGGCCGGGTGCTGCGCGCGGCGCGCACCCCGTTCGCGCGAACCGTCTCGGCAGCGGTGCTCGTCTGGGTGATCGGCCAGGCATGTGTCAACATCGGTGTCGTGCTCGGTGTCTTCCCTGTTCTCGGCGTTCCGCTGCCGCTCGTCTCAGCCGGCGGCACTGCGCTGCTCACCACGCTCTTCGCGATCGGCATCGTGCTCTCGGTCGCGCGCGACCCCGAGGCGGCCTCTCGCCTGGCAGCGAAGGCCGAGGCCCGAGCAGCGGCGCGCAAGGCGAGCCGCGCGTCTGGCACGCGGGCGGCGCGATGACGACGTACCTGCTCGCCGGCGGCGGCACCGCCGGTCATGTGAACCCGCTGCTCGCGGTGGCCGACCGCCTCCGCGAACGTGATCCCGCGGCATCCGTGCTCGTGCTCGGCACGGCCGAAGGGCTCGAGGCCCGATTGGTACCCGCGCGCGGGTACGAGCTGCTGACGATCGCGAAGGTGCCGTTCCCTCGACGCCCGAACCGGGCAGCCCTCGCATTCCCTGCGCGATTCCGCGCATCCGTCTCTGCGGTGCGGAAGATCATCGATGCACGCGGGGTCGATGTCGTCGTCGGCTTCGGCGGCTACGTGTCGACGCCCGCGTACCTCGCCGCGCGCCGCGCCGGCGTTCCGGTCGCGATCCACGAGGCGAACGCTCGGCCGGGTCTCGCGAACAAGCTCGGCGCCCGCTTCGCCGCGACGGTCGGCGTCGCCTTCGAGGGCACTCCGCTGCCGCGTGCGCGTCTCGTCGGCATGCCGCTCCGGCGGGAGATCGAGACACTCGATCCGCCGTCGCGCCGTGTCGAGGCCGCCGTCCACTTCGAGCTCGACCCCGAGCGGCCGGTGCTCCTCGCCACCGGCGGATCCCTCGGTGCCCGGCGCATCAACCGCACCATGGTCGAGTCGGCGGCGGCCATCACGGGCGCCGGGTGGCAGGTGCTCCACGTGACGGGCGCCAATGCCGACATCACCGATCCGGGCATCGCGGGCTACCACGTGCTCGAGTACGCCGACCGCATGGACCTCGCGATGGCCGTGGCCGACGCCGCCGTCTCGCGGGCCGGTGCCGCGACCGTGAGCGAGCTCGCCGCCCTCGGCATCCCCGCCGTGTTCGTGCCGTACCCCGTCGGCAACGGCGAGCAGCGCTTCAATGCGGCCGGAGTGGTCGACGCGGGCGGTGCAGTGCTCGTCGACGATGCCGCATTCGTTCCCGAGTGGGTGTCGGGGCAACTGCTCGCCCTGCTCGCCGATGCCGCTCGATTGCGGGCGATGGCCGCAGCCTCCGCATCCGTCGGCTTCCGTGACGGCACCGACCGCATGGTCGCCCTCGTCGACGAGGCGCTCGGCGAGCCAGCCGATGGCCACCGGCAAGGCGCGTAACGTTGAGTGAGCGGATGCCGCGGCATCCGCTCGCACGAAACGTGCGCCGATCAGCGCACTCAGTGACCGACCCGACCGCATCCCGACCGCACCGAGGAAGAACAGCCGAACCGTGACGATCAAGCCCGATCTCTCAGCCCAGATCCCCGCCGAACTCGGCGCCGCGCACTTCGTCGGCATCGGCGGTTCGGGCATGAGCGGCATCGCGAGACTCATGCTGAAGGCCGGACATCGGGTCACCGGTTCCGACGTGCGCGACTCCGACAACATCGCAGCGCTGCGGGCGCTCGGCGCAGAGGTCGCCATCGGACACGCGGCCGAGAACCTCTCCGACGATGTCGACACGGTCGTGGTCACCGGGGCGCTCTGGCTCGACAACCCCGAGTACCAGCTCGCCCTCGAGCGCGGACTCCCGGTGCTGCACCGCTCCCAGGCTCTCGCGGCGCTCATCGCGGGTCAGCGGCTCGTCTCGGTGGCCGGTGCGCACGGCAAGACCACCTCGACGGGCATGGTCGTCACCGGCCTGCTCGCCCTCGGCGAAGACCCGAGCTTCGTCAACGGCGGTGTCATCGAAGAACTCGGCGTCTCGTCGGCCGCGGGCGAGGGAGAGCTGTTCGTGGTCGAGGCCGACGAGTCCGACGGGTCGTTCCTGCTCTACGACACCTCGGTGGCTCTCGTCACGAACGTCGACCCCGACCACCTCGACCACTACGGATCGCTCGAGGCCTTCGAGCAGGCGTTCGTCGACTTCGCCGATCGAGCTCGCGAGTTCGTCGTGATCTCCTCCGACGACGCCGGGGCGACCCGGGTCGCAGCGCGACTCGCGCACGAACGCGTCATCACCTTCGGCGAGGCGCAGGATGCCACGGTGCGGGTGCACTCGATCGGCACCGAGGGCCCGGTGTCGTTCACCGTCGCCTACCAGGGCGTCGACTACGACGCTCAGCTCCGCATTCCCGGTCGGCACAACGCCATCAATGCTGCCGGCGCGTTCGCGGTGCTCGTCGGCCTCGGGCTCGACCCGGCAGCGTCGCTCGCCGGCATCGCCCGGTTCGCGGGCACCGGCCGGCGCTTCGAGCTGCACGGCACTGTCGGCGGCGTGAGCGTCTACGACGACTACGCCCACCACCCCACCGAGGTGGCTGCTGCACTCTCGGCTGCGCGCACGGTCGTGGGGGAGGGGCGCATCATCGCCGTGCACCAGCCGCACCTCTACAGCCGCACCCGACTCTTCGCGAAGGAGTTCGCCGAGGTGCTCGAGCAGTACGCCGACGAGACCGTCGTGCTCGATGTCTACGGGGCTCGGGAGGACCCCGAGCCCGGAGTGACCGGAGCGCTCGTCAGCGAGCGGTTCAGAGATGCGTCGCACGTGGCATTCGTGTCCGACTGGCAGCAGGCGGCCGACTACACCGCGAGCATCGCGCGCGAGGGCGATTTCGTGATCACCCTCGGCTGCGGAGACGTCTATCGCATCGTGCCGCAGCTGCTCGGCTCGCTCGAGCGGGAGCGCGGATGACGACGGTGCCCTCGTGAAGCGGCCACAGGGCTTCGACGGGTCGGCCGCGCGTCCATCGCGCAGCCGACGTGCCGAGTCCGATGTCGCCGCCGACTCGGATCGGGCACCGCAATCGAACCAGGTGCCGGCGAAGCTCTCGCGCGCGACGCCGGCGATCGGCGTGCGTTCGGGCACCGGGGCCGCATCATTCGATCCCGATCGGATCTCGACCGAGCCGATCGACGTCGTGCGGGCGACGCCCGGGGTTCCGTCCCAACCTGTTCCCCGCGTGGCGACCGCTGCAGCGGTCGCCTCGGAACCCGTGGCCCGGCCGACCGCGGGAGATCCGGCGCTCACGCACGACGTCGGCTCGGTCGCCCGCACCCCGGAGCGGAGCGCCCGTTCCGCCAGACGTGAACTCGCGGCCGCGGCGCGCGAGCGTCGGCGGTACGAACGACTCGAGGTGCGGCGCTTCACCAAGCGGTCCCGTCGGCGCCGTATCGTCTGGACGATCGTGCTGGGTTCGATCGTCGCGCTGGTGCTGGTGGTCGCCGTCGGCGCTTACTCGCCACTGATGGCGTTGCGCGACGTGCGCGTCGAAGGGGCATCGCGGATTCCGGTGGCCGAGGTGCAGGCGGCGTTCGACGACACCCTCGGCACACCGCTCCCGCTCATCTCGAGGGCCGATGTGCTCGCGGCGCTCTCGGACTTCGCGCTCATCGAGACCTACTCCACCGAGACGATCCCGCCGGGCACGCTCGTCGTTCGCATCGTCGAGCGCGTGCCCGTCGGAGTGATCGAGACGGGCGAGGGGCTCGAACTGGTCGACGCCGCGGGTGTCGTCATCGAGCGCCCGGCCGAACGGCCGGAGGGCCAACCGCTGATCACCGCAGAGGGCGGCATCGCGGGCGAGGGGTTCCGGGCCGCCGCGGCGGTCATCAGGAGTCTGCCGGCCGAGGTGCGAGTGCAGCTCGTCGGGGCGTCGGCGGCGACCGCCGACGACGTTCACCTCGAGCTCGCGTCGGGCGCGACGGTGGTCTGGGGCAGCGCAGGGGAGTCGACGCAGAAGGCGGCCGTTCTTGCGAAGCTCATGGCTGCAGCGCCCCCCGACACCGTCGACGAGTACGACGTCTCGTCGCCCAAGAGCGCTGTCACGCGGTGATGTTCGGCCCGAATCGCGCGATTCCGGCCCGATCCGCGAGGCGATTCGCGACACGCGGGCGCGCCGTTCGTCAGCGCTCCCGTCTGGCGCTTAGCGTCATCTCAGGAATTGCATACTCAGCAAAACTTTAACCTTCGACTAGAGGTTCAGGGTTCAGAGTTCGCACGGAAGGCCGGTCATGTCGACAAACCAGAACTACCTCGCCGTCATCAAGGTCGTCGGTATCGGCGGCGGCGGTGTCAACGCCGTCAATCGCATGATCGAACTCGGCCTCCGCGGAGTCGAGTTCATCGCGATCAACACCGACGCGCAGGCGCTGCTCATGTCGGACGCCGACGTCAAGCTCGACGTCGGGCGTGATCTCACGCGCGGTCTCGGCGCCGGCGCCGACCCAGAGGTCGGGCGTCGAGCCGCCGAAGATCACGCAGAAGAGATCGAAGAGGCGCTCGCGGGGGCCGACATGGTCTTCGTGACCGCCGGTGAGGGCGGCGGCACGGGCACCGGCGGTGCCCCGGTCGTCGCGCGCATCGCGAAGTCCATCGGCGCGCTCACGATCGGCGTCGTCACGAAGCCGTTCGGCTTCGAGGGCAAGCGCCGCCAGACCCAGGCCGAACAGGGCGTCGCGCGGCTGAAGGAAGAGGTCGACACCCTCATCGTGGTGCCCAACGACCGGCTGCTCGAGATCAGCGATCGCGGCATCTCGATGCTCGAGGCGTTCGCGACGGCCGACCAGGTGCTCCTCGCCGGTGTGCAGGGCATCACCGACCTGATCACGACGCCCGGGCTCATCAACCTCGACTTCGCCGACGTCAAGTCGGTCATGCAGGGAGCGGGATCCGCGCTCATGGGCATCGGCTCCTCGCGCGGCGCCGATCGCTCGATCAAGGCGGCGGAACTCGCCGTCGCGAGCCCGCTGCTCGAGGCATCGATCGACGGCGCGCACGGTGTGCTGCTCTCGATCCAGGGTGGCTCGAACCTCGGCATCTTCGAGATCAACGACGCCGCCAGACTCGTGCAGGAGGCCGTGCACCCCGAGGCCAACATCATCTTCGGTGCGGTCATCGACGACACGCTCGGCGACGAGGTGCGCGTCACCGTCATCGCGGCGGGCTTCGACGGTGGCGAACCGAACGCGAAACCGGCCGAGGCACGGCGCACGAACTTCGTACCGGCCGCGGTGGGCGTGGCCGCCGGTGGCGGCGCGATCTCCGGCGAAGCCGCCGACGTGATCGCCGAGATCGATATCGACGAACTCGTCGAGACGGCGAACTGGGGCGAGGTCGAACCCGCGACCGCCGACCAGATCGTCTCGGACCCCGCCTTCGACAGCGACGACGACGACCTCGACATCCCCGACTTCCTGAAGTGAGCGGGGCCGGTGGCGCGAGCGCCTCTGCGGCCGACGACACCCTGGCCGGTCGCCTCGCCGAGGTGGCGGGGCGAATCACGGATGCCGCGGCCGAAGCGGGCCGCGGCATCGAGGAGATCACGACCATCGTCGTCACGAAATTCCACCCGGCGTCGCTCGTCGCCGAGCTCGCGGAGCTCGGTGTCCGCGACATCGGCGAGAACCGTCACCAGGAGGCGCAGGCCAAGGCCGCTGAGCTCGCGGCCCTCGATCTGCGCTGGCACTTCATCGGTCAGCTGCAGAGCAAGAAGGCCAGACAGGTGCGTGCATACGCCTCGGCGATCCACTCGGTCGACCGCCCGGCGCTCGTGGACGCGCTGCGTTCCGACGAGGCATCCGTCGACTGCTTCGTGCAGGTGAACCTCACCGACGACCCCGGTCGCGGCGGCACCGCGCCCGACGCGCTCGAGTCGTTGGTCGAACGCGTGCTCGAGACGCCGGGGCTCAGGCTTCGGGGTCTCATGGCGGTGGCACCGCTCGACGCCCCGGCGCGCCCGGCGTTCGCGCGCGTGCGCGTGCTCTCCGATCGGGTCCGGCGACTCGCACCCGATGCGCACGATCTGTCCATGGGGATGTCGCACGATTTCCGCGACGCGATCATGGAGGGTGCGACACACCTGCGAATAGGAACGGCAATCACCGGGAATCGGCCGGTCGCCGGTTAACCTCGAAGAGACGGCACATAGACGGAGGCAGCGATGTCCAACCCGCTCAAGAAGACCATGGTCTATCTCGGACTCGCCGATGAGGAGTTCGAAGACGAGACCCCGCAGGCCCACGCGCCCGCACCGGTAGCCCCGGTCGTGCACGCGGCGCCCGCACCACGGACCGGTGCGGCGGTCACCCCGCTGCGCAAGAACCACGTCCAACCGAGCACACCGCAGGTGGAGATGAACGAGATCCTGACCGTGCACCCGCGTCAATACCGTGACGCTCAGGTGATCGCCGAGTCCTTCCGCGAGGGAGTGCCGGTGATCATCAACCTCTCGCAGATGTCGGATGCCGATGCACGGCGCCTCATCGACTTCGCGAGCGGCCTGTCGCAGGGGCTCTACGGCAAGATCGAGCGAGTCACGAGCAAGGTGTTCCTGCTCTCGCCCGCGCACGTCGTCGTCTCCGGGGAGACCGGCGAGAGCGAAGGCGACGTGGACGCGTCGTTCTTCACGCACGCGTAGCCCACCGTGGGCGTGCTCGTCGTCGTCTGGAACCTGCTCTACGCGCTCCTCCTCATCTACTTCTTCGTGATGTGGGGGCGCTTCGTGCTCGACCTCGTGCGGACGTTCAACCGGTCATGGCGTCCTCGTGGCGCATGGCTGGTGATCGTGGAGGCCGTCTACAGCCTCACCGATCCGCTCGTGCGCTTCTTCCGGCGGCTCGTGCCGCCGATCAGAATCGGCCAGGTCGCATTGGACCTCGGCTGGAGTTTGGCCATGCTCGTCGTGATCGTCGCGATGACCGTGGTGTCCCTGCTGGCGCAAGCTGCAGCCGTTTCCGGCTGACGATCTCCTGCGAGGGTGAGGTCGAGACGATCGACACTCACGACTCTGAGGATGTCTTTGCTACCGTTAGCTGAACGTGATCGAACAGTTCGACAGATTTGAGGGTGGAAAGCCATGGCGCTAACTCCGGAAGATGTGGTCAACAAGCGCTTCCAGGCGACGAAGTTCCGGGAAGGCTACGACCAAGACGAGGTCGACGACTTCCTCGACGAGGTCGTAGTGGAGCTTCGTCGACTGAACGGGGAGAACGAAGAGCTGCGTCAGCGGCTGTCCGCGGCCGAGGCGCGTGCTGCGGAGGTCGGATCAGCTCCTGCCGCCGCCGTGCAGGCACCCGCGGTCTACACCGAACCGGCCGCTCCGCCGCCCACCGTCGCGGTGCCGATGCAGCAGCCCGCATCGCCGCAGTCGGAGCTCGACGAGCAGACGAGCACCACGAACCTCCTGCAGTTGGCTCGCCGCCTGCACGAGGAGCACGTGCGCGAGGGCGTCGAGAAGCGCGATGCGCTGATCGCCGAGGGCCACGCCACTGCTGCGCGGGTCGTCGCCGAGGCCGAGGCCAAGCAGCGCGCGCAGATCGGCGTGCTCGACCAGGAGCGCGTCGCCCTCGAGAAGCGGGTCGACGAGCTCCGCGTGTTCGAGCGCGACTACCGCGCGAAGCTGAAGAACTACATCGAGGGTCAGCTGCGAGACCTCGACACGGCGGCTCCGGTGCAGGTCTCGGGCAACCAGGGCTTCTCGGCTCCGGTCGGCGCGTCGGGCCTGCCCACCGAGCAGCCTGCGCCGACCTTCCAGGGCTTTGGAGGCTGAGCGAGCCGCGAAGCTCGGCTCCACCACTGCTCTCCTGGTCGTGGCCGGCGCCGCGCTTGCGGCGTACGGCCTCGACCAGCTGAGCAAGTTCTTCATCGTCGCGAACCTCACCGAGGGTGAGATCGTGCCGGTGCTCGGATCGGCGCTGCAATGGCAGTTCGTTCGTAATCCGGGCGCGGCCTTCTCGCTGGCGAGCGGCATGACCTGGATCTTCACGATCCTGGCGGCCGGCGTCATCACCTTCATCGTCTGGTTCGCCCGGCGCATCCGTTCGACCGCCTGGGCCATCGTCTTCGGGCTCCTGCTCGGCGGCGTGCTCGGCAACCTCACCGACCGGCTCTTCCGAGAGCCGTCGTTCGGGCTCGGCCACGTGGTCGACTTCATCTCCACGCCGTGGCTGATTCCGGCCATCTACAACGTCGCCGACATGGCCATCGTGTCGAGCATGGTGCTGTTCATGATCCTCACGATTCGAGGAATCGGCCTCGACGGGGCGAGGCAGCCGCGGGAGACCACGGTCGACCGGGCCGACGCTCCCGTCGCCGGGGCCGGCGATGCCACCGGCACCACGGCTGACGAGAGCCTGCCGCTCCGCGAAGCCGCGCACGGCGCCTGATGGAGCATCGTTCATTCCCCGTCCCCGACGGGCTCGAGGGTTCCCGTGTCGATGCCGGCCTCGCCAAGCTCCTCGGATTCTCCCGAACCCTGGCAGCAGACATCGCCTCGGCGGGCGGTGTCGCACTCGACGGCGCGACCGTCGACAAGTCCGATCGACTGCGCGCCGGCGCCTGGCTCGAGGTGAGCTGGGAGGAGCCGCGAGGCCTCACGATCGAAGCGATCGAGGTGCCCGACCTCGGCATCATCCACGACGATGACGATCTCGTCGTCGTCGACAAGCCGGCGGGCGTCGCCGCGCACCCGTCGGTGGGCTGGAACGGCCCGACCGTCGTCGGGGCACTCGCCGCGGCGGGGTTCCGCATCTCCACGTCCGGCGCTTCCGAGCGGCAGGGCGTGGTGCACCGGCTCGACGCCGGCACCAGCGGACTCATGGTCGTCGCCAAGTCCGAGCGCGCCTACACCGACCTGAAGCGTCAGTTCCACGACCGCGAGGTCGAGAAGATCTATCACACCGTCGTGCAGGGGCACCCCGACCCGCTCGCCGGCACGATCGACGCGCCCGTCGGCCGCCACCCCCGCTCGGAGTGGAAGTTCGCGGTGACCGCCGAAGGCAAGCACGCGGTGACGCACTACGAGACGATCGAGGCCTTCCCGTACGCCTCCCTGCTCGAGGTGCATCTCGAGACGGGCCGCACACACCAGATCCGCGTGCACATGGCGGCGCAGCGGCATCCGTGCGCCGGAGACTCGATGTACGGCGCCGACCCGACCCTCTCGTCGAGGCTCGGCCTCGAACGGCAATGGCTGCATGCGAAGCAGCTCGCGTTCGCGCACCCCGCCGACGGGGCCTGGACGACGTTCGTGTCGGAGTATCCGGCCGACCTCGCGCGTGCGCTCGAGCTGCTCCGCGGCGACTGAGCGCCGACCGAGCGCGGCGACCGAACCGCGTTCCACGCGACCCGGGTGAGGGTGGTCGCCCGTAGACTTCGAAGACCCCAGACCCACACTCGCCGTACCCGATGAGGAGCCCAGTGGCCACCGATTCCTTCGTCCACCTGCATGTGCACAGCGAGTACTCCATGCTCGACGGTGCGGCCCGGGTGGGGGAGCTCATCCAGGCGGCGAAGGGCGAGGGCATGCCCGCCGTGGCGGTGACCGATCACGGCAACGTCTTCGGCGCCTACGACTTCTGGAAGCAGGCGACCGACGCCGGCATCAAGCCGATCATCGGCACCGAGGCCTACATCACGCCGGGCACCGCGCGCGGCGACAAGACGCGAATCCGCTGGGGTGGCGGTGGCGGCGACGACGTCTCGGGCTCGGGCGCCTACACGCACATGACGCTGCTCTCCGAGACGACCGAGGGCATGCACAACCTCTTCCGGCTCTCGAGCCGCGCCTCGATCGAGGGCTACTACTTCAAGCCCCGCATGGACCGCGAACTGCTCTCGATGTACTCCAAGGGGCTCATCGCGACCACGGGCTGCCCGTCGGGCGAAGTGCAGACCCGGCTCCGGCTCGGGCAGTACGACGAGGCGGTCAAGGCGGCATCCGACTTCCGCGACATCTTCGGCAAAGAGAACTACTTCGCCGAGATCATGGACCACGGGCTCGGCATCGAACGCCGCATCATGGAAGACCTGCACCGGCTCGCGAAAGACCTCGCCCTGCCGCTCGTCGCGACCAACGACCTGCACTACACGCACGCGCACGACGCCAAGAGCCATGCCGCGCTGCTGTGCGTGCAATCGGGCTCGACGCTCGACGACCCCAATCGCTTCAAGTTCGACGCCGACGAGTTCTATTTGAAGACCGCGGCAGAGATGCGGCACGTCTTCCGCGACCATCCAGAGGCGTGCGACAACACGCTGCTGATCGCCGAGCGCTGCGACGTGCAGTTCAACACCAACGCCAACTACATGCCGCGCTTCCCGGTGCCAGAGGGCGAGAGCGAAGAGACCTGGTTCGTCAAAGAGGTCGACCGGGGCCTCGCCGTGCGCTATCCGAACGGCATTCCGGCCGAGGTGCGCAAGCAGGCCGACTACGAGGTCGGCGTCATCCTGCAGATGGGCTTCCCCGGCTACTTCCTCGTCGTCGCCGACTTCATCAACTGGTCGAAGAACAACGGCATCCGCGTCGGCCCTGGTCGTGGCTCCGGTGCCGGCTCGATGGCCGCCTACGCGATGCGCATCACCGACCTCGACCCGCTGCAGCACGGCCTCATCTTCGAGCGCTTCCTCAACCCCGACCGCGTCTCGATGCCCGACTTCGACGTCGACTTCGACGAGCGTCGCCGCGGCGAGGTCATCAGGTACGTCACCGAGAAGTACGGCGACGAGCGCGTCGCCCAGATCGTGACCTACGGCACGATCAAGGCGAAGCAGGCGCTCAAAGACGCGGGCCGCGTGCTCGGTTTCCCGTTCTCGATGGGGGAGAAGCTCACGAAGGCGATGCCGCCCGCCGTCATGGGCAAAGACATCCCGCTCACCGGCATCTTCGACACGAAGCATCCGCGGTACAAAGAGGCCTCCGACATCCGGGCCATCGTCGAGACCGACCCCGAGGCGAAGACCGTCTTCGAGACCGCACTCGGCCTCGAGAACCTCAAGCGCCAATGGGGCGTGCACGCGGCCGGCGTGATCATGTCGAGCGACCCGCTCGTCGACATCATCCCGATCATGAAGCGCGAGCAAGACGGCCAGATCGTCACGCAGTTCGACTACCCGGCGTGCGAGTCGCTCGGCCTGATCAAGATGGACTTCCTCGGGCTGCGCAACCTCACCATCATCGACGACGCGCTCGACAACATCGAGGCGAACCGCGGCCATCGCCCGGTGCTCGAAGACCTGGCCCTCGACGACCAGGGCGCCTACGACCTGCTCGCGAGGGGCGACACGCTCGGGGTGTTCCAGCTCGACGGCGGGCCGATGCGGTCGCTCCTGCGCCAGATGAAGCCCGACAACTTCGAAGACATCTCGGCCGTCATCGCGCTGTACCGACCGGGGCCGATGGGCGCGAACTCGCACATCAACTACGCCCTGCGTAAGAACGGTCTGCAGGAGATCACCCCGATCCACCCTGAGTTCGAGGAGTCGCTCCGCGAGATCCTCGACACGAGCTACGGCCTGATCATCTATCAGGAGCAGGTCATGGCGATCGCGCAGAAGGTCGCCGGGTTCTCACTCGGCCAGGCCGACATCCTTCGTCGCGCGATGGGCAAGAAGAAGAAGTCGGAGCTCGACAAGCAGTACGAGGGCTTCTCGGGGGGCATGAAGGCGAACGGCTATTCGGAGGCCGCGATCCAGAAGCTCTGGGAGATCCTGCTTCCCTTCTCCGACTACGCGTTCAACAAGGCCCACTCGGCCGCGTACGGCGTGCTGAGCTACTGGACCGCCTACCTCAAGGCGCACTACCCGGCCGAGTACATGGCGGCACTGCTCACGAGCGTCGGCGATGCGCGAGACAAGCTCGCGCTCTATCTCAACGAATGCCGCCGCATGGGCATCAAGGTGCTGCCGCCCGACGTGAACGAGTCGATCGGCTACTTCGCCGCCGTCGGCGAAGACATCCGATTCGGACTCGGCGCGGTGCGCAACGTCGGGTCGAACGTGGTCGACGCGATCCGGGGCGCACGCGAGGCGAAGGGCAGGTTCGAGTCGTTCCACGACTTCCTGAAGAAGTCGCCGCTGCCGGTGGCGAACAAGCGCACGGTCGAGTCCCTCGCGAAGGCGGGCGCGTTCGACTCCCTGGGGCACACGCGTCGCTCGCTCGTCGAGATCCATGAGAGCGCAGTCGAGTCGGTCGTGAAGGAGAAGCGGGCCGAGGAGGTCGGCGACTTCGGCTTCGACTTCGACAGTCTCTTCGACGACGACGAGCGGGATGCCGCGCCGTCGCTCGTGCCCGCGCGTCCGGAATGGCCGAAGAAGCAGAAGTTGGCCTTCGAGCGCGACATGCTGGGGCTGTACGTCTCCGATCACCCGCTCGCCGGACTCGAGGCCCCGCTCGCGAAGCACGCATCGACGTCGATCCTCGACCTCACCACGTCGGATTCGACGCAGGATGCCGACACCGTCACCGTCGCGGGTCTCGTCACGAGCGTGCAGCACCGCATCGCGAAATCCTCGGGCAACCAGTACGGCATGATCACGGTCGAGGACTTCTCGGGCGAGATCACGGTGATGTTCATGGGCAAGGCCTACCAGGAGTTCGCGCCCGGACTGCAGGCCGATTCGATCGTGGTCGTGCGTGGGCGCGTCAGCATGCGCGACGACGGCATGAACCTGCACGCCTACAGCGTGCTCACGCCTGAGATCGGCCAAGACGAGGAGTCAGGCATCGTGAAGATCACGCTGCCCGACCAGCGGGCGACGCAAGAGACGACCGAGGCGCTCCGCGAGGTGCTCGAACGTCATCGCGGGGAGACCGAGGTGCGCATGGTGCTGACGAAGGGGCGCGTCGGTCGCGTCTTCGAGATCGGGCAGTACCCGGTCAAGGTGACGGCCGACCTCTACGGTGAGCTCAAGAGCCTGCTGGGCCCCAACTGCCTCGTCTGACCCGGGCGAGCACACCGCGACGCGTCGATAGGCTGGATGCATCATGCTGCGCACCATCGATCTCCGTGGAACCCGCCCGACGCCGGCCTGCCTGCTCGCCCTCGTGCCGCGCTCGGCGACCGACGTCTCGGCCGCGCTCGACACCGTTCGGGCGATCATCGACGAGGTTCGCCAGCACGGCGAGACGGCGCTGCTCGACCAGGCCGAGCGATTCGACGGCGTTCGACCGGCCGCCGTGCGCGTGCCTGCGGACGAGCTCGCCGACGCACTCGAGGCGCTCGCGCCAGAGGTGCGGGCCGCGGCGCTGCAGACCATCGAACGCGTGCGTGCCGCGAGCACGGCCCAGGTGCCAGAGCCGCGGGTGACCCGGCTCGGCAGTGGGGCGGTGGTCGAACAGCGCTGGCAGCCCGTCACGCGCGTCGGCCTGTACGTGCCGGGCGGCAAGGCGGTCTATCCGTCGAGCGTCATCATGAACGTCGTTCCGGCGCAGGTCGCCGGCGTGCGGTCGATCGCACTGGCCTCACCTGCGCAAGCGGCGTTCGGCGGGCGCATCCACCCGACGATCGCGGCGATCGCCGCGCTGCTCGGCATCGACGAGGTCTACGCGATGGGTGGCGCGGGCGCGATCGGCGCCTTCGCGTACGGCGTCGAGGGCATCGGCCTCGAGCCGGTGCAACGCGTCACCGGGCCCGGCAACGTCTTCGTCGCCGCGGCGAAGCGGGTCGTGCAGGGCGTCACCGGCATCGACGCCGAGGCCGGGCCGACCGACATCCTCGTCATCGCCGACGACGGCGCCGACGCCGACTTCGTGGCGGCCGACCTCGTGAGCCAGGCCGAGCACGACGAGCTCGCGGCATCCGTGCTCGTCACCGACTCGGCCGAGCTCGCGGCCGAGGTCGCCCGACGCCTCGAAGTCAGGGTGGCGGCCACCAAGCACAGCGAACGCGTGCGCCAGGCGATCGAGGGCGCTCAGTCGGCGGTCGTGCTGGTCGACGACCTCGAGCAGGCCGCCGACTTCGCGAACGCCTTCGGGCCCGAGCACCTCGAGATCCAGGTGCGCGACGCCGATGCCACCCTCGCCCGCATCGAGAACGCCGGCGCGATCTTCATGGGAGCGTACTCGCCCGTGAGTCTCGGCGACTACGCCGCCGGCTCCAACCACGTGTTGCCGACCGGCGGGCAGGCGCGATACGCCTCAGGACTCTCTGCGGCGACCTTCCTGCGGCCGCAGCAGGTGGTGCGGTACGACGAGCAGGCGCTGCGCGAGGTCGCGCCCGTGATCGCCGCGCTCTCGGCCGAAGAAGACCTGCCGGCGCACGGCGAGGCGGTCACCGCCCGATTCGAGGCATGAGCCCGGCGCCATCCTGAGCGCCCTGCGCCCCACCATCGCCCTCGACGACCGCCGCTAGGCTGGGAGCACCATGTACTGTCCGTTCTGCCGACACCCCGACTCCCGAGTCATCGACTCACGTACGAGCGATGACGGACTCTCGATCCGACGTCGTCGCCAGTGCCCCGAGTGCGGGCGCAGGTTCTCCACGACCGAGACCGCGAGCCTCGTGGTCATCAAGCGGTCGGGCGTGATCGAGCCGTTCAGCCGTGAGAAGGTCGTGCTGGGCGTGAAGAAGGCGTGCCAGGGGCGGCCGGTGACGGATTCCGACCTCGCGGTGCTCGCGCAGAAGGTCGAGGAGACCATTCGTTCGACCGGTGCGTCGCAGATCGAGGCCAACGACATCGGCCTCGCCATCCTGCCGCCGTTGCGCGAGCTCGACGAGGTGGCGTACCTGCGATTCGCGAGCGTCTACCAGGCCTTCGACTCGCTCGACGACTTCGAGTCGGCGATCGAACAGCTCCGTGAAGAGCACGGCCGCCTGCCCGCCCGACCCGTGGAGTGATGTCGGTCGGCGCGCGACGACTCCGGTAGCCTGAGGCGCGATGTATCGACTTCTCTTCTCCGCCGTCCTGTCTCACCTGGACCCCGAAGACGCCCACCATCTCGCCTTCCGGGTGATTCGCGCCCTGCCGACGCTCGGGGTGGGCAAGCTCGTCGAACGATTCACCGCGCCCGATGCAGCGCTCGCGGTCGAAGCCCTCGGGCTCCGCTTCCCATCGCCGTTCGGCGTCGCTGCAGGCTTCGACAAAGACGGCTACGCCGTGCGAGGCCTCGGCCAGCTGGGGTTCGGCCATGTCGAGGTCGGCACGATCACGGCGGTCGCGCAGCCGGGAAACCCGCGCCCGAGGCTCTTCCGCCTCGTGAGCGACCGTGCGCTCGTGAACCGCATGGGCTTCAACAACGGCGGTGCGGATGCCGCAGCCGGTCGTCTCTCGCGGCTCGCACGCCGTCGCGACCGCCCGGTGCTGGGAGTCAACATCGGCAAGAGCCGGGTCACCGCGGTCGAAGACGCCGTCGCCGACTACGTGCGCAGCGCGCGGGTGCTCGCCCCCTTCGCCGACTACCTCGTGGTCAACGTCAGCTCGCCGAACACGCCAGGCCTGCGAGGCCTGCAGGAGATCGACTCGCTCGCACCGCTGCTCGAATCGGTTCGCGCCGCCTCCGGCGAGACGCCGCTGCTCGTGAAGATCGCGCCCGACCTCGCCGACGCCGAGATCGTGCGCATCTGCGAGCTCGTGCAGCGCCTCGGCCTCGACGGCATCATCGCCACGAACACGACGATCTCACGCGAGGGGCTTCGTGCCGCGCCATCCGTCGTCGAGGCGATCGGTGCCGGCGGCCTCTCGGGGGCGCCGCTCGCAGCACGTTCGCTCGAGGTGCTGCGCCTGATCCGCGCGCAGGTGCCGGCCGAGCTGTGCGTCGTGTCGGTCGGCGGGGTCGAGACCGCCGCCGACGTGCAAGACCGGCTCGACGCCGGGGCCACGCTCGTGCAGGGGTACTCCGCGTTCATCTACCGGGGCCCGCTGTGGGCGAGGCAGGTCAATCGGGGGCTCGCGCGGTTCGCCCGCAGTCGTCGCACCGCAATCGCCGCCTGACCGACTCCGAGCCGAGCCGCTCGGCGCGGTCGCGCGCGCGGTCGTCGCGGGGCGCAGTAGCTCAGAGCACGCCGACGTCGGCGAGCTGGTCGGCGATCGCCGAACCATCGCTCGCCGAGACCCAGGGCACGCCTGCAGCGTGCTGCTCGCCCTTCGTGCGCCCGCCGGCGAGCACCGCCTCGCCCTTGGAGAGACGACGGATCGCGATCGCCGTCACGCGGCCGGGGTGATCGGTGGCGAAACGCTCGTAGAGTTCTTCGTCGTGCTGGCCGTCGTCGCCGATCAGCAGCCAACGCATGTCGGGGAACTCCTCGGCGAGGCGTCGGAGATTGTCTTCCTTGTGCTCGCGTCCGCTTCGGAACCAGCGATCGTGCGTCGGTCCCCAGTCGGTGAGCAGCAGGGGGCCTGCTGGATAGAGATTGCGCGAGAGGAACCTCGTGAGCGTCGGTGCGACGTTCCATGCCCCCGTCGAGAGGTAGATCACCGGCGAGCCCGGGTGCGACCTGACGAGGCGTTCGAAGAGCACCGCCATGCCCGGAGTCGGGATGCGCGCGTGCTCGTCGAGCACGAAGGTGTTCCAGAACGCCACGAAGGGGCGGGGGAGCGCCGTGACCATCACCGTGTCGTCGACGTCGGAGATGATGCCGAAGTCGACGTCTGGGCCGACGATCCAGATGGGTGCCTCGACCGGCTCCGACCCCTCTGCGGTGAGGGTGACGCGGTGCCAGCCGGGTTCGAGCGAGACCGGCACCTTCGTGTCGACGACCCCGCCGCGGTCGGCGAGCACCTCGATGCGCTGGCCGCCGACCTCGATGGTCACGGCGACGTCGCCGACCGGCACGCTCGTGAAGCTGCGCCAGCCGCGGATGCCCTGCTCGCCCCGTCGGCGACGTCGCTTCGAGCGTTCGTCGGGATCGACGGGTCGGCTGAGCAGCACTCGGCAGAGCACGCGCACCCAGGCGGTCGATCCATAGCCGGTGTATGGCACCACGGTGGGCACCTGACCGCGCCGACGCGCCCAACGCTCGCGGATGTCGTGGATCCGGTCTTCGAGGCGCGCAGCACGATGCCGGACCTGGCGCTCTCGTTGTCCGGCCGGTAGGGGGGAGCTCGCCGGCATCCACTCAGTCTGTCATGCGCCGGTGTCGAGCCGCGAAACGGAGGGTGCACGAGTGGTCTGAGGCGGGGTGCCGCTCCGGGTAGAGTAGACGCGCTACTGAGGAGGTTCCGTGCCGAATGTCGACCTGATCCTGGGGGCCGATCCGAGCCGGAGACGGTCGATCCGCACCGAGCCGACGCAGCGACGCAGCACGCAGCGGCTCGACGCGTTGCTCGATGCCGCGGCCGAGATCGTCGACGAGTCCGGATTCGAACGCCTGACGACGCAGATGGTCGCCGAGCGCGCCGGTGCATCCATCGGCACCGTCTACCGGTACTTCCCCGACCGCGTCGCGGTGCTGCATGCCCTTCGAGAGCGCTCCGTGCGCCGGTACCGCGAACGCGTCGCCGACGACATGGAGCGCGCCGACCTCGCCACCTGGTGGCACGTCGTCGACGTCGCGCTCGATGCCTGCGCGACGATGTACCGCGACGAGCCAGGCTTCAGCGTCGTGCACGCCGCACGCCGCGAGACGGCCGAGGGCGACATCGAGCCCGAGTTCGCCCACCGCATGGCGCGGCTCATCGAGGCCGAGTTCGGCGGCACCGCCGATGAGGCCGAGCTCCGATTCCGGCTGGGCATCTCGATCGAGCTCGGCGATGCGCTGATCAGCCGTGCCTTCGAACGCGATGCCGCCGGCGACGACCGGTACCTCGCCGAGGCGAAGCGACTCGTTCGCGATTACCTGACCGAGCATCTGGGCGAAGCCGCCGCCTCCAGCAACGCCGCCTGAACGCGCGCCAGCGGCGACGCGCCGCACCGTGCTCGTTGCCTCGGCACGCGATTGGTGTTTGGCTGGACGTCGGGTTCGGCGACCGCCGGGCATGGAATGAGGCAGCATGATCGAGTTCCGAAGCGTCACGAAGCAGTTCCCCGACGGCACCGTGGCCGTCGCGGGCGTCGACATCGTCATTCCTCCCCGCAAGACCACGGTGTTCGTCGGGTCGTCGGGTTCGGGCAAGACGACGTTGCTGCGCATGATCAACCGCATGGTCGATCCCACGTCGGGCCAGGTGCTCATCGACGGCACGGATGTCGCGACCCGCGAGCCCGTGGCGCTCCGCCGCAGCATCGGCTACGTCATGCAGAACTCGGGGCTACTGCCGCATCGCAAGGTCATCGACAACGTCGCGACCGTGCCGATGCTGCGCGGCCAGAAGAGGCGCGACGCGCACGCGCACGCGCTCGAGCTGCTCGACACGGTCGGGCTCGACCGATCGCTCGCCGACAAGTACCCGAGCCAGCTCTCGGGCGGTCAGCAGCAGCGAGTCGGGGTGGCACGTGGGCTCGCCGTGGACCCCAACATCCTGCTCATGGACGAGCCGTTCGGCGCCGTCGACCCGATCGTGCGGGCAGAGCTCCAGCAGGAGCTCCTGCGTCTGCAGGGCGATCTCGGCAAGACCGTGGTCTTCGTCACGCACGACATCGACGAGGCGTTCCTCCTCGGCGACCAGGTCGTCATCATGCAGCAGGGCGGCCAGATCTCGCAGGCGGCGTCGCCCGCCGAGATCCTCGCGAATCCGGCCGACGACTTCGTCGCGAACTTCGTTGGCGCCGACCGCGGCAAACGCGCCCTGCATGTCACCGAGCTCGGCGGACGACGGCTCGTGGTCGACGCCGACGGCCGCCCGGCTGGAGTGCTCGCCTCGTGAACTGGCTCTGGTCGAACCTCGACCTGGTCGGCGAGCTGATGCTCACCCATCTCGCGTTGTCGGTGCCCGCGATCATACTGAGCTTCGTGATCTCCGTTCCGATCGGCTGGCTCGCGCACCGCTACCGATGGTCGCGTGGCGTGCTGCTCGGGCTCTGCGCGCTGCTCTACGCGATCCCGTCGCTCGCGCTCTTCATCGCGCTGCCGCCGATCACCGGCCTGCCGCTCCGGTCACCGCTCAACCTCGTGATCGCCCTGACGCTCTACGGCATCGCCGTCATCGTGCGCACCTCGGCCGACGCCTTCGACGCCGTCGAGCGCGACATCCGCCAGTCGGCCACTGCGGTCGGATACTCGGCCGTCGGCCGTTTCTGGGGAGTCGAACTGCCTCTCGCCGGCCCCGTGCTGTTGTCGGGACTGCGCGTCGTGATCGTGAGCACGGTCAGCCTCGCGACCGTCGGTGCGGTCATCGGCGTGCCCAGCCTCGGCACGCTCTTCACCAACGGCTTCCAGCGCAACATCCAGGCCGAGATCATCACGGGCATCGTCGCCACCATGGTGCTCGCCCTCGTGCTCGACTGGCTGTGCGTCATGGCGGGCCGGTTGCTCATGCCCTGGTCGCGACCGAACACCGCGACAGCGAGAGCCGTGTCGACCACGCTCGTGAAGCAGGCGGACGCCGCATGAACCTCTTCATCGACGGCATCGCATGGATCCTCGATCCCGCCAATTGGAGCGGCACCGGCAGCATCCCGCAGCGCCTCTGGGAGCACATCTGGATCTCGGCCGTCGTGCTCCTGCTGGCCTCGGCGATCGCGCTCCCGACGGGGGCGCTCGTCGGCCACACGGGCAAGGGACGCGAGTTCTCCGTGATGGTGTCGGGCGGTCTGCGCGCGCTGCCGACACTCGGCGTGCTGACGCTCTTCGGTCTCTGGCTCGGCATCGGTCTCGGCGCCCCCATCATCGCCCTCGTCATCCTCGCGATTCCGCCGCTCCTCGCAGGTGCCTACGCAGGCTTCGAATCGGTCGACCGCCGCACGATAGACGCGGCACGGGCGATGGGAATGCGCGAGCTGCAGCTCGTCGGCCGAGTCGAGGTTCCCCTCGGCCTCCCGATCATCGTCGGCGGCATCCGCTCGGCGACACTGCAGATCATCGCGACCGCGACCCTCGCCGCCTACATCGCCGACGACGGCCTCGGGCGATTCATCTTCGCCGGGCTGAAAACGCGCAACTACGACGAGATGCTCGGCGGCTCGATCCTCGTCATCCTGCTCGCCCTCATCGTCGACGGCATCTTCGCCATCACCCAGCGTCTCGTCGTGCCCGCCGGTGTGCGCGCGACCCGCACCAGAGAGCTCCGCTCGCGGCCGGCCCGGCCCCGAGCGGTCGTGGGGCAACCCATCACCGAAGGGAATCGAGAATGAACACAGCAGGAAAAGGCCGGCTGGCTGCCCTGGCAGCGGTCGCGGTCGGGGCGACAGTGGCCCTGGCAGGGTGCGCGTCGGGCGATCCGCTGGACAGCGGATCCGGTGACGGCGGCGGAACGTCGGAGACCATCGTCGTCGGCTCGCAGGACTACTACTCCAACGAGATCATCGCCGAGATCTACGCCCAGGCACTCGAAGACCAGGGCTTCACGGTCGATCGGCAGTTCCTCATCGGGCAGCGCGAGGTCTACATCCCCGAGATCGAGGGCGGTGAGATCGACGTCTTCCCCGAGTACACGGGCAATCTGCTGCAGTACTACGTGCCCGACACCGAGGCCACCACGAGCGACGACGTCTACGCCGAGCTCGAGACCTCGTTGCCCGAGGGCCTTCGGGTGCTCGACCAGGCGCCCGCCACCGATCAGGACTCGTACAACGTGACGAAGGAGTTCTCCGAGGCGAACGGTGTCACGAGCCTCGCCGACCTCGCGAAGGTCACGACTCCGCTCACCCTCGGCGGCAACTCCGAGCTCGAGACGCGCCCGTACGGTCCCGCGGGGCTGAAAGAGGTCTACGGCGTCGACGTGGCCTTCACGCCGATCGAAGACAGCGGCGGCCCGCTGACCCTCAAGGCGCTCGTCGACGACCAGGTGCAGCTCGTGAACATCTACAGCGCCAACCCCGAGATCGCGGCGAACGAGCTGGTGACCCTCGAAGACCCCGAAGGGCTCTTCCTGGCCTCGAACGTCGTGCCGGTCGTGAGCGAGAAGGTGACCGACGAGATCGCCGACGTCATCAACACCGTGAGTGCAGCGCTGACGGCCGAAGACCTCGTCGCGCTCAACGCCCTGAGCGTCAACGAGCAGCAGTCGGCCGATCAGATCGCGAAGGACTGGCTCGCCGAGAAGGCGCTCTTCTAGGCCTTCGGGCTCCTCGGCTCCACGTCGAGGTTCGACGGGTCGGATGCTGCGGCATCCGGCCCGTCGTCATGTGCGGCTGCCGGCGCAACCGGTGCCATGTGCTTGGCCTCCGACCGCACGAGCAGCTTCTTCACGCCCCAGGCCGCGAGCAGGAACACGGCGATCACGCCGACGAAGACGTAGCCCGCCCAGTGCAGCTCTCGGCTGAGCTCGCGGTAACTGCCTGCTGCGAGCCACCCGACCGTGACGTAGGCGAAGGCCCAGATCACGCACGCCGGCACCGTCCAGGCGATGAAGCGTCGGTAGCGCATGGTGCTCATGCCGACCGTCAGCGGGATGAGTGAGTGCAGCACGGGCAGGAAGCGGGAGATGAACACGGCAGGGCCGCCGCGGCGCTCGAGATAGCGCTGCGCACGATCCCAGTTCTCGTCGCCGATCTTGCGGCCGACCCACGATGCGTGGATATGTGGCCCGAACCAGCGGCCGAGTGCGAAACCGATGCTCTCGCCGATCAACGCGCCGACGATGACGGTGATCGTGAGGGCGAAGTACTCGCCGAGACCGTCGACCGCGGTGGAGGCGACGATCACCACGGTGTCGCCGGGAACGACGAGCCCGATGAGCACCGACGTTTCGAGCAGTATGCCGAGGCCGGCGAGCAGGGTTCGGGCGATGGGGTCGACATCCTGCACGGTGTCGAGGATCCAATCGAGGATCTCGTTCATCGTTCGAGCGTACCGACGCGCGCTGGCGACGACGTCAGACTGTGGGGGGATTCGGAGTGATCGGTGATCATACGGCGGTACCGCAGCCGCGTCGGATGGCCGCGGGACTGCGCAGCGTTACGAGATGCCGCCGAGGCTCACGAGCAGCGCTGCGATGGGCAACGCGACGATGAGCACCGCGGCCGAGACGACCGCGAGCCGGAGCGCGCGCGGCGGCCTCCGTACCGGTCCGCCGAGGCGGGCGAGCCGTGCCTCGAGCATCTCGATGTCAGGCACCACGCCGCCGGAGTCGGCGTACGCGCCCGGCTCGCCGCCACTGCCGACCTGGAGCATCGCGCGCCGAAGTGCGTCGTCGCCGGCGGCGTGGCGCGCCTCGTCGTCGGCCAGCATCTCGGCGAGCAGCGCGACCGAGCGTTCAGCCCGGTTGGCGATCGGAAACCAGGGCAGCGCACTGTGCCATGCGCGAAAAGCGAGCAGCACGAGGTGATGGAGCTGATCGAGGTGCGCTCGTTCATGGGCGATCACGGCTCGGAGTTCGAGTTCTCCGAGTGCCTCGATCAGGCCCTCGGTGAGCACGGTGGCCGTGCGGATGCCGGGCACGCAATAGGCGAGCGGGAGCGAATGGGCGAGCACGCGGGTGCGCGGCTCGCCAGGCAGCGGGTCGCCGAGCAGTGCGATGAGCTGGTGCTGCCGCCGGCGTTCACGTTCGGCCCGAACCGCGGTGAGGGCGAGGTTGAGCGCGAGATGAGCCGCCAGTCCCGCCGCAAGCGTGAGCGCCGCCAGGTGCACGACCCCGAACTCGGGTGGGATCGGCCCGATGAACAGGTGCGGGAGCAGGGCACCGGTTGCGGCGAGCAATGACCCGGCGGGGGAGGAGCCGAACACCAGCAGGCAGCCGATCATCGACAGGCCGCCGCCGAGCGCGATGGCCTGCCAGAGCGCGAGTGCGACAGCGGGCGACTGCGACGGCCATGCAGCACGGGAGAGCACAACCGGCACCGGCCATGCGAGGAGGAGCGCGAAGACGCCGAGCAGCGCGGCGACGGCGAGCATGGTCAGGATCGGGAGAGTTCGTCGAGGAGCCGGCGCAGCGTTGCGGCTTCACCCGCACTGACCGTGCCGACGAACCGTGCGAGCGCGGCATCGCGATCACTCGAGCGGTCGAGCACCTCGTGCATGAGTTCGGCCGTGTGCTCTTCGCGCGTGAGCAGGGCGCGGTACTGGTGCGGGCGCGTTTCGCGTGCGCGAGTCACGAAGCCCTTGCGCTCGAGACGCGACAGCACGGTCAGCACCGTGGTCGTGGCGACGGCACGGCCGGACTCGCCGTCGCGAAGCGCGAGGGCATCGCGAAGGTCGTTCGCTGTGAGGCCGGCGTCGCGCGACCACAGCACCTCCATCACGGAGCGCTCGAGTTCGCCGAGACTTGCCATGGCACCAGACTACCGTTCACCAGCCAAATGTTCTACGCTCTGTAGAAGATAGTTCTACGACGCGTAGAACTCGCGAGATCACGGCGTGAGACGTGCGAGAGGACATTCGTGAACGAGCTGCTCGACCCGCTGCTCCTGGCCCGATGGCAGTTCGGCCTCACCACCGTCTACCACTTCCTGTTCGTTCCGCTGACGATCGGCCTCGCGACGACCACCGCCGTCTTCCAGACGGCGTGGTACCGAACCGGCAAGGCGGAGTACCTGCGCATCACCCGGTTCTTCGGCTCGATCTTCCTGATCAACTTCGCGATGGGCGTCGTCACCGGCATCGTTCAGGAGTTCCAGTTCGGCATGAACTGGTCGGAGTACTCGCGCTTCGTGGGCGATGTGTTCGGGGCGCCGCTCGCGCTCGAGGGCCTGCTCGCCTTCTTCTTCGAAGCGACGTTCATCGGGCTCTGGATCTTCGGCTGGGACAAACTGCCTCGCCGCGTGCACCTGGCGACGATCTGGGCGACGGCGATCGGCTCGATCGCCTCGGCGTACTTCATCATCGCGGCGAACGCGTTCATGCAGAATCCGGTCGGTTACCAGATGAACGTCGAACGCGGCAGGGCCGAGCTGGTCGATATCGGCGCGCTGCTCGCCAACCCGGTCGCTCTCGCAGCGTTCCCGCACACGATCGCCGCGAGCTTCATGGTGGCCGCCGGGCTCATCATCAGCGCTGCGGCGTGGCATCTCGCGCGCAACCAGCACCTCGACACGATGCGTCCCGCGCTGAAGTTCGGCCTGTGGGTCATGGTCGGTTCCGGCATCCTCACGACGCTCTTCGGAGACCAGCTGAGCCTCGCGATGGTCGCGACCCAGCCGATGAAGATGGCCGCGGCCGAGGCGACGTACAACACGGTCTGCGGGGCGGATGCCTCGTTCTCGCTCTTCACCCTCGGCACCCCCGACGGCTCGAGCGAGCTGTTCTCGATTCGCGTGCCGTATCTGCTCTCGTTCCTCTCGACGCACACCTTCGACGGCTGCGTCGAGGGCATCAACGACCTGCAGGCGCAGTACCAGGAGCTCTACGGGCCGGGGGACTACGCCCCGATCATCTGGGTCACCTATTGGGCGTTCCGATGGATGATCGGCCTCGGCCTCGCGCACGTCTTCGTCGCGGTCGTCGGGTTGTGGGTGACCCGCAAGGGTCGCATGCCGAAGCAGGCATGGATCTGGAAGGTCGCCATCTGGAGCTTCCCCCTGTCGCTCGGCGCGATGATCGTCGGCTGGATCTTCACCGAGATGGGCCGGCAGCCGTGGATCGTGTTCAGCCTCCTGCCCACCGAGTCGGCCGTCTCGCCGAATGTGACCGGCCTCGAGGTGCTCATCTCGCTCGTCGCCTTCACGGTCGTCTACGGCGCGCTCGCGATCGTCGAGGTCAGGCTCGTGCTCAGAGCCATCAGGAAGGGCCCGCCCGACGTCGGGGAACCAGACCCCGAAACCGGTCGCCACGAACCCGCCACGACGGTCTACTAGAAGGAGACGGACATGGATCTCACGGTGCTCTGGTTCTGGATCGTCGCCTTCTTCTTCGTGGGCTACTTCGTGCTCGACGGGTTCGACTTCGGCGTCGGCATGTCGCTCCCGTTCCTCGCGAAGGACGACACCGATCGTCGCGTGCTCATCAACACGATCGGGCCGGTCTGGGATCTGAACGAGACCTGGGTGATCGTAGCCGGAGCCGCGCTCTTCGCCGCGTTCCCCGAGTGGTACGCCACGCTGTTCTCCGGGTTCTACCTCGCGCTGCTCCTGATCCTGCTCGCGCTCATCGCACGCGGAGTGTCGTTCGAGTACCGCCACCAGCGGCCCGAATCACAGTGGAAGAAGTGGTTCGACGGCATGATCGTCGTCGGCTCGGCGGTACCCGCACTGCTGTGGGGCGTCGCGTTCGCCGACATCGTGCAGGGCGTGCCACTCGACGCCGGACACAACTACACGGGCACGCTCTTCGACCTGCTGAATCCGTTCGCCCTGCTCGGAGGACTCACGACCCTGCTGCTGTTCTTCACCCACGGCGTGGTGTTCGCCTCGCTGAAGACCGAGGGCGAGCTGCGTGAGCGTGCGCGGCGATTGGCGGCGCGCTCCGGACTGGGCACGATCGTGGTCGCCGCGGTGTTCCTCGTGTGGACCGGCTTCGCCTTCGGCAGCTTCTGGTTCTGGGTGCTCGCGGCCGTCGCAGCGCTCGCATTGATCGGGGGGTGGCTCGCCAACGCGCGAGGCGCCGAACGCGTCGCGTTCACGATGCTCGCGATCACGATCGCCGCAGCCGTGCTCGCGCTGTTCGCCTCGCTCTTCCCCGACGTGATGCCCGCGTCGAACGACCCGGCCAACAGCCTGACGATCGAGAACGCCTCGAGTTCCGCGTACACCCTCACCGTGATGAGCTGGGTCGCGGTGATCGCGCTGCCGCTCGTGCTCGTCTACCAGGGCTGGACCTACTGGGTGTTCCGCAAGCGCGTCTCGCGGGCGTCCGTCGAAGCGTCGGCGCACTGAGGTGAAGCCGCTCGATCCACGCCTGATCCGCCGCTCGCGCTCCGCGCGCGGGTTCCTCGCGACGGGTGCCGCACTCGCTCTCGTGCAGAGTGCGGCGATCGTCGCGTTCGCCTGGGCGCTCGCCTCCCTCGTGACGGGCTTGATCGACGGCATGCCGCCGGCCGATGCGGTGCCGTTCCTCGTGCTGCTCGTCGCCGCGGCATCCGTTCGCGCCGTCGCCGCGTGGGTCTGGGACGTCGTCGGATCCGCCGGCGCGACCAGGGTGAAGGCCGAACTCCGGAGCGAGCTGCTCACGGCGCTCGAGGCGGAGCCCGAGGGGCTTTCCGGGTTCCCGACGGCGCGCATCGCCACACTGCTCGGCCCAGGCCTCGACGCCCTCGACGCCTATTTCGGGCAATACCTGCCGCAGCTCGTGTCGACGATCGTCGTCACGCCGATCCTCATCGCGATGGCGTGGATCGCCGATCCGCTGTCGGGGCTCGTGCTCGTGATCGTGCTGCCCCTCATCCCCGTCTTCATGGCGCTCATCGGCATGGCCACCCAGGCCGTGCAGCGTCGGCAGTGGGAGAGTCTCGCGTCGCTCTCCCGCGGATTCCTCGAGGTCGTCGGCGGTCTGTCGACGCTGATGCTCTTCCGTCGCGCCGAGCGCCAGACCGCGCGCATCAGGGCGGTCACCGACGACTACCGCTCGCACACGATGAAGGTGCTGCGCGTCACGTTCCTCTCGGGGTTCACCCTCGAGTTCGCCGCGAGTCTCTCGGTGGCGCTCGTCGCGGTCTCGATCGGGTTGCGGCTCGTCGCGGGCGACATGCTGTTCATCGCCGGGCTCTTCGTGCTCGTGCTCGCACCGGAGGTCTTCCTGCCGCTGCGCAACGTCGGTGCCGCATTCCACGCGTCGACCGAAGGGGTCGCCGCGTCGGTCGACGCGTTCGACCTGCTCGACGCGGCCGAGCAGACGGGCCGGTCTTCGGATCTCCGCGTGGTGGCCGTCGCCGATGCGACGAACGAGGTGACGGATGCCGCTGGCGGCCTGCATCTCCGTGGCATCCGGGTCGTGCGAGGCGACCGGGTCGTGCTCGACGATCTCGACCTCGATGCTGCTCGCGGTGAAGTCGTCGCGGTGACGGGGGAGAGTGGCTCCGGCAAGTCCAGCCTGTTCGCGGCGCTGCTCGGCTTCGTGCCGATCGAGGGCGTTGCGCGGCTCGACGGAGCGCGGCTCGGTGCCGGTGCCGGCGGCCGGTCGGGGGTCGCGTGGTCAGGCCAGATGCCGGCCCTCCTCGCCGGCACGATCGCCTCGAACGTGCGTCTCGGCGAAGAGCATGCCGACCCGGCGCTGTGCACGCGCGCGTGCCGGCTGGCCGGGGCCGAGCTCGACCCGGAACTTCGGCTCGGGCCGGGCGGCTCGGGCCTCTCGGGTGGCCAGGCGCAGCGCGTCGCGACCGCTCGTGCGATCCACCGACTGCTCGCACGCGACGCCGCACTGCTGCTCCTCGACGAACCGAGCTCGGCGCTGGACGCCGGCCGTGAGGCCGCGCTCGGCGACGCGCTCCACGAGCTCGCTGCCGCGGGCCGCATCGTGGTCGTCACGACTCACCGGCCCGCCCTCGCCGCCCGTGCCGACCGCATCATCGAGTTGGAGCCCGCGCATGTCTGATCCCGCCCGCACCATGCTGCGCCGCGCCATTCCGAGCCCGCGCCGACTCCTTCCCGCCGTGCTGTTCGGCATCGGGTCCGCCGGGTCGAGCATCGTGCTGCTCGCGTGCTCGGCATGGCTGATCGCCCGCGCCGACGAGCAGCCCCCGGTGCTCTACCTCTCGATGGCGATCGTCGGCGTGCGTGCATTCGCGCTCGGTCGCTCGGTGTTCCGGTACCTCGAGCGGTTGACCGGTCATGACGCCTCGTTCCGGCAGCTCGCCACGATCCGCGCGAGCGTATTCGAGCGCATGCTCCCGATCGCGCCGGATGGCATCACGGCGACGCGCCGGGGAGATCTGCTCGATCGCTTCGTGAGCGATGTCGACGAACTGCAGAACGTTCCTCTGCGCGCCGTGCAGCCGCTCGTGAGCGCGGTGATCGTGCTCGTCGCCGCCGTCATCGGCATCGGTCTCATCGCGCCCCAGTCGGCGTTGGCCGTGCTGGTCTGCCTCGTGGTGGGGATCGGGGCCGCGCTCCTGGTGCAGCAGCGGGCGGTCGCCCGCGCCGAACGCACGACGGCACCCCTGCGCGGCGAGCTCCAGGCTGCGATCGTCGAGCACGTGCAGGCACTCGAGGTGCTCGTGGCCTTCGATGCAGCGGGCGCCGGACGTCGCCGCATCGACGAGCTCGGAGCCAGGTATGCCGAGGCGACCCGCTCGCGGGCGGCGGCAACCGGTGTCGCAGCGGCGGCGATGAGCGCGATCGGCGGATTCGCCGTGGCCGCGAGTCTCGCCGCCGCGGTGCCGCTGCTGCAGTCCGGCCGCATCGACGGCCCGACCTTCGCGGTGCTCTGCCTCGTGCCGCTCGCCATCGCCGAGGTCGCGACGGCCGTGCCGCTCGCCGCATCGGCGCTTCGGCTCGCACGCGCGAGCGCCGCCCGGGTCGCGGGTGCCGTGCCCGACGTCGTTCCGGCCGGCATCCCCGTCATGCCGGACTCGCCTGCGGCGCCGCCCGCGGGGGACGCGCCGCCGACGATCGAGCTGCGCGGTGTGCAGGCGAGCTGGCCGGTGCTCGCGAGCCCTGAAGGTGGCCGCGGCGCATCGACCGCTGCTGGGACCGGCGATCGCCGTGGAGCGGCGCTCACCCGCGTCGACCTCGTGATCGCGCCCGGCGAGCGGATCCTCGTGCGCGGTGGCTCCGGAGCGGGCAAGACCACCCTCGCCCACGTGCTCGTGCGTTTCCTCGACTACGAGGGGTCGTACCGCCTCGGCGGCATCGAGGCCTCGACGCTCGATCCCGCCGACGTGCGCTCCATCGTCGGCCTCGTCGAGCAACGGCCGTGGCTCTTCGATGAGGACGTGCGCCAGAACCTGATCTTCGCCCGTGACACGGCGAGCGACGAGCAACTTCTCGAGGTGCTCGAGCGGGTGGGCCTCCGCGAATGGGTCGAGGAGCGCGGTGGGCTCGACGCCGCAGTCGGCGAGCGCGGCGCGCTCGTCTCCGGCGGGCAGGCGCAGCGACTCGCACTCGCCCGGGCGATGCTCGCAGGCTTCCCGGTGCTCGTGCTCGACGAGCCGACGGCGAGCGTCGACCCCGCGCGAGCCGATGCGCTCCTGCGCGACATCACCGAGGCGGCGAGTCGAGCCGGCCGCTCGGTGGTGCTCATCTCCCATGCCGACGTCGACGAGCGGCTCGTCGACCGGGTCGTCACGCTCGAGGGCGGGCGTGTCGCCGAGGAACACCCCTACCCCTCGACGATCTCCTGAGGTAATCTCACGGAATCGGCACTGATCGGCCCGAATCGATGCGGCGCCGCTGCGATGTCCGGCCCGCGGACGTCGCGAACACACAATCTCCGACGAAGGAGCAGCTGTGAACACTCGAACCCGAAACACGACGCGCATCGGAGCCATCGCGGCCTCGCTCGCCGTCTGCGGCGCCTTCGCGATCGCGACACCCGCCCAAGCCGCCCCGGTCGTCGACACCCGAGAGCTTCGGGATGCCGTGACCGTCGAAGGCGTGATGACCCACCTCGACGCGCTTCAGGCCATCGCCGACGCCAACGGCGACAACCGTGCGGCCGGCACTCCCGGCCACGTCGCGTCCCTCGACTACATGCAGGGTCTGCTCGACGCCGCCGGCTACGACACGTGGACGCAGGAGTTCACCTATGAGCGCACCGACTTCGGCGCCTCAGCACTGCAGCAGACCGCGCCGAACGCCGTCGACTACGTGCTCGGTGTCGACTTCTTCCCGATGGACTTCTCGGGCGAGGGCGACGTCACCGCGTCGGTGACCGTCGTCGACGTGAACCTCTCCGGAGACCACGCGACGACGAGCGGCTGCGAAGCGGCCGACTTCGTCGGCTTCCCCGCGGGCGACATCGCACTCATCCAGCGCGGCACCTGCAACTTCTCGGTCAAGGCCGACAACGCCATCGCCGCAGGGGCAGCAGGTGTCATCATCTTCAACCAGGGCAACGTGGTGCCGGGCGATGACCGGCTCGGACTCTTCGGCGGCACACTCGACCCGCCGGTGCGACCGATCCCGGTCGTGAGCGCACCGTACGCGCTGGGCGCCGAGTGGGCGACGACCGATGGACTCGAGCTGCGACTCAACCTCGAGGCCGAGGTCGTGCAGGTGACGACCGAGAACCTGTTCGCCGACACCCCGACCGGTCGCACCGACCGCACGGTCGTGGTCGGCGGTCACCTGGACTCGGTGGCCGAAGGTCCCGGCATCAACGACAACGGCTCGGGCACTGCTGCGATCCTCGAGACGGCGCTCGCGATGGCCGAGCTCGGCATCGAGCCCCAGAACCGCGTGCGTTTCGCCTTCTGGAGCGGTGAGGAGGACGGCCTCATCGGGTCGAGCTACTACGTCTCGCAGTTGACGCCCCGAGAGATCAAGGACACCGCGCTGAACCTCAACTTCGACATGGTGGGTTCGACGAACGCGGTGAACTTCGTCTACGACGGCGACGGCGACGCGCTCGGCGTCTCGGGACCCAACGGGTCGGGCGTGATCGAGGACGTCTTCACCGACTTCTTCGGCAGCGTGGGCGAACCGTCCGAACCGACCGACTTCGACGGTCGAAGCGACTACTTCGGCTTCATCGAGGCGGGCATCCCGGCGGGCGGCCTGTTCACCGGCGCGGAGGGCATCAAGTCGGCTGAGCAGGCGGCGATCTTCGGCGGCACCGCCGGCGAGCCGTACGACCCCTGCTATCACGCCGCGTGCGACGACATCACGAACGTCGACGAGGACACGCTCGACCTGATGGCGGATGCGATCGCCCACGCGACGCTCACGTTCGCCGAGACCACGTCCGCGGTCAACGGCACGGGCAAGGGCAAGGCGGTCGGCCAGATCGACTGGGAGTTCAAGGGCAACCGTTCACTCCGCTGATCATCGGCACTGACGGGGCTGCGCGAGCGATCGCGCCGCCCCGTCAGGCGAATCAGCGGCCTAGGCTGGGAGCGTGTCGCGTCGCATCCGAACCCGCTTGCTCTCCGGGTGGCGCGACCCCGAGCTCGTCTTCCGGGGCCTGTTCGCGGATGCGGAGTACGCCGTGTGGCTCGACGGTGGAGCGGATGCCATGTCAGGCATCAGCGTGCTCGCCGCCGCTCACGCCGCGAGTGAGTTCGTGACCGCCGACGCGACGCGAGGCACCGTCACGCGCAGCGTCCCGGCGGGGGCGGATGCCGGGAGCGTGACGCGCGAGGCATCCGTCTTCGACGTGCTGGCCACCGGGCTCCGGGACGCCTCGGTCGGGAGCGACGGTGTGGAGGTTCCCGGTGTCCTGGGCTGGTTCGGCTGGTTCGGGTACGAGCTCGGCGCGATCCTGAACGACGTGCCCGTCGAGCCGGCTGAGACACCGGATGCGGCATTCCTCTTCGTCGACCGGGCGATCGTCTTCGACCACCGGGCTCGTTCGGTGCGGCTCGTCTGGATCGACGACGACGGTGACTCGGCCACGAGAGCGGCACTGGAGGCGTGGTCGACTGATCTTGCTGCCAAGATCGAGCGGCTCGAAGTGGCAGACGCGCTGATGAAGTCGTCGGTCCCGGCTGATATACGGCCTGGCGATGCACCGACGCGGTGGCGACACGATGCCGAGCAGTACACACGGCTCATCGCCGAGTGCCAGGCTGCGATCGTTCGCGGCGACGCGTACCAGCTCTGCCTCACGAATCGGGTCGACGTCGACGTGCATCCCGATCCCACGGCGACGTACCTGGCTCTGCGCGCCTCGAGCCCGAGCCATCACGGTGGATTCCTCCGGTTCGGCGATACGGCACTGCTGAGCGCCTCGCCCGAGCAGTTCCTGCTCGTCGACACCGAGGGCCGTGTCTCCACGAAGCCGATGAAGGGCACCCGGCCGCGCAGTTCCGATCCCGCGGCCGACGCCGAGCTGCGACGCGAACTCCTCGCGAGCGACAAGGAGCGGGCCGAGAATCTCATGATCGTCGACCTCATGCGCAACGACCTCGGTCGCGTCGCCGAGCTCGGCACGGTCGAGGTGCCCGTGCTGCTCGACGTCGAGCAGTACGCCCACGTGCATCAACTCGTCTCGACGGTCACCGCTCAGCTGCGGCATCCGCTCACTGCCCTCGATGCAGTGCAGTCGGCGTTCCCGGCGGGCTCGATGACGGGCGCGCCGAAGCGCAGCGCGATGACGATCCTGCACGAGCTCGAGGGCGGCGCGCGCGGCGTGTACTCGGGTGCCTTCGGGTATCTCGGCGTCGACGGCAGCGCCGACCTCGCGATGGTGATCCGCTCGATCGTGCTCACCCCGAGTGGTGCGAGCATCGGCACCGGCGGAGGCATCACCGCCCTCTCGGTCGCCGCCGAGGAGGTCGAGGAGACCCGGGTGAAGGCGAGGGCGCTGCTCGCGGTGCTCGGCGCGGAGCTGCCCACCTCGGAGTGAGTAGGCTTGACCTTCGAGCGCGCCGTGTTCCGGCGCGCCCGGAATCCCCGAGCGATACACGATTGAGAGTCACGTGGCACACGACCAGGACCCAGCGCACGCCGACGCCGGCGCGTACGACTTCGCCTCCATCCAGGCGAAGTGGCTTCCCGTGTGGGATGAGTCCGAACCGTTCCGCGCCGGGCTTCCCGGCGACACGAGGCCGCGCAAGTACATCCTCGACATGTTCCCCTACCCCTCTGGTGACCTGCACATGGGGCACGCCGAGGCCTTCGGCTACGGCGACACCGTCGCGCGGTACTGGCGTCACCAGGGATTCGACGTGCTGCACCCGGTCGGCTGGGACTCCTTCGGCCTGCCCGCCGAGAACGCGGCCATCAAGCGTGGCATCGACCCTCGCGGCTGGACCTACGCGAACATCGAGCAGCAGAAGAAGTCGTTCCGCCAGTACGCGCCCTCGTTCGACTGGTCGCGTGAGCTCCACACGAGCGATCCCGAGTACTACAAGTGGAACCAGTGGCTGTTCCTGAAGCTCTACGAGCAGGGCATCGCCTATCGCAAGGCCGGGCAGGTCAACTGGTGCCCGAACGACCAGACGGTGCTCGCCAACGAGCAGGTCATCGACGGTCACTGCGAGCGCTGCGGCGCGGTCGTCACGAAGAAGGCGCTCACGCAGTGGTACTTCCGGGTCACCGACTACGCCGACCGCCTCATCGACGACCTCAACCAGCTCGAGGGCGCCTGGCCGTCGAAGGTGCTGTCGATGCAGCGCAACTGGATCGGCCGGTCGTCGGGCGCTGACGTCGAGTTCGAGATCGAGGGGCGCGATGAGCGCGTCTCGGTCTTCACGACGCGCCCCGATACGCTGTTCGGCGCGACCTTCATGGTCGTCGCGCCCGATTCCGAGATCGCGGCCGAACTCGCGGGCGGGGCGTCCGCCGAGGTGCAGACGCGCTTCCAGGACTACCTCGAATCGGTGCGCGCCGAGAGCGACATCGACCGGCAGTCGACCGACCGGCCGAAGACCGGAATCTTCCTCGAGCGGTACGCGATCAACCCGGTGAACGGCGAGCGCCTCCCGATCTGGGCGGCCGACTACGTGCTCGCCGACTACGGCCATGGCGCGATCATGGCCGTGCCCGCGCACGACCAGCGCGACCTCGACTTCGCGCGCGCGTTCGGCCTGCCGGTGCGGGTCGTGGTCGACACGAACGCACCCGTCACCGGCGTGATCCCCGTCATCCCGCTCGACGAGAACGGCGACCCGTACCTGCCCGACGACCTGCCGAGCGAAGACCCGGCGTCGACCGGCATCGCGCTCGCCGGCGAAGGGCGGCTCGTGAACTCCGGCCCGCTCGACGGGCTGTCGAAGTCAAACGCGATCCGTCGTGTGATCGAACTCCTCGCCGAACGCGGACTCGGTCGTGCGTCGAAGAACTACCGCCTTCGCGACTGGCTCATCTCGCGCCAGCGCTACTGGGGCACCCCGATCCCGATCATCCACTGCCCGGAGTGCGGCGAGGTGCCGGTTCCCGAGGCCGAGCTGCCGGTGCGGCTGCCGGATGCCGCGGGGCTCGACCTGAAGCCGAAGGGCGCGAGCCCGCTCGGTGCCGCCGAAGACTGGGTCAACGTCGCGTGCCCGAACTGCGGGGGAGCTGCGCGCCGCGACTCCGACACCATGGACACCTTCGTCGACAGCTCGTGGTACTACCTGCGGTACCTGAACCCCACCGACGACGCGCGCGCGTTCGACCCCGCCGAAGCCGAGAAGTGGGCGCCTGTCGACCAGTACGTCGGCGGTGTCGAGCACGCGATCCTGCACTTGCTCTACTCGCGATTCATCACGAAGGTGCTCTTCGACCTCGGCTACCTGAGCTTCACCGAGCCGTTCACGTCGCTGCTCAACCAGGGCATGGTCATCATGGACGGCACGAAGATGTCGAAGTCCAAGGGCAACCTCGTCGAGTTCGCGAGCGAGCTGCAGGCGCACGGCGCCGATGCGCTGCGCGTCACGCTCGCCTTCGCGGGCCCGCCCGAAGACGACATCGACTGGGCGGATGTCTCGCCGGTCGGCGCCTCGAAGTTCCTCGCGCGTGCGTGGCGTATCTCGGGCGAGGTCGCCTCGAGCCCTGATGTCGACTGGAAGACAGGCGACGCGGCGCTCCGCCGTGTCACGCACCGCCTGCTCGCCGACGCCCCGAGCCTCGTGGAGGCCTTCAAGTTCAACGTCGTCGTCGCGCGACTCATGGAGCTCGTGAACGCCACCCGCAAGGCGATCGACTCCGGCGCGGGCGCCGGTGACGCTGCGGTGCGCGAGGCGGCCGAGGTCACGGCGATGATCCTCGATCTCTTCGCTCCGTTCACGGCCGAAGACATGTGGCAGCGCCTGGGCTACGAGCCGACGGTTGCGCTCGTGCCGTGGCGCAAGGCCGACCCCGCGCTGCTCGTCGAGGAGTCGGTGACGGCGATCGTGCAGGTCGACGGCAAGGTGCGCGACCGCATCGAGGTGTCGCCGAAGATCACGGGTGACGACCTCGAGGCGCTCGCGCGCGCTTCGGCCGCCGTGGCCCGTTCGATCGGAGAGCGCGAGATCGTCAACGTGATCGTGCGCGCGCCCCGGCTCGTGAACATCGCGACCAAGGGCTGATCCCGGCGCGCGACTCCTCCTCGACAGGGTGAGGACGCCGCCGGTTGCGCGCTGAGCGCCCCGGCCGGCGGCACCGGCGGCGTCCCGCCTCGTAGCGTGCTTGCATGCCCGCGAGTGATGCCGCCGACCCCCTGGCGGCGCTCGATCCTGCGGCGCGGCGTGCGGCACCGCGGGTTCGGGTGGCGGTCGGTGCTGCGGTGGTGCTGTTCGTGGCCTCCGTCGCGGTGGCGGCGGTCATGTCGTTCAGTGCGTCAGGGGGTGGTGACCAGGCGCGCATCGAAGCCGCTGTGGGCCAAGAGGGCGCCGACTCCGAGGTTGCCATCGGCATCGACGGTGCGCCGGTCGTCGGTGCGCCGTCGGTGCTCGTGCATGTGCTCGGTGCAGTCGCCCGCCCGGGGCTCGTCGAGCTCGGGGCCGGTGCCCGGGTGGCCGATGCCATCGCCGCGGCCGGCGGACTCGCCGCCGATGCCGACCCTGCCGGGGTGAACCTCGCGCGCGTGCTCGTCGATGGGGAGCAACTCGCCGTGCCGGTGGTCGGCCAGGTGCCGGCCGCGGCGGCTCCCGGCGCGCCAGGCTCGTCTGGCTCGTCGACTCCGGCAGACGGTCTCGTGCACCTCAACACGGCCGATCTCGCCGCGCTCGACACATTGCCGCGCATCGGCCCGGCGCTCGCGCAACGCATCCTCGACTGGCGTGAGACGAACGGGCCGTTCACCTCGGTCGACCAATTGCTCGACGTTGCGGGCATCGGAGATGCGGTCTTCGCCGGGCTTGCGAATCTCGTGGCGCTCTGACGTGCGCGACGTTCGACTGCTCCTCCCCGCGGCGGCCGCGTGGGTGGCGGCCTGGTGCGCCATCGCTCTCCCCGGCGCCGAAGGCGCAGCGGTGCTCGCGTGGGCCGTGTGGGCCTCGAGCGGAGCCGTGGGCGTCGCGTTGGCCGTCGTGGCGTTCGCACCGGTGGCCGTCGTGGATGGCCACCGCCGACTCGGCGCGACACGGCGTTCGGGCGGCCGGCGGGTGCAGGAGGACGGAGGCGACCGGCGGCGCGTCGTTGCGGCGTCCCCGCTGCTGGTGCGCACGATGTCGACGATGCTCGTCGTGCTCGCCGCGAGCGGTCTCGTGGCGACCGCCGCAGCGCTCGGTCTCGGGGCACGTGAGGCCTCGCCCCTCGCCGATGCCGCACGCGAGCACCGCACGGTCGACGCCGTGGTGGTGCTGACCGCGGCACCGCGTTCGATGCGGGCGAGCTGGTTCGCCGACGGCCAGCAGGCGCCGCTCAGGGTGGACGGCAGCGCGGTGGTGATCGATGGCGAGCCGGCTCCAGGGGCGCCGGTGAACGCCGTCGTCGCACTGCCGCACGAGCAGCTGCAGCTGGGCGGGCGCATCGCCTTCGAGGCGCGAGTGACCGCGCTGCCGGGCGATGAGCAGTCCGCGTTCCGGCTCAGCGCGATCGGCGAGGTGCACGTCGTCGACTCGCCACCGCCGTGGCTGTCGTGGACTGGTGGCCTCCGCACCGGGTTCGCCGACGCGGCCGTCGCCCTCGAGGGCGATGGCGGAGCGCTCGTGCCCGGGCTCGCGATCGGTGACACGAGTGCGGTCGACGAGAGCCTCGATGCCGCGATGAAGGCGAGTTCGCTGAGCCATCTCACGGCAGTCTCCGGGGCGAACTGCGCGATCGTGACGGCCGCCGCGTTCGCTCTCGCCGCGCTGCTCGGTCTGCCGCGCCGAGCGCGAGTCGTCGTCGCCCTCCTGGCGCTTGCCGGGTTCGTCGCGCTCGTGACGCCCGAGGCGAGCGTCGTGCGGGCGGCGGCGATGGCCGTCGTGGTGCTCATCGCGGTCGCGGTCGGTCGCCCGGGCGGGGGAGTCGCGGCACTCTCGTTCGCGGTCATCGTGCTGCTGACGGTCGACCCCTGGTACGCCCGCGACTACGGCTTCGCACTATCGGTATGCGCGACCGCTGGGCTCCTGTTGCTCGCCGCCCCGCTGAGCCGCGCACTGGCCCGATGGATGCCGGTTCCCGTCGCCGCCGTGATCGGTGTGCCCTTGGCCGCGCAACTGGCCTGCCAGCCGGTGCTGGTGCTCCTCGATCCCGCCCTCGCGTTGTACGGCGTGCCGGCGAATCTGCTCGCGGCCCCGGCTGCACCGGTCGGCACGGTCGTCGGCCTCATCGGCTGTCTCCTGCTGCCCGTGCTGCCGTCGGTCGGCTTCGCGTGCCTGCAGCTCGCTTGGCTGCCCGCGTCGTGGATCGCGCTGCTCGCGCGCGCCTCCTCCGCGATGCCGGCAGCTCGTTTCGAATGGCTGCCCGACGCGCAGGGCGCCCTGCTGCTCGCGGGCTGCACGGCGATCGCCGTGTGGCTCGTGCTCGGAGATCGACGCCGCCGACGCCTTCGCGGTTTCGCGGTCACCGCACTGCTCGTGGGCCTCGCAGTGCCGGTGGGCCTCTTCACGGGTGCCCCGCTCATCGGGGCTGCGACGAGACCGGCCGAGTGGGACGTCGCGGCCTGCGATATCGGGCAGGGTGACGCCATCCTCCTGCGTTCGGGGTTGGCGACGGCGCTCATCGACACCGGTCCCGATGCCCCCGCGCTTCGTCGATGCCTCGGTCTGCTCGGCATCGAGCGCATCGACTTGCTCGTGCTGACCCACTGGGACGCCGATCACGCCGGCGGCGCATCGGCGGTGGCGGGCATGGTCGGCACAGTGCTGCACGGGCCGCTCGACGGGGGCCGTTCCGACCGCGCCCTCGGTCCGCTCGTCGATGCGGGCGCCGAACCGGTCGAGGTCGTCGCCGGATTCGGCGGCACCCTGGGCGAGGCGCGATGGCGAGTGCTCTGGCCGAGGCCGAACGCCGTGCCCGGCAACGATGCCAGCGTCGTGCTCGATGTCTCGACGCCCGAGTATCGCGGAGTCTTCCTCGGCGACCTCGGCGAGGGCGCTCAAGACAGGCTCCTCCGCGCAGCTCCGATCGGTCGTGTCGACCTCGTGAAGGTCGCCCACCACGGCTCCGCCGACCAGAGCGAGCGCCTCTACGCCGAACTCGGTGCGACGGTGGGCGTGATCGGTGTCGGTGCCCAGAACAGCTACGGTCACCCGACCGAACGAATCCTCGATCTGTTGCGCGACGACGGAACGGCCGTCGTTCGCACCGACAACTCGGGAACGCTGCTGCTCACCGCAGCTGACGGCGACTTCGGGCTGTGGAGCGAGCGCACGACCGGCGATGTCGGCCCCGGCCCGTAGACTCGAAGCGAAGATCGGGAGGTGCGGTGGCATCGCGCACAAGCGCATCGCGCGCAGGGGCATCGCCCAAGACCAAAGCGGCGATCCCGCAGCTCGCGTGGCATGCCATCAGACCGGCTCCGGTGGTGCTCGTCTCCGGCGCAGAAGACGTGCTCGCCGAGCGGTCGATCACCATGCTGCGCGACTTCCTGCGCACTGAAGACCCTGCACTCGAGGTCAGCGATCTCGAAGCCGACGGCTACCGGCGCGGCGAACTCATGACGCTCGCGAGCCCCTCACTGTTCGGCGAGCCCCGACTCATCCGCGTGAGCGGAGTCGAGCGGGCGAGCGACGACTTCCTGATCGACGCCCTCGACTACCTCGGCCAGACCGCCGAATCGACGACGCTCGTGCTTCGGCACCGAAGCGGAGTGCGCGGCAAGAAACTCCTCGACGCCGTGCGTGCCGGCGGGGGAGCCGGCATCGAGATCGTCTGCGCTGAGCTCAAGAAAGACGCCGAGAAGCAGGACTTCGCGGCTGCCGAGTTCCGCGCGGCGGGTCGCAAGATCAGCCCCGGCGCGCTCCGCGCCCTCGTCGGCGCCTTCAGTGACGATCTGCGCGAGCTCTCGGCTGCCTGCCGCCAACTGCTCGCCGACGCCCCAGCCGACATCACCGAGCCCGTCGTGGCGCGCTATTACGGCGGCCGGGTCGAGACCAACTCCTTCGCCGTGGCCGATGCCGCGATCGCCGGTCGTCACGGCGAGGCGCTCATCGCGCTGCGGCACGCCCTCGACAGCGGCGCCGACCCCGTGCCCATGGTGGCCGCGTTCGCCATGAAGGTGCGCACCATGGCCAAGGTCGCCGGCACTCGTGGCGGCGGGCCGCAGCTCGCCGGCTCGCTCGGTCTCGCACCCTGGCAGGTCGACCGAGCGCGGCGCGACCTCGCCGGCTGGAGCGACGAGGGGCTCGGTCGTGCCATCGAGGCGCTGGCCGCCACCGATGCCGCCGTGAAGGGCGCCGAGCGCGACCCCGTGTTCGCCCTCGAACGGCTCGTGGGAATCATCTCGTCACGAGGTCGCGAGCGCTCCTAGCGTGCGACCCGTGGTGCTCACGGGTGGCACCGAGCCCTGACCGCACACGAAGAAGGCCCCGGCACGAGTGCCGGGGCCTTCTTCGAATGCGTGTCGCGTCAGAGCGCGGCAACCTGCTTCGCGAGAGCCGACTTGCGGTTCGCAGCCTGGTTCTTGTGAATGACGCCCTTGCTGGCCGCCTTGTCGAGCTTGCGGGTCGCGGCGCGGAGGGCGGTCGTCGCCTGCTCCTTGTCGCCGGCCGTGATCGCGTCTTTCGCGAGACGGATGACGGTCTTCAGCTCGCTCTTGACCGCCTTGTTGCGCTCCTGAGCCTTGAGGTTCGTGCGAATGCGCTTGATCTGCGACTTGATGTTTGCCACGTGGAGTTCGTCTTTCGTTCTTGTGCGGGTACCGGACGTGCCGGGAAGGTAGAGGGGCCTCACCGGCGAATCGTGCGGGGTGGGACCCACACGGAAGCCAACAGACAACGATACCAGCTAAGCGCGCGCGTCACCAACGCGACTGCGAGCGAGTCGATCGAGGGGTGCCGCGGCGCCCGATCGATTGGCAGCCCGATGCCGAATCGCGGCTCGTCGATCGAGCTCCGCCACGGCGCCGAGCACGATCGCCGCGAAGTCGTCGGGTCGGATGAGGCTCACGAGATGCGTCGCGCGAGGCACGATCACGAGTCGCGCATCGCGCGCGGAACGGAGCATCCGCCGCTCCTCGAACCGGAAGTGGTCGAAGCGGCCGTTCACGAGCCAGACCGGCACGTCGATGCTGCCGAGAGCGGCCACGGGATCGAGCCGGCCGACCGCTTCGAGCACCGGGGCCATCACGTCGAGCGCCACGCCTCCCGCGAGCACGTCGTCGACCGCGGCCGGCGCGAGGAACAGCCTCGCCATCGCATCGTTCATGCCGCGGCCACGATCGGGCAGTCGACCGATGAGCGCGGCGAGTCGCCGGTACCCGCCGAGTGCCGCCCCGCGAGGGCGGGTGCTGCAGGAGGCGGCGACGAGGCCGTCGAGCCGGTCGGAAGCGCGTGCCGCGAACTCCATCGAGAGGTAGCCACCGAGGCTCAACCCCACCAGGAGGCGCGGTGCACCGTCGGCTTCAGCCGGGTTCAACGCCTCGTCGATCGCCTCCAGGGCGGCGTCGACCGAGAACGGCTCGCCGATATGGCTGCCGTGCCCGGGCAGGTCGATCGCCACGACGTCGAGGTCGTGGCCGCCGAGAAGCGCGAGTTGCGCACGCCACATCGACGATGAGGTGCGCAGGCCGTGCACGAGCACTACGCGGCAGCGGGGCATCCGTCAGCCCGCCCTGATCGCGCCGAGTTCGCGCGCCCGCGCGACGGCGGCGGTGCGCGAGCCGACATCGAGCTTCGTGAAGATGTGCACGAGGTGCGACTTGACGGTCGCCTCGCTGAGGAAGAGCACACGGCCGACCTCGCGGTTCGTGCGACCTTCAGCGACGAGCGTGAGCACCTCGGCCTCACGTACCGTGAGTCGTTCGTCGCTCGATCTCGACGCGTCGAGGCGCGACGAGACCGCCGGGGCGAGCGCGGCGTCGCCGACCGCGGCAGCGTGCACGGCGGCGATGAGCTCGCCCGGTGGAGCGTCTTTCAGCAGGTAGCCGCTCGCCCCGGCCTCGATCGCTCCGAGGATGTCGGCGTCGGTGTCGTAGTTCGTCAGCACGAGTACCCGCGGAGCGCCTGGCCGGGAACGGATGCGGCGGGTGGCTTCGGCGCCCTGCATGGCGCCGGGGTACTGGAGATCCATGAGCACGAGGTCGATCTCGAGTGTCGCCGCCGATCGCACCGCGTCTTCAGCCGTCGTCGCCTCGGCGACGACGAGGAGGTCCGGTTCGCTCTCGAGCATCGCGCGGATGCCGGCCCGCACGACGGGATGGTCATCGCTCAGGAGCAGCCGGATCATGCGGTCACCGCGGGGATGCGCACCGAGACGGCGGTGCCGTCGCCCGGGGCCGATTCGATGTGCACGGTGCCGCCGAGCGCCTCGGCGCGCAACCGGATGGCGCGCAGACCGAATCCCCCCGCCGAGGCGGGCTCGTCGGCATCGCCCCCACCGTCGCCGACCCGATCGAGACCATCGCGAGCCACAGCGGCGCTGCGCTCCGCGAGCCGGAACCCGACCCCGTCGTCGACGACGTCGAGCGCGATCTCGTCGCCGAGGTAGCTCAGCGTCACCGAGGCGCGCGAGGCGCGCGCGTGCTGCAGCACGTTGGCGAGCGAGCCCTGGGCGATGCGCAGCAGCGCCGCGTCGGTCGACATCGGCAGCAGCACCGGTTCGCCGCTCGCGATGAACTCGACGCTGAGGGCGGTGCCGGCCTGCGCCGATTGCTCGGTCGTCGCCTCGGTCAGCCGGCGAAGCGCGGCGGGCAGCGTCTGCGCGTCGAGCGAGGGTGGAGCGAGCTCGCGGATGAATCGTCGGGTCTCGCCGAGGTTCTGCGCCGCGGTCTCACGCGCGAGCTGCAGCTTCTGCCGGGTCGTGGCGTCGGCCACGTCGCGCTCCGCCGCGTGGAGCAGCATCTGGATGCTCGACAGACCCTGCGCCACGGTGTCGTGGATCTCTCGTGCCAGCCGTTCGCGTTCGGCGAGCGCCCCGGCCTCGCGGCTCGCATTCGACAGTTCCTCGCGCGTGGCCATGAGATCGAGGATGAGCGCCTGGCGTTCCTGTGTCTCCTGCTCCATGGCGCGGTAGCCGAGGCCGATCACGATCGCGACCCCGGCGCTGATCAGCGGGCCGAGAATCGAGCCGACCTCGAACCCGAGGTGCGTGGCGGTGCCCCAGACCGAGAGCCCGAAGGTGACGACCACGAGCGGCACGGCGATCGGTGCGGCGAGCACGTGCAACTCGAGGAAGAAGAGCGGGAAGGCGAGGAACGCCGCGTCGGGCGTCAGCGCCGACATTCCGACCCAGAGCACGAGGAGGCTCACGAGCCACACCACGCGCGCCCAGGTGGGCAGGTGCCGATGGGCCGCAGCGATGCCCGCGCCGTAGCAGGCGAGGAAGGCGACGGCGAGCACGGTCACCGAGACTTCGTTCGGCGCGTCGGCGATCAGCGCACGCACGACGACGAAGAGCGCGAGCCCCACGACGAGCACGTGCAGTCCCATCCGCAGCGCCGTGAAGACGGGCCGCAGCGCCGATGGCGCCACGCGTGAGCTGGGGACTTCGATCACCGACATTTGCTCCGAGCGTAGCCCGCAGGCCTGCAACGGGGCATCCGTCGAAAGTCGGAACCGAAGTCATGGGAGAATCGACAGGATGTCCCCGAGAGCCATGAACCCGCCGGTGCCTGCTGCCACCGACCCCGCGCTGATCCGCAACTTCTGCATCATCGCGCACATCGACCACGGCAAGTCGACGCTGGCCGACCGCATGCTCGGCATCACGGGTGTCGTGAGTGACCGAGACATGCGTGCGCAGTACCTCGACCGCATGGACATCGAGCGCGAGCGCGGCATCACGATCAAGAGTCAGGCGGTGCGCATGCCGTGGCAGGTCGGCGACACCTCATTCGCTCTCAACATGATCGACACGCCCGGTCACGTCGACTTCAGCTACGAGGTCTCCCGCTCGCTCGCGGCGTGCGAGGGTGCGATCCTCCTCGTCGATGCGGCGCAGGGCATCGAGGCCCAGACGCTGGCGAACCTCTACCTCGCCCTCGAGAACGACCTCGAGATCATCCCCGTGCTGAACAAGATCGACCTGCCCGCGGCAGAGCCCGAGAAGTACGCGAAAGAGCTTGCCGACCTCATCGGCGGCTCGCCTGACGACGTGCTGAAGGTCTCGGGCAAGACAGGTGTCGGTGTCGAAGAACTGCTCGATCGCGTCGTCGAGCGCATCCCGGCTCCGGTCGGGCGAGCGGATGCTCCGGCGCGGGCGATGATCTTCGACTCCGTCTATGACAGCTACCGCGGCGTCATCACCTACGTGCGCATGATCGACGGGCACCTGAACCCGCGAGAGCGCATCCAGATGCTCTCGACGAAGGCGACCCACGAGATCCTCGAGATCGGCGTGAGCTCGCCCGAGCCGACGCCCTCGAAGGGACTCGGCATCGGCGAGGTCGGCTACCTCATCACCGGGGTGAAAGACGTGCGCCAGTCGAAGGTCGGCGACACCGTCACGACCGCCGCGAGGCCGGCCACCGAGGCGCTGCCCGGCTACACCGAGCCCCTGCCGATGGTGTTCTCGGGCCTGTATCCGATCGACGGCAGCGACTATCCCGAGCTCCGCGAGGCGCTCGACAAGCTCAAGCTCTCCGACGCGGCGCTCGTCTACGAGCCAGAGACCTCGGTCGCGCTCGGGTTCGGCTTCCGGTGCGGCTTCCTCGGCCTGCTGCACCTCGAGATCGTCACCGAGCGCCTCGAGCGCGAGTTCGGGCTCGACCTCATCGCCACGGCGCCGTCGGTGATCTACGAGGTCACGACCGAAGACAAGAAGACCGTCACCGTCACCAACCCGAGCGAGTTCCCGACCGGCACGAAGATCGTCGAGGTGCGCGAGCCGATGGTGCGCGCCGCGATCCTCGCCCCGAAAGACTATGTGGGCACGATCATGGAGCTCTGCCAGAGCCGCCGCGGCGCCCTCATCGGTATGGAGTACCTCGGTGAAGACCGCGTCGAGATCCGCTACAACATGCCGCTCGGCGAGATCGTGTTCGACTTCTTCGACCAGTTGAAGTCGAAGACCGCCGGCTACGCCTCGCTCGACTACGAGCCCACGGGCGACCAGGCCGCCGACCTCGTGAAGGTCGACATCCTGCTGCAGGGCGAGCAGGTCGACGCGTTCAGCGCCATCGTGCACCGCGACAAGGCCTATGCCTACGGCGTGCTGATGACCGGGCGACTGCGGGAGCTCATTCCGCGCCAGCAGTTCGAGGTGCCGATCCAGGCGGCGATCGGCGCCCGCATCATCGCGCGCGAGTCCATTCGCGCGATGCGCAAAGACGTGCTCGCCAAGTGCTACGGCGGTGACATCAGCCGTAAGCGCAAGCTCCTCGAGAAGCAGAAGGAGGGCAAGAAGCGCATGAAGATGGTGGGCCGTGTCGAGGTGCCCCAAGAGGCGTTCATCGCCGCGCTCTCGGGCGACGTCGAGAAGAAAGACAAGAAGTAGCCCCTCGCGCTAACGTGGTGGTCGTCGGCGGGATGCTGCGCGCAGGCGACGGTGCCGCGCCCACCCCGCCCGGAGACGGGGCACGAGATGGTGCAGACCTTGCGGCCGCGGGCGTTGCGACCCGGTGACGTCGTGGCAGTGGCGGCGCTCTCCGGTGGCCTCGACGCCGAAGAAGAGGCGCTCTTCCGCCGCGGGGTGGGTGAGATCGAGGCGCTCGGCTTTCGCGTGCGCATCTCGCCGCTCGTCGAGATCGGCCGCCACTGGTGGTGGGGCGCTGCCCGACCCGTCGAGATCGCCGCCGAGCTCAACGAACTGCTCCGCGACCCCGAGGTGCGCGCGATCTTCGCGCTGACCGGCGGCCGCATGACGCTCGGCTACCTCGACCTGATCGACTACGACGCCGTCATCGCCGACCCGAAGCCGCTCATCGGGTTCAGCGACATCGACAGCCTGCACCTGGCGCTGCACGCTCGAACCGGCCTCGCCTCGGTGCACGGCGACCTCGTGACGTACGGTTTCGGCGACCGGAGCGACGCCACCGAGGGGCGCCGCGGGCAGTTGGCCGAGGTCTACCGGCGAGTGCTGACGCAGACGACGGCGGTCGGTGCACTGCCGCGCAGCGAGGCCTGGCAGACCTGGCGGCCTGGGCGCGCTGCCGGCCCGCTCATCGGCGGACTCCTGAATCGCCTCGTGCGGCTTCAGGCGACCCCGTTCGCGCTGCCGCTCGAGCGGTTCGACGGCGCCATCCTGTTCTGGGAAGACGTCAACACCGCGACATCCGCGATCTGGAACGATCTGCACATGCTCCGCCACGCGGGCGTCCTCGATCGCATCGCGGGAATGATCGTCGGCCCGACCACCGAATTCGAGGTCACCGAGGGCGGGCCCGGCTCTCGGGAGATCGTGCTCGACGTGCTCGGCGAGCGCGACATCCCGGTGATCGCCGAAGTCGAGATCGGGCATGCTCCGCCCGACATCCCGCTGCCCCTCGGTGTGCGAGCCGAGCTCGACGCCGATGCCTCGACCATCACGCTGCTCGAAGCCGCGGTCGCAGCACACTGATCGGCGCCGGTGACGCCGCCTCTCAGGAGACCTCCGTAGAATCGACGGATGCCTGCCGCGTCACCATCTCGGCCCAGCCGCGCGCCCGGCAGGCGCCGCACCACAGGAAAGGCCCACGGATGACCCGCCGAAGCACGTTCACCGACCAGTCGGTCACCTACGGCGCGATCGGGGCGACGCTCGCCCCCGACCTGCTGCGCTATCCGCCGGCGGGGTACCGCCCCGCCGAAGACGCCGTGCGCCTCGGCTCGGGCACCGAACGCTTCCAGCGGGCGGCCGAGGCCCTCATGACGTGGGGCATCCAGCGCGGCGCCGGCTTCGAGGTCACCGAGATCGCCAGCGGCACCGGCGCGCAGTACCCCGGCATCGTCTACGGCGCCGACGGCACGCCGCTGAACGACCAGCCCGCACCGCGCAGCGAAGAGCGGTTCGGTGCCGACGGCACGCCGTACATCGCCGCGGGCATGACCGCGACCCTCGAGCGCAAGCGCCGGTTCGGGGTCGCGAAGACGCCGGTGCTCGTGGTCTACGTGATCGACGAGCCCGATCGCATCGGCTTCGCCTACGGCACCACGGCCGACGGGCCCGAGAGCGGCGAGGAGTCGTTCATCCTCGAGCATCGCGACGACGACACCGTGTGGCTGACCATCCGCTCGCTTCTGGCGACCGCCGGGGGCCCGCGCGCCGTGCTCGCGCCGAGGCAGCGCCGACAGCGCCGAGAGCTCACGAAGCTCGAACTGCGGGCGCTGCACCCCGCGGGCGGCGTCTAGCCCGTGGCGTCCGCGCTGCCGCTCGGCGACCCTGCGCCCGCCGACGGCCTGCTGCCCGAATCGGCGGCGGCCGGCGCTGCCGACCGAGCATTCGGCGTCTACGTGCACGTGCCGTTCTGCCGGGTGCGGTGCGGCTACTGCGACTTCAACACCTACACCTCCGATGAACTGCGCGGTGCGCGTCAGGCCGACTACGCCGACCACGCGATCGCCGAGATCCGGATGTCGCGGCAGATGCTCGAGGCATCCGACCTGCCTGCTCGCGCTGCGTCGACCGTCTTCTTCGGTGGGGGCACGCCCACCCTGCTGCCGGCCGCCGACCTCGTGCGAATGCTCGGCGCCGTTCGCGACGAATTCGGGTTCGAGCCGGGCGCAGAGGTCACGACCGAGGCGAACCCCGATTCCGTCGGCCCAGCCGACCTCGCGCGCCTCGCCGAGGGCGGGTTCACCCGGGTGTCGTTCGGCATGCAGTCGGCGGTGCCGCACGTGCTCGCCGCCCTCGACCGAACGCACGACCCCGCTCGAGTGCCGCTCGTCGTCGGCTGGGCGCGCGACGCCGGTCTCGACGTCAGCCTCGACCTCATCTACGGCACGCCGGGGGAGTCGATCGACGACTGGCGGCGCAGCCTCGATGCCGTGATCGCCGAGGGCCCCGACCATGTCAGCGCCTACGCGCTCATCGTCGAAGCGGGCACGAAGCTCGCACGGCAGATCCGTCGCGGCGAACTCGCGACGCCCTCCGATGACCTCGAGGCCGACATGTACGAGCTCGCCGACGAACTGCTCGCCGGCGCTGGCTACGAGTGGTACGAGGTCAGCAACTGGGCGACCGACGCCGCGCACCGCTCACGCCACAACCTCGGCTACTGGCGGAGCGACGACTGGTGGGGCGTCGGCCCCGGCGCGCATAGCCACGTCGGCGGCGTGCGCTGGTGGAACGCGAAGCATCCGTCGGCCTATGCCGATCGCGTCACCGCCCGAGTGTCGCCGGCGGTGGGCCGCGAGGTGCTCGACGCCGCCGCTCGCGAGACCGAGCGCGTGCTGCTGCTCACGCGCATCCGCGAGGGCATCGACCTTGCGACGTTGTCTGCGAGCGGCCGTCACGCGGTGGCGGGCCTCATGGCCGACGGCCTCGTCGACGCGAAAGCCGCCCTCTCGGGTGCGCTGGTGCTCACCATGAGAGGACGGCTGCTCGCGGACGCCGTGGTGCGGCGACTGCTCGACGAATCGTCGGAGCTCAGCTCACGAACTTGATCGAGAGCGGGTACGTGTAGGGCTGGCCCTGGTTGGCCTTCACCGCGGCGATGATGCTGAAGATGATCGTGACGATGCCGACCGCGATCACCAGGAAGATGCCGATGATGAGGAACGTCAGGATGATGCCGACCACGTAGGCGATCGCCATCGTGATCTGGAAGTTCAGCGCCGTCGCAGTGTGCGCGCGAATGAACGGTCCCTTGTCTTTCAGCACCAGGTAGCCGATCAGCGCCGGAATGAAGCTGAAGAAGATGCCGCCGATGTGGATCAGCGTCGCCCAGAGCTTCTCATCTGACGGGCTCAGCGGTGCGCTGCCCTGATAGGGGCTCGCCGGCGGCGGGGGAGGCGGGGTCGTGTCTGACATGGTGTCTCCTTGATCGGGCGCCCGGTGGGCGAGGGGTCGAACAACTTCATGCTGGCACAGTGGAGCGCGCCGGGCGAGTACCTGCCCGGCGCGCTCGCGTGCCGTGTGCTACTTGATGAGGCGGATCGCGAACGGGTAGCGGTAGTGCTGCCCGTCTTTCGCCTTCAGGAAGGCGATGATCGAGAAGACGACGCTGAGGATCCAGGCAGCCCAGACGACGACGACGCCGATGAGGATGAAGGTCAGGATCCAGCCGACGACGTAGGCCATGAAGATCGTGATCTGGAAGTTCAGCGCTTCTTTGCCCTCGGTGTTGGTGAAGGCGCCGCGGTCTTTGAAGATCAGCCAGATGATCAGCGCGGGCAGCGGGCCGAGGATGCCGCCCAGGTGGGCGAAGGAGCCCCACTGCACGTCTTGCTCGGGAGCGAGCGGTGCTGCGGCGACCGGCTGCGGTGCACCGGGCTGCTGCGGCGGAACGTTGGCATCGGGAGCCGGGGAGTTGGGATCGGTCATGGTGCGTGCCTTTCAGGGGTTCTCAGATGACCCGCGTCTCGCGCGATGGATGAGGTCGTCGCCGAGATGATGACTCGCGGAATACCCATACGGTAGCGCCGCCGCCCCGCAGCTGGCAACGGCATCGTCGCAGGATGTCGCGATATGATTGGCAGTCACTCGATTCGAGTGCCAAGTTTCGACGGAAGCGAGGGTCATGGTCTCGGAACGCAGCCTCGCCGTACTGCGCGCGATCGTGCAGGACTACGTCGCGTCGCGCGAACCCGTGGGCTCGAAGTCGATCGTCGAGCGCCACGCATTCGGCGTGTCCGCAGCGACGATCCGAAACGACATGGCCCTCCTCGAAGAAGAGGAGCTGATCGCGGCGCCGCACACCTCGTCGGGCCGCATCCCGACCGACAAGGGCTATCGGGTGTTCGTCGACCAGCTCACCGACGTGCGCCCGATGAGCGCGGCTCAGCGCCAGGCGATCGAGACGTTCCTCGGCGAGTCGAGCGATCTCGACGAGTTGCTCGCCCGCACCGTGCGACTCATCGCGCAACTGACCAATCAGCTCGCGGTCGTGCAGTACCCGAGCTTCGGCAGCGCGCGCGTGCGACACGTCGAGCTCATCGCCCTCGCGCCCGACCGCGTGCTCTGCATCCTCATCACCGACTCCGGCCAGGTCGAACAGCGGCTCGCCGAGCTCGAGCACCCCGTCGACGAGCACACCCTCGGAGAGCTCAGGGCCCGCCTGAACGAGATCGCCGGTGGGCGGGCGATGGCCGATGCGGCCGAGGCGCTCTCGGGCGAGATCGACAACGTCGACCGGCGCCATGCAGCGCTGCTGCACACCCTCGCCGCCACCCTCGCCGAGCAGGCGCGGGCGCAGCGCCAAGACCGGCTGGTCGTGGCGGGGGCGGCGAACCTCGTGCGCACCGAGCAGGATTTCGCCGGCTCGATCCTCGGCGTGATCGAGGCCATCGAAGAACAGGTCGTGCTGCTGAAGCTCTTCGGCGAGATGGCGACCGACGAGCACGCGGTGACCGTGCGCATCGGCCGGGAGAACGCCTCGTTCGGCCTCGGCGAGACCTCGGTCGTCTCCAGTTCCTTCGAGATCCCAGGTCGCGACATCTCGAGGCTCGGCATCGTCGGGCCCACACGCATGGACTACTCCAACAGCATGGCGGCCGTTCGCGCCGTCGCCCGATACCTCTCCCGCACGCTCGGCGAGAGCTGAACCCGCCGCCCGTCGCATCTGACCGGCAACGCATCCGACCGGCACTTCCGGCAATCGAAAGGACAAGCCCTCCGTGGCCGACCATTACGAGGTCCTCGGCGTCTCGCACGACGCTACCCCCGACGAGATCAAGAAGGCCTACCGTCGTCTTGCGCGCGAGCTGCACCCCGACGTCAACCCGGGCGCCGAGGCGTCCGAACGCTTCAAAGAGGTCACGCACGCCTACGACGTGCTCTCCGATGCCCGGCAGCGAGAGCAGTACGACCTCGGTGGCCAGGGCGGCTTCGGCGGCGGCCAGAACTTCGGCGGCTTCGGCGACATCTTCGAGACCTTCTTCGGGGCCGGTCAGCAGAGCCGGGGACCGCGATCACGACGCGAGCGCGGTCAGGACGCGCTCATACGGGTCGAGGTCGGCCTCGACGAGGTGATCTTCGGCACGCACCGCGACATCGAGGTCGACACGGCCGTGACCTGCGAGACGTGTCACGGCTCGTGCTGCCAGCCGGGCACGTCGCCCGTGACGTGCGACATCTGCCACGGCACCGGCTCGATCCAGCGCTCGGTGCGATCGCTGCTCGGCAACGTCATGACCTCGAGCCCGTGCGGCACCTGCCGCGGCTACGGCACCGTCATCGCCACGCCGTGCGTCACCTGCCAGGGCCAGGGCCGCGTTCGCGCGCGCCGCACGGTGCCCGTCGACATCCCGGCCGGCGTCGACACGGGCGTGCGCCTGCAGATGCCCGGTTCCGGCGAGGCCGGCCCGGCCGGCGGACCGAACGGCGACCTCTACCTCGAGATCAAGGTGAAGAGCCACGACGTCTTCAGCCGACACGGCGACGACCTGCTGTGCACGCTCGAAGTGTCGATGACCGACGCGATCCTCGGCACGAACTCGACGATCCCCGCGCTCGACGGCGACGTCGAGCTCGAGCTCAAGGCCGGCCTGCAGAGCGGCGAGATCCTCACGGTGAAGGACCGGGGCGTGTCGCGCCTTCGCGGAGCCGGCCGCGGCGACCTCAAGGTCGGCGTGCAGGTCGTGACGCCCACGAAGCTCTCGTCGAAGGAGCGTGAGCTCATGCAGCAGTTCGCCGCGGCGAAGAAGGCTCCCGCGCCCGAGCTCAGCCACTTCCAGCAGGGCATCTTCGCCCGGCTGCGCGACCGGTTCCTCGGCTAGGCGGATGCCCCGGTGAGCCACCTCTACCTCGACGAGTCGCTCGATCTCGCCGCCAGCGAGCCCGGCGGCAGCGTCGTGCTCTCCGGAGACGAGGCCCGGCATGCCGTGACGGTGTCGCGCGTGCGCGCCGGCGAGCGCATCGCGATCGGCGACGGCCGCGGAACCCTCGTCTCCGGCGAGGTCGTCTCGACCGGTGCTCGCGAGCTCGAGCTCATCGTCGACGAGGTCGTCTCGGTCGAGGCGTCGTCGCCGCGCATCACGCTCGTGCAGGCGCTCGCGAAGGGCGACCGCGACGAACTCGCGGTGCAGGCCGCGACCGAGCTCGGCGTCGACGCGATCGTGCCGTGGGCCGCAGCCCGCTCCGTCTCGCGGTGGGATGGAGCGAAGGCCGAGAAGGGCAGGCTGCGATGGGCGAGCATCGTGCGCGAGGCCGTCAAGCAGTCGATTCGGGCGTGGTTGCCGGCGGTGGCACCGCTCACCACGACGGCTGAGCTCCCTGGCCGGCTCGACGGACAGCGCGTGCTGCTGCTCGAACCGACCGCGTCGACCCGGCTCACCGACCTCCGCCCCGACGAACGCGACATCGCGCTCGTCGTCGGGCCCGAGGGCGGCATCACGCCTGCCGAGCTCGGGCGCCTCACCGAGGCGGGAGCCGAGCCCGTGCGACTCGGTGCCTCCGTGCTGCGCACCTCGACGGCCGGCCCTGCCGCGATCGCCGTGCTCAACGCGGCACTCGGGCGGTGGTGAGGCATCCGTCGCTACGATGGGGGGATGACCGAGTCCCGCGCAGAACCGACCCTCTTCGAGCGCATCGCCGCCCGAGAGATCCCCGCGAGCTTCGTCGCAGAGACCGATCGGGTCATCGCGTTCCGTGACATCGCGCCGAAGGCGCCCGTGCACGTCGTCGTCACCCCGAAGGCCGGCACCTATCGCGATGTCGTCGAGCTCGCCGAGGGCGACCCAGGCCTGCTCGCCGAACTCGTCGCGGTCGCCCGCTCGGTCGCCGAAGAGCTCTCCGACGGCCAGTTCCGGCTCGTCTTCAACACAGGCGCCGCTGCCGGCCAGACCGTGTTCCACGTGCACGCGCACGTGCTCGCGGGTGGCCTCGAGGAGGCGACGCTTGCCGGTGAGTGACGCGATCGGCGATGACGCCGAGCAGTCCGCGCCGGCCGACGAGGAACGGCTCAGCATCGACGGCATCGCGATGGTGCGCCTGCTCGGCCCGCAAGACCGCCTGCTCACGCAGGTGCAGCGCGAATACCCCGACGTGCAGGTGCACGTGCGCGGCAACGAGATCGCCATCCGCGGCGATGTCGACGGCCGCATGCACGTGCGGCGCCTGATCGAAGAACTGCTCGAGCTCGTTCGGGGCGGGCAAGATCCGACACCCACCGAAGTGAGGAGCTCGGCCCGCATGCTCGACGCCGATCCGAATGCCAAGCCGTCCGAACTGCTCGGGCAGGTCATCGTCTCGAGCCGGGGCAAGACCATCCGGCCGAAGACCGAGGGGCAGCGCCGCTACGTCGACGCCATCGACGAACACACCATCGTGTTCGGCATCGGCCCCGCCGGCACCGGCAAGACCTACCTGGCGATGGCGAAGGCCGTTCAGGCGCTGCAGCGCAAAGAGGTCAGCCGCATCATCCTGACGCGGCCGGCGGTCGAAGCCGGCGAGCGACTCGGCTTCCTGCCCGGCACGCTCACCGACAAGATCGACCCGTACCTGCGGCCGCTCTACGACGCGCTCAACGAGATGATGGACCCCGAGCTCGTGCCGAAGCTGCTCGCGTCGGGCACGGTCGAGGTCGCGCCCCTCGCCTACATGCGCGGGCGCACGCTGAACGACTCGTTCGTCGTGCTCGACGAGGCGCAGAACACCACGCCCGAGCAGATGAAGATGTTCCTCACGCGGCTCGGCTTCGGCTCGCAGATGGTCGTCACGGGCGACATCACCCAGATCGACCTGCCGGGCGGCGCGAGCGGTCTGCGGCTCGTGACCCGCATCCTCGACCGCGTCGATGACATCGAGTTCGTGCGCCTGACGAGCGACGACGTCGTGCGGCACACGCTCGTCGGCCGCATCGTCGACGCCTACACCGAATACGACGCACGTCAGCAGGCGCAGCGATTCGAACGCGATCAGGCGCGAGAGTTCGCGAACCGCGCCGAGCGGCGCGGCCACCAGGGTCCGCGCGACCACCTGCCGCGCAAGTCGAACTGAGCGAGACGGAGAGGTTCACGTCGTGAGCATCGAGATCAACAACGAATCGGCGATCGAGGTCGACGAGGCCGCCATCCAGCGGCTCGCCGTCTACGCGCTCGACGCGATGCACGTGCACCCCGATGCAGAGCTCGCGATCGTGCTCGTCGACGAGGGCGCCATGGAGCAACTGCACGTGCAGTGGATGGACGAGCCCGGCCCCACCGACGTGCTGAGCTTCCCCATGGACGAGTTGCGCCCCGGCACTGAAGAGTCGCCGACGCCTCCCGGGCTGCTCGGCGACGTCGTGCTGTGCCCGCAGGTGGCCGAGGCCCAGGCGCGTGCAGCGGGGCATCCGCTCGTCGACGAACTGATGCTGCTCACGACCCACGGCATCCTCCACCTGCTCGGCTTCGACCACGCCGAGCCCGATGAAGAGAAAGAGATGTTCGGCATCCAGCGCGACATCCTGGTCGGCTTCTCCATGCAGGAGCGGCGCCGCTGACATGCAGCCCTGGCTCTTCCTCGGCGCGGCTCTCGTGCTCGTCGCCTTCGGCGGGCTCATGGCCGCCGTCGATTCGGCGATCGCATCGAGCTCACGAGCCGACGTGACCGAGCTCGCGCTCGAGTCCCGCGCCCGGCGCTCGCTGCTGGCGATCGCCGACGACACCGGCGCGCACGTCAACGCCGTCAACTTCATGCGCATCATCGCCGAGACGACCGCGGCCGTGCTCGTGACGCTCGCCTTCACGTCGTTCTTCGACAACGTGTGGCTCGTGCTGCTGTTCGCGGCGCTCATCATGACCGCGGTGTCGTTCGTGCTCGTCGGCGCGAGCCCTCGCAGTGTGGGGCGCGTCAACGCCACGCGAGTGCTGCAGCTCACGGCGCCGCTCGTGCACTTCCTGCGGGTGCTGCTCGGCCCCTTGGCGAACGCGCTCGTCACCCTCGGCAACCGGGTGACGCCGGGCCGCATCCGCTTCGCGGGGGTCTCGAGTGAAGAGCAACTGCTCAGCATGGTCGACGAGGCCACCGAGCTCGACGTGCTCGAAGAGGGCGATCGCGAACTGATCCACTCCATCTTCGAGTTCAACGACACCGTCGTGCGCGAGGTGATGGTGCCGCGCACCGACATGGTCACGATCGAGTCGTCGGCGCACTTGCAGCACGCAATGGCCGTGTTCCTGAACGCCGGGTACTCGCGCATCCCGGTGATCGAGCGCGATGCCGACGACGTGACCGGCGTGCTCTACCTGCGCGACCTCGCCCGGCTCGGGTTCGAGCGCCCGCTCGACGCCGAGGGGCTCACGGTCGGCGAGCTCGTGCGCCCTGCACTCTTCGTGCCCGAGTCGATGAAGGCCGACGCCCTGCTGCGCCAGATGCAGCTCGAGTCGAACCACCTCGCGATGGTCGTCGACGAATACGGCGGCATCGCGGGTCTCGTCACCCTCGAAGACGTCATCGAAGAGCTTGTGGGCGATATCTCCGACGAGTACGACCGTGAAGCCGCCCAGGTCGAAGAACTCGGCGAGGGCCGGTTCCGCGTGAACGCGCGGCTCCCGATCGACGAACTCGGCGAGCTCTTCGGGCTCGACATCGAAGACGAAGACGTCGACTCGGCCGGTGGCCTGCTGGCGAAGGAGCTCGGTCGGCTGGCGCAGCCCGGCGAACGGGTCACCGTCTCGGGCCTCGTGCTCGAGGCCGAGCGCACCGAGGGCCGGCGCAAGCGCATCTCGACGATCCTCGTCGAACGCGATCAGGCGCTCATCGACGTGCAGAGCGCGTTCGAATCGAGCGACACCGATGGAAGGAACAGCCGTGGCTGAGTACCGTGCCGGATTCGTCTCATTCGTGGGGCGGCCGAACGTCGGCAAGTCGACGCTGACCAATGCGCTCGTCGGCGAGAAGGTGGCGATCACGAGTTCGAAGCCGCAGACGACGCGCCGCGCCATCCGCGGCATCGTGCACCGCGAGAACGGGCAGCTGATCCTCGTCGACACCCCGGGGCTGCACCGGCCGCGCACCCTGCTCGGCGAGCGTCTCAACTCCCTCGTGCAGTCCACGCTCGGCGACGTCGACGTCATCGCGTTCTGCGTGCCGGCGAACGAGCCGATCGGCCCGGGCGACCGATTCATCAACGAGCAGCTCGAGCACTACCCGCGCGCCAAGAAGGTCGCGATCGTCACGAAGACGGATGCCGCGTCGAAGAAGCAGATCGCCGAGCACCTGCTCGCCGTGTCGGAGCTCCGCGAGTGGGCGGCGATCATCCCCGTTTCGGCCCCCCGCGGCGAGCAGCTCGACGTGCTCGTCGCCGAACTGCTGGCGCTCCTGCCCGAGTCGGAGCAGCCGCTGTACCCGGCCGAGACCATCACCGACGAAGACCCGGCCGAGCGCATCGCCGAATTCATCCGCGAGGCCGCGCTCGAGGGTGTCTCCGACGAACTGCCGCATTCGATCGCGGTCACGGTCGACGACATGATCGAGCGCGACGACAAAGACCTGCTCGAGATCTACGCGAACCTCTACGTCGAGCGCGACAGTCAGAAGGGCATCATCATCGGCAAGGGCGGCTCGCGCCTGCGCGAGGTCGGCACGACCGCTCGGGCGCAGATCGAAGGCTTGCTCGGCCGCAAGGTGCACCTTGCGCTGCACGTGAAGGTCGCCAAGGAGTGGCAGCGCGACCCGAAGCAGCTCGGGCGCCTCGGGTTCTGATGTTCGCTGCTGTGGGGCGCGTCCGCCCCGGCGCCGCGACCCTCTCGCGTACGACTCGAGGATGATTCCGCGCGCCCGCTGAGCTTCTCGCGTTCGTGAGCGCGTACGGTGGATCGGTGCCCACCACGATCAGCCGCGCGAAGCTCACGACCGACATCGTGCTCGCCGGCGTGTTCGCGCTCGTGTGCTCTCCCTTCGCGGCGCTCGGCGGCTGGGCGGACATCGCGGTGCTCGCGGCGTTCACCGGCGCCCTCGCCGTTCGCCGGTTCTCACCCGCCTGGTCGCTCGGCGTCGCCTGGGTCGCCGCGCTCTCGCAGATGCTGATGCTGCGCGATCTCCAGCTCTACGACGCCGCGGTGATCGGGGTGCTGTACTCCACGGCCGCGCATGGCGGCCGCCTCGTGAAGTGGCTGGGCCTGGCCTCGGCCGGCGCTGGCGCGCTGCTCGCGACGGCGTACCTCGCGGTCGTCAAACCGCTGTTCGACAGCGCCGGCTTCGCGGGTCAAGACGCCGTCAGCACGTTCATCCTGTCGGTCGTTCTTCTGGTCGCGTCGATCGCCGTGCTCGTGCTCGCGTGGACCGCCGGGCTCCTCGTGCGTTCCGTGCGCGACACGCGGGAGGTGCGCCGCCGCGAGGAGACCGCCAACCGCGAGCGCGAGCTCGTCGAGTACCGCTACGTCGTCGAGCAGGAGCGCAACCGCATCGCGCGCGACATGCACGACGTCGTCGCGCACTCGCTCGCGGTGGTCATCGCACAGGCCGACGGCGCGCGCTTCGCCGCCGCCGCGCGCCCGCAATCGGCCGTCGACGCGCTCGGCACGATCGCCGGCGTGGCGCGCGGTGCGCTCGGCGACGTTCGCCTGCTGCTCGCCGAACTGCGCCACGACGAGGCCGGAGCGCCGCAGCCCGTGCTCGACGATCTCGACGAGCTGCTCGATCAGGTGCGTTCCGCGGGCCTCGACGTGCGCTTCACCGAGACCGGCGCGCGCCTGCAGCTCGGCACCGGGCATCAGATCGCCGTGTACCGAATCGCCCAGGAAGGCCTCACCAATGCACTTCGACACGGAGACGTCACCGAACCGGTGCACCTCACCTTCGCCTGGGACGCCGACGGCGTCGCGGTCACGCTCGTGAACGCCAGGCGAGCGGATGCCGCGGCGCCCGAGTCGCATGCGTTCCGGCACGGCATCCCCGGCATGCGCGAACGCGCGCAACTCGCCGGAGGTACCCTGCGGGTCGAGGCCGGTGATGACGGCATGTTCTGGCTGATGGCCCGCATCCCCGCACAGACGAGCAGGCTCGCGTGAGCGGCATCCGCGTCGCGCTCGTCGACGACCAGGCCCTGTTCCGCGCCGGTGTGCGCATGCTGCTCGAATCCCAACCCGATCTCGAGGTCGTCGGCGACGCCGGTGACGGCGTCGCGGGCGTCGAGCTCGCCCGTCGCGAGCGCCCCGATGTCGTGCTCATGGACGTGCGGATGCCGGCGCAAGACGGCATCGCCGCGACCGAGCAGATCCTCGCCGCCGCCGATCGCGACGGCGTCGCACCGCCGCGCGTGCTCGTGCTCACGACCTTCGACCTCGACGAGAACGCGGCGCGGGCGATTCGCGCGGGTGCGAGCGGATTCGTGCTGAAGGACGCCGACCCCGAGTTCCTGCTCGCGGCGGTTCGCACGGTGCACCAGGGCAACCAGGTGATCGCCGCGGCTGCGACCCGCGCGCTCTTCGCGCACGTCGGCCGGGGGAGCGGTCGCCGCCCGGCGCCCGCGGCGTGGTCGGAGCTGACCCCGCGCGAGCGGGAGATCTTCGCGCTGGCGGCACGCGGGCTCAGCAACGGCGAGATCGCGGCATCCGAGTTCCTCTCGGAGGCGACGGTCAAGACGCACGTCAGCCGCATCCTCGCCAAGCTCGGGCTGCGCGATCGCGTGCAGCTCGTGGTGTTCGCCTACGAGCACGAGGTGCCGGTTCCGCCGGTCGAGTGACGTCATCCGCTGGGATGACGGCGAACCATCCGTCGGCCGGATGCCGCGCGCTCGCGCCATCCGTAGCGTCGAAGACATGCAGATCCAACCCTCTGACCTCGGCCTGATCGCTCGCGTCGCCGAACTCGGCAAGCGCTACGGAGACGGCTCGGGCACCGTCACCGCCCTCGACGCCGTCTCGCTGGGCCTCCGACGCGGCGAGTTCACCGCCATCATGGGCCCTTCGGGCTCGGGCAAGTCCACCCTCATGCACATCATGGCCGGCCTCGATTCTCCGACGACCGGCCGGGTGTGGCTCGGCGACACCGACATCACCGAACTTCCCGACTCCGCGCTGACGGTGCTGCGCCGTCGTCGGATCGGTTTCATCTTCCAGTCGTTCAACCTCGTGCCGACGCTCGACGTGCGCGGCAACGTCATGCTGCCGTTCGACCTCGACGGCCGCCGGCCGACGCGTGACGAGCAGGCCTGGATCGACGAACTGTTCGACACGCTCGGCCTGCGCTCGCGCATCGGGCACCGCCCGCACGAACTCTCGGGCGGGCAGCAGCAGCGGGTCGCGATCGCACGTGCCCTCGCCACCCGCCCCGACCTCGTGTTCGCCGACGAGCCGACCGGCAATCTCGATTCGCGCACCGGCCGCGAGGTGCTCGGCCTGCTCGCCGCCGCGAGCGCGCGCTACGGTCAGTCGATCGCCATGGTCACCCACGACCCCGTCGCCGCGAGCCACGCCGACCGCATCCTGTTCCTCGCCGACGGTCGCATCGTGCGCGACTCGGGTCGGTCGTCGGCCGAGGAGATCTCCTCGTTCATGCTCTCCATGGAAGTCGCCGCCTGATGCACACCCGACTCAAGGACCAGTGGCCGACGCTGCTCGTCGCCGCGCTTGCCGGCACGTTCGGCGTGGCGCTGCTGCACATCACGGGTCTGCTCGGCGCTGCGATCGCCGCCGACGACGTGACCGGCGGCAGTGACACCGTGGCACTCATGCTGGGCATCGTCGCGCTCGTGTTCATCGTGATCGCGATCTACGTCAGCGCCATCGTGACGGCCAACACCGTCGCGACCGTGGTGGCCGGCCGCACGCGGCTCATCGCTCTGCTGCGGCTCATCGGCTCCAGCGCTCGGGCGCAGCGAGCGCAGATCGCCCGAGAGGGGCTGCTCATCGGGCTCATCGGGGCGGCGATCGGCGTCGTGCTCGGCACTGGCGTCGCCTTCGGCCTCTCGGCCTTCGCGGTGGCGAACGACCTCATGCCGGCGACCGACTACGACTACGTGAACGTCTCGATCGTGCTGCCGGCGGTGGCCGTGGTCGTCACCACGTGGCTCGCTTCGTGGGTCGGGTCGCGGCGCGTGCTGCGGGTTCGACCGATCCAGGCGATCGGCAACTCGAATGAGCAGGATCGAGAGGAGCTGGCCCGTCACCGGGGCCGCAACGTCACGGCGCTCGTGCTGTTCGTGCTCGGCATCGCACTGCTCGTCGCGGGTGTGATCTGGGGGCTCAGCGATCCGACCGGCGTGCTCATCGGCATGGTCGGCGGACTCGTCTCGTTCACCGGCATCGTGCTCGGCGCCCACGTCGTGATGCCGCCGGTACTTCGGCTCGTCGGCCGACTCTTCGGCGCTTCACCCGCCGCCCGCCTCGCCGCCGAGAATGCAGTGCGCCACCCGGAGCGGAGCTCGCGCATGACGATCGGCCTCGTGATCGGCGTCACGCTCGTGACGACCTTCTCGGTGACGATGGAGTCGTACCGCGCGATGCTGCTCGCCGCCCAGGAGGCGCACCCAGAGGTCTACGCCGGCATCGACGAGATGCTGAACGTGACCGTCGCGGTCTTCACCGTGCTGATCGGCTTCAGCGCATTGATCGCCGCGATCGGCATGGTCAACACGCTCTCGCTCAGCGTGATGCAGCGCACTCGTGAGCTCGGACTGCTACGGGCGCTCGGCTTCGACCGTCGCCAGTTGCGGCGCATGATCGTGGTCGAGAGTGCCGCCCTCACCCTCGCCGCGACGGTCACCGGCATCGTGCTCGGCTTCGGGTACGGCTGGGCCGGGGCGCAGGCGCTGCTCGGCGGCGCGCAGGCCGAGCCCGTCTTCGTCTTCCCCGGCATCCCATGGGCGCTCTTCGGTGGGCTGCTCCTCGCGGCGGGAGTGCTCACGCTCGTCGCCTCCATCGCACCGGCGCGTCGCGCGATGCGCGTCTCGCCGGTCGTCGCGCTCGCGGTCGACTGAGGGAACCCGACCGCGAGACGCCGGGGGCCGGAACGAGCGGATGCGTCGGGGACGCATCCGCTCGTCCGTCATGTTGCGCACCCGGCGACGTGCGGTGTTAGCCTTGACTCGTGCTTCACGGCCTGCTTCTCCTTAGCTGCCGCAGCGAGTCCTAGTTCTCAGGCCTCCCTCGCTGCGGAGTTCGTCGTCGGCTGAAACCCATCCGTAAGCGAGAAGAGCACCCCATGCAGAACACTCAGAAGCCGTCGTCGATGCCAGTGCATCGTTACCGCCCGTTCCACGAGCAGATCCGCGTCGACCTGCCCGATCGAACGTGGCCGGCCAAGCGCATCGAGCAGGCACCGCGCTGGTGCGCCGTCGACCTCCGCGACGGCAACCAGGCCCTCATCGATCCGATGAGCCCCGAGCGCAAGCGCATCATGTTCGACCTCCTGGTCAAGATGGGCTACAAGGAGATCGAGGTCGGGTTCCCGAGCGCGAGCCAGACCGACTTCGACTTCGTGCGCAGCCTCATCGAGGGCGATGCGATCCCCGACGACGTGACCATCCAGGTGTTGACCCAGGCTCGCGATCACCTCATCGAGCGCACCTACGAGTCGATCGCCGGGGCCAAGCAGGCCATCGTTCACCTCTACAACTCGACGAGCATCCTGCAGCGCGAGGTCGTCTTCCGCACCGACAAGCAGGGCATCATCGACATCGCCCTGCACGGTGCGCGCACCTGCCGCGCGATGGAGGCGAAGGTGCCCGGCACCACCGTCTTCTACGAGTACTCGCCCGAGAGCTACACCGGCACCGAACTCGAGTTCGCGGTCGACGTCTGCAACCAGGTCATCGAGATCTTCGAGCCGACTCCCGAGCGCAAGGTCATCATCAACCTGCCGGCGACGGTCGAGATGGCGACGCCGAACGTCTACGCCGACTCCATCGAGTGGATGTCGCGGCACCTCGCACACCGCGAGAACGTGATCCTCTCGCTGCATCCCCACAACGACCGGGGCACCGCCGTGGCGGCCGCCGAGCTGGGCTACCTGGCGGGCGCCGACCGCATCGAGGGCTGCCTCTTCGGCAATGGCGAGCGCACCGGCAACGTCGACCTCGTCGCCCTCGGGGTGAACCTCTTCACCCAGGGCATCGACCCGCAGATCGACTTCTCCGACATCGACGAGGTCAAGCGCACGGTCGAGTACTGCAACCAGCTGCCCGTTCCCGAGCGCCACCCGTGGGCCGGCGACCTCGTCTACACGGCGTTCTCGGGCTCGCACCAAGACGCCATCAAGAAGGGCTTCGAGGCGATGGACGCCGAGGCCGAGCGCCGCGGCGTGAGCCTCGGCGAACTCGAGTGGGCGGTGCCGTACCTGCCGGTCGACCCGCGCGACCTCGGTCGCAGCTACGAGGCCGTCATCCGCGTGAACTCCCAGTCGGGCAAGGGCGGCGTCGCGTACCTGCTGAAGACCGACCACGCCCTCGACCTGCCCCGCCGGCTGCAGATCGAGTTCTCGGGCGTCGTGCAGGCCAAGACCGACGCCGAGGGCGGCGAGGTCTCGAGCGATGAGATCTGGCGCGTCTTCAACGACGAGTACCTGCCGGCGCCGGCTGATCACCCCGACGAGAAGTGGGGCCGTTTCGAACTGCTGTCGCTGCGCACCGAGAGCGCGCTCGACGGCGTGGTCAACGTGCGGGTTGGCCTCCGTGACGGCGACGAGCGCGTCGAGGCCGACGCGAGCGGCAACGGACCGATCTCGGCGTTCCTCGCGGTGCTCGGCACCGAGGGTGTCGACGTGCAGCTGCGCGACTACGTCGAGCACACGCTCGCCGCGAGCGGCAACTCGCTCGCTGCCGCCTACGTCGAGCTCGAGGTCGAGGGCCGGGTGCTCTGGGGTGTCGGCATCGACGCCGACATCTCGACGGCGTCGCTGAAGGCCGTCGTCTCAGCGGTCAACCGCGCGCTCCGCAACACGGTTCCGTCGGGTGCCGAGCGCGAGGTCGTCGCGGTCTGATCGTCGAGATCTGATCGAGGTCGGATGCCGCGTGCACGAGGTGCGCACGCGGCATCCGCTCGTTTCAGGGCGCGGGCGTCAGGCGCGGCGCCAGACCTTCCATGAGCCGAGCGCTCGTTGCTCGGGGAGGCTCCAGCCGAAGCGCACGGAGCCGAGCCTGATCAGGGTGGTCACGACCACGCAGGCGCTGCCGGCCACGACCACGTTGACCCCGAGGGCGACGAGCACGACGAGAAGCGCCGCTCCGACGGTCGCGGCGATCGCGTAGAGCGAGCCGACGTGCATGAGCGCGATCGGCAGGTTCAGGGCGACGTCGCGCAGGATCGAGCCGCCGACGGCCGAGAGCACGCCGACGAAGACGGCCGGCACCACGGGCGCCCCGAAGGCGAGCGCCTTCGTCGTGCCGATTGCGCCGAAGAGGCCGATCGTGACCGCGTCGAGGGCGATGATGAGCCCGTTGAGCCGAGCGAACACCCGGAGCAGCAGCATGCCGAGCAGTGCGGCGGCGGTCGCGACAGGGAGGTACCAGTTGTCGAAGATCGCCGCGGGCGGCTGGTTCAGGAGCACGTCGCGGAGCAGACCGCCGCCGAGCCCGACGAGCACGCCGATGAGCGCGACGCCGAGCAGATCGATGCGGCGCTCGGTGAGGCGGGCCGCGAACATCGCTCCTTGAATGGCTCCGATCGCCACGGCGGTGAGGTCGAGCCAGAGCGGAATGACGAAGAGTGCGGAGCTCACGGCACCAGTGAATCACGCGTCGCGAGGAACTGCTCGAAGGTTCGCTCGCCGGTCTCGCCCTCGGGCACGAGCGCGGCGCCGGAGCGGAAGGCGCGGAACGTCGCGCCGGGCAGCCGCAACGGCATGATCGGGCGATGCCAGCCTCGCGACGCGCGATACGACTCGGCGAGCGAGCGGAACGAGCGAACCTCGGGGCCCCCGATGTCGGGCACCCGCCCAGCCGGGGCGGAGTCGACGAGTTCGACGAGGCGATCGACGAGCTCGCCGACGTCGACCGGCTGCAGGCTGATCGACGGAGTGATGAGCACGGGGGAGTACCGCTGCGCGTCGAGGAGCGAGGTCACGAAGGTGTGGAACTGCGTCGCCCGGAGAATCGTGTGCGGCACTCCTGAGGCGGTCACGACCGATTCCGTCGCGAGCTTGCCGCGATAATACGGGAGCGGGTTGCGGTCGATGCCCACGATCGAGAGCAGCACGAGGTGCGGGCGGCGGTCGGGGCCGATCGCCTTCACGAGGGTTCTGGCGATTCCCGAGTCGTCACGGTTCGTCGTCGCAAGTTGCACGATCGTTTCGGCCCCGTCGACCGCGGCCTCGATGCCCGCGCCCGTGGTGAGATCGCCCGTCACGAGGCCGCGGCCGCTGCGGCGGCTCAGCGCACGCACCACGTCGCCGCGGGCGCGGAGCCGATCGACGAGCAGGCGACCGACCCTTCCGGTCGCTCCGGTGACGAGGATGTCTCCCATGCGCTGCCTCTCCGGTTCGGGGCTCGGCCGCGGCGGGTACGGCCGAGCCAAGTCAAGCATGCGGATCCGGCCCGCCGCGGCATCCGCTTCAGTCAGTTCGCCGCTGCGGGGTGGGAGAATGAAGGGTGCCCGTCTATCGAGATGAAGCCGTCGTGCTCCGCACCCACAAGCTGGGCGAGGCCGACCGCATCATCACCCTGCTCACCCGGCAGCACGGCAAGGTCCGCGCGGTCGCCAAGGGCGTGCGGCGCACCGGCTCGAAGTTCGGCTCGCGACTCGAGCCCTTCATGGTCGCCGACCTGCAGCTCTACGAGGGTCGCAGCCTCGACGTCGTGACGCAGGCTGAGTCGCTCGGCGCCTACGGCGCGCTGATCACACAGGACTACTCGGCCTACACCGCGGCGAACACCATGGTCGAGGCCGCCGACAAGCTGACCGAGTCCGAGGGGTCGCTGCAGCAGTACCTGCTGCTCGTGGGGGCTCTCCGTTCGCTGTCGAGGCGCGAGCACGGGGCGAGCCTCACGCTCGATTCGTACTTGCTGCGAGCGCTCTCCCTCGCCGGCTGGGCGCCGAGTTTTCAAGACTGCGCCCGGTGCGGCCGGGTCGGCGAACACACCGCCGTGGTCGTGCAGCTCGGAGGTGTCGTCTGCGACGACTGCGCGCCGCCCGGCACCCCGCGCATCGCGAGTTCGACCGTGGCGCTGCTCGGCGCCCTGCTCTCGGGCGATTGGGTGTTCGCGAAGGCGTCGAGCGATCGCGATCGCGGTCAAGCGAGTGGCATCATCGCCGCCTACACCCAATGGCATCTCGAGCGCGGCCTCCGCTCGTTGCCCCACGTTTCGAGGGAGACGACCGACCAGTGAGCCCGAAGCCCTACACGCACCGCGACGCGGTCGCCTACCGACCCGTCGACTGGACTGGGCTCTACCCGCCCGAGCTGCCGAAGGGCGCGGTGCCGGCGCACGTCGCCATCGTCATGGACGGCAACGGGCGTTGGGCCAATCGTCGCGGACTCACGCGCATCGAGGGGCACAAGGCGGGCGAGGTCGCACTGCTCGACGTCGTGGCCGGCGCCATCCAGGCGGGCGTGAAGCACCTCTCGGTCTATGCCTTCTCGACCGAGAACTGGAAGCGCTCACCCGAAGAGGTGCGGTTCCTCATGGGTTACAACCGAGACGTGCTGCACCGCCGCCGTGACCAGCTCAACGAGTGGGGGGTGCGCATCCGCTGGGCCGGGCGCCGCCCTCGCCTGTGGGCGTCGGTCATCAGCGAACTGCAGTTCGCCGAGAAGCTGACGGCGGGGAACGACACGCTGACGCTCACGATGTGCGTCAACTACGGCGGTCGCAACGAGATCGCCGACGCCGTGCGGTCGATCGCCGACGACGTGGCATCCGGTCGCCTGCGCCCGTCAGCTGTCTCCGAGAAGCTCATCGCGAACCGGCTCTACGTGCCCGAGCTGCCCGACGTCGACCTCTTCGTGCGCAGCTCGGGTGAGCAGCGCACCTCGAACTTCATGCTCTGGCAGTCGGCCTACGCCGAGATGGTCTTCCTCGACACCCTCTGGCCCGACTTCTCGCGCACCGATCTCTGGCAGGCCATCGAGCTCTACGCGGGACGCAATCGCCGCTTCGGCGGTGCGATCGACGCGCCGACGGGCTGACGCGCCGACGGGCTGACGACCGGGTGACGGCTGAGTGACCGACTAGCGGCGTCCGCGGCGGCCCATCACCCCGGCGAACAGGGCGTGCATGAGCGGCAGGGCCGAGGCGATCATCAGCGTCGTTCCGAGCACGGGGTTCGGCCCGGCGAGCACCGCGCCGCCGATGAGCAGAGCGGCGAACAGCACCGCCGACACGACACGGCGGGCGACGCCCTCGAGTCGATCGAGTCGCCGTTCGAGACGTGACGTGTCGAACGAGAGCCGGCCCTGGTCGGCCTTCGTGATGAGCGCGTCGACGCGTTGCGGCATGCGCCAGAGGAGTCCCGCGCTCTTCATCGCCTCAGCAGCGAGATCTCGCGCGATGTCGACCCGCTCCTCGTCGAGGAGTCGGGCGGCGTAGGGCTCGACGGCATCCCACACGTTGAACTCGGGGTCGAGCCCGCTGCACATGCCCGAGGTGAGGGCCATCGATCGGATCAGGAGCAGCAGCCGCTCGGGCAGCTGGAACGGGAGCGAGCGCATGACATCGCCGAACTCCGTGCCGAACTCGCGGAACTCCTGCGGATCGACGTCCTTCAGCTGGGCGAAGCCCATGCCGCCGAAGCGCTCGAAGAGCTGCGCGAGCGCACGCTCGAGTTCGCCGGTCGCGGCCGACGGCATGAGCACCCCGATCTCGCGGGCGGCCTCGATCATCGCTCGGCCGTCACGGGCGGCCACGGCGATGACGAGTGCCCGAAGGCCAGAGCGCAGCTCGGTCGGCACCTCGGCCATCATGCCGAAGTCGACGAACGTGAGCCGCCAGGCCGGGCCGGACGTGTCGCTCTGCCCGTCGCCGCGAGCGGCCACGGGCGCCAGCGGGGTGACGAAGATGTTGCCCGGGTGCGGGTCGGCGTGCACGAAGCCGTGCGTGAAGACCTGGTCGAACATGATCTCGGCGAAGACCCGGGCGACGTCGGCGGGCGCGATGCCCGCGGCCTTCAGGGCGTCGGTGTCGTTGATCTTGATCGCCGTGACGTCTTCGAGAGTCAGCACCCGACGTGTCGTGCGCTCCCACACCACGGCAGGGGCGTACACGCGGGCATCGTCGGCGAACGACTCCGCGAAGCGCTCGGCACTCGCGGACTCGTGCAGGTAGTCGATCTCCTCGAGACTCGTCTGGGCGAACTCCTCGACGAGGGCGGGGGCATCCACTCGGTCGGACACGACGCGCACCCGTCGCAGCCAGCCGGCGACCCGTCGGAGCGCGGCGAGGTCGACGGCGACGATCTGGTCGATGCCGGGGCGCTGCACCTTCACGACGACGTCACGCAGGCCGGTCTCATCGGCGTCTCCGTCGGAGAGCCGGGCGCGGTGCACCTGCCCGAGCGATGCTGCCGCCACGGGCACCTCGTCGAACCGATCGAAGACCTGCCCGAGACGTGCCCCGAGCTCGGCCTCCGCGAGTTCGCGGATCGCCGGGAACGGCACCGGCGGCACCTCGTCCTGCAGCCCCTCGAGCTCCGAGGTGATCTCGGGCGGTAGTACATCGAGCCGGGAGGAGAGGAACTGTCCGACCTTGATCATGAGGCCACCGAGCTCGACCGCGAGCGTGCGGAAGTCCTCGGCGAGCCGTCTGATGCGTCGCTCGCGCGTGCGCTCGGCGACGCCGGCGAGGCCGAGTTTCGGCAGCGCGAGTTCGAACCACCAGAGCTGGATGAGCCGTCGGGCGGCGAACGTCAGGATGCGGCGCGAGCGCGCACGGCGTGCACCGTCGCTCATCGCACCGTGCTCTCGTCGGTACTCCGACGGGGAGGCAGCAGCGGCACGTGTCAGCTCTCGGCGAGGATCGAGTACAGCGCGCGACGGGCGCCGTCGAGCACGGTGACGGCCTGCTTCACCTGGTCGGGCGTTCCACTGCGGCCGAGCTGCGCGGCGGCAGCCGCGAGTTCGACGGCGGCCTTCGAGAGCGCGCGATGGTGTTCGGCGCCGTGGGGCGACGACGACTCCCAGGGGGCGGCACGGTCGGCGGCGCCCTCCACCTCGGCGCGGCCGAGATCGGTGAGCGAGTACGTCTTGCGGCCGCGGAGCTCCTCGGCGACGATCAGTTCCTCATCGGCGAGCAGTTGCAGTGTGGGGTAGACCGATCCGGCGCTCGGCTTCCACGCGCCGCCGCTGCGCTCCTCGATCTCCTGGATGATCTGGTAGCCGTGCATCGGCTGCTCGGCGAGCAAGGCGAGCACGGCAGCGCGCACATCGCCTCGCGCCATCCGCTTCATTCCCGGCCGCGGGTCGAACGTGGAGCGCAACTGCTCCATCGCCTCCCAGATCGCAGCGCCGGGGCTGCCGGCGCCGAAGCCGCGCTCACCCCCGAAACCTGCTCCACCGAATCCGCCTGTCGGGCGCTGACTGTTCATGATGACCTCCCGGAGTTCGACTTGAACGATACTCAACGATATATCGCTACGGTTCCAGATGGAAGGGGAATGTCGCGGCGAGCCAGGCTTCGGCCTCGCGCGGATGCCGCAGTCGCACGACGTCGAGGTGCGGCCGGCGGCGGGCGGCCTCCGCGACGAGTTCGCCTCGCGTGGCGTGCGTGTTCCACGCCCAGCGGATGATGTGCTCGGGGTCGCTGAAGATCGTGTGCAGCGGCGCCTCGACGTTGCCGTTCCAGAGCACCTCGCGCTGTGTGCGGCGCCGCACAGTGCGCGCGACGACCTGCCGCATCACACGGGCCCGGGAGTAGTCGAGGAAGACCATCGTCGTCGCCCGGTCGGCGAGGAGTTCCCGAACGGGGTCGTATTGCCATTCGGTCACCCAGCCGGGCTGCGAGGTGAACGCGTCCACGTCGGCGACGAAGGTCGGACGCGGCGTCCAATCCCGGCCATGGAACAGCGCGTCGATCTCCGCGTACGGCACTCCGGATGCCGCGGCGATCCGCCGTGCGAGGGTCGACTTGCCAGCTCCGCTGGTGCCGGCGACGAGGATGCGCCGGGGTACGTGTTCGCGTGGGGCATCGGCGGCGTGAGGCATCCGCTCACCCTAAACCGGGTCTGCTCACGATGCCTCGGTCGATGACGCGCGGGCTCGCGGGCAAGCACGGCGCCGACGCGGGAATACGCGAGCCGAAGCATCCGTTCGCATACTTCGTGAGTGAACCCATCAAGATCGACATCTGGTCCGACATCGCGTGCCCGTGGTGCTACATCGGCAAGCGCCACCTCGAGAGCGGCATCGCCTCGCTCGGTGACGGCGCGCCCGAGGTCGACATCACGTACCACTCGTACGAGCTCTCGCCCGACACTCCGCTCGACTTCGAGGGATCCACGGTCGAGTACCTCGCCGATCGCAAGGGCATGCCGGTCGAGCGCGTCGAGCAGATGCTCGACCATGTCACTGGCGTTGCGGCGCAGGCCGGGCTCGACTACCACTTCGAGAAGGTTGCCCACACGAAGACGCTCAAGGCCCACGAGGTGCTGCACTTCGCCAAGTCCGAGGGCAAGCAGCTCGAATTGAAGGAGCGTCTCCTGAAGGCGTACTTCGTCGAAGGCGGGCGAGTCAACCGCATCGATGAGCTCGTCGCCTACGCGGCCGAGGTCGGCCTCGACGCCGACGCGGCACGCGACGCCCTCGAGTCGGGCCGATACGGCGACGCAGTGCAGGCCGACATCGCTCAGGCGCAGGCCTACGGCATCAACGGCGTGCCCTTCTTCGTCATCGACGGCAAGTACGGCATCTCGGGCGCGCAGCCCGCCGAGGTCTTCGCGCAGGCGCTCACCCAGGTCGCCGGCGAGCGCGACGGGGCGGCCGCATGAGTGCGCCCGAGACGACGCAGGCGACGGATGCCGCGACGCCGACGCCGTTCGCGATGATCGCGGGCGACCCGTCGGCGATGGTGTGCGAGGGCGACGTCTGCTACATCCCCGGCGCGTCGGCCGAGTAGGCGCTCGCGCCCCGACCCGCCGGTCGAGTAGGCGCCTCGGCGCCGTATCGAGACCTCGCCCTACTCGGCGTCGCTGATGTCGGCGACGGTCGCGTCCAACGCGACGATGAGCGCGTCGGCGTCGACGAAGAGGCTGCGCCCGTGCTCGCCGGCACCCATCGACACCCGCCGCCCGGTGATCGACTCGTCGGCCACGACCGGCCACGCCCTCGTCGAACCGAGGGGCGTGATCGTGCCGCGTTCGTACCCGGTGGCGGCGAGTGCGAGCGACGCCTCGGGCAGGCGCAGCTTGTTGACGCCGAGGAGCGCACGCAGCTTCGGCCAGGAGATCTTGCGACCGCCGGGAACGAGGGCGAAGACGTAGGTGTCATCACTCCGCTTGACCACGAGGGACTTGACGATGTCGGCGGGCGTGATGCCCATCAGCTCGGCGGCCTCTTCGAGGCTGCTCGCGGCAGGTCGCTCGATGATCTCGACGTCGAGGCCGCGCGCCGCGGCATCCGCTCGCACCCGATCGGTGCCCGTGAGCTCTGACATCTCGTCCTCCCCAGCCTCGTCCTCCCGTGAATCCTAGGCGCGCGAGCCCGGAGCGGGCGAGACGCCCCCGAACTCTGGGAGAATCGACGGTGATGTCTTCAACCACCACGCTTCCTGCTGGCCCGCTCACGATCGGCGGGCTCGCCCTCGACGTGCCCGTCGTGCTCGCTCCCATGGCGGGCATCACCAACACGGCGTTCCGGCGGCTCTGCCGCGAGTTCGGCGCCGGCCTCTACGTCAGCGAGATGATCACCTCGCGTGCGCTCGTCGAGCGCACCCCCGAGTCGATGCGGCTGATCACGCACCACGAGTCCGAGACGCCGCGCTCGATCCAGCTCTACGGCGTCGACCCGAAGACGGTCGCCGAGGCGGTCACCATGCTCGTGGCCGAAGACCGCGCCGATCACATCGATCTGAACTTCGGATGCCCCGTGCCGAAGGTCACCCGCAAGGGCGGGGGAGCAGCTCTGCCATGGAAGAACGAGCTCTTCCGCGGCATCGTCGAGGGTGCGGTGCGAGCCGCAGGCGACATCCCGCTCACGGTGAAGATGCGCAAGGGCATCGACGCCGATCACCTCACCTACCTCGAGGCCGGTCGCATCGCCGAGGGTGCTGGTGTCGCCGCGGTCGCACTGCACGCGCGCACGGCCGCCGAGTTCTACTCCGGCGAGGCCGACTGGTCGGCCATCGCGAAGCTGAAAGAGGCGGTCACGAGCGTGCCCGTGCTCGGCAACGGCGACATCTGGTCCGCGGCCGACGCGGTGCGCATGGTCGCAGAGACCGGCTGCGACGGCGTCGTCGTCGGGCGCGGATGCCTCGGGCGGCCGTGGCTGTTCGGCGATCTCGCCGCGGCGTTCCGTGGTGAGGAGCACACCGCCCAGCCCGGGCTCGGCGAGGTCGCCCAGACCTTCCGCCGGCACGCCGAGCTGCTGACCGAGTTCTTCGACAGCGAAGAGCGCGGCTGCCGCGACATCCGCAAGCACGTCGCCTGGTACTTCAAGGGCTACCCGGTGGGCGGTGATCCACGGGCGCGCCTCGCGACCGTGGAGTCGCTCGCCCAGCTCGACGAGCTGCTCGGCACGCTCGACTGGTCGATGCCGTATCCCGGCGAGGGGGCCGAGGGCCCGCGCGGCCGAGCCGGCACGCCGAAGAAGCCGGCGCTGCCCGAGGGGTGGCTCGACTCGCAAGAGCTCGTCGGCCACGACCGAGTGACGCTCGTCGACGCCGAACTCGACACGAGCGGCGGCTGAGCGTGCGCGAACGACTCTTCGGCGGCTACGAGGCCGCCGACACCGAACGCTGGCTGCCCGAAGAGCACTCGTCGCGTCGCAGCGACTTCGCGCGAGATCGGGCGAGACTGCTGCACTCGAGTGCCTTGCGCCGGCTCGCGGCGAAGACGCAGGTGCTGAGCCCCACGGCAGGGCTCGATTTCGCCCGCAACCGGCTCACGCACTCGCTCGAGGTGGCCCAGGTCGGTCGTGAGCTCGCGTCGAGTCTCGGTCTCGATCCCGACGTCGTCGACACGGCATGTCTCGCCCACGACCTCGGTCACCCGCCGTTCGGCCACAACGGCGAGAAGGCACTCAACACCTGGGCGGCCGATGTCGGCGGGTTCGAGGGCAACGCCCAGACGCTGCGCCTGCTGACTCGGCTCGAACCCAAGGTCTTCGGCCCCGACGGCCGCAGCTACGGGCTGAACCTCACGCGGGCGAGCCTCGACGCGAGCTGCAAGTACCCCTGGCCCGACACCACGAGCGTCGCCGACCCGTCGGGCCGCGCGAAGTTCGGCTTCTACGCGAGCGACGTCGAGGTCTTCCGCTGGCTCCGCGCCGGCGCTCCCGAACGACGCCTCTGCATCGAAGCGCAGGTCATGGACCTCTCCGACGACATCGCCTACTCGGTGCACGACTTCGAAGACGCCATCGTCAACGGCTACATCGACGTCGCAGCACTCGGCGCCCGGGTCGATCACGAGAGCCTCGTCACCTCGATGTACGAGTGGATCGGCGGGTCGGTCTCGCATGACGAGCTCATCGCGGCGTTCGACCGCCTCGATTCCCTCGACGGCTGGCTCGACACCTGGAATGGCAGCCGCTTCGACCAGGGCCGGCTGAAGAACCTCACGAGCCAGCTCATCGGTCGCTTCGCCCATGCCGCGACGTCGGCGACGCGGTCGGCGTACCCGCTGGCGAGCCTCATCCGGTTCGACGCCGACGTCGTCGTCCCCCGCGAGATCCAGGCGGAGATCGCCGTGCTGAAGGGCATCGTGGCGGCGTTCGTGATGTCCAAGAACACCCGGCAGCCGATCTACCACCAGCAGCGCGAGGTGCTCACCTCGCTGGCCGACGTGCTGCACGCGAGTGGCGAGCAGCACCTCGACGCCGGCTTCGCCGAAGACTGGCGCGCGGCCGACGACGACGCCGCTCGCAAGCGCGTCGTGGTCGACCAGGTCGCGAGCCTCACCGACCAGTCGGCGCTCGCCTGGTACGAGCGTCTCGTGCAGCGGTGACCACTGGTGCGGCCGACCGGTCGCAGCATCGCCACGGCGAACTAGGATGAGAGCCATGGCGGGCCGAATTCGACAGAGCGATGTCGATGAGGTGAAGGCCCGCACCAACATCGCCGACATCGTCGGCGAGCACGTCAGCCTGAAGTCCGCCGGCGTCGGCTCGATGAAGGGGCTCTGCCCGTTCCACGACGAGCGCAGCCCGAGCTTCCACGTGCGCCCGGGTCTCGGCTACTACCACTGCTTCGGGTGCGGTGAATCGGGCGACGTCTACACCTTCCTGCAGCGCATGGATCACGTCTCGTTCACCGAGGCCGTCGAGCGCCTTGCGGGTCGCATCGGCCTCGAGCTGCACTACGAAGACGGCGGCCAGGCCTCCGATCACGGCAACCGGGCGCGGCTGCTCGCCGCGAACCAGGCTGCATCCGAGTTCTTCCTCGAGCGATTGAGCGCGCCCGACGCCGACGTCGGCCGCCGCTTCCTCGGCGAGCGCGGCTTCGACGCAGAGGCGGCGCGTCACTTCGGCGTCGGGTTCGCGCCGAAGAGCTGGGACGCCCTCACCGACCACCTCAAGGGTCGCGGGTTCACGACCGATGAGCTCGCGGCATCCGGCCTTGTCTCGCAAGGCGACCGCGGCATCTACGATCGCTTCCGCGGCCGCCTGGTGTGGCCGATCCGCGATGTCACCGGGCAGACGGTCGGGTTCGGCGCCCGGCGGCTGCTCGACGACGACAAGGGGCCCAAGTATCTCAACACCCCCGAGACGGCGATCTACCACAAGTCGCAGGTGCTCTACGGGCTCGACCTCGCCCGGCGCGACATCTCGAAGACGCACCGGGTGGTCGTGGTCGAGGGGTACACCGACGTCATGGCGTGTCATCTCGCCGGTGTCACGACCGCGATCGCCACGTGCGGCACTTCCTTCGGCGTCGACCACATCAAGGTGCTGCGGCGCGTGCTCGGCGACGACTCCGGTGTCGGCGAGGTCGTGTTCACCTTCGACGGCGACGCGGCCGGCCAGCAGGCCGCGATTCGCGCATTCGGCGAAGAGCAGCGGTTCGCGGCGCAGACGTTCGTCGCGGTCGCGCCCGACGGGCTCGACCCGTGCGATCTGCGGCTCGCGCGCGGCGACGCGTCGGTGCGCACCCTCATCGATTCGCGCATCCCGATGTTCGAGTTCGTGATCAAGCACACGCTGGCCCGCTACGACCTCGAGACCGTCGAGGGCCGCGTCGCGGCGCTCCGGGCCGCTGCCCCGGTGGTGGCCGAGATCCGCGACCCCGCCATGCGGCCGGGTTACACTCGCGAGCTCGCGAGGATGCTCGGCGTCGAACTGGCCGAGGTGACCCGGGCGGTGCGCTCGGCGACCGGTCGCGCGAAGCCCGACGGCGAACGATCGACGCCCTCCGGCACGGCGGGCGCGGCACCCGCGGCGGAGCCGGCCGAGCGCCCGTTCTCGATCACGCAACTGCCGGCCGACCCGGCGACCCGTCTCGAACGCGACGCACTGCAGGCGATGCTGCAGTACCCAGACTCCGTCGGCCTCGATCTGTTGCGCCAGGCCATCGACAGCCGGTTCGGCAACCCGTCGCTCGCCGTCATCCGCGACGGCATCGCTTCGGTGCTCGCCTCGCCCGATCCCGCCATTCGCGTCGACCGGGTCATGGCCGAGGTTCCTGCGCCGTTCGCAGGGCTCGTGCAGCAGCTCGCGGTGCTGCCGGTGCCGCAGAGCACCCAGGCTCGCATCGCGGGCTACGTGCGCGGCGTGCTCGCTTCGTTGATCGACCGTGAGCTGCTTCGCCAGAAGGCCGAGCTGACCGGGCGTCTCACCCGGCTCGGGCCGAGTGATCCGGCGACGTACGACAGCGTGCGTCGCGCGATCGTCGAGATCGATCGCGAGCGTGAAGCGCTCAAGGTCGACTGAGCGGCATCCGCTCGAAGATGGCCTTCAACGCGCATCGGTTGCGTCGAAGGTTGCAGATCGGTAAATATTCGCCCGTCCAGGCGCCGCACCAAGCAGCATTCAGACGCCGTGTGCTAGGTCTTGGGGATACGAAAACGTGTCGGCGCTGTGCGCGGGCGCGATTCAGTCCTGACAGGAAGAGGTAGACGGATATGACATCCGCATCCAAGAACGGGCGCCGCGGCTTCGCCGTCGTGGCCGGTCTCTCGGTCGCAGCCCTCGCACTCGCCGGTTGCTCGGCAGGCGGCGGCGAGGAGGCCTCGGGCAGCACGCTCACCATCGGCACGACCGACAAGGTGACGACGCTCGACCCGGCCGGCTCGTACGACAACGGCTCGCTCGCCGTGCAGACGCAGGTCTTCCCGTACCTGCTGAACACCGACTACCAGAGCACCGAGGTCGTGCCCGACCTCGCCGAGTCGGCCGAGTTCACCGCGCCGACCGAGTACACGGTGACGCTTCCCGAGGGCCTGAAGTGGGCCAACGGCAACGATCTCACCGCGTCCGACGTGAAGTTCTCGTTCGACCGCCAGATCGCGATCGCTGACCCGAACGGTGCATCGAGCCTGCTGTACAACCTCGACAGCACCGAGGCCGTCGACGACACGACCGTCGTCTTCCACCTCAAGGCCGAGAACGACCAGGTCTTCCCGCTCATCCTGACGAGCTTCCCTGGCGCCATCGTCGACGAAGAGGTCTTCGCCGCCGATGAGCTGACGTCCGACGACGACATCGTCGCGGCCAACGCGTTCGCCGGCCCGTACATGATCACGAGCTACGACTTCAACACGCTCATCTCGTTCAAGAAGAACCCCGAGTACAAGGGCCTGCTCGCCGAGGCGAAGACCGAGACGGTCAACCTGAAGTACTACGCCGAGTCGTCGAACCTGAAGCTCGACGTGCAGGAGGGCGGCATCGACGTCGCCTACCGCAGCCTCTCCGCGACCGACATCGACGACCTCAAGGGCAACGATGCAGTGAACGTGGTCGAAGGCCCCGGTGGCGAGATCCGCTACATCGTCTTCAACTTCGACACGCAGCCCTACGGTGCCAAGACGCCCGAGGCCGACCCGGCCAAGGCGCTCGCCGTGCGCCAGGCGGTCGCCGACCTCATCGACCGCGACGAGCTCGCCGAGCAGGTCTACAAGGGTACCTACACGCCCCTGTACTCCTACGTGCCGGCCGGCATCGCCGGCTCGATCGAGCCCCTCAAGGAGCTCTACGGCGACGGCGCCGGTGCACCCGACGCCGACAAGGCGACGGCGGCACTCGAGGCTGCAGGCGTGACCACCCCGATCGAGCTGAACCTGCAGTACTCGAACGACCACTACGGCCCCTCGTCGGCCGACGAGTACGCGCTGATCAAAGACCAGCTCGAGGCGAGCGGCCTGTTCACGGTGAACCTGCAGACCACGGAGTGGGTGCAGTACTCCGAGGACCGCACGTCCGACGTGTACCCGGCGTACCAGCTCGGCTGGTTTCCCGACTACTCCGACGCCGACAACTACGTCACGCCGTTCTTCCTGATCGAGAACTTCCTCGGCAACCACTACGTGAACCAGGAAGTCAACGACCTGATCATCAAGCAGGCGTCCGAGCCCGACCCCGCCGCGCGCACCGCGCAGATCGAGGAGATCCAGCAGAAGGTGGCGGCCGACCTGTCGACCGTGCCCTACCTGCAGGGCGCTCAGGTCGCCGTGACCGGCACCGATGTCGAGGGCACCGACCAGACGCTCGACGCATCGTTCAAGTTCCGGTACGCGGCGCTCTCGAAGGGCTGAGCCGGCTGAACGGCTAGAGTCTCTTCTACGCAAGGAACGGGTGGCCCGCTCTCCGGAGCGGGCCACCCTGTGTTCCGGCCCACTCCCGATTGGCGAACATTGACCTCAACGACGACGGCGCCCGCCAGCAGCGCGTCCCCTGAAACACGGCGAGCGCCGAAATCCTCCGGTGGCGGCCTCGGCCGATACATCATCGTGCGGGCGCTCCTCATCATCCCGACGGTGTTCATCCTCGTCACCCTCGTCTTCGTGCTCATGCGATCGACGGGTGACCCGATCACCGCGGCACTCGGCGGCCAGCTGCCGCCCGACCAGCTCGCCGAGCGCATCCACGCAGCCGGCTTCGACCGGCCCATCCTCGTGCAGTACTTCGAGTACCTCGGGCAGATCTTCACCGGCAACTTCGGCACGACGATCACCGATAACCGCCCCGTCACCGACATCCTCGTCAAGTACGGCAGCGCGACCCTCGAGCTCGCGTTCTACGCGTTGCTCGTAGCGTTCGTCGTCGGCATCCCGCTCGGTCTCGTCGCCGCGTACTTCCGCGACAAAGGTCAAGATGCCGCGCTGCGCATCTTCGCCATCCTCTGCTACGCCACCCCGGTGTTCTTCGCCGGCCTGCTGCTGAAGCTCATCTTCTCGGTCTGGCTGAAGGTGCTGCCGGTCGCCGGGCGCGCTTCGACGAGCGCGCAACTGCAGATGGAGGTGCTGCCGAACAAGACGGGCCTCTACACGATCGACGCGATCATGACGGGCAATCCGGCCGTACTCGGCGACGTGCTCGCCCACGCCGTGCTGCCGGCCATCGCGCTCGGGCTGCTCACCGCCGGCGTCTTCCTGCGGCTCGTTCGCACGAACGTCATCGGCACGCTCGCGACCGACTACGTCGACGCGGCGCGATCGCGCGGTGTCAGCGAGTACCGGCTCGTGCAGAAGCACGCCTACCGGCCGGCGTTGATCCCGATCATCACGGTCATCGGGCTGCAGATCGCACTCCTGCTCGGCGGCGCGGTGCTCACCGAGACGACCTTCGAGTGGAAGGGCCTCGGCTTCATGCTCGCCGAGTACCTCCAGGCCCGCGACTTCGTCGCCGTGCAGGGCATCGTCGCCCTGCTCGCCGTGATCGTCGCGCTCACCAACTTCATCGTCGACATCATCGCGGCGCTCATCGACCCGAGGGTGAGGTACTGACATGTCGACCGACATCGTCACTCGCGCGCCGAAACGGCGTCTTCGCGACCGACTGCCCGTCGTGCACCAGCTGCGCCAGAGCGTCGGCCTGCAGCGAGGCATGCTCATCGCCGGCCTCGTGCTCACCGGCCTCTTCATCCTGACGGCGGTGTTCGCGCCGCTCATCGCTCCGTTCGGCTTTGCACAGCTGCGCGATGCCGAGGGCCCCTTCGGCAGCCAGCAGGCGCCGTCGGCCGAGCACTTGTTCGGCACCACCGTCGGCGGCTACGACGTGTTGTCGCGTGTGCTGTGGGGTGCGCAGACCGCGCTGTTCGTCATCGTGATCGCGGTCATCCTGTCGATCTTCGCCGGTGTGCTGCTCGGTCTCGTCTCCGGATACTTCGGCGGCTGGCTCGACCGCGTGCTCGTGGTCGTCTGCGACGCGATCTACGCGTTCCCGTCGCTGCTGCTCGCGATCGTCATGTCCATCGTGATCTCGGGCGGTCAGTCGAACCTCTGGGGCGGCGTGTTCGCGGCCGCGATCTCGATCACCGTCGTCTTCATTCCGCAGTACTTCCGTGTGATCCGCGCCGAGACGGTGCGCATCAAGGCCGAGGCCTACGTGGAGTCGGCCAAGGTGCTCGGTGCATCGAGTGGCCGGGTCATGTTCCGCCATGTGCTGCGCAACGCGACACGCACCCTGCCGCTCATCTTCACGCTGAACTCGTCCGAGGCGATCCTGACGCTCGCGGGTCTCGGCTTCCTCGGATTCGGCATCGAGCCGACGGCGGCGGCGGAGTGGGGCTACGACCTCAACAAGGCGCTGTCGGATGTCTCGAGCGGCATCTGGTGGACCGCGCTGTATCCCGGCCTCGCCATCGTGCTCGTGGTGCTCGGCATCACGCTCGTGGGCGAGAGCCTGAACGACCTCGCCGATCCTCGCTTGCGCGGGCGTCGTCGAGTCGCCCAGGCCTCGGGCGTGGTCGCCGAGACCTCCGTCGTTCCGGGCGGCACGCTCTCCGCCGGTCCTGGCGGGCTCTCGGGCCTCGAAGACGGCGAATCATTCGACGAGCACGGAATCGGGGTCCGCTCATGAGCACGGTCGTCAGCATCGAAGGACTCGGCGTCTCGTTCGCCACCGACGCCGGCCCGGTGAAGGCCGTCGATGGCGTCTCGTTGAAGGTCGAGCGCGGTGAGGTGCTCGCGATCGTCGGCGAGTCCGGCAGCGGCAAGACCGTGACCGCGAAGACCATTCTCGGGCTCCTGCCCGAGACGGCGACCGCGAGCGGCGCCGTCGTGCTCTCGAACAAGGCCGGCACGGCCGAGCGCGACGTCATCACCCTGTCGAAGAAGCAGTTGCGCGCGGTCAGGGGCACGGATGTCGCGATGGTGTTCCAGGAGCCGTCGTCGGCGCTGAATCCCGTCTACACCGTCGGGTGGCAAATCATCGAGGGCATTCGCGCCCACAACGACAAGCTCTCGAAGAAGGAGGCTCGCGCGAAAGCCGTCGAGATCCTCGGCCGGGTCGGCATCCCCGACCCCGAGCACCGCATCGACCACTACCCGCACCAGTTCTCGGGCGGTCAGAAGCAGCGCATCGTGATCGCGATGGCACTCGTGCTCGATCCCGGGCTCATCGTCGCCGACGAGCCCACGACCGCGCTCGACGTGACCGTGCAGGCCGAGATCCTCGACCTCCTGCGCCGCTGCCGCGACGAATTCGGCATGGGCATCGTGCTGATCACCCACAACATGGGCGTGGTCGCCGATCTCGCCGACCGCGTCGCCGTGATGTACCAGGGGCAGGTCGTCGAGGAGGCCGACGCCAAGACGCTGTTCGCGTCGCCGCAGGCCGAGTACACGAAGGCCCTGCTCGCTGCGGTGCCCTACGTGGGCACCGGAACGGCGAGTGCGATCGAGCGAGCCGAGCAACGGCCAGCGGGCTGGGCCGAGCAGGCGCCGGTCGTCGAGGCATCCGGTCTCGAGATCGTCTACCCGGGCCGGTTCGGTCGACCTGGATTCCGGGCCGTCGACGGTGTCGACTTCGTCATCCGACCGGGCGAGGTACTCGGTCTCGTGGGGGAGTCCGGTTCGGGCAAGACCACGATCGGCCGTGCCATCGCGGGCCTGACGAAGGTGACGGGCGGCTCGTTGCGAGTGCTCGGCCACGAGATGAACGGACTGCGCGAGCGCGAGTTCCGGCCGTTGCGCAGTCGCATCGGCTTCGTCTTCCAAGACCCCGCGTCGAGCTTCAACCCGCTGCTGACGATCGCCGAGTGCGTCGCCGAACCGCTCGTGATCCATGGCCGGGCGGCGAACCCTCGAGAGGCACGCGCTCGAGTCGATGAACTGCTCGAGGCGGTGCAGCTGCCCCGTGCCTACGGCGACCGATACCCGCATGAGCTCTCGGGCGGGCAGCGCCAGCGCGCCAGCCTTGCACGGGCCCTCGCGCTCGAACCCGAGCTGCTGATCGCCGACGAGCCCACCTCGGCGCTCGACGTCTCGGTGCAGGCGCGCGTGCTCGAACTCTTCGCGGAACTGCAGCGCGAGTTCGGCTTCGCGTCGCTGTTCATCAGCCACGACCTCGCGGTCGTCGACATCCTCGCCGATCGCATCGCAGTGCTGTATCGCGGCTCACTCGTCGAGGAGGGCACCGGCGCCGAAGTGCTCGGCGCCCCGAGTGATCCGTACACCCAGCGCCTGCTCGCCTCGTTGCCGGTTCCCGACCCGGTGGCGCAGGCCGCACGGCGAGAAGAGCTCCGCCGCTTGCGGGAGGCCGTGTGATGCGGAGTGCCGCCCATGGCTTCCCGATCGTGCTGAACGACCTGTCGGTCGAGTATCCGGCGCACGGAGCGAGTCCGGCGTACGTCGCGCTCCACGGCCTCACGCTGACCGTGGCGCCGGGGGAGGTGCTCGGCGTGCTCGGCAGTGCAGGCAGCGGCAAGAGCACGCTTGCGAAGGTGCTCTCCGGAGCCGCGTTCGACACGCGATCGACCGACGGACGTCCCGTGATCACCGGGGGTGACGCGACTGTGCTCGGGCACCCGCTGCGCGGCATCCCGAAGCGCAAGGTGCCCGAGTACCGCTTCCATGTCGGATACCTTCCGCAGGATGCCGCGTCGACGCTGCCGGCCGACCGAACCGTCGCCGAGATCATCGGGGAGCCGATCCTCGAGCGCGACCGGCGCTACAACGGGCGCGCCCTGGCGACGAGGGTCGCGACGATGCTCGATGGCGTGCGGCTCTCGCTCGGCATGCTCGAGAAGTACCCCTACGAGCTCTCGGGCGGGCAGCGGCAGCGTGTCGCCTTCGCCCGCGCGCTCGTGCTCGGGCCGTCGCTGCTCGTCGCCGACGAGCCCACGGCGGGCATCGATCTCACCGTTCGCGACGTCGTGGCGCAGTTCATCGGCGAACTCCGTCAGGAGCACACGTTCTCGGCCGTGGTCATCAGCCACGACCTGCCGGTGCTCCGAAGCACCGCCGCGCGCGTCGCCGTGCTCGACAAGGGTGAGTTGGCGGCCATCGGCACGATCGACGAGGTGCTCGACGACCCGAAGCATCCGTACGTGAAGGCCCTTGCCGGTGCACTCGATGCCGGCCACGCGGTGATCGACGATCTCGATCTCGGCCCTTCGGCATGACCACGGATGCCGCGGTGCCCGAGCGGCGCGCTCGGCACCGCGTCGTCGCCGGGGCGCAGGCCATCGAGCCTGACGCGCCGACACCCGTCACGGCCGGGCCGATCGCGATCGTGCCCGATGCAGCCACAGCCTTCGTCGATGCCGTCGAGCAGGCCGGCGGCACGGTGGCACCGCTCTCGGCCGCGACCCGTGGGCTCGTGTGGACCGCTGCGTCGGGAGACGCTGATCTCGAGGCGATGCTCGATGCGCATCCATCGATCGCATGGGTGCAGCTGCCGTGGGCGGGCGTCGACGCGTTCGCACCGCTGCTCGCGCGCGCCGACGGTGACGGACGTGTCTGGACCAGCGCGAAGGGCGCCTACGCTCAGCCCGTCGCCGAACACGCCCTCATGCTCGTGCTCGCACTGCTGCGCGAACTGCCGCGGAGGGTCTCGGCGAGTGCCTGGCACGCCGACGAGGCCGGCCGCACGCTCTACGGCGCGAACGTCGTCATCGTGGGCGCCGGTGGCATCGCGATGGAGCTGCTGCGCCTGCTCGAGCCGTTCGCCGCCCGCACGACCGTCGTCCGCCGAAGCGCGGCACTCGTGCCGAGTGCGACGCGCACGCTGCCGGTGGCCGAGCTCGGCGAGGCGCTTGCCGATGCCGATGTCGTGGTGCTCGCCGCCGCCCTCACGACTGACTCGCGCGGCCTCATCGGTTCGCACCAACTGCAGCGGATGCCTCGGGGCGCGGTGCTCGTGAACGTCGCGCGCGGGGCGCTCGTCGACACGAACGCCCTCGTCGCAGCCCTCGAGTCCGGTCACCTCGGTGGCGCAGGTCTCGACGTGACCGACCCGGAACCGTTGCCGGCGGGGCATCCGCTGTGGAGCGCGCCGAACTGCATCGTGACCCCGCACGTGGCCGACACTGAAGAGATGACAGTGCCGTTGTTCGCTCAACGCATCGCCTCGAACGTGCGCGCGTTCCTCGGCGCCGGCGACTTCGAGGGCCGAATCGATCTCGGTGCAGGCTACTGAGCAGTGCGGCGGTGGGCGCGTTGTCGAGGCCGCCTCGGATTGGGACTCGCGCCAACCTTTTGCTAGAGTATCGATGCTGAACAAGCGATCCTCCATAGCTCAATTGGCAGAGCAATCGGCTGTTAACCGGTAGGTTCTTGGTTCGAGTCCAAGTGGGGGAGCGAGAAGCCCCGTATTCCAAGTGAATGCGGGGCTTTTATGTTGAATCAAATCACATGCGTGGGCCGGAAAGTGGGCCGGAAACGCACTATTCAATGGCCGACGGCAGAATCTAGTCCGAACCCTGCGCTGTCCTTTTGGGTTGTCCCGGATCAGGGTGTGGGTGGTTTCAGAATCCGCCGCCCTTATCTGGGACATGAGCAGCAACACAGCAGCGCCGAGCATGAACCTGATGTCGATCACGGAACTCTCCAACTACCTCCAGGTGCCTGTGACGACGATCTACGACTGGCGCGCAGCCAAGAAGAAGAAGGGCCCGCCCGCGATCAAGCTGGGGAAACACCTTCGGTGGCGTCGCGAAGCGGTCGATGCTTGGCTCGAGTTGCAGACAGAGGCGGAATAACCTCGTGACCGGACGACCACGCACAAGCATTGGGGATATCGGTAGCCCGGCATTCGAGACGAAGCCCGACGGCACCGTAATAGCCCGCGCGAGGATGCGGGACCTCTTCGGGGTCCAGAGGAGGCCGCGAGGTTACGGACGCTCGGAAACAGAGGCGCTCGAAGACCTGAAGCGCACTGCCACTGAGATCATGCGCGGACTCGGCGGCATCGATGCGATTACGTGTGACTCCACGATCGCAGAGCTCGCGCAGTACTGGCTCGACGAGGAGAAGCACGAAGAGCGCCTCGCTCCTCAGTCGCTTGCGAAGTACGAAGGCGACATTCGCCGGATCATCGCACCTTCATTGGGGAACCTCCCTCTCAATGAGCTCACAGTGGGTACTGCAGACGCTTTCCTCGCCGCGGTGCGTCGTGACAGGTCACCGACAGCCGCGAAGATCGCCAGGATCATCCTGAAGCAGATGATGAGTCTCGCGGTCCGGAAGGGAGCCATTGCCACGAATCCGATGCGGGAGACGCGCGATTGGTCGAAACGGAAGCGGACCGATGCGGTCAAGAAGGTCATGGCGCTCTCGACCGAGCAAGTCGCTGAAATCCGCCTCACGCTCCGCCGATGGGCGCGCGAGTATGACAGGCCTGGTCCGCGCCCGAACGGACAACTCCGTCAGTTCGTCGACATCATGCTCGGCACCTCGGCGCGGCCAGGTGAGGTACTCGCGCTCCGCCGCAACGACTGCGACCTGTCGGCCGAGGAGACGCGGATTCGCATCACGGGCACGCTCGTACGTGTGAATGGCACGATCGAACGGCAGGAGCACACGAAGGATCCTCGCCAACACCGCATCTTCGTGCTCCCTGGCTTCGCAGCGGATGCCATCCGCGAACTCGTTCTCAGCACAGCTGGACAACCAGACAACGCGTTCCTCTTCCAGACGCGCAACGGGCGCCCGGTCTGGCCGAACAACATAGGCCGGCAGTGGCGAGCGTTCAGAGCACAGCACCCGAGGCTCGCTGGCACGGACGACCTCGAGAAGATGCCTCCGTACGTGTTCAGGAAGACAGTCGCGAGCGCTCTCTCCGCCGAGGCTGGCCTTGCCCTCGCCGCCGCGGCGCTCGGTCACGCGAACGAGTCCACGACCAAGAGGCACTACGTTCAGCCACTCGACCAGGTGAACCCGTTGACTGCGACGTTGCTCAACTCGATGTTCGGTACCAACGAGCTGAAGTTCGACCCGAACGCGTTTGGGTTCGAGTAGACGGCGGCCTCACCCGCCGAGGAAGTCGAGATCGCGGTTCGCCTGGTCGATGAGCTCGTTCGATCTGGCGAGAAGCGCTGCGAGACGGGCATCGACGTCGTCCTGTGCGTCCGCGAGCTCCGCGCTCGAGGAGCCCGCAAACCGGCCCGAGTAACCGCGCTCGGTCCACGCGTCCGGGTGCTCGCCGGCGGGGAGGCCGCTATCACGCAGACGGCTGCTGAGGATAGCGGTCAGCGATCGCTGAGACAGCGTCGCGCCCATCCAGCCGTACCGGTCGATCTGTGGCGCCAGTGCCGCTGCTCGGCGCCACCACCCGTCAAGCGGCAGCTCACAGTCGTGGCCGCCCGAGGGCACCGAGGGGGCGAGTGTCGCGTGCCCAGCGCCGCGGCCGCCGAAGCCTACTTCACCGAGCACGCGCATCCAACGGGTCACGGCACACCGTGGGCAGCGCCGAGGGTCGTCGTCCATGGGGATCGTTCGGCCAGCCACCACGAGCGTCGGTTGCAGCACAACGTCGCCGTGCTCGACTGCGAGCACCTTGCGACGGGGTATGCGTAGTTCGGCGGCGAGGACGATGAGGTAGCCGTCGCGGCGGCCCCGGAACCCGACCGGGAATCGCCTGGTCGGAAGGCCAGCCAGTACCTCCCGGGGGTCGAGCCAGCCGGGCGGGAACGCACGAGGAGCTACGTTGGCCTCCGCCGCGAGCCACGGCATGCCCTGGAGCTCGTGGCCGAGACGGACGGCTCGGACCCGCTCGGCGAGCACCTCACTGGACGCCGGGCACTCGTTCGCGAACGCTTGCATCTGCTCGAGGTCAGCGGGGCCCGTCGCCCGGCCATGTGACGCCTGCCAGTCGACGTACAGCGACCAATGCGCGGACAGGCGCACGGACATCGCCTCGGACACTGCCGCCCTGTCCGTGTCCGTGTCGGTTCTGGGGCGGGGCTCGCCGCCGTGTTCGTTGGTCACCGTGTCCGCCCAGCAGGGCTCAATGCACCACCGAGTGTCCGGCTGATGCGTCCGCTTCGGCCGCACTGGAGACTTACAGGCGAGCCAGACATCCGCGGAAACGCGGGGATGTCAGCGAGATCGAGGCGACCGTGACGGCGGTCAGCGGTCCCTCTCGCAGGGACGGCCATGTCCGCGGGCGCTGTCGACCGCGCGGCCCGGCAATCGTCCGCGGTGTCTGCTGCGAGTCCGATGTCAGCGGTCACAGCCCGAGCCTCGTGACCGCGTTGCCCTTCAACGGGTCGTACTCGCGGGCGTAGACCTCGACCATCGCGGGGTCCCGATGGAATGTCTGTCGCATCACCTCAGACGTGCTGGCGCCCGCGCGGAGCGCCTGAGTGACGAAGCCGGCGCGCATGCTGTGCCCGCCGAATCGAGTGGCGTCGAGGCTTGCCGCGGTCACCCTGCGCTTCAGCATCTCGTTCACAGCGTGGCCGCTCATGGGCTGGTCGGTGACCGTGCCGCCCTTCACCATCCGTCTGAAGAGGTGGCCCGTCGCATCGATCGCCTCCGGCAGCTGGGGGAGAGGCCCTCGGCAGACGTGCTCGTCGAGCGTCGTCGCACGGAGCACGGCCATGACTGCTGCGCGTGACGGGGACGCTGCGAGGACGCGCAACCACCGCGCCCATGCGCACGGCGGACACGTCGCCGGATTCGCGCCGTACGGCAGACCTTTCACGCGACCCTCGCCTTCCTGGTCCGTCTTCGAACGCTGCACGCGGACGTGCAGGCCATCTTCCGGATGCCGAGAGACATCGTCGATTCGGAGAGCGGCGAGCTCGGAACGGCGGAACGCTCCTGCGAAGCCCATGACGAGGATTGCCTGGTCGCGGACGCCGATGACACCGGCCGGATAGCCGGCCATGTCGATCGCAGCGACGATCTGGCGAAGCTCGGCCAGCAGGAGCGGCGCCATCCGTCTGGTCGGGCGTGCGTGGTCGCGACGGATGCCGGCGAGCACGGCCTGGAATCGTCGGTCGGACCCCGGCCGCTGGAGCCCTTCGATCGCATGCCTGCCGTTGATTGCTGTCACCCACCTGCTGATCGTCGACGGAGCGTACATCCATCCGCCGCTCACGGTTTGGATGGATGCCTTCTCCGAGACGTACATCGCGAGCAACTCCCACGACGCCGGGAGCGCATTCGCGCCAACCTCTGCGCACCAGGTCTCGAACGCGGCCCAGTCGCTCTCGTACGCGCGGCGAGTGTTCGGCGCCTGCGACTCGGCCTCGAACTCGAGCGCGCGATCCCGCGCGCCAAGAAGCCGGAGGAGATCCGGCCTGGGCTGTTCAAGCTTGCCGGGTTCCGCGGTACTGGGATTGACGTCGTTCATGCTCCGCCGCGCTGGCCGTGCGCGCTCCTCACCCTCTCCAATGCGGCGAAGCTGACCCTAGACCGCACGAAACGGCATCGTCCCCGTGTCTATTCGGTGCGGTCAGCCCGCCGCATTCATCACGGCATGAGCGTTACGCACATCCGATTCAAGTGCGGCCAGCGGGTTACCACTCCAAGCGGCCCCGGCTACGTCGCAGCCGGCAGGAACGAGCATCTGGATATCTTTCTCGATGCCGCGAGGGTTCACCGACACTAGCCAATCCGGCGCGGTTCAAGAAGAGCCTCTCATGCGGCCGGAATCGGCTTGGAGCCGTTCGTTGTCGCAGTACGACCGCCACAGGGTATTGCTCGGATAAGTAGAAATATCGTAGTCAATCCCGGGTGGGGGTGAAGCGAGACGATCGAAAGCGCCCGACCAGCCGCGGAGACGGATTCCACACGCGGAGTCGCGGTCACGTCCCGAGCATCGCGAGCAGTTGCATCGCCAAGGCGACGACGACGCAGGCGAGCAGCACGCGACCGCGGGCGCTCCTGCCCAGCCAGATGTCGAGCTCTGTTCGCGCCCGTACCTTTCCGTTCGAGTGACGGCCCGGTCGTCTGCGGGGTCTGCCCGGCTCCCGGCCCGCCCGATGGCGTACCGGCGTCATGGGCTTCCGCGTTCTCTTCATTGGTCCGGATATGCGCGGCACAACGAGGGAACGCCCGGCACCGTCCGAGTGGAAGATGCCGGGCGTTCGAGGAGCGACCCTCAGAGGCCGCTCCTCGCCCTGTGGAGAGGAGGGTCCCTGCGGGGCGTGGGTTACTCGCCCTGGCGCGAAGCGCGTCGACGCTTCGCGATGAGCAGCGCAACGCCTGCCGCGATCAGCGCAAGCAGGCCCGCACCGGCCACCACGAAGACGTTGCCGTCGACACCGGTGTTCTTGAGCTGGGCGGCCGCACCGGAGTTGCCGTTGCCGGCGACGGGCTTGACGATGGTCGTCTCGCCTTCAGCACCGCACTCGCCCTCGTGGACGACCTTGCCGTCGCGATCGATGAGGGTCTCGACCCAGTAGTAAGTGCCGATCTCGTTGAACACGGTGGACGGACCGGTGTACTCGACGCCGTCGACTACGCCGGGGGTGACGCCCACGGGCTGCTTCGTGCCGTCGAAGACGAGCGTGTCCGGAGTGCAGACGGGCTCAGCGCCGTTCTGCTTGTAGGCGTTGAACGTGAGCTTGGCGCCGTCCGGGAGGGTGCCGCGGATCGACGCGGTGTCCTTCGCGGGGGTGCCGAGCTCGACCTCGGGCGTGGCCTTCGTCTTCACGATGACCTGCTTGATGATGGTCGTCTCGTTCTCAGCACCGCACTCGCCCTCGTGCACGACGGTCTGGTCGCCGGTGTCCGGGTCCGTGTAGAAGAGCTTCTCGACCCAGAAGTACTTGCCGATCTCCTCGAACACGACCTTGTCGGAGTCCACCTTTCCAGGGCCGGTGACTTCCTTCTGCTCCGAGGTGAACACGAGCGTGTCCGGGGTGCAGATCGGGTCGCCGACGAGCTGGCCGGTCTCCGGGTCGATGTCCTGCTTGAACGCTTCGAAGCCGACCGTGGCGCCGTCGAAGACTGCGCCCTCGACGATCGCGGTGTCGTGCGCAGGGAATCCGAGCGCCTCGAGCGGCTTCGACTCGGTCGTCACCTTCGGGGCGATGATCGAGGTCTCGGCGCGCTGGCCGTACTCGTCGACGAACGAGTAGTCGGCTGGGAGGAACTTCTTGACCGAGTCGATCTGGTCAGCGAACTCGATCTCCCACACCCAGGTGAAGTAGCCGGCCTTCTCGATCGCCGTGTCGCCGGTCACCTCATACGAGTGAGTCGGGCCCTGCGCGTCGGTCGTGACCTCCGCGTGACCGGCGACGATCGCGTCATCCGGAATGGCACCCTGCGCGAGCTCGGGGTTGGTCTCCGAGTAGTAGTAGGTGCCCTTCGCAGTGATCGGGGCGTAGTTGCCCGTCTTGGTGGAGCGGAGCCACTCGTTGATACGGCCGCTCGGATCAGCGATCGCACGGAAGTCCACGACGTCCACGGGCTTCTCGCCGTTCGGGTAGAACTTCGAGCCGACCTCGGTCGTGAGCGCGGGGCTGAAGATCGTGGTTCGCGGTGCGGGGTCACTTACTTGATCGGAAAAGTCAACCTTGCTGCGCTCACCCGGGCCGACAGCATCCTGAGCGGAGTTTGGGTAGTGCTCAACGTTACCTGCGTATCCCGACCCGCCGCCGGTGTAGGCGAGGGCCGCGCTGATCTTGTACTCGACCTCACCCTCCGGCGGAACTCCCCGGATGGCGAGTGAGCCCTCACCGACCCCGCTGATAGTGTTCGTCCCCGTGGCGTCGAAGATGCCGTGTGTGAGGGTGATCGTGCCGGTCGCACCGGCGGGAGTGACGTTCGACACGTCGATGGTGCCGACGTAGTTGTTCGTAGAGTCGACGTTGAGTCGGATGTCTCCGAAGCTGCCGCCGTTCGACGAACCTGCGGTCACGCCCGCGGCCGCGGCGATGATCTCGTCGTACTTTGCCATGACAGCGTTGGCGTCGCCGCCGGCCCGAACCGAGAACCACTCCGCTGCGCCCCGAGGGTCGGAGCCTGAGTAGCCGGTCGACTGGGCGTACGGCACAATCTGGCCGACCGCGGTCCACGAATAGAGCTCGGTCGCAGCAGATGCGACGTTGTCACCCTGCTGTCCGTACGTGGAGACGACGAAATTCAGCTTGGCCGCGTTATCAGCGCTCAGGCCGACACTGCTGTAGCCAGCCGACGGTGTGCCATCGGGGATGCTCGTCGCTTCCGAACCCCACGGGTTCACGCAGTAGACGATCTTCCCGTTCAGCCACACACCGCCGAGGAGTCCGTCAGCGCCGTCGTAGCCGGCCGCGAGCGGCGCGGCCTGGGCGGGTGATCCGGTGGATGCGAGTACGGCGCCGAACGCGCCCGTCGCGACGATGGACGCAGCCGCGAATGCGGCAACGACACCCTTCGTCTTCGTCGGGACGCGTCGTCGACGCGACGCGATGGTCTGTTCCATGTTGTTCCTCTCCAGGACTCGACAGGCGCATCTCGGGTCAGCGCCTCACTATTACAAATGCGGCGAAAACGAGAAGAACGGCGGTCGAGCCCCGATTCGGGCTGAATTTTTCCTGGACCTCCCGGGGGTCGGGTAGGTCTCAGCGGCGGATATGCGCGGCAATCAGGCGGCCCGTGCGCGAGTAGGTCCGCGTATACCCGGGTCGTGCCGAACGTGGCGAGCCTCATGGGTGCTAGCGAAATCACCCCGATCGACGGCTCCGACTCCGGGATCTGTTGCCTTGGAAACGCGGAACCGCGCCCCCCTCAAATCGGATCAAGGAGGCGCGGTTCGGGTCGATCAGCGGGCTGTCACCAGTCCTCGCCGATCGGGTCGGTCGGGCATTGCCAGTCGGCCTTCCATGAATTGCCGTCCCAGTACTGGTTCACGACGCTTGCTCCAGTCGGGACGCCGCCACCGGTGTTCGTGCCGTACTGGCCCGAATGACAAGTGCCGTAGTAGGAGATCGAGGGCTTCGGCGGGATGTCACCGCCACTGTTGCCACCCGAGGATCCGCCAGAGTCGCCGCCATCCGACGAGCCACCCGAGTCGCCGCCCCCGTTGTACGACGGGTTCTGGCGAACCTCCCCGGTGCTCGGATCGGTGTACGTGGCCTCGCCAGCCTCCTGCGCGGCCTTCAGCGCTGCCTCGGCCGCCTTCTGAGCCTCGGCAGTAGTGTGCGAGTTCTTCAGCGCCGCGACCGCAGTCGCGTAGGTCGTCAGGGACTCGGCCACGTCGCCAGCGGACGGCTTCTTCTCTGCGGCGGCCTTGACCGCCGCGGTCGCAGTGTTGGTGGTCGCGTCCTTCTCCGCCTGGCCAGCCGACGGGTTCGCGTTCACCTGAGCGATTGCGAGGTCACCGAGACCCGCAGACAGGGCGATGATCGTCTCGTCCACCGCGGTGATTGCATCCGTGAGGTTCGCGGCGAGGGCGAGCTGCTCCTCGGCCGACTCGATTTCAGCCGAAGTACCCTTCTCGGCGACCGCAGTGCGCGCGTCAAGCTTCTCGATGCTGAACGCGGTCGTGGAAGTCTTGTCGACTTTCACTTGGGAGCCGGACTCGACCAGGAGCTTCTCAGCGGCCAGGTCGACTGCAGCGTCGGCAGCAGCCTTGTCGGTCGCCTCCTGCAGAGCCGCGACCGCGGAGTTCAGCTCGTCGAGCTTCGTCTGGTCGACGAGGCCAGTGAGAGCGTGCGCCAGCGCAGCGCTGGCGGTGTGTGACTCGGCGGCGGCGGTGAACGCTGCTGCCAGGTCGCCGGTCGCGCTCGCGTCAGCGGAGATGGCAGCTCGCAGCTCGGCCACGGCGCTCGCGTAGCGATCCTTCGCGGCCTGCTCCTGCATCGCGCTCGCTCCGGCGAACCCGGCAGCGGTGCCGCCCACGATCAGCGCGAGGGCGAGGCCAGCAGCGATACCGATCTTGGCCGGCTTCGGGATGCGGGCGAAGAAGGAAGCGCCCTTCGTTTCGGGAGTCTCCACCTCAGCGGCGGCGCTGTCGGCGCCTTCAGCGCTCTCTGTGTTGTCGGTGCTCATGGGATGTCTCCTGGAATTATGGACCAGGTAGGCATCGCGCAGCGAACGCCACCCCGGTCTTTGGGGTGGGATGGTCGAGGACTTTCCGTCGACCCGCGTTGCTGTCGACTGCTATATGCGCGGCATCCGTTGCCGCTAGTGCCGTGCTCGACCACCTCACACTGAAGAGATGCCGGTCCGGCCGAATCGTGACGTGATCTAGACAACCGACTTCGTGGCACGTGCCCGAGCCGCCAGATTCTGCCGTGAGGGTGCCTCGCTAGGGTCGCGATGGCGCGACGGGCAACGGTGCGCGGTGCCGGCAGAGTAGAAGCGGCTGCACTTCTCGCACGAGGCGATCTCGGTTCGCGTCTGGCCCTTCACGATCGCGTTGTACGCCTGGCCGGGATGCTTCGCACCGCGCACGGCCTCGAATTTCTGCATCGAAACCTTGTAGCCGTACGAGCGGGATCCGATCTTCACGAGCATCGAACCGCTGCCGCGGTCGTAGCCGACGCCGGAAATGAACGAGGACCGCTCGGTCGGGTCGATCTTCGTGCCGCCGGCCGCGAACCGGGCCCGACGTCGCTCCAGGAGATTGCCGACCTGCGCGAGCGCACGGGACGGGCGACGCGCCTCGAGCACCGCGGATACCGCCTCTGTGACGTACGCCTTCTCCTGCTCGCCGAACCCGAGACCGGACACCGACCACTCGTGCTTCCCATGACGGGTGACCCGTACCCATCCGGAGACGGTACCGCCGGGGAACTCGGCGGAGACAGGTACATCGAAAGTACGCCCGTGCTGCTCGTCGGCGAACCGCTTGAGCGAGGTCACCGACGGCATGCGGAGCGTCACGCCGGCTCCCGCGTACGCCATTCGGTGAGTGCGCCGATTCCCGCTGATCGAGTGGCCGGACGTCATCGATGGGGTGTAGTCGTCGGGCATTTGCGGGTAGCCAGCGCCCACCTGCTGGTACTCGGCGCGGACGAAGTGCGTATCCCACCACTGACCTCGGCCCTCCGAGGATGCCGGCGCGTCGAGCGCACGGCCGGCCATCGGGCTCACGTACCCGCCGTTCTCGAGCGCTGTGCGCCGGACGTCGCGCTCCTCGAGGGTTCGGCCGCTTGGACCGAGCGAGATGGTGGATTCGCCTCGCGGCTCCTGCGCGAACTGGCCGCCGATCGGCTGGCCAGCGGGCTGACGCTTCTGAGTGCTCATGCACCGCATAAGCGCGGCGGCAAAGCCGGGACTGCAGGTTGAGTGGCGCTACGTTCGGCGGCTGCGGTCGGCGAACGCGTCGAGGTTCGCGATGATTTCGCGCGCGACCCAGATGCGGTTGCGCTGCTTCGAGTTGCCCTGAACGAGGATGTCGCGCTGGACCAGCGTGTCGATGGCCGTGAAGATAGCGCGCCCGGACTGAGGGAGCCTGTCCTGGATGAGCCGTGAGTTCAGGACAGGATGCTCGACCGCAAGGTCGGCGATGCGGCGGGCAACGGCGTCCGAGCGGATCCCTTGCATCTTCTCCTCCCAGGCGCCCCTCGTGGACTGGATGTCGCGTACGAGCTGTCGTCCATTCACGACGGCGAGAACCGCGCCGTCTGCGAACACCTCCACGATCGGCCCATAGTCGCCGCGGCGGAAGCTGCCCAGAGCGTCGAAGTACCGGTCGCGCTGCTGGAGGATGCCGGCCGAGATCGGTACAGTCACGGACCGCGTCAGGCCCGACCGGCGGAGAGCTGCCTGTACCAGCGCGCGACCGGTGCGGCCATTGCCGTCGGGGAACGGGTGGATCGTCTCGAACTGCGCGTGCGCGACGGCGATGCTCGCCAGCGGAATCGCCGACGGCCGCAGCGAGTAGTCAATCATGTCGTCCAGCGCGGCTTCGACCCGGGTGTGGTGCGGCGGGATGAAGTCGGCGCCGTGCGGAGAGTAGTTCGTGAGGTTGCCGCCGCCGATCCAGACCTGCTCGGTGCGGTATCGGCCGACGATGGCAGGGTCCGTGCGCTCGAGGAGCTCCCTGTGCATGGCGATGATCGCGTCTTGGTTGAGGTCGTGCGCGACATTGAGGGCTGCCTCCATTGCGCGGACGTTACCGACGATCAGCGGGGCGTTCCCGTCGATTCGCTCGCCGAGCTCGGCCTCGGCGATGGCCCTGGCGCCGCTCGTGAGGTTCTCGATCTGGGAGCTCGAGGCGGACTCGCTCCGCAGGAGGATCGATGCGAACGGGGCAGTGATCGAGCCCACCTCGGTGTCGAAGCGGAGGAGCTGCTGCTGCGCATTCTGCACGGCGTCCGCGAGATCCCCCGGAAGCGTGAGCTGCAGGTCAGCGATCCGCGGAGTGACGGCGGCCCCATACGGCCGCGTGATGCGATCTCGAGTGCTCACCGGCAACGCGTCGAGTGGCACGGTCGGCTCCCAGGGGCGCTCCTCGTAGGTGACGGCAGTCGTCACCGCCGCGGGCAGCGACGCGGTCGACTCAGACCGGTCTCGGGCGGCGAACTCGCCCCCGGCCGGCTGGCCCTTCGGCCTCCTCGGCTGGACCATCTGCATCCTTCACTTCCTCGCGGTATTAGTGAATAATAGAAGCATAACATTCACTAAAACTAGAGGCAGGTGAATGTTCACCCGAGGGTCTTGACGGCGACACCATCGAACGACCGCGCCCCGCAGCCGATCACCGACTACGGGACGAGGTCGAGGTACTGCCTGGCTACGCGTGCCCGAGGAAGGTGATCGCGCCGAGTTCGTCGAGGCTGCGCAGCAGCGAAGTCTCCGTCGCCGGGTCGATCCAGCCGAGATTGCCCTCCGGCGCGGGGCGCTCCGTGAACGGGGCGTAGTCGGTGCGCACGAGGATGAGCGGCACCGTGTGGTCCCAGGTCGGGAAATCTGCGACGAATGTCTCGCGGTCGCTGAAGATCGCGGTGAGCGTCTCCTCGGTCTCGGTTGCCGGGTCGAACTTCTGCTCCTCAGTGAGCGCGGCCGCGATCCCCGCCTGCAGTTGGGCGGCCAGGGAGGCGGCGGCGTCGCGGCGTGCGACGAGCGCGCGGTCGTGACCCTCGTCGCTGTCGTCGATCTGGTCGTAGCCGTCGATGAGGTGGCTGACGAGCTCGGTCGCAGTGTCGGCGAAGACAGTGTGCTCAGCGGTCGTCATCGCGAGCGGCCAAGGCGTGCCGTCCGCGCGCGCGGGCAGGCCCGCCGACAGGTCATCGGTGGTGGTCAGGGTGGTCATGGTCGATCCAATCTCTCGGGGCCGAAAATTTGCCCTCGCCTAGTCCTATGCAGCAGGTGGTCCAACAGGTGTGGATTCGTCTCAGTGGCCGGTCTCGGCGGCCTTCAGTGCCTGAGCGGCGGCCGCTGCTCCCTTCAGCCTCGGCGCCGGCGCATCACGCCCGTCCTGACCGAACCCGCCCTCATCGAACCGCGAAGTCTGGCGCACGTCGGCGCTGCGGTCGTCGAGCGACGGTGTATAGCGAGCGATCTCCGTGGGGGTCGGGGCAGGACGGTCTGTTCTCGACACCCCGAGCTTGGCGAGCCATTTCGCGTAGTCGGTGGTCGAGGCGTAGTAACTCTTGAAGACCGCGGCCTTCTGCCCTTCGAACTCGGTTACGCCGACACCGCGGCCGGAGCCCGACTCGTCTGACCGGATGTTGTCGGGCACCTTCGGCGCAGCGAGGGAGTCAGAGAGGGACATCTTCCGGTTGTTATCGGTCGGGTTCGTCCCGAGCAGCATCTTGTTCGCGAGGTTCAGCCGGATCGCGGTGGACACACCGGTCGTCGTCGACGAGACCTGGGAGCTCAGCACGAGCTTGATTCCGACGAATCGGAGCTCAGCGGCGGCCTTCGCGATCTTCGACTCGAGGACCGCCTTGTGGAGGTTCACCTCCTGCGGCTCGATGACGAGCTCGTGGTCCTTCGGCAGACCGCGAGGCACCGCCTCCTGCATGAAGAGTCCGGTGACCTCGTCAACCACGGCAAAGATGTCCGGAGGGCGCAGCCGCGCTGGGAGCTCAACGATCTTCGTGACCCTGTGCTCAGCGAGCAGCGCCGCGCGTCGACCGCCCTCCTCGTAGAGCATCGACATCGTCGCCACGGACGCCTTCAGCGAGTCACACCCCCATCCGCCAGGGCGGACGTAGGGCTTGCACCAGAGGAAGTCGACGGACTTGCTCGGCAGGTCGACGACGACGAGTTCCATACCCCGCGCGAGCGCGCCTGCGATCATCGCGTTCAACCCAACCGTTTTCCCAGACCCGCTGGTACCCGAGACCTGGGAGTGCGGCGCGGCGTCGAGGTCGAGGTACTGGATCGGCCCGGGCTCCTTGCCCTTGCCGAGCTGGACGCCGATCGGAAGGCGAGCGTCGCCTGCGGTGATCTTCGCGCCGAACGGGTACTTGATCGCGGCGGGGAAGCTGGGCGGCTCGGCCGGAATTATCGAAGCGGTGAGCTTCTGCGAATTGGTTACGACGTACCAGCCGGGGGAGCCGATGTCATTCTCGACCGTGTCCAACAGCTTCTCGTCGTGCTTCGACGATGAGTAACGGTTTGGCAGGATGAGGTCGAAGCCACCGTCCACGCGGTCGCGGATCTGGACCTCCCACGGCTTCACGCCGAGGACGTTCGCGATCGCTCCTCGTGCACGGATCGTCTCGGGCCGCAGCTTCGACATCACCGCTGTGCCGAGATACGGCTCGAAGCGCGTGAGGACGTAGCCATCGTACTGGGCCTCGTATTTCGTCGCGATCCGGTCGCCGTCGGCGGGCTTCGAACCCTTCGGCAGGGACACGTCGAGGGTGTCGGCAATCTTCTGCGATCGGGTGACCTCGGCGACGTTCGTCTGGCGCTCGAAGATCGCGACGCGTTCTGCAGGGTCGATGTGAGAGAGCTCCCACCCGGCGCCATGCTTGTCGGTGACCTTTCGCTCCATGGCCCGGACATGCCGGTCGGCGTCGAACTCCTTCGGGAGCTTCACGGAGATTCGCTGGATGCGGTTCATCACGGATCCTCGGGTGGGTCAGGCGGGGGCGCCGGCCGGCTGCTCGGCGGCGACCTTGCTGAACTGGTCGACGAACGACCAGTAGTCGTCACGGATGCCGTAGAGAGCCTCGGTGAACTCGTTGACGGGGCCGGCCATGATCGCCGCAGCGCTGAGTCCGGGCGCGCCGAGCTCCTCGTCGATACGGTCCCAGGTTGACTCGGGCGACTTGCCGTCCTCACCAGCGGGCACCTCGCTGAGGATGCCCTTCGCGAGTCCGACGACCCACCGGGCCTCCTTGGCGATCGTGGCCGTGTCGGCGTTCGCCTGGATGTCGTTGCTCACCGTGGCGATGAGGCTGTCGGCCATGATCGCCCACGAGGCGGGCTGCAGCTGGGGGATGAGGCCGGATGCGACCTCGAACGCCCAGTGCTCGTCCTCGCCGTCGGCGGCGAAGGCGTCGCTGATGTCGATCCGGTCGAGGTCCGCATCGGGCTCACCGTTCAGCCACTCCTCGACTCGGGCGAGGTCGACGCTGTTGTCGATGTCGAGTCCGACGGTGTCGAGCACGTCAAGCCAGGTGCCGGTCGCGGTGTCGTAGAGACCGGTAGCGGTCACCTCGAGCGCGACGCGGACGGCCCACTCGGCATCCGTCTCGAGCGTGTACCCGCGGGGGTCGTCGTCGCTCGCGATCCGGTATCGGAGGGCGACACGGTCGGGCAGCCACATGAACGGGTGCCACATGAACTCGGGGTGGACAGTCGAGGGCCAGCGGCGGCCGGTGCGCTCGTCGCCGTGCACGGTTCGGATCGGCAGGGGCACAGCTACGAGCGGGGTGGTGTGGATGAAGTCGCCGGGCAGGCCGGTCGCGTCAACCATGTCGGTGAAACGGGTCGCAACGTCCCACGCGTTTGAAGCGACTATGAGCCGCTCACCCGGTTCGGTGAGGAACGGGCGTCGTCGGTAGGTGCTGGTCATGTCCGGTCTCCGTCTGTGATCGCCGCCCGGAGGCGGTACATGCGTTCACAGGTGCCAATGCGGCGAAACTGCAAGCGGCGACCGGCACAGTTGCCGACATCAGGATTGGAACACTTTAGAACACTCGACTTTTCGCGTTGATCTGGGGTTTCGCGGTTCGGCACAGTTTGGGGGTCAAGGGGTGTATTTCTGCTGTTCCGGCGAAGTTCCGCGGAATCATGCGGATCTGGGGGTTTTGGAACAGAAGAACACCGTTTCACCCCGGACAGGACCTATATAGAGAGAAGTGGGGTGTTGTATATGGGTGCTCTGAGGGGGATATGCAACCCCTTCTCTCTTATATATATATGTCTCGGAATGTTCCACTAATACTTACTTACTTATAGGGGCCTCTTGCCCAGCAACGGCGCGGGTTTTGCCGGATCACTTTTCACTTCTGAAAAGTGATCTAGTGTTCCGGAAATGGTGTTCCAGCGCCCAACTTCCGCGTGATTCCGCGGATTCTGCCGTTCCGTTCGGCTTCAGAAAAGTGTTCCGGTGACAGCCTGAGCCCCGCCGCCGCCTCAACTTCCGCGTGATTCCGCGGGATATCCGACGCCTGGCCACTGTGAACTGGCGCCGCGCATATGCCTGATGTGACCGAATCGAAGACATCCACGTCCTTGCTCCCCGGTACCGCGTGGACCAAGGGCGGCCTGACCATTACCGAGGCGGCCCTCGGCAAGAAGCTCCGGAGGCGTGAGCTCAGCCCGTCGATGTCCTTCGCGCTCGACGGATGCGGCGCCTCGATGGCTGCCGACCGGCTCATGCCGCGCGAGGAACTCGCGTTCGGAGCGAACTCACTCGGCACCGCCGCGCACGCTGTCCTCGAGACGCTCTTCAGTGGCGAGCCTCACGCGCGTACCCGAGACACGGTGGCCGCGATCACCTCCCGCCTCCAAGACGACGACGGCTTCCGGACCGAGATGCTCGGCGAGATCCTCTCAGGCAACGTCGCCGCGCTAGAAGTTGAACATCGCGAGCGCTGGTACGTCGAAGTCCACACTCGCGCCGTCGGCATCTTCGAAGTCGAGGACCCGACCACGGTCGAGGTCTACGCGAACGAGCTCGCGATCGGCGGCTGGAACTGGGCGGAGAAGCGACCGAACGAGCTGAAGGCGTCCATCAAAGGCATCCCTTTCAGCGGAAAAGTCGACCGAATCGAGGTTGTCCGCGATGAGGCGGGCGAGATCATCGGCCTGATCGTCACCGACTACAAGTTCGGGAAGTTCAAGGATCCGGAGGAGGAGTCGAAGAAGTACCGAAGGCCGGTCGAGGACGACCACGGCGACCAAGTGCGCGACTACCGCGTTGTCGTCGAGGCCGTCACCGGACTCCCCGTCATCGGCGGGAAGCTCATCTACGTGGCGGAGGGCAAGATCCGCGACATCGATCTTTCCGACGAAGCAGTCGCGAAGTCCAGCCGGCGGTTCAGGAACTCTGCTCAGACCATGCATCGGTATGCCGATAACGACCTCTTCGAGGTGTCCGTCAGCCCGCTTTGCGGATGGTGCAGCCTTGTGAACTCGTGTCCCGCCGCGCAAGACGCTGGGAAGGAAGACCTCACTGACACGGTAAAGGTGCCCAGCCCCGGCGGCCGCACCAAGCGAGTGGTCGACCCGAACCTCGTAAAGACCGCCCCGTCGAGGGTCGACCTCGGTATCCCGACGGTGAAGAAGCCCGCGCCTGCCCTGCCGTCGTTCCAGAGGCCCACCGACACGCAGAAGCCAGCCAAGCCGGCGAAGCCCGTGAAGCGGAAGCGCGGAGACCATGAAGCCGACGCCGCGATCGCGCAGCGCGAGGCCGAGCTCACCGCCGTCGAACACCAGCGAACCCAGGTCTCCGCTGAAGCCGCGGCCGCCGCGCATATCCCGGTCGAGCACACAGCAGATCAGGAGAACACCGTGACCCTCATGGAAGACAAGCCGTGGAACCCCACCGCCGGCGGCACACTGAACCCGAACTCGTATGCAGCCACCGCCGTGTTCTGGGTCGTGCAATACGCCGCTGAACTGGTGGTCGCTGCGGGCTACGAGCCGACGAAGAAGAACGTCCGCGCACTCTCGTCCACGCTCGCGCAGGTAGTCATCAGCAGTCAGCGAAAGCTAACCGGAGAGACCGGGTGGGAGGACGGCGCGAACCACCGCATGCGGGACTCCCTGCGAACGGCGATCCGCGTCCACCCGCTGCCGTTCGGCAAGCCCATCGAGGCGTGGGAGGAATGGATCGACGACGCGACCACGCTCACCGAGACGATCACCGACACCGCCATCGGCCTGTTCAAGGCCAAGAAGTTCCGCGCTGAAGCGTACGCCCCGCTGACCGAAGCCCCCACCAAGTAGATCGGAATCACCATGAGCGACATCAATCAGCAGGTCATCCTCGCCGCCTTCCAGGCAGCTGGCCCGCAGCCCGCGCCCGGCCCCGCGCCCGATGACAAGAGCTTCGACCCCGTCACCGAGTGGAAGCAGAAGGTCCGACGCCTCATCCGCGAGTTCACGATCGCCCTAGGCGACAGCTCGGCCGAGCAGAAGACCATCACGAGCGTCAGCGGCCCGAACACGAAGGTCTTCCGCTCGACGATCGTCCGGGTCTCGCTGGAGAAGAGCTCCAAGCGCGCGATCATCAGCCTGAAGGGCCGCCCCACCGAGCAGAACCCGAGCGGTGAGGAGCAGGTCCGCACCGAGCGCACCGACAACGTTGACGGCATGTCGATGGCCCGCCTCGCACGGTCGCTGAAGGGACACGACGTGACGCTGTGGGTGGAGATCGAGCAGATGGCGAAGGACCCGAACAAGAAGGTCCGCATCCTCCGCCACCTCGAGGACAACGGTGTCGCCGAGACCGAAGGCGCCGACTGATCGATGAAGTACGGCCGCCGCACCTGACCTGCCGGTGCGGCGGCCGAACCATTTTCAGGCGGGAGTCGCCGCCCTTATCTGGGATGGCCCACACAATTGGCGCCCGACACTAACCGAGGAGCATCTCCATGGCGACAACCGTCACGATGTACACGAAGCCCGACTGCGTCCAATGCACAGGGACCTATCGCCATTTCGAGAGCAAGGGCATCAAGCCTGACTCGGATCACGCCGATTTCGTCGTGCGGGACGCGTTTGAGGACAAGGACGCCTACGACTTCCTCATGGAGTCGGGCCTTCGCCAGATGCCCGTACTCATGGTCGACGACCTCGAATCCGGTGAATCCCAGCAGTGGACTGGGTTCAACCCGTCGAAGATCGAAGAGGCCGCCGCACTGCTCATCGCGCAGCGCGAAACGCTCGTCAACGCGTGAGCCGGCAGGAGCCCAGCACCATCCCCGGCGCCGTACCTCGAATCGACCGACCGGAGCCCAAGCGGCTCCACGCGAAAGCACTTCACGTCGAGATCACGGCATTGCTCGACTCCGACACTGACCGCATCGCGTGTTTCCGAAGACGGCTGAAGCTGAGGCCTTCGGCACCTCCAGCGCGTGATCCTCAGAGCCGCACGGCCGAGGGCGGCGACTTCGACTTGGACATCGAGCTCCTCTTCGCTCCCTCCAGCGATGCAACCGTGGTCAGCCGAGCCGAGGCCAGATTCTTCGTCGCGAGCGGGGTCATCGTAGTACTCGCCCTAGCCGCCGCGCTGATCATCATCGGGTCGACCATCGTCCCGGCTGTTCATGCCGTCGGGTGCTCGATCATGCCTTCGTCATCACTCTGCGATGAGCGAGCCCGCGAACAACCGACGCCGCGCATATAAGAGCTGGCCGCCACGAACGACGGCACTCCGGAAGAGAAGGACTATCCATGAAGCCGACCGATGAGCAGCAGGCCGCGATCGACGCTTACCGCAGTGGAAGCAACGTCGTCCTCGAAGCAGGCGCCGGCACCGGAAAGACGACGGCGCTGAAGCTCATCGCCCGGTCAACTCCGAAGCGCCGAGGCCTGTACCTCGCGTTCAACAAGTCGGTCGCGACCGAGGCACAGCGCACGTTCGAGGGTACTGGCGTGCTGGCGAAGACTGCCCACTCGCTCGCGTTCCGCGAGTTCGGCTCGCCGCGTCGGGACCGCCTCAGCGGCCGCATGCCGATCTGGGAGAAGCAGCGCTACCTCGGCGTCCGGAACCTCCCCGTCGCGATCCCGGGATCGGCCCTGTCGGCGATCCCCGCACCGATCGTGATGTCGATGGTGCAGGAGACGGTGAACCAGTTCTGCAAGTCAGGCAAGAAGCGGATCGTCGCCGACCACGTATCGATGCACCCGCGGCTTCTCGGCCTCGGCGCCACCGATGCGCACCTCGAGCAGATCACCCCGGCCATCATGCGGTTCGCGCAGGCGTACTGGGACGACGTCGTCGACCTCGACGGCGGCCTCCCGGTCGACCACGACCACTACCTGAAGTTGTGGGCGCTCTCGAAGCCGCAGCTCGACGTCGACTTCATCCTCTTCGACGAGGCTCAGGACGCGGACACTCTCATGGTCGATGTCGTCCGCCGGCAGAAGCACGCCCAGGTCATCTCCGTCGGCGACCGATGCCAGGCGATCTACGGCTGGCGCGGTGCAACCGACGCTCTCGACCGCTTCGGCGGCGACCGTCTCCGGCTCACCCAGGCGTTCCGCTTCGGCGACGCGATCGCAGGTGAGGCAAACGTCTGGCTGGAGTTGCTCGGCAGCGACCTCCGCCTGCGGGGGCTCGAAGGCGCCCGCTCGTCGGTCCACCGCGACAAGCACTCGCACCGAGCGCCGGACGCGATCCTCTGCCGTACGAACGCTGGCGTCATCGTCGAGCTCATGCGCGCGCACGAGACGGGCGTCTCCGTCGCCATCGCGGGGGAGAGCCGCGCGAACCAGATCCGCTCACTCGCGGCCGCGGCGCTCGACCTCCTCAGTGGCCAGCCGACCCGGCATCCCGACCTCTGCATGTTCACCACGTGGGGTGCGGTCGTCGAATACTCGGAGACCGAAGACGGTGCCGACCTCGCCCCGCTCGTCGGCATCATCAACACCTACGGCGCCCCGGCGATCCTCGCCGCGATCGACTCGTGCGTGCCCGCCGATCAGGCCGAGCTCGTCGTCGCGACGGGGCACGTCGCAAAGGGACTCGAGTGGCGGCACGTCCGCATCTCCGAGGAGGACTGGCGCGAGCCCGGCCGCGACGAAGACGGCAACCAGAAGCCGCTCCAGAAATCCGAGGCCATGCTCGCGTACGTCGCCGTCACGCGCGCGAAGCGGCACCTCGACGCGAAGGCGCTCTCCTGGGTCCACACGTTCACCGGCGGGTTCGTCTGATGTACACGTGGGCTTGGAACGTGCTCTGCATCGTCGGCCTACATCGTTGGTGCCCTGCCCGATGGGACGTCATGGGAGGGCGCGCAACGTGCGTCTGCGACTCCGAGAAGCATCACAACCGCAAGCACACAGGCACGTTCGAGGAGATCTGAGCGCCGTCGCCATCAGCAGCCGTCGAGAAGATGATCACAACGGAAGGATCGACCAATGCTCATCATCCAACTCTTCAAGAGCATCCTGAATGCAGCGTCCCCGTATCGCTCGTCCGGTGATTCGCGCATTCTTGGCTCGATCAGTGCACTCGCCTCTGAGACCAGGTGGCGGTTCTGGGTGCGACAGCCACTGACGATCGCCTCTCAGCTCATCGCAGCAACGCTGCTGAGCCGCGGTGCCGACGCCATGATGTGGCTCGCCAACCTCAACCAGAACGCTCTCAAGGCAGCGGACGATTGGAACGCTGCCGGCCTCGGCAGCATCGTCGTGGCTGCAATGCTGACCTCCACCCTTCTGAACATGGAGGCGTTCGTTCGACTCGGTGTGTGGATCATGGCGGGACTCGTGAGAATCCCCGCCATTCAGGCCAAGCAGCTCACCGCGATCTTCCTGGTCGACAGGTGGATGGAATCTCGAGGCGGGTCGCGTCCTGACCCTGAGCGGGATTCACGGTAGCGATCCTTGCCGAGGAGCCGGGCACGGGGAGGAGCCCAGGCTGACAACGTTGAGGTATTCGACTCAATCCCGATCCACGGTCCGTGTTGAGATCCGGTGAGGGGCTGTTGGCCTGAATGTGATCCGTGCCGCGCATATCCCGACTGCACGGGCGAGTCATCGCCCCACCGGAAGGGGACACCATGCACACGACCATCGCGCCGGCGGTGACCGCCAAGCTGACAGATGCCGCGCGCCATGCCGCTGACTTTGACGTGCGCATCGACATAGACCCGGCAAACCGAGACCAGGTCCTCGTTAGCGTGAGTCCCGTCCACACGATCGACGGCCCGTCCGGCGCTGAGCGGCACACGAACACCTGCATTGGCACCGAGCCGATCGTCATCCTCGCTCCCGAAGCCTTCGACGGCCGCGGCGGCTGGGCAAGCGCGCCGCTGGTGCTCATGGATACCGACACCCCGATCGAGGTCGTCGACGCCGTGCTCACGGCGGTATCTCGCGGGAGCTTCGGCCACTGGGTCGATGCGGTCTGAGCTCAGCGGTGACACGGGCCTACCGATGATAACGGTAGGCACCAGCTCGCGGCGCGGGCGGCGGAGGTTGGTCTGGCAGATGGCGAACCTGCCGCAGGGTATTCGGTGACCAACCATCACCGTCAACGTCAGGAGCCAGAGATGGATCCCATCGCGATCACCCGCGCCCTCACTTGCATCGCCTCCGTCATCCAGGCCGCCCGGCAAATCGGACCGCTCATCGTCCAGGCGATCCGGCAAGCCCGTTCCCCTCGTCGAGGGTCTCCGCGTCCGCGCGAGAGGCGGCCGCCACCGGAAGTGACGACCGCCGTGCTGGGGTCGCCTCAGCTCTGATCCGCGAACGCGTTCCGCCACGAGCCGTTACCGAGAAGCTCGCGGACAACCGAAGAGACCTTCGTCGCCGACTCCTTGATGTGCTCCGGCTCCTTGCGGGACCAGCCGGCGACGTAGGTCGCAGAGACCTCGCCGACCTTCGTGCTCATGCCGTTCGAGCGGCAGAGGACGTACGCGATCGACTCGGCCTCGACTTCCATCGCGCCGCGGTGCCCTGCGTGCCCGGTGTGGTACTGGTCATGCCGCTCGATGTGGCCGGCCTTGATGTGCCCGAGCTCGTGCGCGAGCACCTCTGCTTCCGATCCTCGCGTGAGGCCAGTCTGGATGACGACGCGGTTGCTTCCGTCCACGGTCGTGAAGCCGGAGGCGCCCCCGGGGATGTCTTCGTAGCTGACGGTGAAGCCGGCGTCCTGGATCGCGTGCTGGAGGTCCTCCTTGAAACCTGCCGGCGGCGTCTCGCTGAGCTCGCGGACGATGTCGGGCAGTTCCTCGCCATCGGTTTGCGAGACGTCGAACACGGTGCCGGTGGTGAATCCGACCGTGATCGAGTCCTTGAGCGGCTTCCCGTTGTCGCCGAGAAGCACCTTGCCCTCGCCGTCCTTGCGGTCGACGCGGATGCGCTTGGGCACGAAGATCGCGATACCCTTCTCGCCCTTCCTCACCTGGCGGCCGAGCTCCTGCCACTTCTTGAACCCGGCGACGCGGGTCGCACCAGGACTCTGAACGGCGATGAGCAGCTGGTTCGACAGCGAATACCGATGGAACTGCGACATCGTGCGCAGGTACGCGTTCCAGTTCTCGTCATCGGCGAGATCCTCGACCTGCTTCTCGAGCTCGCCGTGGAAGGCCTGCATGTTCTGTTCCATCGTGTCGTAGCGGCGACGGAAGGCACTCTCCTCAGCGGGGGGCGCGGTCAGCCCTGTGGCCGACTCGCCTCGGGTCTCCTGGGCGAACTGACCGCCGATCGGCTGGCCCTTGGGCTGGCGGGTGCGCGGCGCAGTGATGCTCATGCCCGGGATAAGGGCGGCGCTGGCTCGGTGTGAGAGGGTCAAGCTTTCGCCGCACCTGGTTCTACACGGCCTGCTCAGAGACCTTGGCCTCAATGCGGCTTCGGATCTCGGAACCCCACGTATGCGGTGACCCGAAGCTGCCGGGGTCGGTCGCTTTCCGGAACTTCGCGTTCTCGCGGTGCGCGTGCCCGCCCCGATACACAGTCGCGGTTCGAACGCGCGAGACGGCGGCACCGCCCCGCACAGCAAAGCGGCCCCGCCCCGAAGAGCGAGAGCCGGGCCAGCGCGGACGCGGAGGCGTCAGTCGAACGTGATCCGCGAGCGAACAGCCCGCTCACGCGCCGCCGCGTATGCCGCCTCTTTCGCCTCCATGGCTTTTGCGCGGTGGCGAGCGTTCAACCAACCTGCCGCCGCCCCCAACGCCCAGAAGGCTCCCTTCGCGAACAATGCCACCACGAAGGCCGCTCCAACGACGAGCGCCAGGGTGTTCAATCGGTCGGCATTTTCAGCGGCCCACTCCGAGATCACTTCGCCCTCCGAACCGCGGTGTCAAGGCCGCCCCAGAAAACGTATAGCGTAGCCATCACAGCCACGACTGCCAGGCCGCCCAACAGTGCCAGTACCATCCACGATGGCCCGCCAAATGACTCAACGAGTCTTCCGATCAGCAACAGCGCGCCGGAGAACGAGTTCAGACCCCCGAGCGTGCGCACGAAACGATTGTGCGCGAGCAGCAGCACTGCGATCCCAGCCAGCACCGACAGGATCGCGAATGCGATAAGTGCTTCGTTCACGAAGCCGTTGCTATTGCCCATCAGCTGCCCCCATCTCGCGAAGCCGCCGCTCGTCTCGTCGTCCATGTGCTGCACGCTCTGCCTGAGCCGACTCAGCACGCAGCATCGAGGTGAACTCCTGCACAAGACGTTCCCGAAGCTCCAAATCCCTCGGCGGGACAAGTTTCGGCAGCACAGTCAAGAAGCCGTAGACGACCGCCGCGCCCACGAAGCCCGCCGTAAGGCTCCACCCCAGTCCAGACAAGCCTAAGTGCCCAGCGCCCAACATGGCGGCGAGGAAGCCTCCAACGGTGAGCAGCAGCCTGTAGAAGAAGAACGTCAATGCGCCGCGTGGTCGCATCGGCCACGGCAAATGCGGGCGCGTCTCGTACGGCATCATGTGCTCTCGGTCAAAGAACTCAGCGACCGCCGGACCACACTCCCTTTTGATCCGCGCATAGAGCGCCTCATGCTCAACCGCGGTGTCAGCGCCGCGCTCACGTCGCTGCTCATAGCGCGCGATCCGGTCAGGCAGATCGGTACTCATTGACCGCTCCCCGCCCCGTCGGCTTGGCCATTCGGTACAGGGTTGAGCGCTGACGTACCGCCTTCTAATGCGAGCAGCGGCGGCGCTAGAGTCTCTGGCACTGGCATGACGAAGGCGACCTCGACGACGTTCCCCAGGGCGGGCAATACCGCGATTTCGTTGCGCTCCCCGAGCAAGTGATCCCATGCGCCCATGCCCACAACTCGCAAGCGATACCGGTTCCCGAATTTCGCGAGCTGTACGTGCATCGCACCGCCGGTTACTCGGAAGATCACTTCCGAGCCATTCGGCACCACACGGACCAGACTCTCCCCGTGGCCGTTGCTCCCGATGTTGAGCGCAATCCGATCCTCCGATTCTATGGCCGCCTTCTCGACGGTGCCGCGAAGCAATCGCTCGGCCTCTCGGCGTAGCGCCTGCATGCGGCGTTGCGCCCACTTGGGCAGTCGGGATTCACGCTCGTCGGGGGCCTCGATTTCAAGCCAGTAGTCGCGCGGGCTCAAGGGCAGACCTCCTCTGCATGAAACGGTGCATCGTCGGGTTCAGGGTGGAGTCGCCCGTTGTGCCGGAGCGCATCACTCTTCGCAACCGCCCAGTATTTTCGGTTCGGCCCGCGCCACCCTTCGGGACACTCGTCGCACTCGGCGTGCGCGACATTGCGGTTGCCGTCTTCATCGGGGATCACGTCAGCGGCCAGGGTCGGCCTCCTCTGCAACGTCGGGGGTAATTTGGGACACGAAGAGTCGCTCCTCAGTCACGATCGTTGTCTTCCGGCATTCAGACCACTCGCGAGCCTCCAGGACGTCGTCGCCGGTGAGGTCCTGAGGACCTTGCTGGATGCGTTCAAGCTCATGCCGTGAATATGCGCGGCACCGGTCAGAGGATGTTCAACAGGTCAATGCCGAATCCGCGAAGGGTCTCGTGGATGGCCCCGTAGAGGACGTAGAGCGCGAGTGCGAAGCCGAGGATCATCTCGCGCGCGGAGCCGGTGTTGCCGAGCAAGGGGAGCGCGACGTACCCGTTCGGCATCCAGATGCTCGAGATGATGGGCATCTTCTGGAGCGCCTTCGGCGGCCGTGGTTTGATCGGCCACAGCAGGCCCGGCAGGCCTCCCGTCGTCAGGAAGTCTCCACCGAGGTGCGCGACGAATCCGAGGACGACGGCGATCGGGAACCACACGACGCTCGCGGGCACGAACATCGCGATGAGCAGCCCGAACACGGCGCCGACGATCCACGCCTTCAGCCACGACTTCACCAGGCCGCGAACCTTCAGTGCGAAGCAGATGAGCGCGGCGGAGCCGATGGCCGTGCCGAGCGAGATCGTGCCGATCACGTCCCAGGTGACGGTGAGGAAGGTGAGTGCCCACGCGCCGACGCCGACGATCGCCGCGGCGACGAGGGAGTGAGCGCCGTGCCGGTGCCCGCCGGAGATCCCTCCGACTGCGCCTGCAGCGACACGGCCGAGGACGGGGACGGAGTGGGCGATCGTCGCGTTGTGATGATCGGCGTCCGGCAGGAGCGCAGCTCCCGCACACACGCATGCACCAGCGATCACGCTGACGGGGGTGAGCGGATACGCGCCGGTCGTCAGGTACGGCATCGCCCCGGTCACGGCGACCCAGACTGCGGCGCCGCTGGTGGCATGGTTCACGCCCATCATGGAGGTGTCGGTCCTTCCTCACGGGCAATGGTCGCCCGATCCGACCTGCATATGCGCGGCGGACCCTCGCCGTTTCGTCGCCGCGCATATGCAGGTCGGAGGTGCGCATGGCAGAGAAGAATAGGCGCCGGATGAGCGGCTGGACGATCACCGCGATCGTGCTCGGTGCGATCGGGCTATCAGGGCTCGGTTACATGGCGTGGGTACTGTTCATCGGAGACGCGATCGCAGCATCAACGCAGGCTGACGAGGCGCGTCAGTTCTCCGGAACGCTGGCGTCATCGCGTCCTGAGGAGCCGGTCGAACGCGGTGTTGAGGGGATGCCGGTCACGCTGCCGGCATCCGGCGCAGGCGAGCCTCTCGGGGTGATGTTCGTGCCCCGGTTCGGCGAGAACTCGCAGCGCGTCATCGCTGAGGGCGTGAGCCAGTCGGACGTGCTCGATTCGGAGACGCTCGGCGTCGGCCACTATTCGAGTACCCAGCTCCCGGGGCAGGAGGGGAACTTCGTGATCTCCGGGCATCGTTCTGCGTATGGCGGCAGCATGCATGAGATCGAGCAGCTCCGACTCGGAGACCCGATCGTGATTCAGACCGCGCAGGGCTGGTACACCTATCGGTTCCGGAACTACATCTACGTCGACCCCGCACAGGTCGAGGTGCTGAACCCGCTCCCGAGCGTCGAGGGCCGCCTCGGCGATGTGTCCTACGTGACGCTCATCACCTGCAACCCGCTTTACTCGACCGATGAGCGGATAGTCGCGATCGGATCGCTCGAGTCCTGGCAGCCGCTGGAGGACGGCCCGCCGAAGGAGGTCGTTCCGACGTTCCCGGCCGTTTTCGCAGACAAACAGTGACGGCTCCGGGCCGTTTCACCTGAGAGTGCAGGTCTGGCACCACGAACCCCTGCCGAGGAATGGCCCGCAGCTGCCGAGCCTTGCGCAGCGGGCGAGCCGCCCACGTCGTGTGTTCTCCGCGACCGAAACGGATTCCAAGTGCGCTGGATTGCAGCACAAGGTGCTGCCACACCCCCGCGCTTGAACATGGTCGATCACGTCCCCGTGAGCAATCGGGCCGTTCGCCAGTTCATAGACCCATCGATGAACTCGCACCCGGCGTCCAAGTACGGACATCCGCCCGTACGGTCGCACAGGGTGTCCGTTGTTCTCGCCGGTCCAGATCCAACAGCCGCTGCTGACCTGGACACGGTCGCGAACGCACTCTGGAAGCTGCTCGAGGTTGAACACGACCGTGGCACCCTCCCGTCAAGCGCAACTCCGACGCTGCCGGAATTCTCTGGCAATTCTCACCCATCGTCCGCCGATCGGCTGAGCTGCGGGATGACGATAAGCGTTCATGCGCCAATTCCTTCTGAGCTCAGCGGATGACGAACCCGTGCCAGGGTCGGTCGTGGGTTTCGTCGGCTGGCTGGAGGAGGTGTTCCATCCCGAGTCGATCGGTCATGACCGTGTACTCGCGGAGCTGCTCCGCGAAGGGATTCTCCCAGCCGCCGTCAACCTGGCTGCTCCAGCAGACCCCGTTCGGCCCGCGGACCTCGTCGACTTCGAAGAGGATCTCGCCGTCGTCGGCACCGGCGTTCCAGACGGAGATTTCTGTCGCGTCGGGGAACTTGGAGAGCACGACGGCGATGCTTCCATCCCGTCCGAGTTCGAAGGTGCGCTGATTGAGCTCGCGAGCTTGCCGATCGACCTCTTCGACCTGCGCATCCACCCAGGCCGTCGCCCGCCGGTCGCGCCTGGTGACGGTCGTCGTCGCGGGATCATCGGATGACGGTGCGGTGAGGGTATAACTGAATTCGCCGTACTCGGGGCTCGGGGCTTCGTCGCGTGCATCGAAGGTGCGCCCGACGTCCTCATAGTCCTCGAAGGACCGGAGCTGCGAGCGGAGCGAGCTGCCGTGGGCGACCTCGTTGCCGTCCTCGTCGACGAGGCTGTCGATCTGGATGCCCATCGTCCCGTCGAACTGCTCGAGGTAGGTGAGGTGCACGGCCCGGGCCTCCGGGAACCGCTCGGCGGCCTCCTGTTCGAGCGAATCGAGCGCGGCCTGGTGCACTGCCTGGCGAGCGAGGTCCATCCGAGCCTCCGCCTCCTGGTACCTCGCGAGAGCAGCATCGGTCGCAGAGCTCGATGAAGTGGATGTTAGACCGACGCCGGACTCGGCGCGGTTGGCAGCGGCGAACTGGCCGCCGATCGGCTGACCGGGAGGCTGGCGGGTCTGAATGCTCATGCCACTGATAAGGGCGGCGGATAGCTAAAACGGGCAGGGGAGCGATCGTGCATGCCTCCCGGCCTGTCTTGGGGCAGCTGCTCATGCGTAATGCTGCGACATCAGGCGAACGGATCATCGTCGTCGACGTTCGGGTTCCCGGCTAGGGAGACGATCGTTGCTCGGTCAGTCGCTGGCGGCTCCGTCGGAGTTGGCTCGGTGCCGTGGGACCGCTCCGGCTCCTCCGCCGAGATCTCTTCAGCGAACGAAGACTGAATCGGGGCGCCGAGAAACGTAGCGATCCGGTCGACGTCTCCTGGTGTAAGTCCAACCGCGCTATCGGGGACGATGAGCTTGAGACGAACTCCATAGTGGTCGGCGATCTCGTGCGCGATCACGGAGTATCGCACGCCTATGTCGTCTTCGGCGTCGAGCAGGTCGTCAACCCACACGATTGACCGGATTCCGCGGTACCTGTCGAGGAGCCGCGACATCGCGTCTAGCTTCCACCAACCGCCGTCGCCCGAGCCGGGCAGCAGCGTTGCGGCCGCACGGGTACCGGCGATAGGCGCGAACACGACCTCAGCATTTGACTTCCAATCGGTCGCCCAAAGGACCGGAACCCCAATCGCATGCACCGCGCGGAGCATCTCAGGCGAGCACCAGGCGGCGCCGAAGGGAGAGTCGATGAGGTCACCGTCCGGCCATGTGTCGACGTTGCCACCGATCGGGCTGACCACCCCGTCAACGTCCAAGAGGATCGCGCTCAAGTCAATCGGCGGAGCATCCAAGATCGCCGCGCTCGCACGTATGCCGGCCGTATCTTTGCGCTTGGGCTCCGTACCAAGGCGCTGGCTCCGAACCGTGTCGACAGCCTCGTCATCGCCCTCAAAGTCGGACGTGACGAGTGCTCGTGCTTGTGTGTGTTCGTTCTCGCCTCGGCCGTCGAGATTGAGGTCGTCGAGGTCCAATTCGAACTCGAACTCCTCAAGCACCTCGACATCCGGCTCGCCCTCAAAGTCGGCGAACGGGTCCGAGGACGCCCCCGAATCCTGCGGTGCTGTGCCATCGGCGGTTAACGATCCACCGGCAGAAGTTTCCTGGAACGGAGCTATGTCGAGGAACTGATCGGCTCTGAGCTCAGGCACTCGCTTCTCCAGCTCCGCGGAGTACGTGTCCTGCTCGGCGTACCAGAACTGCGCGAGTTGAGGCGCCTCCATCGTTGATTCCCAGATGCAGCGGCCCTTCGGGACCTCATCGCCTAGGTCCGGGGCGCTTTCTGGATCCCGGAGTGCGCTCATACGCTCACCAGAGTTCGCCTTGCCAAGCAGAATCCTCGCCATGTTCGTCTTGAGGTCGCGAACCTCATCGTCGAGGACGGCGGCGATGAGCTTCTGCGTCATGAGGAACAGGTGCACGTCACCGGACCGGGCCTCTGCCGCAATGCGGCCCGACAGGAACGCGATGTCCTTCTTCGCGTTGAATTCAGCCCACTTCGCCATGCGCCGTGCTTCGCGCTCCGGTTCATCCTCAGGCTGTCGGGGCGGCTGTTTGCCGGCCATGATGACCCCGAGGAACTCATCGATGAACACGACAATCGTGCGTGGGCGCACCGCGCTTGGCAGATCACGGCAGGAGCCGACTCCGTACTCCGCGTTCAACCGCGCGCGCTTTTGCACCTCCGCATAGATCGCTCTCATCGTGGCGGCCGCCTCGTGGAGCGAGGTGACGAACGCGATCGACCGGGACTTCGCGAACTTGAAATCCGCGCCATGCTTTTGCGTGTCGATGATCACTGTGTCGGCACGATTTGAGAGCGCCGCGTAGACGAGTCCTTGCGCTGACGCGGTCTTCCCGGCGCCACTCGTGCCGAACAGGCCTAGGGCATGTCTGACAAGTGCTTTGCCCAGACAATGCCAGCGTGGAGGACGGCGGCCGCATCCGGTTGGTCTCCTGCCATACACCGGGGCCTTCATTGGCCGTGCTTTACTTTCGCCTGTGGACACACCTGAACTTGCCGCCCTGGTCCCAGGCTTCATGGCTCGGCATCCGGGGCAAGAGTGGACGCTGACGTCGGGGAAGGGCGCGGGCGAGGACCTCGTAGTCACCCTGTCTCCTGTGACCGCCCCTGAGCGGATTGCGACAGCCCGGGTCTACGCGGGGGCCGAGGTCTTCCTCTTCGACTTCTCCGGTCACAGCAGCGCCGACTTTGCATACGACGAC
>NZ_ATXG01000007.1 GCF_000421565.1 Agromyces subbeticus DSM 16689 | reverse complement strand
AAAGTCGGCGCTGCTGTGACCGGAGAAGTCGAAGAGGAAGACCTCGGCCCCCGCGTAGACCCGGGCTGTCGCAATCCGCTCAGGGGCGGTCACAGGAGACAGGGTGACTACGAGGTCCTCGCCCGCGCCCTTCCCCGACGTCAGCGTCCACTCTTGCCCCGGATGCCGAGCCATGAAGCCTGGGACCAGGGCGGCAAGTTCAGGTGTGTCCACAGGCGAAAGTAAAGCACGGCCAATGAAGGCCCCGGTGTATGGCAGGAGACCAACCGGATGCGGCCGCCGTCCTCCACGCTGGCATTGTCTGGGCAAAGCACTTGTCAGACATGCCCTAGTTCGATGGTTGTTGCGGTCGTCAGGACGGCGAGGCGCGCGCCTGATGGTTGGGATTCCATGGCCATCAGTTGTGCGTCGGGGAACTGCTGCCGTACCCATTCGGGGAGCCGGTGCGGGCGGACGCCGCGGTCGGTGGTTTCGAGTTCGGCGATGCCGTGGATCAGGTCTTCGGTGATCGGGGTGGAGATCATGGGTTCTCGGTTTCTTCGGTTGGCCAGGCGCTGAGCGCAGTGTCGATAGCGGAGATGGTGCGGGTCCAGTATGCGTCGGGGTTTGGGGTGCGGTGGTCGAATGCGCCGACCCGGTTCAAGGTGAGGTAGCCGTTGACCGTTGCGCCGACGAACCGTGCGGCGTGCACGTGCTCGGACGTGGGGAGGTCGTAGCCGCTGACGACTGCCAACAGCTGTGCGGATAGTCGTGCTGCGGCATCAGAGTTGACGGTGCTTTCGGAGGCGGGTCGTTGGACGGACGTCCAGCAGCCGGGCCGGTCGGCGGCGTATCGGCGGTGAGCGTCGGCGAACCCACGAAGCGCGTCGGTTGTTGCGCGACCGGCGATCGCAACGGCGACCCGGTCGGCGAGTTCGCCGAGCGCGAGCTCGTGAAGACCGTCTTTCACGGCTGCGACGTCGCGCACGTGTGAGTACAAGCTGGCGGGTTGGACGCCGAACCGGCGCGCGATTGTCGAGATGGTGATCACGTCGTACCCGGCATCGTCGGCGATGTCGGCGGCCGCGGCCAGGATGACGGCAGTGGTCAGGTTGGCGCGGGGCATGACCTGAATCCTATAGCACGTAGGTGTAAACCTACGCATCGTAGGCAGGGTGGTGATCACGACATGTGTCGCTGCCCTCGGTCAGCCGGAACCACGGAAAGATCGTTCGAATGAGCTGAAGTGCACCCTGCTTGCGACCTATCAGATCAATGCTCCTGATTTCGCTGAACGTGTTCGAGCGGCTGCAGCTCAGGTGTAGCGTCGGCGTTGCCGGGTCAGGCTGTGCCGAGCGGTGGCACAGGCTAGTACGGGGCTGACGGTGCGAACTCGAGCACGGTGCCTCGCACCTGGAATCGTCCGCCGTCTCGAGGGGTGTCGTCCGTGGCCTGCACCTCCTGCACTCCGCCGAGAGCACGGCGGGTGCCCGCCCCAGGTGGTCGGCCCCATCAGCACCCGGGCGGGGGAGTCCTCGACTGCGATGCTCCCGGGCATCCGCTCGGGGCGCTGCGTCGACATGATGACGAACACTCCGTCGGCCGCGCCATCCTTGCTGATCCGCGATACAAGTTCGCCGACCCGAGTCGCACGGGACCCGTCGCTACCGCAGTCGATCCAACTGTCGTCGTCGATGACCAGCAACAGAGGCCGGGGATCGCCGGGTGCCCCCGCTCCCATGCTTCTTGTGGTCAGCCCATTCGCTGTCGAACGTGTCGACCGCAGCGTCGATCGCGCCGGCGCCGTCATCAAGGGAGGCTGCGACCAGGAGTTCGTTTCCGAGGATCGAGAGGGATGACCCCCGAAGAGTGGCTCCTGATGTGCACGACGTCGGCGGCCGGCACACCACACGGCGTGAGGGTGTCGAGCATATTCCAGAGGAGCATCGTCTTCCCGGAGCCTGAGGAGCCGAAGATCAGCAGGTTCCCATCGGACTGAGGGTCGTAGGCGACCGATCGGCCGAGGATGGCGACCGCTTCGCCTTGCACATGCGGCGAGTCTTCGTGGAAGACACGATGCCGTATCCACGCGTCGACCTGGATCGGCTCTGATGCTTCGACCCGTCGACCAGTCGTGTTCAACTCCTCGGTCGAACAGCGCGATCGGCGTACCTCGCGCTTCGTCGAGACGTGCAGCTCGAGCATGGTTCTCGTAGAGGCGCGTACCTTAGCGGCGGTTCTGGGTCATGGCTCGATGCGTTCTACGGCCCACTCGGGTCCCGTACGGATGAGGTCGTCTGTAGGTGTTCATCGGCCTCCGTCCTCTGTAGTCCACTTGAGTAGACGTACAGAGTCCGTTCGCAGAGGCGTGCGTCGTTGAACGAGGACCGGCTCTGCGTGCTGAAGAATCGAATGGTGCTAACTATTCGAACCGACCGAGCCAACGGTCAAGCGGACGTTATCTTCGCCAGCGGCGATCGTCCGGACCTCATTGACGACCTTCACGAAAATATTCTTCCGACCGTCCCGGGAGCGTCTCAATTCCAAAATGTCCGCGACTCGGTCGTAGCGATCCAGAACTTCGACGAGATCGTCCAAGCCCTGGCAGACGCATACCGAGCCCGAGGCGAGATTGTGGAGGTCACGGCCGTCCCGTAGTCGCATTTCCTCGCGGGCGACTGGGAGTCTTTGAAGTTGCCGGCGTCATCGGAACTACGCCGAGAAGCGTGCTGGAAAATCTCGCGCCTTAGCTTAAAATGCCGATATACCGATGCTGAAAGTGCCCAGTAACCGCACGGCCTTCCAGATTTCCCACTTGCGCCACCAATACCGAAGAATTCCCGGTCTCGAAAGAGGCCGGGAATTCTGCGTTAACGCGCTGAGCACTACGACCCGCCTGCAGCCGAGCGAACCAGGCTGCCGGTGAGTGCTTTGGCTGCTGGTTGATACGTGCAGTTCTAAGCCTGCACGAATGTGCACTCGCTTCAAGGCGCGGTCGCAGACCCGGGCTCGACGACCCGCCAGAGTTGCTCGGAGCGCTGAGAAGGTGTGCAGTCATCGCGCGGTGTTTACGACGTATGCTTATGCTGTAAACACCGAGCCGTGGAGGAGCAATGCGAGAGAGATTGACGAGAGAGCGAGTGGTCGATGCCGCGATCGCGCTCGCCGATCGTGGCGGCCTCGAGGCGATCAGTATGCGCCGAGTGGGTGAGCAGCTCGAAGTTGAGGCGATGGCCCTGTATCGCCATGTGAGCAACAAAGAGGAGCTCGTCGACTCGATGGTCGAGCGGGTGGCTGCTCGCTTCAGTGTCCCGCGCACCGACGAGGGCTGGAAGGATGACCTGCGAACGAGTGGGATCGCCGCCTATGCGGTCCTCAAAGAACATCCGTGGGCGTCAGCACCGCTCGCGTCTCGCGCTCGAGTCGGCCCGGAGCGGCTGCGCTATATCGATGCCGTGCTGGACCGCCTCCGCGAAGGCGGCCTGTCCGTGCAGCTCGCGCACTATGCATTGCACGCCTATGACGGGCACGTCATGGGCTCAACGTACCGGCAAGCCCGGAATGAGGATGAGGCGGATGCCGGTGCTGAGGTCGCAGCGCTTCGCGCCGGGGAGCTGTCGGCACAGTACCCGCGTATCGCGGAATCAATGACTGAAGCAGTTCATGACGAAGACGCCGAGTTCGAGCTCATCCTCGAGCTCATCCTCGACGGCTTCGATTGGCTCGCCCGCGTCGGGCCGTCGAGTTCCTGAACCGACGCAACCCGGCCTTCCCCGACTCGCTCTGACGACAGCTTCTATCAGGCATGATCCACGCCACTTCTGCGTGCCCTGCCGTACCCAAGACACGCGCGCCCGGAATCACCGCGGGCCTGCGCCCGGCTAGACCGCATCACTCGTGCACGTTCAGAAAGAGGACAATGATGACCTTTGACTCGCCCCGGAAGAAGCAGTGGGCGCTCTTGAGCCTTGCGATCGCGCTCGTGCTCCTCGGCGGAGCACTCGGTGCGCTAGTTCAGACGGCGTTCGGCGCTGTCAACGTTCGAGACATCACGATCGCCGGCGAGCACGGCGAAATGATCGCGGGCAAGCTCTACGTCCCGGACTCGGCGACGCCAGAAGCACCCGCCCCCGGGATTCTCGCGATTCACGGTGCGAACAACTCCAGCGAGATGCAGGACGCATATGCGATCGAGCTGTCTCGGCGTGGATATGTCGTGCTCGCGCCCGACCAGTACGGCCACGGGGGATCCGACGGCGATCAGGAGTCCGGCTGGATCGGACCGGCATCGCTGCGTTATCTCCACGCGCTTCCGATGATCGACCCCGACAACATCGGCATCGGCGGCCACTCCCGCGGCGGCGCCGAGGCATACGTTGCCGCCGCGACCGAACCCGACCTGTATCGGTCGATCGTCTTCGAAGCATCCGGTCCAGTTCCGTACGCGCTTCCGGACCCGGAGAACCCGCCGACCCTCAAGAACGCGTTGTTCATCATGTCTTCGTTGGAAGAATTCGCCGAACCAGTCTGGGGGGAAGCCGTACCCGCGAACGTGCCCAATGGCGACATCGCGATGGCTCAGGTCGGCACCGACCAACCCGTCGTACTCGATGAGGTCTACGGGAACGTCGCCGACGGTTCCGCAAGGAAGATGGTCATGGTCGCCGGCAACCACCCGTTCATGACCTTCAGCTTCGACGCGGTCCAGCATGCCGTCGACTGGTACGACCAGACCCTCGACGGCGGCAAGACATTCGACGGGCAGGTGTGGATATGGAAGGAGATCGGGGGAGGCATCGCCCTCATCGGTGGCATCCTTGCCGTGTTCGCCGTCGGCGGCCTGCTCTGGGCTTCACCGGCATTCGCCGCTGCACGTCAACCCACCCCACCCGCTCGCGGCGAGCGCTTCGGCTGGCCCTGGCTCATCGCGGCGACGATCACCGGCATCGTCCCGGTCGTGACGTTCTGGCCGTTCCAGGAACTCGGCAACGTCGGTCTGGCCGGCCTCTCCTTCTGGCCGCAGACATGGGCAAACGGCATCCTCGTCTGGGCCGTTCTCAACGCCGTCATCTCCGCGGTGCTCATCGCGACCTGGTACTCCCGCTCCAAGCGGCGCGACGTTACCTCGGCGCGCGATCTCGGCCTCACAACGGACGGTGATTTCGGTTGGTCGGTCGTCGGAAGGTCTGCGGCGATCGCGCTGCTCGCAGTTGGGTCAGCGTATGTGTTGCTCGTACTGTCCGACTGGCTCTTCAAGACGGACTTCCGCTTCTACACGATGGCCCTCGCGATCATCGACGGGCGGCATTGGGCGATCTTCCTTGCCTACCTTCTCCCGTTCGTCGCGTACTTCCTTGTGCTCAACATCGGACTGAGCTCGCAACTGCGATGGACTGGAGCCAAGCTCACCCCTGCGCGTCAGATGATCGCATTTTCACTCGTTTTGGCTGCTCCACTGCTCGTCGGTTTCCTCATCGACTACTTCCCGATGCTCACCGGCGGCACCATGCTCGTGAACGAGCCACTCAAGTCCCAGTTCGTGCTGATCGGGTACCAGTTCCTGATCATGCTCCCGCTTGCCGCCTGCCTCGCCGTGTACTTCTACAAGGCTTCAGGCTCGGTCTACACCGGAGCATTCACGGCCGCGCTCCTGATCGTCTGGAACATCACCACGACGACCACGATCCACGCCGACGACGGCGGCGAGTGGGGCGCGGGCGCACTGATCGCACGGATCGTTCTCCCGATGCTCGTGGGCATCGCACTGGTCGCTGTCGCATTCGCCCTCGTGCGACGAGGCCGCATCGCGCAGGTGCCACCCGCAAACACTGAAGGTGAAGAAGCACGTGGAGCCCGCGTCTGACGCTCCGACAAATTCCGCAGCACGACGCGTCTGTCCACGACGCCGCTGCGGACCAGGAGGGAAGCGCCCGCCCGAGATCGGGCGCTTCCCTCCGCCCTCTACCGACTACAGGAAGCGGAAGTCGTGAACGCACCAACTGCCTATGAAGCACTCCTCCGTTCCTGCGGACCGGGGAACCCCACTATTCTGACTCTCCCGCTCGACAGCGATGGGCATCCGCACCGACACGTGAGCGTGCAGATCGGCCGAGACCCAGCTTCGAAACGGGTGTGGGCGCTCGAGCGAACCGTCCCCGGGGTGAAGCCGAGTACACCGTCGTGGGCGAAACGAACCAGAGCTGGCCTCGGACCACCGCTGAGCAACTCAGGACGGCGGCCTCTGAGTCATTCCCGATCGATCTGCAGCTCAACCTCGTGTAGCAGTTCACGATGGAGCCGCGGTCACAGGTGCGGAGTGGCAGTGCCGCATGATAGGCGGCTGATGAACTGTCGGATCTCTCGAGCGACTGCTGCTTCTTCGGGGGCGGAGCCGGAGCCAGCGTGAGGGCGGGCGTCGATGATGTGCAGATCGGCGTCGACGCTGGCGTCGCGGAGGGCGCGGTGCATGCGGACCGTGTTGGAGAGGAACAGAACTCGGGTTCCCCCGATGAGCAACGTCGGAGGGAATCCGGTGAGGTTGCCGAAGAGGGGGAAAGGTGAGGGTCAGCGAGATCTACGCCGTCGGCATACAGCAGATTGACTTGCCGCATGCTCTGCAGGCCAACGCTGACGTCCCGAAGGGTCGTGAACGAGTCACCAGACTCGGTGAGGTCCACTTCGGGGGAGATTAGCATCATGCCGGCCGGCATGGGCAGCCTGAGCTCGGTCAGTCGTACCCCTAGGGCTGCCGCGAGGCTCCCGCAGGCCGAGGCGCCACTGGGGAAGATCCGATGGGCGTCATGCTCTTCCAGCATTGCCCGGTACACATCAGTGAGGTCGTCCAGTGCGGCCGGGCGATCGCGAAGTACATGCTGGTGACATGCTCGGCGTTCGTGACGTACCTCCTCGAGGCAGGGCGCAAAGGAAGGCTCGTCTAATCGTGCCATCCGATGCCCGCGCGAGTGGGAGTTTCACTACCGAGACCCAGCTGAGCCGAAATAAGCTGGCCGATCCTTGTGGTCGTGGAGCGGCTCGTCGCCCCATTCTGAGACGCTCCGGCCGTCGTAGTGGTTGCCAGCGTGACCTGAGATCCGCGTGCACTTAACGTTCACCGAGCCGCCGGGCCGGATGAGTGTCTCGCGGTCTTTGCATTTCTGCACCTGCAGCTCCTTGCAATCATCGTCGCCGAGGGTGAGCCCAGACTAACGTCCATCCTGGGCGGCCAGGAGACGGTAACGAAGCTCTTGATCGCTGATCATGTTCATCGTCGGACGCCGGCCCGACAACGAAACACGCAGCGCGGCTACTTGTCCTGCTGATCGCCGGAGCCGGTGAGTGACGTAAGCCCGCCTCGTACGTCCGGATCGCCGCTGGGCTCACGCGTCGGCCTGGGGGATTCCGTTATCCGCTTGATGACCTCATCGACGTCGGGGTCGCCGTCTGGCTCGTTCTGCTTACTCATGGTGATTCCTTAGGCCCAGCGTTGAAGGATAAACACAACCAGTGCGGTTGAAATTGCAGCCGACAGAAGAATAAAGCCGATCTTGAGCGCAGTCACCCGTTTGTTTGTGCGCGCCTGCATCTCGGAGTAGGCAACAGTCTTGACCTTGAGTAGATAAATCTCCAGTTCATACGAGCCCTGAGTGTTGTCTATCCAAATCGACCGGATCGCCGCAGGGTCAGCTGCACCGGCTGGGGCTGGCCAGAGCGCAACGACAGCAGCAACTACCGTGCCCAGAGCCAACGCCAGAGGGATCGCCGACAACCACCAACAGCCCGAGCCGTGAGGCGTGTCGAATGACGCCCCGGCCAACAACCCGGCGATGACCACGAGGAACGACGCTTTGGTCTGAACTGACCGTGCGCGTTCGGCAGCAACTTCTCGTTGAATGTCTGCCTCTGTGTTCAAGAGCGCGACGCGCTGCCGCCTCTCACTCGGTGGCGGCGAACTCTTCCGAAACAGACTCATAAGGGTCATCATGCCGGGTCAGCACATTCGGCGCATTGCCACACTGTCTCGCCGACGACCTCCACAGATTCCATCCGGTCCAGGAATGCCGGACAGTTCGGAGTGTTCAGCGCTTCGTCGCGCAATCGCCTTAGCCCCGCTGGCGCACCATACCGTCCACCCCGGGCGAACGTCTAAGCCCCCGAACTGGTTCTCCCGCGGGGCGCGGGCGGCCGGTAGTCTGACGGCCACCCTACGTCCTGGAGGTCTACTGTGCCCGACCCGAATGAGCCGGTTGAGCCGTGGCTCCTGGCCATCGACTCCTGGATCAAGAGGGTGCGCGCAACACGTGTCGCGGCTGTCGCACGGATGAAGGCGGGACCGAAGGCCGAGACCGAGGGCGCCGGCAAGGTGGCTGGGGAGCCGGCGGCCACCGTCCCGTTCTGGAAGAAGCTGACCCCTCGGACGTGGGCGATCATCGCCGTGTCCGTCGTCATCGTGTCGTTCATCGCAGGCCCGATCATCGGCACCGCTGTACGCAACTCGCAGGAGCAGGCCGCGGCCGCGGCGTTCGAACAGGAGGCTGAGGAGCAGCGGAAGCTGAACGAAGCGGCGGAGAAGAAGCAGGAAGAGGAAGCGGAACGCCAGACCGAGAAGGACGAGAAGCAGGCGCTGGCCGACGCACCGGACAAGATCGTCGAGATCGATGAGGCGATGGCCTCATCGCCATGGGCGGCCGCCGAGGATGTCGCGACCCTGACGACAGCGAAAGCCGACCTGCAGGAAGCGATCGACCGGAAGGACGGCGCTGCCGTCCGGAAGGTGCTGATCGCGTTGCCGGCAGTCTCGTCGATCCTCGGGTCACCGGAGCAGGCGCAGGACAAGGTGTTCTTCCAAGCGATGAAGGCCGCTGGCCGTTCCGACGTCGATCCGGCTGCAGTGTACTGGCAGGAGCAGGCGGTGAAGATGCGCCAGTGGTGCACGGATACGGCCGCCCAATGGCAGAACCAACGCCCGGCGGCTGCTGAGAAGCTCCGCGGGTTCGACTCGAGCCTCGATGCGGCGATCGCCGCGTACTGTCCAGACTTGGCCGGGGCGAAGCAGGCGGCGGCAGCGATGATCGGTGACGGGAAACGAGCGGTCGGGACGAGCGTCGCCGCCGGCGTGTGGCGCACTCTCGGCCCGGCGTCCGATTGCTACTGGGAACGTTCAACCGGTGGAGGCGACATCATCGACAACAGCTTCATTAGTCACGCACCCGACGGGGTCACGGTCGAGGTGTTCGGCGGTGAAGGGTTCACCATCCAAGGCTGCGGGCTGTGGGAGAAGATCGGCTGATCAACTCCTCGGAGACAAGGCCGGCGCCTTTATTTTTGCCCGCAGGGCGCTCCCGTTGCCGCCTGGCTCGATTAACGACGAAAAGCCCGCCGTTTGGGCAGGCTGAAGGGTTCGGTACGCGATTCTGGTGCTTGGGGTCGGAGCTGCGCGCTTAGTTTGGCGGGCTGTGTGGGATCGGCTGCCGGCGAGGCAAGGGACCACGAGTACCTGCTCGACTACAACGTACTCGCCAAGCTCACGAGGCAGCAGTGCGCGAGCCGGTTCGTGCGGGAGTGCTGCCACATCCCTAGCGAAGTGCTCTCCGAGGCGAGCGGGTTGCCGGACATCGCGCAACTCGCCGAGTTCGAGCGTTCGATGACGCCTGCGGTGCTCGCCGCCTTCGAGGAAGTAATGGCCACCCTGGTCCCGGGCGACACCTCGCTGGTCGACCTCTGCCGCATCCGAGGCAACGCCGACTCATTACCTGTGCCATTGACGCCACCCGGAACGAAGAGCAGTACATCATTCGCCCTACGTGGGCCGTCGTCTCAGATGACCAGGCTGTTCAGGCCAAAGCGATGGAATTCAACGTCGACGCGTTTTCGAGTGCTGAGATCATCGAAAAGCTCACCGCAATGGTCAACTGATCCGACGGTGAGGCCTCCGGACTATCGCACTGACCTCATCGATCGATCCAATCGCGGCCCTTCGATACTGCTTTCGAAGGCGCCACTATCCTTCAGAGACACGAACATGCTCCGTGGGAACTTTGGAGGGAAACCGGTGGCGTCGCCGAGGACAAACAAGGCACGAAAGCGGGCGCGCGAATCACCGTGGCGATTGATGCGCGGAGCGCCCGATCTCGGTGATCCGCCCGAGTCCGTACCCGAAGCATACGCCGCTGGATTTGGTGCGAGGCGAAACCTCGAGGCTTTCGCGGATGCGGTTGGCGGTGATCACAAAGTCCTTGGATTTGCACTCTCGCGCTGGGATGCCGAAAGACGCGCCGTTGTTGCGGACACTCCCCTTCTTCTTCCCGCGGCGGGCTGGCAAGTTCTCGGTCTGATACCCCCGGCGGACGCGGCATTGACTCTGCTGGGAGCAGGATGGCGGCGGGTCTCTCCATCGGTAGATATCTGGGCGGATGAGCTCCGAGGTGGCCTCGACGCTGGCATTGATGTGCTCATAAAGATGCGACAGGGTTTGAATGTTGCCGCAGTTGTCGGAGCTCGAGCTTTCCTTGAGCGATGGACATTCAATGTCGCCTCCAGTCACTCGCTCGAATGGAAGCAGAAGGGCGAGTCCGACAGCGAATTCATTTCACGGGTGTGGGACACCTACGGTCTGGATGCGCTGGGACGCGACCCAGGTCGGGATTGGGCATCACTTTCCGAGTTGCAGCACGGGCGCAAGGTAGCGATTGGCAACCGCACCATCGACCTGGGAGCCAGCGGAACGGCCCAATTCGCGCTATTCGCAGAGATCGCCCGAATAATCGAGATCCCGTTGCGACAAGTGCGCGGTGCGATCCGTGAGCATGCTGCTGAGGCTGGCATACACGCATTCGACCTCGCACTGTCCGCGCGACTCGGCTCAGGTTCAATGTCGCGGGAGCCGGCGGCACTGCCTCGTCTCTTGGAGCTGCCCGATCTGGTCTCGATGCACGACCCCGCCCTCGAGCGGGCTCGGCTCACCGCACTGGACTACCGTGTCCACTCCTCCCATACAGGCCCAGACGGCATCGTCGACCGAGTCAGTCGCGCTGACACCGTTGGATGCTTGGTCGAAAGGCTCTCGCGTCGCTTTGAGAACGCGGCAGCCGCTGCCGCAGAAGAACAGGCGATGGTTGGTGAGCGGTTTGACTATGGGCACTTGGCTGCACGCTTGTTTCGGTATCTTTCGATCGCTGCTATGGCGGAAGCCGTGGGTCTCGAATCCTCGGACAAAGGTGGACATCATCTCCGGCTCGCCGGAAATGCGCTCACGTCTGCGACGAACTACTGGCTTGAAGACAACGATCTCTCGCTCCCTTCCGTGCGGGTCCTGGCCGAACAGACTTCAGTTGCCCGTGCGCACCGACTTAAGCCGGATAAGGCGGCGAGGTTGGAGGCCCGCAGCGATCTGCCTGCGTCCCGATGGTTCGAGCTTGCTGGCTGGGCCCGGCTGTCGGTCTTCGTCCGAGCACTTGGTGAGTTCTCCCACGTCGGATTATCGATGCGGCGAGATGGCGCACGCGAGGCGCTGATCACGCTCAACGTCGAGGACGACGACGATGAAGCCCCGTACGGCGCCCGACGCGAAGCGCTCGACCAAGCTGCATACATGCTTGCCCACGAGATCGCGACACGCCTTGATAAACGGGCGCCAGACCTGAGCTCTGCATTCAGAAAAGGGGTTACGTTGCTTGACGCGACCGACCACGAGGAACGCCTCGCCGATTGGTTGAACCTTGCACTCGCGAATCGGGCGGCCGATTTCGGAGACCCGGACGTCATGCGACCATCGAACGAGGTTGCTTCTCACCTTCGAGCGGCTGTGAGTTGAGGGCGAGCTCGATCGACTTGCGGTCTCCTGGTCACACCAGGAAGACCGAACTCGGGTGTGCGATCATTTGCTGTGGGTCACCACTCGTGATGCAGTCAGGGCTCATCCAAGTACCCAAGCCGAATCGTCAGGCCGCAGTCGAAGCACCGTCGCGTCTCTCCGGTGATACGTACATGGTGCGGCCTCATCACCACCAAATCCCGAGGGCATATCGAGTTGTCGGGCCCCGCGAAGGTGTTCGGAAGGTCCTTGAAGTACTTGAGGGTCGGGCGCCTGAACTGCAAAGAATGCTTGCCGTACTCGAACGCGAGGCTGAACGGTGAAGAACCGAAGAAACTGACGTGATGCGGGTCGGCGCCGGCTTCCCGCAGCAGTCTGATCACCGTTCCATCGTCCTTGGTCCGATTGGTTGCCGACCAGAGCGGCGTGCAGCCGACCTGATCCTCAGCCTCGAGGTCGGCGCCTCGGTCGATCAGAAGGGTTACGACATCGTCGTAGAGGTTCAATGCGGCGAAGGTCAGCGGAGTCCGCCCTATCTCGTTCGGCGCGTTCACATCGGCGCCTTTGTCTAGCAGGTTTCGCACCGCATCGACATCGCGATATACGACAGCCTTCTGGAGGAGCGTACGGGTTTCTTCGTTCACAACGATGAGTGTGCCATCATCAACCTTCACTCGAACGACGCCTCTCCAACAGTGGCAAGGATGGAGCATGCGCTGTGGTCCGAAGCGAGCAAAGGAGAGCTTTCGAATTTGTGTACTTCGCGGTTCGAAGGCCGGTCCAAAACTGATGTGGGTTACTCCAGTCATTTGTCGGGCTATCGGTCTGGTAGGAATGCCGCATGACGTTGGTGACATCTGAGCCATCCCAGCAAGAACTGGCCGAGAGACTCCTTCTGGCGGCACAGCACCATATAGGTGCTGCGCGCAGTCGCCTCTACGACGTTGGCCCAATGCCGCTTGAAGATGCCCATTCTCGTCAGATCGCGGCGATTCACGTGGGTATTGCTGTGGAACTCCTGGCCAAGGCTGTTGTAACGGAGCTGGATCCGGTGCTTCTCTCCGCTAACCCTGAAGACATTCAACTTGCGCTCGCGAGGCAACTACTTCCAATCGATCAGCATGCTTCGATAGGCGTGCTGCCGTCGAGATACCAAAAAACGATCAGCGCCCACGGTGCGATCGCGCTCGCCCACAGGCTTAGGCCTGGGCTCCCTCCAGTTTCATCGCTTCACGGGCCGCTAGCGCTTCGGAACGCCGCGGCTCATCTTGCTGAGCCCGTCGATAGGGACCGGCTTGAGGCCGCTCTCGAGACGGCCGAAAGCTATGAGAAGCAGATTCACAAGGTCATGAGTCATGAGGCGCGAATGGCGCTAGGAGACTATGCGGACGCGATTGGCGGGGCCGCCCATGATTTGTATCAGGATGAGCTGCTTCGGGAGACTCAAGCCCTGATTCGGTTGACCGGAGAACGCTACGCGAGCCTTACGCGCGGCCTTTCACCCTTGAAGCAGGCGGAGGTTGAAGAAGCGCTCGTGAGCCGGTTTTCGTCCACGGCCTCACCCGAAGTAGCACGGCGGTTCGCGGCATGCCCAGCATGTGCATTCGGCGAGGCTCTTGTGATTGGGGTCTTCGAGCCGGACGAGGATCTTCTCGGCGTTGGCTTTTACGTCCCCTCGATCTTGGAGTGCCCGCGGTGTGGCCTTAACCTGAACTCAGAGCAGCTCTATCCAGCGGGAATAGATCTGGATATCTGGTTTTCCGCTTCTGCCGCTTAATGTTGGCGATTCACTGCAAGTAGAGCTTCCGGGAGCGAAGCCGAAGTCAGGTTGGATCCGGAGTTTCCTTTGACCCTTGGTTCTCGAGAGGACGAATCGGTCGAGTGGAATATTCAGGCGCTTAGCCTGGAACGCGAAAACACCGACGCTGAAACTGCCCAGCAATTACGCGGCCTCTGGGATTCTCCGAATGCGCCACAAAAGCGAAGATCCCGGTCTCAATCGAGACCGGGATCTTCCGCGTTAACGCGGTGGTGCTTGAGAGACCCGTCACGCGCTCGTGAGCACCACGAGTCGTTGCGTCGCTCGGGTCATGGCGACGTAGCGGTCGACGGCGCCTTCGATTCCGGTGCCGAAGCTCTCGGGGTCGATGAGCACGACCAGGTCGCACTCGAGGCCCTTCGAGAGCTCGGGCGTCAGCACGCGAACGCGCTGCGGCATCCGAACGCGGTCGATGGCACCGGCGGTCGCGTTGCCGCCCGCGTCGATCACGCAGGCGACGCCATCGGGGTGCTCGGCGAGCCATCTCTCGAGCGTCGGAATCAGTTCCGAGATGTGTCCGTGCAGGACGGGAACACCGGTGCTGCGGATCGATGTCGGCACGTTGGCGTCGGGCAGCGCCGCCCGGATGACCGGCTCGGCTTCGGCCATCACCTCTCGGGGCGTGCGGTAGTTGATGCTGAGCGAGCAGAGATCGATGTGGTCGAAGCCGGCTCGTTCGAGCCGCTCCCGCCACGATTCGGTGAAGCCGTGTCGCGCTTGCGCCCGGTCGCCGACGATCGTGAAGCTTCGCGACGGGCACCGCAGCAGCAGCATCCGCCACTCCGCGTCGGTCAGCTCTTGAGCCTCGTCGACGACGATGTGGGCGAACGGTCCGGCCAGGAGGTCGGGATCGGCCGTGGGCAGTGCGGCGTCGTCGACGAGTGCGTCGCGCAGATCCTGGCCGCGCAGCATCTGCATCACGCCCATCTCCGAGTCGTCGGTCGCGATCAGCTGATCGACGACCTCGGTCATGCGCACTCGTTCTGCGGCCGCCGCTGCCTGCTGACGGTGCCGGCGCCGCGCCGCCTCGGGGTCGCCCAGTCGTTGCCGCGCCGCGTCGAGCAGCGGCAGATCCGACAACGTCCACGCGCGAGCCCCGGTGCGCTGCAGTAGCTCGACCTCGTCGGCGGAGAGCCACGGTGCGCACCTGCGGAGATAGGCCGGCACCTCCCAGAGCGCGCCCACGATGTCGGATGCCTCGAGCAGCGGCCAGGCCCGGCCGAAGGCCCGCAGCAGCTCCGGGTTCTGCGAGAGCGAGCGGCGCAGGGGCGCCACCGGCACCTCGCCGCGGAGCCCGTAGGCGTCGAACTGGTCGGCGTCGGCCGCGTCGGTGTCCATGCCGACGGTGCCGTCATCGACGTCGCCGAAGCCGGCGTCGAGATCGTCGAACCCGGCATCGGGGTCGACGTCATCACGGTCGGCATCTCGCACCTTGTCGGTGATGATGGCGAGCAGCGCCTCCCAGACCTGGTCGCGCGCCTCGTTGTGCGGCGTGCTCGGCTCGGCGGCCTCGAACGCCTCGGCCCAGTCGGCGGTGCCGAGCCAGACGTCACCCCACGCCGTCTCGACGTTCATGCCCCTCGTGGGCGGTTCCTCGTAGAGCCGCACGGCAGGCTCGATCGCCGAGACCATCGCCGCCGTCGACTTGAGCCGGGCGACCTCGGAGTCGGTCTCGGCGAGCGCCGTCGCCCCCTCGGCGACGAGGTCTCGCAGCGTGCAGGTCTGCACCCCTTCCTCGCCGAGGCTCGGCAGCACGTCGGCGACGTAGGCCAGGTACGGCTGATGCGGGCCCACGAACAGCACCCCGCCTCTGCGGTGGCCGAGACGCGGGTCCGAGTAGAGCAGGTACGCGGTTCGGTGCAGCGCGACGACCGTCTTTCCCGTGCCGGGGCCGCCATCGACGACGAGGGCGCCGCGGGAGCCACGCCGGATGATCTCGTCCTGATCGGCCTGGATGGTGGCGAGCACATCCCGCATCTGCGGTGATCGGCTGCTGCCGAGGCTCGCGATGAACGCGGACTGGTCGTCGAGGGCGGCACTCGAGGCGAGCCCGTCGGCGGTGAACATCTCGTCCCAGTAGTCGACGACCCGACCCCGGGCCCACCGGTACCTGCGCCGGCTCGCGAGGCCCATGGGGTCGGCGTGCGTTGCGCCGAAGAACGGCTCGGCCGCGGGGGAGCGCCAGTCGAGCAGCAGACGACGGCCCGCATGGTCGGTGAGGCCGAGTCGGCCGACGTAGACGGGCCCGGCCTCGTCGGTGCCGACCATGCGGCCGAGGCAGAGGTCGAGGCCGAAGCGCCGCAGTGTGCGGAGCCGCGCGCTCACGCGATGCACCTCGAGGTCGCGGTCCATCGCCTCCTGGCCGATGCCGCCGGTCTCCCGGCGAACGACGTCGAGGCGGTCGCTCAGCTCGGTGATCGAACGCTCGAGGCTGCGCTCGATGGCGGCGAAGTGCCGCTCATCGTCGAGGATCAGCGCCGGTTCGGCTTTGACGGAGAGACGGTCGGGCAGGGCGAATGCGCTGTTGGTCAGGGGTTGCTCCTTGTGCTGAACGCCGCGAGTTCCGGGATGCAGGAACTCGGTCGATCAGTATGCGGCAGCGAGGGGGCCTTGCCGCAAGGCCCCCTCTCCCGTATATTCTGAAAGTGGAGAGCACGTGGTGCTCTCTTTTTTCATGCTCGCAGCGTCAACCTCACTCGATGGCTGCTGCGGTCTCGGAGGCGGTCACGGATGCCTCGGGCCGCGGCGTGCGGATGAAGACGATCGCCAGCAGGCAGCCGACGAGCATCGCGACGCCGGCGGCGACGAAGGCGGCGGAGTAGCCCTCGACGAAGGCGGCCAGCTGGCTCGCGCTGCCGGTGACGATCGCGCCACCCTCTGCCGCGGCATACGCCGTCGTGAAGATCGAGAGCCCGAGCGAGCCGCCGATCTGCATCGCCGCGTTCGCCGTGGCACTCGCTGCGCCGGCGTCGTGCGCCGCGACACCGGTCAGGGCGAGGTTCTGCATCGGCACGAAGAGCATCGCCATGCCGATGCCGAGCAGCACGAGGGCGGGCAGCACCTGCGTGGCGTAGTCGCCGCCGACGGTGATGAAGCTCAGCAGGAACAGGCCGGCCGCGGCGATCAGTGGTCCGCCGATCATCAGCGGGCGGGCGCCGAATCGAGAGAGCAACCGCGTCGCGATCGGCGCGACGAGCGAGATCACGACCGTGAGTGGCAGGCTCGCGAGGCCGGCCTGCAGCGGTGTGAAGCCCAGCACGATCTGCAGGTGGAACGTCAGGTACACGGTGGCGCCGATCATGACGCTGCCGGCGATGGCCTGCAGCAGGAAGGCGCCGCCCCGCACCCGGTCGAGCACGATGCGAAGGGGGAGCAGCGGTTGCGCGACGCGCGACTCGATCCACACGAACAGCCCGAGCAGCACCATGCCCCCGGCGATGAAGCCGATCGTGCCGATCGACACCCAGCTCGCCTCGGCGAGCGTGAAGCCGTAGACGAGCGAGCCGAGCCCGAGCGCGACCGTGATGACGCCGAGCCAGTCGTAGCGGTTCTCGCCCTCGGCCCTGCTCTCGGTGACGAGCAGCATGCCGGCCACGAACCCCACGATGACGATGGGCACGTTCACGAGCAGGCACCAGCGCCAATCGACGAACTCCGTGAGCAGGCCGCCGAGCACGAGGCCGACGCCGGCGCCGGCGCCGGCGACCGCGCCGAAGACCGCGAACGCCGTGTTGCGCTCACGGCCACCGGGGAAGGTCACGGTCAGCAGGGCGAGAGCAGCCGGAGCCATCATGGCGGCGAAGACGCCCTGCAGGCCCCGCGCGAGAATCAGCTCGCCACCGGTCTGGGCGATGCCGCCGACGACGGATGCCACGCCGAAGCCGACCATGCCGACGAGGTAGGTGCGCTTGCGGCCCCAGTAGTCGGCGATGCGGCCGCCGAGCAGGAGCAATGCCCCGAATGCGAGCGCGTAGGCGGTGACCACCCATTGCCGCTCGACGTCGGAGAGGCCGAGATCGCGCTGCGCCTGGGGGAGCGCGATGTTCACGATGGTGCCGTCGAGCACCACGACGAGTTGCGTCAGCGCGAGGATCACGAGGACCCACCAGCGTCGTGACGAGAAAGAGGAATTGGACATGGGCGTAGCCGACCTTTCAGCGGAGGAACGCATGAATTCCGGGGTTTCCAGCCCGGATCGTTGCGCGCCCTCCGGCGGCTCGACCACGCCAACCTCGGGGTTGGCCAGACGACGATCCTATCAATCTCGAGCCCGGCCTCGGTCGCGCGGCCTAGGCTGTGGGCATGCAGCGCGCCACCGCCGACCTCGCGATCGCCGTCGCCCAGTTCGCACCGAACGCCGATGCCGAACGCAATCGTGCCGAGATCGACCGGCTCACCGAGCTCGCCGTCGCCCGCGGCGCGAAGCTCGTCGTCTTTCCCGAGTACTCGAGCTACTTCACGCCCGAACCGGGTGAAGACTGGCTCGCCGCCGCCGAGCCGCTCGACGGGGCGTTCACCGCGCACCTCGCCGCGCTCGCCGACCGGTTCGACGTGCACCTCGTCGCCGGCCTGATCGAACGGCTCAGCGGCGACGATGGCACGCGCGTCGGCAACACCGTCGTGGCCGTCGCCCCGGTGACCGGCATCGTCGCCCGCTACCGCAAGCTCCACCTCTACGACGCCTTCGGGCAGCAGGAGTCGGCGTGGGTCGCCCCGGGCGCGATCGAGGCGCCCGAGATCTTCGAGGCCCGGGGCCTCCGCTTCGGTCTGCAGACCTGCTACGACGCGAGGTTCCCCGAGGTGACCCGGCGCATCGTCGACGCCGGCGCCGACGTCGTCTGCATGCCCGCCGAGTGGGTGCGCGGGCCGCTCAAAGAGGCGCACTGGCGCGTACTCACCACGGCGCGCGCGCTCGAGAACACGGTCTACGTCGCCGCCGCCGACCACGCGCCGCCGGTCGGCGCCGGCAACAGCATGATCGTCGACCCGATGGGCGTCGAGCTCGTCACGATCGGTGAGACGACGGATGTCGCAGTGACCTGGGTCTCCCGTGAGCGAATCGACGCCGTGCGCCGGGTGAACCCCGCGCTCGCGCTTCGTCGCTTCGACGTCACCCCGCGCTGAGCGTCACTCCGGGCTGAACGTCACTTGACGCTGAGCGCCGCCAGCCGGTGGCTCGCCTCTTCGAGCACTTCGCGCCGCTTGCAGAAGGCGAATCGCACGAGACTCGAGTAGGCCGCGTGGCGCTCGGGGTGCGCGAACGCGGTGACCGGCACCCCGACGACTCCGGCCAGCCCCGGCAGTTCACGACAGAGGGCTGCCCCGTCGGAATACCCGAGCGGCGCGGCATCCGCGACGATGAAATAGCCGGCCTTCGGCAGCGAGATCGCGAAGCCTGCAGCGGTCAGCCCCGCGGCGAGCAGGTCGCGCTTGGCCGCGAGTGCGGCGGCGGCATCCGTGAAGAACGCATCGGCGAGGCCCAGCCCCGTCGCGATCGCCGGCTGGAACGGCGCGCCGTTCACGTAGGTGAGGTATTGCTTGACGGCGAGCACTGCCATCACGAGCGCTGCCGGCGCGGTGACCCAGCCGATCTTCCAGCCGGTCGTCGAGAAGGTCTTGCCGCCCGACGAGATCGAGATCGTGCGTTCGCGGGCCCCGGGAAGCGTCGCGATGGGCGTGTGGGCGACACCGAAGGTGAGATGCTCGTAGACCTCGTCGGTGACGATGAGCGCATCGTGTCGCTCGGCCAGCTCGACGACGAGCGCGAGCGTCTCGGCATCGAGCACGGTTCCGGTGGGGTTGTGCGGTGAGTTCACGAGGATGATGCGCGTGCGATCGGTGACGGCCGCGCGCAGCTCGTCGTGATCGGGGCGCCAGTCGTGCCCCTGCCCGACCGACCAGCGCAGGGGCACGGTGCGGTGCACGCCTCCCGCACGGGCGATCATCGCCGCGTACGCGTCGTAGTACGGCTCGAACGTCACGACCTCGTCGCCGGTGTCGACGAAGGCCAGGATCGTCGCGGCGAGCGCCTCGGTGGCTCCCGCGGTCACGAGCACTTCGGATGCCGCGTCGAGCTCGATGTCGTAGCGGCGGCGCTGGTGGGCGGCGATGGCCTCGCGCAGCACGGGCATGCCCATGCCCGGCGGGTACTGGTTGACGCCGTCGGCGATCGCCCGGCGGGCGGCCTCGAGCACTTCGGGCGGGCCGTCTTCGTCGGGAAAGCCCTGGCCGAGGTTGATCGCGCCGGTCCGCGACGCGAGCGCGCTCATCTCGGCGAAGATCGTCGCGGCGATCGTGCCGTCGGGCGCGAGGAGGCCGGCGCCGGCCGCGGTGCGCTGCCAGGGCGCGAGGTCCGAATCGGGGGAGAAGTCGCTCACGTTCTCACCGTACGCGAGGGTACGCCGGGTACGCTGGCGCAGGCAGCGACGCGCTCCCGGGCGGCATTTCGGACGAATCCCGGCTCGGGGATAGCAGAGTCATAGACTCCGCCGACCGGGCACACAGCTTGCGGCGAGATGCTGGCATCGCTTGGAAGGAGCACACCATGACCGACACCACAGACGGCGCCGCGGGGGAGCCCCGCGAGGCCGACGTCACCGGCACCGCTGCAGACGCTACGAGCACTGCCCCTGCGGAGCCCACCACAGCACCCATGGCTTCCGACGCTGCGGCGGCGGGGGAGCCCGCCGCTCCGACCTCAGCACCGGCCCCCGCGGCGCCGACGCCGGCTCCCGCCGCCACCGGCACCGTGTACGAGCCAGGCCAGGAGCCCCAGCCGTACTCGGCGCCCCAGTACACGAAGCAGCCGGCCCAGCCCGCGCCCGCGGCATCCGCGGCACCACAGGCACCGGCCGCGCCGGCGCCCACCACGCAGCCCGGCCAGGTTCCGCCCGCCTTCGGCGGACCGGCGGCCCCGCAGCCCCACGAGACGCAGCCGACCGTTCCGCTCACCGGCCTCCCGGGCCACGGAGACGCCGCAGCGCCGGCAGCCCCGAAGCAGCGACGCGTCGGACTCGGCGTCGCCGCGGCGATCGTCGCCGCCGCGCTCATCGGCGGCGCGTCGGGCGCGGGCATCACCGCACTGCTGACCAACAGCGATGGCACGCCCGCGAGCGAGAGTGCGAACTCCGCGCAGAACATCGTCGTGAACGACACCGAGTCGGTCAACCAGATCACCGCGGCCACCGCCAAGGCGAGCCCGAGCGTCGTCACGATCTCGGTGGCGGGCGGCGACTCCGGCGGCACGGGCTCGGGCATCATCCTCTCCGAAGACGGATACGTGCTCACGAACACCCACGTCGTGACCCTCGACGGCGCGACCGGCGAACCGACCATCCAGGTCAAGACGAACGACGGCCACCTCTACGAGGCCGAGCTCGTCGGCACCGACCCGCTCTCCGACCTCGCGGTCATCAAGCTCGCGGATGCCTCGGGGCTCACTCCCCTCGAGTTCGCCGACTCCGACAAGCTCAACGTCGGCGACACGGCGATCGCCATCGGCGCACCGCTGGGCCTGTCGGGCACGGTCACCAACGGCATCGTGAGCGCGCTCAACCGCTCGATCGACGTGGCCTCCTCGGCCGCTCCCGCGACGCCCGACGACACGCAGGGCGACAGCGGCGAGCAGGGCGGCGAAGGCGAACAGGGTGACGGCGGTTCCGACAGCCCGTTCGACTTCTTCTTCGACCTGCCCGACCCCGAGGGCGGCGAGCCGCAGCAGCCGAGCGCTGCGACCGGGCGCGTCGCACTTCCGGTCATCCAGACGGATGCCGCGATCAACCCGGGCAACTCCGGCGGTGCGCTCGTCGACTCCGAGGGCAAGCTCATCGGCGTCAACGTCGCGATCCTCTCCACGGGCGGCGCAGCGCAAGGCGAGACCGCCGGTAACATCGGCGTCGGCTTCGCGGTTCCGTCGAACGTCGCCAAGCGCATCGCCGACGACATCATCGAAGACGGCTCGGCGAGCCACGGCCTGCTCGGCGCGACGGTCACGTCGGCCGAGGCCGAGGGTTCGAGCGACACCGTCGGTGCGCTCATCTCCGAGGTGCCGGCCGACGGCGCGGCAGCGAAGGCCGGCCTCCAGTCGGGCGACGTCGTCACCGAGTTCAACGGGGTGCCGATCACCGACCAGACCGACCTCACGGCGCAGGTGCGTGCGCTGCCGGGCGGCGCTGAGGCCGAGGTCACGTTCACGCGTGACGGCTCGTCGCAGACCGTCACGGTGACGCTCGGCACCTTCGAGGGCTGATCGCTCGACGCGCAGACGGCGGGTCCGGATCCATGAGGATCCGGACCCGCCGTCGCCGTCTGCCCACCGCGACGGCGCAGGAACCGGCTGCTAGGCTCGATCGACCCGAGCGCGAGTGAGGAACATGCCCGAGCAACACCCGGAAGCGACGCAAGAGCCGCTCCTCGGCGTTTCGTACGTCATGCCGGTGCTCAACGACGCAACGCATGTTCGCGCCGCCGTCGAGTCGATCCTCGCGCAAGACTACGCAGGCCCCGTCGAGGTGCTCATCGCCCTCGGCCCGTCGATCGACGGCACCAGTGAGCTCGTGGCCGATCTGGCTGCTCGAGACACGCGCGTGCGGGTGCTCGACAACGAGGTGGGGTCGACGCCGGCCGGCCTGAACATCGGCATCACGGCCGCGCGGTTCCCCGTCGTCGTGCGCGTCGACTCGCACTCGATGCTGCCGACCGACTATGCGCGCATCGCGGTCGAAGAGCTCGAGCGCACGGGAGCCGACAACGTCGGCGGCATCATGGACGCCCAGGGCGAGACGCCGTTCGAACGCGCTGTCGCCCTCGCCTACACGACCAAGGTCGGCCTCGGCGGCTCGGCGTTCCATGTCGGCGGCTCAGCCGGCCCTGCCGACACCGTCTACCTCGGCGTCTTCCGTCGCTCAGCCCTGTTGCGAGTCGGGCTCTTCGACGAGAGCATCAAGCGGGGCCAAGACTGGGAACTGAACCGGCGCCTGCGCGAGACCGGCGGCGTCGTGTGGTTCACGCCGAGGCTCGGCGTGACCTATCGGCCCCGATCCTCGCTCGATCGGCTCGCACGACAGATGTTCTCGACCGGACTCTGGCGCGGCGAACTCGCACGCCGGTTCCCGTCGGCGAACGGCATCCGCTACTTCGTGCCGCCGGTCATGGTGATCGGCGTGGCGCTCGGCCTCCTGGCCGGCATCGCCGGGCTCGTGCAGGCCGCCATCGGTGCGCCGCCGTGGCTGCTGCTCGGGTTCGCGGCGCCGATCGTCTACCTGCTCTTCGTGGTGGCGGCCATGCTCGCCTACGGCCGCGGGCGCGGTGCCAGCACCGCCGTCTGGTTTCTCGTAGTGTTGCCGTGCATACACGTCGCGTGGGGTGCGGGTTTCGTGCTCGGCTACCTCTCGCTGACGAGCAACATCGCCAGGCACACGGGAAGGTGACGCGGATGTCACGAACAGGTCCGGTCACCACGAGACCCAGGTCGATCGCCGAGCTCCGCGAGGTGACGCAGCCCCCTGAGGTTCGCGGGCGTCGCAACGCCGAGCACTGGACGGCGTCGCTGTACCTGCGCAACCTCTCTCCCTACCTCACCTGGGTGCTGTTGAAGACCTCGATCTCGGCCAACGGCGTGACGGGGCTGATGATCCTCGTCGGCTGGTCGACGGCCGCAGCGCTGCTCATCCCCGGCATCTGGGGTGCGCTCCTCGCCGTGGTGCTCGGCCAGCTGCAGATGCTCGTCGACTGCTGCGACGGCGAGGTCGCGCGCTGGCGGCGCACCTCATCTCCGGCCGGCGTGTTCCTCGACAAGGTGGGCCATTACACGACCGAGGCGCTCATTCCGCTCGCGTTCGGCATCCGTGCCGCCGCCTACCCGCTCGTCTTCCCCGAAGACTTCCTCTGGACCACGATCGCGGCGCTGCTCGCGCTCGTGATCGTGCTCAACAAGGCGCTCAACGACATGGTGCACGTCGCACGTGCCAACGCGGGCCTCACGAAGCTCGCCGACACGCACGGCGAGACGGCGCCGCGCGGCGGACTCATCGCCACGCTCCGCAAGGCGGCCCGGTTCCTGCCGTTCCACCGCTTGTACCACTCGGTCGAGCTCACGCTCATCGCGTTCGCCGCAGCCGTCGTCGGCCTCATCGCCGGACAGCCGCTCGTCGACCGCGTCGTGCTCGTCGTGCTGCTGCCGCTCGCGCTGCTCTCGGTGGTCGGGCACTTCGTCGCGATCATGGCGTCACGTCGTGTCCGCTCCTGACCGGGCCGGGGCACCTGACGAGGCGGCATCGACGCCGCCCCGCGTGGGCGTCGTGGTGCTCACCATGGGCACCCGGCCAGACGACCTGGCTCGTGGCATCCGCAGCGTTCTCGACCAGCAGGGCGTCGTCGTCGACGTGGTGTGCGTCGGCAACGGCTGGGACCCCGCGACCTCGACGCCCCCGCTGCCTGAGGGCGTGACGACGCTGCACCTGCCCGAGAACCTCGGCATCCCGGCTGGCCGCAATCGCGGCGTGCCACTCGTGCGCGGCGAGGTGCTGTTCTTCCTCGACGACGACGCGTTCCTGCCGAGCGACACGTTTCTGGCCGACGGATGCCGCGTGCTCGCCGATCGCCCAGAGGTGGGCCTGCTTCAGCCGCGGGTCGTCGACCCGACCGGCAAGGTGTCGCCGCGGCGCTGGATCCCGCGCATCCGCAAGGGCGACGCTGCGCACTCGAGCACGGTCTTCTCGTGCTGGGAGGGCGCCGTGCTCATGCCGCGCGCGGTGTTCGACGCGACCGGCGGCTGGGCCGACCCGTTCTTCTACGCCCACGAGGGCATCGAGCTCGCCTGGCGGGTCTGGGACACCGGGCACGTCGCCTGGTACGCCGGTGACCTCGAGGCGGCGCACCCGGTCATCGACCCCGCGCGGCACGCGTATTACTACCGACTGAACGCCCGCAACCGGGTCTGGCTCGCCCGCCGCAACCTGCCTGCCGTGCTCGTGCCGTTCTACGTCGGCTCGTGGACCGCGATCCAGGTGCTGCGCTGGGCACGGCAGCCTGCCGCTCTTCGCGCGTGGTTCGGCGGATGGCGCGCCGGATGGCGTGAGCACCCGGGCCTGCGTCGTCCGATGCGCTGGCGCACGGTGTGGCGCATGACGCGAGCCGGCCGCCCGCCTGTCATCTGACGCCCCGCGGTAACGATCGGCTCTCAGTCCGCCGATGCCGGTGCCACGAGGCATCCGCTCAGCCGCACCTCGCTACCCTTGGACGGTGGGATTGAGGAGAGACGCGCGACGCGCCGTCAAGCTGGCCAAGGACATCATGTGGTCTCGACGTGCCCAGCGCTCGCTCGGGGTCAAGCTCGCCGAGCAGCAGCCGCTGCCGCCCCACCGATTCCGCATCGGCGTGTACTTCGCCGATGGCAAGGTCAACCTCTACCAGTTGCGGCAGTGGTACGCACCGCTCGCTGAACTCGCCGAGCGTCACCCCGTGCTGCTCTTGAGCCGCGCCTCGGGCGCAGCGCTCGCGCTGCTCGACGAGTCGCCGCTCCCGGTCGCCTACGTGCGCCGGGTCGCCGACCTCGAGCGGGTGATCCATGAGCAAGACCTGCACGTCATCCTCTACGTGAACCAGAACGCCAAGAACTTCCAGATGATGCGCTACGGGCGTCGCTGGCACGTGTTCATCAATCACGGCGAGTCCGACAAGATGTACATGACCACCAACCAGTTCAAGGCCTACGACTACGCGTTGATCGCCGGCGATGCCGCTCGGGCGCGGCTCGAGAAGGTGCTCTGGGACTACGACTTCGACAAGCGCGCGATCCCGATCGGCAGGCCGCAGGCCGACCACTACCTCGACGGCGCGCCGTTGCCCTACCCGGCCGACGACCGCGAGGTGGTGCTCTACGCGCCCACATGGGAGGGCGACCGCGACGCAGCCGCCTACGGCTCGATCGCCTCGCACGGCGTCGCGCTCGTGCGCGGACTCCTCGCCACGGGGCGGCACCGCGTCGTCTACCGGCCGCACCCGCGCTCGGGCGTCGTCGACCCCGACTACGGTGCGGCGAACCGGGCGATCATCGCAGCGATCGCGGCCGCGAACGCCGCCGACGCCTCGGCACACCATATCTACGACGACGGGCCCAAGCTCGGCTGGCAACTCGCCGCGGCCGACGTCGCGATCGTCGACATCTCGGCGATGGTCTACGACCGGCTCGCCGCCGGCAAGCCGCTGCTCATCACCCGCCCCGCGAACCCCGAGGCGCAGATCGACGTGTCGGGCTACCTGCAGGCGTGCGAATGGCTCGAGGCGACGGATGCCGCGGCGATGGTCGCTCGCGTCGACGAGGTCGCGCACGACGAGGCCGCACTCGAGCGGCTCGGCGTGTGGGTCGAGCGCTACTTCGGCGACACCACGCCGGGCGTCACCACGGCACGGTTCCACGGGGTCATCGACCACTTGATGGCCGAGTGGGAGCGGTTCGCGGCACTGCACGCGGGCGAAGTGGAGATCGACGAGACCGACGTGCGCGGCGGCGAGATCGACGACGACGAGCTCGAGGCGTAGCCCCGACCTGTTGGAAGGTCAGCCGTCAGGGCATCGTGCCGGAGCCGGTGCTCGCGTCGCCTGTCGCCGAGGCGTCTGATGCGGCATCCGAAGCGGCATCTCCCGACTCGATCGCACGCTTGCGGTTCGCGGCCCGGCCGACGGCGCGTCCGGCCTCGCCGATGCCGCGGCCGGTCGCGCGCGCGGCGGTGCCGAGCGCCTCGCCGACCCGCGACATGCGCACGCCCGCCGCCCGCAGCACGGAATCGCCCTCGCGCGGTTCGAGCTCGAACGGCAGCACGACCGGCGGCTGCCCGAAGGCCAGTCGCGACTGCTTCAGCACCCGTCGGCCGAGCATGTTGTTGCCGGCACCGCCGATTGCGGCGCCGATGCCGAAGGGAATCGCCTTGCCGATGATGCCGGCGCCACCGCGCACCGCGAACTGCTTGATGAAGACGCTGCGCAGGCGCTCGACGACGGTGCCCATGACGGCCTTCGGCAGGCTGTTGGTGATCAGCTCACCCCAGTACGCGTTTCGGGCGACGCCGGTGCCCGCGGCCTGCCCTGCGAGCTGGCGCACGAGATCGACGCCCTCGTTGCCGAGCATGAGCGTCATGACCAGCGCGCGGGCGCGCTCGGGATTCTCGACGACGATGCCGTGCACCTCGGCGACCGATTGGGCGAAGAGCGCCGTGGCCTCGAGGAAGCCGGCCGTCTCGACGCCCGACAGGGCGAGCGTCACTCCCGTGCCGATGCCCGGGATGACCGCGGTCGCGCCGACTGCCGCGCCGCCCGTCGTGACGGCGGCCAGGTAGCGGCGTTCGAGGATGCGCACGATCTGCTCGGGCGTGGCACCAGGGGAGCGGCGACGGATGGCGCGAAGATGCGCCACCACGATCGGCCGCTGGATCGAGAGCACGCGATCGATGCCCCGCTCCATGCCGTGGGCGCGCGGCGAGGCCGACGGGTCTCCGGCCGGGTCGCTCGTGGACGAATTCGCGGTCGTGCCGGCCGTCGGCTCGATGAGCGGCTCGTGAGCGGCATTCGCGTTCATCGAGGTGATTCTGTGCACACGATCGGGCATGCCGCGATGATACGCGAGCCGGCTGGGCGAGCCGCGGGGGTTGCGCTCGCCTGGCGAGCCACCATCGGTCTCGTGCTGTTGCCTACGCCGTGCCGTGCTCGGCGTTGTAGCGGTCGAGCACGTCGTCGATCGGGCCGTCGAGCACGAGCGATCCCTTGTCGAGGTAGAGGCCGCGGGTGCAGAACCGGCGCAGGTCGCGCTCGTTGTGCGAGACGAAGAAGAGGGTGCGGCCGCCGGCGAGCAGCTCGTCGATGCGCCGGTAGCACTTCTCGCGGAACGCCTTGTCGCCGACCGCGAGCACCTCGTCGACGAGCATGATCGGCTCTTCGAGCTGCGAGATCACGGCGAAGGCGATGCGCACCTTCATGCCGCTCGAGAGGTGCTTGTAGGGCGTGTCGAGAAAGTCGCCGATGTCGGCGAACTCGATGATCTCGTCGAACTTCGCATCGATCTGCGCGTTCGTCATGCCGTGCAGGCCCGCCGTCAGGTACACGTTGTCGCGCACGGTGAGGTCGTCGACGAAGCCGCCGGTGATCTCGATGAGGGGAGCGACACCGCCCGTGACCTCGACGGTTCCCTCGTCGGCGATCATGACGCCCGCCACGAGCTTCAGAAGCGTCGACTTTCCCTGCCCGTTGCGCCCGACCACGCCGATCGCCTCACCGGGCCGCACCTCGATCGAGACGTCGCGCAGCGCCCAGAACTCCCCGGGGCGGGTGCGGCGACGTCGGCCCGCGAGCAGGTCCTTGAACGAGCGGCGGCCGCGTCGGTTGCGGCGGAACCGGATGCCGAGCCCGGTGGTGCGAATCGCATACGCCGGTGCGTCGACGGCGGTCGTGGCATCCATCTCAGATCTCCTTCAGCACCTGGCGAACCGACGACCGGAACACGAGGAGACCGATGGCGAGCAGCGCCAGCGACATGACGGCGGCGATCGCCACGTTGAACCAGTCGAGCTCGCCGGGGAAGAACGCCGAGCGGTACAGGCCGAAGATACCCGAGAGCGGGTTGAAAGCCGCCCACACGTGCAGCTCTTCGGGCAGGTTCGAGACGCCGTAGATGATCGGCGATGCGTAGAACAGGAAGCGCAGGATCAGCTTGACCGCGCGTTCGAGATCGCGGAAGAACACGACGAGCGGGGCGACGATGAGCGCGACTCCGGCGGTGAGGATCGCCTGCAGCAGGACGGCGAGCGGGAAGAACACGATCTGCCACCCGATGGTCGCGCCGAAGACGACCGCGAAGATCGCGAGCACGGGCAGCGCCAGCACGAACTCGATGCCCTTCGAGAGCACGATGCGGTTCACCCAGATGGTGCGCGGGATCATCGTCGATCGCACGAGCTTCGCGTCTTTCAGGAAGGCGCGCGTCGAGTCGGAGACCGCGCCGTTGAACCACATCCACGGCAGCAGGGCCGTCAACAGGAAGACGATGTACGGGTCGGTGCCTGCGACCCGCTGGAAGACCTGCGTGAAGACGAACCAGTAGATGCCCGCCATCACGAGCGGGTCGAGCACCGACCACACGTAGCCGAGCGCCGACGTCGAGTAGCGCACCTTCAGGTCGCGCGTCGTGAGCAGCCAGAGCGAATGGCGGTACCGCGCCCACGGCGTCCGCTGCAGCGGATGCGCGTCGCCGTACGCCTTCGAGACCGTGCTCATCACGCTCTCATCGTAGATGCCCGGCCGGGGTAGATTTGAACCCAGACGGGTGGCACGTGCCGAGCCCAGTCGGAAGGAGCCTCGTGCACCGCACCAGCACCCGCGTGATTCTGAGTTGCGCCGCGATCGGCGTGGCGGGCGGCCTCTTCGCCGCCGGTGCAGGCTATGCGGCCGGCCTCATCGCCGGCATCGCGCCGATGCTCTACGGGATCACCATCGGATCCCACTTCCTGCCGAGCGCCATCGCCCTCGCGCTCCTGAAGCGCCCCGGCGTCGGCATCCTCACCGGATTCATCGCGGGCCTCGTCGGCGCGGCGTTCGCGCCCCATTGGATCCTGCGGTTCCTCGGCACGGGCCTGCTCGTCGGCGCGCTCCTCGAACTCCCGTTCTTCGTGACGCGCTACAAGAACTGGTCTCCGTGGCTCTACTACGTCGCGGCCGGAGCGGCCGGCCTGCTGCTGGCCGCCGGCACCTTCATCGCGCTCGGCCCGGAGCACTACGCGCCGTGGTTCTGGGTGCTCTACCTCGCGCTGTTCGGGCTGAGCCCGATCGTCTTCACCTGGATCGGCAGGGTGATCGCCGCGTCGCTGAGCAGGGCGGGCGTCGCGCGCACGCTGAGCTCTTGAACGAAGACTCGTGAAACGAAGAAGAGCGGATGCCTCGTGGCATCCGCTCTTCTCGCTATTGCTGTCGCTGTGGTGCAGGTCACACGAAGTGGTTGGCCCGCTCGAGGTCTTCGGCGAAGTCGATCTCGACCGCGTAGAGGTCGGAGATGTCCATCGGCTCGACGAGCAGGCCGTTCTTCTCGATCGCGAGTTCGAGGCCGCGCTCGAAGTAGTCCTGGTCGCCCACACGCTGCAGGTGCGCGAGGAACGTCGCCTTGTCGCGGCTCGAGATGTAGTTGATGCCGACCGCCTCGCCGAGACCGCCCTTGACGGTCTTCGAGAGCTCTTTGATGTAGCCCTCGGCGCTCGTGGTGTACTTCACCTCTTCGTCGGACACCTTCGAGGTGTTGACGGTGACCATCGACTGGTCGCGCGCGATGAACGGCAGCGCGCGGTCGAGGATGCTCGGGTCGAAGACGACGTCGCCGTTCATCCAGAGCACGCCGCCCGGCTGCGAAGCCGCGAGCGCACGCATGAGGCTCTTCGAGGTGTTGGTCTGGTCGTACTCTTCGTTGTAGACGAAGGACGCCTGCGGGAACGCCTCGATGATGTGCTCGAGCTTGTAGCCGACGACGATCGTGACGTCGGCGTTCGCTCCGAAAGCGTGCTCGATGTTGTCGAACTGCTGGCGCATGATGGTGCGGCCGTCGCTGAGTTCGGTGAGGGGCTTGGGGAGGGACCGCCCGAGCCGGCTCCCCATGCCGGCTGCGAGAATCACGATCTGGGTGTTCACTGCATCTCCTTCGGTGGGTCGGATGCCCCGGGCGTTTGCCCTCGTCGCCGAGGGTTCGCCCGGAATTCACCCGGAAGTTCACATTCGGACACGCCGTTATGCCGGTCTTCAGGATATCGAGAGCGACCTTTGGCCCGCCAACTGGGGACGAGGTCGTAGTGGGATCGTGATGTAGCGCTCAGGTGATCTTCAGCTTGCTACGGCGGATCGGCTCGGCGCAAGGCTCGAATTGCGTGCGCTGGTTGATAGGTTGTCTTGGTGACTTCCGTTTCGCGCTCAGAACACGACGACGAAACTGCCGAAGGCACCGGCGCGGGGGCGACCGAGACGCGAGAGTCCCAGTCGGAGCCGTCGGCGGCGACGCCGGTGCGTCCCGCGCGGAGTCCGCGTTCGACCGCCCCGAAGACGGCCGCCGCGAAGACCGCGGCGGCGAAGAAGAGCGCCGCTCCGAAGACCGCGGCCGAGAAGGCTGCCGCCGCGAAGACGGCGGCTGCGAAGAGCGCGGACTCGAAGCCCGCGGCCAAGAGTGCGGCGACGAGGCGTGCAGCAGTGGCGCCAGCGACCGAAGGCCCGGCCACCGCTACCGACGGCGAGACGGCGGCTCCGCCGGCGTCGAAGCGCACCGCGGCATCACGAACGGCGTCGGCCAAGGCCGCTGCAGCGCGCGGCGAGGCGGCGAAGACCGCACGAGCGCCGCGGGCCTCGGCGGCGAAGAGTCAGGCAGCCTCGAGCAGCCGTGCTGCGACTGCGGCATCCACTCGACAGGCGCAGCGAGTGGCCGCGGCGCTCACGACCGAGACCACCGCCGCAGAGCGCCCGACGCGCAAGGCGCCCGAGGCCGCGGCGGCGACCGTGTCCGAGCCGTCGAACCCCCGCTCCGAGATCGATGAGCAGACCGTGGAGCGCCTGCCGAAGCGCGCCGCAGTGACGGCGCCCGAGGTCGCTGCCGCGGCGGTCGTGGCCGACGCGACGCCCACGGCGATCGAGGTCGTGGAGCCTGCGGAGTCGCCGGTCGAGACCGTCGCGCCCGCCGAAACGCCGGTCGCTGAAACGTCGGCCGCACCGGCCTCCGCGAAGACGGCCGCACCATCCGGCAGCGCAGCGCAGGCCGTCGCCGTGATCGCGGCCCCCAAGAAGTCCTCAGCCCGCAAGAAGCGCATGCTGCGCCCGGCGCGCACCGGCCCCGGCCCCGACGCCCCGAAGGTGCTCGTGATCGACGGACTCGTGAAGCGGTTCGGCGAGAACACCGCTGTCGACGGCATCACGCTCGAGGTTCGCGCGGGCTCGTTCTTCGGCCTCGTCGGCCCGAACGGCGCGGGCAAGACCACGACCCTATCGATGGCCACGGGCCTGCTGCGGCCCGATGCCGGCACGGTGCGGGTGCACGACATCGACGTGTGGGCGAACCCGCGGGCGGCCAAGCGCGCCACCGGCGTGCTGCCCGACCGGCTGCGCCTCTTCGACCGCCTGACCGGCGCGCAGCTCCTCTACTACTCCGGTGTGCTCCGCGGCCTCGACGGCCGCACCGTTCGCGAGCGCAGCGCCGACCTCATCGCGGCATTCGGCCTCGACGACGCGGTCGATCGCCTCGTCGCCGACTACTCGGCCGGCATGACGAAGAAGATCGCGCTCGCGTGCGCCATGATCCATTCGCCGCGGCTGCTCGTGCTCGACGAGCCCTTCGAATCGGTCGACCCCGTGTCGGCGGCGAACCTCACCGAGATCCTCGAGCGCTACGTCGCCGGCGGCGGCACGGTCGTGCTCTCGAGTCACGGCATGGACCTCATCGAGCGTGTGTGCGATTCGGCCGCCATCATCGTCGCCGGGCGGGTGCTCGCCGCGGGCACCCTCGACGAGGTGCGCGCCGGGCAGACCCTCGAAGACCGATTCGTCGAGCTCGCCGGCGGACGCAAGGCTGCGGAAGGCATGGAATGGTTGCACAGTTTCTCCGACTGAAACTGCGACTGCTCGGCAACATCTTCCGGCGAAGCCCCTGGCAGGTCGTCGGCATCGTCATCGGGCTGATCTACGGACTCGGGTTGTCGGCACTGCTGTTCGCCACCCTCGTGGGGCTGCGCTTCGTCGGTGACGTCGAGGCGATCCGTGACGGATTCGTGGTGGCCGGCGCGGTCACCGTGCTCGGGTTCATCATCCTGCCGCTCATCTTCGGCGTCGACGACACGATGGACCCGCGCCGTTTCGCCATGTTCGGGCTGCCCGATCGATCGCTCGCCCTGGGCCTCGCTGTGGCAGCGGTCATCGGCGTGCCGGCACTGGTGCTCGCGATCGTGCTCCTCGGCACGGTGGTCACCTGGTCGCGCGGCGTCGGCGAGACGCTGCTCGCGATCATCGCCGCGGCACTGGCGTTCGTCATGTGCGTGCTGCTCGCGCGGGTGTCGACGGGCGTCGCATCGCTGCTCCTCGCGACGCGGCGCGCCCGCGAGCTCAGCGGGGTGCTCGGGCTCCTGCTGATCGTCATGGCCTCGCCGCTCATCGTGGTGCTCGTCTCGGTCGACTGGGAGACGTCGGGCGCACAGGTGATGGAGTCGCTCGCCGGCGTGCTCGGCTGGACGCCGCTCGGCGCGGTGTTCGCCGTGCCCGGCGATGCCGCAGCCGGCGCCTGGGGTGCCGCGATCGTGAAGCTCCTGATCTCGGCGGCGACCGTCGTGATCATCTGGTTCGGCTGGCAGGCGCTCGTCGCCAAGATGCTGGTCACCCCGGGTCGCGAGGCCTCCGCCAAGAGCTACCGCGGCCTCGGCTGGTTCGACCGGCTGCCGCAAGGACCCGTCGGTGCCATCGCGGCGCGCAGCTTCACCTACTGGTTCCGCGACGCGCGGTACTGGGTCTCCCTCGTCATCGTGCCGATCGCTCCCGTGATCGTCATGGTGCCGTTGAGCCTCGCCGGCATCCCGAACCTGTATCTCGGTCTGATCCCCGTTCCGCTCATGTGCCTGTTGCTCGGGTGGACCCTGCACAACGACACCGCCTACGACTCCACGGCGATCTGGCTGCACGTGGTGTCGGGCGTCCGCGGCGTCGCCGATCGCGTCGGTCGACTCGTTCCGGTGCTCATCGCCGGTGTGCTCGTGATCGGCCTCGGCAGTGCGGTCACCGTCTTCGCCCTGAACGACTGGCGACTGCTGCCATCGATTCTGGGGGTGAGCACCGCGCTGCTGCTCGCCGGCCTCGGTGTCGGCTCGATCACGTCGGCGAGATTCCCGTACCCCGCCGTGAAGCCCGGCGACAGCCCGTTCCAGCAGCCGCAGTCCACCGGCACCATCACCGCCCTCGTGCAATCGATCACGATGCTCGGCACGCTCGTCGTCGCGTTGCCCGCGATGGCGTTCGGCGCACTCGGCATCTTCGTCGACCCGGCGTGGCACGCGGCCTCGTTCGCGTCGGGCGTCGGGCTCGGCATCATCGTGCTCGTCGCGGGTGTCTGGGGTGGCGGGCGCGTGTTCGACCGTCGAGGCCCCGAGATGCTCGCGGCCGCGATCCGCGCGTAGAATCGAACCCATGACCTCCTCCGTGCGCGTGAGCATCGCCGACCCCGGTTCGCCGGGCGGCGGCACCGACGTTCTCGACCGCGAGCTCGAGAAGCTCCTGAATGAAGAGGCCATCGAACCCGGCGATCACGAGCGCTTCTCGCACTACGTGCAGAAAGACAAGATCCTGCAGTCGGCCCTCACCGGCAAGCCCGTGAAGGCGTTGTGCGGCAAGAAATGGACCCCGGGGCGCGACCCCGAGAAGTTCCCGGTCTGCCCGACGTGCAAGGCGATCTACGAGAAGATGAAGGCGGAGTAGCCGTCGCTCAGCGGTAGCTGGTCGGAATCACCGGCTCGCCCCGGCCGAGCCGGAACGCCTCGATCGGCAGTTCCTGCATGACCTCGGCGCGATGCGCCCGAGCGGCGACGGTGCCGGTTTCGCCCAGATACGCCGGATCGGCCTCGCCGCCCGACATCAGGCGCACCATGAGCGGTCGCAACCGGCTGCCGGCCTCGAACTCCGCCTCGCCGTCGGGGCCATCGCCGACGAACACGAGTTCTTCGCGAGCGGTGAGCGTCGAGTCGAGGCGACGCGCGGCGTTCTTGCGGCCGCCGACGCTCGCCTTCTGCGTCGACGCCTTCGCGACCGAAACCCACTCGCCCGCGTCGTCTTTCCGGGCGACGATCTTGAACACCATGCCGGCCGCGGGAAAACCCGAGCCGGTCACGACGGCCGTGCCGACGCCGTAGGCGTCGACGGGCGCGCCCGAGAGCCCGGCGATGGTGAACTCGTCGAGGTCGCTCGTCACCGTGATGCGGGTGTCGACCGCGCCGAGGGCGTCGAGCTGCTCGCGCACGGCGGCGACCACGGTCGGCAGGTCGCCGGAGTCGATGCGCACGGCACCGAGCTCGGTGCCGGCGACCTTGACGGCGAGCTCGACGCCCGTGGCGATGTCGTAGGTGTCGACGAGCAGCGTGGTCTTCGGCCCGAACGCCTCGACCTGGGCACGGAACGCGCCCTCTTCGGTGTCGTGCAGCAGGGTGAACGCGTGCGCGGCGGTGCCCATGGTCGGGATGCCCCAGCTGCGCCCCGCCTCGAGGTTCGACGTCGCATCGAAGCCGGCGATGTAGGCGGCGCGGGCCGCGGCGACCGCAGACCCCTCGCTCGTGCGGCGGGAGCCCATCTCGGCGATCGGCCGGCCGAGCGCGACCGAGACCATGCGAGCGGCGGCGCTCGCGACCGACGAGTCGTAGTTCAGGGTCGAGAGCACGACGGTCTCGAGCATGACGGCTTCGGCGAACGTCGCCTGGATGGTCAGGAGCGGCGAGCCCGGGAAGTACGCCTCGCCTTCGCGATAGCCCCAGATGTCGCCGGTGAAGCGGTAGTCGGCGAGCCAGTCGAGGGTGGCGGGCCGCACGACCTCGTGCTCGCGCAGCCACTCGAGCTCGGCCTCTTCGAAGCGGAAGCGCTGGATCAACTCGAGCAGGCGACCGGTGCCCGCGACCACGCCGTAGCGCCGCCCGTCGGGCAGGCGCCGGGCGAAGGCCTCGAAGAGGCTCTCGCGATGGGCGGTGCCGTCGAGTAACGCGGCGTCGACCATCGTCAACTCGTATCGGTCGGTGAAGAGCGCAGCAGACCCGGTCACATCGTCAGCCTAGCGAGGCCGGCGCACCCAGCGGGGCGCGCTACGCTTGCATGTCGTGACGGATGCACCGATCGGAATCTTCGACTCCGGGGTCGGCGGACTCACCGTCGCCCGGGCCGTGAAAGACCAGCTGCCCAATGAGTCGATCCTCTACATCGGCGATCTGGAGCACTCCCCGTACGGCCCTAAGAAGATCGCCGACGTGCGGGGCTACGCGCTCGCCGTGCTCGACGACCTCGTGGCCCAAGGCGTGAAGATGCTCGTGATCGCGTGCAACACCGCCTCGGCGGCGATGCTGCGCGATGCGCGCGAGCGCTACGACGTGCCGGTCGTCGAGGTCATCCAGCCCGCCGTGCGCCGGGCCGTGGCGGCGACGAAGACCGGCAGGGTCGGCGTCATCGGCACCGAAGGCACCATCTCGTCACGCGCCTACGACGACGCGTTCGCCGCGGCACCGCATCTCGACCTCTTCTCACGGGCCTGTCCGCGATTCGTCGAGTTCGTCGAAGCGGGCGTCACCACCGGCGACGAGCTGCTCGCCATCACCGAGGAGTACCTCGCACCGCTCAAGCGCGCCGACATCGACACCCTCGTGCTCGGCTGCACGCACTATCCCTTCTTGAAGGGCGCCATCTCATATGTGATGGGCGAGCAGGTCTCGCTCGTTTCCAGCGACGTCGAGACGGCGAACGACGTCTACCGGGTGCTGGTCGGCACCGGCATGGAGCGTCGTGCCGCGACCCCGCCCAGCTACCGCTACGAGGCGACCGGCCGCTCGACGAGCGCCTTCCTCGACCTCGCCCACCGACTGATCGGCCCCGAGATCCCGAGCGTCGAGCTCGTCGAGACCGGTGCCGTCACGATTCCAGACCACCGATCCGCCAGCAACCGCAGCCGGCTTCGACAGGAGAACGCATGACCGAGGCATCCGAGCCCACCACTCTCATCCGCGCCGACGGGCGCACCGCAGACCAGTTGCGCGAGGTGACCATCGAGCGCGGCTGGAGCGAGCACGCCGAGGGCAGCGCGCTCATCTCGTTCGGGCGCACCAAGGTGCTGTGCACCGCCTCGTTCACCAACGGCGTGCCGCGCTGGATGAGCGGCAAGGGCAAGGGCTGGGTGACGGCCGAGTACGCGATGCTGCCCCGGGCCACCAACAGCCGCAACGACCGCGAGTCGGTCAAGGGCCGCATCGGCGGCCGTACGCACGAGATCAGCCGGCTCATCGGCCGCAGTCTCCGTGCCGTGGTCGACATGAAGGGTCTGGGCGAGAACACGATCCAGATCGACTGCGACGTGCTGCAGGCCGACGGGGGCACGCGCACCGCCGCGATCACGGGCGCCTACGTTGCGCTCGCCGACGCCATCGAGTGGGCCCGCGACAGGAAGTTCATCGGCCAGCGCGCGAAGCCGCTCATCGACACCGTCTCGGCGGTCTCGGTCGGCATCATCGACGGCACGCCGATGCTCGACCTCGCCTACGTCGAAGACGTGCGCGCCGAGACCGACATGAACGTCGTGGCGACCGGCCGCGGCCTGTTCGTCGAGGTGCAGGGCACCGCAGAGGGGGCGCCGTTCGATCGCCGCGAGCTCGACGCGCTGCTCGACCTCGCGCTCGCGGGCACCGCCGACCTCACCCGCATCCAGCAGCTCGTGCTCGCCGAGGCGAGCGCTGCAGCGGGGGAGTGACGCCGTGCCGTTCGAGATCGTGCTCGCTACCCTCAACCAGCACAAGGTCGACGAGTTCCAGCGCATTCTGAGCGAGCGGATGCCCGGGCTCACGGTGCTCGCTTACGACGGCCCCGAGCCGGTCGAAGACGGCACCTCGTTCGAGGCGAACGCGTTCATCAAGGCGCGGGCGGCGGCGGCGCACACAGGGCGCATCGCCCTCGCCGACGACTCGGGCATCGCCGTCGACGTGATGGGCGGATCGCCCGGCATCTTCTCCGCCAGGTGGGCGGGGCCCGGCCGCGGGGCGCAGGCGAACCTCGACCTGCTGCTCGCGCAGCTCGGCGACATCCGCGACCCGAATCGAACCGGGCACTTCCACTGCACCATCGCGCTCGTGGTGCCCGAATCGGCCGGGGGGCCGCACGAGTACGCAGCCGTCGGCCGGTGGCCCGGTCGCATCGCCGTCGCCCAGTCGGGTGCCTACGGTTTCGGCTACGACCCGATCTTCGTCCCCGAGGGCTTCGAGGTGTCGGCCGCCGAGCTCGCGCCAGAGGTGAAGAACGCGCACAGCCATCGCGCGCGTGCGTTCGGTGCGCTCATTCCAGAGCTCGAACGCATCGCGGCGAAGCACTGACGTCGGAGGAAGCGCTGGCGCTCGAGGAGCGCTCGCGTGGGCCGCGCGCAGCGCGCGCGGCCGGGGCCGCTAGGACGCGCGGCGGGCGCGGGCGGCGCGACGCTTCAGGGCGCGGCGCTCGTCTTCGCTGAGGCCACCCCACACGCCCGAGTCCTGACCGGTCTCGAGGGCGTACTGCAGGCAGATCTCGGTGACGGTGCAGCGACCGCAGACGGTCTTCGCCTTCTCGATCTGGTCGACGGCGGGGCCGGTGTTGCCGACCGGGAAGAAGAGTTCCGGGTCTGCGGTGAGGCAGGCGGCCTTGTCGCGCCAATCCATATGGGGATGCTCCTTGCGGGGTGTACTTCGATTGCAGACGCGCACGATTGCGCTTGCCGAATCCGGCTGCTGCAGGGGGAAAGCCGAATATCGGGAAGTAGGATCAGTGACTGATCGGCTCACGTCCCTGTGAGCATCAATTCGGCCTCATAAATGGTCGCATAGCGGAGAGATCGAATCAATAGCTGTGTATGGGATAACCCTGTGAATCGGCGCGATGACGCCCAGCTCGGTGCGAACGACGGAGCGGCTGAACCGGCACCCGTGAACGCGCAGAGCACGCGAGCCGCGCTCGTCGTCGTGAGCGTGCTGCTCTTCGTCGAGGCCGCGGCGATGGTCGCGCTCGTCGTCTGGCTGCTCGTCGACCTCTTCGCGCTGGAGCCTTCCTCATACGCCACGGCGATCGCACTGCTCGTGCTCGTCGCGATCGGCGCGCTCTGGGTGGTCGCGATGGCCTTCGCGTCGCTGCGCCGGGCGCCCTGGTCGCGCGCCGCCGCCATCGTCTGGCAGATCCTGCAGGTGTCGATCGCCGTCGGGGCGTTCCAGGGGCTCTTCGCGCGGCCCGATCTCGGCTGGGCGCTCCTGGTGCCGGCGATCACGGTGATCGGACTGCTGCTGTGGAAACCCGTTCGACTGGCCTACACCCGGCCCGAGGAGCGCGCCGCGGCGTGACTCGCCGGTGTCAGCCGTCGAGACCGAGCTCGCGGCGCAGGCGGGCGACGTGCCCGGTGGCCTTGACGTTGTAGAACGCACGCTCGATGCGGCCGTCTCCGCCGATCACGAACGTCGAGCGGATGGAGCCGACGACGATCTTGCCGTAGAGCGACTTCTCGCCCCAGACGCCGTAGGCCTGCTGCACCGAGAGGTCGGCGTCGGAAAGCAGCGAGTAGGTGAGTCGGTCGCGCTCGGCGAACGCGGCGAGCTTCGGCACCTCGTCTTTCGAGACGCCGAGCACCCGGATGCCCGCGCTCGCGAATGAGTTGAGGTTGTCGCGGAAATCGCACGCCTCGGTCGTGCAGCCGGGCGTCATCGCCTCGGGATAGAAGTACAGCACCACCTTCGAGCCGCGAAGGTCGGAGAGGGTGACCGCTTCGCCGTTCTGGTCGAGCAGGGTGAAATCGGGAGCGAGGTCGCCGGGGGCGAGTCGTGCATCGGTCATGCCTCCATGGTAGGCACGTCGGCGGATGTCTCGCGTCCGCGCACCGTTCAGCTCAGGTGGCCGTCGCTCCTGCGAAGGTCGTGAGCAGCCGCTGCAGTGACTCGAGCCGGGCCGGGCCGGTTTCGCCGAGCTCTCCGGCGGCGACGGCCTCCGCGATCGCGCAGTCGGGTGCGTCGGGCAGGTGCGTGCAGCCGCGCGGGCAGCGCTCGGCGAGGTGATCGAGGTCGGTGAACGCCCGGAGGATGTTCGCTCGATCGACGTGGCCGAGGCCGAACGACCGCACGCCCGGGGTGTCGATGACCCAGCCCGTGCCGGTCTGTGCGCTGGCCCGCGCTGCGCCGGGTTCCGCGGCGCCCTGCAGGTCGGCGGCGGCGAAGCGAAGCCAGACGGTCGACGACGAGGTGTGCCGGCCGCGACCGGTGACGACGTTGACGTGGCCCGTGGCGCGTCGTGCGCTCGGCACGAGTGCGTTCACGAGCGTCGACTTGCCGACGCCGGAGTGCCCCACGAAGACGGTGCGATGGTCGACGAGTTCACGGGCGATCTCGTCGAGCGGCATCTCGTCGGTGCCGCTCAGGAAGACCGGCAGGTCGAGGCCCGCGAAGTTGCGCAGGAACTCGGCGGGGTCGGCGAGGTCGGTTTTCGTGACCACGAGCAGCGGGCGGATGCCGGCGTCGAACGCCGCCACGAGGTAGCGGTCGAGCAGCCGGATGCGCGGCTCGGGATTCGCGGCGGCGACGACGATGAGCATCTGGTCGGCGTTCGCGACGATGACGCGTTCGACCTCGTCGGTGTCGTCGGCACTGCGGCGCAGCAGCGTGGTGCGTTCGCCGACGCGCACGATGCGCGAGAGCGTGCCCGCGTCACCTGAGGTGTCACCGACGAGGTCGACGTGATCGCCCGTGACGACCGACTTGCGTCGCAGCTCGCTGGCCCGGGCGGCGGTGATCACGCGCTCGGCGGGGCCGTTCTCGTCGATGAGCACGCTGTAGCGACCGCGGTCGACGCCGATGACCATGCCCGTGACCGCGTCGGCGTGCTCTGGGCGCTGCTTCGTTCGAGGGCGACTGCCTCGGCGGCTCGGCCGCACTCGGATATCGGACTCGTCGAACTCGGGCTCGTCGTCTTCGTCGTCGTCGTCGGCGCTCCACCAGGTCATGCCAGCATCTGCTCCCAGAGGGCGGTGAACTGCGGCAGGGTCTTGCTCGTCGAGGCGATGTCGTCGACGACGACGCCGGGCACGGCGAGGCCGATGATCGCGCCGCTCGTGGCCATGCGGTGGTCGGCGTAGGCGCGCCAGGGGCCGGCGTGGAGCGGCGCGGGCTCGATGCGCAACCCGTCGTCGAGCTCGGTCACCCGGCCGCCGAGTCCGTTGATCTCGGCGGCGAGCGCCGCCAGCCGGTCGGTCTCGTGATGGCGGATGTGGCCGATGCCGAGCACGGTCGATGGGCCGTCGGCGAGCGCCGCGAGCGCGACGAGGTTCGGCGCGAGCTCTCCGGCTTCGGAGAGGTCGAGTTCGACGCCACGGATGCCTCGGCTGCCGCCCTCGCCGCGAGCCGGCGCGTGCACGGTCACCCGGTCGGCGTCACATTCGACGCGGGCGCCGAATCGCGGCAGCAGATCGATGAGATGCGCGCCGACCTGCGTGGTCTCTGCCGGCCAGCCGGTGATGGTGACCGAGCCGCCCGCCACGAGCGCCGCCACGAGGAACGGTGCGGCGTTGGAGAGGTCGGGTTCGATGTCGACGTCGATCGCCGCGATCGGGCCCGGTGCCACGATCCATCGGCCGGGTTCGGGGCTCTCGACGTCGACGCCCCGTGCACGGAGGCACTCGATCGTCATCTCGATGTGGGGCAGGCTCGGCAGCCGCTCACCGGAGTGACGCAGATCGATGCCACGCTCGAATCGAGGCGCCGATAGCAGCAGCGCCGATACGAACTGGCTCGATGCGGAGGCGTCGATCTGGAGTTCACCGCCACCGACCGCGCCGGTGCCGTGCACCGTGAACGGCAGCGTGCCGCGGCGATCGTCGTCGAGATCGACGCCGAGGGCCTGCAGGCCCTGGATCACGCCGGACATGGGGCGGCGACGAGCGTGCTCGTCGCCATCGAAGGTCGTCGGGCCGAGCGCGAGCGCAGCGACCGGCGGCAGGAAGCGCATGACCGTGCCCGCGAGGCCGCAGTCGATGGTCGTCGAGCCGATGAGCTCGTCGGTCGGCGTCACCCGCACGTCGTCGCCGAAGCCGCCGGCACCGGGAACGCGATCGAAGCCCGTGCCGAGGGCACGGAGGCCGTCGACCATGAGCTCGCTGTCGCGAGACCACAGGGGAGCGTGGAGCGTCGACGGGCCATCGGCCAGTGCCGCCAGCACGAGCTCGCGATTGGTGAGCGACTTGGACCCCGGCAGCGCGAGCACCGAGGAGAGTGCGGACACCGCGACGGGCGCGCGCCACCCGTCATCCGTGTCGGTCTGCCTCGCTTCGCCGTACGGATCGAACTCGGGTGCGGAATACCTCGAAATCTGCATCGGTTATCAACAGTAGCGTCAGGTGACGCGGAAAGAGATGGTGTGCGCGTGTCGCTCGGAGTGCTCGAACGCCCGACCGTCGTTGCGGTTGACGATCTAGGATGGCCGGTGATGACTGCCGATCAGATCGACGCGACGCCGACCGACCCCGAAACCGCGGAGGCCGCCCGGCCGCTCGGCGAACTCTTCGAGGAACAGGCGCTGCCGTTCATCGATCAGCTCTACGCTGCCGCCCTTCGCATGACGAAGAATCCGGCCGACGCGCAAGACCTCGTTCAAGAGACGTTCGTCAAGGCGTTCGCCGCGTTCGGGCAGTTCACGCAGGGTACCAACCTCAAGGCGTGGCTGTACCGCATCCTCACGAACACCTTCATCAACAGCTACCGCAAGAAGCAGCGAGAGCCGTACCAGGGCACGATCGACGACCTCGAAGACTGGCAGCTCGGCGGCGCCGAGTCGACGACGGCCCGTGCGAGCCGCTCGGCAGAGGCAGAGGCCATCGACCACCTGCCCGACAGTGCAGTGAAAGACGCGCTGCAGGCACTGCCCGAAGACTTCCGTCTCGCCGTGTACTTCGCCGACGTCGAGGGGTTCTCCTACCAGGAGATCGCCGACATGATGAACACCCCCATCGGGACCGTGATGAGCCGTCTGCACCGTGGCAGGCGTCTGCTCCGCGAGTCCCTCGCCGACTATGCCCGCGAACAAGGCTTCGCAGGTGCGGACGCGGCGCCGAAACCCAGGAGGCAGACCATGCCGAGGAGCTCACGATGACCGACTGCGGCTGCGAGAAGGCCCGAGCCGAACTCGAGGAGTACCTGCATCACGAACTGCAGGCAGCGGATGCCACCGACATCCGCGAGCACGTCGAGAACTGCGCCGACTGCCAGGCCGAACTGCGCGTGGGCGTGGCGATCACCGAGGTCGTGCAGCGCGCGTGCCGTGAAAGCGCACCCGATGAGCTGCGCACGCTGGTGCTGCAGCGCATTCGCGTGTTCCAGTCGTCGCACGAACCCGCCTGAGACTGAGCGGGCCACGCCGAACCGATTCCATCGTTCGTTCGATGCGCGCGGCGCCGGCTGGTCCGTAACGTCGATGATGTGATCGACGACTCCGCCCCAAGCTCAACGTCGCGCGTGCCCACGTGGCTGCGCGTGACCATTCCCGCGACCCTCATCCTCGTCTGGCTGGCGCTGTTCGGCGCCGGCGGTGCCGCGTTCGGCTCGCTGAGCGACGTCTCCACGAACGACCAGGCGCAGTTCCTGCCCTCGTCGGCCGAGGCGACCGAGGTGACCGAGCTGCAGGAGGGGTTCCGCGATTCCGATGCGGTGCCGGCGATCGTCGTGATCGCCGATGCGGATGCAGACGCGGGTGCCGGCGCCGACGAACTCGATGCGTCGCAGCTCGATGCGATCGACGCGCTCCGCGAGGAACTCGTCGCGATCGACGGCGTGGACGCCGACGGCGCATCGCCTGTCGTGATGTCGGAGGACGGCGCTGCGGCGCAGATCGTCATCCCGATCGAGCAGGTCGACGGCGGTGCTGAGCCGGCCGAGGTCGTCGCCGAACTGCGCGCCGTGCTCGACGAACACGCGATCGACGGCACGGTGGCGGCGGTGACGGGACCGGCGGGCTTCACCGCGGATCTCGCCGCGGCGTTCAGCGGCATCGACGGCCTGCTGCTCATCGTGGCGCTCGCCGCCGTGTTCCTCATCCTGATCGTCGTGTACCGCTCGCCGCTGCTGCCGATCATCGTGCTGTTCTCGAGCCTCACCGCCCTCTGCGCGTCGGTGTTCACGGTCGTGGCGCTGGCCCGCGCCGATGTGCTGCTGCTCTCGGGTCAGACCCAGGGCATCCTCTTCATCCTCGTGATCGGCGCGGCCACCGACTATGCGCTGCTCTACATCTCGCGCTATCGCGAGACCCTGACGAGGCACGAACGCAAGTGGGATGCGACGTGGGCGGCGCTGAAGACGTCGTGGGAGCCGATCGTCGCCTCGGGCGGCACGGTGATCGTCGGACTCCTGATCCTGCTCGCGAGCGAACTCACCTCGAACAAGATCCTCGGGCCGGTCGCGGCGATCGGCATCGTCTTCGCGCTGCTCGCCTCGCTCACCCTGCTGCCGGCGCTCCTGCTGTGGGCTGGGAAGGCGGCCTTCTGGCCGCGTCGACCGGCGGCCGCCGCCTCGGATCAGGACGAACTGCCCGAGCGTGGCATCTGGGCGGGAGTGGGCCGGCTCGTCGCGAAGCGTCCGCGCACCGTGTGGGTCGTCTCGGCGCTCGCCCTCGGGGCGATGTCGCTCGGCCTCGTGCAGCTCGATGCCGACGGTGTCGCGTCGAGCGAGTTCGTGCTCGGCGAGTCGCAGGCACGCGACGGGCAAATGCTGCTCGGCGAGCACTTCCCCGCCGGATCGGGCACCCCGGCGGTCGTGATCGGCCCGCAGGGCGACCTGCAGCAGATCGCGGATGTCGCACTCGACACCGCCGGGGTCGACTCGGTCGCCGTGGTGAGCGCCGAGTCGCGGGCGGGCACCGCGCCCGTCACGAGCGACGGCATCCAGCCGCTCGGACCTCCTGGGACCCCCGTGCCCGACCCGACCGTCGTCGACGGTGAGGTCGCGCTGCAGGTGACCCTCGCCGACCCCGCCGACTCGCTCGAGGCAGAAGCGACGGTCGAACAGCTTCGCGAGCGTCTCGACGGGGTCGGCACCGACGTGCTCGTCGGCGGACCGACTGCGGTGGCGCTTGACACGAATGCCGCAGCGATCGCCGACCGCACGCTCGTGATCCCGCTCGTGCTCGTCGCGATCCTCGTGATCCTGATGCTCCTCCTGCGGTCGATCGTCGCGCCCCTGCTCCTCGTCGGCAGCGTCGTGCTCTCGTTCGCCGCGGCGCTCGGCGTCTCGGCGCTCGTCTTCGAGCACGTGTTCCACTTCGCGGGAGCTGACCCGTCGGTGCCGCTGTTCGGCTTCGTGTTCCTCGTCGCCCTCGGCGTCGACTACAACATTTTCCTGATGACCCGGGTGCGCGAGGAGTCGCTGCGCTTCGGCACGCGCGTGGGCATCGTGCGAGGTCTGCGGTTGACCGGGGGCGTGATCACCTCGGCGGGGCTCGTGCTCGCGGCCACCTTCGCGGCGCTCGGGGTTCTGCCGATCCTCTTCCTCGCGCAGATCTCGTTCATCGTCGCGTTCGGCGTGCTGCTCGACACGTTCCTCGTGCGCACCCTGCTGGTGCCGGCGCTCGCCTACGACATCGGCCGCGCCATCTGGTGGCCGAGCCGGCTCTCGCGCGGCGAGGAATAGGCGCCCCGAGGGGCGGAGACGACGAAGCGAGCGGATGCCCCGGGGCATCCGCTCGCTTCGTTCGTTGCCTGCTGACTACAGCGTGGTCGCGCGGCGCACGAGCTCGGCCTGCTCGGTCGCGTGCCGCTTCGCGGAGCCCGTCGCCGGCGACGCGGCCGCAGTGCGGGCGACGACGGTGACGGGGCGGTCGCCGAGCTTGTTCGTCTCGATGATGAAGTACGGCCAGGCGCCCTGGTTCTCGGGCTCGTCTTGCGCCCACATGAGCTCGGCACCGGGGTACCTCTCGGCGACGGCCTTGAGCTCGACAGCGGGCAGCGGGTAGAGCTGCTCGAGGCGAACGACCGCGACCTCGGTGTTCTGCTGCTTCTCGAGCTCGGTGATGATGTCGTAGTAGATCTTTCCCGAGACGAAGACGATGCGCTTGACCGCGGCGCGATCGGTGATGCGGGCGTCGTCGATGACCGGTTCGAACTTGCCCTGCGTGAAGTCGGCGACCTCGCTCGTGGCGCCGCGGAGGCGCAGCATCGCCTTCGGGGTGAACACGATGAGTGGACGGCGCGGGCGGGCGTAGGCCTGGCGGCGCAGCAGGTGGAAGTACGACGCCGGCGTCGAGGGCCGGGCGACGGTCATGTTGTTCTCGGCGCAGAGCTGCAGGTACCGCTCGATGCGGGCGCTCGAGTGGTCGGGCCCCTGACCCTCGTAGCCGTGGGGGAGCAGGAGCACGACGCTCGAGCGCTGGCCCCACTTCTGCTCGGCCGAGGAGATGAACTCGTCGATGATGGTCTGCGCGCCGTTGGCGAAGTCGCCGAACTGCGCCTCCCACATCACGAGGGCGTCGGCACGCTCGACCGAGTAGCCGTATTCGAAGCCCATGGCTGCGTACTCCGAGAGCAGCGAGTCGTAGATCCAGAACTTCGCCTGGTTGTCGGAGAGGTTCTGCAGCGGCAGCCACTCCTGGCCGTTCACCCGGTCGTGGAGCACCGCGTGGCGCTGCACGAAGGTGCCGCGGCGCGCGTCTTGACCCGCGAGGCGCACTGGCGTGCCCTCGAGGAGGAGCGAGCCGAGTGCGAGCAGCTCGCCGAAGCCCCAGTCGACCTTGCCGTTGCGGCTCATGTCGAGGCGCTTCGTCAGGAGCTGCTGGATCTTCGGGTGCACGGTGAAGCCCGAGGGCTTGTTGTTGAACGCGTCGCCGATGGCGTGCACGACGTCGGTCGAGACCCCGGTGGTCTCGAGCTCGCCGGCGACGGGCTCGGGAGCGTGCACGGCGGCGGTGGCGCCGACGATCGGGATCGACCCCGTCTGTGCAGCGTGCGTCTCGGCGAAGGCTCGCTCGAGGCGGTCCTGGAAGTCGCGGTGCGCCGCCTCGTACTCCTCTTCGGTGATGTCGCCGCGACCGACGAGCGCCTCGGTGTAGAGCTTGCGCACCGACCGCTTGGCCTCGATCAGGTTGTACATGAGGGGCTGGGTCATCGAGGGGTCGTCGCCCTCGTTGTGACCACGGCGGCGGAAGCAGACCAGGTCGATGACGACATCGCGCTTGAACTCCTGGCGGTAGCGGAACGCGAGCTCGGCGACGCGCACGACCGACTCGGGGTCATCGCCGTTGACGTGGAAGATCGGGGCCTGGATGGTCTTCGCGACATCCGTCGAGTAGATCGACGACCGCGCGTCGTCGGGCACCGTCGTGAAGCCGACCTGGTTGTTGACCACGACGTGGATGGTGCCGCCGGTGCGGTAGCCGCGCAGCTGCGACATCTGCATGGTCTCGAGCACCACGCCCTGGCCGGCCATGGCGGCGTCGCCGTGGATCAGGATGGGCAGGGTCGAGAAGGTGCCGATCGGCTTTCGGTCTTGCTTGGCCCGCACGATGCCCTCGAGCACGCCGTCGACGGCCTCGAGGTGCGAGGGGTTCGCCGCGAGCGACACGGGGATCTGGTGCCCGTCGTCGGCGGTGAAGGTGCCTTGCGTGCCGAGGTGGTACTTGACGTCACCCGAGCCGGTGAAGCCCTTGGACTGCTGGGTGCCCTCGAACTCGCGGAACACCTGCCCGTAGGTCTTGCCGGCGATGTTCGTGAGCACGTTGAGGCGGCCGCGGTGCGCCATGCCGATGGCGACCTCGTCGAGGCCCTCTTTGGCTGCGCCCTGCAGGATCTCGTCGAGCAGCGGGATCACGGACTCGCCGCCCTCGAGGCTGAAGCGCTTCTGGCCGACGTACTTCGTCTGCAGGAACGTCTCGAACGCCTCAGCCTCGTTGAGCTTGCCGAGAATTCGCATCTGCTCGTCGTGCGTGGGCTTCTCGTAGCTGCGTTCGACCTGGTCTTGGATCCACCGGCGCTGCACGGGGTCTTGGATGTGCATGTACTCGATGCCGATCGTGCGGCAGTAGGAGTCGCGCAGCACGCCGAGGATGTCGCGGAGGAGGGCCGTGCGCTTCTCGCCGAAGCCGCCGGTGACGAACTCCCGGTCGAGGTCCCAGAAGGTCAGGCCGTGGCTGGCGATGTCGAGGTCGGGGTGCGAACGCTGCACGTACTCGAGCGGGTCGATGTCGGCCATCAGGTGGCCGCGCACGCGGAACGCGTTGATGAGCTCCTGCACCCGGGCGGTCTTGTCGATCGCGCTCGCGATGTCGACCGAGATGTCGGGCGCCCAGCGGATGGGCTCGTAGGGGAGGCGCAGGGCCGCGAAGAGGCCCTCGTAGAACCCGCGCTGCCCGATGAGCAGTTCGTGCACCTTCTTCAGGAACTCGCCGGAGCCCGCGCCCTGGATGACGCGGTGGTCGTAAGTCGAGGTCAGCGTGATCGTCTTGCCGATCGCGAGGTTCGCGAGGGTCTTCTCGGAGGAGCCCTGGAACTCGGCGGGGTACTCGAGGGCGCCGGCGCCGATGATGCAGCCCTGGCCCTTCATGAGACGGGGCACGGAGTGCACGGTGCCGATGCCGCCCGGGTTCGTGAGCGAGATCGTCGCGCCCGAGAAGTCGTCGGCCTTCAGCTTGTTCTGCCGGGCGCGCTGCACGAGGTCTTCGTAGGCGGCGAGGTACTCGTTGAACGTCATGGTCTCTGCGCGCTTGATGGCGGGCACGAGCAGGGCGCGGGAGCCGTCGGGCTTCGGGATGTCGATCGCGATGCCGAGGCCGATGTGCGCGGGCCTGACGAGGCTCGGCTTGCCGTCGGGCTCGGAGTAGAAGACGTTCTGGCTCGGGAACTCCTTGAGCGCCTGGATGAGCGCCCAGCCGATGAGGTGCGTGAACGAGATCTTGCCGCCGCGGGAGCGCCGCAGGTGGTTGTTGATCACGATGCGGTTGTCGATCATGAGCTTCGCGGGGATCGTGCGCACGCTCGTGGCGGTCGGCACGGTGAGCGAGGCGTCCATGTTGGCGGCGAGCGCCTTGGGCATGCCCTTGAGCGGGACGACCTCGTCTTGCTGCGGTGCGTCGGCGATGACGGGCTGCGGGCTCGTGACCGGCACATCGGCGGGCACGGGCTGCGTGCGCGGTGCGACCGAGGTCGTGCGCGCTTCGGGAGCCTGTCCGATGACGGGAACCGGGGCGGTGGCCGGTGCCGACTCGCTCGCCGCAGGCGCGGGGGTGCCTGCGGGTTCAGGGGCCGGAGCAGCGGGCTCAGGGGCCGGAGCAGCGGGCTCGGCCGGAGCAGCGGGCTCGGCGGCCGGAGCGGCAGGTTCGGGCGATGCAGCGGATGTCGCGGCATCCGTCGCGGGTGCCGTTGCTGTGGGATCTGCGCCCTCGGTCTTCACCTGGCGGTAGTGCTCGAGCACCGGCCACCAGGTCTTGTCGACCGACTCGGGATCGACGAGGAACTTCTCGTACATCTCGTCGACGAGCCACTCGTTGGCTCCGTATTCGCCCGACGTCGTCTCGTCGGATCCTGACCCGGTCAATTGGCTCGACACAGCCTCTCGCCCACTCTCTCCATTGATGCTGGAATGTACCTGCTGCGGCGATCACGCCCTGCGCACGGGGGCATGGCCCGACCACCGCACACAAGCCTAATCCCCTCAGCAACGACGGAGCACCCGCGGCTCCGACGCGACGGCGGTAGCGTGGCCGACATGGAGTTCTACCGGACGACACCCAGCAACGACCTCACCTATTCCGACGTGTTCCTCGTGCCGAGTCGCTCGGGTGTCACGAGCCGCCTCGACGTGTCGCTCGCGCCCGACGACGGCTCGGGAGCCTCCGTGCCGATCGTGTCGGCGAACATGAACTCGATCACCGGACCGCGCCTCGCGGCGACCCTCGCCCGGCGCGGCGGGCTCGGCGTGCTGCCGCAAGACCTGCACCTGCAGGACCTCGACCAGGCGATCCGCTCGGTGAAGGCGCAGTCGCCGCGATTCGACACTCCGCACGACTTCAGCCCCGACGCCACGGTGGCCGACGCGCTCGCCGCCCTGCCGCCCGTCGCCGGGCACGGCATCGTGCTGCACGACACCCGCGGCGAGTACGTCGGATGCATCCCGGCCGACCGGCTCGCGACGGCGCTGGCCGATGCCCGTCTCGGCGACCTCGTGCACGGGGGCCTCGCCTCGCTCGACGCCGACGACGTCTCGACCCCGCGCCGCGCGTTCGACCTCATGGTCGAAGCCGGCATCGACTTCGCCCCGGTGCTCGAGCACGGCCGCGTGGTCGGCACGCTGAGTCGGCGAAGCGCACTGCGCGGCACGATCTACGAGCCCAACGTCGACGCCGAGGGCCGGCTCCGGGTGGCGGCGGCCGTCGGCATCAACGGGGATGTCGCGGCGAAGGCGAGCGCCCTGGTGGCAGCCGGCGTCGATATGCTCGTGATCGACACCGCGCACGGCCATCAGGAGGGCATGATCCGGGCCGTGTCCATCGTTCGCGAGCTCGGCCTCGACGTGCCGATCGTGGCCGGCAACATCGTGACCGCCGACGCCGTGGCCGACCTCGTCGAGGCGGGCGCCGACGTGCTGAAGGTCGGGGTCGGGCCGGGTGCCATGTGCACCACTCGCATGATGACGGCCGTCGGCCGTCCGCAGTTCTCCGCGGTGCTCGAGACCGCCGAGGCCGCGCGCGAGCTCGGCGCGACCGTCTGGGCCGACGGCGGCGTGCGGTACCCCCGCGACGTTGCGCTCGCGCTCGCCGCGGGTGCCGCATCGGTGATGATCGGCTCGTGGTTCGCCGGCACGATCGAAGCGCCGGGCACACTACGCCGCGATGCATCCGGTCGCCTCTTCAAGGAGAGCTGGGGCATGGCGTCGACGAAGGCCGTGCGCGAGCGCTTCGACCGGCTCTCGCCCTACGAGCTCGCCCGGAAGGAGCTCTTCGCCGAGGGAATCTCGTCGTCGTCGATCTACCTCGACCCGCTTCGTCCCTCGATCGAGGACCTGCTCGACATGATCACCTCCGGCGTGCGCAGTTCGTTCACCTACGCGGGCGCCCGCACGCTCGAGGAGTTCCGCGAGCGCGCGCTCGTCGGCATCCAGTCGGCCGCGGGCTACGAAGAGGGCAAGGCGCTCCCGGTCAGCTGGTGAGCGCGCGCAACCTGAGGTGGCGGATACACGCGGTCGGGAGCGTCGGGCACTGCGTGTCTTCGCCCTGTCAAGGTGTGGGCGAGCGCTCGAACCTCGCCGATATACTGAGGGGACAATGGACGATCCCCCTTCTGCGTCGACGCCAGGCCATAGACCCTCGCCCGTGACTGCTCGGGGAGGTGGCGATGTCTGAGTGGATTCTCCTCGGCATCGGTCTCCTCCTCACGATCGGCACGGGCTTGTTCGTCGCCAGCGAGTTCGCCCTCGTCAATCTCGACCGGGCCGACCTCGAGGCACGGCGCGCGCGAGGTGATACGAAGCTCGGGCTCACCATCGCGGCGCTGAAGATCACCTCGACGCACCTCTCGAGCGCGCAGCTCGGCATCACGCTGACCACGCTCCTCACCGGCTACACGATGGAGCCGGCGATCTCGTCGCTCCTGGCCGCCCCGCTCGCCGCGATCGGCACTCCCGAGGCTCTCGTGCGGCCCGTCGGCACCATCACGGCGGTCGTCGTCGCCACGCTGCTCTCGATGGTCATCGGCGAGCTCGTGCCGAAGAACTTCGCGCTCGCACTGCCCCGGCAGACCGCGGTCATCGTGATCCCGTTCCAGACGGCCTTCACCTGGGTGTTCCGCCCGGCGATCTCGCTGCTGAACGGCAGCGCGAACGGCATCCTCCGCTCGTTCGGCATCGAGCCGAAAGAGGAGCTCTCGGGCGCCCGCACCGCCGAAGAGCTGTCGTCGCTCGTGCGCCGATCGGCGAGCGCCGGGCTGCTCGAGCAAGACACTGCGACGCTGCTCGGCCGCACGCTCCGCTTCGCCGACCACGACGCATCCGACGTCATGACCCCGCGACCCGCCGTGGCCGCCGTGCAGCGGCTGCAGCCGGCCGAGGCCGTGCTCGAGCTCGCGCGCACGACCGGCTACTCGCGCTTCCCGGTCTACGACGACAACCTCGACGACGTCGTCGGCGTGGTGCACGTCAAGCAGGCGGTCGCCGTTCCGCGAGAGAAGCGCGGCGACGTGCCGACCTCGGCGCTGCAGTCCGACGCACTGCGCGTGCCCGAGACGATGAAGCTCGACACCCTGCTCGGCGAGCTCCGCGGCCGCGGCTTTCAGATGGCCGTCGTCGTCGACGAATACGGGGGCACTGCGGGCGTCGCGACGCTCGAAGACCTCGTCGAGGAACTCGTCGGCGAGGTCGCCGACGAGCACGACCGCACACGTGCGGGCATCGTGCGTCGCGGCGATGACGTGAGCTTTCCCGGAATACTGCGACCCGACGAACTGCTCGAGCGCACCGGCATCCGCGTGCCAGAGAACGGAGACTACGAGACCGTGGGCGGATTCGTCATGGCCGAGCTCGGGCGCTTGCCCGTCGTCGGCGACGAGGTGCTGATCGACGACGGCACGCTCGTCGTGCAGCGCCTCGACGGCCGGCGCATCGACCGGGTGAGGTTCGTGCCCAACCCGCCGCCGGAACCCGACGAGTCGGCAGGGGGCGCGCGATGAGCGACTGGGCCGGAATCGCCTGGCTGTTCGTGCTGCTCGCCGCGAACGCCTTCTTCGTCGGCGCCGAATTCGCGGTCATCTCGGCACGACGCTCGCAGATCGAACCGCTCGCCGAGCAGGGCAGCCGCAGCGCGAAGACCGCCCTGTGGGCCATGGAGCACGCGACCCTGATGCTCGCGACCAGCCAGCTCGGCATCACGGTCTGCTCGCTCCTGATCCTGAACGTGTCGGAGCCCGCGATCCATCACTTGCTCGAGGTGCCGCTGCACCTCACCGGCTGGTCGGCCGAGGTGGTCTCGACCATCGCGTTCATCGTGACGCTCGTGCTCGTGTCGTACCTGCACGTGGTCTTCGGCGAGATGGTGCCGAAGAATCTCTCGTTCTCGATCCCCGACCGTGCCGTGCTGCTGCTCGCGCCGCCCCTCGTCTTCGTGGCGCGCGTCTTCAAGCCGATCATCGTCGCCCTGAACGCCACCGCGAACGGGGTGCTGCGGCTCTTCGGCGTCGAGCCGAAGACCGAGGCGACCTCGACGTACACGCTCGAAGAAGTTCAGACGATCGTGCACCAGTCGCGACGCGAGGGGGTGCTCGACGACGCGAGTGGCACCCTGACCGCGGCGTTCGAGTTCACGACCAAGCGAGTGCAGGATGTCGCGGTGCCCCTCGACGCCCTCGTCAGCCTGCCGCCCGCGGCGACTCCGGCCGATGTCGAGCGTGCCGTCGCACGGCGCGGGTTCTCGCGGTATCCCATTCTCGATGCGGCGGGCGAGCCCGACGGCTACGTGCACCTGAAAGACGTCATCGACCTCGACGACGACGAGTTCGACGACCCGATCCCCGCGAAGCGCGTGCGACGCCTGGTGTCGATCTACGCGGGTACCGATCTCGAAGACGCGCTCGCCACGATGCGCCGGCTCGGCACGCACGTCGCTCGGGCGTTCGACGAAGACGGCACCACGACCGGCGTCATCTTCCTCGAAGACATCATCGAGGAGCTCGTCGGCGAAGTGCAGGACGCCACCCGGCGAGGCTGACCGCGGCTGCGGGCGGCTCCCCGATGGGGGCTGCCCGAGCGGCCCGCTCGAGCGTAGACTGCGTCGCGAACGAGAGCTGAGGTTTGATCATGTTCGAATCCGCTGAGAGCTACGCCGTCCTTCCGGCCTCCGACCTCGACCGCGCGAAGCGGTGGTGGAAGGACGTCTTCGACATCGACCCGATCGACGATTCGACCGGGGGAGTGATGCTGAGCATCGCCGGCACGTCGGTGCTCGTCTACGAGACGCAGTTCGCCGGCACGGCGCAGAACACCGCGTTCGGCATCGACACCGACGACCTCGATCGCGACATGGCGGCGCTTCGCGAGCGCGGCATCGTCTTCAACGAGTACGACCTGCCCGGCGTGACGACCCAGAACGGCGTCGTCGAAGACGGCGGCATGCGCACCGCGTGGTTCGACGACAGCGAGGGCAACATCATCGCCCTCGGGCAGCGGGTGCCGGGCTAGGAGGTTCGCGACTCGGCGAGCGACCGCAGCCAGGTCTCGAGCGTCGCGGCATCCGTGAACACGTGACCGTCGCCGCCGACGTCTTTGGCGCCCTCGACGTTCTCGGACTTGTTGTCGATGAAGACGAAATCGGATGCCTCGATGCCGAGTTCGTCGATGACGTGCTCGTAGATCGCCGCATCGGGCTTCACCAGGTCGAGCTCGCCGCTGACGAACACGCGCTCGAAGAGCGGTGCGAACGAGCCGTGTCGGAACCAGCTCGAGAAGTCGGTGCCTGCGTTCGAGAGCAGCGCGAGACGGGTGCCGCCCGCCGCGAGAGCGTGCAGCACCCCGAGCGTGCCGGCATCGAGCGAGAGCCAGCTCTTGTGGTCGATCGCCCAGAGCTCGTGCACGTCGATGACGTTCCACTCGACGCCGAGGTCGGCGGCGACGGCGTGCCAGTACTCCGCGATCGAGAGCGTGCCGCGGTCGAGGCCCTCTCGGTGAGCCCAGTAGGCGGTCCAGAACGCCTCGGCGTGCTCGCGCATGCCGGCTCGAGCGAGCAGCACGGCCCGGTCGGCGTCGCTCGGCTCGCGGGAGATGACCTCTCCGTAGTCGAAGACGACGACACGGGGAGCGAGGCTGATCGGTGCGGGAGCTGTCGGAGGCATCCCCGCCAACCTATCGTGGGAGTATGAACAGGCCGTGGCAGGAATGGACCGCCGCTGACGCGGCCGAGTGGATCGTCGCACCGAGCGCCGACGACGACAAGTACTCGCGCGGCGTGCTCGGCATCGTCGCCGGGTCGCCGGAGTACCCCGGCGCTGCGGTGCTCGCCGTCGAGGCCGCGCACCGGGCCGGCCTCGGCATGGTGCGCTACACCGGTCCGCGGGCCGTGCGCACGGCCGTGCTCGCGCGTCGCCCCGAAACGGTGACCGCCCCCGGCCGCGTGCAGGCCTGGCTCATCGGGTCGGGCATCGACGCGGGCCGGCGCTCGTTCATGGTGCTCGGCGACCTGCAGGGCGCGCTCGCCTCGCGGCTGCCCGTCGTGCTCGACGCTGGCGCACTCGACCTCGTGGGCACCCACACCGCACCCACGGTGATCACGCCGCACGCGCGGGAGCTCGCGGCGCTCCTGGCCTCGCGCGAGATCGAGACGAGCATCGCCCAGGTGCGCGACGATCCCGCCGAGTGGGCGCAGCGCGCGGCCCGTGAACTCGGCGTCGCCGTGCTGCTGAAGGGCGCCGTCACGCACGTGTGCGACCCCGACGGCGACCGATTCACGATCACGGCGCCCACGCACTGGCTGGCCTCTGCCGGCACGGGCGACGTGCTCGGCGGCATCCTCGGTGCGCTCGTCGCCACGCATCACGAGCGGCTCGCCACCGACGCCGAGGCGCTGACCTCGCTCGCGGCCACCGCAGCGTGGGTGCACGGCGAGGCGGCTCGCCGCGCGAGTGCCGACGTCGACGGCGGGCCGATCACGGCGCTCGATATCGCCGAAGCCGTTCCCCGGGTGATCGGCGGCCTGCTCGCGCGCTGAGGCTCAGGCGCGGAACCGGGTGAGGAACTCGCGCGTGCGCTCTTCACGCGGTGCCTCGAAGAACTGACGCGCCGGGGCGTCTTCGATGATGCGGCCGGCGTCGAGGAACACGACCCGGTCGGCCACGTCGCGCGCGAACGCCATCTCATGGGTGGCCATCACGATCGTGGTGCCGCGGTCGGCGAGCGAGCGCACGAGTGCGAGCACCTCGCCGACGAGTTCGGGGTCGAGCGCGCTCGTCACCTCGTCGAGGAGCAGCAGCTCGGGATCGGTCGCGATGGCCCGCACGATGGCGGCCCGCTGCTGCTGCCCGCCCGAGAGCCGATCGGGGAACGCGCGCGCGAAATCGGCCAGGCCGATCGAGGCGAGCAGCTCGAGTCCGCGTCGCTCGGCCTCGGCGCGACCGACCCGGTGCACGAGTCGCGATGCGAGCGTGACGTTGTCGAGCACGCTGAGGTGGGGGAAGAGATTGTAGTGCTGGAACACGACCCCGATGCGAGCGCGAACGGCGTCGGCATCGATGCGCGGGTCGCTGATGTCGCGGCCCTGCAGGAGGATCTCGCCGTCGTCGATGCGCTCGATCAGGTTCACGGTGCGCAGGAGCGTCGACTTGCCCGAACCACTCGAGCCCACGAGCGCGACGACCTCGTGGGCGGCCACATCGAGATCGATGCCGTCGAGCACGAGGTGGTCGCCGAAGGCCCGGCGCACCCCGCGCAGTCGAAGCACCGGCCCGGTCGCCCCGCTCATACGATGCTCCCGACCTGCTCGCGCGCTCGCATGCGCGCAGAGACCCAGTCGGTGAACCGGATCATCGGCCACGCCAGCAGCACGAAGAGCAGGCCCGCAACGACGTAGGGCGTGAAGTTGAAGAAGTGCGCGGTCTCGATCTGCGCTGCGCGCACGGCGTCGACCGCACCGAGCACCGAGATCAGGCCGACGTCTTTCTGCATGGCCACGAAGTCGTTCATGAGCGCCGGGGTCACCTTTCGGAGCGCCTGTGGGAGCACGACCCGGCGCATGGTCTGCCCGTGGCTGAGGCCGAGCGAACGGGCGGCGAGCCGCTGCGAGGGATGCACCGCCTCGATGCCCGCCCGGAAGACCTCGGAGACGTAGGCGGAGTAGGTGAGGATCAGCGCGATCGTGCCCCAGAACGCGACGGGCATGCGCGGGAAGAAGTCGAGGCCGGGCAGCCCGAAGCCCACCAGGTAGAGCACGATGAGCACCGGCATGCCGCGGAAGATGTCGGTGTAGCCGGCCGCGAGCGCGCGCAACGGGAAAAACACCGGCCCGCGCAGGGTGCGCAAGGTTGCGAGCAGCAGCGCGACGAGCACCACCCCGATGCTCGCGAAGAACAACACCTGGATGTTCAGCCAGAAGCCCTCGAGCACTCTCGGCAGCGATGCGATGGCCACTTGGGGGTCGAAGAAGGTCTCGACCACCCGTGTCCAGCCGGGCGACCCGACGAGCGCCCAGACGAGCAGCGCTGCGATGGCGAGCGTCGAGGCGATGCTCACGAGCACCGATCGCCCGGTCTGGCGCCGGCGGAACGAGCGCCGCTCGAGCTCGATGGTGCTCGGCTGCCAGGCGTCGGTCGTCGCCGTGCGGGCGTCGGTCGAGTCGGTCACGAGCCCACGTTAGCGGCGTGCCGGGCAGAGCGCGGCGATGGCGGAACCGGGCATCGGCGTCACTCGAGCACGGGGGCGCCGCCGGCGCCGCCCAGCCACTCCGCGGCGAGCTCGTCGAGCGTGCCGGCGTCGCGAAGCGCGTCGACCGCCGCCGTGACGTCGGCGGTCAGTGGCGAGCCCTTCGCGAGCACGAGCCCGAACGCGTCGCCATCGCCGGCCGTCGCCGGCAGCTGCCCGACGATCTTGCCGCCCTCGAGCTCGACGCCCGTGAGGTAGAACGCGGTCGGCAGGTCGACGACGATCGCGTCGACGGTGCCGTTCTGCAGGGCGAGCTTCGCATCATCGTTCGTGTTGAACACCTGGGAGCCCGCAGTCGGGTCGATGACCTGCTCGACGGCGTCGAAGCTCGTGGTGCCGGTCTGCGCGCCGATCAGGAGCCCCTGCAGGTCGGCGATCGAGGACGCCGAGGCGGCGGGCGACGACTCGGTCGTGATGACGACCTGCGTGGTCTCGTAGTACGGCGACGAGAAGTCGACGTTCTCGGCGCGCTCCTCGGTGATCGAGAACTGCTGCAGGTTGAAGTCGAAGTCCTTCGGGCCGGGCGCGATGGCCTGTTCGAACGTCGAACGCACCCAGACCACGTCGTCGGCCTCGAAGCCGAGCTGCTCGGCGACCGCGTAGGCGACGGCCGCCTCGAAGCCCTCGCCGGACTCGGGTGCATCGTCGATCACCCAGGGGAAGTACGCGGGCTCTCCGGTGCCGATCGTGAGCTTGCCGTCGGCGATGTAGTCGCCGCCTGAGCCGCCGGCCTCGCCGTCAGCCGGCGCACCGCTCGCGCATGCGGCGAGGGCGAGGGTCGCGGATGCGGCCACGAGCAGTGCGGTGAGGGAGCGTCGAGTCATGATGGGCCTCCAAGCGGTGTGCCCCCAGCATCGCGGATGCCGCGGACCTCCGCCTGGCGCGTGGCGGAATATGACGCTCGGCTAGGCTCGACGGCATGGCGGGCGAGACGGGGCATGAGGCATCCGCTCGCCCGTATCGTCGCAGGCTCGGCACGCGAGCCGCGCTCTGGACGGGCTTCGTGCTGGTGCACGTCGCGCTCATCTGGCTGAACCTCGAGGGGCCCGGCTATCCGCTCGGCGACGTGACCGCGGTCTACCGGGTCTGGGCCGAGAACGCCGCCCACGGTTGGGTGCGCATGGGCATCGACGTGCCGTGGGTGTACCCGATCCTGGCCTTCGCCCCGATGACGGCCGCGCTCGCGCTCGGGCCGACGCTCTATGCGCAGACATGGCTCGCGCTCGTAACGGCGCTGAACGCGATCGCCTTCGGAGTGCTCATCGGCCGGGCGCGGCTGTCGCGCCCGCGCCGGCTCGCTGCCTGGTGGTGGCTCGGCTTCCTCGCACTGCTCGGGCCGATCGCCTTCGGCCGCATCGACGCGATCACGGTGCCGGTGGCCATCATGGGGCTGCTGTGGGCGGCCGGTCGGCCGCGCGTGGCGGCGGTGCTGCTCACGATCGCGACGTGGGTGAAGGTGTGGCCGGCCGCACTCGTCGCTGCGCTCGTCATCGCGTCGCGCCGGCGCATCGAGGTCGTCACGGTGGCGGCGTCGCTGAGCCTCGGCATCCTCGGGGTCAGTCTCATCGCGGGGGCCGGCACGAACGCGATCGGCTTCATCGCCGAGCAGGCCGGCCGCGGCCTGCAGATCGAGGCGCCGCTCGCGGTCGCCTGGCTCTGGCAGATCGTGGCCGGGTCGGGCTCCGTGCGCATCGTCTACGACCGCGACATCCTCACGTTCCAGATCGAGGGGCCGGGGGCGGATGTCGCGGCCGCCGTCACGACACCGATCATGGCGATCGGCGTGCTCGTCGTGATGCTCGTCGGCATTCGGGCCACGCGCCGCGGCGCCCCGTTCGGCCGGGTGATGCCGCCGCTGGTCCTGAGCTTCGTCGTCGTGCTCATGCTCGCGAACAAGGTGGGCTCCCCGCAGTTCGTGACCTGGCTCGCCGCTCCGGTGATTCTCGGCCTGGTGCTGCGCCCGGCACGATTCGCGGTGCCGGCGTTCATCGCCGCCGTGATCGCGCTCTTCACGCACATCATCTACCCGTACTGGTACGGGTGGCTCCTGATCGCCGATCCGGCGTTCGTGTTCCTGCTCACCGCCAAGGCCGCGCTGCTCGTGCTGCTGCTCGCCTGGGGGATACGTGCGCTCTGGTGGCTCGGCGCTCCACGCAGGGCGCCGCGCGCGGTCGACGCCGTGCGCGACACAATGGGGTCGACCGAGTGAATTCGAAGGAGACGAACATGCTGGTGGCATTCTCAGTAGCGCCGGGCGGCACGGGCAGCGCCGACGGCTCCGTTCACGACGCCGTCGCGGCAGCGGTGAAGGTCGTGCGCGAGTCGGGGCTCCCGAACCGCACGACGTCGATGTTCACCGAGATCGAAGGCGAATGGGACGAGGTCTTCGACGTCGTTCGGCGTGCCACCGAGGCCGTCGGCGAGTACGGCTCGCGGGTGTCGCTCGTGCTGAAGGCCGACATCAGGCCGGGTTACAGCGGGGAGCTCGACGCGAAGATCGACCGGCTCGAGGCCGCGATCGACCAAGCGGGTACCGACGTGGACTAGGCAGCGCACGCAGAAGTCGAACCGATTCGAATCGATTCGATTCCGTGCGAGAATCGACGGGTGACCCAGTCAACCGACGGGCCGACGACGTTGTCGCCGGCCCGTATTCGTTTCGCGTTCCTGGCGCTCGCACTCGGCGGCTTCGGCATCGGATCGACCGAGTTCGTCGCCATGGGCCTGCTGCCGAACATCGCGCACGACCTGCTGCCCGAGCTCGCCGCGGAGTCGCCGGCCGATGCCAACGCGACGGCCGGCTGGGTCATCTCGGCGTACGCGCTCGGCGTCGTCGTCGGCGCGCCGACCATCGCCGCCGCGGCCGCGCGATGGCCGCGCAAGCGCCTGCTGCTCGCCCTCCTCACGGCCTTCACGGTCGGCACCGTCGCCTCGGCCGTGCTGCCCACGTTCGAGCTCGTGCTCATCGCGCGATTCGTGGCTGCGCTGCCGCACGGCGCGTACTTCGGCATCGCATCGCTCGTCGCGGCGAGCCTCATGGGGCCGGGCAAGCGCGCCCGTGGCGTCGCACTCGTGCTCTCGGGCCTCACGATCGCCAACGTGATCGGAGTGCCGGCGATCACGTGGCTCGGGCAGGCCGCCGGCTGGCGCACCGCCTATCTCGCGGTCGCGGGCATCTTCGCGCTCACGTTCGTCGCCGTGCTCGTGGCGGTGCCGTGGCAAGCGGGTGACCCGCATGCCACGATGAAGCGCGAACTGCGGGCGTTCACGCGTGCCCAGGTCTGGTTCGCGCTCGGCATCGGCGCGATCGGCTTCGGCGGCCTCTTCGCCGTCTACAGCTACGTCGCACCGCTCGCCACCGAGGTCACCGGCCTGCCCGAGTCGTTCGTGCCCGTCGTGCTCATCGCATTCGGCATCGGCATGACGATCGGCAACATCGCAGGCGGTCGCCTCGCCGACTGGAGCGTGCGCCGCTCCATGTACCTGTTCTTCGCGATTCTCGCCGCCGCGCTGGTGCTGCTCGCGTTCACGGCGACGAACCCGGTGGGCCTGTTCGCCGGCGTGCTGCTCGTCGGCGGCGCCTCGGCGGCGCTCTCACCCACGATCCAGGCCCGGCTGATGGACGTCGCACGCGACAGCCAGTCGATCGCCGCCGCGCTGAATCACTCGGCCCTGAACATCGGCAACAGCCTCGGCGCCGTGCTCGGCGGCGTCGCGATCGCGAGCGGCCTCGGCTACGTGGCACCGATCTGGATCGGGCTCGTGCTCACGCTCGCCGGCGCGGCGCTCGCGGTGGCGTCGTTCGCCCTCGATCGATCGCGGCACCAGCGCGGCGTCGCCGTGCCGTATGCGACCGGTGCGATCGCGGCCGTGGAGCCCGTCGACGCCTGAGCGCCACGCCCTGCCATCGGCGAGCGGATGCCGCGGCATCCGCTCGACCGGATCAGTCGGACTGCAGCAGGATGCCGTCGAGGATCGCGCGCTTGCGCAGTGCCACCTTGGTGCCCACGTCGTAGCCCGACGCCCGGTACTTCTCACGGATGCGCTTGAGATAGCTCTTCGCCGTCTCTTCGGAGATGCCGAGCTGGAACGCCACAGCCTTGACCGGCTGGCCGGCACCGTAGAGGGCCATCACCCGGCGCTCCTGCGCCGAGAGCTTCGGTGCGGTGCCGTTCTCGCTGAGCGCGAGTTCGAGTTCGGCGGTGAGGTACGACTCGCCGATGCGCGCCGCCCGGATCGCCTCGATGATGGTCTCGACCGGCTCGGACTTCACCAGGTAGCCGAGGGCACCCGAGCTGAGCGCCTCGCGAACCACCGCGGGCTCGGAGTAGGTGCTCATGAGCATCGTCTGCACACCGGCGGACTTCAGCATCGACAGCTTGAGCGAGATCGGGATGTTGTCGCGCAGGTCGAGGTCGAGGAGCACGACGTCGACGGGGAAGTCGGGGTGGGCGAGCAGTTCTGACCACGACGGCACCGCGGCGATGAGTTCGATATCGGGTGCCGCGGTGCGAATCCACTCGGAGAGGGCCCCGAGCAGCATGCGGTGATCGTCGACGATCGCCAGGCGGATCGGTGGATCGGTGTCTGCCATTCAGCTTCCCCTCGGATGAGCCGCCCCGCGGGCGACCGGAACCCCAGCCGAGACGTGCGGATCGACCCGGCAGTCGATGTCGATGCGGAACGTTTCCGGAGCCGCCTCGACCTCGTGTGTACCGACACTATCGAGTACATCCCACGTTGCGGGGTCGACGCGTCGTCGAGCGAGTCCTGTCACCTCGATCGAGAGCAGCAGATCGGGCGTATCGGGCGAAGAGGCGTCGGCGGGTTCGCGGCAGGTGACGTGCGCCGAGAGCTCGGCCGTGCCCTTCGACTGCTCGCCGACGAGGAACCACAGGGCGAGGAGCAGGCCGTCTCGCTGTGCCTGGCCGAGCAGGCCCGCGAGTCCGCCGGGATCGTCGACGGTCACCCGATTGCTGAGGTAGGCGGATTCGGTGACGGCGTGCCGAAGCCAGGTGTCGTTGCGCCCCTCGATCAGTCGCACGCGGAGGCGGGCTGCGATGGTGCCCGCCCGTTCGGCGGCCTCGGCGGGCAGGGGAATGGCGATGCGACCCGAGCCGACGTCGTCGAGCAGTGACTCAGCGTCGAAGTCGAGTTGCGCGAGCTCTTCCGAGGCGCGCATGCCGACCGCGGTGCGCGGTGTCGCGACCGTGCTCTGCACGAGTGAGAGGTCGAGCTCGCGGCGCACGAGCCGCCGGAAGCCGCCGATCGCCAGCACGGCGACGACGACGGGCAGCACGGTGGCTGCCGCGACGACGACGCCGGTCACGGTGTGGTGCCCCGCGGACTCGAGCTGGAAAAGGGCCGCCACGGCGATCACGAGGCCGATCGCTCCCGCGACGAGCACGGGAATGCGGATGCCCCTGATCGCCGCGACGGGCATCAGCACGGCCCCGGCCGCGGCCGCGGCCGTCGGCGTCACGCCGAGGTGGAGGAGCCCCTGCGTGGCGGCGATGTCGAGCCACACGGGCGCGATGAGCGCGATGAGGAGCGTGAGGTAGAGCCAGTCGGGCAGCGGTGCGTTGCGCGACACCATGCGTGAGACCACGCCGATGCCGACGACCCCGAGCAGCGCGAACCACGCGGCCCACGGGCCTGGGCCGGGCGGGAAGAGCGGCGCGAGCGTCAGTGCATGAGCGAGATGGCCGGCGATGATGAGGCCGGACGCGATCGTGATACCGACCGCGAGACGACGCCCGCCGTGGCTCTCGCGCACATCGCCGGCAGCCCGTGCCGAGCGGCTCGGTCGGCGGAAGGGTCGTCCGGTGATCGAAGCGGCGATCTGCGGCTCTCTCATGGTTTCGGCACCTCGAGCATCACCGTCGTGCCGGATCCGGGTGAGGAGAAGATGCGGGCCCGCCCGCCGACGGTGTTGAGCCGGCCGACGACGGATTCGGCGTACCCGAGTCGCGCACCGTCGACCGTGTCGGGCTCGAAGCCGGTGCCGGCGTCGGTCACCATGGCGCGCACGGTGCGGTCGTCGTCGCTCACCGTGACATCAGCCTCGGTGACGCCCGCGTGCCGGCGCACGTTCTCGAGGCACTCGCCGAGGGCGCCGAGGAGAGCGTCGAGGGTCTCACGCGGCAGCGCGAGGCGGCCGGTGCCGTGCCAATTCACATCGAGGCCCATGCGTGCGAAGCGCTGCCGCACCGATTCGAAGGTGAGGCCGATCGTGTCGTCGTCGGACTCCGGCGAGAAGACCGTGGTCGACCCGCGGTCGAGCGGCGCGCCGAGCCTGAGCTGCTTGAGCAGCCTGGCGTCATCGCCGGCCTGTTGACGCAGCGCCCCGGCGCTCACGCCGACACCGGAATGGGCGAGCAGGCTGAGGGTGGCGAGCACGGTGTCGTGCAGCACCCGCGCGTCCTGCCGCTGCTGCGACTCGAGCTCACTCGCGAGACGCTCGGCCTCGTGCGCCCGGCCGACCTCGGCGATGCGGTCGGCGGCCGTCGCGATGGCCTTGTCGAGCCAGACGCCGATCGCCGAGTTGGCGGCCCAGCCCATGATCGCGCCGATGGCGACGGTCTGCATCTCGTGACCCGTGATGGCGACCACCCCGATGGCGATCAGCGTCGCCGCGACGAGGCCGAGCACGAGGAACGGTCCGTCGGAGCGCACGATCAGGGGAATCGCGACCGAGGAGGCGGTGATCGCCGCCGTGATCGCCATCGCCGCGATCGTGACGGGATCGAGCACCGCTCCCGCCCCGAGCAGCAGGATGAGGGCGATCGAGCACGCCACGGCGGCGATGGCCGGTGCGACGGCGCCCCGCACGGCGTGCAGGGCGATTCCGGCGCCGGCACCGAGGCTCAGCAGGGCCGACAACGCGAGCTCGAGCCCAGTCGTCGTGCCGGGAACGAGGAGGCAGGCGAGTGCGCCGATCGTGCCGCTCAGGCCGGAGACCCGGGCGAGCTGCCGCAACAACCGATCGCGTTCCTTCTGGATGCGCTTCATGACACCCCCTGGGTGGTCGGCAGTCGTGGACACGGCCACCGTCACTCTCGAAGAGTAGCGGAATCGCCCCCGGGAGCGATGGCTCAGGCGGCGAGGAGCCCGGCGAGGGCCGCGCCGACCGCATCGTCTTCGATGAGGAAGGCGTCATGACCGTACTCGGATTCGACGAGCACCGGGGTCGGCCCATGGACGCTGTGGCCCAGCCCCGCGGCGATCTCGACCTGGCCGGTCAGCGGAAAGTACCGATCGCTGTCGATGCCGAGCACGAGGCTCTGTGCCTGGATGCGCGCTAGCGCAACGCCGGCCCCGCCTCGGCCTCGCCCGATGTCGTGCGAATTCATCGCCTGGGTGAGCACGATGTAGCTGTTGGCATCGAAGCGGCGGGTGAACTTGTTGCCGTGGAAGTCGAGGTAGGACTCGACGGCGAAGCGCCCATCGCCGCCGAGCGGGTCGAGGTCGGACTGCCAGCTGCGGTCGAACCGCTGGTTGAGCTCGGACGCGGTGCGGTAGTTGAGCATCGCCATGCGCCGGGCCAGTGCCAGACCCTGCGTCGGGCCATCGCCATCGGGCGCGTCGTAGAACTCGCCGCCGCGGAACGCCGGATCGGTGCGGATCGCCTCGATCTGCACCGAGTTCAGCGCGATCTGGTCGGCCGAGGTGGTCGCCGGGGCGGCGAGCACTGCGATGCGCTCGACCGCCTCGGGAGCCATGATCGCCCACTCCAGCACGTGCATCGCGCCCATCGACCCGCCGATGACGGCGGCGAAGCGCTCGATGCCGAGTTCTCGGGCGAAGGCGATCTGGGCTCGCACCTGGTCGCGGATGGTGAGGAACGGGAATCGGATGCCCCATTCGCTGCGGTCGGGGGCCAGCGACGCCGGCCCGGTGGACCCCTGGCACCCGCCGAGCACGTTCGGGGCGACGACGAACCAGCGATCGGTGTCGATCGCGAGGCCAGGCCCCACGATTCCCGGCCACCACCCGGCGCTCGGATGCGCCGGACCCGCGGGACCCACGACGTGGCTGTCGCCGGTGAGTGCGTGGAGCACCAGGACCGCGTTGTCGCGCGCAGGCGACAGCGTTCCCCACTGCTCGTAGGCGATGCGCGCGGCGGGAAGCGACTGGCCCGACTCCAACGGCACCTCGCCGATGCTCACGAAGCGGCGGTCGCCGACGGCGTCGCCCTCTCGCCACGCACCGGTCGCGGGCGCGCGGCCGGCGAGCGATGCCGCCCGCGCCTCGGTGACGATGCTCGCGGGCACCGCGTCGGCCGTCGTCTGCCAGTCCATGCTTCGATTCTCCCGAATCCCGGCGACCGCCCGCGCTTTGTTACGACGAACGGGTGGAGCTGAGGCGGAGGCCGCTTCCGGTGCCCGCCGGCCACGCGAAAACGGCGGATGCCGCGGGCCCGGGTGGGCTCACGGCATCCGCCGTCGTGTCGTGCCCGGGGTCAGACCCTGGCGGCCTCGGTGGCGGCGCGTGCCGCTGCGAAGCCGGCCTCGAGGTCGGCCTTCAGGTCGTCGATGTTCTCGATGCCGACCGACAGCCGCACGAGTCCGGGCGTCACGCCGGTCGTGAGCTGCTGCTCGGGGGTCAGCTGCGAGTGCGTCGTCGACGCGGGGTGGATGACGAGCGAGCGCACATCGCCGATGTTCGCGAGGTGGCTGAAGAGCGACAGGCTGTCGACGAGTGCCCGGCCGGCGTCGACGCCGCCCTTGAGCTCGAATGAGAGCACGGCTCCGACGCCCTTCGGCGCATACGTGTTCGCGGCGGCGTACCAGGGGCTCGACGGCAGCCCGGAGTAGTTGACGCTCGCGACATCGGGGTGCGAATCGAGCCACTCCGCGATCTCCTGGGCGTTCTGCACGTGGCGTTCGATGCGCAGCGACAGGGTCTCGATGCCCTGGATGAGTTGCCACGCGCTCGCCGGGGCGATCGCGGCACCGAGGTCGCGCAGCAACTGCACGCGGGCCTTGATGATGTAGGCGAGGGCGTCGCCGACCGCGGCCGTGTAGCTCGCGCCGTGGTACGAGGGGTCGGGCTCGGTGAGGCCAGGGAAGCGCTCGACGTTCTTCGACCACTCGAAGGTGCCGCCATCGACGATCACGCCGCCGATGACGGTGCCGTGCCCGCCGAGGAACTTTGTCGCCGAGTGCACGATGATGTCGGCGCCGTGCTCGAACGGGCGGATGAGGTACGGCGTGGCGATCGTGTTGTCGACGATGAGCGGAACGCCCGACTCGTGCGCGACATCGGAGACCGTGCGGATGTCGAGGATGTTGATCTTCGGGTTGCCGATCGTCTCGGCGAAGAAGAGCTTCGTGTTGGGGCGCACGGCACGGCGCCACTCCTCGGGGTCGTCCTGATTCTCGACGAACGTCGTCTCGATGCCGAGCTTGGCGAGCGTGTACTTGAAGAGGTTGTAGGTGCCGCCGTAGATCGACGACGAGGAGACGATGTGATCGCCGGCCTCTGCGATGTTCAGCACCGCGAAGGTCGACGCCGACTGACCGGATGCCACGAGCAGCGCGCCGCTGCCGCCCTCGAGCGCCGCGAGGCGCTCTTCGACGACGGCCTGCGTCGGGTTCTGGATGCGCGTGTAGATGTTGCCGAACTCGGCGAGCGCGAACAGGTTCTGCGCGTGCTCGGCGTTGTTGAACACGTACGACGTGGTCTGGTAGATCGGCGTGGCACGCGCGTTGGTCACGGGGTCGGGCGCTGCGCCCGAGTGCACCTGCTTGGTCTCGAAACGCCAGTCGGCGGTGTCGCTCATGGAAGTCTCCTCAGAAGTCGCGCATGGGTGCGCCGTGGCTTTCGAGCCACGTTAGGCGGGTGCCCGAGGCCGGGCAACGGATGCCGCAACACGGCGTCACGCTCGAGGCATCCGCTATTTCAGCTCGCTCTCGGGCGGCAGCACGATCGTTCCCGTGGCGGTCGACGGTTCGGGCCGGAACAGCCACCGCGCCCGCGGCTGCACGAGCGGCCGGAACACCCGGCGCACGGGCTTCAGCGAGAGCACGATCGAGATCCCGATGCAGAAGAGCATCATCGCCGGCAGCACCCAGAACGGCTGGTCGCCGGCGAGGATCGGCGTCTCGCGGAACGGGAACAGCACGAAGGAGTGCAACAGGTAGATGTACATCGTCGCCGTGCCGAACGGCGTGAACCAGTGCGCGCCCCGCGGCATCAGCACGAGGAAGGCGACCGCGAGCAGCATCGCGAACAACAGCAGCCCGAGCCGGATGGCCCCCGACCACGGCTCGTCGTAGCCGATCGCCTGGTACGACTCGTCGTAGAGCATGAATCGGCGCAGCTTCAGGTCGCGCCAGGTCTCGATCGCCGCGGGCATGAGTGCGAGCGTGGCGCCGAACAGCATGATGGCGCCGGCCCGCCACCGCCATGCGACCGCGGTGCCGAGTTCGAGCCAGCGGCCGGTGAGCTGCCACTGACGCAGCTTCCAGCCGAAGACGAAGAAGGGGAGCATGCCGAGGGTGCGCGAGAGGGCCAGGGTCGAGTCGATCGTCTCGGTGTAGCCGGCTCCGATCGAGATCGCGATGGCGATGAGCAGGGGATAGCGGAGCAGCACGAGATACGGCAGCACGATGCGCCAGATCGCGAGGGCGATGAGGAACCAGAGCGTCCACGAGGCGGTCGTGTAGTCGAGTGCGAACTCGCCCCCGAGGATCCAGCGGATGACGGTCCAGATCGTCTCGAAGATGAGGAAGGGCAGCACGATGTCGGTCATGACCTGCCGCAGCCCACGGGCGTTCGGCGGCCCCGATTTCGCGAAGTAGCCGCTCACCGTGACGAAGACGGCGACGTGGAACGAGTAGATGAATAGGTAGACGCTGTAGGCGGAGTTCGACTCTGCGATGAGGGGCAGGATTCCGTGGCCGATGACCACCAGGGTGATTGCGATCCATCGGGCGTTGTCCCACAGGGGAACACGTCTGCGCCGGCTCGGAGTCGCCTGCGGCCTCGTCTGCATCAGTCCATTCAACCGCACCTGCGGCGGCCGGCAGTGCAGAATGGGCGCATGGGTGAGCTGCGAGTGGTCGTGACGGGTGCGAGTTCTGGCATCGGGGAGGCGACGGTGCGGGCCTTCCGCGCCGCCGGCTGGAGCGTCGTGGGCGTGGCCCGCCGCGAGGATCGCCTGCAGGCGCTCGCCGCCGAGACCGGGGCATCCGTCGTCGTGGCCGATCTCACGAAGCAGGCCGACGTCGACCGACTCCGCGAGCACCTCGCCGCGACCGGTCCCGTGCATGCGCTCGTCAACAACGCCGGCGGTGCGAAGGGCCTCGACTCGGTCGAGGCGAGCGACGTCGATGACTGGGCGTGGATGTTCGAGGTCAACGTGCTCGCGCTCAAGCGCGTGACGAGCGCACTGCTGCCACTGTTGCGCAAGGGCGCCATTGCACGGGGCGTCGCCGACATCGTCAACGTCACGTCGATCGCCGGCCACACCGCCTATGCCGGCGGCGGGGGCTACAACGCCGCCAAGTTCGCCGCCCACGCTCTCACCGAGGTGCTGCGGCTCGAGCTGAACGGCGAACCGCTGCGAGTCATCGAGGTGGCGCCCGGCATGGTGAAGACCGACGAGTTCGCGCTCGTGCGGTTCGGCGGCGACCGGGCCAGGGCCGACGCCGTCTACGACGACGTGCCCGAGCCGCTCGTGGCCGACGACATCGCGGCGGTCATCGCCGATGCCGTGCAGAAGCCACGGCACGTCGACCTCGACCTGATCGTCGTCAAGCCCGTGGCTCAGGCCGCGCCGTACCGGCTGACGAAGGGCCCGCTCACGGTACGCGGAGAGGGCGACTGACATGGTCGCGGCGGCGCCGAAGCGGCTTCGGTGGGAAGAACACACGACCGTTGCCCTCGTTGTGCTCGGGCTCGCATTCATCGTGGCGTACTCGCTGCTCGTGCTGATCCGCGAGCTGCCGACCCTTGCCGTGCTGGGGCTCAGCCTGGTCATCGTGATCACCTGGGTCGTCTTCCTGGCCGATCTCGTGGTGCGCATCGCGCTGACACCGCGCGGCGATCGCTGGCACTTCCTCTGGACGCACCCCGTCGACGTGATGTCGGCACTACTGCCCGTGTTCCGGGCGTTCCGCGTGCTCGCGCTCCTGCGCGAAGTGCCGTACCTGCAGCGAGGCAGCGGCTCAGCGGTGCGGGCGAACATCGTGATCTACGCGGCCTGCTACGCCGCACTATTCATCTACTTCATCTCGCTCGCCACGCTCGCGGCCGAGCGCGACGCCGCGGGCGCCACCATCACGAGCTTCGGCGACGCGATCTGGTGGGCCTTCGTCACGATCGCGACCGTCGGGTACGGCGACACCTACCCGATCACGGTGACCGGCCGCATCTACGCCGTGCTGCTGATGGCCGGCGGGGTCGCGATCGTGGGCACGGCATCGGCCACGATCATCTCGCTCATCAACGAGCGCATCGGCGTGGCACGGCGCGGAAACGCCGACAACGCCGACGGCACGCTCGATGAGCCGCCGAACGACGGCCGGGTCTGACGCCGCGCCGACTACCCTTGGGGAATGACGTTCGATGCGAATGACGCCGCAACCGGTGTCGACGGAATCCGCCGCGAGATCCTCACTTGGGACGAGTTCGGCGACGCGGCACGATCGCTCGCCGGCGACGTGCTCGACTCGGGCTTCCGCCCCGACGTCGTGATCGCGATCGCCCGCGGCGGGCTGCTGCTCGCCGGCGCGATCTCCTATGCGCTCGGCACCAAGGCGTGCGGCTCGATCAACGTCGAGTTCTACTCCGGCATCGACGAGCGACTGCCCGAGCCGGTGCTGCACCCGCCGATGCTCGACGCGCCGGCACTCATGGGCAAACGCGTGCTGCTCGTCGACGACGTCTCGGATTCCGGCCGCACCCTCGCCAAGGTGCTCGGGCTGCTCACCGACGAGGGTGCCGACGTGCGCACCGCGACGCTCTACACGAAGTCGCACACGGTGCTCGCTCCCGACTTCGACTACCGCCGCACCGACGACTGGATCGTCTTCCCGTGGTCGGCCCTGCCGCCCGTGGAACGCCCGGCGCTCGACGAGGGTGCCGCGTGAGCGTGCACCTCATCGGGGGCGGCGTGCTGGTCTCCACCACCGGCAGTTGATGGTCACTTCGACGTCCCTCGACGAGCTTGCCGCCGAAGGCCGCATCGACGCGGGCTGGGCGCGCGCGCTCGCACCGGTCGGCCCGCACCTCGCCGGCCTCGAGGAGTTCCTCCGCGCCGAGCAGGCGGCCGGGCGCGGCTACCTGCCGGGCGAGCGGCACGTGCTCCGGGCGTTCAACGCTCCGTTGGCCGACGTGCGGGTGCTCATCGTCGGTCAGGACCCGTACCCCACTCCGGGGCATCCGATCGGCCTCTCGTTCGCCGTCGATCCGCAGGTTCGGCCAGTGCCGCGCAGCCTCGCCAACATCTACCGCGAACTCGCCGACGACCTCGGGGTGGTGCCGCCGCAGCACGGCGACCTCACCCACTGGAGCGCGAACGGCGTGATGCTGCTGAACCGGGTGCTGACCGTGCAGCCAGGGGCTCCCGCGTCGCACCGCGGCAAGGGCTGGGAGACCGTGACCGACCATGCGATCCGCTCGCTCGTCTCGCGGGGCGGCCCGCTCGTGGCGGTGCTGTGGGGGCGCGACGCCCAGCAGCTCACGCCGCTGCTCGGCGATACGCCGACGATCGAGTCGGCGCATCCGAGTCCGCTCTCGGCGTCGCGCGGGTTCTTCGGATCCCGGCCCTTCAGCCGGGCGAACGCGCTGCTCGAGGCGCAGGGTGCAGCGCCCGTCGACTGGAGCCTGCCGGACCAGCCCCTCCGGCTCGTGTAATCCCACGGCAACACGTCGCGGGTATTCTGGCGGCATGCTCGAAGAGGAATACCAGGCGCGACGCGTGCTGCCGCCCCACCTTCGCCCGGCGCCCCCTGCAGAGGCGCCCTTCGAGTACTCGCTGCGCGACGCGCGCGCCGCCGATCTCCCGGCCGTTCGCGAGATCTACAACTACTACGTCGCCAACTCCACGGTCACCTTCGACGAAGACGCCATGACCCTCGCGGAGTGGAAGGACAAGTTCGCGTACCTCGAGAAGCTCGGCATGCCGTTCATCGTCGCCGTGTCGCCGAGCGGGCAGCTGCTCGGCTTCGCGCTCGTCTCACCGTGGAAGCAGAAGCGCGCCTACCGCTACACGGTCGAGAACTCGATCTACCTCGGCCCCGCGGCATCCGGCAAGGGGCTCGGCCGGGTGCTGCTCGCCGAGCTCATCGAACGGGCGAAGGCTGCGGGCTTGAAGGAGATGATCGCCGTCATCGCCGATCAGGGCGCCGAGGCGTCGATCGCCCTGCACGAGAAGTTCGGCTTCGAGGAGATCGGGCGCATGGGCCGCGTGGGCTTCAAGTTCGAGCGCTGGCTCGGCACGGTGCTGCTGCAGAAGTCGCTCAAGTAGCCGAGCGGATGCCGCGGCGCCGGGCGCCTCAGAGGACGATGCTGAACTCGTTCTCGGCGGCGAGCATCGCGAGCAGCGCCGATGCCAGTCCCGTCGCGAGCAGCAGCCCGGGGTGGGCGAGCCCGATCACGACCCGGCGCAGCGTCGGGCGGGTCGCGAGCATCGACTGCGGCACCTCGCTCGCAGCCGGCGCCTCGGCCCAACCGCGCAATCGGGCGAGGAACCACGAGCAGCGCACGATGAGCGCCGCCCACAGCACACCGGCCACGACCGGCGTGAGGAGCGCGAGCACCTGGAAGCCGATGCCGACGAGCTCATCCTCTTTGCCGTCGGCGGCGAGCTGGATCGACGTCGAGATCGCGGCACCCAGGACCACGGAGCCCGACCAGGCGGCGAAGGCGAACACGAGCGTCAGGTACCGCGAGAAGAAGTGGCCGAACACCGAGGTGCGGTGGGCGAGGTGGTCACGCGGCGTCGCCTGCAGCACGATGACGGTCGCGACCAGGCTCGGGCCGACCAGCAGCACGATGAGGAGCGACCAGACCCCGGCCGGCCAGTCGAAGAGCGCGGCGAACACGATCACGACGCCGAGCGCGGCGGCCCAGGCAGCGCCCCACGCCAGCGGATGCCTCGCGATCGCGGCGCTGACCATGGCCCAACGATAGCGCCGGCGCGACGCGCGCAGCCGTAGGCTCGAAGCATGACGGCGCTGCACGAGCACACGGCTCTCGAACTTCATCAGATGCTGCAACGCGGCGACGTCTCGCCGGTCGAGCTGGCCGAGCACTACCTGGCCCGTGTCGAGCGGCTCGACGCCGAGGTCGGCGCCTTCGCGACGGTGACGCCGGAGGCCGCCATCGAACGGGCGCGGCACGTTGCTGCGAACGTGCCGAAGACGGCGCCGCTCTGGGGTCTGCCGCTCGCCGACAAAGACCTGCACCAGCGGGCGGGGGTGCCCGCCCGGTTCGGGTCGCGCGCCTTCACCGACTTCGTTCCGGATGCCTCCGACGAACTCGTTCAAGCGGTCGACGCCGCCGGCGCGGTGAGCCTCGGCAAGTCGCAGACACCCGAGTTCGGCCTGCCCTCGTACACCGAGGGTGTCGGCGTCGCGCCGACGAGGAACCCGTGGAACCTCGCGCTCGGCGCCGGAGGGTCGAGCGGGGGAGCGGCGGCCGCCGTGGCATCCGGCATGCTGCCCTTCGCCCCGGGGTCAGACGGCGGCGGGTCGATCCGCATCCCGGCCGCCTCATGCGGGCTCGTCGGGGTGAAGCCGTCGCGCGGTCGGGTGCCGGCCGGCTCGGGGCTCGCGGGCCTCGCCGGTCTCAGCGTCGCCGGACCGCTCGCCCGAACCGTCGCCGACGCGGCACTGCTGCTCGATGGGCTCATCGCGCCGACCGGCTACCCTGCTGCGCACCGCTTCGCCATGCGCGCGCCGGGCGACGACGGACCGTTCCTCGGCGCGGCCATTCGCGGCGAGGGCCGGTTCCAGGTCGGGGTGATGACGGACTCCCCGTGGGACGACGCCTACGACATCGTGATCGCGCCCGAGGCGCACGCGGCACTCGAGCACGGCATCGAACTGCTCGACGGCCTGGGCCACGGTGTCGAGGCGGTGGCGCCGGCACCCGAGCCCGGCTACCCCGAGGCGTTCCGCACCATCTGGCAGGCCGGTGCCGCGACGATTCCCGTCGACGGCGAGCCAGAGGCACTGCTCGAACCGCTGACGCGTTGGCTGCTGCTGCGCGGCCGCGCCGTGCCGGCCCGCCGGCTCGCCGAGGCGCTGGCCTGGCTGGCCGGCTTCGAGGAGCGCACGATCCGCAGGTTCGCGTCGTTCGATGCGGTGCTCACGCCCGCGCTCGCCCTGACCCCGCGCCCGATCGGCTGGTACGACCCCGACGACGGCGAGCGCAACTTCGCCCAGCAGGTGGAGTTCACGCCGTTCACGTCGTTCGTGAACGTCGCGGGCCTGCCGGCGATCACGGTGCCGATCTCGGAGACCGGCGACGGGTTGCCCATGGGGGTGCAGCTCATCGGCCGGCCGGGCGGCGAGGCGACGCTCTTCGCGCTCGCCGCCCAGCTCGAGCGGAGGGCGCGGCGCAGCCGGCGGCATCCCGAACTCTGGTGATGGGTCATTGCCGAAGATGACGAGGGATTTGACGCACTTAGGTAAGCCTCACCTATAGTGGAGGCATGCTCGGTCTCGACCTCACACTCTCCTACAACGGCGCCCCAGTGGTGCACGGCGCGGAGATCCACCTCGAACCGGGCAAGGTCACCGCACTCGTCGGCCCGAACGGCAGCGGCAAGTCCACGCTCCTGCGCGCGCTCGCGCGCCTGCACCAGCCCGACTCGGGCCGCGTGCTCCTCGCGGCCGACGACGGCCACACCATCAGCCGAGGCGAGACGGGTGTCGAGCCGGCAGACCTGCTCGAGCGCGGCGTCGACGCCGCCACCCTGAGCGGGCGCGACTTCGCCCGCCGGGTCACCCTGCTCGCCCAGAGCCGCCCGACCCCCGGTGGCATCACCGTGCGCGAGCTCGTGGAGTTCGGGCGCCACCCGCACCGCGGCCGCTGGATCGCCGGCGACGCCGGCGGAGCCGCGATCGTCGACCGCGCGATGGAACTCACCGGTGTCACGGCATTCGCCGAGCAGCCCGTCGATCGCCTGTCCGGCGGGCAGTTGCAACGCGTCTGGCTCGCCTCGTGTCTCGCGCAAGACACCGGAGTGCTCCTCCTCGACGAGCCCACGACCTATCTCGACCTCCGCTACCAGGTCGAGCTGCTCGACCTCATCCGCGAACTCGCCGACGACCACGGCGTGACCATCGGCGTCGTACTCCACGACCTCGACCAGGCGGCCGCCGTCGCCGACCGCGTGGTGCTGCTCGAGTCCGGGCGCGTCCGCGCCGTCGGCACGCCGGCGGAGGTGCTGGTCTCCGACATGCTGAGCTCGGCCTACGGCATTCGCGTCGACGTCGAGGTCGACGACCGCGGCTGCATCACCACCTGCCCCATCGGCCGGTACAACACCCGGCAACGCGCCGACCGCACACTCGCCGTCGCCTAGCGCCGGTCGTCTCCAACCCCCCTCGCGCGGCATTTCCCTGCCTGCGCGCCGATCGAAGGACACCATGAGAAGAGCTGCCGTGAATCGGCCGACCATCGCCATCACCGCCACCATCGCGGCATCCGTGCTGCTGCTCACCGGCTGCGGCACGACTGAGAACGCGGGCGAGCCGAGCGGTGACGCCGCTGCGATCGTCATCACCGACGACCGCGGCGAGAGCATCGAGCTCGCGGCGCCCGCCGAGAAGATCGTCGCACTCGAGTGGAACACGGCCGAGAACCTCGTCGCCCTCGGCGTCATGCCCGTGGGCGTCGCTGACATCGAGGGCTACGGCGACTGGGTCAAGTCCGAGGCGCTCGACGACAGCGTGACCGATGTCGGCATGCGCGGCGAGCCCTCGGTGGATGCGATCGCGGGTCTCGCTCCCGAGCTCGTGCTGACCACGAGCGACCTGCCCGAAGCGGTCATCACCCAGATCGAGGAGTTCGCTCCCGTGCTCGTGGTGCGCGGCGCCGATGCGTCGGACCCCATCGGCCAGATGGAGAAGAACCTCGAGCGCATCGCCGTGGCCACCGGTCACGAGGCAGAGGGCGACGAGGTGCTCGCCGACTTCCACGACAAGCTCGCCGAGGGTGCGGCTGCGCTCGACGCCGCCGGTCTCACCGGCGCTCCGTTCATGATGAGCGACTCCTGGGCCAGCGGCGGCCAGGTCGCCATTCGCCCCTTCGCCGAGGGTGCACTGCTGACCGCGGTCGCTGAAGAGCTCGGACTCGAGAACGCCTGGACAGGCGAGGGCGACGCCGACTACGGCCTCGGTTCGACCGATGTCGAGGGGCTCACCGCCGTCGGCGACGTGGAGTTCATCTACATCGCGAACGGCGACACCGACGCCTACCAGAACGAGCTCGCCGGCAACGCCGTCTGGCAGTCGCTGCCGTTCGTGCAGAGCGGCAAGGTGCACCGCCTGCCCGACGGCATCTGGATGTTCGGCGGGCCCTCGTCGATGAACGACTACATCGATGCCGTCGTCGCCACCCTTGCGGGCTGATCAGGCCGCAACGCTGACTCCCGCACCGGGCGGGGCCGCGCGGCCTCGCCTCGGCGCGGTGCTGCTCGTCGCACTCGGGCTCGTCGTCGCGACACTGCTCGCCGCGGTGCACGTGACGCAGGGCTCGGCGAGCGTCGGCCTCCCCGAACTGCTCGGCCTGCTCGCGGGCGGCTCAGATGACCAGTCGGCTGCGGTGCTCGTCGCGTCGCGGATGCCGCGACTGGCCGCGGGCGTGCTCGTGGGCGTCGCGCTCGGCGTCGCCGGGCTCGTGATGCAGAGCGTCTCGCGCAATGTGCTCGCCTCGCCCGACACGCTCGCCGTCAACGCCGGCTCCTACCTGGCCGTCGTCGCCGTCGCGGCGTTCGGCATCGCGCTGCCGATCGCCGGCGGTGGTGCGGTCGCGTTCATCGGCGGCCTCGCCGCTGCGGGTCTCGTGCTCGCTCTCTCAGCCGGCAGCGGTGGCGGCACCGTGCGCCTCGTGCTCGCCGGCTCGGCCATCGCGCTGGCGCTCGTGGCGATCACGACGATGCTGCTCCTGCTCTACCCCGAGCGCACCGAGGGACTCTACGCCTGGGGCAACGGCACGCTCGCCCAGACGAGCATGGAACCCATGCTGCAACTCGGGCCGGTCGTGCTGCTCGCCGTCGCCGTGCTCTTCCTCTTCGCGCGCCAGTTCGATCTGATCGCACTCGGCGGCGACACCGCGACGGTGCTCGGGGTGCGAGTGCGCCGCACCCGGCTCATCGGCATCCTGATCGCCGTGCTGCTCTCTGCTGCGGCGGTGACCGTGGCCGGTCCGATCGGCTTCGTCGGCCTCGCGGCACCGGCCATCGTTCGACTCATCGCCGTGCGCGTGCCCGGCATGCAGAAGCACGTGCTGCTCATTCCGGCCGCTGCGGTCATGGGCGTCATCGTCGTGCTCGGCGCCGACGTGCTGCTCCGACTCGCCTTCGGCGGCCAGGCGGCCGTCGAGGTGCCGACCGGCGTCGTCACGACCATCTTCGGTGCGGTGTTCCTCGTCGCGCTCGCGCTCCGCGCACGGGCGGCCTCCGACAGCGGCACCGGCTTCGTGATCGGCGCCGGGCTCTCACGCCGCGGCCGGGTGCTCGTCATCGCGGCATCCGCCGTGCTGCTCGTCGCGCTCGCCTTCGTCTCGCTGCTGCTCGGCGACGCGAAGCTGCTCGGCGGCGACGTGCTCAACTGGGTGACCGGCCAGGCCGGGCCGCTCGTCGAGTTCGTGATGAACACCCGTGCGCCGCGTGTTGCCGCGGCCATTCTCGCCGGCGCCGCGCTCGCCCTCGCCGGCACGGTCGTGCAGGCCGTCTCGCGCAACCCGCTCGCCGAGCCCGCGATCCTCGGGGTCACCGGCGGCGCCGGCGTCGGTGCCGTGCTCGTGATCACCTTCTGGCCGCTCGCCACGTTCTTCGGCGTGACGGTCGGTGGCCTGGCCGGGGCCGCGCTCGCGGCCCTCATCGTCTTCGGGCTCGCGATGCGGGGCGGTCTCGCCTCGACCCGGCTCATCCTGATCGGGCTCGGCGTCTCAGCGGCGGCCGGGGCGGTCACCTCGATGCTGATCATCGCGACCGACCCGTACAACGCCGCGAAGGCCCTCACGTGGATGTCGGGCTCGACCTACGGGCGCACCTTCCCGCAGCTGATCCCGCTCGCGATCGTCATCCTCATCGCGGTGCCGCTGCTGGCCTCGGCCCGACGAGAGCTCGACCTGCTCGCCTTCGACGACGACACGCCGCGCGTGCTCGGGGTGCGCCTCGGCTCGACCAGGCTCGGACTGCTCGCAGTCAGCGTGGCCCTCACCGCCACCGCCGTCTCGGCCGTCGGCGTGATCGGGTTCGTCGGCCTCGTCGCCCCGCACGCGGCGCGTGCCCTCGTCGGCTCGCGTCACGCCCTCGTGCTTCCGCTCGCGGCGCTGCTCGGCGCGCTGCTCGTCTGCGTCGCCGACACGCTCGGCCGCACGGTGATCGCTCCGGCGCAGTTGCCCGCCGGCCTCCTCACCGCGGTCGTCGGCGCCCCGTACTTCGTCTGGTTGCTGTGGCGCTCGCGCCGCAACAGCTGATCGCTTCCAACAGAGAGAGTTCGCATGGCCAAGCCCGGATATCGCGTGTTCGACACCCAGGTCGGTGAGATCAGCCGATTGTCACCGCACTTCGTGCGTGTCACGTTCCGCTCCGACGATCTCAAGCAGTTCGGATGGGACGGCCCAGACCAGCGCATCAAGGTCATGCTGCCGCTCGAGGCGAGCGGCTTCGACGAGGTGCCGATGGCCGGCGACGACTGGTACTCGGCATGGCGGGCGTTGCCCGATGATCGGCGCAACCCGATTCGCACCTACACGATCAGGGGCCTGCGCCCCGAGCTCGGTGAACTCGACGTCGACTTCGTCGCCCATGGCGACAGTGGCCCTGCTTCCCGGTGGATCGCCGCGGCCCGCTCCGGTGAGCGCATGCTCGTCATCGGGCCCGACGCGACGAGCGATGAGGACTCGGGCGGTTGGGAGTGGCATCCCGGAGCCGCGCGCACGCTGCTCATCGCGGGTGACGAGACCGCGGTGCCCGCCGTGAGCGCGATCCTCGAACAGCTTCCTGCCGATGCACGGGGTGCCGTCTTCCTCGAGGTGCCCGACGCCGGCGACGCCCTCGACCTGCGTGCCCCCGCTGGAGTCGAGGTGCGCTGGTTGCCACGACATGACCCCACCGGCGGCTACGGCGCCGAACTCGTCGGCGCGGTCACCGAGTGGGCGGATGCCTGGGTCGCCGCCGATCCCGCTGCAGCGGCAGTACCCGCCGCGGCTCCTGCAGCCGTGCGGGACCTGCCGGCCCTCGATGACGAAGACCTCGTCTGGGAGGTGCCGGAGGCTGCCGATGACGGCGGTCTCTACGCGTGGCTCGCGGGGGAGGCGACCGCGATCACGACGCTTCGCCGCCACCTCGTCAAGGGCCTCGGCGTCGACCGGCGACGGGTCGCTTTCATGGGGTACTGGAAGCTCGGGCGCGCTGAGGGGTAGCGCCAGGTCGTGAGCGAGGCCTGATCGGGCGGCTCGGCAGGTAGCCGCCCGCCTCGAGCCCGGCCTCGATCTCGAAGCGGTTCTTCAGCGGATCGCGTCCGGCGATGAAGTACAGCAGCGGAAAGAGCATGCCGTAGGTCAGCCACTGCTGCTTGTGCACGGCCTCGTGGCCGAGCACCCGGTCGCCCGCGTTGCGGTTCGTGAGGTAGCAGCCCCCCACGCACGAGCCGCCGCGTCCGAAGGTCCACTTCGGCATGCCGGTGAAGATGAAGAGCCCGTGTCGGCGCTCGATCGGGCCGGTGCTCCAGATGAAGCCCCAGGCGAAGCCCACGGCGGTCGCCCACCAATAGCCGAGTCGGCTGATGGGGGAGTTCGTCAGGCTGATGCGGAGTGTGCCGTCTGCCGTCCCGCCATTCGATCGCTCGCTCACGCGGCCTCCTCGCTGTCGGCGTCGGCGTTCGCGTCGGCATGGTCATCGTCATGGTCGTGCGTCGCCGCAGCCGAGACCGCAGCATCCGCTGCGCCCGGCCGGCCAAGCGCCTCGAGCAGCCGCAACCACACCTCGCTCATGGTCGGGAAGGCTGGCACGGCGTGCCAGAGGCGATCGATCGGCACCTCGCCGACGATCGCGATCGTCGCCGACTGCAGCAGCTCCGCGACATCCTGCCCCACGAACGTCGCACCGACGACCGTGCCGCGTTCCTCGTCGACGACGAGTCGCGCCCTGCCCTCGTAGTCGTCGGCGACGATGCCGGCGCCGCTGACGGAGGAGAACGAGACATCGGCGAGGCGCACGCGGCGGCCCTCGCGCTTCGCCGCCGCCGCCGTGAGTCCGACCGACACCGCCTCGGGCTCGGCGAAGACGACCTGCGGCACGGCCGAGTGATCGGCCGTCGCGACGTGCGCGCCCCACGGCTCGGTCTGCTGCGGCCGGCCGAGCGCGCGTGCCGCGATGAGATCGCCGACCGCGCGCGCCTGGTACTTGCCCTGATGCGTCAGCAGCGCTCGATGGTTGAGGTCGCCGACGGCGTAGAGCCACGGCCGCTCGGCGTTGCCGGCGGCGCCGGTCGCGAGCATCGTGTCGTCGACGGCGACCCAGTCGCCGGCCTCGAGGCCGACCGATTCGAGGCCGAGACGGTCGCTGCGGGGTTGCCGACCGGTGGCGACGAGCACCTCGTCGGCCGTGACGGTCTCGCCGTCGTCGAGAGTGACGACGATCTCGCCGGCCGCGGTTCGCTCCACCAGCGTGGGCTGCACGCCGAGGCGAACGGATGCCCCGAGCGAGCGCAGCCCGGCGGCGACGGCTTCGCCCGCGAACGGCTCCATGCCGCCGAGCAGCCCACTGCGGGCGAGCACGGTCACTTCGGTGCCGAAGCCCGCGAACGCGGTCGCCATCTCGACCGCCACGACCCCGCCGCCGATGATCGCGAGTCGCGCCGGAGGCGCGGTGACGCTCGTGGCCTCGCGACTCGTCCACGGCCGTGCCTCGGCGAGGCCCGCGATGGGCGGAATCACGGGATCGGTCCCCGTCGCCACGACGACCGCGTGCCGAGCCAGCACGACGAGCTCCTCGCCGTCGGGGCGTTCGACGACGACACGCCGTTCGCCGTCGAGACGGCCGTGGCCTCGTTCGAGACCGATGCCGACGCTCGCCAGCCAGTCGGCGCCGCCCTGGTCGCTCCAGTCGGAGACCCAGTAGTCGCGGCGGGCGAGCACCGCCGGCACGTCGAGCGCGGCAGTGACGGCCTCGCGCGCTCCGCCGACCCGCTGCGCCGCGCGCAGGGCCGCGGCGCTCCTCAGCAGCGTCTTCGAGGGGACGCAGGCCCAGTACGAGCACTCGCCGCCGACGAGTTCGCGTTCGATCAGCACGACCTCGAGCCCCGCGGCTCGAGCCCGATCTGCGGCGTTCTCACCGACCGGTCCACCGCCGATGACGATGACGTCGACCTCGTGTTCCATCGCGTTCCCCTCCGGTGCGCCGGCGTGCGCCGACAGCCTGTCCCCAGCCTAGGGAGTAGCGACGCCCCGGGGCATCCGGCTAGCGCGCGTCGGCGGTGCCCGAGGTCAGCGCGCCGACGAGACGGAGGATCGTGGGCAGGTCGTCATCGGCCGCTTGCGGTGTGGCCGGCGCGAAGCCGGCGATCGCGGCCCCTGCGATCGGGAACCGGGCGACGACGGCCCGCACGAGTGCGACGAGTTCGGTCGCCCCGATGCCGAACGGCATGGGATACGAGAGCCCGGCGAGCGCCGCGGGGTCGAGCACGTCGAGGTCGATGTGCACGAACACCCGGGAGGCGCCCGTCGCTTCGAGCGCGGCGATCACGGCGGTGGGGTCGGAGAGGTCTTCGACGGTGAGGGTCACCATGTCGTGCGCGTCGATGAAGCGGCGCTCTTCGTCGTCGATGGCACGGATGCCGCCGAGCACGATGCGCTCGGGCGCGACGCGGGTGTCGGGTTCGAGCGCGAGCCCTTCGGCGCCCTCGCCCACGATGGCGCGCAGCGTCATGCCGCCGAATCCGCCAGACGGCGAGGACTCGGGGGTGTTCAGGTCGGGATGCGCGTCGAGCCAGAGCACCGCGAGGTCGCCGGCGGCCAGGCTCGAGGCATGGCCGACGGCGGCGAGCGAGGCACCGCAGTCGCCGCCGATCGTGAGCGCCCAATCGGGCACCGTGCCGAGCGCGGCGGTGGTGAGATCGCGCACGCGAGTGAGCGTGCTGTATCGCAGCACCCCGGTGCCGAGCGCTTCGCCGGCTTCGACCGGCACCTCGACGACGAGCGTCGAGGCAGACGGGAGGTCGCCGAGAATGGCGGCTGCGCCGTCGGCGTGACTCATGGCTCGGGAGGAGACGGACCCCTGCCAGAGGGGAACGACGACGAACGTTGCGGGCATGTCCTCAAGTATTGCGCGCCCGGAGCCCGGTTGGTCGAGCCCGACGGGACCCGAGTGGGTTCCGACGGGCTCGACGGGCAGAGCGGGCTCAGCCGCCGATCGCGCCCTGCGAGTTGCCGCCGGCCTTCAGTGCGGCGAGTCGCGCGTCGACCTCGGTGAGCTCGCCCAGGTCGTCGAGTTCGTTGAACTGGGAGTCGAGGCTCGACGCGGCGAGCTCCGCCTGGCCACGCACGACGGCCTCTTCACGGCGAATCTTGTCTTCGAAGCGGCCGAGGTCGCTCGTCGGGTCGAGGATGTCGATCGACTTGACGGCGTCGTGCACCTGCTTCTGCGCCTGGGCCGTCTTCGAACGGGCGACGAGCTCGCTGCGCTTGTTCTGCAGCTGGACGAGCTTTTCCTTCATGCCGTTCAGGCCCGACTTCAGCTTGTCGACGACCTCGGTCTGCGCCGCGATCTGCGGATCGGCGGCCTTGGCCTCGTTCTCGGACGAGATCTGGCGACTGAGGGCGACCTTCGCGAGGTTGTCGAACTTGTCGGCCCCCGACGCGTCGCCGGCCGTGCGCAGCTCGTCGGCCTTCCGGCTCGCGGCGACGGCCTTCTCGCCCCATTCGCGGGCCGCTTCGACGTCTTCGCGGTGGTCGTCCTCGAGGAGTCGCAGGTTGCCGATCGTCTCGGCGATCGCGGCCTCGGCGTCGGCGATCGCGTTGGTGAAGTCGCGCACCATCTGATCCAGCATCAGCTGAGGGTCTTCGGCCTGGTCGATGAGATTGTTGACGTTGGCTCGCACGAGCTGCGAGATCCGTCCGAAGATGGACTGCTTTGCCATGGTCGTTCCTTTCGTGGTGATCCGAGTTCGGTCGTATCGGTTCGTGGTCGGTGGGATCGGTCAGCTGACGGCCGGCGGTCGGCCGCGCCCTCGTCGTCGTCGTCGGCGGTTCAGAACCGGCCTCCGCTTCCGCGCCGCGAGCGCGTCGCGGAGCCGCCGAAGCTGCCGGCCGAGCGCCCGCCGCCGAAGCCGCCTCCGCCGAAGCCGCCTCCGCCGAAGCCTCCGCCTCCGCCCCCGCCGCCGAGCACCGAATTGATGAGGATGCCGCCGAGCACGGCGCCGAAGACGTCCCCGCCCGAGCCTCCGGAGGAGCGGCCGGCGTTGCTGCCGAACCCGCCCATGCCGCCGTCGAACCCGCCGACGTCGCGTTGCGCGAACGACATGGCTTCGGCCGCGAGACGTTCGGAGCGCTGCGCCGAGGTGAGTGCTGCCGCGGGATCGGTCGGCGCGATGCCTTCGGCCTCCACGAGCAGGCGCCCCGCTTCGGCGAGCCGCGTGCGCGCCTCGGCGCCGATGGCCCCGCGCCTGGCGACGAGGTAATCTTCGGTCGCCTGCACCTGCGATCTCGCCGTGGTCAGCGCCCGGCCGAGTTGCGCCTGCGCTCGCGCGGCTTGCTCCGCGGCATCCCGGACGCCCTGGATCGTCGCATCGATCTCGACGTCGAGCTGCTCGAGCCTCGAGTGCAACGCGATCGGATCGCGCCCGGGTGCGACGATCGAGCCGCGGATGGCGGCGATCTCTGCTGCGACTCGATCGGCGAGCGCCGTTGCCGCGTCATTCGAGAGTGCGCGCGCGGTCGCGACATCGCTGTCGAGCTCGGCGACGACCGCGGCCACCGCTTGGTCGGCGGTGGCCAGGTCGGCCGCGAGTCGCTCGACGGCGGCCGTCAGCAGGGTGGTCTGGTCGACGGCCTCTTCGGCGGCACGGATGCCCACCGCGGCCTGGGCGGCATCGCCGGCCGAGACGTCGGCCTGGGCGCCGGCGAGCGCCTCGCGTGCGAAGCCGATGCGCGATTGCGCCTGGGCCGGGTTGTCGATGATGGGCGCGGTGGCGGATGCCGCGTACTGGGCCGTGAGCGACTCCAGCCGCTGTGCGGCGGGGGCGATCGCCGACTCGGCGGTGGTTGCCGCCTCCTGCACTCGCGCGAGCGCGGCCGGTGCATCGCGCTCGAGCGCCCGCAGCTCATCGAACTGCTGCGCCTGCTCGTCGAGCATGGCATCGGCCTCGCCGGTGAGGCCGATGATGCCGCCGTACCACTCGCGGCGCTGCTCGTCGGTGTCGGGCGTGGCGTCGTCGAGCTGCTGCTGCATCGCGAAGGCTTCGGCGAGTTTCGCCTTCGCCGCCTCGAGCGCCGCGCGGAAGGACTCGGTGGCGGCTTCGCCGTAGGACGCCACGGCGAAGCCGAGCTCCTCTTCGCTGGTCTTCACAGCGTCATCGGCCTGCACGAGGGCGCTACCGGCCTGACGACGCAGTTCGTCGATCGATGGGAGGGGCGCCTGACCCTCGCCGGTGCCGGCTGCGCGCTTCTTCTTGCGCCGCGCGAGCACGATGGCGATGATCGCGACCACGACGGCGGCGATGACGATGAACCAGACGAAGCCCCATCCGCCTCCGCCGCCGCCCGCCGACCCGTCGGCGATCGCATTCGCGCCCGCGACGGCCGCTCCCGCCCAGTCTTCGTCGCGGAGCTCGGGCTCGATCACGTTCTGAGCGATGCGGTCGACCTCGTCGAGACTGATGCTGCCGTCGGCGGGCGGATTGAGGTTGTAGCCCCGGCCGTCGACCGCGACGACGAGCAGGTAGTCGTCGTTTCCGAGTCCGTTCGCGGTCGCGGTCTCGAACGCCCACTCGTCGGCCGCCGAGGGATTCGTGAACTCATCGACGTAGGCGACGAAGAGCTGGCGTCCGCTGCGATCTGCGCCGGCGTCGATCGCGGCGACGACTTCGTCGGTACGGCTGCCGAGCGCCCCGACGGTGTCGACGACGGGGGAGGAAGTGAATTCGACGGGGTCTTCAGCCCAGGCGACGCCGACGGTGCCGGCTCCGAGGAGCGCTCCGGCGACGATCGTGAGCGCCGACGATAACTTGCGTACTGCGTGCATGCACCAGTGCCTTTCCCCCGTCCGAGCGGACCTTTTCGAGTCTATGGGGCGGGCCGAGGGCGCGTCCATGCCGAGTCCGGTGTCGTACGGTGCGGCATACCGTCGAGACCGGGGTCACGGCGCCCGAGTGGTCAGTGCGCGACGACGTCGACAGCCGCGAGCGGCGAGACCAGGTGGTCGACGGCTCCGCCGTGCGCGACATCGGTGAACACCACGATGGCAGCCATCCCGTACGCGCCGGGTGAGAGGGCTGGCAGATCGGCCGGCAGTGAGGTCCGCCGGTCGTCGCCCTCTCCGCAACGTCGTGCCTCGAAGTCGCCGGTGAGTTCGATCGATGCGCCGGGGGCGAGCTCGATGGAGCGGCTGAGCGGGTCGGCCTCCCCACTCGAGTGCCAGACCGTGACGCCTGCCTCGGCGACGGTGAGTGCGGGAGCGAGCCGGATCTGCCCGCTCACGGCGGCGTCGCTGGTGTTCGTGACCGTGACGATCGCAGTAGCGGATGCCCCGGCCTCGACGGCTTGGGGCGCGGTCACCGCGACCGTCAGCGGCACGGCTCCGGCATCAGGTGGGGCCGTCACCGGCTCGCCGCACCGATTGGCGAGCTCGGGCGGGACGAGTGCGAAGCCCAGCGCGTCGCCCTCGGCCGATTCACTGCCGGCTTCGGGCATGGTGTCGGCCGCGGGCGCCTCGCTCAGCGCGCCGTCACCGGCGGTCGTCGACACCCCGATGCCGCCGACTCCGAGACTGAGCCCGAGCACCGCGCCGCCGAGTCCCAGCACGACGGCTGCCGCAGCAGTGCCGCCGAGGATCGCCCCGCGACGGGAACGTCGCCGCGCCCGGCTCGCCGCGAGCACCGCGTCGACATCGATCGGGCGCTGCGTCGCGGCATCCGCCGATGCGCTCAGTTGCTCGCCGATGCGATCGCCCGCACCGTTTCGTTCAGGTGCCGACATGGCTGCCTCCCGTTCGCGCGGCGCGATCGCCCGCTGGATCGATGGCGGAGGAGAGCGCCTTCAGGCCGTCGCTGAGGTACCGCTTGACCGCGCCCGAACTGATGCCGAGCACCGCGGCGATGGCGTCGACCGTGAGGTCGTCGTAGTAGCGCAGCACGATGCACGCCGCCTGGCGGGGCGCCAGCCGCCGCACTCGGGCGGCGAGATCGAGGCGCTCGTCGCTCGCCGCGGCCGACGACTCCACCGATTCCGGGGCGAGGGCGAGGTGGCGCACCCGGCGCCAGGTGCCGTTGCGGCGGGAGCGATCGATGACCGCGTTCAGGATGGCGCGGCGCACGTAGGCCTCTGCGCGCGGCAGCGTGAGCCCCATGCGCGGCTGCCCGAACGTGCGCACGAGCGCGTCCTGCACGAGATCGGCTGCGTCGTCGACGTTTCCGGTGAGCAGGTAGGCGTAGCGGCTGAGCGCCGCGCCGCGCTCGACGACGAGCGTCTCGGCCACTGCGCTCCACGACCCACCCACTCGAGCTCCTCCCGATGGGAGCGATTGCTCCCTCACTCACTCAGACGATCGGGGAGGCCGTTTCGTTGGGAAGGAACGAGAAATGCCCCGGCGGATGGCCGAGGCTTCTCGATTTCGAGTGGAGGAGACCCGCGCCTCGCGGCGTCGGCGAACCTCCCACAACGTGCCCCCGGAGGGATTCGAACCCCCGACCTACGGTACCGGAAACCGGCGCTCTATCCCCTGAGCTACGGAGGCGCACAGCTAGAGAGACTACCACTTCGAGCATGCCGTTCAGACCTTCCGCGGGCTCTGCGGCGTGCCGGGCGCTGCGCTCAGGAGAGGCTGAGCCTCGCAACCGTGCCGAGGAGTTCCTCGCGCACCTTCGCCGTCAGGAACGCTCGCGCGCCGTGCAGCACGGGGTCGTGGTCGATGCGCGTCGCGACCACCTCGGGGTACCAGCGGCTCAGCCGTCGGATGCCGCGCTCGACCGCTTCTGCCAGCGGCGCCCCGCCGACGATCGCGGTCGGGCCTGCGAGCACGAGTCGCCCCGGATCGAGGGTCGCGAGCAGCGGCAGCGAGATGTGCGCGATGCGCTCGCCGAGCTCCTCGATGATCGCGTCGCGGTCGGCGCTCGCGGCGATGGACTCGAGCGCCGAACGGTGGTCGGCGGAATCGAGTCCGTGGGCCGCCGCGATGCGTCGCACGGCCGCGGCCCCGGCCAGGTCCTGACTCGTCACGGCGTGAGCGTCGAGCGCCTGAGCCGCAGCCGAGAGCGGGAGGAAGCCGATCTCGCCGGCGCCGCCGAAGCTGCCGCGGTGCAGGTCGCCGGCCACGTCGAACGAAGCCCCGACCCCGTTGCCGAGCCACAGCAGGGCGAACACGTCGCGCCCCTCGCCGGCGCCGGACTCGCGTTCGGCGATCGCGGCGAGATTCACGTCGTTCTCGACGAAGACCGCGACGCCGAGCTCGGCCTCGAGCATGCCGCGCAGCCGGGTGACGGGCCAGCCGGGAAGCGTCTCGCTGAAGAGCGTGCCCTGCTCGCCGGGGTCGACGTAGCCGGCGGTGCCGATGCACACCGAGTGCACCGCGGCGGCATCGGTGCCCGCTGCCCTGCTCGCCTCGCGGATCGCCGCGCCGACCTCGCGCACGGCGTCGCGCTCGGCGGCGTCTGCCGAGAGCGCGATGCGCACGGCGGGCCGCTCGCCGCCGGCCGCGTCGACGACGGATGCGCGAAGCTCACCGGCCTCGATGGCGATCGCGACGCCGAGCGGCCGATCGGTGCGCGCGGCGTACAGTGCGGCGTTGCGACCCGGGTTTCCGGCCACTTGCCCGCGCTCCTCGACGACGCCCGCAGCGATCAGGCGCGTCATCATCATCGATGCGGTGGGCTTGGAGACGCCGACGAGCTCGCAGATGCGGTTGCGGGTGAGCGGGCCGTGCTCGAGCAGCGCCGAGAGGCCGACCCGGTCGTTGACCGCGCCGAGCCACGACGGCGTGCCCTGCGTCGTTCTCATCGTCGCTGCATCGCGGTCATGCGGCGGGCAGATTGCCGAGCACCGCGGTGACGAGCTGTCCGGCGTCGCCGGGTTCGAAGAGCGCCGAGGATGCGATCACGATGCGATACGGACCGGTGAAGACCTGGGCCTCGCCGCTGCCTGCGGCCTGGCTGAAGTAGCCCTCGACCTCGGGCGGAGTGCCGTAGGTGGGCACCGGGTTCGAGCCGAGCGCCGCCTCGTTCTTGTGCGCCAGGAGCGCATCGGCGGTGGGGGTCGAGACGCCGATCTCGATGACCTCGCCGCTCGTCTGGTTGACCCAGCCGCATGCAGTGCCCTCTTCTTCGACGACGGTGACGACGTCGTCGTTCGAGGGCTCGAAGTCGGGGGCGCCGCCGAAGTTCGGATTGAACTCGTACACCTGCTCGAGCGTGAGGAGGGCGTCGCAGGCGATCTCGAACGGCTCGGCCGGCGGAGCGGTCTCGGTCGGTTCGGCCGTCGGCGCCGCGGTTGCGCTCGACGTCGGCGGGGCGGCGGTGCCGCTCGGCTCGGGCGTCTCGCCGGTGCATCCGCTCAGCAGGAGCACGGATGCCGCCGCCGCGAGTGCGATGGCGGCTGGCAGGGGGCGGGGCAGACGGAGCGAGCGCGGCATGAGACGAACCTTATCAATGGCGCCGGGTAGGATTTGCGGGTGACTCCAGCTGATCTTTCGCGTGCCCTGTACGACCTCGTCCTCGCCCTCGCCGAGCGACGTCGTGCCGCGGGCGACGAGGTCGTGCTCGAGCTCACCCCCGATGAAGTCACGCTCGAGCGGCCGAAGCTGCGTGAGCACGGCGACTGGGCCTCGAGCATCGCGATGCGGGTGGCGAAGCCGCTCGGCGCGAACCCGCGCCAGATCGCCACCGAACTCGCTGCGGGCCTCGCCGAGGTCGACGGTGTCGCGAGCGCCGAGGTCGCCGGCCCCGGGTTCATCAACGTGCGACTCGACGCGGCCGCCGCCGGCGCGCTCGCCGAGACGATCGTGCTCGCGGGCCAGAACTTCGGACACAGCGACTCGCTCGCGGGCAGCGTCATCAACGTCGAGTTCGTCTCGGCCAACCCCACCGGCCCCCTGCACATCGGGCACACCAGGTGGGCGGCGCTCGGCGACTCGATCAGCCGGGTGCTGCGCGCAGCCGGCGCCGAGGTCGCCAACGAGTACTACATCAACGACGCCGGCAACCAGATGGAGAACTTCGGCGCGTCGGTGCTCGCCGCGGCGAAGGGCGAGCCGACCCCAGAGGGCGGCTACCCGGGCTCCTACATCGGCGAGCTCGCCCGCCAGGTGCTCGAGCGCGAGCCCAAGCTGCTCGAACTCGACGACGCCGTCGCACTGCACACCGCGACCGAGATCGCCTACGAGCTGCAGCTCGCCGAGATCCGTGCGTCGCTCGCACGCTTCAACGTGCACTTCGACGTCTGGACGAGCGAGCGGAGCCTGCACGCGACGAGTGAGGACGGCCTGTCCGACGTCGACACCGCCGTCGAGCGCCTGCGAGCCCAGGGCCACGTCTTCGAAGACGACGGCGCGGTGTGGGTGCGCACCACCGACTTCGGCGATGACAAGGACCGCGTCATCCGTCGTGCGAACGGGGTGTACACCTACTTCGCATCCGACGCCGCCTACTACCTCGACAAGGGCGACCGGGGCTTCGCGCACAAGATCTACCTGCTCGGTGCAGACCACCACGGCTACGTGCACCGGTTGAAGGCGCTCGCCGGTGCCGCGGGAGACGACCCCGCACGCGACATCGAGGTGCTCATCGGCCAGCTCGTCTCGATCAACGGGGCGAAGCTGTCGAAGCGCGCCGGCAACATCATCGAGCTCGACGACCTGCAGGCCTGGCTCGGCACCGACGCCCTGCGGTACACCCTCGGCCGGTATCCGGCGGATTCGCCGCTCACGATCGACCCCGAGATCCTGCAGCGCCGCACGAACGACAATCCCGTCTTCTACGTGCAGTACGCGCATGCCCGCACGTGCGCCGTCGACCGCAACGCGGCATCCGTGGGCCTCGACCGCTCGGTCTTCGCGCCCGAGCTGCTGACCCACGAGACTGAGTCGGCGCTGCTCGGCGCCCTGCAGGAGTTTCCGCGCATCGTCGCCCAGTCGGCCGAGCTCCGCGAACCGCACCGGGTCGCGCGCTACATCGAGGAGCTCGCGGGGCTCTACCACCGCTGGTACGACAACTGCCGGGTGCTGCCGCTCGGTGAAGAGCCGATCGGCGCGCTGCACCACACCCGTCTCTGGCTGAACGACGCCACGGGCCAGGTGCTGCGCAACGGGCTCGAGCTGCTCGGCGTCTCGGCGCCCGAGCGCATGTGACCCATCACCCCGATCCGGAGGCTCCAATGGCGCACGGCGACGACGACGACCGCGACGGCGCGACCGAGGTGCTCTTCACCGAGCCCGTCGAGCCCGCAGAGCCGAACCCGCGCCGTCGGCCCGGCCGCGCGTCCCGCGGCCGGATCATCGCCGCGGTGGTGCTCGCGGTGCTCGTAGCCCTGATCGTCGTGGCCGACATCGTCGCCCGTGGCATCGCCGAGCGGCAGGTCGCCGAGGCGATCGAGGCGAACCTGCCCGACGGCATCGAGGGCGAGGTCGACGTGACGATCGGCGGATTCTCGGTGATCGGGCAGTACCTCGCGGGCACCATGGAGCGGGTCGAGCTCGACGCCCCTCAGCTGAGCGTCGAGGGCGCGCCCGTCGACGTCGCCGTCGTGGCCGAAGGGCTGCCGGTCGACTTCGAGTCGCCGGTGCGCCGGCTCACGGCGACGATCGACGCCGACGAGGCGTCGGTCAACCGGCTGGTCTCGGTCGCGGGCGTCGAAGCCGGCTTCACCCTCGGCGACGGCACCGTCGGATACGAGGGCGAGCTCGAGTTCTTCGGAGTGCCGGTGAGCTACCAGGTCACGGCGATCCCGACCGCGGCCGGCGATTCGGTGCTGCTGCAGCCAGCAGGGGTCGAGGTCGGTGCCGGGGGCGCCACCGTCGACGTCTCGGGGGTCATCGATCGGCTGATGGGCGGCGACCCGCTTGCGGTGTGCATCGCCGACCGGCTGCCGCAGGGCGTGCAGCTCGACTCGATCGCGGTGACGCCCGGAGCCGCGACCGTCAGGCTCACCGCCCGCGGGCTCACGCTCGACGCCTCGAGCCTCGAGCAGACGGGCAGCTGCGGCTAACAGCGGATGCCTCCGGCAGCGTCCCTCCTGCGCGCTCGCGCTCGTCGATTCGGCGCGGCATACGACCCTCGGTAGACTCGCAACACGCCGACCCACAAGGTCGGCGCGCACTGCAGGCTTCAGGAACCGATCCGGGTTCGCTCGCCGCGAGCGATCCGTGCCCTCGTCTGTTTCGTCCCGTGAGGTTCTCCGTGGCATCCACCGCACCGCAGCCCCGTCGGCTCAGCGCGCCCGATGACGCCAACGCCCTCGCGCCGCTCGTCTGGCCGACCACCGCCTCGCGCAACGAGGCCGGCGATCTCGTCATCGCCGGGCGCGATGCCAGCTCGCTCGCAGCCGAGTTCGGCACGCCGCTCTACGTCGTCGACGAGTCCGAGGCGCGCACCCGTGCCGCTCGCATCACTCGCGCGTTCGACGTCGCCGCGGCGGCCGCCGGCACGAGTGTGACGGTCTATTACGCCGGCAAGGCGTTCCTCTCGGCAGCGGTCGTGCGCTGGATGATCGACGAGGGTCTCGCCGTCGACGTCTGCACCGGCGGAGAACTGGCAGTCGCCCTCGCGGCCGGCGCTGAGCCCGCTCGGCTCGGCTTCCACGGCAACAACAAGTCCATCGCCGAGATCGAGCGCGCGGTCGCGGTCGGTGTCGGCGCGATCGTCATCGACAGCGAGATCGAGATAGAGCGGGTGGCGCAGGCTGCGGCGCGCGCCGGTCGCGTGCAGCCCGTGCGGCTGCGGGTCAACAGCGGCGTGCACGCCTCGACGCACGAGTTCCTCGCGACGGCCCACGAAGACCAGAAGTTCGGGGTCTCGCTCGAGCGCGCCGTCGAGCTCGGCAGCCGCATCCGATCGCACGGCTCGCTCGACTTCCTCGGGCTGCACTGCCACATCGGCTCCCAGATCTTCGACTCGGCGGGCTTCGCCGAATCGGCCGAGCGCCTGCTCGCCGCCCACGCCGAACTCTCGCGAACGGCACCGGTGCCCGAGCTGAACCTCGGTGGCGGGTTCGGCATCGCGTACACCGCCGACGACGAGCCATCGCCCATCGAAGAGATCGCGCGGGGCATCGTGACGGCCGTCGTGAACGGATGCCGCGAGCACGGCGTGCCCGTTCCGAAGCTCGCCTTCGAGCCCGGCCGCTCGATCATCGGCCCGGCAGGCGTCACCCTGTACACGGTCGGCACCGTCAAGCCCGTGCCGATCGAGGGCGGCGTGCGGCACTACGTCTCGATCGACGGCGGCATGAGCGACAACGCCCGCACCGCGCTCTACGGCGCCGACTACTCGGCCCGCATCGCCTCGCGGGTCTCCGACGCCGCTCCCGTGCTCGTGCGCGTCGCGGGCAAGCACTGCGAGTCGGGCGACATCGTCGTCGACGCCGAGTACCTGCCCGGAGACGTCACCCCCGGAGACCTGCTCGCCGTGCCGGCGACCGGCGCCTACTGCTGGTCGCTCGCCTCGAACTACAACCACGTGCCGCGGCCACCAGTCGTCGCCGTGCGCGACGGCGTCGCACGAGTGATCGTGCACGGCGAGACCGAGCAGCAGTTGCTCGCGCGCGATGCCGGGCTCGAGGCATCCGACGGCCCCTTGGGCCACCGCACCATCGAAGGGAACCCCGCATGATCGAGTACCGCTCCATTCGAGTGGGCCTGCTCGGCGCTGGCTCGGTCGGCTCCCAGGTGGCCCGGTTGCTGCTCGAGCACTCCGATGAGCTGGCGCAGCGCATCGGCGCCCGCATCGAGCTCGTCGGCATCGCCGTGCGCGACGTCGACGCCAAGCGGGACACCGAGCTGCCGCGCGAGCTGCTGACGACCGACGCCGACGCGCTCATCCTCGGCTCCGACATCGTCATCGAGCTCATGGGCGGCATCGAGCCGGCGCGCACGCTCGTGCTGCAGGCGATCGCCTCTGGGGCCGATGTCGTCACCGGCAACAAGGCACTCGTGGCGAGCCACGGCCCCGAGCTCTTCGCGGCCGCCGAACAGGTGGGCGCCCAACTCTCGTACGAGGCCGCCGTCGCCGGCGCCATCCCGATCATCCGGCCGCTGCGCGACAGCCTCGCCGGCGACCGCGTCGAGCGCATCCTCGGCATCGTCAACGGCACCACGAACTTCATCCTCGACCGCATGGACCAGACGGGCGCCTCGCTCGAAGACGCTCTCGCGACCGCGACGGAGCTCGGCTACGCCGAGGCCGACCCCACCGCCGACATCGGCGGCTACGACGCCGCGCAGAAGGCCGCCATTCTCGCGAGCCTCGCCTTCCACACGAGCGTGTCCGTCGAGTCGGTGCATCGCGAGGGCATCACCGGCATCTCGGCCGATCAGGTGGAGTCCGCCCGACGCGCGGGCTACGTCGTCAAGCTCCTCGCCATCTGCGAGCGGCTCACCGACGCCGAGACGGGCGAAGAGGGCGTCTCTGCGCGCGTGTATCCCGCGCTCGTGCCGCGCAGCCACCCGCTCGCCGCGGTGCACGGGGCGAACAATGCCGTGTTCGTCGAGGCATCCGCCGCCGGACCGCTCATGTTCTACGGCGCCGGCGCCGGGGGAGTGCCCACGGCCTCCGCCGTGCTCGGCGACCTCGTCGCGATCGCGCGCCGGCACGTCATCGGCGGCCCTGGCATGGCCGAGTCGACGCACGCCGAGCTGCCGGTGCTCGAGATCGGCCGCATCAGCACGCGCTACGCCATCACGCTCGAGGTCGCCGACGAACCTGGAGTGCTCGAGCAGATCGCGCACACCTTCGCCGAGCACGGCGTCTCGGTCGAGCAACTGCAGCAGACCGTCAGCGAGGGGTCCGACCGGGCTACGCTGGTCATCGGGACGCACGAGGCGAAGGAGTCCGCGCTCGCCGAGACCGTCGCCGCCCTCGCCCAGAGCCCCGTCGTCGCATCCGTCGCGTCCGTCCTCCGAGTCGAAGGAACAGTGTGAACACCCCCATCAGCCCCAAGGCCGACTCGCGTCAGTGGCGCGGCGTCATCCGCGAATACGCCCACCGCCTCGACGTCACCGATGCCACGCCGGTCGTGACGCTCGGCGAGGGCGGCACGCCGCTCCTGCCGGCGCCGGCGCTCTCGGCCCGCACCGGTGCCGACGTCTGGGTCAAGTTCGAGGGCATGAACCCCACGGGTTCCTTCAAGGACCGCGGCATGACCATGGCCGTCACCAAGGCCGTCGAGCACGGCGCGAAGGTCGTCATCTGCGCCTCGACCGGCAACACCTCGGCGTCGGCCGCGGCGTATGCCACGCACGCGGGCATCAAGGCCGCCGTGCTCGTGCCCGAGGGCAAGATCGCGATGGGCAAGCTCAGCCAGGCCATCGCCCACAACGCCGAGCTGCTGCAGGTGCAGGGCAACTTCGACGATTGCCTCGACATCGCCCGCGATCTCGCCGAGAACTACCCGGTTCACCTCGTGAACTCGGTGAACAACGACCGCATCGAGGGCCAGAAGACCGCGGCCTTCGAGGTCGTCGAGGTGCTCGGCGATGCGCCCGACTTCCACTTCATCCCGGTCGGCAACGCGGGCAACTACACGGCGTACACGCGCGGGTACCGCGAAGACATCGCGGCCGGAAACGCCACTCGACTGCCCCGCATGTTCGGCTTCCAGGCCGCGGGCTCCGCGCCGATCGTGCGCGGCGAGGTCGTGCGCGACCCCGACACGATCGCGAGCGCCATCCGCATCGGGAACCCGGCCTCGTGGGAGCTCGCCCTCGAGGCGCGCGACGCGTCCGACGGCTACTTCGGCGCCATCGAGGACGACAAGATCCTCGAGGCGCAGCGCATCCTCTCCGCCGAGGTCGGAATCTTCGTCGAGCCGGCGTCGGCCATCTCGGTTGCGGGCCTCCTCGAGCGTTCGGCTGCCGGCGCGATCCCCGCGGGTGCCCGGGTCGTGCTGACGGTCACCGGCCACGGCCTGAAGGACCCGCAGTGGGCACTGCGCACCGCAGACGGCTCCGATGTTCAGCCGGTCATCGTCCCGGTCGACACCGCGCAGATCGCCTCGGTGCTCGGGCTGCGCTCATGACCGCCGCGGTCGAAGCCGGCGCAGGCCCCGAGGCGGGTGCCACGTCGCTCGCCGGGCGTCACGTGCTCGTGAAGGTGCCGGCGACCTCGGCCAATCTCGGCCCCGGTTTCGACACCCTCGGTCTCGCGCTCGCCAGGTACGACGACCTCGAGGTCTCGGTTCGGGATGCTCCCGGCCTCGACATCGAGGTGCACGGCGTGGGCGAGGGCGAGGTGCCGCTCGACGAGTCGCACCTCGTGGTGCGGGCGATCGCGCACACCTTCGCGCGGGCCGGAGTCGCCCTGCCGCCGCTGAAGCTCGTGGCGCACAACCGCATCCCGCACGGTCGTGGCCTCGGTTCCTCTGGCGCGGCGATCGTCGCCGGCGTGGTGGCGGCCAAGGGGCTGCTCGAGGGCATCGTCGAGTTCAGCGCCGATGAACTGCTCGACCTCGCGACCGAGCTCGAGGGGCACCCCGACAATGTCGCGCCGGCGCTCTTCGGCGGCCTGACCATCGCCTGGGTCACCCCCGACGGGCCGCGCCACAAGAAGCTCATCGTGCACCGCGGCGTCTCGCCCCTCGTGCTCGTGCCCGAGCACGAGATGTCGACGGCGCTCGCCCGCTCGCTGCAGCCCGAGTCGGTGCCGCACGAAGACGCCGTGTTCAACGTCTCGCGTTCGGCGCTGCTCATCGCCGCGCTCATCCAGAGCCCCGAACTGCTCTTCCAGGCCACGGAGGACAAGCTGCACCAGCACTACCGTGCGAAGGCGATGCCCGAGACCGACCGTCTCATCCGCATGCTGCGCGAGGCGGGGCATCCCGCCGTCGTGTCGGGCGCCGGCCCTTCGATCCTCGTGCTCGCGAGCGATCCGAGCGAGCGTGCCGCGGCCATCGCCCTGGTCGAAGCCTCTGCCGACACCGCCTGGCAGGCACTGCCCCTCGCCGTCGACTTCAAGGGCGCGACGGTACAGAACGCGTAGCGTTCTGTACCGTCGCGAAAGGCGGCAGCCGTAGCCTCCGCGGCGCTCCAGCGCCGCGAGGCGTCCCCGGAAGATCCGGAAAGGTGACGCCGCCTCTCGCGGAATACCGGAGAGCGCAAGGCGGCAGCCCGCGGCATCCGCTCTCCACGGGCGCGTCGCGTGTCGGGACGAGTGGTTCGGTGATGGTAGACTGACAGCGCACCCGGCAGGCGACGCACTGTTCGCGTTCCCCGCTCGCTCGTGCAATTCCCGGCAATCTATTGCTTTCGCTCTCGCGCATGTCTGCGCCATCGTGCGCACCGACATCGTTCGTGCAAGCGATCAGCTCTCCTGGATCCGCAACTCTTGCGTCAGGGGAAAGGAACCCACCCAGTGACCAACGGAATCGACCACGCCGATCGCGTGGCCAACACCGCCCGTCTGTCCGCCCTCAAGGTCGCCGAGCTCCAAGAGCTTGCTGCGTCCCTCGGCCTCGCGGGCGGCAAGCGCCGAAAAGGAGAACTCGTGGAGTTGATCTCCGCCTATCAGGAAGCAGCCGGCGGCGCACCCGCCGCCGTCGAGGAGCCGGTCGCGACTGCGACGCCCGACGCTCCCGTCAGCGCGCCCGTCGAGCTCGATGTGCCCGCGGCCGCCGAGCCGGTGACGCGGCGCGAGCCCCGTGCCGCGAAGGCTCCGGCAGCGGACGTCGCCGCCGACGCGGTGTCGACCGACGCCGCTCCCGCGGTCGAGGCCGCTCCGACCCGGCAGCGCCGCCAGCCCCGTCGTGCGACGAGCGCGACCACTGCCGCCGTGCAGCACGTCAACGGCGGCGACGCCGGGGCCGCGCTCGTGCCCGAGACCGATGACGCCCGTGAGGCGGCTCGCGCCGCCGTGCGCGAAGAGCTCGCCGCGGCGACCGGCGAAGGCGCGCGTGCAGCGCAGCCCGCCGAGGCCGAGGGCGACGCCGCCCCCGCCGAGGAGCCCCGTCAGGGGCGCGGTCGCAATCGCGGCCGTCGTGGCGGCGAACGAGCCGAACGCGGTGAGCGCGGCGCCGATGCCCAGAAGGCAGAGCCGAAGTCCGACGAGCGCCCCACCGGCCGCCAGAACGGCGAGCAGCAGGGCCGCAACGGCGAGCAGCAGAGTGGCCGTAATGGCGAGCAGCAGGGTCGCCGCGGCGAGGAGCAGGCCGGCAAGTCCGGCGAGCCCCGTCAGGGCGGCGACACCGACAAGGCCACGCAGCAGAACGACGGTCGCGCTCGCGACCCGCAGGCTCGCGACAACCAGCAGCAGCTCGATGGCGAAGGCGGACGGCGCAATCGCTACCGCGACCGCAAGCGTCGTGGCCAGGGTGGCGGCGTCGGCGACGAGCTCGAGCCCGAGATCCTCGACGACGACGTGCTGATCCCCATCGCGGGCATCCTCGACGTGCTCGACAACTACGCGTTCGTGCGCACCACCGGCTACCTTCCCGGCCCGAGCGACGTCTACGTCTCCCTCGGCCAGGTGAAGAAGTACCACCTGCGCAAGGGCGACGCCGTCGTCGGTGCCATCAAGCAGCCGCGCGACAGTGACTCCTCGAGCCGCCAGAAGTACAACGCACTCGTCAAGGTCGACTCCGTCAACGGCCAGACCGGCGACGAGGCGGCGGCGCGCGTCGACTTCCAAGACCTGACGCCGCTGTACCCGCAGGAGCGTCTGCGCCTCGAGACCGAGCCCACCAAGCTCACGCAGCGCATCATCGACCTCGTGGCCCCCATCGGCAAGGGCCAGCGCGGTCTCATCGTGGCGCCCCCGAAGGCGGGCAAGACGATCGTGCTGCAGCAGATCGCGAACGCCATCTCGATCAACAACCCCGAGGTCCACCTCATGGTCGTGCTCGTCGACGAGCGCCCCGAAGAGGTCACCGACATGCAGCGCACGGTGAAGGGCGAGGTCATCGCCTCGACCTTCGACCGTCCGGCCGAAGACCACACGACGGTCGCCGAGCTCGCCATCGAACGTGCGAAGCGCCTCGTCGAGCTCGGTCACGACGTCGTCGTGCTGCTCGATTCGATCACGCGACTCGGCCGTGCCTACAACCTGGCCGCACCGGCATCCGGTCGCATCCTCTCGGGCGGTGTCGACGCCTCGGCGCTGTACCCGCCGAAGCGGTTCTTCGGCGCTGCGCGCAACATCGAGAACGGCGGCTCGCTCACCATCCTCGCCACGGCGCTCGTCGAGACGGGCTCGAAGATGGACGAGGTGATCTTCGAGGAGTTCAAGGGCACGGGCAACTCCGAGCTGCGCCTCTCGCGTCAGCTCGCCGACAAGCGCATCTTCCCGGCCGTCGACGTCAACGCGTCGTCGACCCGCCGCGAAGAGATGCTGCTCTCGCCCGACGAGGTCAAGATCACCTGGAAGCTGCGTCGCGCCCTCGCCGGCCTCGAGCCGCAGGGCGCGCTCGAAGCGGTGCTCGGCCGGTTGAAGGAGACGCAGTCGAACGTCGAGTTCCTCATGCTCATGCAGAAGTCGATGCCGGTCGCCGCCGGTCACGGCAACTCGCACGGGCACGAGACCGACCACCGCTGAGGCTCGCGTGTTCGAGTCCGTCCAGAGTCTGCTCGCCGAGCACGCGCAGCTCCAAGAGGAGCTCGCCGACCCGGCGCTGCATGCCGACGCCGCGCGCGCGAAGCGGGTCAACCGGCGGTACGCCGAGTTGAGCCGCATCGCCGCCGCGCACTCGGCGTGGCTCGAAGCACAAGACGACCTCGCCGCAGCACGGGAGCTCGCGAAAGAAGATGAGGCGTTCGCCGAAGAGGTGCCCGGTCTCGAAGAGGGGCTCGCCACGGCGCAGGAGCGGCTTCGGCGACTGCTGATCCCGCGCGATCCCGACGACGGTCGCGACGTGATCATGGAGATCAAGGGCGGCGAGGGCGGCGCCGAGAGCGCCCTCTTCGCGGCCGACCTGTTGCGCATGTACATCCAGTACGCGCAGTCGAAGGGCTGGAAGGTCGAGCTGCTCGATCAAAACGAGTCGGATCTCGGCGGTTACAAAGATGTACAGGTGGCGATCAAGTCCAACGCCACCGACCCTTCGCAGGGCGTCTGGGCGCACCTGAAGTACGAGGGCGGCGTGCACCGCGTGCAGCGCGTGCCGGTCACCGAGACGCAGGGGCGCATCCACACCTCCACGACGGGCGTGCTCGTCTTCCCAGAGGTCGACGAGCCCGAAGAGGTCGACATCAGCCAGAACGACCTGAAGATCGACGTCTACCGCTCGTCGGGCCCCGGCGGCCAGTCGGTCAACACGACCGACTCGGCGGTGCGCATCACGCACCTTCCGACGGGCATCGTCGTGTCGATGCAGAACGAGAAGTCGCAACTGCAGAACCGTGAGGCGGCGATGCGCGTGCTGCGCGCTCGCATCCTCGCCCGTCAGCAGGAGGAGATCGCGGCGGCGGCGTCCGACGCCCGCAAGTCGCAGATCCGCTCGATGGACCGCTCGGAGCGCATCCGCACGTACAACTTCCCAGAGAACCGCATCGCCGACCACCGCACCGGCTACAAGGCCTACAACCTCGACGGCGTCATGAACGGTGCCCTCGACCCGATCGTCGAGTCGGCCATCCAGGCCGATGAAGAGGCACGCCTGGCGCACCTCGGCGATCAGTAGCAGCGGCCGACCGCAACGAACGGATGCCCCGGACACCTCGAGTGTCCGGGGCATCCGCCGTTCAGGGCAGGACTCAGATGTGCCAGTCGTGGATGCCGCGTGCCGCGTCGGCCGTCTCGTGCGAGAGCGGCTTGAACGTCGCCGGGATGCCCACGACGAGCGAGTGCTCAGGTGCATCCTTCGTGACGACGGCGTTCGCGCCGATGGCGCTCCACGCGCCGATCGTGATATCGCCGAGCACCTTGGCACCGGCGCCGACGGTCACGCCGTCGCCGAGCGTCGGATGCCGCTTGGCCCCGCGATCGGCGCCACGTGCCGCCTTTCCGCCGAGGGTCACGCCGTGGTACAGCATGACGTCGTCGCCGACGATCGCCGTCTCGCCGATCACGACGCCCATGCCGTGGTCGATGAAGAAGCGGCGCCCGATCGTGGCACCGGGGTGGATCTCGACACCGGTGAGGAAGCGGCACAGCTGCGAGATGATGCGCGCTGGCAGCCGAAGTCCGGCCTGCCAGAGCGAGTGCGTGAGCCGATAGCCCCAGATCGCGTGCAGTCCCGAGTATGCGAGGAACACCTCGACATCGCTTCGCGATGCGGGGTCATGGGCGCGCGCCGTCGCGATGTCCTCGCGGAGCGCTCGGAAGAAGCTCACTCGCATAGTCAATCAGTCCGGGCGTCGCTCGGACGCACCATGACACCGGCGTCGCTCCGGCACGCGGAGCGACGCCTTCGCCCGGCGTTCAGTCGCGGAGGTCTTCGTAGAGCACGGTCGAGACGTAGCGCTCACCGAAGTCGGGCACGATGACGACGATCGTCTTGCCGTCGTTCTCGGGGCGCTTCGCGACCTCGAGCGCGGCCCAGACGGCCGCGCCGGAGGAGATGCCGCCGAGGATGGCCTCGTCGGTCGCGAGCGCGCGGGCCGTCGCGATGGCGTCGCTCGTGGCGACGTCGATGACCTCGTCGTAGACCTCGCGGTCGAGGATGTCGGGCACGAAGTTGGCGCCGAGGCCCTGGATCTTGTGCGGACCGGGCGTGCCCTGCGTCAGGATGGGGGAGTCGGCCGGCTCGACGGCGATGACCTGCACGCCGCTGTTCTGCTCCTTGAGGTAGCGCCCGGCGCCGGTGATGGTGCCGCCCGTGCCGATGCCGGCGACGAAGATGTCGACGGCGCCGTCGGTGTCGGCCCAGATCTCGGGGCCGGTCGTCGAGTGGTGGATCGCGGGGTTCGCCTCGTTCTCGAATTGGCGGGCGAGCACGGCGCCCGGGGTCGCCTCGACGATCTCGTTCGCCTTCGCGACGGCGCCCTTCATGCCCTCTGAGCCGGGGGTGAGCACGATCTCGGCACCGTAGGCGCGCAGCAGCACACGGCGCTCGATGCTCATCGTCTCGGGCATCGTGAGGATCACGCGGTAGCCGCGGGCCGCGCCGACGAGGGCGAGCGCGATGCCGGTGTTGCCGCTCGTGCCCTCGACGATGGTGCCGCCGGCGACGAGTGCGCCGGACTTCTCGGCGGCGTCGATGATGGCCACACCGATGCGGTCCTTCACGCTGGCCGCGGGGTTGTAGAACTCGAGCTTGGCGAGCACCGTGGCGCCTGCGCCCTCGGTGAGCCGGTTCAGGCGCACGAGCGGAGTGCGGCCGACGACCTCGGTGATGTTCTCGTAGATCTGCGCCATTGGCTTGCCTCTCGGGTTCTGGTGGTGGACGACGGGGCCAAGCCTAGGGTTCGGCCGCGGCGCAGGCGAGTGCGTTACATTCCATTGCGTGGATACGACGACCCCCGGCGCCAGAGCGCGATCACTCCGCGAGCTCCGAGACGAGACGGTGACGCGGCTGGCCAATGCCGGAGTGCCCGATGCCGAGGTCGACGCCGAGCTGCTGATCGGCCACGTGCTGGGCCTTTCACGCGGCGGCGTGCAGGCGCGCATGGTCGTCGGCGCCGAACTGAGCGAAGCGGATGCCGCGGCGCTGGCCGGTTTCACGGCGCGTCGGGCCGCCCGCGAGCCCCTGCAGCACATCACGGGGCGAGCGGCGTTCCGCGGACTCGACCTCCGGGTCGGTCCCGGCGTCTTCGTGCCGAGACCCGAGACCGAGGAGGTCGCGCAGCTCGCGATCGACGCGCTCATGGCGGCGGCCGAGCCCGAGCCGATCGGGGTCGACCTCGGCAGCGGCAGCGGCGCCATCGCGCTCGCACTCGCGACGGAGGTGCCGCACGCCCGCGTCTGGGCGGTCGAGAACTCGCCCGAGGCCTTCGTGTGGACCACGCGCAACGTCGAGGAGGTTGCGGCAGCGAACCTCGAACTCGTGTTCGCCGACCTCGCCGATGCGTTGCCCGAGCTCGCCGGCCGGGTCGCCGTGGTGGTCTCGAACCCGCCGTACGTGCCGCTCGGCGAGGTGCCGCGCGACCCGGAGGTTCGCCTCTACGACCCCGAACAGGCGCTCTACGGCGGCGCCGACGGCCTCGACGTGGTGCGCGTGCTCTCGCAGCGGGCCCGCGTGCTGCTGCGGCCCGGGGGAGTGCTCGTGATCGAGCACGGAGAACGGCAAGCCGCCGCGATCGCGGAGATCCTCTCGGCCGACGGCTGGCGGGCCATCGCTCGGCACCGCGATCTCACGACTCGCGACCGGGCGACCTCGGCCGTTCGCTGAGGGCCGCGCACTGAGCGCGGCGCCGTCCCGCTACCTCCTCGCCCGCTCCGCCTTCTCGCGAGCGATCTTCTCCCGCTCGCGTGCGTCCTTCTCCCGTTCGAGCGCGTGCTTGATCACGTCGCGTTCGAGCTTCTGTGCCTCGCGCAGTGCCTTCTCGGCTTCGCGGCGGGCCTTCGCGGCCTCCCGAACCTGCTTGTCGCGAGGCAGTTCGAGCGTCGGCGGCAGCGGTTCCTCGACGGCGACTCCGGCGCCCGACTCCACCCTGCCCACGTGGTACTCGATGCCGTCGAGGATGCGCTCGAGGCCGAACGAGAAGTCGTCGTCGCTGTCGTCTGGTTCGGTGCCGGGCTCGGCCACGTAGCCGCCGGCAGCGAGGAGCGGGCTCAGGTAGGGGAACCGTTCGGGAGTCACGAGCTCGGCGAGCGCCTCGAAGTAGTTCGCGCCCGTGACATCCGCAGGGTCGGCCGCAGCCGCGGCGGCGGCGCCGAGGTCGCGCTCCTGTGCGCCGGTGGCCCGTGCGTAGCTCGTCAGCAGCAGCAGTGTCGACATCTTCTCGGCGTCGCTGAGGGGGAGTGAACGCACTTCACGCAGGAACCAGTCGACGATGAGCAGGCTGTTCGGGGTGATCGGCGCGCCGGAGATCGGGATGTCGACGAGCCATGGGTGTTCCTGGAAGGCGGCGCGCATCGCGAAGACCCAGGCGGTGATGCCGTCGCGCCACCCGCGTTCGAGCGTCTCGTCGGGCACCGGCGGAACGACGGCGCCCTCCTGCATGAGCAGGATCAGGTCGTCTTTGCTCGTGACATAGCGATAGAGCGACATCGTCGTGAAGCCGAGGGACGCCGCGACCCGGCTCATCGAGACCGCGGTCAGACCCTCGGCGTCGGCGATCTCGATGGCGGCGTCGACGATGCGCTCGATCGAGAGTTCTCGCTTCGGGCCGCGCTGCGGATTGACGGCGACGCCCCACGCCAGCGCGACCGCGCGGGGGAGCTCGGGATCGTGTCGCTCAGGGGTCACAGGGCTTCCGTTCTCGAGAGGTGTTGACGATCAGTCTAGAACTGTGTATTACTTAAACAACAGTGCACCATATAAACAGTTTGCGTCGTACTCAGAAGCATCGAGGCAAGCGAGAGAGAACGGAAGAGATCATGCCACTCGCCATCGAGACGCACGGGCTCCGCAAGCGCTTCGGTTCGACCGACGTGCTTGCAGGGCTCGACCTCGCGGTGCCCACCGGCACCGTGTTCGCCCTGCTCGGCCCCAACGGGGCGGGCAAGACGACCACCATCAACATCCTCACGACCCTCGTGCGTCCCGAGTCGGGCACCGTCAGGGTCGCCGGCTTCGACGTCGCGACGGCGCCGACTGAAGTGAAGCAGCGCATCGCCCTCACCGGCCAGTCCGCCGCCGTCGACCAGGTGCTCACCGGAACCGAGAACCTCGTGATGATGGGGCGGCTCTCGGGGCTCGGTCGATCGGCCGCTCGAGATCGCGCCGCCGAACTGCTCGAACGGTTCGAACTGACGGATGCCGCGCGCCGACGGGTCGCCACCTACTCGGGCGGCATGCGCCGCCGCCTCGATCTGGCCCTCAGCCTCGTCGTCGACGTGCCGATCCTGTTCCTCGACGAGCCGACGACAGGACTCGACACCCGCAGCCGTCAGGAGCTCTGGAACGTCATCCGCTCCCTCCGCGACGCCGGCACCACGGTGTTCCTCACGACCCAGTACCTCGAAGAGGCCGACCAGCTCGCCGACCGCATCGCCGTGCTCGATCGGGGCCGCATCGCCGCCGAAGGCACGTCCGACGAGCTGAAGGCGCGCATCGGCGGCGATGTCGTCGAGCTCCGCGACGCCGATGGCGCCCTGCTCCTCGAACTGCCGACCGACGGCAGCATCCACGGACTCCGCTCCGCCATGGACGAAGTCGACCGCTCACCGGCCGCCGCGATCACCGGCGCCCAGGTCTCCATCCGCCGCCCCAGCCTCGACGACGTGTTCCTCGCGATCACTGCAGGCACCGCGGCATCCGCCCCCGAACTCATCGAATCGAAGTGAGCGCCATGACCACCATCACCGCCCCGCACCGCCCTGCAGTCCCAGCCCCGGCCGCAGCTCCGGCTCGCGGACGACTCGGTGCGTTCACCGCTGAATCGACGTTCATCGGCCGCAGCTTCCGGCATTCGGTGCGCGACGTCGAGGCCATGCTCATGGCCATCATGCTGCCGACGATGCTGATGCTGATGTTCACCTTCATCTTCGGCAACGCCATCGACCCGTCGGGCGGCTACGTCGACTACGTGGTGCCGGGCATCATCCTGTTGTGCGCCGGCTTCGGTGCGTCGTCGACCGCGATCTCGGTCTCGAGAGACATGACGACGGGCATCATCGACCGGTTCCGCACGATGCCGCTGCGCAGTGGCGCCGTGCTCACCGGTCACGTGGTCGCGAGCCTCGTGCGCAACCTCGTCGCGACGGGCGTCGTGATCGTCGTCGCGCTGCTCGTCGGCTTCCGCCCCGTTGCCACGCCGCTCGAATGGCTCGCCGCATTCGGGCTGGTGGCGCTCTACATCCTCGCGATCACCTACCTGTTCGCGGCGATCGGGCTCGCGGCGTCGAGCCCCGAGGCGGCGAGCGGGTTCGGCTTCATCCTGCTGTTCCTGCCGTATCTCTCGAGCGCGTTCGTGCCGGTCGAGACGATGCCCGAGTGGCTGCAGTGGATCGCCGAGTACCAGCCGATCACGCCGATCATCGAGACGATCCGCGGGTTCCTGATGGACACGCCGGTCGGCGACACCGTGTGGTGGGCGCTCGGCTGGTGCCTCGGCATCCTGCTCATCTCGATCCTCTGGGGCAGCTGGTTGTTCCGCCGCAAGGCGGGTCGTCGCTAGACCGCGACGAGCACAGCGGATGCCGCGATGCCACCGTGCATCGCGGCATCCGTCGTTCCCCGACGATCCACGGCGGCCGCTGGTCTAGAATCGGCAGGTCATGACTGCCATCTACGACTGTTCGGTCGACTCAGAGCTCCTCACCGGCATGCGCCTCGCCCGAGCCGCCATCGGGCGGGGGGAGCTCGTCGTCATCCCCACCGACACGGTCTACGGCCTCGCCGCCGACGCGTTCGACGCGAAGGCCGTCGCGCGGCTGCTCGAGGCGAAGGGCCGCGAGCGCACCTCGCCCCCGCCCGTGCTGATCCCAGGCATCCCCACGCTCGATGCGCTCGCGAGCGAGGTGCCTTCGGCGGTTCGCCTGCTGGTCGGCGAGTTCTGGCCCGGCGGGCTCACGGTCATCCTGCACGCGCAGCCGTCGCTGCAGTGGGATCTCGGCGAGACCCGCGGCACCGTGGCGCTGCGCATGCCCGCGAATCCCGTCGCGCTCGAACTGCTCGCCGAGACGGGCCCGCTCGCGGTCTCCTCGGCGAACCTCTCGGGGCACCCATCGGCTACCACGGCCGCCGATGCCGCAGAGATGCTCGGCGACGCCGTCACGGTCTACCTCGACGGCGGAGCAGCCGGGGAGTCGTACGAGGCCGTCGGCGAACGTGCCGGCGACACCTCATCGACCATCATCGACGCGACGGCGCTCACGCACGAGGGCGGGCGCCTGCGCATCGTCCGCGCCGGCGTGATCACCCGCGAACGCATCGCCGCGGTCGTGGGGGAGGAACTGCTCGAACCCATCGTGGCCGAGAGCGAAGCCGCGGCCGCGGCCGGCACCGACGGCACCGCCGACGTCGAGCCCGCGACCTCTGCCGGCGACGCGGACGCCGCCGCCTCATGACCCTCTTCCTCGCACTGGCACTGCTGACGGCGCTCGTCACCTTCGGAGGGTCGATCCTCGTCTGGAAGCTGAGCCTCAAGTACCGGCTCTACCCGAAGATCCGAGAGCGCGACGTGCACACGCGGCCGACGCCGCGGCTCGGCGGGGTCGCGATGTTCGTCGGCATCCTGGTGGCGATCGGGGCGGCCGCGTTCGTCTCCACGCTCGGCTCCTCGCGCTTCGCGAACGTCGCCATCATCTTCCAGAGCCCCGGTCAGATGCTCGCGATCCTCGGTGCAGCCCTCCTCATCGTGCTGATCGGCGTCGCCGACGACATCTGGGACCTCGACTGGACGACGAAGCTGGCCGGCCAGTTCATCGCCGCAGGACTCATCGCCTGGCAGGGCGTCTCGATCGCCTCGCTGCCGATCGGCGGCATCACCGTCGGATCGTCGTGGATGAGTGCGACGATCACCGTGTTCGCGATCGTGCTCGTGATGAACGCGATCAACTTCATCGACGGGCTCGACGGCCTCGTCGCCGGCGTCGCGCTCATCGCCAACGGCACCTTCTTCCTCTACAGCTACCTGCTCGTGCAGCAGACCTCGCCGCTCAACTACTTCAACCTGGCTTCGCTGCTCGCGGTCGTCGTCGTCGGCGCGTGCATCGGGTTCCTCCCGTTGAACTGGCATCCGGCGAAGCTGTTCATGGGCGACGCCGGCGCGCTCCTGATCGGACTGCTCATGGCGACGTCGGCGATCGCCGTCACGGGGCAGATCGACCCCGGCTCGCTCGGGCGGGCGCAGCTGTTCCCCGCCTTCATCCCGATCATCCTGCCGTTCGCGGTGCTCGTGATCCCGCTGCTCGACTTCGGCCTCGCGGTCCTCCGCCGGCTCCGCGCAGGCAAGTCGCCGTTCGCGGCCGACCGCAAGCACCTGCACCACCGTCTGCTCGACATGGGGCACTCCCACCTGCACGCCGTGCTGATCTTCTACGCATGGACGGCGGTCGCCTCGATCGGCTGTCTGCTGGCCTACGTGCTGCCCGTGTACTTCGGGGTTCCGTCGTGGGTCGCGTTCGTGCTGCTCGGCGTCGGGTTCATCGCGTGCACCGTGCTGACGCTCGCGCCGCTCGGGCGGCGCAAGCGCCTGACGGTCGCGGCCGAGGCGGACGCCGAGGTCGACTCGAGCATCGCAGGCACGGATGCCGCGGGCCTCGACGAACTCGACGGCGTCGCGCCGAGCGGCGACTCGGAGCCCGTTCAGGACGCCCCGATAGAATCGGGCGACCCCGAACTGGAGCACGATGAACGACGCACGAGCTGAAGCCGACCGCACGCCCACCTCGAATCCCGTGCTGCGCAGGGCGCTCGCATGGGGCGCAGTGCTCGCCGGGGTGATCCTCGTGGTCAGCGCCGTGCTCGGCTTCGTGTTCGCCGGGGTGCCGGGCCTGCTCGGCGGGCTCATCGGCACGCTCATGGCCGTGGTCTTCATGGGCATCACCGCGGCGAGCATCCTCGCCGCCAATCGCTTCGCATCGAGCGATCTCTTCGTGGGCGCCTTCTTCGGCATCGTGCTCGGCGGCTGGATCCTGAAGTTCATCGTCTTCATCGTGCTCGTCGTGGTGCTGCGCGATGCCGAGTGGCTGAACCCGACCGTGCTCTTCCTGAGCCTCGTCGCGGGCGTGCTCGCATCTCTCGTGGTGGACGTGCTCGTAGTCGCGAAGTCGCGGCTGCCCTACGTGAGCGATGTCGAGCTTCCGAAGGCGCCGAGCGAAGACTGAGCCGCTCTCGGCGATTCGTCGGCGGCCCGAAGTATTGCTAGAGTAATGGAGATCCCCCCACGGTTCTGCCCTGCTCACGCACGGGTCGACCGCGGTCCATGTTCGTCGCTGCGAGAGCCGAGCTCCACGCCCCGAAACAGGAGAAAGCGCTGCTAGCTAACGCTCTGAACCTGCTGGTTCCGATGTCAACCGATGATGGTGGCTTCCACGGGCCGTCGATCGACGAATTCTTCCCCGGAGCGCTGTTCTTCGAAGACACGCCCTTCGAGATCAACCGCATCATGCTCGTCCGCTTCGTCGCGGTCGCCGCACTGATCCTGGTGTTCTGGCTCGGCACGCGAAAGATGCGCGTCGTGCCCGGTCGCTTCCAGAGCCTCGTCGAGATGGGTCTCGACCTGGTTCGCGTCAACATCGCCGACGACCTGCTCGGCAAGAAAGACGGCAAGCGGTTCCTGCCGATCCTGACCACCATCTTCTTCATGGTGCTGTTCATGAACATCACGGGTGTGATCCCGTTCCTGAACATCGCCGGCACCTCGGTGATCGGCGTGCCGCTCGTGCTCGCGATCGTCGCCTACATCACCTTCATCTACGCGGGTGTGAAGAAGAGCCCGAAGAACTTCTTCAAGAATTCGCTCTTCCCCTCGGGCGTTCCGTGGCCCGTGTACATCATCGTCACGCCGATCGAGCTCATCTCGACGTTCGTGATCCGCCCGGTCACCCTCACCCTGCGACTCATGATGAACATGATCGTCGGGCACCTCCTGCTCGTGCTCTTCTTCGCCGCGACGCAGTTCTTCGTCGTGCAGATGAGCGGCTGGTGGACCCTCCTCGGTGTCGGAACCCTGGCCTTCGGCTTCGTCTTCACCCTGTTCGAGGTGCTCGTCGCCGTGCTGCAGGCATACGTCTTCGCTCTTCTCACCGCGGTCTACATCCAGCTCGCGGTCGCTGAAGAGCACTGAACCCCGGGCATCCGCCCAGAACATTCCCTAGGAAAGGAAACCCAACGTGGACGCAACCACCGTTCTCGCTGAGATCAACGGCAACATCGCGACGGTCGGCTACGGCCTCGCGGCGATCGGCCCGGCCATCGGCGTCGGCATCGTCGTCGGCAAGACGATCGAGGGCGTCGCTCGCCAGCCCGAGCTGGCCGGCCGCCTCCAGGTGCTGATGTGGATCGGTATCGCCTTCACCGAGGCGCTCGCCTTCATCGGCATCGCCACCTACTTCATCTTCGTCTGATCCAACCGCCGCAACTGAGGAGGCCAACGTGCTTCATGCAGTATTGAGCGCTGCAACCGAGGGTGGCGAGACCCACAGCCCGGTGATTCCGGAGTGGTACGACATCATCTGGTCGTCGGTCTGCTTCATCATCATCCTCGTCTTCTTCTGGAAGTACGTGCTTCCGCGCGTGCAGAAGCTGCTCGACGAGCGCGGCGAGGCGATCGAGGGCAACATCGCGAAGGCCGACGAGGCCCAGCGCAAGGCCGAGGCGGCTCTCGAGGAGTACACCGCCCAGCTCGCCGACGCTCGCACCGAGGCCGGCCGCATCCGCGAGACGGCTCGCGATGACGGCAAGAAGATCGTCGCAGAGGCGAAGGATGCCGCGACCGTCGAGGCCGCACGCGTCACCGCGAGCGCGCAGGCGCAGATCGAGGCGGAGCGCCAGTCGGCACTCGTCTCGCTCCGCTCCGAGGTGGGCACCCTCGCCATCGATCTCGCGTCAGGGGTCATCGGCGAGTCGCTCTCCGACGACGCCAAGGCGACCGCGGTCGTCGACCGCTTCCTCGCCGAGCTGGAGGCCTCAGAGGCCACCGCCGGAGGGAAGAAGTAGTCCATGGGTAGCGCTACGAGAGGGGCCCTCGCCGGCTCGAAGGCCGCGCTGGCCGAGCTCGGCCGCGCCGAGCTTCCGGTCGCCGAGGCACTCCTCGCCGTCGGCCGGGTGATCGGCGAGTCCGGCCACCTGCGCACGGCACTCATCGACACCGAGGCCGATCTCGCGCAGAAGCGTGCGCTCGTCGAGGCCGTCTTCGGCGCCCGTATCCCGGCCGAGGCCGCTTCGCTCCTCGTGAGCCTGGCGTCTCGCCGGTGGTCGTCGGGTGACGACTTCCTCGCCGGCATCGAAGAGATCGGCATCCGCGTCGCTGCGGAGTCGGCGGCAGAGGGCGTCGACATCGACGCCGAGCTGTTCGCCTTCGAGCGCGCCGTGGCCGGCGACGCCGAACTCGAGCTCGCGCTCGGGTCGAAGCTCGGCGACCCGGCAGCGAAGACGAAGATCGTCGACCGGCTGCTCGCGGGCAAGGCGGCTCCGCAGACGGTCGTGATCGTGAACCACCTCGTGCAGCAGCCGCGAGGCCGCCGCATCGGCGAACTGCTCCGCCACGGGGCATCCGTCGTCGCCGACCAGCGCGGTTTCGATATCGCGACGGTCACGAGCGCGGTTCCCCTCAGCGCCGCCCAGCTGGGCCGGCTCGAGCAGGGGCTCGCTGCCCAGGCGGGCCGTCGGGTCCGCTTCGACACCATCGTCGATCCCGCCGTCCTCGGTGGGATCCGTGTGCAGATCGGCGACGACGTCATCGACGGCAGCGTCGCCTCGCGCCTCAGTTCGCTGCGGCAGAAGCTTGCCGGCTGACGCCGGTTGAAACGACCGGCGTCCGCGCCGCGACACACCAGTAGCTGTACAACCGGTACAGAAAAGGGAAAAGACAATGGCAGAACTCACCATCAGCCCCGACGAGATCCGTTCGGCTCTCTCGGAGTTCGTCTCGTCGTACGAGCCGGGCCAGGCGGAGAAGACCGAGGTCGGATACGTCACCGATGCCGGCGACGGCATCGCGCACGTCGAGGGCCTTCCCTCGGTCATGGCGAACGAGCTGATCCGTTTTGCGGACGGCACGCTCGGCCTCGCGCAGAACCTCGACGAAGACGAGATCGGCGTCGTCGTGCTCGGCGAGTTCACCGGCATCGAAGAGGGCATGGAGGTGACCCGCACGGGCGAGGTCCTCTCGGTGCCCGTCGGTGAGGGCTACCTCGGCCGTGTCGTCGACCCGCTCGGAAACCCGATCGACGGTCTCGGCGAGATCACCGGCATCGAGGGCCGTCGCGCCCTCGAGCTGCAGGCGCCCGGCGTCATGCAGCGCAAGTCGGTGCACGAGCCGCTCCAGACCGGCATCAAGGCCATCGACGCGATGATCCCCGTCGGCCGCGGTCAGCGTCAGCTGATCATCGGCGACCGCCAGACCGGCAAGACGGCCATCGCGATCGACACGATCATCAACCAGAAGGCCAACTGGGAGTCGGGCGACCCGTCGAAGCAGGTGCGCTGCATCTACGTCGCGATCGGCCAGAAGGGCTCGACGATCGCCGGTGTGAAGGGCGCGCTGGAAGACGCCGGCGCCATGGAGTACACGACGATCGTCGCCGCTCCCGCCTCCGACCCCGCCGGATTCAAGTACCTCGCCCCGTATACCGGCTCGGCCATCGGCCAGCACTGGATGTACGACTCCAAGCACGTGCTGATCATCTTCGATGACCTGTCGAAGCAGGCCGAGGCCTACCGTGCCGTGTCGCTGCTCCTGCGTCGCCCGCCGGGACGCGAGGCGTACCCCGGCGACGTCTTCTACCTGCACTCGCGTCTGCTCGAGCGTTGCGCGAAGCTCTCCGACGAGCTCGGCGCCGGCTCGATGACCGGCCTGCCGATCATCGAGACCAAGGCCAACGACGTCTCGGCATACATCCCGACCAACGTGATCTCGATCACCGACGGCCAGATCTTCCTCCAGTCCGACCTGTTCAACTCGAACCAGCGTCCGGCGGTCGACGTGGGCATCTCGGTGTCGCGAGTCGGCGGTGATGCCCAGGTCAAGTCGATCAAGAAGGTCTCGGGCACGCTGAAGCTCGAGCTCGCGCAGTACCGCTCGCTCGAGGCCTTCGCGATGTTCGCGTCCGACCTCGATGCGACCAGCCGTCGTCAGCTCGCTCGTGGCGCTCGCCTGACCGAGCTGCTGAAGCAGCCGCAGTACTCGCCGATGTCGGTCGAGAAGCAGGTCGTCTCGATCTGGGCCGGCACCAAGGGCAAGCTCGACGAGGTTCCGGTCGAAGACATCCTCCGTTTCGAGAGCGAGCTGCACGACTACCTCGCCCGCAACACCGAGGTGTTGAACTCGCTCCGCGAGACCAACGTGCTCTCCGACGAGACCGCTGCCGAACTCGACTCGGCCGTCGACGCGTTCAAGCTCGAGTTCCAGACGGGTGAGGGCAAGCCGCTCGCCTCGGTCGGTTCCGAGCAGTTCGAGGCGATCGCTCAAGAAGAGGTCGTGCAGGAGAAGATCGTCAAGGGTCGCCGCTAGTCATTCCAGGTTCCCTGAGGCTCTCGAAGGGAACTGACCTCACGGGGTCGAATCGAGAGCCTCAGCACCAGAACGACAGGACACAGGAGAAACATGGGAGCGCAGCTTCGGGTCTACCGGCAGAAGATCAAATCTGCCCAGACGACCAAGAAGATCACGCGAGCGATGGAGCTGATCTCCGCCTCGCGGATCCAGAAGGCCCAGGCGCGCGTCGCGGCGTCCGAGCCGTACTCGTCGGCGATCACCCGCGCGGTGTCGGCGGTCGCGAGCTACTCGAACGTGGCGCACGTGCTGACGACCGAGCCCGAGCGCATCGACCGCGCCGCGATCGTGATCTTCACGTCCGACCGCGGACTCGCCGGCGCGTTCAACTCGCAGGTGCTGCGTGAGGCTGAAGAACTCACGGAGCTGCTGAAGAGCCAGGGCAAAGAGGTGGAGTACTTCCTCGTCGGACGCAAGTCGGTCGGATACTTCAAGTTCCGCCGCCGCTCGTTCGAGCGCAGCTGGGTCGGGGGCACGGACAGCCCCGACTTCGACACGGCGAGAGAGATCGGCGATGCCGTGCTCGAGGCGTTCCTGCGGGACTCCTCCGACGGCGGCGTCGACGAGATCCACATCGTCTACAACCGCTTCGTGAGCCGCATCAGCCAGGTTCCGATCGTCACGCGACTGCTTCCTCTGGAGGTCGTCGAGAGTGAAGAGGAGCCCGATGCCAAGCACGAGGTCTTCCCGCTGTACGAGTTCGAGCCCGACGCCGAGACGGTGCTCGACGGCTTGCTCCCGGTCTACATCGAGAGCCGCATCTACAACGCGATGCTGCAGTCCTCTGCGGCGAAGCACGCTGCGACGCAGAAGGCGATGAAATCGGCCTCCGACAACGCCGACAAGCTCATCACCGACTACACGCGCCTTGCCAACAACGCGCGCCAGTCCGAGATCACCCAGCAGATTTCCGAGATCGTGGGCGGCGCTGACGCACTGTCGTCCGCCAAGTAGCCCCTTACGAAGAGAGAGAACACATGACTGACACCGCTACCGCCCCGGCCGCGGCCGAGCCTGTGGCCGGCGCCGTCGGCCGCGTCGCCCGGGTCACGGGCCCCGTCGTCGACATCGAGTTCCCGCACGACTCGATCCCCGAGATCTACAACGCGCTGAAGACCGACATCACCATCGGCGATGTCACGACCACCATCACGCTCGAGGTCGCACAGCACCTCGGTGACGACGTCGTGCGCGCGATCGCGCTGAAGCCGACCGATGGCCTCGTGCGCGGCCAGGAGGTGACCGACACCGGTGCTCCGATCTCGGTGCCCGTCGGTGACGTCACCAAGGGCAAGGTCTTCAACGTCATCGGCGAGGTGCTCAACGGCGAGCCCGGTGAGACGATCGAGATCACCGAGCGGTGGCCGATCCACCGCAAGCCCCCGCCCTTCGACCAGCTCGAGTCGAAGACCCAGCTCTTCGAGACCGGCATCAAGGTCATCGACCTGCTCACGCCCTACGTGCTCGGCGGCAAGATCGGCCTCTTCGGTGGTGCGGGTGTCGGCAAGACGGTGCTCATCCAGGAGATGATCCAGCGCGTCGCGCAAGACCACGGTGGTGTGTCGGTGTTCGCCGGTGTCGGCGAGCGCACCCGTGAGGGCAACGACCTCATCCACGAGATGGAGGAGGCGGGCGTCTTCGACAAGACCGCCCTCGTGTTCGGCCAGATGGACGAGCCGCCGGGAACCCGTCTTCGCGTCGCCCTGTCGGCCCTGACCATGGCCGAGTACTTCCGCGACGTGCAGAAGCAAGACGTGCTGCTCTTCGTCGACAACATCTTCCGCTTCACGCAGGCCGGTTCCGAGGTCTCGACGCTGCTCGGCCGCATGCCGTCCGCGGTGGGTTACCAGCCGAACCTCGCCGACGAGATGGGCATCCTCCAGGAGCGCATCACCTCGACGCGCGGTCACTCGATCACCTCGCTGCAGGCGATCTACGTGCCGGCCGACGACTACACCGACCCGGCTCCGGCGACGACCTTCGCGCACCTCGACGCAACGACCGAGCTCTCTCGTGCGATCGCGTCGAAGGGCCTCTACCCGGCCGTCGACCCGTTGACCTCGACGTCGCGCATCCTCGACCCCCGTTACCTGGGTGAAGACCACTACCGCGTGGCCACGACGGTCAAGCAGATCCTGCAGAAGAACAAGGAACTGCAGGAGATCATCGCGATCCTCGGTGTCGACGAGCTCTCCGAAGAAGACAAGATCACCGTGTCGCGCGCGCGCCGCATCGAGCAGTTCCTCTCGCAGAACACCTACATGGCGAAGAAGTTCACCGGTGTCGAGGGCTCGACCGTGCCGCTCAAAGACACGATCGAGTCGTTCGACGCGATCGCCAAGGGCGAGTTCGACCACGTGGCCGAGCAGGCCTTCTTCAACGTCGGCGGCATCGGTGATGTCGAAGAGAAGTGGGCTCAGATCCAGAAGGAGAACGGCTGAGCATGGCCAGCCTCAACGTGAGTGTCGTCTCGGCCGACCAGCAGGTCTGGTCGGGCGAGGCGTCCATGGTGGTGGCCCGCACCGTCGAGGGCGAGATCGGCATCCTGCCCGGTCACGAGCCGATGCTCGCGATCCTCGCCGGCGGCGAGGTGCGTGTCACCCTGCCGGGCGGTGAGAAGATCACCGCCAACGCCGACGACGGCTTCCTCTCGGTGCAGGCGAACGCGGTGCAGGTCGTCGCTTCGCGGGCAGAGCTCGTCTAAGGGAGTCACGGATGCAGGGGGAGCAGCCGATCGATCGTCAGTTCGGTGATCTGAGTGTCACGCAGCTGATCGTCATGGCCGGGTTGCCGGGTGCGGGAAAGTCGACGATCGGCGAGATCATCGGCGCCCGCCTCGGTGCCACGGTCGTCTCGGTCGACCCGATCGAGTCGGCGATCCTGCGGGCGGGCATCGACGCCGATCAGCCGACAGGTCTCGCCGCGTATCTCGTGGCCGAAGAGATCGCCGAGAAGGAGCTCGACTCCGGGCGTACGGTCATCGTCGACGCGGTCAACGCGGGCGAAGCCGCACGACTGCAGTGGCGTGACCTCGCTGAGCGAGCCGAGGTTCGCCTGCGGGTCATCGAGGTCGTCTGCTCCGACGAAGCACTGCACCGTGCTCGACTTGAGAAGCGCGAGCGCAAGCTGCCGCATCTCGAAGAGACCACGTGGCGCGCGGTCGAGCAGAGCCTCGAGGGCTATGCGGCGTGGACCGGGCCCTCGTCGGCATTGCCGCGGGTGACGATCGACAGCATCGAATCACTCGGATCGAACGTCGAAGCGGCCCTCGCCTTCATCGGGTCGTAGATGCGGCTGCTCCTCCCGCCGTCCGAGACGAAGCGCGACGGCGGAGTCGACGTTCCGCTCGATCTCGGCCGGCTCTCCTTCGACGAACTCTCGCCTCTGCGGGCCGAGCTGACCGCCGGCGTCGTTTCGCTCGCGCATGATCACAATGCCGCGATGCGCGCGCTCAAGCTCGGTCCTCGACTCGCGCACGAAGTCGATCGCAACCGAACCCTTCGAGAGTCAGCGACCATGCCGGCGCTCGATCGCTACACCGGCGTGCTCTACGACGCGCTCGACGCTGAGACTCTCGACGAGAGCGCCCGGGAATTCGCCGGGGCACACGTGGCGGTGCACTCCGCACTGTTCGGATTGCTCGGTGCGACGGACGAGATTCCGGCGTATCGGCTCTCGCACGACTCACGGATTCCGGGCGTGCGGCTGAAGCAACTCTGGCGGGACCCGATCTCGACGCTGCTCGCGCGCGAGGCGCAGACGGGAATCGTCATCGACCTCCGGTCGGAGGCCTACACGGAACTCGGCCCTGCGCCGGTGCACCCAGAATCGGCGTTCGTCAGGGTCGTCTCCGTCGACGAGGGCGGACGAAGCCGCGCGTTGAATCACTTCAACAAGCGCGCGAAGGGACTCTTCACTCGCGCTCTGCTGCTACAGCGCCCGCAGCTCACGTCGATCGCCGAACTCATGGAGTGGGCACGCGACGCCGGATTCTCGCTCATGCTCGCGCCTGCTCGTGCGGCCGGCATGCGGGAACTCGAACTCGTCGCCTGACGATCCCCTCGCGTGTCATGCCGCCGACGAGGCCGCCGATCGATGACACCCGGCGAGATGGTCGTCGACCATGCCGGCTGCCTGCATGAGCGCGTACATGGTGGTGGGACCCACGAAGCGGAAACCTCGGCGACGCAGCTCTTTGCTCATCGCCGTGGATTCGGCGGTCGTCGCAGGCACGTCGGCGAACGATGCCGGAGCGGTGCGGCGGGTCGGCGGTGCGAAGCTCCAGAGCAGCTCGTCGATCGGAATCTGGAGCTCGAGGGTCGAGCGGGCATTCTGGATGGTCGCTTCGATCTTGCCCCGGTGCCTGATGATGCGTTCGTCGCCGAGCAGGCGCTCGATGTCGTCAGCACCCATCGCCGCCACTCGCTCGACGTCGAAACCGTGGAACACCTCGCGGAACGCCGGTCGCCGCCGCAGGATGGTGATCCAGGAGAGGCCGGCCTGAAACCCCTCGAGGCAGACCTTCTCGAAGAGACGCACCGGATCGTGCTGCGCGGTGCCCCACTCCTCGTCGTGGTAGCGCCGGTATTCGGGGTCTGCAGCCCCCCACCCGCAGCGGGCGAGCCCGTCGTCTCCGATGATGATCTCGGCGTGAGGGATGACGCTCACGCGGCGAAGCCGATCTGTTCGTGCCCGAGCAACCACAGCTTGGTCGGCACGCCCTCACCACCGGAGTACCCGGTGATGCGGCCGTCGGTCGCGAGCACGCGGTGGCAACCCACGATGATCGGTACCGGGTTGGCGCCGACCGCCCCGCCGATGGCGCGCGAGGCCCCAGGACGGCCGACGGCTGCAGCCAGTGAGCCGTATGAGGTGGCCTCGCCCCAGTGCAGGCGTTCGAGTTCGGCCCAGACGGCGAGCTGGAACGGGGTGCCGGTGAGTCGTACCGGAACGTCGAACTCGAGCCGCTGGCCGGCGAAGTACTCGATGAGCTGAACCCGTGCGGCTTCGAGCACGGCATTGGGGCGCTCTGCCTCGGCGTCGTGCGGCAGGATGCCGTCGCGCTCGATGGAGAGGCTCGTGATCGCCTCGTCGTCGGCGACGAGTTCGAGGCGACCGATCGGGCTGTTGAGGCGGATGAGGTACACGTTCGTCATGCTTCGAGCGTAACCACGGCGTCCGACACTCGCTCGCGGAATTCGGACATCGCGGGAAGCGGGCCGCCGACCGCGGTTGTGGAGGACGGGTCGACTTCCCCTCGACAGGCCGACGGTTGCGAGTTGCGTCCACGAATCACGGCCTCGGGCCGCGTCCGCACCGAGCGGTGACGGCACGATCTCGGCATGACCACCATCATTCGCGCCGAGGCGGCGCACGAGTTCCTGGCCCTGGTTCCCACCCTCGCGGGCTTCCGGCCCGAGCGCTCGCTCGTGTGCGTTGCATTCACGGGCAACCGTACGGCCGGTGTGCTGCGTTTCGACCTGCCGCGTCGTGCTCGAGACCGGGCATCGCTCGTCGCGGCGATCGTGGGCACCCTCTGCCGCATGCGCCAGGTCGATGCGATCGTGCCGATCGCCTACACCGACGCACGGTTCGATACGGGCCGGGGGCTTCCCGAGCGTGCGCTTCTCTCGATGCTCGTCAAGCGAGCCGAGCAGGCCGGCTTCCTCGTGCGCGACGCACTGTGCCGCGCCGCCGACGGCTGGGGAGCCCTCGACGATTCGGAAACGCCGGCAGCGGGGCATCCGCTCGCCATGATCGACGAGAGTCCCGTCATGCGACTCGCGCCGCCCGAGCTGACGATCCTCGGCTCGCCGGCCGAGGCGGGCGAGCTTCCGCCGCCCGACCCCGCAGCCGCCGGCGCGCTGGCCGCTGCCCTCGCCGAACTCACCGGCGCGTCTCGAGGCGCAGCGCTGACGAGACTCGGCGGCAACAGCGATCCCGTCACGCTCGTCGAGTCCCTGCTCGGCCGCGACGCAGTGAATCCACCGCTTCGCCTCGCATGGTTCCTGCATCTGGCGTCGCTGCCGGCGATGCGCGACGCGATGATGTTGCAGTGCGCCTTCGGCGTCGTGGTGGGCGAGGCGGCGCACGACGACGCAATCGCGACAGCCGACCGAGCCGCCGAAGCCGAGCTGAGCGTCGAAGGACTCGTGGTGCACGAGATGGCCGAGGGCGCGACCGGCGACGTCAGTGAGATGCTTTCCCGGCTCCTGCTCGGGCACTCCAGTCTGCGGCCCGATCCGCGTCGGGTGGAGCGAGCCCTCGCGATGCTCCGCCCGCTCGTCGCCGATGCGCCCGAGACCCACCGCGTGGGGCCGCTCTGCATGGCCGCTTGGCTCGCGTGGTCGCTCGGTCGGGGCTCCGCCGCCGGTGCGTTCATCGATCAGGCGCTCGCCATCGATCCCAAGCATTCGATGGCGGGCCTGCTCGCGGTGTACATCGGCGGCGGCGCGTTGCCCGAGTGGGCGTTCAGTGGCCGGTGAGTCGTCCGATCGCCCGCGCCACCAGCGACGGTCGCCCGGTCGCGCGCTCCTCGGCATCGGCGAACTGCATGCCGAGCACGCCGAGATTCGCCCCCAGAAAACGCAACGGCTCCGGTTCCCAGAGCGGCGAGCGGTGGTTCACCCACGGAAGGCCGGTGAGGTCGCTCTCGACGCCCTGCACGAGGTCGGCCATCGTTCGTCCTGCGAGGTTCGTCGTCGAGAGGCCGTCGCCGACGTAGGCGCCTGCGAATCCGACCCCGGTCTTGGGGTTGTAGCTGGCCGTGGCGTTCCAGTCGCGAGCGACGCCCAAAGGGCCGCCCCAGCGATGCGTCACCCGAGCGTCGCCGACCGCGGGAAAGAGGTCGCGCAACGCGGTGTGCAAGTGGGTGAAGACCGAATCGACCCGTTCGTAGGCCGGGTTCATCGCGCTGCCCCAGTGGTAGCTCGCCCCGCGCCCGCCGAAGGCGAACCGGTTGTCGGCGGTGCGCTGGCCGTAGACGAGCAGGTGGCGGTAGTCGCTGAACGTCTGGCCGTGCTCGATGCCGATCTCGCTCCAGACTTCGTCGGGCAGCGGCTCGGTCGCGATCATCAGCGAATACAGCGGCAGGATGCGCCGACGCACGCGTGGGAGCTTCGCTCCGTACCCCTCCGTCGCCACGATCACGTGGCTCGACGAGACCGTGCCCTCGGCGCCGCTGCCGTCGAGCGCGCGGAACTGCACGCGCCCCGCCGACCAGCCGACCACCTCGGTGCGCTCGAACACCGAGACGCCGAGCGACTCGACCACCCGAGCGAGACCGCGCACGAGCTTCGCCGGCTGCACGCGTGCGCAGTCGGGGTCGTACACGGCTGCGGGGGCCGTGCCGTCGAGCCCCGTAGCGCCGAATCTCGAGCCGACGGCACGCTCCTCCCAGTACTCGAGGGCGTCCACGCCGAATCGGCGCGCCTCGTCGACCTCGGCGGCGGCGAGTTCGCGCTGCGGGCGATTGCGCGCGAACAACACGGTGCCGCCCTTCACGTAGTCGCAGTCGATCTGCTCGAGCGCGGTCACCCGGCCCACTTCGTCGACCGTGTCGATCATGGCGCGTCGCATCGCCTGCGCCTGGTCGAACCCGTGCTCGCGTTCGATCGACGTCGCCGACTGCGGGAACAGCGCCGAGCACCAGCCTCCGTTGCGCCCCGATGCGCCGAAGCCGGCGAATTCGCGTTCGAGCACGGCGATCCGCAGCGTCGGGTCGCGCTTCGCGAGCGAGTAGGCGGTCCAGAGCGCGGTCAGCCCACCACCGATGAGGCACACGTCGAACCGGGCGTTCGAGGTGAGCGCTGCACGCGGGCGAAGGTCGTCGAGCCCGCGCACGACCAGGTCGTCGAGCCAGAAGCTCACCCGACGGGAGGTATCGGGTGAGCCATCCGTCACCGTCGGGTGAGCGCCGGCCATCAGAGGCGGTTCGAGGCTTCGGTGAGCACTCCGCGGAGCTTCTGCTCGATCTCGGCGAACTCCGCGGGCCCGATCGTCAGCGGCGGTGCGAGCTGGATCACGGGGTCGCCGCGGTCGTCGGCACGGCAGTAGAGTCCCGAGTCGAAGAGCGCCTTCGACAGGAAGCCGCGCAGCAGCTTCTCGGACTCCTCGTCGTCGAAGGTCTCACGCGTCTCCTTGTCTTTCACGAGCTCGATGCCGAAGAAGTACCCGTCACCGCGAACGTCACCGACGATCGGCAGGTCGAGCAGCTTCTCGAGCTCGGCGCGGAAGAGCGGCGAGTTCTCGCGCACGCGCTCGTTCAGCCCCTCCTCCTCGAAGATGTCGAGGTTCTCGAGCGCCACGGCGGCCGACACCGGGTGCCCGCCGAAGGTGTAGCCGTGGTAGAACGACGTGTTCCCCTCGGCGAACGGTGCGTAGATCTTCTCCGACACGATCGTGGCGCCGATGGGCGAGTACCCCGAGGTCATGGCCTTCGCGCACGTGATCATGTCGGGCTCGTAGCCGTAGGCGTCGCACGCGAACATGTGGCCGAGTCGCCCGAAGGCGCAGATGACCTCATCGGAGACGAGCAGCACGTCGTACTGGTCGCAGATCTCGCGCACCCGCTTGAAGTAGCCGGGGGGCGGCGGGAAGCAGCCGCCGGAGTTCTGCACCGGCTCGAGGAAGACGGCGGCGACCGTCTCGGGGCCCTCGAAGAGGATCATCTCCTCGATGCGGTTGGCAGCCCAGAGGCCGAAGGCCTCGAGGTCGTCGGCCGGCGCGCCCATCTCGGCGGCACGGTAGAAGTTCGTGTTCGGCACGCGGAACCCGCCGGGGGTCACGGGCTCGAACATCTCCTTCATGCCCGGGATGCCCGTGATGGCGAGTGCGCCCTGCGGCGTGCCGTGATAGGCGACGGAGCGCGAGATCACCTTGTGCTTGGTCGGGCGCCCCTGCAACTTCCAGTAGTACTTCGCGAGCTTGAACGCGGTCTCGACGGCCTCGCCGCCACCGGTGGAGAAGAAGACCCGGTTCAGCTCGCCGGGCGCGTAGCCCGCGAGCCGGTCGGCGAGCTCGATCGCCGAAGGGTGGGCGTACGACCAGATCGGGAAGAAGGCCAGCTGCTCGGCCTGCTTGGCCGCCACCTCGGCGAGGCGCTTTCGCCCGTGCCCGGCGTTCACGACGAAGAGGCCGGCGAGGCCGTCGAAGTACTCCCGGCCCTCGATGTCGTACACGTGGTGGCCCTGGCCCCGGGTGATGATCGGCACCCCCGACGTCGCCATCGTCGATTGGCGGGCGAAGTGCATCCACAGATGATCTTTCGCCTTCTGCTGCAGCGCGTCGTTGTCGTAGACCGTGTCGGTCATTGGCCATCCCTTTCTCGATGGGCTCCCGCCTCAGCGGGTGCCCCAGTTGTAGAACTGCTTCTGAAGCTTCAGGTAGACGAAGGTCTCGGTCGACTGCACACCCTCGATCACGCGGATGCGTGTGTTCAAGAGGTCGAGCAGCTCGTCGTCGTTCTCGCAGACCACCTCGGCCATGACATCGAAACTGCCGGCGGTGAGCACCACGTAGTCGATTTCGGCGATCTCGGCGAGGCGCGCGGCGAGCACCCGGGTGTCGCCGGAGGTGCGGATGCCGATCATCGCCTGCGTCGTGAAGCCGAGCTGCATCGGGTCGGTCACCGCGACGATCTGCATCACGCCCGACTCCGTGAGGCGCTGCACGCGCTGGCGCACTGCTGCCTCCGACAGGCCCACTGCCTTGCCGATGTCGGCGTAGGAGCGTCGGCCATCGGCCTGCAGCTGCTCGATGATGGCCTTGGAGACCTCATCGAGCTGCACCGGTCGCGACGGGCCGCGGCCCTTGGCCGCGTCGTCGGACTGCACCGAGCGAGGGGGCGTGGAACGAGCTCCGTTCGTCATTCGTCGATTGTGACAGTGACGGATGCCGCGGGCAAGCGATTCCGTCGATATTCTGCCTTTGCACAACTGATTTCGCCGTTGTTGCTCGCATTCGGCGACGGATCGCGGGTACCATGGCCGCGACGGCCCACGAGGGCGCCGGAACAGCCGCGCCCAGGCGAGTGCGGGCCCCACGAGCAGCGAGGACGCCAGCATGACGACGACACTTCGGAACTTCATCGACGGCGAGTACGTCGACGGTCGCGGAGGCGTGAGTCTCGACCTCATCGACCCGGCCACCGAGGAGGTCTACGCGAAGGCGCCGGTCTCGACGGCGGCCGACGTCGACGCGGCCTACCAGGCGGCATCCGCTGCGTTCGAGGTCTGGGGCGAGACGACGCCCGCTGCGCGCCAACTCGCGCTCTTCCGCATCGCCGACGCGATGGAGGCCCGCGCCGAGGAGTTCGCCGACGCGGAATCTCAGGACACCGGCAAGCCGCGTGCAAGCCTCGTCGACGACGAGATCCTCCTCTCCGTCGACCAGATCCGCTTCTTCGCCGGAGCCGCCCGCAACCTCGAGGGCCGGTCGGCGGGGGAGTACCTGGCCGATCACACCTCGTTCATCCGTCGCGAGCCGATCGGGGTCATCGGGCAGGTGACGCCGTGGAACTATCCCCTCAACATGGCGGTGTGGAAGTTCGCGCCCGCGATCGCGGCGGGCAACTCGATCGTGCTGAAGCCCTCCGACACGACCCCGCTCGCCACGCTGCTCCTCGCCGAGGTCGCTGCCGAGTTCCTCCCGGCCGGCGTGATGAACGTCGTGACCGGCGACCGCAGCACGGGCGCGGCGATGATCGAGCATCCGACACCGCAGATGGTCGCGATCACCGGCTCGGTGCGCGCCGGCATGGAGGTCGCGAAGGCCGCGGCATCCGACCTGAAGCGCGTGCACCTCGAACTCGGCGGAAAGGCGCCCGTGATCGTCTTCGACGATGCCGACATCGAGGCCGCGGTCGAGGGCATCGCCGCAGCCGGGTACTTCAACGCCGGCCAGGACTGCACGGCCGCCACCCGAGTGCTCGTGCACGAGCGCATCGCCGACGAGTTCACGGCCGCGCTCGCCGCGCACGCGGCAACGCTGCGCACGGGTGCGCCGCATGACGAGGGCGTCTTCTTCGGGCCGGTGAACAACGCGAACCAACTCGCACAGGTGTCGGGCTTCATCGACCGGCTGCCCGATCATGCGGTCGTCGAGACCGGCGGGGGCCGGCAGGGCGAGCGCGGCTACTTCTGGACGCCGACCGTCGTCTCGGGGCTCGCGCAAGACGACGAGATCATCCAGCGCGAGATATTCGGGCCGGTCATCACCGTGCAGCGATTCCGCGATGAAGACGAAGCGCTGCGCTTCGCGAACGACGTGCAGTTCGGCCTCGCCTCCTCGGTGTGGACGACCGATCACGCTCGAGCGATGCGCTTCGCGAAGCACCTCGACTTCGGCTGCGTCTGGATCAACACGCACATTCCGATCGTCGCCGAGATGCCGCACGGCGGGTTCAAGCACTCGGGATACGGCAAGGACCTCTCGAACTACGGCTTCGAGGACTACACGCGCCTCAAGCACGTGATGAGCTACATCGGCCGCTGAACCGGCCGACTCGGCCGAATGGGTCGGAAACCGCTCCCGCTGCACACCACCCGGTGTCAGACTGTTCGGCATGGTCGCAGGCGTCGTCTCGAGTTCGGCAGAGGCCGGCGCGCCCGCGTGGGACGTGATCGTGGGTGATCGCTTCATCGTCGCGCTCTCGGCGCCCGCTCCGCAGCGAGTGCTGAGTGCGCTGGCCGAGGCGGCGACCGACACGACGCTCGCCCTCGAGGCGCTCGTCGGGCTGATCCCGTCCGGACGCATCGACCCGATCGACTCGTTCGGCGTCGTCTGGTGGTCGGCCGAGAGCACGTCGAGCGTGACCGCGGTCGTGCGCGGAGACGCCGTAGTCGACCTGGACTCGCCGGGCGGCAGCCGGCGCTTCGACGCGCGCGGTATCCGGCCGTGGCATCTCGCGGACTTCGACGACGTCGTCGCGGTGCGCCTCACGGATGCCGCGGCGGCGCTCGATCGCGTCGAGCTCAACGGTGAACAGCTCGCGCACCCCAGGGCGAGCCTCAGGGCTTCGGCGGTCGAATGGGCCGCGGGAGCACCGCCGCAACGGGCCGAGCGGCCCGCCACCGAGCCCGCGGCGGAGGAATGGCTCGATGCCGACACGGTGCTGGCACCGCGCTTGCATCACTCGGAACTGCATGAGGCGGTCGCCGACACGATCGTCACCCCGCGACCGTCGAGGTACGCGGTCTCGACGCCGCCGCCACGGCCGACGTCGCCGATGACGACGGCCCTGCCCCCCGCGGTTGCGGACTCCGACCCGTCGACGCCCGAGCCGGTTGGGGCACCGCGACCGCCTGACGCGCCGGGCTCATCGGTGCCCGTCGTCGGTGCCGCAACCTCGGGCGCGCCCAGGTTCCGCATCGGCAGAGGAGCGCCCGTGACGGTGACGGTACCGGTGCTCATCGGCCGCCGCCCGCTCCCGCCCCGCATCACGGTCGCCGGGCCGTCGCCGCAGCTCATCACGGTCGCCTCGCCAGGCGAGATCGTGTCGGGCACGCATCTCGAGCTTCGCGTCGTCGGCACCCGACTCGTGGCCACCGACCTGCGATCGACGAACGGCACGATGCTGCGCACGGCGACGGGTGCGCGCCGCCTCAGGGCGGGCGAATCGATCGTGGTGATGCCCGGCAGTACGCTCGAGCTCGGAGACGATACGATCGTCGAGATCCTCTCCGCCCAGGGTTCCCCCAGCGCATGACCCGACCAGACAGCAGGCTTCACAGGTGACGCAGATCGGCAATGGCAACGCCCGCCATCGGGTGACGTTGCCCGACGGCACGGAGATCACCCTCGCATGGGCCGCCGTCACCGACACCGGACTGCGCCGCGAGGTCAACGAAGACAGCTTCATCGCCCAGGCGCCGATCTTCGCCGTCGCCGACGGCATGGGCGGGCATGCAGCCGGCGACTTCGCGAGCGCCGCGGTGGTCACCCGACTCGCCGAGCACGGTGGAAAGGCCCTCGTCGGCACGCCCGAGATCGACCAGGCGCTCCGGCTCGCGGTGCAAGACATGGGGCGCGGCGCCGGCGTCACCGACGAAGGCAGCGGCACCACCGTGACCGGTGCGGCACTCGGCGCGATCGCCGACGAACCCGCGTGGATCGTGTTCAACATCGGCGACTCGCGCGTCTATCGCCTCGTGGGCGGGGTGCTCGAACAGCTCACGGTCGACCACTCGATCGTGCAGGAGCTCGTCGACGCCGGGCAGATCACCCGTGAAGAAGCCGACACCCACCCGCACTCCAACGTCATCACGAGGGCGGTCGGCTTCCACGAGGCGCCCATCCCCGACTATCGGGCGATCGCGGTCGAACCCGGCATGCGACTGCTGGTCTGCTCCGACGGGCTCACCAAAGAGCTGACCTCCTATGGCATCCGGCACTTCCTGGTCGCCAACCAGAAGCCCGAGAAGGCGGCCAGGCAGCTGCTCGAAGCCGCCCTCGGCAACGGCGGGCGCGACAATGTCACTGCGGTGGTCGTCGACGTGCTGAAGGTCGTTCGGCCGGCTGGTGCGCCGCGCTCCGACGACGGAGAGCTCGAGTACGCCTGACCGATGCCACGGGCGGCCGGTCGCCTGTGGAGACTGCCCGTCGCGGCATCCGGGTCGCGGATACAATGGCCTCACCGGGCGCCGCCGGCAACCGGGCGGCGTTCCATCGACCCGTGCAGGCAGGAGGACCGTTGTCTCGTCGACTGCCGTCCAACCCGCCGAACCTGCCCGGGTTCGCCTTCATCCGGGTGCTCGGCTCCGGCGGCTTCGCCGACGTGTTCCTCTACGAGCAGAACATGCCGAGACGTCTCGTGGCCATCAAGGTGCTGCTCGCCGAGGTCGTCAACGACGAGCTGCGTCAGATGTTCCAGGCCGAGGCGAACCTGATGGCCCAGCTCTCCTCGCATCCCTCGATCCTCACGGTCTACCAGGCGAGCGTGGCCGCCGACGGCCGGCCGTACCTCGTGATGGAGTACTGCTCGGCCTCGCTCGGGCAGCGGTACCGTGCCGTGCAGCTGCCGATCGCCGAAGTGCTCGCCGTGGGGGTGCGCATCGCGAGCGCGGTCGAGACGGCGCACCGCCAGGGCGTGCTGCATCGCGACATCAAGCCGTCGAACATCTTGACGACGGCATACGGACACCCCGTGCTCTCCGACTTCGGCATCGCGGCCACCCTCGGTGAGGCTGAGGCCAGCGAAGCCGTCGGGCTCTCGATACCGTGGTCGGCGCCCGAGGTGCTGCACGACGAGGTCTCGGGCAGCGTCGCCAGCGAGGTGTGGTCGCTCGGTGCCACCGTGTACTCCCTCCTCGCCGGACGAAGCCCGTTCGAGATCGCCGGCGGCGACAACGGCTCAGGGGCGCTCATGGCGCGCATCGACAAGGCGAGGCCGGCTCCGACCGGCCGGGTCGACGTTCCGGCGAGCCTCGAGGCGGTGCTCGCTCGCTCGATGTCGCGATCGCCGGTTGGCCGTCAGTCGAGTGCCCTCGAGTTCATCCGCGACCTGCAGGCGGTGGAGGAGGAACTCGGGCTCGCGCAGACGCCGCTCGAGGTGGCGATGGACGACTGGGCGCTCGCGACCGCCGTCGACCTCGACGAGCGCACCCGCATCAGCGGCCACGGCACTGCCGACGTCGCTGCCCGTCGTCGCCGCGCGCGCGGCGCGAGCCGCGGTGCAGCTCGGCCCGCTGCGGACTCCCGCCCGCGGGACCCCAGTACCGGGCGAACGCGCTCGGCGCCGCCGACCGCTCGACGGCTCGCATGGGGCGTCTCGATCGTCTCGGTCCTGCTGATCGCACTCGTCGGGGCGGGTGCCTACGCCGTTATCCAGGGTTCGCGGTCGATTCCCGTCGTGTCCGACGTACGCGGCGTGGCAGAGGCCGGCGCCGTGACCTTCTCATGGAACGACCCGGGGCTCCAGGCGGGCGATGCCTACGTCGTGATCGTCGACGGCGAGACGCTCCCGGTGCAGCGCGAACCGCACCTGACCGTTCCCGCCGATGACGGCGACCACATCTGCGCCACGGTGACGGTCACGCGCGACGGCAAGTCGGGCCCATCGAGCGCTGAACGGTGCGTCGACGTCGCGGTCGATCTCGGCGAGGGTCCATGATGAATCGGCTTCGAGCGCTGAGCCGATTCACCCGCCGGCCGGCGATCATCACGGCGGTGGCCACGACCGCGGTCGTGGCCCTCGTCACCGGCGTGGCCGTGGCATCCGGCGGGTACGCCGCCCAGCGCGTCGATCTCGGTGACGCCGCGGTCTGGGTGCCGAGCAATGACCATCAGTCCGTGGGCCGCGCGAACACGGCGGTGCTCGAGCTGAACTCGGTGGTCGAGACCGGCTCGACGGGGGTCGAGATCGTGCAGCAGGGCTCGACCGTGCTCGTGCTCGATTCGGCCAGGGCCACCGTCGACGTCATCGACGCCACGACCTCGAGTCTCACCGACGCGGTCGCAGTGCCGCCCGACGACGCCTCGCTCGGCCTCGCCGGTTCCCGCGTGATCGTCGCCTCCGATGGCGACGTCTGGTCGACACCGGTGGCCGACTTCGCCCAGTTCAGCGCCGATGACGAACCGATGCTCGTCTTCGGCGAGGGCGCCGTCATCTCCGTCGATGACGACGGCATGCTCTTCTCCTACACTCCGTCGACCGGAGACATCGCGCGCGTCGATGCCGCCGAGGCCGAGACCGTTGCCGCGCGGTGGCAGATCGCGCCCGTCGACGGCGAGCCCGAGGTGCAGATCAGCTCGGTCGATGGTCGCTGGGCGGTGCTCGATGTCGACGCCGGCAGGCTCCACCTCGACCGGGGCACCGTCGACCTCGCCGCGTTCATCGAGTCCGGCGACGACCCCGTACTGCAGGAGCCCTCGAGCGGGGGCGACGAGATCGCCATCGCGACGCGCCGGGGACTCGTGACGGTCGGCATCGACGGCGGGGAGCCGCGAGTGCGGCTCGATGGCCGCTACGGTCTGCCCGCAGCGCCGGTCGTCCACGCGGGCTGCCTGCATGCCGCATGGGCGTCGGGCACCGCGTGGCGCTCGTGCGGGGCCGACGCCGCACCGGCCGTCGAGTTGGCGGCGGCGCCGGGCACCGGTGAATACGGGTTCCTCTCGAACGGCACCGCGCTCGTGCTGAACGAGCGTCGGAGCGGCACGAGCTGGGCAGCCGGCGACGACTACGGCGTCATCGACAACTGGGATGACCTGCTCGAGATCGAACGCGATGAGCAGACGGTCGAGCAGAACGACCCCGATGCAGAGCCGACGATCGAACAGAGCCAGGTGCCGCCCGTCGCCGCTGCCGACGAGTTCGGCGCACGCCCGGGGCGCACCTCGACGCTGCCCGTGCTGCTGAACGACTACGACGCCAACGGCGACGTGCTCGTGGTCGACGCGGTCGACGGCGAGCTGCCCACGGGCGTCTCGCTCACCCGCATCGCCGACAACCAGCAGCTGCAGCTCACACTCGACGACGAAGTCTCGGGGGTGATCGCCTTCGGCTACATCGTCGGCGACGGCTTCGGTGGCACGGCGCGAGCGACGGTGCAGGTGACCGTCCGCGATCCAGACGAGAACGCGGCGCCGGTGCAGCAGCGGCAGACGCGGGCGCTCGTGGCGGTGGGCGGTCGCGTGACGACCGCCGCGCTCGGAGACTGGATCGATCCCGACGGCGACCCGTTCTTCCTCGAGCAGGCCGTGACCGCGGGGCCCGATGCCGTGTCGTCGACGGCCGACGGCGTCGTCGTCTTCGACGAGAAGAACGGCGAAGGTGCCGAGCGCACGGTCGGCCTCGCCGTCTCCGATGGACGCGATGTCGCCGCCGGAACGCTCGAGGTCGACGTGCGGGAGCCGGGCACGGTTCCGCTCATCGCGGACTCGTTCGTGGTGCTCGTCACCGCCGAGCAGGAGGTTCGCATCGAGCCCCTGCGTCATGTGCGCGGCGGCTCCGGACGCATCCAGCTCAGTGCGGTTCCAGCGAAACCCGAGACACAGCTCACTCCCGACTTCGACGGCGGCACGTTCCGGTTCACGAGCAGCGCGGTGCGCACGCACTATCTCGAATACACGGTCACCGACGGCATCGACACGGCGACCGGCCGGGTGCGGGTCGAGGTCACCGCTCCACCCGAGCGCGACACCACGCCCATCACGGTGCCGCACACCGCGTTCCTCCGCGCCGACGAGGCGGTCGATGTCGACGTGCTCGCCACCGACATCGACCCGGTCGGCGGGGTGCTCATCGTCACCGGCCTCGGGGAGCCGGCCGCTGAGGCCGGCGTTCAGGTCGAAGTGGTCGAGCACCGCATCCTGCGGGTCACCCTCTCGCAGCCCCTCGAAACCGGCTCCGCGGTGTTCGGCTACCGAGTCAGCAACGGGCTCGCCGAGGCCGCGGGCGAAGTGACGTTGGTGCAGGTGCCCGCGCTGCGCCGCACCCAGCCGCCCGTCGCCGTGCCCGACACCATCGCCGCCCGCACGGGCGACGTGATCGATATCTCAGTGCTCGCCAATGACGAACACCCCGATGCATTGCCGATCACCCTCGAGCCCGAGCTCGAGCAGGCGCCCGAGGCGGGCCTGCTCTTCGTCGATGGCGACCGTTTGCGCTACTTCGCCCCTGACACGGCAGGGGAGTTCGCGGCGACCTACCGCATCACGGGTCCAGACGGCCAGTCGGCGACCGCCACCGTGCAGATCTCGGTGCGTGCCGCCGATCCCGAGACGAACACGCCGCCCGTGCCCGCCACGGTGACGGCACGGGTGCTCGCGGGTGACACCGTTCGCATCCCGATCCCGCTCGGCGGCGTCGACCCCGACGGCGACAGCGTGCAATTGCTCGGCCAGGAGTCGAATCCCGAGCGAGGCAGCGTGACCGGGCGCGGCGCCGATTGGCTCGAGTACGTCTCGGGGGAGTACTCGGCCGGCACCGACGAATTCCGGTACGAGGTCGTCGATGCACTCGGTGAACGGGCTGTCGGCACGGTCAGGGTCGGCATCGCGCCGCGACTCGACGGAGCGAGGCTGCCCATCGCCGTCGACGACCACGTGCTCGTGCGGCCGGGCCGCACGATCTCGGTGCGCGTGCTCGAGAATGATTCCGACCCCGACGGCAGCGCGCTCTCGCTGCAGGGCGTCGTCGTGACGCAGGGTGCCGCGACCGCGACCATCGACGGAGACAAGATCGAGGTCGAGGTTCCGCCCGGCGAGGGCGACTACGGCTTCAGGTACGACATCGAGAACGAGCATCTCGGAACCGCATCGACCTTCCTGCGGGTGGTGGCGAGCGAGGATGCGCCGCTCGCTCGCCCCGAAGCATCCGACACCGTGCTCACCCTCAGCGACATCCTCGACGAAGACCGCATCGACGTGCCGGTGCTGCGCAACGTGTTCCTGTCAGACGCCGACGTCGCCGATCTCGACGTCGCGCTCGTCGACGGCTACGACCGCGGCGCCGAGGTGCGCCGTGACGGCAGCATCCGCGTACAGGTCGAAGACCAGCGACGCATCATCCCGTTCTCCGTCGCCCATCCCGAAGACCCAGCGGTCACCGCGCACGCTTTCATCTGGATACCCGGCCGCGACGACGCATTGCCGCAACTGCGTGCAGATGCGCCGCGCGTACGCGTCATGAGCGGCGAGGCGGTGACCCTCGAGCTCGACGACTATGTGATCGCTGCGTCGGGCCGACCGGTCGAGCTCACGGATGCCGCGACCGTTCGCGCCTCGCACAGTGACGGATCCGAACTCGCGGTCGATCAGAACACCCTTCGCTACAGAAGCGAAGAGGGCTATTTCGGGCCGGCGTCGCTCTCCTTCACCGTGACCGACGGCGAGTCCGCCGAAGATCCATCTGCGCGCACGGGCACGATCGTGATTCCGATCACGGTGCTGCCGACCGACAATCAGCCGCCGGTGTTCACGGGCGGTGTCATCGACTTCGAACCCGGCCAGTCGAAGACGATCGAACTGCTGAAGCTCACGAACTATCCCTACCCCGAGGCTCGCGACGATCTCGTCTGGAAGGTGCTGCCGCCACCGGTCGAGGGGTTCAGCTTCAGCCTCGATGGCGATGAGCTCACGATCCGGGCGGAGGAGTCCACGGTGAAGGGCACGCCGGCGGCGATCGTCGTGGGTGTCGCCGACGGCGCCGGCGATGGCCGGCCAGGTCGCATCGAATTGCGTGTCGTGCCCTCCACGAAGCCGATCGCCCGCCCGGTCGCCGACACCGCCGTGGCCGCACGTGGCCGCACGACCTCGATCGACGTGCTCGTCAACGACGGCGCGACGAATCCGTTCCCCGACGTGCCGCTGCGGGTCGTGGGCGTGCGCGGCATCGACGCCGACAGCTTGCCCGACGGTGTCTCGATCGAACCGAGCAACGATCGTTCGACCCTGAACGTGACGGTCGACGCCACGGCGGCGCCCGTGAACTCCAGCGTGCAATACCAGGTGGCCGACGCGACCGATGACCCGAGTCGCTACGCCTGGGGCACCGTCACCATCTCGGTGCAGGACCGTCCCGATCCGGTCACGGGCGCGCAGGTGACGGGGTTCGGCGACCGATCGCTCGACATCGCGTTCGGAGCCGGCGCGTTCAACAACTCCCCGATCACCGGGTACGAGATCGCACTGCTCGACGCGAGTTCTCGCGAGGTGCTTCGGTCGTCCGAATGCGCGGCGACGACCTGCACCGTGCCCACGCCAGGCAATGGTCCGGCGAATGCCGTCATCGTGAGCATCCAGGCGAAGAACGCGATCGGACTCTCCGACCCGGTCGAAGCGCCCGGTCCGATCTGGTCCGACGTCATCCCGTCGCCGCCGACGGATCTGCGTGCGGTGCCGCGCGACGGTCGCCTGCTGATCGAATGGACGCCTGTCTCGACGGGAGCCGGCAGCTCCGTCGGCTCCTATGTGGTCACGGTCGCCGGAGTGTCGAACGAGGTCTCGGCCGGCGCCGTCTGCACGGCCTCACTCTGCTCCACCGAGTCCCAGCCCCTCGCGAACGGCAGCCAGGTACCGATCGCGGTGAGCGCGCGCAACCAGGCCTACCCGGCACTCTCGGTGTGGACCGAAGCCGGTGGCAACGGCACGCCGTTCGGGCCGCCCGTGGCGGGCGGAATCTCGGTCGACGGCGACGCCGCCGCGGGCACGGTCACGGTCACTTGGGATCCGTTCGCCGGCAACGGCGACCCGCTCGCCGGCTATTTCGTGCAGCGGCTCGTCGACGGTGCCTCCGAGGTGCCGAGCGGGCAGTATGCATGCTCGGTGACGAGCCCCGCCCCTGGGTCGGTCGTGGCGCCGTCGACTGGCGGGTCTGTCGCCCAGGTCGTGCCGGTCGGGCCCGAGACCACGAGCCTGCAGTTCGCCGGCACGGCGACCGAGTCGACCAGGTACTCGTTCGTCGTCTGGGGCTACAACCGCGCCGCCTGCTCCAACACCGAGGTCGCCGGCATCGTGGTTCGGCCGGCACCCGGAACGATCGAGGGCGTCGACAGTCGCATGGGGTTCCGAACCACCGAGCTGTACGACCGCTACATCGATCGGGTCGCTCCCAACGCCTGGCGCTACAACATCGTCGCCGTCGACGCGAACGGGGCGCAGATCCCAGGTACGCTCCGGGAGTTCCGCGGGTCCGGCTGGGCTCAGGAACTCTTCGCCCGACCGCTCGGCGAGGCCGTGCGGTTCCGCGTGCAGGCCTGCTCCGTCTGGGGCAGCTGCGGACCGTGGTCGGGTGTGCTGCCCTCCGACGCGAGCCCGTCACTCACCTTCGCGCTGCCCAGCCGAGTCTGGGATCCCGCGACGAAGACGTGGTCGTGGACCTCCGCCCCCGAGAACTCGGGCCTGCCCGTCGCGTTCTCGTGCGGCCTCGACGGCGCGCGTGACGAACACCCAGCGCAGACGCCCACCAGCTGTCAGATCCCCGAGGCGAAGCCCGCCGATCGGGTCTGGTTGGATGTTGAGATCGCGGGCGTGACCGTTCGCTATGAGAACCGCTAGAAGGAGCCGAACATGACCATGACCCCCGAGGAGGCGACGCGGTTCGCCGCGACGCTCGACCGACTCGTCGGCGCGGTCGAAGAGGTGCTGCTCGGCAAGAACCGGGTCATCCGACTCGCCTTCACCGCCTTGCTCAGCGAGGGACACCTGCTGCTCGACGACGTGCCGGGCACCGGCAAGACCTCCCTCGCCAGGGCCATGGCGCAGTCGATCGAGGGCACGAGCAACCGTGTGCAGTTCACCCCCGATTTGCTGCCCGGCGACATCACGGGTGTCACGGTGTACGACCAGCGCTCCGGCGTCTTCGAGTTCCACCCTGGGCCGGTGTTCTCCAGCATCGTGCTCGCCGACGAGATCAACCGCGCGAGCCCGAAGACCCAGTCGGCGCTGCTCGAGGTCATGGAAGAGGGCCAGGTCACCGTCGACGGGCAGACGCATCCGGTGGGGCACCCGTTCATGGTCATCGCGACGCAGAACCCCGTGGAGCAGGCCGGCACCTATCGTCTGCCCGAGGCGCAGCTCGACCGCTTCCTGATGCGCACCTCCATCGGCTACCCCGACCATGCCTCGACGATCCGAATCCTCGAGGGTGCCGATCAGCGCGCCCACGAGCAACGGGTCGGATCCCAGCTCGCCGCGGCCGAGGTCGTCGACATGGCAGCCAGCGCGCGCACCGTCTACGTCGACCCGACGATCCACGACTACGTGTCGCGACTCGTCGACGCCACTCGCACCGCGCGGGAGGTCAGACTGGGGGTGAGCGTGCGCGGCGCGCTCGCGCTGATCCGTGCGTCGAAGACGCACGCCGCGGGCCGCGGCCGGCACTATGTCGTTCCCGACGACGTGAAGGCGCTCGCCGAACCCGTGCTCGCCCACCGGCTCATCCTCGACCCCGAAGCGGAGTTCGACGGCGTGACCGCCTCGAACATGATCGCCCAGGTGTTGATCGAGACGCCGCCGCCCTCGACCAGGCAGGTGGTGTGACGCTCACCCAGACCCGCACGACGATCCCCGAGGAGGCCAAGAAAGAGGGCCTGCTCGCGGTCATGATCGGTCGCGCCGTCAACGCCGCACGCGTGGCGGGGGCCGCGGTCGCGCGCGCATCGCGAGCTGTTCAGGGAGTGGTGACGCAGCTCGGCTGGGCGGTGATCGCCGCCGCCGTCATGTCGCTCGGCGCGGGGTACCTCTGGGGCTGGCTCGAGCTGATCGCGCTCGGCTGGGGCCTCGCGGTGCTCGTGGCGGTGGCATCCGTCTGGTTGATCGGTCGTGGTGCCGGCAGCATCACGCTGCTGTTGCCGTCGCCGCGCGTCGTGGTCGGTGAACCGGCCGAGGCGCGGTTGATCGCGGCCAATCCCGGGCGACGCCGGTTCGGCGGCGTGCAACTGGAGCTGCCGGTCGGGCAACGCATCGTCGAGCGCGTGCTGCCGGGACTGCCGCGCGGCGGCGAGTTCGACGAGCAGTTCGCCATTCCCACCGAGCGCCGTGGCATCGTGGCCGTCGGCCCGGCGCGCACCGTGCGCGCCGACCCGATCGGGTTCATGCGACGCGAGTTCGTCTGGTCGCAGACGGCAGAACTGCACGTGCACCCGCGGACGATTCCGATCGCGGCGCTCAGCACGGGGTTCATCCGCGACCTCGAGGGGTCGCCGACCCGCGACCTCACGGCGAGCGACATCGCGTTCCACGCGCTGCGGGAATACGTGCCGGGAGACGATCGCCGATTCATCCACTGGCGCAGCTCGGCGAAGACCGGCACCTTCATGGTGCGCCAGTTCGAGGAGACCCGGCGCAGTCGTCTCATGATCGTGCTCGACCTCGACCCCGGCGCCTATGCCGACAAGGTGGAGTTCGAGCTCGCCGTCAGCGCCGCCGCGTCGGTCGGAGCCCGTGCCATTCGCGATGCCCGCACCGTCTCATTCGTCGTCTCCGGCCGCGTACGCGGAAGTGATTCGCCCCGCAACGCGATGCGCGAGCTGCCGACGGTGTCGCGCGATCGGCTCCTCGACGCCCTGTGCGTCGTCGAGACCGACACCGATGCGGCGATGCTGCCCGATGTCGCCCGCGCCGCGGCGGAGTCGCTCGCGGGCGTCTCGCTCGCGTTCCTGGTGACGGGCACCGCCCGTGGCATCGCACCGCTGCGATCGGCCGCGACCCGCATGCCGCCCGGGGTCGACACGATCGCCGTGCAGTGCTCGCCCGAAGGCGAGGCGAGCGCGCGCACCATCTCGGGCGTGACCATCTTCGGCATCGGCTACCTCGAAGACCTGCGCGGCATGCTCGCCAGATCGGCGTCGGTGGCATGAGCACGCGAAAGCCGGCAGGGGCTGACCGCTTCGCTCCGACATCCGTGACCGTGGTGCTCGTGGTGGCGATGCTCGTCGCAGCGATGGTTCCGTGGTGGCCGGTCTACGAGAGCCCGGCATTCCTCATCGCCGCCGGAGTGGCGATCGTGGGCGGCACCGTCATCGGCGTGGTCGGGGCGCGGTTTCGGCTCGCATCCTGGATCGTCGTGCTCGTGGTCTTCGGCGCCTACCTCCTGCTCGGCGTGCCGGCCGCGGTGCCGGGTCGTGCGATCGCCGGAGTGCTGCCGACTCCCGCGGGCATCGTCGAACTCCTCGCGGGCGCCGCGCTCTCCTGGAAGCAACTCGTGACGATCGCGGTTCCGGTCGGTTCCTACCAGGCGCTGCTCGTACCTCCGTTCCTCCTGGCCCTCACGATGGCGACGGCGGCGATCTCGATCGCGCTGCGGAGCCGGCACCCCGCCGCGGCCGCGCTGCCGCCGGCCGTGCTGCTCGTCGTGGGCATCGCGCTCGGCGTCGTGCATTCCGCCTTCGCTGTCGAGGCGGGCATCGCCTTCCTCATCACCGCAGTGGCCTGGCTCGTGCGGGTCTCGATCGCCGATCGCCGGGCGATCACGAGCGGCCGCCGCGTCGAAGCGGCCCTCACCGACGCACGACGGGTGCTCGGCGCGACGGCACTCGTCGCCATCGCGGTCGTGGGTGCCACCGCGGCATCCGTCGCGCTACCGGTGCCGCCGCGCAATGTCGTGCGCGCTGAACTGCAGCCGCCCTTCGAACCGCGCGATCACGACAGCCCGCTCGCGGGATTCCGCGCAGCGTTCAGGAGCGACGTCGCCGACGACACCATGATGGCGGTCCGCGGCCTGCCGGAGGGTGGGGGGCTGCGCATCGCGACCCTCGATACCTATGACGGCATCGTCTACTCGGTCGGCGGGTCCGACGGGGCATCCGCTTCGGGCCGGTTCACGCGAGTGCCCTACCGGCTCGACCAGTCGGGGGGCGGCCCGACGACCAGCGTCGAGATCGAGGTCGAGATCGAGGAGTACTCGGAGGTCTGGGTGCCCGGCATCGGGCGTCTCGAACGCATGAGCTTCGGCGGCCCTCGCGTCGAGACACTCACGGAATCGTTCTTCTACAACGACGCGACGAGCACCGGGGCGGTGCAGGGCGGCATGCGATCCGGCGACCGGTACACCGCTGTCTCGGTGGTTCCCGTCGACGCGGCCGACCTCGGCGAACTGCGGCCGGGGACGAGCGTGCTGCCCGCCGCGCCCGAGCTGCCCGAGCGCTTGGCGCAGAAGCTCGACGAGTGGGCTCCGGCCTCCGACGACGAGGGTGAACGACTGCGTGCACTCATCGAAGGCTTCCACCGAGAGGGCTTCGTCAGCCACGGCCTCGTCGACGACGAGCCACCGAGCAGATCGGGGCATTCGCTCGACCGCCTCGAGGAGCTGATGACGAGGCGCCCGATGCTGGGCGACGGTGAGCAGTACGCGGTCGCTGCGGCGCTCATGGCCCGGCAGATCGGGTTCCCCGCTCGGGTCGTCGTCGGCTACCTCCCGGGCGCGAGCGGCGAAGAGGGAGAGGGCGGCGAGGCCGCAGCGAGCGACGGCGACGCGGATGCCGCGGGCGAGTCGACGCCCGACGGCGTCACCCGATTCGTGAGCACCGACAAGCAGGCGTGGATCGAGGTGCAGCGTGCCGACGGCGCATGGATCCCCGTCGACCCGAACCCGGCGCCTCGCGAGATCCCCGAGCCGGAACCCGACCAGCCCACGATCGTCTCCCGGCCGCAGGCGGCTTTGCCGCCGCCCGATGAGCGCACGCCCGTCGACGACCTCGCCTCCGACCCCGAGACGCCGCCCGACGAGCCCGACGACGACGGTGATGCCTGGCTGCAAGTGCTCTTCAGGGTGCTCGCCGTCACCGGGCTGATACTCGGCGCGATCGCCGTGATCCTCAGTCCGTTCCTCGCCGTGATCGTCGCGAAGCTGCGCCGCCGCCGATTGCGCCGACGAGCGCCCGACCCCGTCGAGCGCATCGAGGGCGGCTGGCAGGAATTCGCCGACGCGGCCGCCGATTACGGCTACGCCATTCGGCCGACGGCGACCCGCTCCGAGCAGGCGGCCACCGTCGGCGGACTCGCGCCCCTCGTGCTCGCGTCCGTCGTCGACCGCGCGGTGTTCGCGCCGGGCGGCCCGTCCGACGGCGACGACCTCCGTGTCTGGGATTCGGTGGACGAGTTGCGCCAGCGCCTCGCGGCGCCGAGGTCGCTCCGCGAACGCGTGCGGGCGGCGGTCTCGCTGACCTCGCTCGGCGGGTACGCTGTGACCCGGAGAGGAGCGCGTTCGTGACGTGCCGGATCTGCGGGGCGGAGCTCCCCGACGGAGCGATGTTCTGCGGTGAATGCGGCAGTTCGACGAGCGCGACCCCCGAGTCCCGACGTCGGCCCGACCCGAGGCCGGGCGACACGACCGTGTTCGAACGACCGGCGCGCCGAAACAGCGGGGTGATCAGCATTCCGGTCGACGGCTTCCGCGCCGCGACGGCGATCGAATCTGCGGATGTCGCGAGCAGTGGTTCCTCGTTCCCATCCGCTGCACCGGCCGATGCCGCGTCGGGAGCGGCACTGCCGGCGACCTCGGCGAGATTCGTGCTGACCTTCAGCACCGGACAGACCCGCACCGTGTTCGGATCCGGCCTGATCGGTCGCCGTCCGATGCCGCAGCCGGGCGAGGTCTTCGACCACCTCGTGCAGATCGCCGACCGCTCGCTCTCGGTGTCGAAGACCCACGTCGAGTTCGGGGAGCACGACGGCACACTCTGGGTGGCCGACCGGTTCTCCGGCAACGGCACGATCGTGCGTCGGCCCGACGACGGTGCGGTGCGCTGCGAGCCTGGTCGCAGGTACCTCGTGCCACGGGGCAGCCGGGTCGAGATGGCGGAGCAGTTCTTCGTCGTCGCCTGAACCGCGAAGACACCCCTGCACCCGCTCCAGCACGTGACTCGTCCTCCACAGGCGACGGCGGCCCGATCTCATCGTGGATCAACGGCGGCGCGGCGGCGCGGCCCGCGGCCCGTGGTCGGATCGTCCCGTGGAACGCTTCGACCTCTCATCGCACCCGATGGCCGATGTGCTCACGCTGCCGCCGGCGCCTGCAGATCTGCCGCGTGCCGGGTTTCCCCTGCTGGCGTCGCTCGCGCCGGTGGTCGGCGCACTCGGCTTGTGGGCGATCACCGGTTCACCGTTCTCTCTGCTCTTCGCCGTGCTCGGCCCACTCGTCGCGATCGCGTCGATGCTCGACTCGAGACGCTCGGCCCGTCGACAACGTCGAAAGACGGGGCTCGAACGACAGCTCCGGCTCGAGGAGCTCGAGGCTGAGGTCGAGCAGCGCCATGCGCTCGAGCGGCAGGCGGCATGGCGGAGGTCGCCGTCGCCGAGACTGGTGCTCGAGAGCGGGGATCACGCGGCTTGGCGTGACGAGGAGCCGTCACCGATCGTGCTCGGGCGAGGGGTCAGGGCGAGCATCCTCCGCGTCGATGGCAGTGCAGTCGACGCGGTCGATCGCGAATTGCTGCTTCGTGCGAGGCTGCTCCGCGACGCGCCGATCGTCGTCGATTCGAGGGCGGGCGTCGGGTTCACGGGTGACCTCGTGCTGGCGCGCGCCGCCGCCCGCGCTGCGATCGTGCAGTTCGCGCACCTCGCGAGTCCGAAGAGCTTCGCGATCGAAGGGCCCGCACACGACGGCGACGGGCACTGGGCATGGCTGCAGGCGCTGCCGCATCGCCGCGGGCCGGCGGGGCGAGCACTGTGCGTGATCGACCGCGGAGGCCGAGCGGGTGGAGCCGGGGCGCTCGACAGCGCCGTCGACCCGGCACGCGCCGACGGGAGCGCTCCGGCTCGCGGCGACACTCGGGGTGAGCATGCCGCTGCTGCCGGTGCGCGGGCGCCCGACCGACCGTTCGCGCTCGTCGCGGTCGCATCCGCGCCAGCCGACTTGCCGCCGGGGCTCGCGACCATCGTGACGCTCGAGTCACCTGATACGGCGACGCTCCGACGGCGCGACGGCGCGCCCGACGAGACGTTCTCGCCGTCGCTCATCGGCACGGCTGAGGCGGCGAGCTGGGCCCGAGCGGCCGGGCTCGCGGCCGCGCGCGCCGGTCTCGGCGATCGATCGACGCAATTGCCGAGTCGCGTGGGGCTCGCCGACCTGCCCAGGCCCGCGGTCGCACATCGCGGTCGCTCGAGTCTCGTCGTGGCCGTCGGCGCCGTCGTCGGCGGAGTGCTCGAACTCGATCTCGTGCGCGGTGGGCCGCATGCCCTCGTCGCCGGCACCACGGGCAGTGGCAAGAGCGAGTTCCTGCTCGCCTGGCTCGTCGCGCTCGCGGCCGCCTACCGGCCGACCGCCGTCTCGTTCCTGTTGATCGACTTCAAGGGCGGAGCGGCATTCGAGCCGATCCGCGACCTTCCGCACGTCACGGGCATCGTGACGGACCTCGACGAGGCCGAGGCCGAGCGGGCGGTGTCGAGCCTGCGTGCAGAACTCAGGTACCGCGAGGCAGTGCTCGCCAAAGCGGCCGCCCGCGACATCGCCGAGCTGGCCGCCGACGTCGACCTGGCGCGCCTGGTCATCGTCATCGACGAGTTCCAGGCGATGATCGAGCGCTTTCCCGACATCGGGGCGATCGTCGCCGATATCGCTGCGAGAGGGCGGTCGCTGGGAATGCACCTCGTGCTCGCGTCGCAGCGACCCAACGGTGTCGTGCGCGAACAGGTCACCGCCAACTGCGCGATCCGGGTGTCGCTCAGGGTCATGCAGCGAGCCGACAGCGAAGCCGTGGTCGCCAGTCCGCTGGCCGCGGAGATCCGGTCGGATTCGCCGGGAAGGGGGGTCATCGATCGGGGCGACGGCAGCCCCGAGCTCTTCCAGTCGGCGATGGCGGAACCGGCGACGATCGCGGCGATCGCGTCGGCGGCGGCCGGAGTCGACCGAGCACGCCGAACCTGGCTCGACCCGCTGCCGACACGCATCACGGCCGGCGACGTCACCGCGCTCGCGACCCGCGCACGCGTTGCGGCTCTTGACGGAGCGCAGGCCTCGGGCGGGCGCGCATTCGCGCAGCAGCCTGCTGCCGAGGGGCTCGCGATCGGCGTGCTCGACGAACCCGAGCTCCAGCGGCGCAGTGTCGCGCGCTGGTCGCCGCGGAGTGACGGCGGACTGCTCGTGATCGGGGAGCCGGGCAGCGGGCGCAGCACCGCGCTCGCGTCGATCGCGCGCGCCGCGTCGGAGGCCTTCGGCCCGGGCGGGGTGATCAGCGTCGACGGCCCGAGGAGCGCGGTCTGGGACTCGATCCTCGAGGTACAAGCCGCGCTTCGACGTGGGGATGCTCCCGGGCGGGTGATCCTGATCGACGACCTCGACGCGCGCTTCCGCGCATGGCCCGATGACTACCGGCATGCCGCGCTCGAAGCCATCGAGACGATCCTCCGTGAAGGGCGCGCGAGCGGGCTCGCCGTCGCGGCGTCGGCGACCCGGCTGCACGGCCTCGGCGCAGCGCTTCGCGACGGTTTCGGCTCACGCCTGCTGCTGCGCCACGCGACCCGGTCCGACCTCGTGCAGTCGGGCGGTCGCGGCGAACTCTGGCGCTCGACCGACGCACCGGGCGCCGGCCAGTGGCGAGACGCCAGGGTGCAGCTCGTGCACACCGAGGCGGTCGCCGCCCGGGCGCTGCCGCCAGTGCCCGAGCTCCACCTCCAGGCGGAGCGACCGTACGCGATCGCCACGGCATCGCCGCGAGCAGCAGCAGCCTCGCTCATGAAGATCGGCCGCGCTGCGCACGTGTTGACGGCGGGCGGCGAGGCCGCCGTGCGGTCTGCGCTGGCAGCGCGGCCGGCCGACGGCGCTCCGTCACCGGTGATCGTCGGCGACAGTGAAGCGTGGGCAGCGAGTTGGTCGCTGGCTGCTGCTCTCCGCGAGGAGGCGATCATGGTGGTGCATGGCGGTGCCGCCGAATACCGTGCCCTCGTGCGAACCAGAGATCTGCCGCCGCTCCTCGACGACGATCCTGCGCAGTGCTGGGTCATCGAGCCCGCGCGGGCGGTGGTCCGGGCGGTCTGGCCGAACCGCTCCGACCAATGAAATCGTTGGCTGAATGCCGCTGCAGGTGCTGATTCCGAACGAGATGTTCGCAGAAATTAACGATTCGGACATCATCGAGTGAAATCTGACCGCCAGTGTGTCAGTATCTTCCCACCCTTGCACCGCAGCAAACCCGAACGGAGTCCCACCGTGAGCCGACGCCCCCTTCCCCAGGATCCGATGATCCGAGCTCTCATCGCGCAGGCCCGCAACTCGCAGCTGAATCGCCGAGCGCTGCTCGCCGGGGCAGGTGCCGGGGCAACGGCACTCGCGCTCGCCGCCTGTTCGACCGGCGGCGCGCAGGGAAAACCGAAACCGGCCGCCGATACCTCCGCCGAAGACAAGACCCTCAACTGGGCGAACTGGGCGGCGTACATCGATGAAGACGACAGTGGCGCCTACCCGACACTCGAGCGCTTCACCGAAGAGACCGGCATCACGGTCAACTACGAGGTCGCAGTCGACGACAACAACACCTACTACGGCAAGGTCAAAGACCAGCTCGCGCTCGGCCAGGACATCGGCGCAGATACGGCCGTGCTCACCGACTGGATGATCGCCCGGTGGATCCGCTTCGGCTACGCGCAGAAACTGAACCACGACAACATCCCGAACCTCGCCAACCTCAACCCCGCCCTGCTCGAACCCGACTTCGACAAGGGGCGCGAGTACTCGGTTCCGTGGCAGGGCGGCTTCGCCGGCATCTGCTGGAACACCGAGGCGATCCCGGGCGGCCTTGAGTCCGTCGAAGACCTCTGGAACTCCGACCTCAAGGGGCGCGTCGGCGTGCTCTCCGAGATGCGCGACACCATGGGCCTCATCATGCTGCAGAACGGCGTCGACATCGCCGGCGATTGGGGCGACGACGACTTCACCGCGGGCATCGACGTGCTCCGCAAGCAGGTCGCCGACGGCCAGGTGCGCAACATCAAGGGCAACTCCTACCTCGAAGACCTCAAGAGCGAAGACACGCTCGCCGCGATCTGCTGGTCGGGCGACATCACGGTCATCAACGCCGAGGCCGGCGACAAGTGGCAGTTCGCCATTCCCACGGCGGGCGGCACGCTCTGGAACGACAACTTCCTCGTGCCGATCGGCTCGCCGCGCAAGGCGAACGCCGAGGCCCTCATGAACTACTACTACGAGCCCGAGGTCGCAGCCGAGGTCGCGGCCTGGGTGAACTTCATCACGCCGGTCGTCGGCGCCAAGGAGGCAGCCGCCGCGATCGACCCCGAACTCGCCGAGAACCAGCTGATCTTCCCCAACGCCGAGACCCTCTCGACCGCCCACATCTTCCGTTCCCTCGACGGCGCCGAGGAGCAGAAGTACCAGGCTGAGTTCCAGAGCATCCTGCTGGGTGCCTGAGATGTCGGTTCGCGAGTTCGCCGAACGCGGCGCAGATCTCGAGCTCGTCGGCATCCAGAAGCGATTCCCCGGCTTCACCGCGATCGAGGAGCTCGACCTCACGATCCCGGCCGGTTCCTTCTTCGCCCTGCTCGGGCCCTCGGGGTGCGGTAAGACCACCACGCTCCGTCTCGTCGCCGGCCTCGAAGAGCCGACGCGCGGACGCATCCTCATCGGCGGCCGCGACGTCACCGACACGAAGTCCCATGAGCGACCGGTCAACACGGTGTTCCAGAGCTATGCCCTGTTCCCGCACATGTCGGTGCTCGAGAACGTGGCCTTCGGGCTGAAGCGGCGGCGCATCGACGACGCCCTGGGGCGCGCCCACGAGGCGCTGCGTCTCGTCGAGCTCGACCACCTCGCCCAGCGCCGCCCGGCACAGCTCTCGGGCGGGCAACAGCAACGGGTCGCCCTCGCGAGGGCGATCGTGAACCGCCCGGCACTCCTCCTGCTCGACGAGCCGCTCGGTGCACTCGACCTGAAGCTCCGCCGGCAGATGCAGCTCGAGTTGAAGACGATCCAAGAGGAGGTCGGGCTCACTTTCCTGCACGTCACGCACGACCAGGAGGAGGCCATGACCATGGCCGACACGGTCGCGGTCATGAACAAGGGCGCCATCGAGCAGATGGGTGCTCCGGCCGAGCTCTACGAGCTGCCGCGCACGGCCTTCGTCGCGAACTTCCTCGGGCAGTCCAACCTGTTCACGGGTGCGGTGGCGGGGTCGACGGATGCCGCGATCGCCGTCGACGTCGCCGGAACGCGTCTCACCGTGCCAACCGCACGGGCTCGGCGTCACCAGGGGCAGGTCACGATCGGGGTGCGCCCCGAGAAGGTCACGCTGCATCGCGACGCACCCGCCGAGGCATCCGATCGCAATCTCATCGGCCCAGGCAGAGTCATCGACGTCTCGTTCTCGGGAGTGAGCACGCAGTACCTCGTCGCCGTTCCCGGCATGAGCACGATCACGGTCTTCGCACAGAACATCGGTTCGGGCCCGGTGGCGGCCGAGGGGGCCGAGGTGTGGGTCTCGTGGCAGGTCGAACACGGATTCGGCCTCGATGACGAAGCCACCGAGCCGGTTCGGTTCGCGGCCGACGACGACACGCGTTCGATTGCCGCGCAGCGCCGTGACGCGCTGGTCGCGGAACTCGAGGAGCACTGACGATGGCCTTCGCCGCCTTCCAGACCGCGGAAGCCGTGCCGCAGGCTCCGAAGCGGCACAGCAGGATCGCACTCCTGCTCCTGCTGCCCGGCATCGCCTACCTGATGCTGTTCTTCCTCGCGCCGCTCGTCTCGTTGCTGCTGACCTCCCTGCAGGCGCCGCGCGAGTTCGGTGACATCGGCCAGTTCGACTACGCGTTCAACTGGCAGAACTACGTCACCGTGGTGCAGAGCTATCTGCCGCATATCATGCGCTCCTTCGGCTACGCGCTCGCTGCCACGGTGCTGGCACTGCTCTTCAGCTACCCGCTCGCATACTTCATCGGCGTCAAGGCGCGGCGCTGGCCGATGCTGCAGGCGCTCATGCTCGTGCTCGTGATCGCCCCCTTCTTCATCAGCTTCCTGCTGCGCACGCTCGCATGGAAGCAGATCCTGTCCGACGAGTCGTTCGTCATCACCTCGCTCAAGGCGCTCTCGCTGATGGCACCAGATGCCCACTTCACGGGCACGCCGTTCGCCGTGATCTTCGGCCTGACCTACAACTTCATCCCCTTCATGACCCTGCCGCTGTACACGACACTCGAACGCCTCGACCTGCGGTACCTCGAGGCGGGTGGCGACCTGTACGCCGGCCCGTTCACCGTCTTCCGCAAGGTCACGGTGCCGCTGTCGATGCCGGGCATCGTCGCCGGCACACTGCTGACCTTCATCCCCGCGGCGGGCGACTACGTGAATGCGAGCCGAGACTTCCTGGGCGGCACCGATACGCAGATGATGGGCAACGTGATCGAGGCGAACTTCCTCGTGCTGCTGAACTATCCGGCGGCCGCGGCGCTCTCGATCATCCTCATGGCCGCGATCCTCGTGCTCGTCGGCCTGTACGTCAAGCGAGCCGGAACGGAGGACCTGCTGTGAGCGGAGAAGCCCAGGCGGGCGCCGTGCTCGGCGGCCTCGTCGAGAGCGAGCAGCAACCGCAGCAGCGCGTTCTTCGCACGCCGCGCCGTGGTCGCGTCGGTCTCGGCGACTGGCTGCTGCCCGTGTACACCGTGATCGCGTTCGTGTTCCTGCTCATCCCGATCGCCTACACCTTCGTGTTCTCGTTCAATGACTCGGTCAAGTCGAACATCGCGTGGCGCGGGTTCACCTTCGACAAGTGGCTGAACGTCTGCAACGTCGAGGGCGGCGCGGTCTGCGAGGCGTTCGGCAACAGCGTCGTCGTGGGACTCGCGGCGACCGTGCTCGCAACGACGCTCGGCACCATGATCGCAATCGCGCTCGTGCGCTACCGGTTCCGTGCCCGCGGCGCGATCAGCCTGTTGCTCTTCCTCCCGATGGCGACGCCAGAGGTCGTGCTCGGTGCCGGCCTCGCCGCGCAGTTCCTCGCGGTCGGCGTCGCGAAAGACATGACGACGATCATCATCGCGCACACGATGTTCTGCATCAGCTTCGTGGTGGTCACCGTCAAGGCGCGTGTCGCGAGCCTCGACCCCGCCCTCGAAGAGGCCGGTCGCGACCTCTACGGCTCGCCGGCGCAGGTGTTCTGGCGGGTGACGTTCCCGCTCCTGTTGCCGGGCATCGTCGCCGCCGCGCTGCTCTCGTTCGCGCTGAGCTTCGACGACTTCATCATCACGAACTTCAACTCGGGCTCGGTCTCGACGTTCCCGAAGTACGTCTACATCTCGGCGTCGAGGGGCATCCCGGCCGAGGCGAACGTCATCGCCTCGGCGGTGTTCCTCTTCGCCCTCGTGCTCTTGATCGTCGCGCAGGTCTCGCGCACCGCGCGAGCGAAGCGACTCGCCCGGATCGGCTGAATCGACCGCACTAGCAGCGGATGCCGCGTCGAGCGACCTCGACGCGGCATCCGACTGACCGGCTGCGTCACGCCGACCTCCGTCAGGTGTGCAGCGTGGGCCGGCGTCCGTCAGGCGCGCCTCATGCCTCAGATGGTCGCGCGGATCGAACCGACGCGCCGCTCGCCGCCCATGACCCAGAGGTCGAGCTCGGTCTGCACGGCATCGATCGCGTGATCGTCGATCGCTCCGGCCTGCGCGAGCAGGCGCAACGCGATGATCGTCGACGCGCGTGACGACCCGTCGAGCACCTTGAGCGCGACCGTTGTGCCGTCGGGCGCAGACATGACCATGACGCCTTCTGCACCGACCTTGGCGAACACGCCGAGTCGCTCGACGGCGATCGTGTCGGGTTGACCGGGGCCGCCGACCGCCCAGGCGTGCTCGCGCACCGCCTCGGTGAGCGCCGCCGCCTCGCGGTAGAGCGCGAACGGCGAACCGGGCGCCGCGGTCGTGATCTTCTGGATGCCGCGCGCGAGCCCGTTGAGGCTGATGGCGTGCACGGGCGCGCCGCATCCGTCGACCGCGGTGGCGGCCGGCCGCTCGCCCGTGAACCGCTCGATCACGTCGAGCACGCGCTTCTGCAGCGGGTGCTCGGGGTCGAGGTAGCCCTCGAGCGGCCACTCGTTCGCGACGCACGCGAGGAGCATCGCCGAGTGCTTGCCCGAGCAGTTCATGTAGACGCGCTCGCGGGCGCCGCCCGAGCGGATGAGCTGTTCGCGTGCCGCCTGGTCGGACGGCGCTGCGGGCGGGCAGCCCAGCGCCGACTCGGGCAGCGAATGCCGGGCGAGGAGGCTCCGCACGAGTGCGACGTGCGCGGCGGTGCCCGAGTGGCTGGCCGTCGCGATCGCCGCATCTTCGCCGCGAAGCGAGACGCCCGAGGTCATGATGGCGACCGCCTGGAACGGCTTCAGGCAGGATCGGGGGAAGATGGGGCTCGCCACGTCGCCGAGCGAGCGCAGCACCTCGCCCTCGGGGGAGAGCACGACGGCGGAACCCGCGTGCCGGGACTCGATGAAACCACTGCGCTCGACCACGGCGAGTTCGACGGCGTCAGATACTGAGAATGTGCCGGCCACCTGTCTTATCCGAGCGATGCGAGGGCGTCGTCGAGCACGCGGAGCCCGTCTTCGATGAGCGCATCGCTGACCGCGAGGCTCGGCAGGAACCGCAGCACGTTGCCGGAGGTGCCGGCGCTGAGGAAGAGCACGCCGTGCTGGGCTGCATAGGCCACGAGAGCGGTGACGGCATCGGCGTTGGGTGCCTTCGTGGACTCGGCGGTGCCCGGCTGCACGAGCTCGATCGCGATCATCGCGCCCCTGCCGCGGATCTCGCCGATGATGTCGTAGCGCTGGGCGAGTTTCTCGAGGCCTGCGCGAAGTGTCGCCTCGATGCGGCCGGCTTCGGCGAGCAGGTCGTTCTCTTCGATGGATTCGAACACCGCGATCGCGGCCGCGCAGGCGACGGGGTTGCCGCCAAAAGTGCCGCCGAGCCCGCCGGGCTGCGACGCGTCCATGATCTCGGCCCGGCCGGTGACGGCCGCGAGGGGCAGGCCGCCCGCGATTCCCTTCGCCGAGAGCACGAGGTCGGGCTCCCAGCCGAAGTGCTCGCTCGCGTAGTAGCGCCCGGTGCGGGCCATGCCGGACTGGATCTCATCGGCGATCATGACGACGCCGTGCTCGGTGCACCACGTCTGCAGCGTGGGCAGGAACCCCTCTGCGGGAACCATGAAGCCACCTTCACCCTGGATGGGCTCGACGACGAGGCAGGCGAGGTCGCTCGCTCCGACCACTTTCTCGAGATAGGCGATGGTGCGGGCCGCGGCATCGGCGCCCGACAGGCCGTCGCGGTAGGGGTAGGAGCTCGGTGCGTGGTAGACGTCGCCGGCGAGTGGGCCGAAGCCGGTCGCATACGGCATCGCTTTGTAGTTCATGGCCATCGTGAGGTTGGTGCGGCCGTGGTATGCGTGGTCGAGCACCGCGACGGCGCGACGACCGGTGAACTTGCGGGCGATCTTCACGCCGTTCTCGACGGCCTCGGCGCCCGAGTTGACGAGCACGCTCTTCTTCGGCCAATTGCCGGGGGTGTGCTCGGCGAGCAGTTCGGCGACCCGCACGTACTCCTCGTAGGGGGTGATGGTGAAGAGGGTGTGGATGACGTCTTGCAACTGGCTCGCAGCCGCCGCGACGACCCGCTGCTCGGTGTGGCCGACGGTGGTGACGCCGATGCCGGCGCCGAAGTCGACGAACTGGTTGCCGTCGACGTCGACGAGGATCGCGCCGTTGGCCCGCTCGATGTAGACGGGCAGGGCCGAGGAGACGCCGGATGAGACGACCTTCGATCGTCGGGCCTGCAGCTCCAGAGATTTCGGACCGGGGATGCTGGTCACGATCTTGCGCTCCTGCGGCACGGTGTAGACCGGGGCGGCGGCTGTCTGGGCGTCGATGCGGGTATCAGTCATGGTGGCTTCAGCTTATCGCCGCCGGGCCGGGGCGGCTGCGGCAGTGAGGAGGGCCGCCGGCCGGCCGGGAGCGCGCGCGAACGAGCGGCACCGCCGGGTGCAGAATCGGATGAGCACAACGCGCACGATCGGAGGAGACATGCTCGGCGAACACCGATACGAGATCGAGGTCGACTGGCAGGGCGACCGCGGAACCGGCACGAGCGGCTACCGCGCCTACGGGCGCGCGCATGTCGTGCGCGCGGCGGGCAAGGTGCACGAGATCGCCGGTTCGAGCGACCGTGCGTTCCACGGCGACCGCGAACGCTGGAACCCCGAGGAGTTGCTGCTCGCGGCCTTGAGCGAGTGCCACATGCTGTCGTACCTGCACGTCGCGACGAACCACGGCGTCGTCGTTCGGGCCTACACCGACCGGGCCACGGGCACCATGAAGGAGGACGGCCGAGGCGGCGGTGCCTTCGTCGAGGCGATGCTCCGCCCGCAGGTCGAGGTGGCGGATGCCTCGATGCTCGAGCTCGCCCGGTCGCTGCACGCCGAGGCCTCCGAGAAGTGCTTCATCGCGGCATCCGTGGCGTTCCCGGTGCACCACGAGCCGATCGTGGCCGTCGCGAGCTGATCAGAAGCGAACTGCTCAGCGGCGAGCTGACCCGCGGTGGCAGCCGGTCACTCGGCGACGGATTTCGGCGGAATCGCCGGCAGCGTCGCTTCGGGAATCGGGCAGGTGTGCCCGCCGACGAGCCGGCTGCACGGCGGCAGGAACCCGGGGTAGCGCTCTGCCTCCGGATCGCCGAACCAACGGTTCCAGAGACGCCAGAAGTTGAGATTTCCGAACGCGGAGCAGGCATCACCGACCTCGGGGTCGGCCACGGCAGCGGGGTTCGGCTGGTACGGCGTGTAGTTGTAGAGGTTCGCCGTGGCCTGGTTCGAGATGGCGACGGGGCTCGCGCCGCACGCGGCATCGGGATGGAACTGCACGTCGACCGCGCCGACCCGGTACGCCCGGTCGGGCGCCTCGGTGTACTGACGGAACTGCCAAGCTGCGTTGTACACCTGGTTGAAGAAGCCGAAGTACTTCGTGTCGCAATCGGCGGTGTCGGGGCAGCCGTAGCCCGTCGCGCGGAGGTAGCCCGACTCGCTCGGGCGCGTGAGCAGCGACTGCTCCTTCTGCAGGAGCACGATCAGGGTCTTCGGGCTCACGCCGCAGGCCGCCGCGACCTTGAAGACGATGCGGCTCGCGCGTTCGCGGATGCCGCCGCGGTACTCGGCGCAGTGCCCGGGCGCGACCGCCGCTTGAGTGGTCGTGCTCTGCTTGAAGTCGGCGAGGCAGGGCACTCGGTCGACCGGCCGGCAGTCGACACCCTCGAAGAACGCCTGGATCTGGGTCTCGCTCATGGCGCCGCTGTCGTAGAACGAGTCGTCGCTCACGATGCGCCCGGGGTCGAACTCGGTGGCGGGCGGGATCGGAAGGTCGGTGACGGGCGCCGCGGCGGATGCGGTGGCTGCGGCACGTGGCGCATCACTCGGACCGGCGCACGCGGCGAACGTGAGCACCGCGAGCACGGCCGCGGCGACACGGACGACGACCTTGGCGGAGCTCATCGGATCGACGATACCGGGGCGGCGTCGGGATGGGCTGGGAATCCCGTCACAGCCGCTCGCGGGGCACGACGCGATCGGCGAGCTTGGCGAGCGCGCCCTGCGGCGGCGTCTCGTTGTAGACCCCCGCGAGCTCCTGCTCGCTCAGCGCGTGGATCGCGGTCATGATCTCGTCGGTCGCCGCCCGCCGCGCACGCCCCGACGTCGCCTGCCCGTGCCTGCTGAGGTCGAGTGGTGCACCGAAGCGCACCGTCACCGGGCGCACTCGCGGCAGCTTCGCGCCGACGGGCTGGATCTGTTCGGTGCCGATGAGTCCGACCGGCACGACCGTCGCCCCCGTGGTGAGGGCCAGCCAGGCGACCCCGGTGCGCCCCCGGTAGAGGCGGCCGTCGAGCGACCGCGTGCCCTCGGGATACACCGCGAAGGCGTTGCCGGCGTCGAGCACGCGGCGCCCGGCATCGAGCGCCTCCTGCGCTTGGGTGCCCGCGCCGCGCTCGACGGCGACTGCGCCGATCGCGCCGAAGAACGTGCGCGACACCCAGCCGGAGAGTCCCGTGCCGGTGAAGTAGCTGGACTTCGCGAGGAACTGCACCGGTCGCGGCGACGCGAGCGGGATCACGATGCTGTCGATGAACGAGAGGTGGTTCGACGCGAGGATGACGGCGCCGCGCTTGGGCACGTGCTCGGCGCCCGTGATCGTCGGCCGGTAGACGAGACGCACGAGCGGGCGGAGGATACCTCGAACGATGCGGTAGAGCGGACCCTGCCGCACGGGTGCGGGCACGGCATCGGACTCGATCTCTGTCACCGTTCGACCCTAAGCGGGGCGACATGCGCGCAGCGGCATATCCGGTTTCCGCGCGCGTCGCCCGCCGTCGCCGGCGGTGCGCGAAGATGGTGGGCATGGATGTCGCGACCGACGGCGAGCTCATCGAGCTCGAGGGCTCCGGTGTGCGTGTCGTCGTCGTCGCCCGCGGCCGGCGTGGTCCCGGGGCCGACACAGTGCTGAGCGCGCTCGTGGCGCACGCGAGTGGGGTGCCGGCGGCCGACATCGAACTCGTGCACGCGTGCACCGAGTGCGGCGCTCGCCACGGCCGGCCATCGGTGGTCTACCCGCTGACACCGTCGGGCGGGTCGTGGTTCGCCGACGTCGCGGTGGCCGGCGATGCGGTCGTCTGCGCGGCGGCCACGCGGCATCCGATCGGCGTCGGCATCGAGACGGTGGCGCTCGACACCGGGGCGGTGATCGACGAAGCCGCGTTCCACGCCACCGAACGGGCCGCCCTCGACCGCTTCGACGCGGCGAGCCGCGCGATCGCGAGGGCGACGCTGTGGGCGCGCAAGACCGCCCTCCTCCGGGCGGTCGGCCACACCGAGTTCATCGAACCGTCGCGCCTGGCCCTCACCCTGCCGAGCGACGACGGCGGCATCGGCCGCATCGAGCGAAGCGTGCCCGAGTTCGGGTCGGGCTGGCGCGACATCCGCTTCCACGACATCGAGGTGCCCGGCAATCGCTCGGCCTCGGTGGCCGTGCTCGGCTGAGCAGCGCGCGAGCCGGCGACGTGCGTCGAGAGCCGGCGACGATGTCCGCCCAATACAGTGGTGACGTGCGCTCCGTCATCATCCTCGGCTCATCCGGTTCGATCGGCACCCAGGCCCTCGACGTCATCAGGGCGAATCCGCGCCGCTTCGACGTCGTCGGGCTCGCCGTCGGATCCAATCGCGCGCTGCTCGAGGCCCAGGCCGCCGAGTTCGGCGTCGAGCACACCGCCGTCGGCATCGACGAGGCCGAGCAGCTCGTGCGCGACGTCGACGCCGACGTCGTGCTGAACGGCATCACCGGCTCGGTCGGACTCGGCCCGACCCTCGCCGCGCTCGAGCGCGGCACCACGCTCGCCCTCGCGAACAAGGAGTCGCTCATCGTCGGCGGCGACCTCGTCACCCGGCTCGCGAAGCCCGGCCAGATCGTGCCCGTCGACTCCGAGCACTCGGCGATCGCGCAGGCGCTGCGCTCCGGCACCGACGACGAGGTGCGCCGGCTCGTGCTGACCGCCTCGGGTGGTCCGTTCCGCGGACGCCGACGCGACGAGCTCGCAGCCGTCACACCGGCGCAGGCCCTCGCGCACCCGACGTGGGACATGGGCCTCGTCGTGACGACCAACTCGGCGACGCTCGTGAACAAGGGACTCGAGGTGATCGAGGCGCACTTGCTCTTCGACGTGGAGTACGACCGCATCGACGTCGTCGTGCATCCCCAGTCGATCGTGCACTCCATGGTCGAGTTCGTCGACGGCTCGACGATCGCCCAGGCCTCGCCGCCCGACATGCGACTGCCGATCTCGCTCGGCCTCGACTGGCCCAATCGCGTCGCGGCTGTCGGCGCTCCGCTCGACTGGACACGAGCGCAGGAGTGGACGTTCGAGCCGCTCGACGGCGATGCGTTCCCCGCCGTCGCCCTCGCCAAGCAGGTCGGCCGCGCCGGCGGCGAGTACCCGGCCGTGTTCAACGCCGCCAACGAAGAGGCCGTCTCGGCCTTCCACGCGGGCCGCATCGGCTTCCTCGACATCGTCGACACCGTTCGCGAGGTCGTCGAGCACCACGAGGCATCCGACAGTGCGTTGACGATCGCATCGCTGGGCGAGGCCGAGCGGGCTGCCCGCCGCGCCGCAGAGGCCCGCATCGCACGCGTCTCGGGCTGAGATCGCGCGAGCCTCGCTCACAGCCGACCGCCAGCGCACTCAAAGCCTTCAGCACTACGCTTGCAGCCGTGGATTCCGTGCTCGCCTTCATCCTCGGCGTCGTCATCATCGTGATCGGCCTCGCCGTGTCCATCGGCCTGCACGAGATCGGCCACCTGGTGCCGGCGAAACTCTTCGGAGTGAAGGTCACCCAGTACATGATCGGCTTCGGCCCGACGCTCTGGTCGCGCACGAAGGGCGAGACCGAGTACGGCGTGAAGGCGATTCCGCTCGGCGGCTACATCTCGATGATCGGCATGTTCCCGCCCGCGAAGGGCGAGCAGGTGCACGCCGACAGCACCGGCTTCTTCCGCGGCCTGGTGCAAGACGCCCGCGACTCGAGTTCGGAGTCGATCACGGCCGGCGACGAGCATCGCGCCTTCTACCTCCTGCCGGTGTGGAAGCGCATCATCGTCATGTTCGGCGGCCCGTTCATGAACCTCGTGCTCGCGATCGTGCTCTTCGCAGTGCTGCTCATGGGGTTCGGCGTCGCGCAGGCCTCGACGACCGTGGGCTCGGTCTCCGCGTGCGCGCTGCCCGCGACGAGCGAACGACAGGCGTGCGAACCCGGTGACCCGGCGGCGCCCGGCGCCGCGGCCGGCATCGAGCCGGGAGACCGCATCGTCTCGGTCGCCGGTGAGCCCATCGAGTCGTGGAACGAGTCGACCGCGATCATCCGCGATCACCCCGACGATCCCGTCGCGTTCGTCGTCGAGCGAGACGGCGAGACGCTCGAGCTCGAGGTCACGCCGATGCTCAGCGAGCGGTACGTGCTCGATGACAAGGGTCAGGTGGTGAAGGATGCCTCTGGCACCGAGCTCACCGAGCCGGCCGGGTTCGTGGGCATCGGCACTGCGACCGAGATCGTGCAACAGCCGGCGTCGGCCGTGCTGCCCGCCGTGGGCGAGAACGTGGCCGGCGTCGCCGGCATCATCCTGAACCTGCCGCAGCGCATCATCGATGTCGCCAACGCCGCCTTCGGGCCCGAAGAGCGCGACCCCAACGGACCGATGTCGGTCGTCGGCGTCGGCCGGCTCGCCGGCGAGATCGCGACGATCGACGAGATCCCGATCGCGTCGAAGGCCGCCACGATGATCGGCATCCTCGGGTCGCTGAACATCGCGCTCTTCGTCTTCAACCTCATCCCGTTGCTCCCGCTCGACGGCGGCCACATCGCCGGCGCGCTGTGGGAGGGCATTCGGCGCGGCTTCGCGAAGCTCTTCCGCCGCCCCGACCCCGGGCCCGTCGACCTGGCGAAGCTCATGCCGGTCACGCTCGCGGTCGTCGTCATCTTCGGCGCGATGAGCGCGCTGCTGATCTACGCCGACATCGTCAAGCCGGTGCAGCTCTTCTGACCGCCGCTCCCATCGCCGCCGCCGTCGGCACGCCTCGCCCGTACTCTCCCGGGAGTAGCGAGTGAGCCTCCGCGGGGCCGATTCGGGTCGGCTCGGCCGGCGATACGATCGGGGAATGCCCATGCCCCCGTGGGACGGTCGCCCCGAACGATTCCGACCGCCGCCGGGCTTCGTGCTGTTCGCTCCGGTCATCATCAGCCTGCTCGTGCAGGTGCCGGCCGCGATCGGATTCGCAATCTGGACGCACGCCGCGTGGCCGGCCGCGATCCTGCACATCGGCCTTGCGGCCGCGGGGCCACTCGCGCTGCTCGGCGCCAGGCGGTACCCGGGCCCGACCGTCGCGGTGGTCGCGGCCGCCGCGCTCGCCGACGTGCTGCTCGCGCCCGACCTCGGGCCGCCGTACCTGGCGCTGGGCTTCGCGATCGTGCTCGCCGTCGCACGCGGTGCCGTGGTCTGGGCGGTTTCGGCGGTCGTCGCGGCGTGGGTCGCGGCGATCGTGCTCGGCTCGATGTACGGCCTCTCGTGGCATCCGTTCCGCGTCGCGTTCACGACACTCGCGCTCGCCGTGTGCTTCGGCATCGGCTGGTTCGTGCGCGTGCGACGCTCACGGGCGTCCGCGTACCGCGCCGAGGTGCTTCGACGCCGCCAGAGCGCCGAGGAGCGCGAACGGGTGCGCATCGCGCGCGAGCTGCACGATGTGATCGGGCACGCGCTGTCGCAGATCAACGTGCAGGCGAGCGTCGGCCTGCACCTGATGGACCGTGACACCGAACAGGCGCGTGCAGCGCTCGGCAACATCAAGGAGACCTCGAAGTCGGCGCTCGAAGAGGTGCGCACCGTGCTCGGCGTGATTCGCGACGGCGAGGCTCCGCTCGCGCCGCAGGCAGAGCTCGCCGAGCTGCCTCGCCTCCTCCGCGGCATCCGCTCGCCTGGCTTCGACGCGCATCTCGATGACCGGTTGACCGAGTCGCCGCGTCGCGCCGTGCAGTTCGCGGGCTACCGCATCGCGCAGGAGGCGCTCACCAACGTGGTGCGCCATGCCGGCGCCTCGCGTGCGGTCGTGACCGTCGAACGCAGCGGCGACGACTTCGTGCTGACGATCGACGACGACGGTGCCGGCATCGCGAGCGGGGTCGAATCGGGCGCCGGGGGCGGACTGGGCGACGGCACCGGCATTCTCGGAATGCGCGAGCGAGCCGCGCTGCTCGGTGGCTCGGTCGAGCTCGGCGTCTCGCCGCTCGGCGGCACCCGCATCACCGCCCGATTGCCGTGGGGGGGCGCGGCGTGATCCGCATCGCGCTCGCCGACGACCAGGTGCTCGTGCGCGCGGGGTTCCGGGCGCTGCTCGAGGCCGAGCCCGACGTCGAGGTCGTCGGGGAGGCCTCGAGCGGTGAGGAGCTGCTCGCCCTTGTGCGACGCGCTCCCGTCGATGTGGTGCTCATGGACATCCGCATGCCCGACGGCGACGGCTTGTGGGCGACCGAGCAGATCGCCGCCGACCCGACACTCGCCGGGGTGCGCGTCGTGATCGTGACGACGTTCGAACTCGACGAGTACGTCGCGAGGGCCGTGCGCGCCGGCGCGAGCGGATTCCTCGTGAAGGACACCGAGCCCGTCGACCTCATCCGCGCGGTACGGGTGGTCGCGGGCGGCGAGGCCCTGCTCTCGCCCGGGGTCACGAAGCGGCTGCTCGAGCGCATGTCGACGGGCCTTCGCGATGCCCCCGATGCGGGGCGGCTCGCGGCGCTCACCGATCGCGAGCGCGAGGTGCTGCGACTCGTCGGCCTCGGGCTCACGAACGACGAGATCGCCGCCCGGCTCGTGCTGAGCCCACTGACGGCGAAGACGCACGTCTCGCGCATCATGGCGAAGCTCCACTCCCGAGATCGGGTGCACCTCGTGGTGGTCGCGTACGAGTCGGGGCTCGTGGCACCGGGCTGGCAGTAGCTGCGGCATCCGCAACTGCTCCCGGGGGAGCAGCTGAAGTGCCTCCGCCGGGCGGATTCGCGGAGACGTCCGCCTCGCGAGACTCGGATCGACGGCTTGAACCGCAAGCCGCACGATCAAGGGAATCACTCATGCTCGCCACGCTCGCCACCACCGCGGTGGTCACCCACGCCGGCCCCTGGGCGGCCGGGTACGGATGGGTCTTCTTCCTCATCCCGCTCTTCTGGATCCTCGTCATCGGCCTCATCGTCTTCGCCGTGACCCGTCGCCGCCGCGCCTGGGCGCACGGCGGCCCCGACGGTTCCTACGGCCCGCCGTGGATGCGCACCGGTGCGGCCAGCGCCGAGTCGACGCTCGCCGAGCGCTTCGCGAAGGGCGACATCGACGAGACCGAGTACCGCGCACGTCTCGAGGTGCTGCGCGCGAACCGGCCGAACGCCTGACACGGCACGGTCTCGCCGAGTGAGGCGGATGCTGCGGCATCCGTCCCACTCGGTGTCTCGGCTACTTGTCGAGCGCCCGGTGCAGTGCCGCCGCCTGGTGGCGGTGCCCGAGCGTCTCGTAGCCCACGATCACGACGAGCGGCGCGCAGGCGGTGAGCACGATGCCGGTGCCCATGCTCGCACCGGCGACCACCGCGAGCACCGCGGCGACGAGCGCCGCCATGCTGAGCACGAAGAGCAGGATGTGGAACCGGTCGAACTCGCGCAGCAGCAGCGAGTAGATCGTGAAGAGCGCGACCAGGAAGATGCCGACCGGCACCGCGACCGTGAGCATCGCCGCCACCTCGTCGATGTGAGCCACGCCTTGGATCTCGTAGGCGGCGACGTGCAGGCCAGCTCCGGTCGCCGCGATCGAACCGAAGATCGCGAGGTGCCCGTAGCCCCACATGAACCCGCGCTCACGGAACCGGTGCAGCACCTTCGCCGACGGCATCGTGAAGTAGACCCACCACATGCCGAAGGCCAGCGCCGTGCCGCCGAAGGCGACGAGTGCGGCCTCGAGGGTCCATTTCTGCTCTTCGACGACCGCTGAGATCGCGAGGATCGTGCCGAGCACGACCTCGCCGAGGGTGATGATGACGAGCAGCCCGTAGCGCTCGGCGATGTGGTGGGCGTGCCATGGTGTGCCGCCAACGCGATGCTCGATGACGTATGGCCCGAGCAGTTCGAGGGTGCCGAGCGCCACGAAGATGCCGAGCATCACGGGTAGCGACGGGTTGATGAAGATCGTCGTCACCCAGCCGACCTGGATGGCGCCGACAACGCTCGCGTAGGCGAGCGCGGTGCGGCGACGTGAGGGATCGTGTCGGGCGATCCTCAGCCAGAGCGCCACGGTGGCCACTCGCATGATCACGTAGCCGGCGACCAGCACGCCGTTGTCGAGGTGCTCGCCTGCGTCGATCGAGTGGAACGCCGGCGGAAGCCCGAGTGCGAGCACGAGCACGCCGAGCATTTGCACCATGGTCGCCACGCGGAAGAAGATGTCGTCGTTGTCGTACGCCGAGGCGAGCCACGAGTAGTTGATCCAGGCGAGGCAGATCGCGAAGACCGCGATCGTGAACCCGATGATCGCGGGAGCGAAGTGGCCGAGCTCGAGCAGGCGCGCCGCCTGGGTGCCGGCCTGGCTGAACGCCACGACGAACGTCAGGTCGAAGAGCAGCTCGAGCGGCGTCGCAGTGCGGTGCGGTTCGTCGGGGTTCCGTCCGACCATTCTGCGCAGCCGATGGTCGAGCGGCGGGTGCGTCGGGGTGCTCATGCCGACATCGTCGCACGGATGCCGCGGCGACGATGGCTCAGCGCGACAGGAGCAGCGCCTCTCCTTGGCCGCCACCGCCGCAGAGGGCCACGGCCGCACGACCGCTGCCACGGCGAGACAGCTCGAGCGCGGCGTGCAGTGCCAATCGGGCGCCCGACGCGCCGATGGGGTGGCCGACCGCGATCGCTCCGCCGTGCACGTTGACGATGTCGGCCGAGACGCCGAGCTCCCGCGTCGACTCGAGCGAGACGGCGGCGAAGGCCTCGTTGATCTCGATGAGGTCGAGTTCGCCGGTCGTGCCCCCCGACTTCGCGAGGGCCGCCGCGATCGCATTGGCGGGCTGCGCGTGCAGCGAGTTGTCGGGGCCCGCGACCTGGCCGGCGGCGCCGACGATCGCGAGCCAGGGCAGTCCGCGCAGCTCGGCCCACTCGCGGCTCGCGACGACGACCGCCGCTGCGCCGTCGGAGAGCGGTGAGGAGTTGCCGGCGGTGATCGAGCCCTCTGATGAGAAGGCCGGCCGCAGGCGACCGAGCACCTCGGGCGTGGAGTCGGGGCGCACGCCCTGGTCTTCGGTGACGACGATCGGGTCGCCCTTGCGCTGCGGGATCTCGATCGGCACGATCTCGTCGGCGAAGACACCGTCGGCCTGCGCGGCGCCGGCACGAACGTGGGATGCCGCCGCGATCTCGTCTTGCGCCTCGCGCGTGATGTCGTAGCGGGCGTTGAAGCGCTCGGTCGACGCGCCCATCGAGTCGTGGTCGAAGGCGTCGGTCAGGCCGTCGTGAGCGGCGTGGTCGAGCAGATCCCAAGGGCCGTAGGCCTTGCCGGAACGTGAACCGGGCAGCAGGTGCGGTGCGTTCGTCATCGACTCCTGGCCGCCGGCCACGACGACGGATGCTTCGCCGAGGCGGATGAGCCTCGCGGCATCCGTGATCGCGACCAGACCCGAGAGGCACACCTTGTTGACGGTGGTGGCGGGAACGCGCCACGGGATGCCGGCTGCCACGGCCGACTGCTTGGCGGGGTTCTGGCCCGACCCGGCCTGCAGCACCTGACCCATGATCACGGCGTCGACGTCGTCGGGGGAGACCCCGGCCTTCTCGAGCGCTCCCCGGATCGCGGCGGTGCCGAGCTCGACCGCCGTCTGGCCGGCGAGGTTGCCGTTGATGCGCGCGAAGGGGGTGCGTGCGCCGGCGATGATGACGACGTCGGGGATGCTCATGGTCGTGTGACTCCTTTGTCGGGCGAGCACGGGTTGTGCTTGGAACCATTCTACGATTCAGTTAGGAGACATTCACCGAACCCACGAGGTTCGGTCGATGAATCGTGACGAGGAGGTCGCGGCATGACGATCGACAAGACCGTTCCGACAGCACGGGAGGCGGTGGCCGACATCCCGTCGGGGGCGAGCCTCGCCGTCGGCGGCTTCGGGCTCTGCGGCATTCCGATGGTGCTGATCCAAGCCCTGCTCGATTCGGGCGTCGATGGGCTCTCCGTCGTCTCGAACAATTGCGGCGTCGACGACTGGGGCCTCGGGGTGCTGCTCGCGAAGCAGCGCATCGCGAAGATGACGTCGTCGTACGTGGGCGAGAACAAGGAGTTCGAGCGCCAGTACCTCTCGGGCGAGCTCGAACTCGAGCTCACGCCGCAGGGCACTCTCGCCGAGAAGCTGCGGGCCGGCGGGAGCGGCATCGCCGCGTTCTTCACGCAGACCGGCGTCGGCACCCAGGTCGCCGAGGGTGGCCTGCCGAGGAGGTACCACCCCGACGGAACGATCGCCGTCGCGAGCCCGGTGAAGCCCGTGCAGACCTTCGACGTGGCCGGCGCACCGCGCGACTTCGTGCTCGAAGAGGCCATCACGACCGACTTCTCGCTCGTGCACGCGCTCAAGGGCGACCGCTACGGCAACCTCGTCTTCGACAAGTCCGCCCGCAACTTCTCGCCGCTCGCCGCAATGGCGGGGCGAGTCTGCATCGCGCAGGTGGAGGAGATCGTCGAGGCCGGCGAGATCGATCCCGACGCCGTGCACCTGCCCGGCATCTACGTCGACCGCATCGTCGTGGTCGGCCGTGACATCGAGAAGCGCATCGAACGGCGCACCGTGCGAGAGGGGAACTGAGATGGCGCTGACCCGCTTCGAGATGGCCGCCCGGGCCGCCCGCGAACTCGCCGACGGTTCGTACGTGAACCTCGGCATCGGGCTGCCGACGCTCGTGCCCAACTACGTGCCCGAGGGCGTCACCATCCTGCTGCAGTCCGAGAACGGCATCCTCGGGGTCGGGCCGTACCCCACCGAGGCCGACGTCGACCCCGACCTCATCAACGCCGGCAAAGAGACCGTGACGGTGCTGCCGGGGGCGGCGTACTTCGACTCTGCGGCGAGCTTCGGCATGATCCGCGGCGGCAAGATCGACGCCGCCATCCTCGGCGCCATGCAGGTGTCGGCGACCGGTGACCTCGCCAACTGGATGATCCCCGGCAAGATGGTCAAGGGTCCCGGCGGAGCGATGGATCTCGTGCACGGCGCTCGCCGCAAGATCGTGCTCATGGAGCACGTCGCGAAAGACGGCTCCCCGAAGATCGTGAACGAGTGCTCGCTGCCTCTCACCGGCAAGGGCGTCGTCGATCGCATCATCACCGACCTCGCGGTCATCGACGTGACACCCGGGGGCCTGCGCCTCGTCGAGTGCGCCCCGGGCGTGACCGTCGACGAGGTGGTCGCGGCGACCGAACCGCCGCTCATCACGGGCTGAACGGAACCCCGCGAACTCGCCGCCACTCGCATCAGGGCGGGCACTGAGGCTCGGACCGCGCACCGTGCCCGATACTTGTCGAGAATCGAAGCGGAGGACCATGAAGCACTTCATCGGCGGGCGCGCCCTGACCACAGCCATCGGATCATTCGTGCTCGCGGCGAGCTTGCTCACCGGGTGCGCTGCCGATCCCGATTCCACTTCGCCGTCGACGGTTCCGAGCGACCCGGCGAGCTCGACCCCGGCGGCCGCTCCGGAGCCGCTCGACGCCGTGACCACGCTCGTCGCGCGCCCACTGGCGATCGAATTGAAAGACGCGAACGGGTCCGTCGTGCAGTCACTCGACTATCTCTCGGACACGGCCGCGGCGGTCGCCATCCTGACGACGGTGTTCGGCGCGCCGCCGACGGTCGAAGCGGATGCGGGTTCGAGCAACGAGCCGCCGAGTACGATTCATCGGTGGGCCAGCTTCGAACTCAGGGAGCCGAAGTATGACGGGCCGATACCCGAAGCGGAGCAGGGTCCCTGGTATCCCGATTTCAGGGTCGCCTTCACGGCGGCGGCATCCGGTGATGTCCGGCTCGAAACGAGTTCCGGCCATGTCGCCGAAGAGCCTTGGGCGGACTTCGCGGCATCCGCCGACGCGAATACGAACGGCTTGTGCAACGAACGGTACGGCGAGGTCGTCGTCCTGCCGAGGACGTACTCCGACGGCACCGTGGAGGATTCCCGGAGCTCGGTCGAGTTCCGGGCATCCGACGACGGGACGATCATCGCGCGGGTCGAGGCACCGCGCGTGATGCATCGCGACGGCTGCGCATGAGAACCGGGGCACGATGGAGTCTCACGGCACTGGCGCTTGCGGTGACGGCGGCGTTGAGCGGGTGTTTCGGGCCGCCGGCTTCGCTCGCGCAGACCCCGTCGCCCTCGCCGATCGGGACTGCGACCCCGACCCCGAGCCCGACACCCGAGGCAGACCCGCTGGCAGCCGTCACCGCCATGGTCGTTCGTCCGCAGATGCTCGAACTCAGGGACGACGACGGAACGGTCGTCATCGCGCTCGACTACATGTCGACCCCTGCTGACGCGATCGCCGTCCTGACGGATCTGTTCGATGCACCGCCGGTGGCAGAGCCTTACCGAGGCACGAATCACACGCCGCCCGGCGTCTTTCACAACTGGGATGAATTCGTTCTCGACGAGCGCTTCTACGATGAGGAGCGGCGTGACGGTAACGCACTCGACTACGTCTGGCCGAGATTCGCCATCTACCTCGACGGCCCAAGTGCGAGGGGCCTTGCTCTGTCCAGCGAACAGGGCTTCCATGCGACCGATTCATGGTCCTCCCTCTCGGGTGACCCGGTATTCGATGCGGATCTCTGGACGTGTGTTGGCACTCCGATCGAGACAGTCGATTTCGCGCGGCCAGACGGTCAGCCCGAGACGGCGACCGTCGTCGCCACTCCATCGGACGATGGAGCGACGGTGAAATGGCTCGGGGCACCCGTGATGATCGCGGACGGCTGCGCGTAGCGATACGCCGGGCCGCGGCATCCGCTTCGCAGCCGATACCCACCGCCGCAGAAGTAGACTCGACCCGTGCCTGTTGTGAATCTCGGAATACCCAAAGTCCCTGAGGTACTGGCCCCGCGACGCAAGTCCCGCCAGATCAAGGTGGGCAAGGTGCTCGTGGGCGGCGACGCCCAGGTGAGCGTGCAGTCGATGACGACGACGCCCACGACGAACATCAACGCGACGCTGCAGCAGATCGCCGAGTTGACGGCCTCTGGTTGCGACATCGTGCGCGTCGCCGTGCCGAGCCGCGATGACGCCGAAGCGCTGCCGATCATCGCGAAGAAGAGCCAGATCCCGGTGATCGCCGACATCCACTTCCAGCCGAACTACGTCTTCCAGGCGATCGATGCCGGCTGCGCCGCCGTGCGCGTGAATCCCGGCAACATCCGCAAGTTCGACGACAAGGTCGGCGAGATCGCGGCGGCGGCCAAAGCGGCCGGCGTGTCGATCCGCATCGGCGTCAACGCGGGCTCGCTCGATCCCCGACTGCTGCAGAAGTACGGCAAGGCGACGGCAGAGGCGCTCGTCGAGTCGGCGGTCTGGGAGGCGAGCCTCTTCGAGGAGCACGACTTCCACGACTTCAAGATCTCGGTCAAGCACAACGACCCGATCGTCATGGTGAAGGCCTATCGCCAGCTCGCCGAGCGCGGCGACTGGCCGCTCCACCTCGGTGTCACCGAGGCCGGCCCGGCGTTCCAGGGCACGATCAAGTCGGCGACGGCGTTCGGCATCCTGCTCGGCGAGGGCATCGGCGACACGATCCGGGTCTCGCTCTCGGCGCCGCCCGTCGAAGAGGTCAAGGTGGGCCTCCAGATCCTGCAGTCGCTGAACCTCCGCGAGCGCAAGCTCGAGATCGTCTCGTGCCCGTCGTGCGGCCGCGCCCAGGTCGACGTCTACAAGCTCGCGAACGACGTCACCGACGGCCTCGAGGGCATGACCGTGCCGCTGCGCGTCGCCGTCATGGGCTGCGTCGTCAACGGCCCCGGCGAGGCTCGCGAGGCCGACCTCGGCGTGGCATCCGGCAACGGCAAGGGCCAGATCTTCGTGAAGGGCGAGGTCATCAAGACCGTGCCCGAGTCCGAGATCGTGGCGACGCTCATCGAAGAGGCCAACCGCATCGCCGACGAGATGGGCGCCGACGCGCCGGTCGGCTCGCCGCAGGTGCTGACCCCGTAGCGAGCGACCGGCGCCGACGAACTACCCCTTGACGGCGCCGGCCGTGAGGCCCTGCACGATGTAGCGGCTCGCGAAGGCGAACAGGATCATCGTCGGCAGGATCGTGAGCACGGCCGCTGCCGACATCGATGCCCAGTCGATGTTGAAGCTCGAGATGAAGCCGTTGAGAGCGGTCGGGATGGTCTTGTTCTCGTCTTTGTTCATGAGCGTCACCGACAGGAACAGCTCGTTCCAGCAGTTGACGAAGTTGAAGATGAATGCCGCCACGATGCCCGGCTTCATGACCGGCACGATGACCCGGAACAGTGCGCCGATGCGGGAGCAGCCGTCGATCATGGCCGCCTCCTCGAGCGCGTCGGGCACGTTCGCGAAGAACCCGCGGAGCATGATCGTGCAGAACGGGATGCACACCGCGATGTAGACGAGCAGAAGCCCGAACCGGTCGTCGACGAGCTTCAGCTGCACCATGAGCAGGTAGAGCGGTCCGAGGGCGATGAACGCGGGAATCATCTGCGTCACGAGGAACGCCATCAGGATTGCCGTGCGACTGCGGAACTCGAACCGCGCGAGCACGTAGGCCGAGAGCAGCGAGATGAGCGTCGCAACGGTCGAGGCGCCGGTCGCCACGATGAAGCTGTTCAGCACGTAGACGCCGAAGTCGGCCTTCTCGAACAGCGAGATGTAGTTGGCGAGCGTGAACTCCTCAGGCCAGTACGTCAGCGGGAAGCTGAAGATGGCCCCCGGCGTCTTGAACGACGTGATCACGATCCAGTAGAGGGGGAACAGGGTCAGCAGCAGCCAGATCGCGAGGAACGCGATGCGGGTGATGCGCGCCGGCATCGACTCGACGTTGATCATGCGGTGACCTCCTTCTTGCCGCGCAGCGCCATCAGATAGAACGCCGAGAAGATGAGCAGGATCGCCACGACGAGCAGTCCGAGCGCCGAGGCCATGCCGTAGTCGCCGCGCTGGGTGATGTTGATCATCCACGTGGTGATGATGTGGGTCTGGTTGGCCGGGCCGCCACCCGTCATCGCCCAGATGATGTCGGGGAAGTTGAAGATCCAGATGATGCGCAGCAGCACCGTGAGCGCGAGGGTCGTGCTGATCGTCGGAATCGTGATCTGGAACAGCATGCGCGCCTTGCTCGCACCGTCGAGCGCGCCGGCCTCGTACAGCTCGTCGGGCACCGACTGCAGCGCCGCGAGGATCATGATCGCGAAGAACGTCACGCCGTACCAGACGTTCGCGACGATCACCGCGAACATCGCGGAGCTCGGCTCGGCGAGCCACGGGATGCCGGTCTCGATGAGGCCGAGTTTCTTCAGCACATCGTTGATCACGCCGAACTCGCCGTTGAACATCCAGCGGAAGAGGATGCCGATGAGGAAGCCCGAGATCGCCCACGGGAAGAAGATGAGCGCCTGGTACAGGCCGCGGAAGCGGAAGCGGCGGCGCAGCCACAGGGCGATGGCGAATCCGATGACGAACTGCGGCACGATCGAGGCGACCACCCAGAGCACGGTGTTGCCGAGGATCGTGCCGAAGCTCGGGTCGGCGAGGATCTTCTCGAAGTTGCCGAGGCCGATCCACGACGTGTCGGTGAGGTTCGTGAGGTTCCAGTTGCGGAAGGCCATCTGGCTGCCGGCGATCATCGGGTAGTAGGTGAAGACACCGACGAAGACCGCGGCGGGCAGCATGAAGGCCAGGATCACGAATCCGCGTCGCGTCGTGAATTGACGGCGGCGTGCACGGGGTGCCGCCGGAGCGCCCGCCCGGGTGGACGGGCGCTCCTTCAGGGTCGTCTGCTGACGAGACATCCGATTCCTACTCGCTGGCCCACTTCTCGGTCCAGTAGGCATCCCAACTGGCGAGAAGTTCCTCGGGAGTGAGCTGGCCGATCAGCACCTGCTGCACCTCGGCATCGGCCTTCTCTCCCCATTCGGTCCACCATGCCGCCCCGCGAGGCTGCTCGGCGGTGATGTAGGCGTCGGGGTTCTCGTTCATGGCGAGGTAGCTCTCCCAGGCACCCGTCTTGTAGAACTCCGCGTCGGCGGCGCCGTTCAGGATCGGGATGAGGCTGTTGCCCTCGGTGAACGCGATGGACGCATCGCCCTCCGAGAGGAACTGGATGAGCTTCGCCGCCTCCTCCTTGTGCTCGCTCGCCTCGGCGATGCCCCAGCCGGCGGTGGCGAGCGGCTGGATGGCCTTGCCGCTCGGGCCCTTCAGCATGGGCGCAGTGTTCCACTGTTCTTCGCTGACGGCTTCGGACTGCTGCACGGCGGCGATCACCTCGGGGTCCTGCAGCAGGAACCCGGTCGAGCCGTTCGTGAATCCCTCGACCATCTCGGGGTAGCCCCACGCGACGGACGACGGCGGCGAGGCCTTCTCGAAGAGCGAGAAGTAGACCTCGAGCGCGTCCTGCGCCTCGGGCGCCGAGAAGATGGAGTCGCCGTTGGTGAGCTTGTACGCGTTGGTCACGTCGATGTCGTCGGCGACGTAGGCCGAGATCGCGAGCACCGCGTTGGTGTAGCCGTTCTTGCCGCCCCGGAAGGCGTAGCCGAACGTGTTGGCATCCGGGTCCTGGATCGCCTCGGCCTGCTCGAGCAGTTCCTCCCAGTCTTCCGGCGGGCCGTCGAATCCGGCCTGCTCGACGAAGTCGGTGCGGTAGAAGAGGCTGATGCCGTAGAAGCCGTAGGGGATGAAGTACGTCTCGCCCGTGGCGGTCGCGACCTTCTTGGCGTTGTCGGTCAGGTCGTCCCAGCCGGCCCAGCCGTCGAACTCCTCGGTCATGTCGTCGAGCCAGCCATTGGTCGAGAACGGCCCGACGGTCAGGTCGCGCACCTCGAGCACGTCGACGCCCGATCCGGCCTGCAGCATCTGCTGGATCTTCTGGTCGGCCTGATCGGTCGGCGGTGACACGAGTTCGACGGTGATGTCGGCGTTCTCGGCTTCGAACTCGGCGATGAGTTCTTCGAGCAGTGCCGTTCGGGCGGGGTTCGTCAGGCTTTCGACCATCTGCAGGGTGACCGCGCCTTCGGCCTCGGGGGAGCCGGAGCATCCGCTGAGGGCGAGGGCCGCGGTCATACCGAGGCCGATGCCTGCGAGTACCTTCCTCTTGATCATGATTCCTCTATTCGGTAGGTGTTCCATTGGGGGATGGCGCGGCTAGCGGCGTGCGTCGCGAGCCCAGTCGTGGAGAGTCGGAACCATCCGCTCCACGAATGCTTCGAAGTCTCGGGCCGTGTTGTAGGCGTGGGCCGAGAGACGGAAGTACCCGATGCCGGCGAAGCTCGAGAAGGCCGCCTCGACGTCGCACTCGCGCACGACCCGGTCGCGCAGCGCGTCGGCCTCGGCGTGGCTGCGGGCCAGGCCCGTGGGCAGGCGCACGAGACGCATGCCGTTGACGGGCCGGCCGACATCGACTCGGTGGTCTTCGCCGGTGAGCTCGCCGAACGCGTCGGCCACGAGCCGCTCCGCGTAGTCGGCGAGCCCGGTCAGGTACTCGCGCACGGCCGGCCAGCCCCACGTCTCTGCGATGAAGTCGAACGAGGTGGGCGCGGCGAGGTAGCTCGTGACGTCGAGCGTGCCCTGAGTGTCGAAGCGCTCGGGAAAGCGATGGGGTGATCCCCAGGAATCGATGAGCGGATAGAGCTCGTCGCGCAGTTCGCCGGTGGCGACGAGCACCGCAGTGCCCCGTGGTGCGCAGGCGAACTTGTGCAGGTTGCCGATCCAGACGTCGCAGCCGAGGTCCTCGATCGGTTCCTGGTAGAGACCCAGCACGTGGGCTCCGTCGACGAGGGTCACGATGCCGCGTTCGCGAGCGGATGCCGCGATCTCGCGCACCGGCATGAACCGCGCGGTGGCCGAGGTGATGTGGTCGATGACGATGAGAGCGGTGGCCGGGCCGCACGCGGCCATCACCGCGGCGTGAGCCTCGGCGGCATCCGCATCGAGTGGCACCCTCGCGGTCACGACACGGCCGCCGCAGCGGCGGGCGGCGCGCTCCGCTCCCATGGTCACGGCGCCGTAGCCGTGGTCGGAGACCACGATCTCGGCGCCGGCCGGCAGGGCGAGGCTGTTGTAGACGACGCTCGCCCCGCCGCTCGCGTTGGGCACGAGCGCGGTGTTGCCGGGTGCCGTGCCGACGAAGCGCGAGATGTCGGCGCGAGCGGCGCTCACCCGCGAACCCAGGGTGGCGAACCAACCGACCGGATCGCTGTCCATCTGCGCGCGAAGCACGTTCTGGTGGTGCTGGGCGACTCTCGGCACCGCGCCGAACGAGCCGTGGTTGAGATGCAGCACGTGAGGAGACAGCGTCCACGCAGTGGCGGCAGCGGTGCCGTCGTCCATCGAGAGAGCAATGGGCGCTGTGAGGGATCTCATGGCGGGGGGTACATCCTTGTCTGTCAGCCAGTGGGCCGCACTCTCGAAGAGATTAGATCACTTGCGGATCTGAACCGAGTCGGGTGCCTGAGAAGGGACGATAGCATGCGAGTCATCTGATGACTAGACTCTGGACTCAAGTCATCTGATGACTTGCGGGCGGTTCTGTGATTGAGTGGCCGGGGCGTCCGACCTGAGAGAGGAGCGCGGCATGAGCGCGATCGACGATGCCTTCGACGGCTTGCACCACATGATCGCCTCCGGCGAACTCCAGCCGGGGCAGCGCTTCCCACCCGAAGCGCAGCTCTGCGATCGGCTGCAGGTCTCGCGCGGACCGCTCCGCGAGGCCGTGCGCATGCTCGGCGCGCTCGGCGTCATCGAATCCCGGCACGGCTCGGGCACGTTCGTGTCGCCGCTGGAGCCCGCGAACATCATCGGTGCGCTGAGTCTCACCGTCTCACTCATGCCGATCGACGGCCTGCTCGACCTCTACGAGGTTCGCCGCGTCATCGAGTCGCACGCTGCCGCCCAAGCGGCGTCTCGGTTCACCGATGAGCACGCCGAGGCGCTCGGCGCGATCCTCGACGAGATCGAGGCGGCGCCGCCGGGCGCACCCGCTTCGGATCTCGACGCGGAATTCCACGCCTCGATCGCACGGCTCGCCCACAACGATGCCCTCTCGACACTGCTCGACGTGTTCCGTTCGCGATCCAATGCCTATCAGCTGTGGAACCTCCCGGGTGGTGCAGAGATGAAGGCCGCAAGCGATCATGGGCACCGCGACATCCTCGGCGCTCTCAAGCGACGCGACCCCGCCGGTGCGGCGCTGGCTGCGGCATCGCACGTCGCGATCACGGAGCAGTGGATGCGCGAACGTCGGCCGCAGCCCGATCAGGTGCCCGCCTCGGCGCCGTAGTCGCGCGCGCCTCGCGCGAGTATGGTGGGCGGCATCGGATGCCTCGACGCGGCGTCCGCGCGCGAGAGGCGGCTGCGATGAGCGGAGACGGCACCGAGTTCGAGTACCCCGACCAAGCGGGATACCCCGACGGCATGGGCACGCTGCACGAGGGCACCGACGACGTCGCCACGGCGGCAGCCGATGACCTCGAGGCGTTCGCGATGGAAGACGAGGAAGACGTCGACGGCGACTGATCGCCGGGCGGCGAGCCGAGTGGCGATCAGGCGCGGTGCGTTCTACGTCCGCTCGGGTTCGCCGGAGGGTTCGGGCGCGCCGCCCGAGGCGGTGTCGGCCGCGACCGTCTCGTTCCCCGCGGGGATCTCCTCGGGCAGTGGGATGTCGTCGGCGCGTGGTCGGTCGCCGTCTGGTCGGGCGTCGGCGTCGGCGTCGTTCGTTGAATCGGGCTCGGGCTCGGATGGGGTGATCTCAGGGTCTGACACGAGTGTCTCCTTCATTCAGCATTCAGTGTGGATGGTGCGGGCTCGTCGAAGGTGACGGCCGCGGTGCGCGGCGGCGGAGTGGTGCGGAATCCGACGAGCTTGTGCGATCCGTCGCAGAACGGGCGGATCGCCGAGGCTCCGCAGCGGCAGAGTGCGAAGGTGCGGCGATTCGGCATCACCGCTTCGCCCTGATCGTCGAAGAGCGCCAGCTCACCGCGCACGATCAGCGGCCCGTCTGGGCACGACGTGATGGACGCCGGGTGAGCGGATGACGCGGCGCTCATGGCAGCGGCTTCCTCAGCGCCGACTCGCCGACCTCGAACCGCTCGCGCAGGCCGCCCCAGAGTCGACCGTCGATCGCGAGGCAGGCGGCCGCACCGAAGAGGATGTCGTTCGCGATCTCGGGCTCGTCGTCGGCGAGCGAGCCGGCGAGGTCGCGAGCGGCGAGCTGTTCGTGCACCGCGTCGGCCTCGACATGCTCGTCGAAGTAGTCGGTGACGTCGTCTCCGAAGCCGAGCCGACGAAGTCCCGTCGCATACGCGCGGCAGGGAAGCGACGACGTCATCTCGTATGCCGCCAGATGACCGACGATCGCACCTCGGAGGCGGCGGTGCAGCCCGAAGAGCGACATCAGGTTCATCGAGGTGTAGACGGTGGCTGGCACGTGGTCGGCGTAGGCGCCGTAGCGGTCGTCGAGCCCTGCTCCCCGAAGCGCGGCGGCGAAGATCGTGGCGTGCAGCCGCTCGGGTCGCCCGCCCCCGTACTCATCGGCCTGGATCTCGACGAGGGCGGACTTCGCCCGACCGTGCAGCCTCGGGATCGCCCAGCTGTGCGGATCCGCCTCCTTCAAGGTGTAGATCGTGCGACAGGCGAGGATCTCCCGCACCTGCTCGGCCGTGGCATCGCGTTCCACGAACGCTGACAGGCTCGGCCCGTCGTCGTCGGTCACGAGGGCGAACAGCGCCTCGGACACGTCCCTCGTGGCTCTCGGCTGCGACACGGCGCGCCGCAGCGCGGCCTCGAACTCGCGCTCGATGCGCTCGCGCACGGCGAGGAGTCGGGGATCCCACTCCCACGTGTCAGCCACCCCATCGAGACCGCCGTAGTGCAGTTCGTACATCAGGAAGAGAGCGAGCTGCAGGTCGTCGTCGGTGAGCACATCATCGGATGCCGCGAGCGCGGCCGTCGTCGTCGCGGCGAGGTCGTCGAGGGGGGCACGCTCGCCCGCGGTGAGCCGTGCGATGAGTATCTCGGTGACCTCGCCACGCGCGCTCGGCACGTCCATCGGGCGCATCGGCGCCGTTCGATTCGGCGCCGTTCGGTTCGGGGCAGGAGCCGCGGTCGCGCTCCCGCGAGCATCGGTGGTGATCGTCGTCCCATCTCCCTCGGTCGCGGTATCACTCAACCGTAGGAAGGGGCGGTCGGCCTGTCACGGGGTTGACCGGCCGCAACGCGAACGGTAGTCGATGCGCGAGAGCAGCTGGGCCCGGCGAGCGCTCGCGGCTCGCGAACGAGACGCCTCAGCGTTCGGCGACCCTGAATCGCACCTCGCCCGAGCCGATGTCGGCACGCTCGAGCACGACATCGATGATCACGCCGGCGACCGCACCGGCCGGCGCCGGGCATGACGCCGTGACGGCAGGCTCGGTGAGCTGGATCACCGCGTTCGCCCCGCGCACCTCGAGCACCGTGACCGGAAAGCTCTCGCCGACGCGCGCCTGCAGCACCGCTGCCTCGACCCGGGCCACCGACGCTGCGTCGAGCCGGCTCGCCCGCTGCGACGACGCCCCCATGAGCGCCGGGAGTTCGGCGAGGGATTCGCGAATCCATGCCGGCACCTCGCGGCCTGCGCTGAGCGCTTCGCACACCACGAGCCCCCAGCGGTCGACGAGCCGACGCAGTGGTGCGGTGACGTGCGCGTACGGCGCGGCGATCGCCGACTGCATCGGGTCCGTCGGGATGGCGCCGTCGATGGCGACGTAGCCCGCGCCGCGGAAGAGCCCGCCCGCCGCCTGCATCACGGCGAGTGCCGCAGGGTCGTCGCGATCGAGGGCGCGCAGATACTCGCCGTACGTGACCGCCTCCGGCCACGGCCGGCCGAGGGCGCGCGTCTGCGTTCGGAACGCGTCGACGCGTTCCTCGGTCGGCTTCGGCATCGTGCGGAGGATGCCGATTCGCCCCGCGAGCATGAGTTCGGCGGCAGCCATTCCCGTCATCAGCGAGAGCTGCGCGTTCCACTCCTCGACGGGCAGCGGTCGACGCCGTTCGAGCGCGTAGCCGCCGTTGCTCGTGCGCACGATCTCTTCGTCGGGGGAGTTCAGGCTCGCTCCACCGCGAGCGCGCTCGAGTTCGATGCGCAGCAGCCCGACCTCGCGGAGGAGACTCAGCGAATCGACGCCGTCGCCGGCATCGATGTGCGACTGCGCCGCTTCGTAGGTGAGCTGGAGTCGCGAGCGCACGAGTGCGCGGCGCAAGCGAGTCCTCGCGACCGTGCCGTGCCGGTCGAGCTCGAACGACCAGACGAACGCGCTCCGATCGGCGCCCGGCAGCAGGGAGGCCCGGTCTTCGCTGAGCACGGTCGGGTGCAGCGGAATCCGCCCGTCGGCTGCGTACAGGGTCTGGCCCCGCCGTCGGGCTTCGCGATCGACCTCTCCGTCGGGACGCACCCAGCCCGGGACATCCGCGATCGCGTAGTGCACCAGGAAACCGTCGTCGCCGCGCGCGATGTGCAGCGCCTGGTCGAGGTCGGTCGAACCGAGCGGGTCGATCGTGATGAACGGAAGGTCGCGGAGGTCGGCCTCGGGCGGGGGAGTCGGGGCGAGCGTCGCGATCGCCTCGGTCTCGACGTGCGGTGGGAACTCCGCGGGCACGTCGAGCGTGCGCCGGAGCTCTGCGAGCGAACTCGCGAGCTCGCTCTGCGCGGCGGAGACGGCGACGTGCGGGCGTCGGGCTGGCATGGGCCCAGCCTAGGGCGGGCGCCCGAACTAGAATCGTCGGGTGCCCACACGCCTGACGAACTACTTCCTCCGTACCCTTCGTGAAGACCCCGCCGATGCAGAGGTCACGAGCCATCGCCTGCTCGTGCGCGCCGGCTACATCCGGCGCCAGGCGCCGGGCGTGTTCGCGTGGCTGCCACTGGGGTTGAAGGTCAAGGCGAAGATCGAGGCGATCATCCGCGAAGAGATGACGAACGCCGGTGCACACGAGGTGCACTTCCCGGCGCTGCTGCCGCGCGAGCCCTACGAGGTCACGAACCGCTGGACCGAGTACGGCGACGCGCTCTTCCGCCTGCACGACCGCAAGGGCGCCGACTACCTGCTCGCGCCGACGCACGAAGAGGTGTTCACGCTGCTCGTGAAAGACCTCTACAACTCCTACAAAGACCTGCCGCTGTCGATCTACCAGATCCAGGACAAATACCGCGACGAGGCGCGCCCCCGCGCCGGCCTCCTGCGCGGTCGCGAGTTCACGATGAAAGACGCGTACTCGTTCGACGTCACCGACGCGGGGCTCGACGAGAGCTACCAGTCGCAGCGTGACGCCTACGAGCGCATCTTCACCCGCCTCGGGCTCGAGTACGTGATCGTCAAGGCGGATGCCGGTGCGATGGGCGGCTCGAAGAGCGAGGAGTTCCTGCACCCCACCGCCGTCGGCGAAGACACCTTCGTGCGCTCGGCCGGCGGATACGCGGCGAACGTCGAGGCCTTCGAGACGATCGCACCCGAGTCGATCGCGTTCGACGGGCTGCCCGCCGCGCTCGTGCTCGATTCGCCGAACACGCCGACGATCGCGACGCTCGTCGACCTCGCCAACGCCGAGTACCCGCGCCCCGACGGGCGCGCCTGGACCGCTGCCGACACCTTGAAGAACGTCGTGCTGGCCGTCGTGCAGCCCGACGGCACCCGCGACATCGTCGTCATCGGCCTGCCCGGAGACCGCGACGTCGAGATGAAGCGCGTCGAGGTCGCGTTCGCGCCCGGCGAGGTCGAGCCCGCCACCGAGGCGGACTTCGCCAAGCACCCGGGCCTCGTCAAGGGCTACATCGGCCCCTGGTCGCCCGACGGCTCCGTGCTCGGCGCCGAGTCGACCACCGGCATCCGGTACCTCGTGGACCCCCGCGTCGTCGACGGCACCGAGTGGATCACCGGGGCGAACCTCGACCAGAAGCACGTGTTCGGTCTGGTGGCCGGCCGCGACTTCGTCGCCGACGGCACCGTCGAGGCGTCGAACGTGCTGCCCGGTGACCCGGCACCCGACGGCTCGGGCCCGGTCGAGCTCGCTCGCGGCATGGAGATCGGCCACGTCTTCCAGCTCGGGCGCAAGTACGCCGAGGCGCTCGGCCTCAAGGTGCTCGACGAGAACGGCAAGCTCGTGACCGTCACGATGGGTTCGTACGGCATCGGAGTGACCCGCATCCTCGCGGTCATCGCCGAGGGCAACAACGACGACAAGGGGCTCATCTGGCCGGCCTCGGTCGCTCCGTTCGACGTGCACGTGCTCGCTGCCGGCAAAGACGCGGCGGTGTTCGACGCCGCAGAGACGATCGTCGCCTCGCTCGAGGCATCCGGCTACGACGTGCTCTTCGACGACCGCCCGAAGGTCTCGCCCGGCGTGAAGTTCGGTGACGCCGAGCTGATCGGCATCCCGAAGATCGTGATCGCCGGCCGCGGTGTGGCCGACGGCGTCGTCGAGGTCTGGGACCGCGCCACGGGCGAGCGCACGCAGGTGCCGATCGACGAGGTCGTCGCCGCACTCGCCTGAGTCGCCCGTCACGCGGCGGATGCTCCGGCGCCGGCCGCCCCGGTCGTCGCCGGAGCATCCACGCTTCGCCACTCGTTCACGTCTCGTTCACCCCCCATCCGGGGGTACGACGGATTCCGCGAGCACTGTGCAAGGGGAATCCCGACCACGAGCGTGAGGACGATCTGTGACGATCACCGACATCCAGTTGTTCCCGATGGCCGACCACGCGCGAGGCAAGCGCTCGGCCGTCACCTGCCACTTCAAGTGCGCCAACGCCTGCCTCGGACCCGAGTGCAACACCTCGGGCAATGCCAGCTTCCGTGACATCGCCTCGGCAGCGCTGACGCGCCGGGCGCTGCTCGGACTGAGCGCGGCAGGCGCCGTGGGTGTCGCCCTCGCGGCCGCGACGCCCGGTGGCTCGGCGATGGCCGCGCCGCCCGGTGCCGGCTTCGGGAAAGGCGGCCTGAGCTTCGATCCGATCGCGCCCGTGCCGATGATGGTCGACGACTTCAACGTGCCCGCGGGCTACTCGTGGAAGCCGATCATCCGCTGGGGCGATCCGCTCTTCTCGGGGGTGCCCGCGCTCGACCTCGACAACCAGACGGCCGAGGCGCAGGCGGGGCAGTTCGGCTACAACTGCGACTACATCGACATCATCGCCGACCGCAGCGGTCGCACCGCCGTGCTCGCGAGCAACCACGAGTACGTCAACCCCGGGCTCATGTTCCCGCCCTCCGAGGACGCAGCAGAGCTCGACCGTCGCGCTGCGATCTACAAGGCGGCGCACGGCTTCTCGGTCGTCGAGCTCCGCCGCAGCAAGATCGGCCAGCCGTGGCGCTACCTGGTCGACGGGCGCCGCAACCGCCGCATCACGGCCGACACGGTGTTCGAGGCGACCGGGCCCGCAGCGGGCAGCGAGCTGCTGAAGACCGCCGAAGACGCCGAGGGTCGCTGGATCAAGGGCACGCTCGGCAACTGCGCCGGCGGAACCACCCCGTGGGGCACCGTGCTGTCGGGCGAGGAGAACTTCGACGGCTACTTCGTCTGGGCGGCCGACACGGCCGGCCAGAAGCGCTATCGCGCGACGCCGAGCGCGAAGTCGACCTACACCTTCGAGCGCATCGACCCGCGATTCAACGCTCGCGACGCCGGCTTCGTGAACGAGCCGAACCGCTTCGGCTGGATCGTCGAGATCGACCCCGAAGACCCCTCGTCGACGCCGCGCAAGCACACAGCGATGGGTCGGTTCAAGCACGAGGGCGCCAACGTCATCATCGCCGAGGGCGGCCGCGCGGTCGCCTACATGGGCGACGACCAGACGAACGACTACCTCTACAAGTTCGTGTCGAAGGGCACGTTCGACCCGCGACACACGCCGGTCGCGCGGCGCAAGAACCTCGGCCTGCTGAGCGAGGGCGACCTCTACGTCGCGAAGTTCACCGGCAACTCGCCCGCCGCCGAGATCGTCGGCACCGGCGCGCTGCCGGCCGACGGGCTCTTCGACGGCACGGGGGAGTGGATCCCGCTCACGCAGCACGGTCAGAGCGTCATCCCGGGCATGACGACGGAAGAGGTGCTCGTCTTCACGCGACTCGCGGCCGACACCGTTGGCGCGACGAAGATGGACCGGCCCGAAGACGTCGAGCCGAACCCGACGACCGGCAAGGTCTACGTGGCGCTGACCAACAACTCGTCGCGCACGGCAGCCACCGTCGACGAGGCGAACCCGGTCACGGGCAACCGCAACGGCCACGTCGTCGAGCTGACCGAGACGGCCGGCCAGTCGGGAACCACCTTCGGCTGGAGCATCCTGCTGCTCTGCGGCGACCCCGCGGTCGACCAGAACACGTACTTCGCCGGGTTCCCGACAGAGCTGGTCTCGCCCATCTCGTGCCCCGACAACCTCGCGTTCGACTCGGTCGGCAACCTCTGGATCTCGACTGACGGAGCGCCCAGCAAGATCGGGTTCAACGACGGCCTGTTCAAGGTGCCGCTCGAGGGCGCGGAGCGCGGCCACGTGCAGCAGTTCCTCTCGGTTCCCCGCGACGGCGAGACCTGTGGCCCGATCATCCACGACCGGGAGAGCATGGTCTACGTCGCGGTGCAGCACCCCGGTGAAGACGGCACGGTCGCGGCGCCGAACTCCTTCTTCCCCGACTACGTGCCGGCGCACCGCCCAGAGAGCGGCCTCGTCGCTGCGCCGCGGCCATCGGTCGTGCAGGTCTGGCGCGGCTGACACCACGACGGAGCGGGTGACAGATGCCGCGGCGTCCGTCACCCGCTTCTCTGCGTGCGATCGTGCTCGAGCCGTCAGGGCGGTGCGGCGACGGATGCTGGGGGCCGCGACTTCCGGTACCGTAGAGTCCTGTCCGCTCCGAAGGGAAGCGGCGTGAGAGCTGAATAGAGGAGGCCGGGTTATGGATATCGACCTCAGCGTGCTGCGGATGATGGAGCGCGAGAAAGAGATCCCATTCGACGAACTGGTGGGCATCATCGAGCAGGCCATTCTGATGGCCTATCTGAAGCACACCCATCCCGATCAGCACGGCCACGCGAACCCCGAGGGCGTGCGTGCACACCTCGATCGCAAGACCGGCCACGTGTCGGTGTACGTGCCCGAGCTCGACGAAGAGGGCAACGTCATCGGCGAGGCTGAAGACAGCCCGAGCGACTTCGGTCGCATCGCCGCATTCGCCGCGAAGCAGGTCATCAACCAGCGCCTGCGCGACATCGCCGACGACGCCGTGCTCGGCGAGTTCCGCGGTCGCGAAGGCGACATCGTCGCGGGCATCATCCAGCAGGGGCCGAACCCCCGCATGGTGCACATCGACCTCGGTACCGTCGAGGCGATCCTGCCGCCCGAAGAGCAGGTGCCCGGCGAGGAGTACCTGCACGGCCAGCGCATCAGGGTCTACGTGACGAGCGTGGCCAAGGGGCTCAAGGGCCCGTCGATCACGGTGTCGCGAACGCACCCGGCGCTCGTGCGCAAGCTCTTCGCACTCGAGGTGCCCGAGATCGCATCGGGCGTCGTCGAGATCGTGTCACTCGCCCGTGAGGCGGGGCACCGCACGAAGATCGCGGTGCGTGCCACCCAGCCCGGCGTGAACGCCAAGGGTGCGGCCATCGGCGAGCTCGGTCAGCGCGTGCGCGCCGTCACCGCAGAGCTCGGCGCCGAGAAGATCGACATCGTCGACTGGAACGACGACCTCGCGACCTTCGTCGCGAGCGCGTTGAGCCCCGCCAAGGTCACGAGCGCCTTCGTGATCGACGAGTCGACGCGAGCGGTTCGTGCCCTCGTGCCCGACTACCAGCTCTCGCTCGCGATCGGCAAGGAGGGCCAGAACGCCCGCCTCGCCGCGAAGCTCACGGGCGCGAAGATCGACATCCAGCCCGATTCGGTGCTCGAGTCGGACTAGTCCAACAGCCGGGGCGGCCGCCTTCGGCATCCACCGATCGGCCGCCGTCGGCGGACGAACAGCGCAGAGTGTAAGATGGAACCCGTCAGAACGTGCATCGGATGCCGTTCGCATGCCCCGCGGTCCTCTCTTCTGAGGGTCGTCACCCAGAACTCCCACGTCATCGCAGATGGTGCGGCCGTGCTTCCGGGCAGGGGTGCGTGGCTGCATCCGTCACTCGAGTGCTACCGGCTCGCCGTGCGGCGACGCGCCTTCGGGCGTGCGCTCCGCATTCGCGGCGAGGTGGACACCAGCAACGTAGAGAACAGGCTGAACGGCGTGATCACTAATGAGTAATGACTCATGAGCGGCTCGAAATGAGACCCGTCCGTCATTGATGGTCTGCCCCTGTCCGGGGTCGGACCCGGAACAGGAGAGAAGTGGCTGCCAAACCACGCGTACACGAGATCGCAAGCGAACTCGGTGTCGACAGCAAGATCGCCCTTGAGAAGCTCAAGGAGATGGGCGAGTACGTCAAGGGACCCTCGTCGTCCATCGAACCCCCCGTCGCACGCCGGCTGAAGGCCGCGCTCGAGGCCGCAGGTGCGGCCGCGGCCGCAGCACCCGCCGCGTCGAAGCCGGTCGCAGCAGCGGCCGGCGCGAAGCCCGGCCCCAAGCCGGCCCCGAAGCGCCCGGCGGCTCCTGCAGCGCCCGAGCCCGTCGAAGCCCCCGAAGCCGTCGAGGCCCCCGTCGTCGAGGTGCCGCTCACGGTCGCCGAGCGTCAGGCCCAGGCCGAAGAGCGTGCTGCGCAGGCCGCAGCCGAGAAGTCGACGGATGCCCCGGCAGCCGCCTCGACCGAGGCCGACGACACCGCGGCCAAGCCCGGCGCTCCCAAGCCCGCCGGCACGGCTCCGCGTCCCGGAGCTCCGCGTCCCGGCGGTGCAGGCGGCACGCCGCGCCCCGGCAACAACCCGTTCTCGAGCTCGCAGGGCATGGGCTCGCGCCCGGCTCAGCCGCGCCCGGGCAACAACCCCTTCACGAGCGCTCAGGGCATGGGCCAGCGCCCGAGCCCCGGCAACATCCCGCGTCCGCAGGCACCGCGACCCGGCTCGCCGCGTCCCGGCGCTCCGCGCCCTGCTGGTGCAGGCGGTCGCCCCGGCGGCGGCTTCCAGCGTCCCGGCGGTGCCGGCGCAGGCGCAGGCGCTCGTCCCGGTGGCGGCGGCGGCTTCCAGCGACCTGGTGGCGGCGCACCCGGCACCGGTTTCGGTGGCCCGCGCCCGGCCGGCGGTGGCGGTCGTGGTCGTGGACCCGGCGGCGGCACGGCAGGTGCCTTCGGTCGCGGTGGCGGCAAGAGCAAGGCTCGCAAGTCGAAGCGCACGAAGCGTCAGGAATTCGAGATGCGGGAGGCTCCGTCGCTCGGCGGCGTGAGCGTGCCCCGCGGCGACGGCAACACCGTCGTCCGACTGCGTCGCGGCTCCTCGATCTCCGACTTCGCCGACAAGATCGACGCGAACCCCGGTTCGCTCGTGACCGTGCTGTTCCACCTCGGTGAGATGGCCACGGCGACCGAGTCGCTCGACGAGGCCACCTTCCAGGTGCTCGGCGAAGAGCTCGGCTACAAGATCCAGGTCGTCTCGCCCGAAGACGAAGACCGCGAGCTCCTCGAGGGCTTCGCCATCGATCTCGATCAAGAGCTCGAAGACGAGACCGACGAAGACCTCCAGCAGCGTCCTCCGGTCGTGACCGTCATGGGTCACGTCGACCACGGTAAGACCCGACTCCTCGACGCGATCCGCAATGCGAACGTCGTCGCAGGCGAGGCCGGCGGCATCACCCAGCACATCGGTGCTTACCAGGTGCACGCCGAGCACGAGGGCATCGATCGCCCGATCACCTTCATCGACACGCCGGGTCACGAGGCGTTCACCGCCATGCGTGCCCGTGGTGCGCAGGTGACCGACATCGCGATCCTCGTGGTCGCGGCCGATGACGGCATCATGCCGCAGACGATCGAGGCGCTCAACCACGCGCAGTCGGCGAACGTGCCGATCGTGGTCGCGGTGAACAAGATCGACAAGCCCGACGCCAACCCCGCCAAGGTGCGCCAGCAGCTCACCGAATTCGGCCTCGTGGCCGAGGAGTACGGCGGAGACGTCATGTTCGTCGATGTCTCGGCTCGCGAGAACATCGGCATCAAGGAACTCCTCGATGCCGTGCTGCTCACCGCAGACGCCGGTCTCGACATGCGTGCGAACCCCAACAAGGACGCACGCGGTGTCGCCATCGAGGCGAAGCTCGACAAGGGACGCGGCGCTGTTGCGACCGTGCTCATCCAGTCGGGAACGCTGCGCGTCGGCGATGCGATCGTCGCAGGCACCGCCTACGGCCGCGTTCGTGCCATGGCCGACGAGAACGGCGACGCCGTGCTCGAAGCCACGCCGTCGCGCCCCGTGCAGGTGCAGGGACTCTCGAGCGTGCCGCGCGCCGGTGACACCTTCCTCGTCACCGAGGAAGACCGAACCGCGCGTCAGATCGCCGAGAAGCGTGAAGCCGCCGAGCGCAATGCCCAGCTGGCGAAGGCTCGCAAGCGCATCTCGCTCGAAGACTTCACCCGTGCACTCGAAGAGGGCAAGGTCGAGTCGCTCAACCTCATCATCAAGGGTGACGTCTCGGGTGCCGTCGAGGCGCTCGAGGAGTCGCTCCTCAAGATCGAGGTCGACGACTCGGTGCAGCTTCGCATCCTCCACCGCGGTGTGGGTGCGATCACCGAGAGCGACGTCAACCTCGCGACGATCGACAACGCGATCATCGTCGGCTTCAACGTGCGCCCCGACACGAAGGCGCGCGAGCGTGCAGCTCGTGAGGGTGTCGACGTGCGCTTCTACTCGGTCATCTACAACGCGATCGACGAGATCGAGGACTCGCTGAAGGGCATGCTGAAGCCCGAGTTCGAAGAGGTGCAGTCGGGTGTCGCCGAGATCCGCGAGGTGTTCCGCTCCTCGAAGTTCGGCAACATCGCCGGTGTCATCGTGCGATCGGGAACGATCACGCGAAACGCCAAGGCTCGCGTCATCCGCGACGGTGTCGTGGTCGGCGACAGCCTGGCCATCGAGTCGCTGCGCCGCTTCAAAGACGACGTCACCGAGGTCCGCACGGACTTCGAGGCGGGCATCGGCCTCGGCAAGTTCAACGACATCCAGGTCGGCGACGAGATCGAGACCATCGAGATGCGGGAGAAGCCCCGGGCGTAACTCGTATGCCCGGGTCCCTGGTTCTTCACTCCGGTGAAGAACCAGGGGCCCCGAACCCGATTCACCGGAGTGACGAATCACGACCCCAAGGGCAACGCCCCGGGGAGAAGAGGGGCTGAGGAACATGGCTGATCCGGCACGGGCCAGGAAGATGGCCGATCGCATCAAGGAGATCGTGGCCAAGCGCCTCGACAAGGGCCTGCGCGACCCGCGGCTCGGGTTCGTGACGATCACCGACGTGCGCGTCACGGGTGACCTTCAGCACGCGAGCATCTTCTACACGGTGTACGGCACCGACGAAGAGCGCGAAGACTCCGCCAAGGCGCTGAAGGCGGCGACCGGCATGCTGCGCAGCGAAGTCGGTCGCAACATCACGGCGCGCCTCACGCCGTCGCTCGAGTTCATCGCCGACGCGATCCCCGAGAACGCGCAGCACATCGGGGCGCTGCTCCGCGAGGCGCAGACGCGCGACGCAGAGACCGCCGAGATGGCTGCAACTGCCGAGTACGCCGGCGAGGCCGACCCGTACGTGAAGCCCCGGGAGTTCGACGAGAACGACGAGCTCGACGACGAGTCGGGCATCGACGACGAAGCGGATGCCGCGCGCTGATCAGGCCTCTGGCAGCCGATAGCCATCGGTGTCGTGCACGGCGAGTCCGTCGACGACGAGGCTCGCCAGTGCACGGTCCAATTGGGTCGCCGGCGCCTGCAGCATCCCGAGTGCCGTTCGCGGCACCGGTCGGTGCGCAGCCCTGAGCTCCCGCATCACCATGCCGCGCACCTGCCGGTCGGAGCCGTCGAATCGTGCCTGTGCCGACTTCTTCGGACCGTCGTACGCCGGGAAGCCGGCTGCTCGCCAGGCACATGAGGCGGCGATCGGGCACACCTCGCAGCGTGGTGCTCGAGCCGTGCACACCGTCGCGCCCAGCTCCATCGCACCGGCGTTGAACGCACGCGCCTCGATATCGTCACGGGGGAGCAGCTCGTTCATGGCCGCGAGGTCGCGTGTGGTCGATGGCGGCCAGGGCTCGGCCTGACCGGCCACCGCGCGGGCGATCACCCGGCGCGTGTTCGTGTCGACGACCGGCACCCGGATGCCGAACGCGAAGGCGGCGATCGCGCGAGCGGTGTACGGCCCGACGCCCTGCAGCGCGAGCAGGCCCTCGACGTCGGCCGGCACCTCGCCGCCGTGTCGCTCGACGATCTCGACGGCGGCGCGGTGCAGCCACAGCGCGCGTCGAGGGTAGCCGAGCCGATCCCAGGCCCGCACGGCCTCGGAGGGAGGCTCGGCAGCGAGCGCCGCCGGGGTCGGCCAGCGCTCGATCCAGGCCTCCCAGCGGGGCACCACACGCGAGACCTGCGTCTGCTGCAGCATGAACTCGCTGACGAGCACTGCCCACGGCGACACCTCGGCCGCACGCCACGGCAGCGGCCGCGCGGCATCCGCGAACCAGTCGATCACCCGGCTCGAGAGCGTGGAGGCGGGAGAGGACCGAGGCATCAGCCCAGCCTACGGCGAGGCGGATGCCGCGGAGCTAGGCTCGTGGCATGCGGCTTGTCACGACGCCCCGAGTCACCGTTCTTCGCTCGATCGCCGACGAGATCCTGCAGCACCATGGGCGCGGGCGAATGATCGTCGCGATCGACGGGCCGCTGCAGAGCGGAAAGACGGCGTTCGGCGACGACCTCGCCGCCGTGCTCGAAGAGCGCGACCATGCCGTGTTCCGGGCGAGCATGGAGGGGTTCCACCGCTCTCGCGAGGCGCAGGCCGTGTACGGGGACGACACGCCGGCCCGGTACTACCGATACGGATTCGACGAATCCGCCCTGCGGCGAGTGCTCGTCGAGCCATTCCGACTCGGCGGCTCGACGGCGTTCGTGACGCGCGTCTTCGACCCGACCCGCGACGCCTGGGTCGAGCCGAAGTGGCTCACCGGACCCGATGACGCGATCCTCGTGATCGACGGACGCTTCCTGCTGCGGCAACGGCTCTCGGATCTGTGGGACGTTCGCATCACGCTCGATGGCGACCCCGTCGACCCGGCCGACGAGATCGCCTATGCCGAGAGCGACCCGCGCCTCGTGGCATCCATCGTCGTCGACAACCGCGACCCCGATCACCCGCGTCGTCGGTTCTTCGACAGCTGCTGAGCGAGCGCGAGCGCGTTCGGTTCCCGTTTCGGGGGACTCCGGTCCCCATTTCGGGGGACAAATGCACCCCGACCGAAAAAAACGGGGTGCACCCTCCCAGTTTCCGACATACTGGTGGAACTGCCAGCCCCCCGGCTACGCGAACCCGATCGCACCACCCGAATTACCCGACGTCCGTCGACGAGCGCGCCCGTGCTCGTCGACACTGCTGCGCGCACCGAACGCGCCCTCTGTCAACCCATCGGTTTCGCTGACCCTGTGCCGGGCCAACCGATGGAGAAACCCCGAATGAGCAAGCCCGGCGCCGCTCTGGCGCACGCCGACGGCATCGCACGCACTCGCGTTCGATGGTCGTCTCGCCGCCCGCTCCGCCGCATCGCGGCGATCCTCACCTCACTCACGCTCGGCGCGGGTCTCGCCCTCGTCGGCGTCGCCGCGCCCGCGAGCGCTCACACCGGCGACCTCAAGGCCAGCGCCGTGTGCAACACCGTCACCGGCGAGTACGACGTGACGTACACGCTGAAGCTCTCGAGTGTGCCCAATGGCAAGTCGGGCACGACGAAGTGGCGCGTCGGTGACGCCGACTTCGACGGCACGCCGGGCAACGCCACCGGCATGGACCGTGGCCCGATCACCACGACGGGCAACGCGACGATCACGCTCGGCACCGAGCACCTCGCCGGTGACACCAAGGGCTACGGCCCGTGGGTGTACGCCTACACGACCTGGGGTGATTCCAAGAAGGGCTCCGACGGCCAGCTCACGGAGCGGCTGAAGGGGGATTGTGCTCCTGATCTCCCGGTGGTGAAGAAGATCGAGTTCTGTCACGCGACGGGCAGCGCGACCCACCCGTACGAGCGCATCGAGACGGCGGTCGAGGCCTTCTTCAACGCGGGCCACGTCGACCACCAGAACCACGGCGACATCTACCCGGCCTTCAACTACGTCAAGCACGGCAAGGTCATCCACGTGCCTGCCCAGGGCGACCAGAGCCTGCTGCAGTACGAAGACTGCGTGAAGCCCGACGTCAAGATCCCGGTCGAGGGCGCTCCGACGTTCTCCGACACCTGTGGCCCCGACAACGAGCAGTTGAGCGTTCCGGCGGACACGGCGAAGATCGACTGGAACTCGTCGGAGTCGAACGGCGTGATCACCGTGACCGCGACGGCGAAGCCCGGCTACGTGTTCAAGAAGGACTCGAAGACGAAGTGGGAGTTCACGATCAACGACGCTCCCTGCGTCGTTCCGGTGGTCGGTGCGCCGTCCTTCTCCGACACGTGCGGTCCTGACAACGAGAAGCTGACGGTTCCCGAAGACACCACCACGATCGACTGGAACTCGTCCGAGTCGAACGGCGTCATCACGGTGACGGCGACGGCGAAGTCGGGCTCGGTGTTCCCCGAGGGTGCGACGACGTCGTGG
>NZ_ATXG01000006.1 GCF_000421565.1 Agromyces subbeticus DSM 16689 | reverse complement strand
CCCGCCACGTGCGGCGGAGTCACGAACGTGATCTCAGTGCCGCTCACCTGCGTGAACGGAACAGAGACACCGTCGATCGTCACCTCGGTCGCACCGGCGAGGTCGGTACCCGTGATCGTCACCAACGTGCCACCAGTGCGCGTGGTGCTCTTCGCCGTGCCGGGCATCGCGACGGCGATCGCGTCGCTCGGGCACCCGCTCGTGCTCGGCGGGCTCACGCTCGGTGCGACGGCGCTCGTGGTCTGGGCGTTCTGGCCGCGCGCGCGAGGCGGCGCGAGCGGCGGCGGCGCCAGGCATCGCGACACGGCACCGGCGCAAGCACCAGCACAGGCACCGGCACCGGCACCGAACGGGACACCCGAGCGTGGGCGGCGCTCGACCACGACCGTGCTGTCGACGGCGACGCTCGCCGCAGTGGTCGGCCTCAGCCTCCTGCCGCCGGCCGACCGGGCCGAGGCGGCGAGCACCGAGACGATCGTGCAGGGCGAGGTGATCAGGCTCACGTCGATCGGCGACGCGGCGGCGATGGCCTCGCTCGGCGCCGGCGAGAGCGCCGTCTGGATCGTCGGCGTGCAGGCCGAGGCGCCGTCGCCCGGCGTGATCCGGATGTCGCTCGCAGCCGAAGGTGCGGCGAACCCGTTGCTCGAGGTGACCGTGACGGCGTGCGACCACCGAACGGTCGACGGGCATTGTGCGGACGAACAGGTGCTCGTGCCAGCAACCGCGCTCGATGCGCGGACCACCTTCGACCTCGGCGCCATGACCGATACCGACGAGCGCTGGCTGCGCGTCGAGACCCGGTTGTCGGCCCTGGGTTCGGAGCTTCCGGTGCAGAGCGAGTTCACGGTGTCGGCCGATGGCTTCGGCGAATCGGTGGGCACTGACGGCGGCGGGGCCATCGCCGCGAGCGGTGTCGACCTCGCACCATGGCTCGCGGTCGCTTCGGCATCCGTGATCGCGGGCGTCGCGACTGCTCTCGTGGCAGCGGCCCGAAGACGACGAGGCCTCTCATGAACAGACTGCTGCGAGCCACCGCTGCGGTCCTCGCCGGCGGCACCCTCATCGCCACGATCGCGATCACAGGGTCCGCACGCGAGACCGATGCCGCGTGGACCACCGGGGAGTCGGCGGCCGGGTCGTTCACCGCCATGACGGTGGGCACCCCGACCATCGTCAGTTGCACCGCCGGTGGCAACGTCGTCGCGCCGACCCTGTCGATGCGCTGGTCGTTCCCGGTCGGCAGCGGCTACAGCATGCCGACGAACGCCAACCTCTACTTCTCGAACAACGGCCTGATCCCGAATCTCCTGCCGATCACGACGGGTGCGACGACGACTGGCCCCGACGGCGGTGGCGTCTACACGACGACGTACAACATCGGCCTGCTCGGCGGCATCCTCAGCACTCAAGCGGCGATCGCAGTGGAGTCGAAAGTCGGCACCTGGACCTCGCCGAGGGTTTCTCGCGTCGCGACGTGGCCGTTGGTGGTCGGCACGGCGACGTGCACGGCGCCCTGATGCGAACCGCTGGGCCGCGCTCGGCCCGAGGTGTCAGTCGCGGCGGCGGTACGAGTTGATCATCGGGCAGTCGAACGGGTCGCGCGCTGCGAGGCCGACGCGGTTCAAGTACGCGATGACGATGCCATACGACTCGACGAGCCCGGTCTCGGTGTACCGCACGTCGTTCTCGCGGCAGAACTCGCGCACGATCTCTTGAGTGCGGGCCAATGCGGGGCGCGCCATGCTCGGGAACAAGTGGTGCTCGACCTGGTAGTTGAGGCCGCCCATGAAGGCGTCGATGAACCAACCGCCGCGGATGTTGCGGCTGGTCAGCACCTGGCGCTCGAGGAAGTCGACGCGCTCGCCACGCGGGATGAGGGGCATGCCCTTGTGGTTCGGCGCGAACGAGGCGCCCATGTAGACACCGAAGACACCGAGCTGGACGAGCAGGAAGACGGCGGCCAGCAGCGGCGGGAACGCCCAGAAGACGAGTGCGACGACGGCGATGAGGCGAACCGCGATGAGGGTGATCTCGAGACGGCGACGCTTCACGGGCGCCTTGCCGAGCACGTGGCGGATGCCGTGCACGTGCAGGTTGATGCCCTCGAGCAGCAGCAGCGGGAAGAAGAGATAGCCCTGCTTGCGCGTGATGACGCGAATGAGCCCGCGGCTCTGCGCCGCGTCTTCTTCGAGGAACGAGATCGTGTCCTTCTCGATGTCGGGGTCGCGGCCGATCACGTTCGGGTTGCCGTGGTGGCGGGTGTGCTTGTTCATCCACCAGCTGTAGCTGATGCCGACCACGAGGTTCGCGAGAATCAGGCCGGCCCAGTCGTTTCGCGGCCCCGACTGGAAGATCTGGCGGTGCGAGGCCTCATGCGCCATGAAGGCGAACTGGGTGAACACCACGCCGAGTACGGCGGCGATCACGAGCTGCCACCAGGATTCGCCGATCATTAAGGATGCCGCGACGGCGGCGCCGCCGACAAGTGCCCAGAAGATCGCCTTGCGCACGTAGAAGGCCACGAAGCGATCGAGCAGACCCTCGGCCTTGATCTGACGCGAGAGCGTGGCAAAGCCGCTCTGCGCCGGATCGACTCCCTCGCGACGCCGACCTGCCGTGCGGATGATCGGCGACATGGTGCCCTCGGCACCTTCGGGGCGTTCAACGACCAGGGTCACGTGCGCTCATCTCCTCGGGCCGAATGCACGAATGAGACTTCAGACGAACGCTTCGGGTGCGTGTGCTTCCACGATCATTGCCGACCGTGCTGTGAGACTACGGAGCACCATCAGGTATATGCATCACACGGGTGAGCCATATCGACCCCGTACCCGGGTAGGGGTCGGCCCGAACGACGGGCCTCGTCAGGCGGGTTCGCCGCCGCGCGCGGCCGCGAGCCCGGCGAACGAGCGCAGGTACAACGGGCTCGACGCCAGCACCAGGTACACGATCGCGGCGACGAGCACCGTCGGCGCGATGCCGAACTGCTCGACGGCGAGGCCGCCGAGGAACGCCCCGAGCGGCATGGATGCCACGACGCCGGCGGTGACCGCACCGAAGACGCGTGCGCGCATGCCGTCGGGCACGAGTCCGTACATGGCGGTCGACATCATCGGGTTGAGCGCGCCCGCCGCGACGCCCGAGAGCACGAGCACGGGCAGGAGCACCGCGGTTGGTGCGCCGAGCGCCATCGCGAGGTAGGGCGGCACGCCCGCGAGCACGAAGCACAGGGCGAAGACGACACGGCCCGAGTACCGGTGGCCGACCGCCGCGAAGATCGCCGAACCGGTGAGGGCGCCGGCAGCGAAGCAACCGACCATGAAGCCCAGCATCGCCGGATCGCCGAGCACTTGCGTCGCGTAGACCGGCTTCAGCACGGTCATGCCCGCCGCGTCGATCGCGTTCGTGAGCGTCACGAGCAGCACGATCGAACGCAGCAGCGGGGAGCGGAGGATGAAGCGGATGCCGGCGACGAATCCGCCCTGCACGGGTGCGTCGGCATCGTCGACGGCGGCCGCCGCCCGACGCGGCACGAAGCACAGCACGAGCAGTGCCGACACGGCGAAGCCGGCGGCATCGACGATGAGCGCCGGCATGGGGCCGGCGAGTGCGACGAGGGCCCCAGCGATGCCGGCGCCGATCATGGTGGCGGTGCGCTGCACCGTCGATTGCACCCCGGCCGCACGAGCGAGCGGCACCTTGGCGAGTGCGGCGAGATCGGGCATCAGCACGGTCTTCGCGGTGTCGCCGGGGGCGTCGAGCAGTCCGCCGACGAACACGAGGGCGAGCAGCACCCCGAAGTGCAGGCCGACCGTCGCGGCGAGCACCGGGATCGCCAGCACCGTGACCCCGCTCGCGACGTCGGCGACGATCGACGAGGTGCGGTAGCCGAAGCGGTCGACGAGCACTCCCCCGAGCGCTCCGCCGATGATGAGCGGCACGGTCGCGAACACACCCGCGACACCCGCCGCGAGCGGCGAACCCGTCTCGCTCAGCGCGATGATCGGGATCGCGATGAGCGCGATCGCGTTGCCCGAGAGCGAGAACAGCGCCGCCGCGAAGAGCGCGACGAGCGGGGTGCGGCGGCGCGGGGCATCCGTTGCCGTCTCGACCCCGGTGCCGCCGGGGCCGCCTGCGGTCGCGGCGCTCGCAACCCCGGCCTCGGCCGACGTGTCGCGGGTCGTCTCGGCGCTCATCGCTCCGGCCTCGGGAAGATGTGGGTGATCCAGCGCACCGCACGAGTGCCGGGGCGCGGGGTTCGGCCGACCGCCCACCATTTGTCGTGCAGGGCGGCGATCTCGGCATTCAGCTCGCGGAATTCGTCGAGCGTGAGCTGGGCACCGCCGTCGCTCGAGTCGGAGGCCGCGATCCACTCGGCTTCGAGGTTCGCCTCTGCGCCGAGCGCACCGAGGAGCTCGCGGTGGTACGTCTCGAGCACGGTACGTCGCATGGCATCGGATGCCGCGAGCCGCTCTGGATCGTCGAGGAACTCGGCCGGGTTCGACGACGTCATCTCATGCGCTGCGCGCCACCATCGCTCGCGTTTGTCGCGCGCGAGCTCCGGCGCCTCGACCACGAAGCCGTGCTTGGCGAGGGTTGCCAAGTGGTAGCTCGCCGAGCCCGGCGCCTCGCCCGTGCGCTCGGCGAGCGCGCCGACCGTGCTCGGGCCGTCGGCGCGCAGGATGCCGAGGATGCGCAACCGCATCGGGTGCGCGAGCGCCCGCATCGCCCCGGCGTCGTGCAGGTCGATGGAGTGCGCCGGCTCGTGTTCGCCCGATTCGGTCATGTCGTCAGACTACTTACACAAGACTCCTTGTGCAACACTTCTTGTGGATATACGGATGCGCTACGCCCGCACGAGCTGCAGGGTCTGGCGAGCGATCTCGAGCTCTTCGTTCGTCGGCACGACGAGCACCGCGGTCGCCGAGCCGTCGGTCGAGATGCGCCGCGCCTCGCTGCCGCGCACTGCGTTGCGCTCGGGGTCGATCTCGACGCCGAAGCCCTCGAGGCCGGCGAGCGCGAGTTCGCGCACGACGGCCGAGTTCTCGCCGACGCCCGCCGTGAAGACGATCGCGTCGACGCGACCGAGCTGGGCGGCGTAGGCGCCCACGTAGGAGCGGATGCGGTGCGTGTAGACCTCGAGCGCGAGCGTCGCCGCCTCGTCGCCCGCGTCGCGCGCCGCCACGAGATCGCGCATGTCACCGTGCCCGCCGAGACCGAGGATGCCGCTCTGCGAGTTCAGCAGCCGGTCGACGCCGTCGGTGTCGAGCCCCGCTCGACGCTCGAGGTGCAGCAGCACGGCGGGGTCGATGTCGCCCGAGCGAGTGCCCATGACGAGCCCCTCGAGCGGCGTCATGCCCATGCTCGTCTCGACGGAGCGGCCTCCGTCGACGGCGCACGCCGAAGCCCCGTTGCCGAGGTGCAGCACGATCATGCGCAGTTGCTCGATCGGGCGCTCGAGGTACTCGGCGGCCGCCCGTGAGACGAAGCGGTGCGAGGTGCCGTGAAACCCGTAACGGCGGATGCGGTGCTTGGCCGCGAGCTCGCGGTCGATCGCATAGGTGTACGCCGCCGGCGGCATGGTCTGGTGGAACGCGGTGTCGAACACCGCCACGTGCGGCACGTCGGGAAAGGCGCGCTGCGCGGCCTCGATGCCCTCGAGGTTCGCCGGGTTGTGCAGCGGGGCGAGCGCCGAGAGCTCGTCGATGTTGATCTTCACGAGCGGTGTGATCACCGTGGGCTCGAAGAAACGCGCGCCACCCTGCACGACGCGATGCCCGACCGCGATCGGCGCGTGCGCCTCGAGCGACGGGCCGTGGGCGGCGAACCCCTCGAGCATCACCGCGAACGCGGCCTCATGATCGGCGATGTCGACCGCGACATCCCAGTGCGAGCCGAGGCTGTCGTTCTCGACGCCCTCGTGGCGGTGCCTGGCGTGACCGCCCGCGGCGCCGATGCGCTCGACGAGCCCGCTCGCGAGCGTCTGCGACTGCTCGACGTCGATGAGCTGGTACTTCAGCGACGAGGAGCCCGAGTTCACCACGAGCACGATGCTCACGAGGCATCCGCCGCCTGGATCGCCGTGATGGCCACGGTGTTCACGATGTCTTGCACGAGCGCGCCGCGCGAGAGGTCGTTGATCGGCTTGCGCAGCCCCTGCAGCACGGGCCCGATCGCCACGGCGCCCGATGAGCGCTGCACCGCCTTGTACGTGTTGTTGCCGGTGTTGAGGTCGGGGAAGATGAACACCGTCGCCCGGCCCGCGACATCCGACTCGGGCAGCTTCGTGCGCGCCACCGCGGCATCGGCCGCCGCGTCGTACTGGATCGGGCCCTCGACGGCGAGTTGCGGCGCCCGCTCGCGCACGAGCTCGGTCGCCCGCCGCACCTTGTCGACATCGGCACCCGAGCCCGACTCGCCCGTCGAGTACGAGAGCATCGCGATGCGCGGCTCGATGCCGAACTGCCGTGCTGTCTCGGCCGACGAGATCGCGATGTCGGCGAGCTGCTCGGCAGTGGGGTCGGGCACGATCGCGCAGTCGCCGTAGACGAGCACCCGGTCGGCGAGCGCCATGAGGAACACGCTCGAGACCACCTCGACGCCCGGCTTCGTCTTGATCACCTCGAACGAGGGGCGGATGGTGTGCGCGGTCGTGTGCGCCGCGCCCGAGACCATGCCGTCTGCCAGCCCGAGCTCGACCATCATGGTGCCGAAGTACGACACGTCCTGCACCGTCTCGCGCGCCTGCTCGAGCGTGACGCCCTTGTGCGCGCGACGACGCTGGTACTCCTCGGCGAAGCGGGTGACGTGCACGAAGTCGTGGTTCGAGAGCACCTCGGCCTTCGACAGGTCGAGGCCGAGCCCGATGGCCCGCGACCGCACCTCGATCTCTTCGCCGAGGATCGTCAGGTCGACGACGTCGCGTGCGAGCAGCGTCGCCGCGGCGCGCAGCACCCGGTCGTCGTAGCCCTCTGGCAGCACGATGCGCTTGCGGCCGTGCCGTGCCCGCTCGAGCAGGCCGTATTCGAACATCAGCGGCGTGACCACGTCGGGAGTCGCCACCTCGAGCCGGTCGAGCAGGGTCTGGCCGTCGACGTGCCGCTCGAAGAGGGCGAGCGCCGTGTCGCGCTTGCGCTGCGATTCGGCGGCGAGCCGGCCGCGGGTGTGCGTGATCGCGAGCGCCGTGTCGTAGCTCGAGAGCTCGGTGCGGATGATCGGCAGGCCGGCCTCGAGTCCGTCGATCAGGCGCTCGACCTGCTCGGCGATCGGGAACCCGCCGTTCAGCACGATGCCCGAGAGGGAGGGGAAGGTCGCGCTCGCGTGCGCCGTGAGCACCCCGAGCAGCACCTCGCTGCGATCGCCGGGCACGACCACGACGGCACCCTCGGTGAGGTGAGTGAGCACGTTCTCCATCGACATCGCGGCGATGACGACGCCGAGGGCTTCGCGGTTCAGCAGCTCGGGATCGCCGACGTGCAGCGTGCCGTCGACCGCCCCCATGATGGCGAGCATCGAGGGCGCGACGAGGTAGGGATCTTCGGGAATCGCCCACGTGGCGATGGGAACGGCTGCAGGGGCGCCCGCGGCGGCCACCGCGTTGGGCCCGGCCGCGGCCGCGACTGCCTCGACGATCTCGAGCAGGCGCTCAGGGTCGGCGCGGTTGGCGACGATGCCGAGCAGCGTCGCGTGCTCGCGCTCGAGCTCCTCGACCGCGAGCTCGGTGAGCTGGGCCAACTCGTCGGCGCTGCGCGCGTCGGAATAGCCGAGGCGCTCCGTTCGGCTGCGCCCCTGACCCTGTCCGACGCGGCCGCCGAGCACGAGCAGCACGGGCGCGCCGAGGTTCGCGGCGATGCGCGCGTTGTAGGCGAGCTCGGTGGGGCTGCCGACATCCGTGAAGTCGGAACCGATGATGACGACCGCGTCGCAGCGGTCTTCGACGGCCTTGAACCGGCGCACGATCGTTGCGAGCGCCCCCTCGGGGTCGGCGTGCACGTCGTCGTACCGCACGCCCACTGCGTCGTCGTAGGGAATCGGCACGACGCCCTCGTGAGCGAGCAGCAGCTCGAGCACGTAGTCGCGTTCGGCCGTCGATCGCGCGATCGGGCGGAACACGCCGACCCGAGTCGCCCGGCGGGTCAGGGTGTCGAGTGCGCCGAGCGCCACGGTCGACTTGCCCGTGTTGCCTTCAGCCGAGCAGATGTAGATGCGGTGCGCCACGCCTCAAGCCTATTGGGCGGCCATCGTGCGCGGTCTGGGAATCGCCCCTCGATCGGCGGCGATCGCGGGCATCATGAGCCGGTGCTGGGTGGTCCACGAGAGGGCGACGAGCCAGAGCAGCGCCGCCGTGGTGGCGATGAGTTCGAGCCATCCGCCGAGCCCGGTGGCGACTTCGGCGATCGACAGGATGCCGCCGGCCGCGGATGCCGCGATGACGAACAGAATGCTCGGCGCGGCGAGCATCGCATAGACCCGGCCGAGCCCGACGCTCTGCACGATGCCGATTCCGGCGAACGCGAAGCCCAGCACCGCGGCCGCCGTGTGCACGTAGTCCTGCGGGGTCGACCCGCCGGTGAACGGAATCGGGCATCCCGAGCTGCAGGGCACCGCGGCGCCCACCGCGAACATGACGCTCGCGGCCAGCAGGCTCGAGCTCAACGCCCACGCCCCGAAGAGCCCTCGGCCGCTGCGCAGGCCCCAGAGGCCGAACGCCGAGGCCGCTCCCCCGAAGGCCACCAGGCCGAGCGAGACGTTGAAGGCGAGCGCCGTGACCTCGCCCTCGGCGCCCAGGCCGCTCACGTACGTATCACCGCGGTAGACGATGCGGGAGGCCCACATCATGCCGAGTGCGAGCAGCACGAGGCTGGCGCCCATGAGGCGAAGCGCGGTAGCTGCTGGGTGACGCAGCCACGTCGATCGGGGCGAGGCGGCGAGCGCGAGGAGGCGGGGCACCGTCCCATGTTAGGAACACACGACCGTTCCTGCCATCGACGCTTATGCTGATCGGGCACATCGCCGTGCCGCGCCGACTCCCTTCCGGTGCGATCTCCCCACCCAGGAGCATCTGTGAATCGCATCGCCCTCATCGGAGCGGGCCCGTCAGGACTCGCCGGCGCGCGAGCGCTCAGCCTCGCGGGCATCCCCTTCGACGGCTTCGAAGCCGGCCCCGACGTCGGCGGCCTCTGGAACATCGACAACCCGCGATCGACGATGTACGAGTCGGCGCACCTCATCTCGAGCCGCACGACGACCGAGTTCGCCGAGTTCCCGATGACCTCGACCGCCGACTACCCGAGTCACCGCGAGCTGCTCGACTACTTCCGCGCGTACGCCGACGCCTTCGGCCTGCGTGAGCGGTTCCGCTTGGAGACGAGGGTGACGGATGTCTCGCCGTTGCCCGGCAAGGGTGGCGACGGCTCGCGAGCGCCCGGTTGGCGGGTGACCGTCGTCACGGCCGACGGCGAGACCACCACGAGCGACTACTCGGGCGTGATCCTTGCGAACGGCACACTCGCCGAGCCGAAGGTGCCGAGCTTCCGCGGCACCTTCACGGGCGAGATCATGCACACGAGCGCCTACAAGTCGGCGAAGGTGTTCGACGGCAAGCGGGTGCTGGTGATCGGCGCCGGCAACTCCGGATGTGACATCGCCGTCGATGCCGTGCACCACGCGGCATCCGTCGACCTCAGCGTGCGGCGCGGCTACTACTTCGTGCCCCGCTACCTGTTCGGCCGGCCGTCGGACACCCTGAACCAGGGGCGGCCGCTGCCGGCGCGCATCAAGCAGTTCATCGACGCGCGCGTGCTGCGGGCGTTCACGGGCGACCCCGTGAGGTTCGGGTTCCCGAAGCCCGACTACAGAATCTACGAGTCGCACCCGATCGTGAACACGATGGTGCTGAACCACCTCGGCCAGGGCGACCTGCGGGTCGTGCCCGACATCGATCGCTTCGATGGGTCGACCGTGCACTTCGCAGACGGCTCGTCGGGCGCCTACGACCTGATCATGCTCGCCACCGGGTACACGCTCGACTATCCCTTCGTCGACCGGGCCCACCTGAACTGGACGACGGCCTCGCCCCGGCTCTTCCTCAACATCTTCCCGCCGTCGTTCAACGGCCTCTACGTGCTCGGCATGATCGAGGCCTCCGGCATCGGCTGGCAGGGCCGCTACGAGCAGGCCGAGCTCATCGCCGCCTACCTCGCCGCCGACGCCGAAGCACCCGAGCACGCCACTCGCTTCAGACGGCGAGCGGATGACCCGTGGCCCGACCTGACCGGCGGCTACCGCTACCTCGGGCTCGACCGCATGTCGTACTACGTGAACAAAGACGCCTATCGGCGCACGATGAAGCGGCTGCTCGCCACGCTGCCGGCGGCCGCAGGGCAGGGCACCGCCTCCCGCGCCTCATCCGCCGCACTCGTCTCCTCGACACCGGCGGCAACCTCGACTCCCGACGAAGGCGGCCGCGCGTGAACATCGACGAGGTCGTGCTCAACTTCACCCCCGGCTCGCTGATCGCCCTGAACGTGGTGCTCGGGCTCATCATGTTCGGCATCGCGCTCGACACCGCGCCATCCGACTTCAGGGCCGTGGCGAGAGCGCCGAAGGCGATGCTCATCGCCCTGGCGGCGCAGATCCTGTTGCTGCCCGCGGTCACCTTCGGGCTCACACTGCTCTTGAACGTGCAGGCGTCGATCGCGCTCGGCATGATCCTCGTGGCGTGCTGCCCGCCCGGCAACATCTCGCAAGTGCTCACCTACCGCTCCGGCGGCAACGTCGCGCTGTCGGTCTCGATGACGGCGGTGGCGAACGTCATCTACATCTTCCTGCTGCCGCTGAGCCTGGCGTTCTGGGGCGGGTTGCACCCGACTGCGGGCGACCTCGTGCGCGCCGTGAGCCTCGACGGCTGGCAGATGCTGCTCGAGATCTTCCTCATCATCGGGCTGCCGTTCTTCGCCGGCCTTCTCATTCGAGCCCGCTGGCCGAGGTTCGCGTCGCGCGTGCAGCCGTACGCGCGCTGGGTGAGCCTCATCGGCCTCGTCGGGTTCATCGCCGCGGCGCTCATCGGCAACTGGGCGATCTTCATGGCGTTCATCGGGGTCGTGCTGCTCGCGGTGTTCCTGCACGATGCCGTCGCCCTCGGGCTCGGCTACGCGAGCGCGCGCGTCGGCGGCCTCGGGGTGCGCGACCGCAAGGCCATCACGTTCGAGGTCGGCATCCGAAATGCGGGCCTCGGGCTCGGGCTCGTCTTCGCGTTCTTCGGCGGGCTCGGCGGCATGGCGATCGTCGCCGGCTGGTGGGGCATCTGGGACATCATCGCCGGGCTCACCCTCGCGACGCTCTGGGCGAGGCATTCCAAGCGAGCGGATGCCGCGACGACGGCGAACTCGCCGGCGGCCGCAGCTCCGGCGGCTCCCGGTGGAGCGGCTGCGAGCAAGCCCGGGCCCGTCGCATGAGGCGCGTGCTCGTCACGGGCGGAGCCGGTTTCCTCGGATCCAGCGCAGTGCGTGCGCTCGCCCGGCACCCCGAGGTCGACGTCGTCGTGTCGGCAGACGTGCGTGCACCGGCATCCGTGCCCGCGGGCGTCGTGCTCGAACCGTGCGACGTCACCGATGCCGGCGCCGTCGCCGCGATCGTCGGCCGCCACCGCATCGACACGATCGTGCACCTCGCGGCCATCGTGAACCCCGGCGGCCTGAGCGAAGAGCTCGAGTACCGGGTCGATGTCGAGGGGACGCGCAACGTGCTCGACGCGGCCGTCGCCTTCGGCGTGACCCGCATCGTCGTGTCGTCGTCTGGCGCGGCATACGGCTATCACGCCGACAACCCCGAGTGGCTCATCGAGACCGATATCATTCGCGGCAACGAGGAGTTCAGCTACTCGCGGCACAAGCGCCTCGTCGAAGAGATGCTCGCGGGCTATCGCGTCGCCCATCCCGCCCTCGGGCAAGTCGTGCTGCGCATCGGCACGATTCTGGGGCCGACGGTCGCGAATCAGATCACGGCGCTCTGGAACGGCCCGCGCATCCTCGCGATCCGAGGCTCCGAGAGCCCGTTCGTCTTCATCTGGGTCGACGACGTCGTCGGCGTGATCGTGCGCGGCGCAACCGGCGACGTGACCGGGGCGTTCAATGTGGCCGGCGACGGCCGCGTGACCGTACACGAGATCGCCGACGCGCTCGGCAAGCGCACGCTCACCGTCGCGCCGTCGCTGCTGACCTTCGCCCTGCGCATCGGTCATGCGCTGAGGCTCACAGTGCACGGTCCCGAGCGCGTCGCGTTTCTGCGATACCGGCCTGTGCTCGACAACACCCGGCTGAAGTCGGTGCTGGGGTACACGCCGGCCATGACGAGCCGCGAGGCCTTCGACGCGTACCTCGCGGCGCGCGCCGCCGGGGCAACCTGAGCCCATCTGCGTGCACAACTCCGGAGATTCGGCGCGACACGCCGCACATGGCATCCGGTCCCCGGCGTGGCGCGCCGGATCTCCGGAGTTCCGTACGCGTTCGAGCCACGCAAAGCCATGACGCCGCGGCATCCGGCCTCGAAGGCGCCGCGGTCCGAGAGGCCGCTCGGGCTCGGGTAGACTGTCTCCGGCTCCTCACGTGGCGCCATCCAGGCCAACTCCCCCAGGGCGGAAACGCAGCAAGGGTAACCGGGCTCTGGCGGGTGCGTGAGGAGTCCCCGGGAGGATTCGCCTAGTGGCCTATGGCGCACGCTTGGAAAGCGTGTTGGGTGCAAGCCCTCGGGGGTTCGAATCCCCCATCCTCCGCAGGTATGAACGGCCCCGGTCTCACCGGGGCCGTTCGTGTTTGCGCCTATCCGCTCTGCGGTTCTGGCGCATGTCCTCATTAATGCGGAATAGCGCATATGTCGGCTCGCAACCCATGATGTGAGAGATGTCAGCGGCGGCGATGGAAAAGAGGAGTGGGGACGCAGGGGGCTCCTCCATCGGAGCGGCGGCAGTAAGGGGCGACGGCCTCAGGGTGCAGACCCTGAGGCCCCGTCGCACCCTCGGGTGGAGCATCGGTCTCCCCGTCGCGACGCTCGCCCTGCCGTTGCTGGCCGCGGAACTCTGGCTGCTCGGCACTCGCGACGCCTGGCCGATCGTCGCGGCGACGGGCGCAGCCATCACGTTGTTGATTCTCGCCGCCTGGATCGGCTATCGGCGCTCGCGCGCATCGATCAGCCGCTACGGCATCGTCGAGCGTGGATTCTTCGGTGGCGTCTCGACGGTCGCCTCGCGCGATGTCGCCGGCGTGCTGCGGGTGAACCTCTACCGGTCGAACAGTCTCGACACGACCCAGGAGCTCTTCGTCGTCGAACGCACCGGTCGCGGCGCCTTCCGCATGCGCGGCCGGTTCTGGGACGAACCGACGATGGATCAGGTCGCCGAAGTGCTCGGCGTCGAGGAGACGGTCGGAGCCGAGCCGATGACGCTGTCAGAGCTCCGCGAGGCCAACCCGCGTCTGCTCTACTGGTTCGAGCGGCGCTCGCTCAGCTTCTGAGGTCGGTCGAGCCGGCCGCACTCGGCGCATCCGTCGCGATGCCGAGCAACGGCGAACGAAGTGTGCTCGAGGGCAGTTCGTGGAACCCGAGCCGGTCATAGAATGCCCGTGCCCCGGTGTTCGCGGCGTCCATGCCGAGGTGCACGGCGGGCACGCCGCGAGCCGCGAGCGCAGCGCGAAGCGTGTCGATGAGGCGCCGGCCGAAGCCCTGCCCCTGCAACTCGGGCAGCAGGTCGATGTGCAGGTGCGCCGGGTAGTCACCGAGCTCGTCGATGAGCATGCGCTCGGGAGAGGTGCCGGCCTCGACGAGTTCGGCCTCGGTGAACGCCGGGTTGCGCCCGGTCGGCGCGCCAGGCGACGGATGCCGCGCGGCGAAGCCCGGCGACCACTCGCGTCTCCACCACTCGACGAAGGCGGCCGTGTCGGCCACGCCGATGACGTAGCCGAGCACCCGCTCGCCATCGGCCACGACGAAGGCGAGCTCCGGCGCGTAGTCGACGTACGGCAGGGCGAAGACCTCGGGCATCAGCGTGTCATCGGAGTAGACGCCCGTGGCATCCCCGCCACCGGCCGCGGTCAACAGGCAGATGCGGGCGACCTGGTCACGGTCGGCCGGGCGATATGGGCGGATGTCTGGCACTCGACCATCCTCGCGCATGCTCGGCGCGGGTTTCGAGACGGCGCTGGCGCGCCTCCTCACCAGCCAAGGAACGTCAGCGGCGCTTGGCCATGCCGAAGATGCCGGTGATGACGTTCGTCAGCACCCGCTGCGTCGACTTCGAGCCGAGCACCTGCTCGAGCGCCGACCGCTCCTTCGACTGCGACGAGCGGGAGCGCGACCGCGAGGTGCCCGACGTCTGCTTCATCAGCCGGTCGTACTCGGCCTGCGCCTTCCGGTCGGCCTTCGCGGCATCCGCCTGGATCTTCGCCCGCATCTTCTCGAACTCGGCGTCGGCCTTCGCCTTCGCGGCGGCAGCCTCTTCGGCGTCGACCTTCGCCGCGGCATCCGCGAGTTTCGTCGTGAGGATCTCGTGCGCCGACTCGCGGTCGATGCCGGTGCCGTACTTGGCGAGCAGTGGCGATGCTGCCACGGCTGCGTCGATCGCGGCATCCGGCGACGGCGACATCGAGGCCTGCGGGGCGCGCAGCCGCGTCCACGCGACGGGGCTCGGCGCGCCCTTCTCGTTCATCACCGTGACGATCGCCTCGCCCGTGCCGAGCATCGTGAGGGTCTCTTCGAGGTCGTACCCCGATCGCGGATACGTCGAGACGGTCGCGCGCAACGCCTTCGCATCGTCAGGCGTGAAGGCGCGCAACTGGTGCTGAATGCGCGAGCCGAGCTGGGCGAGCACGTCGGCGGGCACGTCTTTCGGCGTCTGCGTGACGAAGAAGACGCCGACGCCCTTCGAGCGGATGAGCCGCACGGTCTGCGTGATCTGCGCGAGGAAGTCCTTCGAGGCATCCGTGAAGAGCAGGTGCGCCTCGTCGAAGAAGAACACGAGCTTCGGCTGCTCGAGGTCGCCGACCTCGGGAAGATCGGTGAAGAGGTCGGCGAGCAGCCACATCAGGAACGTCGAGTAGAGCGCCGGCTTGTCGGCCACGCCCGGCACTTCGAGCAGGCTGATGACGCCACGGCCGTCGGATGCCACGCGCAGGAACTCGGCCGTGTCGATCTCGGGTTCGCCGAAGAACACGTCGGCGCCCTGGTCGGCGAAGGTGATGAGCTCGCGGAGGATCACCCCGACGGTCGCCTTCGACAGCCCGCCGAGCCCCTCGAGCTCGGGCTTGCCCTCATCGCTCACGAGGTAGGCGAGCACGGCGCGCAGGTCGTCGAGATCGAGCAGGGCGAGGTTGTTCGCGTTCGCGTAGTGGAAGACGAGGCCGAGGCTCGACTCCTGCGTCTCGTTCAGGCCGAGCGCCTTGGCGAGCAGCAGCGGGCCGAAGCCCGAGATGGTCGCGCGAATCGGCACTCCCCGACCGACGCCACCGAGCGAGAAGAACTCGGTCGGGAAGCTCGCGGGGGTCCACTCCTGCCCGATGCCCTGGGTGCGCGCGAGCAGCTTCTCGTTGCCCTCTCCGGGCGTCGCGATGCCCGAGAGATCGCCCTTGATGTCGGCCGCGAACACCGCGACGCCGTGCGCCGAGAGCTGCTCGGCCAGCACTTGCAGGGTGCGGGTCTTGCCCGTGCCGGTCGCGCCGGCGACGAGCCCGTGGCGGTTCGTCATCGCGAGCGGAATGCGCACGGGCACGTCGGGCAGTGCCTCGCCGTTGACGAGCGCACCGATCTCGAGGGCTCGACCCTCGATGGCGTACCCCGCGCGAATGGCGTCGACCCCGGCCTGGTCGAGCGGGCCGGCGGATGCCGCGGCTGCGGGTGCAGCGTCGGCAGCGGGTGGCCCGGGCGATGTGGGTGCGGCGTCAGCCGCGGCATCCGCTGCTGCTGCGGACTCGGCCGCGGCTTTCGCGAGCGCCGCCGCCTCTTCGGCCTTCCTGACGGCTTCGGCGGCTTGCGCCTGCAGTTCCTCCGCCGCCTCGGCCGCCGCCGCGGCGGCATCTTGCGCTTGCTTCACCGGGTCATCGGCCATGCTCGAGATCCTACCGAGCGCGTGCACCGGCGACCGGGGTGAAGTGACGCGAATCGACCGCCCGGAGCCGAGCAACGGTCGATTCGCGTCACTTCGCGCGAGCGGTGCCTAGAGCTTGAGCGCGGGGCGGAACTTCAGCGGCTTCGGGGGCTTCGGCGGAACGCCGAGACGTGTAAGCCGGATCGCCGAGTTCAGGTACAGGGCCGCGAACACGGCGACCTCGGCCGTCACGACCACCTCGAGGTCTCTGACTTCACTCGCCCCGAGCCGGAAGACGACCGAGATCACACTCATCACCAAGAACACGAGCAGGATCACGCCCAGGTTGCGGCTGAGCGGCGGCCGTGCCGTCATGCGCCACCACGCCCGCGGCGGCTCGATCGCCTCGCCGCTGCCGCGGAAGATGCGGGCACCGAGCAGCACGGCCGCGAGATCGAGGACGAACGTCAGCGGCACGGCGACGAGTTCGGGAGCGCCCACGGCACGTATCAGCCAGCCGAAGGCGAATCCAGCGGCGAGCACGCCGACGGCGTAGACGAGCTTGAACTGCCAGCGAACGATCCGAAGATCCAGAATGCGCCGCATGCGCTCCAACTCTCGTTCGCCCGACGGTGGTGGAGCAAACCTACTGCACCGAGCCCGACCGCATCGAGCGACTGCGACGACGCTCGCGCGCTACGCGGCGAAGGGCAGGGCGCGGCCCGTCTCGACCCACGATTTGAGGCTCGAGAGCACGAGTGGCCAGGTGCCGGCCGTCTCAGCCTCGGCCGGATGCGCCTCGCTCCACTCGTCGTTCGTGAAGGTGAGCTTCGTGAGGTCGTCGCCGTCCGCTTCGAGGCGCCAGGTCATGCGGCTGCGCAGTTCGGCGTGGTTCTCGCGGTAGGTCGGGCCGGGGTGCTCCGAGAGCTGCAGCAGCCGGCCGGGCTCGACGGCGAGCACCTCGCCGTAGACGTGCACGGTCTCGTCGCCGTCTTGACCGGGGCCGACGTACTCGTATCGCGAACCGGCCGTGAGGTCACCGCGCAGCACCGACCCCCACATGACGGCTCGGCTGCCCTCGTCGCCCGTGATCGCGTGCCAGACGCGCTGCGGGTCGGCAGCGAGGTAGATGGTCATCTCGAAGTCGGGCATGGGGTCTCCTCGTGTTGAACGGAACCGGGTACGCGATCGACGCTACGGATGCCTCGTGGCCCGCGTCTTGCACAAACGCGACTGACGCCCGCGCGCCACGATTCCGGCGCAGACGGCCGCCGGGAACGGTCGACGGTCGGAGGCGGTGGACATACTGGTGACATGACTCCCGCCGATGACTACTGGCGCTCGCGCGCCGGCGCGGCGACGAAGGGCGTGCTCGCGCCGCAGCCGGGCTCCCCCGGCATCGCGCCACTCGCCGGCGACGCCGCCGAGCAGGCGCGCTCCCCTGAGGCGCCCGTGCGTCTCGCCCGCTATTCGGCCGGCCCCGAGTTCGCGACGCTCGTGCGCCACATCTGGGTGCCCCGCTGGCGCCTGCCAGCTGGGGCCGTCGTCGAGCAGGGCGTGCTCGAGTACCCGTCGGCGAACCTCGTCATCGATGACGACACCGCCGCGCTCTACGGCCCCGAGCTCGGCCGCGGCCACCAGCGGCTCGAGGGCGAGGGGTGGGCGTTCGGCGTGCTGCTGCAGCCGGGCGTCGCGCACCGGCTCGTGCGGGGCGCCATGCGCTCGCTCGTCGGAGCATCGGTGCCGCTCGACGAGCTTCGGGTGACGGATGCCTCGGAGCTCGCGGCCTCCGTGCGCCGCGCCGTCGCGGGCGGCGACGACGCAGCCGCCGTCGCCGCGTTCGAAGCGTGGCTGGCGGGCCAGCGCATCGAGCTCGATGCCGACGCCACCCTCGTGCGGCGGGTCGTCGAACTCGCCGAGTCCGACCGCTCCATCCTGCGCGCCGACGATCTCGCCGCAGCGGTCGACCTCAGCCTGCGCTCGCTCGAGCGGCTGGTGCGCGAGTACGTCGGCCTGACGCCGAAGTGGCTCATCGGCCGGCACCGCATGCAAGAGGCCGCGCAGGTGCTCGCGACCTCGGCACCGCCGCCGCTCGCGGAGCTCGCGACGAGCCTCGGTTTCGCCGACCAGGCGCACTTCACCCGGCAGTTCAGTGCCGTGATCGGCGAGTCGCCGCGGCGCTACGCGCACGCCGCGGCATCCGCTCGGCTGCTTCGCTGAGCCGTGGCAAGGGGTTCCGCTTCGACCATCGGCCGACCTATGGTGGGGAACGTGAGTCCGAAGTCGAGCACGGCTGAACTCCTGGAGATCGGCGAGCGAGAGGTGCGCATCTCGAGCCCCGAGAAGGTCGTCTTCCCTGAAGCCGGCCTCACCAAGCTCGACCTCGTGCGCTACTACCTCGCTGTGGCCGACGGCGCGCTGCGCGGCGCCGGCGGGCGACCGATGGTGCTGAAGCGATTCGTGAAGGGCATCGACGAAGAGGCCTTCTTCCAGAAGCGAGCCCCCGAGAAGCGGCCCGAGTGGATCGAGACGGCCACCCTGCACTACGCCTCGGGCAACTCGGCCGAAGAGGTCGTGATTCGTGACGCTGCGGCGCTCGCGTGGGTCGTGAACCTCGGCTGCATCGACCTGAACCCGCACCCGGTTCGCGCCGAAGACCTCGATCATCCCGACGAGCTGCGGGTCGACCTCGACCCGATGCCGGGGGTCGACTGGGCGCAGATCGTCGACGTGGCGATGATCGCGCGAGAGGTGCTCGCCGACCACGGCCTGGTCGGTTGGCCGAAGACTTCCGGTTCGCGTGGCATGCACATCTCGGTGCGCATCGAACCGCGGTGGGACTACCACGACGTTCGCCTCGCCGCCGAGACGATCGCACGCGAGGTCGAGCTGCGGGCACCCGGCCTCGCGAGTGCGCGCTGGTGGAAGGAGGAGCGCGGCGAGAGCGTCTTCGTCGACTTCAACCAGAACGCGAAGGATCGCACCGTGGCATCCGCCTACTCTGTGCGTGCCCTGCCCGATGCCCGGGTCTCGACGCCGCTCACCTGGAACGAGGTACGAGACAGCCGCCCCGAACGCTTCACGGTGTCGACCGTGCTCGAGCGCTTCGCCGAGCTCGGCGATGTCGCGGCCGGCATCGACGATGCCGCCGGAAGCCTCGACGCACTGCTGCGCCGAGCCGAAGAGCTCGGGCCCGCCGAGAAACCGCCGCCCCGCGGCGATGGCTCCGGACGACGCGCATCGACGATGCCGCTCATCGAGATCGCGCGCACGAAGACGAAGCCCGAGGCCCTCGACGCCCTCGAGCGGTGGAAGTCGAAGCATCCCGAGGTCGTACCGCTGCTCGAACCCGCCGACGTGATGGTCGACGGCATGCGCGGCTCGAGCTCGCTCTGGTACCGCATCCGGGTGAACCTGCAGCACGTGCCAGAGGCGCAACGCCCGCAACAGGCGCCGCTCGAGGCCGACTACGACCCGTGGGCGGGACGCAGCGACGATCGACCCTCGAAGTGAGCGACCTGGGGCCCGTCAGCCCTGGGCATCGAGCGGATGTCGCGTGGCTCGACCGCTGGCTCCTGCGCCCCGACGGCGAGCAGCGCACCACCGCATCGAGCACGCTCATGCCCGTGCGCACGGCCGACGGCACGCCTGCGATGCTGAAGATCGCGCACATCGATGAAGAGGAACGCGGCGGCGAGCTGCTCGATCGATTGAACGGCACGGGCGTCGCCCGGGTGCTGCGCCGATTCGGGCCGGCGGTGCTGCTCGAACGGGCCATGGGAGCGCGAGACCTCGTGCAGATGGTCGAGGCCGGGCACGATGACGACGCCACACGCGCGCTCTGCGGGGCCGCCGACCGCATTCACCGTGCACCCCTCGACCCACTGTTGGTCGCGCCATCGCCGCTCGTCGACCTGCCGACATGGTTCCGCGAGCTGTTCGCCCGCGCCGACCAGCTCGGCCCACTGCACCGTCGCGGCGCCGACTTCGCGCGCGAATTGCTCGATGACCCGCTCGACGAGGTGGTGCTGCACGGCGACGTGCACCACGGCAACGTGCTCGACTTCGGCGAGCGCGGCTGGCTCGCGATCGACCCGAAGGGACTCGTCGGCGAGCGGGCGTTCGACTACTGCAACCTGCTGTGCAATCCTTCGCATGCCCGCGCGCTCGAGCCGGGCCGGCTCGAGCGCCAGTTCGGGGTGGTCATCGATGCCACGTCGCTCGACGCGCCGAGGCTCGCACGGTGGCTCGTCGCGTGGTGCGCACTCTCGTCGACGTGGTTCGCCATCGACGACGACCCCGCGCGGGCCGATTCGGTTGCGGCGATCGGCGAGCGAGCTCTCACGCTGCAGTGAGCAGTCACCCCCGACGCGCGCTCACCGCGTCAGCACGACCGGTGGCCGGCCGGCCCACTCGCGCACGAGCTGCTCGCGCACGGTGACACCGGTGCCCGGCGTGGCCGGCACCTCGAGCTGGCCGCGGTGCGCCCCCGAGCCGAGCATGAACGGCTCGGTAACGTCTTCGGCGAAGTAGCGGCCAGAGGCCGAGGTGTCGCCCGGCAGCGTGAACCCGGGCAGCGCCGCGAGGGCGACGTTGGCCGCGCGCCCGATGCCCGTCTCGAGCATGCCGCCGCACCACACGGGCACATCGAGCGCTCGGCAGGCGTCGTGCACGCGCAGCGCCTCGAGGTAGCCGCCCATGCGGCCGGGCTTGATGTTCACTACGCTCGTCGCGCCGCGGTCGATCGCGTCGATCGCGGTCATGACGTCGAGGATCGACTCGTCGAGGCACACGGGCGTCTCGCACGCCTCGGCGAGCCGCACGTGGGTGGCGAGGTCTTCTTCGGCGAACGGCTGCTCGATGAGCAGCAGGCCGAACGCGTCGAGGCTCGCGAGCAGCGGGATGTCGTCGGCCGAGTAGGCGGTGTTGGCGTCGACCTGCAGCAGGCCGTCGGGGCCGAGCAGCTCGCGCACGGCGCCCACCGGCACGAGGTCCCAGCCGGGCTTGATCTTGAGCTTGATGCGCCGGTACCCCTCTTCGACATAGCCGGCGACCTCGTCGAGCAGCTCGTCGAGGGTTGGCGCGATGCCGACCGAGACACCGCAGTCGACCCAGTCGCGCGTAGCGCCGAATGCCTCGCCCATCGAGCGGCCCTGCGCGCGGAGTTCGGCGTCGAGCACGGCCGCTTCGAGCGCGCCCTTGGCCATGCGGTGGCCGGCGACGAAGGCGAGCGTCGAGGCGACGGATGCCGCGAGCGGCACGGATGCCCCGCGCGAACCCGGCCCGTCGGTCGTCGCCCAGCTCGCGGCATCCGTCGACCCGTGCTCGGTCGCCGCGCGACCGCGCTCGGCAATGAGCGCTGGCCCCAGGTAGCGCTCGATCACCGATGCCGCACCGTCGACGTACTCGCCGGAGTAGAACGGGTCGCGGCCCGCCACGCACTCGCCCCACCCTTCGCCCGAGTCGGTCACGACGTGCACGAGCAGCACCTCGCGCACGGTCTCGCGGCCGAACGAGGTCTCGAACGGCCGCACGAGCGGCACCTCGAGACGGTGCAGCTCGATGCGTTCGATGACGGGGTCGTTCATCAGGCCTCCCGGTCGGGGTCGTCGCGAGTGAAGACGTAGTCGCCGACCGAGTCGAGCTCGACGCGGAGCCCGGCATCGTCGGAGAGCAGCGCGAAGGCAGCGCGAGACGCCGCCCTCAGCCGCGACGCGAGCGGAAAGTCCGACGCTCGCACCTGTTCGTAGTCGGCCACGAGGGCCAGCCCGCCCTCGGCGCGCCACTCGGGCACCGGCCGGCCGGCGAGTGCCCGGGTCGTGCGCGGCGAGTCGAGGCGCCAGCGCACCTCGAAGCGGTCGCTGTGATCGTCGCCGCTGATCGCATCGCCGAGCACGCCGTAGAAGTCGGGGCGGAACGCCGCCACCTCGGCGCCGAGCCGCACGAGGTTGAGGTGGGCGTTGCGCCGGATGAGCGGGTCGTACGTCCAGCGCATCTCGTCGATGCCATGCGCCAGGCAGATCGCACGCTGCCGCAGCTTGAGTGCGACTCCGATGCCCCGCCCCCGCGCGACGGGGTCGACCGCGTTCATGTGCGAGTGCACGTGCAGCCCACCCGACCAGCCGAGGAACCCGAGCGTCGCTCCGAGTGCGGGCGCGGCCGAGGCATCCGAAACCCGGTCGTCGACCGCAATCAGCAGCGTGTTGCCCGCGTGCTCGAGTGCCTGCAGCATGCCGTGGTCGGGCCCACGCCCCACGCCCCAGGTCGCCTCGAAGCGGGCGAGCACGGCGTCGAGCTCATCGGGCCGGGCCGCACGGGTGCGAACGCCGGCGCGGCGGTCGGCGGCATCCGCGACCGCGTCGGCTTCGACAACCACCGGCGTGGCCGGCTGCAGCAGGGCCCGATTCGGCGTCGACGGCTGCATGGGCGTCACGCGAGACGGTCTTCGAGTCCCCACGGCTGCCCGTAGCCGCCGTCGGCGACGGGGCGGGCCATGAGCTCGAGGAACGGTGCAGCGTCGAATGCCTCGGGGCCGAGCACGCCGCGGCCCTGCCACACCTCGGTGGCGAGCAACTCGAGCGCGATCACCGGGTTCAGCGCGGTCTGCCAGACGACGCACTGGCTCTCGTACTCCGCCATGGTCCACTCGTTGTCTGAGACGTGGAAGAGGTACACCTCACGCGGCCGCCCGTCGACGCCGACGCCCGTGACCCAGAGTCCGGCGCACGTCTTGCCCGTCATGCGGGGACCGATGGTCGCGGGATCGGGCAACGCTGCAGCCACGACATCACGCGGTGCCACGAACACCGGACCGTCGTCGCTGCGCACCCGCACCGGGCTCGTCCCGTCGAGGCCGAGCAGGTGCAGCACCTGCAGCACGTTGATGAACTCGGCACCGAGGCCGTACTTGAAGGTCACGCGCTTCGCGTCGACCCAGCGCGGCATGAGCAGCACCTCTTCGTGCTCGACGTTGACGCACTCGACCGGCCCGATGCCCTCGGGGAAGACGAAGACCTCGGGCTCCGAGAACGGCGGCGTGGTGAACCAGCCTTCCTCTTTCTGCCACACGACGGGCGGGTTCAGGCACTCCTCGATCGTGGTCCAGATCGAGAAGCTCGGGGCGAAGACCTCGTTGCCCGCCTCGTCGGTGACCACGAGGTTCGCGCCGTCGCGCACGCCGAGCTCGTCGATCTCGCTGAAGAGGTGGTCGGCGGCATAGCGGGCGAACACGTCGGAGAGCCCCGGCTCGACGCCCATGCCCACCAGCGCGAGCCGGCCTGCGGCATCCCAGTCACCGCTCTGCGCGAACTGGTCGTCGCCGAGCTTGACCCCCGTGAGCGAGTACGGATCAGACGGGTGCGGCTCCGAGAGGCTCATCGCCATGTCGAGGTAGTCGGCACCCGCGGCCAACGCACCCGCGAAGATCGACGGCACGAACTTCGGCTCGACCGCGTTCATGACGTGCGTGGCGTCGAACTCGAGGGCGACGGCCGTGACGACATAGGGATCGCTCGCGTCGATCTGCGCGGTGTCGAAGCGGCTCGCGACGTCGTCGCCGTGCCGTTCGCGGATCCACGCGAGCGTGCGCTCGGCACGGAACTCGTCGTAGTCGGCGATCACGAGCAGTTCGAAGAAGTCGCGGCGGGCGGCGATCTTGGCGATGGCGTCTCCGACGCCTCCGGCGCCGACGAGGAGGATGCGCATTCCCCGACGCTATCGCGGGCGGCGCTGCGAGTCGATGGGCGGATGTACGGTCATCCGTCGCTCGCCGGACGCTCTGTCGCGCCCGCCGAACGGGCGGGCCGATCGCGCCGTCGCACGATCACCCCGCCCGTCGGCGAGTCGCCTGGGCCTCGGTCAGCAGAACCCGGCGATGCCGTTCCAGGCGGCCGGCACCGGGTCGAGGCCCTCTCGCGTGACGGTCGCCTCGATGAGGCCGTACGGCCGGTCGGCGGCGAAGAACACCTCGTTCGGGTTGTCGAGCCCGAAGGGGCCGAGATCGACGAGGAAGTGGTGCTTGTTCGGCATCGAGAACCGGATCTCGGCGATCTCGGGGTGGCGCTCGAGCACGCGCGAGCCCATGTCGAACAGGGTGGCCTGCAGCGCCGCCGAGTACTTCTCGGTGAAGGCCTCGAGCAGCAGCGCTCGCACGCTCTCGTAGGCGGCGTTGAAGTCGACATCGACGCCCGTGTACCTCCAGCGCGCGGCGACATCCGTGGCGAGGATGCGGTCGCTCGTCTCCTGCAACGTCGTGTACCGGTCTCTCGGGAAGCCCTCGAAGCCCGATTGCGTGGTCTTCAGCACGGTGAGTTCCTTGAGGCCCGCGATCACGTGGCGCTCGGCGCCATCGGCGACGACGACGGCCGTGCGCACCTCTTGGCCCGAGCGCACGAAGGAGTGGTCGTGCGGCGCCCCGTGCGCCTCGATGCGCTGCCAGGCGTAGCTCTCGGCCTCCCACCGGCCACCGCTCACCCAGTCGAACGCGCCGGTGAAGTGGTCGGCGAGGCGCAACAGGAACGACTCGGGCGAGCCGACCCCCTCACGGGCGAACGCGAAGATCGTGTTCTTCTGCGTGTCGGTGGCCACGACGTGCGAGTTGTCGCCGTCGAGGTGAGCACCCGCGAAGTCCCCGCGAAGCTGCGAGGTGACATTGAGGTCTTCGATCTCGTGGCGGTCGGTGTCGCGGGTGACCTTGACGACGCGCACCTCGGCCTTGCCGTACTGGTTCGCGCCGAGCACGATGCCCCCGGCAGCAGCCGTGGCGCCGCCGCCGGCGGCGCTGTCGTCGGTGATGGTGTGGATGAGGGTGTTCGTCATTGCTCAGCTTCCTCTGTACGTCGAATAGGCGAAGGGGCTCAGCAGCAGCGGCACGTGGTAGTGCCGGCCCTCCTCGGCGACGAGGAAGCTGAGCAGGACTTCGGGAAAGAAGGTCTCGGTGCCGCGAGCGGCGAAATAGGCGCCGGTGCCGAACCGCAAGCGGTACTCGCCGGGTGCGACCGAGCTCGGGCCGAGCTGCTTGGCCCGCCCGTCGGCGTCGGTCGCGCCCGCGCCGACGAGGGTCCATTGCCCGCCCTCGCGGGCGAGCAGCTCGACCGGCACCCCTTCGGCGGGCCGGCCCGTCATGGCATCGAGCACGTGCGTCGTGATCTGCGAGATGCTCATCGCGAGATGATTCCCTTCAGTCGGAGCACCGCGATCTCACGGAGCTGCTGGGCGACGACGAGGTCTTCCTCCTCGGCCGAGTGTTCGAGGCGCTCGGTGAGCAGCGCGACCATCTCGCCGGCCGATCTGCCGGCGGCGCGGATCAGGAACACCCGCCCGAACCGCTGCTCGTAGGCGAGATTGCCGTCCGAGAGTGCCGCCCTGATGGCGTCATCGGGGTCGAGCCCGGCCTGCTCGTTGCGCGACATCGTCGCCTCGGCGGTGTCGCCGCGAGCCCGCTCGCCGATGCGCGGATGGTGCGCGAGCGCACCCTCGATCTCCTCGGCGCTGAACGGAGCCGCAGCGGCATCGGCGGCTGTCACGAGCTCGTCGACCGAGGCATAGGGTCGGCCGTCGGCGATCGACTCGCACCAGCGGCCGATGTCGACGCAGGGTCTGAGCGTGTCGATCGCCGTCTGGCGGTCGACGTCGTTGAATACTTCAAGCAGCATCGCTTGATCCACTCTCTGGTCTGCTGGCATCCACGGTGTCGGTCTATACGGCGTTGTCGTGCTTCCGTATCGTGGAACTGTTATTTCAGCATGCGACAATTCTACCATCGGGATGCCGCGTGCGGCAAGCCCTCAGAGGCCGAGTCGCCCGCGCAGACGAGCGACGTGCCCGTTCGGATCGACGTTGTACTCGAGCTCAGTGACCACGCCATCGGCGTCGACCACGACCGTCGAGCGCAGCAGACCGTCGAAAGTGGCGCCGTCGACGGTCTTCTGCCCCCACGCGCCCCAGGCGCGCGCGACCGCGGCACCCTCGTCTGAGAGCAGCGGGAAGGCGAGCTGCTCGGCCGCGGCGAATTCGGCGAGGCGCTCGATCGGGTCGGGCGAGATGCCGAGCACCGTGTATCCCGCGGCCTGGAAGGAGGCGAGACTGTCGCGGAAGTCGCACGCCTCGGTCGTGCAACCGGGGGTGAACGCGGCCGGGTAGAAGTACACGACGACCGGGCCGCCGCGATGTTCGACGAGCGTGCGGGTCGCGCCGGCGGCATCGCGCAGCGCGAAGTCGGGGGCGATCTGGCCGAGTTCGAGTTCGTCGGACGAGTTGATCATGGGCGGTGCTCCGTTCGGATTCTGGTGGTGCAGCGTCGAGCGGATGCTGCGACGCGTTGACGATGCGAGGGATGGGCGATGCGAGGGCGTGCCGGATGGCGCAGTCGACCCGGCGCGCTGCGGAGAACCCGCCCCCGCGCCCGGCCGCTCGGGAGGGCAGGCTAGGCGTCCCCGTGCCGCAGCAGCCTGCCGCGCGCGAGCTCCCGGTCGATCGGCTCGCCCGCGAGGAACGCGGCCCGGACGACGCCTGAGAGTTCGCGCCCGTCGTAGGGCGTCACCGGATGCCGGTGCTCGAGTGCCGCGGCATCCACCGTGAAGACCGCCTCGGGAGCGAAGACCGCGAAGTCCGCCGCGGCGCCGACCGCGATGCGGCCCTTGGTCGCGAGGCCGACCCGGTCGGCCGGTGCGGTCGACATCCAGCCCACGACGCGTTCCAACGCGATGCCACGGCGACGAGCTTCGGTCCACATGAGCGGGAGGCCGAGCTGCAGCGAGGCGATGCCGCCCCAGGCCTCTGCGAAGTCGCCGTCGCCGGCGTACTTGAGCTCGGGCGTGGCGGGCGAGTGGTCGGAGACGACGAAGTCGATCGTGCCCTCGTCGAGGCCGCGCCAGAGCGCGTCGCGGTTGCCCGCCTCGCGGATCGGGGGGCAGCACTTGAACGCCGTGGCACCCGCGGGGATCTCTTCGGCGGTGAGCGTGAGGTAGTGCGGACACGTCTCGACCGAGAGGGCGACGCCGTCGCGCTTCGCACGGGCGATGCGGTCGAGCGAGTCGGCCGAACTGAGGTGCAGCACGTGCGCGCGGGCGCCGGTGCGGGCGGCCCGTTCGATGACGTCGGCGATGGCCGCGTCTTCGGCAGCACGCGGGCGGGAGGCGAGGAAGTCGCCGTAGTCGGTGCTGTGCGGGTGCGGGGCCTCGTCGATGATGCGCGCGTCTTCGGCGTGCACGATCAGCAGCGAGTCGAGGCCGGCGAGCACCTCCATCGCCGCCTCGAGCTCGTCGGCCGTCACGGCCGGGAACTCGTCGACGCCCGAGTGCAGCAGGAAGCACTTGAATCCGAAGACGCCCGCGCGGGCGAGCGGCTCGAGTTCGTCGAGGCTGCCCGGCACGTAACCGCCCCAGAAGCCGACATCGACGTGAGTCTGGCCAATGGCCACGCGACGCTTGACGTCGAGCGCCGCCACCGATGTCGTCGGCGGGATGCTGTTGAGCGGCATGTCGATGATCGTGGTGACCCCGCCGGCCGCCGCGGCCCGGGTGGCCGAGGCGAAACCCTCCCACTCGGTGCGGCCGGGTTCGTTGACGTGCACGTGCGTGTCGACGAGTCCCGGGATGAGCACCTCGTCGTGGGCCAGTTCGACGATGCGCGCCGCGGAGAGGCCTGCACCCAGCGGTGCGACCCGAGCGACGCGACCGCCCTGTACGCCGATCTCGGCCGGCGAGAACACGCCGTCGAGCAGCACCCGCCCGCCACGCAGCACGAGGTCGTAGGCCGCAGCGGCGGCGATACCGGTAGGCGCGATACCGGCAGCATCGGATGCCGCCGAGCCCGCGACGATGTCTGCCGCAAGCTCCTCGGCGAGGCGCTCGAGCAGTTCGCCGGCGTGGGCCATGCTGCGCGCCGGATCGGACTCCAGGTCGCTGAGCGCCCGCACGCCCGCGAAGCCGGCGGAGTGCAGCCGATCGGCATCGAGCGTGGTGCGCCCGCAGACGGCGTAGACGGGAACCCCGGCGGCCCGCGCGAGGCGAGCGACGCCGATCGGGGTCTTGCCCATGAGGCTCTGCTCGTCGAGGCTGCCTTCACCCGTGATCACCGCGTCGGCCCCGTCGAGCGCGGCGGCGAGGCCGGTGAGCTCGAGCACGACGTCGATGCCGGGGCGGCGATGCGCGCCGAGCACGGCGATCGCGGCGAACCCGACGCCGCCCGCCGCGCCCGCTCCGGGCGCGAGCGATGCGTCGCGGGCCTCGCCGCCCGGCACTGGTTCCGACTCGGGCCCCGAAGCTCGGCCCGAGCCCAGCACGTCGACGAACCGGGCCAGTGCCTCGTCGAGGGTGCGAACGTCTTCGGCGCTCGCGCCCTTCTGCGGAGCGAACACGGCCGCGGCGCCGTCGGGTCCGAGGAGCGGATTGTCGACATCGCTCGCGAGCACGATCGCGGTCTCGGCGAGGCGGGGGTCGAGCGTGGTCAGGTCGACGGCGGCCAAGCGCGCGAGCGCGGCGCCCCCGTCGGGCAGCTCGTCGCCCGCGGCATCCGTCAATCGCGCACCGAGCGCCCGCAGCAGCCCCGTACCGCCGTCGGTCGACGCGCTGCCGCCGATGCCGAGCACGAGCTCGCGGCAGCCGGCGTCGAGCGCCGCGAGCACGAGTTGCCCGGTGCCGCGACTCGTCGCGGTGAGCGGCTCGAACCGGCCGCCCGGCAGCAGGTCGAGGCCCGATGCTCGAGCCAGCTCGACGACAGCGCGGTCACCGCGCATGGCGAAGGCGGCCTCGACCGGATCTCCCGTCGGCCCGGTCACGGTCACCGTGCGCAACTCGTAGCCGGCCGCGACGGCCGCGTCGAGCGTTCCCTCGCCGCCGTCGGCGACCGGCACCGAGACGACCTCGATCGACGGGTCGAACGCGGCCAGCCCCGAGGCGACGCCACGCGCCACCTCGGGGGCGGTCAGCGACCCCTTGAACTTGTCGGGAGCGACGACGACCTTCATCTCAGACCTTCGCGAGCGACAGGATCGCGGTCGGCGCGTCGTCGGGCGAGGCGGCGAGCTCTTCGAACTCGTTGACGCCGTCGATCTCGACGCCCATCGAGATGTTGGTGACGCGTTCGAGGATGACCTCGACGACGACCGGCACGCGGTGCTCGGCCATGAGGGAACGCGCCTCGGCGAAGGCTGCAGCGAGATCTTCGGGCCGCTCGACCCGAACCGCCTTGCAGCCGAGCCCCTCGGCGACCTTCACGTGATCGACGCCGTAGCCGTTCGCCGTGCTGCCCTCGACGTGCGGCGAGTTGATGTTGTCGAAGGCGAGCGACACGTGGAAGTCCATCTCGAAGCCGCGCTGCGCCTGGCGGATGAGCCCGAGGTAGCTGTTGTTCACCACGACGTGGAGGTACGGCAGGTTGAACTGCGCACCCACCGCGAGCTCCTCGATCATGAACTGGAAGTCGTAGTCGCCCGAGAGGGCCACGACGGTCTCCCCCGGCTTGGCACGCACGACGCCGAGAGCCGCGGGCCCCGTCCAGCCGAGCGGGCCGGCCTGCCCGGCGTTGATCCACTTGCGGGGGCCGAACACGTGCAGCATCTGCGCGCCGGCGATCTGCGAGAGGCCGATCGTCGTGACGTAGGTGGTGTCGGCGCCGAACGCGAGGTTCATCTCCTCGTAGACGCGCTGCGGCTTGATCGGCACGTTCTCGAAGTGCGTCTTCCGCTGCAGGCTCGCCTTGCGCGCCCGGCACTCGTCGGCCCAGGTGCCGTAGTCGGGCAGAGCGCCCGCCGTGGCACGCTCACGGGCAACGGCGATCATCGCGTCGAGTGCCGCTCCGGCATCCGACACGATGCTGTAGTCGGGTGCGAACACCCGACCGATCTGCGTGGGCTCGATGTCGATGTGCACGAAGGTACGCCCCTTCGTGTACGTGTCGAGCCCGCCGGTGTGGCGATTCGCCCAGCGGTTGCCGATGCCGATCACGAAGTCGCTCGCGAGCATCGTCTCGTTGCCGTAGCGGTGCGAGGTCTGCAGGCCCACCATTCCGGCCGACAGCGGGTGGTCGTCGGCGATCGCGCCCCAGCCCATGAGGGTCGGCACGACCGGCACGCCCAGCAGTTCGGCGAGCTCGACGAGCTGAGCGGATGCCCCGGCGTTGATGACCCCGCCACCGGCGACGATGAGCGGGCGCGCCGAGGCGCTGAGCAGGTCGAGCGCCTTGGCGGCCTGCTTCCGGCTCGCGGCGGGCTTGACGACCGGCAGCGGCTCGTAGGTGTCGATGTCGAACTCGATCTCGGCGAGCTGCACGTCGATCGGCAGGTCGAGCAGCACGGGCCCCGGCCGCCCGCTGCGCATCAGTTGGAACGCCTTCTGGAAGGCGCCCGGCACTTGCGCGGGCTCGAGTACGGTCATCGCCATCTTGGTGAGCGAGGAGGCGATGGTCTCGATGTCGACGGCCTGGAAGTCCTCTTTGTGGAGCTTCGCGACGGGCGCCTGGCCCGTGATGCAGAGGATCGGCACCGAGTCTGCCCAGGCCGCGTAGAGGCCGGTGATCATGTCGGTGCCCGCAGGGCCCGAGGTGCCGATGCAGACGCCGATGTTGCCGTCTGCCGATCGCGAGTAGCCGTCGGCCATGTGGGAGGCGCCCTCGACGTGGCGGGCGAGGGTGTGCCGGATGCCGCCGTGGGCGCGCATCGCGGAGTAGAACGGGTTGATGGCGGCGCCGGGGAGGCCGAACGCCTCGGTCGCTCCCTCTTTCTCGAGGATGAGGACGGCCGCGTCGACGGTGCGCATGCGAGTCATTTGATGTCCTTGCGTGGATCGGGATCAGCTGCGGCCGGAGGCCGCTGCGGTCAGCTTGAAGAGTCCGGAGTGATCGAGGCCGCCGTCGCCCTGCTGCACGGTCGAGCCGACGAGCTGGGCCACGTGGGCGCCGAGGGGGATGGTGATGCCGGCCTGGCGGGCGGCGGCGGTGATGATGCCCATGTCCTTGTTGTGCAGGGCGAGGCGGAACCCGGGCGCGAAGTCGCGGTTCAGCATCTTGCGCCCCTTCTGGTCGAGCACCTTGGAGCCGGCGAGGCCGCCGCCGAGCACCGTGAGCGCGGCCTCGGTGTCGACGCCGAACGCCTCGAGGAAGAGGATCGCCTCGGCGAGTGCCTGGATGTTCACGGCCACGATGAGCTGGTTGGCGGCCTTGACGGTCTGGCCTGCGCCCGAGGGACCGACGTGCACGATCGTCTTGCCGACCCGTTCGAGCACGGGCAGTGCGGCAGCGAAGTCGGCCGCCTCGCCGCCGACCATGATCGAGAGCACCGCGTCGATGGCGCCCTGCTCGCCGCCCGAGACGGGCGCGTCGATCGGTCGGAGGCCGGCGACCCTCGCCTCGTCGGCGAGTTCCTTCGCGACGTCGGGGCGGATGCTGGACGCGTCGATCCACAGCGCGCCGGCGTCGGCGTTCGCGAAGATTCCGTCGTCGCCGCGAACCGCCGCTGCGACGTCGGGCGAGTCGGGCACCATCGTGATGATGACCTCGGCGCCCGCGACGGCCCCGGCGATGCTGCCGGCGCCGCGACCACCCGCGGCGACGAGCGCGTCGATGCGGTCTTGGGTGAGGTTGAAGCCCGTGACCGAGTGGCCGGCCTCGACGAGGTTCTTCGCCATGGGCAGTCCCATGATGCCGAGTCCGATGACGGTGATGTTGCTCATGATGTGTCCTTCGTTGGGGTGTCGTGGCCCGCGGCGGCGAACGCCGCGAGCAGGAGAACGAGTGCGTTCCGCCGGGTTCAGCGAGCGCCGGCGTCGGCGGCGTGTGCCGCGCCGACCCAGCCGAATGCGGTCTCGATGGGGGCCTTGTATTCGAGGCCGATGACGCCGGTGTAGCCGAGCTCGTGGCTGCGGTCGATCCAAACGTCGAGCGGGAGGGCGCCGGTGCCGGGCGCCCCTCGGCCCGGGTCGTCGGCGATCTGGATGTGGCCGAAGTCGGCGGCGTGCGCCTCGATCACGGCCGTGACGTCGTCGCCGTTGACGGCGAGATGGTAGAAGTCGGCGAGGAGCTTGACGTTGCGGGCGCCGGAAGCGTCACGCACGGCGTCGATCACGCCGAGTGCGTCGGCCGCGGTGCGCAGCGGGTAGCACGGCGCTCCGCTCACGGGCTCGAGCAGCACGGTGCCGCCGATGGCGCCGACGGCGTCGGCCGCCGCCACGAGGTTCTCGACCGCGACGCCCTCGTGCACCTCGGCGGCCACGCCGTCGACGCGGTTGCCGTAGAGGGCGTTGAAGGAGCGGCATCCGAGGGCCTGGCCGATGGCCGCGACGACCGGGAGGTTCTCGCGGAACTCGCGCGAGCGGGCCGGCCACGAGACGAGGCCGCGGTCGCCCGCGGGCATGTCGCCGGCGAAGAAGTTGAGGCCGGTGAGCTGCACGCCGGCGTCGCGGATCGCCGCGATGAACGCGTCGACCTCGCGGTCGGCCGGCACGGCCTCGCCGAACGGCCACCAGAACTCGACGGCGTCGAAGCCGGCGGCACGCGCCGCGGCCGGGCGCTCGAGCAGGGGCAACTCGGTCAGGAGGATCGAGCAGTTCACCGTGTACGTCATCGTCAGTCCTTCGGTGGCGGGAATTGCTTTCGCAATGCGGAAGAGAACTTCTGCTGTGTGAAAGTGTAGGTCAGAGCCCCGGCGCCGTCAACCATTCGAACCGAGCGGATGCCGCGGCATCCGTTCGCCCCGAATCGGCCGCTCACCAGCGCCGCAACCGCCCGCGGGCGCCACAAAGCGCCCGGCGACGACCGTGGTCGCCGGGCGCTGCACTCGCGTTCTCGAAGCACGCGGGATCCGCGAGGTGCCGCCTCGCGGGGATCGACTACGTCAGGCGGATCTGCCGGTTGACGTCTTTGTAGAGCAGGTACCGGAACGGCCCCGGGCCGCCCGCGTAGCAGGCCTGCGGGCAGAACGCGCGCAACCACATGAAGTCGCCGGCCTCGACCTCGACCCAGTCGTCGTTCAGGCGATAGACCGCCTTGCCCTCGAGCACGAAGAGGCCGTGCTCCATGACGTGCGTCTCGGCGAACGGAATCGACCCGCCCGGCTGGAACGTCACGATGTTGACGTGCATGTCGTGCGCCAGGTCGTCGGGATCGACGAACCGCGTGGTGGCCCAGGCGCCGTTCGTGCCGGGCATCTCGCGCGGCGCGACATCCTGATCGCGTGTCACGAACGACCCGGGCGCCGCGATGCCCTCGACGGTCTCGTAGGCCTTGCGCACCCACTGGAAGCTCGTCGCCGCATCGCCCTCGTTCGCGAGCGACCAGTCGCTGCCCGCGGCGAGGTAGGCGTAGCCGCCCGCCTCGAGCACGTGCCGCTCGCCCTCGAGTGTCAGCACGAGCGCGCCCGCCGTCACGAACACGACGCCCTCGACGCCCGCCTCGGGCTCGGGTCGCGCGGCGCTACCGCCCGGCGCGATCTCGACGATGAGCTGCGAGAAGGTCGTGGCGAACCCCGCGATCGGGCGCGCGATGATCCACGAACGCGTGTTCGTGAAGCCCGGCAGGTTGCTCGTGACGATGTCGCGCAGCACGCCCTTGGGAATGACCGTGTACGCCTCCTTCACGATCGCGCGATCGGTGAGGAGTTCGGTCTGGTCGGGCAGGCCGCCGGCGGGGGTGAAGTAGCTCATGCGTGCTCCTCGGGGATCGGGGACGAGTCGGGGCATCCGCTCATCGGTTCGCGAGTTTCGGATGGGCGAGCACCGTGAGCGCCCGCCGGTCGATGCCGATGTCGGCGGCGACCTCTGCTTCGGCGACGGCGCCGCACTCGACGCCGCGCAGCACGAAGTCGGCGAGCGCGCGCGCCGTGGCCGGCTCGTCGAGCACCGCGCCGGCGGTGCGCTCGCGGTAGTTGCGCAAGCGGGCGGATGCCTCGGGGTACCCCTCGCGGAAGAAGGCGTAGCTCGCGAGGTACCGGGTCGGCAGCTGGTGGGCGTGCAGGTCCCAGCCCTGGTAATAGCCGCGCTCGAGCGAACGTCGCACGAGGCGGGCGTGCAGCGCCCAGGCCTCCTCGGCGCGGTCCCCGATCGGGAGGATGTTCGTCGACCCGTCGGACAGGCGGATGCCGGTGCCCGCGACCGCGAGCTGCATGATCCCCTTCGCGAGGTCGGCGACCGGATGCTCCATCGACTGGTAGCGGGCGGCGATCTGCAGCGACGCGCTGTAGTCGTACGTGCCGTAGTGCAGGGCGCTGACGCGGCCGGGGGCGGCGAGCGCGAGCTGCGCGACCGGCGAGCGGCCGTCGGCGCCGAGCACGAGCTGCGGCGTCTCGACCTGCACCTCGAAACGGAGCCGGCCGTCGGGCAGACCGTGCGCACGTTCGAGGGCGGCCGCGACATCGGCCATCACCTCGACCTGCGCGACGGTCGACACCTTCGGCAGCGTCAGCATGAGGCCGTCGGGCAGTCCGCCGTGCTCGACGAGTGCGGTGACGAACAGGTCGAGCGTGCGGATGCCGCGCGCCCGCGTCGATGCTTCGAAGCACTTGAAGCGGATGCCGATGAACGGCGGGGCGAAGCCGGCGCCGGCTGCGGCGACGACCCGCTTGGCGGCCCGCACCGCATCGGCGTCCTCGACGTCGTCGCCGCGGTCGCCGTAGCCGTCTTCGAAGTCGATCCGCAGGTCTTCGATCGGCTCGCGTTCGAGCTTGTCGCGCACTCGCGGCGCCACGGCGGCCGCGATGCCGCTGTCGAGCCCCACCGAGGTCGCGATCTCCTCGAGTCCCCCGGCCGCCTCGACGGCGGCGAGCGCGGCCCGCCCCCACACGGTCGGCAGCTCGGGGGTGTACCGGTCGGCCGGCACGTACACGGTGTGCACGGGCTGGCGCGAGCCGTCGTCGCCCGGGTATGCGGTGGCCAGCAGCGTGTCGGTCGCCTGCAGCTGTGCATCTGCGCGCGCCAGGTCGGCGGCGGTGAGGGAGCCCCGTGAAGTGGTCATCGTTCAGTCCAGCAGTTCGTAGGCGGGGAGGGTCAGGAAGTCGACGTACTCCTCGGAGAGGCAGATGTCGGCGATGAGCGCGGCAGCCGGTTCGTAGTACGCGGCGAAGCGCTCGGGGTCGACCTCGCCGCGAAGCCGTTCGACTTCCTCGGCGAGCACCGTGCGCACGAGCTCGGGCGTGATCGCGCGGCCGGTGTCGGCGAACACGACGTGGTTCCTGAGCTGCTGCCACACTTGCGACCGCGAGATCTCGGCCGTGGCGGCATCCTCCATGAGGTTGTGGATCGCGACGGCGCCGTTGCCCGAGAGCCAGACGGCGGTGTAGGCGACTGCGACGTAGAGATTGGCGTGCAGGCCCGCCTCGGTGACGTCACCCGGCGCCGAGGCGACGTCGAGCAGTTCGGCCGCCGTCACCTCGACCTCGGGTCGCTGGCGGTCGAACTGGTTCGGGCGCTCGCCCAGCACCGCGTCGAACACCTCGCGGCAGACGGGAACGAGATCGGGGTGGGCCACCCACGAGCCGTCGAAGCCGTCGTTCGCCTCGCGGGTCTTGTCGGCGCGCACCTTGTCGAACGCGGCTCGAGTGACCTCGAGGTCGTTGCGGTTCGGCACGACGGCGGCCATGCCGCCCATCGCGGCGGCGCCGCGACGATGACACGTCTTCACGAGCAGCTCGGTGTAGGCGCGCATGAACGGGGCCGTCATCGCGACCTGGGCGCGATCGGGCAGCACGAAGGCGGGCCCGGCATCGCGGAAGACCTTGATCAGGCTGAACAGGTAGTCCCAGCGCCCGGCGTTGAGGCCCGAGGCATGATCGCGCAGTTCGTAGAGGATCTCGTCCATCTCGAACGCGGCCGGAATCGTCTCGATCAGCACCGTCGCCCGCACCGTGCCCTGCTGAATGCCCAGCGACTGCTGCGCGAAGACGAACACGTCGTTCCAGAGGCGGGCCTCGAGGTGGCTCTCGAGCTTCGGCAGGTAGTAGTAGGGACCGTGGCCGTTGTCGATCAGCAGCTGCGCCGTGTGGAAGAAGTGCAGGCCGAAGTCGACGAGCGAGCCCGAGCCCGGCGCGCCGTCGATGAGCACGTGCCGCTCGGGCAGGTGCCAGCCGCGCGGCCGGGTCACCACCGTGGGGCGGCGCACGTCGGTGCGCAGGGCATAGGGCTTGCCTGCGGGCGACGTGTAGGCGAGGGTGCCGAGCGCGGCGTCGCGCAGGTTCTTCACGCCGCCGACGACGTTGTGCCAGTGCGGGCTCGAGGCGTCTTCGAGGTCGGCAAGCCAGACCCTGGCCTCGGAGTTCAGGGCATTGATCGCCATCTTGGCCGGAGCGGCCGGGCCGGTCATCTCGACACGTCGGTCAAGCAGGGCGTCGGGGGCGGATGCCACGCGCCAGTCGCCCTCGCGGATCTCGCGGGTCTCGGGGAGGAAGTCGAGCGTGCCGCCGGCCGCGATGCGTTCGCGCTTGGCCTGCCGCTCGGCGAGCAGCTCGAGCCGACGCGCATCGAAGCGATGGTGCAGTTGCTCGACGAACGCGAGCGCCTCTGCTGTGAGGATCTCGTCGGCGCCGTCGGCGCTTGCCGCCCGGCTGATCTCGATGGTCATGGTGCCACTCTTTCCTGCGACGAGCCGTTCGTCAATCAAAATGTTTTCGTATTGTGGATGTTAATATCTACATTCTGGAAACTCAAGTCAGCGGCGCCGATTCAAGCGTGCCGCTTCGGCCCGTGCGGTATCTTGGCTGCAACCCTGCAGGGTTTCCGCGATGCGGATTTCCCCTGCCGATCGCGATCGAATCGACTGGAGTACCGCGGCATGTCGGACAGCCCACCCGAAGGCGTCAAATCCGTTGCCCGGGTCTTCGACCTGCTCGAGCTCATCGCCGACGCCGGGGGCGACGTCACGCTGAGCGAACTCTCGACGATGGCCGACCTGCCGCTGCCGACCATCCACCGCTTGCTGCGCACGCTCGTCGCGCTCGGCTACGCGCGCCAGCTCGCGAACCGGCGCTACGCGCTCGGCCCGCGCCTGGTGCGCCTGGGCGAAGTCGCGAACCGGCAGTTCGGCCAGCTGGCCAAGCCGCAGCTCAAAGATCTCGTCGAACGCCTCGGCGAGACCGCCAACCTCGCGACGCTCGACGGCGACCAGGTCATCTACGTCTCGCAGGCGCCGTCGCCGCACGCGATGCGCATGTTCACCGAGGTCGGCCGGAGATCGCACCTGCACAGCACCGGGGTGGGCAAGGCGATCCTCGCCCAGCTCGACGATGCCACGGTGCGCGACATCATCGCGCGCACCGGCATGCCGAAGTCGACGGAGCACTCGATCGACTCGCTCGACGCACTGCTCGACGACCTGCGCGAGACCCGCGCCCGCGGGTACGCCATCGACGACGGCGAGCAGGAGATCGGTGTGCGCTGCTACGCGATGACCGTTCCCGGAGCACCGGTGCCGACGGCCGTCTCGGTCTCGGGCCCGGTCGCCCGCGTCGACGAGAGCTTCGCCGATCGTGCGATTCCCGTGCTGCGCGAGGTTGTGCAGGAGATCGCGACAGTCACGGCCGCCGCTTGAATCCTCGTAATATCCACTCTGTGGAATCCTGATTCCGAATTTGTCGATATTTTCGGTCGCGGCGCGCTAGTATCGAGGTGTCTACCACGGGTGGACACGGCGCGAGGTGGGGCCATCGGGGTCCCGGTGCCATGGCGCCCATGCGGGCGCCGAACCGAGGAGATCCCATGGACGAGATCACCGTGACGGTCAACGGGCGGCGACGCCCGTTGCAGGGCGCCACCGCCCACACGACGGCTTTGGACTGGCTGCGCGACACCGGCCTCTCGGGCAGCAAAGAGGGCTGCGCCGAGGGTGAGTGCGGTGCCTGCGCGATGCTGCTCGCGTCGCCCGCCGACGACGGCGGCACCACGTGGACCGCGGTCAACGCGTGCCTCATGCCGGTCGCATCGCTCAACGGGCAAGAGGTCGTGACGGCTGAGGGTCTCGGCTCCCCCGACGCGCTGCACCCCGTGCAGCAGAAGCTCGCCGAGGCCGGCGGCTCGCAGTGCGGCTACTGCACCCCCGGATTCGCCTGCAGCATGGCGGGCGAGTACTACCGGGCCGACCGGGTGCCCGCGGCGCCCGGCGAGGAGGTGTGCGAGGAGCACGGCCCGAACGGCTTCGACCTGCACGCCCTGAGCGGCAACCTGTGCCGCTGCACGGGCTACCGCCCCATCCGCGACGCCGCCTACACGCTCGGCTCCCCCGATGCCACCGACGAGCTGGCGGCCCGTCGCACCCGGCCCGCGCCCCGAGCCGTGCCGACCGACTTCGAGGCCGGAGCCGGCCGATTCATCCGGCCGGCCACCCTCGACGAGACCCTCCGACTGTTGCGCGACGAACCCACCGCCCTGCTCGTGGCCGGCTCGACCGACCTCGGGGTCGAGGTGAACCTGCGCGGCCGCCGCGCGCCGCTCATGGTCGCGATCGAGCAGCTCGACGAGCTCCGCAACCTCACGATCACCGATGAGTTCGTCGAGATCGGTGCCGCGCTGCCCCTCTCCGACGCCGAACGCCGACTGGGCGACCGGGTGCCGCTGCTCGCACAGCTCTTCCCGCAGTTCGCCTCGCGCCTCATCCGCAACCGCGGCACCTTCGGCGGCAATCTCGGCACCGGCTCCCCCATCGGCGACACCCCGCCCGCCCTGCTCGCCCTCGGCGCCCGGCTCGTGCTGGCATCGGTCGACGGCGAGCGCGAGGTCGAGCTCGCCGACTACTTCACCGGATACCGGCAGACGGTGCGCCGTGCCGATGAGCTCATCCGGGCCATCCGCATCCCGTTGCCCCTCGCCAGGGTCACCGCCTTCCACAAGATCGCCAAGCGCCGGTTCGACGACATCTCGAGCGTCGCGATCGGGTTCGCCCTCGACATCGACGACGGCGTGATCGCCGCCGCTCGCATCGGGCTCGGCGGCGTCGCAGCAACACCGCTGCGCGCGTACGCGACCGAGGCAGCCCTCATCGGCGAGCCGTGGAACGTCTCGACCGTGCGCGCCGGCTCGGCCGTGCTGCAGGGCGAGGGCACGCCGATGTCCGACCACCGCGCGTCGAGCGACTACCGGTCCCTCATGCTCGGCAGTGCGCTCCTCAAGCTGTACAGCAGCACCGTCATCGAGTCGAAGGAGGTCTCGGCATGAGCAGCCTCGCCGATCGCCCCGCGAACCCCGTCGTCGGCCTGCGCGCCCCGCACGAGAGTGCAGCACTGCACGTGACCGGTGCGGCGATGTACACCGACGACCTCGCCGCGCAGACGGCAGGCGTGCTCACCGCGTGGCCGGTGCAGTCCACGAACGCCCACGCCCGCGTCACCGTCGACGTCGCCCCCGCCTACGAGGTTTCCGGTGTCGTGCGCGTGCTCACCGCCGACGACGTGCCCGGCATCAACGACGCCGGCATCAAGCACGACGAGCCGCTCTTCCCGAGCGAGGCGATGTTCTACGGCCACGCCCTGGTCTGGGTGCTCGGCGAGACGCAAGAGGCCGCGCGACTCGGTGCCGAAGCGGTACAGGTCGCCTACGAACCGCTCCCCTCCTGCATCACGGTGCGCGAGGCGATCGCCGCCGAGTCCTATCAGGGCATCGCTCGCACCGTCGCCCGAGGCGATGCCGCAGCCGCGATGGTGAGTGCCCCACGTGTCTTCGAGGGCGTCACCGAGTTCGGCGGGCAGGAGCACTTCTACCTCGAGACCCACGCCTCACTCGCGATCCTCGACTCCGAGGGGCAGTACTTCGTGCAGTGCTCGACGCAGCATCCGTCTGAGACGCAGGAGATCATCGCGCACGTGCTCGGAATCTCGTCGAGCCAGGTCACCGTGCAGTCGCTGCGCATGGGCGGCGCCTTCGGCGGCAAAGAGATGCAGCCGCACGGCTTCGCCGCGATCGCGGCGCTCGGCGCGAAGCTCACGGGCCGGCCGGTGCGCCTGCGCCTGAACCGCACGCAAGACATCACGATGACCGGCAAGCGCCACCCGTTCCACATCAGCTGGAAGGCGGGGTTCGGCGACGACGGCCTGATCCAGGCCCTCGAGGCGACCCTCACGGCCGACGGCGGCTGGAGCCTCGACCTCTCCGAGCCCGTGCTCGGTCGCGCGCTCTGCCACATCGACAACGCCTACTGGATTCCGAACGTGCACGCCCAGGGCCGCATCGCGAAGACGAACAAGACCTCGCAGACCGCGTTCCGCGGCTTCGGTGGGCCACAGGGTGTCTTCCTCATCGAAGACATCCTCGGCCGGGTCGCTCCCGTGCTCGGCATCGACCCGGCCGAGATCCGGCGCAAGAACTTCTATCGCCCCGGCCAGAGCACGCCCTACGGGCAGCTCGTGAAAGACGCCGGCCGCCTCGAGGCCATCTGGGGCCAACTCGTCGACGAGAGCGACTTCGCGGCACGGCGAGCAGAGATCGCCGCGTTCAACGCGGCGAACCCCGACACAAAGCGCGGGCTCTCGATCACGCCGGTCAAGTTCGGAATCTCGTTCAACTTCGCGGCCTTCAACCAGGCGGGCGCACTCGTGCACGTCTACAAAGACGGCTCGGTGCTGATCAATCACGGCGGCACCGAGATGGGCCAGGGCCTGCACACCAAGATGCTGCAGGTCGCGGCGACGGCGCTCGGCCTGCGACTCGACCAGGTGCGGCTCGCGCCGACGCGCACCGACAAGGTGCCGAACACCTCGGCGACTGCAGCCTCTTCGGGCGCCGACCTCAACGGCGGCGCCGTGAAGAACGCCTGCGAGCAGATTCGCGACCGCATGGCGAAGGTCGCCGGCCGGCTGCTCGGCGTCGACGAGCGCGACGTGCGCTTCGAGGGCGGGTTCATCACCGGCCTCGGCAAGTTCGACCAGCGCCTGACCTTCGCCGAGGTGGCCAACGCGTCGTACCTCCAGCGAGTGCAGCTCTGGGCCGCGGGCTACTACCGCACCGAGGGCCTGCACTGGAACCCCGACCTGATGCAGGGCTCGCCCTTCAAGTACTTCGCCTACGGGTGCGCTGCCAGCGAGGTCGAGGTCGACGGTTTAACCGGGGCCTACCGGGTGCGCCGCGTCGACATCGTGCATGACGTCGGCGACTCGCTGTCGCCCATGCTCGACATCGGGCAGATCGAGGGCGCCTACGTGCAGGGCGTCGGCTGGCTCACCCTCGAGGAGCTTCGCTGGGACGAGTCCGACGGGCCGCACCGGGGCAGGCTGCAGACGCAGTCGGCGAGCACCTACAAGCTGCCGAGCTTCTCCGAGATGCCCGAGGAGTTCAACGTGCGCCTCTTCGAGAACGCCCGCGAAGACGGCGCCGTCTATGGCTCGAAGGCCGTGGGCGAGCCGCCCTTCATGCTCGCGTTCAGCGCGCGCGAGGCGATCCGCGAGGCGGTCGGCGCGTTCGCACCCGTCGGCCACAGCGTCGAGCTCGGATCTCCGGCGACACCCGAGGCGGTCTTCTGGGCGATCGAGGCGGCGCGAACGGCGGGGTCGGCATCGGCCGCGGCATCCGAGGCCACCTTGAACCGCAACACGGCGGATGTCGCGGCCGGCCGCTCGCCGGTCGGTGCCGACGTGCCCGCACTCGCCTCGACCGAGGTCTGAGCGGGGCCCCGCCCGATGGACTGGCTCGACGAACTGCGACGGCTTCGCGAGGAGCGCACGCCGGCGGTCATCGTCACGCTCGCGATCGTGCGGGGGCACGCTCCGCGCAACGGCGGGGCCAAGATGGTGGTCGCCCCCGACCGGGTCTTCGGCACGGTCGGCGGCGGCAACCTCGAGGCGACGGCCATCACGCGTGCCCGCGAACTGCTCGCAAGCGGCTCGGCCGAGCCCGAACTGCTCACCCTGAAGCTCAGCGACAAAGCCACGACCGAATACGGCGTGCAGTGCTGCGGAGGAGAGGTCACCCTCATGCTCGAACCGGTCCGGGTCGTTCCGTCGGTCGCGATCTTCGGCCTGGGCCATGTCGGGCTCGAATTGGCCCGCATCCTCGCCCGTCAGGAGATCGCGCTTCACCTCGTCGATTCGCGCGCCGAGATGCTCGCGCCCGAACGCATCGGCACGCCCGGTGGGTCAGGTGTGCTCGCCGATGCCGTCGCGGAGGTGCACGTGCACCACGAGCCCGTGCCCGAGGCCGGCCTCGCGGCGCTCCCGCCCGGGGCGCACGTGCTCATCATGACGCACGATCACGTCGAAGACCTGGCCGTCACCGACTCGGCGCTGCGCCGCGACGACCTCGGCTCGATCGGGCTCATCGGCTCACGTTCGAAGTGGGCGCGGTTTCAGGTGAAGCTCACCGAGCTGGGGCACGACGAGCACGACCTCGCGCGGGTGACGACACCGATCGGCGTGCCGGAGGTGGCCGGCAAGGCCCCTGCCACGATCGCGGTGAGCGTCGCGGCGCGAATCCTGCATCTCATCGAGGAGTCGCAGGCCGCGCCGGGCGGCGCATGAGGGCGAGCGGCACGGTCACGAGCACGATCGCCGCAGCCGCGATGAACGCCACCTGGAACGAGAGCCCGGCCGCGAGCGCGCCGACGACCACGGCGCCGATGCCCGTGCCGGTGTCGAAGCCGATGTTCCACACGGTGCTCGCGAAGACGGAGTCGCGTCGCGGCACCACGGCGAACGCCTCACCGAGCGTGAGGTTCTGCAAGGCCCCGTAGCTCAGCCCGACGAGCGCAGCTCCGGCGAGCAGCAGCGGTGTCGTCGGTGCTCCGGGCGAGACCGACCAGGCGACGAGCAGCAGGCCCGCCACGGTCGCCAGCACGAACGGCCAGAGCAGGCGATGCGTTCCCACCCGGTCGGCCAGCCCGCCGACGAGCCAGCGGGCGGCGGCGGCCGTCGCGGTGACGAACACGAGCGCGGCCATGACAGCAGCGCCGTCGACCAGCTGCGGCACGAAGGTGAGCAGGGCGCCGCCCGCGAGGGTGACCCCGAGAAGCACGCCGACGGGAGGTGCGAGCGCGCGCAGCGCGCCGAACCGGTTGGCTGCGGCTGCATGCTCTGGCGCGCCGGGGTCGTGATGCGAGGCGTGCAGGTGCCGGGCGAGGCGCACCGCCGGGATGATCGCGATGAGCGGCAGCGCGCCGGCGAGGAAGACCGCCCAGTACCCGACGATCTCGGCGACCAACGGCGCCATGGGCAGCAGCACGAGCTGCGGGCCGGCGATGGCGAGCCCGAACGCGCCGATCGCACGACCTCGGCGGGCGGGCTCGACGAGCTCGGCGACGGCGCTCGAGCCCGCCACCGTCAGCACCGCGAACCCGGCACCGCGAACGGCGGCGATCGCGAGCACCGGCAGCAGCTCGGCCGAGACGAGGTGCAGGAGGGAGGGCGCCCCGAGCAGGGTGAGGCCCACGACGAGCACGGCGCCCCAGCCGAACCGGTGCAGGGCCGCCGGAACGAACAGTTGTCCGAGAACGGTGCAGAACATGAAGATGCCCGTGACGAGGCCCGCGCCAGCGGCATCGACCCCGCCCTCGACCGCCCAGAGCGGCGCGACCGGCAAGAGCACGGCGTAGCCCGCGAACCCGAGCGCGGTCGTCGCGAGCAGCGCCGGCATGCCGGGCGATCGCCAGACCGATCGCGCGTCGTCGCCTCGTCGGCCGTGAGCGCGACGGCGCTCGCCGTCCGAGGCATCCGTCGTCGATGGAGTCGTCTTCGGCACGCGCCTTCCTCTCTTCTCTGAACCGCGTCTTCTCTGAACCGCGCCGTGAACGCGGCCTGGCCCGGTCACGCGCAACAGCCTGCCCCGGTGCGCACCAAGCGGTGCGCACCGGGGCAGGCGCGATGCGTGCGGGGCGTCTGCGACCCTAGCCCGCGAGCGCGAGCTCGATCGGCCCGCGCACGAAGTACAGTGCGAAGCCCGCGGCGACCACCCACAAGAGCCAGTGCACCTTGTGCGCACGGCCCGAGAGGGCGTTCACGAGCGCCCACGAGATGAAGCCGACGCCGATGCCGTTCGCGATCGAGTAGGTCAGCGGCATCGTCACGATCGTGAGGAAGGCCGGCAACGCGATCGCGAAATTGCTGAACTTGATCTCGCGGATCTGCGCCATCATCATCGCACCGACCACCACGAGCGCTGCGGAGCCGACCTCGATCGGCACCACGAGCGTGAGCGGCGTCAGGAACATCGAAACGAGGAACAGCACGCCGACGACGATCGCGGCGAGACCCGTGCGGGCCCCTTCGCCGATGCCGGAGGCGCTGTCGACGTAGACCGTGTTCGACGAGGTCGAGGTCGCGCCACCCGCGATGGCGCCGGCGCCCTCGACGATGAACGCGGCACGCAGGCGCGGGAAGGTGCCGTCCTTGTGGGCGAGCCCCGCGTTCTTCGCGAGCCCGGTCATCGTGCCCATCGCGTCGAAGAAGTTGGAGAACACGAGGGTGAACACGAGCATCGTCGCCGACAGCGCGCCGATGCGGCCGAAGGCGCCGAACAGGTCGAACTGGCCGATGAGGCCGAAGTCGGGAATCGTCACGAGCGAACTCGGAAGCTCGGGGATCGTCATGTGCCAGCCGCCCGCGTCTTCGAAGCTCGGGCCGAGCTTCAGGATCGACTGGGCGATGATGGCGATGATCGTGCCGGTCACGATGCCGATGAGGATGCCGCCGGGCACGCGCCGCGCCACGAGCACGCCGATGACCACGAGGGTGATGAGGAACACGAGCGTCGGCACCGAGGTGATCGATCCCGAATCGCCGAGCTGCACGGGCGGGCCGCCAGGGGTGCGGTTGACGAAGCCCGAGTCGACGAAGCCGATGAACGCGATGAACAGGCCGATGCCGACCGTGATCGCCGCCTTCAGCGCCTGCGGCACGGCCTTGAAGATCGCGGTGCGGGCGCCGGTGGCTCCGAGCAGCACGATGATGATGCCGTTGATCACGACGAGACCCATCGCCTCCGGCCAGGTCACCTGCCCGACGACCGAGACTGCCAGGAAGGAGTTGATGCCGAGGCCCGCGGCGAGCGCGAAGGGCAGGCGGGCGAACAGGCCGAACAGAATGGTCATGAGGCCGGCGGTGAGTCCCGTCGCGGCACCGATCTGCGCGGCATCGAGTGCGTTGCCCGCGACGTCGTCGGTGCCCCCGAGGATGAGCGGGTTGAGGATCACGATGTACGCCATCGTGACGAAGGTGACGATGCCGCCGCGAATCTCTCGCGCGACGGTGGAACCGCGGCGGGTGATCTCGAAGAATCGGTCGAACGCGTTCTTGGGCTCGGCGTCGACGGTCGTCGTCGCGCCGGTCGGCAGCGGGTTCGGAATGCTCGCGACCGCGAAAGTATCGGTCGACGGGGTGTTCTGTGGTTCGTCGGCGTGGTCGGCGCCGCGCGTGCTGGTGTCCTGTGACATGTGCGCTTCCGTTCTCAGTACTCGGTGCGGGTGGCGGTGTGCTGCCACTCGGTGAACGGGGCCACACGTTCGGCGGCGGGCAGTTCGATGTCTGAGACCGGCATGATCGCCCGGTCGGCGTCGACTCCCTCGAAGTAACGATAGAAGACCGCGTCGTCGAAGCCGGCATCGGCCGCGTCGTCGCGGGTCGCCGCGTAGTGCACGCGGTCGATGCGCGCCCAGAGCGAGGAGGCGAGGCACATCGGGCACGGCTCGCAGCTCGAGTAGAGCGTGGCGCCCGAGAGATCGAAGCTGCCGGTGCCCTGGCATGCGGCGCGGATCGCCGAGACTTCGGCGTGGGCGGTGGGGTCGAGGTTCGCGGTGACGCGGTTCACCCCCTCGAACACGCGGCCGTCGGCGGTGACGACGATGGCTCCGAACGGGCCTCCGGCGTTGCGCACGTTCTCGGTGGCGATGGCGACGGCGCGGGCGAGATATTCGGCCGGGGTCGGAGCGGGCTGGGTGGTGGCGGGCTTGCCGTCGGTAGCTGTGACGGTTGAGAGTCCGAGCGAATCCATGAGAGGGCTTCCTTGCTTGTTCATCGCCGGCGCGGTGGATTTCCCGGGGTACCGGGTGGATCTCCGTTGATCCGACTCATGGGCGGCCGAGCGATGGGCAGGGTTGCTGCGTCGGCCGAGTTCGAAGGTAGCAGCCACTGGGTCAACCGTCCAGATGTTTTCGGAATTGCGATTCCGATTTACGGAAACATTTGGTTCCATCTCCGCAGGTGCGGGAGTATTGTGCATATCATGACGCAGTATCGGATCAGTGAAGCCGCAGACCTCGTCGGTGTGAGTGATGACACCGTGCGCAGATGGGTTGTCGAGGGGCTGCTGAGCGCTTCGAAAGACGCCTCGGGCCGTCAAGTGGTGCCGGGCGACGAACTCGCCGCGCGCGCTCAGGCGATCGCCACGGCGAACGACGACCGGTCCCCCGTGCGCCGCAGCGCCCGCAATCGATTCGTCGGGCTCGTGACCCGCATCGAGATCGACGGGCTGATGGCGCAGGTCGAACTGCAGTGCGGCCCGCACCGGGTCGTCTCGCTCATGTCGGCCGAGGCCGCACGCGAACTCCGGCTCGAGGTCGGCTCGCGCGGCGTCGCCGTCGTCAAAGCCACCATGGTCATCATCGAAACCGACAAGGAATCCCCTGCATGACGAAGAACCCCACGCGGACTCTGCTCTCGATCGCCGCCCTGGCGGCACTGGCACTGAGCGGATGCGCCGCCGGTGCCGACGGCACCGGCACCGACTCATCCGCGGCCCCGACCGAGACGGCGCCCGAACTGACCGGCGAGCTCACGATCTTCGCCGCAGCCTCCCTCGGCGCTGCGTTCGACGAGCTCGCCGCCGAGTTCGAGACGCTCCACCCCGAAGTCGATGTGCTGCCGATCTCCTATGACGGATCCTCCGTGCTCGCCACGCAGCTCATCGAAGGCGCGCATGCCGACGTCTTCGCCTCGGCCGACGAGAAGAACATGACGAAGGTCGTCGACGCCGACCTCGTGACCGACTCGCCCGTCGACTTCGCCACGAACGTGCTCGAGATCGCCGTCGCACCCGAGAATCCGCTCGGCATCGACTCCCTCGACGACCTCGCCGATGGAGCCACCACGAGCGCCGGCCAGCCTGCCATCGTCGTCCTCTGCGCCCCCGAGGTGCCCTGCGGCGCGGCGGCGCGAACGCTCATCACGAACGACGGCATCATGGTCACTCCGGCCAGCGAGGAGCAGAACGTCTCCGCGGTGCTCACCAAGGTGCGCACCGGCGAGGCCGATGCCGGACTCGTGTACGTGACCGACATCGAAGGTGCGTCAGGCGACGTCGACGGCATCGAGATCGACGGCGCAGAGGCCGCCACCAACGTGTACCCGATCGTGTCGCTCGCTGGATCGTCCAACGCGTCGGCGTCAGCCGCGTTCGTCGACTTCGTCGCCTCGGATGCCGGGCAGCGCGTGCTGGCCTCGTTCGGATTCGGAGCGCCGTGACGACGGTGTCGCCCCGGGAGACGCATCGCGGCCCGGCCTCCGGGCCGGCCGCGGTGCGCTTCCCGCTCTGGCTCTACCTCCCGGCCGGCATCGCGGTCGCGGTGCTCGTCCTCCCGCTCGCCGCACTCCTCCTGCGCCTCGACTGGGCGCAAGTGCCGGCGGCGATCACGTCCCCGGCCGCGATCCAGGCGCTCACCCTGTCGCTCGTCACGGCTGCGCTCGCCACGGCGACGTGCGTCCTGCTCGGCGTGCCGCTCGCCCTCGTCATCGCGCGCAGCTCTCGAGGCGTCGCCGCGATCCTCCGCACGCTCGCGACACTGCCGCTCGTGCTGCCGCCACTCGTCGGGGGCATCGCACTGCTCGCCCTGCTCGGCCGCAGCGGTCTCGTCGGCGGCGCGCTCTCTCTCGCCGGCATCCGCATTCCCTTCACAACGACCGCGGTCGTGATCGCACAGACATTCGTGGCCCTGCCCTTCCTCGTGATCGCCGTCGAGGGGTCGCTCCGCAGCGTCGGCACCCGCTACGAGACGGTCTCCGCCGGCCTCGGCGCCGGCCGCTTCACGACCTTCCGTCGTGTCACCCTGCCGCTCGTCGCGCCCGGACTGCTCGCCGGCACGGTGCTGTGCTTCGCCCGCGCTCTCGGCGAGTTCGGCGCCACGGCGCTCTTCGCCGGGAACGCGGCGGGCACCACGCGAACGATGCCGCTCGCGATCTACACGGCCTTCAACGGCGCCGGCGTGAGCGAGGACATCGCGATCGCCCTCTCGCTCATGCTCATCCTCGTCGCGGTCGGGGTGCTGCTGCTCATGCGCAGCTGGCGCGAGGACGCGCCGCGGTGATCGCCGACTCCTCCCCGGGTGCACTCTCCGCCGAGTTCACGACGGTGGTCGGCGAGTTCACGCTCGAGGTCGCCGTCCGCGTCGAGTCGGGCGAGCTGCTCGCCGTGCTCGGGCCGAACGGTTCCGGCAAGTCGACCCTGCTGTCCACGATCGCGGGGCTCCGGGCCCCGAACTCTGGCTTCGTGACGATCGGCGAGCAGCAGCTCACCCACCGGGATCCTGCCGTGAGTGGGCGCGGGATCCAGGTGCCGCTCGAGCGCCGTCGGGTCGCGATGCTCGGCCAGCAGCCGCTGCTCTTCCCGCATCTGAGCGTCGTCGAGAATGTGGCGTTCGGGCCGCGTTCGCAGGGAGTGACGGCCCACGCCGCGCGAACCGCGGCCATGGGCTGGCTCGAACGGGTCGAGCTCGCCGACCTCGCCGGGCGGCGACCGACCGAACTCTCGGGAGGCCAGCAGCAGCGCGTCGCGATCGCCCGAGCACTCGCCGCCGACCCCGTGCTGCTCCTGCTCGACGAGCCGTTCGCCGCGCTCGACGTGCAGAATGCCCAGTCGATGCGGCGACTCATCGCCGACCGACCATGGGGAACGCGGATCCCGATGGTGCTCGTCACCCACGACCCCCTCGACGCGATCGTCCTCGCCGACCGGGCCGCGATCCTGCACGATGGTCGAATCGTGCAGCACGGAACGCCCGGCGAGGTGTTCGGCCACCCGGCGACGCGGTTCGTCGCCGCTCTCGCCGGGGTGAACCTCGTCACCGGCCTCGGCACCATCGACGGCAGCGTCATGGCCGAGGGACCACGGGGCGACCGATTGCTGCTGCGCGGCAACGGCGGAGGGCTCCTCGCCGGGAATGCGGCCTCCGCGGTGTTCGGCCCCGGCTCGGTGCGCGTCGCGCCTGCTGGCGGCGAGCGGATCGCAGCGGTGGACACCCTCGACCCCAACCGCTGGGTCGGCACGATCGCGCAGCTCGAGCCAACCCCTGGCGGCGTGCGCATCGTCACGAACGAGCACCCCGACGTGGCCGTCGACGTGCCCTCGGCGACGGCGGTCACGCTCGATCTCGCGGCGGGTTCGCACCTCGCATTCGAGGTTCCGGCGTCGGATGTCTCAGTACGTTCCATCCCCGCGGTGTTACCGTAGACGCCACGACGAGGGGGTGGCACATGACGAGCACCGCGAGCACGGCCGATGTGCCGCACGCACGTGCCGGATCATCGACCCCAAGGGCGCACCGACTGCCGTCGACGGGTGCGCTCACCGACCGGCTCGACCGCCCGATGCGAGATCTGCGCATCTCGATCACCGACCGCTGCAACTTCCGGTGCGTCTACTGCATGCCGAAAGCGGTGTTCGGTCGCGACTACGCGTTCCTCGACCGCGACGAGCTGCTGAGCTTCGAGGAGATCACGCGCATCTCTCGCATCGCGGCGGCGCACGGCGTCGAGAAGCTGCGGTTGACCGGCGGCGAGCCGCTGCTGCGCCGCGGCCTCGAGGGCCTCGTCGAACAGCTCGCCGAGCTGCGCACCCCCGACGGGCGCCCCCTCGAGATCGCGCTCACGACAAACGGCTCCGCGCTCGCGGTGAAGGCCTCCGCGCTCAAGGCCGCCGGGCTCACCCGCGTCACCGTCTCGCTCGACTCGCTCGACGACGAGCTGTTCCAGTCGATGAACGACGTGCGGTTCCCGGTCTCGCGCGTGCTCGACGGCATCGAGGCCGCGCACGCCGCCGGCCTCGGCCCGATCAAGATCAACATGGTCGTCAAGCGCGGGCTCAACGACCACGAGATCCTGCCGATGGCCAGGCGATTCCACGGCTCGCCGTTCTCGCTGCGCTTCATCGAATACATGGATGTCGGCACCTCGAACGGTTGGCAGCTCGACGAGGTCGTCTCGTCAGCAGAGATCGTGCAGCGCATCGGCGCCGAACTCCCGTTGGAGCCGCTCGCGGCGGCCGCACCCGGCGAGACGGCGGCTCGCTGGCGCTACGTCGACGGCGGCGGCGAGATCGGCCTCATCTCGAGCGTGACGAACGCGTTCTGCGGCACCTGCAACCGGGCGCGCATCTCGACCGAGGGCAAGCTGTTCACGTGCCTCTTCGCGAGCGAGGGCCACGACCTTCGAGCGCTGCTGCGCAGCGGCATCGATGACGACGGGCTCGCCGCGGCGATGGCGTCGATCTGGGGCGCACGCGACGATCGCTACTCCGAGGTTCGCGCGACGCTCACTCCCGAGCTGCGCGCGGCGCGCAGCAAGATCGAGATGAGCTACATCGGCGGTTGAGCGCCGGCGGTTGGAGCCCGACCCGCCGTCAGAGCCCGACCCACTCCGAGACGCCGTCGTCGAAGTGCTGCCGCTTCCAGATCGGCACCTCCTGCTTGATGAGTTCGACGAGGCGCTCGCACGCGTCGAAGGCCTGCGCGCGGTGCCCCGCGCCGGCTGCCGCGAACAGGGCGACGTCGCCGATGGCGAGGTCTCCGACCCGGTGCGCTGCTGCCACGGCGAACCCCGTCTCCTCGGCGATGCGGCGCACGCAATCGGCGAGGAAGCGTTCGGCGTCGGGGTGCGCCCGGTAGTCGAGCGACCGCACGCCACGGCCGCCGTCATGGTCGCGCACGACCCCGCAGAACATGACCACGGCGCCGCTGGCATCGGATTCGACGGCTCGCCGAACAGCGACTTCGTCGAGCGGTTGGTCGGAGACGACGGCGTACGGTTCGATCACCCGGCGATCCTAACCCTGCTCAGCGCGCGATGAGATCGGCGGCGACGCCGGCGAAGCGCTCGATGCCGCCGTCGAGCGAGCTCACCTCGGTGTGACCTCGGCGCCGCAGTTCGCGTGCCGCGCGCTGCGAGCGGATGCCGACCTCGCAGTACACGACGATCGGGCCCTCGCCGGGCGGCGGCTCGGCCCCGCCGAGCAGATCGGCCAGCGGCAGCAGGGTGCTTCCGTCGATGCGCCGAAGGGCCGCCTCGGTCGGCTCGCGCACATCGATGAGACGCAGCGGCTGGTCGGCGCGAATGCGCTGCAGCACCTCGGCTGCCGAGATCGGGGCCACGGCGAGCGAACTGCCGCCCGCGGCATCCGTCTCGTTCGCGTCGAAGCCGCAGAAGGCCTCGTAGTCGATGAGCGAGGTGATCTCGTCGGCGTCAGCGATGACGGAGTACGGGATCTCGCGCGTGCGCGCCATGAGCGCGTCGTAGCTGAGCACCCGCCCGAGTAGCGGCCGGCCGACGCCCGTGACGAGCTTCACGACCTCGGTCGCCATGAGGGCGCCGATCACGAGGCACAGGCTCGGCAGCACGCCGCCGAGCTCGCACGACGGCACTTCGCCTGGTGCGGGCGGCACGGGGAAGAGATCGCGGTAGCCCGGGCCCTCGCCGCGCCATGCCACCCCGACCTGCCCGTGGTAGCGCAGGATCGCGCCCCACACGAGCGGCTTGCCCGCGAGGTGCGCGGCGTCGTTCGTGAGGTAGCGGGTCGGGAAGTTGTCGCTGCCGTCGACCACGAGGTCGTACGCCTCGAGGATGCCGGGCAGGTTCGCCGCGGTCAGGCGCTCGTGATGGCGCACGATGCGGCACTCAGGGTCGCTCGCGGCCACGGTCTCGGCGAGCGAGTCGACCTTGCTGCGGCCGAGATCGGCCACGCCGTGGCTGAGCTGGCGCGGCAGGTTGCTGAGCTCGACCGTGTCGAAGTCGGCGATGCCGATGGTGCCGACGCCCGAGCCGGCGAGCGCGGGTACGACCGCACTGCCGAGGCCGCCGGCGCCGACGACGAGCACTCGCGCGGCATGCAGCCGCCGCTGGGCGAGTTCGCCGAAGCCCGGCAGCATGAGCTGGCGACTGAAGCGCGCGAGTCGAACCGGAGCCAGTGGAGGCCCGGGTTCGACGAGCGGCTCGGTCATGCCCGCAAGTCTACGCGCGCGGTTTCCGCGTGACGGATGCCGGGTTCCGCGCTCGGGTAGCATCGTGCACATGACGATGGTGACGGTGCGGTACTTCGCCGCGGCCGCCGAAGCGGCGGGTGTCGAGGAGGAGTTCCTCGACCTGCCCGGCGACGCCACGGTCGGCATGCTCCGTGACGAGCTCGCCGCGCGATACGGCGCCGACATGCAGCGCGTGCTGGCGAGCGGTTCCTTCCTCGTCGACGGCACCGTGCAGCGCGACCCGGCGACCCCGCTCGGCGGAGCCGTCGACATCCTCCCGCCCTTCGCCGGCGGCTGAGCATCCGAGGCCACATGCGCAGTTTCGCCGAACACCAACGTGCCGTGCACGCACTGCTCGATCCGCTCGTCGACCGACTCGGTGCGGATGACTCGGAGCGAGTCGAGCTCGCGTCGGGCGACGCCCACGCGCGGGTGCTCGCCGACGACGTGCATGCGCCCGTGCAGCTTCCGGGCTTCGACAACTCGCAGATGGACGGCTACGCCGTGCGCGCCGCCGACCTCGCGACCGCTCGGCCCGAGTCTCCGGTGCGCCTCGCCGTCGGCCGCACGAGCGCCGCGGGCGATGCCCCCTTCGACCTCGCACCGGGCACCGCCTCCCCCGTGATGACCGGGGCCGGGATTCCCCGCGGTGCCGACGCCGTCGTGCCGATCGAGGTCGCCGACCCGCCCGCGTTCCTCGGTCTCGGCGCGGAGCATCACGACTCCCCCGCCGGCTCGGTCGTGAACTTCACTTCGGCCGTCGATCCGGGCACGTTCATCCGGCGCGCGGGCAGCGACATCGTGGTGGGAGCACTGCTGCTTCCCGCGGGTCAACGGCTCGGCCCCGCGCAGCTCGGCGCGCTCGCCGCCGCCGGGGTCACCGAGGTGCCCGTGCGCCGACCACTGCGCGTGCTGCTGCTCTCGACCGGCCACGAGCTCCAGCCTCCCGGGCAGCCGCTGCGGCCGGGCCAGATCCACGACGCGAACACCGCGATGATCGGTGCCGCGCTGCGCGCCTGCGGCGTCGAGGTCGCAGAGGCCCTCGCCCCTGACGACGCCGCTTCCGTGCGGGCCGCTGTCGCGGCATCCGTTCACCCTCACCTGGCTGAGCACAGCGCGCAGCGCCCCGTCGATCTGGTGGTGACCACCGGCGGGGTCAGTGCCGGCGCGTTCGAGGTCGTGCGCGACGCGCTCGCACCCCTCGGCGTCGAGTTCGTCAAGGTCGCTATTCAGCCCGGCGGGCCGCAGGGCCTCGGCACTGCGGTCATCGACGTGGGCACCGGAAGCGCGCCCGTCGAGGTTCCCGTGGTGTCGTTCCCGGGCAACCCGGTCAGCGCGCTCGTCTCGTTCGAGCTGTTCCTCCGGCCGGTGCTGCGCAGGCTCGTCGGCCTCGCACCCGACCGATCGCGCGCGACCCTCCGCCTCGCCCACCCGGTCAGCTCGCCGGCCGACCGGCACCAGGTGCGTCGCGGTGTGCTCGACGGCACCGGCGACGTCGAGGTCGGTGCCCCGAGCTCTCACCTGCTGCACGCCTACGCGAACGCGACCGTGCTCGTGCACCTGCCCGTGGGAGTCGACGCCCTGCCGGCCGGCGCCAACGTCGACGTCTGGAGAATCGATGACTGACCCGCAACTCACCCACCTGCGCGGCGACGGCTCCGCGCACATGGTCGACGTGACCGACAAGGCCGTGACCCGGCGCACCGCGAGCGCGCAAGCGGTGCTCGTGACGCGGCCCGACGTCGTCTCCGCGATCAGCGACGGCAGCCTGCCGAAGGGCGAGGCCATCGGCACGGCGCGCATCGCCGGCATCATGGCGGCCAAGCAGACCTCGACACTGATTCCGCTCTGCCACCCGCTGCCCCTCACGAAGCTCGATGTCGACATCACGCCGGAGGGCGACCGGGTGCGCATCGTCGCGACCGTCACCACGAAGGGTGTCACCGGGGTCGAGATGGAGGCGCTCACCGCGGCGACGGTCTCGGCGCTCACGCTCTACGACATGATCAAGGCGGTCGACAACCGTGCGGTCATCAGCGAGGTGATGGTGCTCGCCAAGGCGGGCGGCAAGAGCGGCGACTGGTCGCGCGAATGACGTCGACCGAGCGGATGCCGCGAACCGCCGTCGTCATCGTCGCCTCGACCCGCGCGGCGAGCGGCGTCTACACCGACCGCACCGGGCCGGTGATCGCCGCCTGGTTCGCCGAGCGCGGTTTCACGGTTGTCGGCCCCGACGTGGTGGCCGACGGGAAGCCCGTGCGCGGCGCGCTGCGCCAGGCTCTTGCAGCTGCGCCGGCCGTGATCGTCACGACGGGCGGCACCGGACTCGCGCCGGGTGACGCGACTCCCGAGGCAACCGACGCCCTGCTCGACCGCGAGGTGCCCGGCTTCATGGAGGAGCTGCGGCGACGCGGCGCCGCGAACACACCCACCGCGCTGCTCTCGCGCGGGGTCGCCGGCGTGGCCGGCTCGACCTTCATCGTGAACCTGCCGGGCTCCAGCGGCGGCGTGCGTGACGGACTCGCCGTGCTCGACGACGTACTCGAGCACGTGATCGACCAGCTCGCGGGCGGGGATCACCCGTCGGCGGAGTGATCTCACCCGCAGTCGGCCTGTTCTCGGGCACGTCCTGATTCTGATGCCCGGCGGCCCCCCAGTAGAGTGCGTCACATGGCAACGGACGTCACTCTCTATATCGGCAGCGCGGCACCCAACTACGCGAAGTTCCGCTTCACCGACGCTGCCACGTGGGAGGGTGTTCGGTCCCAGATCATCACTGCGATGAATGCAGGCAAGGGGACCATCGAGATCGACCGCAAGGGAGACACGGTCGTCTATGTGTACACCCCGTTCCTTCCGGTGAGTTGGGTCGACAAGAGCGTCTAGCGACATACTCAAGGCGAGCGCCTGATCGGCAAGAGCACGACCGTTTGCGCAAGAGGATGATGGACCCATGCCCGCTCCCCACCGTCCCGGTCTTCGGGTCGGCTCAGCACTCACGATCCCCGAGTCTGAGCTGTCGTGGCGGTTCTCGCGGTCATCCGGCCCCGGCGGGCAAGGCGTGAACACCGCCGACTCCCGAGCAGAACTCGTGTGGGATGTCGCGGGCTCGGCCGCGCTCTCGCCGCTCCAGCGCGAGCGACTCCTCGAGCGTCTGAGCGGTCGCCTCGTCGACGGAGTACTGACGGTCACGGCATCGGAGCACCGCGCGCAATTGCGCAACAGGAACGCTGCGCTCGCTCGGCTGGCCGCCGTCGTCGCCGAAGCGCTGCAGCCACCGTCACCGATGCGACGAGCGACGAGTCCGACTCGCGGTGCCAAGAAGCGGCGCTTGGAGGCGAAGAAGCGGCGCACCGACGTCAAGCGACTGCGTCGCCCGCCCCAGGACTGACAGCCGGTCAACGCTCCCCCGGCCCGTTCGCCCCAAGCGGTCGGCTCAGAGCCCGAGCCGCGCCGTATACGCGTTGCGGAATCGCCCCTCGGGATCGAACCGTTCCCGGAGCGCCGCGAAGTCCGCCCAGCGCGGGTAGCGCCGGCGCACCTCATCGGCGTCGACGGTGAAGACCTTGCCCCAGTGCGGACGCGCCGTCTCGGGCAGCGCCGCCTCGATCGTCGGCAGCAGCGCCTCGACAGCCGCCTGCTCCCGCTTCCACGTGAAGTGGATGCCGACGACGTCGGTGCCGTAGGCAGGGCTCAGCCACAGGTCGTCGGCGCGCACCGATCGCACCTCGCAGACCTGCAGCAGCGGGGCGATGTGCGCGGCGAGCCCGCGCATCGCCTCGAGTGCTGCAACCGCATCCGCGCGCGGCACGAGGTACTCCGACTGCAGCTCCTCACCGGCCGACGGCGTGAAATCGAGCCGGAAGTGCGGCAGCCGCTCGTGCCACGGGCCGGGCTCGCCGAGCTGCGCCGTGCAGGCGTCGGCGACCATGCCGGGCAGCGGGTGTCGGGCAACCGTCGCCTCGGTCGCACCGAGCCTCGCGATGAGTGCAGCGGATGCTGCCGCGGCATCCGACTCGACCGGCAGCCGCCGCTTGACCCACAGCTGGTCGGCGCGGTCGGTGCTCGCCCAGGTCGTGAAGACGCTGACGCTCGAGCCGAGCGCGGTGACGGCGTCGTACTCGGCGAGCACGGCGTCCCACGACGGACGCTCGTAGACGGTCTGCGCGACGTCGTAGGTGGGCTCGACGTCGAGCTCGAGCGCAGTGACGACGCCGAGGGCGCCGAGGTTCACGACGGCGCCGGCGAAGTCGGCATCGCCACGCGAAAGGGTGCGCGACTCCCCCGTTGCCGTGATGAACGCGATGGCGCGCACGGCGCTCGCGAGCGAGCCGATGCGGTCGCCCGACCCGTGCGTGCCGGTCGCGACGGCGCCCGCCACCGAGATGTGCGGCAGCGAGGCGAGGTTGCCGAGCGCGAGGCCGCCTGCGTGCAGCGCAGAGGCGAGCTCGCCGTAGCGCGGACTCCCCTCGATGCGCACGGCGCCAGGCGCGCTCGAGGCGTCGATCGTCACCGGCAGATCCGCCGTCTCGATGAGCGTGCCCTCGGTGTCGGCGATGTCGTTGAAGCTGTGCCGCGAGCCCAGCACGCGGAACGGCCCATCGCCCGCAAGCACCTCGCGAAGTTCGTCGATCGAGGTCGGTCGCACCACCCGCGATGCGCGGTAGTTCAGGTTGCCGGCCCAGTTGGCGCCTGCGGATGTCGCGGTCACGCGGTTCCTCTCGTCGTCAAGCCGTGTCATTCCAAGCGCGCTACCAGTGCGCGACAGGCCAGCCCTCGGCGTCCCAATCGAGTTCGACGAGCCCGAGCTGGAACGAGCCGTTCATGCGCCGGTCGTAGTAGTGCAGTGCGAGGGTATCGCCCTGAACCGATTGGCCGCCCGGTCCGATGCGGTCTCCGGCAGCCGAGAGCAGCGACGTGCCGCCGCCCTCGAGGAGCGCCACGCCGTTGCGGTCGACGTAGGGCCCGGTCACCGCATCGGCACGGCCGACCGCGATGTTATAGGTGCTGTCGAGCCCTTGGCAGCATGCATCGCGTGAGACGAAGAGGAAGTAGTCGCCGTCATGCTCCACGATGTACGGCGCCTCGATGGCGTTCGGCGGGCTCTGCCGATCGGCGAGGCGCAGCGGCTCCGAGGCATCCGCTGCACCGCCGTTCGGCCATTCGAGCGGAATCATGCGGATGCCGCTCCAGAACGAGCCGAACGACATCCACGGCTCCCCCGCCTCGTCGACGACGATGCCGGCGTCGATCGCGTTGAAGTCGTCGGCCGTCGTCGAAGCGATCACCTGGCCGGCGTCGACCCACTCGTAGTCGGGCGAATCGGGGTCGAGCGTCTCGTTCGTCGCGAGTGCGATGACCGAGGCGTTCGACCCGAAGGTCGACGCCGAGTAGTAGAGGTATCAGGTGCCGTCGTGCTCGATGAGCTCCGGCGCCCAGAGATTGGAGACGCCGGGCACCGCTTCGCCGAGCCACTCGGGCTTGTCCTGCCACACCTCGCCGCGGTACTGCCAGTTGCGGCCGTCGTCGGAGCTGCGGATCTGGATGTTGCCGTCGGCAACGGTCGCGTTTCCGGTCGAGTAGACGTAGCTCGTGCCATCCTCCTCGGCCAGCGCCGGGTCGTGCACCATCAGGTCGCCGGTGAGCTCGCGCGCCCCGCCCGAGGCGCACCCGGTCATGCCGACCGCGGCGGTGACGGCGACGAGCAATGCGAGCCCACCTAAGACCCGTCGCCCGGCTCCGGAGGAGGCAGGATGCGCCGCCGGCATGGACGGCCGGCGGCGCACCCCGCGGCTCATGCGCCGAGCGAGACGGCGGTCCAGGAGACCGGCGGCAGCTCGATCGTGAGCGTGCCGGCCTCGACCGCGGCGCTCGCGTTCGCCGCCGGGGCGACACGCTCGGGCGCCTCGAGCGTGTTCTTCGCGTACACGTCGTCGTCGGCGAGGGTGTCGGCGCTGCGCAGCTGCACGGCGCCGAGCGCCGACACGTCGATCGTCACGGTGATCGCCTCGGTGCGGCTGCGGTTCACGAGGAACACCGCCGACTCGCCGGCTTCGGCGTCGTGCGTCGCCACGGCGTCGACCTGCGGCACGACGCCGTAGACCTCTGTCGTGTGCGTCGGCGACTCGAGCTTGACCTCGAGCGCGACGCCCTTCGCGAGGCGCGAGGTGATCGCGAACGGGAAGAACGTGGTCTGGCGCCAGGCCGGGCCGCCCGGCTCGGTCATGATCGGCGCGATCACGTTGACGAGTTGTGCGAGCGAGGCGCTCGTGACGCGGTCGGCGTGCTTCAGCAGCGAGATCATCAGGTTGCCGAAGACGACGGCGTCGACGACGGAGTACACGTCTTCGAGCAGACGCGGAGCGACCGGCCAGTTGTCGATGCCCTCGATCTTGTCGACGCCGTGGTAGCGGTCGATGTACCAGACGTTCCACTCGTCGAACGAGATGTCGATCGTCTTCTCGCTGCCGACGACGGCCTTGACGTGATCGGCCGTCGCGACGACCGTCTCGATGAAGCGGTCCATGTCGACCGCCGAGGCGAGGAACGAGTCGAGGTCGCCGTTCTTCTCCTCGTAGTACGCGTGGCACGAGATGTAGTCGACATCGTCGTAGGTGTGTGTGAGCACGACCCGCTCCCACTCGCCGAAGGTCGGCATGTGGGCGCTCGATGAGCCGCACGCCACGAGCTGGATCGACGGGTCGAGCTGGCGCATCGCCTTCGCGGTCTGCGAGGCGATCTTGCCGTAGTCGGAGGCACTGCGGTGGCCCAGCTGCCAGGGTCCGTCCATCTCGTTGCCGAGGCACCACATCTTCACGCCGAAGGCGTCGGTCCTGCCATTGTCGATGCGCCGCTGCGAGAGCGCCGTGCCGCCGGCGATGTTCGTGTACTCCAGCAGGTCGAGCGCCTCGAGGGTGCCGCGCGTGCCGAGGTTGACCGCGAGCATCAGCTCGCTGCCGACCTTCTCGAGCCACGACGAGAACTCGTGCAGGCCGATCTCGTTCGTCTCGGTCGAGTGCCAGGCGAGGTCGAGCCGGCGCGGCCGCTCCTCCTTCGGGCCGACCGAGTCCTCCCAGCGGAAGCCCGACACGAAGTTGCCGCCCGGGTAGCGAATGGTCGAGACGCCGAGCTCCTTCACGAGCTCGATGACATCTTGGCGGAAGCCCTCGGCATCGGCGGTCTCATGACCGGGCTCGTAGATGCCGTCGTAGACGTGACGGCCGAGGTGCTCGACGAAGCCTCCGAAGACGCGACGGTCGATGGTCCCGACGGTGAAGTGCGGGTCGATGGTGAGGTGAGCAGACAATGCAGTGCTTTCTGTGTGTGGTTCGAAGAGCCGGCCGATGCGGCCGAAGTCGTGGTCTCAGGCGAGCGGATGCCGCGGCATCCGCTCGGTCACTTGATGCTGCCGAGCGACAGCCCGCCCTGCCAGTAGCGCTGCAGGAACAGGAACGACAGGATCAGCGGCAGCACCGAGATGAAGGCGCCCGAGGTGATCAGGTTCCAGACCTGCTCGCCGCCTGCGCCGGCGTTCGAGAGCGCAGTCCACCGGTTGAGGCCGACCGTGACCGGCAGCAGGTTCGGGTCGGTGAGCACGGCGAGCGGCAGGAAGAAGTTGTTCCAGGTGCCGACGACCGACAACAGCAGCACCGTGACGATGGCCGGGCGCAGCAGCGGCAGCGCCACTTGGAAGAAGGTGCGGAGCTCGCCGGCGCCGTCGATTCGGGCCGCCTCGAGCATCTCGTCGGGCACCGCGTCCTGCGTGTAGACCCGCATGAGGTACACGCCGAACGGGCTCAGCAGGCTCGGCAGGATGACGGCCCACGGCGTGTTGATGATGCCGTACTGGCTCAGCAGCATGAACGTCGGAATGACGAGCGCCGTCAGCGGCACCATGACCGAGCCGAGGATGACGGTGAAGACGCCGTTGCGCCCCCGGAAGTTGTACTTCGCGAAGCCGTAGCCGGCGAGCACCGCGAGGATCGTGGCACCGATGCCGCCCGCGAAGGCGTAGAGGAACGAGTTGCCGAGCCACCGCCAGTAGATGCCGCCCTGGTGGCTGAAGAGCCCCGCGATGTTGTCGAAGAAGGCGAAGTTGTCGTCGAACCAGAACGCCGGGCTCGAGAACAGGCCCGAGGTGTCTTTCGTCGAGGCGACGACGAGCCACCAGATCGGCACGATGAAGTAGATCGCGAGGATGATCAGGAAGACGTGCGAGCCGATGCGACGGCTGCCGGTGCGACGGCCGCGGCGGCCGCCACGGTGCACGCTGCGATCGACGTGCGACGGCAGCCCCGTGGCGGTGGTCAGCGGCTCGGCCGGGTCCACCGAGCCGGTCGTGCGTGGGGAGAAGATCGACATCACTTCAGTCCGCTCTGCTTGCGCGTCAGGAAGAGGAACACGAACGAGCCGGCGAACACCAGGGCGCCGAGCGAGAACGCGATGGCCGCGGCGTAGTTGAACTGGCTGTATGAGAAGGCGAGCGAGAAGGCGTACATGTTCGGCGTGTAGGCCGCGTCGATCGCGCCTTGGGCGACGCTGCGCAGCACCACCGGTTCGGTGAAGAACTGCAGGGTGCCGATGAGCGCGAACATGACGACCATGACCATCGACGAGCTGATCATCGGCACCTTGATGCCGATGGCCGTCTGCCAGCCGTTGGCGCCGTCGATGCGAGCCGCCTCGTAGATCGATGGGTCGATCGAGCGCAGCGCGGCGTAGATCACGACCATGTAGTAGCCCGCCCACTGCCACGTGACGATGTTCACGAGGCTGCCGAAGATGCTGTCGGGTGCCAGGAACTCGGGTGTCGGCAAGCCGAACGCCCCGAAGATCGTGGCGCCCGGGCCGAACCGCGGGCTGTAGAGGAAGCTCCACATCAGGGCGCCGATGACACCGGGAATCGCGTAGGGCACGAAGATGAAGAGCCGCGAGAGCTTCGACAGCCGGCTGACCAGGGTGTCGAGCACGAGGGCAGCGGCGAGCGCGACGAGAAGCTGCGTCGGGATCATCACGACCGCGAAGCCCAGCACGCGCAGCATGCCCTCGAGGAAGAGCGGGTCGGTGAAGGCCTTGCCGTAGTTGGCGAGGCCCGTGAAGTCGGTGCCCGTGGCGAGCGTCGACGTGAACAGGCTCATACCGAACGCGTAGAAGAGCGGGAAGATCAGGAGCAGCGCGAAGACGACGAGGAACGGAACGACGAACAGCCATCCCCACCGCTGCCGGCGACGGACGAGCGTCGATCCTCCGGATCGCGGAGCCCGGGATCGGCCGACTGCGGCCGGCGGCGGCGCAGTCGTGGTCTGGGTGGTCATCTGGTGCTCTCTTCGTCGAGTTCGAATCGGTTCAGCCGGTTGGTGAGGAAGGGAGCGGATGCCCCGTGCCGGAGGTGCCGGCACGAGGCATCCGCTCACCGCCTGTTACTTGAGGGTGAAGCCCTGCTCGGTCGCGTACTTCTCGAGCGAGGCCTGCAGGTCGTCGAGCGCGGTGGCCGAGTCCTTCTCGCCCTGCACCATCGCGAACTGCTGCTCGGTGAGCTGGTCGTAGGCGTAGTTCTGGAACGGGCTGAAGGTGAAGCCGGTGTAGCCGGATGCCGCCGGGAGGAAGACGTCCTTGTTGATCTGCTGGCCGCCGAAGAACGGGTACTCGAGATCGCGGAAGTAGTCGGAGTCGAGGATCGGCTTCCACAGCGGGAAGAGCGCCGCCTCTTCGATGCCGATCTTCCACGCCTCCTCAGTGCCGAAGACCTCCTTCGCCACGACTGCCGCCGCCTCAGGGTTCTTCGACTGGCTCGTCACCGCGAAGGTCGAACCGCCCCAGTTGATCTGCACGGGGTTGGCCGGATCCCACTGGGGAACCGGTGCGGCCTTCCAGACCGCGTCGGCGTCGGCGTCGGAGAGGCCGCCGAGGTAGCCGGGGCCCCACGCCGCCGCGACGTAGATCGCGTAGCTGCCGTCGACGAGCTTCGTGTTGTAATCGGCCGTGAACGCGTCATCCGTGGCGACGAGACCGCCGTCGACCAGGCCCTCCCAGTAGGCGAGCACGTCTTTGGAGCCCTGGTCGTTGACATCGATGCCGATCTCGGTCGGCTTCGCGTTGTCGTACTCGAATGGCACCGATCCGGCCTGGGCGAAGAGCGCCTGGTTGTAGGCGCGGCCGTTCGTCGGGAAGTCGGCGAGCACGCCGGGCGCACCGGCATCCTTCAGCGCTTGGGCCGCCGCGGCGAACTCGTCCCACGTGGTCGGCACGGCGATGCCGTACTGGTCGAGGATGTCCTGGCGGTAGAGCATGCCCATCGGGCCGCCGTCGACGGGGATGGCGTAGACCGCATCGCCGCTCGAGACGTCCTTCCAGGCGCCCTCGGTGTAGTCGGCGGCCACCTCGTCGGCGCCGTGCTCGGTGAGGTCGACGAGCGCGTCGCGGATCGAGAAGCTCGAGAGCACCTCCGACTCGAGCATGATCACGTCGGGCGCACCCGAACCGGCCTCGATGGCCGTCGAGAACTTCGTGTACTCGTCATTGCCCTGACCGGCGTTCGTCCAGCAGATCTGCACGTCGTCGTGGGATTCGTTGAAGAGGTCGACGACCTCTTCGAACGCGGGGTACCAGGCCCAGACGCTGACCTGGGTGGCCTCGGCGTTGACGATCTTGTTGGTGCAGGATGCTTCGGGCTCGCCACCCGAGCAGCCCGTGAGTGCCACGGCCGCGACTGCGGTGACCGCGGCCCCTGCAAGGAGCTTCGACTTCATTGCTGTGCTTCCTCTCGCGGTGTTGAGGACACCGTTGTCTCTTGGCGAATGGGCTCGTCTCCGCCGCGCACAGTGGGTGCTCTGCGTCGAGTCCGAGTCTTTCCAACGTTGTAAAGTAAACGTTGTAGAGGCATTGTGCACGTCGTGGCCGCAGCTTGTCAAGCGGAGCCGAATCGCCTGATGCGAGGCCACGAGACGAGTGGAGCGACGTTGTAGTGTTGCGGCAACGAGGAGGACGAATGGCTGTGACGCTGCACGACGTCGCCCGCGTGGCGGGGGTGTCGATCAAGACGGTGTCGAACGTCATCAACGACTATCCGCACATCCGCCCGGCCACGAAGTCGAAGGTCGAGCAGGCCATCGAAGAGCTCGGCTATCAGCCGAACCTCACGGCGCGAAGCCTGCGCTCCGGACGCGCCGGCGCCATCGCCCTCGCCGTGCCCGACCTCAGCCTTCCCTACTTCGCCGAGCTCGCCGGCGCCGTGATCGCCGCGGCCGAAGCGGCCGGCATCGTCGTGCTCGTCGAGCAGACCGGCGGCGACCCGGCGCGCGAGCTCGAGGTGCTGCGCAGCCCCCGGCTCACCATGACCGATGGCCTGATCTTCAGCCCCCTCGGCATCGAGCAATCGGATGCCCCGGCGCTGCGCGTGCCGTACCCGCTCGTGCTCCTCGGCGAACGGGTCTTCGACCCCGAGCACGACCACGTGAGCATGCGCAACGTCGAGGCCGCCCGCGCCGCGACCGAGTTCCTCATCGCCTCGGGCCGCCGCCGCATCGCCGTCGTGGGCGCGCACGAGGGCGAGGTCATCGGCTCGGCCGGATTCCGCCTGCAGGGCTACCGCGAAGCGCTCGACGCCGCGGGCCTCGAGTTCGACCCCGACCTCGTCGGCTACACGGCACCGTGGCACCGTTCGGGTGGTGCCCAGGCCATGCGCGACGTGCTCGCGCACGGGGCGCCCTTCGACGCGGTCTTCGGGCTCAACGACACGCTCGCCCTCGGCGCCATGCGCGTGCTGCAGGAGGCCGGTCTGCGCGTGCCGCACGACGTCTCGGTCATCGGCTTCGACGACCTCGATGAAGCGGAGTACTCGATTCCCTCACTCACGACCGTCGACCCCGGGCGGCGCTGGATCGCCCGCACCGCCGTCGAGACCCTGCTCGCCCGCATCACCGCTGCCACCCTCGACGCAGCCGATGCGCCGCAGCCTGCGCTGCAGCTCGCCGAGTTCCGCATCGTCGAGCGGGAGTCGGCGCCGGCTGCGGCATCCGCGATCGCCACCGCGGTCTGACGGGCCGCGACGCGACTCAGGGCGACGCCGAGTGCACGGCCTCGCGCCGCTCGTGCCACGCGATGCGCTCGCGTTCGAGCGGGTAGGCGAACGCCGCCCAGAGCAGCAGGGCGACGCCGGCTCCCACGAGGGCGCCCCCGATCGTGTCGGTCACCCAGTGCGCACCGAGGTACGTGCGACTCACCGCCATCAGCACCGTGTAGACGGCGCCGATCACCCAGACCCAGAGCCGCGGCGCGATCACGCCCACGACGACCGCGATCGTCGCCGCATTGGCGACATGACCCGAGGGAAACGAGCCGGTGTCCGAGATGACGATCATGTCTTCGGGTCGCGGGCGCGCGTACACGCCCTTCAACAACTGCACCACCCCGGCACTCACCGCCGAGGCCACGATGAAGAACAGTGCAGCCCAAGGGCGCCGCAGCAGCAGGAGCAGCAGTGCCGCACCGATCGGAATGACGAAGACGCCGATGATGCCACCGCCCAGAGCGTTCATCGCGTAGGCGAAGACGTCGCCGACGGGCCCGCGAAGGCTCAGCACCTCTTCGGCCCACTCTTCGTCGATCTCGAACTGCAGTGCGCCCGAGCGCACCGTGAGCAAGATGCCGAGCAGCGCCGCCATGAGCACGGCCGTGCCGCCGGCGATCAACGGCACGCGCCGGGCGATTCGCCGGGCCCGGAATTTCTCGGTCGTCTCGGACGTCATCCCTTCACGCTACCGGCGGCGCTGCGGCATGCGCGTCAGCCGGGCGAGGTATCCCCGGCACGGATGCCGCGAGGCGATGCGACCGTGCGGCGCGCATGCGCGACATCCGCTCGCCGTGCTCTCAGTCGCTGAGCGGCGGCACCGTCTTGGGTCGCACAAGCCCCCAGAGCGCGGCGATCGCCACGATCGCCGCGAGCACCATGACGAACGCCATCGGCACGGCGCTGCCGACGCCCATGAGGCCGATGAGCGGCGAGATGACCCCGGCGAGGCCGAAGTTCAGCGCGCCGAGCAGCGATGCGGCGGTGCCCGCCTCTGCACCGTGGTGCGCGAGCGCCAGCACCTGCACGGCGGGGAACGAGAAACCGCAGGCGAGGATGTAGAACCACAGCGGGATCGCCGTGCCCCAGAACCCGGCGCCCGAACTGTCGAGCACCATGATCGTCGCCGCCATGGCCAGGTGCACGACCGTGGTGATCGCGAGGATCCACTGCGGCTGCACCGGCCCGCGCATGAGCCGCGAGCTCACCTGCACGCCGACGATGACGCCGACCGAGTTGACCGCGAACAGCAGGCCGTACTCCTGCGCGTTGAACGCGTAGATGTCTTGGAAGAGGAACGACGAGGTCGAGAGATACCCGAAAAGTCCCGTGAACGTCATGCCGCCGATGATCGCCGCACCGAGGTACACGCGGTCGCGGAAGAGCGCGGCGTAGCGGTCGCGCAGCGTGGAGTGGCCGGCGACGTGACGTCGTTCGGGCGGCAGCGTCTCGATGATGAAGAAGGCGACGGCAGCGACGACGACCGCACCGTAGATCGCGAGCACCACGAAGATGCCGCGCCAGTCCATGACCTGCAGCAATTGCGACCCGATGACCGGCGCGAGCACCGGAGCGAGGCCGTTGACGAGCGCGAGGCGCGAGAGCATGCGCACGAGCGGCTTACCGCCGAAGAGGTCGCGCACCATGGCCATGGCGACGACGCCACCGGCGGCGGCGCCGAAGCCCTGCAGCAGGCGGAAGACCGAGAGCCACACGATGTCGGGTGCGAAGGCCGCAGCGACGGATGCCGCGATGTGCAGCGCCGTCGCGAGGATGAGCGGCAGCCGGCGCCCGACCTTGTCACTCCACGGGCCGACGATGAGCTGGCCGAGGCCGAAGCCGACCATGGTGCCGGTCAGCGTCAGCTGCACCGCCGAGGCCGAGACGCCGAGCTCGCTCTGCAGCACCGGGAAGGCCGGCAGGTACAGGTCGATCGTGAACGGCCCGAGTGCCGTGAGCGCGCCGAGCACGAGCACGTAGACGAGCCGCTGACGGCTTGTGAGGCGATCGCCCGGGTGCGCCGCGCGTGCGGAGCGCTCGTAGTCGTCGGGACGGATGATGGGGATGGAGGCAGTTGAGGACATGCGTGTTCCTGTGCGGATCGTGCGTGGGTTGGAAACGGCGCGCGCCCTCGAGCACCGAAGAAGGGCACGAAGGCGCCTCGCGACCCCGTCGTGCGGATTCGAGGTGGCCGGCACCACTCTCGAATCGATTCGACAAGGTGCAAGTGTATCGGTTCAACGCTGCTCGTGCACAGGCCCGATCGGCAGGCCGGCGAGCGGATCGGCCAGGAGCGATGAGAACGCCGCCTCCGCGGCGCCGATCATCAGGCGGTCTTCACCGAGCGCAGCAGTGCGGATCGCGAGCTGCTCGAATGCCGCCGGCATGGCCTGCTCGGCGACTTCGGCCTCGAGGGCGGCCAGATCGCTGTCGGCGACGGTCGCGAGGAACCCGCCGAGCACGACGAGCGAGGGATTCAGCGCGTTCACCGCGTTCGCGAGCGCCGTCGCGAGGATGCGCCGCTGGCGCGCGAGCTCCTGTGCCACGCCTGGCCGGATCGAGTCGGCGAGCGCCGCGGCGAGCGTCGGCTCGTCGGCGGTGGTGAGCCCCGCGACCTCGAGCAGTCGCGCGCGGCTCACCTCGTCTTCGAGCACACCGCCGTCGGCGCGCCGGTCGGCAGTCAGCGCGATGCCAGGCCGATTCTGGCCGAACTCCCCCGCGTAGCCCCCGGCACCGCCGACGAGCCGACCACCGAGCACGATGCCACCGCCGATGCCGCTCGCGCCGCCGTTCAGGTAGACGAGGTCGTCGACATCGCGGCCGGCGCCGAAGAGGTGCTCGGCGACCGCGCCGAGACTCGCGTCGTTGCCGACGGTGACGGGCAGCTGCGTGGCCTGCTCGACGAGCGTGCGGATCGGGGCATCCGCCCAGCCGAGGTGCGGCGCCAGGCGCACCATGCCGTCGGAGGCGCGCACGAGACCGGGCACGGCGAGCCCGACGGCCAGGAACCGGGACGATTGCAGGTGGCTCGAGCGCCAGCGTTCGAGCGTCGCGGCGACGAGCGCTGCGACCTCGTCGGGCGCCAGCAGATGATCGACCTCGACGCGCTCGCGCCGGGCGACCGAGCCGTCGAGTGCGACGGCAGCGATGGTCACGGCGTCGACCTCTGGATTGACCGCCAAGGCGAGTACCCGAGGGTCGGCGGCGATGACGGGCGAGGGGCGGCCGACCCGATTCGTGGGGTCGGGCGCGCGCTCGACGACGAGTCCGAGGTCGACGAGCTCCCCGGCGAGCGCCGCCACCGTCGATCGATTCAGCCCGGTGAGCGTGGTGAGGCGGGCTCGCGAGAGCGGCCCGTCGAGGTGCACGAGGCCGAGGAGTTTGGAGAGATTGCGGCGATGCACGCCGTCGAGGGTGCCGTCCCGTTCTGTCACGCGACCACTCTAGAGGCGCGGCAGATGCCAGACCTGCTCCCGCGCCGAATATGTTGCCCTTGACCCCAAATGTGAACCCACGTACTATTCGACACGTCCAGACTACTTTCGACGTTGACGTCGAAACTTTCGAGAAGGTTCAATGATGAACAGACGCAGCACCACACGGCTCGTCACGCTGGGGGCCGTGGCCGCACTGGCGCTCACCGCCCTCGCCGGGTGCAGCGCCGGCGGCGGAGAGACCGACGACGGTTCGGTCGAGTTGACCTTCTGGCACAACTCCACCACCGGCGACGGCAAGGCCTACTGGCAGCAGACGGCCGACGACTTCGAGGCCGAGCACCCCGGCGTGAAGATCGAGATCCAGGCCATCCAGAACGAGGACATGGATGGAAAGCTCCAGACCGCGCTGAACTCGGGCGACGCGCCCGACATCTTCATGGCACGCGGCGGCGGCAAGCTCGCCGCCGTCGTCGAGGCCGGCCAGGTGCAAGACCTCACCGATGCGATCTCGGAGGACACGAAGACCGCGCTCGGCGAGGCATCGCTCGCCGCCCTCTCGGTCGACGACAAGATCTACGGCGTGCCGTCGTCGGTGCTGCCGGGCGGCATCTACTACAGCAAGGACCTGTTCGCACAGGCCGGCATCACCGAGACGCCGACCACGTTCGACGAACTGAGCGACGGCGTCGACAAGCTCAAGGCCGCAGGCATCGCCCCGATCGCCCTCGGTGCGAAGGACGCTTGGCCCGCAGCCCACTGGTACTACTTCTTCACGCTCCGCGAGTGCTCGCAAGACGTCGTGGCCGCGCTCGCGTCCGACCCGAGCTTCTCCGACGAGTGCTTCCTGCGCGCCGGTGAGGACCTCGCGGACTTCGCCGCCACCGAGCCGTACAACGACGGCTTCCTCACCACCACCGCCCAGCAGGGCGCCGGCTCCTCCGCAGGCCTGGTGGCCAACCACCAGGCGGCCATGGAGCTCATGGGCGCGTGGGACCCCGGAGTCATCGCATCGCTCACGCCCGACGAGCAGCCCCTCGCCGACCTCGGCTGGTTCCCGTTCCCCGCCGTGGACGGCGGCGACGGTGACGCCGGCGCCATGATGGGCGGCGTCGACGGCTACAGCTGCTTCGTCGACGCGCCGAAGGAGTGTGCCGAGTTCCTCGAGTTCGCGTCGCAGAAGGAGCAACAGGAGGCCTACGCCGAGGCGTTCGTCACCCTGCCGGCCAACAAGGACGCACAGGGCGTCGTGGCCGACCCCGCGCTGCAGGAAGTGCTCGCCTCGTACAACGACGCTCCCTACGTCTCGGTGTGGCTCGACACGCTGCTCGGCCAGAACGTCGGCAACGCGCTCAACGTCGGCGTCGTCGACCTGCTCGCGGGCAAGGGCGATGCGCAGGGCATCGTCGACGCCGTCGAAGACGCCATCAAGAAGGGCTGAGGCCCTCGCAGCATGAGCGTTCGCACCAGTTCTCCCACCGCGGGGCGGGCTCCGGCTGACGCCGGGCGGTCCGGAGGCGACATGTCGTCTCCGGACCGCCCGGGCGCCGAGCCGTCGCCGTCACCTTCGCCGTCGTCTCGACGCCCGCGCGACTGGCGCAAGGCCCTCGAGATCACCGTGCTCGTCGGCCCGGCTCTCGTCGTCTTCCTCGGCTTCGTCATCTTCCCGGTCGTCATGGCCGGGTACTACGGGTTCTTCCGCTGGAAGGGCTACGGCCTGCCGACCGACTTCGTCGGGCTGCAGAACTACGTGACGATCCTCCAGGACCCGACCTTCCATGAGGCCCTCTGGCACAACACGATCATCGTCGTGATGTCGCTCGTGCTGCAGGGGCCGCTCGCGCTGCTGCTGGCGCTGCTGCTGAACCGCCCGATGCGCGGGCAGTCGCTCATCCGGGTACTCATCTTCGTGCCCTACGTGCTCGCCGAGGTCGTCGTCGGCACGGGCTGGAGCTTGATGCTCCAGAGCGACGGCGCGCTCAACGGGCTGCTCGAGAAGCTCGGCCTCGACGGCCTCGCGCAAGATTGGCTCTCGAACCCCGACCTCGCGATCTGGACCCTGCTCGGCATCATCACCTGGAAGTACATCGGCTTCGCCGTCATCCTCTTCCTGGCCGGCCTGCAGGGCATCCCGCAAGAGCTCACCGAGGCCGCCCAGATCGACGGCGCCTCCTACTGGCAGATCCAGCGCCGCATCACGCTGCCGCTGCTCGGCCCGACGCTGCGCATCTGGGCGTTCCTGTCGATCATCGGATCGCTCCAGCTCTTCGACCTCGTCTACATCATCTGGGGCCAGTACATCGCCTCGACGGCCGGCACCTCGACGATGGCGACGTACATGGTCGCCAACGGGCGCAACGCCGGCAACTACGGCTACGGCAACGCCGTGGCGGTCGTGCTGTTCGTCATCTCACTCGTCGTCGCCCTCATCTACCAGCGCTACGTGCTGCGCCGTGACACGGCCGGCGCCCTCACCGAACGGAACGAGCGATGACCGCATCGACCATCGCCATCCCCCGAGCCAGGCGGCCTCGCGGCAGTGGCCGACTGCCGTGGGGCAGCCCGGCCATCTACCTCGGCGCCGTCGTCGTCGTCACGCTCATGCTGGCGCCGATCCTCTACATCATCATCGGCGGCTTCCGCACGAACTCGCAGATCACCGCCGACCCCTCCGGGCTGCCGGCGCCGTGGGTGATGGCGAACTACGCCGAGGTGCTCGGCAGCACGACCTTCTGGGGAGAGGTCGCCAACTCGACGGTCGCCGCGGTCGTCACCACGCTCGGCGTCGTCGCCCTCGGCCTCATGGCGAGCTACGTGCTCGCCCGCTACCGGTTCCGGGCACGCGGGCTGCTCTACGCGGTCTTCGCCGCTGGCCTGATGTTCCCCATGACGGTGGCGATCACGCCGCTCTACCTCGTGGTGCGCAACCTCGGCCTGATGAACTCGATGGCCGGCATCATCCTGCCCCAGATCGCCTTCGCCCTGCCGGCGACGATCATCATCCTCGTGCCGTTCCTGCGCGCCATCCCCGATGAGATCGAGGAGGCGGCCTCGATCGACGGAGCCTCGCGCCTCGGCTTCTTCTGGAGGATGGTGGTGCCGCTGGCGCTGCCCGGCGTGATCACGGTCGGCATCCTCGCCTTCATCGCGAGCTGGAACAGCTACATCCTGCCGCTGTTCATCCTGAACAACGAGGCATCCTTCACCCTGCCGCTCGGCGTGCAGGCGTTCGCCTCGCAGTACTCCGTCGACACGGCCAAGGTGCTCGCCTTCACCTCGCTGTCGATGATTCCCGCCCTCATCTTCTTCAGCATCTTCGAGCGCCGCATCGTCGGCGGACTGACCGGGGCGGTGAAGGGGTGAACGGGCCGGTGACGGATGCCGCGGAGACGACGACCGACCCGACGAACCGAGAGACCGACCCGATGACGACGACCCAGACACCCCTGACCACGACGACCGAAGAGTCGTGGCGTGACCGCACCCTGCCCGCCGATGCGCGCGCCGCTGCCCTGATCGCCGCGCTCACCCTCGAGGAGAAGATCGCCCAGCTCTACGGCATCTGGATCGGCGCCTCCGACGACGGCGCCGACGTGGCACCGCACCAGCACGAGATGAGCGGCACCGTCGATCTCGACGAGCTGCTGCCCAAGGGACTCGGGCAGATCACGCGTGCCTTCGGCACCGCGCCCGTCGATGCGGCGCTCGGGGCGCAGTCGCTCGCCCAGCTGCAGCATCGCATCGTCGCGTCGAGCAGGTTCGGCATTCCCGCACTCGTGCACGAGGAGTGCCTCGCGGGCTTCGCCGCCTACGGCGCGACCGCCTACCCGGTGCCCCTGTCGTGGGGGGCAACGTTCGACCCCGAGCTGATCGAGCAGATGGCGCATCGCATCGGCGCCGACATGCGCTCGGTCGGCGTGCACCAGGGGCTCGCCCCCGTGCTCGACGTCGTGCGCGATGCCCGGTGGGGTCGGGTCGAAGAGACGATGGGCGAAGACCCGTACCTCGTCGGCACGGTCGGCACCGCGTACGTGCGCGGGCTCGAGGCATCCGGCATCGTGGCGACGCTCAAGCACTTCGTCGGCTACTCGGCGTCGCGGGCGGGTCGCAACCTCGCTCCCGTGTCGGTCGGTGCGCGAGAGCTCGCCGACGTGCTGCTGCCGCCGTTCGAGATGGTGGTGCGCGACGCCGGGCCGCGTTCGGTGATGAACGCGTACACCGATCTCGACGGCGTGCCCACGGCAGCCGACCGCGATCTGCTCACCGGCCTGTTGCGTGAGACGTGGGGCTTCTCGGGCACCGTCGTCGCCGACTATTTCTCGGTGGCCTTCCTCGAGACGCTGCACGGCACGGCCGGCGACCTCGGCGACGCGGCAGCGGCGGCCCTCGAGGCTGGCATCGACGTGGAGCTTCCGACAGTGCACGCCTTCGGCGAGCCCCTGGTGCGGGCGGTGGCCGACGGCCGCATCGATGAGGCCGTCGTCGACCGCGCCGTGCTCCGGGTGCTCCTGCAGAAGATCGACCTCGGGCTGCTCGACGAGCCGGCCGCGCCGGCCGCAGCCTCTGCCGCGCGGGGCACGATCGATCTCGACCCGCCCGAGAACCGCGCGCTCGCGCGCCGCATCGCCGAACGAGCCATCGTGCTGCTCGCGAACGACGGCACGCTGCCGCTGGCCGCACCCGCGCGCATCGCCGTGATCGGCCCGACCGCCGACGACCCGCTCGCGGTGCTCGGCTGCTACGCCTTCCCGACGCACGTCGGCGTGCATCACCCCGAGGCCGGCCTCGGCATCGAGCTGCCGACGCTCGTCGAGGCGCTCCGCGCGGAGTTCCCCGCCAGCGAGATCACGATCGCCGCCGGCACCTCGATCGACGGCGGCGAGACCGACGGCATCGAACACGCGGTGGCCATCGCGGCATCAGCGGATGTCGTCGTGCTCGCGCTCGGCGACCGTGCCGGCCTCTTCGGCCGTGGCACGAGCGGCGAGGGCTGCGACGCCGAGACCCTCGACCTGCCCGGCGCGCAGACCGCGCTGCTCGAGGCGGTCCTCGACTCGGGAACCCCCACCGTGCTCACGATGCTCTCGGGCCGCCCGTACGTGCTGGGCTCCGCGCCCGATCGCGCCGCCGGCATCCTGCAGGCGTTCTTCCCGGGCGAGGAGGGCACGAGAGCCCTCGCCGCCATCCTCAGCGGTCGGGTGAACCCGAGCGGTCGCCTGCCGGTGAGCGTTCCGGCCACGCCCGGGGCGCAGCCGTCCACCTACCTCGCCTCGACGCTCGCCCGCCGCAACGAGGTGTCGAACATCGATCCGACGGCTCGCTACCCGTTCGGCCACGGGCTCGGCTACAGCGCGTTCGCATGGCGCGATCTCGAGGTCGAGATCGCCGAGGCGACGACGGATGCCGCGTTGCGGCTGTCGCTCACGGTCGAGAACGTCGGCGATCGCGCCGGGGCCGACATCGTGCAGCTGTACCTGCACGACCCCGTGGCATCGGTGGTGCGCCCGCTGCAGCGACTGATCGGCTTCCATCGCGTCGAGCTCGAGCCAGGAGCATCCGTGCGCCTGACGGTCGAGGTGCCGGCCGACCTCACGGCGTTCACCGGCCGTGACGGCCGTCGCATCGTCGAGCCGGGCGCGCTCGTGCTGGGTCTCGGTCGGTCGAGCGGCGACCTGCCGCTGCAGGCGAGTGTCGAGCTCACCGGGCCGGTGCGCGTGGTCGACAACGCCCGGGCCCTGCATCCCGTGTGGCGCAGCGATGCGGTGGGTGCCGTCTCACCGTGACCACCGCCCGCAACCCCGTGCTGCCCGGGTTCCACCCCGATCCGAGCATCTGCCGGGTGGGAGATGAGTTCTTCGTGGTCACCTCGACCTTCGAGTACTTCCCCGGGCTACCGGTGCATCGCTCCCGCGATCTCGTCGAGTGGCGGCTCGTGGGCCACGCGGTGCATCGCGAGGAGCAGCTCGACCTCTCGACGGTGCCTGCCTCGGGCGGGCTGTTCGCCCCGACGATCCGCCACCACGGCGGCCGGTTCTTCGTGGCGTGCACGCTCGTCGGCGGCGAGGGCCGTCAGGGCAGCTTCATCGTGACCGCGACCGACGCGGCCGGGCCATGGTCGGATCCGGTCTGGATCGATGACGCCCCCGGCATCGACCCGTCGCTGCTCTTCGACGACGACGGGCGGGCGTGGTGGTGCGGCACCCGGCTCGCCGACCCTGGCGCCTGGCCCGAGCAGACCGAGGTGTGGGTGCGCGAGCTCGATCTCGCCACGATGTCACTCGTCGGCGATGAGCACGTCGTGTGGCACGGCGCGGTCGAGGGTGCGGTCTGGGCCGAGGGGCCGCATCTCTATCGCAGCGGCGGCGGAGTGCTGCTCGTGGCGAGCGAGGGCGGCACCGAACGCCACCATGCCGTGAGCGCGGCGCGGGGCGCGAGCCCGGTCGGGCCCTTCGTCGGATCGAAGGCGAACCCGCTGCTCACGCACCGCCACCTCGGCGGCGACGCCGACGTTGCGAACGTCGGGCACGCCGACCTCGTCGATGACGGTCGCGGCGGCTGGTGGGCGACGGTGCTCGCGACGCGGCGGCTGCCGCTCGACGGCGAACGCGCGGACGCGCTGCAGGGCCGCGAGACCTGGCTCGTTCCCGTCAGCTTCGACGACGGCTGGCCGGTGTTCGCGCCCGGCCACGGCCGGCTGGCCGACGAGGTCGAGGTGCCGTGGGCCGATGCCCATGGCGGCGGTGCCCACGGCGACGGGGCCGACTCGAGCGTGCCGCGTGCACTCGTCGACGATTTCGACCTACCGACGCTGCATCCTGAACTGCTCTCGATCCGCACTGCAGTCGATGCGAACCGGGCTCGTCTCGACGAGCGGCCGGGACATCTGCGCCTCCATGCGCGTTCAGGTGGCCTCCACGAGCGCGCGGCGCACGCCTTCGCCGGCTTCCGCCTCGAGCAGCCGGTCGCCACGCTCTCGACGGTGGTCGGGGTTCCGGATGACGCTCCACCCGGCCTGCACGCGGGGCTCGCACTGCGACTCTCAGAGCGCCGATTCCTGACGTTCGGCGTGCGGGCGGGCACGGCCGGAGCCGCCCGTGTCGTCGAACTCGTGATGCACGTCGATGGCGAAGACCACCTGCTCGGCTGCGCCGACGTGCCCATGGCAGCTGCCACCCTCGCGCTCACCCTCGAGATCGTCGGCTTCGCGGCGACGGCCCGGATCGAGCACGGCGAAGACGACAACGAGGTCGGCTCAGCCGATCTCTCGCCGCTCAGCCCGAGCGAGGGAGGAGGCTTCGTCGGGGTCGTCGGCGGGATCTTCGTCGTCTGCGCCGAGCCCACCACCGACCCGCCCGTCGACGCGTCGGTGGCCTGGGCCAACTTCGACCGGCTCAGCCTGGCGCACGCACCGGCCCGCTGAGTTCCTCCTCGACCGGCGAATGCCAACTGGTCAAGCCCTTGCCGCCCTGGCGTGCACCCGGTGGTCTTGATGGGATGGAGACAGTGAATGCGCCGGTCGCGCACCGGCAGGTCGAGGTCGACGGCATCGACACCTTCTACCGTGAGGCTGGCCCAGCCGATGCCCCAGTGGTGTTGCTGCCGCACGGATACCCCGCGTCGTCGTACGCCTACCGCAATCTGATGGCGGCGTTGGGCGATCGATGGCGGCTGGTGGCCCCTGACCTCCCGGGATTCGGGTACAGCGCCACGCCATCGCCAGAGCACTTCCGCTACAGCTTCGACGGATACTCCGACTTCCTGCAGCGTTTCGTCTCGACCGTCGGCCTGGACCGGTACGTGATCTGGTTGCACGACTACGGCTCGCAGTTCGGACTCCGACTTGCGATGACGGCGCCAGAACGGGTGGCGGGCCTGGTGATCCAGAACGGTGACATCCATCCCGACGAGTTCGGCCCCAAGTACGACGCGCTGCGGGAGTTGTGGGAGCACCCCGGTCCAGACGCCCGGCGGGCGATGGCAGAGCACGTGAACCTGGCCGGCTTCCGCGACGAGTTCGCCGGCGAACTGCCCGTCGACGTTCGCGACCGCGTGGCGCCCGACGTGTGGACGTTGCACTGGGCGTTGATGTCGTCGCCGGAGCGCGTCGCCAACCTGGTGCGGCTCTTGGAGGACCAGCCCACGACCCTCGACTGGATGCCCCGTCAACGGGCGTACCTGCGCGAGCATCGGCCGCCGACCCTGATCGTGTGGGGTCCACACGACGGATACATGCCCGAGGCTTCGGCGCGGGCGTACCACCGGGACCTTCCCGACGCCGAGCTCCACCTGCTCGACGGCGGGCACTGGCTGTTGGAGACGCACCTCGGCGAGGTTGTTCCCTTGGTCCGCACGTTCCTCGATCGCGTCAACGCCTGAGAGCGGCGAGGGCGAACGCACGTTCTGGAATCCGGCCGCAGCCGGGGCCGTCGACGTCGACCAACTCAGCCCGGTGCACGCACCGGCACGCTGAGCTCCTCCGCTGCGGGCGGCGCCGTGCTCTCGCGCACGACGAGGCTCGTTGCGAGGTCCATGCGCGGCGTCGGTGCGGAGCCGACGCCGGCTGCGACATCCGCTTCACCGACTGCATCGAGCTCGTCGGCGAGTCGGATCGCGAGCCTCGCCGCCTCCTCCCCCATGCGGCGCAGCGGCTGGTGCACCGTCGTGAGGCGGGGCGTGAGCCAGCGCGCGAGCGGGATGTCGTCGTAGCCGACGATCGAGAGGTCTTCTGGCACGCGGATGCCGCGCTCCCGCGCCGCCTCCATCACGCCGAGCGCCTGCATGTCGCTGCCGGCGAAGATGGCCGTCGGCCGATCGCGGCGCTCGAGCAGCTCGCGGGCGCGCTCGCGGCCGCCGCTGACGTGGAAGTCGCCGAAGCGGATCCAGTCGGGGTCGATCGGCAGGCCCGCGGAGTTCATCGCCGACCGGTAGCCGTCGACCCTCGCCAGCGAGCACATCATGTCTTCGGGGCCGGTGATGGCGGCGATGCGCGTGTGCCCGAGTTCGATGAGGTGCCGCGTCGCCGCGAGACCGCCCGACCAGTTCGCCGAGCCCACCGACGGCGCATCGGGCGAGGGGTCGCCGGCCGGGTCGACGATCACGAACGGGATCGCCCGGGACCGCAGTCGCTCTCGGTATTCGGGTGCGAGCTCGGAGAACACGAGCACGATGGCGACCGGCCGACGCCGCATCACGCCCTCGATCCAGTCGGGGTCGGGCGCGTGCCGACTGCCGCTCACCGTGAGCACGACGCTGAGCCCGTGCTCCTTGGCGACCTGCTCGACGCCGCCGATGAGTTCCATCGACCAGATCGGGTCGAGTTCGTGGAAGACGAGCTCGATGAGCTCGGCCCGCGATTCGGAACGCCCACCGCCCCTGCGTCGGTACCCGCGGTCGGCGAGGAGCTGCTCGACCCGAGCACGGGTCGGCGCCGATACATCCGCCCTGCCGTTCAAGACCTTCGAGATGGTCGACAGGCTCACGCCCGCCTCCTCGGCCACGCTCGCGAGCGTCACCCGGCCGTCGTCGGCGCTGGATTCCATGTTTCGAAGGCTAGGCCCGAAACTTGCGGTCAGGCGCGGAACTCGCCCGCCGACCCGTCCTCCTCGAGCAGCGGTACGACGGCACCCTCGCGCACCCAGAGGGGCACGCTGTCGAAGGCATGCACCTCCCGGCGCCAAGCGCCGCCCTCGACGACCTCGCGGGTGAACCAGTTCGTCCAGCGCCCGGCCGGCAGGTAGTACTCCACCTCGCCCTCCGCGCTGAAGACGGGAGCGACGAGCAGGTCGGGGCCGAGCAGGTACTGGCGGTCGAGGTAGGCCACCGCCGGGTCGGCGGGGAACGCGAGCTGCATCGGCCGCATCACCGGCGTGCCGGTGCGATGCGCCTCGAGACCCGCGGCCACGAGGTACGGCTGCAGCGACTGCTTGAGTTTCGTGAACCGCCGCGTGACCTCGACGGCGCTCTGGCCGGGCGCCTCATCGCCGCGGTCGAACCGCCACGGCGCCCGATAACTCGTCGAGCCGTGCAGTCGCGAATGGCTCGACAGCAGGCCGAACGCGAGCCACCGCTTGAACACCGCGGGGTCTGGGTCGCCCTCGAACCCGCCGATGTCGTGGCTCCAGTAGCCGAAGCCGCTCAGTGAGAGCGAGAGGCCGCCGCGCAGGCTCTCGGCCATCGACACGAACGACGAGGAGTTGTCGCCGCCCCAGTGCACGGGCATGCTCTGGCCTCCGACCGTTGCCGAGCGGGCGAACAGCACCGCCTCGCCCGGCCCGCGCACCTCTTCGAGCACGTCGAACACGGCCCGGTTGTAGAGCTGGGTGTAGCGGTGATGCATGCCCTCGGGCTCGCTGCCGTCGTGCCACACGACGTCGATCGGAATCCGCTCGCCGAAGTCGGTCTTGATCGCGTCGACACCTTGCCCGATGAGCCCACGCAGATGCGACTGGTACCACTCGACCGCGCCCGGGTTCGTGAAGTCGACGAGGGCCATTCCCGCCTGCCAGAGATCGGACTGCCACACCGTGCCGTCGGCGCGGTGCACGAGGAAGCCGCTGTCGACCCCCTGCTGGAACAGCCGCGAGCGCTGGGCGATGTACGGATTGAGCCACGCGCTCACGTGCAGACCGCGTTCGTGGAGCCGTGCGAGCATGCCCTCGGGGTCGGGGAAGACGCGCGGGTCCCATTCGAAGTCGGTCCAGTGGAACTCGCGCATCCAGAAGCAGTCGAAGTGGAAGACGCTCAGCGGCAGGTCGCGCTCGGCCATGCCCTCGATGAACTCGGTGACGGTCGCCTCGTCGTAGTCGGTCGTGAAGCTCGTCGACATCCAGAGCCCGTACGACCAGTCGGGCACGATCGCCGGCCGACCGGTGAGCCTGGTGTACCGGTCGAGCACCTCGGCCGGTGTCGGCCCCGCGATCACGAAGAACTCGAGCGACTCCCCCGCCACCGAGAACTGCACCTGTTCCACGGCCTCCGAGCCGACCTCGAACGAGACGTGCCCTGCATGGTTCACGAGCACGCCGTAGCCGCGGTTCGTGAGGTAGAACGGCACGTTCTTGTACGCCTGCTCGCTCGAGGTGCCGCCGTCGGCGTTCCAGATGTCGACGGTCTGGCCGTTCTTCACGAGCGGGCCGAACCGTTCGCCGAGCCCGTAGACGAGCTCGCCGACGTCGAGCGAGAGCTGGGCGTGCATGTACTCGGATGCCGCGGCGAGGCCCGTGCTCGTCACGCCCGTGACGCCCGTCGGCTCCGCTGCGACCGGCGCTCCCGGCGCGAGGCTGAGATGGGCGAGCGACTTCGCGCCACTCGAGGTGTAGGTGCCGCCCTCGTGCTCGAACGACAGGCTCCACGGTGCACCGCGCACGACGCGGGCACGGAGTGCGCCGGCGTCGACCACGCCGCCCGATTCGTCGACCTCGATCAGCGCCTGATGCGCGGCATCCGTGGCGATCTCGAAGCCCTGGTCGCGCCGCGCGCCGCGATGGTGCTCGACGCGCACCCGGATCACGCCTTCGGCCGGACTCGCGAGCGAGACCGTGAGCAGCGGGCGATTGAGCGTGTCGCCGCGTCGCTCGATGATGCGCGTCGGAGCCTCGATGACGAGCTCTCCGTCTTCAACGTCGAGCGCGTACGCCTCCTGCGCGTAGCGCGCGTCGACGCCGGGCCGCGGGAGCCAGAATCCATCGGTGAACTTCATGGTTACTTGACTGCTCCTGCGGTGATGCCCCTCGTGAGGGTGCGTTGGAAGATGAGGAAGAAGACGAGGGTCGGGATCAGGCCGAGCAGCGCCGACGCGCTCGTCGTCGTGACATCCATGAGCCGATCTCCCTGCAGCACCGTGATCGCCACCGGCACCGTCTGCGTCGCATTCGACACGAGGAACGTCAACGGGATCAGGAACTCGTTCCAGGTCCAGATGAAGAAGAAGATCAGGAGCACCGACAGCGTCGGCCGGGAGATCGGGTAGACGACCCGCCAGAGGATCTGCCAACGGCTCGCGCCGTCGAGCGATGCGGCCTCGAGCAGCTCCTTCGGGAAGGTGCCGTAGACGGAGGCGAGCAGGTAGGTGCCGAACGCCGACTGGATGACCGTGAAGATGATGATGACCGCCCATTGGCTGTCGTAGAGCCCCACTTCCTTGAACATGAAGTAGAGCGGGTAGAGCAGCACCTCCTGCGGAAGCATGTTCGCGAGCAGGATGAGCACGACGATCCAGAGCCGGCCCTTGACCCGGCCGATGCCGAGCGCGAAGGCGTTCAGCATCGACAGCAGCACCGCGAGCACGGCCACCACCCCCGAGATGAAGACGCTGTTCAGCAGCTTCTCGGGAAAGTCGACGCGCTCCCAGAACGCGACGATGCCGTCGAAGTACAGCTCGGTCGGCAGCGTCAGCGGCCCCGACGTGTTGTAGTCGGTCGGCGACTTGAAGGAGTTCACGAGGATCAGGAGGAACGGCACGGCGATGAAGAAGCCGATCACGATCGCGACGACGAGCACGAGCCAGTCGCCGGCGCCGCGATGCGATGGGCCGCCCGAGCGACGTTTGGGCGCGCGCCGGTTCGGCGCGACGATGGCCGAGGTGCGGGGCTCCGAGTTGAGGTCGGCGCCGTCGAGCAGGGCGCTCATCGGCTCTCCTCCAGTCTCTCTGCGCGGTTCTGCGCGAGGATGAACACCACGCTGACCGCGGCGATGACGATGGTGAGGGCGGTGGCGATCGTCGCGCCGTAGCCCACCTGCTGCGACTGGAAGAACTCGCTGTAGGCGTAGTAGGCGGGCACCATGGTGGCCGTGCCCGGCCCGCCGCCGGTGAGTGCGTACACGGGACCGAACACCTTCAGCGCGGCGATCGTGCAGGTCAGGGTCACGACGAAGATCTCGGGCCGGATGATGCTGACGGTGATGGCGCGGAAGCGCTGGTACCAATTGGCCCCGTCGAGCTCGGCAGCCTCGTAGAGCTCGGGATCGACGCGCTGCAGCGCCGCCATGAAGATCACGATCGGGTAGCCGAGCTGCACCCAGACCATGATCACCATGATGCTGGGCAGCGCGGTGTCGGCACTGCCGAGCCAGTTGTGGGCGAGCGAGCCGAGGCCGATCGCCTCGAGCACTTGGTTGAGGGCGCCGTTCTGCGGCCGCAGGATCCAGCCGATCACGATCGCCGCGATGACGGCCGGCAGGATCTGCGGCAGGTAGTAGGTGGCGCGCAGGAAGCTCGCGAGGCGGCCTCCGAACTTCTTGCCGATGAGGTCGAACAGCATCGCCGCGAGCACGAGACCGAGCAGCGTCGGCACGAGCACCATGGCGACGATCATCGCGATCGAGTTGCCGAACGAGGTCCAGAAGACGGCGTCGCCCGCGAGTTCGATCCAGTTCTCGAGGCCGATCCACTCGGGCGGGCGGATGCCCCGGTAGTCGGTGAAGGTGAGGTAGATGTTCCACCCGAGCGGCACGACGATGATGACGGCGAGCAGCGCCAGTCCCGGCACGAGGTAGAGCCAATAGGCGTTGCGCGGTGAGCCGGGGATCAGGCTCGAAGTGGCCGCCGTGCGACGCGTGCGACGGCGCGCGGCCGGATCGGCATCGGGTGGCGCGGTGAGCGCACGGGTGGTGAGCGCAGCTGGCATGCTCGGGGTTCCTTCCAATGGGTCGGATGCCGCGGGGCGCGTCTCGCCCCGCGGCATCCGCTCGGCTAACCGACGATGTCGTCGACGCCGGACTGATACTGCTCGCCGAGCTGCTGCTGCACCTCGGCCGGGGTCTTCGTGCCGTTCACGAGTTCTTGCAGGCCGGCGTTCAGCTCGTCGTAGAACGTCGAGGTGGGCCAGTCGGGGTAGAACGCGAGCCCGTCGCGCTCGGTGAGCGTGTTGAAGTTGCCGATCAGCTCAGCGCTCTTCGCGTCGGTGATGTCGGCCTCGTCTGCCGCGACCGGCACGCCGCCGTTGTTGCCGATGATCGCCTGGATCTCGGGGCGCATCGTGATGTCGATGAACTCGTAGGCGAGTTCCTTGTTCGCCGCCCGCTCTGGCACGACCCACATGTTGCCGCCCGATCCTGGCGACATCTCGGCCTCGGGGAAGAGGAACGTGCCCCACTCGAATCCGGTGATCTCGGTCGTGAACCGGTTGTGCCACCAGCTGCCCGAGAAGAAGATCGGCGCCTCGCCGTTGATGAACGCGACGCCGGCGTCTTCGGCCTTAAAGCCGCTGGAATCGGTGCTGATGAAGCCGCGGTCCGTCCAGTCCTTCACGGTCTCGGTGGCGTAGGTGATCTCGTCACCCGACCAGTCGACCGGCCCGTCGTAGAGCTGGTAGTCATCGACGAATGCGCGGTCGGCCTTGGTGAGCGCGAGCTGGTACCAGAGCTGGCCGAGCGGGTACTCGGCGGCGGACTCGCTGAGCGGAGTGACCCCCTGGTCGGCAAATGCCTGCAGCACGGTCTCGAACTCGGCGAGGGTGGTCGGCACCTCGAGGCCGGCGGCCGCGAATGCGTCGACGTTGTAGTAGACCTCGACGAACTCGCCGTAGTTCGGTACGCCGTACCAGCTGCCCGAGCCCATGATGCCGTTCTCGTCGTACCGCGCGGTCGTCTGCAGCGACGGAGCGAGCTGGTCGGCCCAGCCGTACTCGTCGACGGCGTCGTCGAGGCTGCTCAGCAGGCCCTGGCTCGAGAGCAGGCCGGCGGTCGCATTGCCCTTGTTGTACTCGAGCAGGTCGGGCGCCTCATCGGAGTTCAGCACCTGGCTCGCGGTCGAGCGGATCTGCTCGAAGCTCTTCTCCTCGAACTCGACGGTCGCCCCGGTCTCCTCCTCGAAGACCTTGATGGCCTCTTCCCATGCGAGGCCCATCGCGCTCGACTCGCTCTCGAAGTGCCACAGGCGCAGAACGTCGTCGTCGCCCTGGTCTGCTGAGCAGCCGCTCAGGGCGAGTGCGGTGATGGCGAGCGCCGCTGCGGCGCTCATCTTCCTGGTGTGCTTCATTGCTACCTCCTCGGTGTGGGTGTTGCAGGTGCGGTTTCGATCGGTGCTGATCGAAGCGCTTCGATGCTGGTGAAACGTATGGGTCGTGGGGCGGGCACGGTTCGGGGTCTGTCGGAGCGGGTGGCTTGGCGGGTCGCGAACGCGCGCGGGCGGTCAGCCGGCCGTCGTCGCGTGGCCCGGCGGCGCGGCGACCGAGCCTCGATCGCGATACTCGGGAGCGATCAGGTGCACGCCGGGCTCGGGTGGAGCCTCGGAGAGCAGCCGCATGGCCAGATCGATGGCCAGGTCGCACGACGCCTGCGGCACGAGCGGCACGGCGTCGATCGGCGGATGGAACGCGCTCGTGTCGAACGTGGCGCCGACCGAGACCAGCGAGATGTCGGCAGGCACACGCAGTCCTCGACGCGCGAGTTCCTCGGTGACCGCCGCGTGCGCCGTGTCGTCGCAGTGCAGCACGAGCGCGGTGACCCCCTGCTCGAGCAGTGACGCGACCGTCGCATGCACGCTCTCGGCGGCGCGACGAGACGAGCCCCCGATCGCGGGCGAACCGATCGCGACCCGCACATCACGATCGGCGGCACGCGCCTCGAAGCCCGCGCGCACCCGCGGTGGGAAGTTCGAGCGCAGGTAGGCCTCGGCCGGATGGCCGACGAAACCGATCGCACGGTGACCGGCGTCGACGAGGTGATCGACGGCGATCGAGGCTGCTTGCTCGAAATCGAGGTCGACGCAGACGAGACCATCGTGATCGGTCGGCACACCGACGAAGACGGCGGGGATCTTGAGCAGTCGAGCGACGGCGACCCGCTCATCGTCAGGCGCGACGTCGAGCACGATGACCCCGTCGGCCAGCCCGCTCGTCGCGACCCGACGCATTCCGGCCGAGGCCTCCTCATCGGTCAGCAGCAGGATGTCGTAGTCGTGGCGGCGTGCGGCGATCGAGGTCGCGAGCACGAAGGCCATGTGCGCCGGCGCATAGGTGTCAGCCCGGAACGGCTCGGTCAGGGCGAAGATGTTCGTGCGCCGGCCGGCGAGCATGCGGGCTCCGGCGTTGGGCCGGTAGTCGAGCTCGCGAACGGCGTCGTCGATGCGCCGCCGCGTCTCGGCGGAGATCGTGCGCTTGCCGCTCAGGGCGTACGACACGGTGCTGATCGACACACCGGCGGCCTCGGCCACCTCGTGGATCTTCGCCATCACGACTCCATCGTCTAAACGTTTCGACTGCTTCGAAGGGCACTGTACGCAGACTTGCCGGATGGCCGCAAGTTCGTTTGTGGAATTGGCAAACAAATAGGTTGGACCGCTTGAATCCGCAGCGGAGAGCGATTATGTTGAGTTCAACAACAAATCAACGACGATGCTGCAAAGGCGTGCGACATGGCTCAGACCCCCACCCGCGACGACAAGTTCTCCTTCGGACTCTGGACCGTCGGCTACAACGGCACCGACCCGTTCGGCGGCCCCACGCGGCATCCGCTCGATGTCGTGCACGTCGTCGAGAAGCTCGACGAGCTCGGCGCCTACGGCCTCACCTTCCACGACGACGACCTGTTCGCCTTCGGGTCGACGGATGCCGCGCGCCAGACGCAGATCGACCGGCTCAAGGGTGCGCTCGAGGCCACCGGCATCATCGTGCCGATGGTCACGACGAACCTCTTCAGCGCGCCCGTCTTCAAAGACGGCGGCTTCACCTCGAACGACCGCCAGGTGCGCCGCTTCGCGCTGCGCAAGGTGCTGCGCAACATCGACCTCGCCGCCGAGCTCGGCGCGAAGACCTTCGTCATGTGGGGCGGCCGCGAGGGCGCAGAATACGACGCGGCCAAAGACATCCGCAGCGCCCTCGAGCGCTACCGCGAGGCCGTGAACCTGCTCGGCGACTACGTCACCGACAAGGGCTACGACCTGCGCTTCGCGATCGAGCCGAAGCCGAACGAGCCCCGCGGCGACATCCTGCTGCCGACGCTCGGCCACGCACTCGCCTTCATCGAGACCCTCGAGCGTCCCGAGCTCGTGGGCATCAACCCCGAGGTCGGGCACGAGCAGATGGCGGGCCTCAACTTCGCGGCCGGCATCGCGCAAGCGCTCGACCAGGGCAAGCTCTTCCACATCGACCTCAACGGCCAGCGCGGCATCAAGTACGACCAAGACCTGGTGTTCGGCCACGGCGACCTCTACAACGCCTTCGCCCTCGTCGACCTGCTCGAGAACGGCGGCCCCGCGGGCGGCCCCAGCTACGACGGCCCGCGCCACTTCGACTACAAGCCGTCGCGCACCGAAGACGAGATGGGCGTCTGGGCATCTGCCGAGGCGAACATGGCCAACTACCTCCTGCTCAAGCAGCGCGCGGCGGCGTTCCGCGCCGATCCCGAGGTGCAGCAGGCGCTCGAGGCATCGCTCGTGCCCGAGCTCGGCCGGCCGACGCTCGGCGAGGGCGAGAGCTACGACGACCTCATCGCCGACCGTTCGGCGTTCGAGGAGTTCGACGCCGATGCCTACGTCGGCGGCCACGGCTTCGGATTCGTGCGCCTGCAGCAGCTCGTGACCGAGCACCTGCTCGGCGCGAGGCGCTAGCCTCGCGCAAAGGCGGCAGCCGTAGCCCCGAGAGGCGCGCAGCGCCGAAGGGCGTGCCGCGGCAGCTTTGAGAACGTGACACGCAGGACCACGAAGGAGTAACGCTCACATGTCTGAGCTCGTTGCGGGCGTCGATTCGTCGACGCAGGCCTGCAAGGTCGTGATTCGGGATGCCTCGACGGGCGCGCTCGTGCGTTCGGGCCGTGCCCCCCACCCCGACGGCACCGAGGTCGACCCCGCTGCCTGGTGGGGCGCGCTGCTCTCGGCGTTCGCCGATGCCGGCGGGCTCGACGACGTCGCGGCCATCTCGATCGCGGGCCAGCAGCACGGCATGGTCGTGCTCGACGACGAGGGCCGCGTCATCCGCGATGCCCTGCTCTGGAACGACACGCGGTCGGCGCAGGCCGCTCGCGATCTCGTCGACGAGGTGGGCGCCGCCGACTACGCGCGGCGCACGGGCGTCGTGCCGGTCGCGTCGTTCACGGCGACGAAGCTGCGCTGGCTCCGCGATGCCGAGCCGGATGCCGCGGCGCGCGTCGCCGCGGTGGCCCTCCCCCACGACTGGCTCACGTGGCGGTTGCGCGGCTACGGGCCGAGCGGCGAGTCACCCCTCGGCCCGGTGCTCGATGAGCTCACGACCGATCGCTCCGACGCGAGCGGCACCGCCTACTGGGGCGCCGGCGGGTACGACCGCGAGCTGCTCGCGCGTGCCCTCGGACACGACGCGCTGCTCCCCCGCGTGCTCGAGCCTCATGAGGCCGCGGGCCGCACGCCCGACGGCATCCTCGTGGGCGCCGGCGCGGGCGACAACGCCGCCGCGGCGCTGGGGCTCGACGCCGCACCCGGCGACGTCGTCGTCTCGATCGGCACCAGCGGCACGGTCTTCGCGGTCACGGATGCCGCCATCGCCGACCCCTCGGGCACGGTCGCGGGCTTCGCGGATGCGACGGGCCGGGGGCTGCCACTCATCGCCACGCTCAATGCCGCGCGGGTGCTCGACGCCACCGCGGGCCTGCTCGGCGTCGACCACGCCGAGCTCGGGCGCCTCGCCCTCGAGGCCGAGCCCGGGGCATCCGGTGTCGTGCTCGTGCCCTACTTCGAGGGCGAGCGCACGCCGAACCTGCCCGATGCGACCGCCTCGTTCTCGGGGCTCACGCTCGCCAACACGAAGCGCACCTCGATCGCCCGCGCTGCGATCGAGGGCCTCCTGTGCGGGCTCGCCGACGGCCTCGACGCCGTGCGTGCGCAGGGCGTGGCCGCGTCACGAGTGCTGCTCATCGGCGGCGCAGCGCAGAACCCCGCCGTGCGTCGCATCGCCGGGCAGGTGTTCGACCTTCCGGTCGTCGTGCCGGTGCCCGGCGAGTACGTCGCCGACGGCGCAGCCCGGCAGGCGAGCTGGGCGCTCATGGGCACTCGCCCGACGTGGCCGCTCGCGATCGACGAACAGCTGCCGGTCGACACGCGCCCGCTCATCCGCGAGCAATACGCGCGCGCCGCCCGCGTCGGTGCCTGACGCGGGCGTGCTCGGGCTCAGGGTCGGCGTTGGAGTCGGGTTGGGACCACTCGTATCGCGCCGGACCCACGTTATCGGCGGTCCCGTGCGACACGAGTGGTCCCGAATCTGAGCGTGGAGTGCACGACGGGCCGCTCACCAGACGGCGCAGGCGCATAGCATGGTGAATGAGACGTCGCCCTGATGACGGCGCCCCGACCACGAGTGAGGGAGCGATGATGTCCGAATCGAACCGACCCGCCGAGCCGCAGCCCGACGAGCCGAACCTGCCCGCCGACGCGGTCGATGCCACCGACGAGGTCGAGGGCAGCTACACCGAGGTCGACGGCGAGGCGCCACGCGAACGCACCGTGGCCGGCGACTACACCCGCACCGACGGCGTTGCCGACGACGAGTCGATCGTGGGCGAGTACACCTCGACCGACGAGCATCCCGAGACGCACGATGCAGCCGCACCCGAGGGCGACTATGTGAGCGACGAACCCCCGAAGCCGCACCCGCATCCGCACCCGGGGCTGCACCACATCTGAGGCGATCACTCGGCCCGAGAACGGGAGAGCCGGCCGGGGTGAACGCCGTCAGCTGGAGCTGACGGTGGCCCCGAGGCGCGACCACTCTTCGGCGAGCCGCGCACCGGCTCGCCGAAGGGTGGCCGCGGCATCCGCTGCACTCACCGTGCCCTCGAAGCAATCAGGGGCGAAGGCGACGCGGCTCACCGCTGGTTCGCCGTGGGGGCCGGCACGCGGCCGAGCCACGCGAGTGAGCGCTCGAGCAATTCGCAGTGACCCGCCGAATCGTACGATCGCGCGTCGTGGCCGAGTGCGTCGTAGACGAGACGCGAGCGGCCGAACTCTCGTGCCCACACGAGCGGATGACGCGTGCCGTCGTGCTCGTGCTCGGCGATCGGCTCGATCACCGCGTCGAGCCGGAAGTCGGTGTAGCGCTCGTCGAACACCGTGAAGTCGCCGAGCCCCTCGGCGATCGCGTGATTGCCGACGACGTGCACGTGCGCGTCGCCGATCGGCGGATGCCATGAGCGTTCGCGCTCCCAGCGCGCGCCGAGCGCCCGCTCGTAGGCGGGGTAGTCGCGCAGACTGGCGGCGGCGGCGTGCACGGCGAGGATGCCGATGCCGCGCTCGATCGCCGCCTCGAGTGCCGCGTTCGCACGTGCGATGAGTGCGACATCGGCAGTTTCCTCGCCGGGGCCCGCCTCCTCGGCGGCCGGGCCGGCGGGATCGCCCGCGTTCACGATGAGGAGCTGCACGTCATCGGGCAGGTCGGCCAGCGCGGTGTCGATATCAGTGGCGGCGGTGACGGCGAATCCCGCGGCTTCGGCGAGTTCGGTCAGCCGCGGGCTCGTCTCGGTATACGGATGCCACGGGTCGGAGTAGCGGCCGGAACCGGTCAGCATGACGGCGTGCATGGCGCCTCCTCGTGTCTCAGGTATCTTACCGTGTTGACATTATTACTGAGTTGACTCATAATTGAGTCGACTCGAATAGTTGAATGTCATTGAGAAGGAGCACCATCGCATGAGAGCGTTCGTCGTCACCAAGTACAAGGGGCCGGTGCACGAGGCCGACGTCCCCGAGCCGGTCGTCGGCGAGCACGACGTGCTGGTGCGGGTCGACGCTGCAGGGCTGAACCCGCTCGACGAGGGCATCCGCGCCGGCGGGTTCAAGCAGATCCTGCGGTACCGGCTGCCGCTGATCCTCGGCAACGATCTCGCCGGCACCGTCATCCGCGTCGGCGCGAAGGTGCGAGGGTTCAAGCCCGGCGACGAGGTCTACGCCCGGCCCGACAAGGACCGCATCGGCACGTTCGCCGAGCGCATCGCCGTCGCCGAGGCCGACCTCGCGCTCAAGCCGGTTTCGATCAGCATGGAGGAGGCGGGCTCGCTCCCCCTGGTGGCGCTGACCGCGTGGCAGGCGCTCGTGGAGCGCGGCAACCTGCAGCCCGGACAGAAGGTGCTCATCCATGCCGGTGCCGGCGGGGTCGGGTCGATCGCGATCCAGCTCGCCAAGCACCTCGGTGCGACCGTCGCCACCACTGCCAGTGCTGCCAACGCGGACTTCGTGCGCGAACTCGGAGCCGACACCGTCATCGACTATCGCACCCAGGACTTCGAACAGCTCCTCGACGGCTACGACCTGGTGCTCGACAGCATCGGCGGCGCGAACCTCGAGAAGTCGCTCCGCGTGCTCAAGCCCGGCGGCAGGGCGATCGGGATCGCCGGCCCGCCCGATCCGGACTTCGCCCGGGAGATCGGCCTCAACCCCCTGCTGCGCCTGGCGATCACCGGAATCAGCCGCAAGATCCGCACGCAGGCGAAGAAGCTCGGCGTGAACTACGAGTTCCTGTTCATGCGCGCCAGTGGTGACCAGCTTCGTCAGATCACCGCACTCGTCGACCAGGGCGTGTTGCGCCCGGTCGTGGGCAGGGTCTTCGACTTCGCCCAGACCCCGCAGGCCATGCAGTCCATCACCGAGGGCGGCATTCGCGGAAAAGGCGTCGTCACCGTCTCCGGCTGACGTCTTCGCCCTTCCACCTCACCTCACACCCCGATTCAGAAGGAAGAACCCATCATGAGCAACACCGACACCACTCACGAACCCGTCATCACGTCCTACGCGAAAGCACCGACCCGCACCATCACGGCCGGCGGCGTCACCTACGCCTACCGCGAACTCGGCCCGAAGGGCGGCATCCCCGTCGTCTTCTTCGTCCACCTCGCCGCGACCCTCGACAACTGGGACCCCCGCATCATCGATCCGATCGCCGAGCACCGCCACGTCATCACCTTCGACAACCGCGGCGTCGGCGCTACCACCGGCGAGGTGCCCGGCTCGATCGAGGCGATGGCCGACGACGCGTACGCCTTCATCCGCGCCCTCGGGCTCGACACGATCGATGTCTTCTCGTTCTCGCTCGGCGGGTTCATCGCCAACGATCTCGTGGTCAAGCACCCCGACCTCGTTCGCAGGCTCGTCCTGACCGGCACCGGACCGCGCGGCGGCAAGGACATCGACAAGGTCGCGGGCACGACGTACCTCGACATCCTCCGCGCGACGCTGACCCGATCCGATCCGAAGGAGTTCCTCTTCTTCAACCGCAACGCGACCGGCAAGCCCGCCGCGAAGGCCTTCGTGCAGCGTCTCCAGGAGCGTACCGTCGACCGCGACGCCCCGATCACGACGAAGGCGTTCCAGACCCAGCTGAAGGCGATCAAGAAGTTCGGCCGCTCCGCGCCCGCCGACCTCTCCAAACTCACCCAGCCCACCCTGATCGCCAACGGCGACAACGACCGCATGGTGCCCTCAGCGCTCTCCGAAGACCTGCATCGCCGCATCACCGGCTCCGAGCTGGTCATCTACCCCGACTCCGGCCACGGCGGTATCTTCCAGTTCCACGACCGGTTCGCCCCGGTCGCCGTCGAGTTCCTGACCCGCTGACCGGCATCCGAAGCCACCCGCAAGGAATGAGCACATGACCCCCACGATTCCGTTCACGAAGAAGCCGTTCGCATCATCGATCCTGCTGTGGGTCCGCACCGACCAGCCCCGCCAGACCGGCATGGACTACTGGAAGGGCCCGCACTCCAAGATCATCACGGCGACCCCGGGGTTCGACGAGTACCGGCAGATCCATCTCGCCGAAACCAACCCCGGGCTGTGGCCCGCCACCCCAGGTGTGGAGACGGCCATCCCCGCAGACCGGAAGATCGACGGCATCGCCGAGGTCACCTTCACCTCCTTGCTCGCGCCGCTCCTCGGCCGCAAGCAGACCAAGCTGGCGTACAAGGACGAGATCAACGTGTTCCGGCGCACCCTGCTCTACGCCGGGCCGCCGAACTCGACCCGTTGGTACCAGGTCGCGCCACGCGGTGCGAAGACCGGGGCTCGCGCCCTGGTCTACCTCAGAAGACGAGACGGCGTCGGCGCGCGAGCGTTCCGCAAGCACCTCACCGAACAGCTCGTGCCCGACCTCGCGAACATCGCCCGGCTGACCGAGATCCGGACCCAGGTCTTCATGCCATGGAACCCGAAGCTCTGGGACACCCCGAACGTCGCCCACGACAACCCGGTCGACCAGCGGTTCCACGCCTCGCTGATGCTCGGCTTCGAAGACGCGGCAGCCTGTGCGGCGTTCTTCGAGAGCAGTGCGACAGCGCGATCGTCGGACTCGCTCGCGTCCGTCGCCTCAGCGGTGCACGCGTACGACGTTTCGGCCGCGTTCACGTACGTCGCGGACGGCGTGATCCTTCGGCACTACCGGGAGTAGTCAGAGTCCACGCGGCCGACCGGCGGTGCGTTACGCGTGGAAGAATGAACCGAAGCACATCCGAGTCCGCACAGTTCTGACTGCAATCAGAGATTGTCGTCGACATGTATTCCGAAATGGAGACGCCATGGCCATCGCCCCGCAACCGGTCGGGCGGCGCGAGCGGAACAAGCTCGACAAGCTGGAGCGCATCACCGCGGCGGCCGGCGAGCTCTTCGCGAAGCACGGCGTCGACGAGGTCACGACCCAGCAGATCGCCGACAAGGCCGACATCGGCACCGGCACGCTGTTCCTCTACGCCAAGACCAAGGGCGAGCTGCTCCTGCTCGTGCAGAATTCGAGCTATGTCGACGCCCTTGCAGCAGGGCGAGCTGCTGCTGCAGAGATCTCCGGCGTGCTCGACGCGGTCATGGCGATCGTGAGCCCCGTCGTGGAGTGCAACCGCACCCAGATCGACAACGGGCGCACCTACCTGCGCGAGATCGTCTTCGGCGATCCCGAAGAGCCGTACCACCGCGACGCGCTCGCCCTCACCGCGCAGACTGAAGAGGCCATTGCGACGGTCGTGCAACGCGACCCGAACGTCAGCGCCGGCGACGCGGCGGTACTTGCGCGCATCGTCTCCGCGGTCATGTTCGTCAGCATGGCCGCCACCATCAACATCGCCCGCTCCGTCGACGAGATCCTCGACGACATCCGCAGCCAAGTGCGCGTTCTCCTCCCCAGCTGACGGTCTCGTAGCGCGGCACCCGCGGTAGAGTCGAGCCGCCCGAGGGCGACTTGATGCAGGAGGAACCATGGTCGACGGCGGCATGACGAGCAGGCGCACACCGGCGACGCTGCACGATGTCGCACGCGAGGCAGGCGTCTCGCTCGCGACCGCCTCGCGCTCGCTCAACGGCAGCAACCGCAAGGTCAACGATGAGTTCCGCCAGCGCGTGCTCGCCGCCGCGGCGAAGCTCGACTACTCGCCGAACCTCTCGGCCCAGGCGGTCGCTCGCGGCACCTCGATGACCGTCGCACTGCTCGTTGCCGACATCACCGACCCGTACTTCTCGCAGATCGCCGCGGGTGTCGTTCGCGAGGCTGATCACGAGGGCCTCATCGTCACGGTGGCGGCGACCGAGCGCGATCCCGAGCGCGAGCTCGCGCTCGTGCGCAGTCTGCGGGGCCAGCGCCCGCGAGTGATGATCCTCGCCGCCTCCCGTCGCGACGACGAGCCGACCTCGGCGGCACTCGCCGACGAGTTGCGCGCCTTCGAGGCGAACGGCGGGCGGGTGACGTTCATCAGCAGCAACGAGTTGCCATTCCGCACGGTGAGCCTCGACAACGCTGCCGGCGGTGAAGCGCTCGCGCGAGCCCTCGTCGAAGCCGGCTACCGCGACTTCGCCGCGATCGCCGGCCCCGAAGGCCTGCGCACGGCCGACGATCGCTTCCGCGGATTCACCGCGGGCCTCGCGGCAACCGGCATCTCGATCGACGCGGCCCGCATCGTGCGCCCCGACTTCACGCGCGACGGCGGCTACGACGGCATGGGCGCTCTCATCGAGCGAGGCCTCGGCGGCACCGAACTCGTGTTCGCCGTCAACGACGTCATGGCGGTGGGTGCGATGTCGGCGATCCGCGATGCCGGCCTCGTGCCGGGGCGCGATGTCGCGGTCGCGGGCTTCGACGACATTCCGACGGTGCGCGACGTGACCCCGCCGCTCAGCACCGTGCGCATTCCGCTCGACGAGGTCGGTCGCCGCGCCCTGCGCCTCGCGCTCGACGACACGCGCGAGATCGACGAGCAGCCGGTGCCCACCGAGGTCGTGCTGCGCGAGTCCACGCCGCCACGGGCGGGCTGACCGGGCGACCGCGGTGAGCCCGGACCTCGCGGCATCCGTGACCGCGTAGCGTTCACGCAACCGGCGCGAGCGCCGAGAGCACGATCACGCGGCCGTCGCCGAATCGGTCGTCCATCCGGCGTTGCGCGGCCCCGTCGTCGAAGATCACCAGGACGACCACGTAGCCGTTCTCGGTCCATGACGCGAGGTACGGCACGCGTCCATCGGCCGGCAGCGGAGACGGCACCTCGGCACGGAGCTCGGCCTGCACCGCGTCGAGCTCCGTCTCCGTCGAGTCGCCCGCATTCGCCGGGTCGAACCGCGGATCGAGCATCGCGTGCACTTCACCCGGCTCGTGCGGCACCGGCGGTTCGGTGAGGGTGAACCGCTCGCCGTCCCACGTGCCACGCACGGAATATCCGCCCCAGGTGACCCCGGAGGCCGTCTCCTCGCCCTCGGCGCGCGACCACTCCCAGCCGACGATCTCTGGGCCCGAGCATTGCGGCGGATACGACTCGGCCACTCCCCCGAGGCAGAGTTCGGGAGCCGACCCGTCGGCCTCGCGAACGGTGCCGTCACCCGTGACCTCGCCGGTGGGCGAGGAGCTCGCCGTCACCTCGATCGGTTCGCCGATGAGATTCCGGGCGCAGCCCGAGACGAGCAGCACGACGACGACCATGCCGAGGCCGGCGGCGATCAACGGGAGTCGACGCATGCCACCAGTGTGCGCGTGAATTCGCCGCGACACGAGACAACGATTCGTGTGCGTTCTTCGTCTGGAACGGCCGCGGTGTCGGCTTCGACCTCGCAGTCGGTGCCGGCGGCTCGCAGCCCCGCGTCGACGACCCGCCGACTACGATGGCTTGATGTCGTTCGACCTGCAGGGATTCCCCGCCGACTCCGAGGCACTGGCCACGCTCTCCGCGAGAGGGCTCGCGTATCGCCTGGTCGACACGCGCGACGCCGCGGCAACGGATGCCTGGGTGCAGGCCGATTTCCGCGGCTTCCACCACGCGCGGCCTCGCCCGATCGACCTCGAGTTCGACCGCGGCATGCTCGCCGACCGCCGTGTGCACGGCGTGTACGACCCCACGATCGCCGACCCGGCCGTGCCGGTGGCGACCGTCTCGAGCTGGCCCACTGGCCTCAGCGTTCCCGGCGGCCGCAGCGTCGACGCATGGGCCGTGAGTTCCGTCACCGTCTCGCCGACGCACCGGCGCCGCGGCATCGCCCGCGCGCTGATGCTCGCCGAACTGCAGAACGCACGTGCGGCCGGCGCTGCGCTCGCCATGCTCACCGCGACCGAGGCCACGATCTACGGACGGTACGGCTACGCCCCCGCCGCGCGCTCGGCGACCGTGTACGTCGACCGGCGGCGCGCGCACTGGGTCGGTCCGGATGCCCCGGGCCGCGTGCAGTTCGTCGACGCCGCGTCGGTTCGCGAGATCGCGCCGGCACTGGCTCGCCGCGCCGTCGCGCGCACCCCGGGCGAGATCGACCGCTGGCCGGGCCTGCTCGATCGCGTGCTCGGCCTGCACGACCCCGAGGGTGAGCGGTCGCGGTCGCGCAGGGTCGTGCGTTACGACGACGAGCGCGGCCACCCGCAGGGGTTCGCGGTCTTCCACGTGACCCGCGAGCCCAACGAGCCTGGCGTCGCCGAGTTCGACTTCTTCGCCGCGGCGACCGACGATGCCGAGCGGGCGCTCTGGCGATTCCTCGTCGAGCAGGACTACGTGTCGGGCACGCGCGGGCTGCTGCGATCGGTCGACGAGCCGTTGCCGTGGCTGCTCGAAGACCCGCGGGCGATCACGCTCACCGACGTCGTCGATCACCTCTGGTTGCGCGTGATCGACCCGGTCGCGGCCCTCGCCGCACGCCGGTACAGCACGGCCGGTCGCCTCGTGATCGACGTGACCGACCCGGTCGGCATCGCCGCCGGTCGGTTCGAACTCGTCGTCGACGACGCGGGCCGAGCCGAGGTCACGGCCATCGATTCAGCGGAAGCCGCGGCATCCGTGAAGGGCGCACGCGGCATCCGGCTCGGGGTCGGCGAGCTCGGCGCGATCTACCTCGGCGGGGTGCACCCTTCGGTGCTCGCCCGGGCTGGACGCATCAGCGAGACGTCACCGCGCTCGATCGAACTCGCCGATCGCATGTTCGCCTCGCAGCGCACCCCCCACCTCAGCATCTGGTTCTGAGTACCTGATGCGCGGCCGAGTACCCGCAAGATGACTTGCGATCGGAACTCTCGCGCACAACGGGTACTCCCGCGGTCAGGTCAGACGGTGTCCTGACGCGGGAAGACGACCTTCTCGACGATGATGATGAGCGACGCAGCGACGGGAATCGCAACGAGCGCGCCGAGCACCCCGCCGAGCGTGCCGCCCGCCACCGCGGCGATCACGACGAGCGCCCCGGGCACCGCGACCGCACGACTCATGATGCGCGGGCTCAACACGTAGGCCTCGACCTGCATGTAGATCAGATAGTAGATCGCCGCGGCGAGCGCGGTCTCGGGTGACGCGGCGAACGAGACCAACGAGATGATGACCGCGCCGGTGAGGGTACCGACGAGCGGAACGAGCGAGAAGAGGAACGCGATGAAGGCGAGCAGGATCGGAGCGGGCGCGCCGATGATCGAGAGGTAGATGAGGCTCAGCACGCCGTTGATCGCGCCGAGACCGAACTGGCCGATGACGTAGCGACCGACCGAGCCCGTGATCTCTTCGGAGACGTCGCGGTACGCGCCGCGCGAACTCGCCGGCACGAAGCGCGATGCGTAGCGCTTCATCGAGTCGAGCGAGGCGAGGAAGTAGAGGGTGAGGATGAGCACGATGGTGGCGCCCGTGAAGCCGCCCGCGATGCCGACGCCGACCGCGAGGATGCCGCCGCCGAGCGAACCGAGGTTCTCGGGGTCGGCGAGCCAGTCGCCCGCCGAGGTGATGGCGTCTTCGATCGCGTGTCCGCTGCCGGTGAGGTTGTTGAGCCACGCCACGAAATCGCTGTTCGTGAAGTTCGTGACGATGTCGTCCCAGTTCTCGACGACGATCGTTGTCTGTTCGACCACGATCGGCACGATGGTCGCGATGAGGCCGGCGAAGATGCCGATCACCCCGGCGAAGACGATGAGGATCGCGACCCACCTCGGCATGCCGCGTCGCTGCAGCCAACTGACGATGGGGTCGAGGCCGAGCGCGAGGAAGAGTGCGAGGGCCACGTAGAGGATGACCGTACCGAGCTCGCCGAGAATGCCGCCAAGCATCACCGCCAGCAGCACCCCGAGCGCGCCGACGAATCCGATGCGGAAGGCGCGGATCTTGACCTCGGGTGTCCGCCCGTGGCCGTCGCTCGTGATCTCCGCGCTGGCAGGGGGTGGCGCGGGCGCCACTCGTTTCGTTCGGATCCGCATGAATCCGACGGTAGCGGGCGGCGCCGTCCGGAGCACGTGCTTGACCCGGCGAGTTCGTTCCGGTATCCGCGGGGCAGAACGGCTGCACGATGTCGGCGACATCCGGAATGAATCGGGCTCGCCGGCGTTGCCATTCATGGGAGCACTTCTGCGCGCCCGGAACCGAGGAGGAACGTGGCCGAGACGACCGCAGTGGGATTCCGCTCCGAGCGCGGGCCGGTGCTCATCGCCGTGATGCTCGCGACCGGGCTGATCGCGATCGACTCGACCATCCTCGCCACGGCGGTGCCGTCGATCGTCGCCGACGTCGGCGGGTTCACCCAGTTCCCGTGGTTGTTCTCGATCTACCTGCTCGCGCAGGCCGTCTCCGTACCCCTGTACTCCAAGCTCGCCGACACCGTCGGCCGCAAGCCGATCATGCTCATCGGCATCGGCCTCTTCCTCGTCGGCTCGGTGCTCTGCGGCTTCGCATGGGACATGACCTCGCTCATCGTGTTCCGCGCGGTGCAGGGCCTCGGCGCCGGCGCCGTGCTGCCCGTCTCGATCACCATCACTGGCGACATCTACTCGGTACGCGAGCGCGCCCGCGTGCAGGGCTACATCGCGAGCGTCTGGGCGGTCTCGTCGGTCGTCGGGCCAACGCTCGGCGGCCTGTTCGCCGAGTTCGCCTCGTGGCGGTGGATCTTCTTCGTCAACATCCCGCTCTGCCTCATCGCGGCGTGGATGCTCGTGCGCGCCTATCACGAGTCGGTCACCCGCGAGAAGCACCGCATCGACGTGGCCGGGGCCAGCACGCTCACGATCGCGCTGACCCTGCTGATCCTCGCGGTGCTCGAGGGCGGCCAGGCGTGGGCATGGCTGTCGTGGCAGTCGCTCGGTGCATTCACGGTCGGCGCACTGCTGCTCGTCGCCTTCGTCTTCATCGAGCGGCGGGCCGCCGAACCGGTGCTGCCGCTCTGGGTCTTCTCACGCCGGCTCATCGTGACGACCTCGCTCATCTCGCTCGGCGTGGGCGCGGTGCTCATCGGGCTGACGTCGTACGTACCCACCTTCCTCGAGGCCACTGCCGGCGCCACGCCGCTCATCTCGGGCCTCGCGGTCGCCGCGCTGACGCTCGGCTGGCCCATCTCGGCGAGTCAGGCGGGCCGGTTGTTCCTGCGCATCGGCTTCCGCAGCACCGCGCTCATCGGCCTCGCGATCACCGTTGCCGGCTCAGCGGCGCTCGTCGCGGCATCATTCGTGCCGAATGTGTGGACCACCGCGATCGCATGCTTCATCGTGGGCCTCGGCCTCGGGCTCGTCGCCTCGCCCACCTTGATCGCCGCGCAGTCGTCGGTGCCGTGGACGGAACGCGGCGTGGTCACCGGTGCGAACATGTTCCTGCGCTCGATCGGCAGCGCGGTGGGCGTCGCGATCTTCGGTGCGGTGGCGAACGGCGTGATCGCGAGATCAGGGCTCGGCGAGCACTCGCCGGTGGCGATCCACGGCGCATCGACCGCGGTGTTCGTGGCGGTGCTCGCGGCGGCCGTCGTCACGATCGCCGGCGGACTCGCCATGCCGAGCGCCTCGGTCGACGAGGTCGAGCACCGTCCGGTTGAGGAGACGGCCGGCGCCTGAGCGCATTCGGCCCGGTCACCCGGCCGCGACGGCCGTGACGGTTCCGACCGCGGCGACGACGCGTTCGACGACCCAGAACAGCCCCACCGCGGCAACGAGCGCGCCGATCGCCTTCGTCGTGAGATCAGCGGCAGGCGTGCGCCGGAGCAGCAGGAGCAGCGGGAACGCGATGGCGATGATCGCGAGTTGCACGACCTCGATGCCGAGGTTGAAGACGAGCAGCGAGCCGAGCAGCTCCCACGACCAGGCGGCGACGATGCCGAGCGCACTCGCGAAGCCGAGCCCGTGCAGGAGCCCGAACGCGAAGACGACGGGCATCAGGTACCGCGCCGGCACGTCTCGACGGAAGAAGACGGCGCCTGCGGCCGCCACGATCGACAGGGCGATGACCGGTTCCACGATCTCGGCCGGCACGCTCACGATCCCCATGCCCGCGAGGAGGAAGGTCACGCTGTGCGCGACGGTGAAGGTCGTCGCGGTCACGATGATGCCGCGCAGGCTCCTGGCTCCGAGGAGGAGAGCGACGAGGAAGAGGATGTGGTCGAGTCCGAGCAGCAGGTGCTCGGCGCCGAGCAGGAAGAACTCGCCGAGGTGCCCGGCCATCGACCCCAGCTCGGTGGTCGGCGTCGCCGCGGTGAGCAGCGCACTGCCCGCGACGCCGTCGATGTTCCATGAGACGAGCGTCTCGGTGTCGTGCACGAACCCCTCGATATCGGGGAACAGCGCACTCGACGCCGAGAGCGTCGCGTCGGCGGCACCGGAGCAATCGGCCGCGTACGTGAGCACGGCGAAGGCGCGCGCATCGCGGTCACGGATGTCACCGGTGTCGACCCGCTCGAGGCGGCAGCGATCTCCGTGCGCGTCGAGTGCGAACCGTTCCGTGACGTACTCGTCGACGGCGTCGGCGTTCTCGGCCAGTTGCTCGAGCTGCACGTCGCGGTCGGTCGCCTCGTAGGCCTCGGCGTAGAGCCACGCCGACTTCATCAGCAGGTCGTACTCGAGTTCGAGCTCGACGACGACCGCTCCGCTCGATCGTTCGATGTCGGCGGCTGCCGAGGTGGTGGCATCGTGCGCCGAAGCGGGTGCCGCGGGAAGCGCGAGTGCGACGACTGCGGCGCCGATGAACGCGGCGCCGATCGCCGCCGCGGTCCGTGCGAACGGACCGCGGCGGCGAGGTGGATGGTCGGTCATCCCGCGACGGGCTCACTCGGCTGGAAGAACGGGAAGAGCGGCGACTGCTGGTCCCACACTCCGGGCTTGCCCGTCGTGTCCTTCGTGACGAACACCGCCGGTTCGGAGGTGGTCTCACCGCCGCCCGCCGACCGTGCCGTGACGATCCAGGCGTAGGCGTTGCCGGCTTTCAGCTTCGACCAGTCGACGGTGGCGACCTCACCGGAGGCGACGGTCGACTCGCCGATCACGGCCGTCGGCGAGTAGATCGCGACCGAGTCGGTCTGCAGGGTCGTCGTGCGGCTCGTGAGGTCGATCGGCAGCACCATGTTGTCTTCGGTGCCGTCGTAGCGGTGCCGGTCGTCGTACTCGGTGGCGCCGAACTCGTCGAGCAGCGGCGAGTAGGTGTCGACGTTCATGATGCCGCGTTCGACGTCGATCTGCAGCAAGCGGAAGAAGCTCGCCCCGAAGCGCAGCTGATCAGTCGGCTGGTAGCCGCCGATTTCGGTGAGCCCGAGCCTGTCGGCGGAGACCGTGTAGAACTGGTAGTCCGCCAGCAGCTCGACGACACCGTTTCCGATCTCGCCGACATCGGGCTTCACGTTCGTGCCGACGCCGTGCTCGTGGCCCGCGAGGATCAAGAACACGTTGGGGTTCTCGGCGACGACCGTGTTGTAGAGCATCGAGCCGTCGGGCGCCGAGAACGCGGCGTTCCGGCCGTCGGGCTGGGTGCTCGGCGCGAGGTAGTCGTGCGAGAGCAGAATCCCGTTGCGGCCCGGGAACTGGGCGAACACGCTGCCGGCCCACTCCGCTTCCTCCCGGGTCACGCCGTACGACAGGCCCACCACGACGAAGTCGAGCCCACCGGCCGAGAACAGGTCGTAGTGGTTCTGGTTGTCGCCCTCGCGCCACGGGCCGCCGTACTCGGCGTGCGCCCACCCCTCGGATGCCGCCGCGTAACGGTCGGGTCCGTAGTAGCGGTTGAAGATCGCCTCGGCGCCGTTCTCGGTGCCCGATTGGTTGTCGTGGTTGCCCGCGATCACGCCGTTCGGCACGCCCGCCGCATCGAGCACGCCCTGCTGCCGCGATGAGACCTCGAACTCGCCGACCACCTGCTGCTCGAGCTCGGGGGTCGCGGGCTTCCGGATGTTGTTCTCGATCACGTCGCCGGTGTGGGCGACGTAGGAGATCTTGCGCGACTCGGCGTTCGCGGCGATCCAGTCGACGATGCCGGCGTAGGCCGATTCCCAGACCGCGCGCTCTGCCGACGTCTCCTGCTCGACGGCGCCCTCCGAGATGTACTGCGTGTCGGTGAAGTGCGCGATCGAGAAGTCGTAGCTCGCCGGGTCGGCGAAGCCATCGGGGTCGCCGGCTTCGAGGTCGTCGGCGAAGGGGTCTTCGCCCGTGACCATCACGTGCACCCGCTGGCCGTCGAGATAGCGATCGTCGACGTTCGCCGTGAGCACCGTGTCGCCGGCGGCGGCACCGCGCGCACTTGCGAGCACGTCCCAGGCGCCGGCCTCGAGGTTCCACGCACGCAGTGACGCGAGGCGGTCGGGGTCGATGACGCCGGCCCAGCGCAGCACCGGCGCTTGCACGTGCCCCTTCACCATCACGTCGAAGCGCTGGAAGGTGACATCGCGGGATGCCTCGGTGTCGAGCGTCCGGCCGTCACCGGGAGTCAGCGCTGAGGGGCCCGTGACCTTCTGCTCGCCCTCGACCTGCAGCGTCGTGGGCACGATCGGCGAGGTGCCCTGCCACACGTGGTTCGGGGTGAGGATCTCGGCCTGGGAGAAGGTCGCGGTGACCTCCCCGCCATCGGGTTCGGCGACCCGTGCCGAGAGGCTGACGGCGTCGCCGACGTCGGTGCTGCCCGAGGCGGGAGCGAGCTCCGCCGGGGCATCCGGAATGCCGGCGGAGACGAAGACGATCTCGTGCGCGACCGCGTTGCCGAGGCCGTCGACGGCGTTCACCACGAGGGTGTGCTCGCCGGCCGCGAGTCCCGGGCCGATGGGGGCGGCGAGCGCGATGGCGGCACCGTCGAGCGTGACGTCGGGCCCCGAGAGCACGCCCGACGGATCGTCGAGCCGCACGTCGAGGGCGACCGCGCTGGTGATGGTCTGGCCGGTGGCGGGCACGCTCGACAGCACGGCCGGGCCGGAATTGTCGGTCACGATGGAGCGGGTCGCCACTTCGCCGGTGGTGGATGCCGCGGCGATCGTGTGAGCGCCGTCGTCGATGGTCGTGGTGTCGAAGTCGGCGCGCAGGCCCTGCGCGGCGCCCTCGACGGTGAACTGCAGCGTGACCTCTCGGAGAGCGGTGGCGCTGCTGCCGCAATTGCCGTCGCCCATGCTGTACGTGGGCTTGAGTGCGACACCGGCAGCGGCGCCGCTGGCAGAAGCGAGCGCGATCGCCGACACGGCGAAGTCGTCGCGGTTGACGCCGCACGTGGCGTCAACGCCGCCCGTGACGAGCTGGATCGTGTTCGCGCCGGGCTTCAGCCACTCGTTCGGGAAGGCGATGTCGACGCGGCGGTTCAGGTAGTCGCCGCCGAGGTCCTGGCGCATGCCGTTCACGAGCAGGTGACTGCGGTACCTCGCCTCGATGGAGTTCGAGCCGACGTTGAAGCTGAATGCGGCGTCGCCCGCGCCGAGTGTGGGCACGGCCCCGATCGAGGCATCGTCGACCGTGAGCGAAGCGACGCCGCCCTCGGCGGTCGTGCGCTGCGTGGCGAAGATCTGCTGCACGCCGTGCGCGATCGTGCCGTCGGCGGGGGTCACGTAGGGCGCGCCCGTCGGTGCGTTGTTCACGTTGACCGTGCTCGCGGCGCTGACGCCCGATGCCGTGCTCGCGACGATCGTGTGCTCGCCGTTCGCGACGGTCGTCGTGTCGAGTTCCGCAGTGAGCCCGGTCGTGCCCTGCGGGTCGCCGAGCACGAAGAACGAGAGCTCGGCGCTGAGCCGAAGCGACGTGTTCGAGCCGCAGCTGCCGTCACCGAACGAGTAGCTGTACTCGTTCTCTTCGCCGTCGGCGACTTCGCCGAGCAACTCGAGGCCGATGTTCGAGAGCACGAAGTCGTCGTGGTTGAGCCCACACGAGGACTCGATGGCCCCTGTGACGAACTCGATCGTGTTCTCGCCCTGCACGAGGTAGCCGTTCGGCACCTCGAGGTCGATCCGCTCGTTCACCGAGTCGTCGAGCTCGAGGCGGTGCTCGCCGTTGACGAGCACGTGGTTGCCGTAGCGCGCCTCGATCGAATTCGTGCCGACGTCGAAGCGAAGGTACGAGACGCCGACCGTCTCGGTGGCATCGAGCTCGGCGCCGTCGAGCGTGAGGCTCGTGACGTCATCATCGACGGCGACGGGGGTCGCGGCGATCGTCTCGGTGCCCTCGAGAAAGGCGCCGGTGGCGGGCACGAGCAGCGGCGGCGGGGCCACCGGCTGGGAGGGCTGGGGCTTCGGCTTCGGCTTCGATGCTGCGACCGCCGTCGCGGGCGCGTCGGCGAGCGGCACGGCGAACGCCGCTTGCGCCGGAACGAGCATCGCCGCTCCGATCACCGCCGCGATCGCCGTAGCGACCGCTCCCCTCGACGAACCGCGTGCCCTGTCCCGCTCGTTCCTCCACCGCATGCCGCACCCTCTCTGGCGTCGCCGTACCGGCCCTCGCGGCGAACGCGAGGAGTTCCCTGTGAAACGGTGGCGGCACAGGGTGAACAGTCGGGGTGGGGTGATCGACGCGTCGGCGACGGATCGGGGAACGCTCGCCCCGACTGCGGGTTGGGCCCGTCAAACCCTCGAAAGCGCAATTCCGACGAGCTCGACCCGCGGGGGCGGACCGGGTCAGCGCAATCCCGATGGCGCCACGACGTCGCCCTCGAGCGTGCGCACCCACCGCTGCCCCGTCTCGCGGAACTCGGCGTGCGTCGAGAAGCGGTAGTGGTATGCCCGCACCCGCACCCAACGCGGCGCAGCCCCGTCGAACGGGTCGGTGCGCAGCAGCGCGAGCGTCGGGGCATCCGCTTCGAGCAACCGGGCGAGGAACACCTCGAACCACGGCTCCCACATGCGCCCGAGCGGCAGGAACCACATCAGCCAGTCGAGGCGCAGGTGGTACGGCGCCCACTGTCGCGGCACCCGTCGCACGTCGCCGGGCTTGCCCTTGAAGCCGTATTCGCGCCATTCGTCGTCGCCCGGCGACTCGGCCAGCGCGCCCTCGACGACGAACTCGATGCGGCGTTTGGTCACCGTGCCGAAGGCGCCGTAGGCGTTCACGAGCATCCAGCGATTGAAGCTCGCGTTCATGAGCTGCCGGCGCGACAGCAGGTTGCGCACCGGCCAGAAGCTCAGCACGACGAGCAGGGCGGATGCCGCGAGCACCACGATCGCCCACCAGATCGGCGTCGCCGCGGCATCCGTGCCCAGGTCGGTCGGAATCGCCGGAATCAGCCAGTGCCATGCCGAATCGGTGATGGCGGATGCCGCGAGCACGACGGTGATCCAGTTGAGCCACGCGAAGTTGCCGGTCACGATGAGCCAGAGCTGTGTGAGGATCACGATCGCCGCCGCGCCCGAGCCGACCGGGCCGGGCACGAACAGCAGGAACGGCATAACGAGCTGCGCCACGTGGTTGCCGAGCACCTCGCCCTTGTGGAACCACCGCGGCAGCAGGTGCGCCTGGCGGCTCAACGGGTTCGGCATCGGTTGGGTCTCGTGGTGGTAGGTGAGGGCGGTGAGATCGCGCCACTCGCGCCCGCCGCGGATCTTGATCATGCCCGCGCCGAACTCGAGGCGGAACACGAGCCACCAGATCAGCACGATGATCGTGAGCGGCGGCGGGGTCTCGTTCGAGCCGAGGAACGCGACCGTGAAGAGCGCTTCGCAGAGGAGCATCTCCCAGCCGAAGCCGTAGAAGGTCTGGCCGACGTTGACGATCGACAGGTAGAGGAGCCAGAGCGCGAGGAAGACGAGCAACGGCAGCCACGGCGGGCCGAGTTGCGGCAGGCCGACGACGACGGATGCCGCGAGCACGAGCCCCGCCACGGCGACGACGATGAGGCGGCGATCGGTGTAGCCCCAGCGGAAGAGGCTCGGCCCGCGCAGGCGTGGCGCGAGCCGCAGCAGTTCGGGCACCGGGAGCAGGCCGTGCTCGCCGAGCAGCGGGCGGAACTGGTTCAGCGTCGAGAGGAACGCCAGGAAGGCGAGCGCCGCCACCCCACGCTGCAGCACCTGCCGCGCGATCTCGAAGTCGTGCGCGTCGAACCAGGAGGCCCACTCCATGCGCTCAGGCTACGCCTCCCGTCAGCGCAGGCCGAAGCGCTCCTTCAGGGCGAGTTTGGCGGCGAACCATCCGTTGAAGCCGTGCACCGCGGGCCCGGGCGGCGTCGCGCTCGAGCAGAGGTAGACCCCGTCGATCGGGGTGCGCCACGGCGCCGTCGACACCACGGGCCGTTTGACCAGTTGTCGCAGCGTCAGCTCGCCCGAGTAGATGTCGCCCCCGATGTAGTTCGCGTTGTACCGCCCCATCTCGACCGCCGAGCTCGCGGCCGATGCGAGCACGACGTCACGGAACCCCGGCGCGAACCGTTCGACCTCGGCGGTGATGAGCTCGGTCGCGTCGAGGGTCGACCCCGCCGGCACGTGCGTGTACGCCCACAGCACGTGCTTTCCCGCGGGTGCCCGGCTCGGGTCGGCGACGGTCGGTTGCGTCGCGAGCACGTACGGATGCCGCGCACCGCCGTCTGCCCCCGCCGCCCCGGGCTGGAAGCCCCGGTGCACGGCGTTCTCGGCAGCGGCGATCTCGGCGCGAGACCCGCCGAGATGCACCGTTGGCGAGAGCCCGACGTCGGGGTTCGCCCACGGCACCGGCCCGCTGAGCGCGAAGTCGACCTTCGCGACGCCCGATCCGTAGCGATAGCGGCGCAGCGCCCGTGCATAGCTCGCGGGCAGCTCCGCAGAGAAGAGCAGCTCGGGAGACGTGTCGAGCAGCACCGCGCGGGAGTCGGCGACGTCGGAGAGCGAGGTCACCGCGGCATCCGTCACGATCTCACCGCCGCGTGCGCGGAGCTCGTCGGCGAGCGCATCGGCGATCACCTGCGAACCGCCGACCGGCAGCCCCCAGCCGACCCCGTGGCCGTGCATCGCGAGCAGCATCCCCGCGCCGGCGCCCGAAAGCGAGGGCATCGGACCCGCCGCGTGCGCGACCACCCCCGTGAGCAGTGCCGGGGCGACATCGCCGTCGAATCGCGAGTTCCACGCCGGGCTGCCCTGTTCGAGCGCGCGCAGGCCGAAGAGCACGGCCGCGATCGGGTCGCGCGGCACCCGCAGCAGCTGCGAGCCGGTGAAGTCGACGACACCGCGGCTGCGGGCGATGAGGGGGGCGAGCAGCCGTCGCCATGCAGCGCCATCGCGGCCGAGCCCGTCGACGGTGCGATCGAGATCACGCCACGCGAGGCCGGCGCGCCCACCGTCGAGCGGGTGGGCGTACGACATCTCGGGCACCACCCAATCGACGCGGTCGAGCAGGCCGAGCTTCCTGAACACGGGCGATGCGAGGCCCGCCGGGTGCACCGTCGCGCACACGTCGTGCCGGAACCCCGGCAGCGTGAGCTCGGCGGTGCGCAACCCGCCGCCGATCGTCGGTGCAGCCTCGAGCACGCGCACCGAGAGCCCCGCACGAGCGGCGATCACTGCGGCGACGAGCCCGTTGGGCCCGCTGCCGACGACGGTGACATCGGTCATGTGATCAGAACGAGTTGAGGTACACCCACGGCAGCCGGTCCATCATGAGGCGGTGCCGGTTGCCCTCGGCGTCGGGCGCGTCATCGGGCACGGCGGGTTCGCGCTCGCGCAAGTGCTCGGCATCGGCGTACTCGTCGTCCTCCTGCCAGAGGATCGTCGAGCCGCCGTGCGCGACCCGCGCCACGTACGGTCGCACCTCGCCGGAACGCAGTTCGTCGAGTGCCTCGTCGACCGACGCCGCATGCGCCAGGCCCTGCAGCGTCACCCAGGTCGGCGGCCAGAGCGTCATCGAGCCGGCCGTGTGCCGGTCGAGCGCGTCGATCGGTCGCAGCCACTCGGCCGCGGCGACCTCATTCGGAGCCAACCGCAGTTCGCCGTCGGGCATGCGCACGGCGAAGAAGGTCGTGGTGAGCTGCTTCGGGGAGTTCTTCGGCGGCGTCCAGTGCGAGAACGGCACGAGCTCGGCGGGGTCGATCACGAGGCCGACCTCTTCGAGGGTCTCGCGTGCGGCGGCCCGCCGGGCAGCTTCGATGCCGTCGATGGGGTCGCCCGCGGCATCCGCGTCGTCGACCGCGCCGCCCGGGAACACCCAGGCGCCCGCGAACGAGCCCCGATCGCGCGGCCGTTCGGCGAGCAGCACCTCGAGCCCGCGCTCACCGTCGCGCAGCAGCACGACGGTCGCAGCGGAACCGGTGGCCGCCGGGTCGGTCATTGATTCGAGATCGCTGTCCATGCCCTCAGACTAAGCCGCTCCGCGCCGAGGCGCACGGGGCCGGCCGATACACTTCCGGCATGGATCAGGCCGACACCCCCGGCGCACGCGTGTCGGAGCTCGCCCGCCTCGTGCTCGCCCCCAACGCCGGGCCGATGACGCTCGACGGCACGAATTCGTACCTGCTGCGAGCGCCAGGAGCAGCGGGGGTCGTCGTGATCGACCCGGGGCCGGCCGATTCCGGGCATCTCGCCGCACTTGCGGGCGCCGGCCAGGTCGAACTCGTGCTCGTCACGCATCATCACGCCGACCACACCGAGTCGCTCCGTGCGTTCCACGAGATGACGGATGCCCCGGTGCGCGCGATCGACCCGGCACTCTGCTTCGGTGGGGCACCGCTCATCGACGGCGAGCGCATCCGCGCGGCCGGGCTCGAGATCGACGTGATCGCGACGCCCGGGCACACGGCGGACTCGGTGTGCTTCGGGCTACCGGCCGACCGCATCGACGCGAGAGGCAGCGCCGGCACCGACGTCGGGGTCGAGGCGCCACCCGGCATCCGAGGCACCGTGCTCACGGGCGACACGATCCTCGGCCGCGGCACCACGATCATCGCCGATCCCGACGGCGCGCTCGGGCCGTACCTCGAGTCGCTCGAGCGATTGCGGGCGCTCGGCACTCCGGGGCCGGTCGGCGTGCTGCCCGGGCACGGGCCGGCGCTCCCCGACCTCGCCGCGATCTGCGACGCCTACCTCGCGCACCGCGCCGAGCGGCTCGAACAGGTGCGCGCGGCGCTGCGGCAGCTCGGCTCCGATGCATCCGTCGACGCCGTCACCGACCTCGTCTACGTCGACACGGATGCCTCGGTGCGCAGTGCAGCCGAGGCATCCGTTCGAGCGCAACTCGCCTACCTGCGCGGCACCGGCTGACGCTGGACGTCAGGTCGGCGCCGCGTCGGTTCGGCCGGCTCAGGCTCGCTCAGGCCGGCTCAGGCGACGAGGGCGAGACCGGCGTTCCAGGCGACCTTCTCCTGCACGGCGAGCGTGAGCTGCAGGAACCCGACGGCCTCGAGTTCGCGAGCTCGCGACAGGCGGCCCGCGTCGACGGCATCGACACCGCCGGCCCGCACGACGCCGGCGAGCGCCTGCTTGGCTGCATCGTCATCGCCCGCGATGAGCACGGTCGTGGGGTTCGGGCCGACCGACTTCGAGGCGAGCGTGGCGGCGAAGTTCGTGTTGAACGCCTTGAGCACGGTGGAGTCGGGCAACGCAGCCGCGAGCTCGCTCGCCGAAGAACCGTCGGCCGGCACGACGAGGCCGTCGAAGGTCTCGAAGTTCAGGGGGTTCGTGATGTCGACCACGACCTTGCCGGCGAGTTCGGCACCGCGCGTCGCCACGATCTCGGCGAGAGCGGGGTGCGGCACCGCGAGCACCACGATTTCACCGGTGATCTGCTCTGCGGTGTCGCGCCCGATGAACTGCGCGGTGTTGCCGCCCGCTGCGACGATGCCTCCGATGGCCGTACCCATGTTGCCCGATCCGATGATGCTGACGGTCGTCATGACTTCCTCTCCGCGCCGTTCGACGCGATTACTTGTATCGACAACCAACACCCTACGCCGATTCAGTTGTTGCGTCAACCAATGCGATAGACTGCCATCATGACGGATGACACGCGGTGGCTCGCTCCCGAGGAGTCAGCGGCCTGGGTGCGTCTCGTGGCGATGGCCGAGCTGCTCCCCGGCGCCCTCGATGCGCAGCTGCTGCGCGACGCCGGGCTCACCCACTTCGAGTACGCCGCCCTCATGGCGATCGCCGAGGCGCCGGCCCGCACCATCCGCATGACCGAGCTCGCCTCGCGAACCAACGCGACGCTCCCCCGCCTCTCGCACGTCGCCCGGCGGCTCGAGGAACGCGGGCTCATCACGCGCTTCCCGTGCCCCGAAGACCGGCGCGCAACCAATGCGCGCATCACCGAGGCGGGTCTCGACCTCATCTCCCGGGCCGCGCCCGGCCACGTCGAGACCGTGCGCGCGAACGTGCTCGACGCCCTGACCCCGACGCAGCTCGAGCAGCTCTACGAGATCGCCGGCGCCGTGCTCACCCGGCTCGACCCCGACGAGCGACTGACCGCGACCTCGTGCCAGTTCAGCGAGGGCCCCGTCGTCGGCGGCGAGCGCCTCCGGTCCTCCGCTCGGTAGTCATGCCCGCCGCCCCAGCGACGCCGATCAGCGTCAGGCCGTGACTCGCGTGGGCCGGTATCGCGCGGCGACCGCGCCCGACCGGAACTCATGGCGATCTACGAGCTCGAGCTCGATGCGCTCGCGCAGACCGGCGAGCAACGTCGGCCCGTGTCCGGCGAGAACCGGATGCACGACGAACTCGTACTCGTCGATCAGTCCCAGATCCGCCAGCGCGAGAGGGAGCGTCACGCCACCCACCCACAGGCTTTCGCCCGACTCCTGCTTGAGCCGCTGAACCGCTGGCCCCAAATCGCCTCGCACCAGTTCAGCATTCCAATCGACCTCGCTGAGCGTGCTCGACACGACGTACTTCTTCGCCCGGTCGATGGTCTCGGCGAACGGGGTCTCCCACTCATCCATCCAGTCGGGCCACGTGCCCGTGGCCGGCTTCCGCCACGCCGACTCCATCATCTCGTAGGTCACCCGTCCGAAGAGCAGGGCATCGGCTCGCTCCATCTCAGCGGTCCAGTAGCGCATCGACTCCTCGTCGGGCGGGAGCCCTGCCTCGTGATGGCAGCAGCCGTCGAGCGTGACGTTGATCGAGTATCGAAGTGGTCTCATCTCGTTGCCCTCCCCTGATGCGCGCCGGGCGCCCATGCAGGAAGCATAAACGTGGCGGAAAAGAGACCTCGAATATGCGAGGTCCGAATCACGCCAGATCGCCGTCAGCGTCGCGCGCAGGATCGGAGGTACCACTCGAACCGGCGATCCTCGCCGGACAGGAAGGATGTACACATTCCATGAGCACCATCGCATTGGTCACCGGAGCGAATCGCGGACTCGGTCTCGCAACGGCCACCGCGCTCGCCCGCACCGGCGCCCTCGTCATCATCGCCGGACGCGACCTCGCGGCGGTGAGCGCCGCAGCCGACGCACTCGTCGAGCAGGGCCTCAGCGCAGAACCCCTGGTGCTCGACGTCGCCTCGCCGACGAGCGTCGCCGCCGGTGCCGCCGCGATCGAGTCGCGCCACGGACGCCTCGACATCCTCGTGAACAACGCCGGCATCCTGCCCGAGGCCACGAGCGAGGGCGACCACGAGTTCGTCGATCTCGGTGCGTTCGCGCGCACGTTCGAGACGAACGTTCTCGGGGTGGCGACGGTCACCGAGAAGTTCCTGCCGCTGCTTCGCCGCAGCGACGCCGGCCGCATCGTCAACGTCTCGTCGACGATGGGTTCGTTGAGCGATCAATCGGATGCGAGTTCGCCGTACTACTCGAGCGTCGTGCCCGCGTACCAGGCGTCGAAGGCCGCGGTGAACAGCATGACGATCGGGCTGAGCAAGCAGCTCGCCGGCACCAAGCTCAAGGTGACGGCCGTGTGCCCCGGCTGGGTGCAGACCGACCTCGCTCCCGGGAATCGGGATCAGGCGCCGACGACCGCCGACGAGGCGGCTCGCATCGTCGTGACCGCGGCGACCCTGCCCGAGCACGCCGCATCGGGCACCTTCATCGACAGCGCAGGCCCGGTCGGATGGTGACCGTCAGTGCGGGTCGGTTTGCTCAGTGAAGGTCAGCGAGGGTCGTAGGTGAGGCAGTCTGCGTCGACGGCACCCGGCCCGACACGCACCGAGGGTGCGGTGCACTCGAGCGAGGTGTTGTGCACGCATTCGGCGCGCTGGCAGGCGCCGACGTGGGTCACGACCTTGTCGAGCCCGCCCTTGCTGCCGAGCGGGATGAAGGTGGCGCACTCGGCGTCGCCGACCGACCCACCGATGGTGACCGCGGCCGCGTGGCAGTGGGAATGGTCATTGTAGGAACAGCCGGCCACCGAACATTCGGCGACGGCGGGCAGTTCGTCGAGCGTCATGCTCATGGTGGCCTCCCGGTGGGTGTACGACTCGTTGACCGCGATCGTACGCCCGCCGACCCGCTTCCCGCAGCATCCGATGTGCGACTTTCCGCAGATCACGGCGACTTTTTTCTGAGGCCAGCCTTACCTATCCGGCCGCTGGCGCCACCGGCGCTGGCCGCCGCGCTGGTGTCCCGGCTCAGCGCGAGACAGTGCCCGTGCGCCTCGCGATGGGCGTCAGCACCTCGGGTCGTACGGCGAACCAGCCCGCCACCAGAACCACGAGCGACACCGCGAAGATGGCGAAGCCCAGCCACGACGCGTCATCGCGGCTCGCGTACATCGCGTCGAGGTTGCGCAGCGCGCCGGTCGCGAAGACGAGCGCGACGTGCACGATGACGAACGCCACGAAGGCGAGCATCACCGGGTAGTGCACCGCCCGGGCGAGCGAGGCCGGGTAGAGGGTATTGAGCCGTTCGGCCCGCTGCGGCCACACCGACGACAACCGGAGCCCCGTGATCACGGCGAGCGGTGCGACGACGAAGACGATGCCGAAGTAGGTGAGCACCTGCAAGCTGTTGTAGTTCACCCAGGCATGCTCGACCGGCCAGTTCAGCGAGGCGTACTGCAGGGCGGCCGACACGGCGTTCGGCCAGATGTCGCCGCTCGTCGGCACGATGCGCATCCACTGCCCGGTGACGAGCAACAGCACGACGAAGACGATGCCGTTCAGCACCCAGAGCGCGTCGACGACGTAGTGCAGCCACAGGTAGATGCCGATCTTCCACGGCGGGTTCTTCGTGCGCACGAGGCCGTCGTTGCCCCGCACCCACCGCGCAGGCGGCCGCCCTCTCTTTCGCAGCAGCAACCCGGAGCGCACGAGCAGCACGAGGAAGAACCCGTTGAGGAAGTGCTGCCAGCCGAGCCACGCGGGAATGCCGACGGGCGCGCCCTCGGGCAGCGGCGTCGTGCCGGGGTACCGGGCGATGAACTCTTGCACGGGCGCCTGGCCGCGCAGCCAGATCGCGAGCAGCACGACGGCGGCGAGCAGCGCCACCGCCACCGGCACCACCCAGACGAGCGGCAGCCACCGGGTACGCCGACGGGTCGCGTGATGCGCGGTCGGGTCGGTGAGGCGGGTCACCGGGATATTTTGGCACGGCGCTCCGTGCGCGTGCCGATGAGATGACCCGAAGAGTCACGGATGCCGCGCGGCCCCGCTGCTCTCGGCAGCACTGCCCTCGGCAGTTCCGCTCAGGGCAGCTCTGCCCTCAGCGGCATCCGCCCCATGACTCGTCGGGCCGACGCAGTCTGGAGGCATGAGCGACCACGAATCCCCACCGATCCTGCCCATCGACGCCGAACTCACGAAGCGCCTCTTCCACGAGCGCATCATCGTGCTCGGCGACGAGCTCGACCAGGCCGGCGGCAACCGACTCATCGCGCAGCTCGTGACCCTCGCGGCCGACGACCCGCGCCGTGACATCCGCTTCTGGATCAACTCGCCCGGCGGCTCGGTGTCGGCGATGCTCGCCATTGCCGACCTCATGCGCTCGATTCCGAACGACGTGTCGACGATCGCCGTCGGCGTCGCGGCGAGCGCGGGCCAGTTTCTCCTCTCCGCCGGCACGCCGGGCAAGCGCTTCGCGCTGCCGCACGCTCGCATCCTGATGCACCAGGGTTCGGCCGGCATCGGCGGCACGGCGGTCGACGTCGAGCTGCAGGCCGACGACCTGCGCTACACCCGCGACACGGTGCTCGGCCTCGTCTCGGCGTTCACCGGCCAGCCCGTCGAGCGCATCGCCGAGGACTCGCTGCGCGACCGGTGGTACACGGCGGCCGAAGCGGTGGACTACGGCTTCATCGACCGCATCGCCGACGGTTTCGGCGAGATGTATCCGCAGGGCCAGCGCCCCCAGTTCGGGCTGCAGGCGAACACCGGAATGGGAGTGCCGGCATGACCAGTTACACGATCCCCTACGTCGTCGAGAAGCGCGGCAACAGCGAGCGCTCGCTCGACGTCTACAGCCGGCTGCTCTCGGACCGCATCGTCTATCTCGGCACCGAGATCGACGACGGCGTCGCCAACGTGCTGATCGCGCAGTTCCTGCACCTCGCCTCGGAGTCGAGCGAGACGCCGATCAGCCTCTACCTCAACTCCCCCGGCGGCTCGCCGGGCGCGGCGCTCGCGGTGTACGACACGATGCAGCACATCAAGCCGGATGTCGCGACGACGTGCGTGGGCCAGGCGGGCGGGCCGGCCGCGGTGCTGCTGGCCGGGGGCGCGAAGGGCCAGCGGGCGATCCTGCCGCACGGGCGGGTGGTGCTGCACCAGCCGTCGACGCAGGGGCGGGGCACGATTCCCGACCTCATCCTGCACGCCGACGAGGTCGTGCGCGTGCGCGCCGAGCTCGAGGCGGCGCTCGCGGCCGACACCGGCCGCGACGCATCGGCCCTGCGCCACGACACCGATCGCGACCTGATCCTGCCGGCCGCCGCCGCCGTCGAGTACGGCCTCGCCGATCACGTCTTGACGAGGCAGGTGCTCGTCGGCGCCGGGGCCGGGCGCGGGTAGTCTCCCGGCCGACGCCGTGCGCCAGTCATCAGGGCCGACGCACGGCGCACCGCAGGCGTCAGGCGGCGAGCAGGTACCCGTTCAGCACGGTGGGCGCGCCGGTCGCAGCGGAGAGCGGATGCTCCGAGTCGAGGTCGAAGGGATCGTGCGTGTCGGCCCGGAAGGCGAACGATGCCTCGACCCGCAGCAGTTCACGCCGCTCGGCCTCGCGCCGGTCGGTTCTCTGTCGTTCGCCGAGCAGCGCGCCGACCCGCTGCACCACGTCGACGAGCTCGAGCCCGAGGGCCTCTGCGACCGAACCGAGCACCTCTGATGAGGGCTCCTTGCGGCCGCGCTCGACCTCGGAGAGGTATTGCGGTGAGACGCCGGCCGTCGCCGCCACCTCGGTCAGGATGCGCTCCTGCCCGAGACGCTCACCCCGCAGCACCTCGCCGAGTGCGTGCCGCCAGAGCGGCTTCGCCGCGCTGGGCTTTGCCGCAGTGCTCTTCGGCACATTGCTCTTCGGCGCGCGCGGCTCCGACTCCCGCCCGCCAGCTGCCCGTGTGAACTCGATCACGTTGCCCATGCCCCGAGGCTAGCCGCGGCATCCGCTCGCGTCAGGTCGATCCGCTCAGAGCAGAACGGTCGGCCGCGGCGACTACGCCGGCGGGTTGTCGGGGTCGAGGGTCTCGATGGAGTCGGCCTCGACCGCGTTGTCGGCGTCGAGGTCGTTGGGGTCGTCGCCCTCGGTCGCCGCATCCTGCGCGGCGTCCTCTTCTGCGGTCTCCATGTCGTCGGCGGCGGTGCGATCCGCGGCGTCGCTCGGCTCGGCAACATTCAGCGGGTCGCGACGCTGCATCACGCCGCGCGCATCGGTGGGGTCTCGTGGGTCGGTCATGGTTCCTCCGAGGTCGAGTTGCCTCCAGCGTGCGCGGGCATAGCGACATCCGTCAACCGCTTGACGCCCGGCCGCAGACGTTCACCGATCCGCTGTCCACGCGACACCGCGCCGTGAGAGGGTGGGCAGACCGAGCCCGCATCGGGCGCCGAGACGAGGGGACACCGCAGATGGGCTTGTTCGACAAGGCGAAGAACGCGTTCACCCAGGCCGGAGCTCAAGCGCCGGGCCAGGCCGCCGGGCAGGACTGGGCCGCGCAGGCGCAAGCCGCGCAAGAGCTCGCGAACCAGGCGATGCGCGACGCCGGCTACACCGACGGCGCTCCCGTCACGATGGCGAACGCGAGCGAGGTGAGCGCCGCGATGTCGGCCGACCACGATGTGCTGAACGCCTACGGCCAAGAACTCAACCGCATCATCGCGATCGGCCAGCCCGGCACCTCGGTGATCCGCAGCGCGGTCGACACCGGCGAGCGCATCTCGGGCAACCCGTGGTATCAGCTCGAGATCGAAGTGACGCTGCCCGGCCGTGAGCCCTACCTCGTGCAGAAGCGCGAGATGCTCGCGCCGCAGTTCCTCGCGAACTACGCCGAGGGCAGCGCGCACGACATCGCGGTCGATCCGGCCGACCCGAACAAGACCGCCTTCACGAGCTGATCGAGTCGGCAGATGGGCGTCTTCCGCGACCTCTTCCGCCTCACCAAGGCGGGCTACACCCAGTCGGTCGACACCGATTACCGAGAGAACCTGCGCCAGTCGGCCGATCTTGCCGAGCAGTTCGCGGGTGTCGGGCCGAATGACGCGACCGGCACGCACGGCGCGGCCGTCGCCAATCCATTCACGAACATGGCCGCGTACGGGCAGATGCTGCAGGGCTCGGGCACGGTCGTCTCGCTGGCTGACACCGGCAAGCGACTCGGCGACGCGGTCGTCTACGCCGTGCAACTCGACGTGACGCTGCCGGGTGAGGCGCCCTATCGCACGGTCTACCAGACCGTCATCGCCGAGGGCGCGTTGCACAACTGGCAGCCCGGCTCGGTGCTGCCGGTGCGGGTCAGCCCGACCGACCGAACCTCGGTGATGCTCGGCTGAGCCGACGCTCGGCCGACGCGCGCCGACGTTCGGGCGCGCAAATGCTGGCGGTCGAGCCCGGCCGCGGGCAGAATGATGCGAAACGCGGAGGTGGCGATGTCGACGGAATTCGTGCTGTGGTCGATTCTCGGTCTGATCGGAGCGGTCGGCGGGGTGCTGCTGGTCGCCGCGCTCTGGTCGCTCGTGCGACGGCCCCGCGAGCACTGAACACTCGCAGCAGCCCGCCGGCACGCGCACGGTCAACCGAGCGCGCACGGTCAACCGAGCGCGCACTGTCCGTCGAGCGCGCCTGGTCAGCCGAGCGCGTCGGCGATCGGCGTGCTGCCGCCGTTGAAGCGGATGGTGCGGTGAATCGTCTGCGGCCGTTCGAGCACGGCGGCCGCGACCGCGGCGACATCCGCTCGGTTGACGGAGCTGCTCTCGGTCGCCGTGACATCGATGCGTCCGGTCGCCTCACCGTCGGTGAGCCTGCTCGGCCCGAGGATGGTCCAGTCGAGCTGCGTCTGCTCGAGGTGCTCATCGGCGACGGCCTTGGCCTCGGCGTAGGTATGGAACGAGTTCGACTCGGGCACCGTGTGGTCGGGCGATTCGAAGTAGGAGACCATCACGTAGCGGCTCACGCCGGCACGTTCGGCGGCCCGCATCGAACGGATCGCCGCGTCACGATCGACCGCAAAGGTGCGCTTCGGGTCGCCGCCCCCGGCGCCGGCCGACCAGACGACGGCGTCGTGCCCGCGCAGCAGCTCGGTGAGGCCATCGAGATCGAGACGCTCGATGTCGGCCACGACCGCGGTCGCACCCGTCGCCTCGATGTCAGCGGTGTGCTCGGCGTTGCGGATGACCGCGTCGACCTCGTCGCCGCGCTCGGCGAGCACCCGTTCGAGCTGCAGCGCGACCCTGCCGTGACCGCCGATGACGATGATGCGTGCCATGTGCTTCCCCCTCGTGAGTTCAGGTCAACGCTACTCCCGAAGGTGCCGCGCCGGTCGGGGGCACCATGCCGGTGACGAGCGCCGGCGTGCTGCTCTATCGGCGCTCGCCCGAGACCGAGGTCTTCATCGCCCACATGGGCGGGCCGTTCTGGGCACGCAAGCACGAAGGGGCCTGGACCATTCCGAAGGGCGAGATCGGTCTCGACGCCGACGAGGCACTCGAAGAACTGCTGGTCGCTGCGGCCCGCGAGTTCACCGAGGAGATCGGGGTGGCGCCGCCTGCGCTCGAGTACGTCGACCTCGGCGGGTTCCGCTACTCGTCGGGCAAGATCGTGCATGTGTTCGCCGGTGAGGCGCCGGAGTTCGAGATCGACGAGGTGACGAGCAACACATTCGAGATGGAATGGCCGCCCCGCTCGGGGCGGACCCGGTCGTTCCCCGAGGTCGACGAGGCGCGGTGGGTGCCGCTCGGCGAGGCGCGCGAGCTGCTCACCAAGGGACAGCGTCCGGCACTCGACGCGCTCGACCGGCGCCTCGGGCACGCCGACTGAGCCGGCTCGGCCTCTGCAGAGCGGATGCCGCGTGGCCGGCGCCGTGCGTCAGGTCGCTCACGCCGTGGCGGCGAGCATCTCGTCGACCCACGCCGACACGACGACGCTCGCCGCACCGAGTCGCACCTCGTCGAACAGCGACGAGACCTCGCTCGTCTCGAGGTTCAGTTCGAGCGTGCGCGCGCCGTGCTCGGTCGCCGTCCAGACGAACCCCGCCGCCGGGTACACCGCCCCCGAGGTGCCGATGGCGACGAAGAGCTCGCACGCCGCGAGCGCCGCCTCGATGCGGTCGAGCTCGTACGGCATCTCGCCGAACCACACGACGTCGGGGCGCAGCATCCGCTCGCCGCAGACCGGGCACGGAGGCCATTCGGCGAGATCGGCGGGCACGGCAGACCGCGCGCCGCACGACGCGCAGAGGGCGGCGGCGAGTTCTCCGTGCATGTGCACGACCCGGGTGGATCCGGCACGCTCGTGCAGGTCGTCGACGTTCTGCGTCACGAGCAGCAGCTCGTCGCCCAGTCGCTGCTCGAGCCGGGCGAGCGCCTCGTGCGCCGGGTTGGGCAGCGCGGCTGCAGCGGCGTGCCGGCGCGCATCGTAGAAGCGTTGCACCAGGTCGGGGTCGCGCTCGAAGCCCTCGGGCGTCGCGACGTCGTCGACGCGATGCCCCTCCCACAGCCCGCCGGCGTCGCGGAACGTCGGCACGCCGCTCTCGGCCGAGATGCCGGCGCCGGTCAGCACGACGATTCGCATGGCTCCATTAGATCGTGGATGCCGAGATCGCGGATGTCCGAGGTCGCGGGATGCCGCGTACGTCGCACCGGTGTTCCCGGCGGGCCGCCCTTCCTCCCCGCCGCCCGATCCGCGAGGATGAGTGCGTGCCCGGTCAAACGCCGATCGACGTCGCTGCAGAGCTGTACACGCTGCTCCCCGACGAGTTCACCGCGGCGCGCAACAACCGGGCGAAGTCCATCAGGCCAGACGACCGCGAACTGGCCGACGCCGTGCAGGTATTGCGGCGACCGTCGCCGGCCGCGTGGCTCGTCAACCAGCTCGTGCGCCGGCGCGGCGAGCAGGTCGACTCGATCATCGAACTCGGCGAGCGCCTCCGCGACGCGCAAGACGACCTCGATGCCGAGACACTCGCGCAGTTCGCGCGGCAACGCCGACAGCTCGTGGCCGCGCTCGCCCGCGATGCCGGCGAGCTCGCCGAAGAACTCGGCAACTCGGTGCGCTCCCCCGTGCTCGACGAGGTCGCGCAGACCATGCAGGCTGCGATGTCGGATGCCGCAGCCGCCGACGCCGTGCGCAGCGCACGCCTCGTGCGGGCCCTCGAGGCGGTCGGCCGCGAGGTGGATCTCGACGGTGCCGTCGCCGGTGGGCCGGCGGCTCCGGCCCGCCCGCGAGGTTCGTCGCGGTCGCGGGGCGGCGCCGAGCAGGAGCGCGCCGGTTCAGCGAAGCACGACGATTCGACGAAGCACGACGAGGCCGCGAAGCAGGCCGAGCAAGCTCGCGCTGCCGAGGCGAGAGAGCGCGCTGAACGCGAAGCACGTGAGGCGGAAGAGCGAGCCGTCGAGGCCGAACGGGTACTCGACGAGCTCGACTCCCGCATCGCGACCCTTCGCCGGCTCGTCGGCGAACGCACGCAGGAGCGCGACGAACTCGAGGAGCGGCTGCGCCGGGTCGAGGGCGAACTCGCCGATGCGGAGCACGAGTTGCGGCCGCTCGGCCGCGAGCACGACCGCGCGACCAGGTCGGCGCGCGAGGCGCGAGCCGCGGCCGACGAGTCGCACGCCGCGCTCGACTGACGGCGATCGGCGATCGGCGATCGGCGATCGGCGATCGGCGATCAGAGCATCGCCGTCAAGACGCCGCCATCTGCCCGCAGAGCGGCGCCGTTCGTCGCCGACGAGAGCGGACTCGCCAAGTAGAGCACCAGGTTGGCGAGTTCACCCGGATCGATGAACCTCTCGAGCAGCGAGGTCGCGTTGCCCGACATGATCGCCGTCTTGAGTTCGTCGGTCGACAGACCCTGAGCCTGCGCGATCTGGTGCACCGTCTCTGCGACGCCGGAGGAGTAGGTCGGTCCGCCGAGGATCGTGTTCACGGTGACCCCCGTTCCACGAGTGAGCTTCGCAAGGCCGTTGCTCAGGGCGAGCATGGCTGCTTTCGTGACGCCGTAGTGCACCATGTCGGCGGGGATGTTGACGCCCGACTCGCTGCCGATGAAGATGATGCGCCCAGCGCCCTGGGCCAGCATCGATGTCATCGCGTGCCTCGAGAGGCGCACACCGCTCATGACGTTGACGTCGAAATAGCGCTGCCAGGTGTCGTCACTGATGTCTTCGAAGGCCGCGAGCTCGAACAGTCCGACGTTGTTCACCAGGATGTCCAGGCCGTCGAGCGCATCCGCGAGCCGGCGCACCTGTTCCGCGTCGTCGAAGTCGGCGGCGATTCCCGAGACGTCGGCGCCGGGTACCAGTGCCTCCAGTTCCCGCACCGCGCGCTGCACGCCCTCTTCCGTGCGGCCATTGATGACAACGGATGCGCCTTCCAGGAGAAGTCCCCGTGCGACCGCGTAGCCGATGCCGTGCGTCGACCCGCTCACGAACGCCTTCTTCCTCGTCAGTTGCAGATCCATGATGCTCCGATCACTTGCCCAGTAAAGTCATGAGTCAGCTTATTGACTTGACTGAGCAAGTCAAACCCACCACGAACGAGCCGCCTTCTCGCGTAGTCTGCTGCTATGTCGGATCAGAACCCGCCCTCGAATCTGAGCGGCGACGACCTCGCGACCTGGGCGTCGCTCGCGACCGTGCTCGAGTGGCTGCCCGCGGCGCTCGACGCCCAGCTGCTCGAAGACTCGGAGGTGACGCACTTCGAGTACGGCATCCTGTTCGCCCTCGCCAACGCTCCCGACCGCACACTGCGCATGAGCGTTCTCGCCGACTATGCGAACAGCTCCCTCTCGAGGCTGTCTCGCGCGGCAACCCGCTTGCAAGACCGTGGGTGGATGCACCGCAGCCCCGACCCCGACGATGGCCGCTACACGCTCGCGACGCTGACCGAACAGGGGAAGAAGAAGTTCGACGAAGCCACTCCCGGCCACGTGCAGACGGTGCACCAGTTGGTGCTCGACCCGCTGACCCAGTCGCAACGGCGGCAATTGCGCGAGATCAGTCGCCGCATCCAGCGTGCCATCCGCCAGGACGCGGCCTGGCAACCGCCCGCAGAGACCGAACGCGCACGGTGACCCGCTCCAGCGGCCTCCGCTCGGATTGACGAGTCGCTACGCCTGACCATCGCCCGGGGTTGCACCTCGGCTCGGCCGCGGCGACCGTGACCGTGACCGTGACCGCACATGATCTGCTACCTGCCCGAGCAGGCGCGTGAGTTCGACCCGGTCGGCATCGTCGAGCGAGTCGACGAGCACCTCGCGCACCACCTCGACGTGACCGGGCAAGACGCGTTCGAGAACGGCGGCACCCGCGGGCGCGAGCGTGACATTCACCCCGCGCTCGTCGTGCACCGACGGTACGCGAGTGACAAGCCCCGCCTTCTCGAGCTGATCGACCTGGTAGGTCAGTCCGCTTCTGCTGTGCACGAGCCGATCTGCGAGTTCGGTCATGCTTCGCGGCGATGATCGGTCCTCGCCGCAGATGGCGAGGATCTGGAACTGCACGAAGCTGAGGTTCCCGTGCTCACGGAGCTGACCCTGCACACCGCGCTGCACCAATGCGCTCACCTCGAGGAGCGCGAAATACACGCCGAATTCCGGTGGCAGGGCCGGCGGAACGGTGGGCTCGGACATGTCTGAATCCTATTTCACTATTTCCTTCGAATTGGAAATAGAACCGGGAATGGTTGCGTTGTCGAGGGCGAAGGTAGTTCGAATTCGAAGGAGTTTGTTGAAATGACCGCCGCAATCACCCCCACCATCGCCGACGCACTCTGGTCACCGATCGCACTGGGTCGTCTCCGCTTGGCGCACCGAGTGACCATGGCCCCGATGACTCGCAGTCGCGCAACGAGCGACGGCCGCGTGACCGACCTCACGCAGACCTACTATGCGCAGCGCGCCTCGCTCTCGATGCTCATCACCGAGGGCACCCAGCCCTCGGCGGACGGGCAGGGCTACCTCATGACGCCCGGAATCCACACCGAGGAGCAAGCGAAGTCCTGGCGCGCGGTCGCCGAGGCGGTGCACGAGGCCGGGTCGACGCTCGTCGTGCAACTCATGCACGTCGGCCGCATCTCGCACCCGTCGAACACCCCGCATGGCCGTCAGCCGCTCGCGCCCTCGGCTCTCCCCGCGACCGGCGACATGTTCACGGCATCCGGCCCGCAGCCGATGGCCATGCCGCGGGAGATGACGACAGCGGACCTCACCCAGACCACCGCCGACTTCCGCCGGGCGGCGAGGCTCGCCGTCGATGCGGGCGCCGATGGCGTCGAGATCCACGGCGCGAACGGCTACCTGCTCCAGCAGTTCCTGAGCACCAATGCGAACCTCCGCACCGACGAGTACGGCGGCGACATTGCCGGGCGCATCCGCTTCCCCGTCGAGGTGGCCACTGCGGTCGCCGACGAGATCGGCGCCGACCGGGTCGGGTTCCGCATCAGCCCTGGAAGCCCCCTCGGAGACATCCAGGAGACTGACGCAGCAGACCTCTACCCCGCGCTCATCGAAGCCCTCGCGCCGCTGAACCTCGCCTACCTGCACGTGGTGCACCTCGGCGATGAACGGCTGGTTCGCAGCATCCGCGACGGCTGGCCCACCGGCCTCGTGCTGAATCGCGCCGGAGCCGACATCGAACGCCGCGCGCAGGATGTGCGCGACGGCCTCGCTGACGTCGTGAGCGTCGGGCAGCTCGCCCTCGCGAACCCCGATCTCATCGACCGCATCACCGCGGGCGCACCGATGAACGACCCCGATCGCGGCACGCTCTACGGCGGCGGCGAGCGCGGCTACACCGACTACCCGCGCCTCGCGGCCTGACAGCATCCGACCCGTTTCATTCAACGAAAGGCGACACCACCATGCATGCCTACCTGCTCACCCACTACGGCTCCGGCGGCCTTCAGCACGGCACCGCTCCCGAGCAGCCCCCCGCTTCCGGCGAGGTCACCATCCGCCTCGAGGCGATCGCGGTCAACCCGCTCGACTGGAAGATCCGCAACGGGTGGCTCGCACAGATGATTCCGCTCGCACTCCCCGGCGTGATCGGCTCGGAAGGGTCGGGCACGATCCTCGAGGTCGGACCCGATGTCGTGGATTTCGCGGTCGGCGACCGCGTGGCGGGGTTCATCGACAGCGGCGCATTCGCCGAGATCGCCGTCACCCGAGCAGCCCGCCTGGTTCGGCTCCCGGCCGGTCTCTCCATGGCTCAGGCGGCAGCACTGCCGACGGCCGCGGAAGCCGCGACGCGGATGCTCACGCTGCTTCGGCCCGAGGAGGCGTCGACCGTCGTCGTCAACGGTGCTGCCGGCGCCGTCGGCAGCATGGTCACCCAGCTTCTCGCGCGCGACGGCCACCGCGTGATCGGCACCGCCAGCGCGGCCAACCACGACTACGTCCGCTCACTCGGCGCGACCCCGATCAGCTACGGGCCCGACCTGGTCGACGACCTCCGACGCCAGGCGGACTCCGGAATCGATGCCGGCTACGACACGACCGGGCACGGATTCATCGACCGTGTCGCCGAGCTCGTCGACCCGCATCGCGTCGTCACGATCGCCGACTTCGAAGCAGGAGCCCAGGGGGCGATCGTCGCGGGCGGCGACCCGACGCAGCTGAGCATCAACGACGGGGTTCGAGAGGTGATCGATCTCGCCGCAGCCGGCGGCATCCGTGTCGAGGTCGAGACGACGTATCCGTTCGATGCGCTCGCCGAGGCACTGTCATTCAGCGAGCGCGGCCATCTGCGCGGCAAGGTCATCGTCGCTGGCTACGACCGCAGCCCGGCAGAGATCAGCCTCGCCTGACTCCCCTTCGCCGCACATCGAGTTGCCCGCTTCTGCGAGTATCGCGCGCCAGCGACCCGCAGAAGCGGGCGACTCGACGAAGGACGAGGCGCCCCTGAGCGAGCCCGGTCAGGCGGCGGCACGCGTGGCGGCGTCGATGAACGCCGGGCGCACTCGCTCCCATCCGTCGAGGTAGCCGCCGACCATGGCGGCGTCGCGCAGCAGCACCAACTGGGCTGCGGCTGCCTCGGCATCCGGCACCTCGGCCGCCGTGAGCAGCGACTCGAGTGCCGAGCGGAACCAGGCGCGGTGGCGGGCGACCGTCTGGCGCACGCCGCTATCGGCGTCGGGGTACTCGGCGGCGGCGTTGATGAAGGGGCAGCCGCGGGTGTGGTGGCGGGCGACGTCGTCGGCGAGGCCCTCGATGACGAGCCCGACGAGCTGCTTCGGCTCGGCACCGGATGCCTCGGCTGCCTCGAACGCGCCGCGGATATTGGCGTCTTCGACGCCGAGGTAGGCCTCGACCAGATCCTCCTTGCCCGGGAAGTGCCGGTAGAACGTCGCCCGGGTCACGCCGGCCTCGCCGATGATGCGATCGACGCCGACCGAGTGGATGCCCTCGCGGTAGAAGAGTTCCGATGCCGTGCGCAGCAGGCGCTCACGTGCTTCGGAGGTGCCGGTCGACGGCGTTCTGGGTGCCATGTTCAAAATGATAGAACGATCTTTCTCTTTTTGCTTGACACGAGCACGAGCTCGGGGTAACTTCGCAGACAGAGAGACAGAACGATCGTTCTCTCACATCGACAATGAACCGAGGAGCAGACCAATGGCCGCCACCGCCAAGACACCCATCGTCCTCATCCACGGCCTCTGGATGACCCCGAAGAGCTGGAACACCTGGGCCGAGTACTTCCGGGCCCGCGGCCACGAGGTGATCGTGCCCGGCTGGCCCGGCATCGACGACCGCGAGGTCGCCGACATCCGTTCGAACCCCGCGGCGCTGCAGGGCATCGGCCTGAACCAGATCGCCGATCACTACGAGCGCATCATCCGCGCCCTGCCCGAGAAGCCGATCATCATGGGACACTCCTTCGGCGGCCTGCTCACCCAGATGCTCGCCGACCGCGGTCTCGGGGTCGCCTACGTCGGCGTGACGCCGGGCCAGCCCGCCGGCATCACGACGCTGCCGCCGTCGACCCTGCGCACCGGGTTCCCGATCCTCGCGAACCCGTTCGACAAGAACGGCGCGAAGCCGATCTCGAAGGCCCACTTCCACTTCACGTTCGGCAACGACCTCAGCCGCGAGGCATCCGATCGCCTCTGGCAGGACTTCGCGGTGAACTCGTACAACCGGGTGTTCTTCGAGGGCGTCGCGGGCGCCTTCAACGAGAAGGGCGGCGTGAGCCACGTCGACTACGCGCGTGCCGACCGGGCACCGCTGCTGATCCTCACGGGCGGGATCGACCACGTCGTGCCGCCGGCCATCGGTCGGGCCATCGTGAAGAAGTACCGCAGCACCGGCAGCCGCGCGATCGTCGACTACCGCGAGTTCCCGGGCCGCACGCACCGCACCGTGAGCCAGGACGGCTGGCAGGAGGTCGCCGAGTTCGCGCTGACCTGGGCGACCGAGCACGTCGAGGCAGGCGCTCCCGCGGCCTGAGCCCGTCGGCCCTTGGACGGGACCACTCGTATCGCACCGGACCGGTGACATCCCGGGTCCGATGCGACACGAGTGGTCCCGACGTGGTCGGCGGGGGCGGCGTCAGCGCGGGGCGCGTCAGCGCTCGATCGGACCCTGATCGCCCGACCGTGTGAAGACGCGGCGCAGCACGAAGAACACGATAACCGCGATGACGGCGACGATCACGAGCTTGCCGATGAACCAGAGCAGGCTGAACAGCACGTCGACCAGGAACCAGGCGATGACGACGGCGACGATCACGCCGATGACGGTCCAGAAGGTGCGGCTCATGAGTTCGAGCGTAGTCGCGCGACGGCGACGGATGCCTCGCGGCCGGCGAGACCCGGGCCGCGATCGTCAGGGCGCATGGCCGTCGAACAGCAGCGTGGGCACTGGGCCGAAGGGCCTCGACCGCACCCGGAACGGCCGCACGTCGTCGCCGAAGAATCCGGCGTCGGCAAGCGCCCGTGCGGTGTCGCGGTCCCAGTGGCATCCGTGGCAGAGCCTCGCCGAGAACGGCGTCGCGATGCGCTGCACCACACGCTTCGCTGTGCCGCTCGGCGCGACGACGTGATCGATGAACACGACCCGACCGCCGGGGGCGAGCACTCGCCGCACTTCGGCGAGGGCGATCGCCGGGTCGTCGACCGAGCACAGCACGTAGGTGGCGACCACGGCGTCGACGGAGTGATCGGGCAGCGGGATGTGCTCGGCGCGGGCGTCGAGCGGCACGGCCTGGTGCCCCCATTCGCGTGCCCGTGTGGCGAGCTCGGCACGGCGGGCGGCATCGGGTTCGAGGCCGATCCAGTCGACCTCGGGATGCAGCGCCCCGAAGTTCTCGCCCTCGCCCGCACCGATCTCGAGCACGCGCCCGCGCACCCGACCCACGAATTCGCGTTCGAGGTCGTCGAGCTCGTCATCGCCGATGAGCGTCGCGGGCGCAGGCGGGCGCGGTTGTTCCATGCAGCCATGCGAGCACGTCGGCGGGCGCCCGTCAACCGGCAGCCTCGGCCATGGCGCGCGGCACCTCCTAAGCTGGTCGCATGCTGCGCCGATTCCTGTCGGGTGCCGCCCTGCTCATGCGCGGCTTCGGCTTCTGGGGTCGGCGACCCGGCGTCATGCTGCTCGGGCTGATTCCCGCGGCCATCGTCTTCGTCGTCGTCGCGGCGGCGCTGGTCGCCCTCGGCATCCACCTGCCGGGCCTCGTCGACTGGGCGACGCCGTTCGCCGACTCGTGGGACGAGTTCTGGGCCGTGCCGCTGCGCATCGCCGTCGCCGCAGTGACCTTCGCGGGCGCGGTGCTGCTGGCCGCCGTCACGTTCACGGCAGTCACACTCGCGGTCGGCGACCCCTTCTACGAGCGCATCTGGCGAGCCGTCGAGCTCGAACTCGGCGGCGAGGTGCCCGACCGCGGTGCCGGCTTCTGGAGCGCAGCCGCGGATGCGGTCGCCCTGATCGCGCTCGGCCTCGTGTCGGCGCTCGTCGTCGGCCTGATCGGCTTCATCCCGTTGATCGGCTCGATCGCCGCGCCGGTGCTCGGCCTCGCGCTCTCGGGCCGGTTGCTCGCCCGCGAACTCACCGCTCGGGCGTTCGAGGCGCGGGGTATCTCCTCGGCCGAGCGAGCGACCGTGCTGCACGGGCGCGGCGCACAACTGCTCGGCTTCGGCGTCGCGACGCAGCTCTGCTTCATGGTGCCGCTCGGCGCCATCGCCACGATGCCCGCGGCCGTCGCGGGATCGACCATGCTCGCGCGCGCCGCGCTCGACGCGAGGCTGCCCGGCCCGAGCGAGCAGACACGATGAACGGATGTCCCGGAGCCGGTTCGGCTCCGGGACATCCGCTCGCTCACGACGCCAACGGCATCGCGCCGACGGCATCACCTGCCGTCAACGATCAGGTCAGCTGCTCACGTCGCCTGCCCGCGCCCTCCCCCGCTTGCGGCGCGCGACCACGACGATCGCGCCGATCGCCATGAGGGCGGCCGCGAGACCGGCGAGCAGCGCGCCGTCGAAGCCCGTGCTCGCGAGTCCCTCACCAGTGCCGGTGCCCGCCTGCCCGCTGTCGGCGTTGCCACCCGGGTTCCCGTTGCCGCCGCCCGTGCCGGGCTCCACCGGCGCTGCCGCGATCGAGAAAGAACCGGTCACCGGGTCGGAGACACGAGTGCCGAAGCCCTGCCGAAGCTCGAACGAGTAGTTGCCGGGCTCGAGGGCCGAGCGCAACGGACCGATCACTGCCGCGGCACGCCGAGCAGCGCCAGCGCCGGAAGCCGCGGTAGTACCCACCGCGTCACCGAGCGGGATCGACCAGGTGCCGTCGGCACCGACGACCGCCGACCCCGCGAGGTCTCCGCCGAGCGCGACCGTCGCGTTCGGCGTCCCCGTGCCGCTCAGCTCGTCGACGACCGTGCCGGCCGGCAATTCACCGCTCGGCGCGGTCGTCGAGAAGGAACCCAGGTCGGGCCGCGCGGTGAGCCACTGCTCGGGCGTCGTCGGGTGGTCGACCACCCGCGTCTCGCCGATGCATCCCGCCCACCCGTTCAGCGCGCGGTCGTCGACCCAGTCGGCGCCGAAGACCCACGGCATGTCGCCGTTGAGGCTCTGACCCAGGGTGTCGGTCGCGTTGCGCAGCACCGGCGCACCGTCGACGTACATCGTCGTGCGAGATGTCTCGGGGTCGTTCACGAGGGCGACGTGCACCCAGCGGTCGAGGATGATCTCACCCGACCACGAGGTACGGTCGCCCTTGGTCGTCTCGACCGGAACCTCGGTCCACTGGAACTCCTTCAGGTTCGAGAGTCCGAGTGCGGCCGGAGACGCCGTGTAGTCCCAGCGCGACCAGGGCATGCCGGGGATGGTCGAGCGGTTGCCCGATCGCGTGATGGCCTTCATCCAGCCGTTCTGGTCGGCTGTCCACGATCCGTCGATCTTCAGGAACGTCTCGACGGTGTAGCCGTTCTCGAGCCGCGCGTCGTTGACCGCGGCATCCGCTGCCGTCTGCAGGTAGCTGAACCGGCCCGTCGTCTTGTCGGAGTCGGCGAAGCACACCGCCCCGCCGTCGGCGGAGAACGGATTGGCGTCGGTCGAGACCGTGACGTCCCCGACGGTCGCGGTCGGCGAGCCGGACTCCGCGATCGCGACCCGGTGCAGGTCGGCGTCACCCGCGATGTCCTCGAAGACCTGGCCCTCCTGCACGACACCGGGAGTGTCGCCGAACCGCCAGTGGGCGAGCGTGCCGTCGACGGGCACGAAGTCCTCGCGCGAGCCGGGCTGTTCGAGATCGATCGGGTCCGGGCCCTCGAATCCGTCGAGCAGGATGTCTCGTGCCCGCTGCGTGAGCGATGGCTGATCGGCCGCACCGGGGCCGAACTCGGGTGCGAATCCTGCGAAGCGCTCGGCGAAGTCGACGTCGAGCACGAACTGCTGGTTCGGTCCCTCGAGGAACGGCTGGTCGTAGCTGGTGAGCGCCTCGCTCGGCTTGTCGACAACCCACGGCGATGCCGTCTGCACCGAGATGCGGTTGTTGCTGAGATCGAACTCCAGGAGCCCGAGGTAGCCGTTGCCGCCCTCGTACGCCATCTGGTAGTCCATCAGCACATTGGTGACGGAGTGACCGGCGTCGTTCACGCGGGTGAGCTGCGCCGACCCGTGGAAGTGGCCGTTGAACGTGAGGAAGATCTGGTCGTTCCCGCGGATCAGCTCCTCCCAGAGCCGCGCGCCGTACGCGTCCTCCTTCGGGGTGACGGTGTCGGGCTCGACGTTCAGCAGCGAGTGCGTCGTCAGGATCACCGGCAGCGTCGGATGCACATCGAGCACCTGCTGCGCCCACGCGAGTGTCGCGTCGGAGGCGCGCCAGCTGAGCGCCAGCACGAGGAATTCCTGGCCGGCAGCCTCGAACACGTGGAACTGATTGAACCCGGTCGGGTCGCTGCCGCCGTAGGTGGAGACATCCGCTGCCCGCGTCGGACCGAACCAGCGCAGGAACGGCTCCTTCGAGAGGTCGTAGTCGGTGTCGAACCAGTTGTCGGCCGAGTTCAGCACATCGTGATTGCCGGCGAGGATCGAGTACGGGAGTCCGTCGTCATCGAGCGTCGTGATGGCGTTGTCGGCGGCGACCCACTCGGCTTCCGTGCCGACCCGGTCGACCACGTCGCCGAGATGGGTGACGAAGGGGATGTTGAGCTCATCGCGGTGCTCGGCGAGCCACTCGGTCTGCGTCGCGAAGGGATCCGAGCCGTATCGCGGCATGAACTGGTCGGCGGAGTACCGGGAGTAGAACTGGGTGTCGGGCAGCACGGCGAGCGTGAAGCGCGATGCGAGATCGGCGTCTTCAGCCGACGCGGCGACCGCGGGCGCCGTGAAGAGGGTGGCCACGGTCGTCGTCGCGACGAGTGCTGCGGCGAGGCGCGCGCGTCGACGGCGGGGGCGGCGAGAGACGGCAGGCGGATGCTCGGATGGGGCGAGGTTCACTCTCTGGTCCAATCGTGAAACGAACGATGCCGCCGAGATTCCATCGGCGGCGCCCTCACGTTGGCGACGACGGATGAACGGACTCCCGACGGCATGTGACCGCAGACTGAACTCGGGGCGAAACGCGCGCCACCGGCGATCGGTGGACTCGGCGCCGAGCCGAGCGGATGCCCCGTGGCCGGCGTCGACCACGGGGCATCCGTTCATTCGGTGAAGTGGCTCAGTCGCCTGCGCTGCCCCGCAACCCCGCGAAGAACACCCGGATGTCGCCGGCGACGACCGCCGGCAGCTCGAGCGCCGCGAAGTGGCCGCCCTCGTCGAACCGGCTCCAGTGCACGATGTTCGAGTTGTCGCGCTCGGCGAACACCTTGATCGTCTGGAAGTCGTCTTTGAAGACCGCGACGCCGGTGGGGGCGTCGTTGATCTTCGGCGCCGCGCCCTCGGGCTCCGACGCCGCGGGGCGCGCGTTGTCGAGGTAACTGCGACTCATGCCGGCAGCGGCGTTCGCGAACCAGTTCACGCTCACCTCGGTGATGATCTGCTCGAGGGAGACGAGCGAGGTGCCGTTGCCGAACGAGTTGAAGAGCTCGCTGTAGGCGAGCAGCCCGATCGGCGAGTCGCTGAGCCCGACGGCCACGGTCTGCGGCCGGCTCGCGTTCATCGTGTTGTAGCCGCCGACCGACTGGAACCACTGCATGTGCTCGAGCCCGGCGTAGTCCTGCGGTTCGAGGCGCTCGAACTCGCTCGGGTCGCCCGAGGGGAACGAGAAGAGCTGCAGCACGTGCAGGCCGAGGAAGCCGTCGGGGCGCAGCAGCCCGAGCTCGCGGGCGACCATGGCGCCGTTATCGGAGCCGTGGATGCCGTACTCGGCGTATCCGAGTCGGTGCATGAGCTCGTCGTAGGCGCGAGCGACTCGTGCGACGTCCCAGCCCGACTCGGTGACCGGGTTCGAGAAGCCGTAGCCCGGGGCATCCGGAATCACGACGTCGAAGGCGTCTTCGGCACGGCCGCCGTGCGCCACAGGGTCGACGAGCTCGTCGATGAGGCCGAGGTAGTCGACGGATGACCCGGGGTAGGTGTGCGCGAGCAGCAGCGGTGTGGCCCCGGGGTGCGCCGACCGCACGTGGATGAAGTGCAGCGCCTGCCCGTCGACCTCGGTCATGAAGTGCGGAACGGCGTTGATGCGGGCCTCGGCGGCACGCCAGTCGAAGGCCTTCCACGCGTCGAGCGCCTCGCGCAGGTAGGAGTTCGGCGTGCCGGCGTCCCAGTCGTCGGTCGGCGCGGGCTGCGGCAGACGGGTGCGGGCGAGCCGGTCCATCAGGTCGTCGATCTCGGCCTGGGCGACGTCGATCGTGAAGGGGCGGATGTCGGTTGCGGTGGTGTTCGTCATGTCTTCGACGGTACGGTGCATATAGGCACACCTAATTCCTAATAATTCCGCCTGTCGAAGAACATTCGCGGGTGCACTCCGAGAGGCCCCTGTCATCGCCGACACCGCCGCACGACTGCTCGCACTCCTCGCCCTGCTGCAGACGAAACCCGACTGGACGAGCACCGAACTCGGTGCCCGGCTGGGCGTCACCCCGCGCACCATCCGCAACGACATCGACCGCCTGCGCGAACTCGACTATCCGGTCGATGCCACCCGCGGCGCATCCGGCGGCTATCGGCTCGGCGCCGGCGCGAAGCTGCCGCCGCTGCTGCTCGACGATGAAGAGGCGGTGGCCGTGGCGATCGGCCTTCGCGCGGCGACAGGCATCTCGGGCGTCGAGGAGTCGAGCTCGCGCGCCCTCTCGAAGCTCGAGCAAGTGCTGCCGTCTCGCCTGCGGCCCACCGTCGCCGCGCTCGCGGCCGTCGTCGAGCGGGCGCCGGAGAACACCGGCACCGACGCGCCCGACCCCGAGGTCGATGCCGCCCTGCTCGCGGCCGTCGCCGCCGCCATCCGCGAGGTCGAGTGGATCCGCTTCGACTACCAGGGCGATGCCCGACTCATCGAGCCCTACCGGCTGCTCAGCTGGCAGCGCCGGTGGTACCTCGTCGGCCGCGACCCGTCGGCCGACGAATGGCAGACCTTCCGCGTCGACTGGATGGAGCCGCGCATGCCCACTCGGCGACGGTTCGCCCCGGTCGACCTGCCGGGCGGCGACTTCACGGCCTTCGCGATGAGATCGATCGCCGCGAGCGGCTGGAAGGTGCACGCGCGCCTGCGCATCGCGGCACCGGCCGAGTCGGTGCTCGCGCGCATCAACCACGCGGTCGGTGTCGTCGAGGCGGTCTCGGACACCGAGTCGGTGCTCGTCACGGGCGCCGACTCTCTCGACACGATCGCGGCCTACATCGGCATGCTCGGCATGGACTTCACGGTCGACTCGCCGCCCGAGCTGCGCGCCGTGCTGCTCACGTACAGCGAGCGCTACGCTCGCGCTGCACGCGGGTAGTCTCGGCGCACCCCGATCGCCGCCACGAGCACCGCGATCGCGGCGACCACGAGCGGCACGATGACCGCCCCGCGGTACACCTCGACACCCGACATCCCGCCTTCCGCAAGGGCGACGAGCACTGCCGACACCGCCGCCAGGCCGATCGCTCCGCCGAACTCGAACGAGGAGTAGAGCAGCCCGCCGGCCAGGCCCTGCTCGGCTTCGTCGATGCCCTCGGTGGCGCCGATCGTGAGCGGACCGTAGGCGAACGAGAACGCGAGCCCGATCGCGAGGAAGCTCGGCAGCATCATCGCGTACGTCCAGTCGGGGGCGACCGGCAGGAACAGCGCGTAGGCGATGAGAGCGAAGACCAGTCCGCCGAACGCGACCCGTCGATGCCCGAACCGGGCCACCAGCTTCGGCGTCACGAGCGGGGCCACGATCACGTCGAGACCCATCACGAGCATCGCGAGCGAGGTCTCGAGCACCGACCAGCCGAGCTCCTCCTGCAGGAACAGCACGACGAGGAACTGGAAGCCGAGGAACCCGCCGGCGAGCATCGCCGCCGAGAGGTTGGCGCGCACGAGGCCGGGGTTGCGGAAGATGCCGAGGCGAACGAGCGGATGCCGCGACCGGCGTTCGATCACCACGAAGACGCCGAGCAGCACGAGGCCGGCACCGATCGTCGCGACCGTGACGCCCAGGGGTTGGTGCGCCGCGCCCTCGATGCCCGCGACGAGCAGCACGAGCGCGGCGGTCACCGTGAGGCCGCCGAAGAGGTCGAGGGTGCCGCGGCCCACGCGCTCGTCGGCCGATCGCGGGATGTACCGGATCGAGAGCGCGAGCAGCACGGCCGCGACGAGCAGCGGAGCGATGAAGACCCAGCGCCACCCGAGCAGCGTGAGCAGGCCGCCGGCGACGAGTCCGATCGTGAAGCCGCCCGCGCCGACGCCCGAGTAGATGAGCACCGCCCGATCGCGGGCACGGCCCTCGAAGCTCGTGGTGATGATCGAGAGACCGGCCGGAGCCATGAAGGCCGCGGCCACCCCGGTGACCCCTCGGGCGAGGATCAGCAGCCAGCCGTCGGTGGCGAGCGCGCCGAGGCCCGAGAACAGGAGGAACGCCGTGAGGGCGATGAGGAACACCCGGCGACGGCCGAAGAGGTCGGCGGCTCGCCCGCCGACGAGCATGAACCCGCCGTAGCCGAGGATGTACGCGCTGATGATCCACTGCAGCTCACCGGTGCCCATCGGCAGCTCCGCGCGGATCGACGGCAGCGCGACGTTGAACATGCCCACGTCGATGCCCTCGAGGAAGATCGCTCCGCACATCACGAGCAGCACGGCGAGCGAGCGGCCCCTGATCGCGTCGGTCGGTCGCGTCGCCGTGTCGATGGTCACATCGTCTCCTTCGGTTCCCTCTTGTAACTGACCTCATTCTGAGTGACCATTGGGAAGTATGGAAGTAGGCACTTCAACGTCACTCGGTTCCCTCGGGGGCACCGACTCCCCCGCACCGACCCCGGCCTCGGCTTGGACCGACGCCCACCAATGGGATTTCCGCGAGGACTGCGAGGTGCGGCAGATCCTCGACCGCATCGCCGACAAGTGGTCGCTGCTGACCCTCGCGCTGCTGGCCGACGGCCCCCTGCGATTCACCGAGCTGCGTCGCCGCATCGACGGGGTGAGCCAGCGCATGCTCGCCGTGACGCTCCGTCACCTCGAGCGCGACGGCCTCATCACCCGCACGGTCTTTCCGGTGGTGCCGCCTCGCGTCGACTACGCGCTCACTCCGCTCGGCGAGTCACTCGGCAGCACCGTGCAGGCGTTCGTCGAGTGGACCGAGCGGAATCAGGAGACGATCAGCGCCGCACGCGACGAGTACGACCGGTCGAGGCCCGAAGAGACGGCGCAGCTCAGCGGCACGTCTTCGATCGCTCGATGAGCTCGTCCGACGGGCGGCCGTAGAGCCACTCGCCATTGCCGTTCGGGTCGGTGTGCCCCTGCCCGATCGCCCACGCCGTCGCCCATGGCTCGTTGTCGTCGGCGTATTCGCCCACGATGTCGTAGCACTTCGAGGTGATGGCGTGACCCACCTCGTGCGTGACGAGCGCCGCCATGATGGGGTCGCCCCACTCCTCGGCAACGCTGTTCGAGAGGGTGATCGTCGAGAGCCCGCCCTCCCAGGTGTCCCACGTGGCGGTGCCGCCGGCCGAGCCGTTGTCGCCGTAGCCGATCACGATCGGCGCCCAGTCGAACTCGAGCAGCACGCCGCCGGCGATCGAGCGGGCGAACGCCTCGACGGCCACCCGGCGCTCGTAGAGCGGCCCGGCCTTCTCCGCCTCTTCAGCAGCGTGCGTCGATTGCAGCGCCGTCGCGGTCGCGACGTATTCGTCGACCCGCGCGGGGGCGTCGAAGCCCCAAGTGGTGCCCGAGAGCTGCTCGACGGCGTTGCGATACTCGATGCGCTCGACGTTGCGAGCCGACCCGTTCGCCGCCTCGATCGACGCCGCGACCGGTGCGATCGCGTCGACGAACGCGATTCCCGCGTCAGCCGTGACCTGGTCGGCCACGGCGAGGCGCTCCACGTGGGCATCGAGCGCGTCGGCACCATCATTCAACCGCGTGGTCTCGGCGGTGAGCGCGTCGGTCGCGCCCACGAGGTCGCCGAACCAGATCGGCCTGGGCCGGGGCCCGGTCGCGTCGGGGGCGTCGACCTCGAAGGCCGGTGCTGCTTCGATCGTCGCGCCGAGTTCGGTCGCGGAGGTCGACAGCGCAGCCTTCGCGTTGACATCGACGAGGGCGTCGGGCGCGGCGAGCAGTGCCGCCGCGATCTCGCTCGTGGCCGCGGCATCCTCTGATGCGGCTTCGGTGTAGGAGTCGACGGCCTTCGCATCCATGACGGCGACCTGGTGCGACGAGACGGCGGCATCGAACCGGAGGTTCGCGATCGCGTGCGCCGCGAGGATCGCAGCCGACAGCAGCAGGAAGACCGCGACCCCGATGACGATCCAGGTGATGGTGCCTCCTGAGAGGCGTGCTCGGGCAGCGGGCGGCCCCGCGACGGCCGGCGTCGCGATCGGGTCGGATTCGAGGGTCACCCGTGCAGTATCGCCGTTCACAGGTACCCGGGGCAATTCACGAGCCCTGCGGGCGCCCGGCCGTTCGTCGACGAGTCGCCGCATCCGGTTCTTCCGCTCGTCACCCGACGCGCCTAGCGTGGACGCGTCGGCCGAATCCGTGACCGACGCGCTTCGAAGGAGAACGAATGTCCACGAAACGACCGCTCACCCTCGCGATGTCGGCTGCCGCCCTCGGCGCCCTGGCCGCCGCGACCCTCAGCACCGGCGCTGCCACCGCGGCCACCGCAGCGCCGGATGCTTCGACGCTGCGCGTCGCCACCTTCAACCTGTCGCTCAATCGAGCGATCGCCGGCGAGCTCGAGGCCGACCTCGCCACCGGCGAGGACCAGCAAGCGCAGACGGTGGCCGAGATCATCCAGCGCGCGAACCCCGACATCGTGCTGCTGAACGAGTTCGACTACGTGCCCGACGGCCGAGCCGCAGACCTCTTCCGCGACAACTACCTCGAGGTCTCGCAGGGCGGCGCCGACCCGGTCGAATATCCCTACGCGTTCGTCGCCCCCTCGAACACGGGAGTGCCGAGCGGTTTCGACCTCAATAACAACGGCGTGGTCGGCGGCGGCGACGACGCGTTCGGCTTCGGAGTCTTCGAGGGCCAGTACGGCATGGCGATCCTCTCGAAGTACCCGATCGACACCGAGGCGGTGCGCACCTTCCAGCACTTCCTGTGGAAGGACATGCCCGGCGCGCTCCTTCCCGACGACCCGGCCACGGCCGAGCCCGCCGACTGGTACTCGGCCGAGGAACTCGAAGTGATGCGCCTGTCGAGCAAGTCGCACTGGGACGTGCCGGTCGACGTCGACGGCACCACGGTGCACGTGCTCGCCTCGCACCCGACGCCACCGACGTTCGACGGTGCCGAAGACCGCAACGGGCTGCGCAACCACGACGAGATCCGGTTCTGGGCCGACTACGTCACGCCCGGCAAGGCCTCGCGCTACATCACCGACGACGCGGGCGGCACGGGCGGCCTCAATCCGAGCGAGCGCTTCGTCATCGTCGGCGACCAGAACGCCGACCCGCTCGACGGCGACTCGGTCGACGCCGCGATCGACCAGCTGCTCGGCCACAAGCGCATCTTCGACCCGCTGCCGTCGTCGGAGGGCGCCGCCGAAGCATCCGTACTCCAGGGCGGAGCCAACACGACTCACCGCGGCGACCCGCGCCTCGACACCGCCGACTTCGCCGACGGTGCACCCGGCAACCTCCGCGCCGACTACGTTCTGCCCTCGCGCAAGCTCGACGTCGCGGGCGCGGGCGTGTTCTGGCCGGTGCAGTCCGACCCGCTCTCTCAGCTCACGGGCACCTTCCCGTTCCCGTCGAGCGACCACCGGCTCGTCTGGGTCGACCTCGAGCTCTGACCGGGCACCGACGACCCGCCGTCAGGGCAGGCCGACGCGATCGGGCACGGCTCCGGCGACGCCGGGCAGCCACGATTCGACCTCGGGCCACGCCCTGGCGGTGGGCAACCGCCGCAGCAGTTTCGCGAGCGACTCCTCGGCCGGCCACGGAATCACCCGGCTCGGCGACGCCGTGGCGAGCACGCCGAGCCACCAGTGCTTCCACGTGGTCGGGAGCACCTCAGGGTGGAGCACCACGTAGTAGTCGGGCACGCTGAAGTCGTGTCGCACCGCCGCCTCGACGGCACGCTCGATCTCGAGTTCGAGCACCCCGAAGCTCGTCTGGTCGTCGAAGAACTCGACCCACGCGGCGGCCACGTGCTCGAGCGGGTCATGGTCGTGCACGACGTACGGTGCAGGGACGCGCGCCGACCAGCGGGCGACCTCGGCATCGGATGCGTCGTGCAGCGATGCCGCCCGAACGTTCGCGAAGCCCTCGAGCGCATGGATCGCACTCGTCGTCTCTTCACCGACGACGACCAGGGTGGTGCTGGCCGGAGCCTCCATTTCCGCAGTCTACGACCGCCGACGGCTGGTGATCGAGCGACAAGCGGGCATGAGCGAACGGATGCCGCGGCATCCGCTCGCTCGGAGGCTCGCTCAGACGGCCGCGCCCACCATCGCCTCGCCGAGCGGGGTGCGCGAGTGCAGCACGCGGGCTCCGTCGCGCACGCTCGCGACGAGTCCGCTCTCGCGCAGCACGGTCAGGTGGTGGGAGGCCGTCGAAACGGCGATGCCGCAATCGGTCGCGACCTGCGAGGTCGTGCGGGGGTCGTGCGAGGTGAGCAGAATTCTGGCGCGAGCCGGGCTGATGAGCGCGCCGAGCGACCGTGAGGCCTCCGCCGAATCGCGGGCCCACGTCTCGGTGACGCCCTGGGCGGGGTAGAACAGCGTCGGCTGCGCGGGCGGTTCGGTGAGCACGGCGCAGCCGGTGCCGCCCATGACCGACGGCACGAGCACGAGGCCGCTGCCCCGGCAGTCGACGAGCTCGCTGTGCTTGCGCATGCGCACGCGCACGGCCTCGCCCTGCCACGTGACCGACTCGTGCAGCCCCGCCGCCATGACCGCGATGCCCTCGGTGGCGATGCGTCGGGCGCGCACGGCGATGTCGGCGCGCAGCAGCCGGTCGAGCTGGGGCCAGACGGGTGCGATCAGGGCCCGCCAGAGCTCGCCCCATGCTTCGGAGATCATGGCGCGGGCCCGCAGAGGGTGCTCGATCATGCGAGCGATCGCCGCGTTGCGCGCACCGGTCGATCGGGCGAGCATCTTGGTGAGGTCGGCGCGCAGCAGTTCGGGGCGCACCGCGGCGAGGCGCTCGGCCTCGTCGGCCGGCGTCATGTCCCAGCCGGGCGTCGCCGTCAGGAAGTCGGGAAAGTAGCCCTCGACGCCGATGATCACGGCCATCAGCTCGAAAGGCTCCTGCGGCACCCGATCGCGCACGCTGCGCAGCCAGCCCCACTGCAGCGGCTGGTCGCCGGGCCGCTGCAGCACCCGGATCGCATGTGTCAGTTCGTGCCCGGGCGAGACGCCGAAGCGGATCGACGAGATGTCGTCGGGCGCCAGCTGGAAGTCCACGTACTTTCGATCCACATCGAAATGCTATCGAGTCGGATGCCGCGGGCGGAGCCTGTACTCACCGGATGACGTGAACATCCCCGACGAACAGGACGCATCATGAACCAGCTCACCGCGGCCCCCGCCGCACCGCTCGCGCCGCAGATGTCGACGGTCTCGACGGCACCGATTCCGCCCGTCGTGCCGGCCGACGAGATTCGTCTCGGCAGTGGACGCACTCTGCGTTTCGTGGGGCGCGAGCACGGCGCAGGCGTGTCGTTCTTCTTCGTCGACAACGAACCCGGACAGGGCCCCGATCTGCACCGCCACCCCTACCCCGAGACGTGGACCGTGATCGAGGGCGAGGTGCGCATCACGATCGACGGCCACGATTTCGAGGCACGGGCCGGCGACACGGCCACCGCACCGGCTGGCGCCTGGCATCGCTTCGTCGCCATCGGCGAAGGGCGGCTGCGCATGGTCTGCATCCACGCCTCGGACGTCATCGAGCAGGAGTTCGCCGAGTGAGACTGCCCGCCGACCGGGCTCGATCGGCCGCGAGCGGGTCGCGGTTCAGGCCGCTCGCCAGTACCCACAGAACGTGACGTTGCCCTTCGGCGCTCCGCGCTCGTTCACGAAGTGGCGTCGGGCGCCGGTGGCGAGCTTCGACTCGCCGGCCGCGAACGCGTAGACGGATCCGTCGAACGCTGGCAACTGTCGCAAGTGCTCGAGCGCCGCTGCACCGGGTGCGTCTTCGGGCCGCCGCACGATCCAGTGCAGGTCGATGCCGTCGGGCGCGTCGACCTCCTGCCGGTCTGCGAGGTCGCCGAGCTCGACGAGCGCGTGGCCGCGCGTGTCTCGAGGCAGGTCGCGCAAGATGCCGAGTACTGCGGGGAGCGCACTCTCGTCACCCACGAGCACCGTGCTGTCGGCTACGACCGGCTGGTAGCCGCAGCCCTGGTCGATGAGGCCGACGGATGCCCCGATCGGCAGGCTTCCCGCCCATGGCCCGGCAACGCCGTCGTCGCCGTGCACGACGAAGTCGATGTCGAGTTCGAGCGTTTCGGGCCGGAACTCGCGCACGGTGTAGTTGCGGATCACCGGCCGCGTCGCCCGCGGCAGCGTGAGGTAGCGGAGGTAGCCGGCCATGTCGTACGTGCCCGAGAGGTTGTCGAATCGAGTGCCCTCAGCGACCGGAACCGCGAGGCGGAACCACTGGTCGAAGCCGAGGTGGCGCCAGTCGACGAGCTCGTCGCCGGCGACCGTGAGCCGCACGAAGTGCGGCGAGATCAGCCTGGCGCTCACGACCTCGGCCTCGATGACGCCGTTCTTCGCGTGCGTGACCGCGATGTTGCTGACTGCCACAGGCCCTCCAAGTTAGGTAACGCTTACCTTACTCGAGGCGAGCGCCGGTTGATCCGGGTGAATCTCAGCACTGTCACTGAGAGATCTTCAGTGCTCCGCACGGGTGCGGCCGTCGCCGAACGCGCGCATGCTTGCCGCATCCCATCCCGTTCGAGTACGTCGAAGGAGACGACCATGACCGATTCACCCGCAGCACGGACCGCATCCAGCAGCACGCCCGGCGCGCCCGCGACCGACCGGGCCGCCGCCGACCAGGCGCTCAAGGCGAAGCACCGCGCCATGTGGGCATCGGGCGACTACCCGACCCTCGCTACCGACCTCATCTGGAGCCTCGGCGACACCCTCGTCGACGCGGTCGGCGTCGAGCCGGGCGACCGTGTGCTCGACGTGGCGGCCGGTTCCGGAAACGCGGCGATCCCCGCAGCGCTTCGCGGCGGCGCGGTCGTTGCGAGCGACCTCACACCCGAACTGTTCGAGGTCGGTCGCCGGCGCGCGGCCGACGCCGGCGCCGACCTCGAGTGGCGAGAGGCCGACGCCGAGTCGCTGCCGTTCGACGACGCCGAGTTCGACGTGGTCGTCTCGTGCGTGGGGGTGATGTTCGCGCCGCACCACCGCGAGGCCGCTGGCGAGCTGCTGCGAGTCACCCGCCCCGGCGGTCGCATCGGCCTGCTCAGTTGGACGCCCGACGGCTTCATCGGCCAGATGTTCCGCGCCATGAAGCCGTATGCGGCTCCTCTGCCGTCGGGCGCCGAGCCCGCACCGCTCTGGGGTGACGAGCAGCACGTTCGCGAACTGCTCGGTGACGGGGTCGACGACTTGACGGCTCGTCGCGAGAGCATCGTGATCGACCGATTCGACTCCCCCGAGGCGTTCCGGGACTACTTCAAGCAGAACTACGGCCCGACCATCGCCGTCTACGGCCGCATCGCCGACGACGGCGAGCAGGTTCGCGCACTCGACGACGCGCTCGTCGAGCTCGCTCGATCGCACGGCCTCGGCTCGCCCGGCGACGCGATGCGGTGGGAGTACCTGCTCGTCACCGCGCGCCGCAGCTGACGGACGCGGTCGCGCGAACGAAGGGGCGTTCACACCCCGATCGTGAGCGCGGCCGTGTACCCGCCGTCGACCGAGCCCGACATGCTCGCGATCTGGTGAATGCCGCCGTCGTCGCCGAAGACGTTGTCGCGCGCGAGGCTGACCTGCGAGACGTTGCGCACGCTCTGCTCGTATCCGGCGGTGGCGTAGACGAGCCGGTTGACCTCGTCGGGCAGCGCGATCTGCGAGGTCTTCACGATCGGCCCCGAGGCGACCGCATTCGCGACATCGGAATACACCTCGAAGTGGATGTGCGGCCATCGACCCGAGTAGCACGCCGGGTACACCGAGCTGAACCGCACGGTGCCCATGGTGTCGGTCTCCTGCACACCGCGCAGGTAGTTCACGTTCTCGAGGCCGTCGGAGTAGAGCGAGTAGTTGCCCTCGCGGTCGCAGTGCCACAGGTAGACGCCCGCGCCGACGAGGGCGGCGCCGCTTGCGGCATTCCGAACGGTCAGCTCGATCGTGAGCGGCACGCCCTGCGCGACCGTCGTCGACGAACCGAAACTCGAGCGGATGTCGCTGCGCACGATGCCCGAGTCGTCGAGCACGTTCACGCCGTTCGAGCCGTCGGCCGGATACGGCCCGCCGGTCTCATCGGGCACTTCGTCGAGCGGGCCGGATGCCGCGGCCGATGCCGTCGGCGTCGAGCTCGCACTCGGCGTGCCGGCCGTCGCGCTCGGCGTGGGGTCCGCCCCGGCGCACGCCGCGAGCAGGCTCGTCAGCCCGATGCCGCCGAAGATGCCGAGCATGCGCCGTCGGTCGACGAGGGTGCGGATGTCGTAGACGAGCCCGCGGTGGTCTTCGTCGATCTCGTCACCGTGCTCGTCGAGCCAGCGGGGGTCGGTCGTCATGAGGGTGCTCCTCTCGATGGGCGTGCGTCCACCCTGACGGCCTGGCGCCGCTGCCGCCTGTGCGCCGGCTCTGGGATCGCCATGAACGAGGCCCGAGCTCGCCCCGAAGGCGGCAGCACTGCACCGCCACGGCCACGGCCACGAATGCCTCAGCCGGCGGGCGCACGCTCAGCGTCGGTGCGGAGGTGCATGCGCTCTCCCTGCACGCTCAGCAGGTTGAGGATCTCGGCCGGCTCGTTCGAGGCACTCACATGGCCGTGCGGAACACGAGTGTCGAACTCGGCGGCCTCGCCCGCCTCGAGGATGATCTCCTCGTCGCCGAGCGCGAGGCGCACGCGGCCGCTGAGCACGTAGATCCAGTCGTAGCCCTCGTGGGCGCCCTGCTTCACGGGCTCGTCGGCCGGGTGCCCGGGAAGCACCATCTTGAAGGCTCGCAGTTCGGGGTTCTGCCTGGTGAGCGGAATGATGGCCCTCCCGCCCCGGTAGAACGGCTTCGGGTGGATGCGCGGGTCGGCGATCTGGGGTGCGCCGACGAGATCGTCGAGGTTCGCTCGGTAGGCGGCGGCGATGCGGATGAGCAGTTCGAGGGTGGGGCGACGCAGGCCCGACTCGAGCCGCGAGAGCGTGCTCGTGGAGATGCCGGTCTCGGCCGCGAGCTCGGCGAGCGTGTAGCCGCGGCGGTGCCGAAGTTCACGCAGCCGCGGAGCGACACCGTCGAGCATGGCCTCGATGTCGTCGGTCATTCGGCTCCTCTTGCTGATTTGGCAACACTCGTTGCGGCTGCTCCAGCGTATCGCGAGGCTTGAGCCATGCAACGTGAATCCTGGGATGTCATCATCATCGGCGGCGGCAGCGCCGGCCTCAGCGCCGCCCTCATGCTCGTGCGGGCCCGACGGCGAGTGCTCGTGCTCGACGGCGGCGCACCGCGCAACCGTTTCGCCGCGCACATGCACGGCGTGCTCGGCCGCGACGGCTGGTCGCCGCTCGAGCTGCTCGCGACGGGCCGCGAAGAGGTCGAGCGCTACGGCGGTGTCGTGCGCACCGACGAGGTCGCCGCCGCCGAACCTGCCGACACGATCGGTGCGCTCGGCGGCGCTCGCGGCTTCACGGTGACCCTCGCGTCGGGCAAGCGTCACACCGCGCGGCGACTGCTCGTGGCCACCGGCCTCCGAGACGAGCTCCCGGCGATCCCCGGCCTCGCCGAGCAGTGGGGCACGGGCGCGGTCGTCTGCCCCTACTGCGACGGCTGGGAGGTGCGCGATCGCCGCATCGGCGTACTCGCGACCGGCCCGCGAAGCGTGCACCAGGTGCAGTTGCTGCGGCAGTGGTCGCCCACGGTCACGTTCTTTCTCAACGGCACGGATGTCGCGGCCGACGACCTCGCCGGCATCACCGCCCGCGGCATCGCCGTCGAGCCCCGCACCGTCGACCGCGTGCTCGCCGACGAGAACGGCGAGTTGCGCGGCATTCGGCTCGCCGACGGCGCCGAGGCTCCCCTCGACTCGATCTTCCTGGGTCCGGCCTTCGTGCCGAACGACGGCCTGCTCATCGGACTCGGGGCGACCACTGGCGAGGGCTTCGGACCAGGCGGCGGCGAATGGGTGAGCGTCGACCCGACGGGTCGCACGAGCGTCGCCGGCGTCTGGGCGGCCGGCAACGTCGTGAACCCCGGAGCATCCGTGCCGGGCGCTGCCGGAGCCGGCAACCTCGCGGGCGCGGCGATCAACGCCGACCTGATCGAGGAGGAGATCCGCCTCGCGCTCGCCGCGTGACGAGCGCGGCACGACGCCGTGCGCGGGCGCGACGTGCTGGTCGCGCCCGCTCCACTCAGATCTCGGTGTGGCCGAGCTCTGCTGCCGCGAGGGTACGGATGACGGGTTCGGCGATCGACTCGAACTCGAGCACGGCGACCTCGTTACGGCCGGCGCGCGTGACCGGTGCCGGCACGATGAGGGTGCGCTGCGGGCCGCGACGCCAGTAGCGGCCGAGCAGGAACCCGTTGACCCAGACGAGGCCCTTGCCCCAGTGCAGCGTGTCGAGGAAGAGGTCGGCGGGCGCGTCGAGCGTGAACTCGCCCGCGGCGAGGAACGGCCCCGCCGGGAACCGCGCCGCCTCGGCCGCCGCCGCAGGGAGGAGTGCCGCGAGCACCCCGCCCTGCCCGGCATTAGCACCGAGCAGACCCGACGCGAGCGCGGGCACGGCGTCGAGGTCGATGGGCCGGGCCTGCCAGCCGGTGAGTTCGACGCCGTCGAGGGCGACCCCGCTGATCAGGCCCTTGTGCTCACCGATGCGTGGGCCGTAGTCGACACGGCCCTGGTCTTCGACGACGAGCGCGAGCTCGCCGCGGGCGTCGGGCAGTGCGATCGCACGTTCGTGCGCGTCGCGCGCGAGCACGCCGATCGGAGCACCGTCGATCAGCACCCAGGCGCGGTCGCGTACCTCCTCGCCGACCGTCATGGTGCCGGGGCCGCCACGCTCGAGCGTGGTCGTGAACACCACGATGCCGCGGTCGTGCTCAAGCTCGTCGAAGCTCGGCATGGTGTCGAAAAGTCGCGCCGCACCGAGCGAGGGCGCGAGCTCGACGAGGGTGGGGCCGGCATGCAGCGGGGCCATGAGTTCGGGCGCCGGGGCGCGGTCGGCCGGAACCTCGTCGGGCACCTCGGCGTATCGCGAGATCACCTCGCGGAACGCCCAGAACTTCGCCGTCGGGTGGCCCGCCTCGTCGAGCGGGGCGTCGTAGTCGTAGCTCGTCGTGATCGGGGCATACCGACCCTTGTCGTTCGCCCCGGTCGTGAGCCCGAAGTTCGTGCCGCCGTGGAACATGTAGATATTCACCGAGCCGCCCGCCGCGAGCAGCGTGTCGAGTTCGTGAGCGGATGCCGCGGCATCCGTGGTGTGGTGGTGCATGCCCCAGTCGTCGAACCAGCCGCACCAGAACTCCATGCACAAGAGCGGGCCGGTGGGCTGGAACTCGCGCAGGGTCTCGAGTCGTTCGGTGACGCGCGAGCCGAACGAGCCCGTGAGGTGCAGGCCGGGCAGGCTGCCGTCGGCGAGCATCTGCGGGGTCGGCTGGTCGATCGTCGTGAGGGGCACGGTGATGCCCGCCTCGCGCGTGACGCGAACGAGCTCGGCCAGATACACCTTGTCGGTACCGTAGGCGCCGTACTCGTTCTCGATCTGCACGAGCACCACAGGGCCGCCCGCATCGATCTGCCGCGGGGCGACGATCTCGTAGACGTGACGAAGGTAGTCGCTCACCGCTGCCAGGTAGTGCGGCTCCGAACGGCGCACGCCCACGTCGGGGTCGCGGAACAGCCACGCGGGCAGCCCGCCGTTGTCCCACTCCGCACAGATGTAAGGCCCCGGGCGCACGACCGCGTGCATGCCCTCGGCCGCGACGAGATCGAGGAACCGGCCGAGGTCGAGGCCGTCGTCTGCCCGCCACTCGCCACGGTGCTGTTCGTGCGCGTTCCACGCGACGTAGGTCTCGATCGTGTTGAGACCCATCAGCCGGGCCTTGTGGATGCGGTCGGCCCAGAGATCGGGATGCACTCGGAAGTAGTGCAGCGCGCCCGCGAGGATGCGGTGCGGCCGGCCATCGAGTTCGAAGTCGGTGGCGCCGATGGCGAAGCGGGAAGGGGCGGTCACGGGGCATCCGTTCTGAGGTGAATGGCGCGGGGTGGCCGCGCGCGGGTGGAGATGAGCGGGGCCGGCCGAGCGGACTCGGCCGGCCCCGCATGGCAGTGCTACTCGGAGACCGAGAAGCCCTGCTTGTTGCCGTATTCGACGAGCTGGCTCTGCCAGTCGGCGAGACCCTCGTTCAGGTCGGCCTTGTTGATGTACGACTGCCCGACGGTGTCGCCGAAGATGCTGTTCGCGAAGACCTGGTAGGGCAGGTACGACCAGCCGGGCGCCACGTCCTTCGAGGCCTGCGTGAGCACCTCGTTGATCTTCTGACCGCCGAAGTACTCGGACTCGAAGGCCTTGAAGTCGGGGTCCTCGAGGTCGGCAGTGGTCGACGGGAACCCGCCGGACTCCAGGAACACCTCGATCGATGCGGGGTCGTTGTTCAGCCAGCGCAGGAAGGCCGCGGCGAGCGCCGGGTTCTTGCTCTGCTTCGTGACGGACTGCCCGCCGCCGCCGTTCTCCGACGTCACCGGGGTGCCGTCGTAGGTCGGCATCGGTGCCACGCGCCAGTCGCCCGAGGCATCCGCAACGCTCGACTCGAGCACGCCCGGCATCCACGCGCCGATCGGCAGCGTCGCGATCGATCCGTCGGCGAGGCCCTTGAACCACTCGTCGCTCCACCCGGGGGTGGTGGCGAGCAGGTCGCCCTCGACGAGCTGGTTCCAGACGCCCGTCCACTTCTGGGTGCCCTCGTCGGCCAGGTTCACCGAGATGTCGGTGCCGTCGATGCCGAACGGGCGGCCGCCGGCCTGCCAGATCATGCTCGTGGCGAAGCCGGCGTCACCGGTGTCGGAGGTGATGTACTTCGTCGGGTCGGCGGCGTGGAGCTGCTTCGCCGCGGCGATGTACTCGTCCCACGTGGTCGGCACGGCGATGCCGAACTGGTCGAACACGGCCTTGTTGTAGAACATCGCCATGGGGCCCGAGTCCTGCGGCAGGCCGACGAGCTTGCCGTCGATGTTGACGCTGCCCCAGGTGGAGGCGGCGTAGTCGTCTTCGAGCGAGTCGAGGCCGTATTCGCCGAGATCGACGAGCGCGTCGGAGAGGGCGAACTGCGGCATCGCGTAGTACTCGATCTGCACGACGTCGGGTGCGCCCGAACCCGCCTTGATGGCGTTCTGCAGTTTCGTGTACTCCTCGGTGTTGGTGCCGGCGTTGACGAGCTCGACGTCGACCTTCGGGTAGGCCTTCTCGAACGCGGCGACCTGTGCCTCGGCGCTCGGCGTCCAGCTCCAGTAGGTGAGCTTGCCGCCGGCCTCGAGCGCTGCGTCGAGGTCGGTGCCGGTGCCGGCGCTGCTGCCGCTGTCGGTCGCGCAGGCGGCGAGGGCGCCGACCGCGAGTGCGGCGGTCGCTGCGACTGCCAGGGTCCGCCGGAGGGCGGTGCGGGCGATGGTCATGTGATGCTTCCCTTCACTTCGTTGTGTGCCTTCTGTTCCGGGGCAGGACGCTCCGGGTCGAGCGGGGTGGGTGCGGACGTCTCGCGGTGCCGCTCGGTCACTGCTTGACGCTTCCGGCGCTGAGTCCCGACTGCCAGAACCGCTGCAGGCCGAGGAACGCGACGACGATGGGGATGATCGTGAGGAGCGAACCCGTGATCACGAGGTTGTAGATCGGCTGCGCTGCCGCGCCCGTGGCCTGGGCGTTCCACTGGTTGAGCCCGACGGTCAGCGGGTACCACGTGGGGTCGCTCAGCATGATGAGCGGCAGGAAGTAGTTGTTCCACGTCGCCACCACGGTGAAGAGCAGCACCGTCACGATGCCCGGCGCCAGCAGGCGGATCGAGATCGTGAAGAAGGTGCGGAACTCCCCCGCGCCGTCCATGCGCGCGGCCTCGAGCACCTCGGTCGGCACGGAGTCGACCGCGTAGACCCAGATCAGGTAGAGCCCGAACGGGCTGATCAGCGAGGGGATGATGATCGCCCACGGCGTGTTCGTGAGGCCGAGCTGGCTGAACATCAGGAAGGTCGGCACGGCGAGCGCGGTACCGGGCACCGCGATCGCGCCGAGCACGACGGCGAAGACCGCGCGGCGACCCGCGAAGCGGAACTTCGCGAGCCCGTAGCCGGCGAGGGTGGCGAGCAGGGTCGCACCGCCGGCGCCGAGCACGACGTAGAGCAGTGTGTTGCCGAGCCAGCGCACGAAGATGCCGTCGCGGTAGGTGAGCGTCTCCCAGATGTTCTGGAGGAGCACGAACTCGTCGTCGAACCAGAGCCCGAAGCTCGTGAAGAGCCCGCTCTGCGTCTTGGTGGCGTTGATCACGAGCCAGAGGATCGGCACGAGGCTGTAGCTCACGAGGATCGACATCAGCAGCGTGAACGCGATCGACTTGCGGGGTTCGCGCGAGGAGCGGCGACGGCGCGAGGTGCTGGTGCGCACGGCATCGGGGTGGATGCCGCGGCGCCGCGGGGTGGGCGTGGTCAGGGCGCGAGTGGCCGTGCTGGTCATCGCTCCTCCTTTCGTGCGCCGCGGAGTTGCACGACGTAGGCGATCACCGCGGTGATGACGCCCATCACGATCGCGACGGTGGCCGAGGCGTTGTACTGCTGGCCCGCGAACGAGAGGTTGTAGGCGTACATGTTCGGCGTGAAGTAGGTGGTGATGACGTTCGGCGCGAGCGTGCGCAGGATGTTGGGCTCGTTGAAGAGCTGGAAGCTGCCGATGATCGAGAAGATCGTGGCGATCACGATGGCCCCGCGCAGGGCCGGCAGCTTGATGGCCCTGACGACGCGCATCGGGCCGGCGCCGTCGAGTTCGGCCGCCTCGTAGAGGTCGGTCGGGATGGTGCGCAGTGCCGAGTAGAAGATCAGCATGTTGTAGCCGACGAACTCCCACGTGACGATGTTGCCGATGGAGGCGAGGATCCAGTCGGGAACGAAGGGGGTGACGACCTCGGCGCCGAGCAGGTCGTTGATGTTCGACGCGAGGCCGAAGTCGTCGCCGTAGATGAAGCCCCACATGAGCACGGCGACGACCGCGGGCACGGCGTACGGCAAGAAGATGACGATGCGGAAGAAGCCCGAGGCGTGCAGCCGCGCACTGTCGATCGCGAGCGCGGCGATCAGTGCGAGGGCGAGCATCACCGGCACCTGCACGACGAGGAACAGCGTGACGCGCACGAAGCCCTCCCAGAACTGCGCGTCGCCGAACAGCTCGACGTAGTTGTCGAAGCCCACGAAGGCGTTGCCGCCGATGAGCTGTTCGCGGAAGAGGCTGAGATACACGGAGTACGCGACCGGGGCGATGAACACGAGCAGGAACACGACGAGGAAGGGCACGACGAACGCGAGGCCCTTCCACTCGCTTCGGCTGCGCACTCGGATGCCGCGGGGCCGCGGTGCCGGGGCGGGCACCACGGCGTCTCGGGACTGTGTCGGGAGGGACGTCGCTGTCATCACAATTTCCAATCGGGCATGTTCACGTCAACATGCTGAGCGTCACTGTAGCATGTTGACGTGAACATGCGCCATGGTTGGCGTGGTCTTCGACGAAGGAGCAGCGATTTGACCGCCATAGGCACGGCACCAGACACCGCCGCGTCCGGCCGACGCCGCGGGCCCTCGATGGCCGACGTCGCCCGCGAGGCCCACGTCTCGGGCCAGACGGTCTCTCGCGTCTCGAACGGCCGGCACAACGTCGACGCCGACACGAGGGAGCGCGTGCTCGCGGCCATGCGCAAGCTCGGCTACCGGCCGAACAGCGCCGCTCGCGCGTTGCGCACCGGCCGCTTCCACAGCATCGGCGTGATCATGTTCACCCTCTCGAGCTTCGGCAACATGCGCACGCTCGACGCCATCGCGATCGCCTCGGCCGATGCGGGATACTCGATCACGCTCATTCCCGTGCCGCATCCGACCCAGGGCGAGATCTCGGGAGCCTTCGACCGCCTGAGCGAAGAGGCCGTCGACGGCGTCATCATCATCATCGAGGCGCACCTGCTCGACGAGAGCGACATCGAACTGCCGCCCGACCTGCCCGTGGTCGTCGTCGACTCCACCGGCAGCGATCGTTACACCGTCGTCGACACCGACCAGGCCCTCGGCGCCCGGCTCGCGACCGAGCACCTGCTCGCGCTCGGCCACCGCACGGTCTGGCACATCGCCGGGCCTGAACGCTCCTACTCGGCGAGCCGGCGTCGCGAATCGTGGCAGCAGACCCTCGCCGCGCACGGCGCAGAGGCACCGCCCGTGCTCGTCGGCGACTGGTCGGCCGAGTCCGGCCACGAGATCGGGCGCGCGCTCGCCGCGGATCCCGAGGTCACCGCCATCTTCGCGGCCAACGACCAGATGGCGCTCGGTGTGCTGCGTGCCATGCATGAGGCCGGACGCGCCGTGCCCGACGAGGTGAGCGTCGTCGGCTTCGACGACATGGAGGAGGCGGCGAGCTTCTGGCCCCCGCTCACGACCGTGCGCCAGTTCTTCGGCGAGGTCGGCCGGCTCTCGGTCGAGGCGCTGCTGCACGAGGTCGAGAGCAGCGAGCGTCGCGAGAACCGGCTCGTGACGACCGAGCTCGTCGAGCGCGCGAGCACCGGGCGCCCGCCGAGCTGAGCCGCGCACCCGTTCCCTGAGCACGGTCTCGCGCCGTCGCGCCACCCCCTCGCGGTTCCGCGGCTCGTTGCGCATCATGGCCCTGATGGTCAGGTCCGAGCACGCCGCACGCGTCGACTCCGCGATCACGAGCGGGTCGACCGCCAACTGGCGCGACGGGCGCGTCGCCGTCGTGATCGGCGCCGCGACGACGCTCGTCGCGGTCGCCGGGTCGTGGATTCCCTCGATCTGGGGCGATGAGGCGGCGAGCCTCATGTCGGCGCGCCGCGACTGGGCCTCCCTCTGGACCATGCTCGGCACGGTCGACGCCGTGCACGGGTTCTACTACGCGCTGCTGCACGTGTGGATCGACCTCGTGGGCGACTCGCCGCTCGCGATCCGGCTGCCCTCGGGCATGGCAGTGGGTGCGGCATCCGCCGGCCTCTACCTGCTGGTGCGCCGCCGCGCGCCACGCGAGACGGCGATGATCGCCGCGGTCGTCTTCGCCGTGCTGCCGCGCGTGACGTTTCTTGCGACCGAGGCCCGATCGCTCGCGTTCTCGACCGCGGCGGTGGTCTGGCTGACCCTGCTCGCGCTGCGGCTGCTCGACGCGCCGATGCGGCGGGTCTGGTGGTGGGTCTACGCGATCGGGCTCGCCCTCTCGAGCTACCTGTTCCTCTACTCGGCGCTGCTCATTCCGGTGCACGCCATCGTCGTGGCCGTCGAACTGCGCCGGACGGGGCCCGCCCGCGGCATCCGCCTGCGGCCCTTTCTGGTCGCCTGGGCGACCGCGGCCGTGCTCGCGGCGCCGATCGCCGTCATCGCCGTCATGCAGCGCGACCAGATCGCGTTCTCGAGAGCTTCGCGCGAGGTCTCGCCCGAGGCCGTGCTCATTCAGCAGTGGTTCATGTTCGAGCCGGCCGCGCTCGTCGCCTGGGCACTCATTGCCGTCGCCGTCGCCGCCGTCACCGTGCGCGCGGCGCCGCATCGGCGGCCCCCGGCGCACGGCCATCGGCACCTGCTCGTGCTCGGCATCGTCTGGGCGGTCGTGCCGACCGCGGTGCTCCTCGTCGTCGCGGCCGTCGCCTCGCTCGGCTACACGCCCCGCTATCTCGCGTTCTGCGCACCAGCGGTGGCGATTCTGATCGCGATCGCCGTCGCCGCGCTCCCCCGCCGCTGGATGCGGGTCGTCGCCGTCGCCGTCATCGCGGTGCTCGCGCTGCCCGCCTACCTCGACCAGCGATCGCCGTACTGGAAGAACGGCGGCACCGACTGGCAGGCGGTCGCCGAGGTCGTCGACGAGGTCGCCGAGCCCGGCGACGGCATCGTCTTCGATGAGGGCGTTCGCCCGTCGCGCCGACCGCGCCTCGCCATGCACGCCTACACGCACGGCTTCGAGGGGCTCGTCGACCTCGCACTCGTGCGCCCGTATGACGCGACCGATCACCTGTGGGATGTCACGGCCCCCCTCTCCGAGCTCGAGGAACGCCTCGACGGGGTCGATCGCGTCGTCGTCGTGTCGCGCGGCGACGGCGGCGTCGAGCACGATGTCGCGACGCTTCGACGCGCCGGATTCGCGCCGGTCGAACGCGTGGATCTCGTCTCGACCGTGATCACGGTGCACGAACGCAGGTCGTGACCTGCGCGCGTCGTGATCTGCGCACGTCGTGACCTGCGCCTGCGGCCGCATCGGGGGTTCCATCGGCCCGGCCGATACGGGAGATTGGAACCACGATGCCGAAGCAGCGGCATCCCATTCGATGTTCGGGCACCGAGCGGCATCCGTCGCCGGTCACTGCGAAGGAGCACATCATGGGAATCATCGTCGTCGACCTCTTCATCACCCTCGACGGGGTGTACCAGGCACCCGGTGGCCCAGAGGAGGACACGTCGAACGACTTCGAACTGGGCGGTTGGCAGGGCGCGTACCTCGACGACGAGACCGGCGAAACGATCGGCGCGGGCATCGACCGCCTGCAGGCGCTGCTGCTCGGCCGCAAGACCTACGACATCTTCGCCGACTACTGGCCGAAGGTGAGCGACGAGGAGCCGATCGCGGCGAAGTTCAACGCAGTGCCGAAGTTCGTCGCCTCGCGCACCCTGACCGACCCGAGCTGGGCCGGAACCACGGTGATCACGGATGTCGCCACCGAGGTGGCTGCGATTCGCGACCGCTTCGACGAGATCCACGTGATCGGCAGCGGCGATCTCGCGAGAACGCTGATCGCCGAGGGGCTCGTCGACCGGCTCAATCTGTGGGTCTACCCGATCACCCTCGGTGCTGGAAAGCGGCTCTGGGCCGACGGGCTCGCCCCGACCGCGTTCACCCTCGCCGAACCGCCGAAGGCATTCCCGAAGGGCGCGATCCAGCTCGTCTACACGCCGGCGGGCCCGCCCATCACCGGGTACGACATGGCCGCCGAGGGACTGCAGACGTGAACAGCGAGCCCGAGGGCGAGGGCACGGGCGAGCACGAAGGCAGGCGCGAAGCAGGTCGCCGGCGACTCGATGAGTTCGCACCCGACCTGCTCGCACGGCCCGACGTCGCCATCGGCAGGATGTTCGGGTCCGACGGCGTCTCAGTGCGCGGCAAGCTCTTCGCGTTCGTCGCGAACAGCGGCGGACTCGTGGTCAAGCTGCCGGCCGACCGCATCGACGAGCTCGACCTCGACAACATGGTGATGCGCGGCCGGCCGATGCGGGAATGGGCGGTCGTGCCGTTCGGCGACGGCGTCGACCGTTGGCGCGACATCGCCGACGAGGCCTACGCGTTCGTCGACTCGATCACGCCGTGAGCTGCCGCCGGCGCGCGGCCGGTGCACTGCAGGCTTGCGCCCGCCCGCCCACTCACTCGCGCAGCAGCGCCCGCAGCGTCTGGATCGTGTCGGCGTCGCCGGCGAGCTTGTCGTCGCGATAGCGCTTGACCCGCGCGAACCGCAGCGCGATGCCGCCGGGATACCGGCTCGAGCGCTGCACCCCGTCGATCGCGATCTCGACGACGATGATGGGCTCGACCCACACGGTGTTGGCCGTGCGCCGCGTCTCGATCTGCGGGAACCGCTCGGTCTGCCACCGCAGCAGCTCGTCGGTGAGCCCCTTGAAGGTCTTGCCGACCATGACGTAGCCGCCGGGTTCGCCGAACTCGCCCGTGGGGTCGAGCGCACCGAGGTGCAGGTTCGACAACCAGCCGGTGCGCCGGCCCGAACCCCACTCGCACGCGAGCACCACGAGGTCGTAGGTGTGCACGGGCTTCACCTTGATCCAACTCGATCCGCGTCGGCCCGCCGCATACGGCGAACCGATCGCCTTGACGACCACGCCCTCCTGCCCGGCGGCGAGCGCCTCGCGTGACACCCGCTCGGCGAGGTCGGGGTCGTCGGTCACCTCGCCGGGAATGCGGTACTCGGGCGCGATGCGCTCGAGCTCGGCGAGCCGGGTCGCGAGCGGTTCGTCGAGCAGGTCGCGGCCGTCGACGTGCAGCACGTCGAAGAACCACGGATGCAGCAGGGTCTCGCGTGCGGCATCGGCACCGAACCTCGACATGGTCTCTTGGAACGGCCGCGGCACTCCGGCTTCGTCGAGCGAGAGCGTCTCGCCGTCGAGGATGACGTCGTGCACGGGCAGCTGCCGCACGACCTCGACCACCTCGGGCAGCCGGTGGGTGACGTCGGCGAGGTTGCGGGTGAAGACGCGCACGTCGTCGCCGGAACGGTGCACCTGGATGCGGGCGCCGTCGAGCTTGAATTCGACGGATGCCTCGCCGGTGGTCTCGATCGCGGCGGCAGCGCTCGACGCGGTGGCCGCCAGCATGGGCAGCACAGGTCGGCCGACCACGAGCCCGACGGCGGCGAGCTCGGCTTCGCTGCCGGTGAGCGCGAGTCGAGCGGTCTCGCCGAGGTCGCCCGAGAGCATCGCCGCGCGGCGCACCACCTCGCCCGGGCGTTCGGCAGCCCGCGCGATCGCGTCGGTCAGCACCCCTTCGAGGGCGCCGGTGCGCATCTCGCCGAGCAGCGCGCGAGCGATGAACCCCTGCTCGCGTTCGGTTGCCCGCCCGATCAGCTCGCGCAACTCGCGGGCGCGCTCGCTCGACGACCCGGCACCGGATGCCCCGGCCAACCGATCGAGCGCGGCATCGAGTTCGCCCACCGTGATGGTGGGCCCGTCTGCGGGTGCGCCGTCCGCGGCCGCGACCCCGCGCCATCCGACGCCGACACGCCCCTGCCGGGGCTTGCCGACGAGCAGCCCGACGGCCGGGGCGATCTCATCGGGTTCGAGCCGGCGCAGCAGCTCGGCGAGCGCATCGACCTTGGCGAGGCGCGAGCGGGTCGAAGCGACGGTATCGGCGGTCAGCGCGAGTTCATCGAGCAGCACAGCCTCAGTCTTCCACTGCCCTGCGACACCGGCCCGAGGCAGCACCGCCCGCGGGCGAGGTGCGCGTGCCGAAGCTCGGGCTCAGCGAACGGGTTCGGCGAGGAACGAGGCGACCGTCGAGGCGAACTGCTCGGCGTCGTCGAGCCATGGGAAGTGCCCGGCGCCGGGCTGCACGGTGAGCTCGGCGCCCGGAAGCAGTGCCGCGTACTCGACGACCATGGGCGGCGGCGAGTTGAGATCGACCGCGCCCGCGACGAAGAGCACGGGCGCCGAGAACCCGGCGAGGCCCGCACGCGTGCCCTCGGGGTCGAAGGCGCCATCGGCGCCGAACACGGCCGCGGCCTCGTCGTTGCGGTGACGGTCGTCGGCGTCGCGATGCGCTTGCGCCGCGGCATCCCACCGCCCGTAGTAGAACGGGTCGATGGCCGACCAGCTGTCGTCGGTGGCCTCGCCCGCGACGATCGACTGCAGCGCGGCGAATGACGCGTCGAACCACGGCTCGTCGGCTCGCAGCCGCGCCGTGTCGAGCCGCACGTCGGTCGTGACGATCAGGCCCACGGCCGAGGCACTCGGTGCGATCAGCACGAGTCGGCCGATGCGGTCGGGGTGCCTGGCGGCGTGCGCGACGGCGACGTTGGTGCCGGCGGAATGGGCCAGCAGGTCGAACTGCTCGAGTTCGAGGTGCTCGCGGAGCGCCTCGATGTCATCGACAAGCCGGTCGCACCGGTAGGTCGAGAGGTCGGAGGGGATGCCAGAGGCGCCGGTGCCCCTCGGGTCGAGCATCACGAGCCGGCGCTCGGCCGCCAGCCCGCCCAGGTCGCCGAGATACACGGAGTCTTGCATCGGCCCGCCCGGCACGCAGACGAGCAGAGGGCCCCGCTCTCCGTGCAGGTGGTACGCGAGTTCGGTTCCGTCAAACGCAGCGAAGGTCGGCATCGCGTCGATCATGCCAGCTGGCGCCGATCGACGTCGCCCGTTCTCCACAGGCCCGCCGACCGGTCGTCTCGCAATCGATAGCCTCGCTCACATGCCCGAACTCTCCGACTCCCGTCGACCAGCCGAGCCCGCCGTCGAACTCCGCCACCTGAGCGGCCCCGACGAGATCGAACTCTTCAATCGTCTGCCCTACACGCTCAACGACGAGCTCGCCGATGACCTCGAGCAGGGGCGACGTCGCCCCGAGTGGATGTGGCTCGCGTTGCGAGACGGGCAGCCGGTCGCGCGCGCCGCGTGGTGGAAGGCACCGGATGCCGCGGAGCCCGAGCTCTTCGACATCCTCGACTTCGACGAGTCGCTCGCCGACGACGAGGCCCTCTCGATCGGCGGCGCGCTCCTCGACGCGGCTCGCGCCCACGTGCTGCGCGGCCTCACGCAGCAGCCCGAGTACGGGCGCTACCTGCCGGCCGACTGGCGCGAGCAGCCCGCGACCCGCCGCGGCACTGAGCTGCGCATGGCGCTGCTCGAACGCCTCGGGGCGCGACTCCTCGTCGAGCGCCTGCGCCTCGAGTGGCAGCCGGGCACCCCGATCGCCGAGCCCGACCCGCGACTGAGCTTCCGCCCCGCAGCATCCGATGAGGAATGGCTCGACCTCTTGACGCGCGCCCTCGATGGCACGCTCGACGTGCACTGCCGGGAAGACCTGGCCCGCATGACGCCTCGCGAGACGGCGCTCGGACAGTGGCAGAACGAGTTCGCCCGGTTCTCGAGTCCGCGCGAGTGGTGGCGCGTCGCCGAGAACGCCGAGGGCGAGGTCGTCGGCTTCGTGCTGCCGGCGCGCAACTCGTATCACCACATCGTGGCGTACCTCGCGGTGCTGCCCGAGCACCGTGGCAACGGCTACATCGACGGCATCCTGACCGAGGGCACGCGGGTGCTCGCCGAGGCTGGCGCGCCGCGCGTGCGGGCATCGACCGACGTGCCCAACGTGCCCATGGCACGCGCGTTCGAGCGCGGCGGCTATCGCAACTTCGAACGCACGATCAACATGGGCTGGGACTGACGAGCCGCGCCCGGCGTCGAACGTCGCGAGACGGCCTCAGACGCCGTAGGCGGCGAGGAACACCCGGGTGACGTGCGCAGCGTGCCGGCGCAACACCGCCGGCTCGGGAATCGCCCCGTCGCCGAGCAGCATCGCCTCGTTCATCGGCGCGCCCATCACGAGCCAGTTGAAGGTCGTCGCCGCTTCGAGCGGCTGATCCACGGCGAGGAGGCCGCGCTCGGCCAGCGACGTCATGACCTCGGCGAGCGAGCGGATGGCGCGGTCGGGGCCGTTCTCGTAGAGCGCCGTGGCGAGCTCGGGAAACCGGCCGACCTCGCCGATCACGAGTCGTCGCAGTTGCAGCAGCCGCGGTGTCATCACGACCGAGAGTTCGTCGACGGCATAGCGCTCGAGGAACCCGGCGACGTCGCCGTCTGGCGCCGGCATCTCGTCGAGATCATGCAGGCCGTCGCCCGCGCCGCCGGTCATCGATGACACGAGTTCGACGAAGAGCGCCTTTTTGCTGCCGAAGTGGGCGTACACCGTCTGCTTCGACACCTGCGAGAGCTCGGCGAGCTCGTCCATGCTCGTGCCGAGGTAGCCGTGGCGCAGGAACAGCTGCTCGGCCGCGGCGAGCATGGCGAGGTGCTTGCGCTCCGATTGTGTGGGTGCCTTCGCGACGGCCATGCATGCTCCCTTGACGTTTCGTACTAGACAGTCTAGTTTGAAGAAATCAAACTGGTCAGTCTATTTCGAGAAGGAGAACCAGATGTCCGAGTTCGTGACCACCTCCAACGGCGACCGCGTCGCCTACGACCGCCGAGGCGACGGCCCGGCACTGATCTTCGTCGCCGGCGCCGGCCCGTGGCGCGAGATCGACCCCGACACCACGCGCACGGCCGAGCTCCTGGCCGAGCGCGGCGTCACCACGATCGTGTACGACCGCGTCGGTCGCGGTGAGAGCGCGACCGGCGGCGTCATCACGCTCGAGCGCGAACTCGCGGCAATCGAGGCACTGATCGGGGTCGTCGGCGGTCGGGCAGCACTCTGCGGTCACTCCTCGGGCTGCTCGATCTCGCTGCGTGCCGCGGTCGACGGGCTACCCGTCGCCGCGCTCGCCCTCTGGGAGGCGCCGCTCGCACCGCCGAACAGCGGCGCCCGCGAGTGGGCCGACGAGGTGAACCGGTGGATCGACGCCGGCGAGAACGCCGCCGCTCTCGACGAGTACATGAAAGACATGCCGCCCGAGATCCTCGACGTCGTGCGCAGCATTCCCGCCATGGTCGAGCAGGCGCCGAGCCTCCGCCCCGACGGTGAATCGCTCGCGTGGGCAGAGTCGGCACCGCACGCGCAGCTCTTCGGCGGCATCCGGGTTCCGGTGCTCACGATGGTCGGCGAGGCGACCTACGACATCATGACGCCCGCCGCCGAATCGATCACTGCCGCCATCCCCGGCGCGAGCTGGAAGCCCATGCCCGGCAGCGAGCACAGCTGGGAGCCCGAAGCCATGGCCGCTGAGCTCGCCGCCTTCGTGCATGCGACACACGCCGCCGATCCGGCCGCAAGCGCCACCACAGCCACCATCACCGCCACCGCCACGAACTGAGCTCGGGGGTTTTCCGGATGGCTCGACCGACCACGCGCTCCATAGCGTGGAGGGCGTGAACTCCAGAACCTTCCTGCGCACGTGGCTCGCGTGCCTGATCGGGTGCATCCCGCTCCTCGTGCTCCTCCTCATTCCGCAACTCGTGCGCAGCCGGGCGAGCGACGAGCGACTGCTCGCCCTCGGCGTCGGCCTGCTCCTCCTGCTCGTCACCGCCGCGTTCGTGCTGGCACCGGTGATGTCTGCGTGGCTCGCGCCGGTTCGCGAGTCGTGGGTGCCGCAAACGGCACTGCGGGTCGCGGCCTCGGTGTGGCGCCAGAGCACGGGCGGTGCCGTGATCGCCCTGCTCGCCGGCATCGCCATCTATGCCGGCGGCCAAGCGGCGGGCTACTGGCTCGGCTCGGTGGTGCCGTACGTCAGCGACAACCCCGACTTCGCCGCCGACCCGAGTCAGCAGCGATGGCTGATCCACTACCCGGCGTTCGCGCTGCAGGCGATCGTGCTCTACCTCGCCAGCACCCTCGCCGTCGCGTTCTACGGCTGGCGCGTGCGCTCGCTGCATCTGCACCTGCACCAGGCGACGGCGAGCGCAACGGCGTCGCATGTGTAGTTAGGCAACGTCGGGTCCGTATTCTGAAGCGGTGGAACTGACGTTCACCGGCGAGATCTGGTTCTGGCGCGGCCCGGCACCCTGGCATTTCGTCACGGTGCCGCCCGACGAATGCACCGCGCTCGAGACGATCGCGCCGCTCGTGACCTACGGCTGGGGCATGGTCCCCGTCACGGTGCGCATCGGCGGCAGCGAGTGGGCGAGCGCACTCTGGCCGAAAGACGGCGGCTACATCGTGCCCATCAAGGCCTGGGTGCGAGAAGCCGAGGGCCTCGACGTCGGAGACGCTGCCACCGTTCGATTGGCGGTAGCCGCACCGTAACGCGTCACGTCCGAAATAACACCCGGGCGCGGATTCACGAGCTGAGGCGCGTCCTGAAGCAGCCGTGATCGTTGCGCTCAAGCTTCAGCCGTGACAGCGTTCCTCAGCTCACTCCCGGAACGAACGATAATGACGCCGTCGTTTGCGAAGTTCTCGGGAATCGACTCAGCGTGATCATCCGCAACGATGCAGAGCGGGCCGCCGACCGGCATGATCACCCAGCTGCCGGCGACAGCAATGTTGAAGATCGCGTCCCAAGCAAGGTCGCCTTCGATGTGGTTGAACATCAACCCGCTCAACGGCGCCTCGCCGGCACCGTACACGGCGGCTGATCCGTCAGCGGTCATAAGGTTCTCGCCGCGCGCGTCGAGCAGTGGCGCAAGTACGTGTCTACCCACCGAATCGCTGCGATCAGCAGGAGCATCGGAAAAGTCTTGAAGGTAGACATCGAGGCTCATGGCGTCGTCAGCTCGCCGAGCCGCCCTCGGCCTCGCGCTTGAGGCGCTCGAGTTCGGCCCGGCGCTGGTAGTACTCGATCTCGCGGTCGAGGTCGGCGAGCTGCTGCTCGGTCGAGCTGACCTGTTGCACGGGCGGGCGCTGAGCCGGCTGCGAGCGCGTGGCGATGAGCGTGCCGATGCCCTCGTTGGCCGAGGCGGCGCCGTACTCACGGCCGATGATGAACCACAGCAGCGTGCCGATGAGCGGCAGGAGAACGACGAGCAGGATCCAGCCGAACTTCGGCAGGTGCCGCACCTGCGAGTCGTCGCGCATGATGATGTCGATCAGCGCGATCACCATTGCGGCGATCAGAATCACGGGAAACACGGCAGCCATGGCCGTCAGCATATTGGGCGGTGCACGCCCGGCGCTACGACGCGAACTGTCGGGCGACGTCGCCGACGTGCCCCATGAAGGCCTCGAGGTCGGGCTCGTCGGAGGTCGGCTGCAGCACCACGGCGTCGACCCCGGCAGCGAAGAACCGCTCGGCGACCTCGGCCACGGCGGATGCGTCGCCGACGGCGGCCAGACGCTGATCTTCGGGCATGTTCCACGTCGTGAGTTCGCTCGCCACCCGCGCCTCGGCTTCGGCGCCGCCGAAGCCCGCCATGAGATAGACGACCGTCTCGCTGCCGCCGTCGCGGCCGGCTTCTGCACGGCCGGCGGCGATGGCGGCAACCGCCTGCGCCGCACGCTCGACCGACGTGCCGCCCGTGAGCACGGTGCCATCGGCCACCTCACCGGTCAGGTGCAGGGTCTTCGGACCTTCGCCCGCCGCGTACACGAGTGGAGCCGTGGCCGGCGGCCAGTCGAGTCGCACGCGGTCGAGCGTGACGTAGCGGCCGCTCGCGGTGACCTCTTCGCCAGCGAGCAGCTGCCGCAGCGCCGGCACGTATTCGCGCATGAGCGTGAGCGGTGAGGCGACCCGGCTGCCGGTCTGCGCCATCCAGCGCTGCACACCGTGCCCCACGCCGGGCACCAGGCGCCCCGGGAACATGCGCTCGATCGTCGCGATCTCCATGGCGGTGATCGCCACGTTGCGCAGCGGCATCGGAGCGACGCCGATGCCCACCCGCAGGCGTTCAGTCCACGCGAGTGCCGCGGCCGCCGAGGCGAAGGCGGACTGCTGGAAGCAGTCCTCCCAGAGCCAGAGCTCGGGCACTCCCCCGGCCTCGGCGGCCTCGACCGCGGGCCGGAACTGCTCAGGTGGGAACGCGGGCTGGAAGATCGCTCCGATTCGACGCATCCTCCCACTCTGGCAGCACCCACCGGCAACTGAGATCGTCGTCCACCGAGCGGATGCCGCGGTCGGGCATGATTGGGGCCATGACGGACCTTTCCGCGCCCCCCGTCGAGCCCCGCCCGAGCACCAACTTCCGGCTGCTCGGGTTGATCGCCTTCGTCGTGGGGATTGCGAGTGTCGTGATCACCCGGCTGCTCGGACTCGTCGCACCGTTCCTGATCAGCACCGCACTGCCGATGGCGTACGAACTCATCAGCACGCTCGGTCTGGTCGCCAATGTGCTCTCGCTCGTGCTCGGCATCGGAGCACTCGTGCTCGGCCTGATCGTGCTGCTGCGGCGCGACGCCCCGAAGGGGTTCGCCGCCGCCGGCGCCGCACTCGGCGGTGCAGAGGTGTTCGGCGCATTCATCGGACTCGTTCAGACCGCCACGTACTACCTGGGCGGCTGATCGGGCAGGGCACTCGGGGGAACCGCCTGTACGAGATCGATGTCCGCGACGTCATCCGTTGATCGGCTGAGCCGGCACGGCGCCGCGTCAGGGCACTCGGTACCCGGCGGTGCGGAACAGCTCGTACCACTCGGCACGCGTGAGCGGCACATCGGACCCCTGAGCCGCGCCGGCCACGCGCTCGGGGGTCGTCGTGCCGAGCACGACCTGCATGTTCGCCGGGTGGCGGGTGATCCATGCGGTGGCGATCGCGATGGCAGGTACGTCGTACTTCGCGGCGAGGCGGTCGATCGCGGCGTTCAGCTCGGGGTACTCGGCCGAGCCGAGGAAGACGCCCGTGAAGAATCCGGCCTGGAACGGCGACCACGCCTGGATGGTGATGTCGTGCAGCCGGCAGTAGTCGATGATGCCGCCGCCATCGAGGGTGATCGACTGCTCGAGCCCCTGCATGTTCGCAGCGACGCCCTCGGCGATGATCGGCGAGTGCGTGATCGACAGCTGCAGCTGGTTCGCCACGAGCGTCTGCTTCACCGACTTCTTCAGCAGGTCGATCTGCCGCGGGGTGTGGTTCGAGACGCCGAAGGCGAGCACCTTGCCGGAAGCCTCGAGCTCGTCGAATGCGCGGGCGACCTCGTCGGGCTCGACGAGCGCGTCGGGGCGGTGCAGCAGCAGCACGTCGATGCGGTCGGTCTCGAGTGCGCGCAGCGAGCCCTCGACGGACTCGATGATGTGCTCGTACGAGAAGTCGAAGTAGGGGCCGTCTTTCACGATGCCGGCCTTGGTCTGCAGGGTGATCTCGTCGCGCTGCGCCGGGGTCAGCTGCATGGCCTCGGCGAAGCGCCGTTCGCAGCCGTGCAGCTCGTCGCCGTAGATGTCGGCGTGATCGAAGAAGTCGATGCCGGCGTCGCGGGCCGAGCCGACGAGTTCACGCACGGCGTCGTCGCTCATCTGCTGGATTCGCATGAGTCCGAGCACGACGTTGGGCGCGGTGAGGTCGCCGCCACCGAGGGGAATGGTCTTCACGGTCTGCTCCTGAGGCTGTCGGTTCCGGATGTTGCGGATTCACCCTATGGAGCCGCAAGCTAGAAGTCCAACAACTAGTGGTCATGCGATTCAGAAGGAATGCCGATAGATGGACCTGCGTCAGATGGAGTACCTCGTCGCCCTCTCCGACGAACAGCAGTTCACCCGCGCCGCAGCGGTGTGCGGGGTGTCGCAGTCGGGCCTGTCGGCGGCGATCCGCGGACTGGAAGACGAGCTCGGCACCACGTTGTTCAACCGCACGACGCGTCGCGTCGAACCGACCGACGCGGGCCTGGCGCTGCTCCCCCATGCACGCACGATGCTCGCCCAGGCGGCGGCGGCACGAGACGCGGTCGTACGCGCCACGCACGAGCTGTCGGGCAGCATCCGGGTGGGCGCCGAGCAGTGCCTCGGCTTCGTGGATGTCGCGGCGCTGCTCGAGCGCGCCCGGCGACGCTACCCCCTGGTCGACCTCGACTTCACGCAGGCCGGGTCGCACGAGCTCATCGCGCGGGTGCGCGACGGCAGCCTCGACCTCGCGTTCGTCGCCGCAGGCGACCGGCTCGCGCGCGTGCGCCGCATCGAGCTCGGGCGTCGCCCCCTCGTGCTGCTGTGCCCTCCGCAGCATCCGCTCGCCGCTCGCACCGCCCTCGACTGGGCCGACCTGCGCGACGACGACTTCGTCGACTTCCAGGAATCGTGGGCGGTGCGTTCGCTGAACGACGAGGCGTGCCTGGCGCACGGCGTCGCCCGACGGGTGCGGTGCACGGTGAACGACGTGCACACGCTGCTCGACCTCGTGCAGCGGGGCCTCGGCGTGGCCCTCGTGCCCCAGCACATCGCGGCCAAGCCACAGGCCGCCGGACTCGTGGCCGTGCCGTTGCCGTCGACGGCGCCGCAGTGGGTCGTGTCGGCGATCACGGGCGAGCCGTCCGCGGCATCCGCCTCGCTGCTGCTCGAATTGCTCGACACGGAGCTCGCGCTGAACGCCTGATCTCGTCGAGCCCTCGACTGCTTCATCCGAGCCGGGCCGCGAAGACCCACGCACTCCCGCTGCTCACTGCTCGCGATAGTTCCACATCAGTCCGCCGTCGACCGTGATCGTGCTGCCGGTCAGGTAGGCGGCACCCGGTGAGATCGCGAAGCTGACCGCCTCGGCGACCTCCTCTGGCGTGCCCATGCGCCCCGCCGGGATGTCGTCACGCAGCGCCTGCAGCTTCGCCGGGTCGTCGAGCAGGCTGTCATTGATCGACGTGCGGATGGCGCCGGGCGCGATGTTGTTCACGGTGATGTCGAGCGGCGCGAGCTCGACGGCGAGGTCGCGCGTGAGCATCTTGAGACCGCCCTTGCTCGCGCAATAGCTCGCGAAGTTCGGAAACGGCAGCTCTTCGTGCACCGAGCTGATGTTCACGATGCGCCCGCCGCCGCCGCGCTCGCGAACGTGGCGCGCGAAGGCCTGCGCGAGAAAGAACGGCCCCTTGAGGTTGACGCCGAGCACGAGGTCGTAGTCGTCCTCCTCTGCGTCGAGGAACGCGGCGTGACGCTGCACGCCCGCGTTGTTGACGAGCACGTCGATGCGCCCGAACGCCTCGACGCCGGCGTTCACGAGCCCTCTGGCCTCGGCCACCCTGCTGACATCGGTCGGCACGTAGACGGCGTCGGCGCCCGCTGAGCGCAGCTCGGCCATGGTCTGCTCGGCATCGGGGTGATCGGCGAGATCCGCGACGATCACCGCAGCTCCGTCGCGTGCGAGCCGAAGCGCGATGCCTCGGCCGATGCCGCGCGCAGCGCCCGTCACCAGCGCCACCGTTCCCTCGGATGCCATGCCACCCCCGCTCGTCTCGGAACGAGTGAGTCTACGCAGCGGACGCGGCGGCGGCACCCCCTCGTCTCGGGCGAACTTTCGACCGAGGTCGAAACATTGGCGGTGGGATGCCGCGTGGCGGGAGTCTGGTCATCGACACCCGCCACGCGGCATCCCACCGCCCGAAGGAGCAAGCAATGTCATTTCAGGCCTACCTCGACAACATCGAGAAGAAGACCGGACTCACCCCGCGCCAGCTCGTCGATCAGGCGCACGAGAAGGGCTTCGGCGAAGGCACGAAGGCGACACCGATCGTGGCGTGGCTGAAGGAGGACTACGGCCTCGGCCAGGGCCACGCGATGGCGATCGTGCACGTGGTCACGAAGGGCCCGCAGATCAGCACGAAGCACGTCGGCACCGACGGCGTGCATCGAGACAGTGTCGACACGCTCTGGCTCGACGGTGCCGCGACGAATCCGAACCCGTAGACCTCAGCGACTGAGCGAATCGGGCTCGACGATGCGCTCGGCGTTCCACGCCTCGGCCCAGCCGAGCTCGTCGAACATGCGCGAGAGCACCAGGGCGGTGAAGCCCCACACGACGCGGCTTCCGACCGTGAACGCCGGCGACCGGTAGGTGCGGTTCTCCCACGTGTGCTGCGTGTTCGCGCGATTGGCCGGGTCGAGCAAATCGGCGACGGGCACCCTGAACACGTCGACCGACTCGTCGTGATCGACGGCCGCGACCTCGGACGGGCGCGTCCACCACGCCGGCACCGGTGTGACGAGATGGTTGCTCGCCTGCACCGGCATGGGCGGCAGCGTGCCGAGCGCCTCGATGCCGTCGGGTTCGACGCCGGTCTCCTCCTGCGCCTCGCGGATCGCGCCGGCGATGGGGCCGTCATCGGATTCCTCGAGCCGCCCACCGGGAAATGCGATCTGCCCGGCGTGGCTCGTCAGGGTCGCCGCACGGCGCAGCAGCAGCACGTCGAGGTCGCGCGGCACGGCCGCTCCGGTGCGAGCCGGCACCGAGTCGAGCACGCCGAACAGCACGAGCACCGCCGCAGGTCGTGCAGCTGCGACATCCGCCCGCTCTCGTGGCACCCCCGGGTACCATTCGAGCCCGCGTTGGCAGAGGGCGATGAGCTCGGCGCGAGCGTCGGCGATGGCGTTCAGGGTTCCTCCCGAGCCGGGCGAAGTGGCACGAGAGCCATCCTCCCATCGCCCGCTGACAGCGACGGCGGCGCGTCGGGCCGGCAGCCGACGCCCGGCGTGCGATGAGGCCCCGCCCTCGCATACAGTGGCGGGGTGAGTTCTCCCGAAGCATCCAGGGTCGAGCTGCCGGCACGCCGGTAGCTCCTACCCCAGTTGCGCCCGTCTGCGGCGCGATCTTCGGTGAACCCGATGCGGTTCTGCGAGCACTGACGTGCCGGTCGTCGTCGACCGTCACCTCACTCCGGAGCTCACTCATGCCACCCATCGTCATCCTGCTCGCCATCGCCGTCTTCGCACAGGGCACCTCTGAATTCATGCTCGCCGGCCTGCTGCCCGGCATCGCCACCGACCTCTCGGTCTCCATCCCGCAGGCGGGGTTGCTCACCTCCGCCTTCGCCGCCGGCATGGTCGTGGGCGCGCCGCTCATGGCCGCGCTCAGCCGTCGCTGGTCGCCTCGGGTCGCGCTCACCGGATTCCTGCTCGTGTTCATCGCGATGCATGTCATCGGCGCCCTCACCGACAGCTTCACCGTGCTGTTCTCGACCCGCATCATCGCCGCCCTCACGAACGCGGGCTTCCTCGCCGTGACCCTGTCGACCGTCTCGACGCTCGTTCCGGCGGATCGGATGTCGCGGGCGCTGTCCGTCATCCTCGGCGGAACCACCCTCGCGTTGATCGCCGGGGTTCCTGCCGGTGCCGCCGCCGGCGCGTTGCTCGACTGGCGGGCGGCACTCTGGGGAGTCGCGCTCATCTCGGTGCCGGCGCTCGTCGCGGTCGCCCTGTGGGCGCCGAACCGCTCGGCGTCGGGGCCGGCTGCAAGCGCGGCGAGCCTGCGCAGCGAGCTCCGTGTGCTGCGCCGGCGTTCGCTGCAGCTTCCGCTGGCGCTCGGAGCACTCGTGAACGCCGCGACCTTCTGCGCCTTCACCTACCTCGCGGCCATCGTCATCGAGGCCACCCGGCTCGACGCCGGGGTGATGCCGTTCGTGCTCGCCGTCTTCGGGCTCGGCGCCTTCGTCGGCGTCTGGACGGCCGGCCGCTTCGGCGACCGGTTCGGCTCGCGCATCGTCAGCCTCGGCAGTGCCTTGCTCCTGACCGGCTGGGTGACCCTCGCCGTTGTCTCGACGCAGCCTGTGGCGCTGTTCGTGCTCGCGTTCGCACAGGGGGCGCTGTCGTTCGCCGTCGGCAGCACGCTCATCGCCATCGCGCTTCGCGCCGCCGACGGAGCGCCGACGATGTCGGGCTCGTACGCCACCGCATCGCTGAACGTCGGGGCCGCGATCGGCCCGATCGTCGGCGGGCTGGCCTATGCGACGGTGCTCGGGCCGACGGGGCCGCTAGTCGTGAGCGCGGCGCTCGTGCTCATCGCCATTGTGCTCGCCGTGCTCGGAGCGCGATTCTCGGCAACGCCGCGGTGACCTCGGTGACACCGGTGCCGTCGACCAGAGTGCCACTGCCACGAGCAGCGGCTGGAACAGCAGGCGGATGCCGCGTGCACGGTCGGAATCGAGGCCGAACGCTTCTCGCTTCTCGGTGAACTGCGCGATGTTGCCCGGGAAGATCGCGGTGAAGAACGCCGCCACGACCCATCCGACGCGCCGGCGCTCGCGGGGCAGTGCGATGAGTGCGCCGCCGAGCCCGATCTCGACCGCACCCGACGCCACGACCACGGCATCGGCGTCCATCGGCACCCACGACGGCACTTGCGACCTGAACTCCTTGCGCGCCCAGAAGAGATGACTGAACCCCGCGAAGAGGAGCGCGGCGGCGAGCGCCAGCCGAGCGATCGTGCGCGGTGCGGTGCTCGTAGGAATGTCGCTGCGTGCCATCTCGACCTCCGTGGGTGGGTACGCCCACACTACGTCGTCGGGTCGAGCGCCCGTCAGACCCCCGCGGCCCCGTCCTCGGCCTCGGCCTCGCGCGAGCGCGCGTAGTACTCGCGCACCCGGTTGCGGTTGCCGCAATCGGAGGCCACGCACCAACGCCGGTTGTGGCGCGGCGACGTGTCGAGGTACACCCAGCCGCACTCGGCGTCGGCGCACTGGCCGAGGCGGTCGAGGTCGCCGCGCAGCAGTAGGTCGACGGCGGCGAGCGCGATGCGGCGCCGCGGCAGCGAGAGGGCAGTGGGGAATGCCCACTGCCAGCCCGCATCGGTTGCGCGCTCGAGTCGGCCGGCCGCCACGGCGTCGGCGTGCTGCGACACGATCGGCGTGGTCTGCGCACCCCGGTAGGCCGCTTCGTAAATGGCCTCGCGCAGCTCGATGACCCGTTCGAGCTCCAGGCGGGCGCCCGCGACGTCGTCGGCAGCGATGCATTCGAGCTCGCGACGAAGCGGTTCGTCGACGAGGCCGTGTTGCGTCGCCCAGCGCAGCACGCTCGCGTAGTCGGCGAGATGTTCGATGCGCCGCTCGGGGTTCAGTCGCCACGAGACGGTGTTGACGAGATCGAGTGCGGGGTCGCCCGAGATCTGGGAGTACTCCTGCAACGGAGTGGTGGCGACGACGGAGAGCACCTTTCCATCCTAATGGATGGATCATGGTTTACACATGTGAACTTTCATGGGACGCTGTAACGCATGCAGCTTGAAACACCCATTAGATCGCTCAGAGGCGTGTCAACACCGACTTCATGGCGTCGCGACTTCGGCTGGCTGTGGACGTCGCAAGGCGCATCCGTCGTCGGCGAGCAGATCGGGCAGGTCGCCATTCCCCTGCTGGCCGTTCTGATGCTGCACGCCTCTGCCGCCGAGCTCGGCCTGCTCGGCGTCGCGCGCTGGCTGCCGTTCCTGCTGCTGGCCCTGCCGCTCGGCGTGCTCGTCGATCGCAGCCGCCGCCGGCCGCTCATCCAGACCGCAGACTGGGCGCGGGCCGCACTCAGCCTCGGCATCGCCGCCGCCGCGCTGACCGGCGCCTTGTCGCTGCCCATGCTCGCGCTCATGGTCGCGGCGATCGGATGCTTCACGGTGCTGTTCGAGGTGTCGTACCAGTCGGTCGTGCCCGGCGTCGTGCCGGTGCACGCGCTGCCGCTCGCGAACGGCCGCTTGCAGGCAACGGCCGCGGCGTCCGAGATCGGCGGCCCCGGACTCGGCGGCGTCATCGTGCAGCTCGCGACCGCCCCCTTCGCGGTGCTCGCGCACGGCCTTGCCTTCGTCGTCTCCGCCCTCGCGATCGGCCGCATCCGCACGCCCGAGGCGCGACCGATCGGCACAACCGACTTCCGCCGAGACCTGCGCGAGGGCTTGCGCTTCGTTCGCCGCGATCGGTACCTCGTCGCGAACCTCGGCTTCTCGGCGCTGTACAACCCGTTCGCCGAGTGGGTACTCGTGCTCTTCACTCTGCACGCCGTGCAGACTCTGGGGCTCAGCCCGGTCGAGATCGGAATCGTGCTGGCGATCGGCGCTGTCGGTGCGCTCATCGCGTCGGTGCGCACGGATGCCGCGGTGCGCCGTTTCGGCGCAGGGCGGCCCCTCATGTGGTGCGCCGCGATCGAGTGCGCCGTGCTGCTCGCGATTCCGCTCGTCGACGTCTCGTGGGGGCATCCACTCGTCATCGTCGCGCTCGGCGCGATCTTCGCGCTCAACGGCGCCGGCATCGCGATGTCGAGCGTGATCCTCGTCACGATCCGTCAGCTCCGCACGCCCGACCGGCTCCTCGGCCGGGTCAATGCGAGCATGCGCTGGATCACGTATGGAACCATCGCGATCGGCGCCGGCGCGGGCGGTCTCGTCGGCGAACTCCTCGGCACTCGCGCCGGGCTCGCGATCGGAGCCGTGCTCGGGCTTGCCACCGTGGTCTGGGTCGCCCTCTCACCCCTGCCGCGGGTCGGCGACCCGGCCGAGCTCGCCATCGACGAACGACGAGTCTCCGCACCGGTCGGGTGAGTCGGCACGGCTCCGGGTCTGGCATGCCGTCGCAGCGGCTGCTACCCTCGACGCGATGGGTACCCTGATTTACTCCTAGTGGCGAGCCGTGTCGAGCAAAGCTCCACGGCCTCTGTCTGAATCGCGCACGCGCTTCGAGCGTGCCGCCTCCAGCCACCACTGATCACTTCGGTTCGTAGCCGTCGACGCCGCGTCGCACCCGCCCCCGGGCGGCATCCGCGCTCCCGTCGGTCGGCGACCGCTCGCACGCGAGCGATCGAGCCGGGAACGGAGTTCCCCATGTACCCGAGTCAACTCTCACTGCACGCCGTGACCAAGCGCTTCGGCGCCCGCGTCGTGCTCGACCGCATCGACCTCGCGCTGCGACCCGGCGAACGCGTCGGCATCATCGGCGACAACGGATCGGGCAAGTCCACGCTGCTGCGCCTCATGAGCGGCGAACTCCAGTCCGACGCCGGCGAGGTGACCCGAGCCGTGCCGGGCGGCATCGGCGTGCTCAGCCAGGTGCTCGAGTTGCACGCTGTCGCGACCGTGAACGACGCGATCGATGCGTGCTCGGCCGAACTGCGCGACCTCGAGCGCGCCGTGCGCGCCGCCGAACACGGGCTTGCCCACCTCGACGGCGCGGCCCTCGATGCAGCGCTCGCGAGCTACGCCGAGATGACGGAGCGCTTCGAGGCGCGCGATGGGTATGGTGCGCCGGCTCGCCTCGATGCGGCGATGAGCGCGCTCGGCGTCGGTGGTCTCGATCGCTCGCGCTCATGGGCGACGCTGTCGGGCGGCGAGCGTTCCCGCGTCGCGCTCGCGGCGACCCTCGCGGCGAACCCCGAGCTGCTGCTGCTCGACGAGCCGAGCAACGACCTCGACGACGCCGCGTGGCAGTGGCTCGTGGATCGCCTGCGACACCACGAGGGCACGGTGGTCGCCGTGACGCACGATCGCGCATTCCTGCAGGTCCTCACCGAGGTGATCTGGGAGGTCGACGACGCATCCGTCGCCCGCTACGGCAACGGCTACGCCGGCTACCTCGTGGCCAAGGCGAGCGAGCGCGAACGCCATCGCCTCGCCTATGAGGCATGGAACGCCGAGCTGGCCCGCAACCGCGACCTGGTTACGGCGAATGCGGGGCGCCTCGCCGCGATTCCGCGAAAGCTCGACAAGCCAGGCATGGGCACGGGTGCGTTCCGGGCGCGCGGCCGCGACCACGGCGCGATGGGCCGCATCCGCAACGCGAAGGAGCGCGTCTCGCGGCTGCTCGACGATCCGGTGGCGCCGCCGGCGCAGCCGCTCGCCTTCACGCCGGCGCTCGATCGGCCGGGCCCGGTCGAGCCTGCGGTTGCCGTGAGTGCCGCGGCCGCCGCCCCGCTGCTGCTCGAACTCTGCGGGGTGCGCGTCGCCGCAGCATCCGTCGACGAACTGCAGGTCGCTCCCGGCGGGCGAGTGCTCATCACCGGTCGCAACGGCGTCGGCAAGACGAGCCTGCTGCGGGTCATCGCGGGCGAGCAGCGAGCGGATGCCGGTTCGGTCACGGCGACCCGGCGCATCGGCCATCTGCGCCAGCACAGCGGCATCACCCCGACGCAACGCACGCTGCTCGAGACGTATGCACGCGGCATCCGCGACGATGTCGACACCGCCGAGCGCCGGCTCATGGCGCTCGGGCTCTTCCACCCGCGCGACCTCGCCGTGCCGGTGGCCGGGCTCTCGTACGGTCAGCGCCGGCGGCTCGAGCTCGCGCTGCTCGTGAGCGAACCGCACGAGCTGCTCCTGCTCGACGAGCCGACCAACCATCTCTCCCCCGACCTCGTCGAAGACCTCGAACGAGCGCTCGAGCAGTTCGGCGGCGCGGTGATGCTCGTCTCGCACGATCGGCTGATGCGCGAGCGCTTCCACGGCGAGCGGCTCGAGTTGGCCGGGTAGTAGGACAGAAACTGACCGCTGCGGCGTTCAGTATCAGTGGACAACATCGACCAGCAGAGGAGCCAATCGAAATGACTGTCAACGCGATTCCCGAGGGCTACACGACCGTCACGCCATGGATCATCTCCCGCGACACGGCCGCCGTCATCGACTACCTCCGAGCGGCGTTCGGAGCGGAGGAACTCGGCCGTGTGAGCGACGCCCGCGGGGTGATCGGGCACGCGGAGGTACGCATCGGCGACGCGATCGTGATGCTCTTCGATGGCGACCCGAGCTGGCCGGCGACCCCCGCGTTCCTTCGGCTGTACGTCGACGACGCCCGCGCCGTGCACCGCCAGGCCGTCGAGGCGGGCGGTGTCTCGATCTCAGAGGTCACCCACCTGGCCTTCGGCGATCTCGTCGGGCGAGTGCGCGATCCGTTCGGCAACGTGTGGTGGATCCAGACCCGCGTCGAAGACGTGACGGTCGAGGAGATGGAGCGCCGTTTCGGCGACCCGGAGTTCGTTGCAGCGATGGAATACATGCAGCGACCAGAAACCCAGATCTTCCCCCGGGGCTGAACGCGAATTGCCGAAGCGGCAACGCGGCGTGCCATTCGTGCTGCGGCTCCGTACGCTCGTCGAGCAGCGGAAGGAAGCACATGACTGAGCACGACCACCGGCACGAGGCTGGCGCCGAACCGACCGAGATGTTCGAGCCCGAGAGCTGGGAAGAGCGATACTCGGGCGGCCAGAACGTGTGGAGCGGCAAGCCCAACGCGCAACTCGTGGCCGAGGCGTCGAAGCTCAGCCCGGGCACCGCACTCGACGTCGGCTGCGGCGAGGGCGGCGACGTGATCTGGCTGGCCCGGCAGGGGTGGCACGTCACGGGCGCCGACTTCTCGGCCAATGGGCTCGCCCGTGCCGCGCGACATGCCGAGGAGGCCGGCGTCGCCGACCGCACCGAGTGGTGGCAGGTCGACGCCCGCGAGTTCGCAGCCGACGGCCGATCCTACGATCTGGTCACGACTCACTTCCTGCATCCGCCAGACGGTGGAATGACGGATGTCGCGCGCCGGCTGGCGCACGCCGTTGGTCCCGGCGGGCACTTGCTCGTCGTCGGCCACGCGCCGTCGGGGGTGTTCACGCAGCTGACGAAGAGCCATCGCGACGCGATGTTCCTCGCCGAAGAACTGGTACCGGCGTTGCCCGCCGACTTCGAGCCCATCGTGGTCGAGCAGCGCCCGCGAACGATGGTGCGCGACGGCGTCACCCTCGACGTGCACGACGCCACGCTGCTCGCGCGCCGCCGACCGAGCCAAGGCACTTTCGAGCAATAGTCTTTCGGCAGGAGCTTCGGTTGCAGGGGCTGGATCCGAGGGGACAACTCATGACGCACCAGCAGCTCGAGTCGCGATCGGCCTGGGGGCGTTTCTGGGACCGCGGCGGATGGTGGAAGGCGCTCGTGCTCGCGGCCGTCTACTGGGGGCTGTACGAACTGGCGGGGCTCGCGATCGGTGCGCTCTTCGGCCACCTCGTCGACGAGAACGTGTACGCGAACGCGCAGAGCGTGCTGATCACCCTTGCCGCCCCCATCGTCGTCGCCGGCCTGCTGCTCCTGCTCTTCGCGTGGTCACTCGGATGGTTGAAAGAGCTCTTCGGCCGCCAGCCCATCCGCGGTTCGTGGTGGATGTGGGCGATCGTGATCGTGCTCGTGATCTTCAACATCCTTCGCTTCGTGAGCGTGGACTACGCCGCATGGGATGCCGGTGCCGTGGTCGCGGTGCTCGTCGCCGGCCTCTGCATCGGGTTCACCGAAGAGCTGGCCACCCGCGGCTTCGCCGTCGACCTGCTCCGCCGCGGCGGCTACGGCGAGCGATCCGTCATGCTGTTGTCGTCGCTGATCTTCGGACTGCTGCACTCGGGAAACATCCTGTCGGGCCAGCCGCCGCTCGTCGTCGCCTTGACCGTGGGGTACGCCTTCGCGTTCGGTGTGATCATGTACGTGACGTTGCGGGTGACCGGCAACCTGATCTGGCCGATCCTGCTGCACGCCTCGACCGACCCCAGCCTGATCCTGCTCTCCGGCGGCATCGACACGGCTGCCGATTCCTCCTTGCACCCCGGACCGCTCGTGGGCATCGCGAATCTCGAGAACGGTGCGGTCGTCGTGATGGCGGTCATCGCGATCATCTTCGTGCGCGGGCGCATCGACCGCACCGACGTCTACGGCCTCCGCGAACCCGAGAGGGCGCTTGCCTGAGCGACGGCGAGCCCGCGTCGTAGCCTGACGCGCATCGGCCGAACGGCCGAGGCGGTTCGGACCACGTGGCCGAAGCGGGCGTCGGCACTGTGGCGCCAGCATCGAGGCATGACCACTGCATCGAAGACGCGAACGCCACGTGCCCCGAGCCGACCACCCCGAGGGCGCCCCGAGTGGCTGGCCCCCGCGGGGCTCATCGCGCTCAGCCTCGTGCCGATCGCGGGTGGCGCCGCGCGTCTCACCGAGCTCACGGGCGGCGCGGCGGTGACCGCCGCCAACGCGCGGTTCTTCGACTCGCCCGCCCCCGTGATCGTGCACATCGTCAGCTCGGTCGTGTTCCTCGTGCTCGGCGCACTGCAGTTCGCGCCGTCGCTGCGTCGCCGTCGCTGGCACCGCATCGCCGGACGCATCGTGGCGCTCGCCGGGCTCATCTCGGCGCTCTCCGCGCTCTGGATGACACTCTTCTACGACATTCCGGCGACCGGCAGCGGAGTGCTCTTCACGATGCGCCTCGTCTTCGGCGCTGCGATGGCCGCCGGCATCGTCGTCGCCTTCCTCGCGATTCGCCGCGGCGACGTGCGCACCCACAGCGCCTGGATGACGCGTGCGTATGCGATCGGCCTCGGCGCCGGCACGCAGGTCTTCACGCTGCTCCCGTGGACGGCCGTGTTCGGCCCGCCCGCCGAACTCGCTCACGCAATGTTGATGGGCGCCGGATGGGTGATCAACCTCGTGATCGCCGAGGTCATCATCCGCCGCAGGGCACAACGGTCGGCGGCGGCACGTGCCCGCCTATCATGAGGGCATGACGAGCCCACTCCGCGCGTTGTGGGACGCACCGGCGGCATCACCCCGGCCGCCTCGCCGAGTCTGGCGCGACTGGCTGCTCGTCGGCGTCATTCCGCCCCTCGTGCTGATCGAGGCGGCAGCCCGGCCCGACGTGCCGTGGCGCTGGATCTGGGCGATCGTGCTCATCGCCCTCGTGCCAACGCTGCTGTGGCGCCGCACCCGGCCGCTCGCCATGGTCGCGATCGCCTTCGCCGTCGGCGCCGTGGTCAGCGTGGTCGTTGGCGGTGAGCCGCAATTCATCACGACCGCGTACTTCCTCGTGCTCGTCTACGCGGTGATGCGCTGGGGCACCGGTCGAGCGATGCTCGCGGGCGGCGCGATCGTCGTGGCCAATTCGTTCCTCTCCCTGCTGTACCGCGTCATGACGCCCGTCGACCTCATCGGCGGCCTCGCGGTGGTGGTGCTGACGGTCACCCTGGGCGTCGCGTTCCGCTGGCGCGCGTCGGCGAAGTCGCGCGAGCTCGACCGCGTGCGGTCGCTCGAGCGCGAGCAGCTCGCGCGAGACCTGCACGACACGGTCGCGCACCACGTGTCGGCGATCGCGATCCAGGCGCAGGCGGGCACAGCGGTGGCACCGCATGATCCGGATGCCGCGGCCGAGGTGCTGCGCGTCATCGAGGTCGAGGCGTCGCGCACGCTCGACGAGATGCGCTCGATGGTGCGGGTGCTCAGGCGAGCGGATGCCGCGGGGCTCGCGCCCGTGCCCGGCGCCTCCGACCTCGCAGCGCTCGCCCGATCGGAGGCTGGCGGCCCCGCGGTCGAGGTGCACGTCGAGGGCGAGTTCGATGCGCTGCCGCCGGCGGTCGGCGCCGCGGTGTACCGGCTCGCGCAGGAGGCGGTGACGAACGCCCGGCGGCACGCCCGCGGGGCGACGCGCGTCGTGGTGCGCGTGCACGTCGACGGGGCCGGGGTTCGGCTCGACGTTCGCGACGACGGCGCGCCCGCGGCATCCGCTCTGCCCGGCTACGGGCTCACCGGCATGGCCGAGCGTGCTGCGCTGCTGGGCGGCACATGCCAGGCGGGCGCGATTCCTGGTGGCGGATGGGCCGTGACGGCCGTGCTGCCGCGGGCGGGATGGTCGGCATGAGCGTGCGGGTGCTGATCGCCGACGACCAGGAGCTGATTCGCGCTGGGCTGCGCATGATCCTCGACGCGCAGCCGGGCATCGAGGTCGTCGGCGAGGCATCCGATGGGGCAGCGGCCGTGGCGCTCGCGCGACGCATCCGACCCGATGTCTGCCTGATCGACATTCGGATGCCGGTGACCGACGGTCTCGAAGCGACCCGGCAGCTCGCGGGGCCCGGCGTCGCCGACCCGTTGCCCGTGGTCGTGATCACGACGTTCGACCTCGACGAGTACGTCTACGCCGCGCTGCGCGCCGGCGCCCGCGGCTTTCTGCTGAAGAACGCCGGTGCCGTGCTGCTCAGCGAGGCGGTGCACGCCGCTGCTCGAGGCGATGCGCTCATCGACCCGAACGTCACCGTGCGCCTCATCGAGGCGTTCGCCGGTTCCGCCGCCGAGCCGGCAACCGACCTGTCGTCGCCGCTCACCGAGCGCGAGGAAGACGTGCTCGCCGCCGTCGCTCGGGGGCTCGGCAACGCCGAGATCGGCAGCGAGCTGCACATCTCGCTCAGCACCGTGAAGACCCACCTCGCGAGCATCATGACGAAGGTCGATGCGCGCAATCGCGTCGAGCTCGCGATCTGGGCGCACGAGCGCAAGCGCCGCAGCTCGCCGCCGCATCAGCCGTGATCCGCCGCATTGCGCTTCGGCAATCGATGCCGCAACCGTAGACTCGCAGGGTGCAGATCCGTCGTGGCGCTCAGGTGATGCGGGCGCTCACCGTCGCCGGCACCGCGATCGTGTTCGCCTCGCTCGCGCACACGGTCGGCGGGGGCTCGCCGCCCGGGGCCGTGACCATCGCGTTGGCCCTGGCGTTCTCGGCGCCGTTCGCGATCGTGATCGTCGGCGGCCGACAGAGCACGCCGCGCGCGGCGCTCGCCGCCGTCGGTGCCCAGCTCGCGCTGCACGCGCTCTACTCGCTGACCCCGAGGGCGGGAGCGATCGGCTCTGCGCCTGCCCCGTCGCCGGCTTCCGGCCAGCACCACTCATCGGGCGCGGGGTCGTTCTTCTCGAGCGCCGCTCCCGTGCACGATGAGCACTTCGGCCCCGCCATGCTCGTGGCACACGCCGTCGCCGCCCTGCTCACGATCCTCGCGGTGGCGCTCGCCGATCGCATGCACGACGCCGTGCGCTTCGCGGCCCGCGGCATCCGAATCGCCCGCATCGTGCTCGCCGCACCGCTCGTGCCGCCACTGCGGGCGCATCTCGCGCCGGCCGCGCCGCGCGACGTCGGCCCCGATGCCACCTCTCTGCTCTGCACTGCTCTGCGGTACCGCGGCCCGCCACGTCAGCACCTCGCCGCGCTCGCGGCGACACGCTGACACATCCGCATTCGCGAACGCTACGAACCACACGTCGATCGTGTGCCCGTTCGCACACCCCTGAAAGCAGAGACATGAACCCCAGGATTCGCACGACCCTCGCCGCCGCCCTCGCCCTCGGCGCAGGCACCGCCCTCGCGCTCGCCGCCCCGCTCGCGGCGAGCGCCCACGTCAACGTCGACCCCAGCGACACCGCCGCCGGCGCCTACACCGTGCTGAGCTTCGGCACACCGCACGGCTGCGGCGAGAGCCCCACCACGCGGCTCACGTTCACGATGCCCGAGGGCATCGACCGGGTCACTCCCACCGTCAACCCGGGCTGGACGATCGAGAAGGTCGTCGAGCAGCTCGACGCGCCGCGCAAGGACTCGCACGGCGCGAACATCACCGAGCGCGTGAGCTCGGTCGTCTACACGGCGGTCACCCCGCTGCCGAGCGAACTGCGCGACGTCATAGAGCTGTCGCTGCAGCTGCCGGCGGATGCCGCGGGCGAGACCCTGGCCTTCCCGGTACTGCAGGAGTGCACCGAGGGCCAGACCGACTGGAGCGCCATCGCCGAGGCGGGCGAGGCGGAGCCTGAGCATCCCGCCCCCGTGGTCACGGTCACCGAGGCGACGGGCGACGGCCACGGCGCGGCGGTCGCAGCGGATGCCCCGGCCGAGCACGAGGCCGACACCACGGGTGCGGCGGCATCCGAGAACGCCACCGGTTCGAGTGACGACGTGCTCGCACGGGTGCTCGGCATCGGCGGCCTGCTCGTCGGTGCGATCGGCGTCGTGCTCGCGATCACCGCGCGACGGGGCAAGAAGCAGGCGTAGCCTTCGGCTCGAATGCGGCGAGCGCCCGGCCGCCCTCCTCGTGGGGGCCGGGCGTTCGTGTCTGCATCGTCCGGTACTTCGGTACTTCGGTACCGCCGCTTACAGCAGGGCGGTTGCTGGGTCAGGGCGCGCCGTGGCCACCTGACGTGCTCGGCGAGTACTCCGCGAGTCGTTCGCGCAGCGAGCCGGCATGCAGCTCGAAGAGGTGACCGTCGTCGTCGTAGAAGTAGATGGAGTCACCTTCGCCCGCGACCCGCGAGCGCGGCGGACGGAGGTCGAGCCCGAGTCCGGCGATCGTCGCCCGCAGCGACTGCAGATCCTCCCGCTGCACCTGGAACGCGACGTGGTTGTAGGTGCGCGGCAGCTCCGAGTCACCGCGCATGATGGCGACCCACGTCGCAGCATCGCCATCGCCGATGAGGAAGAACCGTTCCTCCGAGAGCGAGAACGTCTCGGAGCCGCTGTCGTAGACACGCACTGCGCCGAGCACGGCGGTCAACACCTGCTCCATGCGGTCGAGATCGCGAACGATGAAGGTGACATGGCTGAGACCGGTGCTGTTCACCCGATCACGATACCCGCGGTGGAGCCGGTGCCTTGGTGATTGTGCGCGGCGGCAGACCGGAGCATTCTGAGAGGCATGAGCGACCGCGAAGAGTTCCTGGTGTGGCTGCACAGCGAGTTCGTGCGGGCCGAGCGTGCGATGTTCGACGGCGACGACGGCCCGCGCCGCGCGATCTGGTCGGAGGGCGAGCCGGTCACTGTGCTCGGTGCCTGGCGCAACGCCGCCGATCGCGCAGAGCTGGTCGACGCGTTCGCAGAGCTTTCGGCGAGCTTCTCGAACTGCGCCGACTACGCGTTCGAGTTGATCGCCTTCGACGTGCGCGGCGAGATGGCCTACACCGTGGGCTACGAGCGCGTCTCGGCGTCGATCGACGGAGCGCCGCGCACCTTCACCCTGCGCGCCACTCAGGTATACCGGCTCGAGCCGGTCGGCTGGCGCGTCGTGCACCGGCACGCCGACAAGGTCGCCTAGCGATGCTGCAGAGGTGACTGCTCAGCCCGCCGTGCTGAGGCGCACCATGGCGTCGTAGAGCTGCTGTTCCGTCATCGGTGGCTCGGGAATCGGATGCGCACGCTGAGCGCGGTAGGCGTCGAGCATGAGGTGGAGTTGACGCCGCCACGCGTTGGGGGCGGTGGTGCTGGTGGCGTCGATCATGCGGCCGTTCGACCAGATGAGGTTGACGATGTCGGCCAGCGTGATGTCGGCGCGCGCCTCGCCGGCTTCTTGGGCTCGGGTGAGCACGTCGTCGATCTGTCGACACATCTGGTCATGGATGCGTTCGGTGTCAGCGCTGCCGGGGAAGCGGCGGGAGAGGAAGTCGTTGAAACCTCGGTCGCCCGCCTGCACGCGAAACAGGTTCTCGAGGTAGGAGACGAACCCCTGCCACGGATCGTCGATCTCCAGTGCCTTCTTGGATCCTTCGCTGAACTCCCGAAGTCGAGGCTCGAGGGCAGCCAAGAGCAGGTCGAGGCGAGTCGGGAAGTGGCGATACAGCGTGCCGATGGCGACATCCGCGTCGCGAGCGATCTTCTCCAACGAGGCATCCACGCCTCGAGCGGCGAACTCGCGCTGTGCCGCGACGATGAGCCGGTCATGGCGCTCTTGGGCATCCCGGCGCCGGGGCCTCGGCGCCGGCTCGATGTCGCTGGTGCTCACGCTGCCAATGTACCCCGGAAGCCGAGGGCTGCCTCCGGTCTGGTTCCCCCGCGAACTTCGCGCCGTCACTCGGAATAGATGAGGCACCCCTCCGGTTCAATCCAAATATCCGGAGGGGTACCTCAACTTGAGGCACGAATGGAGCCCAGCGAGAACCCGAAGGCCAACCGAACAGACACATGAAGGAGCACAAAGTGAGCAACATCAGCATCATCGGCTCGGGCAGCATAGCCAGAGCCATCGGCGCCCTCGCCCTCAAGGGAGGCAACACCGTCGAGGTCATCGGTCGGGACGCGGACAAAGCTGGCGCCCTGGCCCGGGCGCTCGGCAACGGCGCTACAACCGGAGCGTGGGGCGCCGCGCCGAGCGGGGACATCGTCATTCTCGCCGTGCTGTTCGCGGGCGCCGTGCCGGTCGTCAGCGAGTACGGGGAGGGGCTGGCCGACAAGATCGTCGTCGACATCACGAACCCCTTCAACGCCGACGCCACCGGGCTGGCCGTGCCTCACGACACCTCCGTCGCGCAGATGGTCGCCGACGCCGCGCCCGCCAGCACCCACGTCGTGAAGGCGTTCAACACCCTCTTCAGCCACGTCCTCGCCTCGGGCGACCCCGTGGATGTGTTCATGGCCGGCGATGACAGACGGGCCAAGGCGAGCGTCTCGGCGTTCATCGCCAGCCTCGGACTTCGCCCTCGAGACGCCGGCGACCTGAGCATGGCGCACTGGTTGGAGAGCGCGAGCTTGCTGGAGATGGGCCTGGCCCGGAACGGTCTGGGGTTCAACATCTCCCTCGGCGTCAATCTCGGAAGAACGGAGTAATCATGGGAAAGCTCGATGGCAAGGTCGCAGTGATCACCGGCGCGACAAGTGGCATGGCGTTAGCCGGCGCCAAGTTGTTCGTCGACGAAGGCGCTCACGTCTTCATCACCGGTCGGCGAAAGGACGCGGTGGACGAAGCCGTGAAGCTGATTGGCCGGAACGTGACTGGCGTGCAGGCCGACTCGGCCGATCTCGATGACCTTGACCGCCTGTTCGAGACGGTCAAGCAGGAGAAGGGCTCGATCGATGTCTTGTGGACGAGCGCCGGCGGCGGTGAGCAGGGCAGGCTCGGCGAGATCACCGAGCAGCAGTTCGATGCCGCCTTCTCGTTGAACGCGCGCGGCACGCTGTTCACGGTGCAGAAGGCACTGCCACTGTTCAACGATGGCGGCTCGATCTTCATGACCGGGTCGAACGCCTCGCTCCGGGGCTACCCCGATTGGAGCGTGTACGCCGCGAGCAAGGCCGTGCTGCCCGCCTACGCGCGGGTCTGGGTGGCCGAGCTGCGCGACAGGAGGATCCGGGTGAACGTGCTGACGCCCGGCTCGGTCGCGACGCCGATGATGGGCGACGTGCTGAGCGCCGAGATGAAGGCGATGTTCGAGTCCGTGATCCCGCGGCGAGAGATGGGCACCGCAGAGGAGATCGCGTCGATCGCACTGTTCCTCGCCTCTGACGACTCGAGCTACGTCAACGGCATGGAGCTCGTCGCCGACGGCGGCACCACGGTGATCTGAGCGCGTCGGCTGGGCGCCCTCGTCTGGATTCCCTTCCGCGATGGCACCCGGCCCGCGCGCGACCCCACAACCCCACGACTCGGGAGAACAAAGCAATCGGTCGCCCATCTGGGGTCACCCTTGCTTAACGGAGCACTGCCCCGCATAATCGGACTACCGCTCCGGTTAGCAGAGTTCGATTCAACCAAGAGAAAGAAGGCACTCAGTATGAGCAGCATCAGTTTCATCGGCCTGGGAAGCATGGCCAGCGCCATTGCAGCTCGCGCGATTGCCGCCGACCACGCCGTCGAACTCATCGGCCGAGACGCGACGAAGACCCAGGGCCTGGCTGCCGCGCTCGGCGGTGGCGCCCGGGTTGGCCGATTCGGCTCCGTTCCTACGGGAGATATCGTCGTCCTTGCCGTGCCGTACGCCAGCGCTGTCGAGGTCGTCACTGAGTACGGGGCTGCTCTGGCTGGCAAGGTCATCGTCGACATCACGAACACCTTCAACGCCGACCTTGAACTCGTCACTCCTGAAGGCACATTCGGTGCAAAGGAGATCGCCAAGGCTTCTCCCGACAGCGCGCACGTCGTGAAGGCGTTCAACACTGTTTTCGGCCACGTCCTGACCCAGGGACGACCGTTGGACGTGTTCGTCGCCGGAGACGACACGCAGGCCAAGGCCAGCGTGTCGTCATTCATCACGAGCCTCGGACTGCGACCGCTCGATGTCGGCGGTCTCGAGATGGCCCGCTACCTGGAGGCGGTCGGGCCGCTGACGATCGGCCTCGCCCAGAACGGCGTGGGGTTCGACCACGCCCTCAGCGTCAGCATCTTCAGCTGAGCGCACTCATCACCAACCATCCGTCGTACCGAGGAGCACCATGCACGTCCTAGTCACTGGCGGGACCGGCCATTCCGGTTCGTACATCATCCCCGAGCTCATCGCCGCCGGGCATGAGGTCACCGGCTTAGCCCGGTCGGACGCTTCGGCGGCAGCGCTGTCGGCGCTGGGGGCGCAGGTGCGCCGCGGCGATCTTCGAGACCTCGACGGGCTCAAGAAGGCAGCCGCCGACTCCGACGGGGTCATCCACGTCGCCCACCGACAAGATCTGCTTCCGTCCGGAGGAATGGACGCGGTGACCGAGGCGGAGCTCCCCGTGATGTTGGCGTATGGCGAGGCGCTCGCGGGCACTGGAAAGCCACTGGTCGTAGCGGGAAGCATAGGGTCGCCCGGTCAGCTCGGCCGGCCATCCACCGAAGAAGATCCGGCCCTTCCCGTCGGCGACGAGCACAAGGGCACCCTCCGGGTGCGCAACGCCGTCGAAACCGTCGTCATCGGCCTCGCCGAGCAAGGCGTGCGATCGTCGGTCGTGCGAATCTCCAATATCGCGCACGGCACGACCGACCGCGCCGGCTTCCTCCCCATGCTGATCGCGCTCGCGAAGCAGAACGGCTACGCCGGCTACCCCGGGGACGGCGCGAACATGTGGAACGCCGTGCACATCGGAGACGTCGCTCCCTTGTTCCGCTTGGCGCTGGAGAAGGGCCCGGCAGGCAAGTACTGGCATGCGGTGGGAGACGAAGGCATCCCGCTCCGCCAGATCGCCGAAGCCATCGGCAGCCGCCTGAACCTTCCCGCCGTCAGCATTCCGCTGGACGAACTGATGATCCCGGCGTACTTCGGGTTCATCGCGAACATCGTCACGCAGAGCTACCCGACGACGAACCTCATCACCCGCCAGACCCTCGGTTGGGAACCCGCTCACCCCGGCCTGCTGGCGGACCTGGACAACGGCCACTACTTCCCGGCCTCGTCGGAAGGAACGCTGAAGATATGACCGCGGGACCCTGCGGGTGAAGGATATCCGCGCGATGCTTGCCGCCCTCAAGCGATAGGCGCGGCAGGTTCCCGGCATCCGCGACCACGACTACCCTCAGTGGATCGGTGCACCGATTCACGGAGCGCCTGCCCCACGCATCGATCCGGAGACACATGAGAGCCGACGCGCAGAAGAACTACGACCGACTGCTCTCGGTCGCACGTGACGTCGTCGCCGAGCAGGGCGCCGATGCGTCGTTGCGCGACGTCGCCCGCAAAGCGGACGTCGGGCTCGGCACGCTGTACCGCCACTTCCCGACGCGAGAGGCACTGCTCGAGGCATTGCTCCGCACGGATGTCGACCAGTTGACCACTCAGGCGGCGGACCTCGAGAAGTCGAGTGCCCCCGAGGAGGCACTACTTGCGTGGCTCCGCGGGGTCGTCGCGCTTACCCACGAATACCGGGGTGCCACGACGCTACTGACGGCGGCGCTCGAGGACGCCGACTCCGCACTGCATGCAGCGTGCGTTGGGCTACATGATGCAGGCACGCGACTTCTCGACCGCGCCCAGGCCGCGAACGTAGCGCGGACCGACATCGACGGTACCGACCTGTTCGCGCTGGTCGCCTCGCTTGCATGGATCTACGATCAGCCCTCGCTCGCGCTACGCGCTGACCATCTCTTCGACGTGGTGTCGAGCGCGGTCCTCCCCGGCCAAGTGGGCAGCGGCGTCAACTAGAAGGTTCTTGGGTGCGGCTCTCCACCATGGAGCTCGTCGCCGACGGCGGCACCACGGTGATCTAGGGGCGGTACTGCCTAGCCACACGGCCGAGCGGCGGCGTATCGTCGCGAGTGGGCGCGCCTGTCGCGCCCGGGAGGGGAATGCACATGGCTGACGGAGATGTCGAGACCCGCTCGAACCGCGGGCAATGGGAGAACGTCGTCGAGGGTTCGCCCGAGCTGTCGCAGAGCTTTGCGAGTCGTGACGAGGCGATCGACGCCGGCCGTGAGCTCGCCGCGACGTTCGGCTCGCAGCACACGGTGCGCGAGAGCGAGCCAACCGGCGTCATCACCGATGAAGACCCGGCGTCGGGCGAGGGTTTCTGAGCTCGCTGCGTCGCGTTCGCGGTGACCGAGCGCGCGCTCGGCACGCATGCCGAGAGCCCGAGAACTCGGCCAGGTCGGTGATTGTGCACGGTCGCCGACCGGAGGATCCTGAGACCACAGTGTTCGTGAGAATTTCTCGCGTGCGCAGCGAACTGGATGCCGGTGTGCGCAGCCTGCCCAGAGCGGAGTGGTCTCATGAACAGCACGGTCGATGTCGACTATCTCGTGGTGGGGGCCGGGGCCATGGGCATGGCGTTCACCGACGCCCTGATCGACCATGAGGGCGACGTGCGCGTCGCCCTCATCGATCGCCGCCACGGCGTCGGCGGCCACTGGCTCGAGGCATATCCGTTCGTGCGCCTGCACCAGGCATCCGTGTTGTACGGGGTCGCCTCGACCCTCCTCGGCGGCGGTCGCGTGCAGCACCGCGGGCCGGAGGCCGGATTGCAGGAGCGAGCGACCAAGTCGGAGGTGTGCGCGTACTTCGAGCACGTCTTGGCCGACCGCATGATCGATTCCGGCCGGGTCGAGTTCTTCGCCGGCACCGAGTACGTCGGCGGTCGCACGTTCGTCTCGCGGGTGTCGGGTGATCGGTTCACCGTGCCAGGGCGATGCCGCGTCGTCGACGCCCACTATCTCGCCCCGCTCGTGCCGGCCGAGGTAGCGCCACCATTCGCATTCGACGATGCCCGAGTGGTGCCGGTCAACGAGCTCGCACATATCGAGGAACCTCCGAGCCGGTACCTGATCGCGGGCTCGGGCAAGACGGCGACCGATGCCTGCATCTGGCTGCTGGCGCGCGGCGTCGACCCCGACGCGATCATCTGGGTGCGACCGCGTGACCCGTGGATGCTCAACCGGGCGGTGATCCAGCCTGTTCCCGAGGTGTTCCTCGGCATGGTCGCCGACACGATGCAGGCCGCTGAGTCGGCGGCATCGCTCGAAGACCTGTTCCTGCGACTGGAGGACGCCGGCATCATGCTTCGCATCGACCGCTCGGTGATGCCCGCGATGGCCAAGACGCCCACCCTGGCGATGTGGGAACTCGAGCTGCTGCGAATGATCGAGCACGTCGTACGCCTCGGCCACATCCGGCGTGCGCAACGAGGCCTGGTCGACTTCGAGCGCGGATCTCTCGCGATCCCCGACGATACGCTCATCGTGCACTGCGCCGGCGACGGCTTGATCCGCCGTCCTCTCGTGCCCATCTGGGCGCCCGGCACGATCACGCTTCAACCGGTGCGCTCGGGCTTCCCCTGCTTCGGGGCGGCGCTCACCGGATACGTCGAGGCCACCCGCCGCGACGACGACGAGAAGAACCGACTCTGCCCGCCGTCGCCGTATCCCGATTCCATGGTCGCGTGGGCCCGCATGACCGTCGTGGGTGCCCGCAATGCCACGTCGTTCGGAGCAGAGCCCGACATCGCCAGCTGGGCGTCCCAGGTCGCGACGAATCCCGCCCGCATCCCGCCCGACGTCGAGCGCTCCGCCCAGCTCGACGACGCTCTCGGCCGCCTGCAGACCCACGCGAAGCCGGGCATCGCCCGACTGGCTGAGCTGAGCATGCCGCCGGCGTCGTCGTGACCGACGATGCAGCACGCGTTCGACCAGCCGCGGCACCGGGCCATCCGGCGCCACGGCTGAGCTGCGGGCTACGCGGTCAGGCGCGCTGACGCCGTCGCGCGAGCAGCAGCATGGCCGCGCCGAGGGCGACGGCGAGCGCTGCGAACATCCCGAACGTGAGCAGCGCGGAATCGACGCCGGTCGACGCGAGCGCGCCAGCCGATCCTGAAGCCGAGCCTGAACCAGAGCCAGCGTTGCCACCGCCGGTTCCGTTGCCGCCGCCGGGCGTTCCGGGCTGCCCACCGGGCTCGCCGCCCGGCACCGCGCCCGGCACCGTGCCTGCGCGCAGCGCAGCGGGCTGCTCGCCATCGGCGAACCACCAGGCGGGGCGCACGGTCGCCGCGGCATCCGCTGCTGCACTCACGCGAGCGAGCGGCGCCGCGGCTGCCTCGCCCGACGCGACGGCCGCTTCAGCATCCACTGCCGCCGAGAGCGATGCGGGCGCCGTGGCGAAGCCCTCGTTGTTGAGGTTCGGCATGCCGGCGGGGCGAGCGAAGAGCTCGATCGTCGGTGCCGCGCCCGTGAAGGTGATGCCGGCGCCGCGGCCATCGCAGCCGTTGTCGCAGAGCGCCCACAGCCGGTCGAGCACGGTGTCGTAGTCGAGCGCCATGACGCCGCCGAGGCCCGGATCGATCGCCGCGACCTGCTCGCTCGTTCCGTCGGGGTTCAGGGCGTAGGCGTAGACGACGCCGTTATCTTCGACGGCGACGAAGAACAGGCCGTCACCGTGGCCTGCGTACACCGCCGGGTCGTAGGGTGCGTCGGTGTTGGCGTCGACGAGCAGACCTTCGAGCGCGGCATCCGGCACCCATTCGACCGCTTCGAGGCCCGTGTTCGCGGCGACCTGCGGCAGTGACGCGGTGAGGTCCCACTCCTGATCGGCGACGACGTCGGGGCCCTCGGCGTCGGGGCCGACCGCGAGAATGACGTTCTGGTTGACGCCCTTGTTGGAGTTGTCGCGCTCGGAGGCGATGTAGAGCCGCCCGGCGTCGTCGACGGTGATGCCCTCGGCGTCGGGGCCCGCCGCGGCGGCGTTCTCGGCGTCGCGCTGGAAGCGCACTCGCTTGCCCGCGCTCCACCCGTCGGCGAAGGCGGCAGAACCGTCGGCGCTCGCGTCGAGCTTCCAGAACAGACCCGTTCCGTTGTCGACCGCCCAGAGCACGACGCCGTCGGCCGTCTGTTGCGCGTCGAGGCCGGAGGAATCGCCCTCGAACATCGTGACCTCATCGATCACGGTGACGTCGGCCGAGCCGGGCCACGCGGCTGCGGTCGGGTCGGGCTCGCCCGTGCCGCAGGAGTTCGGCTGGCCCTTGGTGGCGAGGGTTGCAGCAGCGAAATCGCCGGTGCCGTCGGGGCAGCGCGCCCACGTCACCGCAGCGTGGTCGGCCCACGCGTATTCGACGACCGTAAGTCCGGCGGCGTTGCGGATGCTTGCGACATCCGCTCCCCCGAGCCCGAAGCCGAAGTGCGTGCCACCGTCGAAGACGAAGAACGCGCCGGGGGCGAGCGTCGTGCCGGCTGCGACGGGCGTGACGTCGGTGGCGTGCCCGATCGGGTCGCTGTCCATGAGGGTCCAGCCCGTGAGGTCGATGGGCTGCGAGCCGGTGTTGACGACCTCGACCCAGTCGGTCGCGTCACCGTTGGACTCGACCTCGTTCACGGCCACCGACGGCAGCACGCAGATGTTGGGCTCGCCCTTCGTCACCTTGGCGAGCGCGAAGCCGCCGGTCGCGTCGGGGCAGCGCGCCCAGCTCGCGGCTGCTTCGTCGCCGTCGATCGCGGGGTGCGCCGCCCATGCGTAGATGTCGAGCTGCGTGCCCGCGGCGTCGTACAACCGGATGGAGTCCGAACCGCCGATACCGATGGCCGCCTGGAACACCTGCGGGGCGCCGTTCACGTCGACACCCGCGGTGGATGCCTCGACGACGAGTCGTGCGCCGGCCGCGATGGTCGTGCCGGGCGCGAAGAACCAGCGGTGGTCGTCGGAGTTGTCGCGGATCTCGTAGCCCGACAGGTCGAGGTCGCCCGCCCCGGGGTTGATCAGCTCGATCCAGTCGGCCGGGCCCGAGTCGATCTCGTTGAGCAGCACGCTGCCGGGCTCGGGGTCAGGCTCGGCGCAGACGTTCGCCGCTCCGAGGGTGACCTCGGTGGCGTGAGCCCACTCGCCGCCGTCGGCGCAACGCGACCAGTCGCTGAGCGGTGCAGTCGCCTCGTACGGCTGGTTGTCGACGACCGCGCCCGCGGCATCGAGAAGCACGACTTCGTCGCCTTTGCCGAGCCCGAACGGGAAGCCGAGCGGTGTGGCGTCCTTCGCGAGCACGAGGTAGCCGCCGGGCTCGATCCTCGTGCCGGCCGGAATGGTGCCGGTCTTCAGCGGGTCGCGGTCTTCGTCTTGCACCTTCCAGTCCGACACGTCGACGGCTGCTGCGGAGGAGTTGTACAGCTCGATGGCGTCGGCGGGCGATCCGTCGTACCAGATCTCGTTGATCACGACATCGGGATCGGCGCCGAGGGCGATCGACGGCGTCGCGGCGATCGCGATTCCTGAAGCGGAGACCGCGAGCGCGGCGAGCATCGCGGCGCTTCTGCGGACTGAACGGGGCACGGGCATTCGGGCGCTCCTGACGGGCTGAACGGGGGTCGCTCGTACTCGACCGTTCGCCGGTGACGGGAATGCGTCTGCATGGTGAACGCACGGTGTCGTTCACGCGGCCGGATGGGCGCTCGTCACCGCCTTCGAATGCCGCCGCCGGCAGCAACGGTCGTCAAGAGAGGCCGAGCGGATGCCGCAGCCTTCCCCGTGCTGCAGGAGTGCACGGAATGCCAGACCGACTGGAGCACCGTCGCCGTAACTCGGAGGCTGAAACGCTGGCGTGCACCTGGGGTTCCCGGCGTAACATCCAAGCATGCGACCCACTCCCCTGCCGGCCGGCCCCGAACAGGAGTCCGTGTGGGACTATCCCCGCCCGCCGGCCGTCGAAGCGGTCGACGTGCGCGTCACGATCGAACTCGGCGGCGCCGTGCTGGTGGACACGTCCGACGTCGTGCGCGTGCTCGAGACCAGCCACCCGCCCGTCTACTACCTGCCGCTCACGGCCTTCGCGTCCGACTCCGTGGTGCGAGGCCACGGCTCATCGTTCTGCGAGTTCAAGGGGTCCGCGCGCTACTTCGACGTGCTCGCCGGCGGGCACCGGGCCGAGCGCGCAGCGTGGGATTACCCGTCGCCATCGCCCGGGTTCGAGGTGTTGGCCGGGCGGATCGCGGTGTACGCGGGTCGCGTCGATCGATGCATCGTCGACGGAGAGACCGTCGTTCCACAGCCGGGAGGCTTCTACGGCGGATGGATCACGCACGGCGTGGTGGGCCCCTTCAAGGGCGGCCCCGGCTCGATGGGCTGGTAGCTCGCACACTATGCGGCGAAGGCCGTGGGTGAGCGATCAGCCGCGGACCTCATCCGGCCAGGCGCGGCGAAGCATCTCTTGCGCCTGCCAGCGTACGCTGAGCACGAACGCCCGGCCCTCGAAATGAGGGCCGGGCGTTCGTCGGTCGAGTAGGCGCTCCAGCGCCGTATCGAGACCTGGTTGCGGGGTCTCGATACGCTTCGCTACTCGACCGGCGTCACGCCGCCTGCGGCAACGTGACCGTTGCGTTCGGCACGGGTGCCACGGCGAACTCGCCGTCGACCGCATCCACTCGCACGCCCTCGCCGTCGCCGAGGGCTCCGGTGACGAAGAGGTCGGCGATGCGGTCGTCGATCTCGCGCTGGATGACGCGGCGCAGCGGGCGGGCACCGAACTCGGGCTCGTAGCCCCGTTCGGCCAGCAGCGACACCGCGGCATCCGTCACCTCGAAGGCGACCTCGCGCGACGCGAGTCGCGCCGCCGAGGCACCGAGCATGAGGCGCACGATCTGTTCGAGCTGCGGCTGGTCGAGCTTCTCGAACAGCACGATCTCGTCGATGCGGTTCAGGAACTCGGGCCGCATGGCCTCGCGCAGCTTGCCCATGACGCGGTCGCGCAGGTCTTTCTCAGAGCTGAAGCCCGAGGAATCCGCCCCGGCGACGAAGCCGAGCGCACCCGACCGCGATGCGAGGAACTCCGAGCCGATGTTCGAGGTCATCACGATCACCGCGTTGCGGAAGTCGACCGTGCGACCCTGGCCGTCGGTCAGGCGACCGTCGTCGAGCACCTGCAGCAGCAGGTTGAACACGTCGGGGTGCGCCTTCTCGATCTCGTCGAACAACACGATCGAATACGGGTTGCGCCGCACGCGCTCGGTGAGCTGGCCGGCCTCGTCGTAGCCGACGTATCCGGGAGGGGCACCGACGAGACGCGACACCGTGTGCCGCTCGCCGAACTCGCTCATGTCGAAGCGAATCACGGATGCCTCGTCGGCGAACAGGCTCGACGCGAGCGCCTTGGCGAGCTCGGTCTTGCCGACACCCGTCGGGCCGAGGAACAGGAACGAACCCACCGGCCGGTGCGCGTCGCCCATGCCCGTGCGATTGCGGCGCACGGCCTTGGCGACGGCGGTCACTGCGTCGTCTTGGCCGATGACGCGCGAGTGCAGCTCCTCTTCGAGGGCCGCGAGCCGGTCGCGCTCCCCCTCGGTGAGGCGGTTCACCGGGATGCCGGTGGCCCGCGAGATCACCGCGGCGATCTCGGCCTCGTCGATGACGGTGCGCCGGTCGAGTAGGCCGCCCGCGGCCGTATCGAGACCAGGTGACGGGGTCTCGATACGCTCCTGCGTCGCTACTCGACCGGCGGCCGTCGCCTCATCGAGCTTCGCCTGCACCTTCGCGACCTCGTCGCGAATGCGCGACGCCTCTTCGTAGTGCTCGGCACTGACCGCGGCGTTCTTGTCGGCCTCAAGGTCGGCGAGTCGCGCGATGAGCGCGGAGACATCCGTCTTCACGCCGAGCTTGAGCCGCAACCGCGCCCCGGCCTGGTCGATGAGGTCGATCGCCTTGTCGGGTAGCACCCGGTCGGTGAGGTAGCGCGCGCTCAACTCGACGGAGGCCCGCAGCGCGGCATCCGTGTACTCGATGCCGTGGTGCTGTTCGTACGCACTGCGCAGGCCGTGCATGATGAGCACGGCATCCTCGATCGAGGGCTCCCCCACCTTCACCGGCTGGAACCGGCGCTCGAGCGCGGGGTCCTTCTCGATGGTGCGGTACTCCTTGAGCGTCGTCGCGCCCACGAGGTGCAGGTCGCCGCGTGCGAGGCGCGGCTTCAGGATGTTGCCCGCATCCATGCCGTCGCCGCCGCCGTTGCCACCCGCGCCGACGACGGTGTGCACCTCGTCGACGAAGATGATGAGTTCGCCCTTGTTGGCGGCGATCTCGTCCATCGTCTTGGTGAGGCGCTCTTCGAAGTCGCCGCGGTAGCGGGTGCCGGCGAGCATGCCGGGCAGGTCGAGCGAGATGACGCGCTTGCCGAGCAGCGCCTCGGGCACCTGCTCTTCGACGATCGCGCGGGCGAGGCCCTCGACGATCGCGGTCTTGCCGACGCCGGCCTCACCCACGAGCACCGGGTTGTTCTTGGTGCGGCGGCTGAGAATCTCGATGGTCTGCTCGATCTCGTCGACGCGCCCGATCACGGGGTCGAGCTCGCCGTTCTCGGCGAGCGCCGTGAGGTCCGTGCCGAACTTGTCGAGCATCGGGGTGTCGGATGCCTCGGCGTTGCCGCCCGCGACATCCGTCATGCCCTCGAGGTCGTCGCCATCGGCCGTGACCGTCTCACGCATGCCCTGCGTGAGCGCCTCGGCAGTGACGCCGGCGCGCGCGAGCACCTGGCCGGCCGGGGCATCCTGCCCGAGCACGAGCGCGAAGAAGAGGTGCTCGGGGTCGATGTACGTCGAGCCGCTCGAGCGCGCGACCTGGTAGCTGTGGAACAGCGCGCGGCTCGCGCTCGGCGTGATCGTGGCCGAGTTGATGTCAGCGACATCGGATGCCGCGGGCAGCCGCGCCTCGGTCGCGGTGATGAGCCGCTCGGGGGCGACGCCGACGCGGGCGATCGCCTGCTTGACGGCGGCATCTTCCACGATCACGCGCAGGATGTGCAGCGCGTCGAGCTCGGTCTGGCCGCGCTCGATCGCGAACTTGCCGGCGCGCTGCAGGATGCCCTGGGTGCGCGCCGTCAGGAAACGGCTGAGGTCGATCGAACGCGCCTGGCGCGCCTGTTCGCCTGCAAGGTACCGGCTGAGGAACTCGTCGAACGAGCTCGCGCCGGCTTCGGGGCTGAAGTCTTCGGACACCAATCCTCCTGGAGAGTTGAGCGGGGTACGCTCAAGTTCAACGTGGACGATCCAGCAGTATTCCCACTCCTTCCAAGCGTGTGCCTACCCCCCTTTGTGGGCAAGTTCTGAAAATGCGGCCCTGCTGGGCACCTGCCACGATGCGCTGCCCATACGCTGACCGGACGGCACTGGGACGGGCCGCTGGTATTTTCCCTGCCAGTAGGCGAGGGAGCCTGAGGCCAATCAAGACCGTGCGCCGTATGGTGCGCGAAGAAACTCGCGCGCCATTCGAGCGGCTACCGGCCCCGGGCGTTCTGAAAGGTGAGTAGTGAACAAGTATCCGCGAGGGTCCGAGTGGCGCAAGTGGGATCTTCACGTGCACGTGCCAGGCACGAAGCTCAATGACTCGTATGCGAAGGCCGCAGGTGGCGACGACCTGGATCGGTTCGCCGACATCTTGGAAGCATCCGACGTCGCCGCCTTCGGAATTACCGACTACTTCACATCGTCCCAGTCGGTCGCATTCATTGAGCGCTTCAAAGAACGCCACCCCACCTCAGAAAAACTGTTCCTCGTCAACGTCGAGCTGCGGCTGAATGAAACTGTCAACCGCGACACTCAGATGGTCGACTTTCATGTCATCTTCCGCGACAGCGTCACGACCGCGAAAATCACGGAATTCCTGTCGAGGCTAAAGACGCAGATTTCCGACGGGTACGGACGAAAAAAGGCGTGCACCGAACTCGAAGGTAGTGACTTCAACACGGCAACCGTGACGCGATCAGATATCAAAGCTGCGTTTACGGACACTTTCGGAGACAAGGCCGAGCCGACCGACTACTTGATCTATGTCGCCCCCGCAAACAACAACGGACTTCGAGCGGAGTCCGGCCAGCTGCGGAAGGCAAATCTTGCTGACGAGATCGATAAGGACGTGCACGCGATCTTCGGCAAGGATCCATCCAACACCCGCTACTTCCTGACAACCGACCGATATGAGGATGCTGGGCAGCCGTCTATACCAAAGCCCGTTTTTGGCGGATGCGATGCCCACAGCTTCGATGACCTCGAAGACTGGCTGGGCAGGGCCACGTCAGATCAGAGCACTCGCCAGGTCGTCACCTGGATCAAGGCGGACCCCACATTTGCAGGCCTACAGCAAACCCTTGTGGAGCCGGGTGAGCGCGTCTCGATTCAACCCGCAGAGCCCGACCAGAAGGAGCCCTACAAGGTCATCTCAAAGGTCAAGTTTTCTGGGACAACGGATTTCCCGAGCGAGGTCCTGCTCAACCGAAACCTGAATTCGATCATCGGAAGCAGGTCATCTGGCAAGTCCGCGCTTCTCGCTCACATCGCGCATTCCGTTGACCCGGCCGAAACTGTTCGACTTCAGGTCGAGGCACATGGCCTCGGCGACCCAAGACTCGCTGGGCCGGCGGCGGGGTACTCATGGAAGGACGTCTCACACGTCAAGTGCGAGGTCGAGTGGCAGTCCGGCGAAGCCACGGCCGGCAAGGTGATCTACATCCCTCAGAACTCGCTTTACACACTCAGCGAGCAACCAGATGAGATCACTAAGAAGATCGCGCCCGCGCTGTTCCGCACGTATCCGGCGGTGAAGACGGCTTTTGACGGCGCAACGAGCAAGATAGCTGCCGCCAACTCGGAGATACGGCTGGCGATTGATGCTTGGTTTGCGCTCGGCGACCGGATTGATGAGCGGCGGCAGGACATCCAAATGTTGGGGACGAGGCAGCCATCGTCTCTGAGCGCGATCGCCTCCAGAACGAGGTCGATCGCATCAAGGTTGAGGCGAAGCTGACTGATAACGAAGTCGCGACGTACCAAGCCGTCGCAGTACAGCTCGACGAACAGCGGTCTCGCTTGCGCCAGATCCAGATCGAACTCGATCAGCTTGCGTCATATGTCGATCCCTCGCTGAGTATCGATGGGCATTCGATTCGTCCAGGGGCCGTGCAGGCGACGATAACGGTCCGACCGTCATCGGCCGAGTTGCCCGAGAGTGTCGCTGCACAGATCGAGAGCGTCAGGGCGGACCTATTGGCGGATCTTGTGTCTCGCGTCGAGGAAACGCTCGTCGCAGCCACGGTCTCGCTCGTTGGCGAACAGGCAGAGCTCATAGCCGTCATTGAGACGATCGAGAAAGACAATTCGGCACTCATCGCCAAGCATGAAGCGAATCAGGAGCTTTCGAGCGTCGTTGCGGACCACAAGAAGCAGGTCGTGAGGCTTGATCAGATCGCTAGGCTGCGAGGGTCGCACGACAGCTTGGTGGAGCAACAACAGAGCGCGATTGACAGGGCCATAGGCGCGATCAAGGATCGCTCAGATTCTCTCGCCGAATTCGAGGCGAACTTCAACTCAGAGGAACGAGTCCTCACGGATCTCAAGTTCGGCGTTGAGACCGCCGTCCCAACAGACATCGTGGACCACGTCTCCGTCGGATTCAGCCAGCGGAGTACGAACGATTACATCAAGTCCAAGGGCGAGGCAGTCTCATACGAGGAGGCTCAGGGTGATCCTGCGAAATTCGTTGAGGCTCTGCGAAGCGGCCAAGTGACTCTGAACAAGGGGTACACACCGAGCACAACGGCCGCTGACGTCTTGACTGTGACTGCAGAGGTGCGATTCTCAGCGGAGCTCGATACGGATCGAATTGGAGGCTTCGGGCGCTCGTCAATGACGCCAGGAAAGCAAGCGCTATTTGCTCTCACCCTGATCCTCAATGAATCGCAAGAACCCTGGCCGCTCCTAATTGACCAGCCCGAGGACGACCTAGATAGTCGGTCGATCTACGACACGATCGTTCCGTACCTGATGCAGCGTAAAAGGGAGCGCCAAATCATCATGGTGAGCCACAATGCGAACCTCGTGATCGGAGCTGACTCCGAACTTGTGATCGTCGCGAACCGCCACGGAGCGGATCGTAAGAACAAGCGTGGGCGCACGTTTGAGTACTTCACAGGTTCGCTGGAGCACTCCCAACCCCTAAACGACTCGAGCGCGACTGCACTCGGCAGGTTCGGCGTTCGTGAGCATGCTTGCGAGATTCTCGACGGGGGCGAGGAAGCATTCCAGAAGCGGCGTAACAAGTACAAGATTTAAGTACAGCAGGAGGACGAGCTTCTCTCTCCGAGCGATCGCCTGAAGTCGCGATCACTCTCTGCGGACACAACTGCTGGCGGATTCATGCACATGTTGGTGGCAGCCGGATCGCAACTGATAGTGTCAATGTCGGAGATGCAGGCATTAGGCCTTCCGGCTCGCAACCGGAGCATTTCACAGAGTCGGGAGACCTAGGTTCGATTCCTAGCGACGCACTTCGAGGCGCCGTAGCTCAATGGCAGAGCATCCCACTTTTACTTTCACTTCCGAGATCTGATGCGTCTACTTCTCCGCTACACGGCATCTCTGAGCCGGTCGATCGCCGCCTGAAGTTCGTCGTCATTTAGCTCAAGCGCCATGAAGCCACCCCTTAGATAGCCCTTCAGCGAGCGCAGTGCAGTTTGGTCTCCGGGCGACTTGGACCCCAGGGCGAAGTACTCCTCTGCTGCGATATCGGCCCAACCTTGCCTCGTTATAGCCGCCTGCAGACCCAGGTTGATGTCGTAAGACAATCTCTTTCCCACCGCGAGGGTCGCAACCAGCCCTCCGATCCCTACCCGAGCGAGTGCGCCCGCCCTCGGGACGACGAGTTCCTCACCGGTGAGCGACTCCCAGAGCGTCCGCTGTTCGGCGGTCAGGGTCTCGTAAGCACCCACGAGTGCCCGATCCACCTGACCGCCCGCGTGAATGTGGCAGTTCCGAATCAGCCGTGTCAGGTGAAAGAGCGCTAGCGCGTCTACGTCGAACTCATGACCCGTCGCCTCAGCGAAGTACTCATGTGCGTTCGCGGCCCTCGTGTTCCTGAGCTTCGAGCGCGAGAACTTTCCAATCGGAATTAGCATCGCCAGGCAGGTCTTGACGAAGTCTTCGTGAAGCGCAATCGCATGAGCCATTCCCATCGTGCTCATTTCCGTGTCGGCGTCACCAATGAGCTCCCGCGCTTTATCCGAGCGCATGTCGAACCTCGCGACGTGGTCGATGGAGGGGAAGATCTCGGAGAGCGTGCGCGTGGAACCTTCCGTGAGCCGCAGCGTCGAAGCGGCCATCTTCGAACCAACGATGATTGCCCAGATCGTGTTGCTGGCGTCGGCTCGACGTTGTTCAAGCTCACGAAAGCGGGCAAACTTCACTTGCGGGCGAGTTCGGTATCGAGAGGTCACTTCGCCGAGAATAGCGAACATGTTTCGCCAGCGTTGGCGAGGCGGTACTGTGCTCGCGAGTGAGAGCCGCCCGCACCCGTGGTGTTGGAACAATGCCCCCTGCGACCCACCCATGCTCGAAATCTGCCGGCTGTTAGAGGGGCAACTATCGCTCCACCGCCCGCACCTACGCCCTCGCGCGAGTCAGTCTGCGCCGGTCGAGAGACTCACGCACACCCGATCCTGAGCCGTTGACGCACCCCGCCGACCGGCATAGACCTGAGGCATCCCGAGAAGGAGGTGCCGTCATGGCGAACGATCTCTTGGTCCCCCTCGAAGATCAGCTCGGCGAGGGGGCCCGACTCGGCGAGGCGCTCGGTAACGCGGGCGTCAACATCGAGGGCCTCTGCGCGATGATGGAGAGCAGGGGGTGCCATCCACGTGCTCGTCGACGACGTCGCGGAAGCGAGGGCTGCGCTCGAGGGCGCCGACATCACGGTCGATGCCGAGACCGACGTCATCGTCAATCCGGCGTTGCCCGAGCCTGAGCTGGACACGCCGGGTGTGTTCGGTGGGATGGCTCGAGCCCTCGCCAGGGCGGGCATCAACATCTCGCTCGTCTACGTGGCCTCGCGAAACCGGGTCGTGCTCGCGACGAGCGACAACCAGCAGGCCACGAGGCTGCTCCAGTCGATGATGTAGCGGCTGGCCGACCACCGAAAGCGGAATGCGGAGGCCGCCCTCAAGGACACAAGGGGGAACCTCACGAACCAGAACCCGGCGTCCGCAACTGGGGTCTCCTCGGCGTACTACGGTCTCAGTCATGACTCAACACCCCCGAACCGCGATCACCGGCGGCACCGGATTCGTCGGACGCCACCTGGCCGAACGGATCGGGCCCGAGGCATCCGTCGTCATCTCTCGCCGCACCGGCGTCGACACCAGTGACGTCGACGCGCTGACGCGAGCGTTCGAGGGATGCGAGGTCGTCGCGCACTGCGCGGGCATCAACCGCGAGATCGGCGACCAGAGCTACCA